>NZ_VNHU01000029.1 GCF_008124785.1 Aquimarina intermedia | reverse complement strand
TGGTTAGAAGCGGTAATTGCAGTATCAACATAATCTTTTGTAGTTGCATCTGTACCAATTACGGGAGTCCCCATATTAGTAATAACACTTCCGCCGGCATCGTTACCTTCGGTCAATACTTGTCCTAAGTTCTGAATCTCATTAGAAGTACTTCCATCCACTTCTGTAAACGTACTGTTTACTATGTATGGATTGGCAGTTGTACCAGTTCCTGTTACACTGATGTCAGTTCCAGCAGTAACGATAGTTTCAGAACCATCAGCAGCAGCTGCAGTGATTGCATTATCTACATAATTTTTATTAGTGGCATCGTTTCCATCAATAGGAGCACCAATATTATCGATTACTAATCCCCCTGCATTGTTTCCATCAGCAAGTACTTCGTTAATATTCTGAATTTCATTAGTTGCATCTGTATCTCCATCGGCAGCTACGGCAGTTGAAAGATCAGCAATAGCTTCTTGTACAGTAGTTTCGTTTACAGTATCCCCATCAACGTCTAAAGGAGTGCTAAGATTTACCTGTGCTGAATTCTGAATTTCGTTAGTAGTACTTCCATCCACTTCTGTAAATGTACTGTTTACTATGTATGGATTGGCAGTAGTACCAGTTCCTGTTACACTGATGTCAGTTCCAGCAGTAACGATAGTTTCAGAACCATCGGCTGCAGCTGCAGTAATTGCATTATCTACATAATTTTTATTAGTTGCATCGTTTCCATCAATTGGTGCTCCGATATTATCGATTACTAATCCCCCTGCATTGTTTCCATCAGCAAGTACTTCGTTAATATTCTGAATTTCATTAGTTGCATCAGCATCGGCATCATTTACTGAATTAAGGAAAGCGCCTCCATCAGTTCCGGCAACAACTATATTACCAGCATCCGCACTCACAACAGTTTGGTTAGAAGCGGTAATTGCAGTATCTACATAATCTTTTGTAGTTGCATCTGTACCAATTACGGGAGTCCCCATATTAGTAATAACACTTCCGCCGGCATCGTTACCTTCGGTCAATACTTG
>NZ_VNHU01000028.1 GCF_008124785.1 Aquimarina intermedia | reverse complement strand
CCATCATTATTGGCATCGGTACCACTCGGTGCAAGGTATCCTGCCGTTGTTTGAGCCTCCACATTATCTGGAATGCCATCGCCATCGGCATCTTGATCCTGGAAGTTAGGAATACCATCGCCATCAAAATCATTATCACCAACGGTTCCTTCTGTATATGGATTGTTATCACCATCCAGATTCGGATCTTCAACACTGTCTAAAATACCGTCGTTATCGTCATCTAAATCTGCACTATCCGGAATACCATCACCATCTAAATCACTGGCATCTAAATAGTCAGGTGTACCATCCACATTACTGTCTGTTGGGTTCGCAGGGTCTGCGCCTACTTCGGTAAGGGTAACAATACCATCGTTATCATCATCGGTGTCTCGGTAATCCAACTCATCTGCTCCATCTGTATTGTTTAAATCTGCAGAAGGTGTGGTAGTGACTTGTAAACCGTTTGGATCTGAATAATCTGCACTCGAGTCAAAATTGTCATCCAACCCATCATTGTCTGTATCGGTTCCTGCCGGAACTATATCAGCTACCCCATCATTATTTGTATCAAAGCCTTCGATAGCATCTACTATACTGTCGTTGTCTGAATCTAAGTCTAAGTAATCTGCTGTGTCTGCTCCATCACTGTTCACAGGGGTAAGACCACCTGCGTAGGCATCATCTACTCCATCATTATTGGCATCGGTACCACTCGGTGCAAGGTATCCTGCCGTTGTTTGAGCCTCTACATTATCTGGAATACCATCACCATCGGCATCTTGGTCCTGAAAGTTAGGAATACCATCGCCGTCAAAATCATTATCGCCAACGGTTCCTTCTGTATATGGATTGTTGTCACCATCTAAGTTTGGATCTTCAACACTGTCTAAAATACCGTCGTTATCGTCATCTAAATCTGCACTGTCAGGAATACCATCACCATCTAAATCACTGGCATCTAAATAATCAGGTGTACCATCCACATTACTGTCTGTTGGGTTCGCAGGGTCTGCGCCTACTTCGGTAAGGGTAACAATACCATCGTTATCATCATCCGTATCTCGGTAATCCAACTCATCTGCTCCATCTGTATTGTTTAAATCTGCAGAAGGTGTGGTAGTGACTTGTAAACCGTTTGGATCTGAATAATC
>NZ_VNHU01000027.1 GCF_008124785.1 Aquimarina intermedia | reverse complement strand
TTCTGTTAAATAGGTTCCACCTCACGCAGATCTATAGAAATACATATCAAACCCCATACTAAGGAATATCGACCCGGTTTAGTCAACACGGCCTGTATGCTCGGTCGTACCGACCGCATGAATGCTTAGTTTTTAGCAACAGTTTTTAATCAATACTTCCGTAAAAATTGATCTTTTTATCAATTATGGTTTGTTTTTCAGGTTCAGATATTTCCTTAACAAACGTTATGCTGTGTCCTCTGATTAGATCCTTAGTCTCGTATTCCGGTAAGTCTAAATTTCTCCAATGAATTACAGCAAGTAAAAAGTCCGATTTGTATAACAGAGAAATTCTGTCCCTAGGTGATACATCCACCAATTCACTCTGATAGATGTAATATTCTTCTATTTCATCAATGATGGAGTGTTCAGATTTTTCGAATTGAAAATTGGTTATGTATTCAATATGATTTTCTTTTTTAGTTTTCCCCTCTTTTATAATATTACTAAGTACAGATTCTGGATATGTACTGGGCTTAATATTTCCTGAATGTGTTCTACCATAAACCAATGCATAATTATCTGAATAAAGTTCAAAACGTATGGTGTCAAAAGATTTTCCAATTAATTCTCCTCTTTCATCTATCAAGGATGTATTTGGTAAGATTGTTAGGTTTTCCAATTCTTCTTGATTTACTTTTACATATAAACCTGCCCAAGGCCAACCATTTTCTTCTGGAGCGGTAATAACAAGAGTGTTGTCATTAAGCTCGAATAATTTTTTTCCGCTAATTGTATCTCTGAAGTTAGCAGGTCCATCTATTCTCTCTCCAAATAAGTTTGGTAGCTTAATTGTTTCACTATTTTCTTGTTTTGATGTGTTAACAGTTTGATTTTCTTTTTTTACAGGTTTTTTATCCTTCTTTGTCTTTTCAGAGCAAGAAAATGCTATCACAGTCAATAAAAAGAGTAGTGTTTTTTTCATCTTTGATTTATTACCTAGTAGAGTAGAGCCTGATAGTCCTACTCCTATTTGTATCTGTTAAAGATATAAATATTCTACAACTATCAGTGCTCCCTTCATCAAACCGTACGTGAACTTTTCGCTCATACGGCTTACCAATAGTGTTCTTTATTGCGCTTTCGAAAATGTTTTCAAGCGATCATATTTCTCTATATCCAGTAGTTGTCTTAAGACAAAAGTGCTACCCATACTTAAAGGTCTATTAACAGAAAAACCAGCAATAAAAAATAAACATCCCATACAACATCGCAGGTGTCCAAACTGTATGAA
>NZ_VNHU01000026.1 GCF_008124785.1 Aquimarina intermedia | reverse complement strand
GATTATTCAGATCCAAACGGTTTACAAGTCACTACCACACCTTCTGCAGATTTAAACAATACAGATGGAGCAGATGAGTTGGATTACCGAGACACCGATGATGATAACGATGGTATTGTTACCCTTACCGAAGTAGGCGCAGACCCTGCGAACCCAACAGACAGTAATGTGGATGGTACACCTGACTATTTAGATGCCAGTGACTTAGATGGCGATAATATTCCTGACAGTGCAGATTTAGATGACGATAACGATGGTATTTTAGACAGTGTTGAAGATCCGAATCTGGATGGTGACAACAACCCGTATACAGAAGGAACCGTTGGCGATAATGATTTTGACGGCGATGGTATTCCTAACTTCCAGGATCAAGATGCCGATGGCGATGGCATTCCAGATAATGTAGAAGCACAGAGTACAGCAGGTTATACTGCACCAATTGGTACCGATGCAAATAATGATGGAGTAGATGATGCCTACGCAGGTGGACTTACCCCTGTGAACAGTGATGGAGCAGACACAGCAGATTACTTAGACTTAGATTCAGACAACGACAGTATTGTAGATGCTATCGAAGGTTTTGATACAAATAATGATGGGGTAGCTGATATAGTTCCGGCAGGAACCGATACAGACAATGATGGGTTGGATGACAATTTTGACTCGAGTGCAGATTATTCAGATCCAAACGGTTTACAAGTCACTACCACACCTTCTGCAGATTTAAACAATACAGATGGAGCAGATGAGTTGGATTACCGAGACACCGATGATGATAACGATGGTATTGTTACCCTTACCGAAGTAGGCGCAGACCCTGCGAACCCAACAGACAGTAATGTGGATGGTACACCTGATTATTTAGATGCCAGTGATTTAGATGGTGATGGTATTCCTGACAGTGCAGATTTAGATGACGATAACGACGGTATTTTAGACAGTGTTGAAGATCCGAATCTGGATGGCGACAACAATCCATATACAGAAGGAACCGTTGGCGATAATGATTTTGATGGCGATGGTATTCCTAACTTCCAGGATCAAGATGCCGATGGAGATGGCATTCCAGATAATGTGGAGGCTCAAACAACGGCAGGATACCTTGCACCGAGTGGTACTGATGCAAATAATGACGGAGTAGATGATGCCTACGCAGGTGGTCTTACCCCTGTGAACACTGATGGAGCAGACACAGCAGATTACTTAGACTTAGATTCAGACAACGACAGTATAGTAGAGGCTATCGAAGGCTTTGATACAAATAATGATGGGGTAGCTGATATAGTTCCGGCAGGAACCGATACAGACAATGATGGGTTGGATGACAATTTTGA
>NZ_VNHU01000025.1 GCF_008124785.1 Aquimarina intermedia | reverse complement strand
AAATCAAACATTCCAAAGATTTTAAATTTAAAGCAGTACAAAAGGTTTTAAGGAATAATTTAAGTATTACTGCTGTTAGTGATGAATTAGTTCTCAATAAGAGTGATCTAAAAAAATGGATTAAATACTACCAGAAGTATGGTATGTCTGGATTAACTCCAAGATCAACTAATACTAATTATAGTGGTAGCTTAAAGTTGAAAGTTATTCGTAGCATTGAACGAAATGGATTATCTTTCAGGGAAGTAAGTCTGAAGTACAATATTCCAAGCCATAGTACAGTTCAAAGCTGGTATCTGATTTATCAAGATAAAGGCGCTATTGGATTGTATAAGGATGGAAGAGGTCGATCTAATTCTATGAATAAAAGGAAGTCCAAAAAATCATCTAAAAAGCCACTTACTAGAGAAGAAGAACTTTTACAGGAAAATGAATCCTTAAGAGCAGAACTGGCTTTGCTAAAAAAGTTGCACGCCTTAGCTCAAGCCAAAAAGAAAAAGTAATAGCCATTGAGGAGCTAAGGCAAAAACATAGACTATCACTGTTACTACAACATGCATCAATGGCTAGAAGTAGTTTCTATTATCACATTAAAACTCTTAAGAGAGTCGATAAGTATCAACACATCAAAATAAAAATACAAGAGGTTTATCATAAACATCTAGGCAGGTATGGTTATCGCAGAATCACTTTAGAACTAAAACAACTAGGATTCTGCATAAATCACAAAACCGTTCAAAGCCTTATGACTGAATTGGGTTTGAAATCTCGTATAAGAGTTAAAAAGTATAAATCCTACAAAGGACAACAAGGTAGAATAGCTCCTAATCTGCTTGCTAGAGACTTCAAAGCTGACAGAATGTATCAGAAATGGGTAACAGATATTACTGAATTTAAGGTAGCAGGTAAAAAACTATACCTATCTCCCATTCTGGATCTCTACAACAGAGAAATAATTAGTTACCAGCTCTCTGAAGCTCCTAACTTTAAACAGGTAAACAGTATGTTGAAAAAAGCCTTTAAAAAATTACCTAAGCAAAACAGCATATTACTGCATTCTGATCAAGGATGGCAATACCAAATGCCTATGTATCAAAAAATACTTAAACAAAAGAAAATAAAACAAAGTATGTCAAGAAAAGGAAATTGCCTCGATAATGCAGTAGTAGAAAATTTCTTTGGTATTCTCAAATCCGAATTATATTACTTAAAAAAATATGAAACTGTAAAAGAACTGAAGAAAGATATCAAAGAGTATATTCAATACTATAACCAAGAAAGAATATCTTTGACTCTAAATGGAATGAGCCCGATACAATATCGAGCTCATTTCCAAAATTAAATTTTGTTTAACCGTCCAACTTTTGGGGTTCAGTCCA
>NZ_VNHU01000024.1 GCF_008124785.1 Aquimarina intermedia | reverse complement strand
AGAAAAGCACCTCCATCACCACCGGCAACAACTAAGTTCCCAGCATCGGTACTTACAACAGTTTGGTTAGAAGCGGTAATTGCAGTATCTACATAATCTTTAGTAGCTGCATCTTGCGCATTAGTTGGGTTAGCCATATTTGCTATCGCTAAACCACCAGCATCATTCCCATCAGCAAGTACTTCATTAATGTTTTGTATTTCATTAGTAGCATCGGTGTCCAACGCAGTTTTATCTTCCCATGTTACTACCCCGGTAGCACTGGTAGTTAAAACTTTATCGTTACCACCAGAAGCTATATCTGTAGTAACAATGGTTCCATCAAGGATTTTATCAGTAGTTACTGCATTGGCAGCAAGTTTAGTATTGGTCACTGCATTGTTAGCAAGTTCGGTACTAGTAATGGCATTTGCACTTATTTCTAGGTCGATCTCATCGTTAGCAGTATCGTCAGTTACTGTTATTTTTCCAGAGGTTGAATTGATATTTTTAAACTCAAGATCAGCACCTGTTTTTCTTGCAAATACACCCACACCTGCTGTACCTGCGTTAGAAGCAGTATTAGTTTGACCAGCAACCGCGGCAAAACCATCTACTTCGGTTTGAATTTCTTCAATAGCAGCTTGTACATCCGTACTGGTTGTGTTACCAGTAGGAGTAAAGGCTACTTGAGCAGCAGTTTGAATTTCATTAGTTGCGTCTGTATCTCCATCGGCAGCTACGGCAGTTGAAAGATCAGCGATAGCTTCTTGCACAGTAGTTTCGTTTACAGTATCCCCGTCAACGTCTAAAGGAGTACTAAGATTTACCTGAGCTGAATTTTGAATTTCGTTAGTAGTACTTCCATCCACTTCTGTAAATGTACTGTTTACTATGTATGGATTGGCAGTAGTACCAGTTCCTGTTACACTGATGTCAGTTCCAGCAGTAACGATAGTTTCAGAACCATCGGCTGCAGCTGCAGTAATTGCATTATCTACATAATTTTTATTAGTTGCATCGTTTCCATCAATAGGAGCACCGATATTATCGATTACTAATCCCCCTGCATTATTTCCATCAGTAAGTACTTCATTAATGTTTTGAATTTCATTAGTTGCATCGGCATCCGCATCATTTACTGAATTAAGAAAAGCACCTCCGTCAGTTCCGGCAACAACTAAATTACCAGCATCCGCACTCACAACAGTTTGGTTAGAAGCGGTAATTGCAGTATCAACATAATCTTTTGTAGTTGCATCTGTACCAATTACGGGAGTCCCCATATTAGTAATAACACTTCCGCCGGCATCGTTACCTTCGGTCAATACTTGTCCTAAGTTCTGAATCTCATTAGAAGTACTTCCATCCACTTCTGTAAACGTACTGTTTACTATGTATGG
>NZ_VNHU01000023.1 GCF_008124785.1 Aquimarina intermedia | reverse complement strand
TTCTGTTAAATAGGTTCCACCTCACGCAGATCTATAGAAATACATATCAAACCCCATACTAAGGAATATCGACCCGGTTTAGTCAACACGGCCTGCATGCTCGGTCGTACCGACCGCATGAATGCTTAGTTGTTGCCAATAGTTTTTTTATTCAAATTTAAATAACGAAGTAGAATCGTAAAATTCAACTTCTGTGTTTTTTAGGATAGATTTGATTCTATTCATTTCCGATTTTAATTCGTTCATTGTTTTGTTTTCAGATATTCTAATTGAAATAGCAACTTTGTCATAATTTTCGTCAATTGCTTTTACAATATGCAAATCTTGGTCACTTAATGATTGTCCATAAATGACAAGATTTTTGTTTTTATTTTCTTTCAGTTCTCTAAAACAATATGTCAGATAATTATTTGACTGAATACCTTTTAATTTCATTTCAGATGTTCCTTCACTTATAAATAAAGGATAATTGTCTTTAGATATTTCTTTTGTAATTACTTCAATCAGCCAATTTTCATCACGTTTTATTTTTATTGTCTCTACAGATTTTTCAAAAACAAAAAGTGCTCCGTGTAAATAGTAAATATGATTTTTCTTAAAAACATCTCCAGTTTTAAAACGCTTAAACCTTTCGTCTTCAAAGAATGGCATATAAAAATAATCTCCGAATTTTTTACTTTCTAAAATTAAATAGTAAAGAAATAAGTCATAATTTGTAGTGAAAATTTGCTCGAATTCCTTTATTTGTTCCGCTACAAGTTTTATTTGGTCTATTTTTATTTCGTCAGGTGTCGGATGAATACGATTAATAGAATCGATTAAACCCTGTTTAATTAAATCTTTATTTCTACTTATTCTTTGTTGTTCAATTTCTAATGCACTACAAACTCTTTCTGTCGATTCTAAATGTTCTAAAATAATTTCAAAGTTTGTCGATTTAAATTCTTTGAATAGCTTTTTAGCATCTTCTGGACAATTTTCTATGTACTTTTCATATAAATTACGATAAAGTAATCTCGAACTGAAATTTAGGCTAAAACCATTTCCTAAAAGTAAAGGGCAATCTGGAAATTGAACTTTAATCCAATCCCATTGTCTTATTCCTTCAGCATTTAATTGTTCGGTCGTGAATTTCATTTCAAATTATTGGCAACGGTCTTGTGTATGAAACGTAGCGTATAAATAAACGCTAACTTTTCGGATTTAGCACGAGCCGAATTTTTTATTTTTATGTTTAATTTTCTTTTATAAATATTACCAAATAAAAAATTTGGCGTACTTTGTAAATATACAAAAACCTCTCGGAAGGCCTATGATAGCTATGTTTTATACACGTTGTTGAACTAAACCTAAAGGTAGCTTTTTGATTTTAATTGTATTAGCTACCTTTAGGAGAGGTTAAATATATAAAGCTTGAAATTATGAAAAAAA
>NZ_VNHU01000022.1 GCF_008124785.1 Aquimarina intermedia | reverse complement strand
GCTACTACTTAAGATACCATAATGCCGTATTCTGGTAAAGCCTTTTGGCAGGATGTGTAAACAAAAGCGTCTAATGAACTCGGCATCGGGTAAGATCAGTTTGTATTTTGCACCACCCCTTCGATAGTCTTTGGTAGAAAAAGTAACCTTGTTGTCTTTAAGCGATACAATACGATGATTGCTGATAGCTATTTTATGAGTGTATCTACCTAAATATTCTACCACGTGTCTATTCTGATAAAAAGGTGCTTTGCAATATACCACCCAGTTCTTTTTAAAGAGCGCCTCATAAAAAGATATAGGCTGCTCAAATTGCTTTTTTAACCCCGCTACGAATCGTGCTCTAAAAACAGTACTCATTGCTTTTACAGGGAATAAATAGCGTGCTTTTCGATAGCCAGACTTTGCTTTTGCGATATCTTTCCAATTTCCGGCAGCAGTCATTCCTCCACCGGGGACTATACAATGCAGATGAGGGTGTAGCGATAAGTTTTGTCCCCAAGTATGCAAAATAGCAATCATCCCCATACGTGCGCCCAGAAACTTAGGGTTACTCCCAAAGTCTTTTATCACGCTCCAGGCAGAAGCAAACAGTAGCGTATAAACTTCTTTGGGACGGTACAAGCATAGCGTATTGATAGTATCGGGCAAGGTAAATACCACGTGATAATGTGGAACATTTAAAAGTTCTTCCTCTCGTTTTCTAATCCATAGTTCTTGCTTATGTCCCTGACATTTGGGACAATGTCTATTGCGACAACTGTTGTAACTCAGGTGGAGTTTATTACAGCTGCTATTGGTACAGCTATCAATATGTCCTCCCAGGGCAGCTGTTCTACATTTCCGGATGGCATGTAGGGTCCGCAGTTGCCAGGTATTACTACTATAGTGTTCCAATCTTTCTTTAGTGCGCTTTAATACCTGAGCTACCTCGAGCGTAGCCCGTGCCATTAGTTATAGAGTTTTTCCAGCGGACTAAAACCTGCGGTCTTGGCACACTGAGCAACATGCAAGTAGATCAAGGTTGTACGAATATCCACATGTCCCAATACTTCTTTGAGGGTCATAATATCCAATCCCATTTCTAATAAATGTGTAGCATAGGTATGTCGCAGGATATGAGTAGTGACTGCTTTTTTGATACCGCTTTGCTGACGTGCTTGTTTCACTACCCATTGCACCCCCATGGGGGATAAGGCTACAGGCGCTCCAGAGGGGTTCTTTCCTGTAAAAAGCCATTTTACAGGCTTGTCCGACACCAGATGCTTATGTATTCCGCGTACTAAAAGCCTGCAAAGGGGTACATACCGATCTTTACCTCCTTTACCTTGCCGGATATGCAGTTGCATTCTATCGAGCCACACATCCTGAAGCTCAATATGACGCAGTTCACTACAACGTAACCCACATCCGTAGAGCATAGCGATCATCAGCCGATGTTTAAGAAGCTTAGGAGTTTTAATCAAAAGGCGAACTTCTTGTTTACTAAGAATCACCGGGAGTTTTTTGGAACCTGCAATCTGAGGTAGCACTACACGATGTTCGGGCAAACCATAGATCCGATACAAATACCGTAGTCCGTAAATTGTATGCTTAAAAAAACTCTCTGAAGGAGTTTTGTATTGAGATTTAAGATGATGTAGATAATCTAACAATTGCTCTTGATCTAATTCTAACGGACTGCACTGAAAATGTAATACTAATCGCGACAAACAACGAGCGTAATTAGTAAGGGTACTCTGGCTTTTACCTGATAGCTCTACAGAACGTTGCAACTTTTTGTAATTTTCTGCAAACTCAGGAACTATTCTACAAGCCTTCTCGATGAGTGTTTCACTTTTTTTTCATAATTTCAAGCTTTATATATTTAACCTCTCCTAAAGGTAGCTAATACAATTAAAATCAAAAAGCTACCTTTAGGTTTAGTTCAACA
>NZ_VNHU01000021.1 GCF_008124785.1 Aquimarina intermedia | reverse complement strand
TGGTTAGAAGCGGTAATTGCAGTATCAACATAATCTTTTGTAGTTGCATCTGTACCAATTACGGGAGTCCCCATATTAGTAATAACACTTCCGCCGGCATCGTTACCTTCGGTCAATACTTGTCCTAAGTTCTGAATCTCATTAGAAGTACTTCCATCCACTTCTGTAAACGTACTGTTTACTATGTATGGATTGGCAGTTGTACCAGTTCCTGTTACACTGATGTCAGTTCCAGCAGTAACGATAGTTTCAGAACCATCAGCAGCAGCTGCAGTGATTGCATTATCTACATAATTTTTATTAGTGGCATCGTTTCCATCAATAGGAGCACCAATATTATCGATTACTAATCCCCCTGCATTGTTTCCATCAGCAAGTACTTCGTTAATATTCTGAATTTCATTAGTTGCATCTGTATCTCCATCGGCAGCTACGGCAGTTGAAAGATCAGCAATAGCTTCTTGTACAGTAGTTTCGTTTACAGTATCCCCATCAACGTCTAAAGGAGTGCTAAGATTTACCTGTGCTGAATTCTGAATTTCGTTAGTAGTACTTCCATCCACTTCTGTAAATGTACTGTTTACTATGTATGGATTGGCAGTAGTACCAGTTCCTGTTACACTGATGTCAGTTCCAGCAGTAACGATAGTTTCAGAACCATCGGCTGCAGCTGCAGTAATTGCATTATCTACATAATTTTTATTAGTTGCATCGTTTCCATCAATTGGTGCTCCGATATTATCGATTACTAATCCCCCTGCATTGTTTCCATCAGCAAGTACTTCGTTAATATTCTGAATTTCATTAGTTGCATCAGCATCGGCATCATTTACTGAATTAAGGAAAGCGCCTCCATCAGTTCCGGCAACAACTATATTACCAGCATCCGCACTCACAACAGTTTGGTTAGAAGCGGTAATTGCAGTATCTACATAATCTTTAGTAGCTGCATCTTGCGCATTAGTTGGGTTAGCGATATTTGCTATTGCTAAACCACCAGCATCATTTCCATCAGCAAGTACTTCATTAATGTTTTGAATTTCATTGGTAGCATCGGTGTCCAACGCAGTTTTATCTTCCCATGTTACTACCCCGGTAGCACTGGTAGTTAAAACTTTATCGTTACCACCAGAAGCAATATCTGTAGTAACAATGGTCCCATCAAGGATTTTGTCAGTAGTTACTGCATTGGCAGCAAGTTTAATATTGGTTACTGCATTGTTAGCAAGCTCATTGGTTGTAATTGCGTTTGCACCTATTTCTAGGTCGATCTCATCGTTAGCAGTATCGTCAGTTACTGTTATTTTTCCAGAGGTTGAATTGATATTTTTAAACTCAAGATCAGCACCTGTTTTTCTTGCAAATACACCCACACCTGCTGTACCTGCGTTAGAAGCAGTATTAGTTTGACCGGCAACAGCAGCAAAACCATCTACTTCGGTTTGAATTTCTTCAATGGCAGCTTGTACATCGGTACTGGTTGTGTTACCGGTAGGAGTAAAGGCTACTTGAGCAGCGGTTTGAATTTCATTCGTTGGGTCAGCATCAGCATCATTTACTGAATTAAGAAAAGCACCTCCGTCAGTTCCGGCAACAACTAAATTACCAGCATCCGCACTCACAACAGTTTGGTTAGAAGCGGTAATTGCAGTATCAACATAATCTTTTGTAGTTGCATCTGTACCAATTACGGGAGTCCCCATATTAGTAATAACACTTCCGCCAGCATCGTTACCTTCGGTCAATACCTGTCCTAAGTTCTGAATCTCATTAGAAGTACTTCCATCCACTTCTGTAAACGTACTGTTTACTATGTATGGATTGGCAGTTGTACCAGTTCCTGTTACACTAATGTCAGTTCCAGCAGTAACGATAGTTTCAGAACCATCAGCTGCAGCTGCAGTAATTGCATTATCTACATAATTTTTATTAGTAGCATCATTTCC
>NZ_VNHU01000020.1 GCF_008124785.1 Aquimarina intermedia | reverse complement strand
GATTATTCAGATCCAAACGGTTTACAAGTCACTACCACACCTTCTGCAGATTTAAACAATACAGATGGAGCAGATGAGTTGGATTACCGAGACACCGATGATGATAACGATGGTATTGTTACCCTTACCGAAGTAGGCGCAGACCCTGCGAACCCAACAGACAGTAATGTGGATGGTACACCTGACTATTTAGATGCCAGTGACTTAGATGGCGATAATATTCCTGACAGTGCAGATTTAGATGACGATAACGATGGTATTTTAGACAGTGTTGAAGATCCGAATCTGGATGGTGACAACAACCCGTATACAGAAGGAACCGTTGGCGATAATGATTTTGACGGCGATGGTATTCCTAACTTCCAGGATCAAGATGCCGATGGCGATGGCATTCCAGATAATGTAGAAGCACAGAGTACAGCAGGTTATACTGCACCAATTGGTACCGATGCAAATAATGATGGAGTAGATGATGCCTACGCAGGTGGACTTACCCCTGTGAACAGTGATGGAGCAGACACAGCAGATTACTTAGACTTAGATTCAGACAACGACAGTATTGTAGATGCTATCGAAGGTTTTGATACAAATAATGATGGGGTAGCTGATATAGTTCCGGCAGGAACCGATACAGACAATGATGGGTTGGATGACAATTTTGACTCGAGTGCAGATTATTCAGATCCAAACGGTTTACAAGTCACTACCACACCTTCTGCAGATTTAAACAATACAGATGGAGCAGATGAGTTGGATTACCGAGACACCGATGATGATAACGATGGTATTGTTACCCTTACCGAAGTAGGCGCAGACCCTGCGAACCCAACAGACAGTAATGTGGATGGTACACCTGATTATTTAGATGCCAGTGATTTAGATGGTGATGGTATTCCTGACAGTGCAGATTTAGATGACGATAACGACGGTATTTTAGACAGTGTTGAAGATCCGAATCTGGATGGTGACAACAACCCGTATACAGAAGGAACCGTTGGCGATAATGATTTTGACGGCGATGGTATTCCTAACTTTCAGGATTTGGACAGTGACAACGATGGTATCTATGATGTAGTAGAAGCAGGAGGAACAGCAAGTGGTACAAATCCAGGCCAAGCTGACGGAGCAGTTGGTGCCAATGGAATTCCTGCATCAGCAGGAACAGGATTGAATCCTATGGATACACAAAACAATGGTTCGTTAGATTATTTAAATCTGGACAGTGATAATGATGGATGTAGCGATGCTAATGAAGCCTATGGTACTCCTACCGCCGATGGAGGAGATAATGGAGTTTTTGGAGCTGGTACACCGGCAGTCAATACCGACGGTACGGTAAATGATCCGGCAGCAACTTACGCAACCCCCGCAGATTCTGATGCAGATACGGTAGCGGACTATAGACAAGTAGGAGGTCCGGATAGAGATAGTGATGGTATAGCTGATGCTTGTGACCCAGAGATAAACGATATCGATGGTGATGGTCTGGGAGATGCAGTAGATTTAGATGATGATAATGATGGTATTGTTGATGCTGAAGAATGTGCAACGGTAGATACTACCTTAGATTGGGATACTACTCCTTGGACAGGTAATCCTACGGATGATCCAAATATGACTGCAGTGACCACTATTGGTACAACTCAATTAACGGTAACTAATAATGGTACAGACGCAAGTATAAATACAGCTATCTATGATGCTTTATATGCGACCTTTAACGGAGTATTACCAGGTATTCAAATTCAGGGAAGACTAAATGGTTTTAACAACGGATCTACGATTCGTTATCAAATTAATTTATCAACTCCGGTAACAGGGTTAAGCTTTAGTATAGTTGATATCGATAAGCGAGAAGGGACCGAGGCTTTTACAGATCAGGTTCGTATAGTACCAACCCATCAGGGAGCACCAGTTACTTTGGTAAAAGGAGTCAATTATAAAAATGGTAATGCAGTAGATGATTTAGGAGGGGGAACTTTTCAAGGAAATCGTCAGGTGCAAACCGGAAGAAATGCGGATGTAGATGTATTCTTTTCTGAGTATGTCGATCAGATCATCATTGAATTTACAAATATAGATCCTGCTCAGCCTAGCGGAGCCACAGCAATTGCAATTTCTGATCTACGATGGGATTGTGATAATGATGGCGATGGTGTTGCCAACCGTTTTGATCTGGACAGTGATAATGACGGAATCTATGATGTAATTGAAACGGGTAATGGCGGATTGGATACTAACAATGATGGTTCGATTAGTTCAACAGAAGCGGCTGATGCCAATAGTAATGGTCAGGCTGATGGTGCAGAGGGTACCATACCTGTTAATACCGATAGTGATGCGTATGCAAACTTTATAGATATTGATTCCGATGACGATGGTATTCCTGATAATGTTGAGGGACAGTCTACGGCAAACTATTTTGCACCTTTAGGTACAGATAGTGATAACGACGGAATGGACGATCAATATGATGTAGATTTTGCCGGAAACAATGCGTTTACAGTTGAAAATACAGATGGTGATACACTTCCGGACTATTTAGATACTGATAGTGATAATGATGGTGACGGAAGAACGGATACTGTAGAGGCAGGGGTAGGAACCTTCACAGGAGTTGATACCGACGGTGATGGATTGGATGATGGTTTTGAAGGGGCTGATGTAAATGATAGTTTTGATGTAAATGACGAGCTGGATAATGGAGCAAGTGATACCAACAACGATGATGTACCGAGTACAACTGAAGTTGATTTTAGAGAGATAACCGATGTAGATTTAGTGGTAGGAAAGGTATTATTAGAATCAGGTCCTTATGCTGAAACACTGAATTACACATACCGAATCACATTAACAAATAATGGACCGGGAATAGCAACAAATGTTTTTATAACCGATGTGTTACCTAACGAAGTGAGTTACGTAAGTGATAATGTCTCGGGTGCATATAATTCTGTCACAGGAGTGTGGAACGCAGGAACCATTAACTCCGGAGCTGATGCGACGCTTGAAATTATATTCTCAGTGAATCCTGGGACTGCAAGTACTGTAGTAACCAATATAATCACAGATGTCACGGTTGATCAGAACGATCTTAATTTAACTATGGACGACCTAGAAGAGATATTTATTGTTGACGGCGATTTTGATGAGGATGGAGTTTCTGATAGTATTGATGATGATGATGATAATGACGGAATTTTAGATGTTGATGAACAAGCCTCAGGATTATTTACTGATACTGATGGTGATGGTATTTTGGATACTTTTGATTTAGATGCTGATGGGGATGGAATTTTTGATATCCATGAAGCGGGTCACAATGCTGTAGATGCAGATAATGATGGTATGCTGGATGGCCCTGTAGGCTCTGATGGTGTTCCTGATAACGTTCAGAATGATCCGAACAGCGGAGCAGTAAATTATCAACTGCAAGATTCTGATAGTGATGGTATAAATGACTACTTAGATATTGATGATGATGGAGATGGAGTGAATACATTTAATGAAAACCCGAACTCAGATGGGGATAACAACCCATTTACGGGTGATACCTTAGATTCGGACGGCGATTCAATTCCTGATTATCTGGATACCGATGATGATGGAGATGGAGTACCTACCTCGACCGAAAATCCAAATAGTGATGGTGATGGAGATCCAACTACAGGACAAACTCAGGATACGGATGGTGATGGTATTAATGATTATCTTGACGTTGATGATGATGGAGATAGTGTTTATACATTGTATGAATTAGATCCAAACGGAACCGGTAATGGACCGGAGGATACTGATGAAGATGGTATCTTTGATTATTTAGATGAAGACGATGATGGAGATAATACGTTGACCATTAATGAAAATCCGGATCCGAATGGTGATGGTAGTCCTGATGATGCTGTGGATACCGATAGAAATGGTATACCTGATTACTTAGATCCAAATAATGCAAATGAATCAGCTGAGGATGGTATAGAAGTATATGCAGGAATTAGTCCGAATGGAGATGGGATGAATGATAGATTGATTATTCGAGGACTTGAAAATGTTGAAAATAGTTTTGAACTATTCAATCGATGGGGAGTTCAAGTCTATGAGACACAGAATTATGGCTCTAATGACAATTTCTTTACAGGAATGTCAACTGGTAGAACAACTATTCAGGAAAACGAAGAACTTCCGGTTGGAACGTATTATTATTATTTACGTTATACGACACAGAGCGGAGAGACTAAATCCAGAGGAGGTTATATCTATATAAATAGATAAGAGCTAAAAGTAAATTCCCCGTATGTAAGTACGGGGGAATTCTTAATTAAAAGATTAATTGTAATAAAATATAAATGAATCATATAAATGTTTAATTTCGGTATGATTTGTTGCCTTTAAATACCTACGCATAGATGAAGAAAATATACACGCTTAGTATAATAATATTAATTTTGAGTTGGAGTCACTCGATTACCGCTCAGCAAGATGCCCAGTACACTCAATATATGTATAATACTATAATTGTAAACCCGGCTTATGCAGGAAGCCGCGGAGTTATGAGTATTACCGG
>NZ_VNHU01000019.1:0-2500 GCF_008124785.1 Aquimarina intermedia | reverse complement strand
ACATTATCAGTGTAGCGCTCTAACCAGCTGAGCTATGAGACTGTTTTTAAAATAGACCCAAGACTTCTTCATGAATCAAGAATCAAGAACTCGCTTGTTTCTTGCATCATGCTTCCTGCATCTCTTTTTATAATTAATCAACAGCAATTAAGACTAAAAAATACTCTTTGAGAATACTTCCGATATTGAATTTAATCTATACAACTAGTAAACTAGCGTACAAATCTCTAGAAAGGAGGTGTTCCAGCCGCACCTTCCGGTACGGCTACCTTGTTACGACTTAGCCCCAGTTACCAGTTTTACCCTAGGCCGCTCCTTACGGTGACGGACTTCAGGTACCCCCAGCTTCCATGGCTTGACGGGCGGTGTGTACAAGGCCCGGGAACGTATTCACCGCATCATGGCTGATATGCGATTACTAGCGATTCCAGCTTCACGGAGTCGAGTTGCAGACTCCGATCCGAACTGTGATAGGGTTTATAGATTCGCTCCTGGTCACCCAGTGGCTGCTCTCTGTCCCTACCATTGTAGCACGTGTGTGGCCCAGGACGTAAGGGCCGTGATGATTTGACGTCATCCCCACCTTCCTCGCGGTTTGCACCGGCAGTCTTGCTAGAGTTCCCGACATTACTCGCTGGCAACTAACAACAGGGGTTGCGCTCGTTATAGGACTTAACCTGACACCTCACGGCACGAGCTGACGACAACCATGCAGCACCTTGTAATCTGTCCGAAGAAAACTCTATCTCTAAAGCTGTCAGACTACATTTAAGCCCTGGTAAGGTTCCTCGCGTATCATCGAATTAAACCACATGCTCCACCGCTTGTGCGGGCCCCCGTCAATTCCTTTGAGTTTCATTCTTGCGAACGTACTCCCCAGGTGGGTTACTTATCACTTTCGCTTAGCCACTCAGACCGAAGTCCGAACAGCTAGTAACCATCGTTTACGGCGTGGACTACCAGGGTATCTAATCCTGTTCGCTACCCACGCTTTCGTCCCTTAGCGTCAATATATTGTTAGTGATCTGCCTTCGCAATCGGTATTCTATGTAATATCTATGCATTTCACCGCTACACTACATATTCTAACCACTTCACAATAATTCAAGACCTGCAGTATCAATGGCAATTTCACGGTTGAGCCGTAAACTTTCACCACTGACTTACAGACCCGCCTACGGACCCTTTAAACCCAATGATTCCGGATAACGCTTGGATCCTCCGTATTACCGCGGCTGCTGGCACGGAGTTAGCCGATCCTTATTCGTAGAGTACCGTCAAGGTGCTACACGTAGCACTAGTTCTTCCTCTATAAAAGCAGTTTACAACCCATAGGGCAGTCTTCCTGCACGCGGCATGGCTGGATCAGAGTTGCCTCCATTGTCCAATATTCCTCACTGCTGCCTCCCGTAGGAGTCTGGTCCGTGTCTCAGTACCAGTGTGGGGGATCTCCCTCTCAGGACCCCTATCTATCGTTGCCTTGGTATGCCGTTACCATACCAACTAGCTAATAGAACGCATAGCCATCTTATAGCGATAAATCTTTAATTATTAATCGATGCCAATCAATAATACTATAGGGCATTAATCCAAATTTCTCTGGGCTATTCCCTTCTATAAGGTAGGTTCTATACGCGTTACGCACCCGTGCGCCGGTCGTCAGCAAGTAGCAAGCTACCCCTGTTACCCCTCGACTTGCATGTGTTAAGCCTGCCGCTAGCGTTCATCCTGAGCCAGGATCAAACTCTTCATCGTGTATCTTTAAATATTATCTAAAAACAACACCGGAATTTATCGTAATCTCAAGTATGACTTTCTAGTCTTAATTCTTTGTTTGCTTCTACAACCTAATCCCGAAAGATTAAATCGTAAAACGCGCTGTCAATCAATATGTCTATGAACTTTCTCTAATCACTAAAGCAATCTTCATCGCTAGCAATTCTTGTGTAAGATTAAGGAATCGAACCTCGCTACTTCCCTACCCCTTCCGGCAGTATCTTATTTTCTTTCTCTTTAGTTAAGAACGTTTGCTTGTTTGTCTAAGCGGCTGCAAATATACAACCTTTATTTATTCTGACAAGCTTTTTTTAAAGTTTTTTTTAGTCTTAATTTCTTAACCTCAAAACCTCCCTAGAACTCCTGCAAAACCTCTCTCGTTTTGCGGCTGCAAACATACAACCTTTTTCTTTCCTAACAAGCGTTTTAAAAAGTTTTTTGAAATTATTTTTTCCTCCTTAAAACTCCTTTAAAAACAATACCTCTCTATGAACATAATCGCTAACAAGTAACCCTGTTTTGCGGGGGTGCAAACATACAACCCTTTTTTATTCTGAAAAGCTTTTTTTGAAGTTTTTTTTAAAGAAATTTTAACCTCTCTATAACTCAACTTTATCGCCCTATGCTTTCTATGAACATCCGCGCAACAGTTAGCCCGTTTTGCGGGTGCAAACATACAACCCTTTTGCAGTATCGCAAGCCTTTTTCTGTAAAATGTTTTAAC
>NZ_VNHU01000018.1 GCF_008124785.1 Aquimarina intermedia | reverse complement strand
TTCTGTTAAATAGGTTTCACCTCACGCAGATCTATAGAAATACATATCAAACCCCATACTAAGGAATATCGACCCGGTTTAGTCAACACGGCCTGCATGCTCGGTCGTACCGACCGCATGAATGCTTAGTTGTTAGCACCTTTTATTTTGATTTTGTTTCTGGAAACCACCACCCTTCGTGTTTATGTCTATATTCTTTTCCTCTATCATCAGTAATGATAATTTCACATTCAAATGGACTTTCAATATACTCTGTATTTACTGAATAAGGCCTTGTCTTTTGTAGGTCAAATTCAATTGTCATTGTTGCCGAACTTACATAACCCATAGTCGAACCGCTACTTTCTACTAAGGTCGGAAACCACTTATTCCAATGCTCAATTGACGATTTAATTTGGTTGGTTAAAAGTTCGATCGGTTCCGCTCTGTTTCTTAAAATGTCAACTGTTAGCTTATTGCATTTTGTTTTACGAGCCTGCTTCAATAAATGCCCCATGAAGTAGTCATCATTTATGTAGTTCATTAGGCTAATAAATGAATGCCCAAAGTTATGAGATACACTTTTTAATGGTTTGTGGCTTGTCATTCAATTACAATTTTTTCGATTGAAGGTTTGTCAACTCCTAAAAGTTCTAAAATTTTCTTCGCTTTTGTTTTATCGCCAATTAGTGCTTTGTCAAATTCGTCCATAAGCCCACAAGCATATAATCGTTCATTAACTGTCATTCCACCAAGCCTATCAACTATATCAATTGCTTTTATTATTTCTTGATCTGTCATTATTGGTGGTCTTGTTCTAATTGGTGCGTAGAGTAGAGCCTGATAGTCCTACTCCTATTTTATCTGTTAAAGATATAAATATTCTAGAACTATCAGTGCACCCTTCATCAAACCGTACGTGAACTTTTCGCTCATACGGCTTACCGATAGTGTTCTTCATTGCGCTTTCAAAAGTGTTTTTAAGCGAGCATATTTCTCTATGTTCAATAGTTGTCTAAAGAACAAAGTGTTACCCTTACTTAAAGGTCAATTAACAGAAAAACCAGCAATAAAAAATAAACCAGCATTACAACATCGCAGGTGTCCAAACTGTAAGAAAGGAATACTGGTAACGGTGCACACTTTTGGTAGCAGAGGACCGCCAAATCACTGGCTTAAAAAGATAAACAGAAAACATAATGTCCCAAAAAGTAACACCCTTGTCGGGTAACGGGATACTTATCACTAAAAACAAAAGAAATATCAAAAAGAGGATACAATCGCGTTATAAAATCATCACAACTTCTATAACAAGTAGAAAGAGACGTTCATAAAACCGCAAGAACAAGGTATGTTGAACATGTTCTACATCTTCTAAATCTATAGAAATACATATCAAACCCCATACTAAATAATATCGTCCCGGTTTAGTCAACACGGCCTGCATGTTCGGTCGTACCGACAACATGGATGCTTAGTTGTTGTGTGCAGTTTTTTATATTCCATTTCTAATTTTCCAATTACTCATTGTTGTCGGATGTTCATTGTCGACAGGATAATTCCGATTTACAAAGTCCAACTGTTTTGGTGTTAGCAAGACAAACATTCCGTCATTTCCGCAATTTATTGGATAAAACTGCTCGTCCGAATTTTGTCGTCTTAATTCAGCGTTCAACATTTCTATAAAATTCACATAAGCAATTCCCCAATCCAAGTCGGAAAATTGTCCGTTAAATGCTGTGTATTCAATTCCGTTCAGTTCGATTGTGTGTTGCCAACTATTTTGGTCTTGTTCGCTTTTTTCGTTTGCGTAATCTAATTCCAGTCCTAGTTTTTCAAAAGTCGGTTTAACTTGAGCTAAATATTCTATTAATCCTCCAATCTCAAAAAGTTCCTCACAATCTACCCAATGATAGCGATTGTCCATAAAATTCAGCGTTTCTCCTCGCGTTGGTCCTTGAAAGAAATTTAAGTCGGAATATGCTTTTTCAAAGTCAGTCTTAACTGTGTCTAATTCAGTTTCGCTGGTCAGATTGAAATAACCTAATTTTTCCAATTCCGCAACAACTTCTTTCCCACTTAATTTTTTCTGAATTACTTTCTCTGGATTTGGGTTTTTGATTTTTGAAACCGCATTATTCTTTTTGGAATTACAAGCCCAAAAAGTGCAAAGAATTATGATTAGAAAAATATGTTTCATTGGTTTGGTCAAATTGCACAGTAGAGTAGAGCCTGATAGTCCTACTCCTATTTGTATCTGTTAAAGATATAAATATTCTAGAACTATCAGTACCCCCTTCATCAAACAGTACGTGAACTTTTCGCTCATACGGCTTACCGATAGCGTTCTTCATTGTGCTTTCGAAAGTGTTTTCAAGCGAGCATATTTCTCTATATCCAGTAGTTGTCTAAAGAACAAAGTGCTACCCTTACTTAAAGGTCAATTAACAGAAAAACCAGCAATAAAAAATAAACATCCCATACAACATCGCAGGTGTCCAAACTGTAAGAAAGGAATACTGGTAACGGTGCATACTTTTGGTAGCAGAGGACCGCCAAATCACTGGCTCAAAAAGATAAGGAGTAAACATACTGCCCCAAAAAGTAACACCCTTGTCGTGTAACAGGATACTTATGACCAAAAACAAAAAAAATATTAAAAAGAGGATACAATTACGTTATAAAATCATCACAACCTCTATAGAAAGAAGAAAATGGCACTCATAAATCGGTAAAGAGAACTTCTGTTAAATAGGTTCCACCTCACGCAGATCTATAGAAATACATATCAAACCCCATACTAAGGAATATCGACCCGGTTTAGTCAACACGGCCTGCATGCTCGGTCGTACCGACCGCATGAATGCTTAGTTGTTGTAAGTAGTACTTATTCACCTTCTTTCAATGGTTTTAAGACTAATTCATCTATTATTTCATATTCTTTATCTCCCCAATGACTATCTCCTGGGATAGCAGGAACTTCTAACCAATGAGTAACTTCTCCGTTGTCTAAAACTTTCTTTTTAGGAAATAGTTCTCCTCTTTGATTTTTCTGTATTGACTCTAAAGTTTCATTTAATTCATTTATAGACTTGTAGTCACTAACAATCAATGAAATCAGATTAAACAATCCGACTAGAGCGTTGTCAACCTTTTCTTTATTTAGTTGTTTACCATTATGAATAAAATCATTTCTGGTTTTACGAGCGAAGTTTAAAAGTCTATAAACTTCTAATGGAATATACCCTTTTTGAAACAATACCTCTATTCGTGTAGATGTTGTCCAACTTCTAAAATCTTTTAAGAAGTCTTTTCTTCCTTCAACTATTCCATTAATTTCCTTATCAATCACTTGGGTTTTCCATATTTGATTGACCAACTGCTCAATAGAAGTCCATAAAAATATAAGACTTTCAGACCATTGGTTTCTAACATAATGAGATGTGCCATCAAGTAGCATATTTGGTGAAAGATTTTTTATTTTCTCAAAAATCAGTTCCCCTTTTTTATAACTATCCTGTAATTCAGTAATAGTTATTGAATTAGGTTCTAATAGTTTAATTGCGTCCATTGTTCCAACAAGTTTATTTCTTATTGATTTATGGAAACCAGCAACAAGTCCAGAACTTCCTCCGTGAATTTTTATATAACCATCAAAAAACAGAGTTCCAAATGAAATATTATCAGGCTGAACAGATTCAGAATAGATTCCTCCAAGTAATAATATTCCTAATGTTTGATTAAATTTTGCCAAAGAGTCTTCTTTGTTTGAAAACTCTTTAGTCGCTGGTAATACTAAACTTCCGTCAAATCCAATACCAAGTGATAGAGGTGCAATACCAATATCTATAAATGTTGACATTCTATTTAATTTGACATAATCATAGTCTTTACCATTGATTTGCTCAAGTGAAGGATTCCAGATATCAGTTTCTCTTACTATAATCCTGAAAGGTTTACAATTTCCTATTATTATTGGTGTATGATTATTACTTTTCAATTTAAGTTATGTCGGTTTTTGGGTATTACTTACAACGGCTTCGGCTATGATTAGTGCGGGATTTAATAAGCGATTAATTTCCGATTAAGCACTTAGCCAAAACTTTTTATTTTGTTTTAATTTTTTCATTTTCAAAGCCAAATCAAAAAGATTTGGCGGACATTATAAAAATACACTAAACTTTGGATTAAGCACCAAAACCCGTATTAATTATAGCCAATGTTGTGGTGTCGTTTTTTTAGTATTTACGATATAAACAAATTTCTTTTAAAGATTCAATTTGTTTACCGTGTAATTTATTTAATTCGTTTTTATCTATTTTAACTCTAACTTTTCCGTATTTGTCATAAGGATGAGCTTCAGTTTTTTGATTTCGTTTAGAATTTATTTCAAGCCAATATCTATTTGTTTTTGGAAGCTCTTCATTAATAATTCTTGCATCTAAGTTTACTCCGAACTCATTTGCTGGCTTATTTATGTTTAAGCGTTCACATATTTTGTCAAAGCATAGGTTATTAAAGGTATTTAAGTTCAAAATTGAGATTGAAGGTTCACTATATCTAAACTTTTCATAAGCAAGAAGAGATTCATTTAAGACATCATAAATTTCGTCATTATCCCAAATAGTTCTATTGAAAAATGTTTCAGGATTTGGTATGTTGTAGACGTTTTTTAAAGTTTGAATAATATAATCTTCAAAGGCTCCACCTTTAATTCTTTTTACATAACTGTTATAATCATTATTTGCTTCTAACCCGATAAATATACTCAAGTTACGAAGTGACAGGTATAAGCCTTGTAGAGCGAGTAAATCCTTTTTGTTTTTTAATAATCTAATTGTGAACAGTTTTTTGAACGTATTGTCAGTAGATGAAATAAACTTATAGTCATTTATTTTTCTCTCTATAAAATAATTACCACCATTTTCAACTAATAATAGCTCGAACAATTCATTTTTTTTATTGTGATATAACCAGTCAATCATATAATACCTAACAAGCCAATTTCTATTTCCTTTAGAGATATATTTTTCAAATATTTTTTCGTTAAACTCAATATTAGGAAACCATTTGAATATTAAAGCTGTTAGATGGTGAAATAATATATCTTCATCAGTCAACACTGAATTCAGGAACGATAGAACATCTGCAGAGTTTTTATAGTGCTTTTGTAAGTAAAATAAAATTCCCTCAAATTGAGTTAGAAGTAATTCATAATTTAAAATTATTATGTCTTTTACTTCCTTGTCTTTATTCAATTTAAAAAGCGAAAAACCTATTATAGTTTTATCTAAATAGTCTTCCTTTCTTTTATTATCATCAATCTCAAAGCAATCAAGGAATCGCTTTTTTAATTGACGATGAGTTTTAGCTTTTAGCTTTTTTGAAGATTTACCGTCAGTTTCTTTTAAGTACTCTTTGTTTATCGCAGAAAATTTATTGTTTTGAACTTTTAGCTCTTTTTTAATATCAACTACTTCTTTCGTAAATATTTTACCTCCTTGAGGAATAAGTCCTAAATCTCTAGAAATTAAGTCTAGAGCAGCTATTGCTTTTCTTGATACTTTTTTGTCTTTGCTAAAAATTCTTATATCATCAACATATCTTAAATACTTAATTTCTAGCTTACCTTTTGTTGTGATTTCGTCATCAAGATAAATTAAATATAAATCAGCTAAAAAAGCTGAAGCGAGTGGTCCTTGAGGTATTCCGTGTTTAGAAATAAAAGTTTTATGATTGAAGTCTCCTGTCCAAGTTTCTAGACAACTATCCAATAAATCAATTACAGAATCTTCAATACCATAGTTCTTTTTTAGGATTTGAAATAAAATACTATGGTCAATCGTGTCAAAAAAGGATGCAATGTCAAACTCGGATAAGTATTTATATCCTTCTTCAAAATATTTTATTGAACGTTCACTAAATTTTTTCCAGCTTTTTTTCCAGGGTTGAAAGAAGAATATTTTGTCTACTTCATTAGTGCTTGACGGATTTACAATATTTCCAAAAATTGTATTTCCATATAATGGTGCAATTTTATCATATGCTGAATCTGCAACTATGTTTACTATCGCTTGATATACTAATAAATCTGTGAATTTAAGCATTGAAAGGGGGCGAACTAATTCATTCTTTTTTGGAATAAATATTTTGTGTGCCCTTTCTGGTTTGTATGTTTTCGTTTTTAATTGCTCAATTAAAGTCTGAATGTTTGATTGTAAAAATGTCTCAAAAATTTTTAAATCAGAATAATAGATACTCTTGTATAAATTTCTTTGAGCTGTTTTTAATCTATAAAAAGCTAATTCAAAATTCTCTAGAGTTAAGAGTTTATCGTATTGATTCATTCAGTTTTTTGTAGTTTTTTAGGTCGGTTAAAATGCACCACAACGGTTTAGCTAAGCGTAGTGCGGAAGTAAGGAAACTTTTCGTTTCCGTCTGCGCACGAAGCTAAAGCTTATTGTTTTGATTTATTTTTTCTTGTCCAAAGCTAAATCCATAAGATTTAGCGACATGATAAATATACACAGACCTTTCGGTTTCGCCCTAAAGTCCGCATTACGTTTAGGTTTTGTTGAACTAAACCTAAAGGTAGCTTTTTGATTTTAATTGTATTAGCTACCTTTAGGAGAGGTTAAATATATAAAGCTTGAAATTATGAAAAAAA
>NZ_VNHU01000017.1 GCF_008124785.1 Aquimarina intermedia | reverse complement strand
GGAAACGATGCCACTAACAAAACATATGTAGATACTGCAATCACTGCAGCTGCTGCTGATGGTTCTGAAACTATCGTTACTGGTGGAACTGACATTAGTGTAACAGGAACTGGTACAACTGCCAATCCATACATAGTAAACAGTACGTTTACAGAAGTGGATGGAAGTATTACTAACGAAATACAAAATTCAGCTCAGGTAAATCTTAGTACTCCTTTAGACGTTGATGGGGATACTGTAAACGAAACTACTGTACAAGAAGCTATTGCTGACTTAGCCGCTTCAAACTCGGATGATCAAACGGCTGCAGAAGTTTCTTTTGATGACACAGCTTCTACCTTAGGCGCAACTGATGTACAAGGCGCTATCGATGCCTTGGCTGCAAGTAATGCTGCCGATGGGGATACGGACGCGACTAATGAAATTCAAAACATCAATGAAGTACTTGCTGATGGAAACAATGCAGGGGGATTAGTAATCGATAATATCGGTGCTCCTATTGATGGAAATGATGCTACTAATAAAAATTATGTAGATACTGCAATCACTGCAGCTGCTGCTGATGGTTCTGAAACTATCGTGACCGCTGGAACTGACATTAGTGTAACGGGAACTGGTACAACTGCCAATCCATACATAGTAAACAGTACGTTTACAGAAGTGGATGGAAGTATTACTAACGAAATACAAAATTCAGCACAGGTAAATCTTAGTACTCCTTTAGACGTTGATGGGGATACTGTAAACGAAACTACTGTGCAAGAAGCTATCGCTGATTTAGCTGCTTCAAGCTCAGATGATCAAAATTTAACCGGTGCTACATTAACAGGAACATCACTTCAAATTGATATCGAAGGTGGAACGTCAACTACAGTAGACCTAGCTGGATTGCAAGACGGAACTGGAACGGATGATCAAACCGCTGCAGAAGTTTCTTTTGATGACACCGCTTCTACCTTAGGTGCAACAGATGTACAAGGTGCTATTGATGCACTAGCCGCTAGTAATACAGCTGATAACGATACAGATGCAACTAACGAAATACAAACATTAAGCAAAACAGGTACGACCATCTCCTTGTCCAATGGTGGAGGGTCAGTAAACGAGACTGTGACAACGCTTACTCAAAATGATGTAAGCCCTACCGGGGAAATAACCTATACTAATGAGGCTGGAACTGCTACTACTGCGCAAGTTGTGAGTGCTAACGCTGGTAATCAGGTTACAGTGGGTACAGATGGAGGAGCATTTTTTGCAAGTCCGGTGAAAGCTATCGGTAAAGTTTTGGGAACAGGGGTAGCTGCAAAAATTAGAAATGCTACAGTTACAAGACTAGACGAAGGTGATTATCAAATTACTTTTACAAGTGCTATGCCTGATGCTCACTATATCATTCAATTATCAATACTAGATTGTGGTGGAGATTGCCCAGGTAACTCAACGTCTAATTATGATGACCCAGGTATTTCGTACTATGCACAAACGACAACTGGTTTTAGAGTAAATATTGGCGATAGTGATAACGGTACTAACCAAAAAGATGATATCGATTTAGAGTTTATGTTTACTGTATTAGATTATTAAAAAAACATTATCTTATAAAAATTAGCTCTAAAGCTTGTATTAATTTTAGCTATACGAAAACTTATGAAAAATATATTTGTCCTTTTAATTAGTCTTGCTTCTTCTTCGCTAGTTGCACAAATTGACGCAAATTCGGTGATGGGATTACCAACAGCTACAACGGCAGAAATGACAGGAATTGTCGGACCAGCTATTGGTGCTTCATTATTCAATACGGATGATCAATCCATCTATCGCTATACTACAACAGGTTGGCAACGCAGTACAGATGATCAATTAGATTCTGAAGTCAATCTCGCGATTCCAATAGATGTTAATGAAGGTGGCGTAGCAGCGCCCACGAACGAGACTAATGTCCAGGAGGTAATAAACGCTATTGCTCCAATTACCTCAAAAGCTGCAAGAGTTTTTTACCCACCATCCATTGAAATAGATGCGTCCAGCAATGGTACGTTTACTGTCGATTTGTATGCACAATATACAGCACAATTTGCAACTCCAACAGTATCCAGTCCCGCTGCTCCGGCTGCCGTTCCTGTGTATGGAGCGACGGATTTGTATTACTATGTTACGTATGCAGATCCTGCTGTATTTAATACAGGTACCATGTCTATAACAGCAACTGGAGAATTAACCTATACGGTAATTAACCAACCAGTAGATTTTAATTCACTAATCAATGTTGTATTTGTTGTAAAATAATTATTTATGGGGAAATGTGATGTAGTTCAAAATATAATTAGTCGTAAAAGAATATTATTTCTATTCTTTATGGTAATAAGTGCTGTGAGTTTGTACTCACAAGCAACGGTTACTATAAATGTAAACTGGAGAAGGTATGCCGAGGAAAATTTAATACAAATAAGAAACGCTGCTAATACTGTATTGTACCAACATTGTGTTCCCGGTAACTGTTTCGTAAGTAATAATGCAAATATTCAAAATTACACGAATAGTAATAATATTGTTTTAGGGTATGGTGAATACACAGTTGTGGTGGCCGACAGGTTTCCAGATAATTGGAACGGTTTTGGTTCCAATGCTACTATCTTGGTAGATGGCGTTCAAGTTTTAAACGTAACAAAATCAAATGATGGTGGATTTACAGAAACATTTACTTTTAAAATAACAGACCCTAGTATCCCCGAAGATGTTCCTCTCACTTTATTTGATCAGTTTGATGGTAACTTTGATTATACTGTAGCCGGTGGTTCTTTTAGAACTAATAGTAACGCTGTAGATCCTTGTTCTATTGCAGCCACATCCAGCGGTAATTTGACAAGTCCTATTCCGGCAGGTGCCACCATCGAAAAAGCGTATTTAATGTGGGCACATTCTAATCCGGATGTTGATACTCAAGTAACTTTTGAAGGCACACCCGTCACTGCTGATATATCCAGTCAATATGTCCAAGGTGGTGTATTTTATGGTATGGTGAGTGATGTCACCTCTATAGTACAAGGTATAGCATCACCCTCAACAAATCTTTATGATGTAACTGATTTAACTATTGACACCTCAAATGTATATTGTACCCCGAACACCGTATTAGGGGGGTGGAGTTTGATGGTTTTCTATTCTGACCCCTCCTTACCCGCTACCAGTATCAATTTATACAATGGTTTTGACGGACAAAGTAATAATACCACAAGCTATACGCTGACCAATTTTTATGCAAATGCCATCAACGGATCAAAAACCACAGTGCTATCATGGGAAGGAGATCAAACCCTCGCGAATAATGAAGTGCTAACAGTTACCAACGGCTTGGGCGTTACCTTTGAACTTACCGGGGATGGTGATAACGATGGAACAACAGTTGACAATCCTTTTAACTCTACTATTTTTGACAATACTGTAGTCCCCAATATTAATAATACTACTAGCTATGGAGTAGATTTAGACACCTATGATCTATCAGCCTATATAGGTATTGGAGAATCTTCTATTACCACCAATGTTCAGGTGGGTCAGGATTTAGTCATGCTAAATTCTGTGATCTTAAGCGTTCCAAGTAATTTAATAACAGGAACTGTTTTTGAGGACACTAATTATGGTGGTGGTGCCGGACGGGATCGTACTACAGCTTCGGGGGCTCCGGTAGTGGGTGCTACACTTGAGCTATATAACAATCTAAATACACTGGAACAAACAGTTACTACGGATGCTTCAGGAAAATTCACCTTTGGCGGGATGACCAACGGAGATTATAAAATTAGAGTTGTTAATTCAACTGTAAAATCTAATCGCGGTGGCGGAGCGGCATGTACCACATGTTTTCCTATTCAAACTTTTAGAAGAGATTATAGTGGGGGAACTTTTACAGATATCACTCAGGAAATTGGTGGCGCTGCACCTTCTCAACAAGATGGTGGCACAGGTTCTATTGTTGGAGCACAAACCATTGCCTCCATCACAGTCGCAGATGAAGGTATTACGGATGTTGATTTTGGTTTTAATTTTAATACTATTGTAAATACTAATAGTGCGGGACAAGGATCTTTAGAGCAATTCATTCTCAACAGCAACGCGCTCGATAATGTTGGCTTGGATATAGAACCAAATAGTATTTTTGATCCTGCAATAGGGGAAGATACCTCAATTTTTATGATACCTCCTACGGCAGATCCACTAGGAAGACCTGCGGATCCAAATTACGCCACAGGATATTTCAATATTTTTGTAAATGGATTTGGAGTTGACCTCTCTCCTATTACTAATAATGCTACCTTAATTGATGGAAGAACACAAACGGCGTACTCTGGAGATTCCAATGGAGGTACTATTGGTGCCGGTGGAGCCTCAGTAGGAACAACAGGGTTTGTACTACCTACTTATACCCTACCGGAAATTCAGGTACATCGAGACGCTGGTGATGTTTTTATTATTCAAGCTACAAATACTACGATACGTAATTTGTCTATATATGCCGATAATAATGCCGGGATCAGACAAGACTCAGGTACAAATTCTCTAATTATAGAAAATTTATTGGGTGTTAACGCTACTGGTATAGCTTCAGGAAATATAGACCAAGGTTTCGAAATTACAGGAGGAACTTCAATTATTTCAAACAATTATATTTCAGGAAATGGCGCTGCAGGAATCTTGGTAAATGGAGGAACAAGTACTCTTATTGAACAAAATCATATTTCCAATAATGGAACAACAACCTGTAGTAATAACATCAGGTTGCAAAGTGGTTCTGGTATAACAATACAGAATAATCTATTGGATAATGCGACCGGGGTAGGAATAAATGGCGATGGTATTGGTGGTAACGTTTCTTTAACCAATAATACAATTACCACTTCTGGTACACGTGCTGCTTGTACAGATAAAGAAGGATTACTTCTTACAGGTAATAATTCTTCTATTACAAACAATATCATACATACCAATGGTAGTACAGGAGTTGCAATTACGGGAACTAATTCAGGTAATCTTATTTCCCAAAATTCTATTTACAATAATGGTACGGGTGAAGATGCACTGGGTATTGATCTATACAATCCTGTGATTATAACAAATCCTAAAGGCAACGGAGTAACAACAAATGACACTGGCGATGGCGATACAGGACCTAACGGAAATTTAAATTTTCCAATTTTAGAATCTGCCGCTGTATCTGGTAATTCTTTGAAGGTCGTAGGCTGGGCCAGACCGGGCTCAATTATAGAAATTTTTCTTACTGACATTGATCAAGGTACTGCTGTCGCAGGAGCTAATCAATTAGGACAAACTCTGGACTATGGTGAAGGGCAAATTTACTTAGCAACTGCTACTGAAGGGAGTGGTACAGATCTGGATGCTACAAGTTCTGCATATGCTGTGGATGGCAATACGGACAACACCGCGCGTTTTAATTTTACTATCACTCTACCGAGCCCAATCCCTGTTGGTAGTGGCGTAACCACTACTGCTACCTTAAGTAACAGTACGTCTGAGTTTTCAAGCACCTATACTCTGGGAGCAAAATCAGTGATTACAAACCGTAGAATAACGCATCGTGTTAAAAAGAATTAAAATGAAAGCACTTACACATACAATAGCAATACTGGCTACCTGTTTCTTTTCATCAATTACGGGACAAGAAGCTTTTCATAATTTCGGAAACGTCCAAATTCATGAGCAAGGTGCTATGGGTTTTCATCTGGATGTAATAAATGATGGTACATTTAACCAAAACTTAGGTTTAACAGGATTCTATAATTATGATGGAAGATTAACAGTTAGCGGTACTGAAAAGCCGGTTTTCTATGACCTGGAAATCGATGTGGATGATGATTTATATCTTGAAGTAGCTGTGGGCAGCACAAATTTTCAAGAGTTTATTAACGGACGAGTGATTACTCCACGAGATCAAATCATGATTTCCCTTGACTATGATAATGACACACCGTATCTTGGAGCAAATGACGATCGCCACGTTGATGGATATTCAGCGGTAACGGGAGATTTGGATTTTAGATTTCCGGTAGGTGATGATTATAGATTACGCCCTATGGCTGTTGAACGTCAAGCCGCAACCAACACTGCTAGAGGAGCATATTTTTTTGAAGACCCCAACAACCCTAACTTTTTTCCTAAGGGTTTTGATACGGCCACTTTTGAACCTACGCTTTATGGCGTAAGTATTTTTGAGTTTTGGGATTTAAATGGGGCTATAGAAACAAGAGTTACACTAACTTGGGATGATAACAGTAACTTACCAACGCTCGTTGAGAATCTGGAAGATCTGCGGGTAGTAGGTTGGGATACGGAACAGAACATATGGGTAAATTTAGGTAATACAGGAACGATAGGTGATCTGGATGGTGGTGAAATTATTTCAGCTCCGTTTACCCCTGATGCATATACCATCATAACCTTTGGTTCATCAAGCGAATTATTAGATGGTGATTTTGAAGTTTTTAATGCCGTCTCCCCTAATGGTGACGGTATCAACGATACTTTTATTATTCAGGGGTTAATTGCGTATCCTGATAATACAGTCGAAATTTTTAATCGATGGGGTGTAAAGGTCTACGAAAAAAGTGAGTACCATAAGGTACAGGAAACCTCTGCAGGTTTTGCGGGCAGATCCAATGGTAGAGCTACCATAATGCAGGATAATGAACTTCCTGTGGGAACTTATTATTATGTTCTTAAAATAAGTGGAAGAAAAAGTTTATCCGGTTATTTATACATTAATCGTTAATAATTTAAGCGACAAAAAGCTACAATTTTTTGAAAAAGTGATGTGCCCATATCTCATACCCTTCATTTAGGTAAAACTTATGTGATGGATAATTAGAAACATAGCTATTTAATTCGCAGCTTTCGCAACCTTTTTCTTTGGCATACGCATAAATCCAGGCAAAAACTTTTTTTCCAATACCTTGTCCTTGATACCCATCATCAATAAATACATGATCCGGTTCGCAGGATCTCCCGGCATAATGCCGCGTCATAAACCACATTCCAAATACTCCTATGAGTTTATTATCTAAATAGATCCCCCTACATTCATAATTCTGGTCAAACATTTCTCCAAATCGATGAAGTAAGGTTTCGTCAGGAAATTGATTTTTCATCAATTTTTGAATGAGCGGAAGTACCTCTGGGAAGTCTGCCTTTAAAATCTTGTTAAATGCCAGATTCATTTCGTGATTTTTTGCTAAAATAATTATACTTTTACTTTTTGTCACACTCTTTTTCTGTATAAATTAGTGTAGCAACACATTTTGTTTTATTGAAATGTCTAAGAACTTATAATCTCTCTCTAAAAGAGAACAATTTAAATTATATGAAAAATAAACCGGGTAAGATACAAGATCTAATCGAACATAAATTTTTAGAAGAACGCAGTGTTTTTTTATGGAGTCAGGTTGATGATAAATCTGCTAAACATGTGATCGATCGTTTGATGTATCTTGACATGATTAATGACAAGGAAATTAAATTATACATTAACAGTCCTGGAGGGTATGTCACTTCCGGATTCGCAATATATGACACTATTAAAGCATTAAAAAGTCCGGTATCTACCATTTGTACAGGTCTTGCAGCTTCAATGGGCTCGATCCTGCTAAGTGTAGGTGAAAAAGGAAAGCGTTTTATCCAGCCTCATGCAAAAGTTATGATTCATCAACCGAGTGGTGGTGCAAGAGGACAGGCATCGAACATAGAAATACAGGCGACCGAGATACTAAAAACCAAAGAATTGAGTGCTCGAATTTTAGCAGAAAACTGTGGTCAAGATTTTGAGAAGGTACTCAAAGATTTCAATAGAGATTATTGGATGGATGCGCAAGAATCTTTGGAATATGGAATTGTAGATGGTATTTTATCTTAATTTATAGTAGTAAGAGATATCTAGCCGACAATTTAAAAGTTGTCGGCTTTTTTTTGTGTTATATTTATAAAATTTTCATTATAATTATTCGTTTAAGATATACAACTATTATCAAAAAATTCCTTTTTAATGGCAGCAATAAAACCTTATATCAAAATTAGATTCCTGTTTTTACTAACACTTTTACTTACAGCTATGAGTTCTGCGCAAGAAGTTTTTGATAAGGAGAATTTGATGGGAAAAAGTGACATCTCTTTTTATGGTGATGGGACCTACCAGTTACGTAAAGAAGCATACGAAGCATTTTTAAAAATGAAGAAAAGTGCAGCTACAGCAGGAATAGAGATCAAAGTTGTCTCCAGTTATCGAAGCTTTGAACATCAAAACAGCATTTGGACACGTAAATACAACCGCTTTACAGCTGCCGGCATGTCCCCGACTAACGCTATTAACAAAATAATAGAATATTCGACAATTCCAGGAACTTCTAGGCATCATTGGGGAACAGACCTCGATATAGTAGATGGAAAACCTAAACAACCAAAGGATGTTTTATTAAGCAAACATTTTGAAGGAAACGGTCCCTATTGTAAATTTAAAGAATGGATGGATCAAAACGCCGCTTCCTTTGGCTTTTATTTAGTTTATACAAATAATCCTGAAAGAAAAGGTTTTAAATATGAGCCTTGGCATTACTCTTATGCTCCGCTATCAAAACCTATGCTTACAGCGTATCAAAAAATCAATCTCAAAGAAGCTTTAGCACAACTTGACCTTATTGGAGCTAAACATATAGATGCCAACTTTATCGAAAAATACGTTAATTTTAATATTTTGGATATCAATCCCGAACTAAAAAACTAGTCGTTTAAAACCCCCAAGAATCATGAAGATTTATTTAAAACAATTCCTTTTATTAGTTGTAATAATTACTATCCTCTCTTGCTCTAAAGATAACGATGATCAAATTGACGAAAATACCAAAACCCAAGAATCTGAAATTTCTGTTGAATCTGAAATTTTGAGATTGGTTAATGAACATCGGATCAGTTTAGATTTACCTGTGTTGGAAATAACCTCGATAGCCAATACTTTAGCCAAAGAACATACTACCTACATGATTGAAAAATCAGCAATAAGTCATGACAATTTTGACGCGAGATTTGCAAAGCTTCGTTCTGAAGTAAACGCTACTAACGCAGCCGAAAATGTAGCTAGTTTTCAACCTACAGCTCAAAGCGTAGTAACAGCTTGGTTAAACAGCTCCGGACATCGTAAAAATATTGAAGGAAATTTTTCGTTTACTGGTATTTCTGCAATTAAAGATAGTGAGGGACGCTATTATTACACCCAAATATTTCACAATTGAAAATTGAGCTCCAAAGAAATTAGTATCTTGAACGTATAATTTTTACAAATTTTATTTTCAATGAGACGTGGGGGTTTAACGATCAGAATTTTGATAGGGCTAGCAATTGTTGCATTTGCATTTTTTAAAAAATGTAATAATAAAACAGTAAACCCTTACACGGATCGTGTTCAAAATATTAGTATGACAACGGATCAGGAAATTTCTATTGGACTACAAAGTGCTCCAGAGATTGCTCAACAACACGGCGGACTCTATCCGGATCAGAAACTCCAGACATATATTGATATGGTTGGAGGTAAATTGGTGAATTCAACTATGGCCAGAGAAACACCGTATCGTTATGAATTTCATCTTCTGGCTGACGAGAAGACAATTAATGCCTTTGCGTTGCCGGGAGGCCAGATTTTTATAACCTATGCCCTACTTTCAAAGTTACAGAGCGAAGATCAAGTAGCAGGAGTACTAGGCCATGAGATCGGACACGTTTTGGGCAGGCACTCTGCAGAGCGTATTGCTGAGCATGAATTTTGGAAAACTATATCCACCGGAGCATCAGTAGGAGCAGATGCTGGGAATTTGGTAAATAGTATCGGGCAAAATGTATTGCTAAAAAATGGTCGAGAAGATGAGCTAGAAAGTGATGAATTAGGGGTGCAATTTATGATTAAAGCCGGCTATAATCCTGAAGAAATGATTGAGGTAATGAAAATTTTGAAAGAGGCTGCTGGAACTAACCGTACCCCGGAATTCCAAAGCACGCATCCCGATCCAGAAAAGCGAATTGAAAAAATTCGGGAAGCAATAAAAACCTATAAGCAAAATTAAACCTTCCATCATAGTGATTAGCTATGATGAAGGTTTCTTTACTAAAAAATCAACGTTTTACGCTTTTTTACTCAATAGTTCTACTGCTTCTTGTGCGTTAGAATGCTTGGCAAATTGAAGAGCCGTGTTACCCTTATCATCTTTTGCTTTTACATTGGCTCCATGCTGTTTTAAAAGCTTAATAATTTCTACACGATTGTAACGCGCAGCATACATCAGGGGGGTCATGCCTTCAGACGATTCATTAACATCAGAACCTAAAGCAATCATTTTTTTTACCATTTCTAAATCGCCCTTTACAATTGCCATGCAAAAAGGATCAACCTTTAGTTTAAAAGTTGCTACTTCGTTCTCCTCATACGTATTGAGCGCATGCATGTTATCTACTAATCCTATCGAAAAGCACATAACTAAACCTAAAATTAAACCAGTTCGTTTCATATTATTGATTGTTTGAATGTTATACGTATATAAGACCTGATGAGACAGGAGATTGTTACATTGTAAGTTACTAAATAACAATTGTTTAACTTTTTTATAACACTTCAGCATTAAACTGGAAAAATATATAGTGACGATAATATTTTTCAAAAACTTTAAGCGACAATAAAGTTCCTTAAGATAAAGAAGCATTAGTTCGTTGTAAAGCTTAAATTGAAATTGTAATTTTACTTTTTTAACCACATTGTGAATTCACATTTTTATACTAACCAAGTAACTAAAAGCTAACTACCACATGACTAAAAAAGTAATCCTTATGATCCTCGATGGCTGGGGAACTTCTCCCGATCCAAAAGTTTCTGCTATCGATCATGCAAACACTCCATTTATAGACAGTTTATACACCAAATATCCCGTAGCTGCACTGCGTACAGATGGCTTACACGTGGGATTACCAGAAGGTCAAATGGGAAATAGTGAAGTAGGACACATGAATCTTGGTGCTGGGCGTATTGTTTATCAGGATTTAGCCAAAATTAATCTCGCGATCAAAAGTGACACCTTAAAAAATGAAAAAACATTGGTAGATGCCTTCAACTACGCAAAAACCAATAACAAAAAAGTACACTTACTGGGACTTTTAAGTAATGGTGGTGTACATTCTCACATAAATCACGTAAAGGGATTATTGAGCGCTGCACACGCGTATGGATTACAAGACGTATTTTTACATGCTTTTACGGATGGTAGAGATGTGGATCCTAAATCGGGTATCTATCATATCGAGGATATTGAAAACCATATGCAGAAAACAACCGGTAAGCTTGCATCAGTTATAGGTCGATACTATGCTATGGATCGTGATAACAGATGGGACCGAGTAAAACTGGCTTATGATCTTCTGGTGCACGGACAGGGAGAGAGAACACAGGATATTAAAGCATACTTAGAAGCAAGCTATGAGCAAAATGTCACTGATGAATTTATTAAACCCGTAGTTGTATCTGATACTGCCGAGCCGACGGCTGTTATTGATGAAGATGATGTTGTTTTATTCTTCAATTTTAGAACTGATCGCGGGAGAGAGCTCACATCGATGTTATCACAACAAGATATGCACGAATACAATACCCATAGGATTCCGTTGTATTATGTCACAATGACTAATTATGACGAAACATTTAAAGGTATCAATGTTATCTACACTAAAGATAACATTACCCAAACCTTAGGTGAAATTATATCGAATGCTGGCAAAAGACAAATTCGTATTGCGGAAACTGAAAAGTACCCACACGTAACTTTCTTCTTTTCCGGAGGACGAGAAGAGCCTTTTCCTGGTGAATCAAGAATATTGAAGAGCTCTCCAAAAGTTGCTACCTACGATCTTAAGCCCGAGATGAGTGCGTTTGAGTTACGAGATGCGTTACTACCAGAATTAAGAAAAGGTGAGGTGGATTTTGTCTGTCTTAATTTTGCTAACGGAGATATGGTTGGACACACAGGTGTTATGGAAGCAGCAATACTAGCGTGTGAAGCAGTTGATGTCTGTGTTCGTGACGTAGTAAATGCAGGTTTAGAAAACGGATACGCTACCCTATTAATTGCTGATCATGGAAATTGTGAAACAATGATAAATCCGGATGGTACCCCGAATACAGCTCATACCACCAATCCGGTTCCTTTTATACTTATAGACAATGAATCAATTCCAATTAAAAATGGTGTTTTAGGTGATATTGCCCCTACTATTTTAGAATTGATGCAAATTGATAAACCAGAAGTTATGTCAGGACAGTCCCTTTTGGTAAAATAAACGGGGATGACAACCAGTGTCTAAAAGGCATGAAAATTGCACCTTATATCGCGAATAAATAACTCAACCCATCAAATTAACAGTAAACCTTAAATTTCTAATGAAATTAATTTTAAATTCTTTACTATTACTAGCACTAGTAGCTTGTAAAAGTAGCAGTACTACTCCACAAAAAGATTCAACACTTGATGTTCTGGATAAGGCCGAAAAACAAGCAACTACGAGTCAAAACGAAACTTCAAATCCTACTGGTATGTTGTTAGGTATTCAAGATAGAGCTGCCTTAGAGCGCGAACCTCATGATTATTGGTTTAATGATAATTATGATAGTTATGAAATGGACACAGAAGCTGTTGCTCAATTACAACCTTTATTAGAGGATGTTAAAATAAAAGCTTTTATGGGAACTTGGTGTGGTGATAGCCAATACGGCGTACCCGCTTTTTATAAAATCATGGATGAAGCTAAGTTTGATTATAATAATCTAACGCTTATTACCGTAACCCGCAATAAGGATACCCCTGAAAAACTCGAAGAAGGCTTAAATATCATTCGCGTACCTACCTTTATTTTTTATAAAGATGGAAAAGAATTAGGGCGATATGTCGAGTATGCACGTGAGTCTTTAGAGAAAGATATGATCACCATTTTGTCTGGAGAGACTTATAAGCACTCCTACGAAGATTAGGAGTTGCGAATATTGAAGATCCTTTTATTCTTTGTAAATTTGTCGCCTGCATAAAGTAACAAGCACATGATTATAGTAAAAACACGAGAAGAAATAGAATTAATGCGAGAAAGCGCATTAATAGTGTCCAAAACTTTAGGTATGTTAGCTTCAGAGGTAAAACCGGGAGTGACAACACTTGAGTTAGATACTTTAGCAGAGACTTTCATTCGAGATCATGGTGCAGTTCCGGGTTTTTTGGGCTTGTACGATTTTCCAAATACATTATGTATGAGTCCAAATGCGCAAGTTGTGCATGGAATTCCTAATAAAACTCCATTGCAAGAGGGTGATATTATATCTATTGATTGTGGTGCTATAAAGAATGAATTTTATGGGGATCATGCCTATACATTTGCGGTTGGAGAAATTTCCGAAGATGTAAAGCGACTATTAGATGTCACCAAAAAATCTCTCTATGTCGGTATTGAGCAGTTTAAAGTAGGTAATCGTGTAGGGGATGTTGGTTATGCTATTCAGAAATTTACCGAAGATGCCGGATATGGAGTGGTACGAGAACTTGTAGGTCACGGTTTAGGTCGAACCATGCATGAAGATCCCGAAATGCCTAATTATGGAAGACGAGGTCGTGGTAAGAAGTTTATTGAAGGTATGGTGGTGGCGATCGAGCCTATGACAAATATGGGTACACATCGTATCAAACAGCTTCGTGATGGTTGGACTATTCTCACTGACGATGGCAAACCTAGTGCGCATTTTGAGCATGATGTTGCTATCATTGATGGTAAACCTGAGATTCTTTCTACCTTTAAATATATCAATGAAGCTTTAGGCATTGTTACCAATGAGGAAGATGCTTTTAGACAAGAACTACTTACCGTATAATTATCGCTTACGCGAACTATGAAAAAACTATTTAAATTTGTTTTAAACACTGTTCCAAGACCATTTTTAATACGATTAAGTTATATAGTACGACCTTTAATAGCTTGGTTTTTGAGAGGATCAAGATATACTGATCCTATCGATGGTAAGCAATTCTCTAAATTTTTACCGTATGGTTATGTGACACCCAGAGAAAATGTACTCTCTCCTTCTACGCTATCGCTGGAAAGACATCGTTTATTATGGTTATATCTAAAAAACGAAACTGACTTTTTCACCGCCACGTACAAGGTTCTACATATTGCTCCTGAACAAGCTTTTTTTAAACGTTTCAGGAAGTTGAATAATCTGGAGTATACAACTACGGATTTAAACTCTCCTTTGGCGGACATTAAGGCGGATATATGTGACCTACCTTTTGAGGATAATAGTTATGATGTAATTTTATGTAATCATGTATTAGAGCATATCCCTAACGACACAAAAGCAATGCAAGAATTGTTTAGAGTATTAAAACCTGGCGGAATGGCAATATTACAAATCCCACAGGATTTAAACAGATCGGTGACATTTACGGATGACAGTATTACAGATGCAATTGAACGCGCAAGTATATTTGGTCAATATGATCATGTAAGAATCTATGGACGCGATTATTTTGATAAACTACGTACAATTGGGTTTAAAGTTGAAGAAATCAACTACTCCGAAAAACTAACGCCTAAGAAAATTGATGAATATCGATTAGCTCCGGGAGAAGTTTTACCGGTTTGTTTTAAGCCTTAACTTTCAGGAAAATCATTTACGGACAGCGTTCTTAATAGGCCATTGGTACTCTCATAGATGAAAAAAGCTTTCAAGTCTTTATTAGACTTCAAATAGTTTTTTGATCGGTACAGTCCCATTGACATAAAAGCCGTTGCATAGGCATCTGCCTCCATGCAGGTGTCAGCAATAACAGATACACTTAATAGATTTGACTTGAGCGGATAGCCAGTGTTAGCGTTTATGATATGAGCATATCGATTACCATCACTATCCAATTTAAATTTACGGTAACTCCCTGAAGTTGCCATAGCTTGATTAGTAAGCGGAATCACTTTACTATATGACTGTGTATAATCAAAATTAGGATCTTCTACACCAATGGTCCAAGGCTTATTCTTATATACATTGCGCCCCTTGACTCTAATCTCTCCACCAATCTCTACTAAAAAATTATCAAGCTTAAGCGACTCCATATAATCCGCAAAAACATCAACTGCGTATCCTTTTGCCAACGCATTAAAATCCAAAAAAGTGTTTTTGAATCTTTTATGAACTTTATTATCAACTAGCTCCACATTTTCCAAGCCCACTAACTGTAATAAACTGTCTATTTTTAAACTATCCAGTGAAACAACACTTCCAGAAGGCCCAAAATCCCACGCATTCACCAAGATTCCGATAGTAGGATCAAAAGCTCCGTTAGTTTGCTTATGTATAGTTTTTGCAGTCTCAAAAACTTTCTGAAAATGAGCATCCACCACCACCGTAGAATCACCAGCGTTAATTTTAGATATATCAGAATCCGTTTGATAAGTAGACATCGATATATTAATTTGCTCGACGATACTGTCCAAACAAGAGGCAACATTATATTGTTGATTATCAATAAACTTCACAGAATAGGTAGTACCAAATGCTTCACCAATCGTAGTATTCACAAACAATTCGTTACTCTTGTTTTTACATCCAATCAAATAAAACACAGCTATAAATAGCCATAAATATTTAGTATACCGCATATTAGTTATAATGAGTTTCTATAGTTTGTAAACCGGCATAATTTAATAAATAATCTTCATTTAAGAGCAATGGATCCATAGGATTTACTGCATTCTGCAGCCCAACTCCCGCATAGAGTACTTTTGCATTTTTTGTAGAGGCATGTTTTTTAAAAGTTTCCATCCAAACCATGTCGTAATTATTTGGATTATCCGGATAGTTCACCACCTTTACTAATACAAAATAATAGGTTTTAGTTGTATCAATACAAACAAATTGGGGATGCTTTCCTAATTTACTGTTTACAGCAACAAATTCATAACCAAGTTCCTCCAGTTCCTTTCCAACAATGTTCATTGCTAAATTATGGAGTTCTTGTTTTGTCAATTCTCTAGACATACCAAAAGTAATTAGGTTTATGTTTTAAAGTTCAACATATAAAAAAATAAGCATATAAAAAAACCGACATTAAGATGAAGTGCCCCCAAAAAGTTAGACACTATTTGGGGGTATTTTATGAGTAGAAAAATCAAACATTCCAAAGATTTTAAATTTAAAGCAGTACAAAAGGTTTTAAGGAATAATTTAAGTATTACTGCTGTTAGTGATGAATTAGTTCTC
>NZ_VNHU01000016.1 GCF_008124785.1 Aquimarina intermedia | reverse complement strand
TCTTACCTTTCCGAACAGAGAAGTTAAGCCCGTTAGCGCCGATGGTACTACTACTGTGGAAGAGTAGGTCACCGCCTTTTTTGAAACCCTTCATCATAACGATGAAGGGTTTTTTTATACCTGAAAATGCGATGTTTTAAGTTTTCGACTAACTTTGTAGTTTGCTATGTTATCATCCATCTAATGACTATTATCAATGCTTAATCAATCAATTATAGAAGAAACATGGAATTGGAGAACTCATGGTTTGGGTTTCTTACTTTCACTTCTAGGTGCTTATTTGTTGCTTCAAAGTGCTGATCTCCATGATGATAAAGTGTTTTTTTCTATCGTAATATATAGTATTTCCCTTTCGTTATTATATTTAGTTTCTTTTCTATATCATTACACTAGAAATAGTAAACATAAACAGAATCTTAGAATTTTAGATCATATCAGCATTTATGTGTTAATAGCAGGCACCTATAGTCCTGTTACGCTGATTACAATATCTGACGGCTATGGTTTAGAAATTTTTATTGCTGTATGGACGCTAGCACTTTTAGGATCTTGTTTAAAGATATTTTATACGGGAAGATTTGAAATTATTTCGTTATTGTTGTATCTCATTATGGGATGGCTAATCGTATTTGACATTTCAAATCTAATAGGTAAGGTCGGTATGGAAGGATTATTAATGCTCTTAGCCGGCGGACTTGTATACAGTTTGGGGATTATATTTTATGTAAAAGAAAAGATGTGGTTTAATCACGTAATTTGGCACTTGTTTGTGATGGGAGGCAGTTTTTTACATTATCTGTTTATTTATCAATACGTTGTCAAATAGTATTGTAACATCTGTATCATCAACTCTCAATAAAATCTTGATAAGTGACAAAGAAATCTTCCAACTGCTCCATATGATGATTCAAAAATAGCATAGTATCTTCCCAGGTATTAGGATTATGTATACTAACCTGTCCTTTAGTTATATAAACTCGTGAGATAACTTTACCATTCTCAAGCGTGTAGTTGTCATCAAAAATATATTCTGCTCCGTAATTTTCTTTTAGGATTGACTGGAGACTCACTAATTTATCGAAATAATAAGCCTGTAGTAATTCATCAGTTTGTTCTATATCAATAGAAACTTGTGCTTGCTTAGTAGAAAAGTAAAACTTTAAACTAACATCCTTAATTTTGGTATTATATAACAGCCATTTTCTTGGATATGCTTTTCCGAAACGAATCCAAAATTGTTGACGTATATGTTTTGATTGTTCTTTACTAAACATATTAAATAAAATAGGCAATTACAGTAGCCAATAAGATAACAGCCAACTTTGTAACGTTGAATTTATGACCCTCATTACTCTCAAATAGAATAGTGGTAGAAACGTGCAAGAATATCCCAATAACTATAGCCGTTATTTCCTTATAATATTGTTGTAATTCGGTTACATATTCGGCAATGAAGGTCCCCAAAGGTGTCATCATGGCAAAAATAGAAAGTAATAGGAAAATGATGGGTCGTTTGATTTCTGTTTTTAAAAGAAATGTAGTTAATATCATCGCAATCGGAATTTTATGAACAATAATTCCCAATAAAATACCATCACTATGATGAATAGGAAACCCTTCTAATAAGGCATGAATCCCCAAACTGATAAAAAGTAGCACAGGAACTCTGCTAGTTTTTTCGTCCAAATGTAAATGCCCGTGCTCTGCACCTCTTGAAAAATACTCCAGAATTTTTTGAAACAAAATTCCGATCATAATCCAAACTCCGATAGATTTAGATGTATCATGATTTTCAAAAACTTCAGGAAGTAAATTGAATATGGTAATTGCTAACAGAAAAGCGCCGCTAAATGCTAATAATAACTTTAGATTTTTCTGGTTATTCGGCTTAAATATATATACAATACAAAAACCGATAACGACAGCAAGAATGGAAGGTAGATAGTTATACACTATTTGAAAATTAAAATAAGTCTTGGTGAATGATTCTCATGATATGAACTTAAAGAGTAATCTCCGAAAGTATCTAATAAGTATATATCTGCTTTTTCAAACAATTGTTTAAAGTCAGCTAGCGTTATAGCTTTGACACGCTCGGTATAAAAATAGTCTTCCCCTTTATCAGAAAAACGAATTTCTTTAAAGATATGGCCTTCCTTATAATACCGCTTTAAATCAAAAGAAATATTATCTACCACTTTTGTTTCTTCTGCTACTAGGTTATTAAGTATATAGGGGACATTTAAAAAATCGATACAGGCAATTCCGGTTGAATTAAGATCCGCCTTAATAGCTTTCAATGTGTTCAAGTTATCTTCTTCATGATCAAAATAACCAAAGCTGGTAAATAGGTTAAATACCGCATCGAATTGATGTCCGTAAGCTTTGCACATATCATGCACAGCAAAATTTAGTGTCTCATTGCTAAATTTTTGAGCGTGTTCAATACTTTTTGGAGACAAATCTACCCCGGTAACATCAAGTCCTAAGGAGTTTAAATAAATACTGTGCCTTCCTTTCCCACACGCAAGATCTAGTACTTTTTCGCCCGGGTTTAAATTGAGATATTGCGTGAGCTTATCCATAAAGCTATGTGCTTCAGTATGATCTCGATCTTTGTATAAAATATGATAATAGGGTGTGTCAAACCATGACGCATACCACTTTGTAGAATCTTTTAGCATAGAGGGCAAAATTAATGTATTTTTGCAATTTATAACCAGAGAATAACAATATAGTGAGCAATTCATATAAAATGACCGCCAAAACTTTTTTTGGCTTCGAAGAATTATTAGCAAAAGAGCTTAGAGATCTAGGTGCAGAAAGGGTAAAGATAGGGAATAGAATCGTTAGTTTTTATGGAGACCTCGGGTTTATGTATAAAGCAAACTTATGCTTACGCACGGCGCTTAAAATTCTAAAACCGATTGGCGATAAGAGGATACGCAACGATAAAGATCTTTACAATTTTGTAAAGTCTATTGATTGGGAACAGTATATGGATGCTAGAGACACCTTTGCTATCTATGCAACGGTACATTCAACGGTTTTTAAACACTCACAATTTGTTTCACTAAAAACGAAAGATGCTATTGTTGATAAATTTAGAGAGGACAAAGGAGAGCGTCCTGATGTCGATACCCAATATCCGGATTTAACTATCAATATACATATTCAAGAGGATATGTGCACCATATCGCTTGATAGCTCCGGAGGCTCCTTGCATCATAGAGGGTATCGTACGGCGACCAATATTGCCCCAATTAATGAAGTACTGGCAGCAGGCATTTTATTACATTCTGGATGGCGCGGCCAGAGCAATTTTATGGATCCTATGTGTGGTAGTGGCACCTTGGCCATAGAAGCGGCAATGATTGCTTGTAATATACCGGCTAATTTAAATCGTAAGGAATTCGCTTTTGAAAAATGGTTAGACTGGGATATGGATTTATTCGAAAAGATTGAAGAAGTATCACTTAAGAAAGTTAGAGATTTTAATTACAAAATATATGCATCAGATAAAGCTCCATCTGCTGTGCGGAAGGCAAAAGAAAATATTATCAATGCAAATCTCTCAGATTTTATTACAGTAAAAGAAGACAACTTCTTTGAAAGTATAAAACAAACTGAAGGTCCGTTGCATATGGTTTTTAACCCACCATATGGCGAACGCTTACAACAGCTTAATATAGAAGAATTTTACGGACAAATAGGTGATGCTTTAAAACAAGGATATCCAGGTACCAATGCCTGGTTTATTACATCCAATCTGGAAGGATTAAAATTTGTAGGCTTACGTCCATCAAGAAAAATAAAAGTGTTTAACGGGAAATTGGAAGGACGCTTAGTTAAGTACGAAATGTACGAAGGAAGTAAAAAAGCAAAGTTCAATAAGAAAGAAGAAGAATAAGCTGTTAACTGAGATATTTCAAAATTATAAGAAATGTTTTTGAGCTGTACAGGTTATGAATCTATCGAAGGTTTAATAAAATAAATTTTTGTCCAAACTATGTACTAGCTTGGATTTAGCATGTCAATTTCTTCCTTGGTCAAAAGTCTTGAATGAATAATAAATCTCACACCCAATGGGATTTCTAATGAAAAACTGGAGCCTCTGCCTTCGGTGATGTCAACTGTTATATGTGTGTGCTTCCAATATTCAAACTGATCTTGATTCATATAAAAATTTACACCTGAGAGATTTCCCAAGAGCACATCACTTTCATCCAGATACATTTCCTCCTTCTCAAAAACCATGGGAGACGAGCCATCACAGCATCCACCACTTTGATGAAAAATTAATTCCCCATGAGTTGCTTTTAGTTGTTCTAAAATATTCGCAGCTTTTTTGGTAATAGCAATTCTTTGCATAGTACATAGATTTTAAAAGGCTGAAAATATAGATGGAATTCAGCCCTTTACAGACGGGTTTTTTTAGAAGAATCCTAACTTGTTTTTATCATAAGAAATAAGCATGTTTTTAGTTTGACGATAATAGTTAAGCATCATAACATGATTCTCTCTCCCAAAACCGGATTTCTTATACCCTCCAAAAGGAGCATGCGCAGGATAGGTGTGATAACAGTTTACCCAAACACGTCCAGCCTTTATGGCTCTTGGAATTTGATATAGTTGATGCGCATCACGCGTCCAGACTCCGGCACCTAGCCCATAGAGAGTATCATTGGCAATCTCTATAGCTTCTGCCTCATCTTTAAATTTGGTTACACATGCCACAGGCCCAAAAATTTCTTCTTGAAAAACTCTCATTTTATTATGACCTTCGAGTAAGGTAGGTTTAATGTAAAATCCATTTGCTAAATCTCCACTTAGTTTATTAGCCCCTCCGCCGGTCAATACTTTTGCTCCTTCATCTTTACCAATTTTAAAATAGGATTTTATTTTTTCATATTGATCGTTTGATGCCTGCGCACCGACCATTGTATTAGGGTCATATGGATTATCTTGAATAATAGCATTCGTTCTGTCAATCACACGTTCCATAAACGCGTCATATATATCTTCTTGTACTAGGATTCGTGACGGACAGGTACATACTTCTCCTTGATTGAAAGCGAATAACACGGCTCCTTCGATCGCTTTATCCAAATACGCATCGTCTGCATCCATAACACTGTTAAAGAAAAGATTTGGAGATTTACCACCTAACTCCATTGTTACAGGATTGAGATTTTTTGATGCATATTGCATGATGAGTTGTCCGGTGGTGGTTTCTCCCGTAAAAGCCACTTTGTTTACTTTGGCGCTTGACGCTAAAGGTTTTCCGGCTTCAGGACCAAATCCATGGATTATATTAATCACTCCGGGAGGAAAAACGTCAGCAATCTTTTCCATTAATAGGGTAGCGGACGAAGGAGTTTGTTCTGCAGGTTTTAAAACTACACAATTACCGGTTACCAGTGCGGGTGGTAATTTCCATGATAACATTAATAACGGAAAATTCCACGGAATGATCTGACCCACTACGCCCAAGGGTTCTTTAATATTCATAGATAGTGTATGCTGATCCAGTTCTGTAGCGCTTCCCTCTTCAGCTCGAATACACGCAGCAAAGTATCGCCAATGATCCACACATAAGGGAATGTCAGCATTTAAGGTTTCTCTAATGGGTTTTCCGTTGTCGCAAGTTTCAACAAGGGCAAATTCTTCAAGATTGGCTTCAATGATATCTGCTACTTTATTGAGTAACGTAGCCCTTTCTGTGGCAGAAGTATTTCCCCAAGCTACCTTGGCTGCATTAGCCGCATCCAATGCTTTTTCCACATCTTCTTTTTGGGATCGTGGATATTTTGCTATAAAACTATTATCAATAGGAGAGGTGTTGTCAAAGTATTGACCATCTAGTGGCGCAACGAATTCTCCATTGATGAAATTTGAATATTTTTCCTTAAACTTTGGTTTTGAATAACTCATGTAAAATTGTATTTGATTAGGAAATAGTTAAAATATTGATCTAAAAATTAAATTATACGTATTTTGTATAAAGTTATTTTATCATATTCTAATTATCTTGAACATATGTATCATACTGTTGAACATATCTCTTAGATCTGCATAGGTGTCTTTTAAAATTTTGTACTATTAAGAATGCAATCCATACTAAAGCAACATAAAGAAACGCGAAAACTGACTACGCTGGTTGAAAACAGGACTACGTATAGCGCAGAATATGCTGAGTTAAATATTTATGAAACGCACGCATTTGCTAAAAGTGTTTTATTAAGTTTTGATTTCCCGGTCATAGCCAGTATGTTATCCGGTAAGAAGGTAATGCATCTAGAGGGTTTTGAGCCTTTCAATTTTTATCCTGGAGAATCGGTTGTCATGCCTGCAAAAAACGAAATGATTATTGATTTTCCGATAGCTACAAAGAGTAGTCCTACTCAATGTTTAGCCTTAGGTATTGATGCTTTCAAAATTAATGAAGTGGTCGAAAAATTTAATCAACAGGTTGCCATTGAAAATGAAAATAGCCATTGGAATCTGGAAGCTAGCGCCTCTCATTTAACTAATAATGCGGATGTGAATCAGTTGATCCAACGATTAACTTACACCTTTACAAATAACGATAAATCCAAAGATGTGCTTTTGGATTTAATGATACAAGAGCTAATCGTCAGGTTACTACAGACTAAGGCAAAATCGTTACTTTTGGATCACAGTCATCATTTTTTTAGTGATACCAGAATAGGTACTGTTATCAAGTATATTAAAGATAACCTAACCAATAAAGACTTACATGTCGAGGTTTTAGCTAAAAAAGCATATATGAGTACGTCGCATTTTCATAAAAAATTTAAAAATACATTAGGTATTTCTCCAATTGATTATATCAATTCTGAAAAAATTAAATTTTCGAAGAAACTAATTAAAGAATCCAAGGATTTCAGGATGTCTGAAATAGCCTATAAATCCGGTTTTAATAGTACCAGTTATTTTAACAGACAGTTTAAGAAGATGGAGATGATGACACCACAACAGTTTAAAAAATCTATTGCTCTTTAAAAGAATACTGCTGAACATTAAAATAGAAATTGACAGCATTGTTTTCGGCGGTTAGAATACCATATTAGTTTGAAGTATATTTATCAAAATCATATAATCCGAATGCCTTTAAGTAGTCTTTTTGTCCAATGCTATTAGCTTCATTAGAATCATAATCCATGAAGATTTTCCAGATATCCCCTTCTTTTTTTAGGAGTACATGAAATTTGCCGTAATACGTTTGCTTGGTTGAATTACTTTTAATTCTAACAAGCTTATAAATACCTCTTTCACTGGCAATGGAATCATTATTAATTCTTTCAAAGAAGCGAAGGGAAATAGTATTAGTAAGCGAATCATTCTTAGCATTTTCAAAAGTTGTTTTGTAATTATTGATGTACGTGTCATAATCAATTATTCTTTTACCACCAGAAATACGGATTAATTTCTTGGAATGAATCTCGGCCATTAATCGATGATCCAACGAATCAAAAGCTTGATAAAATCTATCCCAGACTTCATTAATCTGTTTTAAATTATTCAAATTTTGAGCATTGATTTGATTTGTAAATCCGATCAATAACAAGAGTACAAGGCTTAATTTTTTGAACATGCTATATTTTTTGATCTAAATACACATGTAATACGCTTACTTATAGGTAGCTATGTGTATAAGACTAAGGTAACCAATAAAATTCAAATATAAAATTAAGTGAAGTCATAGAATGTTTTAGGAAAATCTTTTAAACCAGGGCAAGACAACCAGAATCATTCGTATCGGCTAATATGTACAACGCCATAGATATATGATACTTTCTACTATAGAAACCTGAAGGGATACTAAAATCTATAGGGACTGTGCTTTTACAATTCTTTGGGCAATAATATTTCCAGAATATACTGCACCTTCCATATATCCGGGAAACTCTGATGCTACTTCAGAACCAGCTAATAACAATTTACCTTCGAATAAAGATGTATTAAAAATGGCATTACCATTATTTTGGTGGGGGAAGAGTTCAATAGCAGAGACTTCATAGGTAAATTTCTCATTCTTCCAGATACATTCTTTATATTCAATATATTCTCCGGCTTTAGCTCCATAAACCTTCTGCATTTGTTCAATTACGTGAATCCGTCTATCCTCATCTGTGAGATTTTTAAAGGATGGATGAATAAAACCACAGAGCGCGTAGTGGGATCTTTGAAAATCACAATGATCATACAGCTCGGTAACAGGTCCTATATTACTAAAGAAAGTGGCAGATGTATGTTGCTGTTCCCAGAAGGGTTGTCTATAGATTAAGGCAACCTTAATGGAATCTTCCATCCAGGTGTGTGTTTCTGCGCCTATTTGCATTAAATTAGTAGGTAAAGGAGGCTCAAAAGATATATTATTTGCCCATAATTTAGGAGGAATGGCTAAGATAACCCTGTCACCAATAAAGGTTTGATTAGCGATAATCTCTACAGATTTTTCATGAAATTTAATTTCGCTAACCGTTTGGTTCAATAGTACATCGTTGCTATCTAATTTTTGGTAAAGGGTATTTATAAGGTGCGATGTACCTCCTGCGATTCTATAGCTGGGTGGTTGTTGATTAGGGATTTGTATGGACTGAATAGGGGTAGTAGCAGAGGGTTGGAAGTATGCTGTCCTTCCCATATATTGTTCATATTTTTCAATTGCTAACTCATCAATAAGTGCCAATAGATTGATGTGTTGATCGGTAAACCAGGTGGCACCCATTTCGACGGATGTAGAATTCGCTCCGCAAACTGTATGTATTCTTCCACCGATTCTTGGTCTAGCTTCCAGAATTTTAAAGGGAACCCCTTCTTTCTTTAGCCTGTATCCGATTAAAAGCCCGGACAAACCCGCTCCGATTATTATTATCATTTTGCAAAAGTAAGGAGGTAGCTCTTATTTTAAGGTTATTTCGTCTATCAATAGTTTAAACTGTTCCTTTTTTTTATTACCTATCAGAAAAGTGATTTCTTCAAAATAAGCTTTTGAAAAGTTCGGTTGATCCAGCTTTCTTCCTCTAAAAGAAGGGTACATGTCTTTTAGTAGGATTTCAATTTCCTGCCATTCTCCGGAAGTTTTAAAGGGTGCGATATAGGAATAATAATCTCCTGCATTCGATTTAATTCTAAATTGGTATGTTTTACCATCCCCCTTAAGTTTAATGACAATTTTAATGTTTTCCTTTACCAATACTTTGTCTAATCTATGTCTTACAGAAGAGAATCCTCCGTTATTTTCTAGGGAAATACTGCCTTTAAAAACACCAAAGCCATCAGCACTTAAGATGAAAGTGCCTGATGATTCTCCACCCATCACCACGTCGTCTACAACGGTCCAGTTTTGAATATCTGACTTTTTATTAAAATCAAAAATTGTCTGTGATTGCAGGGAAGAAAATAAAGTTATCATATAGATTATGTAGTTCATAAGTATTTGTTCTTGTCTCTTTTATAATAGCATCATAAAGAATTGGAATTTTTTAGAAGACTTAAATTACAAATAAAAAATAATACTTGATTAGCAAATTAGACTATTGGGTGTAGATTTAACTATAACTACATAACATTTGTTATTTAAGATAAATAAATGTTAGTCAAAGGCTAGTAGTCAAAAGCTGAAAGAGGGCGAGCAGGAGTCCTGATACAGCCTAGTTTTACAAAATATTAGGAATGTAAAGGAGTGATTTTAGTTTGACCAAAATCTGCTAAAAATTTATGTAATAGAACAAGTTTTCTATAGGAGATTTTCAATCAATTATGCTTTTTTAAGGATTTAGATTTGTTTATATTTATAGTATAATTAAAATGCTATATCATGAAAAATCATATTGTATTTGCTCTTTTAATAAGTTTTTTGTCCGTGACAATGTATGCACAAGAAACTACTATAGATGTGAAGGTAGGAGATGTTTTTATTATAGGAGAAGTTGATAATGATTCTTATAAATATATCGATTTCCCGAGAGCTAACTTCATCATAAAAAGAGGGGGAATTGCTAATTATAAAAAGGTAAAAGGTGAAAAAGTTATAATAACGTCAATTAGAGAGCAGAAGGATGGCAGTTTATTGGCTACTCTGGCATTACGTTCTAATCAACACTTCTTCAACAGCCATAAGCATGTAACCGCGGAGATTAATGAAGCGATACTTCAGAATGAACTTATAAGGATATAAATACTCTGTACATCAGTTATTTATGATGATATTGGGGTTCAGGGTATAAGGAAGCTCAAGAATTTTCTAATTCTAGAGTAGTTTCTTAAGAAGAGGTTAGCGGTAACTGTTTCGGCAGCGAACTGGCTGTCTTTCAAAGATAGGTGAAACCCATCAGAACCATAAAGTATATGCCTATCAATGTTGTTGATAGACTCCTTGCATAGCTCACCCACCATCAGTAAAATGGAGTGTTTGATTCATGCAGTATCTGTATAATTCTTTACGACATCCTCAAATGTATGATATTGGTTGAAAGGAGGCTAAATCAAAATATAACAGAGTTTGGTGCCATTTAATTCACATAAGTTGCTAAACTTTTGGACATAATCGATAACCATTTTTCTGCCATGGTTTTGAGAAGGGTCTTTGTTGAATAATTAGAAAGTGATACTGTTATCTATGTTGAATATTAAATAATAAAATCAACTTTACTTTACTATCTTCTTTGAAGGTAGAAATTCTCAAATTAAATTAAATAAAAAAGACTGTCTTTTTCGACAGCCTTTCAAAATCAATACTGTAACTTATTTTAATTACAAGTACAAGTTGTTTCAAAGACATAGCCTCCTACAATCATTCCTTCCCCGTAACAAAAACTTTTACATAATTCAGACATACTGGGACCACGAGAAGAACCTGTTATAGATTGTTTTTCTTCTTTTGATAAAATTGTTCCTAAATTTGAAATGTTTTTAAGCATAAAATAGATTTTAAAAGATTATTTGTATAAAAATAAAATAAATTATTTGAATCATAGGGTTTTACAAGTAATTTTTTACATAAAACTTTTGGGCAGGATGATAGAGCCCAAAAGTTAGAGAAATATAGGGTGTGATGTTAATAGCAGCGTTTATAAGATTACAGTTGGATGGAGAATAATTATTGTTGGAATCTAATGCTCTTGAAAAATTTGATTACATAAATAAACTTTTTAGGCTTTATTCAAAAGCTTCGATTTTCTAAATACGACCAATACAGAAACAAGGGAAGGTTAGAATTACCTATTGGTTAAAGGCCTACCTTCCAAGATTATTATTGCTAACAAGTTGGCTATTGAAGCAACTCCTACAACCTCACTATTAATTTGATTCCAAATCAATTAGATGTTTGTCTGATCCGCTTCCGGTTTCATTTTCAGCCTTAACAACTATAATACCATTACCTGAATAGTTAGAACTGAATTTTATCGTGGCGATAGACTTTGCGATGAGTTCATCAAATGTGTTTTCAATATTCATAATTTGCATACTACCGGATTCTATTGTCCATAAAAATTGTGAAGTAGCGGGATCGTCATTTTTGGAGTAAAATGTGGATGCAAATGTTATCACTTCGTCTGGTAAGGCAACACTGGCTCCATCCACACAAATTGATACTAAGGTATTTGGTTCAATGGTTAGCTCACAGTCCGTCACGTTCTTCTTGTTAGTCGTTTGTTTTTCAGCAATATTTTCATCATCCGCACAGGAGCTTAAAATGAACAAGATGGTTACTAAGCATATCAACTGTCTTTTCATAACTATTTGTTTTTATGTTCTATATCTTAATAGTCTGCAAAACTTTAAAAGGTTGCGTCAGATTTCAATATTTCTTTACTACTTCCTCATTCTTTAAATCTTTTAATCTTGTATAGGCATATCACTTCTAGATATTGGATTGGTTAAAATATCCATTCGGTATAAACTTCTGACATACATTTAATCCAAAGTTGCTATTTCAAATTAGATCTTATTTTACAATCTTTTCTATATGAACCCCTTGATCTGTCGTTAATTTCAGAAAAAACACCTTTAAGAAAATAGACGATGTATCGAAAATAAACTCGTTTCGATTAATAGAGACAGGTGTAATGCTAATCTCCTTACCCGAAAGTGTTATAAAACTGGATTTATAAATTTTATTTCTAGTATTGTCAAGTTTGACATATAATTTGTCATCAATTACAGGAATTGGATAGATGGCGAATATATGTTCCAAAATTTTTTCTTTAATCGGCGCGACAGGCTCGGGACGTTCAATAACTTTGGTACTCACTACATTAGTTTCAATAGGAAGATTAAAGTCAAAATAAATATCAGCTTTTCCTTTAATACTATCTCCGACAGTCAGAGTGCTCTTAGGTTTAACCTTGAAGGATACATAGCCGTTACTCTCTCTTTCATTTGAAGTACTATCCGGTAAGTGGATGTTATCAAAAATGAAATCAATTTTATTGCCATCGACAATTTTTAATTTATACTCATGACTGGCCGCTATCATTTTAAAAGAATCCCAGTTTAAATTTGGATCCAACGTATCTTTTAGTACTACATTAATAGCAGAGGCAGTTCCTGTATTTTGAAAACGGACCATATACTCCAAATACTCTCCAACTTCTTCTTCGTAAAAAGTCTCTCCTTGCTTTACTCTTTTATCATTTGGGTCAAAAGAATTCACGACTAATTGTTCTAAAACATAGGTATTATCTAAAGGGTTAGCATCTGTGTTTGAATTTGTGATTGTTGCTGTGTATGTCAAAATATCATCTCCATTAACGGTTGGAGGCGCAGCTATCTCAAAATCAGCCCAAATAACACGGGACTCGTAAGGTTGTAGGTTGGAAAAAGTCCACGTCATTTTATTAGTCTCAATTAAATCATAGTTAGGAAGTGCTCTATGTCCATTAATTGTGTTTTGATCAAATTCCAAGGTAATCTCTCCACTAATTTCAGTTGTCCCGTTGTTGGTGTAAACTATATCATTCTGAGAAACAAAACCTGGTCGGGCTTCATTTATAGGTAAGAAAATTATACTTAAATCATAGTAATCAGGACCTTCAATACAAAAATTAATAGTATGCGTGTTTTCAAAACTATCAAAAGTCCCCGTTTCAGTTTCGGGAATAACTAAGTTATCTGGTAGTTCATCATCAATTGATACTGTATAACTGCCTTTGTTTTCAATTGTAAAAGTGTAATATCCTAAGGTATTTGTATTGGTGCAATAGGTAGATCCATTGGTAGTAAGCGTAACCAATGCGTTCTGAATCGGCACCTCAGTAAGACAAGCGTCTCTATTTTCATTGTAAAAGAGATAACCCTCTACCGTATTAATCTCTTCAACCAGATTAAGACTAAAAACTCGCGCTAATCCAGCGTTAGTACCATTACTATCATTGTTGCGTGCTCCTATCAAAACCGTATTACCATCACCGGACAGAGAAACAGAAAAACCGAATTCATCTTCAGCAGCATCACCATCAATATCTAAAAGTGATTGTTGCCAATCATCTTCAAATTTGTATATCCTCACATGACCAGATTGATCCCCATTGGCATCATTTCTATAAGCGCCAATTGCTACTATATTGCCATCAGAAGATAAAGAAATGGATGCTCCCGAAATATCACCTATATTTTCTCCATCCATATCACTTCCTTTCTGAAGCCACCCATTAGTAGCGCTATATTCGAACACTCTTACATGTCCTGAAGAATTTCCGTTTCCGTTATTAGTATGATCCCCAACGGCTAACGTTCTACCATCATCTGATAAAGCCACCGAGCTCCCAAACAGATATCCGGCTCCTGATTCTCCATAAAGTTGTTGACCTAGTACACTCCATGTGGGTGCGGTATCGTCAGTTAATTGATAAACTCTGGTAGTGTTACTATTAGGTGCTCCAACAGCTAATGTATTTCCATCCTTAGATAAGGATACAGCACCACCAAAAGCACTGTCCACTGAACCTTCCAATGTTGCTCCCAATTGAGCCCAGGTGTTCGTAGAATTATTATATCGGTACACTTCTACATAAGGATTACCCGAAGCTCCAGTAGCTCTATGATCTGCTCCTATTGCTAATGTCATACCATTATCGGAAAGTGAAATTGCATTTCCGAAAAGATCACTAAAGTCATTCTCAGTTAGTTTTTGTCCTTTTTGTACCCAATTGTCACCGATTAGTTCATATACAAAAACATCAGCTTTATTACTTAAAGTATTTGGTCCGTTTAAACTATTTTCCGCTTTAAATGCAATAATATTTCCATCGGCTGAGATGGATACTCTAGCTCCAACACCATTATAATTATGTGAACCTTTTATTTCGTTACCCACCTGTACCCAAGTAGATCCGTTATAATCATACACTTTAACATGTCCGTAAAATTGTCCGTCTCCTTCAAATCTCGGAGCTCCCAATACGATTCGGTTTCCATCAGCTGATATGGCTGTGGTGCCACCAAGTTGATTCCATGCTGCTACACCGGTGATATCTTGACCTTTTTGGTCTTGTGAATTTATAAACTGTAAGTTGAAAATGGTGATAATTAAGAAGAGTAGTTGTTTTTGCATAGTTTATACTAGTATTAGCGGTTAAGTAATAGAAATTGATGTTGTGATTAAGATAACCAAGCGGGGGTGAAGTTGGTTCTAATAAAAGCGAAACTACAGTTTTTATTTTAGATAGGCTAATGTTAGGCAAAAGGTAGTTGGCAGAAGGGAAAAGGTGAGCTTCATCGATACGACCGGTATGGTCAGTTAAGGTGATGTATTTTTAATTTATTGGGTCTATAAAGCCAATACCTAATTGGGTGTTTTTTTCACTATTATCTGCATACCGCTTATTCTTAAGATAGGCAGAAGAGATGATTTCTTCTAAAATATCTTGGTGAACGTCAGCCAATTTATTTATATATAGGCATATATTGCCTGTTTTATGCTTACTTAAATCATTTAGTAATTCTTCTTGGTTTTCGAATCCATTGAGCACATACAAAACTAAATGTTGTTTTCTTGGAGAAAAAGAAGTCAAAGGCAACTTAGTTTCTCGTCCCGTTTCATATGTATGTATATAACTGCCGAATCCAATTATTGATGGCCCCATTTGACAGGTTTTAATTCAGTTATTTTAGTCATCATTTCGATCAGCATGAGTCCGTCTTTCTGTCTGGTCTCATTTGGAATAGATCTTATAAATTCTAGCACATCATTCTCTGTTGGTTTCATAATTCCAATTTTTTGAATTAATGATTGCTTTCTCAACGCATAATAGAGAAGGCCATAAAGCACAGCTAAGGCTACATAAATAAGGGGTCAAAGTTCAATCTGGTGAACCGCCGTATATGCCTTTGCTTTCAGGTAGATTATAACAGTAGTTACGGTGGTGTAAGAAGCGCACTCTGTTTCTATTTAGAGACGTAGCCATCTATTCGATTAGCACCAGTTTCTACCTTTTTTCTTCACGCAAAATTTTCTCCATTTTACGGCCTCTTGCCAATTCATCAATCAGCTTTTCCATACGTCTGCATTGTCTATATATTTCAAATTCATCCTCTATTTCTTCAATTCGATAACCACATACCACTCCTTTAATCAAGTGTGCGTTTGGATTTATTTTAGCTTTTTGAAAAAATGTTCTAAAAGTTGCTTTTTCATCAATAAGTGCTTGTAACGCATCTTTATCAAAACCAGTGAACCATTTAATTACTTGGTTGAGTTCTTCTTTTGTTCTACCATTTTTTTCCAATCTATTCAGGTAAAGTGGATAAATGGATGCAAATATCATATTGGCAACCTTTTCATTTTTTTCAGCTGTAACTTTCATTTCGACACTATTTTACTGTTTCATTCTTTCGCATAAAGTCATACGCCCCCTGTCGAAGTTGTATTCCATATTCCAAATAGGCTTTCATACAGGCTAGGCAATTTGCCCAACCGCCCGAATTTTCTAAGGCCCACTTTAGGTTGTTTTCATTCAGCTCTTTTCCGTTTTCGTTTACTCTTACTATGGTACTATTGTCTGGTAATTTTTCTAACGTAATTTTTACAACGGTTTCTGGGTCCCAAACAAAGGAAATTGTACTGTTACTTTCTATTTTAACCTCTTTTATAGGGTACTTATTTTCAAATTCCGGAAACTTCCAGATCACTTCTTTTCCTGTTTCGAGCCGGCCGCTACTTTCAGAAATAAAATACTTGGTCATTTTCTCTGGATTTACAATCCCTTCAAAAACTTCTTCTATTGGTTTTTGGATTTGTATAGTTGCGTTGGATTCTAGTTTCATATTGTTCTTTTTGTCGTCTATCGAAGTGGATTTTCTTAATTGATGCTAACGTGTTTATGTATGCATTGTTACGTGATTATATTACTAAGTTAGCAAATAAAAACCAAACCTGCCTGCCGGTAGTCTGGTTAAGAAAGTCCTCGCGGACTTTCTTAACCAGACTACAAACTGGCAATAAAATATACATCTCTTAAGTTTGATATTCATTAAATTAGATATACAGATAGAAAGAACAAAAGAGAGAAATAAGATTTATATACACGGTGAAGCTTTAAACTTCAACATTATTTATCATCCTTATTTTTTCCTATTAAAACTTCGTTTAGTTCTGTGAGACCTAACTCTAGATTTTAATCCGCTGGCAAATATCCGTTTTCAAATTTTTTTATTAATTCAGTCGTTTTTTCAAACCCTTTTTTTGTTACGTCAACAATTACAATTTCGTTAATTTCAGTTTCGGAGTTAAAGGTCAGATTTAGACCGTACCAAATTCCCTTGTCAAAATTTTTATCTCCAACAGTCATTATTAAGTGTTCAGGTAAATAATGGTCGTCAATATCTACATCTCGAAATCCAATTTCTTCGTCCGCCATATTGTGAATCAAATCAGCTTGTTTTCCAACGCCACAGATATAACCGACATTTCGGTCAATTGATTTTCGGATTATTTCGTCAAAATAATTCGTTTGTTCTTCGTTCGCAATTAAAATAAGACACCAATTGTCAGTCGGAAAATCCGAAATCCAGTTTTTTGCGGTATCAAATTCCACAAATTTTATTGTTCTGTCTGTTATGTCAGTTTCGATTTTTTTCAACTTGCAGGTTACAATGTTATATAATCACCTTTGATATCTATATTTCCATTATACTATTAAATTAAAATAACTCAAGGTTGCCAAGATGGCGTGAATGGTTCGGTTACTTGAGACTAAACTACAGATTTTATTTTAGATAGGCAATGTAAGGCAAAAGGCACGAGGCAGAATCCAAAAGTTTATTGAAGGGTGCCAAGAATCATAAGACAGAATGAAGCATGACTGAGAACTATAGAAATACATATCAAACCCCATACTAATAATTAGAGACCCGGTTTAGTCAACACGGCCTGCATGCTCGGTCGTACCGACCGCATGAATGCTTAGTTGTTAGCAATAGTTTTTATTCGCGATATATCTTCATTACTTCTTTGCAAAGTTCAGCGTAATTCTTTCCATCATAAACATCAGGACTGTTTCTCGTTACAACGTGATATTTTTCGTCTATCAACACTTCTAAAATCCATTCTTCGCCATCTAAAATCATATTTGGGTCGTGTGTTTGAATTTCCCAAAAAGTCTTGTCAATTTTATTTATTAATAAATTCCAGTCAGAAATATTCAATTCTTTTTCTTCGTGCTTTATTCTTCTTCCAGCATCATATCCGCCAAGTCCTTTTGTTCTATTATAAGTTCCAGTTATTTTTCCGTTCGAGTTTTCAATTCGAAATGAATACGGTTGAGACCAAGTTCCCAAGTGTGTAAAGCGCACAATCATTTTTCCATTATCAACTTGATTATACAAAATAGGCTCTTTTAAACTTTTTAGATGTGTAGAATACCACTCGTTAACAAAATTTCCTAATGTGTCATTCGGTTTGGCATAATCACAAGGGAAGTTTTCCAAACGCATACATTCCGCTTGTCTTTCTTTGAATTCAGTACTTATTGGCGGAAAATAATATTCATCAGAAATTTTTGGTTGGTATTTTAGACTTGGATTAAATATTCCGCAACCAGAAATAATGAAAATTAACGATATGTAAAATATAATTCTGGGTTTCATTTAAATTATTGCTAACGGTTGGTGTATGATTTAGTTGCGCTGGTTTAAGCACCTAATTTAGCAAATACAAACCGAATAGAAAATCCGCGAGGATTTTCGTAAGTAGGCTAGAACTAGCAATAAATTATATACGGTGTTGAACTAAACCTAAAGGTAGCTTTTTGATTTTAATTGTATTAGCTACCTTTAGGAGAGGTTAAATATATAAAGCTTGAAATTATGAAAAAAA
>NZ_VNHU01000015.1 GCF_008124785.1 Aquimarina intermedia | reverse complement strand
GACCAAAAACAAAAAAAATATTAAAAAGAGGATACAATTACGTTATAAAATCATCACAACCTCTATAGAAAGAAGAAAATGGCACTCATAAATCGATAAAGAGAACTTCTGTTAAATAGGTTCCACCTCACGCAGATCTATAGAAATACATATTAAACCCCATACTAAGGAATATCGACCCGGTTTAGTCAACACGGCCTGCATGCTCGGTCGTACCGACCGCATGAATGCTTAGTTGTTGTACACAGTATTTATTTACTTAATTCTATTTGAAATTTTGTCGCATTAAATGCTGCTTGTAAACCTCTTAAATTAGATTCCGACTTATTTTTCTCAAATAGTTCAGTTACGTATTCAGTTTGTTTAGTCACATTATCGTTCTCTTTTTGAAAAATTTGGTATTTCAATAAAATTAAATTTGCCATAATTTTATCTGAAACACTTAATTCGCTTTGATTTAGATATTCGTCTATTGCATTTTTTATCTCAGAATCATTTTCAGATATTTCATCGAATAGATAAGCATTAGCCAAGTCAGATTTATTCATAGTTGAATAATCACTTTGGTCAGACATATCTTTTCGGTACGTCATTTTGTTACCATTTAGAAAATACCATCTCGTATAGGAATCATTTTCCATTTTAATATCTTTTTCAAACTCTTTTTTCTTAACGCTCCAATTCGTGAAAGCTATTAAAAGTTCAGTTCCGTCATCTTTCTTTAAAATTGCGAATCGGATTAAGTAATTCCTTTTTCCAGGTTTTTCAATTTCAATGTCTAGTTTGTTTTCTACTGAAACATATTTTTTCAAAGCTTTTAAAATTGAGGAAACATCTTCTGCGTTTGCTTCTGGAAACAGATTTTCTCTTAAAAAGAGGTCGATATATAAGTAATGAGTCAAATAAAAATCATCCATTTTCAGATAATTCGCCTCTGTTAAATGCTCAGTTTTTATATTGATTTTGTCCGATTGAGAATATCCAAAATTTGTGAATATTGCTAAAAGTAAAAGTGTGATTATTTTTCTATTCATTCTGTTGGGTTATATTGTGTACAACACTGTTATATAATCACCTTTGGTAACTATATTTCTTTTATGTGAGTAGCTAAAATAGTAAATCTTTTATGTTTTTAAACTTTTTGATGGCAACATGCGTATAAATTTCTGTAGTTTTGGTAGAGTTATGTCCTAGCAAAACCTGAATATGTCGCAAGTCGATGCCCTCCTCTAAGAGGTGTGTTGCAAAGCTATGTCGTAACATATGTGGATGTACTGACTGTGTAATTTTAGCTCTTTTGGCAGCTTGTACTACTACTTTTAGCACACTCTCGGCGCTATACTTTTTACCCGGCACCAAAGCTTCAAATAAATACTCAGCGGGTTTGTATTGCTTATAATACATTCTGAGATCCTCGAGAACCACACGATTAAGTACAGTGTAACGATCCCTCTTTCCTTTGGCTTGTCGTACCTTGATTAACATCCTACTACTATCAATATCCTCGATTTTCAAATTTAGGAGCTCTCCCCTACGTAAACCAGCCGAATATAATAGGCTTATCATGCATTTGTGTTTCAAATTTTTGGTAAGTGCAATCATAGTAACAATATCACTTTTAGCCAGTACACTAGGTAATTTTTGTTCTTTTCTGGGGCGTTCGATACTATAAAAACGGTTCGGCATCCCCATCACAACCTCATAATAAAATTTAATACTATTGATAGCCTGATTGACATAACTAGTAGACTTGTGCTGTTGAATAAGCGTTTGTAGATATGTACGTATTTCTTGTTCTGATAGTTCATCTATGGTAAACTTTCTATAATGATTTATAAACTTCTCAAAATGATGAATATACGTTTTACAGGTATTGAATGCGTAGCGTTTCAATTCAAGTTTAGCAAGATATGCCTCTGGCACATAGGTATAGGAGATCGATTTGGTTCGTTGACGATACCCTTTAATGTCTGTTGGTGGATTGTCCCGTATCACTTTTTCTTTAAAAAAAGAAGTTCCGTTAATCCACGCCACACCTCTGAATTTAGCAAAAATTTGATCCAGATTTTCTTTGGTATACACAACATACATCATTCCGTAGGTACTACTCCACTTCGGGTTGGATAGTGTTTGAATTACTGCATCCAAGACGGTATCTGTATTGCATTGTAAACCTATCTACTTCTGATTATCAATCCATAAATGCTTTAGTGTAATACTTTTATAGGGAGTCTGCATCTGGTAAAAGTCAAAATAAAGAAAGCTTCCAAGAAAACTAAGCGTATATTTATACGTCTATTAAACGTATAATTAAATGACTATGAGTGTAGCTTGCTTACATTGCAGTACCAAACTTAAGGGAAGGTCTGATAAAAAATTTTGTTCTTCCTATTGTCGATCTGCCTATCACTATGAAATAAATAAGCAAAAAGAAAGTAGTACCTTTCAAAAAATTGACCGTCAGCTTAAGATAAATAGAAAGATTCTAAAAGCTTATAATAAAGCAGGACTCGCTACGATAAGGAAAGAAAAACTGTTAGAGGCTGGATTTGATCCCGGCTATTTTACGCATTACTGGAAAAATCAAAAGAATCAAGTATATTTATTTTGCTATGAATACGGATTTCTTGACCTACAACATAAATATGTCCTAATTACCTGGCAACCGTATATGGAGCGTAAAGGTACATCGTAGTCGTTATTTTATAAGCAGTATAAGTTTATAACGGAATTATAACCTCATCCCCACGCTTACGAATATAACTAGTGATGATTTTTGAGGTGTGATAGGTATGGGTTTGCAGACGTACTATCTCCTCAAAATCCTCGCTTTGCGCTACCTGAGTAGTCTCGTCTATAAAACCATATCCTCGATACATACCATCCTTAACCAATACAAAACTCTGTTCGTCACCGGTTCTCCCCTTTTCTTTAATGATATAGCTCATTTTTTTATTCAAACTGCTCTCCATAGCTTTTTGCACGCGTAAGTTATAGGCCTCAACAGCTTCTTCCTGACTGCAGACTCCTTTGCAGGACTTAATCTTATAGTGAGAACACCTTGCTGTACTCTGTTGTAAATTGCAATATCTGGGACACAACTCAAAGGAGATACAAAGTTCCTCTAAGGCAGCTATGGCATCGGCTCGGGAGTAATAAAATTCTATGGACGTATCAGCACTGTAGGATTGGTCAATAGCTAGCTGAAGGACACCCCTTCGATTGGTATAACTGATGATATGAAACGGAATTACCGGTTTTTTTTGAGCCGTATTAAATTCCGGGTAATGTTTACGTATCATTTCGGCCTCTAGCAACAAGGCAATTAGTTCATTTCCGGTAACTTCATAATCAATCGTGTGTGTTTTTTGACCTAATAAATACTCTTTATTTTTCTTATCATAAAAATGACTGATAACGCGTTGCTTGATATTCTTCGCCTTGCCGGCATAAATAATCTTCTCTTTCTGATCCTTAAAAAGATAAATCCCCGGAGATGCAGGTAACGCTTCGATCTGCTCCGCTTTTAAATGTGGTGGTAGCGTGGCTTGCTTGGATCGGATATTCAAAAAACTATTAATGATACTAAGATCTGGATCTTCCTCTAAAATTTTTTGAAATAGGACAACTGTAGCGTCCGTATCCCCCTCTGCCCGATGCCTGTTCTTTAATTGTATGTTGAGCGAAGTACATAAGTTACCCAAACTATAGGAATACAATCCGGGAAATATTTTACGTGAAAGTCGCACTGTACACAACTTCTTTCGAACAAAATTATGACCGATTGCCTTAAACTCATTCCGTACAACATTGTAATCAAAGGAGACATTATGCGCGACAAAAATAGCTCCCTCCGTAATCTCCAAAATACGCGCTGCAATTTCGTCAAAGGCCGGAGCGTCATGTACCAAATCATTATCGATCCCCGTTAATCCCGTAATATAATTGGGAATGTGCTGATCAGGGTTCACCAGTGTGGTATATTTATCACGTATAACCTTCCCTTCAAGAAGTACAATACAAATTTCGGTAATACGATTCCCGTTTATTCCTTTTCCCGTGGTCTCTACATCAATGACAGCGTAGCGTTGCTCCATAATCTTACTTTTTCAAGCTTGTGCAAAATTAAACTTAAAATTTGGAATTATTCCTATTTTTAGGATTTTTTCCTTTTCGGAAAGGTAATTTGGTAGTTGTAAGATACGACTGAAGGATTCAGATAGCTATAGCAGTTGGTGGTTCACGACTCCTTTTGACTAGTCAACCGCTTGGTTAAGGCTGCCAAATCCTTTGCTACATATTCCGGTACTGTGGATATATCATATATATTCTTGCCGGGACGTGCGATAAAACCGGTTTGTAATCCTGCCATTTGTGCTCCATAAATATCCCAACCATGTGCTGCAATTAAAAGTGCCTCCTCAGGGGTACATGAATAAAGTTCCAAAACATATTGATATGTATTTGGATAAGGTTTGAATTTTTTGAGCTGCTCAACACTAATAATTTTATCAAAAAAAGCGGTCAATTCCGCATACTCAAGTTGTGCTTCGACTGTTTTTTGTCCGCCGTTGGTCAAAGCTACCAAGATGAACCCGCTCTCTTTGAGTAGTTGTAAGGATGCTTTAACTTCGGGGTGTGGTGATAAATTAGTAATGTTCGAAAGGATAGCATCTATGCTGATATCATCAAGAAGATTATGTAGGTTTTTTGAAACCATCCTCAACGTATTTTTTCCAATGGCTCCAAAATCTTTATAAACCCCTGCTGCATTCTCAACTAATGAATAGTGTAATAAGGTAGAAAACCATAGATCAAAAGCTGTGTCACTACCCACCGCTTCATTTACCTGAGTTTTGAGCTTTGTAAGATCCAGCAAGGTTTCGTTAACATCAAAAATTAAGATTTTTGGAAGCTTTTTCATATAAATTTAATTAATTCTTGTGCTGCATCCTTCAGTAGGAGTATGTATACGAGCAGTTGTAGTTATAAGAGTATATGCTTAGGCATCTCTTACTCCTTCCAGCAGTATTGAGTCAACGGAATCGTCACTTGTAGTATGTAAAACGGATACATCTCCTGTGGATTCGAGCACTACTGCTTTTACTTCGGACATCTGGATAACATTAGCCTCTCGCAATTTGGCTATGAGAACACTTTTTGAAACATTTGATTTCGCTAAATTGTCATACAAAATTTCACCATCTTTAGCCAAAAATAAAGGCGTATTGGTCGCTATTTTTTGCGCGGTTTTTGATTTTCGGATCAAAATTGAAAATACCACCTGAAAACTTACCATTGCTGCCAAAGCGATAAGACCTTTTACTAATGATTGGTTGGTATTCATAATCACCGACGCGATTATAGAACCAATCGCAATAGTAGAAGCAAAATCAAAACTTGTCATTTTGGCAAAAGTTCGCAACCCGGCAATCCTTGTGATACCGATAATTGCCAGATATATCCCCAATACACTACCCAATAAGGTAAGTACGTTCAAATCTGAATTCAAAATCCACTCCATTTGCTTTTATCTATTTTAAACTTTTACTGATGTGCTTTCTTTAATAAATCATTAATTGTCTTTACCGGATTAAAGAGCGATGGTTTCATCTCGACAAAAAGTGTATTCCAATGTTGCATGCTTCCGTTCCATAATCCCGGGCGTTCCAAAATAGTAATTGGCTTGCCATTATATGTTTTTTGACTGATAATCCCTTCTCCGTCTTTACAAAATTCGTTCAGATCAAAGGTATTTCCTTCATAATCCTTTATGCCACAGCAAATTTCGACGGGATTAAAATGGGTGGCAGCATCTAACTGCTGTTTTTGCTCAGGAATCGTTACGTCAACCTCAGCTGTTTCTACAATTTGCATAGAAATATTGCCTTTGCCGTCTTCTACCCAAAATGGACCTCCCCCGGGCTGTCCGGTATTTTTTACTACGGCACAAATACGAAGCGGTCGATTCAAAATCCCAAATAAAATTTTACACCGTTCTGCTTTTGAGCGTTTTTCAAAATTTATGGCAAGTTTTAAATGCAAGGTGGTTTTAGTAAAGTTTATTACCTCATCAAGTTGTGCAGTTGATAATGCATCCATCTTAAGTTTTGGCAGCATCTCAAAAATATAATCTTGTGTAGCGATTAGATTCCCAATCATGAGTTTTCTGAAATCAGCAACTTGCTTTTGGATTTTACGTTTGGCTATATTATCGATATTTGAAATAAAAATAATATCCTGAGATAAGGTGTTCAAATTGGACAGCAAAACGCCATGACCCGCAGGTCTAAACAATACTTTGCCTTGACCATCTCTTACCAGCATGTGTTCCTTGGTCAAACTCACGGTATCTGTTTGCTCCGACTGATGCGAAAAACTAATGGACAGGTTGTTCTGTGTAAGCTTTTTAAGCTTTGAATGTGCTGTACTCAATGCCGTGTTAAAGTGCGTCTGTGCCGATTTTAATGTAGTAAAATGCATTTCAGCTTGTTTGAAGCTGGCACTAAAATCTACAAACTGTCGAAGCTGCTCGTCAAAGGCTGTCAGCACTTCTCCTCTCCTACCTTTATGAAATGGGAGTAGTCCTTTGGGTAAGGCTAAAAATTTGAAGTTTGGATCGTACAATAATGCTTTCGCAATCATCAATTTGCGCTCATCCTTAGCTAAGGTATGCAATTCGAGATGCTTTAACGTGGCTTTTAATTTTTTATAAAAAGGAAATTTTTTAATTTTTCTGAAAAATACAGAGAGTTCAAATTGCTTCGTTCTATTTATATAGCTGCTAAAACTCTCTTCGCCCGGTTTAAAGTCGTTTAGAAAGGTGGTGAGATCCTGAAGCATTCTGGAACCTGCTCCCGATGCCGGTATAAAATGACAATAGGTTAACGTATCAGCGTGTTCTTTAAAAACACTTAGTAACCGTTTTCTTTCCTTAGCGTTCCATTTTATAATCCCATCTTTTAAAGTTACCGGCTTCACAACTTTAGTGTGCTCTCTGGGACGTTTTAGGGTTACAAGTTGGTTTTCTACAATCTCCGGAGTTATTTTTCTTAATCTAAACTGGATGTAATCTCGTTTATCAAAAGTATACTTCCTTTTATTGGCTAAGGCAGCTGTTTTCATTGTTTATTTTAATTTACATTTGAGTTTGCCCCTTTAAGGTATGCTCTTGTATTAAATGTATAGATGGTTTTTTACGAATAGTAATTGGTTTTTTCTGATCACATGTCCAATCTATCAATTCTAACTGAGTAAATTTTTCTAAGGTGCTATCCATTGGCCACTCTCCCCATTTCTCGTAAAACAAATCAGAGTTTTTGATTACGTAATCAAAATTGTTTAACGGTAAGGCATAGAATGCATATTGTTGATGGTACACAATCGCATCGTTAAGATAAAAAGGACAATTTAATTCTCTTGCTTTAAACGCAAAATCCAAATCCTCTGCCCCATAGCCGGAAAATCTGGTATCAAAACCGTTTAGAATAGTATACTGTGTCTTACTGATTGTAAAACATAGACTCCAGAACAATTGATAGTTAAACTCTTGTTTTATATCGTATACCTCGGGACGTTGCGGATGATAAACACTGGATTCTCCCAAAATTTCTATATCAAAGTCTGATTCGATTTTTTGAGTTATATATTTTGGCGTTCCCATAATCAGACCTTCATACAACAAAGCATGCCGAATCATTGTACCGATAAAATTAGCTTCTGGAATACATTTAATATTTATAAATATTAAATTCTCAAAACTGGCAGCTTCAACACCTAAATTGCGTGCTTCGGAAATTGGAAGACCTTCGGTTTGCTTAGGATTAAAAGGAACATAGCGAATAGTAAATGAATATGACTGTTCTATCGTTACATCGCATTTCATACATACAATGACCACCTCATCAGGATGTTCGTTTCCCTGTTCAATGGCATCCAATAGGTGCATCAAATCTTTTCTTTGATTTTGATATATAGTTATTACACTAAATTTATTCATAAACTACAAGGTTTTAATAGAAGCGTACCAGAAGTGGTCTTAATTAGGTTTTCAGTAAAAGGCCAATGTTTTATAACATTCACTTTACCACTCTGCGCCTATATTCTGATTTTTTGAGTTCATGATAAGCAAACGTAAATGCGTAGCATCCCCTGATATTTTTTTCTCTCGTTGAATAAGTGTTGAGAAAAATGATGGAATTTGCATTAGGGTCCTAAAGAATCTCTTTATGGAATTTATAATAGTAAGCCCTTGTGTTTGAAGTATTTTTTTCATTGTCAAAAGTATTATATTGTGTGAAATTGTAAGAAAAGCAAACAAGTTAATATCCTTACACCCTAAATGTAAGTCTTGTCCTAGTTATTTCATACCCGTGCCCCCCAACTTTGGGAGTATCTTAATACACTTTAACGATTAACTTAAATCTCTTAACATGTACGGGAATTTTGAACGATTCTTACAGTCTCACCTTTGTTTCAGTACTTTTCTTATTTTAACGCTTTTTTTGTAAGAAACACAGCTAAATCACAAAGCCTTAACATATGCTTGTTAAACAGTTATAAGGTGCTATGCAGACTTTTATTTACTTTATATTTTAGAGTAACTTTAAAAAATCAGATATGGATACTTCAGAGAAAAAACTAGCACAAGAAAAACAAAGTAAAAAAGAACAAGCTATTAATCTTGATGAAACTCAAGGTAAAAAGATCAATCATCAGGAAAAACAACGCAAAGAACAACATCAACCCCGAGACAATGCGTAAGCACTAAAAAGCCTGAGTTATTAGTACTCAGGCTTTTTTTTAAGCTTCTTTTAATCTTCGTCGACTCTTCTTCTATCGTTGCCACGTTGTTCCCCATATTGATTCGTATGATTATCCTTTTGTGGTCCTTTCTCTTTTTTGGGATTCCTGCTTTTTAATTTTCCAGAATCTTCGTTTTGTTTATCCTTTTCCATGATATATAAAATTTAGTTTATAAGTGTGTCATCGATAAAATCATCAATGCCAAATTGTTCTTTGCTTGTATCCATACTCAAGTTTTTGGATAAGTCAAATAGATGGGCTTCAGTTTCAAAAAAATGCATCATATATCCTGCTGTATTGATAAAAATCACAACATCGCCAATGTCAGGTATTTGTTTGAGTGCTATTTTTCGCTTTAAGATTACATCACGTTCAAGACAATAGGCTCCTACGAAGTATCCTTCGATCCCCGTATCTTCTTTACTTTGCATATGTACTACCATCGGATCCAGTAAAAAATCTGCACTTGAGCTCATGAGTTGACTCATGTTCATTTCTAATCCAATTAATAACGAACCCTCACTATCTCTTTTTCTAAATGCAACTTTTGCCATGGTAATACCTACCTGGTCCAGCAGGGAGCGTCCCGGTTCCATACGCAGTTGGATGGATTGCTCTTTGAGCCGGAAAGCTGCTGTCTTTTTGTCTGCATTGATAAAATCTAAAATTTCTTCTAAGAATTGAGGTCCGTGAATTGTATTGTAATACGGGTAGGTTGCTAAATTGCCATGCAATACGCCATCAATCATTTCATAACCCAATCCTTGATTCTGAAAAGTAATTGGTAGTCTGTTACCTTGTACTGCATCTTTCAACTGTGTTTTAAAAGCATTCCATTCCTCCTCATCCTCCAGATAGTTCATTAAAAATCCTCCACCAATATCAATAAATAAGGTTTCAAATTTTTCTGATCTTAACTCCTCAGCTATTTGTAGCGTTTGGTGTAGAGCCTCTCCTCTTTGAGATGTTGAATACCCATCGAGATGAAAATGCAACCCTCGATACTCTAAATTATCAAACTCCTTGTCCCAACCTACATTCTTAATAATAAAATCCGTCACCGAATCAACATCAAATCCAAAGCGACTATATAGTTTTTCTCCTGCATGATAAAAACCGCTTACCCTAAAGCCAACGATCGCTCTTTTATTGAGTTGTGTGGCAATCTGAGAAACAGCACGGCATTCATCTTCATTATCCAGAATTAGTACTACATCATTAAGGATAGCTAATTTGATCAAATCCTCATTCTTGATTGCAGCGGTAGAAACCAGTTTATCACTGGCTACTCCAACCTCTAAACTTTGCTTTAATTCATTAAAACTCGCCGTATCCACTCCAATACCCGTCGCTTTTGCTTTTGCAACTAGAGCCTTGCTTTTATTAGCCTTTCGAGCATAAAATATAAGATGCTCTAATTCATGTCGATCCAATACTTCTTGATACGCCATAATATTCTTTTCAAATTTATCTAGTGCGTGCACATTGATCGGAGATCCGTAGGTTTCAAAAAGTTGCTGTTGTAAAACTTTATCATTTGCCACCTGCCTCATCCACGGTGCTATACGCGGAGTTAAACTTGGGAGCACTGCTATTTTATCTTCTATTGCGTTCATTTTATTAAACTGAAATTAAAGTGGTTGCTTCTATAATTTTATTGGCCCATTGAGAGGCAAAATCATTTCGTGTACGGGATAAGGTGTCATTATCAAAGGTAATTCCCTCGGTAGGTGTCCCATATAAAGTAATCCCTTTTTCGACCTCACCATCACTTCGGATTAGATGGCCTTCATTGGTAATTGCCAGGCATCCGGGTGCATACTGGTAATTGTTGGATGCATTTATAAATGGAGTGGCTAGTTTTCTTTCACAAAGCTTTGCAAAAAGCTGCGTTTTTTCTGCCTCGATATTAGTTTTAGGAATTCTTGCGTCAATTAAATGATCACAATAGCTATAAGTTTTATCTGTACTGTGTTTTAATTGTATGTTGTCTTTTTCTTTGAACACTTTGACAATCGGTGACTTCGCATAACTGAAATTCACAATGCCACTATCGGCAAGGGCAACTAATTTTTTCATATTGATTACGGGTGCTCCATAAGCGATACGATTAAAGTGACCAGAAAAATTGGCATCAAAATCTTCTTGAGATTCAGCGGTCAATCCTCCAAAACTATACAGATTATTAAATAGCGGACTAATTTTGCGCCACATGGAAACCGCTAGTTGTATAGGCGCTTGAGCGCCATAGTTCTTTATAGCAGTCAGATTATCTTTGATATAAGCTATAACCCGGTCATGATCATATGATTCTTGAGGAATTGGATCCAATAAACTTTGTAAACTAAACTTCTCTTCTTCGGGAAATTGTTTATGTAACTGTCGAATAGTCTGTTCTATACGCGAATAGTCCTCGTTAAAAAATAAGGATTCACCTTTTAACTCAAACAATTTTTGATAATAGGCAAATTGAACATCCTTTTGTATAGCAGGTAATAGTTCGGTTCTAAAATTGACCCTGGTTTTCTGTTGTAATTGTTTGTAGGCTCTTTTATAAGCTTGTTGAAAATATAATGGCTCCGGAGTCTCAAAATCATCGTTTGCAATAGCTGCTCTTGGAATCATAGGTAACCCGGAGATAGAAAAAGGATATACTATTGCGGGTTCCTCACCACTTTTACAATATTGATAGGCATCTGTTACCTTAACAAATCTACCGCCCCTACCTTCTGTCAACGCTAATATCGTATCTATAAACGTAAGTCCTAATCCTTTTATAGCTACTGTGGCGTTATTTTCGATGTGAGCAAGTGTGTTTTGTACCGGATATACAAAGTCAATGAACATTCCTTTTTTAGCTTCGGGGTATAGCGTATTGTCGTTATTTTTATTTCTTTGATGACCGGTAGTGATTAGCAATTCGTCAAACGCTTGCGGAATAGCGATTTCTTGCTGATGATTGTTTACACCTGATATATAATAACCATCTTCCCGCTTGTCTATACTGTGGATTTCAAATACATGTTGAATAATGATAATATTCTTTGGTTTGTGCTCCAACAGCGCACTTAATCCTTGCTTAAGATATTGACCGACTAACTTTCTTGGTGCATTAATGGCATCAATGTTCTTTTTTGGATCTTCAAAAGTTGAACTATACCATTCGCTAAATGTAAGCGTATCTTCAACAATAGGTCGTGGTTCTGTTCGTGGCCACATATCGATATACCTGTTAGCATAATTCATTAACAAATATGAGGGTTGATCTGTACGATATACTGATCCACTTCCGAAATGATCATTATTATTAAACAAATGAAGAATAATTCTTCGTTCGGAACCATTATTTTTATAGGCCGCCAACAATCGTTCCAGTCCGTACAATCCTTTTGGACCAAAACCAACAATGCCAATAACTAAGGGCTCATCGTTAAAAAGTTCTTTGCCTGGCATAATTAAATTGTAATAGATTGATGAGGAAGGTTCATTTCAGGAAAATGAGTTTTTACCCATTGTTCGTTGTAAATAGTATCGAGATATCGCTCTCCTCGATCACATAAAATCAGGGCACAAGCACTATCTTTCTTAATGTTCATTTTATATTTCTCTACTGCACTGATGATGGCCCCCGAAGAACCCCCGCAAAGGATCGCCTCATCTTTCAACAATCGCCAACACCCCTCAATACATTCTTCATCAGATACATGTACTACGTCATGCACTGAGTCTAATTCCAAAAAATTAGAAGGAACTCCGGCACCATGACCTGGAATCAAACGTTCTTTTTTATCCTTGGCGAACAGAACACTACCGATAGCATCGACAGCGATAATTTTTGTAGACAGTCCATTACGCGCAATATATTCTGCGCACCCCATTAAAGTTCCGCAGGTACTGGTAGCCACAAAAACATACGCTACTTCGCCCTGCAACGCTTCTGCAATTTCTGACATGGTTGTATGATGTGTGGTGGGATTTAAGGTGTTTTCATATTGATTAGTCCAATAACTATTTGGATATTCTTTTAAAAGCTCCACTACTCTATTGAGCCGACTCTTTAAAAAACCTCCGTTTTTTTCCGGTTTTGAGACTGTTTCTATTGTCGCTCCATACGTTTCTAAAATCTTTGCGGTATGTTTATTTAGTTTGGGATCTACTACCACAATCAACTGCAGTCCATAAAACAGACACGCTTGAGCTAATCCAATAGCCATATTACCTGAGCTTGACTCGATAATAATATCCCCTTTTTTTATTTTACCCTCGCGCAGTGCAGTACTTAAAATGGTGTGTGCTGTTCGATCTTTTATACTGCCGCCCGGATTAAAACTTTCCATTTTTGCAAACATTTCAAAAGAATATGCCTGAGAGATTCGTTGAAGTGCAACCAACGGAGTGTCTCCTATAGTTTCCAAAATGTTAGCTGGATTCGCCGAAGGTGGCATCAATGTTTGTGTCGGCAAAAAAGGGTTTATCGAATGTATCATATAATTAGAATCGTGGTGGTCAAAAATTTAAGTTTTGTATTTTTTGTATTAACTATCAGGTACGTTTTAAACTCCATTGATTTAAATGTACCTGAGCTGTGGTTAAGGCTTTATGTAACGCGTGGTTACTTTTGAATTGGAGTTGGTTTACTATTCTGGTTTCTGCACTGAGTACAAATTCATTCTGCTCAAAGCACCAAGGAGTGATAGTATAAAATGTATCATCTATACGTTTGATAAAATATTGTTTATTATCAATTGTTTTGTTTATTTCTATCGATCTCGATAATGCAGGTACTTCATTTTGACATAATATCAACGAACAACGATCACAAAACAGCAAAAAGTTGTAATAGGTAGTTGCATCCTCTTTGGTAATATCATAGCGTTTTCTAAGAACGTTCCTTAGTTTCTTCTGCTGATCTAATAACTTACTAAGCTTATCATTTTCTGAGGCCTTACTTTGATATAAAAAATTTACATGCATGGATACTAACAACGTAATCCAACCGGATTTAAAGGACGCCAAGTTCAACACGCGGATAGCTCTCTCATATAATTCATTATGCGAAGGTTGATCCAACGCAAAGTCAAGGGGAGCGCCAACCTCATCTAAATATGTTTTCTCCTCAAAATCAAGTTGATTGTCATCATGCTCAATGATAGCTGTCAACGTTTCAACCCAATGTGGTGGTCTATACTTGTGGGCAAGTTGTTGTGCGATTTTACCTGCCAGTAAGCCATGAGTATATTGATAGATAACCTCCCAACCCGTATTGATTTTGTTAACAATCATTCTACAACCTGCTTGTTATGCCGATCTGCTTAAGTAATTTTCACAGGCAGTGATGCACTCTCTACAAGAAGCAGCACACTTTTGACAATGGTCATGCTTATGCTGACTACAAACATCAGCGCAAGCTTTACAAGCCTCTATACATAATTTTAATAGTTCATCTATGTTACCATAAGACTGAACTAACAAATCTGCAGTCGTCGCACAAAGAATTGCACAGTGATGATCTAACCTGATACAAGTTGACATGTCAGCAATATCCTCCTCATCCAAACATGCGTCTGCGCAGAATAAACATGCCTTTCTACAGGAGTAAAGTGTGGTAATCAAAGCGTCAATATTCATATCCAATCATTTTATAGTTAAGAATATAAAAGTGACTAATTCCGACTAGTCACTTTTATATACTGTTTATTTTACGCAAAATCCTCCAAAGATTTAATTCGGTTCAGTGTAGTACGTACATTCGTAATTTGCTCCTGTATTAGCGTTCTAAAGCGAGAAGGTAATTCTGAGTATTTCTCCAAAGATTCTTCATACTCCTCCAAGCTTGCTTTATCACCTCGTATACATTCTTCTAAGATTTCCTCATCATTATCCGATGAAAATGCAGATTTAAGATCCATCCAGGCTCTGTGCAAGCTACCTGTAGCACTACCACTATCTTTTATTTTATCGTGATCAGCATACTTGTGTAATTCTGCTTTTAATTCCTCAGCAAATTTTAATCTGTTTGCCGCATTATCTCTAAAATACATAGCAAGGTTAGAAGATGTGACTTTTTCTGCCGCTTTCAGGTACCCCTTGTTCGCATCATAATTTTTTTCAATTAGATCATTAATAAGACCTGTAATGTTTTCTGTAGTTGTCATATGTTTAAATTTTAATATTAAAGAATAATCTGTGTGTTGTCTATTTGGATAGTTTGGTCAACATATCATGATAAATTTAGGTATTAAACTTGCTCCTAATCTTAAATTGACATTGTTTAACACGGGGTGTAAATGTTACGTTAAGGATATGATCGCTTAGCCGTTAACTCTAAAATATTTTAAGATTTATAGCATGAAGTCGAAACTAAAAAGAGAATGTACTATCATTTAATACATTCTCTTTTGATCCTGAATTTTACTTTTATCGAATAAGTAAATCAGCAGTAAGTAGTGTAATTTTTATTTTCTCATAAATCCAAAAATTAATGAAATAATAAAAAGTACTAAAAAGATAAAAAATAGAATCTTAGCAATTCCTGCTGCGGCTCCGGCGATTCCACCAAAACCTAATACTGCGGCGATTAAAGCTATTACTACAAAAATGATTGTCCAACGTAACATGTTTATTTTGTTTTATGATTAGACCATAAAATTAACGCTTCACTATTGAAGCGCTATTGATTTTAACGTAAATAGATGATAATTTTAGTTTTTTTAGTTAAAAAAATAATTAAAATTCGATTTTGTTGGGTTTTAATTGTGATATTAAGATTTTTATCATAAAACAGTTAGCTTTAAATTCAAGAAAAAGAAGTAGCAAAAATTCATTTTCTGGCTTTCCAGAACGCAGCTACTAAATGAATATAAATCAAATCATTTTTGTAACTTTAAATACAAATTGCTCAAATATGCCATTAGCCTCTGAAAAATTTAGACTTATCCCTGAGAAAACGTCTCTCTTTCTCCTCGTACTAAAAACAAATGGGAAAGTACTATATTACAATAATGCTTTTGAATGTTTTCTTTCCAATATCGAGCTATCAGAAGAAAGTAATATAAAAAATTGGATTGTAGATGAGGATAAAAGTATTTTACAAGATGTTATTCAGAATTTAAAACTTAACAAAGCATCTCAAACGGTTATACTAAGACTTTGGGTAAGCAATGGTGTACTCAACTACATAAAATTTGATTTTAGCCTCGCTGAAGGGCTTATTCAAGCGACCGGAATGGATATCACTGAGGAAAGCAAGGAACAACAGGCACTTTGTTCCCTGTCCAAATTGACCAATACCGGGGCTTGGTTTTATGATGTAGAGAAAAAACAACTCTATTGGTCTACCAAGTGTTTTACAATTCACGAGACTACTTCAGACGAAAATATAACACTGGAGAGAGCTTTTAAGTTTTTTAAAGAAGATAGAAGATCTACTATCAAACAGCACTTTGATGAATTACTAAAACTTCAACAGGAATATGAATATGTTGAAAAAATTCACACAGATAAAGGCAATGAGAAGTCGATTCGTGTAATTGCTAAACCTGTGGTTCAAAACAATAAAGTAGTCTATGTAAATGGAGCTATTGCAGATGTAACTGAACAACAGAACTACTTGGAACAATTGAAAAAATCGGAAGAGACAAAACATCTGGCTCTAAAAGGAATTCGATCCGGGCTTTTTGATCATAATGTCTCGGATAGTAAAATAAGATACAGTAATTCCTTTAAAAAGATGCTGGGCTTATCTTTAAAACATGATTATGTAACCGAAGATAGCTTTTTGGAAAGAATACATCCTGATGATCTGGAAGAAGCTATAGTAAGACATCATCAAAATCTACAAAAAGACGACAAGCACTATTACAACTATTATAGAATAAAACATCACAACGGAGAATATCGCCATTACGATGTCTATGGATATAAAAAATTAGACGCTTCGAACAACGTTACTCGTATCGTAGGTAATCTAATTGATGTCCAAGATAAGAAAGAACGCGAGCAACTTATAACTGAGCAATCAGGCTGGTTACGAGCTATGATTAATCATGGATTTGATTATGCAATCCTATTAGATACTAAAGGTAAAATTCTAATGGCAGATAAGAATACCGTCGAAATAATAAAAAAAGATTTCAATATTAACCCCTTGGTTGCCCCAACTTTATTTATCGACGTGATGCCGGTTAACTTCAAAGTACCTTTTGCTCATGAATTTAATGAGGCGTTAAAGGGAAATGTAACTAAAAAACAAATCGAACGTATAGCAGATGATGGACAAATGCAGTGGTTACAAGTATCTTATGCTCCTATCTGTGATCAAAAAAAGGTTGTCCGTTCGGTACTCATTACATTTCAAAACATTACCGATCTCAAAATAGCAGAATACAAAATAAAAGAAGCTCATTTCAAAGAACAGGAATTAAGCAATCTGAAGTCCAATCTGTTATCCGTGTTTAGCCATGAGATTAGAACGCCTCTCAATGGAATTATAACTATTTCAAAGCTTTTACTTGATGAGCATTCTATGGAAGAACGTGACAAATTAGTAGATTATCTCGATGAAAGTAAAGATCGGTTGTTAGAAACGCTAAACAATCTTTCTAATTATAGCGAAATAGAAACAATTCAGTCAACCTTAAAGTTAGAACCGACAGATATAAATTTTGAAGTCGAAAGTTGTTTTAGAAATTTAAAACATCAGGCGCAGTCAAAGCGTCTGAGCTACGAATTACATTTAAGTAATACGACGCCTATTGCTATTATAGACAAAGAAGTATTGTCAACTGCACTACATAATATCATTCACAATGCCATCAAGTACACTGAGAAAGGAACAATTGATATTGAAGTTATAGATATAGCTAAGAAGGATTTAGTGCACATCAATATTAAAGATACAGGTATAGGTATTGATAAGAAAAACCTAAAAAAGATATTTGATCCTTTTGTACAAGAAAGCGTAGGCCTAAGCCGAAAATATGAAGGAACCGGTATTGGACTGAGCTTGGCTAAACGTTTTATTGAAGTTTTGAAAGGAACGATCACTGTAAAAAGTCATATTAATAAAGGAACTAATTTTCAAATTGTAATACCAAAACACTTATGAAAATTTTGTATGTAGAGGATAACAAAATCAACGCGGTAGTCATGGATAAAATGTTATCTAAAAATGCCTGCGATGTCATCACCGTAGCAAATGCAAGCACTGCTCTTCAAGAAGTTAGTGCTGATTCCTTTGACTTAATATTGGTTGATATTAATTTGGGTATAAATCAAATGGATGGTTGCGAACTTCTTAAAAGATTTCGTCTTATGGATCCTTTAAAAACAAAGCCTATATATGCCGTTACAGCCTACGCATTACCGGGAGATGAAGCACATTTTTTAGAGAAAGGGTTTGACCAATACTTTTCTAAACCCGTGGATTTTGAAAGACTCTTAAGCGCTATAGAAACTATAGCTGAATAAGAATATTTCTAAATTAAAATCTATCTAATTTGATTGAAACGAATACCTAATTCACTCTCTAAAGCACGTATTGTTTTCAATTCTTGTTTTACAATCAACGCCAAAGAAACACCTGTTTTTCCGGCCCTGGCAGTTCTTCCACTACGGTGCGTGTAATACTCAAACTGATCAGGTAATTGATAATGTACCACAAAAGCTAAATTATCCACATCAATTCCACGAGCTGCGACATCCGTAGAAACTAAGTATTGAAGTTTTTTATTTTTAAACGCACGCATTACTTTATCTCTGTCTTTTTGGGTCATTTCACCCTCTAATAAACCGACCTCGTAATTTTTGGCTAGTAATTGTTTTGCAAGAATTCTAGCGGCAACTTTTGTCTTCGTAAAAATGATGCCTCTACTCTCTTTGTTGGTTTTTAAAAAGTAAGTAAGTGTGTCCAGCTTACTTGCTTCTTCACCTACCACAAAATTATGATCTATATTTTTATTAACCGTAGCATTCTTATCAACTGTAATTTTAACTGCATCTTTACTAACATATGAATTGATAATCTCATTGAGCGCTGCCGGCATAGTTGCAGAGAATAACCATACATTTCGTTTCCCTTTGGTTTTGCTCAAGATGGTGGTTAAATCCTTTTTGAAACCCATACTAAGCATTTCGTCCGCCTCATCCATTACAATTGTTTTTATCGTGGAGATATCAACAGCTTTTTTTTCTAATAGATCTATTAATCTACCCGGTGTGGCTACGATGATATGTGTAGGTCTTTGCAACCTTTTAATCTGTCTGTCAATTTTTTCTCCACCATACACGGACTCAGCAAAAATTTTATCTGTGTGCTTGGTGAATTTAAAAAGCTGTTTTGCAATTTGTTGTCCTAACTCTCTGGTAGGTGCTAAAACAAGTGCCTGTGTTTTAGGATTGTTAGCATCAATTCCTGCCAATAAAGGAATTCCAAAAGCGGCTGTTTTACCAGTACCCGTTTGTGCTTTTCCGATAAAATCAGTAGCACTATTAAGTAGAATAGGAATAGCTTGCTCTTGAATTTTGGTAGGAGATGTAATTCCCATTTCCTTTAATCCCATGTTCAGTGCCTTAGGCACTCCTAAATCTAAAAAACTCATATACTCTTGCTTTTATTGCGCAAAAGTAATCTATTCTTATTAACTGACGCTACTTACCCAAAAGTTATCTATCCCGAAACATTCATAAAATAAGTAAATAATTGCTTATTTTGAGATAATCCTTTCTTATGGGTATGGGACTTTTGCATGCAGAATCCTCCATGGCAATTAAAGTCAAAACCTCCATCAGATGATAAAATCGAATGTAAAGACATGGTAATATCCAAATGTCTGGAAGAACTTAACACAGCAACCTTAGTGAATGAAGAAGCAGCGTCGTGATCATGCAGCTCCAATACTTCGACGGTATGCTTCATATTATCACTGATTGCAGCTTTATCGATTGATTGCGATACCGCAGTGGATATCCCCATACACACCATCAAGCAAGTAAAAAGTAAATGTTTTTTCATAGATCCAATTTAAATTCATAATTCCTAAACTTGAATCGAAAATACGTATCACAGGAAAAAAGATATGTGTAGTATAATGCAACTCATAAAAACATAGACAAAGTACATAAAAAATCGATAAAGTGTATAAAAAGTTTAAAAATTAACTGTTAAACTTACTTTTTATCAGAATAAACCTAATGTATTCGAGGTGTGTTCAGGAAGTTTTAAATCCAAATTGAGTCGCTCATTTAATTTTTGAATAAAGTAGGTTGCCAGAAGCGGTGATTCTTTTTCTACGTTCTGGTGGATAAAAAAATGCAGTTTTTCCAGTCCCAAGCCATGCCAAATCGCCAGTCGATCTACCCATTCGTCGAGACGTGTATAGTCCGATGTATGATTTGCACCGACATAGCGAATAAAAGCTTCTTTGTTGGTTAGACGCATGTGTAATAAATCTCTTCTGCCTGCCGTATCTGTAATGATTGACGCTACTTTGTATTTTTCTAAAAACGCGTTAAGTCTAGTGAAGTTTTCTCCGACATACCAATCGGGATGTCTCAACTCAACCGCCAGCGGTATGTCAACCGGCCATTGCTTTAAAAAGTTTGTGAGTCTGTCGATATGAGAAGGAGCAAAATTACTGTGCATTTGCAAAAAGATAGTACCTAATTTTTCCTTAAGTCTAACGGCGTTGCTAAGATATTCATCCACCAAGGGTTGAACATCGTCTGTAAGCCTTTTAAAATGCGATATATTTTGAACTAATTTGGGAAAGAATTTAAAATTTTCAGGAGTTTTGAGGTACCACTTCTCAAACTGATCTCCAGTAAATATTCTATAAAAAGTAGCGTTGAGCTCTATAGCATTAAATTGAGTCGCATAATAGCGCAATTCGTCCTTAGTGCCTTTTGGATAAAAGCCTTTTAAATCTTGTTTATTCCATTTAGCACAGCCAACATATGTGTCAAGGGATTTACTGTTACCAGATATAAGTACACGTTTTGTGTCCGGGTGATCCTCCGGGAGAGAAAAATCAATGGTCTCCGGGTTCTCAACTTTACCAAATTTCATACGATTATAAAGTTTAGAATAAATTCTTATTATATGGTAACCAATATATAAAGAAATCTAAGCCTATAATATGGTTAGGTATGATTTATGATTCCCTTAATATAAAGATAGCACAGGAACAGTATTTTAGTAATCACAAAACCCACTTTATGAAATTTATACCCACGGTCGTTATTATCATAGTAGCTTTTTTATCTACCGGTGTCACAGCACAAGATGCCAATAGCTTAATTAATACACATATCGAAAAAACCGGCGGTCGGGAGAACTGGGAACGTATCGATGGAATAAAAATGACTACTTCTGTCAATTTCAAAGGTTTTAATCTACCCATGTCGATCATCTCAACTTCAGATGGAAAACAAGCAATGATTGCGCAACCGTTTGGTCAGGATATTGTACTTTTTGCATCAGATGGAAAAACTAGTTGGGCTAAAAATCCCATGACACTGCAAACCGAAAAATTAAGCGAAGATCAAGCGGATCAGATGAAAAAAATATCTGACATATTTCCTAATCCGTTATTGCGATATAGGAAAAATGGTTTTGTTGCCAACCTAGTCGGTAATGCAACCGTAGGAGGTAAAAACACATTTAAAATTGAGCTGAAAGAAACAGAAAGTATGGACACCACCATTTTTTATCTGGATACTACCACCTACCTTCCCGTACGTATCGAAAAAACAGTGAATAATGAATTAAACACCATAGAAATCAAAGCATATCAAACTATCGACGGAATGGTATTTCCGGTTAAATTTTCCAGAAATGGTACGGATGCTGAAATTAATACCATTGTTTTGAATCCAGAAATTGATCAGAACCTCTTCAAATTTCCAGGCTAACCCTATTTAATAATTGTTTACAACTGGTTGATAATTAAAACATCACCAAACGCAAGCAAAAAACATAAGCCTTATATTTAATAAAACAATTTAATATGGAAAATAGAGCATACGAACTTATCGCACTACGTCCTGAAATATTGAATGCGAGAGTCTCCCCAAACATGACAACTGACGAACAGTTTCAAAATCGAACTATCAGACCCATTGTTAAGCTACAAAATGATTTATTGATAGAAGTGTTTAGAAATTATGTCGTTAAGCGAAAAAACACATTCTACGAACTTTCTGTTGATCTACGCATGGCTTTTATAGAAAATGCGATCCAAAAGGACATGAAGTTCAGAAACATTTTAAAAGGTATCATAATTGGACAATTTACAGTAGATGAATATTTACAGTACACCAAAAATTCATCATCTCTAAACAAACGTATGATGAATATCGTAAAAGAACGTCTTCAAAGTAACATTCAATTGCTGGATTTAACCCGAGCGGTGTAATCAAAAACTAAAAAAAATAACCCCCGAAGGTATTTATTTACCTTCGGGGGTTATTATAATATAAATCCGTTACTTATGAGGAGGATTAATTCCCTCCTTCAAGAGCCTTCAATTTATTATTCATCTCTTCTGCACGAGGATCATCTATCTGATAGTAGATGTTCATCAACGTACGTACTACTTCTACATTATCAGGATTACTCTTAAGTGCACCATCCAGATAAGGGATCACACTCTTATAAAGTTCTTCTCTTTTAAGCTTAAGTGCGTCATATTTCTTATAATCACTACTACTGGTTCCTAGCGCATTCATTTTTTCAACGATAGCACTTTCACCACTTAAAATAATCGAAGCAATATTAAGTTGAGCTGCTCCATAGTCAGGTTTAAGCTCTAATGCCTTTTTGTAATACTCAATAGCTTGCTCATTATTATCTAACTTAGAAGCACTCACCCCAAGATTGTAATAAAGATCAGGGTTTTCAGGATCATTTGCCACGATCTGTTCCATTATTTCTTTATACTTAGCAATATTACCTAACTTATAAAACATATCAGCTTCAGCTTGCAATAAAGAAGCATCATTAGGATTCTCCTTTTTGGCATCAGCCATTGCTTGCATCGCTTCCTCATCTTTACCCTGACTGATATAAATCAAAGCAATGTTCTTTGCTATTTCGGCCTTTTTAGAATCTGTTAATCGCTCTTGCGGCTTGATAAATTCTCCAGCTTTCACCTGAATATTCATTACTGATTTTGAAGGAAAGTTTTCTTCTTCTCCAGTTTCCTTATTAATAGCAACAAATTCTTTCTGAATTCCTGTAAAACCAAGATCCTTTAATTCATTATAATAATTTAATGCAGTATCATAATCTTTACCATTCACCGCGTTAGAAGCAGCGTAATAAAGATAAATGGTGTCTGTTTTATTTGTTTTATATCCTAAGTATAACTTGTCTGCAGCACCTTTATAATTTTGCTTGTTTTGATCTTCGATTGCCTTTTCAACTAATGACTGACGGATTGTTTGTAAAGCTTCACTAGCATCTCCACTATATTTTGAGTTTCCAGCAGCATTCTCAATTTCTACCACCTTAGCATATGCCATCGCAGCACCTTCTACATTAGCAATATCATTTTTATCTGCCGCTGCATTAAATGCTTCAGCTTTTAAATAATAATATTGAGCTTTTTGCTTCTCATCAGCAGTGCTTAATTGTGCCTCAGCTGCTTTTAACGCCTCATTAGCAACTTCTATATCTCCTGATTTGAGAGCTTTAGAAGCAGATTTAAGGGCTTGTTTTTGAGAAAATCCAATAGCGCTTACTGATAGTAGTAATGCTAAAACAATTCTATTCTTCATCATGTTACGTTTTATTAGTTTTTTATTCTTCCGAGGTGTCATCAATAGTCGTGCCATTAGCAGTATTATCAGTATCTTCGGCTACAATGTCATCCATTTCTTCGTCAAGCACAACGTCTTCTTCGTCATGCATTACTTTTGCTACAGCAGCTATTGAATCTTTTCCTTTTAAGCTAATCAATCGCACTCCCTGTGTAGCACGACCCATTACTCTCAATTCTTCAATTGCTAAACGAATGGCGATACCGGATTTATTTATAATCATAAGATCATCGGCATCTGTTACATTTTTGATTGCTACTAATTTACCAGTTTTTTCGGTAACAGAAATAGTTTTAACACCTTTTCCACCCCTATTTGTGATCCTATAGTCTTCTAAATTAGATCGTTTACCGTATCCATTCTCTGAAACTACCAAAATATTGCTATCCATATCGTTTACAGATACCATCCCAATAACTTCATCTTTTTCATCTGCCAGTCTGATTCCTCTTACTCCCGAAGCACCTCTCCCCATAGGTCGAGTTTTTTCTTCTTCAAAGCGAATCGCTTTACCTGATTTTACAGCTAACATCACCTGACTTTTCCCATCCGTTAGTTTTGCTTCAAGCAATTCATCGCCTTCTTTAATAGTGATCGCGTTGATACCATTGGTTCTCGGACGAGAATATTGTTCTAAAGATGTCTTTTTGACCTGACCTTTTTTCGTTGCCATTATGACATAATGCGAATTGATATAGTCTTCATCTTTTAGATCCTGGGTACAAATAAATGCCTTCACCTTATCATCACTTTCGATATTGATCAGGTTTTGGATGGCTCTACCTTTGGACGTTTTACTTCCCTCCGGTATTTCATACACACGCATCCAGAAACATTTTCCTTTTTGCGTAAAGAAAAGCATGTATTGATGATTCGTTCCCACAAATAGATTTTCTAAGAAATCCTCGTTTCGTGTGGTACTTCCTTTTTGTCCAACGCCTCCTCTATTTTGTTTTTTGTATTCATTCAGAGAAGTACGTTTGATGTATCCGGCATGTGATATAGTAATTACCACTTTTTCATCCGGAATCATGTCTTCAATACTTAAGTCTCCACCTGCATACTCGATTTGAGAACGACGCGCGTCTCCATATTTCTCTTTTACTTCAAGCAATTCATTCTTGATGATGTCCATTCTACGATCTTTTTTCTCAAGAATATCTTTAAGATCTTCGATAGTTTTCATCAAATCTTCATACTCAGCTCGTAATTTATCCTGCTCAAGACCTGTCAACTGTCTCAAACGCATTTCTACGATTGCCTTTGCTTGTATTTCTGTAAGCTTAAATCTTTCAATTAACTTTTCTCTGGCTTCATCTGCATTTGAAGAGGCTCTGATTAAAGCAATCACTTCGTCAATATTATCAGAAGCAATGATAAGTCCTTCTAAAATATGAGCGCGTTCTTCTGCTTTTTTCAATTCATACTTTGTTCTACGCACTACCACTTCGTGACGATGCTCAACAAAATAGTGAATCATATCTTTTACATTAAGCATTTGCGGTCTTCCCTTAACCAATGCTATATTATTTACACTAAAAGAAGATTGTAATGCAGTGTGCTTATAAAGTAAGTTCAATATGATATTAGGTATCGCATCTCTCTTCAAGATATAAACGATACGCATCCCTTTTCTGTCAGACTCATCACGTATCGAAGAAATACCTTCTATTTTCTTTTCATTAACAAGGTCGGCAGTCTTCTTAATCATATCTGCCTTATTGACCTGATAAGGAATTTCAGAAACCACGATACATTCGCGTCCATTTACCTCTTCAAAACTGGCTTTACCACGAATAACTATACGACCGCGACCGGTTTTAAAGGCTTCACGAACACCATCATAACCATAGATAGTTCCCCCCGTAGGAAAATCCGGTGCTTTAATATGCTGAATGATTTCATCAATCTCAATATCTTCATTGTCAATATAGGCAATGGTTCCATCCACAACTTCTGATAAATTATGTGGTGGCATATTCGTTGCCATACCAACTGCAATACCAGAGGCTCCGTTAATTAGTAAACCGGGAACACGCGTTGGTAAAACTGTTGGTTCTAATAAGGTATCATCAAAGTTTAACGTATGATCTACCGTATCTTTATCGATATCGGCTAACATATCTTCTGATATTTTGCGCATACGTGCTTCGGTATAACGCATGGCTGCCGGACTATCTCCATCTACAGAGCCAAAGTTACCCTGACCATCAACCAACATATAACGTAAACTCCATTCTTGAGCCATACGAACCATCGTATCGTAGACAGAAGTATCACCATGCGGGTGGTACTTACCTAAAACTTCTCCGACAATTCTTGCAGACTTTTTATGAGCACCGGTGGCCCGTACGCCTAACTCATACATTCCAAATAAAACTCTTCTGTGTACTGGTTTTAAACCATCGCGTACATCAGGCAAAGCACGAGAAACAATAACCGACATCGAATAATCGATATACGCTGATTTCATTTCATCTTCAATATTGATAGGTATTAGCTTTTCTCCTTCAGCCATAAACTTAGTTTTGTTCTTACATTATTTAATAACGCGCTAATTTAAGAAATTTAGGACTGTATTAACAACCGTTCGCCTTTGTAATATGAGTAATTTATTAACAATATTACCGCGCACAACAGTTAATAAGTACTGCTGACAACATTTTGAAATTTAAATACTTTTTTGTCTATTTACTAAAATCAAGGCAAAATTGTAATTGTCACACAATTTACTTCTGCAAAGGACAATCGATACGACTGACAATTGATCATTTGCCCGCCTACAATGTTAAGATTGGTTAAAGGGTATAGTTTTTGCCTGTTACATAGTAAAAATTACTATTTTAGTTAAAGAAAAAGAAAGAGAATTTTATGGATGATAATTTTTCACCTAGAGTTAAGGATGTTATTGCTTATAGTAAAGAAGAGGCACTGCGTTTGGGCCATGACTTTATAGGTACCGAACATCTTATGCTGGGATTATTAAGAGATGGGAGCGGAAAAGCAATTAGCATATTAGATGCATTGGATATTGATTTAACTAATTTGAGAAGAAAGGTTGAGATCTTGAGTCCTGCCAATCCGGATATCGCAATTGCATCTAATGAAAAGAAAAACTTGCACCTCACCCGTCAAGCTGAGCGCGCTTTAAAAACTACATTTTTGGAAGCAAAACTTTTTCAAAGTGCTTCGATTAATACAGCGCATCTGTTGTTGTGTATTTTAAGAAATGAAAACGACCCCACTACTAAACTTTTAAATCGTTTAAAAGTCGATTATGATAACGTTAAAGACCAATTTAAGTTTATGATCACAAATGAAGAAGAATTTATAGAAACTCCACAAGCCGAGTCATTTTCTGAAGATGATGACTTAAGTGGAGATAGCTCAAAAGAAAATCCGTTCAACTCTCCATCTGCTGGCAAAGCCACAAAAAAATCAAAGACTCCGGTTCTGGATAATTTTGGTCGGGATCTCACCGCTATGGCAGAAGAAGGCAAACTGGACCCAGTAGTTGGTCGTGCAAAAGAGATTGAACGTGTTTCTCAGATTTTGAGCCGTAGAAAAAAGAACAACCCGTTGCTAATTGGAGAACCCGGTGTTGGAAAATCAGCTATTGCAGAAGGTTTAGCCCTTAGAATCATACAGAGAAAAGTGTCTAGAATACTTTTTGACAAACGTGTAGTTACCCTTGATTTAGCAAGTCTTGTAGCCGGCACAAAGTACAGAGGTCAGTTTGAAGAACGTATGAAAGCAGTTATGAATGAGCTTGAAAAAAATGATGATATCATTTTGTTCATTGACGAAATTCATACCATTGTTGGTGCCGGTGGTGCTACAGGAAGTCTTGATGCTTCAAATATGTTCAAACCTGCCTTAGCTCGTGGTGAAATACAATGTATCGGTGCTACTACCCTTGATGAGTACAGACAGTACATAGAAAAAGACGGAGCCTTGGAGCGACGTTTTCAAAAAGTTATTGTAGAACCTACAAATATTGAGGAGACCATAGAGATTTTAAACAATATTAAGGATAAATATGAGGATCATCATAACGTGAGCTACACACAAGAAGCTATTGAAGCTTGTGTCAAATTGACGAATCGTTATATGACGGACAGATTTTTACCGGACAAGGCAATTGATGCTTTAGATGAAGCTGGATCTCGTGTACATATCACAAATATAGACGTTCCCAAAAAGATTCTTGATCTTGAGAAGAAGCTGGAGGATGTACGAGAACTCAAAAATAGTGTTGTTAAAAAACAAAAATACGAGGAAGCTGCCAAATTGCGAGATGATGAAAAAAATCTGGAAAAAGAACTTTCATTAGCGCAGGAGCAATGGGAAAAAGACTCTAAACTACATAAAGAGACCGTATCCGAGGATAACGTTGCCGATGTGGTTTCTATGATGACCAGTATTCCTGTAAATAGAATTGCACAAACCGAAAGCAATAAATTAGCTGAATTACCCAACCTGATTAAGGGTAAAGTAATTGGACAGGATGAAGCCGTTTCCAAAGTGGTTAAAGCGATTCAACGTAATCGTGCAGGACTGAAAGATCCGAATAAACCCATTGGTTCCTTTATTTTCCTCGGACAAACAGGTGTAGGGAAAACGCAACTTGCTAAAGTACTTTCAAAAGAATTATTTGATAGCGAAGACACACTGATTCGTATCGATATGAGTGAGTATATGGAGAAGTTCGCTGTATCCAGGTTAATCGGTGCACCTCCGGGATATGTTGGGTATGAAGAGGGTGGACAGTTGACAGAAAAAATCAGAAGAAAACCCTATTCTGTAGTACTTCTCGATGAAATAGAAAAAGCACATCCCGATGTATTCAATATGATGCTTCAAGTTTTGGATGACGGATATCTTACGGATAGCTTAGGTCGGAAAATTGATTTTAGAAACACAATAATAATCATGACCTCTAATATCGGAGCGCGTAAGCTTAAAGATTTTGGACAAGGAGTTGGTTTTGGTACCTCCGCAAAAAAATCCCAAACTGATGAGTATGCTCGTGGAGTTATTGAAAGTGCTTTGAAAAAAGCTTTTGCACCGGAATTCCTTAACCGAGTGGACGATGTTGTTGTTTTTAACGCTTTAGAACGTGAAGACATTCATAAAATTATCGATATTGAACTAAATAAATTATACGGCCGTATAAAGAATATTGGTTATGAATTACACCTGACGGATAAAGCAAAAGACTATATTTCTGATAAAGGTTTTGATAAACAATTCGGAGCACGACCGCTAAAAAGAGCGATTCAAAAATATATTGAAGATGCTTTAGCTGAAGAAATAATTAATTCTCACTTAGCAGAGGGAGACAGTATATTCATGGATATGGATGAGAACGCGGAAAAGTTGGTGATTACCATTAAAAAAGCTGAAAAATCTACAGAATCGTAGTAATAAATTAATACTATAAAAGGATAGGCCTCGCAAAAGCGAGGCTTATTTCTTTTTAAGATTGAACACAAGTTAATAAAAAGCCCCCCAACATGAATTATAAAAATCTTAAACCATACCACAAATGAGGCATCCAAAGGCAATTGCAAAATATAATTTGGATTTTTGCTCATTAGAATTGCATGAGAACTACATGAAAGCAGAAATTAACGAAGGCGTGTGCATCACTTCTGAACGTAATGCAACACTAACAGAAATCGCCTTACAATTTTTTAAAAATAGACCTTTTGTATATATCACCCATAGAGTTAATTCGTACGCAGTAGATCCTACAGTATATTTTGAGACCTCTCAAATTGATAATCTGGTCGCTTTTATAATTGTATCCGATCTAGTAATTCACAGGAAACAATACGAAATAGAGAAAAACTTCTTTAAAAAAGAATTTAAGTATTTCGAATCAATGGAAAAAGCTTTAGCATATAAAGATGAGATTCTCAGCTGTATAGAAAAATAATAAGATATTTCGTTAACCAACTAACCAAAATCTTACACCAAATTGAGTGAGTGTCAAAATGTAAAGGAGTATAAACCCTCTGGTTTATACTCCTTTACATTTCTATACATTAAGATTGCTTACTTCGCAATATTTACCGCTCTGGTTTCGCGTATTACAGTTATCTTAACCTGACCGGGATAGGTCATATCTGTCTGAATTTTTTGAGAAATTTCAAAGGATAAGCTTTCAGCTCGTTCATCATTTACCTTTTCACTCTCTACGATAACTCTTAATTCTCTACCGGCTTGTATAGCATAAGCTTTCTTCACTCCACTAAAACCAAAAGCAATCTCCTCAAGATCCTTAAGACGTTGAATATACGAATCCAGCACTTGTCTTCTGGCACCAGGTCTAGCTCCGCTAATAGCATCACACACTTGTATAATTGGCGAAATTAAGGAGGTCATTTCCACTTCGTCATGGTGAGCTCCAATAGCATTACAAACCTCTGGTTTCTCACCATATTTTTCTGCCCACTGCATTCCTAAAATTGCATGTGGCACTTCGGTTTCAGTATCAGGCACTTTACCAATATCGTGTAATAACCCTGCTCTCTTAGCTAATTTAGGATTCAATCCTAATTCCGCAGCCATCACTCCACACAATTTAGCGACTTCACGTGAATGCTGCAATAAGTTTTGTCCATAAGACGAACGATATTTCATTCTACCAACCGTCTTAATCAATTCTGGATGCAGTCCATGAATTCCTAAATCAATAACAGTACGCTTACCCACTTCTATAATTTCTTCATCAATCTGTTTTCTGGTCTTTTTAACCACCTCTTCAATTCTGGCAGGATGTATTCGACCGTCGGTAACTAACTTATGTAATGACAATCGAGCAACCTCACGTCTTACTGAATCAAAACAAGAAAGAATAATAGCCTCTGGAGTATCATCAACAATAATTTCGACACCCGTAGCGGCTTCAATCGCTCTAATATTACGACCTTCTCTTCCTATAATTCTACCTTTAACATCATCACTTTCGATATTGAAAACAGATACACAGTTCTCTACAGCCTCTTCGGTACCAATACGTTGAATGGTATTAATTATAATTTTCTTAGCCTCTTGCTTTGCAGTTAATTTAGCCTCTTCGATACGATCCTGAATAAGTGCCATAGAGTCAGCTTTGGCTTGCTCTTTTAAAGATTCTACCAACTGCTCTTTTGCTTCATCAGCAGATAAACCGGAGATAACTTCCAGCTGTTGTACCTGGCTTTTGTGAAGCTTCTTTAATTCGCTACTTTTCTTTTCCAAGTATTCGGTATGCTTATCAGTTTCTTTAAGCTTCGCTTCCAGCTCTGCACTTAGCTTTTTATTTTTTGCCAGTTCATTAGAAACCTGTGATTCTTTATCACGGGTTCTTTTTTCTGCATCAGCCATTTTTTTATCTCTGGAAAAAATAACTTTTTCATGCTCTGATTTGAGCTCAATGAACTTTTCTTTTGCTTGTAGTATTTTATCCTTCTTAATAGACTCACCTTCACTTTTTGCCTCTTTAATTAAGCGATCAGACGTTTTTTTAGCATTAGAAAGTATTTCAGAAGCTTTATTGCGTTCCAGCACCTTAGCTATAACAAAGCCCACTGCTATTCCTGCTATGGTCGCAACTATTAAGAATATTATATTATCCATAATTTAAATTTAATATTTGTGTATAAAAAAGCCTGCACTAGCATGGGTTTTGTATAAACTCTGTAAAAACAGGTTTAGGGCTAACAAGCTGGTCAAGAATCCGCTCAAGGCGGCGCGCTTTTACAACTTAAACTCACCCTTTTGAATTAATTCTTGTTGAGTTTATCAAAAAATACGACTAGTGCAGGCAGTAACCTTATGTCCTATGATATGAACGTTATGATAAATGCTTATCTAACAAATCGCTTAATACCGTAAGGCGAGTTGCTACATTATTTTTATCATTATCTTTATCTATTCCTTTTTGTTCCACTTGTGCTGCTAATTGCAAAGCACACATAGCCAAAACGTCTTGTTTATCTCTCACTGCATAACTCTGCTCAAATTGCTTGATCATTTCTTCGATCTTTTTTGCGGCTTTTCTCAATCCTTCTTCCTGTTCAGGATGTACCGTTAGAGGATAGACACGATCGGCAACAGTAATTTTAATCTTCAGCTTATCGGCCATTTCCCCTTTATTATTCTGAGAGTTGCGCTATACACGTATCAATCTCTCGTATCAAAGCATTTATTTTGAGCTTAGTTTCTCTTTTATATTCGTCACTGCCTAACATTGCATTAGCATTTTTAAGGGCACTGAACTTTTCTTCCCACTGCCTTAATTGATCTGATTGGACTTCAGCATTTCGCCGAAACTCCCCTATCTTACGTTCCAGATCGATATTCTGTTGCTGTAAATGATCATAACGATCCAGCAACCTGCTTATCTTATCTTCCAGAGAATCAATAGTCCCAATTAAATCACTCATTATTTAGCTACGCAATACTTCGTTACACAAAGTTAACATACCAATTGAAAAATCCCAATAGTTTTTAAACTAATTTTGATGTGGGAGCACAACCAAATTCAATCTACTTATAATTAATGGTTTATGAAAATTAGAAAACATATTTTCTATATTCAAATCAAAATTTTTACATTTACCAACTATGCGTGTAATCCCCTTACTTTTTCTATTTATATCGATTGCTGTATTCGCACAAAATACGGATACAACGTCCAATTTTATACCTCCATTACCGATCACTTTGATGACCTCGGGAACATTCGGTGAATTACGGTCCAATCATTTTCATTCTGGTTTGGATCTGAAAACTAACGGGGTCGAAGGTATTCCTGTTATTGCAAGTGCAAGCGGCACAATTGTTAGAATCAAAGTATCTCGTTTTGGATATGGAAAAGCTTTATATATCAAACATCCCGATGGTAAGTCTTCTGTATATGCGCATCTCAAAAAATTCAATCCAACGATCGAAGCGTATGTAAAAAAACGACAGTATGCCAAGGAATCCTACGACATTCAGCTGTATCCAAAATCCGGGCTGTTACAGGTATCACAAGGAGATACAATTGCCTACAGTGGAAATACAGGGGGAAGTGGCGGACCACATCTGCATTTTGAAATTCGAGATAAGAACGCTCGTCCAATGAATCCGATGGCATTCGGAATTGAAATTTTGGACACTAATAAACCTATCATTCAAGACCTTTATATCTACCCTCAAAATGACGCCTCGCATGTCGAAATGAGTAGAGAAAAATATAAAGTCGCACTGCGGTTACAAGCTGACGGTAGTTATCGAGCTGATGAAATAAAGGCTTTTGGAAAACTGGGAATTGGAGTTGCTACTTATGATCAGCAGGATTTAGCTCCGAATAAGAATGGCGTATATGCTATAACTTCGACGGTCAATGGTTCGCCGAACTTTGGGATCGAAATGAATCGTTTTAGCTTTTCTGAAACGCGCTATATCAACCGATTGATTGATTATGCGCATTATAAAGATAATCGCATAAAAATTGAAAAACTTTTTATCGAAAAAAACAATCCCTTGTCGGTTTACAAAAACGTTAAAGATGATGGCTATATCTCAGTACAGGACAGCTTGTCCTATCTGGTCAAAATATCAGTTAAAGATTATTCAGGAAATACTACAGTCATTCACATTCCTATACTCGGAAAAAAAGTCAATTTACCATCAGCCGTAGATTCAAAAACAGATTTTTTCGCCTCCTGGGAGGAAGATTTCGTCTATGCTGGCAATCAAGTCGATGTACACATTCCCAAACACAGTTTATATGAAGACGTATACTTGGATATTACACAAGACAAAGATACGATTCGAATTCACACAAAAAGTACGCCGCTTCACAGAAATATGAGTATAGCATTTGACGTTTCAAAGTATACGAATCAGGACAAAAAGAAGCTTTACATTGCCCGAGTGAATGAACAAAACAAAACGTACTACTGTTCGACTAAAAAAAGTGGAGATCGATTCCTTACCAAAACGCGTACATTTGGCACCTATACCTTGGCAAAGGATACGGAACAACCTACAATTATGCCACTTAATGTTGCGGATAACAAATGGATCTCTAATGAAAATTTTTTAAAATTTAAGATCAATGACAACGATAGTGGAATAGATAGTTATCGCGCAACAATAAACGGTAAATTCATTTTGATGGAATATGATTATAAAACCGGGATGCTTGTATATGATTTTAATGATGCTGTAGAGACAGCTACAGAAAATAATTTAAAACTTACTGTGAAAGACAATGTAGGCAATACGTCCATTTATACTACCACATTTTTCAGAAAACAGCTTTTACAACCTTGAAAAACCTACTCATCCTCTCGCTCCTTCTTTTATTGTCTGCATCTTCTACCCTACTCAGTCAAACTGCTACTTTAAAAGGTGTAATTCTAGACACAGACAAGAAACCTGTAGTCGGAGCAACTATTTCTCAGAATGAGATCGGCACACAAAGCGATAGTAACGGGGTGTATCAATTAAGTATCCCTTCCAATGCCGAATTTGAGATTACTATCGCACATATCGGTTTTAAAAACATCCGTTTCAAAATTAAGTTAGCTCCCAATCAGGTATACGAGCTTAATCCTATTTTAAAACAGGACATCGAACAAATTACGGAAGTTATCCTTTCTGGCAGTGAGCGAAAGGACATTGAAGGTTTAGCTACGTTGGATCCGGAAACTATCAGATCCACACCCTCTGCCAATGCGGGCGTTGAAGGCTTGCTAAAGTTATTACCGGGTGTAAGTAGTACAAATGAATTGAGTACGCAATATTCGGTACGTGGCGGTAATTATGATGAAAACCTAGTCTACGTAAATGATATTGAGGTCTACCGTCCCTTTTTAGTGCGATCGGGACAACAAGAAGGTCTCAGTTTTGTGAATAGCGACTTGGTGCGTACTGTCGATTTTTCAGCCGGAGGATTTCAAGCAAAATTCGGAGATAAACTATCCTCCGTTCTGGACATCACCTATAAACGTCCTACCAACATAGAAACCTCGGTCAAACTAAGCTTATTGGGTGCGAGCGTTGCTACACAAGGAGTGACAAAGAACAAAAAACTCAGTGGTATTTTGGGGTTTAGATATCGGGACAACAGCATGTTGGTGGAAGCCAAACAAACTGAAACCAATTTTAATCCCCGCTTTGCAGATGTGCAAACATTTCTCACCTATACCTCTACTTCTAAAATAGAAATGAGCTTTTTAGGAAATTTAAGCCTTAATAATTATTCCTACGAACCTCTAACCCGGCAGACCAATTTTGGTACAGTCAATAATACTCAGGCGCTTTTGGTATATTATCAAGGACAGGAAGAAGATCGATACACCACCTCTATGGGAGCTGTTAAAACAACCTATCGTTTGAACGACGCTGTAGACCTAAAGCTTATAACCTCAGTATACCACACCAAAGAACAAGAATACTACGACATTTTAGCACAATACGAGCTAGGCACCGTAAATAACGATATTGGAAGCGAAAACTTAGGTGAAATTGAATTTAGCGAAGGTATCGGTTCGCAACTCACGCATGCACGAAATGATCTGGATGCTTTATTCTATAACATTGAGCACAAAGGAAACTATCACAAGAACAACCATCAATTTGAGTGGGGTGTTAAGTATACTTTTGAGAACATAAAAGATCGCATTCAGGAGTATGAAATTGTTGATTCTGCCGGATTTTCTATTCGTCCGCCGATTAATGATTTCAAGAATGATCAACCCTACACTCCGTACACAAGTCCGCTGCTTCCTTTTAACTCCGTTCGTGCACAGAATGATATTGACATCCAAAGAATCTCGGGATACCTTCAATATAGCATGCGTGCAACTATTAGTGAACATAAATTTTGGTCCAATATAGGCGCTCGTTTTCAACACTATACTGTTTCGGGAGATCAAATTGCAACCAATAGCGAAATCATTATTAGTCCGAGAGCTCAAGTAGCGTTACAACCGGATTGGAAAGCAGATATGCTTTTTAGAATTTCGGGAGGGCTCTATTACCAACCTCCTATGTATCGAGAATTGAGAGATCTCTCAGGCACGGTAAACTCTGAGGTCAAAGCTCAAAAATCGGTACATATTGTTCTCGGCAACGACTACAGTTTCTTACTATGGAATCGCCCGTTTAAGCTTTCTACAGAACTCTATTATAAAGAATTGTCCAAAATTAACGCTTATACGGTAGAGAACGTTCGGATTCGATATGCTGCGAACAATAATGCAAGAGCATACGCGCAAGGAATAGATTTACGCCTCAATGGTGAATTTGTTCCCGGTACAGAAAGCTGGGTCAGTTTGAGTTATCTCAAAACAGAAGAAAATCAGAATGATCGCGGGTATATTGCCCGACCAACTGATCAACGCATTAAAGTTGGGGTCCTGTTTCAGGATTATGTCCCCACCATTCCTAATCTGAAGATGTATCTTAATATGGTGTATCAGACAGGCGTGCCCAGTGGATCGCCATCAAATGCTGATCCTTATGAATATCAAAACAGGCTCCCGGATTACAGGCGCGCGGATTTAGGAATTTCTTATGTAGTGGTAGATGCCAATCAACCTGAAGCAACTCCAAACTGGCTGAAGATTTTCAATGATTTGAGCGTTGGATTCGAAATTTATAATGTGTTTAACAATCAAAATTCAATTACCAACACCTTTGTTCGGGATGCGTCATCACAACGTCAATATGCGATTCCAAATTATTTAACTGCACGTACTTTTAATGTAAAGTTAGCACTGAAGTTTTAGCAAAATCTAACTAACTCTCGATAAATTTCTTAAGCACCTCAACGGCGTAATCCACGTCTTCTTTGGTGTTGAATTTAGAAAATGAAAAGCGTACCGATGGTTTTTCTATGTCTTCGGCAGATAAAATCTCTGATAACACATGAGATCCTTTGCTGCTTCCACTTTGACAAGCACTCCCTCGGGAACATGCAATCCCGTTAATATCTAAATGAAATAGTAAAATCCCTGCCTTTTCTGAAGATATCGGCAAACAAACGTTTAGCAAGGTATAGGTATTATGTTCATTTTGACAACAATCGGCATTAAATTTTACTTCAGGAATATGTTGCTTCAATTGGGCAGTGAAATAATCCTTAATTCCCGTTACGTACGCCGTATCTTCTTCCAAATTGTCATATGCCAGACGTAATGCTTCAGCCATACCTACAATATTATGAACACTTTCGGTACCCCCTCGAAATCCTCGCTCCTGCTCTCCACCAAAAATTAAAGGTTTTAACCCGGAGTTTTTTCGCACAAACGCAAAACCAACGCCTTTAGGACCATGAAATTTGTGCGCACTCACGGCAGTAAAATCAACCGTTATATCAGCTAAATTCGCATCAAAATGACCAATAGACTGTACCATATCGCTATGAAAAAGCGCGTTATGTGTTCTACAAAGTTCAGCTACTGCATCAATATTTAAAATACAACCAACTTCATTATTGATATGCATTAAACTAACCAATGTCTTTTCTGTTGCTGTTTGCAAAAGTTCTTGAAGATGCGCATAGTCAATAGCACCCGTCGGTAAAATTTTCACATAACTCACAGCGATATCCTGATGCTTTTGTAGTTCTTGCACTGTGTGTAGCACTGCATGGTGTTCGATTCTGGTAGTGATGATATGACGAACGCCCAAATCACGTACTGAGCTATTTAATGCCAAGTTATCTGCTTCGGTGCCCCCGGAGGTAAAAATTATTTCTCCGGCGGTAACTCCGAGTTGTTTAGCGATTTGTTTACGAGCCTGTTCAATAAGATTTTTGGCAGAGCGTCCAAAGGCATGGATGGATGAAGGGTTCCCATAGCTATCCTGTAAAACCTCTGTCATTTTGGTGATTACATCTGGATGAACCTGAGTCGTAGCAGCGCTGTCAAAATAAACTTTTCGCATTATATTGTTTGTTTAATCAGGCAAAACTATAGTAAATAAAATTATTTTCCATGGATAACGTTATAATCTTTCAATTGCCTTATTTTTGCTTAAAAGCGGAATTAATCCTATGAATAAACGTATTGTTTTATTTTTATTAGCTAGCTTCCTATTCGCCTGTAACGATGGAGATATTATCATTACCTCTTTTGAGTTTGACGAAGTGGACCTTCAATTATGTAACGGATCCGGGGAGAATGAGTACGTATTTTATAAAATCGGAAAAGAAGTTAACGAAGCTATCGCCTTTACCTTTAAAAATGAGCAATTTTCGGACACTATATCTACAGAGGCGCCGATCTCAATTAATTTGGCTACCGAAGCAGGAGACTTGGTGTATCGTAAATTTAGCGGAGAGGTGCCTGCTACTTATTTTTGTGGTAGTGTACCGCCCAATGACATTACCATTACCGAAGATTTGTTTAGTCTATCCGGAAATGCAACCATTGTTACCGAAATTATAACCGAAGATGATGATGACGGTATTCCGGCAGCAGAAGAGGATATCAATAATGATGGCAATCTTGAAAACGATGACACCGACAATGATGGCATCCCTAACTATAAAGATGCTGATGACGATGATGATAATATCTTAACCATTATTGAATTACCAAATAATATTCCTGACAATGATGATCCTAGAGACAGCGACGAGGATGGTATACCGGATTATTTGGATAATGATGATGATAATGATGGGGTGTTAACGAGAAATGAAGATACGAATGGTGAAGATGGTCCGAGAGAAGATGATGATAACAACGATAATATCCCCAATTATTTACAGGCCGATCAAGTAACCGAATATCCAACACCTATAAGCAACCTTAATACTGTTGAAACGACTTATAGAACCTCTGTTAGCATTACTAACCTTGAACTTAGTTCGGATTCACAAACCTTAGATTCTGACACCTATGTACTCGGCTTTAGAGACATCACGATTGATAAGATAAATAAGAAAGATGAAAAATAATATAAAGACGATCCACTTGTTTTTAGGCCTTATGGCAGGCTTACTTATTTTGGCCGCTAGTTGTAGTGAAGGGGATCTTATCACCGATGAATTGGAATTTGAAGGGACATTAGGCAATTGTGCAAATATCAGTGCAAATACCTTTGTTTTTTATAAGCTTGATGCAACGAAAAGCAAAGCACTATTCCTAAATTTTACAGGTACAAATTTCACGCTTATTCCGGATACCAAAAAACTAACGTCCACAGATGTGGTTACACTTAATGAAACTACCAATTTACTTACATATCGTGAGTTTAACTCCCCTATCACAGCTTCCAGCTATTTTTGTAGTAACATTCCGCCGAAAGAAAACACCGCCACCCTTGAGTATGTAAGCACCAGCGGTACTGCTGAAATTAGTTATGATTTTTTGAGAACTGAAGCGAACGATTCTATATTTAGACGTACGATTCTTTTAAAAGATATCACCTTAACCGGTGAAGGGGTTGCTTACAGAAAAGAGGTCTTGGCTCTAGGCGAACAAGAAGTTGCAAAAACCTTTACGCCTTAATTTAATTTAGTTGTTTGGGTTTTGTTTTATATACACCTCCATAGCACCCAAACCATATTTTTTATAATCTCCATCAGAGATACTTAAATTATCATACCTTCCAAACAGATACTTTAACTCTTCTTTGAGCACGCCTTGTCCTACTCCATGAATAAAAATTACTACAGGAATACGTTTGCTGATTGCAAAATCCAATTGACGCTTAGCTGTATCCAATTGTAAGTTCACCATATCATGATTGGTCATCCCTCTACTGGATTTTACCAATTTGTGAATATGCAAATCCACTTCCATCGGGGGAGCTTGTTGCTTTTTTGGTTTGACAGCCGGACGTTTTGTTTTCTTTTGAAAATGTTCTTTTTCCTGTAGGTTCTTATGTACCTCTTCATAGGATGGCAGGGTCATATCTCCGGTCATCACGCGCACAAGTTCATTGACGGGAAAGCTTAACTCAAAGCCATCATCACTCATTATCACAGCTTCATCCTTCTCTAATCTTATAACATCCCCTGTTATATCTTCATCCAAAACCGAAACCTTATCACCTACCTCTATCATATCCAAAATTATTCTTGCGTCTCATCCGTACTTCCTTCAGAGCGTGAAGAAAGCGTTGTATTGACCATATACAACCCTCCCATTAAACAAACGACCCCCAAACTTTGCAGGTAATAGTTCTTTTCTTCAGCCATCAGTTGATGGACTAATATCCCTATCCCAATCGCGATACAGCTTGTTTTGAGAATTGTTTTAAAACTAGTGCTTTTCATCCGGTAAAAATATGAGGATTTTATGAAAATGAAATTATCTCATGCAAAAAATATGTAAATACGTATATTGTACCTCAAAATACCTAAGATTACTGTGGAAAAATACATGTTTCCTTGTCTTAATAAAAAACTTTTTGGGGTTGACTGCTTAGGGTGTGGTTTACAACGCTCCTTGTCTTATCTGGCACAAGGGGAGTTCGCGCAAGCTTTCAAAATGTATCCGGCCGTATACCCGCTACTTCTATTACTAGCCTTTTGGGGAGTTACCTTATTCTTTAAGTTTAGATTTGACACCTATATCAAATACGGTTTACTGGCAGTTACGGTGCTGACTATCATCATAAGTTACTTTATCAAAATGAATTTTATGTTCAACTAACCTTTCAATATTATGGAAAAACAAACATTACCAAACTCTACTTTAATTCTAGTATTCGGAATTCTATCAATTCTTGGTTGCTGCTGCTATGGATTCTTCGGAATCGTATTTGGAATCATTGCTATTATTATGTCCAAAAAAGCAACGGAGCTGTACCTAGAGAACCCTGAGTTATACACCGGTTACCAAAATGTAAAAACCGGAAAGATTCTAGCTATTATTGGGTTGGTATTAAGTGCACTATATCTTATTTCCTTAATTATCTTCTTTATCATCGCAGGATATGACGGACTTATGGAAATGCAGCAAGAAATGCTTGAACAGTACAACTAGCATTAGAGCACAAAGCATAAAAAATCCCGCAAGTTGCGGGATTTTTTTATATCTAATAAGTAATCAGTAGGTTGATCTACTTTTCAAAAGTCTTTAATGTTTCAGTAATGATACGTACACAATCTAACAATTGCTCCTTCGTCATTACTAATGGTGGTGCAAAACGAATGATGTTACCATGCGTAGGTTTCGCTAACAAACCATTATCTTTTAAAGCCACACAGATATTCCAGGCAGTATCGCTGTCCTCACTATCATTAATTACAATGGCATTGAGTAATCCTTTACCACGTACCAGATTAACGATATTCGAAGTTTCAATATAGTTGTTAAGCTCTGCTCTAAAGAGTTCTCCTAACTCAAAGGCATTGATCGCTAATTTTTCATCTCTTACTACTTCAAGTGCAGCCATGGCAACTACCGCCGCCACCGGATTTCCACCAAAGGTACTCCCGTGACTTCCTGGTCGTATCACTTCCATGATATTGTCATTTGCCAATACCACAGAAACCGGATAGGCTCCGCCACTAATTGCTTTTCCAAGAATTAAAACATCAGGCTTCACCTTTGCATAATCTACCGCTAAAAGTTTTCCTGTACGGGCAATACCTGTTTGTACTTCGTCAGCAATAAACAGTACATTGTGTTTTTTACACAGCGCTTTCGCTTTCGCTAAATAATCTTCAGACGGCACATACACCCCTGCTTCTCCCTGAATCGGTTCTACAAGGAATCCTGCAACGTTGGGAGTGCTTTCCAAAACTTCTTCCAACGCCTTCAAATTATCATATTCAATTTTTATAAATCCATTGGTATACGGACCAAAATTGTCGCGTGCTACAGGATCATTTGAAAAAGAAATGATGGTTGTTGTACGTCCGTGAAAGTTGTTTTCGCACACAATGATCTGCGCTTCATTTTCGGCAATGCCTTTTTTCTCATATGCCCAACGGCGACAAATTTTTAAAGCAGTCTCTACCGCTTCGGCTCCTGTGTTCATTGGCAGCAATTTGTCAAACCCAAAATACTCAGTCGCAAATTTCTCAAACTCTCCTAATTTATCATTATAAAATGCACGAGAAGTTAAGGTTAGTTGTTTTGCTTGTTCGGTCATTGCATCCACAATTCTGGGATGACAATGTCCTTGATTTACTGCTGAGTATGCACTTAAAAAATCATAATATTTTTTATCCTCTACATCCCACACAAAAACTCCTTCTCCCCGGTTCAAAACCACAGGTAACGGATGGTAGTTGTGTGCTCCATACTTATTTTCTAAATCAATTGAGTGTTGTGATGACTTTTTTTCTAAAACTGCCATTATAAACGTATTAAAAATAAAACTTTACTATTCCTACTTATCCTACTCGTGAGAGCGGCGAGAAATCAACCGTAATGAAGTGGATCGCAAATTACTAAATCTTTAGCGAATTTTTTAGCGCTTCTCCCTTTAATCCTGCTAAATATTCTATTTTTGCGCTATGGCGAGAAAAAATAAAAAGCAAGTCTTCGAAAATATCGAAGTTATAGATGCAGGGGCAAAAGGAAAAAGTATTGCCAAAGCTCCTGATGGTAAGGTTATCTTTTTAAACAATGCAGTTCCCGGAGATGTCATAGATATCCGAACTACCAAAAAAAGAAAGGCATATTATGAAGGTACGGCTACCAATTTAATTAAACCTTCGTCAAAACGAGTGGAACCAATTTGCAAGCATTTTGGTACATGCGGTGGATGTAAGTGGCAATTTATGGGCTATGAACATCAATTGGATTACAAACAACAGGAAGTCATGAACAACCTCACACGCATTGGTAAGGTTGACCTCCCTGAGGTAACGCCGATCTTAGGCTCTGCAGAACAATTTTTTTACCGTAATAAAATGGAATTCTCTTTTAGTGACAGCCGTTGGTTATCGTTAGAAGAGATACAGAATGATGAAGAAATTAAGGATAGAAATGCACTAGGTTTTCATATTCCCGGCATGTGGGATAAGATTCTGGACATTGATACTTGCTATTTACAAGCAGATCCAAGTAACGCGATCCGTAATAAAGTCAGAGATTTTGCTACACAAAACAACCTTTCTTTTTACAATGCTCGTAATCAAACCGGCTTATTGCGTACTTTGATGATACGTACCACCTCTACGGGTGAAATTATGGTATTGGTACAGTTCTTTTTTGACGATGCCGAAAAACGTAATCTCTTACTCGACTATATCAAAACTGAGTTTCCCGAAATTACTTCACTGCAATATGTGGTAAATGGTAAGGGTAATGATACTATATATGACCAAGACGTGATTTGTTACCACGGTAAAGATCATATTACCGAAGAAATGGAAGGCTTACAATTTAAGATTAATGCTAAATCTTTTTATCAAACCAATTCGGATCAGGCGTACGAACTATATAAAATTACCCGTGATTTTGCACAGTTAACCGGGGAAGAGCTAGTCTATGATTTATATACAGGTACCGGAACCATTGCACAGTTTGTTGCCAAACAAGCTAAAAAGGTAATTGGTGTGGAGGCTGTACCCGAAGCGATCGAAGATGCCAAGGAAAATGCCCGAAACAATAAGATCGACAATACAGAATTCTACGTAGGGGACATGAAAAAAGTGTTTACCAAAGATTTTATTGCTACCCATGGTCAACCCGAAGTAGTAATTACCGATCCCCCGCGAGACGGCATGCATAAAGACGTAGTACAACAACTACTGAATATCGCTCCGGCAAAAATTGTATACGTGAGTTGTAACAGCGCAACACAAGCGAGAGATTTGGCGTTATTAGACGAAGCGTACAAAGTAACTAAGGTGCAACCGGTGGATATGTTTCCGCAGACGCATCATGTAGAAAACGTTGTATTGCTCGAAAAAAGATAAGACTACCCACCATGAGATTAAAACCGTATATTCTAATTAGCTGTCTCTCCTTACTATCGATACTCCTGCTTACTCAGGTAAGTTGTGAGCGAGATGATATCTGTGCGCCCGATACGGCAACAACGCCCCTATTGGTTATTGCTTTTATTTCGGCCGAGACTGCCGAAGCTGAAGCGCCTGTAGAATTACAGATTAAAGGAGAAGGCATTGATGAATTGCTCGAACTGGGTACTGCTCTGGATACGATTAGGATACCACTTCGTACCAACGGTACCTTAAGCGAATTTGAATTTACGGTGAATAGCAACGTTGAGAATGATTCGATTCCCGCCAACACTGATATGGTAAGTTTTCAATACACGACAGTCGAAGAATATGTGAGTAGTGCGTGTGGTTTTAGAGCTACGTTTGAGGGCCTAAGTGCTACCAGAGAAAATACGACAGATACCGATAACTGGATTAATGAAATTATTGTACAAAGTTTAAATGTTAAGGATGAAACCACTACACACGTACTTATTCGTCATTAGTCTGATAGGAGCTACAGCACTTTATGCGCAGGAACCCACTACCACTGCCGAAACCGAGCAACAGGTAACAGCTACTGACACCCTCCCACCCGGAGAAAAGTATGGCTTACGTGTCGGGACAGATCTTAATAAACTATTGCTTACTGCGATCCAAGACGAATATACCGGATTCGAAATCAACGGAGATTATCGCTTCTACAAAGACTTCTATCTCGCTGCCGAGATTGGTAACGAAAAGTTGCTACGCGAAGAAGAAAATATAGTGGGCGAAGGCTCGGGGAGTTATGTACGTATCGGTGTGGATTATAATGCCTATGATAACTGGTATGGTATGCAAAATAGTATTTATGTTGGTGTACGTTATGGTTTTGCTACGTTTTCACAACGCTTAGATGAATACGCTGTCTTCACCGGTACCAATTATTACGGACCCACACGTATTACCGTACCCATCGAAGAAAAGGGATTGACCGCAGGATGGGGAGAACTTGTATTGGGGATCAAAGTAGAATTGTTTGCTAATATTTATCTGGGTGCCAATGTATCGATACGCGGCATGATCAATGAGACATCTCCCGAACAATTTGACAACCTTTTTATTCCCGGTTTTGGTAAAACCAATGACTTTAGCAATTTTGGCGTAGGTTATGGCTATTCGATAAGTTATTTGATTCCTTTTTATAAAAAGAAAAACTAGTCCATACATTTTGGTAAACCCTTGCTATCACTGCTTGGAAAGTTGCCGCACTTGTCAGGAAGCTTTCCCAGTGGTGGGAAAACGTGCCGCACTTGTCCCGAAGCTTTCCCGATGGTGGGAAACGTTGCCGCACTTGTCCTGAAGCTTTCCCGGTGGTGGGAAACGTTGCCGCACTTCTCCTGAAGGTTTCCCAGTGGTGGGAAAACGTGCCGCACTTGTCCCGAAGCTTTCCTGATGGTGGGAAACGTTGCCGCACTTGTCCTGAAGCTTTCCCGGTGGTGGGAAACGTTGCCGCACTTCTCCTGAAGGTTTCCCAGTGGTGGGAAAACGTGCCGCACTTGTCCCGAAGCTTTCCTGATGGTGGGAATCGCTATGCGAAAGGAGCGTCCTATAAAAACTTTAGCGTAAAAAATGAAGTGAAGGTAGTGGCTACAGGAAATTGGTTTAAAACGAGGAGTGGATATCTTACTGAAAAGGCATATTCGAACTTGGGTTTTTGAATGTCACCTCGAGCGGAGTCGAGAGGTTTGGGCGATGCAAAAAAGAAAAAACACTAATCGAATACTGAATACCGAATATAAAATATTGAATTTTAAATGCTAAATGTAAAAGTATCCTGTTTCCTGTCATCCTGTTTCTTGTCTCCCTTCTATCAAGTTTTGCTTTCTGCCTCGTGGCTTTTGCATGGCAATAGCTTATTTCAAATAAAATCTGTAGTTTAGTACCACTTAAACCCCACTTAGTATCTTTAGGGTAGTGATCGTAAAAGAGAAATATAGTTACTTTTGGTAATCATATAAAAGAATATAGTTACCAAAGGTGATTATATAACAGTGTTATGTGCAAGCGAAAAACACAAAAATGACAGAAGAAAAATTACAAATAGCGTTTTTAAAAGAACTGATTATAAATTCACCGAATAAATCGGAAATGAATATTAACGGATTTTACTCTGAACATATCTCTGACAAATCATTCCGAAAATTGTTCTCTGAAAAGCAAGTTCCTGATAAAAGCAAAATTTCGACATTTATCATTCCTCTGACTTCTGAATTAAAAAACATATTGCTAAACATTTTGGAATCGGAAAAAGAAAAACTGATTTACGACTTGGTTCATTTCTCAATCGAAAAAGAAAGCAAACCGATTTTTGTCAGTTATGACGGAATGGAATTAATGCAAATAAATAAAACGGAATTTAACGCGGAATTACTCAATTCGATTTCAGATAAATATAATGCACTCGAAATTGAATTATTTGACGAAATAAATGATAACGGATTTTTTGCAACGGAGAAAAAAGCCAGCACATAACAACTAAGCATTCATGCGGTCGGTACGACCGAGCATGCAGGCCGTGTTGACTAAACCGGGTCGATATTCCTTAGTATGGGGTTTGATATGTATTTCTATAGATCTGCGTGAGGTGGAACCTATTTAACAGAAGTTCTCTTTACCGATTTATGAGTGCCATTTTCTTCTTTCTATAGAGGTTGTGATGATTTTATAACGTAATTGTATCCTCTTTTTAATATTTTTTTTGTTTTTGGTCATAAGTATCCCCTTACCCGACAAGGGTGTTACTTTCTGGGGCAGTATGTTTACTCTTTATCTTTTTGAGCCAGTGATTTGGCGGTCCTCTGCTACCAAAAGTATGCACTGTTATCAGTATTCCTTTCATACAGCTTGGACACTTGCGATGTTGTATGGGATGTTTATTTTTTATTGCTGGTTTTTCTGTTAGTTGACCTTTAAGTAAGGGTAGCACTTTGTTCTTTATGCTACTACTTAAGATACCATAATGCCGTATTCTGGTAAAGCCTTTTGGCAGGATGTGTAAACAAAAGCGTCTAA
>NZ_VNHU01000014.1 GCF_008124785.1 Aquimarina intermedia | reverse complement strand
TAATAATCACAGGCCTCATGATGCACTTGGTAAAATCTCTCCAGTAAAATATGCCGAAATTAATTCTTGTTTGGCTAGCCAAACAAGAATTAAAAATAATAACTTTATAAAAGTTTTAGAAAAATAAGCAGTTCTAATTAGGGGAAGCCTACATTAGAATCCTTTAGCAAAATATTTTTTACATTTAATCTTTTAATATCATCGATATTTTCAACTTTAGTTTTTGACTGGTTTATTATAAAACCTTTATTTTCTATGGAAATATCCATATTGTTTAAAAGGTTTTCTAAAGGTTCTATATCATTTGGTTCAATTTTCAAATCAAGGTAAACAGAAGTGATGTATTCATCTATGTTCGTGTCTATGTATTCGACCAAACTTTTTATTCCAGATTCTTTAATCGATGTATAATTCTTTTCTTTAAATAACTTTGAATTGAATGCATTATTAAAAGAAAGAATATTTTTTACCATTGAAGTATTGATTGAATAGTAGTTATTAGAATAAATAAATTCAAGTAATTCTTTTGGTGATGAATTGGAAATATCTTTAAATTTAATATCTAGTATTTCAATAACATCTTTTATTTTAGTTTGATTTTTTAATAAGTTTAAAAAATCTTTATTTTCTGAAATAGTCGATTTGTAATTAGCGAATATTTTTTTGATATCATTTGTGTCTGAGTGTTCAATTAATAACTTGAAATATTTCTTTTTTTTGTCTTCGGAAAAGTTAGATTCGCTCTCTATGTAATGCCAAATATTAGTCCATTTTTTACTGATAGTTTTAATAAACAATTCAGCGTTTGATGAATAATCAACAAAACCATCAATAAAACTTATTGATTTCTTAGATTCATTTTTTAACTGCTCGAAAATTAGATTAATCTTTAATTTATGTTTATTGTTTGAAAGTAGAAAATCTAGTAAAGAATAATTGAGAATGTATTCTTTTTCAAATTCTACTTGATTTATTTTTTTTATCAGATTATCAATTTTATTAAGTTTAAAATCAAATTCAGAACTTTTCTGAGTTTTGATATTTATCAAGAATTGATAATCAGTTTTAGATAAACTACCTTCATAGAAAATGGATATATATTCAAGATAACTTTCATCAATATATCCATTTCTTAGTAAAATATTTATGAGCTCATTTTGCTTGCTTTCTTGATTTCCAACTTCAATTTCTTTGGTTGATATTAACTCCTTTATTTGGTGCTTTTTAATTCGATTTTTACTTTCTTCCAATTCTTCAATCTGTTGTTTAAAATCATCTAGCTTATTTTTAGATGCAATTAGTTCTTCTCTTTCTTTGTATGTATGAACAGAGTTAATCTCTTTTTCTATAGAATTGAAATTTAAATTAAAGTTCTGTCTATATTGTTGGCTTTGATTATAAATGTATTGTAATCTAGTTGAATTAATAATGGCGTTAAAATTTTCTTCTTCTGTTGCTTGTGTCAAATTAACAATTCGATTGTTTATCCAAAATTTAAAAAATGGATGACTTGGATTGGTTTGTAATATGTTTTCTACAATTTTAGATAGATATATTGTTCTCAACTCTTTAATATCAATCAATTTAGCATTTTCGACTTCCTTAATTTTTTCGTTTATTGTTTCAATTTTTAAATCAACCTTTTTGTTTTGTTCTTGAATGTAGAATTGCTTTTTTGATAAAGTTTCGTAAAGAGAACCTTTGTTATTACTTAAATCGGTAAAATCAATTGGATGCATATTCTTATACACAATTATTGATAAAAGTTTGTCTTGGTTTAGATTAGAATTTAAACTATTTGAATAAATATGATATTCATTCATAATATTAAATAATAATCGCATATCGTCAATAAATAGAGAAATGTCACTAACTAAATCATTTGATATTTTGTAATGATTTTCTTTTATGATTTTTAATAATTTTTCACTCGAGTTTGAAGAGTTGATAACTGGAATTATTGGAATCATAAAGTCAAAGAACTTTGTTCTTTCTTTATCTTTAAACATATCGTCTCGAATGGCATAGATAAAGACAATATCTTCTTTTGTTTTTTTAGAATTGTTTATCAGTAAATTAAGTTCTCTCAACTTCGTAAAAACTTCTGTCTGCTCAAATCGATCAATATCCTCTATTATTACGGTGTTGTATTTAGTGACTTCAAAAAAGTATAAAATTTCATCAAGATGATTGTTAAGAATAGATTTACTGATATTGTCATCAATTTCGATCGTAGCATTATTAACACTTAGATTTTTGATTACAACGCTTTTAATAATTCGTGTCACTTTAAAAAGGAAGAATAATAAGCCTAAAGCAATAATTATTACCGCAATAGAATGAACCAAATTTTGGTAGTTTGGTGTAATATTAATCAAAGAAAATTTTGCTAAAAACTTTGGAAAAATTAAGTATAGAAAAGATATTAAAAATGAGATAAAACCAATGGTTTGAAATCTAAGGAACCATTTACTGTGTGATTTAATTTTTTTAAATCGTGAATCTGGTATTTTCTTATCTTCTTCGTGATAAAAAAACTGCTGTAATATACTTAACTCAATTAATCTTAATAATTCTTCATTTTCAGGCGTAGCTTTATCAATATTAATTTCTTTAAATGTGGCTAAAGAAATATTTAAAAATCTAAAATCGTTATTATGATTTTTTCTTTGAAAAGTTTGTATCACACTACTTTTTCCTGACCCATAGGGCCCTGAAATAGCTATGTTTTTAATCTTATTTCTATTTAAAAGAGCCCAATTTAGAGATTCAATGTAGTAATCTATGTTTTCAGCATTATCAGTTGGTGATAATGAGTTGTATGATAATGATTCAGATTTGTTTTTTGAAAATCTTAGATGATAATGAGTTAACCAATCAATGAATTTCTTTAAAATGTTTAGCAAATTTTTCTTATTCATTCTTTGGTTTCAGTTTTTTTGGGTATTGTGCCTAACAATTGTATAAAGAATATATGTCCTTTATTTCTCTTATACGATTACTAAAAGGCAACTTAAAAAGTTACCAACTGGGGTGGGGATTTGGTTTTAATGTTACTAAACTACATAAAATATTTGAGTCCATGCCTCTTTCTATATCAAAGGAGAATAACTTCACCTAAGATGATGACGCGGCAAAACGCTTTCACAGCCTATAGATAGTGATCCTGGGACGATTTTAGGCTTCCTGGGGTTCTTAATACGCATCCTGCGAGGCTTGGATAGTCTCCGGCGCAGGTATATACCCGTCCTGCGATGGTTTAATGGCTTCCGGGATGGGTAAGAACCACTCCTGCAACCATAAACAATGCTCCGGGGAGCGTTTTCAGTCATCCATTGCGGCCGGAGCGTGAAATTATCACCATGGAGCGAGAGTGCCACCTGCAGGGAGCAGTTTGTATGACCCTGCGAAGCTACTTGGTGTCACCGGAGTGAGTGCAACGAATCCCAAAAAACTGGCTAAAATTAATAGCATAGTAAATCCTTTAATGGGAGTTTATCTCTCTTTATAATATTACCTCCATAAACAAAAAGCAGCCTTGACGTAACACAAGACTGCTTTTCTAAACACATTACATGGATGTAATAAAAAACTAAATGATCGTGGATTGCCCCACATGTATATTTTCAAAATTCACATTTGTATCAAAAGGGTTTGTAATATAATCGGCAATAAAATCTCCCACTTTCTGTGTGGACAAAGGTTGATGACTGTTTAAATCCGGAGTGGTAATATGTAACTCCAATGCTTTTTCAACACCCTGCTCGATAACTGCAGCCTCTTCATTCAAATTAAAATGTCGTAGCAACATAGCCACAGACAAAATCGCCGCAATGGGATTGGCGATACCTTTTCCTGTAGCTTGTGGATAGGATCCGTGTATCGGCTCAAACATAGCGAATTTATCTCCGATAGAAGCAGAAGCTAATAATCCGATTGATCCGCCAATAACGCTCGCTTCGTCGGATAAGATATCTCCAAACATGTTTTCAGTAAGGATCACATCAAAACTTTTTGGATTCAAAATCAATTGCATGGCTGCATTATCGACAAACATAAAATCCAGTTGCACTTCTGGATATGCCGTGGCCAGCTCGGTAACCACTTTTCTCCATAACCTCGAAGTTTCCAGTACGTTTGCTTTGTCCACTAGGGTCAATTTTTTTTTTCTTTTTAAGGCTTCTTTAAACGCCAAATGTGCGATACGCTCGATTTCTTCTTTTGAGTATTCACACAGATCCGAGGCTACCGTACCTTCATCATTCAGCGTTTTCTTTCCAAAATAAATGCCTCCGGTAAGCTCACGATAGATTGCGATATCCGTACCTTCAATGATGTGTCGTTTTAATGGCGAATGCTCCAGCAGGGTAGGATAGGCTTTTACCGGTCTGATATTCGCGTATAATCCGAGTTCCTTTCGTAGTTTTAAGAGTCCTTGTTCAGGTCGTACCTTGGATCCGGGATTGTTATCATATTTAGGATCCCCGATAGCACCAAACAGCACAGCGTCTGTCGCAGCACACAGATCCAAAGTTTCCTGCGGTAGGGCATCGCCTGTTTTATCAATAGCAATAGCACCGACAAGTCCTTCTTTAAACAAAAAGGTGTGATCAAAACTATGGGCAATGGCTTCAAGCGACTTGATCGCTTGAGCAGTGACTTCTGGGCCGATTCCGTCGCCCGCGAGTACAGCAATTTCTAATTTCATAACGTAATTTTTTATGCTTAGAAGTACACAAGGCAGCTCTAAGCTGTAATTTCTCCTTTTTAATTTTTTGTTTCTTCGAAAGTTTCGATAGCGGCTAAATTGCTTAGCAGAAAATCGATATCATCATATCCATTAATCATACAGGTTTTTTTATAACTGTTTATTTCGAAGTGTTCGGAAGCATTGGTAGCTTTTAATGTTACTTTTTCATGCTGAAGGTCTACTTCAATCACCGTATTAGGATCTTGCTCAATTGCCTGTAACAGGGTTTCTAAAAATGCAGCCGAAACCTGTACCGGTAACACCCCGTTATTCAAAGCATTCCCTTTAAATATATCTGCGAAAAAACTAGAGATGACAACCTTAAATCCATAATCATGGAGTGCCCAGGCAGCATGTTCTCTACTGGAACCGCATCCAAAATTATCTCCGGCCACCAAGATCTGACCGCGATAGTTAATGTTATTAAGCGGAAAACTTGTATTTACGCTTCCGTCTTTTTCATAACGCCAGTCTCTAAATAAATTTTCGCCAAAACCCTCTCGTGTGGTTGCTTTTAAGAAACGCGCCGGTATGATTTGATCTGTATCGATATTTTGAATCGGTAAGGGGATCGCTGTCGAGGTTATATTTATAAAAGGCTCCATATTAGTTGAGGTGTTTGGTGATATCAATAATTTTTCCGTGAACTGCAGTTGCGGCAGCCACCAGCGGACTCGCTAAAATGGTTCTCGAACCTTGCCCTTGACGCCCTTCAAAATTCCTGTTTGAGGTAGAGACACAATATTCGCCTTCGGGAATCTTATCATCATTCATGGCAAGACAGGCAGAGCAACCCGGTTGACGTAACTGAAACCCTGAACTTTCAAATATTTCGTTAAGGCCTTCTTCCTTTATTTGTTGGGCAACTTGTTGTGAGCCGGGCACTAACCAGGCAGTTACATTGGATGCCTTTTGTTTGCCCTTGATATACTGCGCAGCCACTCTGAAATCTTCGATACGACTGTTGGTACAACTGCCTATAAACACATAATTGACAGCTTGATTAATCAGAGATTGTCCTTTTTTGAAATTCATGTAGTCCAGGGACTTCTCAAATGTTTTTGATGTATCCTGCGGAATAGGTTCGGAAATTTTGATTCCCATCCCCGGATTGGTTCCATACGTAATCATCGGAGCGATATCTTCGGCATCAAAATGGTATTCCTGATCAAAAACGGCATCGGTATCTGTAGCAAGGGTTTTCCAATAGGCTACTTTTTTATCAAAAGCTGCTCCCTGAGGTGCAAATGGTCGTCCTTTTACATAGTCAAAGGTAGTTGCATCGGGCGCGATCATTCCGCCGCGAGCACCCATCTCAATACTCATGTTACAAACCGTCATTCTGCCTTCCATACTCATTTCTTCGAACACATTACCTGCATATTCGCAGAAATATCCAGTACCCGAATTGGTACCCAGTTTGGAGATAATATAAAGAATCACATCTTTGGGTAACACTCCGGGTCGGAGCGTGCCATTAACATTGACACGTAGACTCTTTGGTTTTTGTAATAATAAACACTGACTGGCAAAAACTTGAGCCACCTGACTGGTACCAATACCAAATGCAATACTGCCAAAAGCACCATGCGTAGAGGTATGACTATCTCCGCATACGATGGTCATTCCCGGTTGGGTAAACCCCAATTCGGGGGCCATGACATGGACAATACCATTATATTCATGTCCTAAGCCATACAATGGAATGTCATTTTTCTCACAGTTTACAGCGAGTTGTGCCAATTGTTTACGAGACATCTCATCCTTAACAGGGAGATGTTGATCGATTGTTGGTGTGTTATGATCTGCAGTCGCAACAATTTGCTTAGGTCTAAACACAGGAATAGACCGTTGTTCAAGTTCGTTGAACGCTTGCGGACTGGTTACTTCATGAATCAGGTGTTTGTCAATATATAAAATTTGGGGACCGTCTTCTATTTTTTTGACTACATGCGCATCCCATACTTTATCAAATAAGGTTTTTTTCATAATTTTTCTTATAACATATACATTACTATGCTACAGCAGCAATCGCAACATTAGTTCTCTTCATAATATGATGTAAGTCGGTATCTTTAATTTCTTTCTTTTTATCTGCAAACTTTAAAAACTCACAGTAGACTTCATCCAATTGTAATTTTGTTAATTCATAACCCACTTTTTTAGCACGATAGGCGAGTGCCGCCCTTCCGCTTCTGGCAGTAAGTACAATAGAGGATTCAGTGACTCCTACCTCGGCAGGATCCATGATTTCGTAGGTTTCTCTGTTTTTAATGACACCATCCTGATGTATGCCCGAACTATGTGCAAAGGCATTGGCTCCAACAATAGCTTTGTTTGGTTGTACAGGCATTCCCATATGATCAGAAACCATTTGACTGGTTGCATATAATAATTGAGAATTAATACCCGTACTAAGATCCAGGTATGGATGTTGTTTCATGATCATGACAACCTCTTCTAACGAAGTATTACCGGCACGTTCACCAATCCCATTGATTGTACATTCAATCTGTCGGGCGCCGTTTAAGACACCAGCAATCGAATTGGCTGTAGCTAATCCAAGATCATTATGGCAATGACACGACAAAATCACCTTATCGATTCCTTTGACGTTTTCTTTTAAATATTTAATTTTCTGTCCATATTCTTCGGGTAGGCAATAGCCCGTTGTATCCGGAATGTTGAGTACGGTAGCGCCTGCTTTGATCATGGCTTCGCACACCCGTGCAAGAAACTCGTTATCGGTACGTCCGGCATCTTCTGCATAAAACTCAACGTCTTCAACAAAAGATTTGGCGTAGGTGACTGCGGCGATACCACGTTCGATCACCTGCTCTCGCGTAGCATTAAACTTATATTTTATATGAGAATCAGAGGTTCCGATACCCGTATGAATTCTGGGACGTTTTGCTAATTGCAAAGCTTCGGCTGCTACTTTGATATCATTCTTTACGGCCCGTGTAAGTCCGCAAACCGTTGCGTTTTTAACCAGTTTTGCGATTTCGTATACCGATTGAAAATCTCCGGGACTCGATACGGGAAAACCTGCCTCAATAACATCCACTCCCAGTGAATCTAATTGTTGCGCAATTACCAGTTTTTGAGCAGTATCTAATTTACAACCCGGTACTTGTTCGCCATCTCGTAGGGTGGTATCAAAAATTTGAACTTTATCAGTACTCATATGTCTTATGGGATTATCTATTATTAGGGTTTCAGTGGCAGTAAACTTTCTTAAAATACTACCTTGTATATTTCTTTTTTGTCTTACGAATTTATATTTTGGGAATGTTAAAGAGATAGAATTCTGATTAGCTTTTACAATATCAAAATAATCGGTTAGTCTTATAATTAACTAATAACCAATATTTTAATTAAGTTTTTCTTACAATGACTAATGATCAAAAAGACCCGTTATTCGTTTTGGTAAAATCACTTTCAAAATCAGAAAAGCGACAATTTAAAGTATATGTGGGTCGCTTAGGAGGTAATACAGATGCAAAATTCTTGGCACTATTCAATCACTTGGATAAATCTGCATCCTTAGATGAACAAGAGATTATTAAAAAAGGAATCGTGACCAAATTACAGCTTTCTAACCTAAAGGCGCACCTATATAAACAGATATTAGTAAGTATGCGACTGAGTCCGGTGCACCAAAATGTACGATCTCAGATTAGGGAACAAATGGATTTTGCTACCATTCTATATCATAAAGGGTTATACAAGCAAAGCCTTAAAATTCTTGAAAAAGCTAAGAACCTCGCGATTGAAAATGATGAAAATACAAGTGCATATGAGATAGTGGAGTTGGAAAAAATTATCGAAACTCAATATATCACGCGTAGCATTCATACCCGAGCCGACGAATTAACAATCCAGGCAAAGGAGTTGAGCATGAAAAATGTTCTGACCAGTAAGTTGTCAAATTTATCGTTGCAGTTGTACGGTATAATGCTTAAAACAGGTTATGTAAAAAATGATACAGAACATAAGATTATAACTGAATACTTTCATGACAAGTTACCCACCTATGATTGGAGTTTACTTGGTTTTAGAGAAAAACTCTGGTTATACAAAGCGCATTTATGGTATAGCTTTATAATACAGGATTTTATAAGTTGTTATAAGTATTCAAAAAAATGGGTGGATCTGTTTTATGAGTATCCCAAGATGATCACTCTTAATCCGGTATTTTATATGCGGGGAAATCATTATTTGTTAGAATCCCTGTATTTAATCAAAGATCAATCGCAACTTAAAAGTACCTTAGATACATTCGAGCAAACAATTACCTCCAAAACGTTTCCTGTAGATGATAATATTGAAATGTTATCATTTCAGTTTATGTATAACAATCGCCTGAATGTACATTTTTTGGAAGGTACCTTTGTGGAAGGCGAAGGATTGGTTCAACCCATTCTAAAAGGTATTAAAACATATGGCGATCGTATGGATGATCATCATATTATGGTATTCTATTATAAGATCGGTTGCTTATATTTTGGAATGGATAACTATCGTAAATGTATTGAGTATTTGTCAAAAATAATCAATAATAAATCCTTGCGAATGCGAGAAGATTTGATGTGTTTTGCAAGAGTATTGAGTTTGGTGGCGCATTATGAAGCCGGAATGGATTACCATCTCGAATCTCAATTGCGGGAAACCTATAAGTTTTTAATTAAAATGGATGATCTGCACGAAGTGCAAAAGGCGATGATCCGATTTTTGAAGAATCTGGGAGATATCTTTCCGCATCAAATTAAGGATGAGTTTAAGAAATTGCATAAAACATTGAAACAATACGAAAACCATCCCTACGAGAAGCGTGCCTTCTTATATTTGGATATTTTATCCTGGTTAGAGAGTAATATAGAAGGGAAGCCGGTGGCTCAGATCATTCAGGAAAAATCAAAAGTTTTAATTAGATAAGTACTTAATGCATAAAACCACGCACCTACGACATGTCTTAGAACTCAATCTTGCCATGCTTTTTATAAGTACCTCAGGTGCCTTAGGAAGATATATTGAATTACCCGTGCCGGTTACTATAGGGATTAGAGCCTTATTTGCTGCCATCTTATTGTTTTTATACTGTCGATGGAGAAAAATATCTTTTAGCATTGAGCGTAAGGATCTATTATCTATTTTATTTACGGGTGTGCTTATGGGATTGCATTGGCTTACTTATTTCTATGCGCTACGATTATCCAATGTAGCCATCGGAATGTTATCCCTTTTTACCTATCCCGTAATCACTGCACTATTGGAACCCTTGCTGCTGAAAACAAAATTTGATCGTAGTCATTTATTTCTGGGAGCACTCGTATTGATTGGTGTTTATTTTTTATTACCCGAAATGGATGTGGAAAATTCCATTACTCAAGCCGTCATTTTAGGAATACTCTCTGCTTTATTTTATGCATTGCGTAATTTAATCTTAAAAGCTAAAGTGAGTACCTACAATGGATCAGTACTTATGTGGTATCAGTTGGTGGTAATTTTTATCTTTCTATTACCTACATTTTATTTTTATGAGCTTTCACAAATAAAAGAGCAATGGGAGTTTCTACTAATTTTGGCTTTTCTAACCACCGCGGTGGGGCATACCTTGTTTTTACAGAGCTTTAAGCAATTCTCTATTACCACAGCAAGTATTATTAGTAGTATGCAGCCTATTTACGGCATTATTTTGGGGATGATCTTTTTAGGTGAAATTCCGGCATTGAATACCTTTATCGGGGGCGGACTTATTCTATGTTCGGTTGTTGTAGAAAGTATTCGATCTTACAAAACAACATAAATATCGATACCCTATCTTTTAATAAAGTGTGTTTTTGGTATAAAAAATTGGTTCGTTGACAAATTCTTCCGCTATTAGATCTTAAAGAACAAAATATATTTGTTTGAAAATTAAATTGTTAAGTGTTATTTTGATGATGTCTTTATTATGTGTCTCCTGTTCTAGTGATGACGATAGTGGAGAACCAACCGGAGGAGAAGCTGAAGTAGCCATTGTATCCAGTGGTGATGTAGAATTTTCATTTGACGATTCAGCACGTTTTTATGCATCCAGTACGAACAAGATGTATGGCGAAGGAGAATTAAATGGAGATTATTTAAAACCAATTGAGTCCGTAGAAAATAGTAACCAAGCATTTATTACGTTTTCGAGTCCATCCGATGAGACTACTTTTCTACCAAACGTAACAGCAACGAAAATTCAAACAAAAAACGCCAGTTTGACTACTACAGAATTTGATGCTATGGAAGATGACGCATAGTTAAAAGGACTAACTATTATTGCCGATCAAAAAGCTGTAAGTCCGAATGATTGTAAGCATAAAATCGTTCTCTTTCAGACTGCGGCAGGTAAAATAGGTGTGATCTAATTGAAGTCGTACAATGTAACTCACGTGTTAGTAGATATCAAAGTACAGGAATAATTAGTTATTCAAAATGTAAATCCCAAAGTCTTGGACAATTTGTGCAAGGCTTATTTTTTGCACGCTTCCCAAACCGGATCTTTTGGTGGAGGTGCTGTAATATGAATTGGTTCTTTTTTGACAGGATGGATAAACCTTAATTCCCGTGCATGTAAATGAATACTCCCATCTTTATTACTGCGATCTGATCCGTATTTAAGATCTCCCTTGATAACACATCCAATTGTGGCTAATTGCGTCCGTATCTGGTGATGACGTCCGGTATGTAAGTCTATTTCCAGTAGATTATAATGATCTAATTTTTTGAGAAGTCGGTAGTCCAGCACTGCCTTTTTACTTTCTGCTATTTCCTTTGGGTAGGCATACGATTTATTCTGCTTTGTGTTTCGCTTTAACCAATGTGTTAGGGTATCCTTATCATTAGGTGGTAATCCCTTAACCACTGCCCAGTAGGTTTTTTTTGCTTCTTTTTCCGCAAATAATTTATTAAGTCGGGGCAATGCCTTGCTCGTACGGGCAAAAACTACGATACCGCTAGTGGGACGATCAAGACGATGTACAACACCCAAATACACAGCTCCGGGTTTCTTATATTTTTGAGCGATGTATTTCTTAACAACCTCGCTTAGCGGTTGGTCTCCCGTTTTATCACCTTGTACAATATCTCCTGGGCGTTTATTTACTGCAATAATGTGATTGTCCTCATAGAGAACCTGAAGATTATCCTTAGTAGAAAGCTCTTTATTCATGAATTAGTATATCTGCGGATACCATAGCTGCTGCAATTGGTTGCATGCAATCAACTATTTTAGTACTGTTCTTCATCACTCGGAAAGTCTACTGCTTTTACATCAGTTACATATTGTGTAAAGGCATTTGTCATCTCAGTGTATAAATCCAAATAACGTCTCAAAAATCTTGGATGAAACTCGTGTGTCATTCCCAGCATGTCATGGGTAACCAGAACTTGTCCGTCAACACCATTACCGGCTCCGATACCAATCACAGGAATCGTAAGGCTTTGTGCTACTTCTTTAGCTAATTTGGCTGGAACTTTTTCTAAAACCAATGCGAAACACCCTGCTTTTTGAAGCATTAAAGCATCTTCCTTCAGTTTTTGTGCTTCTTCTTCCTCTTTTGCGCGAACCGTGTAGGTTCCGAATTTATATATGGATTGCGGCGTAAGTCCTAAATGTCCCATTACCGGGATTCCGGCATTAAGAATTCGTTTGATGGATTCTTTAATTTCTTTTCCTCCTTCCATTTTAACAGCATGCCCTCCGGATTCTTTCATTATACGAATAGCAGAGCGAAGCGCTTCTTTAGGATCACTTTGATAGCTTCCGAAAGGTAAATCTACCACAACTAGGGCTCGGTTTATAGCACGAATCACAGAAGAGGCGTGATAGATCATTTGATCCAGAGTTATAGGTAAGGTGGTCTCGTGACCTGCCATTACATTGGATGCAGAATCCCCAACCAATATTACATCAACACCGGCACCATCCACAATCTTTGCCATGGTGTAATCATATGCGGTAAGCATAGATATTTTTTCTTGGTTAGCTTTCATCTCTATTAGAGACTTCACGGTAATACGCTTATAATCTTTTTTTGCTGTGGACATACTCTTGAAAATTTGAATGATGTAAAAGTACTAATTTACTAAGATGTGACAAGTTGAAAATAGACTCCATTCCCGGGTTTATGGAACATTTCAAAAAAAACAGTATTTTTAGATCCAAAATAGTATACTATGAAAATTATTTACTCCTTATCTATCGCATTATCTTTTCTAAATTTAGCAGCCTTTGCTCAAGCAAAAAATGAGGCAGACCCTACGGCAAATGTCCAAAAAGAGGTAAAACAAACAATTTTGGAATTCTTTGATGGTTTCCACAACGGGGACACGACAAAAATTTACAACAGTATCGAAAAAAACATGACTCTACAAACTATTATTCCTGATAGTGAAGGGGGAAGAACGATTACCATGAGTAATGTTAAGATGTTTGTTTTAGCAATTCATAACAAACAGCAATCAGAAAACTGGAAAGAAGAGTTATTGGATATTAAGATTGAAGCTACAGAGAACATTGCACATGTTTGGACACCCTATAACTTTTATCTGAACGACACGCTAAGTCACTGTGGAGTTAATAGCTTTCAGCTATACAATAATGGTACTTCCTGGAAAATTATTGCTATCGCAGATACCCGTAATCAAGAAGGCTGTATAGCTACAAAACAATAATTAACAGTCACTCAGACTTACAGCTATCGCTAGTCCACCTTCACTGGTTTCCTTATATTTTGTGTTCATATCCTGGGCAGTCGCCCACATCGTGGCAATAACTTTATCTAAGGGAACCTTGGCGTTGGCGGCAGTTGTATCCAATGCCATTTCACAAGCATTAATTGCTTTAATAGCACCCATAGCATTCCGTTCGATACATGGTATTTGTACCAATCCACCGATGGGATCACAGGTGAGTCCTAAGTGATGTTCCATCGCAATTTCGCTGGCAATCAATACCTGCTCTGGGGATCCTCCCATCAATTCGGTTAAAGCTCCTGCTGCCATGGCAGATGAAACACCAATTTCTGCTTGACAACCTCCCATAGCAGCAGATATAGTAGCACCTTTTTTAAACAGACTTCCTATTTCGCCGGCTACCAGCATAAACTGCTTGATGTCTTCAAAATTAGCATCGTGATTCTCAATCACCATATAATACATCATCACTGCAGGTATTACTCCGGCACTACCATTTGTGGGTGCAGTGACTACACGACCTAGAGAGGCATTCACTTCATTTACGGCTAAAGCAAAACAAGATACCCATTTCAATATCTGTCTAAACTTTACTTCGGTATCGCGGATACTGGCAATCCATTCGTTTGGATTTGAGTATTGTGCAGTACCAATTAGATTTTTATGAGAATCGTAAGCACGACGCCGTACCTTTAACCCACCAGGTAAGGTTCCTTCTGTATGGCAACCGGTATACATAGATTCGAGCATGACCTTCCATATTTGAGCAATACGCTCGTCAATTTCTTGATCGGTATGCAACGACCTTTCATTCTCCAGAACAATATCTGATATCTTTTTATTTTGGACAGCACAATAGGCTAACAAGTCGGTTGCTTTTTGCACTGGCATTGGAAATTCTTTAAAAGCTTCCAGCTTTTTTTCCTTGCGCTTGCGTTCTTCTTTAACTACGAACCCACCACCAATGGAATAAAAGGTTGAAGTATACTTTTTACCGTCTTTAAACAGTACCGTAAATGTCATACCATTAGGATGAAATTTTTTAAAATCTTTATTGAAGACGATATCTTTTTTACAGTCAAAAACAATATCAAATTCTTGATTAAAAGGCAATAACTTAGTATCACCTATGCTCTTTATAATCGTATCAATTTGGAGTACATCAATAGTTTGTGGATCATAACCGCACAATCCTAGAATAGAAGCAATGTCAGTAGCATGTCCTTTACCCGTTAGAGATAAGGAACCGTACAAATCAACAGTAATTGCAACCACCTGATCAAACTTATTCTTTTCTTTTAATTCTGCAATCAATCTGCGACCTGCTCTCCATGGACCAAAAGTATGAGAACTTGAAGGGCCTACACCGATTTTAAGCATGTCAAAAATACTGATACATTCCATAATAATAGCGTCTACAATTACCGGGTAAATATAACGGTTTAGGACAAAGTAGCAAGAACTAACAGCAAAAATAGTATCAGTGAAAATAGCTACTGAAATTGCCTACATCGCCTGTAATTCTGCTAGATTTATCTACTATTTGTGACATCATGTCATATCTTTTGGCATGGCATAATCATTGAAATAATAGAAGTGTATTAAAAAAGCAATAACACTTAAACAATTTATACAACGATAATATGAGTAAGATAATAGGTATTGACTTAGGGACGACCAACTCTTGTGTTTCTGTAATGGAAGGTAATGAGCCAGTAGTTATCCCTAATGCTGAAGGAAAAAGAACAACTCCATCGGTAATTGCATTTGTAGATGGAGGAGAGATCAAAGTAGGAGACCCTGCAAAACGTCAGGCAGTAACTAATCCTACAAAAACTATTTCTTCTATAAAGCGATTTATGGGGAATAAGTTTTCAGAATCTGCAAAAGAAGCAGAACGTGCAGCTTATAAAGTTGTAAAAGGTGACAACGATACACCAAGAGTAGATATCGATGGTCGTTTATATACACCACAGGAATTATCTGCAATGACGCTTCAGAAAATGAAGAAAACGGCAGAGGATTACTTGGGACAGGATGTAAGCAGAGCAGTAATTACTGTACCAGCTTATTTTAACGATGCACAACGTCAGGCGACTAAAGAAGCCGGAGAGATTGCGGGTCTTAAAGTAGAAAGAATTATTAATGAGCCTACAGCTGCTGCCTTAGCGTATGGTTTAGATAAAAAAGGTACAGATCAAAAAATAGTCGTATTTGACTTTGGTGGAGGTACACATGATGTTTCTATCCTTGAATTAGGAGATGGAGTATTTGAAGTATTAGCTACTGACGGGGATACACACTTAGGTGGTGATGATGTTGATCAAAAGATTATTGATTGGTTGGCAGAAGAGTTCAAGGCTGATGAAGACATGGATTTAAGAAAAGATCCGATGGCGCTACAGCGTTTAAAAGAAGCAGCAGAAAAAGCTAAAATAGAGTTATCTTCTTCTTCTCAGACAGAGATCAACTTGCCATACGTAACAGCTACTCCAAGTGGACCAAAACACCTTGTGCGTACTTTGAGCCGTTCAAAATTTGATCAATTGATCGATGATTTAGTAAAACGTACGATTGAGCCATGTAGAACAGCGCTTAAAGCGGCTGGGTTATCTACTAGCGATATCGATGAAATTATATTAGTAGGTGGTTCTACACGTATTCCTGCAGTACAGGAAGCAGTGCAGAGTTTCTTTGGAAAAGCACCAAGTAAAGGTGTAAACCCTGATGAGGTTGTTGCTGTTGGAGCGGCTATTCAAGGAGGAGTACTAACCGGAGATGTTAAAGATGTATTGTTATTAGATGTAACACCACTTTCTTTAGGTATTGAGACAATGGGTAATGTAATGACCAAATTAATTGAGGCCAATACTACAATCCCTACCAAAAAATCTCAGGTATTCTCTACAGCTGCTGATAATCAACCATCTGTTGAGATCCACGTATTACAGGGAGAGCGACCAATGGCTGCAGATAATAAAACAATCGGACGTTTTCATTTAGATGGAATTCCACCAGCACAAAGAGGAACTCCGCAAATTGAAGTAACTTTTGATATTGATGCTAATGGTATCATCAAAGTTTCTGCAACAGATAAAGCAACTAATAAGAGTCAGGATATTCGTATCGAGGCTTCTTCAGGACTTACAGAAGAAGAAATCGAGAAAATGAAGAAAGAGGCTGAAGCGAATGCAGAATCTGACAAAAAAGCTAAAGAAACAGCTGAAAAGTTGAATGAAGCTGACGGAATGATTTTTCAAACAGAAAAGCAATTAACTGAGTTTGGAGACAAATTATCTGATGATAAAAAGAAACCAATCGAAGAAGCTTTAGAAGAGTTGAAAAAAGCATATGAGTCTAAAGACCTTGCATTGATTCAACCAGCACTTGATAAAATCAACGAAGCTTGGAAAGTAGCAAGTGAAGAAATGTATAAGGCGCAAGCTGATGCACAACAAAACGGTGCACCGGGACCTGATGCAGGAGCACAACCAGAAGGAGGAAGCTCTGAAGGTAGTGATGTTGAAGATGTTGACTTTGAAGAAGTAAAATAATTCAGATGTAATAATCTATAAAAAAATGCGCAGTGTTAACTGCGCATTTTTTATTTCTTATGGTTCTATGTATTCTAAAACCCCATAGCAGTATCATCTCCTCGTTTATCGGCACCTCCTTCTAAAGTTCCGTCTTCACGAACCAGAATTCCGTCAACTTTCCCTATGATTTGTGACTCTTGCTGATCAATAGTATACCCTTTATTTTTTAAGTTTTTTAGCAGCTCCTGATCAAATGCATTGGGTTCAAAAATAACTACATCCGGCAACCACTGATGATGAAATCTTGGTGCGTTGACTGCGTCTTGCATCGTCATATCAAATTCACTTACATTTAGAATCGTCTGTAACACCGAGGTGATTATTGTGGATCCCCCAGGTGTCCCTACCGACATCCATAGTTTGTTATTCTTTTCTACAATCGTGGGTGTCATCGAACTTAGCATTCGTTTTTCTGGCGCAATGGCATTAGCTTCGGCACCAATAAGTCCAAACATATTCGGTACTCCCGGTTTAGAACTAAAATCATCCATTTCATTATTGAGAAAAAAGCCCAGTTCTATATTATATAATTTTGATCCGTAAGCTCCATTAAGTGTGGTGGTAACCGAAATTGTATTGCCAAATTGATCAACAATAGAGTAGTGGGTTGTTTCGTCACTTTCATATCCAGGTAATTTGCCATGAGAAACTTCAACTGATGGTGTAGCTCGTTCAAAATTGAAATTTTGCATCCGTTTCCCTAAATAAGTAGCACTGATAAGCGTGTCTAATGGAATAGTTACAAAATCAGGATCTCCTAAATAATAGCTTCGATCTGCATACGCCCGACGTTCAGCTTCGGTAAGTAACTGAATTGTTTTTTCCTGATTGTGTCCATATTGTTTAATATCATAGGGTTCGATCATTTTCATAATCTGTGCAAGGCAAGTACCACCGCTAGATGGAGGAGACATTGAAATGACTGTAAGATCCTTATATGTAAATTGAACGGGTTTTCTCCAAACAGCTTTGTAACTAGCCAAATCATCTAAAGTTAGTATACCACCATTTTCTTGTAGGTGATTGACTAATTTTTCAGCAACAGCTCCTTTGTAAAAGCCATCACGGCCTTTGTCAATAAGTGCCTGTAAAGTAGTAGCCAGGGCTATATTTTTGATTGTATCTCCGGCGATAATATCTTTTGCATAGGGGATGGTATCCTTGTTTACAGTTAAAAATAATTCCCGGTAATTCGTAAATCGTCTTTGTTGTTTTTCAGTTACTACATATCCTTTTTGTGCCAAATGAATTACTGGCGATAGAATGTCTTGTATGGGTAAAGTTCCGAACTTTTTATGCGCTTCAAAAATTCCGGCAACTGTTCCCGGTACGCCCACGGCCAGTGCACCCAGCTGACTTTTTTCGGGTTGTACTTCTCCGGAAGCATCGAGATACATATTTTTAAATGCTGCTTTTGGAGCTTTTTCTCTATAATCCAATGCACCAACAGTGCCATCAGCCATTCTGTATACCATGAATCCGCCACCACCTAAATTTCCGGCAAAAGGATAGCTCACGGCAAGCGCCATCTCGGTAGCCATCATCGCATCAAAAGCGTTTCCTCCCTTTTTCAGTATAGCTACACCAATGCGCGAGGCTTCGGCTCTTGCTGAGACCACCATTGCCTTGTTCGCAATTAATCCAAAGGTAGGTTTTGATACTTCTACGGGATGTGTCTTACAAGAGTTAAGACATAACAACAAACAAAAAACACTTGCTAATCGAATCATCTATTATAAAATTTTGATTTGCCTACTCAAGATAGACGGTGTAATTATATACTATTCTTTAAATTTTTGAAATTTCGTGTTGAGTGAAGTCTCTCAGTTCTTCAAAAAAAGTTGTGAACTCATCTTCAAATTCAACATAATGTTCTTCCAGTTCTCGTACAGCTAAGTTCATTTTCGACCTGTTCTTGGTACGATGATTCATTTGATAAAGGATCTTACCAATGCCCTCAATCGTTGCGTAGCTTGCCAACCAATTATCTCTGATCATATGGGGTAGGAAATCTTTGATGCGTCTGGGTAACAGACCGTAATTGTCTTGCAGAATTTCATAAAAAGAAGCTACATATATTGGTAGGGGAATAACTTCATACTTATGCCAGTTTGCCGCGAGGTAATGGTCGTAAAGAATATCTACAATTACTGTACTGTAATGGCTATATTTAGGAAACAAGCGCCCTACACTTTGCCGAACAATGGGATGCGTATCCGTATAAAAATCGATTTGGCGGTGTAGTGTAATTCCTTGCTGAATTCTTTTTGGAAATTGTTCGAATTTTTTTCCTTTTACAGAATCCGCTATAAAATTGCCGATTTTCAATTCTGTATCATCTCCTGACAGATAGATATGTGCTAAAAAATTCATTAGGGGAAAATACGATAAATTAAAATGCGGTAATATTTTTATTAAACTTTTGTTGTAAAGTTGTGACAAACTATCATACCCTGTACATTTGTTAAAATCGATAAACAAAACAAAAAAATAAGTATATGACGTTAATAAAATCCATTTCTGGAATTCGTGGAACTATCGGCGGAAAGGTTGGAGAGAATCTGACTCCAATAGATGCTGTAAAATTTGCTTCTGCCTATGGTGCATGGCTAAAGGGAGAAACCAAAAAACAGCATCCGACAGTCGTAGTTGGGCGTGATGCACGTATATCGGGAGCTATGATACAGCAATTGGTGATGAATAGTTTGGTTGGTTTAGGTATTCATGTAATTGATCTAGGATTGTCCACCACACCTACAGTAGAGGTAGCTGTTCCTATAGAAGAGGCTGATGGAGGAATTATTTTAACGGCAAGTCATAATCCTAAACAATGGAATGCGCTAAAACTTCTAAATAGTAAAGGAGAATTTCTAAATGCAACTAATGGTGAGAAAATTCTAAAAATCGCTGAGCATGATGATTATTTTTTTGCAGAAGTAGATGACTTGGGGAGTATTACCGAAAATAACACGTATATTGATCGTCATATCGATGAGGTATTGAAGCTTAAATTAGTTGATGTAGATGCCATAAGTACTGCCGGATTTAAAGTTGTGGTGGATGGTGTAAATTCTACCGGAGGAATTGCTATTCCAAAACTACTTAGAAAAATGGGTGTAGAAGTGGTTGAACTATATTGCGAACCTAACGGACATTTTCCGCATAACCCTGAACCATTAAAAGAACATTTAACTGATTTATCGGCCTTAGTGATCAAAGAGAAAGCAGATTTAGGTATTGTGGTGGATCCTGATGTTGATCGTCTTGCGTTTATGAGTGAAGATGGCGAGATGTTTGGAGAAGAATATACCCTGGTTGCTTGTGCAGATTATGTGTTAGGCAAGCAAAACGGAAATACTGTGTCTAATTTATCATCAAGTCGTGCACTACGTGATGTTACCGAAAAACACGGAGGCTCATATGAAGCCAGTGCCGTGGGCGAAGTAAATGTGGTGGAACTAATGAAAGACAATAAGGCAATTATTGGAGGAGAAGGTAATGGAGGAATTATTTATCCAGAATTGCACTACGGACGGGATTCACTGGTAGGGGTAGCCTTATTTTTAACACATCTGGCTGAGAAAAAAAGTACAGTAAGCGCTCTAAGGAAGTCTTATCCTTCCTATTATATGAGTAAGAACAAAATTCAGTTGACACCTACGATGGATGTTGACGGAATTTTAAGCCAGTTTCAGGAAAAAAATAAAGAGGAAACTATAACAACTATCGACGGAGTCAAAGTTGATTATGAAAAGTCCTGGGTACACTTGCGAAAAAGTAATACAGAACCTATTATCAGGATATATACTGAAGCTCTGAGTCAGGAAGAAGCCGATCAATTAGCCGAAAAAACTATTGCTGTTTTAAAAGGGATTGCCGGTATTTAGTACGATCTTACTTTTGAGATATAATAAGAAGGTTGTCTAAAAAGTCAATTCTGATGTCACCTCGAGCGGAGTCGAGAGATAATTACATTTGATTATCAATACATTTCGACTCCGCTCAATGTGACATTTAGTTTAAAAATATACTTTTTAGATAGCCTCTTTGTTTTTTATTAATGAACTATAGCATCTGCCGGGATTGTAGCATTACGATGCTTCCATCGTTTATGGGTCCAAAGATAAAATTCAGGTTTTGTGCGAATTTGTTGTTCCAGTAGGCGCAGGTATTCTTTAACCACATAAAACTGATCCATTTCTCCGCTATTTTCGGCGATAGGAATGACGCGCACTTCATAATGCCCGCGTTTAACTTTTTCTACATGCATATAGATAGAGGTCAGGTTTAGTTTAGTAGCTAACACTTCCCCTCCCAAGAAGATTGGAACTTTTATACCCATAAAATTGGTCCAGAACTTAGCATTACCAATCTTAGGAGATTGATCCGAAATCATGCCATAGGTACAAACCTCCCCTTGCTGCTTATCACGTATTATTTGTTTCAGGACTTTATGACTGGCAATGAGGCGCGAATCGAATCTTGCGCGTATCCGATGTGCTAGTTGATCAAAATATTTATTCTTAACCTGCTTATAAATGCCAACGCATGGATTGAGAGAAACCAAGTCAATAGCATTTGACCATTCGTAACTTGCATAGTGTCCCATAAATCCGATAGTACTTTTCCCTCTTTTCTCCATCTCGTGAAATTCATCGAGATTTACAACTTTGTAACGTTCGAGAATCTCTTTTCTGGTAATAGATAAAGATTTAATCATCTCCAAAAACATATCACAGAGATGACGGTAGAATTTTTTCCGAATTTCCTTAATTTCATTTTTAGATTTTTCGGGAAAAACAAGTGTTAAGTTATCGGTAACCGTAGTGCGACGATATCGTATTACGTAATAGACTATATAATACAACAGATCGGATAAAAAATACAATAAGAAGAATGGAAGTTTGGAGATACACCATAAAAAGGGATACGCTATTCGATACACCAATAACTGCATAAATAAGTTTAATTTAGGTGATCAAATATACTGTAATTTGTGCAGTACACTGCTATAAATTATAGTTTTACATTCAGAACTTAAAAACGCAAAAATTACAGGTTTTACTTAATTTACGGTAGCTCCCTTGGGGATTTCTGCGTTCCGATGCTTCCATCGTTTATGAGTCCAGAGATACAATTCAGGTCGCTGTCGAATTTGCTTTTCTAAAAGCTGTAAATAAGTGTCCACGATTTGGTACTGCTCACATTTTGAAATATCGTCTGTGATAGTAATAAATTTTGCTTGATAATATCCACGTTTTGTCTTTTCGACATGAAGATAAGAAACGGATAAATCTAATCGCCTTGCCAGCACCTCACCTCCCAAATAGGCAGGAACTTTGATCCCCATAAAATCTGTCCAATACAGGGCATTTTTGAGCTTAGGAGACTGATCCGAAACTAACGCGTAAGAGCAAAGCTTTCCGTTCGCTTTGTCTTTTGTAATTTCTTGCATCGCATTAAAGCTGGGAATGAGTCTTGCTTCATAACGCTGTCGTATCCGATGAACTAAGCGATCAAAATATTTATTTTTTATTTGCTTATAGATCCCTACGGTTGGAAAATTTATAAGTAATTGTGCAACCGTTGCCCATTCATAACTAGCATAATGTGCCATAAGTACGATAATGCTCTTATTTTTGGCTTCCAATGCTTTGATTTCTTCGACATTGGTAATTTTGAATCTCGCCAATAACTCTTCATCGGTAATCGATATGGATTTTATCATTTCTAAAAACATATCGCACATATGTTTGTAAAAAGCCTTCCGAATCTTATAGATTTCGGTCATGGGTTTTTCGGGAAAAACCAAGGTAAGATTCTCAGTTACCGTTCGTTTGCGGTACCCTACAATATGATAGATAAATATATAAATTCCTGTAGAAAACATATAGAAGATTCGCCAGGGAAGCTTAGATATTATCCATAGAATAGGATAAACTAGTCGGTAAATGAGTAATTGCATTGTCAGAAATATCTAGCCAACAAATTTAAGATTATTTATGAGTTAATCATTTATTAAACCGAAATATGAGAAGTTTCTCTATTCATTTTTCCTTGAAGAAATCTGTATCTTTGACAAAAAAGAACTGTATGTCTGAGACGAATCTTGTAGTGATACTACTGATTGTTGCCAATGTGTTATTTTCATTAAAAGGTTTTAAAGAGTATTCATTTTTTGAACGGTATAAGTTCAATATTGCAGGAATACAAAAAGGTGAGCAAATTAGAATGTTAAGTTCGGGTTTCTTACATGCCGATTCAATGCATTTGTTTTTCAATATGTTCACCTTATATTTTTTTGGTCCTGTTGTTATTGTTTATGTAGGAATACTTAAGTTCTTAATCATTTATGTAGCAAGTTTGCTGGTAGGTAATATATTCTCTTTTGTTTTTCACAAAAATGAGCCTCATTACAGTGCAATAGGAGCAAGTGGTGCGGTATCCGGAATCATATTTTCAGCGATTCTTTTTCGTCCTGATATGAGTTTATATCTTATGCTTATACCAATTCCTATACCGGCCTATATTTTTGGTATCGGATATTTGTTATATACTATTTACGGAATGAAAAGCAGACGTGACAATATTGGTCATGATGCTCATTTTGGAGGTGCAGTAGGGGGATATCTGGTAACCTTAATAATGGCACCATGGCTTTTTGAACAAAACTTATTGATGATTGGTATTCTTGCGATTCCTATTGTTATTCTTTTTATTTTACAACGTTTAGGAAAATTATGAACAAACAAAGGCAACCATCGGTCGCCTTTGTTTGTTCAGGGTGTTATATTTTTTTAGTCTAAAAGCTCAGCAATTTTAGTTTCTAAAGCAGCACCTCTTAGATTTTTTGCAATTATTTTTCCATTTTCATCTAACAAGAATGTAGCCGGTATGGATCGCACGCCGTATAATTTAGCAATTGGTTCTTGCCAAAACTGTAAATTTGATACGTGACTCCATTGAAGATCATCTGCAGCAATTGCTTCTAACCATTTTTTCTTATCACGATCAAGGGAAACGCCAATAATATTGAGTCCTTTGTCATGGTATTTATTATACACACGTACTACGTTAGGGTTTTCTATTCTACAAGGCTTGCACCAAGATGCCCAAAAGTCGATGATTGTCAGCTTGCCCATGGCATCCTTTAGTGATACTGTAGTACCTTCGGGAGAAGGAGCAGAAAAACTTACCGCTTCACTACCAACATCAATACGACCTACAGAATTACGGATTAATTGATCTAAATTTTTACCTAAACGTGTCTTTTTTAAAGAATCATCCACGGTGGTGTATAATTCTTTAATTTGTCGAGCAGGCACTACTTTTAAATTGAGTAAATCGGTTAGTGCCATTACAGAAACTATTGAGTTTGGATTGTTTTTAGCAATCTCAGTTCTATATGCTTTTTCCTGATTAAACATATCAGACAGTTGCGTTGCAAGATTTTGAGCTTTCTCAGTTTCCTTTAATTTGGAAGCGATCTGATATTGGTTGTTGAGTTCGATTCGCTTTTTATTGTAATCCTGAACTTTGATTAAATATTCAAAAAATAAATCATTCTCAGAACCACCGTCAATTATTGAGGAACGCAAACTATCTTTATAAATAGTCATTTCAATCGGGTTGTTCTCTGCTAGATACAATACGTTACCCGGAACTTTGTTGAATGTCAAATAGTTGAAGTCCATTTGTTCAACACTGGGTAACTCAATTTCGAATTTACCATCTTGGATAGTCGTAGAATCGATAACCGCAGGGCGATTGGATTGACTTAAAGCATTTACATATACGGATGTTCCATTTTCAAAACCAGAAGTCGAGCCATAAATTATATAACTGTCTTTTTTTTCATTTTGACAGCTCAGGGTAATACTAATCGCTAGTAATAGCAGAAAAATTCTTGTCATAACATACATAATTAGGGACGTAAAAATAAAGAATCAGAATGGTATAAAAGAATAATTAACTTTATAATATAATTAATTGTTAATCCACGGGCCAAAGCTTTGTTAATTGCAGTATTTTTGTCATCTTTAAAATAAAGTAGCCGTATTATGGAGACGTTCGATCAAGATTTCCCGATGGATATCTGGATAAGTTTTTCATCTTTCTTTGATAGATATAGAGAATTTGCCAAAAGTGATAATTTGCTTTTGCGAGAAAGAGCGCTTAAAATTTTAGAAATCGCTGAGGCACATCCAACACTTGAAACGGGTTTGCAATCTAAAAAGGAGCTTGATGAACTAATGCCTCAGATTGACTTGGTGTTAGAAGATCTGTTTTCTGAAATTCTGCAGAAAAATGAAATCAAAATAGCTACGATTCCCTTTGGAAATTTAGTATTACAATCAACCCAGCGATTTAGAAATATCGTTAAAGCTGCTGGTGAAACGTTTACTCCTGCAATTACAAATTTAGAAGAAGATCAATATTACATCATGGGATGTAGTATCATTCTCAATCATTATTATGGCTACAGTATAGATTTTAAAAGACCGTTCCATTACAATATTCCTGATGCTTCAGGAATTATGAGGTATTATAGAATTTTATACAATGCCGATTTTGTGCAAATTGAGAAAACAGACCTAGCGCTGGATATTACCGACGACGAAGTAGGGGAATTACTGGATAGTTTTGAAGACATTACAGTTTGGAAAAAATATTTTCCACCCAAAAGCTATGTTTTTAAAGGGGTAGTAATTGCTAATATGTTTGATGCTACCACCGATGTTTCTTTATCAGAGTTCAAGACCAGCTTACTGCAATATGATAAAACTCAAAGTAATTTTATAGAACGCTTTCAGGGTATTTTTAGAGCTATTTTTAATTTGCCCGAAATACGCATTGGATTCTCTAATTATAATGAGGAAGATCAGGTGTTTGAACGTGTACCGTTCAAAGATATTGATAGTTATATTTTGAATGATCGTTTTTCTGAGGAATGTAAAGAAGCACTTTGCTGTGGTTCTTATGAGAATCTATTCGGTAAATCCACTTATTTCACAATTTCGGATGTTGAAAAGTACAAGGCAATGATGCCTGATGAAAAATTTTATCAAAATTTAGAACACCAAGGTATACAAAGTGCCATTATTGCTCCGATAGAGGGTGAAGGTAAGTTACTGGGTGTATTAGAAATTGTGTCTCCTAATAAGAGAGAGCTTAATAGTATAAATGCGCATAAGTTGCAAGATGTAATGCCATATTTAGTGGACTCTGTGTTGCGCTCAAAAGTAAAGTCTGAAAATGAATTGGAGCTTATCATTCAGGAAGAATGCACTTCGATTCACGGGAGCGTGTATTGGAAATTTAGACAGGAAGCTAAACGCTTTATGCGGGCTAAGGTTGAAGGAATGCCTGCCTCGTTTAGAGAAATAGTTTTTGATAATGTCTACCCGCTATATGGTCAGATTGATATCAAAGGTTCTTCTGAAGCTAGAAATGCGGCTATACAAAAGGATTTGAAATTACAATTAACCGAAATATCCAAAATACTGGATCGCGGTATAGAGTCCGATTGTTTACCTATATATGAGCAATTAAAATTCAGAATTGATAAATTTATTGATGAAGTCACCAATCAATTAGAGGTTGATAGTGAACAAAAAATTCTAAGTTTTATTAAGAAAGACATCATACCGCTTTTCGAGCATCTAAAAAAGAAATATAGTGATCTTGAAATATTGATTAATCAATATTATGATCAATTAGATGTAGAATTTAAAATGGTGTATAAACATCGTAAGAACTACGATGAGTCAGTGATGCTTATTAATAAGAAAATGGCAGATCTATTGGACGCCAAACAAATTGAAGCTCAACAACTCTATCCACATTATTTTGAGCGTTTTAAAACTGATGGTGTAGAACATAATATGTATATCGGAGAATCTATTACCAAGGAAGATAGTTTTAATAAGATATACCTCAAAAATCTTAGATTATGGCAGTTACAGGTAATGTGCGAAATGGAAAATGCATATTATCAGTTGAAACAGGATCTTCCGGCAAAATTAGATGTTGCTTCTATGATTCTGGTATTTAATTCCTCGCTTTCTGTCCGTTTTAGAATGGATGAAAAACGATTTGATGTAGATGGTACTTATAATGCAAGATATGAGGTCGTTAAAAAACGCGTAGATAAAGCTAATATTAAAGGTACTGAAGAACGTATTACAAAAGAAGGCAAACTTACTATTGTATATTCACAACGTTCTGATGAACTGGAGTATTTAAGATATGTAAAGTTTTTGCAGTCCAAAAAATATTTGGGTAAAGAAGTAGAAATATTGGAGCTTGAAGATTTACAGGGCGTAACAGGTTTAAAAGCACTGCGAATTAATATTTTGTACCATCCTGATAAAACTAAAAAAGAGTTTTATAATTATGAGGATCTCATGAAAGAACTAGCATAATTTTAATACTATAAAAATGAAAAACGCAACTGCTTAAAAAGTAGTTGCGTTTTTTTATGCATATTGTTTATTGAAGTGCTATAAATAGTAGAATGCTACTATAAATGCGATAACAGAAACGATAATTCCAATCATAAATACAGTATACGTTAATCGCAATAATTTATATTTGCGATTTAGCACTATACCCAGAAAGTATAAATCTTTGGTAAGTGATTCATAAACATACTCTTTGTCCTTAATAATTTCTTGAATAGCCCATTTATACTCCTGATATGGCATTTTATGAAAATTACCAAAAAAGAGAACATTAATCTCTTTATTTTGAACTTGCTCTTTGGTAAACTCACCCGTAGTAACATTAGGTCGGGTAGACATTATTGATAAAATGATGGATGCAACACTAAACAATACTAATATTAAACTGGGAAACAATAAATGCTGATTACTTACAGAATCCAGTTTTGGTATCAAATTAGCAAGCGCCAGCGAAATGATAATTGCATTTACTGAAAGTAAGATGTTGGCTTTTGTATCAGCAATATCACTCAGTTTGATGTGATTTCTTAGCGTTACCCTAAACAGTGTCTGAATACCGCGTTCAGGACTTTCGTTTTTATACTTTGCTTTTAACTGGGCCTTTAACGCCTCTTTTTTGTTCTTTTTCTTTCTCTTTTTTTGTTTTTCAATAAGTTTTAGGAGATTTTCGTCCTTTTTCTTGACCCAATTTCTCAAGGCATAGTTTGTATAATACTTATGTTTTTGAGTAAACATCTCAATATTCTCCTGAATCCATTCTTTGGTTGTGAATTCTTTTATATTGTGGAGACGAAGTTCTTGTCGTAAGAATTCACTGGTTTCTTCAAAGTATTTTTTTGCAAAATGTGAGCTATCAGCATCCCTGATTACTTCTTCCAAAAAGGAGTTAGGTTCAGAATTAAATTTGGTAGCCAAGATGCATGCAGTTACTTTTTCAATAACATCAGTATCGGCATTATGTTCGTTCAAAAATTGCTTAGCTATAACAATACTTTCTTCTTCATGATTATCAATACTTTTAGTGTACCCGGTATCATGAAGCCAAGCTGCCAGCCTTAGTATCTCGGCATCTTTAACACCAATTTCAGAATTTTCTATTATTTCGTTAGTACTTTTAACGACGCGTTGTGTGTGAATATAATTATGATAAACGAAAGTTTCAGGAAGTTCATTTTTAAATAATTCTAAAACAAACTTATCTGCTTTCTCTACTAGTGTTGACATAGATTCGTATTAAATTTAACACCAAAGTACAATATATTAAAATTACCGTCCTATTCGTATGAAAAAATATAACATAATTCTAACAATATTAAGCTTTTTACTATTATCGAATTGTGCACTTTATGAACCTCAGTACCGTGATAAAAAAACGAGCTATACGGTTACAAATGCTGACCAGATTGAAAAAACATTTTATTTAATTGGAGATGCGGGTTATGCATCATTAGGGGAGAGTACTCCCGGGTTACTGGCTTTTGAAAAATACCTGAAAGCGCATTCACAGCAGGGGAACTATGCAATTTTTCTGGGAGATAATATTTATCCCGATGGGATGCCCGAAAAGGATGCTGTTGATCGCCCCTTAGCAGAGCATCGATTGGACGCCCAAATTGAATCGGTTAATAGTTTTGATGGACAGGTGATTTTTATTCCGGGTAACCATGACTGGTACAATGAAGGTCTCAAAGGCTTAAAGCGTGAAGAAAATTATTTTGAAAGTAAGTTAAAGGACCGAAAGGTATTTCGTCCGGCCAAGGGATGTCCGATCGAAACTATTGATATCACTGATAATATACAATTGATTCTGGTCGATTCACAATGGTATTTAGAAGATTGGGACAAGCACCCAACTATCAACGATAATTGTCCGCAGATTAAATCCAGAGAAACTTTCTTTCTGGAGTTTCAAAGTGCTTTGAAAAAAGGACAAGATAAAACGAATTTAATAGCCTTACATCATCCATTGTTTTCAAATGGAGTACATGGAGGTAAGTATGCTCCTGTAAAACACTTGTATCCAAGCCAAAGAAAAATACCGTTACCGGTTTTGGGATCATTAGCTATGATGATTAGAACTAGCGGCGGGGTATCCAGCCAAGATATTCAGAACAAGCAATATAAATCATTGGTACGTCGTATGTCGACAATCGCCTCTGGAGGTGAACGTGTTATTTTTGCATCAGGCCACGAACATTCTATTCAGTACATTGTTAATGATAGTATCAAACAAATCGTTTCAGGCTCAGGTGCAAAAGCGTCTTATGCTACCTTAGCGAATGATGGGATTTTTGCCTATGGCGGACAAGGATTTGTACGCTTGGATATTTTAAAGGACGGTTCCTCAAGAGCTTCCTACTTTGGAAGTGAAAATAACGAACCAGTTTTACTGTTTGAAACCGAAGTACATCCAAAACGGAAGGATTACGATTTTTCTTCACTTCCCGATTCTTTTGATCAAACCGTAGAGGCTTCGGTGTATGACTATGAAGAGACTGATCGAACAGAAGTTTATGAAAGCATTTGGGGTGATCATTACCGTGATTTATACGGAAAAAAAATTCAAGCTCCCGTTGCTGATCTGGATACACTCTATGGGGGATTGACAGTTATTCGTAAAGGAGGAGGTCAGCAAACAAGGTCATTACGTGTAAAAGATAAAGATGGTAAAGAATTTAATTTAAGAGCTTTGAGAAAAAGCGGCGTACAGTTTTTGCAAGCCAACGCTTTTAAGAATAATTATGTAGCCGATGATCTGGAAAATACCATTTCAGAAGATATTCTTCAGGATTTCTACACAGCTGCACATCCTTATATATTTACAGTGATCCCGGATCTCTCTGATGCTGTAGGGATTTATCATACCAATCCTAAGGTATTTTATGTGCCAAAGCAAAAAACGCTAGGTAAATATAATGCCGAATATGGAGATGAACTCTATATGATCGAAGAACGACCGGAGGAACATCATGTAAACCAGATTACCTTTGGACAACCCGATGATATTGAAAGCACTGCAGATGTATATGAGCGCTTACGTAGAGATGAAAAATACAAGATTGACGAAGCTGCTTTTATAAGAGCGCGTATGTTTGATATGCTAATTGGGGACTGGGATCGACATCAGGATCAATGGCGCTGGGCAGAATTTGAAAAAGAAAATGGCGATCATATTTTTAGACCTATACCTAGAGATAGAGATCAGGCATTTTCAAATTTTGATGGCGCATTTTTGGGCACACTTCGAGGGCTCATTGGGGTAACAAATAAATTTCAGGTATATGATAAAACCCTCAAAAGTATTAAATGGTTCAATATCGCCGGGCTGAAACTCGATAGAACATTTATCCAGAGTAGTGGCAAAGATGAGTGGAAAAAGCAAGCAAAGTTCATACAAGATAATTTGACAGATGAAGTAATTGAAACAGCATTTACCAAATTACCCGATGCAGTAAAAGGAGATTCATCTAATGAAATTAAAGCAAAATTAAAAGGAAGACGTGATAACTTGGTAAAGATAGCTGAGAGATATTATAAATATCTTGCAGAACTTGCCATTGTCACGGGAACCGATAAGGATGATTACATCGAAGTGGAGCGCATGGAGAATGGCAAAACAAAGATAACGATCTCAAGAATTAAAGGTGGTGAAAAGGCTGATGTGGTCAGTGAGAAATTATATGATAGAAAAAACACCAAAGAAATATGGCTCTACGGTTTGGATGATGATGATTATTTCAATGTAAGAGGTAAAGGAGATAATCCAATTTATATTAGAATTATCGGCGGACAAGATCATGATAAGTTCAACATTGAAAAAGGACGCAGAGTTACGATTTATGATTACAAATCTAAGCCCAATACCATCATTCGTAAAGGCAATGCAAAAGTTCGCTTTACCGATACGTATGAGGTTAATTCTTTTGATAAAAATAAGGAAATAGTGACCAAAAACTCACTAATTCCGGCAGTTGCGTACAATCCGGATGATGGTTTTAAAATAGGTGTCAAAAATGTATATCGGGTAAATGGCTTTAATAGAAATCCATTTACCAGTAAGCATACTTTAACGGCTGGGTTTTATTTTGCTACTAATGGTTTTGATGTAAAGTATAAAGGAGAGTTTGCCGGAGTGCTCAAAAATTTCAATTTGATGGTCGGTGCAAAATTTACGAGTCCAAATTTTAGTGAAAACTTCTTTGGTTTTGGTAATGAAACAGTAAATAATGATGATGATTTAGGATTAGATTTTAACAGGGTTAGAATTAGTCATATTGGTGTGGATATTGGAGCGGCAAAATTTGGTCGATTTGGTAGTTACTTCGATTACAAAGCAAGATTTGAAGGTATTCAAGTGGATAAAGATGGTGATCGTTTTATTGGAAACCCTGTTTTTGAATCAGGTGATCCTGAGTTTTTTAAAAGAAAGTATTTTGTTAGTGCAGACGCCACGTATCGTTATGAAAGTTACGATGTTGATGTTAATCCTACCAATGGGATGAAATTTGAAATTAATGGGGGTATTACTGCTAATGCGGAAGATTTTGATCGAACCTTCGGGTACATCAATCCATATTTGGGCTTTTATAATTCCTTAATTACAAGCCGTAAATTAGTTCTTAAAACCTCGGCACAGGCACAGATCAATCTGGGAGATGATTATGAGTTCTATCAATCAGCTCAATTAGGACAGAATACTGGACTACGAGGTTATCGTAATCAACGTTTTTCAGGTAAACGATCCTTTGCAACGAGCGCAGATTTACGCTATAGTTTTAATCAATTTAAAACAGGTGTATTACCAATACAGATAGGGATATTTGGTGGTTTTGATTTAGGTAGAGTCTGGTTAAGTGATAACGACAACTCAACATTGTGGCACAATAATTACGGAGGCGGTTTTTGGATCAACAGTGCCGATTCCTTAAGCGGTACTTTCAATTTCTTTACAGGGGAGGATGGTTTACGTTTTTCTTTTGGTTTTGGATTTACATTCTAATTAAAAATGCTACAAACCAATAGCAATACCTTGCGATTAATAGACAAGGAGAATATTCATTCTATATATGAATTGCATACTGTCGAAGCAGTTGATCACTATAACACACTAGGCATACCAGAGTCTATAGAGGTTACTTCACAAATTTTATCTCATTGGATTATAAAGATAGAGGCTGCCTAGTTTCATGGTTTTATTATTGAAAATAAAATCACAAAAGAGTTTATAGGAATTATTGGGCTACAACTTGGTAATTCAAAATATAAAAGGGGAGAAGTATGGTATAAATTTATGCCGGAACAATGGAGAAAAAGATTCGGAACCGAAGTAACTCAAGAAATCATAAGATTTGGTTTCGCAAAACTTAACTTACATCGTATCGAAGCAGGATGGGCCTGTGAGAATATAGGTTCAGTACGAGTTTTAGAAAAGTCTGGATTTGTGAGAGAAGGAAGAAAAAGAAAAGTATTACCATTTAAATCAGGCTGGTCTGATGCTTACATTTTTGCAATTCTAAAAGAAGACTGGGACGGCATAAAAAATAGCAAAGAGCCTGACAGATGATTGTGATTCAGAGCTCTTTTATATCTCTAAAATTGTTTATGGCTTATTTGAGAGGATACTCATACAGATTTCCTCCTGATCGACCACGTCCCTCGTCAATTATAAATAAAGTAGTTTTATTTTTAAAACAAACACCTTCCTTTTGTGACCGATGTTCTAACTGAATTTTCTCTACGTCACCTTCTAGAAAATTGTCTCCTTCAAAGTTTTTGAAAAAGAACAGTTTGTCATAAGTAAGAAGTACTACGGTGTCATTCTCGGGGTTTATTGCAGCACCCGTAACAAAGCAATCATTGTCATCATTACACGTTTCATATGTCCCGATCAGTTTTGCTTCATATGCTCCTGCCGTTGCCGGAACTTTGTATAGTTTAGTAGTACCGTCAAAGTTTTTTGCTCTGTTTTTCGTAAACAAATAAAAATTCTGATTAAAATAGAAAAAGGCTTCTACGTCAAAATTTCTCTTATCCTTTTTAGGAGGAAATTTTTTTTGATCCTCAAAAGAAAAGGTTGTTTTTATCGCCGTTGCATTTCCTGACTGTTGATCAAACACATTAGAAACTTTATAAATGGCCAGGTCTTTTCGATCATTCCGATTGTTTCCAAAATCTCCGATATAGACATTTCCATCTTTGTCAGAAGCCATCGCCTCCCAGTCTATATTAACAGTATTAACGAGTTTAATTTCTTTTACAACATCCCCGGTTTCATCCAAGGCATATAAAATATTGTCGTTACCAGAATCATTAATCGCGTATATATAATCATCCTGAGGTATTTTTGCAATCCCTGAAATCTCTTGTATAGCTGTAGATAATTGGTTGATCTTAACTAAATCCCCATATTTTTGACAACTTCCTGCAATAGCAATAAATATAAAAAGCACTGTGGTTTTTATTCGGTTCATTTTCTTACTGATCATTGTTTGTTGGCGTAAGTGAAAGTTTATTTGAAAAATCAATGGTTCTAATAGGGAACGGAATATTAATACCTTCTTTATCAAAAGCCCGTTTTATAGCGATGATCCCTCTATGTTGAGCAGCTAATACTTCTTTCTTATTCCTAATATCTGTCCAAAACCTAACGATAAAATTAATAGAGCTATCTCCAAATTCTTGAAAGAAAAATTCGACATCTTCATTTTTGTTTTGTTTAAAAAGGTTATCAATAGTTTCTGTAGTTAATTGAGCTACCCTTTCCAAATCACTTGAATATCCTACTCCGCAAGAAATGATAACCCGAGATCGACTAGTTTGAGAGTAGTTGACAAAGGGCTCTTCGATTATCTTTGCATTCGGTATCATGACAAAATTGTTATCCGCTTGTCGAATTACAATACTCCTTAAATTAATATCTTCAACTTTCCCTGCAAAGCCATTGGTTTCTACCCAATCACCGAGTTCAATTCTCGGTAAAAAACTAAGAATAACACCAGAAAAGGTATTGTTTAGAGTTCCTTGCAAGGCCAAGCCGATAGCCAAACCAATCACACCTGCTCCTGCAAGCACAGAGGTCAGTACTTTATCAAGGTTTAATAAACCAAGTGCTATAAAAAAGCCGATTAGGATAACAATACTTTTTATCACCCTAATCGCAATACTTTTTATAGATTCTTGACGTATTCTACTTAAAATGACATTACGTAACAATCTTCCAAGATATTTGGCTGCCAAAAGAAATAAAAGAAAAACTAAAATGGCCAAAATTAAATTGGGCAGAATGAGAATTAAACCGTCTAACCAACCCTCCAACTTATCAGTCAGATTTTCAACGGAATCACTAATTTTGAATGTAGCTGAAGTGTTTTCTTCTTCTTGTAGTAATATCATGTGTCTATTTTGTCTATTCTATTTTGAAACTTGCATAGTATCACCGGTTTTCATTCTCCATGCATCCAGCATCCAACTGGTTTTTTCCAGTTCTCTAATATAACCCCCAACTAGATCTATAGTACCTTCATCACTCGCATCATCCGCAGTTTTTACAACTTTACTCATTTGTTTGAGAATTGCACCATGATCTTCCAGTAATGTAGAAATCATCTTTTCGTCACTCAAATCAGAACTAGATTCTTTTAAATTGGATTGCTTCAAATACTCCGAATAATTACTCACAGGTTGATATCTAAGTGTAAGGATACGCTCTGCAATCTCATCAACCTTTATTTTAGCATCGTCATACATAGCTTCAAACTGCACATGAAGATCAAAGAAATTTTTTCCCAGAATATTCCAGTGAAAATTTCTTAATTTTTGATAGTATAAATGATAATCAGCCAACAGGGTATTTAGTTCTTTTACCGTTTCTGAAGTCTTATCTGCATCTAAATTTAAATAATTCATATAGTTTATTTTTTTGTAAATTTTTATACAAATTACTATAGAATCTCTTTAAAAACCGTTGAAAACCTTATAGTTTAGTATAAATTTAACTTAGCTATGGACTTACGGAGAACCCTCCAATTGATAGTTGAACTTCAAAGTCATTTTGTATTATAATTCTTATCCTTCTATAAAAAGTATCTATCATAAAATGGAAATACGCAGTTCATTGTAGTAATTATTTGAATTGAATGGTAGTGGAAATAGCTTTTAACATAGCATTGAGTAAGAACGCTGTAATTTTTCAATCTGCGTATGTATAGGTTAAGACTTTGGGGTATTTTTTAGAGATATCTAATTAAATTAATAAATTCTTTAAAAATATTATATTGCTAAATTGGTATATTTATGCAAAATAAGTATAGATGATTGTTGAGAACTGTCCTAATTGTGGATCTCTTAGTTTTGTGAAAAGCGGAATTGTCAAGGACAGGCAGCGCTACCGCTGTAAAGTCTGCAAGTATTACTTCACGGTAAATAAGCTTGGTAAAAGAATTGACGAATATTATGTAAACAAGGCATTACAGCTATATCTTGAAGGCTTATCCTATCGTGAAATAGAACGAATTTTGGGAGTGTCTCACGTAAGTATCATGAATTGGGTAAAAAAGTATGGTATTAAAAGACCGTACAAATCAGAATATCATCCTACCTATAAGATTCTGAATCCTTCAGAACTTTCCAAATTCTTTACTAACCCTGAAAATATCAAGGGAGCAGGGGTTATTGTTACCGAACTTGGTGATAAATTTATGCTAATTAAATGGGAGCGTTTTAAAGAATAACTATCCTATTTAGCAAAAAACTATATTGATTTTTTTTTAGTATTTAGATTTCATGACTTTTAATCCTGTATATCATGTTGATTTACAACTCACACGCTAAATCAAATCTTACTAGTCATGAAAAAAAATCTGGTTTATTTTTGCATACTCTGTTGCTTAATTCCTCTCCAAAATTTTTCTCAAGGATCCGCTGATTATACAGGAGGGCTCAAGGTGAAATTAAATGAAGAAGGAACAAAATATTTTAGAATCTTATCATGGGCACAGTTTTGGGCTCAATACAATGAGGATGTTCCCGATGATGTAAGTACTACAAATTTTAGTATACGCCGTGCACGTGTTTTGATGTATTCTCAAATAAGTAAAGATTTTCTGATCTTAACACATTTTGGACTTAATAGTTTAAATGCGAACAACCAAAGTCCTACAGGCTTAGGAGAAAGTTCACAGTTGTTTTTTCATGATGTGTATCTTCAATATAGCTTGGGAGCAGATCATGCTATAGGTGGAGGTTTACATTATTGGAATGGTATATCCAGGCTCAATAATCAAGGTACTTTAAACCTTCTTACGCTGGATAATAACAGACAATCCTGGGCTACTATCGGTCTTTCTGATCAATTTGCCCGCCATATAGGTATTTTCTTCAAAGGTTCTTTTGGGAAACTACAGTATCGTGTATCAGTCAATGAGGCGATTACTAATAATTTACAGGATCAAGCGGTTCCCGAAGCCGGAGGGAGTCCAATTTATGCCGGAAGAAGGTTACTGGGATCGAAAGATGCAGGTAAAAATTTTGCCGGTTATTTTGAATATCAGTTTCTTGATCAGGAATCTAATTTCTTACCGTATAAAGTAGGCTCTTATCTGGGAACCAAAAAAGTCTTTTCTCTCGGAGCAGGTTTTTTTTACCATTCTGATGGAAGTGTTTCGGCTGAAGCGGATGGGTTGTTAACCGGAGAAGATGTGGCAATATTTGCAGTTGATGCATTTTATGATACACCTCTTGGGGATAATGGTTCTGCGCTGACTGCCTATGCTACCTATCAAAATAACAATTACGGTGATAACTATACGCTGGGACAAACCTATGAAACCGGATCCATGGTGTATGGACATGTTGGATATGTAATCCCAAATACAGACAAGAAACTAAAATTTCAACCCTACACATCTCTCAGTTTACGTACTATAGATCGTATCGATGATAACGCTACTACGTTTGGATTGGGAGCTAATATGTATATGAATGGTCATAACTCAAAATTAACTTTAGAATATAAGAATACAAAGTACGGAGATGGAGATGCTATAGGGCTGATCACACTTCAAGCAATGATTTATTTATAAAATATACCACTATGTCAGATGTACAAAAAAAGGCTACCGCCTATTGGAAAGAAAATGTAAGATACCTGTTTATACTTTTAACTATATGGTTCTTGGTATCCTACGGCGCAGGTATTTTGTTTAAAGATGCCTTAAATGAGATTCGTTTGGGAGGCTTCAGACTTGGTTTTTGGTTTGCTCAGCAAGGTTCGATTTATGTATTTGTCATTTTGATATTTGTCTATGTTCGTTTGATGAACAAGTTGGATAAAAAATATGGATACGATAAGGATTGATTTATAAATACAATTTTCACTAACAACTTAAAGATAGAATTATGAGCGTTCAAATATGGACTTATATTTTGGTAGGGGTCACCTTTGCTTTATATATTGGAATTGCAATTTGGTCTCGAGCAGGTTCAACCAAAGAGTTTTACGTAGCTGGTGGGGGCGTATCTCCACTTGCAAATGGAATGGCTACCGCCGCCGATTGGATGAGTGCAGCTTCCTTTATCTCCATGGCAGGTATAATTGCTTTTGCCGGATATGATGGTGCAGTGTATCTGATGGGATGGACTGGTGGATATGTACTTTTGGCATTACTCTTGGCACCCTACCTAAGGAAATTCGGAAAATTCACGGTTCCCGATTTTATCGGTGACCGATACTATTCTAAAACAGCCCGATCGGTGGCGGTATTTTGTGCGTTATTAGTTTCTTTTACCTATGTTGCCGGACAGATGCGTGGCGTGGGAATTGTTTTTTCCCGTTTTTTGGAAGTAGAAATAAATACGGGAGTTATTATAGGAATGATTATCGTACTATTTTACGCAGTTTTGGGTGGGATGAAAGGTATAACGTATACACAGGTAGCACAATATTGTGTCCTTATTTTTGCCTTTATGGTTCCTGCTATTTTTATATCCATACAAATGACAGGTAATCCAATCCCACAACTCGGATTCGGTGATACGGTAGCCGATGGGTCCGGAGTATATTTGTTAGATAAATTGGACGGATTAAGTACGGAATTAGGGTTTTCAGCGTATACCGACGGTTCAAAATCAATTTTGGATGTTTTTGCCATAACTTTAGCCTTAATGGTGGGTACAGCAGGTTTACCTCATGTAATTGTTCGTTTTTTTACTGTTAAACGAGTAAAGGATGCCCGAAAATCAGCAGGGTATGCCTTGTTCTTAATCGCAATTTTATATACAACTGCTCCAGCGGTTGCTGTATTTGCGAAAACAAATCTTATAGAATCAGTAAATAATAAAGCCTATCAGGAATTGCCGGTATGGTTTAAGAATTGGGAGGATACCGGTCTTTTGGGTTGGGTTGACAAGAATAATGATGGTAAAGTTCAATACAGCAATGGAAGTGCAGTCGAAGGAAACAAAAATAAGCCTGTATTTGACGGTAAGAATAGAGGGAGCAATGGAGAACGTGTTATATCCAATAGTAACGCATCCACTCAAAATGAACTTTTTGTAGATAGAGATATCATGGTATTAGCAAATCCTGAGATTGCCAAATTACCTAACTGGGTAATTGCTTTAGTAGCTGCCGGAGGATTAGCAGCAGCCTTATCAACGGCAGCAGGACTTCTTCTTGTTATTTCTTCTTCTGTTTCTCATGATCTCATCAAAAAAATGATCAAACCTAGTATTTCTGAAAAAGGAGAACTTATTGCTGCGCGTTTGTCTGCTGTTGCAGCAGTCTGCGTGGCTGGCTATTTTGGGATCAACCCACCTGGATTTGTGGCGGCGGTTGTAGCCTTGGCATTTGGCCTTGCCGCGGCCTCCTTTTTTCCGGCCATTGTATTAGGTATATTTTATAAACGCATGAACAAAGAGGGAGCCATAGCAGGTATGATTGTAGGAATTTTATGTATGCTTTTGTATATGATAAAATACAAATTGGGTTGGTTTGATGAAACTCTACCACCGCCCAGCGAATGGTGGTTCGGTATCTCTCCTGAAGGATTTGGAGCGGTAGCTATGATTATAAACTTTCTTGTTTCTCTTTCAGTTTCCTATGTTACAGCCCCACCACCTCAAGATGTACAAGAGATTGTAGAGCACATTCGTTTACCCAACAATGCGGGACAGGCAACACATTAATTAAATAAACAAAATTAGCTATAAAGTTGAGAAAGCGATTTCTTAACTTTATAGGGATCTTAATGATACCATGATATAATGAAAAGAAGACACGAACAGAAGTTGTTAGTACTATCCTTTGTACTCCTTTTTTTGTTTAACATTCCGTTGTTATTAATTTTTAATCAATCAGGGGATGTTGGCGGAATTCCGTTATTGTATTTTTTTATCTTTTTAATCTGGTTAATTTCAATTCTCATTTCGGCATACCTTTTAAAACGATTTCATGAATAGTTACAGTGTTATTAGCATCATTATACTATACTTGTTAGTCTTATTTGGTATAGCATATTGGGCAGAAAGAAAAGCTAAGAAGCGTTGGGTCAATAATGCGTATGTCTATACACTTTCTTTAGCAGTTTATTGTTCTGCCTGGACATATTATGGAAGTGTTGGAATTGCAGCTCGCTCAGGTGTTAGTTTCTTGACAACCTATTTGGGACCTATAATAGCAGCACCCTTATGGATCGTGGTGCTCAAAAAGGTAATTCGTATATCCAAACAGCACAAAATATCGAGTATAGCTGATTTCATTTCCTTACGATATGGTAATAATCGTTTTTTGGGTGGTTTAGTAACGGTGGTTTGCGTAATCGGGATTCTTCCCTATATATCATTACAACTCAAAGCAGTTTCTGAAACTTTCTCTATACTGACATCGACCCCCTTAACTGCCTCTACAAGCTCTGTTTTTACTGACACCACATTCTATGTTGCTATTCTACTAGCAACGTTTGTTGCGTTTTTTGGTACACGAACGGTGGATGCCGCGAGAAGGAGGCAAGGGATAATTTTTTCGGTTGCAGTTGAGTCGATTTTAAAGTTGGTATTCTTTTTAGCGATAGGCATCTATGTTACCTTTTATTTGTTTGATGGGACTTCTGACATTTTTAATAAAATTAGTAAAACGGATAATTTTGAGTCGTTGATCAGTTTGACTTCTATAGAGGCAGGAATTAATTGGTACTTCATGATAGCACTGTCCTTTTTTGCTATTTTTCTGTTGCCACGACAATTCCAAGTTTCAGTAATTGAGAATGTAACAGAAAAGCACTTAAAAAAAGCAATTTGGCTTTTTCCATTATATCTTTTGTTATTCAACATCTTTGTTATTTTTATTGCGTGGGGAGGAAGACTATCATTAGGAAATACTGTCAATCCGGATTATTTTACATTACTACTCCCTTTGAAAGAACAAAATACAGTATTAGCAACTTTAGTTTTTTTAGGAGGGTTCTCAGCGGTGATTAGCATGGTTGTGGTTTCTACTTTAGCACTCTCAACTATGCTTAGCAACAACCTGATCATTCCTTATGGATTTCTAGATAAATTTAGCCGTAGTCATCCGGAGCGTATAGACTATTACATTAAAAACATACGAAGAATTGCAATCTTCAGTCTTATTGTAGGTGCTTATTTGTTTTATATTAATTTTAATATACAACTCTCTCTATTTTCGATTGGTTTGATATCATTTGTAGTCATTGCACAGTTGGCGCCTTCTTTTTTTATTGGATTGTTTTGGAATAGGGGTTCTGCCAGAGCTGCTAAACTTTCTATAATTAGTGGAAGTCTAATCACCACCTACACATTAATTCTACCTTTTGTTTTGGATTCTATTTTTGATAATGCAACATATATTGAAAATGGACCTTTCGGTTTCGGCTTACTTCGACCGTATCAATTATTTGGTATTGATTTCTTGACACCGGTCACGCATGCATTCTTTTGGAGTATGTTTTTCAATATACTGGTTTATTTGGCAATATCTTTAGCGAGCGTAGGTAATTATCGTGAGCGCAATTATGCAGAGATGTTTGTTCATAGTAATGCACACTATCTGCAGGAAAATGCTTTTGTATGGAAAGGCGAAGCATATGTTCAAGACATTCGTAATATGTTATATACCTTTTTGGGAAGAAGAAAAACGGATCATGCATTGCATCAGTTTTTTAATAAATATGATATACCGCTAACGACAGAACGAGCAGATGCACGTTTGATAAACTTCTCAGAAAAATTGCTCACCGGAAGTTTGGGAGGTGCTTCTTCACGAATTCTTATAGCCAGTGTCATTCAGGAGCAACCGGTGAGTCTCGTGGAGGTTTTAGAAATATTAGAAGAAAATAAAAAAGCTATATCCAGTAATAAAACACTAACTCAAAAATCAAAAGAGCTGACTAAACTTACAGAGGAATTAAAAAAAGCTAACCATCAATTACAACTTCAGGACAAGTTAAAGGACGAGTTTCTGGATACAGTGGCTCATGAATTAAAAACACCGATTACGGCTATTCGAGCAACATCTGAGGTGTTGAAGGATAACGAGGATATGCCGGATTCGTTACAACAGGAGTTTTTAAGTAATATTCTTCACGATTCTAAGCGATTGTCTAAACTGATCAACAATATTCTGGATCTAGAAAAATTAGCATCTGGCAGAGAAATATTTGATAAAAAAGAACATAATCTGCAGAAAACCATTGATCGCGCGGTAAAGGGTATTCTTCCGATAGCTAAAGAAAAGCAAGTTCGTATAAAAGTGTCGAAAGAGATAAATATTATCAAAAGCCGCTATGATGAGGATCGCATGCTTCAAGTTTTTACTAATATATTATCGAACGCAATAAAATTTGTAGAAAAGGAAAAGGGGGAGATATCCATACGGTATAAGCGCGGGACTAACGCTGTTTTGATTCAAATAGAAGATAACGGTAAAGGTATTCCCAAAGAGGATGTCCCTCATATTTTTGACAAATTTTACCAATCAAAAAACCAAAATTTGCAAAAACCAGTTGGAAGTGGTTTTGGTTTAGCTATAAGCAAACATATTGTTGAAAACCATAAAGGAAAGATATGGGTAGATGAAGAAGTAATTACCGGTGCACGATTTAATATTAAATTGCCTTGCAAATAGATGTAATACTAACAGAGCGTAGCCGTATATTTTAAGAATTTGATTACATGAGTAAAAAAATTTTAATAGTAGATGATGAGCCTAATATTGTAATGTCATTAGAATACACTTTTAAAAAACATAAATATGATGTTTTTATTGCCAGAGACGGTAGTGAGGCGATAGCTATTTTGAAAGCAGAAGTACCTGATATTATATTATTGGATATTATGATGCCCAAAGTAGATGGTTATCAAACGTTACAATTTGTGAAGGCAAATGAAGCATATAAAGAGGTCAAAGTAATTTTCCTGACAGCCAAAAATAAAAATAGTGATATTGAGAAGGGTTTAGCGATGGGTGTCAATGCATATGTAACCAAACCTTTTTCTGTAAAAAAATTAGTAAAAAAAGTTGATGCCCTTATTAACTAAGTAATACGATTTAGACTCGTTGAAAATATAAATTGATAATATTAAAACTATGAAAGTTAGAGACACATTACAGTTACGATCTTTTGCAGAGTATAAAGAAGCATACAATCAAAGTATAGAAAATCCGGAAGAATTTTGGGCTTCAATTGCAGAAAAATTCTATTGGCACAAACGATGGGACACAATCTTAGAATGGGATTTTAAAAAGCCAGAAGTAAAATGGTTTAAAGGAGGTAAATTAAATCTTACAGAAAATTGTTTGGATAGACATTTGGATACCCTCGGAAATAAAACAGCTATCATTTGGGAACCTAACGATCCTGATGAAGAATCCCGGCATATAACCTATAGGCAATTGTTTGTAAAAGTTTCTCACTTTGCCAATGTGTTAAAAAACAATGGTATCAAAAAAGGAGATCGTGTGTGTCTGTATATGCCAATGATTCCCGAACTAGCCATTGCAATGCTAGCATGTGCAAGAATAGGTGCGGTGCATTCTATAGTTTTTGCTGGCTTTTCCAGCAAAGCAATAGCCAGTCGTATCAATGATTCACAATGTAAAATGCTCATTACAGCGAATGAGGTATATCGTGGTACAAAACCCATCAAACTAAAAGAAATGTGTGATGAAGCCTTGAAGGAAACGCCCTCTATTGAAACCGTAATTGTATATCGACGTACAGTAGAGCCCACACCAATGAAGGAAGGTAGAGATAAGTTCTGGTATGATGAATTACAAAAAGCAGAAAAAGAGTGTCCTGCAGAAGTTATGGATGCCGAGGATCTGTTGTTTATTTTGTATACCTCGGGGTCTACAGGTAAACCAAAGGGTATGGTGCATACCATAGGAGGGTACATGGTGCATACTACGTACACCTTTGCCAATGTTTTTCAATGTGATCATCTTGCTGCAGCAGGGGTCAAAGGTCAGGTGAAATCCGTACCTGATGTATATTGGTGTTCGGCTGATATCGGCTGGATCACCGGGCATTCTTATATTGTATATGCTCCGCTAGCAGCGGGTGTAACTACAGTAATGTTTGAAGGGATACCAAGTTATCCGGATTATGGACGTTTCTGGGAAATTTGTGATAAGTTAGATGTAACGCATTTTTATACCGCGCCAACTGCTATTCGGGCATTGGCAAAGCAGTCGCTTGACTTAGTGAACAAACATGATCTCAGTTCCATTAAAGTTTTGGGAACGGTAGGGGAACCCATAAACGAAGAAGCTTGGCATTGGTATAACGATAATATTGGTAAAGGAAACTCTCCTATAGTGGATACCTGGTGGCAAACCGAAACCGGCGGAATCATGATCTCGCCTTTAGCTGGAATTACACCCACACGTCCTACTTTTGCCACTTTACCATTACCGGGCATTCAGCCGGCGCTTATGGATCCCGAAGGGAACGAATTAGAATTTAATTCACAAAGTGCCGAAGGCCGATTAGCCATTAAGTTCCCGTGGCCATCAATGGCACGAACTATCTATGGAGATCATCAACGCTATAAAGAAGTATATTTTTCAACGTATGAAAACATGTATTTTACCGGTGATGGTGCGTATCGAGATGCAACCGGAAATTATAGAATTACAGGAAGGGTAGATGATGTAGTTATCGTTTCCGGACATAATTTGGGTACCGCACCTATCGAGAATGCTATCAATGAACATCTGGCGGTAGCAGAATCTGCAATTGTCGGCTTTCCTCATGATATAAAAGGAACGGCATTATATGCTTTTGTTACTTTATATGATGGAAAAGAACCTAATGATGCCTTACGGATTGAGATTAGAGAGTTAGTAGCAAAAACTATAGGACCCATTGCAAAACCAGACAAAGTTCAATTTGTTAGTGGATTACCCAAAACAAGAAGTGGTAAAATTATGCGTCGCATCTTGCGCAAGATAGCCTCAAAGGACACCGCTAACTTAGGAGATACTTCAACATTGTTAAATCCAGATGTAGTTCAGGAGATTATGGATAAAGCTTTATGATGAAAAAACAAAAGGCAATCGATTCGATTGCCTTTAAATTTGTTGGGATGATTTTATTATTTGAAATAACTAAAATCTTCTCCATCCTCAATAGCAAGAAGACTTTCGTAAATCAACTTGATCACGTTTTCCACATCATTTCTGTGTACCATTTCTACAGTGGTATGCATATAGCGTAAGGGTAGAGAGATTAATGCAGATGCAACACCGCCATTACTGTATGCGAACGCATCGGTATCTGTACCGGTCATTCTGCTTGATGCCATACGTTGAAAAGGAATATTACTTCCCTCGGCGGTGTCAATTAAAAGCTCTCTTAATTTGTTTTGAACAGCAGGAGCGTAGGAGATTACAGGACCCTCCCCGATTTTTGTTTCGCCTTGAGTCTTCTTTTCGATCATCGGCGTTGTGGTATCATGACATACATCAGTTACAATAGCTACATTAGGTTGTATGGTGTGCGTTATCATCTCTGCACCGCGAAGACCAATTTCCTCTTGTACAGAATTGGTAATATATAAGCCAAAAGGTAGCTCCTTTTTATTTTCTTTCAATAAACGAGCAACTTCAGCAATCATGAAACCACCCATTCTATTATCCAGAGCTCTACAGACGAATTTGTCGTTATTTAACACAAAAAATTCATCAGGATAGGTAATTACGCAACCTACATGTACCCCAAGTTCTAAAACTTCTTCTCTCGTATTACAACCAACATCAATACAAATGTTCTCTAATTTTGGCGATTCCTCCTTTGATTTATCACGGGTATGGATAGCAGGCCATCCAAAGACACCTTGAACCATTCCATTTTTAGTATGAATATTAACTCTTTTAGAGGCGGCAATTTGATGATCACTACCTCCATTACGGATAACGTAGATTAAACCATTATCAGTGATGTAATTCACATACCAAGAAATTTCGTCAGCATGACCCTCAATTACGACCTTATATTTGGCGTCAGGATTAATAACACCGACAGCAGAACCATACGTATCGGTAATAAAGGTGTCTACATAGGGTTTTAGATAATCCATCCATATTTTTTGACCATCCCATTCATAACCGGTCGGAGCTGGGTTATTCAAATATTTCTCCAGAAAATTTAATGAGTCTTGGGTAAGAATACTTTTCTTTGACATAGTAAAGTTTTAAATTACAATTTTTCACGAAGTTAATAATATTCGAATAGATATTAAATTTAGCTAAAGGTATTTCTTATTTTTGGAATGATTTTAGAAGCGATAACAAGCATGATAAAATACCTTATATATATAGGATGTCTTTTTTACTCAATTACAATACTCGCTCAAGGCGGAATTGAAAAGGATACTACATATAATGATTCTACTAAGTATGTTCAGTATTATATAATAGAAGGTGACACCATACCCCATGAAGCAATTGACTTGGATGAAGTAATTATTCTGGGAAAACTGAAGTTTGATGATAAACTTGCTAGAAGACGCTACTTGATTTTGAGAAGAAAAACAAGGAAGGTGTATCCATATGCTAAATTGGCAGCTGATAGATTAACAAGTTTGAACAATCGACTAGTTGCAATAAAAGGTAAGAGAGCACGTAAGCGGTATGTGAAAATTCTTCAAAATTATATGGAAGATGAATTTACACAGGAGTTAAAAAAAATGACGCGAACAGAAGGACAGATTTTAGTGAAGCTGATTAACAGACAAACAGGGTACACAATGTTTGATTTGGTGAAGGAATATCGAAGCGGTTGGAGTGCCTTCTGGTACAACAACACCGCAAAGCTTTTTAAAATTTCTTTAAAGGAAGAATATGATCCTATCAATGTAGAGGAAGATTATTGGATAGAAGATATCTTACAGCGTAGTTTTCAGAATAATATTCTTGAAGAACAACGTACTGCACTTGACTTTACTTTTTATGATTTGAGAAATAAATGGTCTACAAGTAAAGCTACTCCGTCAGCGAACTCCAAGTCTTAATGGGATAAGTTTTGAGACGAGTGACAAATTTTCAATACAAAATCATTAAAAAAATTCATGCTTGATAGAGTTAATTTAAATTATTTTTATTAATTTTATATTCTATCTTTTTTAAAATCAGCAACTTCTATTTTAGGTTAAAACATTTTACAGAAAAAGGCTTGCGATACTGCAAAAGGGTTGTATGTTTGCACCCGCAAAACGGGCTAACTGTTGCGCGGATGTTCATAG
>NZ_VNHU01000013.1 GCF_008124785.1 Aquimarina intermedia | reverse complement strand
ATTAATTTACAGGAGCTTAATAAATATAATACGGGAGATCCATTATTTGGTACTGATATAGATAATAAGTTTAGTCCTAATGTTGGATTGGGAGTATATTACCATACGGATCGCTTCTATTTAGGTGTAAGTACGCCAAATTTATTAGAGACTGAACATTTTGACGAAAGTAATATTTCCAGTGATAGCGAAGGCGTAAGTTTTTTGGCTAAGGAACGTATAAATTATTATATCATTGCCGGTCATACATTTGATTTGAGTGATGATCTTAAGTTTAAACCAGCTGTATTATCCAAAATAGTTTTTGGAGCACCCTTACAGGTTGATATATCGGCTAGCTTTTTATTGTATGAGCGTGTAACCTTGGGAGCTGCATATCGTTGGAGTGCAGCGGTAAGCGGAATGGTAGGGTTTCAGATCTCGGATTCAATGATGTTAGGTTTTGCCTATGATAAAGAGACTACCGAGTTGGGTAATACACAATTCAATGATGGGAGTTATGAGGTGTTTTTACGCTTTGAACTCTTTAGAAAATATAACAGAATGTTAACCCCTCGTTTCTTTTAAGAAACAAAATACGATTAATACAAATCAGTATGTTTAGAATACTACAAATCACCATTTTATTAGCGGCTATTTTAATTAGCTCAGCAGCACAATCACAGGAACGTGACCTAAGACGAGCCAAAAAGCAATATGAAAAGTATGAGTATATTGATGCTCAAAAAACGTATTTACAGGTTGTAGAAAAAGGTTATAAAAGCGCTGATCTTTACAAGAATTTAGGAAACAGCTACTATTTCAATAGCCAGTTTGAAGAAGCATTACAATGGTATGAAGCATTGATTACTACCTATCCTGATGATGTTGAGGCAGAATATTATTTTAGATATGCACAAACACTAAAAACTGCCGCGCGTTATGACGAATCAAACCAAAACATGGAGAAGTTCTCAACGCTAAATGCAGATGATCAAAGGGCACAATTATTTTCTGAAACGCCTGATTATTTAAAAAGAATAGAATTTCAATCGGGACGCTATGATATCAAAAATGTAGCTATCAATTCTCCTTTTTCGGATTTTGGAGCTGCTTTTAAAGATGATACTTTTGTTTTTAGCTCTTCCAGAGATACTTCGATGATCAAAAAATCGATTCATCAGTGGAACAATGAAAGCTTTTTGGATTTGCATAAAGCTTCGTATGATAAGGAAACGGGAACGTTATCTAAAGTTAGTAAGTTTAGTGGAAGTTTAAATACCAAATTTCACGAGTCTACCGCGGTATTTACAAAAGATGGGAATACGATCTATTTCACTCGAAATAATTATAATAATAACACCTATGGTGAAGATAAGGAAGGTACAAATCGCTTAAAAATTTATAGAGCTTACAAAACTGCGCAGGGCTGGAGTACACCAGAAAGTTTGCCGTTTAATGACGAAACTTATTCTGTTGCTCACCCTTCTTTGAATGAAGATGAAAACCTTCTATATTTTTCTTCTGATATGCCAGGGGGACAGGGATTATCTGATTTGTATGTAGTTTCAATCAATGAAGATGGAAGTTTTGGAACTCCTGAAAATTTAGGAACACCCATTAATACAGAAGGGAAAGAGACATTTCCTTTTATTAGTTCTGAAAATGATTTATATTTTTCTTCAAACGGACACTTAGGATTAGGAGGTCTTGATGTATTTGTTATAAGTCTGAATCAAGAAGAAGGAAAAAAGCAGGAAGTTGTTAATATTGGTAAGCCTGTTAATAGTGTGAGAGATGACTTTTGTTTTAATGTGAATGAAACAAATAAGGCTGGTTTCTTCTCGTCCAACCGCTTAGGGGGTAAAGGTAATGATGATATCTACTCATTTATACAATTAGAAGATTTAAAAGATTTCTGTGAAACGACCTTGACCGGAGTAATTACTGATAAGGATACAGGAGAACTGTTACCAGGTGCGCAGGTGTCTATTTTAAATACGAACAATGAGGTAGTTTATAGTGTCTCTGTTGGAGAGGACGCTACGTATTCGTATATAGCCGATTGTGAGCAAGAATTTTTTGTTCGTGCGGAGATGGATGCTTATGTAACTACCGAAGAGCTTATACGCACGCCTAATGAAACTCAAAATCAACAAGTTTCGATTGCATTAGAGCAAAAAGTAAAATCCGCAGATATTGGGGATGATTTAGCTAAGGTTTTATCGCTTAATCCAATCTATTTTGATTTTGATAAAGCAGTGATTCGATCTGATGCAGAAGTAGAATTGGCAAGAGTTATTGAAGTAATGAACGAATATCCTCAAATGCAAATAGAAGTTAGATCACATACAGATAGCAGAGGATACGATCGATATAATATGAAGTTGTCTGAACGTAGAGCTAAAGCAACAATTCAGTATATGATTGATAAAGGCATTGGAGCTGATAGATTGTCAAGTAAAGGCTTTGGAGAGGAAAATCCTGTAAATGACTGTAAAGACAATACAAAATGTACAGGAAAAGAACATGCACTTAATCGACGAAGTGAATTCATAATCATGAATTAGATCTTTTATGGATCTAAACAAAACTTAAAAAAGCATCATCTTTGATGCTTTTTTGAGTTTTATATACCAGAGAATTGATTTATAATCTTGAATTTTTACTTTTGCGTAGTGATGGATAAAGAACTTTTAGAATATTTAGAAACCTTTTTAACTCCGCGGAGAAGAACCCTAAACCAACAGGTTTTAGAAGAACGTACAAATCATTTTACCGTAGCCGTGGAGGATGTATATCAATTACATAATACTAGTGCGGTTATGAGGAGTTGTGACGTTTTCGGAATTCAAAATATTCATGTTATCGAAGAGATCAACGCAAAACGTATCGACAGAGAGATTGCTATGGGTGCGCAAAAATGGGTGGATATCAATCGCTATAACACAACCAGTGATTGTATTAAGTCTTTAAAATCCAAAGGTTATCAAATTGTTGCTACTTCGCCGCATAATAATGCAATTACCCTGAACGATTTTGATGTTGCTGTGCCAAGTGTGTTCTTTTTTGGACAGGAGCAAAAAGGGTTGAGTGATTTGGTTATGAAGGAAGCTGATCAAACGCTGCATATACCAATGTATGGATTTACAGAAAGCCTAAATATTTCAGTATCAGCTGCGATCATATTACAACAATTGACACAAAAGCTTCGTCAAAGTAATGTGAAATGGCAATTGACTGAAGAAGACATGCTCCAAAAAAGAATGGATTGGGTAAAGAAAATATTAAAGAAACATGAATTGCTTACTGAGCGCTTTTTAGAAAGCAAAAAATAATTAGACAAATCTATTATTTCCTGTTAAGAGCCTTGTACTCTTCGTAGCATTCGCTAATAGCATCTAAAATTTGGAGATCATTTGCAAATCTTATAAAATCTGACGAATAATTACAATTTCTTAAAATTTCATCAATGTCCAGACGCTCTATCTGAAGTAAGGCCATTAGTGTCGCACGATCAAATTTAGTTTCGAGTAAATTACGTATTTCGTCATCTTTCTTCATCTTACGCAACTTTTTGAGTTCATAAGATCGTTTGCTAAACATATTATATAGAAAATCGGCAGGGTTAAAAATAGCGCCCAATACCTGATTCACGGCACCTGGTTGTCTGCTACCACCTTCGTAACCGGAATTAAGTCCGGAGATGCTATATCTGTAATTATTATAAATGGGTATATTTTTAGCGTCGATTTCCAGATAACCGGTTAGTTGAACTTCAGAAACAGTAACTTCTTCTAATGCAATGCCAAGCTCTGTCATTTTTATTTTGACTTGCCCGAATTTGATCCAGTCATTGGTAACTCTAACTTTGAGGGGTTTGTAACCAATATAAGAAAAGTATAAAGTGTCATTTACGCTGGCAGAAATAGCAAATTCACCATCGGCGTTGGTGATTGTACCAACTACTTCGCTAAGATTAACAATATGAACATTTTCGAGTTCTGTATCATTAGCAGCATTAAGAACTTTTCCACTAACGACATTTTCTTTCAAATCTTGGCTATATACCGAGAGTGTGAAAATAAATAGGCTAAAAAATAAAATTTTTCTCAAAAGAGTTCCATTAAAATTAATGTATAAGTTTGACATAAATTTCTTAAGTTATTCTAAAGTAACTCTAAAATCTTGCCAAACTTATACTATAAATTTATTTATTAATTACGGTCGCTTCGTTTTCTGCGATCTCTTCTTCCTCCCCCGCTTTCACGACTACTGCCAGAACCTGAAGAATTTCTTTTACCTCTTGGTTTAAAATCATCACTTCTTCGTTTTCCTTTGAAGCCTCCACGGTTGCGATCAGAACGACCTCTGCTTCCGCCACGGCCTCTACCAGAATCTTTGGATATCTCAACATTGACACTTCTTCCTTCCAGTTTAAAGTTCTCAAAAGCTGCTACAACTGCATCTTGCTGTTCTGAACTGGTATTGAAAAATGAAAAACTTTCTTTTACATCTACACGGTTTACAGCATCTCTACCTAAATCAAGCGTATCTTTTAAGAAATCCTTTAAGGTCATCCAGTCAAAACCATCTTTTTCTCCAATATTGATAAAGTAACGGGTGCTACCTTCGTTGTCAGCACCTCTATCACGACCATCGCTTACGGCATTAAGATCTTTAGCTTTTTTGTAATAATTATGGAAACGGGAAAACTCTACAGAAAAGAATTTTTTAATAAGTTCTTCTTTTGAAAAACTTTCTAGTACTTCGTGAATTGAAGGCAGGTACGTATCAATTTCATGATTGATCTCAGCTTTAGCAATATCATTAGCTAAGTGAAACAACTGTACTTGGCAAATTTCTTCACCACTAGGTATTTCTTTTTTCTCAAAAGTTTTATTGATAATACGTTCGATGGATTTTATTTTTCTTGTCTCACTCTTAGAAACAATTACCATCGAAACTCCACTTTTTCCTGCTCTTCCTGTTCTACCACTTCGATGTGTGTAGGTTTCAATCTCATCAGGGAGTTGGTAATTAATAACGTGAGTGATATCATCTACATCGATACCTCTTGCAGCAACATCTGTTGCAACAAGCATTTGAATTTGACGATTTCTAAAGCTTTTCATCACCAAATCACGCTGATTCTGACTCAAGTCACCATGCAAAGCTGCAGCATTGTAACCATCTTCGATAAGATTTTCAGCCACCTTTTGCGTGTCTCGTTTTGTTCTACAGAAAATTACAGAAAAGATATCCGGATTCGCATCTGCTAATCGTTTAAGTGCTGCATAGCGATCTCTGGAGTTTACTGTGTAGTATTCATGCGATACATTTTTTGACCCGGTATTTTTATGACCTACTGTGATCTCTACAGGGTTGTTCATAAAACGTTTGGCGATGGTAGATACCTCTTTTGGCATTGTAGCCGAGAATAACCAAGTGTTTTTTTGATCCGGAGTATGAGATAGAATTGCTGTGATGTCTTCAAAGAAGCCCATGTTAAGCATTTCATCAGCCTCATCCAAAATACAATAATCGATATTAGAGATGTCTACCATCTTACGATTAATCATGTCTTGCATACGGCCCGGGGTAGCAACTATAATCTGCGCACCTCTTTTTATTTGCTTGGCCTGATCGGTGATACTCGCACCTCCATAAATTGCTACAGTATTTAAACCTGAGACAAACTTGGAATAATTCTTAAGTTCGTTAGTTATTTGTAAACATAGTTCACGAGTAGGAGATAGGATTAATCCTTGTGTTACTCTGCTTTCGTGATTTATTTTTTCGATAAGAGGAAATCCAAATGCTGCTGTTTTACCGGTACCTGTTTGCGCTAATGCAACGATATCCGTTTCCTCATTAAGTAAAATTGGTATTGCTTTTTCTTGTACTTCGCTAGGGGTTTCAAATCCCATTTCATTGATTGCCTTGATAATAGCTTCACCAAGTCCTAACGCTTCAAATTTGTTCATATATTAAAAATAAGCGGCAAAGGTACGTTTTATTATCTGTCTATTATAATAAGAAATCATATATTATAAGGGTGTTATGAAAAAAAAATCTCACAAAATAAATATTCAACTATTTATTTAAGTACTTTAATTTCAAATAGTTTGTCCCAGTTTTTGCCTGTAACAAATAATTGTTTTGTGTTTTTTTGATAAGCAATACCGTTCAATACATCCAGATCAGGATGTTCAGTTAAACGATTTCTTAATTTACTAAAATCAATTACACCTTCTAACGCTCCGTTTTTTGGGTTAATAATAGCTATGCCATCTTTTTGCCACGTATTCGCATAGATCTTTCCATCAATCCATTCCAGTTCATTAAATTTTGTTTTAACTCCTTTATTGGTAGTAACCTGTATAAAACCTTCTTCAGCCAGCGTATCCGGATTTAGAATCCATATTTTTTCCGTGCCATCGCTCTTGTAAATTTTTCTACCATCATTACATAGGCCCCATCCTTCTTTACTTTGATTGTAGGCAAACGTTCCTTCTTCTTCTAAAGTTTCAAGGTTATAGATGAATCCCTGTTTTGCCAGCCATGTTAATTGGTAAATTTTATCTTTAAATATGGTAAGACCTTCAGCAAAATACTTGTCCTTTAGAATATGTTTATCCACAACTTTTCCTGTCTTATAATCAACTTTACGTAAGGTAGAAAAACCTTTTCTGCCTGTACTTTCATACAAGGTTTCTCCGTCAAACTCTAGTCCTTGAGTAAATGCCTTGATATCATGGGGGTATTCTGTCACGACATTGTAGCTGTAAAGTGAGGGAGATTGATTATTTAAGAATAATAATTTCTTAGATACGATCTGAGAAGTACCTTCATAAAAAACTTTTGCATGCAATGTATGATTTCCTAATAATTCATCATCCAGAAGTTCCCGGTAGGTATTTCCTTTTTTATAATTCTGCTCATCATTTAAAAAATAATAAACTGAATCTATTTTTTTATTTTCAGGATTGCTAATTGACGCTTTTATTGTTTCTGATAATCGAAATTTCTTCTGATTTTCTTCTATTTTAATAGAAAAATACTTTTTTTTCTTATCCAAATTACTTCCGCAGGAAAGTAAAAACATTCCTAAAATTATGGTGATTAATGGATTACGATAATTCATCGGGTTAAATTATTTTAAAGCAAGATATTTATTTTAATTGGGTTTAAAAAATGGTTGGAATATTTATGAAAGATTGTATCTTTGCAGCGGCAAGTCCTACACAACCAGCTCCTGTTGAATCCTCCAGGGCGGGAACGCAGCAAAGGTAAATGGTCGTAGCGGTGTGATGTAGGTAGCTTGCCTTTTTTTGTGCCTTAAATTTACTGAAAAAAGGCACGTCTACAATAGTATAATCCTTTCTTTTTCTTTCTTTACTTTTATATTTCATACTGTATCTTTGCTTTATGAAAAATAACGAACTTGATAAAGTTGTGCTAATTACCGGGGGTTCTTCGGGTATTGGTAAATCTATAGGCATCTATCTTACAAATAAGGGTTATCGGGTATATGGAACGAGTCGCAATCCTGATAAGTATGCTAATTTTAAAGATTTTCGGTTAATCGCGTTAGATGTTGCCGATAGTAACAGTATTCAGGTTGCTGTACAAACGATAGTTGATACAGAAGGTCGACTGGATGTATTGATTAACAATGCCGGTGCTGGAATTACAGGACCTATAGAAGAAATTCCTGAAGAAGAGATTCTTAAGAATTTTACAACAAACTATTTTGGTCCTGTAAATGTAATCAAAGCTGTATTACCAATTATGAGGAAGCAGCAAAAAGGTTTCATAATTAATATAACTTCTATCGCCGGCTACATGGGACTTCCATTTCGTGGCGTTTATAGTGCATCCAAGGCAGCGTTAGAAATTACTGCTGAAGCTTGGCGTATGGAGTTGAAGCCCTTCAATATTAAAATGAGTAATGTTGCTCCGGGAGATTTTGCAACAAATATAGCAGCTGGAAGATATCATGCTCCTGTAAAAGAAAATTCACCGTATAGAACTACGTATAATAACACATTAAATCTCATGGATGCTCATGTGGATGATGGACAAGATCCGGAAATAATGGCAAGAGCAGTTGCAAGGATTCTTGAGGATGACACCCCTAAAGTGCGGTATAAAATAGGTGCGTTTATGCAACGATTTTCTGTGCTGCTTCATGGAATTCTACCTAGTAAAATGTATGAGAAACTCTTGATGAATCATTATAAATTATAGAACGATAAACAGGGGATCAGCGAAATAAATTTTATCTTCGCACGATCTTAATAAATACAAACCAAAACACAACAACATGAAATTTTTCATTGATACAGCTAATCTTGATCAAATTAAAGAGGCGCAAGATTTAGGAGTTCTTGACGGAGTAACGACTAATCCATCCTTAATGGCCAAAGAAGGTATTACAGGAGAAGAGAATATTATTGCACATTATAAGAAGATATGTGATATCGTAACAGGTGATGTAAGTGCAGAAGTTATTGCTACCGATTTTGAGGGAATGATTAAAGAAGGAGAAGCATTGGCAAAGTTACACGAGCGAATTGTGGTAAAAGTTCCAATGATTAAAGAAGGAGTAAAGGCAATTAAATATTTTAGCGATAAGGGGATACGTACCAACTGTACCTTAGTGTTTTCTGCAGGACAGGCGCTTCTAGCTGCAAAGGCGGGAGCTACATATGTGTCACCATTTATTGGACGATTAGACGACATCTCAACAGATGGTTTGAATCTTATCGCCGAAATTCGTCTTATCTATGATAATTATGGTTTTCAAACAGAGATATTGGCTGCATCAGTAAGACATACGATGCATGTTATCGATTGTGCTAAAATTGGAGCTGATGTAATGACAGGTCCACTATCATCCATCGAAGGATTGTTAAAACATCCATTAACGGATATTGGTTTAGCAAAATTTCTTGAAGATTATAAAAAAGGGAATTAAAAAAAAGAATTTTCAAAATACCAAAAAAAATATCGCTTGAAACTTTTCAAGCGGTATTTTTTTTTAATTAGTGTTACTTATCATTTCATGATAAAGGTATAATCGTTTTTCGAAAGAAGGAGAAAATAAATCGTTGGTAGTATTAATAATTTTACCATCTTGATTGACCAAAATAACCTTGTTTTTATCATAAATTACAAGCTCTTCAGATGAGCACTTGGGGTGCTTGAACTCATATTCCCTTTTAGGATTATAGTCATGACGTTTGATTGCTCGTAACCAACTTTTGGTTTGTTGCTCATCCGTATTAATTCCTATAAAATCAATTTTAGGATATCGATCTGTTAACTGTGTAGCCCTTTGATGGGCACTCATATAATGTTTTTGATCTTCTAAAGACCAAAAAAACAAGGCGGTAATAGGTTTTTCAAAGACTGAGGATAGCTTAATCAGATCCCCATTAGAACTAATAAGATCTTGATTGGGAATGATATTGTTTGGTTTTAATTTTGATGTGGCTTTTCTTAAACGATTCAGTTCTTCTGTAAACAAATTGTTCGAACTTTTTCCTGTATACGACTCTAAGACTTTTTTTGAAGCGATAGTATCTTCATTCCCTAATAAAAATTCGCTCGTTATACCACGCAGTAAATTGTTTTTGATGTACTCATTGGTTATCAAACTATCCACCAAGTTAAGTTCATAAAGCGTGACACCAACAGGATCGGTACGATATGACTTTCCTTTTGTGTAATTTGTATAAGAAGAGTTTGTGATGTAATGATTTAAAAATCTATTGTAAGAGTACAAACGCTTTAAATCCTTGTCATTAAAATTAACTTTTCCACGATATGTAAAAAATGATTGAGGGAGTTTGTTGATGTTTGAAATGTCGGTTACTCCGTAATGGCTATAAGAATACATCTCATGGCGTGAATAGAAATCATATTGATAACTAGCTTTCAATATTTTTTTTGCCAGAGGACTCAACTTGATTTTTGTATTGAGCTGATTGAACCTCTTTTTTCTTCTGTTTAGCAACACATTCTGTTTTTCTTGAAAAGCTTCTGGTTCAAGTTTAAATCCTCTTCTGATTAAATCATCTCGCTCTCTTTCATTAAGCAGAAACATTTCAATTAAAAAAGTATTTTTTTCAGCTCCAACTCCTGTAAAAGCAAGGGATTCATCCAATTCCATCGTATTGAGTCTGAAATAGAGGCTATCACCTTTTTCTAAAAGCACAATTTGATTTTCTGGAGCATGCCGGAAGGAATAAACTCCTGCTTCAAAATCTTTAATTTTATGCAAAAACCTATTATTTTGGTCAAGATAAATCGTGTCAGATAGTTTGTTTTCTTTGGATAAGATAACAAAATTAGAATTTGGGTTTACGATTTCGCCACCGAGATAAGTGTCAGCTCTATTCGAATAACCGTAGTCATCACAAGAATAGAAAAAACAGGGTATACTCAATATAAAAGCGAATCGCTTTATAAGTTTAATATGCATTTGGGAAAAATTACCTTACTTTCTGACTAGCCAAAAATAAAAGGAAAGACGTTCTGGTTTTGTTAATTTATAGTTAATTAAATTTTTAAAGTTATAAAGTTTCTGGGTTTGCGGCTATTTTTCTACTTTTGCGGCAAATTAAAATCTATCTAAATTTTCATATGCTTTCAGTTTCAAATCTTTCGGTTCAATTTGGCAAACGTATTCTTTTTGATGAAGTTAACACAGCTTTTACACAAGGAAATTGCTACGGAATTATCGGTGCAAATGGCGCAGGGAAATCCACATTTCTCAAAATTTTATCGGGGACCATGGAGCCTACCTCAGGTCATGTTCATTTAGAGCCGGGCAAACGTATGTCCGTTTTAGAGCAAAATCACTATGCTTATGACGAGCATAATGTTTTGGAAACTGTGATCATGGGGAATAAGCCACTCTTTAAAATAAAAAAGGAGATGGATGAAATCTATGCTAAACCTGATTTCAACGATGCAGATGGAGAACGTGTAGGAGTTTTGCAGGTTGAGTTCGAAGAGATGAATGGATGGAATGCAGATAGTAATGCTGCCGCAATGTTATCAAATTTAGGGATCAAAGAGGATTTGCATTATACGCTAATGGCAGATCTTGACACCAAACAGCGTGTGCGTGTGTTGTTAGCACAAGCGCTTTTTGGATCTCCTGATGTATTGATTATGGATGAGCCTACCAATGACCTGGATTACGAAACGATTACCTGGTTAGAGAATTTTCTGGCAAACTATGATAATACGGTGATAGTCGTTTCTCACGACAGACACTTTTTGGATGCTGTATGTACTCATATATCTGATATTGACTTTGGTAAGATTAACCATTTTAGCGGTAACTATACCTTCTGGTACGAATCCTCTCAGTTAGCGATGAGACAAAGAACGCAGCAAAATAAGAAGGCGGAAGAAAAGAAAAAGGAATTACAAGAGTTTATTGCTCGTTTTAGTGCCAATGTTGCCAAGTCAAAGCAAGCGACCTCTCGTAAGAAAATGATTGATAAACTTAACATTGAAGATATAAAACCCTCGAGTCGACGGTATCCTGCGATCATTTTTGAGCGAGACCGTGAGGCGGGAGATCAAATATTGAATGTTACCGGATTAAAAGCGAGTTCTGAAGGAGATGTACTGTTTAATAATATTGATATTAATTTGGCAAAAGGGGATAAAGTTGTAGTTTTTTCTAAGGATTCACGTGCTACGACGGCTTTTTATCAAATTTTGAATGGTAAACAAAAAGCAGATGCCGGAGAATACGCTTGGGGAATTACGACTTCACAATCTTACTTACCAGCTGATAATAGTGAGTATTTTCAGAGTGATTTGTCCCTCGTTGATTGGCTACGACAATATGCTACAACCGAAGAGGAGCGTGAAGAAGTTTTTATACGAGGATTTCTAGGAAAAATGATTTTTAGCGGAGAAGAAGCGCTTAAAAAATGTAATGTATTGTCCGGTGGTGAAAAGGTACGTTGTATGTTATCAAAAATGATGATGGTGAGAGCTAACGTTTTAATGCTTGATGAGCCTACAAACCACTTGGATCTTGAATCCATCACTGCATTTAATAATTCGTTGACAAACTTTAAAGGAACCATCCTTTTTACAACGCATGATCATGAGTTCGCGCAAACAGTAGGTAATCGAATCATTGAACTTACTCCAAATGGGGTAATTGACAGATATGCTACATTTGATGAATATATGAGCGATCCAAAGGTTAAAGAACTTCGTGATAAGATGTACGCGGTAAGTGTGTAACAATTTTATATAGTATACAAAAATCCCGCATAAAGCGGGATTTTTTTTACATCTTATGTTGAGATAAACTAAATTCTAGAAGAATTTTTGAAGTATCTGAAAATTAAATAAGCTCCGTATAGTATAAAAGCCAGCGTGAATATGGATCTGAAACTCCAGTCTTCTTCTGTTTGTAAACGCGTATAGAGTCTAAATGATCCAAACAAGACTAGAGCTATACCGATTAATAAATCCCAGGTTTTACGTTTAGGTGTCGGACTATGGTGTTCGTTATTATTCATAAACTATTTATGTTGGTTGATTAGAGCCATTGCTTTGGTTACATCTTCTTTTTCTACAAATAACTGAATGTGATCAGGAATACCTCCTCCAAAACCAGCCATCATACCCGATTTCATGTCGTCTCTGGTAATTGAATTAATTCCGTTATCCTGAAGAATTGTTTGTAAAAATTGTATTGTGATCAAACTGCCGGTGTAGACCCGCTCATAATTGCTATCTGGAAACATATATAATAAAACTAAGCATTAAAATATTTACTGTTCCAGATGGCTGTATTAAAATTTTTGCCTAGTGCAAAGCCATAAAAAAGTACTACTGCTGCAATTGACTTGAATACAAATAAAAACACCATAATAGTAGTAGAAGTGTTTTGTTGTTTACTAAACAAACCATCCGGAACCATAAAGGTACATAAAACACTTACTAAAAAGGTTAGGAATAGTAAATTTTCAAAGCTTTTAAAAAACCACATAAAAAATTTACGTAGTGGATGTAAGTCTTTTCCCCATTTATGAATTAAATAAAAATAATCGTTTCCTATCGGCGCAAATAATAAGGGATCATCTGCATTTTCAAGTTTAAAAAGTTTAGAAGGCGCTACGATTTTAAAGCCGTTGAGGCTCGTATTATGTGTTTTTTCTAAATCTTTAATAATGGTTACGGCTTCATAAGGTATTGTACCCTTAAAGAATTTAGCATCCAAGAAGCGTAAACGGTAATCAATACAAATTTTCCTTATCTGATCGAGATGATAGATCTTAGAGGTTTCGAGCACCTCAAAATCAAAGTTATTCTCACTGGATGATGAAACTGTTGTTAGCTTCTCGACTATCTTTTCAGTTTTTATTGTTTCCTGATCAAACAATAGTGCAACCTGAGATTTCCAGTCATGAGAAGTGTATTGCTTATCTCTGATTTTAGTAAGTTGCTTTTCAAGATTCGTTCGTGGTACCATCATTTCTTTTTCTTTAGCATCACTAAATTAGCGATTTAGAGGATTTTCTCCAATAATTAGGATCAAAACTCAGCGATGGTATCTCAACTTTAACGTTTGTTGATTGTTATTTGTCTGCCGTCGATATCAACATGTTTATATTAGTAAATAGACATAAAAATAAGTAGCCTTTCTCAACGAAGTGAAAAAGGCTATTGTTTGCTTATTTAATTTATATAATTATCTAAGCTCTGCTTCGAGTTTAGTCTCAAAGTTATGTTGTAGCTTATTCATTATTTTATCAATTTGCTTATCAGTCAATGTTTTGTTCTCATCCTGGAGGGTAAAACTTACTGCATAGGATTTTTTTCCTTTAGGCAGGTTTTTACCTTCGTATACATCAAATAAATTGACTTGCTTAAGTAACTTCTTTTCAGTTTGGTTGGCGATGGTATAGATTTCATCAAATGTTACCTTTTGATCCAGTAGCAAAGCAAAATCTCGACGAACAGCGGGATATTTTGCGATAGGATGATATTTGACAGCAGTATGTCTTACAAATTCTGTTAGCAAGTCCCAATTAAAGTCTGCGTGCAATACTTCCTGATTAATAGAAAAATTCTTTAAGACTGATTTTTTTATCACCCCTAGCTCTACTAATCGTTTTTTACCTATGCTAAAAGCGATCCCTTCTGAAAAAACATCACTCTTTATAGGTGTTATTCGCGAAGTGTTAATTCCTAGACGTTCAAGTATGGAGCTAACCACACCTTTTAGAATAAAGAAATTTGTTTGTTGTGAAGCTTCCGTCCATCGTTCATCATTTTTATTACCTGTCAATAATAGATTGAGGTGTTTTTGTTCTACACGCTCATCTCCATATTGATGATAGGTCTTGCCAAATTCAAAAAGTTTGAGGTCTGCTCGTTTACGATTAATGTTGTAACTAACAGCTTCTAATCCCGAAAAGAGAATGGACTGTCGCATAACAGATAAATCATTACTCAATGGATTTAACATGCGTACCGATTGCTCATCATTTAACTGCTCACTTAACTTTATTGAATTAGGTGTAGTTAAAGAATTTGTCATAATTTCGAAGAAACCCTGTCCGACCAATTGACCGGCAATTGTATTTTGAATAGTATGATCAGCAAACTTATCAATATTCGAAATGGATGCATTTAATTTTTGAGTAAACTTGACATTATTATAGCCATATACACGCAAAATTTCTTCAATGACATCGGCTTCACGTTGTACATCGTTGCGATAAGCAGGAATGGTTAGTCCTAAACCGCTTTCTGTGACATTATTTACTTTTATTTCAAGCGAGGTTAGAATACGTTTAATAGTTTCGGCAGGAAGCTCTTCACCTATAAGTTTTGCGGTATTTTCAAAAGATAGGAAAACTTGAAAATCTTCGATTTTTTTAGGATATAAATCCGCTATATCACTAGTAACCACTCCTCCGGCTAATTCTTGAATTAATAAGGTGGCACGCTTAAGTGCATACTCGGTAATATTGGGATCTATTCCACGTTCAAAACGGAATGAAGCATCCGTGTTAAGTCCGTGTCTTTTAGCAGATTTTCTTATGCTTACAGGATTAAAATATGCACTTTCAAGAAATATGGACGTTGTCTTTTCTGTTACACCTGATTCTAGTCCGCCAAAGACACCGGCAATACACAAAGGTTTTTCTGCATCACAGATCATTAAATCTTCTTCATGTAATTCTCGTTCCACTTCGTCTAAGGTGGTGAATTTGGTCCCGGTATCTAATGTTTTGACGATGATTTTATTACCTGTGATATGTTGTGCGTCAAAAGCATGTAGCGGTTGTCCTAATTCATGTAACACATAATTAGTAATATCAACCACGTTGTTTTTTGGGAGAATCCCAATAGCTTTCAAGCGATGTTGCAGCCATTTTGGCGATTCGGTAACTTTAATATCAGAGATAGTGACTCCGCAATATCTGGGAGCTAATGCTGGATTTTTAACATCAATATCAATTTTATGCAGACGATTTTCTACTCTAAAATTAGAGACCGACGGGGTTATTAATTCCAGATTAATCTCTTGTTGTATAAGTCCTGCTTTAAGGTCGCGTGCCGTCCCCCAATGACTCATGGCGTCTGCACGGTTCGGAGTCAAACCGATTTCAAAAATCTGATCATTTTCAACATCAAAAATTTTGGAAGCGGGAGTTCCTGCGGGAATATCAGCTTCCAGAACCATAATACCATCGTGACTACTACCTAATCCCAACTCGTCCTCAGCACAGATCATTCCATGACTGACTTCTCCGCGTATTTTACCCTTTTTAATAGTCCAAGCCTCTCCTTTATCGTCATAAAGCGTCGTCCCAACGGTGGCAATAGGTACTTTTTGTCCGGCAGCTACATTGGCTGCACCACAAACAATCTGCACCGGCTCTCCTGTACCAAGATCAACCGTAGTAACCTTTAGTTTGTCTGCATTCTCATGTTTTTCACAGGTAAGAACATGCCCAACAATGATGCCTTCCAAGCCACCCTTCACACTCTGATAGGAGTCAATACCTTCAACCTCCAGACCTAAATCGGTTAAGAGTTCTCCTGTTTTTTGAGCATCCCAGTCAAGTTTAATAAATTGCTTAAGCCAGTTATATGAAATTTTCATTTATGATGATTCTGAAATTAGGCGGTAAAGATACTATAATGATCAATGTTGACAAACAAGAAGCAACCCATATCACGAAGAAGCTAGCAATTTTTATTAAAACCCTATTAATGCTCTGGTATTTCTTTAATTTATGTTTTATTTGACAACCTGTAAGGATTAAAAACTGAGCAAAAATGTTATCTTTGATAAAATTTTAAACTATTGAAAATGAAAAGCCTCAATTTTTTTATTTTATTTTCTGCGTTCATGCTAGTAGGTGTTTGTGATGCATTGGCTCAAAATGAAAAGACAAAAAATGATACTCCTGCTACCGAAGTTAGTAAGAAAATAAAAGACAAGGATTCTGATAAGTCCGAAAACCTGAAAAGTACATCTTCTGAAGAGGAAACGAAAAGAGCTAAAAGAAAAAAGGGTGCTCAAAGTATGACTTCTATTATTGATGAAAAAGGAAATGAAATTTTTTCTATAGAAGAAAAAGATCCGGTAACGGGTGAGATTAAATTTACTGAGCTAGTTGTAGAAAGGCAGGATAAAGGTGTGAAACCTGTAAAAGAGAAGAACGTAAAATCTAAAACTAAGTCAAAAACAACTATTGAAAAACAATAATTGTAGATAAATTAAAATTATCAGTAGCCGATTAGATACTTATATCCAATCGGCTTTTGTATTGTATATTACTTAAAAATTATTTTGTGAAAAACACTATTCTAATCCTTACCATTGCATTATTGACGTTTGGATGTAAACAAGACCAAGACAAAGAGGCGAACATAAAATCGCTAAAAGCGGGAGCTTGGAGAGCTACACTCATGATGCAGGATAATAAAAAGGCTCCTTTTTTATTTGAAGTTTTTGACGATCAAACGTTAGAAATTTTTAATGCAGAAGAATCCATTGAGGTTCACGAAATTTCAATAACAGATAACTTAATAAAAATTAAACTTCCTGTTTTTGAAGGCTATATAAAAGCTAAATTTATTGATTCGACACTCATTAAAGGAGATTTTGTTATTGAATCATTAAATCGTAAGGTACCGTTTGAAGCTCAATATGGGGTACAGGATCGTTTTGCCGTAAAGGCCCAACCTAAGCATCAGATTACTGGGAGTTGGGAGACTGTTTTTAGTCCAAATACAGAGGATAGTTATATTGCTAAAGGTATTTTTAAACAAAACGGAAATGTGGTTACAGGAACTTTTAGAACAACCACCGGTGATTATCGCTATTTAGAAGGTGTGCTTAATGGAGATCAGCTTCAATTATCTACATTTGATGGGGCGCATGCTTTTCTTTTTACAGCTCAGGTTGCTGATAGTACCATGCAAGGAATGTTCTATTCGGGACAACACTGGAAAGAACCTTTTAGTGCAAAATTGAATCCCGATTTTGAGTTGCCGTCGGAAGATTCACTTACTACCATTACAGAAGAAGGAAAATCTTTTACATTTGAGTTCCCGGATACTGAAGGTACTATGGTCTCCAATACAGATCCGCAGTTTCAAGATAAAGTTCTTGTCATACAGGTCTTAGGCACCTGGTGTCCAAATTGCGTAGATGAAACAAAGTATTACAGACAATTTTATGAAGCAAATAAGGACAAAGACTTGGCATTTGTGGGATTGGCGTTTGAGTATGCTAAAACAGAAGAAAAGGCAATTAAATCTATACAGCGTTTTAAGAATAGCCTTGAGGTACCGTATCCAATTTTATTGGCCCAATTTGGAACATCGAGTAAGCAAAAAGCACAAGAAAAACTTCCGATGCTCAATCATGTTCTATCGTATCCAACAACTATAGTATTGGATAAGGAAGGGAATGTACAAAAAATTCATACCGGATTTAACGGTCCGGCCACAGGACAAAAATATATCGATTTCAAGAATGAGTTTGAGCGTTTTATGAAAACGCTTTTAGAAAAATAGCAAGCGACTAACAGTTAAGTAAGGAATTGATGATACGCTGTCCGTTCAAACCTTTTTGTTATTAAAAAAAAATACTACATGAGTAAAGCAGTATATATAGCGACGATCGAACCCAATAGTGGGAAATCTATTATGGTATTGGGTCTGATGCGTATGTTGTTGGGCAAAGTAGCTAAAGTAGGTTACTTTAGGCCTATAATTGATGACCCAAAAGAAGGAGAAATAGATAATCATATTCAAACTGTTATCTCACATTTTGAATTGGATATAAATGTAAAAAAAGCATACGCCTTTACCCGAAGTGAAGTACTTAAAAAATACAATCAGGGTAAATCCGGCGAAGTTATTGACGTTATTATTCAAAAATATAAATATCTTGAAGACACATTTGATTTTGTGCTTGTAGAGGGAACTGACTTCTCTGACGAAGGAAGTATTATTGAATTTGATATCAATGTTATAGTTGCAAAAAATTTGGGGATTCCCGCAATTATCATTGCCAGTGGTTTTGATAAAACAATTGAGGATACGACAGGGAATTTAAAATTGGCTTACAATCGTTTCGAAGGTAGAGAAGTAGAGGTACTAGCTGTTGTTGCTAACAAGATTTCTGAAAACCACTTGGAAGGTTTGCAACAAGCTTTTGATTCAAATTTTGACAAGGATGTCAAGAAAATTTTAATTCCGAAGGTTGACTCTCTGATAAATCCGACAATTAAAGAAATCGCAGATAAATTAGAAGGTAAGGTTCTTTTTGGTAAAGAATTTTTAAACAATCAGGCAGGTAGCTACGGAGTAGGAGCAATGCAGCTACGTAATTATCTTACTCATCTTAAGGACAACAGTCTGGTTATTACTCCTGGTGATAGAGCAGATATTATTTTGGGAGTGTTACAGGCTAATATTTCTGCAAATTATCCAAAGATATCAGGAATTATTTTAACCGGTGGGATTATCCCTGAGCCCTCTATCTTAAAATTAATTGAGGGAGTTTCTTTATCTTTTCCTATAATTTCTGTTTCCAGTGGAACTTTTTCTATCACAAATAAAATTGGAGCCATTAAATCCAGAATATATGCTGATAATCAACAAAAGATAGTTACCTCCATTAGTACTTTTGAAAAGTATGTCAATGTCGAGGAACTTGCTGATCGACTTATTACCTTTCAACCAGTTGGGATTACTCCCAGAATGTTCCAATATAATTTATTAAAAAGAGCACTCCAACATAAAAAACATATAGTCTTACCAGAAGGATCCGATGAAAGAATTTTACGGGCGACTTCGAGATTGTTAGCTTCAGATGTGGTCGAGATTACGCTGATTGGTGATGAAAAGAAACTTAAGAGCAAAGCAACAAAATTGGATATCCCCATAGATTTTGAGAAAGTGCATATTGTTTTTCCGACCAAATCTCCATATTATGATGACTATGTAAAAACATTTTACGAGCTACGTAAACACAAAAATGTAAATATGGATATGGCCAGAGATATGATGGCTGATGTTTCATATTTTGCCACAATGATGATATATAAAGGACATGCTGATGGTATGGTTTCTGGTGCCGTACATACGACGCAACATACCATCCGACCTGCATTACAATTTATAAAGACCAAACCCGGAGTTAAAGTGGTTTCTTCAGTGTTTTTCATGTGTTTAGAAGATCGTGTATCCGTATTTGGAGACTGTGCGATTAATCCAAACCCAAATGCCGAAGAATTAGCCGAAATAGCCATATCCTCGGCACACTCTGCCGCTGCATTTGGTATAGAGCCAAAAATAGCTATGCTTTCCTATTCATCAGGTACTTCTGGAAAGGGAGAGGATGTCGAAGTGGTTAGAGAAGCGACAGAAATCGTTAAAAAGAGTCATCCCGAATTGAAAATTGAAGGACCGATTCAATATGATGCAGCTGTAGATATGCGTGTCGGCAAAAGTAAATTACCTAACTCTGAAGTTGCAGGGCAAGCTAGTGTGCTTATCTTTCCTGACCTTAATACAGGTAACAATACGTATAAAGCGGTGCAACGGGAGACCGGAGCACTGGCAATTGGTCCGATGTTACAAGGACTCAATAAACCGGTAAATGATTTAAGTAGGGGATGCACTGTTGATGATGTTTACAATACCGTTATAATAACCGCAATTCAGGCACAAGGCCTTTAAATAAGTTTAATAATACTATCCATTCAAATAATCATTCATGAAAATCGTAGTACTCAATTCAGGAAGTTCATCCCTAAAATTTCAACTTTTTGAAATGCCGGAAAAGACCGTAATTTGTTCGGGTATTATAGAGCGTATAGGATTTGGAGATGCGCATATAACTTATAAGACGACGGATAATTCTTTAGACAAAAATGTTGAGGTAAGTACGCATAAGAAAGGATTGCAACTGTTGTTAACTTATTTGCTAGATAAAAATATTGGGGTTTTAAAGTCTCCAAAAGAAGTGGCGATTGTAGGGCATCGTGTGGTACATGGAGGAAGTGATTTTACCGATACCACCTTAATCACTGAAGCGGTAATGGATAAAATAAAAAGTTTAATTCCTTTGGCGCCGCTGCATAATCCTGCCAACTTGCAAGGCATTTTAGTTGCTGAAGAAATTTTTACAGAGGCAAAGCAGGTTGCTGTATTTGATACCGCATATCATCATACAATTCCGGTAAAGGCTCATAAATATGCTATTCCGAGTAAATTTCTGGAAGAGCATAATATTCGAGTATATGGTTTCCATGGTACGAGTCATAAATATATAGCCAAGAAGGCTACCGAATACTTAGATAAAGATAATGCTAAAGTAATTTCCATCCATCTGGGTAACGGGTGTAGTATGACCGCTATTCAAAATGGTAAGAGTATAGATCATTCTCTTGGTTTTGCTCCTATGAACGGATTGATCATGGGTACACGATCTGGAGATATAGATCCCGCGATCATATTTTATATGGTAAATACCTTGGGATATACCCTTGAAAAAGTAAGTGATTTATTGCAAAAAGAAAGCGGTATGCTGGGACTTACAGGGTATAGTGACCTTAGAGATATAGAAGCACAAGCTGCCGAAGGAAATAAAGATTGCGAGTTAGCTCTGCAGATGAACGCTTATAGAATTAAAAAATTCATTGGTTCCTATATTGCTGTAATGAATGGGGTTGATGCCATTGTGTTTACTGCAGGAATAGGAGAAAATTCTGATGTGATTAGAAATATGGTCTGTACGGACATGGAAACCTTTGGAATTGAGCTAGACGAGGTTAAAAATGCTATACGATCTAAGAACATTAGAGAAATAAATAGTAAAGATGCTCCCGTTAAGATATTAATAATTCCTACGAATGAAGAATTAGAAATTGCGGAACAATCCTATGAACTTTTAAACTAAAAAAGTTCTAAACAAAGTAAATTTTTATAATTTGATTTGTTTAGAACTTAAATACCTATTCTCTATCATACTTATGCCCAGACGCAATTACCGTTTGACTGGCAGTATCCATAATCACAAAATTCCTGTCCGTTAGCAGTTCTAAAACAGCACTGACGGGGGCCTCCACAATATACTCTATTGCCCCAGGCACCCAAAATTGAACTTTGCTCAGTTTTACTTAGTGTTTTAATCCCTTTTAATTCTTTAATTTTTTTCATAAGTGTATTATTTTTAAATGATTACTATTGTTATCAAATAAATATAGTAGAAATTACTTACATAGTTTGGAGTGATTTACACAAAATAATAACGGTTTTATTGTACTCATAGTTTTAGAGCAATAGATACATTATATATTGTGATAAAAATAATCGTATGATAGAAAAAAGGGTAGAAGAAGCCATTCAGTACCGTCGATCGGTTCGTGTATTTGATGCTGATAGGGATATCTCGTCAACCAAGGTGAAAAAATGTATTTAAAATGCGGTATTAGCGCCTACCAGCAGTAATATGCAATTATGGGAGTTTTATCACATTACTAATAAGGGAACCTTACAAAAAATGACTAAAGCTTGTCTTGATCAGAACGCTGCTAAAACCGCAAAACAGTTGGTTGTGGTGGTAGCACGCAAAGATTTGTGGCGTAATCGCAAAAAGGCAAATATTAATTTTCTGAAAGAGATGTACGGAAACAAAAAAGCTTCAGACTATACATCTCGTGAAAAGTTTGCTTTGAACTATTATCAAAAATTAATTCCCGTAGTATACAAAGACTTTGTAGGGATTTTTGGTTGGATCAAGTATGTATTCTTTTGGGTAATTGGATTGTTTAGGCCTGTCTATCGTCAAGTTCGTACCAGCGATATGCGAATAGTTGCGCATAAAAGTGCTGCACTAGCTGCTCAGAATTTTATGATCAAGATGGCTGCAATAGGATACGACACTTGTCCGATGGAGGGTAGTGATACTATAAGAATAAAAAACATTTTGAAATTACCTTACGGAGCAGAAATTACTATGGTTATTGGCTGCGGTATTCGAGATGTACAAGGGGTGTATGGTCCTCAATTTAGAATTCCATTTGATGAGGTTTACCAATATATTGGATAGAACGAGTGATAAAAACTACACAGATAGAGATAAAAATTGGCTACCATACAAACGTTAACCTTGTGGTAATATTGAGTGTATTTAAGTATTCATAAAATAGTAGTATTTTCGCCCCTACTTATTACTAACAAACACACACTCAGAATTATGAAAAAAGTTTTACTCTTTTTTATGCTTATAGTAGCAGCGTATGCTTATAGTCAAGTGCCTGCTTATTATAATGATGTAAATATTAATTTATCAGGTACAGCACTCAAAAATGAATTGACGAATAAAGTTACTAATACGCATACTACATTTTTAACGTATACTCCCGGAGTATGGGATGCACTCAAACAAACCGATTTGGACCCTGCAGGATCGGGTAAGGTTATACTAATCTACGGATTTAACGATGCTGATGGCAATTCTACCACAGATCGTACACGCGGGGTAAATAATAATGGAGGAGGAAGTACAGATTGGAATCGAGAACATGTGTATCCAAAATCGTTGGGAAATCCAAATTTAGGAACTACCGGTCCCGGAGCAGATGCACATCATTTGCGACCTGCTGATGTACAACGTAACTCCAATCGTGGAAGTCGTAAGTTTGCAGCCGGCTCTGGTAATTCCGGTACCACAGCACAAGGGCATTGGTATCCCGGCGATGAATTCAAAGGAGATGTTGCCCGTATGATGTTATTTATGTACATACGTTATGGTAACCGCTGCTTACCGATTAATGTAGCGGTAGGGAGCTCTGCTGCCAGCGATGCTAATATGGTAGAATTGCTATTACAATGGAATGCAGAAGATCCTGTTTCTCAGTTAGAACTGCAACGTAATCCAATTCTCGAAAATATTCAGGGAAACCGTAATCCATTTATCGATAACCCTGCTTTTGCAACCTCCATTTGGGGAGGGCCTCAAGCAGAAGATCGCTTTAGTGGAGGTACGCAGACTGATACACAAGCTCCCACAATACCGGCAAATCTTATCAGCGCTTCAACCACGCAAACCAGTACACAACTTTCATGGAATGCTTCAAGTGACAATGTAGGAGTAACCGGATATGAAATTTTTAGAAACGGAAGCTTATCTACAACAGTATCCGGAACCACGACTACAGTTTCTGGCTTGTTGGCAGGAACCACCTATACTTTTACTGTAAAAGCTAAAGATGCGGCAGGAAATCGATCTGCTGTTAGTAATACAAGAACAGTAACTACGCAAAGCGGAACGCCAGGCGGAAGTAGTGACGCAGTATTTATTTCAGAATATGTTGAAGGTTCTTCTTATAACAAAGCGATTGAAGTTGTAAACCTAACGGGTGGTACTATAAACCTATCGGATTATAGCCTTAAAAAGCAATCCAACGGTGCAGGAGCCTGGTCCGGAGGCTTGGCCTTATCCGGAACCTTAACTAATGGCGCTGTGTATGTGATTGCAAACAATCAGGCGTCTGCAACCGTTAAGAATGTTGCTGACAAACTTTCTTCTGCAACCGAGATGAGTTTTAATGGGAATGACGCGGTCGGTTTATTCAAAAACAATACACTTGTTGACATCGTAGGTACCTTTAATGGTGGAACGGCTAACTTTGGTAAGGATAAAACCTTACGCCGTAAGACTTCAGTAACGACTGCTAACACTTCGTATGTAAGTGCAGAATGGGATAGTTATGCTCAAAATGCTTTTGGTGATTTGGGTAGTTATGCTGGGGGTGCACCCGTTGCATCGACCGTAGATGTGAATCTACGTATTACTTTTGATCAATATCCTGAAGAGACGAGTTGGGAGATAAGAAATAGTTCAAATCAAATTGTTTTTAGCGGTGGAACATACGGGTCACAAGCCGATAATTCTACACTAACACTTACAAGAACCTTAGAAGAGGATTGTTATACATTGATTTTTAAAGATACCTACGGAGACGGAATATGCTGTAGTTATGGTAACGGATCTTATCAATTAACAAATGCTACTACGGGAGCAGTGTTAGCTTCTGGAGGTAGTTATACTACGCAGGACACAAAGAATTTTTGTACTAATAGTACTGCGAGATCTTCTTACGGCATGATTGAAGAAGGCAAAAAGGTAAAGGCTCAGGCGCCAGAGACAATTGATTTTACTGTATATCCTAACCCGGCTAGTGATTTTATCATTTTACGAAGTACAACCCTAAAAGTTTCTGAGTATAAAGTGATGAGTCAAAACGGACAGATAGTACGTAGCGGGATGGTTTCAGGTAAAGAAATTTCTCTGGAACAGTTACCAACAGGTATATATTTTGTCTCGGTGACTACCGACCAAAAAACGACGTATAAGCGCTTTATAAAGCGATAACCTTTACAAATAATTTTATTACTAATCCGCATTGCTTTACGTAATGCGGATTTTTGTTATTCTTGTGTAATTATAAATTACAATCTACAATAGACATCAAAATTTTTTTATAACACTGCGATTAAAACAATTATATAATTAATGAAGTATCATTTTGTTATAACTATTCTAGGAGTCTTTTTTTCAATTTGCACTCTGAGTGCACAGCGTACCAATGCTACAGTCGTTTTTGCAGATGGCACTCACAGCGCTGGGCTTATAAAAGTAGTAAATACGGATGAGCTATGGTTTAAAAATAGTGGTTACTCAGAAACAAAAGTTTTTTATTTTCGATCCATTGATAAGATTTTATTTGATAGCAATGGGGAAGAAATAGAGATTGTGCGCCGTTACTTAAAAGACTCCAATAAGGGTATTATTTTAGAATGGGTGTACCATGGCGATGTGGTGTTGTATAAGATTTCTAATGAACTTAGAATCGATATCCCCAATTTTAAGCAAAATAATGTTTTTCAGTTACTTGGTTCCACTTTGGAAGCATCTTCTAACGCGTATTTTATAGGTAAAGATGATGAAAACACAGTTCAATATTTGGGACAAGACAGTTGGGCGATGACAGGACTTAGAAAAGCGCTTAAAAAATATCTTAAAGATTGCCCTGCATTAGTAGAAAAAATTAACCGGAATGAATTTACGGAGAAAGAAGTAGTCGAGATTGTTACTTTTTATGATGAAGAGTGTAAATAGATATAATACTCTCTCGAAATAACAAATCTGTATATCGTAATAAAATAAAAACGAGAACGTTTATCTTTGTTTTTAAATCAACAACCCCAAATTGATGAAGTATCTATTTTTTTTGACCTGCACAGTAGTGCTATTAGCAACAACTTGTACACAAGCACAACTTACCACTGCCATACTTACTTATAAGGACGGTAAGCAACTTATAGGGTTGGGTAAAATAAGAGCTTCCGGAAAGATTAAGTTTAAAAAGACTAAAAAAGATAAAGCTCAGAATTATAGTTTTGATAGTATAACCAGGGCTACCGTATATGAACCCTACGGTATGGTACATTATGTGCGACGCAAAGTCAGCGGAACCGGAAACTATGCCATAGTAGAATTAGTAAAACAAGGTAAAGTTACGTTATACCGTACGTATGATCGCAGTTATCGTACTATGAGAAGCGAACCGGATCAATTTGGTAATGGGTTTGTGATGTCAGGTAGTGCACCTATCAAGAATTATTACGTGCAAAAAGAAGGTGAGCCAGCGATCACGCATTTTGGCTCCAATCAACTATTTAGCAAAAATTTTAAAAAAACAGCAGCTGCCTATTTTGAGGATTGTCCTGTTCTGGTTCAAAAAATACAAGATAAGGTTTATAGAAAAAGAGATTTGAAAGCGATCCTTACTTTTTATATCGATGAGTGTGCGGTAGATACAGAGTAGTGTTTTTTACATAGAATGCAGAGTAGGGACCTTCTGTTTTAATTAAAATTAGGACTATATACTTCGCTCTTTAAATCAAAGTTTGAAGTCAGGAAGTTAATTGTTCTCTCAATATTATTTTTGTTTTTTAAACTCAAGATCGCTTCTCTTTTAGTGTGTCTTTCATTTAAGATATTAATCTCAAAAGCATTGAAATCTGTTGCTAAATCTGGTTTTGCCATGCTAAACCAAGAAAATTTTTGATTTTTTTTAAATTTAAGTACAGATACTTTAGGGCTTCGAGAAATATCGATTTTTGTCTTGAAGAATAATCTTCCTCTTACAAAGGATCCTCTATATAACTGAGAATCTATTTTCACAAAACCTCTCTTTAAAAATGCCACAGAGACTAAGAACGTATAGATTGCGATAAATAATAACAATACTAAAAAGCCGATGGACGTCAAGTTAGTTTTTAACATTGTAACAATTCCAATTATAAACGGGGCGCCTATATACAAAAGGAAAGTAATTTTTTGGTGTGTAGTAAATCTGTCTTCTAAAATAACTTTTTCCATTAAAAGTATATTTTCAAATTGTTTGTAATAGTAATGGTATGTAACATGTGAGTGTAAATTTCAAGTTTATGAACTTAATAAAGGTATAAAAATATCGCGAAGTCGGGAAACTTTGCGGATCGGAGAACGTTCTATTTCTCGTAAATATATCTTAGGTTAAAAAGAGCTTGTGGATTTTTTTTATCCGAACGATATATGCTATCAAGTATTGTCTTTATTTCATTTCCTAAATATACAGGATCACTTGTTTGAGCAATAAATTTTGCAATAGTTCGAATTGGTCTATCTCCATGAAACTCGTCCAACTCCATTAATTGAAGTTTAGACTTTTTATATAATTTATATCTCTGATTTTTTTCAATATTCTTTTGGTTAATTGTGAAGAAAACTACAAATCCGTTTTCAAAGTCCACTTTTTGAACGTTAAATAATTCGAGCCAAGAAGGTGAAAATTTTAAGGAATCAATTTGAATTAAAATTTCATCATTTTCAATAATTTCTAATTGAACTCGACTTTTTTTACTGTCTCTAATAAATTTTTGGACAAACTCCGTTGCACTTCTTGGTTTTCCAGAAATAGTATTTTTTAAAGTATTCCAAAAAATTCATAACTCAATTATTTTTTATTTTCAATGTAGTACAACAACATTACATAACATAATCACCCTCGAAACTATTTTTTACTTCCAAAAGGTAGTTTAAAAAATTTTAAGCTACTCATTTCGGGTTGAGTGATTTAAAGTATCCACTAAACTACAGAAAACTTTTGAGTTGGTTGTTTTAACTTTAATATTTGAGTCAAATGATTTTTTATGATGTTTGATATAAAGAGCGTAAATAAATATCCTTTGTAAAATTCATTGTTATGATGTATAAGAGGTGCCGGATTCAATAATTGCCTAATTACATTAAAGTATCGGCTCTCTATCCGATTTATTAATTTATCGGCTTTAAAGCCGATTTATTTGGATATCGTCTTTTAAAACGATATATTTGAATCAAATACATGAGAATGGTTGCTGTTTTAACAGGTGATATTATTAATTCAAGAGAAAGCGATACACCCAAGTGGTTACAAAAACTGAAAGCGGTGCTAACAACCTATGGTAATACACCAACCCAGTGGGAACTATTTAGAGGAGATAGTTTTCAATTAGTAACCATGCCACAGGATGCTTTAAAAGCTGCCCTTCACATAAAAGCAGTAATGAAACAAAATAAAAAGCTAGATGTACGCATTGCTATCGGGCTGGGTGCAGAGACCCATAGGGCACAACGCATCACCGAATCTAATGGGCCTGCGTATGTAAACTCAGGTGAGGCCTTTGAAGCTTTAGGTAAACAAACCCTCGCTATAAATTCTAATGATGCCCATAATGATCAGACGCTCAATCTTATGCTGAGTCTGGCCTTGCTCACTGCAAATACATGGAGTAGTACTGTAGCCGAGGTTATTACAGCCACAATCGAGCATCCAAAGAAAACACAAAAGGAGCTTGCAACACTCTTAGAAAAATCCCAGAGTAGTATCAGCGAAGCACTAAAACGTGGTGGCTATGATGAAATAATGCATCTAAACAATTACTATCAAAACCTAATTGCTACTCTATGATGTTGCTTGTATTGAAATTAATAATTGCTCATGTGCTTGGAGATTTTGTTCTGCAGCCGGATACATGGGTAGCGGATAAAAAGGAAAAAAAGCAGGCGTCGTTGTTTTTGTATCTACACACACTAGTACATGCAGTAACTTTACTTTGTATGCTATCGTTTGATAGGCGTTATCTACTGGCAATTCTTATCATCGTATTTAGTCATTTTTTGATTGATCTGATCAAATTAAATCTTGATAAAAAAGTGAATTTTAAATTACTTTTTCTATTGGATCAGCTTGCACATTTACTTGTTATTGCAGGTATCGTCTATTGGTATCAACCTTTTTCCATAGATCTGAGTAGGGTGTATTCAATTGAAATTTTATATCTAGTCTTAGCAATCATCGCGGTTACTTCTATTTCATCTGTTATAATGAAGCTACTAATGAGTACTTGGAACCTTAACGAAGATCATGCTAAAGACTCACTTGAAAAAGCAGGCAAATATATCGGTATTCTGGAAAGATTATTTGTTTTTGCTTTTATCGCATTAGGTCAATGGGCAGCTATCGGATTTTTGATAACCGCCAAATCAGTTTTTAGATTCGGAGACCTGTCAAAAGCCAAAGACCGTAAACTTACCGAGTACGTTTTGATTGGGACCTTATTAAGTTTTGGTCTGGCTATGATTGTCGGACTTTTATATACTTATGCAATGGGTATATTGAGTGTTACTGAAATATAGGATTATGTCACCACTTCTCCATAAACAGCTGCTACAAAATTTCCATTTAAAAAAGGAATAGGATCAATTTCACTTTGTAATAACACGCCTTTATTTGAGGATTGAAGTAATAATTGAGCCGCTTGTAGTAAAGGTACGGCAGTAGTAGTTTGGATAGCTTTCAGGGTATGTTTTCCAACTTTAAGGGGTAAAATTTTCTTTGCAACTTCTCTTCGATGCAGTTTTCCTTTTTTATCTTTTCCCTCGACAGCAGCATACAAAATGATGTGATCATTTTCAATATGAGGGATGACACGCTCCATCTCATACTGTAAAGTTTCAATAGCATCTTCGGTGTTTTCTGTGCCAATTAATAGTTTTTCCACCCACGCATAATGACCGGGATGTCGTAAGGTTTTATAGTCTAACCAACGCACTTTACCACCTAAGGCATCTGGCAAATCAGCTGCGCCACCCGAGGTTAAATCTTCTTCATACGTAATCCCATCAACAATGATACGAGCTCTTTCTGATAATGAAGGTAGTTCTGTCTTTTTATAATCCCTTAAGACCAGAGCGCTTTTCAGATACTCGGTAGCTACGCCAACCGGACTCCAGGTAAAACCATAATAATGCGGAGCCACCGCATGGTCTGTAAGGGCCCCAACTTTGAATTCTAACTTTTCAACCTTATCCACTTCAAAATCCTTACAAAATTCTTGAAATAACATATTCGCTAAGATATCGATGTAACCCGGAGCCAAACCCGTTTGAAGAATAAAACCGGTTTTCGCATCTTTTGCTAAATCGATGATTTCATTAGTTTCATCCACATACTCAGTAAGATTCGCATAATGTAGCTCAAAGTCCTTGGCAAAACGAGCTATTGTCGGCGCCATACTTCCCGGGAGGCAGTCAAGAATAATATCACCGGTAGTAAAAACCTCTTTCATCTCATCAGTAAGGGTTGAAGAAAGATGAAAAGCATTCACAGTACATGATTTTGCAGTGCCTTCCTGTATCCATTGTGCTACTTTTTCAGCTTTAGCAAGCGTTCTGTTTCCTATAAAAATGGTAGGGGACACCGTGCTCCATTCAGCTAGGAGTAGCCCCGCCGCTTCAGCAATACCGCCAGCTCCAACAATAATGATATTATAATGACTGTTCATATAAGAAAGATACTATTTTTTTAGATTGTTAGCTCTTTTTTTTCAGTTAAAGAAAGCTCTCAAACCAAAGAAAGAATGTAGAAGGGAAATCGAATTTTATAGAAAATTAAGTGTCTATGTCGATCCCGTGCTAAGAAATATAATTCCAGATGTTTTTGTGCTTCGCCATTTGTTGATAGGTGTATAAAAGCACTTTATGTTTCTCCATTCCAAGGCTTGGATCTTCTTTCAATATTTTGAGTGCATAGGATCGCGCTAACTTCAAAATATCGTTATCTTTAACAATATCAGCAATTTTAAGATTCAATACTCCGCTTTGCTGTGTTCCCATAATATCTCCCGGTCCGCGAAGTTTTAAATCCACCTCGGCGATTTCAAAACCGTCATTGGTACGTACCATCGTTTCTAATCGGGTTTTACTGTCTTCTGATAATTTATGACTGGTCATAAGAATACAAAAACTCTGTTCTGCTCCACGTCCCACACGACCTCTCAATTGGTGGAGCTGTGATAAACCAAAACGCTCTGCACTCTCTATAATCATAACACTTGCATTAGGCACATTGACACCCACTTCGATCACTGTGGTAGCCACCATAATCTGGGTTTCGCCTTTTACAAAGCGATCCATCTCATAATCCTTATCGGCAGGCTTCATTTGACCATGAACAATTGAGATTTGATACTTGGGCTGGGAAAAAGATCTGGCAATACTCTCATATCCATCCATCAAATCTTTATAATCCATAGCTTCTGATTCCTGAATTAGGGGATAGACAATATAAATCTGTCGGCCCTTTTCAATTTCGTCCTCAATAAATTTAAATACTTTTAAGCGGTTGCTATCAAATCGGTGTACGGTTTTAATTGCTTTACGTCCCGGAGGTAGTTCATCAATCACCGAGATATCCAAATCTCCGTATAGACTCATGGCTAGCGTTCGCGGTATTGGGGTGGCTGTCATAACCAAAACATGAGGAGGATACTTGTTTTTATGCCACAATTTTGATCGTTGTGCCACCCCAAAACGATGTTGCTCGTCAATGATCGCCAATCCGAGATTTTTAAATATTACTTTATCTTCAAGAATGGCATGGGTGCCTATGAGTATATTTAATGTGCCGGCTTCAAGTTCTTCATGTAATACGCGTCGTTCTTTGGTTTTAGTACTACCCATTAATAGTTTGACTGTAATCGGTAGCTCTTGCACCAGCTCTTGAATGCCTTGGTAATGCTGATTAGCAAGAATCGCAGTGGGAGCCATCAAACAGGCCTGAAAACCATTGTCAATAGCTAAGAGCATTGCCATAAGTCCGACGATGGTCTTACCAGAACCTACATCTCCCTGTAACAAACGATTCATTTGCGCACTGCTACCCATGTCATTTCTAATCTCTTTAATCACACGTTTTTGGGCATTGGTGAGGTCAAAGGGGAGATGATTGCTATAAAAAGAATTAAAATGTTCTCCTACCTCGGTGAACGGATACCCTTTTACCTTTTGTTTCCTGATGAGGTTTTTGGTTATGAGTTGTAATTGTATGTAAAAAAGCTCCTCAAATTTTAAACGAAATTGTGCTTTGGCCAGCAGTTCCTGATTTTTTGGAAAATGAATATTCAAAACCGCTTCACTTTTGCTGATCAGTTTTAATGATTCCAAGATATCGGTAGACAACGTATCATAAAATCGAACTTTGGTTTCAATAAACACCTGTTGCATCATTTTACTAATCACCCGATTCGTTATTCCTTTGTTTGAGAGTTTCTCTGTAGAAGGATAAATCGGCTGCATTGCAATTTTTAGGTTTTTTTCATGTTCGCTTAGTAATTCCATCTCAGGGTGCGGCATGCTAAACCCATTGTAATAATTTACCTTTCCAAATATTACATAAGGCACGTTAAGTTTTAAATTCTCTCTGATCCATTTATGTCCACGAAACCACACCAATTCCATTTCGCCGGTATCATCAATGAACTTAGCAACCAAACGCTTACCTCGTTTCTGCTCAACTGTTTTAAGATGCATCAGTTTACCTATAATTTGCATCTCAGCACCACTTCGCTGCAACTCGTTTATTTTATAATAGCGCGTTTTATCAATGTATCGGTTAGGAAAGAGATTTACCAAATCCTGATATGCATGAATCCCGAGCTCTGACCTTAATAAGGCAGCGCGATTGGGTCCTACGCCCTTGAGATAGTCAATAGGAGTTTGTAAGATGTTAGGATTCATAAGGACGAAGATACTATTTATTGCGAAACAGATCAAAGTCAATCTTGTCACATAACCGCGATAAAATCGTTATTTTGGCAACCTATTTGAATACACCCGATTATGAAATTTATTGTATCCTATATTTGCATGGCTTTTAGTCTCACAGTAGCTGCACAATCCGTAGATTTTTTAACTGCTGATGCTAATATTTTAATTGATGCTGAAGAAAAAAGTGTTGCAGGAACAGTTGAGTATACTTTTAAAACACTTGAGGCTGCACAAACTATTCGTATCGATGCGCGTGCAATGCAATTGGAAGCCCTTTCGCTTGACGGAAAAAAAATATCATATACCTATGACAATGCTGTTATAAGTTTGTCAACAAATTTGAAACCAAATACTACACATACGATTGTTATCAATTACACTGCAATCCCAAAGAAAGCAGTGTATTTTGTAAAAGACTATCAAGGAAGAAATCAAATCTGGACACAAGGACAAGGCAAATATACATCGCATTGGTTACCAAGTTTTGACGATATGCAAGAGAAAGTAATTTTTGACCTTACCTTAAATTATAACAAAGAAGCTGAGGTGCTTGCCAACGGAAAGTTGATTGAGAAAAAGTTGGTCAATGATTCTATTCAGTCGTGGAAATATGACATGAAAAAGCCGATGAGTAGTTATTTGGTCGCATTCGCCATCGGATCGTACAATAAAATAGAGAAAACGACACAAAGCGGGATTCCGTTAACACTGTATTATTATCCAGAGGATTCAGCAAAAGTTGAACCCACTTATCGCCATAGTAAACGCATGTTCAACTTTTTAGAAAAAGAAATTGGAATTCCTTATCCGTGGCAGAATTATAAACAAATACCGGTAAAGGATTTTCTCTATGCCGGAATGGAAAATACAGGCACTACTATTTTTTCTGATGCATTTGTGGTGGACTCTATAGCTTACCAGGATCGTAATTATATTAGTGTCAATGCCCATGAGCTTGCTCACCAATGGTTTGGTAATTTGGTAACAGCGACTGAGGGGACGCATCACTGGTTACAAGAAGGTTTTGCCACCTATTATGCACTGTTAGCTGAACGTGAAATTTTTGGCGATGACTATTTTGAATTCAAATTGTATGAGAGTGCCGAACAATTAATTGCGCTCTCCAAAAAAGATCAGGCTACAGCCTTGCTAGACCCAAAAGCAAGCTCCCTTACTTTTTATCAGCGTGGCGCATGGTCTCTACACGCTTTGCGAAATCTAATCGGCGAAGATCATTTCAAAACGACGATACGGGAGTATCTTAAAGAATATCAGTTTAAAAATGTTACAACAGCTAACTTTCTAAAAGTAGCAGAACGGGTTAGTAAAATGAAGCTTGATGTATTCAAAAACAAATGGTTGGAGAATGTACGTTTTCCAGCGCGCGAAGCATTAGAGATCTTGACGCAGTCAAACTTTATCAAAGCGTATTTGAGTTTAGCTCAGGAACGTACCCAACCTCTGGCTGGGAAATGGGGACGTCTGGCTGAAGTATTAGAATTTCCCATTAATGAGTATTTAGCACAAGAGGCTACGTATCAATTAGAGGGACAGACTTCTCAGGAAGCATTGGCTATGTATAATAAAGCTTTTGAGACGAATAATTTGTTGGTAAGACAGGCGATTGCAACAACGCTCAGTAAAATTACACCGGATCTGCAAAAACAGTATGAAACCCTGTTGACAGATGAGTCTTATGCTACCATAGAGGCAGCACTTTACTATTTATGGTCAAATTATCCCGAAAAACGATCGGTGTATTTGCAGCAAACGAAAGATATCATTGGTTTCAATGATAAGAATGTTAGAATTCTTTGGTTAGTCCTGGCATTAAACACTCCCAATTATAATCCGTCAAATCACGCAAATTATTATCAGGAATTATCAGGGTATACTTCTTCAAAGCACCATTTTAGTACGCGAGAGAATGCCTTCATGTATCTTGAAAGCTTACAATTTTTTTCTGATGAGGCTTTGTTAAACTTGGTAGATGGAGCTGTACATTATAACTGGCGTTTTAGAAACCAATGTCGAGAAATATTGGATAAACTGCTTCAAAATCCCAAATATCAAAAGAAATATGTAGTTTTAAGGAATAATTTGTCAGAGGATCAGAAAGATTATTTGGCAAAAAAGTTAACCCCATAAATAAAACTATGCGAGCATTAGTTATTTCCGGAGGAGGAAGTAAAGGCGCCTACGCCGGCGGAGTAGCACAGTACTTAATGCAACAAAAAGGTAAAAAGTACGACCTGTTTCTTGGCACATCGACCGGCAGTTTATTGATTCCTCAATTAGCTTTAGGTAATATTGATAAGACCTACGATATTTATACCAATGTAAATCAAAGTACAATTTTTAATATAAATCCTTTTGTGGTAAGACATAAAGGAGATCGCGAGTTTGTTTCTATAAATTTTTTCGCTTCATTTCTACAGTTTGTAAAAAAGAAACGAACCTTTGGCGAGAGTAAAAACTTGAGACGTGCAATTCGACGCAATTTTACTAAAGCAGATTATCGCTTGGCAAGGCGTAGGGCAGAGGATGTTGTTGTGACTGTTTCTAATCTTACCTTAAACAAAACGGAATATAAATCAATTAAAGATTATTCGTACGAGGACTTTTGTGATTGGATTTGGATTTCGTGCAACTATGTACCCTTTATGAGTCTGGTTACAAAAAATGGGTGTGAATATGCAGATGGAGGCTTTGGTTGTATGGTACCAATTCGCGAAGCAATACGAAGAGGTGCAACAGAGGTCGATGCGATCATTCTGGAATCAGAAAATATGGAATACCGCAAAATACTGGGTAAAAATCCGTTCTCACTCATGGTAAATTTGTTTAGTTTTATGCTTGATCAAGTAGAAGGTCACGATACTGTGGTGGGAAAACTGGCGGCAATCAACAAAAAGGTTCCGCTTAATTTATATTATACACCCTCAAAACTGACAGAAAACTCGTTAATTTTTAATAAGAAATTAATGAAAAGTTGGTGGAAGCAAGGATATGAATATGCCAGAAAGAAAAATGAACGGGCAGATGATAACGAGCTGAAGGATATTGATATGGCAGGGTAAAAGAGCGGAAGACAAAAGGATTTCTAAAAAGGTAATTCTTCTGTCAACTCGAGCGGAGTCAAGAGCTGATCATACATAATCATCAATACATTTCGACTCCGCTCAATGTGACATTTAGTTTAAAATATATTTTTAGACAACCTTGTGTATAAAGTTGAGAGTTTTTAGATCAACTCGCTAACTTCTTTCTTAACAAAGGCTATTGCGGCATCACTTGGAGCGTCTTTTTGTAGTAAACTGGTAAGTAATTTTTCTCTTAATTGATCAGAAGTCTCAATCTCCTCATTCATCGTATTTTTTCTAATGGTAGCGATCGTTCCGTTTTTGGCAGCCTTAATAATGTCCCAGCAGTCTGCGGTTATGTAAATTTGCTGACTCAGGTTATGCTCAAATTCCTGTTCGATGGTACCAATCAGCATCATTTCATATCCCTTTTTATTTTGATCTATCGGTGAAATTCTGGTCAAAAGTTGGTTAGGAGAAATCCGTTCCAAGAATAAAACCATGCGTTCATATGCTTGTAATTTTACGGGTAAGGATTGATTTTGATTTTCCTTATAGATCTGATATTTACGACGACGGTCTTCATTTCTAAAATGTTGATTAAAAAAATAGATGGCTACCAATCCAACTATAAGTGAAGGAAGAATGGTAAGCAGAATGTCTAATACAGTAGTATTCATAAAATTAAAATAAGGGGTTTGTTAATAACGAATTTCTTTTTGATTTAGAAGGGCCGTGGCATTGAGTTCATTATACTCTCCACCCAAGTGCGGACAATCTCTCATGCTTTGTATAGTATCAAAGGGGACCTTAACTTTATTATAGCCGTACGTATTGGCCAACGGTTGTGTTAAGCTTTTGTCACCCAAATTTATGTCGACATCATCCATGGTCATTTCACATGGATGTCTATATCCACAAGCATGTGTAATCTCTAGAACTTCTTTCTTAAAGTTTTTGAAATAAAAACTTACACGTTCAGCTTTATCTTCAATATTGATTCCGGCTTGCATCCATTTATTTTGAGTCGCAATACCTGTCGGGCATGAATTATTATGACAAACTTTTGCTTGAATACAGCCTATGCTTAACATAGCTTCTCTTGCTACATTGATGCAATCTGCGCCCATTGCAAACGCCATCATGGCTTTGGCCGGAAAACCTAATTTTCCGCTGGCAATAAAAACAATACGATCAGTAAGTTCAAAATCTTTAAATAATCGATAAAAATCACTAAATCCATAAACAAAAGGCAGTGCTACATGATCAGCGAAACTTGGCGGAGCTGCACCGGTACCTCCTTCACCACCATCTATGGTAATAAAGTCTGGACCTTTGTCAGTTTTTTTCATCAGGGTAGCAAGTTCTTTCCATTGATCAATTTTACCTATTGCGGCTTTGATACCTACGGGTAGGCCAGTAGCTTCAGCAATTTGCTCGATAAAGTCAACTAACTCAGGAATACTGTTAAATGCGGAATGGTTTGGCGGAGAGAGCACATCCTTATTAAGGGGTACATTACGAATTTCAGAAATTTCTTTTGTGATTTTTGAGGCAGGTAAGACACCGCCTTTTCCAGGTTTGGCTCCCTGCGAAAGTTTGATCTCAATAGCACGAATCTGCGGGTTATCTTGAACGAGCTGTTTCATTTTCTCCATAGAGAAATTACCGTTATCATCACGCACTCCAAAATATCCGGTTCCAAAATGAAAAACTACATCCGCTCCATTTTTGTGATATGGCGATAAACCACCTTCACCCGTATTATGGTATGCAAAAGATTTTTTACATCCTTTGTTTAGAGACTCTACAGCCTTGGCAGAGAGAGAACCAAAACTCATGGCAGACACATTGATAATGGATGCCGGTCTGTAGGGTTTTCTGCGGTTATTGAAACTTCCCATAACTTTTGCACAAGGCAAAAAGTAAGGGTCTTTTTCATTAGGATGGTCTTTTGGAACTTTGTAAGGAATCATCGCATTATTAATAAAAATATATTGCGATTCATAAATATCTCGATCCGTACCGAAACCCTCATAATTGTTCTGGTTTTTGGCAGAGGCGTATATCCAACCACGTTCTATTCGATTGAAAGGCAGCTCCTCTCTGTTATTTGCAACGATGTATTGTCTAAGTTCCGGACCTATGCTCTCAAGCATATATCTAAAATGGCCCACCACAGGAAAGTTATGCGTGATTGTATGTTTTTTATTAAAAAACACATCTCGTATTGCGAGTAAAATAACACATAACAGCACCCATCCCCACCAAGGTATTACTGCAAGCAACTTTAAAAAATCATTCATACTATTGATTTATTCAGCGTTTAGATAATCTAAAGCCAATTGCGACATTGTTTTTACTCCAAGGAGTAATCCCTTTTCGTCAATATAAAATTCTGGAGTATGATGAGAAGGAGCAATTTTAGTATCAGCGGATTTGCCGCCCAAGAAAAAATAAAATCCGGGTACTTTTTCCTGAAAATAAGAAAAATCTTCACCTCCTGTAGTTGCTTTGGATGTAACAACATTTGCTTTTCCGGCTACAGCTTCTAAAGTAGGAAGCATTTGCTTCACCAGTTCCGGGTCATTATACGTAATCGAGGTGTTATTTTGAAAAGTAATGGTCGCTTCGCCACCGTAAGTTTTGGCAATAGCCGGCACCATTTCATTCATTCGCTTTATAATCAGATCTCTCATATTATAATCTAAGGTGCGTACAGTACCGATTAATTCTGCGGTCTCGGGAATGATATTAAAGCGTACACCGCTCGTTATCTTTCCGACGGTTATCACAGCAGCTTCATCGACTAATGGTGCTTCACGACTTATGATGGTTTGAAGGCCGTCTATAATTTTAGCAGAAATTAAAATAGGATCTACACCCGTCCATGGAGCAGAGCCATGTGTTTGTTTACCTTTTACATTAATAACAAAGCGTTCCACAGCTGCCATAGTACCTCCAACCTTGTATCGTAACATACCTACGGGAGTACCGGAGTTAATATGAAGACCAAAAATTGCATCTACATCGGGATTTTTAAGGACACCTTCCTTGATCATCAGCTTTGCACCTCCCTCTTCTCCAGGTGGCGGACCTTCTTCTGCAGGTTGAAAAATAAATTTGACCGTTCCTTTAATCTTATCTTTATGAGCGCTTAATATCTCGGCAACTCCCATCAAAATAGCCGTATGCGTATCATGTCCGCAAGCATGACTTACACCAACTTCTGTATCGAGAAATGTCGTTTTTACATTGGATTTAAACGGAACATCTGTACGTTCTTCTACAGGTAATGCATCGATATCCGCTCTAAGGGCCACTGTTTTACCCGGTTGAGAACCTTTGAGAAGACCCACAACTCCGGTTTTAGCTACATTTTCGGTAACTTCAATCCCTAAGGCTTTGAGATGGATTGCAATTTTTTCTGCGGTTTTAAATTCTCGATTAGATAATTCGGGATTTTGATGAAAATCTCTTCTCCAGTCAATGACTTTTTTTTCTATAGCTTCTGCCATAGATTTTATTTCTGGATCTATTTGTTGAGCGTTACTTGCAACTATGCAAAGAGCAAATAGCGTAAGGGTAGTGAGAACACGTAGGTTCATAGTATTAAAAATTTATGAGTCTGTAATCATTATTTTGTAATTGCACAAGGGCTGTCATTGCTGATAATGCCAATTGGATATCAGGAGACAGTTGGGATGGTTTGAGGTTTTTATGCGCCGCAGTTTGACCACAAAGTATCAATCGTACATTGTTTTGCTTTAAGACAGAAAGCAACTCGGTGTTTGGATTTGTACGTCCAAATTTTAACTGATACTCTTTGTCATTAAGTACATCAAAAGCAGCAGATCCATGAATGACAAGTGCCACTTGAATTTGATTTAGTGGAACCCCGGCTTCGGCGTGCATATTAACAAATCTTGCAGCCGTATTAAAAAGCGGATTCATTTTATCACTCGAATAGGATTTGCCGATATCAAATACAACTTTATAAGGTGCATTTATAGGCGTTTTGAAAGTTGGGGCGTCGACCGTAAACGTTTCGCCGTAATTTTTTATCACAGAACCTTTGTGTGCTTTTTGTTGGGCATATCCCGAAGCAGAGAGGCCTATTGTTAGTAATAGGAATGTTAGTTTTTTCAATTTTTTTCAATTTTGAATTCTAAAGGTATCTAAAATAAGTATCCTGAAAAAATTTAAAATTGGTTTTGATATGAGTCAGCTCGTTTTCAGGGCTCTAGTGTGTAACATTATAATAGTTGTTTTGGTTGATTTTGTTGAAGTTGAATGTTAAACCAAAACTCCCACCATCTAAATAAATAGATAGGGGAGTCAAATTCAAATTGGCAAGCTGAATTTAAGCGATTTTTAAAATCCGTTCCATCGGGATCACTGTAGATTCTTTGAGAATAACAGCTTTATCTGTAATTCCCCAAATGGTAGTTTCAACTTTTTTTGATCCTTGATCATCCATAAATAGAATTTTGACTTTTTGATGCTCTAGATTCCCTAAGGAGAGTGCACGTTGTAAATCTAGAATTCGATCAATTTGATCTTTGCGCTTTTTTAAAACTTCTTCTTTAGGAAACTTTAAAAATTTGATTTGTTCTTTCTCTACTATTGAAACGGGTTGATTTGGGGTCATAAAGTATATAATTAGGTTAGTATTTGTTGGGGCTTTTAGTCTTTAAAACTACATAAGCTCTGTACAAGATAATGTATTTTATCTTAATAATATGTTTTTTATCGTCTTTTTGTGTAGATAAATTTGTTGATAAGTAAGAAAAAACATACTTAAATTTGTAGGATTATCCTTGTTTTTCAACACGCGAACAAGATTTTGATTTTAGAAATTAGTTGTGAAAATCATTTAATAAGTTCTCGGGTTTCCTTAAATTTCGAACGATAAAAATTGATGACGGTTTGGAAGAATATATTGCTGAGTTAAATGATGCTCAACGTGCCCCGGTATTACAAAAAGACGGTCCTATGATCGTTATTGCTGGAGCTGGCTCTGGTAAAACACGAGTTTTAACCTATAGAATTGCTTACTTGATGCATTTGGGTGTTGATGCGTTTAATATATTATCGCTAACCTTTACCAACAAAGCTGCACGCGAGATGAAAAAGCGTATAGCAGATATCGTGGGACCCAGTGAAGCTAAGAATCTATGGATGGGAACTTTTCATTCCATTTTTGCCAAAATATTACGATTTGAAGCCGATAAGCTGGGCTACCCTTCAAACTTCACCATATACGATACACAAGATTCACAACGACTTATTGCTTCTATCATAAAGGAGATGGGATTGGATAAGGATATTTACAAGTACAAACAAGTGTACTCCAGAATCTCTTCGTATAAGAATAGCTTAATTACAGTAAAAGCATATTTTCAGAATGCAGAATTGGTAGAGGCCGATGCAATGGCAAAACGCCCTAGACTTGGAGAGATTTATGAAAAATACGTAGAACGCTGTTTTAAAGCAGGAGCTATGGATTTTGATGACTTATTATTAAAAACGAATGAGTTGCTGAATCGTTTTCCGGAGGTACTGGCAAAATATCAAAACAGGTTTAGATATATTCTCGTTGATGAGTACCAAGATACAAACCATTCACAATATCTTATTGTAAGAGCACTATCAGATAAATTTCAAAATATTTGCGTTGTAGGAGATGATGCGCAGAGTATTTATGCATTTCGCGGAGCGAATATCAATAATATCCTCAATTTCCAGAAGGATTATGATAACGTGCAGCAATATCGTTTAGAGCAAAATTATCGCTCGACAAATAATATAGTACAAGCAGCCAATTCAATTATAGATAAAAACAAAACGAAGCTTGATAAAATAGTTTGGACAGCGAATGATCCGGGACCTAAAATTTTGGTGAATCGTTTACTTACTGATGGAGATGAAGGACGATTTGTCGCAAGTTCTATATTTGAAAATAGAATGGAACATCAACTTGGTAATGGGCAATTTGCTATTTTATATCGTACCAATGCACAATCCCGTGCTATGGAGGATGCCTTAAGAAAACGTGATATACCGTATCGAATATATGGAGGTTTATCATTTTATCAAAGAAAAGAAATTAAGGATGTACTAGCTTATTTGCGATTAATAATTAATCCTAAAGATGAAGAAGCTTTAAAGAGAATCATTAATTATCCGGCGAGGGGAATCGGACAAACAACGGTTGATAAATTAATTGTAGCTGCCAACCACTACGAACGTAGTATTTTTGAAGTAATAGAACATCTAGATCGTATTAATTTAAAAATTAACAGTGGTACTAAGACGCGTTTAGAAAACTTCATGAATATGATTAGAAGTTTTCAGGTAACAAATCAAACCGCTGATGCATTTGTCTTGGCAGAAACAGTTGCAAAACAAACCGGGTTACTTCAAGAATTAAAGAAAGATGGTACTCCCGAGGGAATTGCTCGCATTGAAAATATTGAAGAATTACTCAATGGAATCAGAGATTTTGTTGAAGGTCAAAAAGAGTTAGCTGATAGCTCGGGTTCCTTAGCTGAGTTTCTGGAAGACGTAGCATTGGCTACTGATTTGGATCAGGATACGGGAGATGATGATCGGGTGGCATTAATGACGATACATCTGGCAAAAGGTCTTGAATTTCCGTATGTGTATATCGTTGGTATGGAAGAAGACCTTTTTCCATCAGGAATGAGTATGAATACGCGTAGTGAACTGGAGGAAGAACGGCGTTTGTTTTATGTAGCACTTACAAGAGCAGAAAAACAGGCCTATTTGACCTATACACAATCACGTTACCGTTGGGGTAAACTAGTGGATGCAGAACCAAGTCGTTTTATTGAAGAAATTGACGATAAATTCATAGAATATATCACGCCAATAGACACGTATCGTTATAAACCCTTAGTAGATAATGATATTTTTGGAGAAGTAGATAAGAGTAAGTTACGGTTGAAGAAACCAATTTCCGGATCGCCACCACCAGCGCATAAGCCGAGTGAAGAACAATTGCGTAAATTAAGAAAGCTACGACCTGCAGGAAACTCGGCATCTACTAATGATACGTCTATATTTGATGAGAATTTTGGTCCGGGTACCGAGGTGGAACATATGCGCTTTGGAAAAGGAAAAATTTTGAAAATAGAAGGAGTAGGTCAGGATCGTAAAGCCGAAATAAACTTTGAAAACGGAGGAATAAAGAATCTCTTGCTTCGCTTTGCAAAATTGAAAGTACTTTAATTTTTGCTTTTTAAAATTAGATACTTATGAAAATAGATAGAATTTTTTTACGAGAGATAGTATCCGATGATCTTCAAAATGTATTCCTTGGTTTATCCCATCCTGACGTTATTGAGCATTACGGTGTACATTTTGAAACTTTACAGGCTACTAAAGAGCAGATGATATGGTTTAAAAACCTTAAAGATCAAAATAAAGGAATCTGGTGGGCGATTTGTGACACTACCACTCGAAAATTTTTGGGAGCTGGGGGACTAAATGACCTTTCTCAGGAACATAAAAAAGCCGAAGTAGGTTTGTGGCTCTTAAAAGAATATTGGGGGCAAGGTATTATGGGAGAGGCGATGCCATTGATTTTGAATTATGCTTTTGATGTATTGCAACTTCATAGAATAGAAGGATTTGTAGATTCTGAAAATATGAAATGTAAGCGAGCATTGCAAAAACTGAACTTCAATTATGAAGGAACAATGGTTGATAGTGAAATTAAGAACGGTCAATTTTTCAGTGTAGATCTCTTCGCATCCCTCAAAACGAATAGAAAGTAAAGCTATGACTTGGATATATGGGATAATGGCTAAGGTATAAGATGAGCAGATTAAAACCAAAACTGATTATACTCTCAGATATTTGGGGTATTGTTACTGATTCTTGGATTGAAGGGTATCGTGATTTTCTTGAACCTTATTTCCAAATACAGCTACTCGACGTTCGTCTTCTGGGAGGTATCGATCTTTCTGTTAGCCAAATAGACCTATTACACGATCAATTTATAACCAAAGGTATTGCTAAAGCAGTTAACGAGTTGAGAACAATGGATACAGAGTATGTTCTTGCGTTTAGTATCGGCGGAACCATCGCATGGAAAGCTGTATTGCAGGGCTTGCAACTCCGAAACCTGTACGCAGTTTCATCCACACGTTTACGAAAAGAGCAAGGCCCTCTAAATTGTGATGTCTCATTGTTTTATGGAGGTCTGGATGCGAACATGCCGAATAGTCACTGGCAAAAAAAGTTCGTCAATCAACGTATTGAGTATCCCGGTGAGCGGCATGAATTTTATAGAAAACATCACTACGCCGAATTGATTACCCAGTATATCATCCGTAAGCTTTTGATGTCCAAAAACATTTCTTAGGTTGATCAAGTATTAATAAAACTTTAAAATTTACCAGGTTTTAATGAATACAAGTATCTTTAATGTAGAAATTAAAACTCATGGCAAAATTAATACGTATTTACGAAGATAATCCGAACCCTAAAGAGATTCACAAAGTCGTAGAAGTTCTTAAGGCGGGAGGTTTAGTTATTTACCCAACGGATACAGTGTACGGTTTGGGTTGTGATATAACCAATACAAGAGCGCTGGAGCGTATAGCAAGAATTAAAAATGTAAAGCTCGAAAAGGCGAACTTCTCTTTTATATGCAAAGATCTAAGTAACTTATCTGATTATGTTAAGCAAATTGATAATAGCACCTTTAAGTTATTAAAGCGAACATTACCCGGTCCGTATACGTTTATACTTCCTGGGAATAATAATTTGCCGACGGTTTTCAAAAAAAAGAAAACAGTTGGTATTCGTGTGCCTAACAACGCGATTAGTCTTGCACTTGTTGAGGCGTTGGGCAATCCTATTGTTTCCACTTCAATACGAGATGAAGATGAAGTAATAGAATATACCACCGATCCTGAACTTATTCTTGAGAAATGGGATAAATTAGTAGACATTGTAATTGATGGTGGATACGGCGATAATATACCTTCAACCATTATTGATTTGACGGAAGGAGATCCAATGTTAGTGAGAGAAGGCAAGGGGAGTACCGATATTTTTTAAAAAAGAAAAAAGCGCCTTTATCGGGCGCTTTTTTCTTTACTATTTTTGGTATGTGAGTTTATTCTTTTACCAAATTAATCTCTACACGTCTGTTTTGTGCTCTACCTGCTCTGGTTTTATTCGTAGCAATAGGGCGATCCTCACCATAACCAATCGCTGATAATCTAAATTGATCAATTCCGTTTTCAACTAGATAGTTTTTAACCGCATTAGCTCTGGCATCAGACAAACGTTGATTTAGTTTAGCACTACCTGCGCTGTCTGTATGACCTTCTACCGTAAATTTAGCTGTCGCATATTCTTTTAAAATACCGATGATATCACTTAGAACCTGATTAGATTCTGATTTGATAGATGATTTACCTGAGTCAAACAATATTGTTTTAGCGTACTCATTTAATGTCTTTTGAACCTCATCTGTAACTTCAGGACATCCGTCATTTGCAACAGTACCTGCGATAGTTGGACAATTGTCGTCTTTGTCTAAAACTGAATCTCCATCAGTATCAGGCCAAGGACATCCACCATTTTCAACCGGTCCAGCTACTTCCGGACACGTATCATCTTTGTCAAGTAAAGAATCTCCGTCAGTATCTGGCCAAGGACATCCCTTATTTTCTACGGGACCAGCTACATCAACACAGGAGTCATCCTTGTCAAGTACGGTGTCACCATCGGTATCGGGCCATGGACATCCAAAGTTCTCTTCCGGACCAGCAACTTCTGGACAGTCATCAACTTTGTCTAAAACACCATCACCATCTTTGTCTTTTAATCGACCTTGGTATACAGGAATTTTTAACCCTACATACATATCGGCAGCTTGTGATTCGTCAGAAATTAATAACGAGAGAATCGATCCGGATCCAACATAGAGAGGTCCGGCTCTTAAACCAGCTCCCCATTGAAAGCCACTGTGCTGCATCATACTAATAGGTGAGTAGAAACTAAACCATTTACTCTCGAATCTTGGTGTTAATGACAGGCTATTAGCTACACGACTCGTATTTTCCTTGTTTTTTGAAGTTAAAGAAAGATCAGAGTTTAAGTTCATGTAAAAGTGATTATTAATATTCCAATCTGCTGTTAGATGTAGCGCAGTTGGTAAAATTGCTTTGGTAACATTTTTAACACTAGTTCGTGTATAAAATCGTTGAAGCTTGTCTTGAAAACCATCAACGTTATCAAAATCATCCTCATTAACCGTATTGGTAATATCATAGATCTCTTCAGTGGCATCATCATACTTAAGTGCACCCAAATCAGTAACGGATAAACCAAATTTTACTTTATACTTATTAATGTCTTTGGGAGCATACGTATTTCCTTTACTGTCGGTGACCATATAACTTGCATGGTCAGGTCTCCATTCGTATACAAAACCTAAATCAAACGCAACACCATTTGCGCCACTTAAAACTTCGAATTCATCAAAATCATCTTCGACATTACTAGAGTACCCGTACGTTACTTCACCTGTGGTTGCAATACTACCCGTAGTTCCGCTTCCGTCCGCGTCGTAATCTATAGTTACGTCTCTACCACTGGCGTAGGCATTTCCTAATCCTTGCATATACTTAACCGAAAGACCTCCTTTTAAGAATTGTTGCTCTTTGTTCATAAGTATACGTGCATATGACACGCCAACTTCTGCCCAGGCATTTCCGGTAAGAAAAACATCCTTTTCGTTGATGTTAAAATCAGCATTGTTGTCAAAACCATCTTCAATACTTTCGTAGGTTTTACCATTCACCTCATTTACATTATAAAAAACACGAGCTCTGGAAAATACAGCAATCGAACTTTTTGAGTTTAGATTAAACATAAAGGATGGTCCCAATATATCAACATTACCCATAATATTGTTGTTATCACTAGGAGATTTCTTGCCATCATCGTCAAAATCAAATTCGCTATCAAAAACGTTGTCTAATTTTACAGAGTAGTAGTCATTACCTAAAAAGGCACTTACGCCAACTAAATTAATATCAGTTTTAAAACGAGAGTCTGCAATATTAGCCGGATTCACAATTACACTATTTACACCACTATAATTATCGGATAAAAATCCGATATAAGATTGTGCATTTGCTGCGATCGAGCCAAAAATCAGAACTCCGAAGAGTAATAAATTTTTCATTGGTAATCTTTTTTAGATTTGGTTAAAATTTTTGAAGCAGCAAATATATGTTAATAAATTTAACAAGTATTGATTTTATATTAAATCTGCCACGTTCTGATTAGGATCATTATCGGATGTAAAATTATAACTATTATCAAGTAAGGTTAATAACAAAAAAAACTGCTAAGAGAAATCTTAGCAGTTTTATAAAAAGTGATGTGGTTAGAATTAGTTACCTCCCTGAGAAGCTTTTTTCATACCATCTTCAATCATATTGTAGAATTGATCTAACTTAGGAAGTACAACAATTCTTGTTCTTCTGTTTGCAGCTCTGTTTTCTGCACTTGAGTTATCTGCAACCGGTACATAATAACTTCTACCAGCAGCAGTCATGCGCTTAGGATCAACTTTGAATTCGTTTTGTAAAACACGAACTACAGAGGTAGCTCTCTTAACACTTAAATCCCAGTTATCTAAAAGTACTTTGTTCTTGATCGGCACATTATCTGTGTGTCCTTCTACTAAGAACTCGATATCCGGCTTATCATTAACTACTTTAGCAACCTTACCTAATACGTTTTTAGCTTTCTCGGATACATTATAACTTCCGCTTCTGAAGAGAAGTTTGTCAGAAATTGAAACATATACTACTCCTTTTTCAACGTTGATTTCGATATCCTCGTCATTTAAGTTACCAAGAGCTCCTTTTAAACTAGTAACCAATGCAAGCGTTACAGAATCTTTCTTGTTAATAGCATCATTCATGGTTTTGATCTGTAGATCTTTTTCCTTGATACTTTCTAAAGAACGCTCTAAGTTCTCAGCTTCTTTTGTAGATAGGGTAGCTAAATTGCCAACATTATTTAACAATGCAGCATTCGTATTTTTAAGATTACCTACTTGATCCTGAAGAATTTTAAGTTCAGAAGAAGCACTTGCTTTTTCTTCTAAACAGCTATTTAGTTTAACGGTAGCTGTATTCAGTAAATCCTGAGTTTCTTTTTGTTTAGCTTCCATTTCAGCATATTTCTTTTGCGAGACACAAGAAGAAAGAAGTACTGCCATTGAAGCCCCAATAATCATTGCTTTTTTCATTAGAAAATTTGTTTTAGTCTTAAACCTGTTATAAAGCTCAAAATTATTAAAATTGTCCTCCAAACGTTAGGCATTAACAATAATTTATGTAAAGAGCAGATATAAATGGTTATAATTGGTTATAATATTTATGTTTTAAAATAAAGTACTGCCATACAACGGAGGAAACGGTAAAATATTTCTTTTGGATGGGGAAATTTTTTCTTTTTTTTCTAAAGGTGTTGAAATTTAAGTAAAAGTTGAAGTGCGCTTTAAGTATTGCAACAGCATGCTGTATTTTTCCTGATATTACAAATTGAATAGCTGCCAAGCCGTCCAGAAGCATCCTAATAAATAATACTAAAATAACCTTGGAGCCGCTACAATTTTTGACGAGATTAAACAGACTGTTTCTGAAATTGAGATAGGTTTTTTTAGGATTCATACTACTTAGTGTAGCACCTCCAAGATGGTATACGTGAGATTTACCTTCGTAAAAAATGCTATAACCATGATTTTTAATACGCCAGCATAGATCAATCTCTTCTTGATGAGCAAAGAAAGCTTCGTCCAATTTACCAACATCTTCAAAAATATGCTTGCGGACAAATAAACAAGCTCCGCTAGCCCAAAAAATTTCAACTGCATCATCATATTGCCCGATGTCTTCTTCAATTGTATCAAAAATACGTCCTCGACAATAAGGATACCCCAATTGATCAATATATCCGCCGGCAGCTCCTGCGTACTCAAAATAGTTTTTTCGTTTATAATCCAGAATTTTTGGTTGTATGGCAGCTACCTTCGAATTCTGTTGAAATCTTTCTATTATGGGCACTAACCAATTCTCGGTAACTTCGACATCACTATTTAATAAACAATAAATATCGGCATCAATATGTTGTAGCGCATCATTGTATCCTTTAGCGTAGCCACCATTTTCAGTGTTTCGAATGATTTTAATGTCTGAATAATGTTGCTCCAAAAATGGTATTGAATTGTCAGTCGAGGCGTTATCAGCAACATAGATGGATGCTTGCGGAGAATGTTTGTATACTGAAGGTAAAAATTTCTCCAAAAGGTGTACACCGTTCCAGTTGAGAATAACTACTGCAGTTGTAAGGGTACGTATCGATTCGGGTGATGTAGTGGTCAAGATTGTGTGGTTATAAATTTAAAACAAATATAAAGGAAAGGTCACAACTAACTAATATATCTAAATGATACTAAACCAGTAAGTTATAATAATCAGAAGTACTTTATGCTAAACAATTCGTCAAACGTTACTGTATTCTGGTATATCGTTTAAAAAATGATACGTTTGCTCGTTATATCTCATTTGACAATAAAAATGATGCAATCCATTGGTAATCATTAAATAATTTGCATTCAGTTCCAGGTTGTATTGTGCGATTTGATCAAAAACGCTTTGAGTAATTGGAATAGAATTCGCTTTACATTCCACAATCAAATGAATACTGCCATCAGAATTAAAGACCACAATATCATAACGTTTTCTTCTTCCATTTAGCAAAATCAATTTTTCTACATTAATCAGGCTTTGAGGATATTTTTTTTCATGGATTAAGTATGCTACTGTATGTTGTCTTACCCATTCTTCGGGGGTAAGGGTGACAAATTTTTTACGGATTCTGTCAAAAATGGAAATTTTATTTTCGCTATTTTTGAATCGAAATTGATATGTCGGAAAGTTTAAAGAAACCATATCACAAATTTGAGGAATTTTTCTGAATGGAAGAAGTAAAGAAAATTGTTAGTGATATTAAAAAAGGTGCAATCAAGCCTATTTATTTTTTAATGGGTGAGGAGCCTTATTATATTGATAGAATTTCAGAATATATTGATACCAATGTGCTGGCCGAAGAGGAGAAAGGTTTTAATCAGATGGTGTTATATGGTCGCGATGTAACGGTTGAGGATATTGTTTCCAATGCAAAGCGGTATCCTATGATGGCAGATCGACAAGTCGTTATCGTAAAAGAAGCTCAAGATTTGTCGAGAACGATCGAAAAATTAGCTACCTATGCCGAAAATCCACAACCTACTACGGTGTTGGTTATTTGTTATAAGTACAAGAAAATTGATAAAAGAAAGAAGCTTTACAAAACAGTTGCCAAATCGGGAATTATTTTTGAAAGTAAGAAGTTATATGAAAATCAAGTAGCTGATTGGATAAAAAAAGTATTGGCGGGAGCAAAATATGTTATTGATCCTAAGGCTTCTCAAATGTTGGTGGAGTTTCTTGGTACTGATCTAGGAAAAATAAGTAATGAACTGGATAAGCTTAAACTGATACTTCCCAAAGGTTCTCAAATCACACCTGATCATATCGAACAAAATATAGGGATAAGTAAAGATTTTAATAATTTTGAATTACGTAAAGCAATAGGTTCGAGAAATGTTTTAAAGGCGTATAGAATTATTAATTATTTCTCACAAAATCCTAAGGATAATCCGTTAGTAGTAACAATCTCTTTATTATATAGTTTCTTTTCTCAGGTTTTGCAATATCATGGATTATCAGATAAGTCTCCAAGAGGCGTTGCTTCAGCCCTAAAAATAAATCCATATTTCGTAAAAGATTACACTGAGGCGGCTCATAATTTTCCTATGAAAAAAGTCAGTAGTATAATTAACCTACTGAGAGATGCAGATGTTAAAAGTAAAGGAGTAGGTGCTGTAAGTTTATCGCAAGGTGATATTTTAAAAGAGTTATTGGTTAAGGTTTTTGCGTAATTGCTTCTAACATTGACATACCTTACCATCTGTTAGTCGAAAAATTAGACCAATATTGTATTGAAGATAGTTACTGGCTAATAAATTCTGTGATCCGGGATAAAATTTGGCTAAACCCTGAAGATTTAAGCGCATACGCTCAGAAAGATAAATGTTAACACCAAGACCGGCGTTAACGATAGTTGCTCTTTTGCCATCAAAGACGCTAATTCCGGCCCCTGTAGTTAAGTAACCTTCGTACATGGCTCGGTAAGTATATAACCAATTATTCGTAATATAATATTTGAAATTCGCGTCTACAGCATAAAATGTTCTTTCTTCGTCAAGTATTTGTGCATTGACACGTTTTCCTGCCAAAAAACTATTATGACTTAACATTAGAGAGATACCATAATCGTCGTGATATCGCTTTTCGATAGAAACAGAAAGTGGAGCACTGTAATTATAATTTTCACTAAAATTAAATTTACCACTTAGTCCCGTTCCAGAATCATCGATTATATTTATACCAGCTCCTAAAACCCAAGGATTATCTCGCTTATGATATTGTGCGTATAGCGAACTATGAAGGCAGATGGTAATGAGTAAAAGATAAACTTTGTTAACTTTCATTGGTGGTTGATTAGATAATTTGTGTGTTTTCCTAAAACAAATGTAAATCATAATCAATCGATACCAGAGCGTGAAGAGATTCGTACGAAAAAGTAAATGTTACTAAAAACTTAAAATATCAGTTGGATTGGAAGGCAAGTTATAGCGATCAGGAGCGCAAATCAAACATCTATAAAAAAGAAATTAGTGTAGGTTTGTAATAAATTCGGCATACTCCAACATCGATTAAAATAAAACACAAATTTCATTCTAAAGTTAAATCAATTCATAACGCTATTCTTTACGTTAACATTTGCTTAGATGTTACGGCTTTATATTTATAGATACTTTAACTAAGGATGTTTAACACATTTTTAAGAAAATCATCATAAATTGTAATCACAATGGTAAATGGGACAATGTTTTTACTTCAGTCATAACAAACGAGCTCTGTACTTTGCTTATATTTTCCAGAGAAGCCAATTTGTTGGAGAGAAACTGCTGATATTCTTCCATATTCTTAGCATATATTTTTATTAAATAGTCAAACATACCCGCAACATGATAGCATTCTACCACCTCAGGAAACTGTTGTATATCTTTTTCAAATTTTTTCAGAAAATCTGTTTGATGTAAATTTAAGGTCACATTACAAAATATAATAAGTTGAAGATTTACTTTTTTGCGATCAACAATCGCTTTATAAGAGGTAATAAAACCCTCGCGTTCTAATTTTTTAACCCGTTCGAATATGGGGGTAGTTGTTAAGTTGAGACGCTCGGCAATTTCTTTAATTGTTATTTTACCGTTTTTTTGAAGTAAAAGAAGTATTGCTTTGTCCGTTGCATCCATAATTTTATTCTAAAATTGTGACAATATAATCAATTAATCAGCAAAATTAACTATTAAGTTTATTTATAAAGAATTATATTCTTTATTTATCGGTATTTCGGTTTATTATTCTGCAAAACCGTACTTTGAACGGGTATTTAAGGCCGGATTTTCGAGCTGCTATAATTTAAATAAAGAGAACAGATAATAAACTACTATAAAAAATGAAAGACCATAAATTTAACCCTGAAAGTTTAATGATGACTTACGGCTATAAGCCCGAATTATCAGAAGGATCGATAAAATGTCCAATTTTTCAAACCTCTACTTTTGTATTTAAAACTGCCGAAGAAGGAAAGGCTTTTTTTGAATTGGCATACGGCTTACGTGAAAAAGACCCTACCGAAGAATTGGGATTAATCTACAGTCGTATTAATAACCCTAATTTGGAAATTTTAGAAAATCGTCTTTCCTTATGGGATCAGGCGGATGGTTGTGCCGTTTTTGAAAGCGGAATGTCTGCTATTAGTACAGTGCTCATGGAATTTTTAAATCCGGGAGATTTACTGGTTTATGGTAATCCGGTATACGGTGGTACGGATCATTTTATTCAACATTTTCTGGATAAAATTGGGGTGCATACATTGGCTGTTTTTCCAGATCAGGACATGGATGAAATTCGTAGTATGATTGAGGCTACCGGTAAAGCTGATAAATTAGCTATGATTTATTTGGAAACTCCGGCAAATCCAACAAATGATATCGTAGATATTCAGGATTTTAGTGAGTTGGCTGCTTCGTACAGCACAGATGATAAAAAGGTTTTGTTAGCTGTAGATAACACGTATATGGGGCCTTTATGGCAACATCCCTTACAATGCGGAGCAGATTTAGTAGTTTATTCTGCTACAAAATATATAGGAGGACACAGTGATTTGATAGCAGGTGCGGTTTTAGGAGGAGCAGAGGTAATGCAACGTGTTAGGGTGCTAAGAACATTTTTAGGAAATATGGTGAGTCCGCATACAGCTTGGTTGTTGCTACGAAGCTTGGAGACCTTAAAGATAAGAATGGATCAACAGACCAAAAATGCACAAGAGGTCGCTTCTTTTCTAAACAGTCATGATAAAATTGAAAAAGTTCATTACTTAGGATTATTAGCAAAAGGGACACGTCAATATAATATTTTTAAGAAACAGTGCTCTGCACCGGGAGCTATGGTTTCTTTTGACATCAAAGGAGGTGAGAAGGAGGCTTTTAAATTTCTTAATAGTTTACGATTAATGAAACTGGCTGTCAGTTTAGGTGGAACCGAGAGTTTGGCTGAGCATCCGAAAACAATGACCCACGCAGGAGTAGAAGAGGAGCACCGTAAAAAACTTAAAATATCAGATAAATTGGTTCGTTTATCTATCGGAGTAGAAAATCATGAAGATATTATCTGGGATCTAAAACAAGCTCTGGATAACGTATAGTAACTAGTATTAAAAGTAAAAAGCATTCTAAATACCACGTTTAGACTGCTTTTTACTTTTAATTACTAAGTGTTTATTTCAACTCACCTACCATGTTTTCAGGTCTAACCCATTGGTCAAACTCTTCTTCAGTAACATATCCTAAGGCAACAGCCTCATGTTTCAAAGTTGTACCATTTTCATGTGCTGTATTTGCAATTTCTGCAGCTTTATAATATCCGATTTTGGTATTTAACGCAGTAACAAGCATAAGTGAGTTGTTTAATAACTCTGTAATTCTCGCTTGATTTGGTTCAATACCTTGCGCACAATGCTCATCAAAAGATACACATGCATCACCAATCAATTGAGCACTTTGTAATAAACTTGCAGCCATTACCGGTTTGAAAACATTCAATTCAAAATGTCCTTGCATACCGCCAACACCGATAGCAACATCATTTCCTAACACCTGAGCACATACCATTGTTAAGGCTTCACACTGTGTAGGGTTTACTTTGCCTGGCATAATGGAACTTCCTGGTTCGTTGGCCGGGATGATTAATTCTCCGATACCGCTTCGTGGCCCAGAGGCTAACATTCGGATATCATTTCCAATTTTGTTCAATGCAACTGCCAGTTGTTTTAAAGCACCATGCGTTTCAACAAAAGCATCATGGGCTGCCAAGGCTTCAAATTTATTCTCTGCTGTGATAAAAGGAAGACCCGTAAATTGGGCAATAAATTCAGACACTCTTTTAGCGTATCCCTTAGGCGTATTAAGTCCGGTTCCTACAGCTGTACCACCTAGTGCAATCTCTGCCATATGTGGCAACGTATTTTCTAACGCTTTAAGTCCGTGATCCAATTGAGAAACATATCCGGATAATTCTTGTCCGATAGTTAATGGTGTAGCATCCATAAAATGCGTACGTCCAATCTTAACAACTTTTTTAAAGTCTTCAGATTTTTTCTTTAGCGTATCTCTTAATTGAGTAACTCCCGGAATGGTGACTTCTACTAATTTTTTATAGGCAGCAATATGCATTCCGGTAGGGAACGTATCATTGGAAGATTGTGACTTATTTACATCATCATTAGGCTGTAATGTTTTCTCACCTTCTCCAATAGTTTTACCAGCTAATTGATGGGCTCGGTTAGCTATCACTTCATTCACATTCATATTACTTTGCGTACCAGAACCGGTTTGCCAAATTACTAAAGGGAATTGATCATCGTGTTTTCCCTCTAAAATTTCGTCACAAACCTGAGCGATTAGATCTCTTTTTTCGATAGGTAAAACACCAAGTTCACAGTTAGTAAAGGCAGCTGATTTTTTAAGGTAAGCAAAACCGTAAATAATTTCTAAAGGCATGGATGCAGGAGCTCCAATCTTAAAATTATTCCTTGAACGTTCTGTTTGTGCGCCCCATAACTTATCTGAGGGAACTTTTACTTCCCCCATGGTATCTTTTTCTATTCTAAAATCCATAATATGCTGATTAATTTTTAGAGTGCAAATTTAAGAATTTGTTACACTAGATGTTTAGAAAACTGGTGATTATTCGTTTTCAATGATTTTATTTTGGATAGACCGAAATATTTTGAAGTAATTTTATGAGATAAACTGAAGAGTTACTATCTTTGACAAAATTGTAAATTACTATAGCATTATGTTTGAATTTGATCAATACTTAGGTTTTTTAGCTTTTTTAACCATTCTTACAATAGGTTTTTGGTTAATGATCTTCTTATTAACCTTTGTAGTACCTTATTGGATCTTTGGAGCAACAATTGAGAATTTTAAATTAAAGCGAGAAGAAAAGCGAAAAGCTAAAGAAATGGCATAATTGTTATTTAAACTATATTAAAAAAGGGAAGTCCAATAGGCTTCCCTTTTTTACATTATAATTATCCTTCAAATTCTTCTTCTCCATTACCATCTCTAGCAGGTCGCTCGCGTTTTTTCTTTTGATTAAAACGATAGGTGAACGAGATATTAAAACTTCGCTCTCTCCATTGAAACTCGCTATAGGATTCAAAAGTATCAGTAGTGGAGGTTCCTGAGCGTTTTCTGGAATTGAAAAGATCACTAACATTAAATGTAACAGATGCTTTTTCTTTGAAAAGATCTTTGCTAAAAGCCATATTCGTACTCAATATTCCTTCATTTTTACTTTGAGCAGTTTCGCTGGGACCCCTATAAAACAAACTTGTTTGCCAATCAATTTTTGCAGGCAGTGTAATTTTATTACTAAAACGGGCAAACCAACTGAAATTGTCGTTATCAAAATTGACCCCTTCATACGTTCCACGGGTATTGTCTTGAAAAGCATTAAAATTTGCGTTCATTCTCCATTTTTTATTGGGATTATAAGTAACTGTGAACTCAAAACCATAGCGATCTGCACTGGCTAAATTTATTGGTGTTCTACGAATTACGGGAACCACGGTTTGTGAAGTATCAGTATTAGATATGACAGTGGTTGTTCCGGTATCTTCTGATATAAAAGTAAAAATCTGAGTCGAATGGTTATAGTATAGCGAAGTGTTTAAAGTTACTTTACCCATACGATTGAGATATCCTAAATCAAACGCATCTGCATAACTGGGATCCAAATCAGCATTTCCTTGAAATACATTCGTAATACTAGAGCGTGAAGGAAACGGATTGATGAACCTTGATCGGGGTCTCCTTAGTCGACGATTGTACCCTAGGGTCAAACTTTGTTTTTCTGTCAGTTCGTAACTTAGATTAATAGTTGGAAAGAAATCTAAGTAATTTTTTTTACTGTAGTCTCCACTAGTGGTTTGATCAATAGTTATTCTGGTCTCTTCTAGACGAAGCCCCAACAAAAATGAAAAAGCATTGATCTTACTTCCGAATTGAGAATAAAAAGCATTCACATGTTCTGTGTATATCAAATTATTGGAGACATCGGTATCAACAGTAACTTCTCCATTGACTTGATTGCTTACGAGATAATCAGTAGCCAACGTGTTAAAATTACCACGATATCCTAATTCAAACTGACTTTGCTCTCCTATAGGTAATACATAATCACTTTGTAAAAGGATGCGATCCTGATCTTCAATAGTATTGACAAGTTCAATTGCAGAAGTATTGTCCTGTGTGATTGCAGAATTTTCTTCTTCTATATTATTTTCAATCTGAAAGTCAAAAGTTAGTTTATGCCCGGATTTTTTAAAGTTTTTGACATAGTTTAAAGAATATTGTTTGGTGATATCGTCTTCTAATTCTGGATCAAAACGTGTATTCCGGTTTAAAATATTACCATCACTGTCAGGTTCTACGATAATATTAGTGGTATTGCTTTCATTATTACTATCGCGATATAAAAATGAAGTGGTTACTGATGAAGTTTCATTAACATACCATTCAACGCCGATGTTTGTATTAAAACCTTTACGAATTCTATCAAAATCCCGGGTTTCGTTTAAAAACGAATCAGGTAAATCTTCTCCGGTAGCTGGATCGATATTAAAGTATCTTGTTTCTGTAAGAGAATTTCCGGGAACTTCGCGATAGTTGTATCCAGAAGTTGTAAAAAAGTTGAAGTCACCTGTTCGATAATTTATATTTCCCGAAGCACCTGCTTGAAAGGGATAGCCTGAATTGATCGTTATCGCGCCATTGAGTCCTTGCAATTTGCTTCTTCTCAAAATTATATTCAGAATACCTGCAGTGCCCTCTGCATCATATCGGGCAGAGGGTGACGTTATAACTTCTACACGCTCAATAGATTCTGCTGGTAGCTGACGTAGAGCCTCTGTGCTATTCAATCCAACCAAACCCGAAGGTTTACCATTTATTAAGATTCTAACATTGTCATTACCACGTAACGCAACATTGCCTTCTACGTCTACAGAAACCGAAGGAACATTGTCAAGTACATCACTTACGGTTCCTCCACTTACAGTTAAATCTTTACCAACATTATATATTTTTTTGTCTAAACGAATATCCACAGTAGTTTTTTCGGCGATAATAACAACATCCTCCAAGGATTCCGTATCCAAACGTAACGCTACTGTTGGGAGGGTGGTGTCTGCAAATAATTTCCTTTTGGGTAGCGTAATGGTTTTAAATGAAATAAATTCAATAGTAACATCGTACAACCCTTTAGGAACCTCTATATTGAAAGCTCCGTTTTGATCAGTGATTCCTCCCGTGATAATTTTTTGTTTTCGTGGACTATAAAAACTAATTGTGGCATATTCTAGAGGTTCACCCGATATTTCATCAACCACTTTCCCGGACACTTGAATAGTGTTCGTTGAAGGTTGTGCATGTAGGAAAGTTAAACTTAGAAGGCAAAAGGCAGTTGTTACCAGTAATTTGATTTTGGACATTTTTTTTGACCATTTGACCAGCAAAATGCCACCAAGGTTTAACTTGAAAAAGTTAAGGTCATGTTAAAAACACTACAGTTTATTTAAATAGATCACTATGAGATTCTTATGATCCTTTTTTTTGTTTAAAACGGTAAGTAAAGGAAAGATTGAATGTTCGTATACGCCATTGGTATTCACTATACGATGAAAAAGTCGTGGCTGAAACGGTACTTTTACCTACGTTTGAATTAAAAAGGTCATTAATACCAAATGTTAGCGTAGCCTTGTTTTTGAATAAGTTCTTGCTGAAGGCAAGATTGGCTGTGAAAACACCTTCATTTTCAATTTGTCCATTACGTATAGGACCTCGGTAATCTAAAATAGTTTGCCAATCAACTTCGCCAGGTAATGTAAATTTGTTATTCAAACGTGCTGACCAGCTAACATCTGAAGCGTCAAAATTTTCATTTTCGAAATCTCCTTTGATACCGTAATACGACCCGTTGAAATTACCATTAATTCTCCATTTCTTAGTAGGATTATAAATGACGGTAAATTCCACTCCGTAACGATCTGATTGGTCTAAATTTACCGGTGTTCTTGAGATCACAGGTACAAACGTTGGATTATTATTTGCATCTGTACCAATCGTTACACGTTCTCCTGTATTAATGTCAATAAAGGTAAAAACATCAGACGTATGATTATAATATACCGAAGCATTTAGTGTGAGTTTAGGCATTTTATTTAAGTAGGATAACTCCACTACATTACTATAGCTGGGATCAAGATTGGGATTTCCCTGAAAAATATTTGAAATACTTGATCGTGCTGGAAAAGGATTTAAGAATGCAGTTCCGGGCCTTCTGATTCTTCTATTGAACCCTAAAGTAAGTGTATGTTTTTCACCAATTTCATAACCAATGTTCGTGGTAGGAAATAGATCGGTGTATTTTTTCTTGTTAAAATCGTTGCTTGTTTTTTGCTCAATTGTAATTCGTGTATTTTCAGCTCGAACTCCCAGAAGAATAGAGAATTTTCCGAATTTACTTTCGAATTGAGCATACCCGGCATTCACATACTGTTGAAAATCTAACGTATTGGATAGATCCGTATTTGTGATGATAGTATTGTTTCTATCTTCTTCTACCAAATATGCTGTTTCTCTATTATTAAAAATACCTCTATACCCAAGTTCAATTTTATAGTTGTCAGATAATGGTAAATTATAATCTGATTGCAATAAGATATTTTGTTGATCGATAACTGTCTCGACTAACTCTTCGATGCTTGAATTTGTTTGCGTGATGCGAGTATTGTCGTTTTCTTCACTATTCTCAAATTGAAAATCAAATGAAAGTCTATGATCTGTATTTTCAAACTTTTTATCATAGTTTAGAGAATACTGACGAGTTATATTTTTTTCCTTATTGGGATCAATCCGTACATTATCAGAAACTGCATTTCTATTCTCGTCAAACTCCGTAATAAAGTTGGTAGTTTTATTATCTATATTGGAAGCACGGTATAAAAACTTATTGGTAATAGAAGAAGATTGATTCACAAACCATTCGATTCCCGAGTTGATGGTAAGACCTCTATAAATTCTATCATATTCTCTATCTTCCTGAATGTAAGAGTCCGGATCATTTCTGACCCCATTGGGCGCTGTAGGGTCTTCAATTAAATTAAAAAAGTGATTTTCCACAAAGGAGTTACCAGGCGTTTCGCGATAGGTATAACTAGTAAAATTGGTAATATTCACCTTATCTGTTCGATAATTAAAATTTCCTGAACCTCCACCTGTTTCGGGATAACCGGTTTTAGCAAGAAAGGTTGCATTGATTCCTGCCAACTTGTTTCTCTTCATTATTAAATTAATTATCCCTGCTGTACCTTCAGCGTCATATCTGGCGGAAGGGGAGGTGATAACTTCAATGCGATCAATAGATTCTGCCGGGAGTTGTCTTAGTGCCTCTGCACTTCGTAAACCTACCAGTGCAGAAGGTTTACCGTCCACCAAAATACGAACATTTCCGTTACCTCTTAGCGCAACGCTTCCTGATGGAGCTACAGTTACCGAGGGAACATTATTTAAGACATCACTCAATGAGCCGCCTGCCGCAGTCAGATCTTTTCCAACATTGTATATTTTTTTGTCCAATCGAATTTCTACAGTGGTTTTATCCCCTTGTATGATTACATCCTCCAGCATCTCAGAGGATGGTTTTAATTCGATATTTCCCAGATCAGTATTCTTGAGATACTTAGTGTGTTCAATTATTCGGGTTTCACAAGAAATATACTCAAGATGGATGGAATATATACCCGGATTAATTTTTATCTGAAATTTACCCTTTTTGTCTGTGATGCCGCCAAACGCTATGTTTTCGGTATTCTGTTCTATAAAAGCAATAGTGGCATATTCTAGAGGTATTGAACTACCGGCTTCCAAAATCTGTCCAGATACTGTTATTTCTTTTTTGTTTTGCGCATATATTGACAAACTCAAAAGCATTATAGTAAGCACAATAACTTTCTTCATTATTCTATGGGTTCAAGAGTTTTTTTACTGTTTGGGGTTGGTAATTTATTTCAAATAATATACTAATGACTAAAGTGTTGGCTTCTTTAGGACTACAATTTTATGACTATACCCCGTAATAATCAAGAAATAATTAACTATTCTTTAATAAAAATTAGGTTTAAAGTTTAAATCTTTTTGAAATACGTAATTAAACCATTTATCGTACGGCAAACCCGGACGATTTTAGGATTCTAATTAAAAAAGCGATATGCATTTAACATGCGTATCGCTTTTTAAAATTTTTTATTTATTGCATTGGGGCTTTAGAACAGCTTTTTTACATTTTCTGGTGGTCGACCAATCACCCCTTGACTATCTTTTGTGACAATCGGTCGCTCGATCAATTTTGGGTGCTCAATCAAAATTGAGATAAGTTCATCATCAGTCAATTGCTTGTCTTTATAATTTTCCTTCCATACGGCTTCGTTTTTGCGCACTAGTTCATGGGGAGCCATCTGTAGCTTTGTCAATAACGCTTGCATTTCCTTTTTCGTTAATTTTTGATCTAAATATTTGATGATTTCCACGGGCGCTGTTTGCTCTTCCTGCAAGATAGTTAATGTAGCTCTTGATTTACTGCAGCGGGGATTATGATAGATTGTGTACATAAAATATATAATTTATTCTTCTTCTTTTTGTCCCATCATCATAAGATAGGCTTTTAAAAACTCATCAAGATTCCCGTTCATAACAGCATCAACATTTCCGGTTTCATGCGCTGTACGGACATCTTTCACTAACTTATAGGGGTGCATCACATAATTACGTATTTGTGATCCCCATTCTATTTTCATTTTCGAAGATTCAATTTCATCACGCTGAGCTTGTTGTTTCTTTAGTTCTATTTCGTAAAGCTGAGATTTAAGCATTTGCATTGCTTTTTCTCTGTTTTCTAGTTGCGAACGTGTTTCAGAGTTATGAATAACGATGCCGGTTGGGTGATGGGTAAGAATGGCTTTAGTTTCTACCTTATTTACATTTTGTCCTCCCGCACCACTCGATCTTGCAAAATCCCAATTAATATCAGCAGGGTTTATTTCGATCTCGATAGAATCATCGACAAGTGGATATACATAAATAGAAGCAAAGGATGTATGGCGTTTAGCATTGCTGTCAAAAGGTGATATACGAACTAACCGATGAACACCATTTTCACCTTTTAACCAGCCAAAGGCGTAGTCTCCTTCAATTTCAAGCGTAACGGTTTTAATGCCGGCTACATCGCCTTCCTGGTAATTCAGTTCTTTTATTTTGTAGCCGTGTTTTTCAGCCCACATGAGGTACATTCTCATGAGCATACTGGCCCAATCACAGCTTTCAGTACCTCCGGCACCGGCAGTGATTTGTATAACAGCACTTAAAGAGTCCCCTTCATCACTAAGCATGTTTTTGAATTCCAAACCTTCAATTAGCTCCAATGCAGATGAATAACGTTCCTGAAGTTCTTTTTCTGTAGCTTCTCCTTCTTTGTAAAATTCAAATACTACTTCCAGATCATCCACAAGTGATTCACTCTTAGTGTAATCTGCGACCCATTTTTTTTCGGTATTCAATTCTCGCATCAATTGTTCGGCTTTACGAGCATCGTTCCAAAAATCAGGAGCAAATGTTTTTTCTTCCTGATTGGTGATTTCTATAGTTTTGGCATCAATGTCAAAGATACCTCCTTAACGCTACCTGGCGCTCTCTAAGATCAAGAATTGTCTCAGCTGTAATCATATGTTCGATTTTTAGGCAAAAATAGGATTTAAGCGACTAGAATAAAATGATTTTGGTATTATTTTTATAGATTTAAGGTCTTAAATATAAACCCATACTCATGAGAATACTTAGCTTTTACTTTTTAGTGATTCTATGTACTGAAGTAAGCGCTCAGTTTTTAGAGAAGCAAGAAGAACTAAAATCATACAAAGGATTTTTTACTTTTCATTATAATGAAGCTAAGGATGAGTTGTATTTGGAAGTTAATCGTTTAAATGAAGAGTTTTTGTATGTTCATGCTTTAGTAAGCGGTGTAGGTTCTAATGATATAGGACTAGACCGCGGACAATTGGGAGGAGGAGATATCGTAAAGTTTCAGAAACGAGGCAATAAATTACTTTTAGTTCAAGAAAATCTAAAATACAGGGCCAATACTGATAATATGCTTGAGAAGAAAAGTGTAGCTCAGGCATTTGCACAATCAGTCTTGTTTGGTTTCCCTATCAAGGAAGAAAAAAACGGGAAGTACGTTATTGATCTTACACCTTTTTTGTTGCAAGATAGTCACGGTGTAACTCAGCGGCTAAAAAAAATGAAAGAAGGAACGTATGCTTTGGATAAAAAACGAAGTGCTTTACTACTTGATAAATTAAAAGCTTTTCCGAAGAATCTGGAGTTTGAGAGCCTGCTTACTTTCACAGGGACGTCCACCGGCAAATATCTAGCAAGTGTGGTACCAGATACAAAGGCGATTACCGTTGTACAGCATCATTCCTTTGTAGCGTTGCCGGATGCTGGTTATAAAATGAGAAGTTTTGATCCGCGTAGTGGGGCCATATCAATGTCATTCTATGACTATGCAACGCCGATTGAATCTCCATTAAAAAAACAATTTATTTTACGTCACCGGTTGGAAAAAAAGAATCCGGATGCACCATTGAGTGAAGCAAAAGAACCTATTATTTATTATTTAGATCCGGGTACACCAGAGCCGGTAAGAAGTGCTTTGTTAGAGGGAGCCTCTTGGTGGAATACAGCCTTTGAAGCGATTGGATATAAAAATGCATTTCAGGTTAAAATGTTACCACCTGATGCTGACCCGTTGGATCTACGATATAATGTTATACAGTGGGTGCATCGCTCGACAAGAGGGTGGAGTTACGGAGCCAGTATTATTGATCCTCGAACAGGAGAAATACTAAAAGGTCATGTAAGTTTAGGAAGCTTGAGAATTAGACAAGATTTTTTAATTGCCCAAGCGCTGCTTAATAAACCTTTTGCGGCTAGTGATGTTAATCATCAACCCATGTTGGACATGGCATTGGCCAGAATCCGACAACTGTCGGCTCATGAGGTTGGGCACACCCTTGGATTTGCTCATAATTTTGCTGCAAGTACATTTGAGCGCGCATCCGTCATGGATTATCCGCATCCTTTGGTGCAATTAGAGGGAGGTAAAATTGATTTGTCAGAAGCGTACACACAAGAAATTGGAGCATGGGATAAAGTAACTGTCGCGTACAGTTATGCTGATGCCGGAGAGGCTAATGAGAGCAACGTTTTGGATTCAATACTGAATACTGCCTATGCCAAAGGTCTGCGTTTTATTACTGATAGCGACGCACGGACCAAAGGAGGTGCACATGCTAAGGCACACTTATGGGATAATGGGGCAGATGTGAGCGATGGACTAGAAGAGGTGTTGGCTATTCGAAAAATAGCAATGCGCAATTTTTCTAAGGATAATATTCGTGTTGGTGAATCCTATTCTGTGTTAGAAGATGTTTTTGTTCCTCTGTATTTCTTTCATCGGTATCAAACAGAGGCAGTCATAAAGTCAATTGGCGGATTAACCTATAATTATGCAATTAAAGGTGATAAGCAACTTATCACGTCGGTGGTTTCACCAAAAAAGCAGCGCAAAGCATTACAGGTTTTAAGTAAAACCTTATCAGCAGACGTTCTAGCGATTCCGGAAGATAAATTGAATTTATTTCCGCCAAGAGCGTATGGCTTTGCGAGAACGAGAGAATCCTTTAAAAGTAAAACCGGAGTCGCATTTGATGCAATTAGTGCGCCTGTTACTGCAAGTGAAATGACCTTATCATTATTGCTGCATCCGGAGCGTGCTTCTCGACTTGTTCAACAAAAAAGTTTAGATGCAGATCAACTAGGTTTATCAGAGGTACTTGATCAGGTAATAGCGACAACTTTTTTAAACAAGGCCTCGAATACTTATTATATGGAGATTCAAAAGAGTATACAGTTCAGTGTCATAAAGCATTTACTTCGTTTGAGCAGAGAACCTACAGCCTATCCACAGGTTAACGCCATTGCTCTGACTCAATTGAAGGCATTGCAAGTAAAGCTTGAAAATAAGACGTTAAAAATGGATGATGCATACAACACATTTTTAATTCATACCCTAAAAAAGTATACAGAAAAACCAGATTTAATTCTAAAATCGAATACTATAGAAATTCCTGATGGATCTCCAATTGGGAGCTTTCAGTGTACCTTTTAAAAACAAATTTTATAATAGCATTATAACGAATGAGAATAGATTTACGAAGTGATACCATAACCAAGCCCACTAAGGGGATGCTTCAAAGTATGATGAATGCGGTAGTAGGTGATGATGTGTATAAAGAGGATCCATCAGTTAATGAACTGGAAGCTTACCTAGCGAACCTTTTTGGCAAAGAGACGGCTCTGTTTTTTCCAACGGGAAGTATGGCAAATCAGGCAGCTATAAAATTACATACACAACCGGGAGAACAATTGATAGCGGATCACTATGCCCACGTATTTAATTATGAAGGGGGAGGGGTTTCATTTAATAGCGGAGTGTCTTGTAAATTAATAGAAGGGAATCGCGGAATGATTACTGCTGATCAGGTGGAAGCGGCTATAAATCCACCGGATTTTTATCACAGTCCATTAACAGCCTTAGTTTGCGTAGAAAACACAACGAATAAAGGTGGGGGAGCATGCTATGATATAGAGACCTTAAAAAGCATAAAAGATGTTTGTGAAAGACATGGATTAGGCTTTCATCTGGATGGAGCACGTTTATGGAATGCCATGATTGCAAAAGATCAATCGCCAAAAGATTTTGGTAAGCTTTTCGATACTATATCGGTATGTTTAAGCAAAGGTTTAGGAGCTCCTATGGGATCAGTTCTTATTGGGGATACTGAACTAATGAAAAATGCGATACGTGTGCGCAAAGTTTTGGGAGGAGGTATGCGTCAGGTAGGTTTTATGGCTGCTGCAGGACTCTATGGGGTAAAACATCAGTGGGATCGATTAGCAGAGGATCATAAGCGTGCACAAGAAATAGGAGAGGTATTAAGTACCTTGCCTTTTGTATTGCATGTTGAACCGATCGATACTAATATTGTAATTTTCAAAATAGCTACCAATGAAGATGAATTTATTGCTAAAATGGCAGAAAAAGATATTCATTTTTACAGTATGGGGCAAGGTAAGCTACGGCTTGTAACACATCATGATTATTCAGAACGAATGCATCAGTATTTTTTGGAAGTCTTACAAAGTATGGATTAAATTTTAGTGTATACAGGCTGAAACGGATATGATTTCAGCCTGTATATATCAAAATTAATTATTTACATAGCGGTCTTTGTTGCGTTAGACGCATTTTTCTTAACCGATGCAATGCCATTTTCCATACCTGACTCAGAGGTATACGTTTGGCTGCTTCCTATGACTTGACCATTTGAGGATTTCAAATTAAAATAAAAGCGGCCATCTTTAGCAGTTTTTCTCTCGTAACGAATATCTTCTACCGAATTCTTCTTTACGGATTCGATACCGTTTTCAGCAGCACCTTTACTGGAATATAGCTCACTACTTAAAATAATCTGACCATTTTTGGCCTTCAGTATAAAGTGATATGTATCATCATCCTTTTTCGTTAATTCAAACATATAAACGCTTCAAGTTAAAGTTAATTCTATAAAAATATGGAATTAAATGATGAATTAAAAGGAAACTGTCGTAACAGTGTTTACATGAATTTATCCAGTCCAGGGATATTTGGCATACCATCTTTTGCAACGGCTGCCAATTCATCTTCATTTACTTTTGTTGCCTTTGCAATAGCTTTGTTCAGTGTTAGAATCAAATAATCTTCTAATTGATCTTTGTCCTCCATAAGTTCATCAGCAATAGCGATTTTTTTTATTTCTCGGTTTGCAGTTACGGTCACTTGTAATAAATTATCTGTACTGTTTTCATCGATAAGTACAGAGCTCATTCTTTTTTTAGTTTCTTCTACTCGAGCCTGGGTTTCTTTTAGTTTCCCCATCATTCCCATCATGTCTCCAAACATTTCTTTTTCTTTTTAATTAGTATTAAATACAAAATTACTATTTTGCTATGATAAACTAGACAGGATTTTTATTAAAAACTATGCATTACTTTTAATTCAGTGGTAAATCTCAAATTTTCCCTACAATGCTGTTGTTTAGCTAAATTTCTGAAAAACCAACATTAGATGAAAACCTTTCAAATTATCTGCGTAGTATCGCTTATTTTTGCAACTTCGTGTACCAAAAAAGAAAATAAATTGAATACAAAACCAACGCCTCCAGTCGCAGAAATAAAAGAAAATCAATTAGAGAAATTTGATGACATTCGACAGGATAATTATTTTTGGTTAAATGACCGAGAAGACCCTGAAGTTATTGATTATCTGGAAAGAGAAAACGAATATAACGATCAAATGACCGCTCATACCAAGGGGTTGCAAAAGCAACTTTTTGAAGAGATGAAAGCGCGCATAAAGGAGGATGATGCTTCGGTTCCGTATAAATATAATGGCTACTGGTATATTACGCGTTATGAAAAAGGAAAGGATTATCCAATTTATTCAAGAAAGAAGGAAACGCTGGACGCGAAAGAAGAAATTTTATTTGATTGTAATGAAGAGGCAAAAGGTCATAGTTATTATCGTTTAGTTGGTTTAAACGTAAGTCCGGACAATACCCGTGTAGCTTTTGGAGTGGATACAGTGAGTCGTCGTCAGTATACCATTCAAATCAAGAATTTGGTCGACGGAACCGTGTATGATGATACCATAGAAAATGCTACCGGTAGTAGTACGTGGGCTGCAGATGGTAAAACTTTGTTTTACACAAAAAAAGACGCTGAAACGCTTCGATCTTATAAAATTATGAAGCATACATTAGGTACTCGGGTTTCTGATGATGTTGAAGTTTTTAGAGAAGATGACGACACCTTTAATACCTTTGTTTATAAAACTAAATCAGACAAATATATTGTTATAGGATCAACAAGTACCCTTACCTCTGAGTATAGAATATTAAAAGCAGATGAACCTGATGGGGAGTTTAAAATTTTTCAACCCAGAGTGCGTGGTTTAGAATATGGGATTTCACATTATAAAGATCATTTCTATGTTCTGACCAATGCCGATAATGCTACCAACTTCAAACTTATGAAAACTGGAGAGGGTAAGACAAGTAAAGAAAACTGGGTAGACGTTATACCACATCGAGAAGAAACTTTACTTGAAGATATTGAGATTTTTAAGGAGTATTTGGTAGTAAGTGAACGTAATAACGGACTTAATAAAATTCAAATTAAACGATGGGATGGTTCACAAACCTACTACCTTCCTTTCGATAATGAAACGTATACTGCTTATGTAAGTACAAATCCGGATTTTGACACCAAAGTTTTGAGATATGCATACAACTCTTTGTCAACACCTAATTCGGTAATTGATTTCAATATGGAATCAAAAGAGAAAGAAGTTAAAAAAGAACAAGAAGTATTGGGGGGAACATTTGATAAAAATAATTATACCTCAGAACGTGTTTGGGCAACGGCATCAGATGGAACTAAAATACCGATGTCTCTTGTCTATCGCAAAGGCTTAAAAAAGGACGGAACTAATCCTGTATTGCAATATGGATATGGTTCTTACGGAGCGACGATTGATCCCTATTTTTCTACAGTACGATTAAGTTTACTTGACAGAGGATTTGTATACGTTATTGCGCATGTACGAGGTGGGGAATATCTTGGACGTCCCTGGTATGAAGACGGAAAATTACTAAAGAAGAAAAACACCTTCACTGATTTTATAGATTGTTCAAAATTTTTGATTTCTGAAGGGTATACTTCAAAGGAGCATTTATACGCTATGGGAGGCTCAGCCGGAGGGTTACTTATGGGAGCCGTTATTAATATGGCACCCGAATTATATAATGGGGTAGTAGCAGCTGTACCATTTGTAGATGTGATTACAACAATGCTAGACGATAGTATACCATTAACAACTGGAGAATATGACGAATGGGGTAATCCAAATAATGAGGAGTATTACAATTATATGAAAACGTACTCTCCTTATGATAATGTGACTGCACAAGAGTATCCAAATTTATTAGTGACCACAGGTTTGCATGATTCTCAAGTACAATATTGGGAGCCTGCAAAATGGGTGGCAAAAATGAGAGCGACAAAGAAAGGAGATAATTTATTGTTATTACATACTAATATGGAGGCTGGTCACGGAGGAGCTTCAGGGCGCTTTGAAGCCCTAAAAGAAGTGGCCGAAGAGTATGCGTTTTTGCTAGATTTAGAGGGGATAACCGAATAATTGAAAAAAATAATGTAACTTCGTGGCGTTTTTTAGCCGTTTATCGACACCCCAAAATACTGTTCGATAAACTGTAAAAACTTACTTTATGAAAGAAAAGATACAGGCGTACAATAGTATTCTGGAGCTTATCGGCGACACTCCACTCATTAAATTGAACAGAATAATAAAGGATTTCCCCGGCAATTATTATGCAAAGGTTGAATCTTTTAATCCGGGACATTCTTCTAAAGATAGAATTGCTCTTTATATTTTAGAACAGGCAGAAAAGAAAGGAATCTTAAAACCGGGAGATACTATAGTTGAGACTACCAGCGGAAATACCGGATTCAGTCTGGCTATGGTAAGTGCAATTAAAGGGTATAAGTGTATTTTGGCAGTTAGCTCAAAATCATCGAAGGATAAAATAGCTATGCTTCAGACTATGGGGGCTCAGGTGCATGTTTGCCCTGCACATGTAGCTGCAGATGATCCAAGATCCTATTATGAAGTTGCCAAAAGAATACACAAAGAAACAAAAGGTTCGGTTTATATTAATCAATATTTTAATGAGCTGAATATCGATGCACACTTTAAGTCTACGGGACCGGAAATATGGAAACAAACCAACGGGCATATTACTCACTTGGTAGCTTGTTGCGGAACTGGAGGAACAATATCCGGTACAGCAAGATATTTGAAATCTAAAAATCCGGAAGTTCGCGTATTGGGAATAGATGCCTATGGCTCAGTTTTGAAAAAGTATCACGAAACTAAGGAGTTGGATGTAAATGAAATTTATCCATACCGTATAGAAGGTTTAGGAAAGAATTTAATTCCAACAGCTACTGATTTTGATAGTATTGATAAATTTGAAAAGGTTGGAGATGAAGATAGCGCACTTACTGCAAGAGAATTGGCTAGATTAGAAGGTTTGTTTCTGGGTTATACCAGTGGTGCTGCCATTCAAGGAATTAAGCAATTAGCTGAACAAGGAGAATTTGATAGCACAAGTAATGTTGTTGTGTTGCTGCCGGATCACGGATCCAGGTATATGAGTAAAGTTTATAGTGACGAATGGATGCAGGAGCAAGGCTTTATGGATAGCAAAGAAACAACGACAACTTCAGATATCGAAGTGGTTAAGTAATAGTACAAGTTAAAAACAATAGGCATCTGATCATTTTTCAGGTGCTTTTTTGTGAAATACTATTTTTTCTTAAGTGATGATAAATATTATTATGTCATCACATCAATTTTCAGTATTTTCGCAAACTTATAAAATCAAATTTAAGGTAGATGAGAGATTTATTTGATAAAATTTACAAGGATAAAGGTCCTTTAGGAAAGTGGGCAGACAAAGCAGAAGGTTATTTTGTATTTCCAAAGCTTGAAGGCCCTATATCAAATAGAATGAAGTTTCAGGGTAGAGATGTAATCACCTGGAGTATCAATGATTATTTAGGATTGGCTAATAAAGCTGAAATAAGAGAAGTGGATGCTCAAGCAGCAGCTGATTATGGTTCTGCATATCCTATGGGGGCCAGAATGATGAGTGGTCATACAGATCTACATGAAAAGCTTCAGGATGAATTAGCAGCTTTTGTTGATAAAGAGGCGGCCTATCTTCTTAACTTTGGTTATCAGGGTATGGTATCTACAGTAGATGCATTGGTAACAAAAGATGATATCATAGTTTATGATGTGGACGCACATGCATGTATTATTGATGGGGTAAGACTCCATCAAGGGCAGCGATATACATATCGTCATAATGATGTAGAGAGTATAGAGAAAAATCTGATACGTGCCACTAAGATGGCAGAAAAAACCGGTGGAGGAATTTTATTGATTTCTGAAGGGGTTTTTGGTATGCGCGGTGAACAAGGAAAACTAAGAGAAATTGTAGCGCTAAAGGAGAAATATAACTTCAGACTTTTTGTAGACGATGCTCACGGATTTGGTACCTTAGGTAAAACAGGTGCAGGAACTGGTGAAGAGCAAGGTGTCCAAGATCAGATAGATGTTTATTTTGCTACATTTGCAAAATCAATGGCAAGTACAGGAGCATTCATTGCTGCTGATAAAGAAATTATAGATTTCTTAAAGTATAATTTAAGATCCCAAATGTTTGCAAAGTCTTTGCAAATGCAATTAGTTATCGGAGCGTTAAAGCGTTTGGATATGCTTAGAACAATGCCAGAGCTTAAAGATAAGTTATGGGAAAATACAAATGCATTGCAAAACGGATTGCGTGAAAGAGGCTTTGATCTAGGTACAACGCAAAGTTGTGTGACACCTGTGTATCTCAAAGGAAGTATTCCTGAGGCAATGGCATTGGTGAAAGACTTACGGGAAAATCATGGGGTTTTCTGTTCGATTGTGGTATATCCTGTGATTCCAAAAGGATTAATTTTATTGAGATTGATCCCAACTGCGTCTCATACACAACAGGATATAGATGAAACATTAGTTGCTTTCTCAGCCATTCGTGAGACACTGGAAAACGGTACTTATAAAAGAATTTCAGCTGCAGTTGCAGCAGCTATGGGGGAGTAGCCTTAATTCCTCCGTTATATTATAAGAAAAAGCCACCAATCTGAAGTGCCCCCAAAAAGTTAGACACTATTTGGGGGTATTTTATGAGTAGAAAAATCAAACATTCCAAAGATTTTAAATTTAAAGCAGTACAAAAGGTTTTAAGGAATAATTTAAGTATTACTGCTGTTAGTGATGAATTAGTTCTC
>NZ_VNHU01000012.1 GCF_008124785.1 Aquimarina intermedia | reverse complement strand
AATCTTCTACTTCACTCAACCTCCTGCACCCGGGATAGGCGTGGAAATCCCGCAGCTCCAAGCGAGGAATTGTAACTAATAGCCCGAATTGAGGCCATCAATAATAATCTATAAAAAGAAATACACCTTTATACTTATTATTGTCCTATATATTATTGTATGAGTTTTATTATCGTGCTATCTTTGTGGCTTTAATAAAATTTACATGATAGACATTACATTGCCAGACGGCTCGGTTAGAGCATATGATAGCGGAATCACTGCTATGGAGGTTGCTAAAGACATTAGTGAAGGTTTTGCCAGAAACGTTATTTCTGCCAAGTTCAACAACACCACTATCGAAACATCCACCGAACTTACCACCGACGGCAATTTGGTTTTATATACCTGGAAAGACGCTGAAGGCAAAACGGCTTTTCGCCATTCCACTTCTCACGTTCTGGCACAAGCACTTGAAGAGCTTTATCCGGGCGTAAAACTTTCTATAGGTCCTGCAATTGAAGACGGGTTTTATTACGATGTGGATTTGGGTGATGAAACCATTTCTGAAAAAGATTTTCCGGCTATAGAAAAAAAGATGTTGGAGATCGCTCGTGGTAAACATGATTTTACCATGCGATCTGTATCCAAAGATGAAGCATTGGACAAATATCGTACAGAGGGTAATGAATATAAGGTAGAGCTGATTGAAAATCTTGAAGATGGTACAATTACTTTTTGTGATCATGACACCTTTACAGATCTGTGTCGTGGTGGACATATCCCAAATACAAGTCTTATTAAGGCTGTAAAGATAATGAGTGTTGCCGGAGCGTATTGGCGAGGTAATGAGAACAATCCTCAACTTACCAGAGTTTATGGTACATCTTTTCCTAAACAGAAAGAATTAAAAGAATATCTGGAATTACTCGAAGAAGCCAAAAAGAGGGATCATAGAAAACTTGGTAAAGAGCTACAGTTCTTTACTTTTTCTCAAAAAGTTGGCCAAGGACTTCCATTGTGGCTTCCTAAAGGTGCTGCACTACGAGAGCGCTTAGAGCAATTTTTAAAGAAGGCACAAAAAAAGGCCGGATATGAAATGGTAGTGACGCCACATATTGGTCAAAAAGAATTATATGTAACCTCCGGGCACTATGAAAAATATGGTGAAGACAGCTTTCAACCAATTGCTACACCTGCAGAGGGAGAAGAGTTTTTGTTAAAACCCATGAATTGCCCACACCATTGTGAGATCTACAATAGCGGGCCATGGTCCTATAGAGATCTTCCCAAACGTTATGCCGAATTCGGAACGGTGTATCGTTATGAACAAAGTGGAGAACTACACGGTCTCACACGAGTTAGAGGTTTTACGCAGGATGATGCTCATATATTTTGTACACCGGATCAACTTGACGAGGAGTTTAAAAAAGTAATAGACCTGGTGCTTTATGTCTTTGGATCGTTAGGATTCGAAAACTTTACCGCACAAGTATCTGTAAGAGATCTGGATAATCCGGATAAATACATAGGTGACGTTGACAACTGGGAGAAAGCAGAAAATGCAATTATCAATGCAGCCAAGGATAAAGGTCTTGACTATGTCGTTGAAACAGGCGAAGCAGCCTTTTATGGCCCTAAACTGGACTTTATGGTGAAGGATGCTTTAGGAAGAAGCTGGCAATTGGGAACAATACAGGTAGACTACAATTTACCTGAGCGTTTTGACCTTACTTATAAAGGTAGTGATAATGAAATGCATCGTCCGGTAATGATTCATCGTGCTCCTTTTGGTAGTATGGAACGTTTTATTGCTATACTTTTAGAGCATACTGCAGGTAATTTCCCTCTTTGGTTGATGCCCGAACAAGCTATTATACTCTCTATCAGTGAGAAATATGAAAAATACGCCGAAAAAGTTTTAAATTTGTTAGAAAATGACGAAATTCGCGCCCTTACAGATCACAGAAATGAAACGATCGGTAAAAAGATCAGAGAAGCAGAAATGAACAAAACTCCTTATATTATTATTGTAGGAGAGCAAGAAGAAGAGAATGGCACTATTTCTGTAAGAAAACATGGAGGTGAAGATTTAGGAGCATTAACAGTAACTAAATTTTCTGAAATGATATCTGAAGAAATAAAAAAAACGCTCAAACCGTTTAACGGATAAATAAAATAAGTTTAACTAAAATCTTAAAGTCATAGCAATACGAAGAAGAAGATCCCAAAAACCACTAAGGGTCAATAAAGAAGACGCTCACAGAATTAACCACAAAATTCGTGTTGAAGAAGTGCGTCTAGTTGGTGAGAATGTCGAAGTAGGTGTTTACCCTATCAAAAAAGCACTTGCGCTTGCTGAAGAACAAGAATTAGATCTCGTAGAGATTTCGCCTAAGGCGGAGCCTCCTGTTTGTAAAATCATGGATTATAAAAAATTCTTGTACGAGCAGAAAAAACGAGATAAAGCCATCAAAGCTAAAACTACCAAGGTAGTCATTAAGGAAATTAGGTTTGGTCCTAATACTGATGAGCACGATTATGAGTTCAAGAAAAAGCATGCGATAAAATTTCTTAGTGAAGGTGCCAAATTGAAAGCATATGTTTTCTTTAAAGGTCGTTCTATCATCTTTAAAGATAAAGGACAGATCTTGCTATTAAAGTTAGCTCAGGAGCTAGAAGAATATGGTAAAGTTGAACAGATGCCAAAATTGGAAGGTAAACGTATGATTATGTTTATCGCACCAAAAAAAACAAAATAGATCTTATTCTTTCAAAGAATAAGTAACAATAATAAGTGAGATTATTATAAAAACCAGGATACAATGCCTAAGATGAAAACGAAATCCAGCGCCAAAAAGCGATTTAAGCTTACCGGTACTGGTAAAATCAAAAGAAAGCATGCTTTTAAAAGTCATATTCTAACGAAAAAGTCTAAAAAGCGTAAACTTGCTTTAACGCACACAACATTGGTGCACAAGAGTGATGAGAATAATATTAAAGAACAATTACGTTTAAAGTAAGAATTCTTTAATTCGGTTGAATTATTATAAACCCAGGAGTTAGGCGTATACTCGTACAACAGTATACTCAAAGTGATCATAGGATCCGCCAACTACTAAAACATTAAATTATGCCAAGATCAGTAAATTCAGTTGCAAAGAGAGCTAGAAGAAAAAGAGTTCTTAAGCAAGCAAAAGGTTATTTTGGACGTCGTAAGAACGTTTGGACAGTAGCAAAAAATGCGGTTGACAAAGCGATGCAATATTCGTATAGAGACCGTAGAAATAAGAAAAGAACTTTCCGTGCATTATGGATCACTCGTATCAATGCGGGTGCTCGTTTGTACGGTATGTCTTATTCACAATTTATGGGAAAAGTTAAAGCTAATGGAATTGAGCTTAACCGTAAGGTTCTAGCTGATTTAGCTATGAACAATCCTGAAGCTTTTAAAGCGATTGTAAATAAAGTAAAGTAATTTTTTTATATTAATAATAATACTCTCACTTATAAGAAATCCGCCATAAAGGCGGATTTTTTTTGCCTAAATGTTAATTATTTGTGTTGTTTGTCGATAAATTATGTATTTTGTCTATAAAAAATTATGCTATGTGAGTTATTTTACTACTTTTATTAAAAGTATGGAAAGCACGTAATTAAAGTATGCTTTTTTAATCGAGTTTCAATTATCAAATTGTTTAAAGTATAACTTATAACTCTTTTATCTCTTAACCCTTTCAATCAACCAATGGATGACGCCTACTTGGATTAAAAATATCCTTAAAAAAAGACAACCTTCTGCTCCGAAATCATCGTTGGAGAAAGAAGTTACGGCGTTAATCAATTACTTAACAAGACTATCTAACTCATTAAACCCACTATCATCAAATCTGAAAAATAAAGTGAGAGCTTTTGGCCGTTTAGAAATGGAACATAAACTTTCAAACTTTCCTGAACTTTATCTGTCCTTTGAAAAATTTTATCAAAAACATCACACTGATCCTGCTGGTTTCATTACCACCCTGCGTTCTCAGGTCGTCGATCGATATCCGATGTTAAGTAGACAACATCATATTTCTATATTATTCTTACCCTCCAAACAGCAGGAGTATGAGCTGTGCAGAGTTTTCTTGTTAGATATTCTGGATAAAATGAGCGAACTTCTAACCAGAGAAGAAATGCTTAACTTTGATCAACTGTACATTCATCTCAATTCTGATTATAAAGAGACCATTCAAAATTTTATCAGTATACGTAAACAACTACTGTCTGCGTCAAATGAAATATTCGACGCGTTAAAGCATTTTGTTGGTCTTACTACTACATTAACTATATACCTTCAGGTTTATAAAAAATTCTTTCAGTACTATCACCTATCCCCTACTTTCACCACAATTCTAAACGTGATACCAGAGGAAATTCTATCCGAAGATCTTATACATTTTCCCAGCAAACAGGAAATGTTAAGAATGTTGCATCAACAATTATACAGCCTTGAGAGTATAAATGATCAACTAACCAAAGAAATTGTTTCTAAGAAGAAAATTGAAGAACAGTTAAAGGATAGTGAGCATCTCAAATCTACTGTACTCGAAACTGCAATGGATGGAATCATTTTACTGGACAGTGATGCCACAGTCCTAACTTGGAACAAGATGGCAGAACACATACTTGGATTAAAAAAACAAGAAACTCTGGGTAAAAGCATTTATCTATTTGTTCCTCATAAATTAAGAAAAGAATTAAAAAACAGCTTTCAAAATTATAAAAACAAGGGCTACGACCAACTCATTAACAAACGAGTTGAAACTATAGTACATAGAAAAAACGGAGTTCCTGTACATGTTGAGCTTACTCTCATAGCTATAAAAACTAAAAACGGACCTATTTTTAATGCCTTTTTTAGAGATATTACCCAGAAAAAAAAGGTTGAAACAGAAATAAGAGAGGCAAAAATAGCCGCAGAAAAATCGGCGTCTGCAAAATCTATGTTTCTTTCTAATATGAGTCACGAGATAAGAACACCTCTAAATATAATCCTGGGATTAACCAAAATATTACAGCAAAGTGACTTTAAAACTCCTGAAGTTGATAGAAAAAATCTTGACGGAATTCAATTTTCTGCTGAGAACCTCTTGGTTCTTGTCAATGATATCTTAGATTTTTCCAAAATTGAAGCTGGCAAACTTACAATTCATAAAACCAATTTTAATATTCACGATCTAATTCATAAAATTTCTCGTGGTTTTAGAATCAAAGCTGAAGAGAAAGGATTGCAATTCTTACTCAACATACACCCTACAGTTCCAAAATTTATAATTGGTGATCAACACCGATTGAGTCAGATATTAACCAATTTGCTCGGTAATGCCATTAAATTCACTAAGGAAGGTACTGTTACCATCGAGGTACGATGCCTCGAAGAATCAGACAAATCTATAATTCTACGTTTTAAAGTATTAGACACAGGTATTGGCATAAGAAAAGATAAACTCCAAAATATATTCAAAAGTTTTTATCAAGCCTATAATCCTGACAGTAACAAAATTGAAGGAACTGGTCTTGGTCTGACAATTTCTAAAAGATTAATTGAACTTCAGAAAGGAGATTTGAAAGCCAAAAGTGCTTTAGGAGAAGGTTCAGAATTTGAATTCACGATTAAGTACAAGAAAAGTGAACTTAAATTAGTAGATGAAAAGAACGCAGTACATGTTGCATTGCCTAATCTAAGTCTGGATGATATGAGGATTCTCATTGTCGAAGACAACAAGATGAATCAATTTTTCATGCGACAACTTTTTGCCAACTGGAAAATCACAACCGATATCGTTGATAATGGTAAAATTGCAATTGAAAAGCTACAGGCGCAACGTTATGATTTAATTCTTATGGACATGCACATGCCAATCATGGATGGTCCTGAAACTACACGAGCTATTCGAAAATCATCAAACACGAATTTTAATAAAATTCCAATTATAGCATGCTCTGCCGATGTTTTTCCTGAAGCCGAGAAAAGAGCGATTGCTGCAGGAATGGATTTTTACCTAACTAAGCCTATTAGTGAAAAGGCTTTAAAAGAAATTTTGTATAGTTTAAAACCTAATAAACAGAATTACAAAAACAAAATTCTACTTGACCGACGTCAAAAGATTCAAAAGCTTTCACCTGTAACCGTACAAAAGTATTCCAATTTTGAAGCTTTAGAGCGAACTTTTAATGGGGATTATCAAACAATACATGATATTATTCAAATATTTTTGAAAGAAACTCCAAAGGATTATATGACCTTAAAATTTAGTATAGGCAGCGAAGACCATAAACTTATTAAAGTTTATTCGCACAAAATTAAATCAAGTTTTAAGCTGTTTGGAATAGAAGAAGAAGCCAGCTATCTTCAGGAAATAGAAAATAGTATTGATGTTAATATTGAGGGGAATATTGAGAAAATTAGATTTTTACAAAGAAAGATTGATGCTACTTACCCCTTGATTTTAGAAGAAATTGAAGCATATCTTTTCTACCTAAAACCTACCATGGAAGAAGAATAATTAATTGAGATTCTCTTAGTATATTTGTTGTCATGCATAAATATATTCAAAGCTTGCAAAACAGCACAATCAAATCATTACTGCTACTAAAAGAAAAATCCCGTGCGAGGAAAAAAGAAAAATCCTTTTTGATAGAAGGACAACGAGAAATTAATTTGGCCATAGAAGGAGGATATTTACTCAAACAAATTTTTTATTATACCGACATTATCACTGTCGAAGAGATACAAAGTCTTACCAAGAATCATACAGCTCCAATAGAGCTTATTGAGATTACAAAAGAAGTCTTTCAAAAATTAGCGTACCGCGATACTACCGAAGGAATTTTAGCTGTAGCTCAAAGTAAAGATCTCCACATTTCAAATTTTTCGGTTTCAAAAAAAAATCCGCTTTTCCTTGTTGCCGAGGCTCCAGAAAAACCAGGTAATATTGGGGCTATTCTCCGAACTGCAGATGCAGCTCAAGTTGATGGAGTTTTTATTGCTAATCCAAAATCAGATATTTATAACCCTAACATCATACGCTCAAGTGTTGGTTGTATTTTTACTACTCAAATTGCTACGGGCACCAATCAAGAAATACTATCATATTTGAAAAATAACAATATCAATATCTATGGAGCGGCGCTACAAGCCTCGGCACCTTACCATAATCAAGATTATACAAAACCCACAGCCATAGTGATGGGAACTGAAGCCACCGGGCTCACTGATGAATGGTTAGCTGCTACAACTCAAAACATTGTAATTCCAATGAGTGGAGTTATCGATTCGATGAATGTTTCTGTCGCTGCCGGGATATTAATTTTTGAAGCCAAAAGACAACGTGGTTTTTAAATCTAAATTTACTATATTCTCCCGTCCCTATTCTTAAACCTATACACCTACATTATGCCATTATCACCCACGACATTCTATTATCTTATACTTCTTATAATTCTTGTTGTTTTTATAATTGATACCCTATTAGATTATTTAAATGCAAGACAATATGATAACCCTGTTCCTTCTGAACTCGATGATGTTTACAAAGAAGAAGAGCATCAAAAATCTATAGATTATAAACGCGCCAATTATCGTTTCAAAATAATTTCATCCACTTTATCACTTCTATTGTTACTTACATTTCTTCACTTGAATGGATTTGCTCATTTAGATAGTTTAGTACGTAGTATTTCTGATAATTCCATTGTTCAAGGACTTCTTTTTATTGGCATCCTTCTTTTATCAAGCGAACTCTTATCATTTCCTTTTGATTATTACAGAACTTTTGTGATTGAAGAAAAATTTGAATTTAATACCACAACTAAAAAAACTTTTTTACTAGACAAATTTAAAAGTTTGCTTTTGTTAGTTATTGTCGGCGGAAGTTTGTTAAGTCTTATTATATGGTTCTATCAATTGACACAAGAAAATTTTTGGATCTATGCCTGGTTACTTATAGCCTTTTTCACCATACTGATGAATATGTTCTATGCAAAACTTTTTGTTCCATTATTTAACAATCAGACACCACTTGAAGACGGGGTTCTTAGAGATTCATTAGAACAATACGCCAATAGCGTTGGATTTAAACTAAAAGACATCTATGTAATTGACGGTTCCAAAAGAAGTACCAAAGCAAACGCATATTTTTCTGGCTTAGGAACCGAAAAAAGGATTACGCTGTACGATACGCTGATATATGATTTAACGACTGAAGAAGTTGTTGCAGTTTTAGCGCACGAAGTAGGGCATTATAAAAAAGGACATATAATTATCAACTTAATTTTATCAGTATTATTAACGGGGTTCACCTTTTGGTTATTATCTTTATTTATTAAAAACCCAATATTGGCACAGGCATTTGGAATAAGCATTCCGTCGTTCCATATCGGATTAATTGCATTTGGAATATTATTTAGCCCCATTTCAGAAATTACCGGAATATTAATGAATATCGTATCGAGAACATTTGAATATCAAGCCGATAATTTTGCAAAAAAAACCTATAATAAAAATTTTCTTATTGCAAGTCTAAAAAAACTTTCAAAAAACAATCTCAGTAATCTCACCCCACATCCGGCAACGGTTTTTGTACATTACTCACACCCAACTCTTTTACAAAGAATTAAGAATTTAAGAGAATAATGAGGAGTATCATACTTGGTAGTTACCGGGGATAGTTGTACTTTTAACTGTATCTGGTTATCAGATAAAAATTGAGGGGAATATTGATTGTGACACATCATCTCCTAGTATTTTTTGTAAGGAAAATCACACAAATTACTTAAAATGGGCTTTATTAGAAATCTTGAGGTATGACGGAAGCCGCTATAGAAGAAGAAAATAAAAAAATTGCAACGCAGTACAAAGAGCTGCTGCGCATTAGTTACCGAGATCTTAGCAAAGATGATAAACTACTTATTAGACAGGCTTTTGATGTAGCTGTAGATGCTCATAAAGATCAACGTCGTAAAAGTGGAGAGGCCTACATCTTTCACCCTATCGCCGTTGCCAAAATTGTCGCTAGTGAGATAGGATTGGATGCTACCTCAATCGCAGCAGCTTTATTACATGATGTTGTAGAAGACACAGAGTATACACTGGTTGACATAGAGCAAATGTTTGGTGAAACCGTAGCGAGAATCGTGGATGGATTAACCAAGATATCTTCTTTGAAACACGATAGAGATATTTCACTTCAGGCAGAGAACTTCAGGAAAATGCTGCTTACGCTTAATGATGATGTGCGAGTAATTATTATAAAGATTGCTGATCGCCTTCATAATATGCAAACAATGGATGCCATGCGGTCTGACAAACAGGTTAAAATAGCATCCGAAACCTTATATATTTACGCTCCTTTAGCCCATAGGATAGGTCTGTACAACATCAAGACAGAGCTTGAAGATTTAGGCTTAAAATATACAGAACCTGAGGTTTACAAGGATATTCTTGAAAAAATAAAAGATAGTAAAGAAGAACAAGATGCCTATATCAAAAGGTTCTCTGATAAAATAAGCGAAGGATTAGATCGAGAAGGACTTACTTATGAAATTAAGGGACGCCCAAAATCAATCTTCTCCATTCGTCGTAAGATGATCAAGCAAAATGTTACGTTTGACGAAGTCTACGATAAATTTGCGATTCGCATTGTATACAAATCAGATTTTGAAAATGAAAAGTTCATTGCTTGGAAGATTTATACGGTGGTTACTGATTTCTATCGCCCAAACCCTATTAGGCTAAGAGATTGGATTTCTCAACCTAAATCAACGGGTTATGAGGCGCTTCATATTACAGTAATAGGACCTGACAGCAAATGGGTAGAAGTACAGATTCGAAGTGCGCGTATGCATGAGATAGCTGAAAAAGGATATGCTGCTCACTACAAGTACAAAAACAATGAAGAACAACAGGATCAAGGTCTGGATGGCTGGCTGAATCGCTTACAGGAAGCACTTGAAAATTCTGAAACTAATGCTGTTGATTTTGTAGAGGAATTCAAACTTAACTTGTATGCAAAAGAGATTTTTGTATTTACCCCCGAAGGAGATTTAAAGTCGCTTCCAAAAGGGGCAACTGCTTTAGATTTTGGGTTTAGTGTGCATACAGAAATTGGATTAAAAACCAGAGGTGCTCGTGTGAACGGCAAACTAGTTCCATTGAGTCACGAACTAAACAGTGGTGATCAAGTAGAAATTATAAAATCTAATAATGCAAAACCCTCCTCCAGCTGGTTAGACTATGCAACCACTGCCCGTGCTCGGTCCAAGATAAAATCAGCTTTAAGAGATGAGAAAAAACAAATTGCCGAAGACGGAAAAGCGATACTGAAACGTAAATTACGTTCGCAGAAAATCACACTGAACGAGAAGGTTATAAATGAATTAGTTTTATACTTTAAACTCAAAACAAGTTTAGATCTTTTTTATCGCGTGGGCATTGGAACCATCGACAATCAAAAGATCAAAGACTTTGCCACTACTCGGAGTAATATGTTTATGAATTTTATCAAGAATAAAATTCGAAGAAACACACCCAGTGATGTCAACAAGGATGAGATCACACAAAAGTATGATCTTATAGTTTTTGGCAAGGATGCCGAAAAGTTAGAGTATAAATTAGCAAATTGCTGTAATCCTATTCCCGGTGATGATGTTTTTGGTTTTATTACGGTAAATGAAGGTATCAAAGTTCATAAGAAAAACTGCCCTAATGCGTTGCAATTACAGAGTAATTATTCTTACCGTATTATGTCCGCAAAATGGATAGACTCAACTCAGGAAGAATTTAAAGCTGTTATCAAATTAAATGGAATAGATAACATTGGAGTGGTAAATAATGTGACACAAATTATTTCAAACAATATGCATTTAGCCATTTACAATATGCATTTTGATACAAACGACGGTGTCTTTACAGGTAAAATTACGGTAGGTGTTAAAAATAAAGACGTTTTAAAATCTGTTATAAAAAATCTTTCCAAAATAAGTGGTATTGATAAAGTAGTTAGAGAATAAAAAATAATGTAACTTTGCGTTTTAAGCGTATGAGCACTAAAACAACTACAGCAAGCGATCAGAATATTGTCAAAAACGTGTTTACGAGTTTTTTAGAAGAAAAAGGGCACCGTAAAACACCAGAACGCTACGCAATACTTCAGGAGATTTACGAGAGTGAAGAGCATTTTGATATAGAATCACTATACATCAAAATGAAAAATAAAAACTATCGAGTGAGTCGTGCTACTTTGTACAATACCATTGAATTGTTATTGGACTGCAAATTAGTACGCAAGCATCAGTTTGGTCAAAATCAAGCGCAGTACGAAAAATCTTATTTTGACCGGCAACATGATCATCTTATACTTACCGACAGTGGCGAAGTATTAGAATTTTGCGATCCTCGTATCCAATCTATAAAGAAAACAATCGAAGAAATTTTTGATGTAGATATTACAAATCATTCCTTGTATTTCTACGGAACTAAAAAGAAACCAACTAATTAAAAAACGAATGGCGGTAAATTTATTACTGGGTCTTCAATGGGGAGATGAAGGTAAAGGAAAAATTGTAGATGTTCTTACAAAAGATTATGATATTATAGCTAGATTTCAAGGAGGGCCTAACGCAGGTCATACCTTGGAATTTGATGGTATAAAACATGTCTTGCATACAATCCCAAGCGGAATTTTTCACGATAAAGCAATTAATCTTGTAGGTAACGGTGTTGTTATCGATCCTGTGATTTTTCGTAAAGAGTTAGAAAATCTTGATAAATTTTCGATTGATTACAAGACCAAACTTCTTATTTCCAGAAAGGCACACCTTATTTTACCAACACATCGTATCCTAGATGCTGCTTCAGAGGCTTCAAAAGGAAAAGCTAAAATTGGTTCGACTCTCAAGGGTATAGGCCCAACTTATATGGACAAAACTGGTCGTAATGGGATTCGTGTAGGTGACTTAGAACTTAAAGATTTTAAAGATCGATATAGAAATCTTGCCGATAAGCATGAAGCTATGATTGATTTTTACGATTCAAAAATAGAATACGACCTAGAAGAATTAGAGCAAGAATTTTTTGCAGCATTAGAAGTCTTAAAGTCCTTGACTTTTATTGACAGTGAAGAATATCTGCACGCAGCACAACGTGAAGGAAAAACAATTTTGGCCGAAGGTGCGCAAGGATCTTTACTAGATATTGATTTTGGAACATATCCTTTTGTAACCTCGTCCAATACAACTGCCGCAGGTGCATGTACCGGACTAGGTATCGCACCAAATAAAATTAAAGATGTTTTTGGTATTTTTAAAGCATATACTACCCGTGTAGGGAGCGGACCTTTTCCAACAGAACTTTTTGACGAAGATGGAGAGAGGATGGCCCGTGTTGGTAATGAATTTGGTGCAACTACAGGAAGACCTCGTCGATGTGGCTGGTTAGATCTTATAGCACTCAAGTATGCCGTTCAGGTGAATGGTGTTACACAGCTTATGATGATGAAAGGGGATGTACTTAGTGGTTTTAAATCCCTAAAGATCTGTACAGCATATCAATATAAAGGTAAGACCATCACACACTTACCTTATAACATCGAGCCAGAAAATATTACTCCGGTTTATACCGAAGTACCTGGATGGGCTGCAGATTTGACTAAAATGACAAGCAAAGATCAGTTTCCCAAAGAATTGATTGCATATATTGAATTCTTAGAGAAAGAATTGGAAACTCCTATAAGCATAGTATCTGTTGGACCTGACAGAAAACAAACAATTTATAGATAGCATATTAAGTTTTACATAATGCAACAAATAAGCAATCCTCAAGTTCTATTGTGTACTTGAGGATTCTTTTATGTAAAGAATCTCATCTTTAATAGTAAATTTCGTTATTTTGTATTCTAATTTAGACTATTTGAAAACTACCTATTTATACTTAATTCTATTCCTTTTTTGTTCCACCCATCTAATCGGACAAGAAAAAGAAGGCAAAAAGATTAACATCCAATCGGATCGTACAATAAAGAATGAAACACAGTATCCCGGAGCTACTATTTTATTAAAAATAGATAATCAGGTGTATATGAAGCACGAAGGAGTAGAAATCTGGTGTGATCAGGCCATTCACTATGGAGATGAAAAATTCGTCAAAGCTATTGGTAATGTTATAATGAAGCAAGGAGACACTATAGAGGTAACCAGTAAATACGCTGAATATAATGGAAATACAAAGTTTGCTTATGCGCGAGATAATGTATTTATGGAAACCCCGAGCAATACGCTAACCACAGACACCTTGTTCTTTGATAGAATACGTCAACAAGCCTACTACCGTAGTGGTGGTACCGTAAAGGATTCATCAAACACACTAACGAGTCGTATTGGTCGTTATTTTATGGATAGGAAACAATTTTCGTTTAACACAAATGTTAAGGTCGTCAATCCAGAAAACACTATAAATTCTGATCGCTTAGATTATTATACTGAAACCGGAAATGTTTATTTATACGGTCCTTCAACCGTGCTTGGAAAAGAAAGTAAGCTTTATTGTGAACGAGGATTTTACGATACTAAAGCAAAAATCGGGTATGCTATTAAAAATGCAAAAATAGATTATGACAATCGTACCGTATTTGGGGATAGTATATTCTATGATAGTCCTAAACAGTTTGCATCGGCTACTAATAACATTAAAGTACTAGACACTGCAAACAACAGTGTAATTACCGGACATTATGCAGAGGTATTCAAAGCTCGGGATTCTGTATTCATAACAAAACGTGCTTTGGCTGCTACCTTGCAAGAAAAAGATTCGATATACATCCATAGTGACACGCTCATGGTTACCGGTAAACCCGAAAAAAGAATTATGACGGGGTTTTATGATGTCCGTATTTACAAAAAGAACATGAGTGGCAAAAGCGATTCTATCAATGTGGATCAAACAACCGGTTATACTAAAATGTTAGGAAACCCTATTATTTGGTCTCAAAAAAACCAAATGACAGGTGACACAATTACGCTTATATCAAATACTAAAACTGAGAAGTTAGATTCTTTAGTGGTTTTTCCGAACTCTTTTTTAGCACAAGAAGATACTTTAAAGGCAGGATACAATCAGGTAAAGGGGCAAATTCTTTATGGTCTTTTTAAAGACAATGAATTGTACCAAGTGGATATTGATAAAAACACCGAAACCATTTTTTTCCAAAGAGAAAGTGAGGGTGCTCTTAAGCTTATAGGAATAAATAAAGTATTATCCAGCTCCATACGGTTAATGTTCGCTAATCAGGATATTGAAGATGTATTTTACTTTCAGAATGTAGATGGAACGTTGTATCGCGAAATTGATTTGCCAGAAAATGCTCGACAATTATCCGGTTTGAATTGGAGAGGCGAAGAACAAATAACTAGTAAACAAGATCTTTTTAGAGGAGAAAGTCCTCCTAAGCTTATAAAAATAAAAGGAATTCCATTACCCGAAGAGGATGACGCATTCTTTGATGAAAAAACTGTACAACGATTAGAAGAAAACAAATCAGAGAACTCCAGGATGATGAAACAGACCTTGGAAGATGCCGAGCTAAAAGATACGAATGAGCAACTCAATGATACAATTTCCGATAAGGTGCTAAACAGTATAAATACAAAAGACACATTGGTTTCTCCTATATTGGAAAAGAAAACGTTGTCTGATACTTTAAAGGTTACAAAAAAAGGATTGCGTAAGAAAAAAGATAACTAATTGGCTCTAATCTGCTTTCTCAATTTATTTTAAGTCAGAAAAAACTGCCTGTGAAAAAAGACTTTTTTACATATCAAGCTCAAACCACTCCCCACCCACTCGCTTTGGAGATTTCTCATGCAGAAGGGAGTTATATCTATACGACAGATGATAAGTCTTACCTTGACTTTATTGCCGGTGTTTCTGCTTGCAGTTTAGGACACAGGCATCCCAAAGTAATTGATGCAATTAAAGAGCAATTAGATCGGTACCTGCATGTGATGGTGTATGGTGAGTTTATACAGGAAACCCCGGTTCAATTAGCCAAATTACTCGCAGCTAACCTACCGTATCCGTTAGAAAAAACATATTTAACCAATTCCGGAACCGAAGCGATAGAAGGAGCGCTAAAACTAGCCAAACGGGTAACCGGTAGAAGCGAACTTATTGCAGCAAAAAATGCATATCATGGTAATACTATGGGTTCTATGAGCGTCATGGGGTTTGAAGAACGCAAGCAAGCGTTTAGACCCTTACTTCCCGACGTATCTTCAATTAGCTTTAATAATTATGATGACATTAACCGCATTACGGAACGTACAGCTGGTGTTATCCTGGAAACAATACAAGGAGGCGCCGGTTTTATTGTACCACATCATGAATACCTTAAAAAAGTAAAACAACGTTGTGAAGCAGTGGGAGCTTTGCTAATTTTAGATGAAATTCAACCCGGGTTTGGCAGAACCGGTAAATTATTTGGTTTTGAACATTATGGTATAATTCCAGACATTCTGGTAATGGGTAAAGGTATGGGAGGTGGTCTTCCTATAGGAGCCTTTACAGCTTCTAATGAGCATATGAGCACGCTACAGGATCGTCCAAAATTAGGTCATATTACTACATTTGGCGGAAATCCGGTAATTGCAGCAGCAGCCTTAGCCACCCTAAAAGAAATAACAGAGAGTGACTTAATGTCAGCTACTTTGGAAAAGGAAAAATTATTTCGTTCCCTCTTAAAACACCCCTTGATTAAAGAAATCAGAGGTATTGGGTTGATGTTGGCCATCCTAACCCCTACGGCAGAAATTGCAAACCAGGTTATCCTGAAATGCAAAGATGAAGGGCTACTTTTGTTCTGGTTACTTTTTAAACCAGCCGCTATTCGCGTAACCCCCCCGCTCACTATCTCCAACGAAGAAATTGAAATAGGTTGTAAGCAAATTTTGCGCGTTATGGATTTAATTTACAGCGAAACGGAAAGCCTTTAAATATTAAAAAATACTACTTGCCAACTTCAATTTATTCAACTTAATTACACGTATCTTTGCAGCTGCTTTTTTGGTAAACTTTTACAGTTATTTATGGTATAGCTTTTGTTAATTAGTTTGTTAAAAACAATTAATTTTTACGCTTCATAGAGACAAATACATTTGTACATTTATTTGGGTAGAAATTAGTAATGCTTAAATTTATTTTTGAGAGCGAAATAAAAAAGCGTATCTTCATATATCACACAAGATGATATACTTAGAAAATACTATATTATATCGCGATCATCCTAAATCAGGCACAATATTATATGTGTATGAAATTTAACCACGAAGAAGAAGAAGATAATTTCTCTATAACGCGATACGAATCAATGTTGAGATCCAACGATCTCAAGTTTTTTGACTCAGATGAATTTGAATCTATCATTCATCATTACCTTGAAAACGGTAAAATTGCTAAAGCTAAAAAAGCGATTTCTCTAGGGCTCGCACAACATCCATCATCGGTAAATCTAAAATTGTTACAGGTTGAAGTGTTGGTGTTTGAAGACCGCTTAGATAAAGCTGACATACTCTTAGCACAATTACATGCCATTGAACCTGAAAATGAAGAAATTTATATTCAGAAAGCAAATATTTTATCAAAACAGAATAAACATAAAAAAGCAATCTCATTGCTGCTTAAGGCACTTGAGTTTACTGATGAGACTGCGGATATCTATTCCCTCCTGGGTATGGAGTATTTATTCTTAGACGATTTTGAGAATGCGAAATTAAATTTCATGCAGTGCTTAAATAATGACGACGAAGATTATTCTGCTCTGTACAACATTATTTATTGTTTTGATTTCTTGGATCAACACACTGAAGCTATTGAGTTCTTAAATAACTTTTTAGATAAAAATCCATATTGTGAAGTTGCCTGGCATCAGGTTGGTAAGCAATATTATGATCTAAAAGAATTTGAGAAAGCATTGGCTGCATTCGAATTTGCTATCATAAGCGATGAATACTTTATCGGTGCTTACCTTGAAAAAGGAAAGGTATTAGAGAAGCTAAAACGCTATAACGAAGCTATAGAGAATTACCGAATCACTTTAGAGCTTGATGACCCCACATCCTTTGCACTACTTCGCATTGGTACATGCTTTGAAAAATTGGGTAATGAAGAGTTAGCCATTCAGCATTTTTCTCAAACTGTACATGAGGATCCCTTATTGGATAAAGGATGGATTGCTATTACCGATTTTTATACGCGTAAGAAAAACTATCAGAAAGCTTTATATTATATCAATAAGGCTATTCATATTGATAGTGAAAATGTATTATACTGGAAACGGTACGCCAAGATTAATAACAGACTTGGTTTTTTTGAAGAAGCAGAAAATGGTTTTAGAAAAGCACTGGAACTAGGAAATTATGAATTAGAAACCTGGTTAAATCGTTCTGATATTTTACGTTTCCTTGGCGAATCTGAAGCTGCTGTTCAAAATTTGAAACAGGCTATCGAATTTTATCCTGAAAATGCAGAAGTTCATTATCGAATTGCAGGTTTGTTTTTTGAAAATCAGGATTTTGAAAGTGGTGAAAAACATTTACGGGAAGGTCTGGATCTTGATTATGAATATCATATTGTTCTAGAAGAATTATATGATAAAATATATGAACTCCCTTTAGTTAAAAGGATTATCGCAGAATACGAGCATATCTAAATTACTAAAAATACTATTGCAAAGGTAGTCTGAAGACAACGTCTTGAGACTACCTCTTTTATTTCTTCAAACTTTCCAATTTAGTACCATTCAGCTCTAGATTTCCATCAAAAAATACATACATTTGTTTGGATTTACCTTAAAAACAAACAAGAATGCGTAGAAGTCTCAAGGACTATGTAGTTATTTCATTAAAAGGAATTGCAATGGGTGCAGCAGATGTAGTTCCCGGGGTTTCAGGAGGTACCATTGCATTCATTTCGGGTATCTATGAAGAATTGATCGGTACCATAAGTAATCTCGATTACGGCTTCTTCAAATTATGGAAACAAGAAGGCTTATCCAGTTCTTGGAAACATTACAACCTTTCCTTTCTTACTGCTTTGTTTATTGGAATTGCAATAAGCATTCTATCGTTGGCCAAGGTTATAAAATGGTTGATGGTAAATGAACCTCTTTTTTTATGGGCTTTCTTTTTTGGATTGGTCCTAGCGAGTATTTTCTATATAGGTAAACAAATCTCAAGATGGCAAATAGTTACCATTGCCAGTCTAATTGTGGCTGCTGTGGGTTCTTATCTAATCACATTGGCAGAGCCTATGGCTTCACCTGATAATAACTGGTATTTACTCTTTTGTGGTTTTATTGCTATCATAGCAATGATACTCCCTGGGGTTTCGGGTGCCTTTATCTTATTGATTCTAGGAGCATATCAAACTTTTATAGACATTTTAAATGAATTAAGAAAGGGACTCACCTCGTTGGATGGAGAATTGTTGTGGAGTGCGTTTTCACGATTAGGGATCATTGCAATAGGTGCTATAGCGGGGCTTAAAATATTTTCAAAAATGCTCAACTGGATGTTCACTCATCATAAAAATATCACATTAGCCATTCTAACAGGCTTTATGATTGGCTCACTTAATAAATTGTGGCCGTGGAAAAAGGTTATTTCTTGGCGTGAAAATTCTGAAGGTCTATCGGTACCTCTTGTCGAAAAAAGTATTAGTCCGCTGCAATTTAATGGTGAAGCCCATATCGTATGGGTTATTGGTTTTATGCTTATTGGTTTTTTGTTGATTCTCGGACTAGAAAAAGTTGCTAATAACAAACAGGTGTAGCGAATGCAACAAAGTACACGAACTTTTAGCGATAAGTTTTTTTTGGTCATCAAAGGACTAGCCATGGGTGCCGCTAACAAGGTTCCGGGAGTATCCGGAGGCGTGGTTGCTTTTGTGGCAGGATTTTATGAAGAATTTATTTACTCCTTACAAAAAGTAAATTTCAAAGCGTTTAAACTATTCGTCAATTTTAGATTTAAAAGTTTTTGGAGATATATCAATGGTCGCTTTTTAGGATTGTTGGTATTAGGAATGCTAATCAGTTATTTTAGTGTTTCAAAAATTCTCGATTACCTTATCGTTCATTACGAACTCTTTGTGTGGTCTTCATTTTTTGGAATGATCATAGGCTCGATTTACTATATACTCAAGGATTTTAATGAATGGAGTCGTCGTAACATATTTCTGATTCTAGTTGGAATTATGGCAGGTATAGCTATTAGCTTGTTGGAACCTGCACGGGAAAATGACAATCTTTGGTTCGTGTTTTTTTGTGGTATAATTGGCGTTTCCGGGATGACGTTGCCTGGCCTATCCGGGTCCTTTATTTTAATATTACTTGGTAATTATGTCCTATTACTTGTGGATTCTGTAAACGCCCTTTATGATACTATTGCCGACATCGTACAATGGGATTTTTCTTTTCTATATGATACCGCACGTATTCGCCTTCTAAAAGTACTTGTTGTTTTTAGTTTGGGTTCTATAACAGGTCTGGTAACGCTCTCCCATGGGTTAGGCTACGTTCTGAAGCATTATAAAAACGCTACTTTTGCCGTAATAATTGGATTTATAACCGGATCGTTGGGAGTTGTATGGCCATGGAAGAATAAAGTCTTCAAACGTGACGATTTGGGTAAAATTCTCACAGATGGAAATGGTAATCCTATTTTAGATAATTATGATCGCTATCTTCCGGATCTGTATTCTGTAGAAACATATATTGGTTTGGTCTTTATATTTTTAGGGATCGGATTGGTTTTATGGCTAGAATGGTACGGCAAAAAGACATTACAACATCGTTAATATTATGGCAAAGATCTTTGGCCTTATTGGTAAAAATATTGGGTATTCATTTTCCAGAAAATATTTTTCAGAAAAGTTTAATCAGGAAAAACTACCATTTCAATATGATAATTTTGATATTCCCAACATTGATAACGTTCCTCAACTTCTGACAATTAAGAATATCAGCGGATTTAATGTAACCATTCCCTACAAAGAAGCAATTATACCGTACTTAGACCAAATTGATCCTATAGCCAAAGCCATAGGGGCAGTTAATGTGGTTAAAATAACCAAAGAAGGGAAAACCAGAGGATACAATAGTGATCATTACGGATTTTTAAATTCTTTAACTCCGCACCTCCATCCCGGCAACACTTTGAGTGCTATAATTTTGGGTACCGGCGGGGCTTCAAAAGCTGTTAAGTACGCTTTAGACACACTCACCATTTCGTATACTGTGGTATCCCGAAATCCTTCAAAAAATCAACTTTCGTATAATGATATCGATGAGGAGACACTCCAAAGACATAAACTTCTTATCAATACCACACCTCTTGGGACATCCCCAAATATACAAGCTGCACCAAACTTGCCTTATGCACACTTGACCGCTAATCATATTCTTTATGATTTAATCTACAATCCCGAACGAACCACTTTTTTGAAACATGGAATACAGAAAGGAGCGACGGTAATTAACGGAAAAAAAATGCTTATACTTCAGGCAGAAAAATCTTGGGAAATCTGGAATTCATAAACGAATACCCTTCAATTTCAATTCTAAATTACTAGCGTAATTACTCAAATGCCCATAAATCCTTTGAGTTTTTAGTAGATGTTAGTATCTTAGTGATGCTTTACGCACTGATACATAAAAAAATATACAATGCCGACACACGACAACCTGTCTAAGACAGATGGAACTAAAGAAGAGAAGACTACCAAAGAGATCGTTGCCACCACTGATGCAACACCCGCGTCTTCATCGAATGACGATGATATCACTGTATCAGATAGTCAAACAACATCTGACGAACAGACAACTTCCCAACCAGAATCATCTCAAGCATTAGCGCAAAAAGATGATACGAATATACAAAATGAGATGGATGATGCCGTAGCAGAAGATAGTGAGGACGAGACAACTCTCGAGCGACATTCTATTGAAAAGAAGGATTATCACGCCATGAGTAAGGAAGAATTAATCAACGAACTCAAATCATTGGTTAAGACCGAAAAAATACAAGCCATCAAAGAGCATGTAGATGAAATTAAGGCAGAATTTGATGCGAAATTCAATGAAGAATCAGATCATAAAAAAGACGAATTTTTAGCTGAAGGAGGTGACCTTATAGACTTCTATTACTCTACTCCACTAAAGAAAGAATTCAACTCGGTTTATTTTGACTATAAGGAAAAGAGAAATGCTTATTATCAGAATCTTAAAAAGGATCTACAATCCAATCTCAATAAACGTCTTGAAATCATTGAAGAATTAAAAGGTCTTATTAATGTTGATGAGAATATAAATACCACTTACAATCACTTTAAAGAAATTCAGGAAAAATGGCGTAATGCGGGACCAATACCCAGAGATGAATATAACACCATCTGGAACACCTATCATCACCACACTGAAAACTTTTACGATTTTTTACATCTTAACCGCGAATTTCGTGACTTAGATTTTAAGCACAATCTGGAGCAAAAATTGAAAATTATTGAAAGAGCTACAGAACTTGCACAGGAAACTGATATTAATCGTTCGTTTAGAGAGTTACAACTCCTCCATAAAATGTGGAAAGAAGATTTGGGTCCGGTAGAAAAACAATATCGCGAACCTATTTGGGAAAAGTTTAGTGAGCTTACCAAGCAAATTCACGAAAACAGACAACGTTATTTCAAGGAAATCGATAAAGTCTACGAGAAGAATCTTGAAGAGAAACACGGTATTATTGAAAAAATACAACAAGTAGCAAGCGATACGCCTTCCAACCATTCGGGATGGCAAACAAAAATCAAAGAAATCAAAGCATTACGGGACGCCTTTTTTAAAGCAGGCAAAGTTCCTGCGAATGTTAATGAAGCGACTTGGGATGCATTTAAGTCAGCAGTCAGAGCGTTTAATAGAGATAAAAATGCGTTCTATAAAAATCTCAAAAAAGATCAATTCGATAATCTCAAAAAGAAAATGGAATTGATCAAAATTGCCGAGGACAATAAAGATAGTGAGGACTTTCAGGCTACAACTCCTCTTATGAAAAAGATTCAGACGGACTGGAAAAAAATAGGTCATGTTCCTAGAAAAGATAGTGACCGTATCTGGAAACGTTTTAAAAATGCCTGCAATTTTTACTTTGATAGAATAAATGCACAACGTAAAGAGGCGAATAAAGAAGAGGAAGAAAACTACGAGGCTAAGAAAGCTAAGCTAGAAAACCTCAAAAAGCTAAAATTATCAGGAACCGTAGCAGATGATCTCAAAACCATAAAGCAACATATTGAAGAGTGGAAATCTTTGGGAAGAGTTCCATACAATAAGAAACAAATTGAAGCTGACTATAATAAAGTGTTGGATGGACATTTTGAACAACTTAATTTGACTAAAAAGGAGACAGAACTCATCAAATATGAGAACAAGTTAAATGCGCTGGCTAGTCAAAATGATGATCGCGGTCTTGCGCAAGAACAAAGCTTCATTCGCAAAAAGATTGATGACGTTCGCGGCGAAATCAGACAACTTGAAAATAATTTACAATTCTTTAAGCATACCGAGGATGATAATCCTATGGTTATCGATGTTAAAAAGAACATTACAAAACATCATGAAACATTAGAGGTCTGGAAATCAAAATTAAAAAAAATCAAACAGTTATAAACTGCTAACCGCCCAACTACTTTCTGTAATTGGGCGTTTTTTATAACCCAATCCCGATATGCATGCAATGCACACTCTGTGACGGTCAAACAGTACATTTTTGCGTTATCTCCTCACGTGATTATTATCGTTGCACGATGTGCGATGGTGTTCAGTTAGCCACACAACAACGGTTATCACCCGAAAAAGAAGAGAACCGTTATACGTTACATAAGAACGATATTAACGATACAGGTTATCAAAAATTTGTAATGCCATTAGTAGATGCAATTAAAAAAAAACATTCTGAAAATGATATAGGACTCGATTTTGGTTGCGGTACAGGTCCAGTGATAGCTGAGCTACTTCTAACAGCCGGATACGATATAGAAAAATATGATCCTTTTTTTGCTCAGGACTATAGTGTTTTTGAACAGACTTATGATTTTATATTTTGCTGCGAAGTTATTGAACATTTCTATAGCCCTAAACAAGAATTTTCTTTGTTGCATACACTTTTAAAACCTGAAGGGAAATTGTATTGTAAAACTAATCTCTTTCTTCCCTCTATAGATTTTAAAAACTGGTGGTATAAAAATGATAGCACTCACGTCTTTTTTTATAGCAAAGACACAATAAAATATATTAAGCAAGCTTATAACTTTTCAAGTGTATGTATAGAAAAAGAATTTGTTGTTTTTGAGAAATAACTATAGTTTCTTAGCTTCTTCCCAAAAAACATCCATCTCTGCCAATGTCATTTGATCCAGAGATTTATTGAGTTTTTTTGCTTTCTGCTCAAGGTATTGAAAGCGTTTGATAAATTTTTTATTAGTACGCTCCAGTGCATCTTCGGGGTTGATTTTTAAAAATCTCGCATAATTAATCATGGAGAACAAAACATCCCCAAACTCAGCTTCCATCTTGTCAACATTATTCTCTGAAACCTCTTGTTGAAGTTCATTGAGCTCTTCTTTTACTTTTTCAAAAACCTGTTGGGGCTCTTCCCAGTCAAATCCAACTCCTGCCACCTTATCTTGTATACGACCGGCTTTAACTAGCGCCGGTAAGGACTTTGGCACCCCTTCAAGAACGCTCTTTTTTCCTTCTTTTAATTTTAGGTTTTCCCAATTACGCTTAACGTCTTCTTCATTTGCGACTTCGACATCTCCATAAATATGGGGATGACGATGAATTAGCTTTTTACGAATGCTATTTGCTACATCTGCAATATCAAAAGCATTAGTTTCACTTCCTATTTTAGCATAAAAAATTATATGGAGTAAAAGATCACCTAATTCATTCTTGACTTCCTCCAGATCATTATCCAGTATGGCATCTCCCAATTCGTAGGTCTCCTCGATAGTAAGATGTCGTAAGCTTTGCAAGGTTTGCTTCTTATCCCACGGACATTGCTCCCGCAGTTCATCCATGACAGTTAATAGCTTATCAATGGACTTGAGTTGTTCGGATCTTGAATTCATACACTTTTTATAACTGAACGTTTTGCATTATTTGTTGTGCAGCTTTGAACTCACTAATCATTTGATCTACAATCACTGCTGCAGGTTTAATGTCATGAATTAATCCCGAAACCTGACCAATTTCTAATTCTCCTTCTTCCATATCCCCTTCAAACATTCCTTTTTTGGCTCTTGCTCGTCCAAGTAATGTTTGAAGTTCTTCTATCGTAGTCCCCTTGCTATATAATGCATTCACGTCTTCATAGAATTTATTTTTTAATAATCTAACAGGTGCTAATTCTTTCAATGTAAGTTGGGTATCACCTTCTTTGGCTTCAACCACACGTTGTTTAAATATAGGATGAGAAGATGCTTCTTCACTGGCAACAAAACGACTTCCTACTTGAACCCCATTAGCTCCCAAAGCCATAACAGCAAACATTGCTGCCCCTGTGGCAATCCCTCCGGCAGAAATTAAGGGAATACTTATTTTTTCTTTTACCATTGGTATAAGTGCTAAGGTGGTAGTTTCATCGCGTCCATTATGTCCACCTGCTTCAAATCCTTCAGCCACTACAGCATCCACTCCTGCATCTTGCGCTTTTAGCGCAAATTTTAAGCTACTTACCACGTGGACCACTGTAATCCCCTTTTCTTTTAAAAATTGCGTATAGGTTTTTGGATTACCTGCGGATGTAAAAACGATCTTAACTCCTTCTTCGATTATAATCTGAAGTATTTCTTCCAAATTTGGATATAGCATAGGAACATTAACCCCAAAAGGATTCTCTGTAGCCTGCTTACATTTTTGAATATGTTCTCTAAGAACATCAGGATACATAGAACCTGCTCCTATTAATCCCAATCCACCGGCATTACTAACTGCACTGGCTAATCGCCACCCGCTGGCCCAGATCATTCCGCCTTGGATTATTGGATACTTTATATGGAAGAGTTCTTTTATCGTTTGCATAGACTTTAATTGTTTTATTCAAAAGACTCAAATATCAGCATAAATTATCTTGAACGCTAATTTTGAAAAAGTAGTTTCGCTATTTGATGTTAAGAAATTACACCGGAACCTATTAATTCATCGTCCCGATACCAAGCTACAAATTGTCCTTCGCTAATAGCACTTTGTGCATTTTCAAATACTACATATAAACCTGATGAAGTTTGGTGTAATGTAGCTTTTTCTAGCGGTTGACGGTACCTGATTCGAGCCATTACTTGCATGGTTTCACCTTCTTGTAGTGTTAGATCTTTACGCACCCAATGTACTTCATCATTAGTTACGATTAAAGCAAATCGATATAATCCGGGATGGTTTTTACCCTGGCCGGTATAAATCGTATTGGTGGTTACGTCAGTTTCTATTACAAATAATGGTTCTGGGGTGCCCCCTACTGCCAGTCCTTTACGCTGTCCTTTGGTATAATAATGGGCTCCCTGATGTTTCCCTACTATTTTCCCCTGATCGGGATGATAGCTAAATTTTTCTGCTAAAACTTCCAGTTGAGTTTTATCGGATATTGTATTTGATTCAGACTTTACAAAAACTGGATCATCTGAAGCTATTTCGATTATATTTCCTTCTTTCGGCTGTAATTTTTGTTGTAAAAATTCCGGTAAACGAACCTTGCCGATAAAACATAAACCTTGTGAATCCTTCTTATCAGCTGTTATAAGATCTTGATTTTTTGCAATTTCGCGAACCTCTGATTTCAATAATTCCCCAATAGGAAAAAGCGTTTTTGATAACTGCTCCTGCGATAGTTGACATAAAAAATAGGATTGATCTTTATTAGAGTCTTTTCCTGCCAGCAAACGGTGAACCGGAACATCATCTACTACTATTGTATCCTTACGACAATAATGCCCGGTTGCTACATAATCTGCACCCAAAGACATGGCTATTTTCATGAAAACGTCAAACTTAATTTCCCGATTACATAGAACATCGGGATTAGGTGTTCTGCCTTTCTCGTACTCATGGAACATATAGTCCACTATACGTTCTTTATACTGCTCACTTAAGTCAACAGTTTGAAACGGAATTCCAAGTTTCTCTGCTACCAACAAAGCATCATTACTATCATCTAACCAGGGACATTCATCTGATATGGTTACAGAATCATCATGCCAATTCTTCATAAACAATCCAATAACCTCATACCCTTGCTCTTTTAAAAGATAGGCTGTTACGCTTGAATCTACACCGCCTGATAAACCTACAATAACTCTTTTCATTTTTTCTACATTCAATCTGCAAAAATAATAATTAAAAAAGCAATGCCTAAGCATTGCCAGAAGGTTTTATCTATCTTGATATATTAAGATCTTATATTATTTTGCGCGTAAAGGAAATGTTTTTTGTTCAGTTAATTTACCATCCTTATAATAATTCCAGATGCCATCCTTACGATCATATTTGTAACTTCCTTCTATGAGTAAAATACCTTCGGGATCATAATATTTAGTAAGTCCATGCAATTGATCGTTTTCATAAGTGAATTCTTTTATGAGAGCACCTTGTTCAGAATAAATGAAACGGCGACCTTCTCTCTTTCCATTTACGTAAGTCACGCGCTCTGTAAGCTGACCATTCGGAAAATAAGTAAGTTGTTCTCCATCTACCTTATCATTTTTATAAAATTCGGTCATCATGAGCTTATCAGAATTATTGTGATAATATTCCCATCTTCCTACTCTTTTTTTGTTTAATAGTGTCCCCTTACTCATGAGCCTTCCTTTTTGCGAAAAATAGCTAATATGTACGGTATCCGTTTTCTTTGAAAATACCTTAATAGCTGTGGGTGTGTTTCCGCTACTGGGCTTGTAGAATTTAAATTCCCCTATTTCTTTTCCATGCTCAAAATTTCCCTCATAACGTAATTGTTTTGAATTCTCATACGCTTTTTGCCATTTCCCATGTCGCTTACCATCTGCATCGTACAGGTTATAACTTTGGGCGATACTTGTGGCTGAGGTCATTAACAAAAAAGAAAATATAAAATAGTATTTCATACATTAAAAACTTTATTTATCCGTATTTCAAAAAATATGCCAGCAGCAAATTACTACATTTTTAAATTTATAAGTAGATCCCTGTTGTTTCTTTAAACATTTCTTAAACCCCTGTAAACAAACCCTTAAGAGCTGTTAAAGTTTAAATCGGTTAACTTTTGTTTAACTTATATTTATAAAACATTGAACAAAATATCCCGTTATTTAAGGTGAACAAATTTAAAACTTAAAAACATGAAAATTATTTCGAACATTGGAAAATTTGCAATTATTGCAGCGCTTATTTTAGGGGTTTCGTCATGTAGTGATGATGACGATGGTGACTTTGTAGAGCTTGAAACGAACTTAGTTTTGACTGCTACAGCCGATAGTGAATTATCCTCTCTAGTCGCTGCATTAGCAAAAGCAGAATTAGTAGCAACACTTAATGGATCAGGACCTTTTACAGTACTTGCACCAACCGATGCCGCCTTTACAGCTTTTTTAGAAGCTAACAATTATGCGAGCATAAATGATGTACCTGTAGAAACATTAAAGCAGGTTTTATTAAATCATGTGATTCCCGGAGAGTTTACAGCTGCTGCTTTAAAAGCTGAAGGTTCAGGATATGCTGAAACAGCCTCTACTGCCGGTCCCGACGGAGAGAATATCAGTATATATTACGACGCTACGGGAGATGTAGTTTTTAATGGAGGGAAAAGTAATGGTGGTGGAAAAGTAACCACTGCTGATATTGAAGCGACTAATGGAATAATTCATAAGGTTGATGCTGTTATTGAACTTCCAAAAGTAACCACATTTGCTGTTGCTGATGCTAGATTTTCTACGCTTTTAACTGCTTTAACTGATGCTAACTTAGTCGGCGCTTTACAGGTAGAAAATGGTACCGGAAATCCAGAAGCTCCATTTACTGTATTCGCTCCCACAAATGATGCGTTTGCAAAATTATCAGCTGTTCCAACAGGTAGTGCATTGACAGATGTATTATTATTACATGTTATAGAGAAGAATAATGTTACTTCTGGTGAACTCACAACGTCCACGGTAACTTCTCTTGGCGGGAATCTCGCAATTGAGATTGGGAATACCCCAACTGTAAAAGGAGAAGGTAATGCCGAGGCCAGTGCTATCATAATCACTGACGTACAAAGTACCAATGGAGTGATTCACGCTATTGATCAGGTGCTATTACCAATGTAATACTTTTTAGTATACACAAACACTAAAGCTTACACTAATAAACCCCATATTACCAAGATAATATGGGGCTTATTATTTGAAATACTTATTACTTATTTCTTCTTTTTTTGTTGTTCAGCTTGCTCCATCATCTCTTTCATCTTCTGCTGAAACTTACTTTGTTTTTTCGGTTTCTTTTTATTCTCTTGAATTCTAGCATGAATTTTTTCATCGTCAATTATTACATTTTTGATCACTAACATGATTCCGATAGTAATCAAGTTGGAAACAAAATAATATAAGGATAAACCACTTGCATAATTATTAAAGAAAAATAACATCATCAATGGCGATAAATACATAATGAATTTCATGTTAGGCATCCCCGGTTGGGTTTGCATATTTTGACCGGTGGTCATCATCATATAAATAAAAATAGCTATCGAAGCCAATATTGGAAACAAACTGATATGATCTCCATAAAAAGGAATATTGAAAGGAAGCTCTGCAATGGTATCATAACTGGAAAGGTCATCGGCCCAAAGGAAACTTTTTTGACGCAATTGAAACGCGCTTGGAAAAAAGTTGAAGAGCGCATAAAACACCGGAATCTGCATTAGAGCAGGCAGACAACCACTCATAGGACTAGCACCCGCTTTACTATACAAAGCCATAGTTTCCTGTTGTCTTTTCATTGCATTGTCTTTGTGCTTCTCATTGATTTCATTTATCTCCGGTTTAAGCACCTTCATCTTAGCCTGCGATACGTACGACTTATATGTCACAGGAGACAAAACAATACGAACTATGATAGTCATCACGATAATCGCAATACCATAAGATGGTAGGAAGCTACTTAAAAAAGCGAAGAATGGTATAAACAAATACCTGTTAATCCATCCAAATATCCCCCACCCTAAAGGGACAATCTCATCAAGGTTTTTATTATAATCACTTAAGATTTTATAATCCGTAGGTCCATAATACCAATTCATGGCATAATTTAGTTCCCCTGATTGTAGCTCTAAAGGCATTGTAGATGAAAACTCCTTTGTTACCCGTACATCTTTATCATCCAGATCCTTAATTTCAGCTACATTCTTAGAAGTAAATTTAGCTTTGGTAAAAGGAGTATTGGTCAAAAGAATGGAGGAAAAGAAATGTTGCTTATACGCGATCCAACTCACCGCTTCTTCCTCATCATCCGTAAATTCACCTTGCCCTAAATAGTCGTCTTTATCACCTTCATATTCATAATGTAATTCTGTATAACGGTTTTCATAGGAAGCACTTTTTGCATGGCGAATTCCTTGTAACTTCCAATCCAAAGTGATGGGTTGCCTGCTATTAATAACACCCTGTAATCCTTGAGATCTAATTGAAAAATCAATCATATACTCATTTGGCTTAAGCTCATAACGGTATTCAAGGAATTTTGAATCAGATACCTTTAATCGCATGGTCAAAACAGTAGTCTCCCCATTCTTACTTACCGTAGGCTCAAAAAATAAATCTGAAGTATTTAAAATCCGATTATCCGTGGTACCAAAATTTAGATTTAACGAGGCATTTTTACCGTCTTTAATTAAGTATACCGGAACAGAATCGTATGTTTTGAAATTTTTAAGTAGAGCTTCAGAAATATATCCTCCTCTATTATCAATTTTTAGACGCAACACCTCATTTTCGATAGTAGTTACCGCTTCTTTTGCAGATGGTAAGCCAGCAGAATATGCAAACGCTCCCAATTGGGTTTTTGCCTGTTCTATAGCTGTAGAATCTTGTGGATTAGCTATTAAAGCTTCGTTCTTTTGTACGAACTCAGCTTCCGCCGGTTTATCTTGAACATTTTGAGCATCAATTTGTTCTTGCTTAGCTTTTTCTGCTTCTAACTCCTCTTGAGTAGGTTGATTTTGATAAAGTAACCAGACCAGAATAACTCCGATTAATACAAATCCAATAATTGAATTAAAGTCAAACTTCTTTTCTTCCATTTAAATAAGTGTAAAAGAATGCAATGTTTATTTATACATTCTTAAAATTAAAATATATATTCTCAACTATCAACTTTCCAGCCAATAGCTATGATTGTGTCACTTTGGCGCTTACTTTGTTTTTTGAAAATATCATAGCTGCTTTAGTAAAGGCTACAAACAACGGATGCGGATTAGCTACGGTACTCTTGTATTCAGGGTGATATTGCACTCCCACAAACCATGGGTGACCCTCGACCTCAACAATTTCTACCAATCCGGTTTTAGGGTTTGTACCAGTAGTTTTAAGTCCTGCTTTTTCCAGCTGGTCTTTATAGACATTATTATACTCATAACGGTGTCTGTGACGCTCCGAAATCTGCGTTTTACCATAAGCCTCAAAGACTTTGCTTCCCTCTACAAGCTCACAATCCCACGCACCTAAACGCATGGTTCCTCCCATATCGGTTATGCTCTTTTGCTCTTCCATCAAACTAATCACCGGAGACACTGCTTTTTCATCAACTTCGATAGAACACGCATCTTTTAGTCCTAAAACATTACGCGAATACTCAATTACCGCCATTTGCATTCCCAAACAAATTCCGAAAAAAGGAATTTTATGTTCACGAGCATACTGTACTGCTTTTATTTTGCCTTCAATTCCTCGTTCGCCAAATCCCGGTGCCACCAGAACTCCATCGAGGTGAGCTATTTTATTTTTTATAGTCTTATCATCGATATATTCTGAATGAATACTCTCAATATTTACACGAACTTCATTCTCAGCTCCTGCATGAATAAAAGCTTCTAATATCGATTTATATGAATCCTGAAGCTCCACATATTTACCAATTAAACCGATAGTTACTTCATGTTTTGGATTTTTATGACGTAGTAAAAAATCATTCCATTTCTCTAAATTAGGCTCATCATCATCGCGAAGTACCAGTCGATTTAGAACAACGGTGTCCAAACCTTCCTCTAACATCAAATTAGGAACATCGTAAATTGTGGATGCATCGATAGACTGAATAACTGCTTCTTGTTTAACATTGCAAAACAAGGCAAGTTTTTTACGCAAATCTTCCGATAGCTCATGCTCAGTTCTACACACCAGAATATCCGCTTTAATACCACTTTCCATCAGTGTTTTAACACTATGTTGCGTTGGTTTGGTTTTTAATTCTCCGGCAGCTGATAAATAAGGAATTAAAGTTAAGTGAATAACCAATGCATTATTATCTCCTAATTCCCATTTCAACTGGCGTACAGATTCTATATAAGGTAACGATTCAATATCACCTACCGTACCTCCAATTTCAGTTATAACTATATCATAATCCCCGCTCTTACCTAAGATCTGTATACGCTCTTTAATTTCATTAGTAATATGAGGTACTACTTGAACAGTTTTTCCCAAAAACTCTCCTCTTCTCTCCTTTTCAATTACGCTTTGATATATTCTACCGGTGGTCACATTATTCGCCTGTGAGGTGGCTGTATTAAGAAAACGCTCGTAATGTCCTAAATCTAAATCAGTTTCTGCTCCATCGTCTGTTACGTAGCATTCTCCATGCTCATAGGGATTTAGCGTTCCAGGATCAACATTTATATATGGGTCTAATTTTTGAATGGTAACGCGATAACCTCTTGCTTGCAAAAGTTTTGCTAGAGAAGCTGCAATGATACCTTTACCTAATGAAGAAGAAACTCCTCCTGTTACAAAAACATATTTGGTATTAGCCATATACTTTTAGAATTAATCAGATTGTAGTAAAATTTTGCGCAAAAGTACAAAGAACTGACGAAACTGGAGCTTGAAAAATTAGCATTCTTTTTAGAAAGCCAGGATTATGCCATCGAAAGAAGAAACTAAAATGCGTTAGATAAAACAGCTCTAAAACCTGAAACAAAAAAATCTCACCCTTTTGGATGAGATTTACACGGTAAGTATCAGAAAAGCTTATTCTTCTTCTTCCGATTTAACCTCTTGATCAACTGAAAAATCGGTAATTCCTTTATTTTGAAGAATATTATACCATTGAATTACTTTTTTAATATCACTAGGATACACTCTTTCTTCATCATAGTTAGGCAAAACTTCGCCAAAATAAGACTCCAGTTTAGCTTTTGACTCTTTATGATTGATCGCCTGACCACCATTTTCCTTTTCCTGAATATTCTTAAAAATATCCTTTAAAGGCACTTCTTCGGTAGTTGTATAAATAGCGATCTCACTCAATACACTAACGTTATTCCTCATGTTGACAGTAAGTCGTTTTCCATCTGCCAGTGATTCTGCTACAAACCCGGTACGTGTTTGTGCTTTTAATTCGTATAATCCCGGTTTACCCGAAATTGCTAGTATTTTCTCTAAACTCATATATTTTTTTTCAATGCTGGCAAATATCCACTGTTCTTTTTAAAAAGTCAAAGGATATACCCGCTAAATTTATCTTAAATATTCATACTTACTTCTTCTATAAAGCAAGCTACCTTCCTTTTTTCATTAGTGGAAAACGCATACGGTAGTCCATTTTTATTTTTCCCTTAGAAATGTTAGCCAGTTTACCTTTTATTAAACGCTTTTTTAAACTAGACAATTTATCGGTAAATAAAACTCCTTCAATATGATCATATTCGTGTTGTATCACACGAGCAGCTAATCCATCAAACGTTTGGGTATGCGCATTTAAATTCTCGTCTAAATATTCGATAGTGATTCTTTCTTTTCTAAAAACATCTTCTCTCACATCAGGTATACTTAAACACCCCTCATTGAACGCCCATTCTTCTCCCGCTTCATCAGTAATAACAGGGTTAATAAACACTTTCTTAAAATCCTTAAGACTTTGCTGTTCTTCTACAGTAAGATCCTCATCCTCTGCGAAAGGAGAAGCATCCACAAGAAATAATCGAATTGATAATCCGATTTGTGGAGCAGCAAGACCCACACCATGCGCATTATACATAGTCTCAAACATATTTTCGATTAATTCGCTCAAGTTGGGATAATCTGCCTCAATTGCTTTTGCTTTCTTTTTTAAAACAGGATCGCCATAGGCAACAATGGGTAAAATCATAAAAAATATTCTAACTAATTAATTTCTTTATTTTCTTATAGGTTATACAAATAATCCTGTAAGATTATTGTCGCACTAATTTGATCGACCAGCGCTTTATCTCTTCGTTTCTTTTTTGAAATTCCGCTGGCTATCATGGTATCAAAAGCCATCTTTGATGTAAAACGTTCATCAATCCGCTTTATTGGAATATCTGGAATACTTTTTTGAAGACTCTCAAGAAATGGTTGTATTAGTGCTTCGGTTTGAGAAGCCTCTCCATGGAGTCGTTTTGGCTCCCCTACAACAAACAATTCTACTGCTTCTTTTGCAACATACTCCTTAAGCCACATTAAAAGTTCTTTAGTATTGACCGTCGTAAGACCTGAGGCTATAATTTTTGACTCATCGGTGACAGCAATACCACACCGCTTACTTCCATAATCAATTGCCAAAATTCGTGCCATCGTTACTTTTCTGCAAAAGTAAGATTTATTATAAAAAGACCCTAATTTTAAATGAATCCCTAAAAAGCGAGTAGTATTCTGTAATTTAACATTAAGCTATTATCTTTGTTGAAAAAATCACACCAAATGAATAAACTCAAAGAGACAATTGAAAATGCATGGTCTAATAGGGACCTTTTGAAAGAAACTCAAATACAAGATGCTATACGTGATGTTATTGACTTATTGGACGCTGGTAAACTGCGTGTTGCAGAACCCACAAGCTCAGGTTGGCAGGTAAATGAATGGATCAAAAAAGCTGTAGTACTCTATTTCCCTATACAAAAAATGGAAACTCTGGAAGCGGGTATTTTTGAATATCATGACAAAATTCCATTAAAAAGTGGTTACGAAGCGAAAGGAATTCGTGTTGTCCCCAATGCAGTTGCTCGTCATGGTGCTTATATATCATCAGGTACTATCTTGATGCCAAGTTATGTCAACATAGGTGCATTTGTAGATGAAGGAACTATGGTAGATACCTGGGCTACAGTAGGAAGTTGTGCCCAGATTGGCAAAAATGTGCATTTAAGCGGTGGTGTCGGTATCGGCGGAGTACTGGAACCATTGCAAGCAGCTCCTGTTATCATAGAAGACAATGCTTTTATAGGGTCTCGTTGCATCGTAGTTGAAGGTGTGCGCGTGGAAAAAGAAGCTGTATTGGGAGCGAATGTGGTACTGACAGCCTCTACCAAAATTATAGATGTTACCGGTGACACCCCGGTTGAATCAAAAGGATTAGTTCCTGCCGGATCCGTTGTGATCCCAGGAAGTTACACAAAAAAGTTTCCTGCAGGTGAATATAATGTACCCTGTGCTTTAATTATAGGAAAAAGAAAAGAAAGCACCGATAAAAAAACATCGCTTAACGATGCTTTACGTGAATATAACGTAGCTGTCTAAGTTTCAATAAAAACGCCATAAACCGCTACAACTTACTCTATAAAAGGTTGTTGCGGTTTATTCTATTGCGAGAAGTTTACTTTAACTTAAAATTTCAGTAATATTGCGGTAACATTGAAACCCAAATATTGTGATCCCTTACTTTATCCATGTCAAACTACTTGGCAGAAGGCTTTTGCTTGTCGCGGCCTTATATCAAATTTGCAGAGTTTTATTTTTTATACTCAATGCTTCCTCATTTCCTACTATTACTATTTATGAGTTCATTGGTGGATTACGCTTCGATTTTTCCACTATAGCATACACTAATTTGATTGTAATTCTGGCACATGTTATTCCCGGGAATTTCAAAAACTACAGACTATACCAAAAAATACTTAAAGGTTTCTATTTTATAATCAATGCTATTTTCATTACTACAAACTTTGTAGACATGGAGTATTATAAATTTACCGGAAAAAGAAGCTCCTACAGTTTGATAACAGCAAAGGGTATGGAGAATGAAATACCAGGCTTAGTCTTATCATTTATGATTGAATTTTGGTATATAATAGTGCTTTTAGCAGTAGTACTCTTTTTCTTTTGGAAATCCATACCAAATGTAAAGCAGTCAAAAGAACAAGTCGAATATTCCTTGAAGAATATTACATTGAGTACACTAAGCTTTATAGCAATTCTTGGGTTAAGCATTTTGATTGGACGAGGAGGAACACAACGCAAACCTTTGAGGCGAGTTGACGCAATTCATTATGGTAGCGCACAAACAAGTGCCTTGATACTCAATACTCCGTTCTCCATTATAAAAACATTATCCAAAAAAGAAGATTTAGCTGTCCCTACTTACTTTACTTCAGAAGAATTATCAAAACATTTTAATCCTGTAAAAAAGTTCTCAAGCACCACTCCCTTCAATAAGAAAAATGTAGTTGTTTTAATTTTAGAAAGCTTTGGCAATGAGAATATTGGCAAGAAGAGAAATCACAAAAGCTACACCCCTTTTCTTGACTCTTTGATCACGCAATCGTTGTTCTTTAAAAACGGTTTTGCTAACGGAAGATTATCCATTGATGCTGTACCTTCTATCCTCTCCAGTATTCCTAGTTTGATGGACAACAATTTTATTCAATCGACATACGCTTTTAATAAAATTAAAGGTCTCCCTAGAATTTTAAAAGAACAAGGATATTCAACTTCTTTTTTTCACGGAGCTTTTAACGGAAGTCAGAATTTTGATCAATACGCAAAAATAAGTGGTTTTGATGCCTATTATGGGAAAAACGAGTATCCCTACGAGGGTGGAGAGGATGGAAGATGGGGCATTTTTGATGAAGAGTTCATGCAGTATTTCGGAGAGGAGTTAACAAATTTTAATCCCCCGTTCTTTACTACCCTATTTACAATCTCTTCACATAATCCATATATAATACCGGAGAAGTATAAAAATAAATTCCCAAAAGGGACAACAAAAATCCATGAAACCATAGGCTATTCTGATTACGCTTTACAAAAGTTTTTTGAATTTGCTAAAACGCAAAAATGGTATGATAATACACTCTTTGTATTATCTGCGGATCATACATCGGCCGGAGGAAAAGGTTTTTACAACACAAGCTTAGGAAAGCTGTCTATCCCAATCCTATTTTTTGACCCCTCAAATGATCAACTAAAAGGAATTAGTGAAAAAAACTTTCAGCAGATCGATATTCTTCCGTCTATTTTAGAGTACCTTAATTACCAAGGAGAAATTTTAACTTTTGGAAATAAATTATCTGATGACAATCGTATGATTGCATGTTATCAAAATAATGCATATCACTTTGTTAAAAACGATTATTATCTCATCTTTGACGGAAATAAAACTTTAGGGTATTATAATTGGAAAAAAGACAGGAATCAAGAACATGATTTAGCAGAAGTTCGAGTGCAAGAACGACTCCACTTTGAAACGGAAGCCAAAGCTTATATTCAATCTTTTAATAGCCGAGTGGTAAACGATCAACTTATACCAGATTGATGAAAATTTTAGTTATTCAGCAAAAAATGATAGGAGACGTTTTGACGAGTACTATTATCTGCGAGTCTTTAAAAGAGAAATATCCCGCATCAGAAGTTGTTTACCTAGTTAATACCAGTACTATTCCCGTACTCAAGGAGAATCCTTCTTTTGATAGAATCATTGAATTCAAAAACGAAAATAGAGATAGTAAATTTGCATTCATTAAATTTTTAATAAAAATTAGAAATGAAAAGTTCGATCTTGTGGTTGATGCTTATGGGAAGTTAGAAAGCAATTTAATCTCTTTATTCTCGAACAGTAGAGAGAAAGTTTCTTTTTATAAAAAGTATACGCATTGGATTTACACAAAAACAATTCCCCGTGTTGCAAGCCCTATAACTAATGCTAGTACTGCAATAGAAAACAGATTACGGCTTGTTTATTCGGAATCTGAATTGGTTCAGAATATTAAACGTCCAAAAATCTATCTAACCACTGATGAAAAAGAAGCAGCCAAACGTTTGTTGGTAACCCATAAGATTTCATCTAATGAACCTTTGTTTATGATTAGCGTTCTTGGCAGTGAAGATATTAAAACACTACCCTTTTCTTATATGGCAATGCTGCTTGATGAGATTGTAAAAACTACAGATGGCTCAATAGTATTCAATTATATCCCCTCACAAAAAGAAGCTGCAAGAAGTATTTATAATTTAACTCAACCTGAGACGCAACGTAAAATTTATTTTGACGTCTTTGGAAAAAGTCTTCGGGAGTTTATGGCTATTTTATCACAATGCACTGCATTAATTGGAAATGAAGGTGGAGCAGTTAATATTGCAAAAGCACTTGACAAACCAACTTTTACAATATTTTCACCTTGGATTATCAAAAAAGACTGGAATATGTTTGAAGACGGAAAAATGCATGACTCGATTCATTTAATCGATATGAAACCGGAGCTGTACGGCTCAACATCCCCGAAAAAGATGAAAAAAGAGTCTTTAGAATTATACAAAGAATTTACCCCAGATCTGATTATCGAAAAACTGAATCTGTACTTAACTCAATTTTCGAATCAGAAATAATCATAATGTAGTAAGCTTTAAATTTTGGTCTATTCAAAAGTTGAAGGCTTCATTTAATTTTTATTTGCTCATTACAACCTAATAAAATTATGCAAAATACTGTAAAACTCTCTGGAGTTATTATAACATATAATGAAGAACGTAAGATTGAGACCTGTCTCAAATCACTACAAGGAGTTGTAGATGAAATTGTAGTTGTAGATTCTTTTTCAACCGATAGAACTGAGGAAATTTGCAACCAATATGATGTCAAATTTATTAAGCAACAATTTCTAGGATACAAAGAACAAAAGAATTTTGTCATCTCTCAAGCGTCTTATGATCATATCATCTCTTTGGATGGTGATGAAGCGCTCTCTGAAGAACTGCAAGAAACGATAATTGCATTGAAGTCAAATTGGGTTCATGACGGGTACTACATGAATCGCTATAATAATTTTTGTGGACAATGGATTAATCACTCTGATTGGTATCCCGATAGAAAATTGCGGGCTTTTGTAAAAGGTAAAGGAGAATGGAAGGGTATTAATCCCCATGATTCTTACAAACTCTACAATCCAAAAAATAGCGCTAAGCTGAAGGGAGATATCCTACATTGGAACTATCCAACCTATAGCGCGTTTAATCAACAGATCGAAAAATTCTCTACAATTTCAGCACATTCTTACCATGAATTAGGAAAAAAATCCTCACTTTGGAAGCTGTTTTTTAATCCATCATGGGCATTTTTAAAATCTTATGTTTGGCGATTGGGTTTTTTGGATGGAATCAATGGCTTTGTTATCTGTTCACAAACTGCCAATCTAACATTTTTAAAATATTTGAAACTACGAGAATTGAATAAAAAAAACACTTAAAAGAAGCATCTGTATCTGAACAGTGACCTTCTGAATACAATCAACTTGTGCTATGAGTGTGTAATACCTATACTATTTTCTAATTACTGAAAGAGAGCTTAAAAAAATTCGAAGTGAATTTATCTCATGAAGTAAGTTTCACAACTAATTCAAGAATAAATTATCTATTTTTTTTGCGCAATTTTCCCAAGTATATTGAAGAACAGTTTCTCTTATTTCCGTTTTACACAGGAAAGCTTTTTCTATCAATTTTACAACTTCTTGATAATCCGCATCTATTTCAAACAAGAAACCATTTTGTCCGTGCGTAATAATGTCAGGACAAAACCCTGTTTTTGAAGCAACCGGCACACAATTTGACATCATAGCTTCTAAAACAGGTACCGGCCCGCCCTCTAATAAAGATGGAGAAACAAAAACATCTATTTTATTGTATAAATCCGGATAAGTCTCGTAGGGCGCGTTATTGTAGTATGTAAAATTTGGCAATTGAGAAAGTTCATCAAACCTTTCATAAAGTTCCCAACTATCTCCAATTAAATAGAACGCTCTCTCAGGCATATTTTTAACTAAATCAAATACTAAGTCAGGATTTTTTCTAGCACTAAAATGAGAACAAAATCCAACACCTCCTCCGCCTCTTTCATGCCTAGAAAAGAATTTTGATGACGTAGCTATATGGATGACTTTTAATTTATCAGGTTTCACACCGTTATTTATCAAATATTCTTTAATCGTGGAATTCAGACAAATAATATAATCAGCCTTGTTCAGGCACCATATCACATGTGTCTTTGAATATTTTTTAGTCCAGGTAGGATGCGTAAACATTACGATGTTTTTCTTTCTCCAAATACTAGGTGTACTTCGCAAACAGCGGCAAAAATAATTATGATAGATATAATAATATCCATCAGCTAGGGGTAACTTCTTCAATTGGTTGTGGTAATAGGGTTGGGCATTCAACGAAGAGTATCTCGACAATCTTCTTACTTTAGCTCCAAAAATCCAACCTTTATCCTTTTCTCTTGCAACAAAAACAACTTTATCCACTAACTTTTTAATGGAATTCTTATAAAATCTAGATTGTAATATAACGATGATATATTTCCATTTATGAAACAATAAAAAATACAATTGCTCTTTGAGATCACTTCTTTTCGACATATCTATATGGTAGACTTCTTTGTTTGCATTTAATACTACAAACAGAATTTAACATTTGTAAAAACTAAAACCTTATGAAAACAACTTCATTAAATTATATAGGACTATCTGAAACTCTATTTTTATACTTTTGTTTCCAAAAAAATATACGCTTTTTAAATCTAATTTTACGGTAGAAACGATGTTGGAACTCCTTAGTATACTTCCACATCAAATTAAAGATTTGATCCTGATCTTGTCCAGAACACCGTGCGTATTCTTCACTCATTACTCGTATCATAGCTTTATGAATAGTCAACTTAGCGAAGTTTTTAATTCTATCCTCAAAATCCATTTTCCCGAACTCCATACGGTTAAGATCTACCAAGTAAAACGCATATCCGTCTTTTTTTCGTTTAATCAAGGTGTTACCGGGAGAGTGATCCAAAAAATTTACTCCATTCTCATGAAGCTTAAATGTGAACCTAGTAAATGCTCTAAGAATAGCTTCATGATCAGGAATACTAAAATCTGTGGTTAATTCTCTAAAAGTAAGATCGCTGTCAACCAACTCGCAGACATAAAAACTTTTCTTGAACAAAAATGAGGTGACGCACAATTTATAGGCAACTGGGTATGGTGTTTCTATTCCCAACTGCAAAAGCTCATTTGCGTATGCATACGATCGTTCCGCCTTTGATTTTCTAAAAAAACGGTAGACAATCTGATTTAACAGATTAGGTATTTTAAAGGATTTAATGACGTAATTATTGTCTTCTATCTCAATAATTTTTATCACATTACGATCTCCTTCTCCTAAAACTTCTTTATACTCATCAAAATTGACTATTATTTCTTTCAATTTTGGTTGGATCTTTATATAATCGGAATGTATGACAAACTTGTTTTGCATGCTTTAAAAACTTTCTTTATTAAATTTAACAACTGAAGCATACTGAGGGTATCGAATGTCTAGCTGTGTAAATAACGTCAGTATATTATAGAGATAAGGCTTTATAGATCTACTACGATTAATCCCCTCATGAATCATTACTGTGTAATCTAAATCTTCATACATTCTTTTGATACTTTTTTTGGTAAAAAAACGTAAGTGAGTACGATCCATAACCCCAAAATCTTCATAGCGCCAATCTTTTTGAACAAGAACTCTCAAAAAAGTATTGTGATACCTAACATTCGGAATTGAGCTAATTAAAACACCATTAGGTGCCAGCTTGTATTTAATTTTATCAAGAACCATATCGGGATCTACTAAATGTTCTAAAACATCATTAAAATAAATAGCATCAAAATATGAATTGGGCAATTCATCCAAATAGTCCTCGCATCTTCCCGAAAAAACCTTATCTAACTTTGTTGCTGCTACAGTAGCCTCTTTATCCACATATTCAATTCCCCAGACCTCTGCTCCGGTCTGTTGTTTCAAAACCTCTGCATACGCCCCGTTTCCGCAACCTATATCAATAATTCGTTTAGGCTCCTTAGGCAGATATTTTATCATTTCATATCGAATATTGTCGTAATATCCGTTCGGTTTATTCTCGTAATCCATTCTGTTAGTTATTATATGAAACCTCTTGATGATTCCATCTTAATCTATACTGAATTGAAGCAAATATAAGCTATTAATCGATAGTGTTTAATTTGTTAAACTTAACAACAAACTATACTTTTGACATCTTATACTTACTCATTATGATGTATGACGTTTCAGCAATATTAGTCAACTACAATTCTTCTACTTTCACTATCAACTGTATCGATTCAATTCTTGATCAGACATCTTCAAAACTCAAAATCCAAATTATAGTTGTGGATAACGCCTCTACTTATGAAGATTATATAAGTATAAAGAAGAAAATTCAAAATTTGAATTTGCCCTCTATTACCTTAATTCGCAGTAGAATCAATACTGGCTTTGGAGGAGGTAATATGCTTGGTATTCAACATGCAACGGCAAAATATTATGCATTTATAAACAATGATACTCTTTTGAAAAATGATTGCTTATCAATAGTTTATAATTTTTTAGAGGATACACCAGATGCAGCGGTTTGTTGTCCCCAACAATATAATGAACATAATGAAGTACAAAAATCATTTGATCATTTTTTAAGTTTACGAAGAGAACTTTTTGGAAGGAAGATTTTGGAAAGACTAAATCCGAACAAATATCCAAAGCGGAGAAAAATATATGATACACCCATAAAAGTCCAAAGCGTGCCTGGCTCTTTCTTGGTTGCTAATGCAGTATGCTTCGATAAAGTTGGAGGATTTGATACCAATATATTTTTATATTATGAAGAAACAGATCTATGCTATCGTATCTCTAAAGATGATGAAAGATGGGCATCATATTTAGTGCCTGAAGCACGTTTTACGCACTTCAAAGGTCAAAGTACTTCAAAAAGCTTAGCGATCAAAAAAGAACTTAAAATTTCTTTGCTTTACGTTTTGAAAAAAAATTCAGGATATGTAGCCTATTTAGTATTGAGAATTTGGTTGACGCTAAAATTCCTAGTTAAATCATTTTTTTCTCCTAAAAATTTTAAACTTTTCATCTTGTTTGCTAAAGGAGCACCATTAACCGAATCACTGAAGCACCGTCAAATTCTTTTAAAAAAATAATATGCGTATATTACATTTATCTGCAGTTAAAAATTGGGGTGGCGGAGAGAACCATATCGAAAACTTATGTTCTGAGTTAGCCGTTTCTAATCCGGAAATTTACAACGTAATTTTTTGTGTTAAAAATGGTGCATTTCATAGGCGGCTAAAGCAGTCTAATCTAAACTATATAACCGCTATACTCCTGCCTAAATTTGACCCTCGTTTTTTTATAAAGTTAGGTCAAACATGTAAAAGAGAGGCTATCGATATCATACACATCCACGACCCCAGCGCAATATTACTTGCGATATTAGCAGATAAGTTCTACAAACTACCTCCTTTTGTATTTAGCAAAAAAACATCATTTCCTATAAAACAAAGAAAAAAAACGCTTTTCAAATATAATTATCCAAAAATTAAAAAGGTTCTTTGCGTCTCAGAAGAAACAAAAAAGATTGCTTCGAAAGGCATCGAAGATAAAAGCAAACTTATAACCATATATCACGGAACTAATCTGCAATCAAAAAGTAATCAAACTCCTTTTTTGTTAAGAGAAAAATATACTATCCTACCAGCGGTAAAAATCATAGGAAATATTGCAAACCATATCCGTGCTAAACACTTGGATACCTGGATCGATGTTGCAGATCAAATTATTAACAAAAACCATAAAAAAGATTTTTTCTTTATTCAAATTGGTACTTTTACAGACAGAACGGAGGATTTAATACACCGAATGAAAGAGTTAAATTTGGAAAAACATATGGTTTTTCTGGGTTACACTCCCAATGCCTCCAACTACATTCCGCAATTTGATATTAGTTTAATCACCTCTCAAAGTGAAGGTATACCGCAAGTGATCTATGAGTCTTTGTACCATAAAACACCCGTTGTAAGTACGGACGTTGGAGGTATTCCAGAAGTTATAGAGAATAATCATAATGGTTTTCTTAGTCCAATGCATGAACCAGAACAGCTTTCTCAACATATATTAAATTTAAGTGACAACAAGGAGTTACAACATAAGTTCAAAGAAAATGGATATCTAAAACTTATAAATAACTTTACCACCAAAAATATGGCCTTACAAACTTTACAGGTCTATAAAAACATTTTACAAGATGGATAAGCAACGAGGAGAAACAGCACAAGCCTTAACTGTGCTCAAAAAAGGAGGTTTAATCCTCTACCCTACCGACACCGTTTGGGGAATTGGATGTGATGCCACCAATGCAGAGGCTGTTGATAAAGTATTTGCGCTTAAAAACAGAATTGAGAGTAAAGCACTTATTTGTTTAGTAAGCGACTTCAAGATGTTACAACAATACGTTGAAGAAGTTCCAGAAGTTGCCTATGATATTTTAAAATACGCAAAAAAGGCAACTACGATCATCTATGACAGACCATTAAGAGTTGCCGAAAATTTGATTAGTGATGATAATTCCTTGGGAATACGTGTCGTTAGAGATCCTTTTTGCGGAAAATTAATTAAAAAATTTAAGCGTCCCATAGTATCGACATCTGCAAATATTAGCGGAAAAGCTACCCCCATGCGTTTTGAAGAAATATCAAAAGAGATTTTGGAAGGCGTAGACTATATCGTAAATTTGCCACTTCAGAATAAAAATACCAAACCATCTGCTATTATTAAGATTGGCGGTGATAGTACGGTAAAAATTATCAGGAAGTAAATTGATTCATGTCGCAAATTAAACACTATACGGATGCCTTGGCGCATCCCATTTTTGAAACCGTTTCAAAAGCCGCCCAAAACCTTTCTTTAGATAGCTATGTGATTGGTGGATTTGTAAGAGATTTTTTTTTAAAACGGGGAGATGTTAAGGATATTGACATTGTAGCCATTGGTAGCGGTATCGCCTTAGCAAAAGAAGTTTCAAAAAATTTACCAAATTCCCCCAAAGTTCAAATTTTCAAAACTTATGGCACAGCTATGCTTCGTGCACAGGATATTGAAGTAGAATTTGTAGGAGCTCGTAAGGAGTCTTATCAGGCAGATAGTCGAAATCCTGTCGTAGAAAACGGGAGTCTTGAAGATGATCAAAACCGCAGAGACTTTACAATTAATGCACTGGCTTTAAGCTTAAGCAGCAAAAACTATGGTGCTTTACTAGATCCCTTTGACGGACTTGCAGACCTGAAATCTAAACTGATTCGTACGCCGCTCGATCCGACTATTACCTATTCTGATGATCCCCTGCGTATGATGCGGGCAATACGTTTTGCTTGTCAATTGAACTTTACGATTGAAGAAGCATCTCTTAAGGCTATCAAAAGTAATAATGACCGTATTGAAATTATAACACGCGAACGGATTGTGGATGAGCTTCATAAAATTATGCTTAGCCCCAAGCCTTCAATAGGTTTTTTACTCCTTGAACAAACAGGCTTATTAGATTATATATTACCGGAGCTTACGGCCCTAAAGGGTATTGACGAAGTAGAAGGACAGCGTCATAAGGATAATTTTTATCACACCCTGGAGGTTGTTGATAATATTTCAGAAAATACAGATAACCTTTGGTTACGGTGGGCTGCTCTCTTACATGATATTGGTAAGGCTCCCACAAAACGATTTACAAAAAAAGCTGGCTGGACATTTCACGGACATGAGTTTGTAGGTTCAAAAATGGTCTATAAACTTTTTAAAAGACTTAAAATGCCTCTGAACGACAAGATGAAATTTGTCCAAAAAATGGTATTAATGAGCTCTCGTCCAATAGTCATTGCTAGTGATGTTACCGATTCTGCGGTACGTCGTCTGATTTTTGATGCAGGAGAATATATAGATGATTTAATGACCCTTTGCGAGGCAGACATTACTACCAAAAACCCTAAACGCTTCAAAAAATATCATAATAATTTTAAAGTGGTACGTCAAAAAATGATCGAGGTAGAAGAGCGAGATCATGTACGTAATTTTCAACCGCCTATTTCTGGTGAAGAAATTATGGAAACTTTTAATCTTAAGCCTTCAAGAGAAATTGGGGTTTTGAAAGAAAAAATAAAGGAAGCAATTCTGGAAGGTGAAATTCCAAATGAATATGAAGCTGCGTATGAGTTTATGCTTAGAGCTGGTGAAAAGCTTGGCTTAAAGCCATCGGACCTCAAAAAACAATAGCGCTTGCATCATAAAAGGTACTTGTATAGAATCGATCATAAAATATAAGGGTATGCCAAATAGTAAAAAGAATAGTACCACTCGTGGTAAACGTACATTCAGATCTCTGGTAATCGTGTCTGTTATTCTGATTTATCTAATAATAATAGCCGGAGCTGTAGTACGTATGACAGGATCCGGAATGGGATGTCCAGATTGGCCTAAATGTTTTGGATACTATATTCCACCCACCGATGCAGAGCAAATTCAATGGAAAGCGAATCATCCGTATGACAAAGGTGTGATTGTTATACAAAACGATGTATTAAGAATTGCTGAGAAAGATTTCATTTCTGGTGAGGTCTATGAACCTACAAACTGGCAACCTTATACTAAACATAATTATGCCAAGTTTAACGTATGGCACACCTGGATCGAATATATTAACAGACTTGTTACGGTTCTTTCAGGAATACCTATTTTACTTATGTTTTTCCTTTCTTTTCGTTACCGGAAAGAGAATTTATGGATTCCCGCTTTGGCAACCATCACGATCCTTTTTATGCTATTTCAATCCTGGTTAGGAAAAACTGTAGTAGATTCTAACTTGTTACCTTTTAAAATAACAATTCATATGGTGATGGCATTTTTAATTCTTGCCGTCTTACTTTTTCTTTTATTCCAAACCAAAAGTTCCTTTAAAAAGCTGAAGATCTCTAAAACGTTCAAATTACTTTTTCTTTTTTCGTTATCTCTTACGCTGATTCAGGTAATACTGGGTACTCAGGTACGTCAATATATTGACGAACAAATAGATCGTCTGGGAGAATACGCAAAAGCTGAGTGGCTTAATCCGCCGACAGTCATGTTTTACGTTCATCGTTCTTTCTCTGTTCTTATAGTTATTTTGAATGTTTGGCTACTTCTCCAAAATAGAATCAAAAAACTTGGGTTACAAAAATTGAATTGGGTGCTTGTTGTAATAGGACTGGAAGTATTTACAGGAATTTTAATGTATTACTTTGATTTCCCTTTCTTATCTCAACCTCTGCATTTGGTTTTATCTTCGTTACTTTTCGGAATTCAATTTTATATATTTCTGGGGATTTTTATTGGACAAAAAAAGCTGCAAACATCCTCTTAATGGACTCAAAACTTCTCTCTAGTCTAAAAACTAGTTTGTATCTTTGTTCCTTCAAAAAACAGCTTAAATGATTTATCGCTTTAGAATAATTCTGGACACCGAAGAGGATGTGTTTAGAGACATCGAAATTGAAAAAACAGCTACCCTAGAGGAGTTTCACAATGTTATTACACAATCGTTTAGCTTTGATGGAACTGAGATGGCTTCGTTTTATACAAGTGATGAGCAATGGTCTCAAGGGGAAGAAATCTCATTATTTGATATGAGTGATGGTAATAATCCCGTACGACTAATGGCCGAAACCAGATTAGAGGATGTGGTCTATGAATCTTCTCCCCGCCTTTTGTACATCTATGACTTTTTGAGCATGTGGACGTTTATGGTAGAACTGGCCGAAGTAGCTGAGTTTGAAAACGGCCGTGAGTATCCTAACGTTATGTTTGTACATGGCCAACTACCTGATCAAGCGCCGGACAAAGAATTCAAAGCAGATCCTGAAGATGACTATGATGCCTATGATGATGAAGAAGGTTTTGTTGACCTTGATGATTATGACGAGATGGATTTCAATGAAAATTGGAATTAATACTAAGCTTCCCGCATAAAATTCATTTTTTTCAGTTTTATAACTTAGCAGTACCCTAACTTAATGATAGTATGATCAATTTATACAGTACTCAAATAGAATCACTTTCTGTTCACCGTATCGGTAACAAAAGTAGAAATGAAAATATCTTTTTATCGGATACACCTTATGGTCTGAATGATGAATTAACAGCATTGCTTAAAGAATATTTTTTTAAACCTTTTAGAGAAAAGGAAGAAAATTATTTTCAGTTTGCTAATGAAGTGGATGTAGAATTTAACCCACTGTATAAAATTATCACCGAAATTTTTGAGACTCCTTCTACTGCTCATGAAAAATCCAAAAGAATTGCATCATTATTATATGAACAATCACAACATCCTCATATTAAAAGTGGTGAGTTGTATGTAACGTATTTAGAGAATGTAACGATCGATAATGAAAAGGTTTCCGCTATCGGGATTTTCAAATCTGAGCTTAAACATGATTTCCTTCAATTTGAAGAAAAAGGGAGTCACCTTGAATTATTACTTCAGCAAGGTGTAAATCTTAATAAACTTGATAAAGGTTGCTTGATCTTCAATTTTAAAAAGGAAGAAGGATATAAAGTGTTATCTGTTGATTCCAATCGCTATGACACCAAATACTGGTTAGAACATTTTTTAGGTGTAACAGCATTTGCCGACAATAATTTCTTTACAAAGAAATATATGAAATTCTGTGAGGACTTCTCCAAGGATGTAGTGCTCCCTGCTGAGGATAAAAAGGAGCAAGTAATGTTTATGAACCGTGCAGTTAATCATTTTGCAAAGAATGATAATTTTGAGGAGACAGCTTTCTTAAATGAGGTGATTGACAATCCTGATTTAATTCCGGAATTCAAACATTATAAAACAGAAAAAGCACCTAAATATCAGATAGAAGATCTTACCAATTTTCCTATTGCAAACACCGCAGTTACTGCAGCAAGAAAGAAAATGAAAAATGTAATTAATCTGGACACCAATATTCAAATTAAAATGGATTTTATCAATCCAGAATCTGCTGAAAAATTTGTGGAAAAAGGTTGGGATGAGGAAAAACAGATGTATTATTATTTGGTATACTTCAATAAGGAACAAAAGGATTAGATAAAAAAAAGAAGGTGATTTATATAATATGAATCACCTTCCACAATTAGGTTTATATAGTGAGCGTATCCACCCTAACCCTCTAACAGACGCTTCATATTAACGTTTTCATAATTACGTCTTACAAAATCTAAGGCAACTTTTAAGATATCCCCCATAGTGTCACAACGTCTAAATTTAAGATCTAAGGTGAAATTATAAAGAAACTCCCGTAACTCTCTGATATTTTCTTGAGTACTAATTTTATCTTTACACATGCAATCAATTAAGATATTTGATCTTGACTTAGAGTTTAGTAATCTTTTAGCAAGAATAGATCGTTCCTCCTTTTTATACTGTTCAATAGAGCTACTATGAAGTTTTTGCATCACCAACTCGACCATAGCCAGGTTCTCTTTAAAAAATTGAGGTTGATAGACTTTTAGCTTCCCCTCATAACACTGTTGATCAAAATCAATAGCGCGGATTTTATATTCTACATGGTCAAAGTCGTGTGTTGGTATAATAACATAGTTGTAGGATCGCATATCTCCAAGTAAACGCATTTGACAACGTTCATTGAATTTGACAAACTCTTTAGCTATTTGCGACTTCGCACGTTCACTAAGATCCGGCAAAAAATCTTTGATAAAAACGTCCCCAGGTATACCGGCAATATGCTCTTCGATCAACGTATTTTTATACACCAAAAAGTTAATACGATTTGGCGAAAACATATGCTCCAATTCTAAACCGTAAATTCGAGAGGCATCGGCTTTTTTTACGTAGATATACGTATAGTTGTCATTTAGTATATTTCTAATTTTGATACGAAAAGGCTTTGAGTTTCCAAACGTACAATAATCGATAGCATCGATATTCAAAAACTCGATAGCATCCTCATTACCGTCAGAATGTAAAATGGTATACACCTTTTTTAGACTTAACTCCATTTCTGTGCGCTCATGTTCTTCATAATATACCCGCACCCATAATGTATCTTCATCATGTGCATCGTATACCACGATCGAACCAGAAAACCGCAACAAGTCATCATAAAATACCGGAATTTTGATTTTACGATTACATTCCTTCAAATAAGCCTCCAGTCGATCGCTGATTGGATACGTCGGCTTTTTGTTTGACATCAATTTTTCTTCCATATCCTTAGTTCACGGTTTTATTGTACAAGATATAGTTATTCTAACAAAGCTACAATGAGCAGCTCAAGATTATACTTAAAACACGCTACAGCGCATTTCATTTAAGTGGAATATGTAACAAAATCCCAAGTAAATCGTCTAATTAAAACAATTACTAAAATTTTATCTATTGGAAACCATTCTCACCATCCATAACCTAACCAAAAAATTTGGTCCTATTACTGCAGTAAGTGATTTGTCCTTTACCATAAAAAAAGGAAATGTATATGGAATTTTAGGCCCCAACGGTAGTGGTAAATCTACCACTTTGGGAATTGTATTGAACGTAGTTAATCCAACTTCAGGATCCTTCACATGGTTTGATGGTAATACCACTACCCATGAAGCATTAAAAAAAGTTGGCGCCATTATAGAACGCCCTAATTTTTATCCTTATATGACTGCTGCCCAAAATCTGGCTCTGGTTTGCTCCATAAAAGAAGTTGACAAAAGTAAAATAGATGAAAAATTAAAGGTTGTTGGACTTTTAGATCGTCGTGATAGTAAATTCAATACATTTTCACTAGGAATGAAACAGCGACTTGCTATAGCATCTGCGTTGTTAAATGATCCAGAGATTCTTATTCTCGATGAGCCAACCAATGGGTTAGATCCTCAAGGTATTCATCAGATACGCGAAATTATTAAGGATATAGCCTCGAGAGGAACCACAATTTTACTAGCATCACATCTGTTAGATGAAGTTGAAAAAGTATGTTCTCATGTAGTAATTATTCGCAAGGGTAAGAAGTTGTATGCCGGTCCGGTAGATGAACTACACGTTAGTTTTGGGTATTTTGAATTGAAAAGCAGCAACCACGAGATGTTAAAAACGTGGCTAGTAAAAAAAGGCATTTTCAGTGCGATAAAAGAGGAAAATGACAAACTAATTGCCACACTCAAAGTGGCGATGTCTTCTGAACAACTTAATCAGGAATTATTCACGGATGGAATCATTCTTACCCATCTCGTACAACGTAAGGAAAGTCTGGAAGATCAGTTTTTACAATTAACAAACGCCACTACTTAAGCTATGCTACGATTATTACATATTGAATTTCAAAAACTACGGTATAACAAAGCTGCAAAAGTTATTACTATTACATATTTTGTGCTTATTACTTTTATCGCTTTAATTGCATCCATTGAGTTCGACTTTGGAGCCATTCATTTTAGAATTGCTGATCAGGGTATATTCAATTTCCCCTATATCTGGCATTTTAATACCTATGTTGCTTCTTGGGCAAAATTATTTTTGGCTATAATTATAGTCTCAATGATGGCTAATGAATATAGTCATCGGACCTTAAAACAAAATTTGATAGATGGTTTAAGTAAAAAAGAATTTATAGCATCCAAGTTTTTAACGGTGGTAGTTTTTGCAATAATTTCAACCATTTTTGTCTTCATTGTATCCCTCATTCTTGGCTTAACATTCTCGGATTATACGGAGTTTTCAATACTCATCAGAGACCTCATATATATTCCCGCCTATTTTGTAAAACTCTTAGCTTTTTTCAGTTTTTGTATGTTTCTTGGAATTTTGGTTAAACGATCTGCATTTGCGCTTGGATTTTTATTTATCTGGTGGATTATCGAAAATATTAGCTATGCCGTGCTGAAGTTCAAAATTTTTAGAGATAGCAATATCGCAGAGCAGATTGTACAATTTTTTCCTTTAGAGGCGATGTCTAACCTCATTCGGGAACCTTTTAGCAGATTAAATTTCATACAATCGGCAGCAGATCAATTAGGGGCTGGATTTCAAAAAGATTATGACATTCATATGTCTCAGATATTAATTGTGTTAATTTGGTCTATAGTTTTTGTTAATCTCTCCTACCTAATATTGAAGAAAAGAGATTTGTAATATCTTTGAGTGTTAGGGCTTAACACATGTTTAAAACACTCATATTTACAATTATTTTCTCGGATTTTTTAGTATCCTTTTGGGTAACGACTGACGCATGTTATTTATACGAAAATCACTATGCTACGCATAAAATTCGGCTTGAAGAATGTGATTCAGACGGCTATACCACCTTTAATCTCACAAAAGCTGATACGCTGTTAGTACCTAAAGAGGATAGTAAGAATTTTATAATCAACTATTATAGAACACAAGAGGATGCAATCAATAACCAGCAGCCTATTCTAACATATCAGAATACCATTGAAGGAGCACAGGGAAATGAACAACTACACGCACGTATTACTAATCGTACCACGCATGAGATTCATTATCATACTATTGCGCTTTACATAAATTATCCTCCCGACATTGTCAGTGAGAGTATAGAGATTCTTTGTGATAATATTGGTACGCTTCTATTAGATGCAGGTTTTAATACAGCTATCAACGCCTCCGATTATGACTTTTTATGGTCCACAGAATCCACAGCCTCAGAGATACAGGTGACAACACCGGGACTATACTCGGTATTAGTTACAAACAAAGCAACAGGATGTTCAGCCTATCGGGAAATTGAAGTCGTATCTTCGGGTCCGGCCAAAACAATCCAAGTTGATATCGATAATCGTAATGCGAGAATAACGGTAGAGGGGGCAGGATTCTATCAATTTGCTATCGAAACTGACGGCGTTTTAAGTTCTTATCAGGAAAGCAATGTTTTTTCCAAATTATCGACCGGCGCACATACAGTCTATATAAAAGATAGTAATGGTTGTTTACCTATACGGACTAAAGAAATTTTAATCATAGATATACCAGAATTTTTTACACCTAATGGAGATGGCATTAATGATAGCTGGCAAGTAGATGGCCTAGGTGCTGACGATATGAAAAATGCATTGATATACATTTTTGACAAACACGGAAAACTGATAAAACAGGTTGTCATTGATGGCAGTGGTTGGGACGGAACTTATAACGGGAACCCGTTGCCAAAGAGTCAATATTGGTACCTTATAGAATTTGGTAACAAAAAAATTAAAGGAAGTTTCACATTATTGCGCTAGCCGTATCTTGTGCTTTACTTATCTTAGTATCAAAAATGAAAAAACATTTATGAAATTTCAGATAGCATCAGATTTTGAACCCACCGGAGACCAACCTTCTGCAATAAAACAACTATCTGATGGCTTATTGGCAGGCGAAAGGCATCAAACCTTATTAGGTGTTACCGGTTCAGGAAAAACGTTTACCGCTGCTAATGTAATTGAGACTGTGCAAAAACCAACTTTAGTACTGGCCCATAATAAAACCTTGGCTGCACAATTGTTTTCAGAATTTAAACAATTTTTTCCTAATAATGCGGTTGAATATTTTGTTTCGTACTACGATTACTACCAGCCCGAAGCCTATATACCGACTTCAGGAACTTTTATAGAAAAGGATTTATCCATTAATGAGGAAATTGAAAAACTTAGGCTCAGTACCACCTCCTCCCTATTATCAGGAAGACGCGATGTATTAGTCGTAGCGTCTGTATCCTGTATTTATGGGATCGGAAATCCAGTAGAGTTTCAGAAAAACGTGATATCCATTCAAAAAGGGCAATTTGTATCAAGAACAGCCTTACTTCATAGATTGGTACAAAGCTTATATTCCCGAACTGAAGCAGAGTTTAAAAATGGTACCTTTAGAATAAAAGGTGATACTGTAGATGTTTTCCCAGGATATGCCGATGATCCTTTTAGAATACACTTTTTTGGAGATGAAATCGAAGAAATTGAAGCCTTTGATACTCAGACTAATGAAATTCTAGAAAAGTATGACCGTCTCAATATTTATCCCGCCAATATGTTTGTTACCTCCCCTGATGTTCTAAACGGTGCTATTAAACAAATTAGTCTAGATTTGGGTAAACAGGTAGAATACTTTAAAGAAATAGGGAAACCCTTGGAAGCAAAACGTTTAGAAGAACGTACTAATTTTGACCTGGAAATGATACGTGAACTTGGTTATTGTTCAGGAATAGAAAACTATTCAAGATACCTGGACGGAAGACTCCCCGGAACACGACCTTTCTGCCTGTTGGATTATTTTCCTGATGACTACCTTATGCTTGTTGATGAAAGTCATGTTACCATTCCGCAAGTACACGCGATGTATGGAGGAGATCGCTCCCGAAAAGAGAATTTAGTTGAATACGGATTTAGATTACCGGCAGCGATGGACAACCGGCCTTTAAAGTTCGAAGAGTTTGAAGCTTTGCAGAATCAAATAATTTATATTAGTGCTACTCCGGCAGACTATGAACTACAAAAGAGTGAAGGCACCTATGTAGAACAAGTTATACGTCCTACAGGACTCCTGGACCCTATTATTGAGGTACGACCAAGTCTTAATCAAATAGATGACTTGATTGAAGAAATGCATCAGCGTATTGAAAAGGACGAGCGCATCTTGGTTACAACCTTGACTAAGCGAATGGCTGAAGAGCTGACCAAATACCTTACTCGAATCAACATTCGATGTCGTTATATCCACAGTGATGTAGACACCCTTGAGCGCGTCGAAATTATGCAGGACTTAAGAAAAGGAATATTTGATGTATTGATTGGGGTTAATTTACTTAGAGAAGGGCTGGATTTGCCAGAAGTTTCACTAGTAGCTATACTAGATGCAGATAAAGAAGGGTTTTTGAGAAATAATAGATCTCTAACACAAACTGTTGGTCGTGCTGCCCGGCACGTCAATGGGAAAGCCATTATGTATGCAGACAAAATTACAGAAAGTATGCAGAAAACAATTGATCAAACTCAGTACAGAAGAGCTAAACAGATACAATATAATACCGAACATGGTTTGACACCAACTGCGATTAAAAAGAATATTGACAGTGCGCTGGCCGGTAAAAAGGTAGAGCCCTATAAATTTGAAAACGCACCAACGCTTCAAGCAGCAGAAGAAGAGACTGCATATTACAGTAAAGAGCAACTGGAAACCAGAATTCGAAACGTACGCAAAGAAATGGAAAAGGCTGCCAAAGAACTGGATTTTATGACTGCCGCCAGATTACGTGATGAAATAAAAATGATGAAAGATAAGATAGATACTATTTAGTGTTTTTGTGGTATACCCGTAATTATATAACGTTTTAGTCACAATAGTCTCAGCGTATAATTTTGTATTTTAGCTTCTATAGAAAATTTAACTGATACACCGTATTCCACCCCCTGTACGTATGAATCTATCAGCTATGCCTAAGGGTATATTTTTCCATTTTTTACAACTTAACCAGAATGCACGTATTATTAAATTTATGTGTTGCTTATGACAGAAAAACTACCCTACAAAACTCTTTTTGAAATAAGTCAGGATCTAATTGCAATTGCAAATATCGATGGCTATTTCAAAAAATTGAATCCTCGGTGGATGACTACCTTAGGTTATACCGAAAAAGAGATGCTCGGTAGACCTTTCATAAATTTTGTACATCCGGAGGATCGTTTAAAAACTGATGAAGTTGCTCAAAAACAGAAAAAAGGTCTTACTGTGTCAAAATTTGAAAATCGATATTTGACTAAAAACGGTGACATTATTTATCTGGAATGGAACGCTACAATTGTAGATGAAACCGGAGATATTTTTGCAATAGCAAGGAACCAAACTGAATTAAAAGAGAAGGAGCTAAAACTCCAAGAATCTGAAGAAATTTTGAAACTAAAAAATCAGCAATTTCAAGATTTATTTAATCTAAGTCAGGACCTCATTGTTATAGCACATAGAGATGGTTATTTCAAAAAAGTCAATCCACAATGGACTGAAAAATTTGGATATTCTGAAGATGAAGTGCTCTCTACCCCATTTATAGATTTTATACATCCTGACGATCGATCTAAAACTGCAAATATGGTACAGGATCAGCTTAATGGAGTCACAGCTATGCAGTTCCATAATAGATACATTGCTAAAAACGGTGACATCTTACACTTAGAATGGAATGCCACTGCCGTGGATGCAACAGGTTTAATTTTTGCCATTGCCAGGGACCAAACAGAATCAATCGATCAGAAAAAAGCGTTAACTACCTCAATAACAAAATTATCAGCAAAGAATAATCAGCTACAAGATTTTGCCTACATAGCCTCTCACAACTTGAGATCTCCCGTGGCTAACATTTTTATTTTAACCAAGTTCCTTATTGATAGTAATCTTGATAAAGAACAACACAAATATGCCAATTTAATTCATGACTCGACTGAGGCGCTTAATAATACCCTTGAGGATTTACTTCATGTAGTTCAACTTAATAAAACTACCGATGCAAATGCGCAACGAATCTCTCTTAAAGAAGTATGTAATACTGTTCTAAAACAATTACATGGTACCGTACTTACTAATCAAGCGCAAATCATCACTGATTTCGAAGAAATCGATACCATAGAATATCCTGAAGGATATTTACATAGCATCTTTTTAAATTTAATTTCAAATGCGATTAAATATAGATCTCCTGATCGTTCGCCGATTATACAAATCAAATCAAAAAAAAATGAGACTTCTGTCGAATTGAGCTTTGAAGACAATGGTATAGGTATTGATTTGAGCAAACATCACAATAAAATTTTTGGTTTCAGAAAAACATTTCATAATCATCCCGAAGCCAGAGGCTTTGGTTTATATATTACAAAATCGCAGGTAGAAGCATTAAACGGAGAAATATCTGTACAAAGCGAACTGGACAAGGGCACCAAATTCATCATAAACCTAGCCTCATAAACATGACAAATAAAAACTTATCTCTTTGCTTAGTTGATGACGATATAATTCATCAATTCATAATCAAAAAACTTGTACAACAGTTGCATCAGCAAGAACGTTTACTCATCTTTTCAAACGGAGAAGAAGCTATCAATTTCATAAAGTCCGTAAGTAATGGGGTAGTAAAGTTACCTGATCTTATACTGCTTGATCTCAATATGCCCATCATGGATGGATGGCAATTTATGGACGAATTTAATTCTATTGCTCCCGATCTTAAAAAGGATATTAAAATCTATATATTATCATCTTCTGATAATCCTGATGACATTGAGCGCGCCAAAGAATACGAACGTATATCAGATTATCTGATTAAACCAATAAATGAGCAACAATTGAAAGAATTAATAGAAACTTTTTAAAAAATAAACGCCCTTATTTGTAAGGGCGCATATTGTAGTTAATTCGGTTACAAGGAGCGATTAATTACTTAATTTCAATTAAACGCTTAGGCTGAACTTTTGCTTCTTCCCTTTTTGGAAGTACCGCTCGCAAAATACCATCTTCGTAAGTCGCTGCAATCTCACCAGTGTTAATCGTGTCCGGCAAATTAAAAGATCTTTTAAAGTCATTATACATGAATTCTCTTCTTGTAAACTTAGGGCTTCCCTCATTTTCTTCATTTTCTGTTTCAGTTTTTGAAGAAATAGTTAGTTTATCATTATCCAATTCAATATTAAAATTTTCTTTTTTCAAACCGGGAGCCGCAAGCTGCACTACGAATTCATCATCATTTTCGATAACATTTACCGCTGGAACATTAAAACCTATTCTACTTTGATTTGTTGTTCCTCCTAGCCAATCAGTATTAAAGAAATCTTCTAATAACAAAGGCATTCTGTCTGTTCTCTTTACTAAACTCATAACGTATATTTTTAATAATTAATTTTTAAACTTTGATATGTGTTATGCAAATTGAGTTCCATAACAGAAATAAAGACATAATGGCATATTTACTCATAATGAGACTGACTTTATGTCAATATCGATGGGTTTTCGGTATGTTCGGGATTAACAAAATCAAACAAACCATTAACTCATTCCGTTTAACTTCACATATTGCTTAAATTTTATTAAATTTATGTTAATATTTTTTGTAGCTTTATGAGCTAACAAACAGATTCACATTCCCAAACCCCCAAATGGAAGAACAATATCAAGCCTTGTTTGAGATGAGTCAAGATCTCTTATGCATAGCAAATGTTGACGGTTATCTTAAGAAAATTAATACGCAATGGTCAAAAAAACTCGGATATACAGTTGAAACATTGACTTCTCAACCTTTTTCGAATTTTGTACATCAGGATGACTTACATAAAACTGCGGACGAGGTTACTAAGCTGAAAGAAGGTAAACCTTCTATATTATTTGAAAACAGATATCGCAAAGCTGATGGCTCCTACATTTGGTTAGAATGGAGCGCTACACCGTTTCAAGAAACGGGAGACCTATTTGCGATTGCCCGAGATATCACTGAATTTAAAGAGGATAAGAATGAATTAGAAACTTTGGTTAGAGAACTAAGCAAGCGTAACCGCCAGCTAGAGGATTTTGCCTATATAATTTCACATAATTTAAGATCACCGGTATCCAATATCATGATGCTTTCTGACTTTTTAAAACAAAATAATCCTGCTCCCTCTCAGATAGAATACATCGATTTACTAGAAAATTCTTCATTAACACTTAATGAAACCTTACGTCAGTTAGTGAGGACCGTCCAAATAAACAGAAAAGTAAATATTAAAAAACAACATGTTGACCTAAGTCAAACACTTGAAAGCACAAAGAGACACCTTAATCAAATGATCACTGATAATAATGCTCGTATTGTGGCTGATTTCACTGGCGTACCAAGTATAAAATACAGCAGGACCTATCTGGAAAATATTTTTTACAATTTGGTTTCTAATGCTATTCGCTACCGAAAGCCAGAAGTTGATCCCGTTATTACTATAGTATCAGAACGTATGGGAGCTAAAACCAAACTGCATTTTACTGATAATGGTCTCGGCATAGATTTAGAACGCTACGGCCATAAAATCTTTGGTCTTAAAAATACCTTTCATGACCATCCGGATTCAAAAGGATTTGGGCTGTTTATTACAAAATCTCAAATAAATGCTTTGGGTGGAGCTATAACCGTGGAAAGTAAAGAGCTCAAAGGCACAACATTTACAATAGCCATTTAATCAGCCGGCGATTTTTAGTTGTAAAATCTAGTGAAAATAGCCATTAATTCTTGAGGAGGGATTACCTTATTCGGGTAATTATGCATCTCTTTCAGGACAGCATCCATGGCTTCCATGCGTAAGCCCATTTTAAAGCCGATTTGTTTTATGCGATAAATCTCCTCTTCGCTCGCCGTATTATCCACATTCATAAGCAGCGTTAGTCGATGAAACTGTAGTATTCTCTGAGACTCCGGAGTTAGCACTTTACTGTCTACTTTATGAGCTGAAACTTGATCAACTTCATCTTTGGTAATTCCTAGTTGAGAAGCTACGGCCAAAATAAAATCATACTCAATAGGTTTCAGTTCTCCATCCACTTTTGCAAAGTGTATCATTTCTGATAACAAACTTAGTTTTTCCTCCTTTTTATACATATTTTTTATTCTGATTTTAATTTGACCCACTCTTGCTTACTCAAAGTGATTCTCTTTTTTAAAGTTTAAAAATAGTTATCTTTGCGACATGGGATTAACAAATAATGACATTTTTAAAAAATTAAGAGTTGCTCATAAGCTGAGGGACGATGATATAGTAAAAATTTGCACTTTGGTAGATTTTAAAGTGACAAAAAGTGAGTTGGGTGCTTTTTTCAGAAATGAGAATCATCCAAAGTATATGGAGTGTGGGGATCAGATATTACGCAATTTTTTAAACGGTCTTATTATCCATTTAAGAGGTCCTATGCCTGAAAAGGGGGCCAATACCCCTACAAAGCCATCTAAAAAAACCAATACATTGTAAAATATACTATTATTGTATAAAAAAAATCGTCTGAATTCTAGAATCCAGACGATTTTTATATACGGTTGAAATATACGCTAATTATCCAATAACAGCTTGTACTTTGTCCGCAGCTTCTTGAAACTCTACTGCACTTTGTACATCCAATCCACTATTATCAATTAATTCTTTAGCTATATCAGCATTTGTTCCTTGTAATCGCACAATGATAGGTACTTTAATTGCATCCCCCATGTTCTTATAGGCATCAACAACCCCCTGAGCAACACGGTCACATCTTACAATACCTCCAAAGATATTAATTAAAATAGCTTTTACATTCTCATCTTTTAAGATCAATCTAAATGCTTCCTCCACACGTTTAGCATCTGCTGTACCACCAACATCAAGGAAGTTAGCCGGTTCTCCACCTGCCTGCTTAATTAAATCCATGGTTGCCATTGCCAGCCCTGCTCCATTCACCATACATCCAACATTTCCGTCCAGGTCAACATAATTAAGACCAACTTCTTTAGCCTCTACTTCAATTGGATTCTCTTCGCGTATATCACGCATTTCAACATAATCCTTATGTCTGTAAAGTGCGTTCTCATCCAACGTAACTTTGGCATCTACTGCCATAATTTTACTATCACTGGTTTTCAACACCGGGTTGATTTCAAAAAGTGAAGAGTCAGATTCTACATACGCTTTATAAAGATTGGCAACAAATTTTGTCATTTCTTTAAAAGCCGTACCGCTTAACCCTAAATTGAAGGCTATACGACGTGCTTGAAAAGGCAATAAACCAACAGTCGGATCGATTTCTTCAGTAAAAATCAAATGTGGTGTTTCTTCTGCAACTGTTTCTATATCCATACCTCCTTCGGTAGAATACATGATCATATTACGTCCGGAAGTTCTATTAAGTAGTACTGACATGTAATACTCATCAGGCTCACTATCCCCAGGATAATATACATCTTCTGCAACTAATACCTGATGTACTTTTTTTCCTTCAGCCGAAGTTTGTGGTGTAACCAGATTCATTCCAATAATCTGTCCTGCAATCTCTTCTACCTCTTTTAAGTTTTTGGCTAGTTTCACACCACCACCTTTACCACGTCCACCTGCATGTACTTGAGCCTTAATTACGTGCCATCCTGTACCGGTTTCTTCTGTTAGCTGTTTTGCTGCATCAACTGCTTCTTTTGCATTATGTGCAACTATACCACGCTGAATGCGTACACCAAAGCTGCTTAATATTTGTTTACCCTGATACTCGTGTAAATTCATAGTTTTATTTTTTGCCTTTATAATAGGAGTCCAAAAATATGAAAAGTGAGGTAACTGTGCCAATCTTTTACAGTAAAAAACTGATCTAGTACACCTGACGTATGCTTAAAGGTTTTAAAGCTAACCAAAACACGCAATTTGAAAGTATACATTACGAGATCCCAATCAATTCATAGCTAGTTTACATTTCGAAATCTTCAAAATCCAATGGATCAAAATTTTTAAAATGCCCATTCATCTGAATGACAGCTTTGGTTCTATTCATTTCTCTGATGACAGGAATAGTAACCTTTAAATGCTTTAAAATATACCGCAAACGGTCCATCTCACTACGAATCGTTAATAGTTGATATTCCTGCTCAATAGATAAGCCAACTTTATGCGCTACTTGATAGCTGACAAGGGGATAATTAAATATCGGGGGTTTATCGATAGTCAGTTCAAAATATAGATTCGCAATATTCTGAAGGACTTCTTCCTGAAGGTCCTGAGTCGTATTGTCGTTATCCTGCTGAAAACTAACCTCTCCGCCTGCGTACAGTTTGTCGGGTAGTTTTTTGTAAAATTTTTCAATTTTAAAAACACGTTGTCCTATACAGACTATATCAATTTTACCATCATCATAGGTCGTTTTAATCAACTCTAGTTCCACCTCGGTGCCGTAAGCCCTAACCTTATCAATGTACGCCGGTATCCCAAAGGTAAGTTTATCCTTGTGCACATCCTGAATAAGCGCTTTATATCTTGGTTCAAAAATATGAAGTGGTATGCGTTCACCGGGAAAAACAACAAGAGGTAATGGAAACAATGGTAATCTCATTTTTATTTTAAAAGTACTAATTCTCTGTCCTTAACGTATATAAACGAGCGTTAAAATAAAATTAAAAGGCCTTATGTCCTTATAGAAATATGACGTATTTGAGACTTAAAAAATAATTTTTTTTAATATAAAATAGTACTTTCGTACCCTTAAAATATCATGTAATGAAGAATTCAGATTTATTAGAAATCGCAGCACAATTTGGGAGTCCGGTTTATGTATATGATTCCGAAAAAATTTCTACACAGTACCACAGATTATCAAGCGCCTTCAAGAAGGTTAAACAGGTAAAATTCAATTATGCGGTAAAGGCTCTTTCTAATGTTTCGATTCTTAAGATAATGAAGTCTTTGGGAGCAGGTCTAGACACAGTTTCTGTTCAAGAAGTTCGATTGGGATTGCATGCAGGCTTCGCTCCGGAAAACATCATCTATACTCCTAATGGTGTATCGCTTGAAGAGATCGAACGGGTTTCAAAAATGGGTGTACAAATAAATATTGATAATCTTTCAATATTAGAACAATTCGGCACAAAATATCCAAACGTTCCTGTTTGTATCCGAATTAATCCACACGTCATGGCCGGGGGTAATAGTAACATATCTGTTGGTCACATTGATAGTAAATTTGGAATTTCAGTACATCAAATTCCCCACGTTTTGAGGATAGTTGAGAATACAGAAATGAATATTAACGGAGTCCATATGCATACAGGAAGTGATATTCTGGATATTGAAGTATTCTTATATGCGAGTGAAATATTATTTGATACTGCAAAACATTTTAAAAATCTTGAATTTATTGATTTTGGTAGTGGTTTCAAAGTACCTTATAAGCCTAATGATATAGAAACTAATATTGAAGAATTAGGCGAGAAGCTAACAAGACGTTTTAATTCGTTTTGCAAAGAATATGGTAAAGACCTAACCCTAGGATTCGAACCCGGTAAGTTTTTAGTTAGTGAAGCAGGTAATTTCCTAACAAAGGTTAATGTGGTAAAACAGACAACTTCTACGGTGTTTGCCGGTGTTGATAGTGGCTTTAATCACCTTATCAGACCAATGTTATATAACTCACACCACGAAATTATAAATATTAACAATCCAGAGGGAAAAGAACGCTTTTACTCTGTGGTTGGTTACATTTGTGAGACTGATACATTTGCTACTAACCGAAGAATCTCTGAAATAAAAGAAGGTGACATCTTGGCTTTTAAAAATGCAGGTGCCTATTGTTTCTCTATGGCAAGTAACTATAACTCTAGATACAGACCGGCAGAAGTTTTATGGCATGAAGGTAGCGCACATTTAATTCGTAAAAGAGAAAATTTTGAAGACTTATTGCATAATCAGGTGGAAATAGAAATCAATTCTGAAGCAGTTCCCGCAAATTAAAATAGAAAGCACTATCAATGAAAACTGTAACTGCTCAATAGGTGGTTACAGTTTTTTTTATACTAAAAAATCTCCGAGCAGAAAACTGGAAACTATTACTCACATTTTTCTAATATTTCTTACTAGATACTCCAAACCATTTAATTTTAATTCATAAATAGTTTGTAGTTGTTTCCCTAAAGTTCCTTGAGGAAACCCCTTATTATGGTACCAAACGATATAGTATTCAGGTAAGTCAATCAGATAATAATCCTTGAATTTGCCAAAAGGCATTTTGGCAGTTGACAACTTTACTAAAAAAGCTTTTTGCGCATCAGTATTCATTCTTTAAACGCACTTTTATTTAGCAAAACCATCATAGTATTGAATCAAGCGATTCACTTTCTCTTCCCATTTTTTCTGACTCTCTTTATTACGAGAGTGATCGGTTTCAATATCATACTGCTCCTGCATGTTCGTTCGCATCCGCTCAACAAGTTTATACATCTTGTTTAAGTCACGACGAATATTCTTACCTGGCTTATATTCTTTGAGACGTTTTCGCATAATTCGCGCATGCAATTCAGAAATATCAAAATGAAGTTGCTCATGTGCTAACAGGTAATCAGTCATTTGTCCTTTTTTGACCCAAGAAAGTAAGGGATAGCAAAAACTGTCAACATCATACTTAAGCTCTATCGCTTCTTTATCCTTACTATACGACCATTGATACGTGATACCTGTATTTACACTCGCATCAAAATCATTGTCAAGCCTTGGGTCTCCGCGAAAATCTGACCAATCTAAAATGCTTTTTTCGGTATAAGAAAATCTTTCAACATAACCATCATTTAAAAAAAATATAGATAAAAGTATAGTAAAAAATTTACTCATAATTATAAAATTATGCCCTGCATTATCACTCAATACCACCAATAACAACCGGACAATACGGGGCAAAGTATTGCGCGTTACTGTGATAATTTACATCAAAATTAGTAAAAAACTATTGTCTATACTGCAACAATTTACTCATTAAAATGACAATAATTAAATTTAATTCAACAAAACCAATTTTCATACCATAATAACAAAATTTATTCAAATCACAATTAAATCCGATTAAAATTTAGTTTGATTATGTATTAAATCATTGAATCACAAAAATGTAACTTTTATTTCAGTTATTAAAATAATTTTCTGGTATAACTACATAAAAGTATATGCTTTAACTTTTACAAGTTAATCGACTGCAGTTAATTTCAAATTTTCATCAAATCGAATCAAGTACAAAGCTTTATTATAGTATCCGCCAGAAACTTTTTTAGCATAATTAAACTTATTTTCAATATACTCTGTAGTCCCTTCATAGGTAGCAGCTTGGTATACATTATCGGCTGTTCCTAATCGCATCAAAATATCGTAGGTAATATCATATCCGCGTACTGCGTACTTATTAGGTGCAACCCCATACTTCTTCTTATAACGCTCTACAAAAGGTATTCGTGAAATTGAACTATCCTCGTACTCCTTATCAATAGAAGGAAAATGCAAATGCAAGTTTGATAAATGCATATTGTTTACACTATCATTCTCAAAGGCATTATTTTTATCTGTTGTGAATAAAGTAACGTCGTGACTCTCAGCTTTGGCATTAAGTAGAGGGGTTACATTACTAATCATCGCAATATCATCAGATTCTAAGAACACCCAGTTAGGCTTCCCTTCAACCAAAACTTTTTCCAAATCTGGTCGTAACAGAAAATTACCTTCTTGAATTTTAGCAATTTTAGCTTGTGGAAAGGCTTTTATCAACTTTTCTTTAACTGCTTCAAAACGTTTCCCTTCTTGAATCACAAGAATAATATTCTTGTCTGTTGAGTCATTTTGCACATATGATATCACCTTCTCCTGAAGCATTATGTCTGAGGGACGTGTCTGAAAAAAATTTCCATACAGCTTGGATTCCTTTTTTGAAATAGGAGAAAACACAGGAACATCGTATTGTTTTAACTCTTGAGCTACCAATTCTACGTTGGCCTGATATAGAGGTCCGATAACTGCATTCATTTCATTGAAATTATTATCTCTAATAATCTTTTTGAGATGCACAGGGTTATTATTCATTTTTGTATCAAAAACATCAAGCTCTATGGTGATTCCTTTTTCCTTGGCAGAATCTACAGCAACCAAAACACCACTATAAAAGTCCAAGGCAACCCTAGCTCCACGTTTTGCTCTTAAAAAGTCTTCAGTATCCTGACGCTGTTCCATATTGAGAGAGTCCAGACTAAAAGGCAACATTACGGCTACTTTTTTAGGCGTAAAATTATATAACTTCCGTTCTAAATTTATTGATTTTCCTTCTGCAAAATCAAACGCAAGCGAGTCCTTCACCTTGGACTTAGGAATAGTAATAACCATTCCTGCCTTCAGTCCATCTTTTATATAAGGATTAATTGCTAATAAAGAATCAGAAGAGATATCTAATCTTCGAACCAGCGAAAACATCGTTTCTTTAGGTTTGATTTCGTACAATTCAAAACCAGATTCCAATAGCTCTTCATATCCAACAAACACTGTACTAGGTACTACAATTTGCATCCCTATCGGAAAATCGGGATTCATAGTGGGATTGAGTCGTTCTAATTCACTGATAGTTATTCCATGCTTGCGTGCTATACCGAATTTTGTGTCTTTTGGTTGTATAGTATATTTAGTAGTGGTTGAAACTCTAGCACTAATACTATCTTTGGCGGTAGAAATTGCCACACCTGTCTCATACACGGGAATTCGTAATTTATCACGTTTTCTTATTTCTTCAGAATAAAGCCGTTTGTTATGTTTTTTAATTTCGTCAACTGTAACATCATATGCATTTGCAATACCATACAAAGTCTCTTTACGCTGAACCTTATGTGTTTTGAAGCTCACAATTTTACGCTCCGGCACAGCCTTTAAGCTGTCCAAAACAGCTAATTTTCCTTGGTGATCCTTGGCATCAATTGCCGTAGCTACTTCTTTCGCTAGCTTACCTACTTTTAAAATTTCACCCAAATTAATACCATTACGCGCTTCGGGATTATAAATATAAACCTCTGCAGTAGTGATACCGTAGCGTTTTGCAATATTGTATACAGTATCTCCTTCACCAACCACATGTGTTTTGAATTCTTGATCATTGGTTACAGGAATTGCCAGAATTTGACCTTCTTTAATTCCATCCTTAGCAGTAGGATTAATTCGGTAAATAGCTTCAGAAGTTGTATTATACCGCTTTGCAATCCTGAAAACATTTTCCCCCTTAGCTACTTTATGACTTTTATACTGCTGTGCATATGTCGTAAACATAAAGCAAAAAAAAGCACAGAAAAACAATATTTTTTTCATACCCATACGTTGTATTAATTCATTTTTAATCTTACCCCAGCTCCAGCATACATCATACTATTTAGCCTTTTTACTCCCATTCAATAGTAGCAGGTGGTTTTGAGCTAATATCATACACTACTCTATTAACGCCTTTTACTCTATTTATTATCTCATTTGAGGTCTTTTGCAAAAATTCATATGGCAAATTAACCCAATCTGCAGTCATACCATCCGTACTTTCTACAGCTCTAAGAGCCACACAGTTTTCATAAGTCCGTTCATCTCCCATAACGCCCACCGTATTCACAGGCAGAAGTATTGCTCCAGCTTGCCAGACTTTATCATACAGCCCATGTGCTCTTAAACCATTAATAAATATAGCATCTACTTCCTGCAAAATACGCACTTTTTCTGGCGTTATATCTCCCAGAATTCGTATTGCCAAGCCTGGTCCCGGGAAAGGGTGTCTTCCTAATAGCAAGGGATCAATCCCCATAGAAGCCCCAACACGTCGTACTTCATCTTTAAACAACATACGTAGCGGTTCCACTACTTTCAGTTTCATGAAATCAGGAAGCCCTCCGACATTATGATGCGATTTAATGGTAACTGAGGGTCCGTTGACAGATACTGATTCTATTACATCAGGATAAATTGTCCCTTGTCCTAACCATTTTGCGTCTTCAATTTGATGTGACTCATCATCAAAAACTTCGATAAACGAATTACCGATCGTCTTTCTTTTTTCTTCGGGATCACTCTTTCCTGCTAACGCATCCAAAAAGCGTGCCGAAGCATCCACTCCTTTTACATTGAGACCCATCCCTTCATATTGCTTAAGCACCGAAGAGAACTCATCTTTACGGAGTAGTCCATTATTAACAAAAATACAATGTAGATTACTTCCTATTGCCTTATGAAGTAAGATTGCCGCTACCGTAGAATCAACTCCGCCGCTGAGACCTAACACTACTTTTTCGTTTCCAATCTTTTCTTTTAACTCTGCCACCGTAGTTTCGACAAAAGCATCAGGTGTCCAATCTGGCGTTACACCTGCTATTTTAATTAAAAAATTATCCAGAAACTGTTTTCCGTCTGTAGAGTGGTAAACTTCTGGATGAAACTGTATAGCATAAGTCTGTTCACCTTCGATTTTATAAGCAGCATTTGCTACATCGGTAGTTGATGCCAAACGCACTCCGTTTTCGGGCAAATCTTTGATGGTATCACTATGACTCATCCATACTTGTGAACCATCTTTTACACCTTTAAAGAATACATCATCTTTTGCCAGAATTGAAAGATTCGCTCTCCCATATTCTCTAGTGGCCGATGGTGCTACTTGTCCTCCATGAAAATGGGCTAGATATTGTGCTCCATAACAAATTGCCAATAAAGGAAGTTTACCTCTTATTTTTGACAACTCAGGATGCGGTGCATCTTCTGCTCGTACTGAGAAAGGAGATCCTGATAAAATTACGGCTTTAAACTCGGAAACATTATCCGGTAGCTTATGATACGGGTGGATTTCACAATAGATATTTAACTCTCTAACTCGTCTAGCGATTAACTGAGTATACTGTGATCCAAAATCTAAAATGAGTACGTTGTTTTGCATAGGCAAAAATAAAATTAAATTGAGAACCTCGAAATCCTAAATGATTTAATTTTTCAGTTCGTTAATATTTTTATAAACATACGCTATACGACCCTTTAAAACCTATATGCTTACTACCTTTATATAAAAAAGATGCTTTTCGAAAAAAGTAAAAAGTTCCTTATTGTTTCTTTGTGTACGCTAACTTTAGGTAGCTGTATAAGTGAGAAGAATATTCTTAACAGGGTGATTCCAAAAAGTTTAAATACCACTTCCTTTCTTTCCATACCAATTGACTCAAGTAATACAACCGGAGCCCTACAAACCAATGATGGTAGGTCAGACTGGAAATTTAATTTAAAAACACCTTCACTGGAATCTGGTAAACAATATCCGTTATTTATATTATTACATGGCGGAGTTGCCAGTAAGAACTATTTAAAATTTAGCAATTGTTTAGTAGCTCCGGCTTTAAATAGCATGAACGGTTTTATTTTTAGTCCTTCCGGGGCATGGAGAACCTGGAGTATGTCATATTTAGAAAAACGGATTGATGATTTTATCATCTTGGCTAAAAAGCACTGGCCTATCGATCCGCAAAAAATTGTTTTAATTGGTTACAGCAATGGAGCTATGGCAGGCTGGGAACGCGCACAACAATTAAATCAACCATTCTCTGCCTATATACTTATGGGATCTGACGGAAAATCCAAACAGATCATTACCACACCAACCTATGTGATTCAAGGTACGGACGATCATTTTTTTTCATTTAAGAAAGTTGAGAAGAGAATACATAAAGCTAAACTTGAAGGCTCCAATCTTACGTTAAAAAAAGCTCAAAATAAAACTCATATAAAAGCTTGTGACTATGTAACAGAATTGAAATCAGCAGGAACATGGCTCGAAGAATCCGTATGGAATTGATTTATCTCATAGTTCCATCATGTAATTATACGTATTTTAGACTTAATTAAAGGCATTCAGAACATGACAGATTTAATATTTCACTCACTACACAATGATTTAAAAACGGCAACAAAACAGAATGGTCATCCTTTTCGGTATTTTACCTTGGCTACCAATGACTCTCAAAACATTCCGCATCTGCGTACCGTGGTTTTACGCGACCTCGATGCTGATTTGAATTTTTATGTGTATACTGATAAACGCTCTGAAAAAATAAACCATATAAAAACCAATAAAAAAGTAAGTCTTCTTTTTCTTGATCAAAATCGTTTGATACAGTTATCTGTCGTGGCGTCTGCTCAAATGATAACCGATCCTGTCACAATCAATAAAATATGGAAACAAATTCCTGATCGTTCCAAACAAGACTATACAACACAACAAGCTCCCGGAGATGCACTGACAAATCCTGATGATGTCGATTATCTGGAAGGAAAACATTTTTTTACTGCTTTAAAAATTACACCAATACAAATTGAATATTTACGTTTGAAACGTCCAAATCATATTCGTATTCAATTTCAGTCAAGTAATAAAAACTGGAAGGGCACCTTTATCACCCCTTGATAGAAAACATTCTACTATTTTGTAGTAACGATATCAAATTTTAAACTTAGAGGATCCAACGTTTGCAGAAGCAGGTCAATAAGTTCTTCTCCGTATTCTAAATAAAATTCAGAAAAATTTGCGGTTCTTTCTTGTAAACTTTGCTGCGGAAAAAGATCATTTTGTAGCTTAGTTACACGCTTTACATGATCTTTTAATTTTAGTCGCTGTGCTTTTAGTAAACGTCTTTCTAATGTATCTAAACCTTTTAATTGCTTCACCTCCTGAGCTTTCACAGCATTTAGGAAGGAAGCATCAGTCTGCGCAGCTAATTCATACAAGTCCGAAAATTGATTCTTAAGATGATTTCGTTGCGATGTGAAGTCAATTTCGATATTTGATACCTGACGGACTTTTTTATTAATTAATTCATGAGATTTCAAAAACAAATCTTTATCTGAAATATTCAGTTTAGCTTGTTTATCCGCTTGTTTTTGATTTTTTAGCAGCACGGAATTTCTTAACAAAAGTATTGGAAATGGAATGTCCACTGCATTAAAATAAGCTTTCAACTCCAACCAATAGGCTAATTCTCCTCCTCCACCAATATAACATAGGTTAGGTAAAATTACTTCCTGATATAACGGACGCATCATAACATTCGGGCTAAAACGTTCAGGATACTCAGTTAGCTCTTCTAAAATTTCGCTCTCGCTCCATTCCATAGCTGTATCATTGACATAATATCTCCCTCCCCTTTTGATGATACGTTCCCTTAATCCTTGATCCAGATAGAAAAGATTAATTTCTCTGGGATTTACTTGTACAGGATACCCTAAATCTTCCAATGCATTTGCCGAAGGCAGAATTGTTTTGTGACTTATTTGATTGAGAAGTTCCTCTTTAACAAACGGAACAAAAAGTTGTTTTAAACTTTTATCATCACCATCAACTATTACTAGACCTGAATCTCCGAATAAGGCATTAGCCAAATAGCGTGTAGCATCTGTTAAGGTATTATGTTTCAAATACGCTTCAGCAAACAACGATTTTAATTTTTCTGCGTTGTCACCCAGTCCTACCTCAGCTGAGAATATTTCCAAAACCTTATCAAGCCCTTTTGTGTCTAACTGCCCAACAGCTCCCCCGGACTGCTTATTCCACCGTAATTTTTTACCTTTAAAATTAAAAAAATTAATTTCGTCAAAATCATGATCTTCTGTGGCCATCCAATACACCGGAATAAAATGCTGATTTGGATACGTTGCTTTTAATTGTTTTGCCAAATTAATCGCCGAGACAATTTTATATAAGAAATATAAGGGTCCGGTAAAAAGGTTGAGTTGATGTCCTGTGGTAACTGTAAAAGTTGTGTCCTTAAGTAAAAGCTGGATGTTGTGTTCTGTAACCTTTGATATTTGAGTCCTTGTGTACTGTTTCTCCAACGCTGCAACTAAGGTCGCTCTTGTAGGTTTTGAAAAACTTTGTTGCTTCTCGACAATTTGCTCAGAAAACTGATTGATTTCAGGATACCGATTATATAATGATTTTAACTCACTTTTTTGATCCAAATAATCCTGAATCAGGGAAGAAAAATAACCCGTATCACTAAATGGAATACAGTCACTAGGCATACATATTTTTTTGATGCTAAGATACATCAGATTGTTAACTCAAATCTTAATTTTACGTTAATACCATAAATCAGAAGACCCTCTTCACGGGTGATACACTGTATAATTCCTCTAGCAAACACGCAAACATACTATGCAGTGTAAAAATTATCCATAAATTTAGGGCTTTAATCAAGAAATTAATCTTTAAATCAATGAAGCAAACATTTTTCATCTTACTTCTTATAACCTCAGTAGGCTTAACATCCGCACAAACTATCATTCCATCCCCAGAGAAGTTTCTTGGCTACCAAATTGGTGAACAATTTACACGACATGCTGATGTTGTACGCTATTTTGAGACAGTCGCAAATGCTTCAGCCATGGTAACATACTCGACTTATGGTAAAACCAATGAACGAAGACCTCTAACTTACGCTGTTATTTCTTCCGAAGAAAACTTAAAAAATATTGAATCCATTCGCCAAAATAATCTAAAGAATATTGATGTAGCTAAGGACTCTCCTGCTCCAGAAGTAGCAATTGTTTGGCTGAGCTATAACGTTCATGGGAACGAGGCTTCGAGTACCGAAGCTGCCATGCAAACATTGTACACCTTAATCACCGAAAAAAAAGATTGGCTGCAAAACACAGTTATTATCATGGACCCTTGTGTCAATCCTGATGGTCGTGACAGATATGTAAATTGGTATAATCAAACCAAGGCAACTCCCTATAATATTGATCAAAATGCTACAGAACATAATGAGCCTTGGCCGGGGGGACGCCCTAATCATTACTTGTTTGATTTAAATAGAGACTGGGCATGGGGAACACAGGTTGAAACCCAACAACGACTTAAGATATATAATCAGTGGATGCCTCATATCCATGTAGATTTTCATGAACAAGGCATTAATGAACCTTATTATTTTGCTCCAGCGGCAGAACCGTTTCATGAAATTATCACTCCCTGGCAACGCGATTTTCAAACACAAATAGGAAAAAATCACGCTAAATACTTTGATAAGGAAGGTTGGCTTTATTTTACCAGAGAACGCTTTGATTTACTGTATCCCAGTTATGGTGATACATACCCGACGTTTATGGGTGCTATTGGCATGACTTATGAGCAAGCCGGACACGGACGTGCCGGTCTAGGAATCCAAACGGACGAAGGTTATGTGTTAACCCTTAAGGACAGAGCTGCGCATCACACAACTACTGGCTTATCAACAATAGAGATCGCCTCTCAAAATGCAGCAAAACTTAATGATGAGTTCAGAAACTTTTTTACTCCCTCAGTTAGCACCTATAAAAGCTATGTGTTACAAGGTAATCAAGACAAAATTAATTCGCTTATTGAACTTTTAGAAATGCATGATATTCGCTATGGATTTACCTCGGATTCATCTATCAAAGGATTTGATTTTACGACAACTAAAACGACTAATTTCAAAGCATCAAATGCATTAGTTGTAAGCACCAACCAGCCGAAAGGGGCTATCGTGACTGTGTTATTTGAACCAAAAACTGAAGTTAGTGACCCCTTAACATACGATATCACGGCTTGGGGGATTCCATATGTCTATGGATTGAATGCTATTGCTTCAAAAACACTTATCACATCAGATGCCGATCAAAACATAAGCCAACTAACGAATACCATAAGTCCTGATGGAGCCGGATATATCGCCAAATGGAACAGTCTTAAGGATGCTGCGTTTATGGCCGATTTATTAAAGCAGGGCATTAAAGTGCGATTTAGCGAAAAGGATTTTACAAATAGTACCGAGAATTTTAAAAAGGGAAGTTTGATCATTAGTAAAAGTGATAATCGTACGATTACTAATTATGATGATATCCTTGTTCGAATAGCCAATACGCATGGTAGAAAAATTTATCCTGCAGCTTCAGGCTTTGCAAAAACAGGGGTTGATTTTGGCTCTCCAGAAGTAAAGTTAATCAATAATCAAAAAATTGCTATTTTGAAAGGAGACTACACCTCCTCTCTTAGTTATGGTGAATTATGGCATTTCTTTGAACAGACGCTTAAGTTTCCTATCACATCAATAGATACAGATTATTTTAAAAATATCGACTTAAGCACCTATGATGTTTTAATTCTTCCTAACGGTTATTATTCAAGCTATTTGAATACAAAAGCTTTAGATAAGTTAAAATCTTGGATTGCAGCTGGCGGAAAAGTAATCGCTATCGGTAATGCGGTTGCTTCCTTTGTAGACAAAGAGGGATTTGATCTGAAGAAAAATAAACCGGATGAAAAAGATAAAGACTCTCTGGGAAATCTAATTGCTTATGACCAAAGAGAACGAGAAAGTGTTAAAAACTTTGTAACAGGAACAGTTTTTAAGACCAACGTTGATGCCTCCCATCCAATGGCTTTTGGTTATGGTGATCATTATTTCAGTTTAAAACTGGGTGCTGACTCATACAAATTGTTACAAAAGGGGTACAATATAGCTTACATCGATACTCCAGAAGCAATCTCAGGTTTTGCCGGAGAAGATGCACTTGATGCTCTACAAAATTCCTTGGTTATGGGAGAAGCGCGTATAGGTAAAGGTAGTATCATATATATGGTCGATAATCCTATGTTTAGGTCCTTTTGGGAAAATGGCAAACTATTTCTGGTAAATGCTATATTTTTTACCAACTCAAATAAATTTAGAATCTAATTTTTCAATCATGAATATCAAAAATAAAATAACTAAAAAAGCAACCTTCGGGTTAATCGTAGCATTGACCATAAGCAGTTGTGCCGAAAAAAATGAAAACGTGGAAACCGAAACGAAAAACGAAACATCCAATGTGTTGTTGCAAGAGTGGACCGGACCTTACGGTGGTGTTCCTGCCTTTGACAAAATGCGCATAGCTGATGCACAAGCGGCCATAGAAAAAGGGATGGAGCAAAGCCTCGCGGAAATTGATGCAATCGCCTCTAATCCAGCCCCACCGACTTTTGAGAATACTATAGAGGCTATGGAGAAATCGGGTAAAACACTAGATCGTGCTTTTACGTATTATGGGATATGGAGTAGCAATATGTCTTCGCCTGAGTTTAGAGAGATTCAGCAAGATCTGGCTCCTAAAATCTCTGAATTTCGCTCAAAAGTATCTCAAAATGAGCAATTATTCGAACGTGTTAAAACTGTATACGAATCCTCTTTAAAAGATTCACTTCCCGCCGATCAACAAAGAGTTGTACAACTAGTATATGAGAATTTTGCGATGGAAGGCGCTGCGCTCGATGAAGAAAAAAAGAAACGCTATGCAGCGATCAACAAAGAACTTTCAAAATTATATACAGAATTTTCCAATAATGTGTTAGCTGATGAAGAAGGATATGTTACTTTATTAGAAAAAGATCAATTAGGCGGATTATCCGATGGATTGATAAAGGCCTATGCAAAAGCTGCTGAAGATCGCGGCCACACAGGTAAATATGCAATTACCAACACCCGTTCTTCTATGGATCCTTTTTTAACGTATTCTACGGAACGGGATTTACGTGAAAAAGTTTGGAAAACCTATTACTCAAGAGGAGATAATGGGGATGATCATGATAATAATGAAATCATAGCAAAAATTCTAAAACTTCGTAAAGAACGTGTTGGGTTACTTGGCTATGATAACTATGCACAGTGGAGATTACAAAATCGTATGGCAAAAACACCGGAAAACGCCATGGAATTAATGAATGCAGTTTGGCCTGCTGCCATAGCGAGGGTTAAAGAGGAAGTTAAGGACATGCAAGCTGTTGCCAATTCAAGTAAAGATAATATTACTATCGAACCTTGGGATTACCGCTACTATGCAGAGAAAGTTAGAAAAAAGAAATATGATCTGGATTCTGATGAAGTAAAACAATACCTACAACTTGATAAATTAACAGAGGCTATGTTTTTTGTAGCGGGCGAGTTGTTCAACTTTAATTTTGCTCCGCTGGAGAAAGGTAAAGTACCCGTATTTCACGAAGATGTAAATGTTTGGGAGGTTACTGACAAAACCAGCGGCAAAGTAATCGGTTTATGGTATTTGGACCCCTATGCTCGACCAGGCAAACGTTCTGGTGCCTGGGCAACTACTTATAGAAGTTATACCAGTTTTGAAGGCGAAAAAACGGTACTTGCATCCAATAATTCAAACTTTGTGAAACCCGCTCCGGGAGAACCGTTACTTGTATCTTGGGATGACGCCACTACTTTTTTCCATGAATTTGGTCATGCGCTACACTTTTTTGCATCCAATGTAAAATATCCGACACTTAATGGCGGCGTACGTGATTACACAGAATTTCAATCACAATTATTAGAACGATGGTTGTCTACTGATAAGGTAATCAACACCTACCTTGTTCATCAAGAAACCGGAGAGCCTATGCCAAAAGAATTGGTTCAAAAAATTAAAAACGCTTCAACCTTTAATCAGGGATTCGGTACGACAGAGTATCTGGCCTCTGCCTTAATCGATATGAAACTACATTTGGCAGATCCTGAAAAAATTGATGTGGATGCGTTTGAAAGAGAAACATTAGCCGCAATGAAGATGCCTAAAGAATTGGTTATGCGTCATCGTACACCACATTTTGGTCACGTATTTTCAGGTGAAGGCTATGCTACAGCATATTACGGCTATATGTGGGCAGATGTTTTAACTGCTGATGCTGCTGAAGCTTTTGCTGAAGCTCCAGATGGGTTTTATGATAAAGAAGTAGCTGCAAAATTGGTAAACTATTTATTCGCACCACGTAATGCCATGGATCCGGCAGAGGCGTATCGAAAATTTAGAGGTCGTGATGCCAACATCGAAGCTTTAATGCGCGATCGAGGTTTCCCGATACCTAAGAAATAATTAATTTTTAAATAATCATTGCAACTCCCCTAAGTTAAATCTTTCGGGAGTTTTTTTATTTGATTTTCAACATACTCCCATAATGTGACAGAACCCTTTTTAATTGGCTGTAACTTATCTAATACCGTAGCTAGATCAATTTCAAACTTTGCCCAGGTACCGCCATTATTACTTAGATTTTGTAACGCAGGATGTAACCTATCGATCGCTTTTGCAAATCGAGCATCGTTGGTTTCTCCTTCTTCAAATTCTATCCAAAGATTGATAAATTCGGTAGCCTGATCTTTAGGCAATAACCTGAAAATGCGTTGCGCCGCCAGCATTTCTTTTTCTGTATTGTTATGATCTTTCTGTGTATCAAAAAGAAAGATATCACCGGCATCAATTTCTACCAAATCATGTATTAACACCATTTTTAAAACCCGTGCAACATCTATTGAGTGATCCGCATGTTCCGTCAAAACCAACGCCATCATAGCTAAATGCCAGCTGTGCTCTGCATCGTTTTCGCGTCGATCACTTTTGAATAAGGAGGATTGTCGTACGATAGTTTTCAGTTTATCAATTTCAAAAATAAAGTGTAGTTGTTGATGAAGTCTTTGATAGGACATTTTCTATAAATTTTAGACCACAAAAAAAGATATAAGAAATTTATATCTATAGGACATTTGTCCGAGAGGTCATTATCTTTGTTGTATGATTCAATCTAATGCGACGCTTCTCGAGTATATTAGTAAACCGCCTTTTCTAAAAAAGTGGCGTACCATCACGCAAACGCGATATGAACCTTCAGCTGTGATTATAGATCAACAATCCAGATCTAATTCGGTATATATTATTAAAAGAGGTATGACAAAATGCTTTTTGACCGAGGATACCGGCATTGATTTTATTCAGGAGTTTTTTGGCGCCGGTGAACTTTTTGGAGAAGTAGAATTTTTCACCCAATCCACAAATTTTTGTTCGGTAGTCACAGTAAGCGAAACAGAAGTTTTTAAATTTGAAAATAACCTCTTCAAGTCACTCTTAGATACCGATCGTCAATTTAATTTTTTAGTTATGCAGGCTTTGGCCAGCAAAGTAAAATACAAAGCGATTCGGCATGCCTATAATCAATCACATCGTATCGACGACAAAGTGTTGAGGCTCAAAAAAGAATATCCCTTATTATTTGATAAACTTCTGAAAAAAGATATCGCAAATTATCTAGGTATAACTATACGGAGTTTAAATCGCACGTTGAATATGCTTGATACAAATTATACCATAAGTAGCTCATGAATCGTACCCGAACGGCGATAAGAACAACCTATTACAGCTTAGCCACTAACCTTGTCCTAGCAGTAATCAAAGGACTTGCCGGATTCTTTGGTAATTCGTATGCTTTAATTGCTGACGCCATCGAATCTACAACCGATGTCTTTTCATCCCTGCTTGTATTGTTCGGTTTAACCTATGCTAAACGACCTGCTGACAAAAACCACCCCTATGGACATGGTAAAATTGAACCTTTAATCACCTTTATAGTCGTTGCATTTTTAGTCACTTCTGCTACCGTCATAGCCTATGAGAGTATTCAAAACATCCAAACGCCACACGAACTCCCACAGCCATGGACGCTTTTGGTATTAGGCGCTATTATTGTATGGAAGGAACTCTCGTATCGCATTGTAATCAAAAAAAGTAAGCAAACTCATAGTTCCGTTTTAAGAGCAGAAGCCTGGCACCATCGCAGTGATGCTATCACCTCAATTACGGCATTTATAGGAATCAGTATCGCCTTATTTTTAGGAAAAGGATTTGAAACGGCCGATGATTGGGCGGCTTTATTTGCGTCAGGGTTTATTTTATATAACAGTTATCTTATTTTTAGACCTGCTTTAGGCGAAATAATGGACGAACATCGCTATGATGATTTAATGCTTCAAATTAGAAAGATCTCTCTTGAAGTTGAAGGTATTAAAGGCACCGAGAAATGTTATATCCGGAAGGCAGGCATGTATTACCATATTGATTTGCACGCACGAGTAGACGGAAACATATCGGTGACCGAAGGCCACGACTTGGCTCATCAATTACAAGATAGGTTAAAGCAAAAGGTGTCGGGAATAGGTCATGTACTTATTCATATTGAACCGTATACTACATAACCTTCTTACCCATTACAGCTATAATCATTTGTTTATTCTTTTTGTTTTTGTAAATACAGTATATTTACCCGTAAAGTTTTCTTAATTCACACAAGTCCAATGTTAAATTCTGCTTCTCCTGCTATACAAACAGATATTGAAGCTATCGGGAATATTCCGATAGTTTCTAAGATGCTAGATGTTATTTGCCGAACCACGAATATGCGATTTGCAGCCATCGCTCGTGTTACCGATACACAGTGGATAACTTGTAGCAGTCGGGATGACATAAATTTTGGACTCACACCAGGAGATGAATTGGAGTTAGGTACTACTATATGTAATGAAATTCGACAGCATCACATGGCTGTTGTTATAGATCACGTTACAGAAGATTCGAATTTTTGCAATCATCATACTCCATTACAATATGGTTTTCAGAGTTATATTTCTTTTCCTATTTTTAGAAAAACCGGTGAATTCTTTGGGACGCTTTGTGCTATAGATCCCGAGCCTGCAAAGCTAGACAATCCAAAAATACGCGGTATGTTTGAGTTATACACAGACCTGATCGCATTTCATCTCCAAACCGTTGAACAACTAAAGATCACTACCCAACTACTCGAAGAGGAACGTAAAATAGCAGAACTACGAGAAACCTTTATTGCTATTTTAGGTCATGATCTACGCAATCCTGTAGGGACCACACGTATGTGTGCAGATATGATCTTATTGAATCCAACTCCGAAAGCAAGTATTAAAAACGCCAATATTATTAAAGCTACCTCCTATCGTATGCAGGGGCTTATTGATAACTTACTGGATTTTGCTAAGGGACATCTGGGTGACGGGATCAAATTGGACTTAACTACAGATCCCAAAGTTTTACACAACTCAATAGAACAAGTAATCGCAGAGATTAAGGCTATGGCGCCTGAGCGTTCATTTGATATTAAGTTGCAAATTCCTGAAAACATCTCTTGTGACGCTAATCGGGTTGCTCAATTGTTCTCAAACCTATTAGGAAATGCTATCGCTCATGGTTCGGTTGATCACCCTATTAAAACTGAAACCAAATTAGAAAACAAGTCTTTTAGTATCATGGTAACAAACGGTGGAAAAAAGATTTCGGATAGCGCTATGCAAAGTCTCTTTAAACCATTTTATTCTGAAAATACGGATGTCAATAAATCCGGCCTCGGTTTAGGGCTATATATTGCTTCAGAAATTGCAAAAGCACACCATGGGAAGCTAAAAGCCACATCTTCGAATAAACAGACCAACTTTACTTTCTCCATGCCACTCACAAAGTAATAAACTAATTGCGTTGTATATAGCTGTACTTTTAAAAGGAATGAAAAGTTAAGAAAATATTATTGTTGCTCACTGCTTTCTATTTAATAGCTACCTTTAGAAACTAGCTAAAAAAATAACAGCGTTTGATGATAACTACCGACTTAAGAGCCACCAATACCTATACAATAAGAGAAGCAAACCCTAACGAATATAATACTATTGGTGATTTACTGGTTATGGTGTATGATCAACTGGAAGGATTTCCCTCTGTAACCGAACAACCACAATACTATTCAATGCTTCGTAATATCGGTGAACTCACCCATAAACCCGGCGTAACCTTACTAACCGCTGTATCTCAGGACGATAAAATCGCCGGAGCTGTTATATATTTTAGAAATATGGCTGATTACGGATCTGGTGGAACCGCTGCACATGAGAAAAATGCAGCAGGTTTTCGGTTGTTAGCGGTGCACCCATCTCATAGAGGTTATGGGTTAGGAAAATTATTGACACAAGCGTGTATCGACAAAGCAAAAAAACAAGGTCATAACACTTTAGTCATTCACTCGACCAAGGCAATGCAATTGGCATGGGCCATGTACGAACGTATGGGATTTTTACGAGCCAATGATCTTGATTTCCTACAAGAAGAACTTCCTGTCTATGGATTTAGACTTCACCTTAAATAAATACACTTTATGAAAAACATCATTTTTGCCCTTACAGCTATATTCTTATTGGGATGTCAAAACAAGAAAGATGAAGAAAAAGTTATTATAGAACCCATAGCAACATTTACAGGCCAACAAGTAACTGGTGTGACAGTATCCACCATGGGCCGTATTTTCGCTAATTTTCCACGTTGGCGTAAAGGTGTAGCAAACTCAGTGGTTACTCTAAATAAAAATGGAGAACCATCCCCCTATCCTGATACTACCTGGAACAGTTGGGAGATCGGTCAAGAGGTAAGAGATTCTGTCTTTATCGGTGTACAATCCGTGATCGCTCACGAGAATTCTTTATATGTTTTGGATACCCGTAATCCATTGTTTAAAGGAGTAGTTGATGCGCCAAGACTTTTTGTTTTTGATTTAACTACTAATGCGCTTTCCAATATTTTCATTCTGGACAGTACAACCTACCATCCTAATTCATATATTAATGATTTAAGAGTCGATGCTCCTAATCATACAATTTATATGACTGATTCTGGCAAAGGTGGTTTGGTAATTTTAGATACACAAACCGGAACAAGCAGACGTATGTTGAACGATCATGTTTCGACGACTGCTGAAACCGATCACTTAACCATTGATAATAAACGCTGGGAAAATACTGTACATTCTGATGGTATTGCCTTAGACCTACAAAACAACCTATTATATTACCATAGCCTAACAGGTTATACCTTGTATGCTATACCTACAAATATATTACGTAATGGTACAAACGATGAAGCAATTGCCGCGGTTCGTACAATAGCCAAAACTTCAGCGCCCGATGGTATGATTATGGATGGTTCTGGCACGCTATATTATGGGGATCTAGAACATCATAAAATCAATTACTTGGACAAAGAAGGTACCCAGCACACACTACATCAAGGAGATCAGATCAACTGGCCCGATACCTTCAGTATTTATGACGGATACCTATACTATACAAATTCCAGAATTCATGAAGCACAAGGCGATATAGCATCTCTTGAGTTTAGTATTTATAAAATTCAAATTGAAAAATAATTGACAGTACAAATAGGTATATTTCATACCTACATTTTTAATACCTACCTTTGGGAGATATGATACAAAGAGTAACATTAGTTAGTATCTTTTTGCTAGTATCTATGCTGCTAATTATTATGTCTTCGTGTAATGACAATTATGAGGAGAGTGATATAGCGCCTATAGATTGGCAACATCGTTTGGTTACTAGTTTTCCAAACGATTCTTTACGAACAGGTACCACCTATCTTTCTGTATATTCTCAAATTTATAGTCTTACGCAGCATCGCAAGCATGACCTGACTGCGACAATAAGTTTACGCAACACAAGTATCTCTGACACACTGTATGTTGATAAAGCCACATACTACGATACACATGGTAAACTCATTCGATCCTACGTCACTTCCTCTATATTTATTTCGCCCCTAGAGACCGTGGAGATTGTAATTGATGAGATAGATAAAGCCGGAGGTACGGGTGCTAACTTTATCTTTGAATGGACTACCAAAAAAAATAGCACCGATCCACTTTTTGAAGGCGTAATGATCTCAACTTCGGGCCAACAAGGATTATCATTTACTACCCAAGGAAGAAGGATTAAGTAAAGTGAGGTGTTTCAAATGTATCCAGTTTTAAAAAAATCAGGATAGTCTATTCCCCGAATACCACAATTATCCGTAACTTTCTACTACAGAATTAGTAATCACTAAAATTACAATAGTATGAATTTAGGAGCATTTTCTATTAGTCTAAGCGTTAAGGATCTTACAGTCTCAAAATCCTTTTATGAAAAGTTGGGTTTCACTGTTTTTGCCGGAGACCCTGCTAATAATTACCTCATCATGAAAAATGGAAATTCATTAATCGGACTCTTTCAAGGAATGTTTGAGGATAATATCCTCACCTTTAATCCAGGTTGGGATGAAGATGCTAATGCATTAGAAAACTTTGACGATGTTCGAAAAATTCAAAAACACTTAAAAACTAAGGATGTCACATTAGAAAGGGATGTTGATGAAACTTCTACAGGACCGGGTAGTATTGTTATTGTCGATCCGGATGGGAATCCGATTCTGATAGATCAGCACGTATAATTAGCTCAGCAAGTTTTATAGTAATGGTAGCCTGTTTATTATGGAAGTCAAATCATTAAAATTATATACTAGCCAACTCAAAGAGCAAACCGAATTTTATTCTGAAGTTATCGGCGTTGAGATCGTACACAAATCTGAAGCTTCAGTAACTTTCAACATCGGGAATTCTCATTTAATCTTTCAATTTGCTCAAAAAAGCACTCCGTATCATTTTGCTATCAACATTCCCGCGGATAAAACAAACGAAGCATTGCATTGGCTACAATCAAAAGTGATGATATTGACTGATGATGATGGAAATAAAATACAGGATTTTAGTAAATGGAATGCCAAAGCAATGTATTTTTACGATAAGGATCACAACATTGTTGAACTGATCGCCAGAAAAAATCTATCCAATCACGCACAGCAAACATTTAGTGCAGCATCACTGCTAGAAATTTCTGAAATCGGAGTACCATCAAATCACATTGAAACTCAATATAATTTTCTAAACGAACTTTGCGCAATAAAAATTTTTGATGGGAATTTTGACCATTTTTGTGCTATAGGTGATGATCACGGACTTTTTATTTGCATCAATAAGGAATATAAAAACTGGTTCCCTACAGGTGACAAAGCGTATGCCTCAGATTTTGAAATTTGCTTTAAAGAAAAAGAAATAATGTATAACCTAGCATATAAAAACATGAGGCTGCAAACAATGTAGAAAATAAATATTTTGATAATTTTCTAAAAGTTTGTCCCCTACTTGATCTTTACAAACGTCTACATAGTATAAACAATTTAATCTTTAATAATATGAAAGAATTTATGATGATTTTTGTCGGTCCGGATTATGCTGATTTAGGCTTATCTTAAGAAGAATTACAAAACAGAATGGGAAAATGGTTTGAATGGGGGAACAAAATGGAAAAAGCAGGGATCCTTCGTGGTGGTAATGCACTCATGCCAGATATACGGCGTGTGACAGGAAAGCAAAGAACAGTAACAGATCTCACCTCTGCCGAGGCGAAAGAGATTGTGGGAGGGTATTATATAGTAGAAGCCAAAGATGTTGATGCAGTTCAAGAGATTGCTCAGAACTTTCCCGATTATGATCTTAACGGGTCTGTAGAGATTCGTGAAGTTATGGTTTTTGATCACTAATGGAATCCAAAGTCATAGACCATCTCTTTCGCCATCATAGCGGAAAGATGGTTTCTGTACTTACACGTATTTTTGGGTTAGCACATCTCGAGGTGATCGAAGATGCAGTACAGGATACTTTTATACAAGCCAGTATTTCTTGGCGACATAAACAACCGGATAACCCCGAGGCATGGTTAACACAGGCAGCAAAAAATCGAGTGCTCGATATTTTCAGAAAACTTAAGTCCTAGAAAAAACATATACCTCTTATTCAACAAGGAATTTCTGGGATTGCAATCAATGAATTATTTTTGGATACTGAAATTGAAGATGCTCAGCTACGTATGATATTCACGGCCTGTCATCCCGATTTGGATCCCAGAGATCGTATTGCCTTTGCTTTAAAAACTGTATCGGGTTTCAGTAGCAAAGAAATTGCCTCTGCCCTACTTACCAAAGAAGAAACTGTAAAGAAGCGACTAAGTCGAGCGCGCAAAGCCATCCTCCATTCCAATTTGACATTTGATATTCCGCAAGGCAAAGCTTTACCTTTTCGCTTAGAGACCGTAATGCAGGTCATATATCTTATTTTTAAAGAAGGCTTTCATTCTAATAAAAAAGAAATCTTGATACGAGAAGAATTATGTGGTGAAGCTATGCGTTTATGTCAAATCCTTCTAAAAAACAAAAATATACGAACCTCTGAGGTATATGCTCTTTTTGCTTTATTCTGTTTTCATGCAGCGCGCTTGTCAAGTAAATTGAGCGTTACTAATGAATTGTTGGATTTAGAACATCAAGATCGTAGCACTTGGCATTTTCCATTAATATCTTTAGGAAATTCCATCATGAATAAAGCAGTCGATACTGACGAGTTTTCTTGCTACCATTACGAAGCGGCCATCGCTGCAGAGCATTTACAAGCTAAAAGTTTTGAAGAAACAAATTGGAATACTATACTGCAATGGTATCAACAATTTTATGTGATACAACCAATGCCTTCACATAAGCTAACAATGGCTGTGGTATGTTTACAAAAAAATGACTTGGCACAAGCAAAACGATATTTAGTTCAGCTCGAACCTCATGATTTAGAACAGCGTAGTCGCCTATATTATGGTATCCTATCGGCCTATTACACTGCCAAGAAGAATTATATGAAAGGATTGTACTATATAGATCTGGCATTGGATACTGTTAACAATACACTAGAAAAAGAGTATTTACAAAAAAAGAAAGATTCGTTATTAAAGGAAAAATGTTTGAATGATTAAATTATAATTTTTTATTTAAATACTAGCTTAAATCTAATATCAACTAGTCCTGCGGTTTGAAGAAAATTTAGAATCATTGGAGTAGAAAAGAAGCTAATTATACATGTTTATCAAATTTATCTTATTTTAGCGCTCATAACCAACTCTTTAATTACACATATAATGAAAATCTTATATAAAAGTCGCTTGTTGCGTAATAATCTCGTAACAGGTGTTTTTTTTACACTATTGGGCATGATTGGATTCGCACTACATACCAGTAACCTGTTCTCATCATACCTAGTTGTTATGGGCGTTATCTATATCATCGTATACGCGGTGATGAAATCAAAAGGCTATGTAAGTATTGAAAATGGCGTTTTCACTAAAAACACAGGATTCTTTAAACAGATTAATGTAAAAGACATACAGAAAGTTATGATGTTTAAAGACAGCTATCGTATAGACTCTCCCAAAAAAACAATCACATTGTATAAAAGTTCAATTCACCATAACTCAGAATTGGTATTGCTGGATTTTTTTAAGCAGTTACAACTTGCTCCCAACGAACATGTGTTGAAAAAAGTAGGTTAAGGGGATTTGCATTCTTTTTTGATTGAGCAAAAGGCTGAACTTTAATCTTTCCTTTACAAAATACTTTTAGAGATTCTGTATCTTCGAGAAAAAAGTATTTTATGGACACAGTAGTGCATAAGGCAGACGCAAGAGGAACTGCTAACCACAGTTGGCTACAATCCTTTCATTCTTTTAGTTTTGCTAATTTTCACGATCCTTCCCGCATGAATTTTGGTGCATTACGAGTTCTTAATGATGACACCGTTGCTGCCGGCATGGGTTTCGGAAAACATCGACATGAGGACATGGAAATTATATCCATACCTTTATCAGGTGATCTTGAGCACAAGGATAGTATGAACAACACCACTGTTATAAAAGAAGGTGATATTCAGGTCATGAGTGCCGGTAGCGGCGTGTACCATAGTGAATATAACAAAAGTAAAAACAGCAAAGTCCAATTTTTGCAGATTTGGATACTCCCTAAAGAACGCGGCGTAACACCTCGTTACGACCAATTTACGTTGCCTGAAGAGGCATTAAAAAATAACTGGTATCAAATAGTGTCACCGAATAAGGAGGATCAAGGTGTTTGGATTCACCAAGATGCTTGGTTTTCAATCGCAGAGTTCGATCCCGGATTAGAAAAAGACTATAGGTTACATGATTCAAAAAATGGTGTATATCTATTTATCTTAGAAGGCGATATTATGTGCAATGATCGCGCTCTACATCATCGAGATGCTATTGGCCTATGGAACACGGACCAGGTTACCATAGAAACCATCAAACAATCAAAAATATTACTTATCGAAGTACCCATGAGTTTTTAGGAGATTAAAAATTTGGTTTAACAGAAACTACGTATATCACAAAAGATTAAATTAATGTTAATTATTTAAAATACAGGCATTTTTTTGCATTTCTATTTTCGTAACATTTCCACTAAAAACTTAACAAGATCTAAGGAAGCGTAGGTCAAATTGACTAAATTCTTAAGAAGCAATTCTTTTATATAAAAACAAAATAATGTGTCATATATGGCGCTAAAAATATAAACCAAAAGAGATTTAAAAACTATGATTTTACAAGGTTAATTTTAGCTACTTTTGCGCTCGAATTAGGTGATAAAAAAATATAGTGTTCTCTTTTATAATGAATTAGCCAAAATTCCATTAAAAAAATAACACAATTAAAAGGAGCTCTTAAAAAGAGTTCCTTTTTTGATTTCATGGGTTAAACTGTCCTCATAAAATTTACGTATCTTAGTATTAAATCTCCTCCTTATGCTTCGGTTCACCGCATACTTAGTTTTTCTATTAATTAGTAACGCATCCTTTTCACAAGAGACAAGTATACAAAAGGAACGTCAGTTTGACTTTTGGATTGGAGATTGGGAGGTGTATACTTTTCAAACAGATAGCTTAGTGGGTAAAAGCAAGATCACTTCTATTCTAAATGGTAAGGGAATCAAAGAAGAATATGCATCGATTAATACTAGCTATCAAGGAACCAGTTTAAATACCTATAATTCAAAACGAGAGCATTGGGAACAGTATTATATTGATATTACTGGATTAGTGCTACATCTGTATGGTGGTTTTAAAGAGAATACAATGTGCTTAATGAATCAAGTTGTTATGGAAGAAGGTATGTTACTCAATCGAATCACTTGGCAACCATTAGATCATGAAGAGGTGCGACAGCGATGGACACAAAGCAGTGATAATGGTAAAACATGGATTGTAATTTTTGATGGCAGGTATCGCAAGACACAACTTTAGCATTAAGCTTTGTCTACACTTTACCTATAGGCGGTATATAGCACAATAATGCCTTCATTATGTATATCTGTTGGTCGCACATTATTGCCTGTGTTGGTAATTACTCCATTGGTGTAGTTTACAGCTATCTGAAAACCGTTTGCCGTAAAACTTGTAACCGTCCCCGTAATTTTACCAAGTAAGTCGCCATTTTGATCTCCATAACGCAATCCTATAGCATTTGAGTTTGAGGCAAATCGAGAAATATCATTGATTGAGTTTCCATGACCCCCCACATAGATTACCTGTTGGGTAATAGAACCACCATTATTCCTGGCAAATCCATCCATAGATCCATAAGAATTACGGATTCCACGGTCATTATTTGTTAGATTATCTGAATCCAAATTAAATGTTTCCACATTAGCATGCGCTCTAAAGGTAACCGAGGAAGGCTGAAAAGGAATTCCTGTAACATTTATCGTTCCAGCAGATGAAATTTGGAGCGCGCCAACATATACATTGCCAGCAGTAAGAATTTCTTGCCAACTACCATTGTTATATTGAAGCATTCTTTTTACAGTAGTGTCGTAGGCAATAGCTCCTTCTTGTGCTGTTGTTATGGCATTGATCTCTGCGGTAGTTCCTGCAGGCAATCCCATTACAGAATTGGCGTCTAGCTGTGCTATTATATGATTAATAGTTAGAAAAAATAAGAAAAATAAGCCTGTTCTAAAATTCATGAGGTACGCGAGGGTAATTTTGTTTTTAATATGACCATTCGATGATTCTACTATAATAATATTTTTTTAGCTTTATTTTGACCAAGAAAAAAAACAATAGAAGATTAACGAAAAATACTAGTACATAACAAATATATGGAAATTTCTAAAACTTACGTTAAAAACCCATGTATACCATTGTTATTCCGTATTTTAAAACTACATCAACTTGTTAAATATCTTTCTATATACTATAACGAATGAGACTTTTACGAGATGCTTAAAATTTTGTTAAAACATAAACAATAGCTTTTAGGATCAAAAAAAAACCGACACAATATGAAGTGCCCCCAAAAAGTTAGACACTATTTGGGGGTATTTTATGAGTATAAAAATCAAACATTCCAAAGATTTTAAATTTAAAGCAGTACAAAAGGTTTTAAGGAATAATTTAAGTATTACTGCTGTTAGTGATGAATTAGTTCTC
>NZ_VNHU01000011.1 GCF_008124785.1 Aquimarina intermedia | reverse complement strand
GAGAACTAATTCATCACTAACAGCAGTAATACTTAAATTATTCCTTAAAACCTTTTGTACTGCTTTAAATTTAAAATCTTTGGAATGTTTGATTTATCTACTCATAAAATACCCCCAAATAGTGTCTAACTTTTTGGGGGCACTTCATTACGATGGCTTTTTTTAATTCTCAAATGTCTCGTCCTGACATAAGGTTACAAGAGAAAGCGCTATAACAAGATTCATTCTTTTGTTTTCTTCTGGTATTTATCAAACCACGCCAGCGTATGAGCAACTTTGGTAATTAATTGACTCGGTCTTTTCGCAATGCCATGGGATGCCCCGGGAATCTCAACCAACACTGTTTCTATCTTACGAAGCTTTAAGGCGTGATACAATTGTTTTGCTTCGGATGGGGGTGTACGCAAGTCATTCATACCAACCATAACCATCGTCGGTGTTTCAATATTGCCCACCAAAGATATGGGGGAGAATTTCCAATAAGTTTCCATATTTTCCCAAGGTTGCCCCGGATATCTGTAGTTAGCATAACCATAATAATTATCGGCTACCAATGTTTTACTAATCCAGTTCATAACAGGTTTTGCTACCACCGCAGCTTTAAACCGATTGTTTTTACCAATGATCCAAGCAGTCATGATACCACCGGCACTCCCACCGGTAACATAGAGTTCTTCTTTATCTGCAATACCGGTTTTAATCAAATAGTCAACACCGTCCATCACATCGTTATAATCTTCGCCGGGATAATTGTTATAAAGTAAATTCCCGAATTCCTCTCCGTAACTGGTACTTCCTCTCGGATTTGGATAAAAAACAAGATAACCTGCAGCAGCATAGAGTTGCAACTCAGCAGAAAAACGATCTCCGTAATTAAGAATAGGTCCTCCATGATTTTCTACCAGTAAAGGATATGCTTTAGTAGCATCATAATTGGGTGGTTTTATAAGCCATCCTTGAATTTTTCTTCCATCAATAGAGGAAGCGTACCACACTTCTTCGACTTTTCCCAAGGTGCGATGCGAAAGCCAATGATCATTGAGTCGAGTCAGTAACTTGGGTGTTTTTTGTTTTGGTTTTAATAAGGCTATATCCGCAGGGTATTCGGGACGTGTGTGTGTATAGATAATAGTACCTTTCTTTGATACACTGTACGATCCTCCCGCATAAGGACGTCCAATGGATGTTCCACCTAGGTTATTAGCGAGTTTAGTGACTTTTCCATCGAGATCGGTATATCCTATTTTGGAGTTACCTTGGTCATCATAAGTAAAGTACAATCCATTTCCTTTTGCATCCCATTGAAGGTTACTCAAATTTCTATCCAATGCAACCTGAATTACTTTTTTATCGGCTCCATCACTATTCATAAGGTACAATTGATTAAGTTGATACGCTTGTACTTTATCATCATAACCTAGATATGCAATTTTATTTCCATCTGGAGAGAAAACCGCAGCATAGTCGGGACCATTGCGATCTGTTAAGGTGGTTATTGTTCCTTCAGTAACGGATACTTTGTATAATTCGCTATTTCTAAAATCATGTTCCCAATCCTCATTTCTATTCGCTGAAAATAAAATATGTTTTCCGTCAGGGGACCATGATAAGCCACTTCTATGATTAAAATTTCCACCAGTAATTTGGCGCGGAGAACCACCTGAGGCAGGAATCACAAAAATATGAGAAAATCCGGGCTCCAAATGGCCACGACCATCAGCTTCATGTTTTAATTGATTGGTAATTCGTGGTTTTTCTGCCCACTTGGCACCTTTTGGTTTTTGGGGTAGTTTGGCCAGTACGACAGGTTTTTGTGGAACCAACATGGTAAAAGCGAGTTGCGTTCCATCAGAAGACCACGTTAACGATGTAGGTGAGCGTTCCAGTTGTGATATTCTGGCATATTGCCCTGTTTGTACCCAATACATAAAAATTTCAGCACCTTGATCGGTACTACTCACAAAAGCAATTCGATCGCCATTAGGGGACCATCTAGGCTGAGATTCACTCGCTTCTCTAGCGGTTAATTTGCGATGAGCAGTACCATCTGCTTGGAGTATCCAAAGGTTTCCAACGCTTTTATCATGCATAATATCAAAGCCTGTACGTCGATATACGATCTGATCTCCGTCAGGAGCAATTTGAGGATCAGAAGCATATTGAATTTTAAAGACATCCAGATCTTTAAAGGTGGTAAGCTTTTCTTGGGCTGTAAGAATAGTTAAGAGAGAGAACAGTGCTAAAGAGCAAAGTATTGCTTTTTTCATGACAGACTTCATTTTAAAACTCATAAAGATAAAAATAAATAGGTAATGGCCAGTTTATTTAGGTAGCATAAGTTTAAGTAAGATGCATTCGTTTTCTTATTTTATTATTCTGTTTTATAAAAAAAAATATGTGATCTGATTGAGACATTGATCAAATCCCCCGAAAACACAACGTCCCGCAATTTAGCGAAGGAGCCAGCGGGCGCGTTTGCCGAATCCCCCGAAAACACAAAAACCTGCCAAGTGGCAGGTTTGTAGTGGAGTCGAGAGTGGGTTAACTCGGTTGATCCCTAATGCTTCTAGTACTGCAAATGCAACTAGCTGTCCTTGCAGTCCAGGCGTCTAAAAACAATAAAACTCGATCAAGCAAGCTTGTCGAGTTTTTATGTTTTAATCCGCAAACTAGTTGCGCTTGATCGTGGAGTCGGAGGGATTCGAACCCTCGTCCAAACAAGTAATCAAATAGCTTTCTACACGCTTAGTTTCTGTTTAGGTTTTCGTCTGCTTGCCGGTCAAAAACCACCAACGCACAGCTTATTCTCAATTAATTTCAAAACCAAATCAAGACCCTTTGGTTTCTAGGTTTACTTTTACGATACTCAAAACCAAACGCCATAAACCAAGGCTTTTGAAGAGTATCCTGCTTGTCTACCTTGTAGACCGAGGCATTATCCTACTGAAATTCAGATTATGCAGCTAGGGCGTAGTTATTCTCGCCGTTTAAAAAAGATGAAATATGATATTTACGAGCTATATCCCAGCGCTCGACGTGCTTACCATCTCATTAGTCTCGCTGTCAAAACCAGTCGACCCCAATAAAATCTCTCTTTCACAGTAAAAAAGAGTTGGCAAAGATAGTCATAATTGTTATATCTTTAACCACACATTAAAATAATCAAAATACATACCAAACTATATGATTACATTCGGAATTATCAAAGAACGTAAAAGCCCGCCAGATCGTCGGGTAGTCTTTTCTCCGCAAGCTTTAGCTATGGCAAAAAAGCAGTTTCCAAATGCGCGATTTAAAGTTGAAAGTTCTGATATTCGTGTGTTCTCTGATCAGGAATATAGAGATGCAGGCTTTGAGGTAACACAAGATATTTCAGATTGTGATGTTTTACTAGGTGTCAAAGAAGTTCCGAAAGACGCATTATTGGCCAATAAAAAATATTTCTTCTTTTCGCACACCATAAAAAAACAGCCTTATAATCGCGAGTTGCTACTAACAATTCTTGAAAAGAACATTGAATTATTCGATCACGAAGTAATAACAGATCAACAAGGCATGCGATTAATTGGTTTTGGTCGCTATGCCGGGATTGTAGGCGCATATAATGCCATGCGCACTTGGGGTCTTAAGTTTGGTGACTTTACACTGCCCAAAGCAAATGAATTAGAGGATCAATCCGCCTTAATTAATACACTTTCTCAAATCACCTTGCCCGCGATCAAAATCGTACTCACCGGAAAAGGAAAGGTGGGTAACGGAGCAAAAGAGATGTTGGATGCCATGCAGTTATGCGAAGTTTCGGTACATGAATTTTTAAATGAATCATTCGATGAGCCCGTATATGTGCAACTCGATGTAGAAGATTATGTGAAGACGAATGATGATCAGCCAATAGCTGATAAATCACACTTTTACAAAAATCCTGAGGAGTATAAAAATGATTTTTTAAGATTTACCGAAGTGAGTGATCTTTTTATTGCAGGTCATTTTTATGGAGAAGGTGCCCCTGTCTTTTATTCTAAAGAGGATATAGCTTCAAACAGTTTTAAAATCAAAGTAGTTGCAGATATATCATGCGATATTGATGGACCTATTGCAACCACAATTCGATCTTCGACAATAGCAGATCCGGTTTTTGGATTTGACCCGCAGAGTGGTAAAGAAATAGATTTTAAAGATCCTAATGCGATTGCAGTAATGGCTGTAGATAATCTGCCTTGTGAATTGCCAAAGGATGCGAGCGAAGGTTTTGGCCAAATGTTTTTGGATCATGTGCTGCCAGCATTTTTTGAGGCTGATGCTGATGGTATATTAGAAAGGGCTCGAATGACACAGCAGGGCAAATTAACGAAACGATACAGCTATTTAAAGGAGTATGTAGATGAAGCAAAGGCTTCGTAAACTCGAGATAAGCAATTATTTATTATAGAAAACACTACAATGACCACACAACACCTTGTTGATCAAATACACAAAAAGAAATCCTTTCTCTGTATTGGCTTAGATGTGGATTTAGATAAAATTCCGAAGCATTTATTAGCTACAGAAGATCCTATTTTTGAATTTAATAAAGCGATTATTGATGCTACTCACCACTTGGCAGTAGCCTACAAACCCAATACTGCTTTTTACGAAGCGTACGGGTTGAAGGGATGGCAATCGCTTCAAAAAACGATCATGTATTTAAACGAACAACATCCTAATATATTTACCATTGCAGATGCAAAACGCGGAGATATAGGAAATACCAGTACTATGTATGCCAAAGCATTTTTTGAAGATTTGGCGTTTGATTCGGTTACGGTAGCACCTTATATGGGTAAAGATTCGGTAGAGCCTTTCTTAAATTTTAAAGATAAGCACACCATCATGTTGGCGCTAACATCCAATCAGGGGGCATTTAATTTTCAAACCAAAACTGTTGAGGGTGTTGAATTGTATAAGAAGGTGCTTGAAACCTCAAAAACATGGAAGAATGCCGAAAATTTGATGTATGTAGTTGGTGCAACAAAAGCGGAGTTTTTGAGTGATATCAGAAAAATAATTCCGGATAGTTTTTTGTTGGTTCCGGGGGTAGGCGCTCAAGGCGGAAGTTTACAAGAAGTTTGTGAGTATGGAATGAATGATCAGATAGGACTTTTGATTAACTCTTCTCGCGGAATTTTATATGCCTCAAAAGGAGAGGATTTTGCTGAAGCTGCAAAAGTACAAGCTGAATTGCTTCAATCTGAAATGATGTCTATACTCTTAAAAAAAACAGGAGCTTAGTTTTTTAAGCTCCTGTTTTGGTTGTTTAATTAACGTCGATTCGCTCGAAAAACGTATTTTATATACCCTATTAATCCATAGATAATAAAAAATACGAAGAACGCGAGTAAACCGTACGGTACCCAATTAAGTAACATTGCATTCATAGCCCCAAGATTTAAATTAATAAGTAAGAATATACAAATATTTGTAGGAATTTTAAAATTTAAGGTGTTAAAAATTAGATATTTAACATTTAAATTGGGTGGTTTGTAAATCGAAGTATATGAAAACGTTTGTTGATCAAATAGGGCGTGAGGTCAGTATAAAGAGTGAAACTCCGACAATTGTTTCCTTAGTACCTTCTCAAACCGAGTTACTTATTGATTTAGGTTTAGAAGATCAATTGGAAGGGGTGACCAAATTTTGTGTGCATCCTGAAGGACTAAAACAAGAAAAAGAAATTGTTGGCGGAACTAAAAAAGTACATTTTGATAAGATTCGCGCGTTAAATCCGGGAATAATTCTTTGTAATAAAGAAGAGAATACTAAAATAATGGTCGAAGCTCTGGAAAAGGAATATCCTGTACATGTTTCAGATATAACTACGTTGGCATCTGCCTTAGCGCTGATTAAGCAATACGGAGCTATCTTTCAAAAGGAAAAAGAAGCTTTAGTAATTATAAATAAAATAGTGCAAGAACAGACGGATTTTAAAGCTTTTGTTCAGCATGTACCTTATAAGAATGTTCTTTACTTTATTTGGAAAAATCCGTGGATGATTGCGGGGCCTTCTACTTTTATCACAACCTTATTAGAAGAAAATAATTTTAAGAACTGCTACAACGGAACCGAGCGCTATCCGGTCGTTGACTTAGCTACAAGTAATAACTATCAGAATGTTGATTTAATTTTACTTTCTTCAGAACCGTTTCCTTTTAATGATGCGCATAAGGAGGAGTTACAACAAATATTTCCTACGGCCACCATTCTATTGGTAGACGGAGAATATTTTTCATGGTATGGTTCCCGACTTCAATATGCTTTTAATTACTTTAGATTTTTACAAGAATCAATCAAACAAAGCCTTAAACAACTCTAAGGGATGTGTTAATACCTTTGTCAAAAATAAAATTACCTAGTACCTTGCTTTAGAATAGAATTTTATGATCCACTATAATACCTATTGCCATCCTGTTAGTAAAAAATGGGTAACCTTTGTCCACGGTGCTGGAGGAAGTTCTTCGATATGGTTTAAGCAACTACGAGCTTTTAGAAAACATTTTAATATCTTATTATTAGATTTGAGAGGTCATGGTAATTCTGCCCCGGTATTCAAGGATTCTTTTAATGATAAATATACCTTTGATGTAATTACTAATGACATTATTGAAGTTATTGATAAAGAAGGGATTAAATCCTCACATTTTGTCGGAATATCACTGGGGACTATACTAATTCGCAACTTGGCTGAAAGACATCCTGAGCGTGTGGATAGTATGATTATGGGTGGAGCAATTCTAAAATTAAATTTCAGGTCTCAGGTTCTTATGAAATTGGGCATTGTATTTAAATCGGTAGTACCCTATCTTATTTTGTATAAGTTTTTTGCGTTTATCATCATGCCTCGTAAAAATCACAAGCAATCCCGAATCCTTTTTGTAAATGAAGCTAAGAAACTCTACCAAAAAGAATTTATACGCTGGTTTAAACTAACTTCAGAGATCAATCCTTTGTTGCGTTTTTTTAGAGCTAAAGATATTGCGATACCGACTATGTATGTAATGGGAGACCAGGATTATCTTTTCTTACCGGCGGTTAGAAAGGTAGTTAATGCTCATAAAAAATCTTTTCTGACCATTGTTGCACAATCAGGTCATGTAGTAAATGTTGAGCAGTCTGATATTTTTAATCAAACATCGGTGAATTTTATACAATCATTTTAAGCAGATCTTTTACGCGAAGATGTGTTCAGATTTTCGACAGTTTCTAAACGTTTAATTTCTATTAAAAGTGCGCAAGCTTCTGTATTAATTTGATCGCTTTTATCTTTATCTTTCAATGCAATCAAATATGAATTTTTCATTAACCTACAATACTTACTCCTAAGCCGTTGTAGTCTGTTTTTATTTTTTAGCCAAGTAAACATTCTCCCTATTTTCTTTATTACAAAGCTATTCTATCTGATGTAAGAATTTTCACAAAATACAGTTAACAATATATAAAAGAAACACAAAAGTTTGCATTTGAAGGGTAATTCATATGATTTCGTCTATGGCTTAGGCACTTTTATTAATCCTGAAGCGCAAAAACTCTTTTTAACAAATCTGTTGTACGTGCTTGTATAGAGGTTCTAATTTGTTTTTCCTCGACTGCAATCATTTTATAAACTCCGTTTAATGCTTGATTAGTGACATAATCGGTAAGGTTAGGGTTCACATTTGTAGTAAAGGGAACCGCATTATACCTTGAAATGATAGAAGCCCAAACCTTATCTGCGCCAACCTTGGATAAAGAGGAGTTAATAACGGGACTAAATTTTTGATAAAGAGAAGATGTTGTTCTTCTTTCCAGATAATTAGTAGCTGCATTATCAGACCCTGTTAAAATTTGTCGTGCATCTGCAAAGGTTATTTGTTTTACAGCGTTAACAAATATAGGGGTGGCTTCTTTTACGGCATCTTCAGCAGCGCGGTTTAAAACCTTAAGACCTTCATCTGCAAGTTTACTCAGTCCAATATCTCGTAATGTTTTATCAACTTTTTGTAACTCAGTAGGAAGCACAATCTTTACTAACTGATTTTTGTAAAACCCATCAGGTTTTGTCAGTTTACTAACCTGCTTATCTATCCCTTTATCCAATGCCTGTCGTAATCCATTAGCGATATCAAAATCACTCACTCCGATAGTTCCCGCTTGGGGTAAATTGTTTACAACCTGTTGCAGTTCAGCACAGCTGGTAGATAGTAATAGTAAAGCAAAAAAGTAGGGTTTCATAGTATAGATTTAATATGGTTATCTTAGCATTATGAGATCAAATTTACTGCTTTTCTTGATAGGGTCATTACTTTGTTGCTGCAAAAAAGATGCGTCCAGCGATCCTGACTTTGGTAAAGAATTACCATTGCAGTATATGGTTGTACTAGGCATAGCCAAAGATGGAGGCTATCCTCATATAAATAAAGATGGAGGCTATCCTCATATAAATAATGTAAAAGAATATCAAGCACTTAAAAATAATTTAATTAATAAAGAGCTTGTTGTTTCTTTAGGTATCGTAGATCAGGATGCAGAAAAGAAATTTTTGATCGAGGCGACACCTGATATGCCCGAACAGTTAGCTATCCTTTCAGCATATTATCCGGACAATCCACGTATCATTGATGGCGTTTTTTTGACGCATGCGCATATAGGTCATTATACAGGATTAATGTATTTTGGAAGAGAAGCAATGGGAGCAAAAAACATTCCTGTGTATGTAATGCCTAAGATGCAAGGGTTTTTGGAGAACAACGGACCTTGGTCGCAGCTTGTTGATGTAAAGAACATTCAGTTATTTCCACTAGCGTATGAGAGGACTCAGGAGCTCACACCAGCATTGAAAATTACTCCTTTTAGGGTTCCGCATCGGGATGAGTTTTCTGAAACTGTGGGGTATATAATTGAGGGTACACGCAAAACAGCTCTTTTTATACCGGATATCAATAAATGGTCGCAATGGTCAAAATCCATACTAGAGCAAGTCAAGATGGTAGACTATGCTATAATTGATGCTACTTTTTATAAAGATGGAGAAATTCCAAGACCCATGTCTGAAGTCCCTCATCCTTTTATAGAAGAAACTTTAGCCATTTTTAAAGATGCTACCAGCGCGGTGAAGTCAAAAATTTATTTTATCCATTTTAATCATAGTAATCCTATGCTCAATGCAGAGCATACTGCACGAAAGAAGCTGGAAGCTGAAGGATATAATTTTACCTCTACTAATCAGATTTTACCACTTTAATCAGGAAAATAGTATCAGGTTTTATGTCAAAGATTAAACTCCTTTATTAATCGGATCGTTGTGTTGTATCGGTTTTATTCTTTCAAATACGATTTGCTTTTATAAGACTGATAAAATAACTGTTATATTATTCTGTAAAAAAGGGCGATATAGGTGCGAATTTCTTAAATTTGAAGCTTCAAATCAAGTATTTATTATCGATGGAACAAATAGCACCTTATAAGCCTAAAAATAAAGTAAGAATCGTTACCGCAGCATCACTCTTTGACGGTCACGATGCCGCGATCAATATTATGCGTCGTATTATCCAGTCAACAGGAGTTGAGGTGATTCACCTTGGACATGATCGTAGCGTAGAAGAAGTTGTAAATTGTGCAATTCAAGAGGATGCAAATGCTATAGCGATGACATCCTATCAAGGAGGACATAATGAATATTTCAAATACATGTATGATCTGCTCAAAGAAAAAGGGGCGACACATATTAAAATCTTTGGTGGAGGAGGAGGTGTGATATTACCAGAAGAAATCAAAGAATTGATGGATTATGGTATAACACGCATATATTCTCCGGATGATGGAAGATCATTAGGTCTTCAGGGTATGATAAATGATTTGGTGCAACAGTCAGATTTTCCTATTGGAAACAGGCTTAATGGAGAAGCTAATCATTTAGCAGAAAAGAAAGCCGGTGCCATTGCGCGCGTAATTTCTGCTGCAGAGAATTTTCCCGAAATCGCTAAAGATACGCTGGAGCAAATACATGCTAAAAATAAAACATCCAAAACTCCGGTCCTTGGTATTACAGGTACTGGTGGTGCCGGTAAATCATCACTGGTTGATGAATTAGTAAGACGTTTTCTTATCGATTTTAAGGATAAAACCATCGGAATCATTTCTGTAGATCCCTCTAAACGAAAGACTGGAGGAGCTTTATTAGGTGATAGGATCAGAATGAATGCGATTAATTCTCCCAGAGTGTATATGCGTTCGTTGGCGACTAGACAATCAAACTTAGCTTTATCAAAATATGTAGCTGAAGCTATTGAGGTGCTTAAAGCGGCAGAATACGATATCATTATTTTGGAAACATCCGGAATCGGACAGTCAGATACCGAAATTTTAGAACATAGCGACACTTCTTTATATGTGATGACGCCGGAGTTTGGAGCAGCAACGCAGTTAGAAAAAATTGATATGCTGGATTTTGCGGATTTGGTAGCAATTAATAAATTCGATAAAAGAGGATCACTGGATGCATTACGGGATGTAAAAAAACAATACATGCGTAACCATAATCTATGGGATACACCTCAAGATGACCTGCCGGTGTATGGTACTATTGCTTCTCAGTTTAATGATCCTGGAATGAATACCTTATACAAAGCAATCATGGATAAGGTTGTGGAGAAAACAAATGCTGATCTTAAGTCTGACTTTCATATTTCTGAAGAAATGTCAGAAAAGATTTTTGTTATTCCACCAAGTAGAACCCGCTATTTATCAGAAATTTCTGAAAGCAACCGTTCTTACGATAATACGGTGGATACTCAGGTGAGTGTGGCACAACGATTGTACGGAATCTATCAAACAATTTTATCGGTTGTTGATGTAGAAATTTCAAAAGATGCATTGCTAACCAAAGCAGGGATTGATCAGGAAATTGTACTCAAGCACAGTACCGACGATACACGTCCTTTTTTAAACTTATTATTTGATCAGTTTGAAAAGGTTAAATTAAACCTTGATCCTTATAATTGGGAAATCCTTATCAATTGGGATAAAAAGGTTCAAAAATATAAGGATCCAATCTATTCATTTAAGGTTCGGGACAAAGAAATAAAGATTGAAACGCATACAGAATCATTATCGCATACACAAATACCTAAGGTAGCGCTTCCCAAATATGAGGCATGGGGTGATGTTTTGAGATGGTGTTTGCAAGAAAATGTACCTGGTGAGTTTCCTTATGCATCAGGTTTGTATCCCTTTAAACGTACGGGAGAGGATCCAACACGTATGTTTGCGGGCGAAGGTGGACCGGAGCGTACCAATCGCAGATTTCATTATGTGAGTTTGGGGATGCCGGCAAAAAGATTATCTACAGCTTTTGACTCGGTGACACTTTATGGTAACGACCCTGATAAACGTCCTGATATTTATGGTAAAATAGGTAATGCGGGGGTTTCTATTTGTTGTTTGGATGATGCAAAAAAGCTATATTCAGGATTTGATTTATCCCATGCGATGACATCGGTAAGTATGACAATTAACGGTCCCGCACCAATGCTTCTTGGTTTCTTTATGAACGCTGCGATTGATCAAAATTGTGAGAAGTATATTAAAGAAAATGGATTAAAGGCTGAAGTTGAAGCTAAGATTTCAAAAATTTATAAGGATAAAGGTGTTGATCGACCACAATACCAAGGACCATTACCGGAAGGTAATGACGGACTTGGATTGATGTTGCTAGGTGTTACAGGAGATCAAGTATTGCCTGCAGAGGTTTATAAGGAGATCAAAGAAAAAACGCTCAATGTTGTAAGAGGAACTGTTCAGGCAGATATCCTAAAAGAAGATCAGGCACAAAATACGTGTATTTTCTCTACCGAATTTGCATTACGCCTCATGGGAGATGTACAAGAATATTTTATTGAAAAGCAAGTGCGTAACTTCTATTCTGTATCTATTTCAGGGTATCATATTGCCGAAGCGGGCGCAAATCCAATTACTCAATTGGCTCTAACACTGGCCAATGGTTTTACCTATGTGGAGTATTACCTGAGTCGTGGAATGGATATTAATAAATTCGGACCTAACTTATCATTCTTTTTCTCTAATGGTATTGATCCCGAATATGCAGTAATCGGTCGTGTGGCACGTAAAATCTGGGCGAAAGCACTAAAGAATAAATACGGAGCCAACTCCAGAGCGCAGATGTTGAAGTACCATATTCAGACTTCTGGTCGTTCGCTGCATGCACAAGAGATTGACTTCAACGACATCCGTACAACCTTACAAGCCTTGTATGCTATTTATGATAATTGTAACTCATTGCATACAAACGCATATGATGAAGCGATTACTACACCAACTGAGGAATCGGTGCGTCGTGCTATGGCAATTCAGCTGATCATTAATAAGGAACTAGGCTTAACTAAAAATGAAAATCCAATTCAAGGTTCATTCATCATAGAAGAACTTACAGATTTGGTTGAAGAAGCTGTGTTGACTGAATTTGATCGTATAACGGAGCGAGGTGGTGTATTAGGAGCTATGGAGACAATGTACCAACGTAGCAAGATACAAGAGGAAAGTTTGTACTATGAAACATTAAAGCATAATGGTGAATTTCCTATTATTGGAGTCAACACCTTTTTAAGTTCAAAAGGTTCACCAACTGTTACACCGGGAGAAGTTATTCGTGCTACAGAGGATGAAAAGCAATATCAAATAACAATTCTCAAGAATTTACACACGGCTAAGGAATCTTATGCAAAAGAAGCTTTGGATAAGGTGCAATATGCAGCTATTCATAATCAGAATATTTTTGAAGTATTGATGGAGGCTACCAAAGTTTGTTCCCTAGGTCAAATTACAGCAGCTTTATTCGAAGTAGGAGGACAGTACCGTAGAAATATGTAATACAAAACATCATTATATAAATTATTTAAAGCCTTGTATACTTTTTGTAAACAAGGCTTTATCTTTTTGTCTTTTGTGAATATGCTATTTAAAAATTATAAAGTTGTCATCCAATTACGCTGTAGTCGACGAAATTTCTTAATCTCCTTGCGTAGTAAGATTATAAAATCCCGACCATTGCTGCTACTTTTCTCTAAGCGCTCACATGCAAAGGTCAAGCGTTGAATGAGTTTTGAAAGAGCATTGGCTGACTTTACACGATCTTCTTGAAAAGGTTGATTCTCTGCTTTTAAAATTTCAGGATACAGTCCGTTAGAGTGTTTAATAATATCACCTGTATAATAAACGTGTGGATTTTCACTGCCGTCACTCTCAAGAGCAACGAAGTCCGGAGTCAAATAGAGAGCTATCTGACGCGACAAGTGTAAAATATCGTGCGCTTGTTTGTAAAGCTTAGTATGTGATGATAAATTCCTCATAGATTACTATCTATAAAAATACAAGATCTAAAAGAGCGATAGCTTTCGAAATTAAAGTAAATTGTTTATTTTGCCTTATTAACTAAAATTTTTAAAGTAAATACTTAAAAAACATAATGGATAGCGTAAACTGGAAGATATTAAAACTTTTACAGACTAATGCACGCATTAGTAATGCTGAAATAGGAAGAGCGATAGGACTGAGCTCTCCAGCAGTTGCAGAGCGAATTAAGAGGATGGAAGACGAGGATATCATCAAAGGATATGGAGCCAAAATTTCCTATTTTAAAGTAGGGTATCAACTAAAAGCTATTATTACTTTAAAAGCGTTTATGGGGAGGTTGCAACCTTTTTTGATTAAGGTAAAGGAGTTTGACGAAGTATTAAGCTGTTATCGTATCACCGGTAATGAAAATATTATTATGGAAGTGGTTCTCAAAGATCAAATGCACTTACAAGAGTTTATTGACAGTTTGATTACCTATGGAGAAGCAAAGACTCATATCATATTAAGTAGCTTAATTGAAAATAATCCAATCAATAAGCGTCTTTAAATAATATAAGGGTGTAAAATAAAGACTAAAACTACTAGTATTTTGTGTTTTTATGCTTTTATCAATATCGCTTAGTTTACTATAAATGTTAATAAAAACGGTATTTCGTCGATTAATAGTGTTCTTTAACGTACTTTTTTTAAAATTTTTAAAATTTTATTTCAAAATGTAAGATTTATTTTCTTATCTTTAGGTAATACAAAATTAAAAAGGTATTCAGTATAGATTAGAATATTTTATTGTGTGACGACATGACTAACGTATTTTAATTTAGCTAAATATCAGGATCAAGTTATATGTGAGGACATTGGTAAGAAGACCCCGAATCTAACGACTGAAGAGAGTATATAATTTGCCCTAAACTAGAAACAAAGCGCTCATTTGAGCGCTTTTTCTATGATTAATTTATTGTGAAATTTTAACGTGCATACTGTTAACGTTAAGATTTTCAGGTTAATATTGTATTAATTTGCACTTTGTTGTAACAGGTGAATCTATTTTTTTTGATTTTTGAAGAAAACATAACTCATGAAAAAGTATTCGATTCATTTTCTAATTGCGTCTATAATTACGGGCGTCCTAGGTTTTGGCGGATTTAGTTTTACAGGTATAGAAATCTTCAGAATTCTCTTTATAGTTGCAATTGATTTTCTGATAATCTCTTTATTAGCTAAAGCACTATTTTATAAAAGTAGTAACCGAGTCAACGGTGCTACTATAGACTAATTGTTCGATTTAACCGTACACACTTCAGTGCTATATTTTTTTATGGAAATTTGTATACTAAATAATAAAAGCAGAGCGACGAGTGTTAAGAATGCCATGGTTATCCAGGTGATTGTATAGCCGAAATTTTCGATCAGTCGCATTCCTGAATTGTGTCCCAAAATGTGTGCAATCGAAAAAGACATAGAATACAGTCCCATGTACGCTCCTTGTTTTCCTAATTTTGAACGCTCCAAAGCAAAAGCATTACCAAAAGGAAATGAAATCATTTCACCTAAGGTAGCTACTATCATTCCTATAACTAATACACCTGCCCACGGACTTATAAGCATTAGCAAAAAGCTGATTCCAGTGAGTGCAGATCCTATAATTACATGATTCAATTTTGAAATAGATGTTTTTTCCAGGTAAGCAATTAAAGGCATTTCCAAAACAAAAATCATTGCTCCATTCAGCGCTAACAGTAACCCTATTTTTTCTTCACTTAGTTTATGGATCTCCTTGTAATACAAAGGTACAGTAGAGAAATACTGGACAAAAATAAAACCAAAAATTGCCAGAGCGATTAAAAAAACTACGTATACCCAGTCCAGATGTGCCGGGAGCGGATTTTGAACTACAATTTCTTTATCCACTTCTTTAGTTTTCTTTGGGTTTAACGTATAAATCATTAGAAATCCTGCCAGAATGCAAGTGATACCGTCAATCCAAAATAGTCCAAAATAGCCAATACTGGCTATTATGATTCCACCAACAGCAGGTCCCATAGAAAAACCAAGGTTAATCGCTAATCTAATCAAGGTTAGCGATCGTGTTTTGTTTTCTGGTTTACTATAAGCACTTAATGCGATAAAAAACGCCGGACGTGCGGTATCGGCAATAAGTATGAGAATGAAAAATCCAGCACAGATACTCCAGAAGCTATGTAAATATTGAATAATAATAAAACTAATTCCGGTTAAAAAGAGGGAGCCTAAAATCACCTTAAAATACCCGATGATTTCGCTGAGTTTTCCACCTAACCAAGCTCCTGCAAATGATCCCAGTCCATAACTAGTCATTATCCAGCCTACTTGTGATAAACTAAAATTCAAATCATCGGTAAGGTACAACGACAAAAATGGGATGACCATAGCGCCCGAACGATTGATTAATGTAATGAGCGCGAGCCACCAAATTTCGCGAGAAAGCCCGGAGAAAGATTGAATATAATTTCTAAATAGTTTTTGCAAGATTAGATACTTTAGAATCGAATAAAAAAGGAATAAAATTAGTACAAAAAATATAATTTTTGATAATATTAACTCGTTATCTTTGAATGGTTTGTACTTTTGCAAAAAATTGAAAGGAAGTGAGAAGAATTATTTTGATTAGTATGGTATTTGTTTCAGTAATAGCGTCAGCGCAAGACTCTGTTAATATAAAACGAATCATATATTTTCAGAATGATTTGAACAAGAAATTTATTTCAGAAGAGACCAGTCCTTTGCTTGAAAAGGATTTATCTACTTTTGAGTCTTTAGATTTTTTTGAGATAAACACTGCGATGTGCATTAAGGCAAAATTTGTACGCACGCCTTATGAAACACCGTTTATAATGAAGACAAGTACAGAAAGTGAATCTGTATATGTTAAATTCGGGGAAGCGCATTTTCAAATAAATAAGACGCCTTATATACTTAATATCTATCAAAATCAAGAATTAAAAACGCAACCAGAATTTGAAGACTATCTATTCTTACCGTTTACAGATTTGTCCAATGGAATAACAACATACTTTGGAGGCAGATATATTGACCTCAAAATTCCGGAAGGAAATTCAATACTGATAGATTTTAATACCGCCTACAATCCAAATTGTGCCTACAATGAGCGGTATTCCTGTCCTTTACCACCAAAAGAAAATCATCTTGACTTAGAGATACTGGCTGGAGTTAAAATAAACGAGAAGCACCCGGTAGATAATTAAGAATAGGAACCTACAGGGTGCTACTTGTAGAATTAAAATTTATAGATTGCCGCGATCAAAAAAGAGCTGAGTGTGCTAGATGTTGTATAATTGCTATCAATGAATGTGTCTTCAGAATGATCTATGCGTAGTTCAGGTTTTAGTGCCAGATTTCCTATAAAATAGTTTCCGGTCAAAGTAATTGCGATAACCTCTCCATCACCATCATTGTCAAAAGCAATAGGGGAACTTATAGGAGTTCCTGTCACTTCTTCAAAAGTTACGAGATCATAGTTATACTGAGAAAAGTACTCTCCCCTGATTCCTATAGCAAAGCGATCGCTGGTGCTGTATTGAGAGTACAATGCTATACCATAAAAGCCACTGGATTCATCACTGGCGTCAGTTCCTCTGGTTAGATATGTGGCGTTAAGTCCTGCGTATAATCGGTTGGTAAAGTCAAAACCTGTCGTCCAGTCTACTTGAAAAGTAGGTTCTACAGTTTGTGGTGCACCTTCATTTCCATATCTAAAATTTAAATAAGAGGAATACTTGCCGAGACTATACCCAAGCTGTCCTCCCAAAATATAGGTATCAAATGGGTTACTTTCTGTAAAATCTGTAGGATTTAATACTGCCAACATCAGAGACCATGAGGTGTTAAGTTTAAAATCTGCTTTTATTCCTGTGTGAGAAAAAGGTCCGTAAGAAAACATATACGAGGTTGAGTAATTGAAATTATCTTTGGGAGAGATCACCTCATACCCCAAAAACGTATTAAAGTTTCCTAAAGTGAATTTGATAGAATTGTTAAGGTTCCAATAGACATACAGCTGATTAATTACTTGGGAACCATCTTCTGATAAGAAAACAGCTTCTTCACCTCTGGGACCAATAACCAAGTCGGCAACGACTCCTGTATTTTTGTAGATGTATTCTAAGTTTAAATTAAGCATGCCGAGAGCAAATCCATTCCTGTTTGCAAATGCTGTTCCCGAGACAACATATGAATCTTCAATTTGACGATTGGGGGAGTCAATACCATATCTGTAATAGGTGTCAATACTACCAGAATACGAAAAATTAGAGGCGTCGGTTAGATCGGGTGTGGTGACAGCCTCTTGCGCAGTTATTTTTACTGCAAGAAAAAAAAGAATAGCGTATGGGAATATTCCTGTTTTAATTGAAAAAGACGATGCTAAGTTTTTGGTCATAATAAGTTAATTTTAAGGTTAATTGACTTTAAAATTAAGTTTTTACAACAATAACCCTATTTAATAATGGGTGTAGCATGTAATTTTTATTAAAATATAGATAAACACCCTATTTTTATAAGGGTATAATATTTAAAATATCGAAATTTGATAAAATGAAATCGATTGTGTGCCTGCTCATAACAAAAAAGCATAGTAATTGTCCGATCTGGGTAGTTGATATTGAAACAAACACCAAGTATGTATGGTAATTTTTTTAGAATTCAAAACTTTGATGAAGTGTGTTATTTTGTTAGATATATGCCAATAAAAACGGCAGCTATTGCTAATACGATAGAGGTTGTGGTGTATAGTGCAAATGATAGAAAATCACCATTCTTAAGGAAATGTTGATTTTCGTAAGCGAACGTAGAAAATGTAGTAAATCCTCCGCAAAATCCTGTTGCTAATAATAAAGTAAGAGATGTATTTAATTCGCTGGTTTTTATTAGAACTCCTAGAATTACCCCAATACATAAACTTCCTCCTATATTTACTGCGAGCGTTCCTAGTGGAAAATCTAAGGAAGTGTTGTTGAGGAGTTTACTGATCCAGTAGCGTAAGATACTACCAACACCACCTCCAACAAAAATTAATAAAATATTTTTCATCAATGATATAAAAAAAGCAGCAATATTTATTTTGAAATATTGCTGCTTTAGAATTTATTTTACAGGAATATATATTTCTGTTATCCACTCTGCGGGATTTGGCTGTAGCTCCGGGTCAATTTTATATACTTCAAACGCCGGGCTTGGAGCGGTCTCCAAACTATTCTCGGCAATATACGCACGTCCTGCGTCCCAAGCCTCTTTCAGGTTGGTATAATCTCCGGTTAACGTTACTTTTACTGCTTTTTGACGCGGTAAGAAATCACATAGAATAGCGCTTTCTTTTGGAGTCACTACTTTGTCTCTGGTAGGTATTGCTGTAGAGAAAATTGCAGTTCCTTGTTCTTCGTTATATTCATTATATAAGGTAAAAGGCATACCAGTTTGTGGGAGATTGTTTTGTCTCATATATGCTTTTACAGCAGGTAACATCTGTGACATTTTTTGCGGAATTGCCGCTATGGAGGATGCAGTAGCATTGTACATATAGAAACCACCACCATGCTCAGTGATGCCATCAACGTTTACAGCGTACACCTTCATCTGTTTTTTCAAGTATTCATCGAGATTTTCCAATCCTTCGCGATACATAGGACGAAGCGTCGAAGAAACGGTGCTGTCCTGGGTGGCCCAAAAGGCTTTTTCCATAAAGGATTGTTCACCTTTCATTCCCCAGGTAACCTTGGTTTTATTTCCGGTAATTTTTTCAAATTTCCAATACACATCACTGGTACTTTCGCCCATGGGTGTTACAAACGTTATCGATTGATCAATACTTGTAAAAGGAGCTGTTTTAATTGTTTTCATGCTTCCATCTCCCTGAGACTCACTTTTCCAACTATAGGATGCGCCTTCGCCACTGGTTTGATCCGGATAACTCATAATAAAATCGTCAGAATTGTCCATCCATGGACCCCAATTCTCCCAAGTTTTATATTCGTTTATAGTGCTAAAGATAAGCTCATCCGGAGCTTCGATGACTTTGCTTTCTTCCACATGAAAGTCTCCATCAATTGTTGCGATATAAATCACACCACCAATGATAACAAGCAAAAGAAGGAAAAATAAATATTTAATAATCTTCATGATAGTTAGTTTATGTTGTTTAATCAGCTAATATAAGCAATTTTGAATTTGTAAGTTTTTACCTATCCTAAGAGTTTTTACTGTAGATTCCTTTTATGAATTTTATGATGTTATACTTATATATTTAGCTATTTTAGGCAATGTTTTATTTCCTTACATTTGCTGGAAACAATTTAAAATTTATATGAAACTTAGTAAATTTATAATTTTATTAGCATTTATTGGATTAGCAATATCATGTAAGAATGATTCAAAAGAGGTTAATAATTCGGAAAAAACAAATGAAACTGTATCAGAGGACAAATTCAATTATGTTGTAGAGCAGTTTGCAGATCTTAAAATTCTAAGATACCAGATTCCGGGATGGGAAAATCTTAGTTTGAAGGAGCAGAAATTAGTGTATTACTTAACTCAAGCAGGATTAAGTGGTAGAGATATCATGTGGGATCAGAACTACCGTCATAATCTTACGATTAGAAAAGCGCTTGAAAATGTGTACACTACCTATGAAGGAGACAAAAGCACTGTGTCGTGGAATGCCTTTAAGACATACTTAAAGCGAGTTTGGTTTTCTAATGGTATTCATCACCATTACAGTAATGATAAGATCAAGCCAGAATTCGACAGAGATTATTTGAGTACGCTCTTGGCAGCGACAAAAACTGAATTGCCAAAAGCAGCTTATGAAGTTATCTTCAATGATGAAGACAAGAAAAAAGTTAACCAAGCCAAAGGTGTTGATAATGTAGCAGCCTCTGCAGTTAACTTTTATGGGCCAAAGGTAACTAACGATGACGTGATTAATTTTTATGCTAAGAAGAAATCACCTAATCCAAGTAAGCCTTTATCCTTTGGTTTAAATTCACAATTAGTCAAAGAAAATGGTGTTTTAAAGGAGCGTGTATATAAATCTGGAGGATTATACGGCGAAGCAATTGATGAAATTATCAAATGGTTGGAAAAAGCACAGACAGTAGCAGAAAATAAAGCGCAGGGAGATGCTATTGGCTTGCTGATACAATATTACAAAACAGGAGATTTACAAACCTGGGATGATTATAATGTTGCATGGACAGCAGCTACCGAAGGAAATATTGACTATATCAATAGTTTTATTGAAGTGTATAATGATCCTTTAGGGTATCGTGGATCTTATGAAACCATTGTTCAAATCAAAGATTTTGATATGAGTGAAAAAATGGCAGTTTTGTCAGAAAATGCACAATGGTTCGAAGATAACGCTCCTTTGATGGAAGCACATAAAAAAGATAGTGTTGTTGGTGTAACATACAAGGTAGTGACGGTTGCTGGTGAAGCTGGAGATGCGTCTCCAAGTACGCCTATCGGAGTGAATTTACCAAATGCTAACTGGATTCGCGCAGCAGTGGGTTCTAAATCAGTTTCTTTAGGAAATATTATAAATGCATATAATAATGCAGGGAGCACAGGAAGACTTAAAGAGTTTGTACATGATGAGGAAGAGTATGTGTTAGAAGAGCAATACGGTCAGGTAGCAGATAAGTTACATACAGCCTTACATGAAGTGATTGGTCATGCCTCCGGACAATTAAATCCGGGTATTGGGGAGACTAAAGAGACCTTAAAGAATTATGCTTCTACGATGGAAGAAGGAAGAGCAGATTTAGTTGGCTTATACTATTTAATGGATCCTAAATTACAAGAACTAGGTCTGGTTGATGATTGGGAAAAAGTTGGTAAAGCAGCTTATGACGGTTATATCAGAAATGGATTAATGACGCAATTGATACGCCTCAATGTAGGAGATGATGTTGAAGAAGCACATATGCGTAACCGACAGTGGGTGAGTGCCTGGGCTTTTGAAAAAGGAGAAAAAGAAGGAGTGATTGAAAAAGTTACACGTGATGGAAAAACGTATTTTGATATTAAAGATTATGCGAAACTTCGATCTATTTTTGGTGAATTACTTAAAGAAACTCAACGCATAAAATCTGAAGGAGATTACACTGCTGCTGAAGCGTTGGTTGAAGGTTACGGGGTAAAAGTTGATCAGGAAATTCACAAAGAAGTGCTGCAAAGAAATGAGCAATTTCAATCTGCACCATACAGTGGATTCGTAAATCCGGTATTAGTTCCAGAGACCAATGATGCGGGAGAAATCACAGCGATTAAAGTAACCCAGCCCGATAATTTTGTCTCTCAAATGATAGACTACAGTAAACAATATAATTTTTTACCAGAAGTTAATTAACTACTTCTCATACAGTATGATTAAAAGGATGTTGTTTTGCAGCATCCTTTTTTAATTTTTAAGATAGACCTTTAGTGCAAACAGAATAGCAATAAAGCAGACAAAGCCGATCAGGATATAAAGACTGCCTTTATAGTATTTGCGATGCAATCTAATGTCTTTTCGATACGCAAAAATCATGATAACGATAAAAGCAATTACAAAACATACTGCAAATAGCAATTGACCCGAACTAAACATATTTTTCTATTTTTACGCAAAGATAAAACTTACGATTTAGTTTCAGTTTAAAATAGGGAACACTTCGTTAAAAGATTAAAGTATATGAAAAATAAAATAGCTGCTGTTCAGACCTTTCACACTGCATTTAAAATTGGATATCGAGAACAACCCAAAGCAAATTTAGGTCATGCAAAAAATCGATTGCGTTTTGAATTGATGAAAGAAGAAAACGAAGAATATCTGGAAGCTGCGCAAAATGATGATCTCGTAGAAGTTGCTGATGCCTTGGGTGATATGCTTTATATTTTATGCGGTACCATTATTGAGCACGGTATGCAACATAAAATTGAAGAAGTTTTTGATGAAATCCAGCGAAGTAATATGAGCAAATTAGGAGAGGACGGACATCCGATCTATAGAGAAGATGGTAAGGTGCTCAAAGGACCCAATTATTTTAAACCTAATCTACAACAGATTATGGATAAGTAGTATAATCAATAAAAAAATCCGTCGCAGCATAGTTTACGACGGATTTTTTTATTAAAAAGTATCATTACAATTTAACCCTCCATCCGTAAGGATCTTCAGTCAAGTTATATTGAATGTCCATTAATGCTTTTTTGAGATGTGAAGCAAATGCTTTTTCTGGTCGTTTGATTTCGTAATGATTGCCTTTATAGCCAAAAGCTTTAATCGGACTAATTACCGCCGCTGTTCCTGCACCAAACATTTCTTTTAAACCGCCATCTTCTGCGGCCTTGACAATTTCGTTAACCTTGATGGGTCGTACTTCGGTTGCTATTCCTTCTTTTTCAGCAATTTCCAGTAAACTTTTACGTGTGATTCCGTCCAAGATGCGATCACTAATCGGTGCTGTTAAAAGCGTATCGTTAATTCTAAAGAAAATATTCATAGTACCTGCTTCTTCCATATACTCGTGCGTATCGGCATCGGTCCAGATTACTTGTTGATAGCCTTCTTTTTTGGCTAAATTTGTAGGGTAAAATTGTGCCGCATAATTTCCTGCTGCTTTTGCATATCCCACGCCACCATTAGCAGAACGACTATATTTCTCAGCAATAAGCACGCTTACATCTCCTACATAATATGCTTGAGCGGGTGAGCAAATGATCATGAATTTATATTCATTAGCCTCTGCAGCAGATACACAAGCTTGCGTAGCTATTACAAATGGACGAATATAAAGTGAATTTCCGGCTCCTGACTTAATCCACTTCTCATCAATCTTTAGTAATTGCTTAAGCCCTTCCATAAAATATTGTTCAGGAAAAGAAGGTATTGCTAAACGATTAGCTGATATATTAATCCTGTTAAAATTATCTTTCGGTCTAAATAAAAACACATCTCCCTTGTCATCTTTAAATGCTTTCATACCTTCAAAAACAGCTTGTCCATAATGAAAAACACGTGCAGATGGATCTATAGTCAACGGACCATAGGGTTTGATTTGAGGAGTTTGCCAGACACCATCCTTAAAATCGCACTCAAACATGTGATCTGTAAATGTTTTACCAAAACTAAGATTGTCAAAATCAACTTTATCTAACTTAGATGTTGTTATTGGTGTAATCTTAATTGAGTCTGTAATTGTATTTTCCATCAATTTAATTTTAAGGGTATAGAAAATAGAATATATGTTACCTACTTTTGTAGAGATCAGTAAACTGAAAATGTCCTTTAGCTATACATGTGATTGAGAACAAAAATACCGATTTTAAATAAATTGAGAATTTTTAAAATGCTTATTTTTAACAATTCACAAAATTATAATGAATTATGAAAAAAATGTATGTTTTTATTTCGTTTCTATCATTCGTATTAGGGTGTACATCCTTCCAAAAGGATAGCCAATCCGGCAAGGTTCAAGAATTAGATAAAGAAATGTATACCTCTTTTGGAGCTTCTTTGAACGATGCGACTATTTTGACAGCGTCAGACTTACATGATGTGTATAACGATATGGTAGTAGGAGATACTATACAGCTCACACTTTCAAGTACCGTAAATTCAGTTTGTAAATCAAAAGGATGTTGGATGAAAGTGAACGTGAATGATTCAACCGAAGCAAGAGTGACTTTTAAAGATTACGGATTTTTTATGCCAAAGGATATAGAAAACGACACGATTATAGCACAAGGTAAAGCTTTTATAGCAGTTTCCTCTGTTGAGGATCAGAAGCATTTTGCAGAAGATGCCGGGAAATCAGAAGAAGAAATTTCGCAAATTACGCAACCTGAAAGGACCTATTCTTTCATTGCAGACGGTGTATTGCTGAAGAATTAAGGGAATATACTTTGAAAAGAAAGATAGTTAAAACCGCCGATGGATCTACAACCATTCAACTTATTGATTGGGATGAGCAGTATCACTCGCTACACGGAGCGGTTAACGAGGCATATCACGTATTTATTCAAACAGGTTTACACTACTACTTAGATAAAAACAAGGTTGGGACACTTAGTATTCTGGAAATCGGTTTTGGAACAGGACTCAACGCCTTTATAACAGCTTTAGAAGCAAAAAAATGCAGCATTGAGATACAGTATACAGGGGTCGAGGCATATCCGGTGCAATTGAATGAAGCTCTTGCTATGAACTATGTTGCACAAATTGATGGGGCTGCCGAGTGCTTATTTTCAGATTTGCATACAACGTCATGGGAAGAAAGGCATAAAATCTCAGATCATTTGACACTTTTAAAAAGAAAAATATTCTTCTCTGAAATTGCTAGTAACAATGAATTTGATATTATCTATTTTGATGCTTTTGGGGCGCGGGTACAACCTGAGTTATGGACAGTAGAGATTTTTAAAAAAATGTTTAATGCCTTAAGAAGTAATGGTATATTGGTAACATATTCAGCAAAAGGGAGTGTACGCAGGGCGATGCAGGAAGTTGGCTTTATAGTAGAGCGCCTTCCCGGACCTCCCGGTAAAAGAGAGATGTTGCGCGCTACTAAACGATGATATATTAACATCATTTATTTTTGGTAAGAGTTTCCCTTAAACCATTGTTAAACCTATAATAAAGACATTGTTTATGCCAAAAAGGGATAGTAATTTCACACAAATAACAGTTTATGAAAGTTTTAATCACCGGTGCTACCGGTATGATAGGTCAAGAAGTTGTTAAATTATGTCATGAATCGAATTTTGTGGTACATTATTTAACGACCAGCAAAGATAAACTGGTAAATAAACCAAATTATAAAGGATTTTACTGGGATCCGCAAAAAAGTATTATTGATGAGGATTGTATTGATGGCGTTGAGGTTATAATTAACTTGGTTGGTGCTACCGTTGCAAAGCGATGGACAGAAAGTTATAAAGAAGAAATAATTGAAAGTAGAACACGATCGGCAAAATTACTTTTATATACTTTAAAACAAAAAACACATATTGTAAGACAAATTATATCTGCAAGTGCTATCGGAATTTATCCGGATTCACTGCAAAATTATTATGACGAAGAAACAGAAAAACGCGCCAAAGGTTTTTTAGGGTCTGTTGTACAACAGTGGGAGCAAGAAGTAAACCGATTTAAAACAATCGGGGTGTCGGTGAGTATTTTACGCATTGGGTTGGTCTTATCAGAAAAAGGAGGAGCCTATCCCAAAATGGCACAGCCCATAGAATATAACTTGGGAGCAGCTTTTGGCAGTGGCAAACAGTGGCAGAGCTGGATTCATTTAGATGATCTTTCACGTATGTTTATGCACGTACTGGAGCAAGAACTGAGCGGTGTTTATAATGCAGTAGCCCCCAATCCAGTTTCAAATCAAAAATTGATACAAATTATTGCTAAAAAGCAGGATAAAAAGATAATACTTCCTAATATTCCAAAATTTATGATGCAATTGATATTAGGCCAAATGCATACTATTCTGTTCGAGAGTCAACGCGTGAGCTGTGAAAAAATATTGGAAACAGGTTTTAGTTACAATTTTGATAATATAGCGGTTGCAATTCAAGAAATTGTAGCCAACGAGGCAGCGTAGTATCGTTGCAGTCAGGAATTAAATGAAATAAAAATCCCAATGAAGTATCGCTTCATTGGGATTTTAAATTTTACGGTTGAAGGGAGTGATTAAGCTTTCTTAGCTTTGATCATAACCTTTAATTTGATATCATCATTAACAAATTTATCGCCTAAATTTTCGAACACAGATTTCGAAGCGTAGTTTACGTTCCATTCTGTGCGATCAATTGTGAATTCTTCAGAAGTTAAACTCATCATATCTCCTTCCATCGAAGTAGTAGCAGGAAAAGAAATGTTTTTCTTAACGCCTTTAATGGTTAAATTCCCATCGATCATAGTCTTACCTTCTTTTTCAGAAATTCCGGTGATTTCAAAATTAGCAGTAGGGTACTGTGCTACATTAAAGAAATGGTCTTCTTTTCCTTCACCTTCACCTTTTAAGTGTCCTTCAAGACTTGCTTTATCGTCACCTTCAAGATCAGTAACTGTAATGGTCTTCATGTCAACAGTAAAAGTGCCACCTTCAATTTTGTCAGCGTTTACTTTTATCATACCATCACTAACAGCAATAGTTCCCGTATGCTCTCCAGTTGGTTTTGAACCTACCCATTCGATAGTGCTGGAAGCTGTATCAACAGTATATGTTGCTGCCTCCATAGGAGCTTCTTTTACAGCTTCAGCTGCCGCAGCATCGGTTTCATTTTTATTTTCACCTTTACAGGAAATAGCAGTAATTAAAAGTGTTGCCGCAGCAAACACACTCATGACTTTAGTTTTCATAATGTAGTTAATTATAAGATTTAATTAACATCAAAATTATTTTATTCTAAACGGAATACTCATAAAGATATGCTAAAATATTACAATGACATTATGACATTAATTAAAAAATGGCAGTACTTTTGCACCTTGAAAAAGAAAACTTATTAAAAGTACGAGTTACATGAGTAAGAAAAACAAACAGTCGGAAGATGTTAAGGATCAAGAAGAGCTTCTTGAAACGACAGTAGAAGAAACAGTAGAAGATACCCAAGCGGTTGATGAAGATAAAGAGACGCAGTACAAAGAGGAGTTAGAGAAAGAAAAGGATAAATTCTTACGTCTTTTTGCTGAGTTTGAAAATTATAAGAGAAGAACGTCCAAAGAACGTTTAGAGCTTTTCAAGACTGCAAGTCAGGATGTTTTGTCATCGATGTTGCCGGTTATGGATGATTTTGACCGTGCCATGAAGGAAATTGAAAAGTCCGAAGATGAGAACTTGAGTAAAGGCGTTGCATTAATTCATAATAAACTCAGAGAAACATTGGTTTCAAAAGGGTTGACAGAAATGAATGTTGCCGCGGGAGATACCTTTGATGCAGATGAGCACGAAGCCATTACTCAGATTCCGGCGCCAACAGCAGATCTCAAAGGTAAGATTGTGGATGTCGTGGAGAAAGGATATAAATTAGGAGACAGGATTATAAGATTTCCTAAAGTAGTCACCGGACAATAATAAGTATATGAAAGACGATTTTTATGATATCTTAGGCATCAGTAAAAATGCTACTGAAGCCGAAATCAAAAAAGCATATCGAAAAAAAGCAATAGAATTTCACCCGGATAAAAATCCAGGAGATAAAACTGCTGAAGAAAAATTTAAGAAAGCAGCTGAGGCTTATGAGGTTTTAAGTGATCCAAATAAGCGTCAACGTTACGATCAATACGGACACCAAGCTTTTGAAGGTGGTGGATTCGGCGGCGGCGGTGGCATGAACATGGATGATATTTTCAGCCAGTTTGGTGATATCTTCGGTGGCGGCGGTTTTGGCGGTTTCGGTGGTTTTGGCGGCGGTGGCGGTGGTCAACGTAGAGCCAAAGGTAGCAATCTGCGCATACGTGTAAAGTTGACGCTTGAAGAAGTAGCCAACGGTGTTGATAAGAAGATAAAGGTAAAACGTAAGGTTCAAGCCTCGGGGACCACTTACAAAACATGTGCTACCTGTAATGGTTCTGGTCAGATAACCAGAATTACCAATACGATTCTGGGAAGAATGCAAACAGCTTCTGTATGTACTACTTGTGGCGGATCAGGGCAAATGATTGACCAAAAGCCAGCTGATGCTGATGCTCAGGGATTAAAAGTAGCTGAAGAGACGGTAAGTATTAAAATACCTGCCGGAGTAGAAGAAGGTATGCAGCTCAAAGTATCTGGTAAAGGGAATGATGCACCGGGCAATGGAGTACCTGGAGATTTACTGGTCGCTATTGAAGTTTTAGAACATCCTTATTTGCAACGTGAAGGAGATAATTTACACTACGATTTATATGTAAGTTTTTCTGAAGCTGTTTTAGGGGCGTCACGTGAGATAGATACGGTTACCGGTAAAGTACGAATCAAAATAGAAGAAGGTGTACAAAGTGGAAAGATCTTAAGATTGAGAGGCAAAGGTATCCCTAGTATTAATGGATATGGTAAGGGAGATCTTTTGGTTCATGTCAATGTATGGACGCCTAAGACAATAAATAAAGAACAACGTGAGTTTTTTGAACGTATGTCTCAAGATGATCATTTTAAGCCTAGTCCTGATAGCGGAGATAAATCTTTTTTTGAGAAAGTAAAAGACATGTTTTCTTAAACTGTAAATTAAACAGTTTGTAGGAATTACATATATAACATTAACTTATGATTAAGAAAATTTCGTATATTTGAAACATCACTATTTTTAATGGTGATAATTTTTCTTTTTCATAGCAATTTTTTTCCCATCCTAAATACTTAGTATTCAGGGTGGGTTTTGTTTTTAAGAGCATAAAGGTCTGGTAAGATTCATCAGGTGACTATTTTTTAGATTTTGATAAAAAAGCTTCGGTTTGTAAGTAATAATAGTATTTTTATAACCTAATTCTCAATAAAGCATGTAGCCCAATTAAATAAGGATATATGTAGAGTCCGATATTCATCACTTATAATTAAAATTTTATGACTCAAGCTTTAGAGGCAAAACAGGTAAGTAAGCGTTTTGGGGAATTTACCGCGTTAGAAGAAATGTCCATACAAGTACCTGCCGGAAGTATTTTTGGCCTTTTGGGGCCAAATGGTGCAGGTAAGACTACCTTAATTAGAATTATCAATCAAATAACATTGCCCGATAGTGGAGCTGTTTTTCTTAATGGGGAGCCTCTGCAACCTAAGCATATTAAAGATATCGGATATTTGCCGGAAGAACGAGGATTGTATAAATCTATGCGGGTGGGCGAGCAAGCCATGTATCTGGCTCAACTTAAAGGACTCTCAAAAAAGGAAGCGAACCAACGCTTAAAATATTGGTTCGATAAATTCGAAATTACACATTGGTGGGATAAAAAAATTCAGGAGCTGTCAAAAGGAATGGCCCAAAAGGTTCAATTTATTGTAACCGTTCTCCATCAGCCTAAGTTATTAATATTTGATGAGCCCTTTAGTGGTTTTGATCCAATTAATGCTAATGTGATTAAAGATGAAATTTTGCAATTACGAGATGAAGGAGCTACTGTCATTTTTTCAACACATCGTATGGAAAGTGTGGAAGAATTATGTGATCACATGGCACTGTTGAACCGGTCAAAGAAAATTTTGGACGGTAAAGTTTCAGATATCAAAAAAGCATATAAATCCAATACCTTTGAAGTCGGTCTTCATAGTGATAACCAGGAAGCATTGGCTGGGGAGCTAGCTCAAAAATTTAAAGTAACGCCTGCATATTTTAAGACTATTGACGAGCAATTAAAACTTAACATAACACTGGACGCATCTGCAAATTCGAATGATTTACTGGGGTACTTGGCCTCAAAGTCAAAAATCGTACGGTTTAACGAAGTGATTCCAACGGTGAATGAAATATTTATAAAAACGATTTCCGAAAATGAATAATTTACCTTTAATAATAAAGAGAGAGTTTATCTCAAGAGTCCGTAATAAAACCTTTATTATTATGACTTTCCTAAGTCCACTCATATTAATAGGTATGATCGGAGTCATTTCTTGGTTAACCACGCTTAATAATGATGAAATTAGAGAGATCGCCTTGGTCGATGAAACCGGGAAGTTTATTCAAGATTTTAAAAATACCGAAAATGTTCGCTATTTAGATTACAGTAAGTTATCTCTTAATGATGCAAAAGATTCTGTAGTAATTAAAAAACTCTATGGATTACTTTATATACCATTAAAATCTACTAACGCAGAATTGTCAAAGGCAATTCAGTTTTACGCCGAAGATTCTCCTAATCTTTCTGTAATTAATCCAATAGAAGATTTAATTGCAACAAAACTTACAAATCAAAACTTTGAAAAGGAAGGATTTGATTTGACTACTATAGAAAATTCTAGAGCTAAAGTGAATATTCAAATAGAAAATTTTACGGGAGAGAAGACATCTAAAATGTCGAACTACGTAAAAATGTTTTTTGGAGGTGCAGCAGGATATTTGTTGTTTATGTTTATCATTATATATGGTAATATGGTAATGAGATCGGTAATTGAAGAAAAATCGAATCGTATTATTGAGATCATTATATCTTCAGTTAAACCCATGCAACTTATGATGGGTAAAATTCTGGGAACTTCTTTTGCCGGAATGCTACAGTTTTTGATATGGGTAATTCTAGGAGGTGTTTTACTACTTATCACTAGTTCTCTCTTTGAGGTAAGTCCGTCGCCGGTTGCCTCAGGAGCTGCGATAGATGCAGTGCAGTCGAACAGTAATGAAATCGGACTCTTACTCCAAGATATTCTTCGGTTGCCACTTATTTTCTTAGTCTGTTTATTCTTCGTTTATTTTGTAGGGGGATATTTCTTGTATAGTTCTATTTATGCTGCCATAGGAGCTGCGGTAGATAGTGAGACAGATTCACAACAATTTATGTTACCCGTTTTAATACCTTTGATGTTAGGTATCTATGTTGGTTTTTTCTCTGTAATCGAAAATCCGCATGGTACGGTCTCTACCATATTCTCAATGATACCACTTACATCACCAGTGGTAATGTTAATGAGAATCCCTTTTGGAGTACCATGGTATGAAATTGTGATTTCGGTACTAATTCTATTCGGAAGTGTTATTTTTATGACTTGGTTTGCCGGTCGCATTTACCGCGTAGGTATTTTGATGTATGGCAAGAAAGCAAGCTACAAGGAGATATGGAAATGGTTAAAATATTAAAATGATTCAAGAGAAAATAGCAGATCAGGTTGAAGAAGTAATCAAAGAAGATGTTTGGGGAACCATCAGGGAATTTTTGCTGTATGAGATTTTTCATTTTGGTGATGATAAGGATCCGATAGTTCTTACAGTTTGGTTATTGCTTTTTGTAGTTTTTATATTTCTTACTACTTCGATTGTTTTAAAATTTATCAGTCGTGTTGCTACGCGCAAATTGCCTCATGAGAGCCGGGTAAAGTTTGTGTCGGTATTCTCATTTCTCAAATATTTTGTCAATGTAATTGTTCTGCTGGTAGCATTGGATAGTATTGGATTCAATATTACGGCTGTTTTTGCTGCTTCGGCGGCTTTGTTGGTCGGTGTAGGATTGGCGTTGCAAACACTTATTCAGGATATAATTTCAGGTATTTTTATTTTTGTAGATCAAACCGTGCATGTAGGAGATATTATTGAATTAGAAGGCAAAGTTGGGCGTGTTGAAGAAATAAAACTTCGTACAACACGAGCAGTCACTATAGACAATAAAGTACTTGTTATACCCAATCATAAATATCTCACCTCCACCTTATATAATTGGACGCAAAATGGTACGCTGACCAGAGAAGCTGTAGAAGTAGGGGTTGCTTACGGAAGCGATGTAAACCTGGTTAAGGATCTGTTAATAAAAGCAGCATTAAATAATAAAAATGTCTTAAAAAGCCCAGAACCTTTAGTGCTTTTTACGGAATTTGCAGATAGTTCGTTAAATTTCAAAATTATTTTCACGCTCAATGATAGTTTTTCCAGTGCTATCCCGAAGAGTGAAATACGATTTGAGATTGATCGTTTGTTCAGAGAGCATAATGTTACGATACCGTTCCCTCAACGCGACGTTCATATGTTCAACCAAACGGTAACCAAAAACGAAATGAACTAATTTATGAAGAACACCCATTTGTACCCGAAATTTTTAACCTACATTTTTTTATTAGCCTTTTTTATATTTTTACCCAATTCAACATTGGCTCAAAGCACGGATTTGGCAAGGTTAGAATATGCCAACATTCCGCAAGCAAACAGTAAAAATTTGTATAGCCGCTTTAGGTTTTTAGCTAATATTCCTTTTAAATTAAACGATAAAGGGTCCTATCTTGTCGTTGGTACGCAGTATCGACTCAATACCCTTGATATTCAAGATGGAACTGAAGGTTTAGGAGGTTTTAATAAAAGTGGTCTGGATGATTTTCATACCATTGGTTTAGAGGTAGGATATACATTCAAAATGAGTAAAGCTTGGCGTTTTGGAGCAAAATTTGGTACGCGTCTTTCTTCAAATATAGAAAATAATCAGATAGAAGCTGATGATTTTAGATATACCATATCCTCTTATTTTATCAGGAGTAGAAAAGGTGAGGGAGTGAGTCAACCCTCTCGTCTTATTCTAGGATTTCAATTTACCTATCCGTCAAGTATAAACTTTCCGTTGCCTATAATCAACTATTATAAAAAGTTTCACCCAAACTGGTCCTATTCTTTAGGAACTCCTAAAACTAATATCAAACATATTATAAACGAAAAGAACACGGTGCAATTATTTGCCAGTTTAGATCGTTTCTATGGGAATATTCAACGCAATAGAAGTTTTATTGATAAGGATGGTGTAGCTCAAGTAGCAGAGAATGTATCGATGTTAGCTATTCTCGGAGCCGTTGGGTACGAACACTTTTTTACAAAACACATTCTTTTTTATGCGTATGGCGGATACACCTTAAGCAATGAGATCCGTTTCCGTAATGGAGATCAGGAGAATGTACTTACTATAAATGATGAAAATACGTTTTATCTTCGTAGCGGAATCAAATTGAAAATATAATGGCAAGAATTTTAGTAATAGAGGATGAGTCCGCAATTAGACGTGTCCTGCTCAAAATATTATCCGAAGAGAACGAAAATTATCAGGTTTTTGAAGCAGCCGATGGTTTAGCTGGAGTAGAAATGATTAAAAACGAAGATTTTGATCTTGTTCTGTGTGATATTAAAATGCCCAAAATGGATGGGGTTGAGGTTTTAGAAGCAGTTAAGAAAATAAAACCTGAGATTCCCATGGTGATGATTTCGGGACATGGTGATTTGGATACTGCTGTAAACACCATGCGTTTAGGAGCTTTTGATTACATCTCTAAACCCCCTGATCTCAATAGATTGCTTAACACCGTACGTAACGCACTGGATCGTAAAGAACTCGTAGTTGAAAATAAAATGCTGAAGAAAAAAGTGTCCAAAAATTATGAAATGATTGGAGACTCTAAGGCCATTTCTAATATTAAAAATATCATTGAGAAAGTAGCTGCGACAGACGCACGTGTGCTAATCACCGGACCTAATGGAACAGGTAAAGAATTAGTTGCACATTGGATTCATCAAAAAAGTGAACGTGTCAAAGGTCCGATGATCGAGGTGAATTGTGCAGCCATACCGGGGGAGTTGATAGAAAGCGAATTGTTTGGACATGTAAAGGGCGCCTTTACCTCGGCAAATAAGGATCGCGCCGGAAAATTTGAAGCCGCCAACGGAGGTACTATTTTCCTTGATGAAATCGGGGATATGAGTTTGTCAGCTCAAGCTAAGGTTTTACGTGCGTTACAAGAGAATAAAATTCAGCGAGTTGGGAGCGATAAGGATATTAAAGTAGATGTTAGAATTATAGCTGCGACAAACAAGGATCTCAAAAAAGAGATAGAAAACAATAAATTCAGAGAAGATTTATACCATCGTTTGGCAGTAATTTTAATTAAAGTTCCGGCGCTTAATGATCGCAGAGAAGATATCCCGTTATTGGTAGCATATTTTGCGAAAAAGATTGCTGAGCAGCAAGGTATGTCATTAAAAACCTTTTCTCCTAAAGCGATCAAGCAATTACAGCAATATGATTGGACAGGTAATATTCGGGAATTGCGTAATGTGGTAGAACGATTGATCATACTGGGAGGCAAGGAAATCAGTGAAGATGATGTGAAATTATTTGCAGCTAAGTAAAAAACAGTATAAATCTTTAAAAGCGAACAATGAATATGAGCAGCCCCAAACAGCTCTGTTTACTCTTGTTATTTATCGTTAGCATCAGTGCTATACAGGGTCAATATGAACCCAACAGTCTCAACTTTGGAGTCGCCATTAATAAGAACTTTGGTCTTGCTAGCGAGCTAGGAATCGGTGCACGTGTTGAGTATGCTCCCAATTGTTTTACAACATACATGGGAGAATTTAACAGGCAGATTTTAATCCCCGACGATACAGAGGACCGACATACCGGGTATAATGAAGTAGCACTTGGTGTCAACCTAATCCTTTTCAATTGGTATCCTACGACGATTACCGCCGGGATCGGTTATGTAGGTAACGATGAACCCGGGTTGGACGAACGTTTGGATAAGGCTTTTCTAGTGATACAAAGCGGTAATTTTAATCACGGTGCACAGATAAAATTAAGAGCACTGCATCAACTCACTATTCCCATACATATCTATGTAGAATTAAACATTAAAAGCTTAGGAAGACGCTATGACACCTTTGTGATTGGTTTTAACTATGATTTCGCTGCCCGTTAGTAAACTTTCTATTGTACCAAGTCTTAATTTTTTGTTGGGTTAAAACTTTAGTATCTTCGAGAACTTATTCTGCACCGATATGAAAAAAATCACACTATCAGACTTTCAGGTAACACAACCTATTAAAATTACAAAAGTAGCTACTACGTATGATCTTAATGCGGGCGAAAAGAAAATAGAAAAAGAACTCGAAGAGGTTCGTGAAAAACTGGGTGAACTACAGGATACATTATATGCCCATGATAAATATGCGGTATTGGTATGTTTGCAGGGAATGGATACATCTGGAAAAGATAGTCTGATTCGTGAGGTCTTCAAAGATTTCAACAGTCGGGGAGTGGTTGTGCACAGCTTTAAAGTTCCTACTGAGCTTGAACGCAGTCATGATTATTTATGGAGACACTATATTGCTTTGCCACAACGGGGTAAATTTGGCGTCTTTAATCGCACACACTATGAAAATGTTTTGGTAACCAGAGTACATCCCGAATATATTTTAGGTGAAAATTTGCCAAATGTTACGAGTGTAGCAGCGATTGATGAAGATTTTTGGGAGGCTCGTTTTGAACAAATTCGCAATTTTGAAAAACATTTGGCTGATAATGGAACTATTATATTCAAATTCTTTTTGCATTTGTCAAAAGAAGAGCAAAAGAATCGATTGTTACGCCGATTAGAGAAAGAAGAGAAAAATTGGAAGTTCTCTCCCGGGGACCTTAAAGAAAGAGCACTTTGGGATGCATATCAGGATTGTTATGAGGATGCGATCAACAGAACATCAAAATCGCATGCACCTTGGTTTGTCATTCCGGCAGATGATAAACCGACGGCACGGTATATTGTGGCAAAGACTATGTTAGATACTTTAAAAACGTATACAGATATTGAAGAACCCGAATTAGATAAAGAAACACAAGAAAATATTGAATTGTATAAAGAACAGCTTCGTAAGGAGTAGTTTGAACAACTAATCACATATACCCAAATTTATGTTTGTAAGAAGAATTATTATCTGCTTTTGTTTGGTAGCTGCTGCACAAATTCACGCACAGTCTACAGTAAGCAAAGAAGATAAAGCTCAATTAAAAAAGATATACGATACTGCCCTTTTAGAAGGTAATAGTTACCAGTGGCTAGACCATTTGTCTAACCAAATCGGAGCGCGATTATCGGGCTCTCTCAATGCACAAAAAGCTGTAGAGTGGGGGAAAGCAGAATTAGAAAAACTCAGACTGGATAAAGTTTGGTTACAACCGGTAATGGTGCCAAAATGGACAAGAGGTGTAACAGAGTTTGCTTATATCGAGACCGAACCGGGTAAATCCACGAATGTCCCTATTTGTGCTTTAGGCGGTTCTGTGCCAACACCAATAGGTGGCCTGAAAGCTCCTTTAATCGAAATAAAAAGCCTTGAGGCTCTTGAAAAATTAGGAAGAAAAGCGATCGAAGGAAAAATTGTTTTTTATAACCGTCCCATGCAAGCTGATTTGATCAATACGTTCGAAGCGTACGGTGGTTGTGTGGATCAACGGTATGCCGGTGCAGCCGCAGCTGCAAAGTATGGAGCAGTGGGTGTGTTGGTTCGTTCGTTAACTTTACGATCCGATGACTTACCACATACAGGTGCTATGAGCTACGGAGATTTAAAAGATTCCGAAAAAATCCCGGCAGCAGCAATAAGTACTAACGGTGCCGATTTGCTTAGCTCTATGTTGAAACTTAATCCCAACATTAAATTTCATATAAACATGAATTGCCGTACTTGGGAAGATGTAGAATCCTTTAATGTGATCGGCGAAATTAAAGGAAGCGAATTTCCCGATAAATACATGGTAGTGGGAGGTCATTTAGATTCCTGGGATCTAGGTGATGGATCCCATGATGATGGTGCGGGAATCGTACAATCTATGGAGGTGCTGCGTTTGTTCAAAAAAATTGGGTATCAGCCAAAACACTCTATTCGGGTTGTTATGTTTATGAATGAAGAGAATGGTTTACGTGGAGGTAAAAAATATGCTAAAATAGCTACTCAAAAGAATGAAGATCATGTGTTCGCTTTAGAAAGCGATTCAGGAGGATTTACGCCCAGAGGTTTTTCTTTTGATTGTACAGATGCTACTTTTAATAAAGTGCTATCCTGGAAACCGTTATTTGAACCCTACTTAATTCATTATTTTGTAAAAGGCGGTAGTGGAGCTGATATAGGACCGCTCAAAAAAGACACCAATGTATTGGCCGGTTTAAGACCCGATTCTCAGCGCTATTTTGATTATCATCATGCAAAAAATGATACGTTTGATGCAGTTAACAAGCGAGAATTGGAACTCGGGGCTGCTACCATGACAAGTTTAGTGTACCTGTTTGATAAATACGGTATCGAATAAAATGGGTGTGTGGCGGTAACGTCTATGTTAGCTCTTTCTTTACGATAGTTTCAGTCCATTTTCTGTAAGCGGTCTAATTGAATTCTATTTTCAAAAAGGTTAGTAACGACAATTTAATGCTCCATCACAAAAAACAACTAAAATAGTACAAGACAGGATACCAATAATAATATTAACTATCGGTAGACTAATAGTAATTTTAGAAAGCACATACCTTTTGTAATGGTGTAGCATCCAACCACCGGGAATTGCAAATAATACGACCAAAGGAAAACTTATAACAGCTACAAATAGTGTTATCGTGCTCATATTTTCATAAGATCCCGGACTATCAAATAGCATTGGTGACATCATTGCCATTGGCAAAGAGGCAAAAACGAGTAATGCTAAAAGAATAGTGCATACCACCAAGTAAATATTTGAAACTTCTTTGTTTTTTATCGCTGTCGCCACAAAATGTATTTTAAGATTACGCTTTAAAAATAAGTAAAAAAAGTCATTTTAAAATTTTAGTTTAGCGGGAAGTAATACCTTTACGCCTTCAATAGTTTATATGCTTACACAATACACCAAAGAATTTCGTTACAATCTCAAATTGGCTGCTCCCGTAATGCTGGGGATGTTAGGGCATACGTTTGTAGGTCTTATTGATAACATCATGGTGGGGCAATTAGGGACTGCACAATTGGCTGCAGTTTCCTTGGGTAATAGTTTTATGTTTATCGCGATGTCACTGGGTATAGGTTTCTCTACAGCTATCACCCCTTTGGTGGCAGAAGCAGATGGTGAGGGCAACTTTAATTCAGGTAAGTCTGCACTTAAACACGGATTGTTTTTGTGTACTGTATTGAGCATCATTTTATTTTTAATAATTCTTGCAGCAAAGCCAATAATGTATTTGATGAAGCAGCCGGTAGAAGTGGTGGAGCTTGCGATACCTTATCTGGATTTAGTTGCATTTTCTTTAATTCCGTTGATTGTTTTTCAGGCGTTTAAACAATTCTCTGATGGACTTTCTATGACCAAATACCCGATGTACGCAACCTTGATTGCCAACGTGGTCAATATTGTATTAAATTATGTGTTGATTTTCGGTAAGTTTGGATTTCCTCAAATGGGAATTGTCGGTGCTGCCATTGGTACGTTGATCTCACGTTTTGTAATGGTTGCTTTCTTATGGATTTTACTACGTGCGAAAGCTAAATCAAAAGCATATGTTACAGCAATCAAACTATTTGTGCTTGACAGCAAAATGTTGCGTAAAATTATTTATTTAGGCTTCCCTTCGGCTTTGCAAATGTTTTTTGAAGTAGGAATTTTTACTGCTGCTATCTGGTTGTCAGGGATATTAGGTAAAAACCCGCAAGCGGCAAATCAAATCGCATTAAACCTGGCGTCCATGACTTTTATGGTGGCTACCGGACTTAGCGTAGCTGCAATGGTACGGGTGGGTAATCAAAAAGGATTGCATCAATATCGTGAACTCAAACGCATTGCCTTATCTATTTTACTGCTCACTTTTATCATAGAAGTGATTTTTGCTATTTTCTTTGTAGCATTTAATACACTCCTACCGCAAATGTATCTCGACGTTAATGACGTGGCAAATTTGGTAGATAATAATGAAGTAATATTGATAGCGTCAGAGCTGTTATTGATTGCTGCATTGTTTCAAATTTCAGACGGTATACAAGTGGTTGTACTTGGTGCATTGCGAGGTCTGCAAGATGTTGTAATACCTACAATAATCACATTTATAGCTTATTGGATTGTAGGTTTTCCTGTGAGTTATTACCTTGGATTATATACGGAGTATGCAAATTCAGGTATATGGTTAGGGCTCTTAGCGGGACTCACCGTTTCTGCAATTTTATTATATATCCGTTTTAAAATATTAAGTGATCGTATGATTGCTACAGGCAGTGTTTTGGATAAATAACATTTTATACTTACAATTTAAATTACTGTAAATTAATATTTTACTATAATAGCAGATGATTTTTATTTCAATTTATCTGGTGTGTTATACGTTTTTAACAGTAGACACGTTATTTGCATTTAACAAATAATTAAGTATCTTTCAACAACCAAATTGAATTAAACCTAGAAAAATGACTGTCCCAAAACCTAGCTTTTATACGGTATTTTGTACTGTATTGTTATGTGTATTCACGATTGCTTTCACCCATGCTCAAAACCTCATACCAAATCCCGGATTTGAATCTACCAAACCTTCGGTAACCAAATTGACGCATGAGATGCAGAATTTTGGTAAAATAAAAGATTGGTCTGCTTTGGTTAATTCACCCGATATATTTCATCCGGAAACGGCTCGTGTAAATTTTAAACACAAGGCAAATAATTTTTTGCCGCAATTTGGTCGTCAGGAGCCACGTACCGGAGAAGGTAAAGTGGGAATGTATATTTCTGGCGGAATTTACAAAGAAGGAATTGTTGCTAAACTGGATCAGCCCTTAAAAGCAGGTAGATTTTATTATTATCATATGTATGTAAGTTTGGCTGAAGGTGTTTCAAAAGGATGTACCTCTTCTATTGGATCTTATTTCAGTTCAAGAAAACCACGAATAACACCTACGTCAAAATTGAAACTGCATGTGGAATCTACAGAGATGCTATGTGATTATCAGGGATGGACAAAAGTGTGCGGAGTCTATAAAGCTAAAGGTACTGAGAATTACATTTCTTTAGGATATTTTGGAAACAATCCTAAAGGGCGTTCTTTAAAATCTGCTTCTGGTGATATGGGTAATGCGTACTATTTTGTTGATGATGTTATGTTATTAGAGATGCAGGTTACTCAAAACCTTATTCCGCAGGATGTTTGCAGTATGGTATTAGATTTTAAGGATATTGAATTCTTGAACGGAGAAAGTGAAACGGATAGTGTGGTAGAGAAAGAATTAGACACCTATATTCAATATGTAAAGTTATTCAAAGTAGATGCTATCAAAGTTAGTGGCTTTGCTAACGATGCCGGTTCTGAATTTGAAAACGAAATTATGGCATCTACCAGAGCTTTAAATGTGAAAAAGTATTTCATAGATAAAGGTATTGATGAATCTTTGATCGAAATTGTAACTGCCGAGGAGGAGGATGCGATGCAAACGGCCGATCCAGAAGCATATAATCGTGTGGAGGTAGAGATAGTAGCACCAAAGTAATCAGGTGTAACTATCAATTTTTTTCGGAAGCGTAATGTTGCTTTACTACGTCAAAAACTTAGTATCTTTGGCACTTTGATAATTTTAAGGACGATATATGGCTTTTCCGAAGTTTATTTTAGGAGACAACACCGATTTACCTGAGGCAATATTTGTAATTCATACAGAATTCCCGAGATTTATTATTAATCTGGAGGATGATGAGGTTGAGTGGTTAGAGGAGTTTGATGCTTCAGATGAGAAAGAGCTGCAAGAGGAGGCCGAGAACTTATTTAAAGCAGCAAACGATTTTTACGATCGTGAGATTGAGCGTTATGAGGAGTAAGCTTCCTTAGCTTTGTAATCAAAATATCACTTTTATAACACTGTACTATGTTAGAAGAATTAGTTCAATTAGATAAAGACTTATTTTTATATCTCAATAATTTAGGAACTCCTACATGGGATGGATTTTGGTTATTTATGACTGAAAAGTTTTATCAAATTCCGCTTTATTTATTGCTATTGTATTTTTTCTTTAAAAATTTTGGCCTTAAGGGTACTTTGATATGTCTGGTATTAGTCGCAGCCTTGATTACCGCTACCGATCAGCTAGCTAATTTATTTAAAAATATATTCTTTTTGCGTCCGCGTCCTTGTCGTGCAGAGGGAGTTGCAGAGTTTACACGCTTTATAGCAGAACGTTGTGGAAGACACGGATTTTTCTCAGGTCATGCCACCAGCTCTATGGCGTTGGCCTTCTTTACAGGTTTAACTTTACAATCACGCCTCAAATATATATTTGTCTTTATGGTACTTTGGGCAGTGATCGTTAGTTATAGTCGTATTTATGTTGGTGTGCATTATCCCGCTGACGTAGCTGCCGGTATGACTGCCGGTATCGGGATGGGGTATCTTGCATATCGCATATACCAGTATCTGCTTAAGCGTTTTGATGTACCTACGATTTAGAATTCACTATTCGTTTTTTTCTTTTTTAAAACGTTTTTTCTTTTTCTTACCGGAAAAGAGCCGCTTTAAAAAATTATCTCGTTTTTCGGGTTCGCAATCCAGATCATCTCGTACTTCTGGACTGGTAGCATCAAATTTACTTTTAGTATACCGATCAAACGTTGTATCAGTATTCATCTTGGTATATAGTTTTGCAAAAATGGGTAAAGCAGCATTGGCGCCCTGTCCGATACGTGTACTTTTAAAACCAACAGCATAATCATCATTACCTACCCAAGTGACGGATACTAATCTAGGAGTAATACCGACAAACCAACCATCCTTATTATCTTGTGTTGTCCCTGTCTTACCGGCGATATCATTGCTGAGACCGTACGTGGTGCGTAATCTGGCTGCCGTTCCTTCATCTACCGTTGCTTTCATCATTTCTAGTACTACCTCTCGTGTGTACTCAGTATACGCAGCTTCTTCAGCTATTTTTGGATTATATTCGGCAAGCACCGTTCCATTTTTGTCAGCTATTTTGGTAATGAGATAGGGTGTCACTGATTTACCCTGGTTGACATAACTCGCAAAAGCTCCGGCCATTTCCTTTAGCGTTATACCCGCAGTACCCAAGGCAATAGAAGGCTGTTCGGGAATCTCACTTGTGATTCCCAGCTTTTTGACCAGCTCAATAACCTTCGGAATGCCAACTTTGTTCAGCACTTTTACAGCTATGGTGTTGATTGAGTTGCTAAGCGCGGTCTCCAGCGTGTAATTAAGATACGGATCCTCGGTTTCTGATGCGTTAGTGGGCGTCCAGTCATCCACATTGGTATAAGTCACTGCGCGTACAGGAAAATATGTGCATGGTTTCATACCATTATCTATTGCTGCGGTGTATACAAAAGGTTTGAAGGTAGAACCCACCTGACGTTTACTTTGGGATACATGATCATATTTAAAATAGCGGTAATCAATTCCTCCAATATAACTAAGTACCGCACCCGTAGTAGGATCAATCGATAGCATGCCGGTATTGAGAAATTTTCGGTAATGTTGCAGACTATCCAGTGTAGATGCTTTTTCAGTAACGTTGCCTTCCCACTCAAACAATTCCATCTCTCTTTTAGCCCTTAGAGAATCTTTAAGTTGCGATTCAGAAAGTCCGTTAGCTTTTAATTTTTTATACGCCTTAGTTCTGCTTACCGTGCTACTCTTGAGATTCAGTTCTTTTTTCCACGGTGCACGGTTACCATGATCCTTTTCATAGGCCGCTTGTAGTTCTCGCATATGCTCCTGCATCGCCGTCTCGGCTAAGGTTTGCATTTGGTAATCCAGGGTGGTATGGATAATGAGTCCGTCGCTGTAGATATTATACGGATCACCGTTCTCATTTTTATAGTTTTTGAGTAAGGAATCTAATTGTTTTTTGACAACTTCTCTAAAATAAGGCGCTACGCCCATATCGTGATTAAAATGTTGATAATCCAGCGCAATGGTGTCCTGCATGGTACTACTAGCTCGGTCTTCATCCAGATACTCATACTTTACCATTTGTTGTAAGACTACGTCACGACGCGACTGACTGCGCTCGGGATAGAGGCGTGGATTGTATCCATTATTGGCCTTAAGCGAACCTACTAAAACGGCAGCTTCAGACAAATTGAGTTCTTTGGTACTTTTATTAAAGAATTTTTGAGCAGCGCTCTCAATACCATAGGTGTTATCCGGAAAGGGAACCGTATTAAAATACAGGGTCAGAATTTCGTTTTTAGAATAGATCGCTTCGATACGGCTGGCGATAATGGATTCTTTCAGTTTGTTGACAATAATACTGATCTTGCCGTAATCCTTTCTTCCGAAAAGGTTTTTTGCTAGCTGCAAGGTTATGGTGCTCCCACCTCCCGAGGATTTGTCCTGTAAAAGAATGGATTTAAAAAATACGCGAAGTAAACTCTTGTTATCAATCCCTTCGTGTTCGTAGAACCGAACATCCTCAGTCGCAATTAGCGCATCGATCAGGTGCCGCGGTAAATCGTCGAAAGTAATGGGTTGACGGTCATAAATGTAATACTTACCAATTAGTTCGCCGTTTTTATCGAGTACTTGGGTAGCTTCTGCCTGTTTAAGGGTACTCAGCGTTTTTGCTGTAGGCACAGTGCCCCAGGCACCTGCATAAATACTGATATAAAAAGCGATGAGTAATACTAAGAGTCCAGTAATCCCTACCAAGGACCATTTGATCCACGGGTTTTGTAACCAACGTTTTATCGTTTGCATATGTTTTCCTTACAATTACAAGGCGCAAGGTGTAAAAATTCTATGAGTTATCCTGTTAAAGCAACTTTAAAGGTGATTTTTTTCAGCCACTAGCCACTAGCCACTAGCCACTAGTTTCTGGTTTTAAGTTACTAGACTAAAAAACACATCCATCCCATATCCTCGGTTTCGACTCGCCATAGCCTTTAGTATGCTATCTTCAAAGGAAGGGAGTAAAGAAAGTCTCCCTTTGAAGAGAGGTTTAGAGGGATGCTTTTATGGGATTTGAAACAGCATCAATAATCCAAAGGTATACGCGTTTCTCCCCTTAATGTGTGGAGTTGCCCCTTGGTGGAGGGGGTGTTTTTAATTTTTTAAACTGAAAATCAAAAAAACATCTATCCCCAACCCTTCCTTCAAAGGAAGGGAGTATAGAAAGTCTCCCTTTGAAGGGAGATTTAGAGGGATGCTTTTATGGGATTTGAAACAGCATCAATAACCCAATGGTATACGCGTTCCTCCCCTTAATGTGTGGAGTTGCCCCTAGGTGGAGGGGGTGTTTTTTATTCTTAAACTGAAAATCAAAAAAACATCCATCCCCAACCCTTCCTTCAAAGGAAGGGAGTATAGAAAGTCTCCCTTGGAAGGGAGATTTAGAGGGATGTGCCTTATTTATAGCCACTGGTTTTTGTGGAAGTAGTATTTTGGTTTACAGCCTCAATAAGTGTTAATTTAACATTTTAGTATATGTTTCTGAAAATAATAATTAGTTTAGTCGCCGAGTATTTTAGATAGCCTTCGGATCTACAAAAGACTCCATATTCTATTTAACGTATATTCTATTATAAATGAAAGTAACTTTACTATCTATTGCATGCCTTATGATGTGCGCTATCCACTTTGCTCAAGACAAACCTATACGTATAGCGGTACACTATCCTATATCACTATCTGATAATGCAAACAATGTTGATGGGATTGTCGGTGCTAATATCAAATACAGTATTTATGAATCTCCAATTCTTACATTAGGAGCTTCATATACCCTTGACTATTTTCGTAATGCTGAGATTCAGAATGTTTTTGAAGTAAAGAATAATGCATTTTTTAATCATTTAGATCTTTATTCTGAGTTTAAGCTGCCTGGAATACAAAAATTGCATCCTTATGTAAGTTTAGGCTATACTTTATTGTACAATAGTTTTGAATCTACCGCGAACGATTTTACTTATAGCGAAAATGACATGCCATTTCAATCGAATGAAAAGACGACTGATAGTTCACATGGTGCTAACTTAAAACTAGGACTTAGTTATGATATTACATCAGTAATTTTTATACAAACCTACTATCAATATCTTAAAATCTTTGATAAAGAAATTTATTATGAAGGTGTTGATAATGTAGCTTATAATCACCTAACTATAGGCATAGGTTTTAAATTTTAAGCAATAACATTTTTAAACCAAAAACCCCCAAATTCATTCGAATTTGGGGATTTTATTATATTCTAAAAAATGCAATTACTCTGCAGCAATATCTTGAGGCGTTGGATTATCAGTATTCTCCTGATTTTCGCTTTCATCCTCAGAGGTTGACCGCGTACGATTCTCGATCAAGGTGTTGTAATTATCTGTGAGCGCGTTTAGTTTATTAATCAAATTGGTAAGAGCCGCTGTGCCATTAAGGGTGGCATGTGCCGTGATATGATCCATAAGCACGCGATATGCCGTTACCGCCTCATCACGCATCGAGCTGAGGTTTTCTTTGGTAGCAGTTGCATATTCACTATTACGCTCTAAGAACTTATTGTTAAAAACCGTGTTGACAGTTTTCATATGCGACACCCAATCGGTAAGCTGTAATAAAGTTACTGCCTTCTTGAGCGATGCATTTTGTTCCCACTCGCTGATCAAATTACGCAGGGTAGTAGTTTGCGCCTGATAATTTAATTTATACAGTTGTGTACCATATAGATTAATACTTTCTAATAAGGCTTGGGCAGCCTCACGAGACTTTTTGTCATAATGATAGGTATAGCCTTCGATGACAGCACGGATCCCAATGATGGCAAAATCCCGGGCCTCGTCATAGGCTTCGAGTTCTTTGGTCGTAGGACTACTGGTTTGTTGTTTAAAAACATCGTCGAGAGCAGTTACCGGAATCTTGTAAGCCTTCACCTGATCAGCGATTTTTAACTTTTCTGGATCTGTATCTGTAACGATGGAAAGGACGTTGGCGTGAAACTGAATAAACTCACTGTTTCTATAAGCACGTTGCATAGGAATTGTTATCATAATATACTATAAATGGTTAATAATGTGTTAAATATAGAATCTTCTCTTGAAAAATAAAAATTTATTTAAAAGGTTCTTTTTCGCAAACCCTTGCTACCACTGCTTGGAAAGTTGCCGCACTTGTCAGGAAGGTTTCCCGGTGGTGGGAAAGCGTGCCGCACTTGTCAGGAGCGTTTCCCGAAGGTGGGAAAGCGTGCCGCACTTGTCAGGAGAGTTTCCCAGAGGTGGGAAATGTTGCCGCCCTTGTCAGGAGAGTTTCCCAGAGGTGGGAAATGTTGCCGCACTTGTCAGGAAGGTTTCCCGGTGGTGGGAAAAGGATGTTCAGAATACTGAATACCGAATGTAAAATATCGAACGCCGAAGGACTAAATAATAAATGTAAAATCGTAAATGCTATATGTAAAAGTATCTAGTAGGTACTTACTACTAAATTTCAAGTGAGCTAAAAACGCCCTATAAAAATTTAAGCGAAAAAAATGAAGTGAAAGTAGTAGCCACAGGAAATTTGTTTACCAAAAAAAGCAGATATCGTACTCAAAACAAACTTAGCAGTTATAGAGATTAAGTTAGTTAGCCTGTTTAATTTCATGTAGCGTATTGAACGTTATTTTTAGCAAAAGTTCTTTAAGACTAGACTTTTCCAGTCCGTCTGATGGACTTTTCGGGCGGATTGATTGATGTCATCCCGAGCGGAGCCGAGGGGTTGGGTGATGCAAAAAAGAATACATTTCATTTGAATACCGAATATTTAAATAAAATCTGTAGCTTAGTATTTCTTAAACACCAACTACCCACCCCACCCAGTAACCTTGTGTTGTTTTTTATTGATATATATAAGAGAAATAGTTACGATGGTAGCTATATATAATTGTTGTGCGTTATGCAAGAAATCTATTAACCAATTAAAATCCCGTTAGATTGAAATATGAGGATAAATAAAACCTATCAGAGCTTACTTGATAAATCTACAAGCTCAATGCTTTCAGCTATAGAGATTTACAATAAGCCTGATTTTAAATACAGAGAAGAAACGTTTTCTATCTTGTCTATTAATTCTTGGGAGTTGTTATTCAAAGCGAGAATTCTTAAACTGTCTAATTTCAAAATGAGCTCCATTTATGTGATGGAGAATAAAAAGAAAAAAAATGGAGAAAAATCAAAAGTACTTCAACCAAAATTAAATCGGTCAAGAAATCCAATGACTATTAGTTTAGCTGAATCTATTTTAAGACTTAGAACTAAAGGCGAAAATATTAGTTTAAATTTAGTGAAAAGTCTTTTTGGGCTTATAGAATTAAGAGATAATGCAATTCACTTTCATAATTCGACTGATATATCTAAAGAAATTCAAGAATTAGGATTTGCGTGTATAAAAAACTTTATGGAACTAATTCAAAGATGGGAACCTAAAGTAAAACTGTCTCAATACAATTTTTATCTAATGCCTTTAGCATATGTTGATTCAAATATTGAGTCAACAGCCATATTAACAGATGAAGTAGCAAATTATTTGAACTATTTGAAGAAGAAGGTATCTGAAACTGATACAGCAGATGTTGATTTTAGCGTAGCAATCGGCATAGATATAAGTTTCAAGAAGAATACAACTTTAGAGGGTATCGGAATGAGATATGATGCGAATGGAATACCAATAAGCCTTTCTGAAGAAGATATTACACTAAAGTATCCATTGATCTATAAAAATATCACATCTACTGCAAATAATAGATATATTGACTTTAAAGTTAATAGTGATTTTCATTCACTAATGCGGAATGTGAAAGCAGATAAAAAATTAGCACATAATAGAAAACTAGACCCAAAGAATCCAAAATCTCAAGTTAAAACTTTTTTTAATTCAAATATTTGGAAAATACTTGATAAAAAATACACTAAAAAATAAGCACAAACGCACAACAAAGCTATAATTAGTGCTAGTTCTAGCTTACTTACGAAAATCCTTTCGGATTTTCTATTCCGTTTCTATTTGCTAACTTAGTTGCTTAAACACGCACCAAATCATATACGTAAACGTTGGGCTTAATATAAAACAAACTTCATCTTGAATGATTGGCATTGAGAAACTGAAAGAAAATTTAAACGAACAACAGTTGGAAGCTGTAACAAAAACGGAAGGTTTTGTTAGAGTAATTGCAGGTGCAGGTTCGGGAAAAACAAAAGCTCTCACTCAAAGATATGCCTACATTGTTGAAGCATTAGGAATTAACTCTTCCAATATCCTTTGTGTAACCTTTACAAATAAGGCTGCACAAGAAATGCGAAAAAGAGTAAAAAGGTTAGTCGGAGAAAATTCAGATTTAAGTTACATAACCACCTACCACGGATTTTGTGTTAGAGTTTTAAGAGAAGACATAAACAAAATTAAGTGTCCAAAAAACTTTATAATAATGGACGTTGAAGATCAAAAAACTGTTCTTCGACAAGTTTATAATGAATTAGGTTTAACATCAAAAGTCTTTACTTTTAAACAAGTTTTAAGATATATCAGTAAACAAAAAACTTCACAGGATTATCTGCAATACATCCTTGAATCAAAGAAAAAAGAAACAGATAACGAAATAGAAAAAGTCTTTATTCGGTATTTAGAAAAACAACAAAGAAATTTCGCCTTAGACTTTGACGATTTACTAAATTTTGTACTTTACATATTTGTAAATAATCCTGATGTTATTGAAAAATGGCAAAAGAGATTACACTACATTCAAGTTGATGAAACCCAAGATAGTTCACAAAAACAGTTTATGCTAATTGAAATGCTTTCTCAATTTCATAAAAATCTATTTGTTGTTGGCGACCCAGACCAAACCATTTATGAATGGAGAGGTGCAAAACCTGAAATCTTGGTTGATTTTGATAAACAATTTGTTGATTCAAAAACAATCATAATGAATCAAAATTATCGTTCAACACCAAATATTTTAAGTCTTGGAAATCACATCATTAAAAAGAATAAAATCCGTGTAAATAAAGATATGTTTACAAAAAATCCAGAAGGAGTTGAAGTTGTTCATTTTCACGGACAAAATGATTACGAAGAAGGATTATGGGTTGCAAATGAAATCAAAAGACTTGTAGCAGATGAAAACTGTAAACATTTAGATTTTGCAATACTATATAGAGCAAATCATATTTCACGTATCATTGAACAATCACTAATTAGAGAAAACATTCCTTATTCCGTTTTTGGTGGTATAAGATTTTTTGAACGTAAAGAGATTAAAGATGTTTTGGCTTATCTAAGATTAATTGAATTTGGTGATGATTTTTCTTTTCTAAGAGTTGTGAATACACCAAGCAGAGGTTTAGGAAACAAGTTTATCGAAAACGTAGCCAAAATTGCTGAAAAAGAAAACACTTCTCTTTATTCAGCACTAAAGGAAAACATATCACAAAAGGATTTAAGTCGCAAAGGAGCATTAGAATTTATTGAACTGATAGAAAAGTATAAAAAAGTAAAAGCTGATTTAATAATTTCAGATTTAGTGAAAGAAATTATGGATGAAAGCGGTCTTTCTGCTTATTATAGAATTGATGGCGACACAGACAGATTAGAGAATATCAAAGAACTTCAGAACTCTATAATTTTGTTAGAAACGCAAGATGAAGAGCCAATAAACCTGACTGAATATTTGCAAGAAATTGCACTTTATACAGATATGGATGTTGAAGACGATGGAAATGATAGGGTTAAATTAATGACAATTCATACTTCTAAAGGTTTAGAATTCCCTTACGTTTTTCTATGTGGCTTTACAGAAGGTGTTTTACCAAGCGCAATGTCAATTAAAGAAAGACGAGCAAAAGCACTTGAAGAAGAAAGACGTTTAACCTACGTTGCAATAACAAGAGCTGAAAAGGCATTTTATATGACGGAATCAGAAGGATTCAATTTTAGTACAGGTTTAAATAAATATCCTTCTCGTTTTCTATTTGAAATAAGCGACAATTATTTTGTGAGAAAAGGAGAATTAAGTCAAGAAATCATTAATGAAGCGAAAGAACAACTTAAACTTAATACAAGTCGCCAAATAATTCAGAAGAAATTTGACGTTGGCGATATGGTCAATCACTTAATTTGGAAACTAGGTAAAGTAATAGAGGTCAAAGAAGAAAAAGGAGAATATCAAGTTGAATTTATCGAGACGGGAAAAACTAAACCAATAAATTTTGAATTTAGAGGTTTAACAAAAGTCGAAAAACCAACTGAACTCACAGAAGAAGAAAAAGTCGAAAAATCTAAATCAGATAACGATTGGAATTCGTTTGTAGAGAACGAAATTCATATAAAGGAAAGTAAGAAAACGCAAATAACAGAACCGATAGAAACCATTACAGAAGAAAAGAAAGACTTAATTAGAAAAAGAATTGCTGATTTAAAAGAAGAAAAAGCTGAACTTGAAAAAACTGTATTAGAAAGCTCTAAATCGGAATTGACAACTGACTCGGAAATTTCAGAAAAAGGAACTACCGAAATAAAAGAATCTGAGGAAAAAATACTAAGCCCAACGGCATATAAAAGTAATGATGGGAACAGTGCTAAACCCAAAGAAAAAGATAAAAATAATTTATGGTCTAAACTGAAAGGTTTGTGGTCTTAAACCACCATTATTCTTATAAGACCGTTAGACACAATTAATAAAAATGACAATCCGAAATACTTTATTAATATTGATTTTGACTTTCCTCTATTGCAAAACAGCAAAAGTGGAAGCCCAAACGGACAATCCAAAATCTGAACTAATTGTATCGGAATATCCTAAACAAATTGGTTTAGTAAATGATTTTGAAAATATTTTCACAGAAGAAGAAAAAACTCAACTAACTAAACTCCTGTCTTATTATAAAAAAACCTCATTCCGTGAAATTGCTATAATAACCATAGATTCAATTCCAATAAATACTGAATTTGACCAATATGTAATCATAGTGTCGGAAAATTGGAATGTTGGAAGAAACAATAATGGAAATGGACTTACGCTTGCGTTGAGCAAATCATTGAAAAAAGTAAGGATATCAACAACTGAAAAAACCAAAAACCTTTATTTATCTGACGAATTTTGTAAAAAAGTAATCGAAGAGAATATGATTCCCGAATTTAAAAATGGAAATTACTACGATGGGATTTTACTAGGATTAAATGAATTAATGAGAAAATGGATCTAAAAATGCTGTGAACAACACTGTATAATTCTTTTTAACAAATTAGGGAGATGCTTAAGCAAAGTAATTAATATTATAGAAACCCGATAATAGATATTTTATCAATGAAGAAAATCACTAAACAAATATTAATCTGGACTTTTGTCGTTATTGGATTCGGTATAATAGGATATGTTGGATTTGTAGGTTATGTACTCTATTCATTTGGTAGCGGTTGTGGAATGGATGACGGACCATTTAAAGCTGTTTTGATTGATCCAGTTGAATTGACAACAAATACAGAACGCTTTGAAGTATCGGATAACGGAACATTAATATTGGAAAATCGAAACGACACTCTCTCTCCTATATTCACTTTAGTTGAAAATGGAAACGTCAAATGGAGGTTGGATACCGATACCCGAAACACTAAAGGATACGAATCAACCAGAATTTGGAAAATAAGTAGTGTAGAAGTCACAAAAGATACTGATCCGATTAAACTAAATTTTACCGCACATTGGACCTATGGGGCAGAAGCAGGCTCGATACAAATTGACCGAGAAGATGGAGAAAACAGTTTCTGCTTGAGTTGGTGAAAAAAATAATAAAAGTGACAGGTGAACAACGACTCCTATCAAAAGTTACAGCTCAGTTCTTAAAAGTTCTAATTCGATTTTTATTTGCTAACTTAGATGCTTGCACACGCATCTGGTTTTATATAAATACGATTCGTGCAAGTATTAAAATAGTATTACATCTAAATTTGATTTTGAATGAGTTTTGGAGCTGGACATGTACAAGATATGATAAATCGGATGAAACAAAACCGATCACAGAGATCATCAAGCAGAACTAAATTTAAAGGAAACAATAGAGAAATTACTTCAACAAGTTCAAGGGAAACAAAGAATCACACAAACTTTAAAGTCGTTTCAGAGAAAAAATTAAATAAAATAAAAAAGCAGATTAAAGGACGAGCTAGATCAGATAGAAAAAAAGAGCTGATTTTTTATGGCATTTTATATACACTGATATTGATTGGGCTCATTAAATTTTTAATTTGGGCGAGTTGACAAAGTAACTTGTATAGTCATTCCTTGTGCAAAGTCTGGTTAAGAAATAATTTAAGAAATACCTCAATGAAAAATATCTTGATTCTTATAGCTTTAATACTGTCAAGCTGTCAAAAAAAATCAAAAGAGGTAACAGTAGAGGTAACAGTAGAAGACACCGTAAAGAATCCTTTCAGAAAAGTAGAGACTTTGGTTGAAATGACTGAGATTGATGCTCCCGAAATTAAAATGTTGGAATATCTATCTGTTAAATACACTAGAATTCAAGATTCCACCTTTTTGAAAAAACCAGATTGGATGCTTGCTAATGGTACGGAAGATGTGATTTGTGGTTATATAATTTCGTTTAAAGAAGGACATTCTTTTGCACATCAACAAGAATGTAACGAATGGGGGAGATAGTAACGGTAAGCTTTAAAAACTTTTCAGCAGCTCAGGTTAGAGATATTGTGGAAGAACTATTTGAGAATGATTATTATGATTGGTATGCAGATAAAACTGAATATAGACCTGAAGAATTCTATGAAACCATTTGGACTTTTCGGATTATAGAGAAAGAAACATCAATTGATTTGGAATTTGCTTACTCCTGGATTTAATTTCCCCCGCACTACAAACTCCCCTAACTTCGCAGCATAGTATTTTTACGTAACAGTACTTTAAAAAAAGTCTAATCTCTCTTCTCTATATTCTCAAGTCTTTTCAATTCTCCTTCCCAAGTACTTCCACAAATCTTTATTTTTTAGCGAAATCCCTAATAAACAACCCAATCATCACCACCATCAATAGCGCAAAAGGCAGCGAAGTGATAATCAATAGCTTTTGCATGGCAATTAGTACATTGATATCGGCTTTGGCGTTGCCCAGTAGTAAAATCCCGATAGAAAAAATAGTCAGAATGATACTCCATAACAAACGATGCCGTTTTGAGGGTTCGGGAGTGCCTTTATCGGTAAACATACTCAATACAAAAATGGCAGAATCCAGCGAAGTCACTAAAAAACTGACCAGTAACAGTACGGTAATGGTATTGATCAGCCCTTGATAGGGATAGCTTTCAAAAAATACAAAGATCGAACTAAATACATTATCAAACTGTCCGTCATAACTCCCGGCAGCGGCTATTAAATCAAAGGCAGACTCGCCAAACACCGTAAACCAAAAGAAAGTTCCCAGCGAGGGGACAAGCAGTACGCCAATGATAAGTTCGCGTAGCGTACGACCACGCGAAATCCGAGCAATAAAAATACCGGTAAACGGAGCCCATGCTAACCAAAAGGCCCAGTAGTAATAGGTCCAGTCGGTTAAAAAAGCTTCCCCGGGATTATAAGGTCCCATAGCGAGACTCAACGGAATGAAATCGACGAGATAGTGATAAAACGCGCTGCCAAAACGGGTAGCAATAGCAGGAATATCACTTTGTACAAAAACAAAGAGGAGTAAAGCCACGGTGATATAAATATTCCAGGTAGAGATCACTTTAATTCCACGTTGCATCCCTAACAATACCGAGGTAGCGCCGAGTACGGAGATAAGTAATAAGATGGCGATCGTTCCGCCTATAGTAAATTCATAACCCAATAAATGTTTAAGTCCGCCTTGAATCTGAGTAGTCCCAAGTCCGATAGCCGCAACCAATCCAAAAACAGTAGTGAGTATTGCCAATATATCAATACTGCCCAACACACCGCGTTGCACGCGCTTGGTGGTAATCATATCAGTCAGCGCCGTAAAAGCAGTACTGGGTAAGGCTTTTTTATTTCGCACAAAGAGATAATATCCAATAGCAATGGCAAAAACCGCATAAAAGGCCCAGGCAGTCAGTCCCCATTGATAAAACGTATATTCAAGCGCTACGGTAGCATCCGGCGCACCGTTGGCTATCGGGGGATTCAGTTTCATATATACGGGTTCTTGTACGGCACGTAGTAAGATACCGGCTCCCATCCCTGCGCTGTATAACATCGAGATCCATGCCAGTCGGGAGAATTCGGGGCGTTCCTCGGGAGTGCCTAAACGTTTGCTTCCCCATCGGGAAATCGCTAAAAGCACTAACAGCAACACGCATCCCAGTCCCAACCACAAATAAAACCGACCAAACCAAACTCGTACTGTAACCGAGAACTCCTCGATGATCGTATAGGTTTCCAGCGTAAAGGCATAGAGAAAAAAGGAAAAGAAAAGTAACAGTGCTAAAGAAAGGTATAGTAGTTTATTGTTAGCTAAAGAATAGGACATACGATGTGGTTAAGCGGTGTAAGGTGTTATAAAATATGTTTTAAGTATCCTTAGTACAGAGATAAAGCGCTCTAATAATGACGCGAGTAGCGTTTACAAGTCTTAAATATACGCAGCGGAGTTGAGCAATTATAAAAATTATTATTTTTTTAATTTTAAATGGTATTGAGAATCAATTTTTTTATTTACCATTGCAGCAGCATTAAGCTGAGCATCATGACAAGTGTTTTTACCTTGGGACTTATGAGAGAGAGGAAGTTACTCTCAGAAAGTGTTTATTGGATAATCGACCCAAACTTAAAGCTTACTTCACTTCTTAGTATCTTATCAAGTCAGCATGAATACTTTTTCATTCCGACTACTGCCAAGCGTATCCGCGTTTAATTGGGCAAGACAATTCCTTTTTACAACATGTAAGATTGCAACGTAGCTCATGATTCATGGCTTATCCACAATATTTTAAGATTATTTTATAACTCAATATATGTTTTCGCTACTTATAATTAGTAGTATTGAAAACAAAACCGCAGTAAACGAATGAATACTAAATACATAGATTTAATAGATCAATCCTTTTATTTTCCACAAGAAGAATTCAACCTTAAAGGCAATACCTTAACTTTTCACGATATCGATTTAATGAAATTAGTCGAGCAATACGGCGGACCGCTTAAGTTCACCTATTTGCCAAAAATTTCAGAAAATATTAATAGAGCCAAACAATGGTTTGCCAATGCTATCGAAAAGAATCAGTATCAAGGCAACTACAATTACTGTTATTGTACTAAAAGCTCTCACTTTAATCATGTACTGAACGAAGTACTTAAAAATGATGTGCATATCGAGACCTCTTCGGCGTTTGATATTGACATTGTTGAAAAATTAAAGGCCAAAGGAAAGATAACTAACGATACCTATGTAATTTGTAATGGGTTTAAACGAGAGCAATATGTGCAAAATATTGCGCGATTGATTAATGAAGGGCACAACAACTGTATTCCGATTATTGATAATTATGAAGAATTAGAATTGTTGTCAGAGTCGATTGACGGCAAGTACCAGATCGGAATCCGTATTGCATCAGAAGAAGAGCCAAAGTTTGAGTTCTATACCTCACGTTTAGGGATCGGCTATAAAAACATTGTACCTTTTTACAACCGTCAGGTAAAAGATAATGAACAGGTAGAGTTAAAGATGCTACATTTCTTTATCAATACCGGGATTCGTGATACGGCCTATTACTGGAATGAATTATTGAAATGTTTAAAGGCCTATATTCGATTAAAAAAGGAATGTCCAAGTTTGGATAGTCTTAATATTGGAGGCGGTTTTCCTATCAAAAACTCCTTGGCATTTGAGTATGATTATCAGTATATGATTGATGAGATTATTAATCAAATTAATATCGCTTGCGCGGAAGCAAAAGTTCCGGTACCTAATATTTTTACCGAGTTCGGAAGCTTTACCGTAGGAGAAAGCGGCGGAGCCATATATGAAGTATTGTATCAAAAGCAGCAAAACGATCGTGAAAAATGGAATATGATCAATTCGTCTTTTATCACCACGCTACCGGATACCTGGGCAATTAACAAACGTTTTGTGATGTTGGCAGTGAACCGATGGAATGAAGAGTATGAGCGTGTGCTTTTAGGCGGTCTCACCTGTGATAGTGATGATTATTATAATAGTGAGCAGCATATGAATGCGATTTACCTTCCAAAATATAAAAAAGATAAACCCTTGTATATCGGATTCTTTAATACCGGTGCATATCAGGAAACAATCGGAGGTTTTGGTGGTTTACAGCATTGTTTGATTCCGCAACCTAAACATATTTTGATTGATAAGAACGAAGATGGAGAGCTAGTGACGACCCTTTTTAGTGAACAACAAAAAAGTGAAGACCTACTTAAAATTTTAGGATACAACAACTCCTGATTATTCAGTAATAAATAGTAATTTTAAAAAAACTAATACATAAATCTTTAAGAAAGTGAATACTAAAAACTATGCGGGTATACCTGACCAGTATGCAAAACTAGAAAGTTCGAAGGTTGTATTAATTCCAGTTCCTTATGACGGTACCAGTACTTGGCAAAAAGGAGCAGACAAGGGACCTGAAGCGTTTTTGGACGCCTCAGAAAACATGGAGCTCTACGACATCGAAACAGACAGCGAAGTGTATAAGCACGGGATTTATCTAGCAGACCCAATTACTGAAAATGCTTCACCGGAAGCGATGGTAGATGCGGTGCACAAAGCGACCAAAAAGTACATTACCCGAAACAAATTTGTTACGCTATTCGGGGGTGAACATTCCATCTCAATAGGTACCATTCGTGCCTTTGATGAATGCTTTGATAACCTTACAGTATTACACATCGATGCACATGCAGATTTGAGACCGGAGTATGAAGGATCAACCTGTAATCACGCCTGCGCAGTATATGAAGCAAGTCAAAAAACAAACCTTATTCAGGTAGGGATTCGTAGTATGGATGTTTTGGAGAAAACTGTTATGAATGAGGAAAAGACCTATTTTGCTCATGAAATGGCCACCGATGAGTATTGGATGGATAGTGCTGTGGATCAAATGACAGATAATGTTTTTATCACCTTTGATCTGGATGCTTTGGATCCTTCAATTCTTTCTTCCACAGGAACACCGGAACCGGGCGGATTGTTTTGGTATGAAACCTTAGAGTTTTTACAAACAGTTTTTAAAGAGAAAAATGTTGTCGGATTTGATATCGTAGAGTTATGTCCGAACAAGATTGATAAATCATCAGACTTTTTAGCTGCAAAGCTATATTACAAAATGTTGAGTTATAAGTTTGCAGGTGCAGAAGCAGGTAATGAATATGAAGGCGCACAAATCAATGCAAATGACTCAAAAACAAAAAAATTAAACTTACATGACGATGAAGACTAAAGGTGCCATTTCTAATTTTATAGAAAAATATTATTTACACTTTAATGCAGCGGCGATCGTAGATGCAGCCAAGGCGTATGAAGAGCAGTTGGCCGGCGGAGCTAAAATGTTAGTGTCTCTGGCAGGAGCTATGAGTACTGCAGAATTAGGTAAAATATTTTCTGAAATGATTCGTCAGGATAAAGTGCAAATTATCTCCTGTACGGGTGCCAACCTTGAAGAAGATATCATGAACTTGGTAGCACATTCGCATTATAAGCGTGTTCCTAACTATCGTGATCTTACCCCAAAAGATGAATGGGAATTATTGGAAAAAGGATTGAACCGTGTCACAGATACCTGTATTCCTGAAGAAGAAGCCTTTAGACGTTTACAAGAACATATTTTTAAAATCTGGAAAGATGCTGAAGATAAAGGAGAACGCTATTTTCCGCATGAGTTTATGTACAAAATGTTATTGTCCGGAGTTTTAGAACAATACTATGAGATTGATATTAAAGATTCATGGATGTATGCAGCGGCAGAGAAAAATCTACCAATAGTAGTACCGGGTTGGGAGGATAGTACCATGGGTAATATTTTTGCGTCCTACGTACTCAAAGGTGAACTAAAGGCGAGCACCATGAAGTCCGGGATAGAATATATGACCTTCTTGGCAGACTGGTATACAGATAACTCTAAGAATGGTATTGGATTTTTCCAGATAGGTGGCGGAATCGCAGGAGATTTTCCCATCTGTGTAGTGCCAATGTTGTACCAGGATATGGAGCGACCTGATACGCCTTTCTGGAGCTACTTTTGTCAGATATCCGATTCCACAACAAGTTATGGATCGTATTCTGGAGCAGTACCCAACGAAAAAATCACGTGGGGTAAATTAGACATAGACACCCCAAAATTTATAATTGAAAGTGATGCAACGATAGTAGCCCCTTTACTATTTGCGTATATCCTTGATATGTAAACGAAAAAAACCAGCGTACACCATGAAGAGAGTAATTGTAGACTTTAAAAAACTTAACCAAAGTATTTTAGAACTATTAGTAGCAAAATTTCCTGACGGCTATGGAGATGAACATGTGATCACCTTCAAAAATCAGCATAATGAGACCATTGAGGCCGTAGAGGTGCGTACAGAGGATACCATCTATCTTGTAAAAATCAGTAAACGTTTAGCCGATACTATGGAGGCATTTGATGATGATAACGATGATGATATGGGGGCCGATGTTGATAATACGCCTATGGATGATATGGAAGATATGGATGATTAATATTTGCTGTAAATCATAAAAACCATCTCATTCTTAAGACAAAAATGAGATGGTTTAAAAATGGTACCTATTGATGATGTGTGGTAAGTGCTAAAACTTCAGCAGACCTATCAACACAGATCAAGATTTAAATTTATATTCCCTGACTTAACAAATAGCAAAGAATTGAATTGCTAAAGATGTTTAGAAAGTATTTTTAAAAAAATAATTAACAGAATACACATGAAACAAGTAGTGTATGCCTTGCAGATCGCAGATAATATTGCGATCAAATCGGTAAGAGCATCTTTTTCGGGAAATCTTTTATTTTCTGACCGCGATGAACTCTTTTTTGAGAACGAATCAGAACAATACGTGTATGTTTTCAAATACGGAGTTATTTGCTTTTTTAATACGAGTCAAGAAGCTATAGATAGCATTGTTGAGGAATTATTACCCTTCTGTCGTAATCCGTTGGAGAAACATTTGGTAGAAAAGATAGATGTTCATATGGAGTCTTCAGAAACTGTGGTTCACTACGATAATATTACGTTGAGAGAATTCAATAAGGATTTTTTACGACTCATCATGCTCAACACTTCACAATCGGTGGCACTCGATCGCTATGCCGAAATTACCGAAGAGTTGTTGGATGATACCAATGCACATACCATGTATTTGGAGACTAAAGGACGCTTAGATATTAGTGGAAACAAGTTAAAACGTTACATAGGTAAGATTCTAAATATCAAAAACAAAATATCCGAGAATCTCTATATTTTTGATTCCCATGATCTCACCTGGGATGATGAAAAATTAAACCGTTTTGATTCAGATCTCAAAAAAACCTTTGATCTGAAGGACCGATATCGTGATATCCACGATCGTATTGAGATTATTAAAGAAAACCTTGAGTTGTTTAAAGATATCATGGATCATAGAGAAAGCAGTCGTTTAGAATGGATCATTATCATATTAATTTTAGTAGAAGTGTTTGATCTCTTCATTGCTAAAATTTTATAACCAGACTATCCTTTATTAAGATCTAAGAGAAACTGTGCTGCGGCAAAAGGAGTAATTTTATGTTGACGTACAGCTTCAATTTGTGATTGTAAAGCTTTTTTAACTGCCGGATGATTATAGAAAGATGTTTTTAATTGCTCTTCGATAGTCTGTAATAACCAATAGGTGTTCTGTTCAGCACGATGTTGTTCAAAATATTGATTTTGAGTAACAATGTCCAAATATCGTTCAATAAGTTCCCAGATCTCTTCGACACCTTCATTATGGAGCGCACTGCACATCAAAACCTCCGGAAGCCAACCACTAGGACTTTGAGGGTAAAGATGAAGTGCTTTTTTGAACTGATTACGGGCTTCTCTGGCATGTTTTCGGTTATCACCATCAGCTTTATTGATCACAATAGCATCAGCCATTTCTATAATACCCCGTTTAATACCCTGTAACTCGTCACCGGCACCGGCAAGCTTAAGTAGCAAGAAAAAATCCACCATGCTATGCACCACGGTTTCGCTTTGACCTACACCCACGGTTTCAATTATAATGATATCATAACCTGCAGCTTCGCAAAGAATTATAGATTCACGCGTTTTTTGCGCTACGCCACCCAATGACTTACCCGAAGGTGAGGGTCTGATAAACGCATCTTTGGATCGTACTAATGTTTCCATGCGCGTTTTGTCACCAAGAATACTTCCGCCGGATATGGTACTACTAGGATCTACCGCCAGCACCGCGACTTTTTTACCTTTTTTGATGAGCGTGTTTCCAAGAGCTTCAATAAAAGTGCTTTTACCTACCCCTGGAACTCCGGTGATCCCAATGCGGATAGAAGTATTGGCATGGGGTAAACATTGATTAATGAGTTGTTGTGCTTTTTCTGCATGTTTGGCTTGCGTACTTTCAACCAATGTAATCCCCTGACTAAGTGCTGTAGTGTCGTGCGAAAGAATCTGTTCAACCAATAAAGAGATATCAAGCTCTTTTGGTTGTTGTTTCTTAAATCGCTCTAACGCTTTGTTAGTAGTGTTTTTGGGAGGTGTACTTGCATCTCCCTGTGATGAATGTTGAGAAGTATCTTTAGCCACAAATTACATTTATGACAAATTTATGAATTCATTTTTGGATACAATCCGTTTAAGCAGCTATATTCATTTCATATTATAAAAAATAAAAGTATACAATGAAGACATTATACACAGCAGTGGCAACAACAGAAGGTGGAAGAACCGGACATGTATCAACAGATGATAAGGCTATAGACACTCCATTAAGTGTCCCCAAAGGAATGGGTGGAGATGGTGGTAAATATACTAATCCAGAACAATTGTTTGCAGCTGGATATTCTGCATGTTATGGAAGTGCCTTGCAAGTGATAGCAGAAAAACACAAGGTAGATTTAGGGAACTTTAGCGTTACTGCACATGTGGATTTCGGAAAAACAGAGGAAGGCGATTTTCAACTGGCAGTTGTCTTGGACTCGTATTTACCGGGGTTGGATGTAGAGACCGGAGAGACCTTAGTGAATGAAGCACATGAAATATGTCCTTATTCTCGTGCTACCCGTGATAATATTGATGTTACACTCAATCTTCTTTTAGACGAGTAGAGGATTCAAAATAAACTATCTAAAAAGGCCTTATATTTTCATAAGGCTTTTTTTATGCAAGTACTTTTATAGGAATTACTACCGACGTATCTTCCCATTGTAATGTAAGTGTAATAAAATCGTTGACAGTATCAAAAAATATAGCAAACTGTTCTACGGGAGAGGTGAGACGATGCGATGGTACCTCGATAACCAAAGCATCATAGTTTGGGTCGTGAGCAACGGATCCATCGAATTTAACACCCCAGGCGTACTTCTTGGAATTAAAAATAATCTTCCATGAGTTTGGTTTAGGTACTGTCCAAATTGAGTAGGATCCTTGTGGCAGTTTAGAACCATCAACCAAAATATCTTTGTCAAAGGTAAGAGTCGTGGGCTCGTTCGCACCTGTACGCCAAACTTGATGGAAAGGTACTAAACCGCCAAAAATTGTTCTTCCTTTGGTATAGGGCCGATTATAATTGACCGTAAAATTGCATTGATTTACAGTATAATTTACGGTTTGTTCGGGACTATGTTGTTTAGTTTGATTTTTAAGGACAAAAAATGTCGTGATCAACATTAGAATAACCACTATAGAACTTATGCCTGCAATTTTCAACGATTTTTTCATGATACTATCAAAATTAGGAGGTGAAGAAACTTTTTGTCAGAGTGCGTGATATAATTTATGTACTTTTAGCCCAATGCAAAACCTATATGACTGAAAAATACTTCAAAAAATTTACTCCGGATATTTCATTTGATAAAGATACTTATATTATTGTGGGATCCGGTATTGGCGGATTGACCACAGCAGTTTTTTTAGCCAAAGCCGGAAAGAAAGTTGTTATTTTAGAACAGCATTATACACCGGGCGGGTTCACCCATACCTTTAAACGAAGAGACGGTTTTGAGTGGGATGTGGGGGTACATTACGTTGGCAATATGGGCGAAAAGTCTAAGTTACGCGGGATTTTTAATTATTTATCAAATAACCGGTTGGAGTGGGACGCTATGGGAGATCCATACGATGTCGCCTATATCGGAGATAAACGTTATGAATATGTCGCAGGAATAGAAAACTTTAGAAACAAATTCTATGAATATTTTCCCGAAGACAAAGATGCAATAGATACATATCTGAAAAAGCTTAAAAGCTCAACATTGAAAAGCTTCCTGTTTTTTGTCCAAAAAGCGCTTCCCACGCCATTGCGTACTATAATTGGTCCGGTTTTAAGAAGTTTTCATGCAACAATCGCAAAGAGAACTACGTATGAGGTTTTACGGTCATTTACAGATAATATGGAGCTAATAGCAGCCTTAACAGCACAATGTGGAAATTACGGTTTACCGCCGAAACAAAGTAGTTTTGCGGCACATGCGATTGTTGTCAATCATTTTATGGAAGGAGGGTATTATCCACGAGGTGGAGCCGATGCAATACCACAAACAATCGTACAACATCTTAAAGAACTTAATACTGAGGTATTTATCAAAGCCCGCGTAGATCACATAATAACTGAAAAAAACAAAGTTTCAGGAATATCAATAAATGGTCGTGTATACGCTTGTAATAACGTAATTAGTAATGCCGGTGCACATAATACTTTTCAAAAGTTATTGAAAGGGAAGCATGCGGTCAGTTTAAAGAGTGGTAATACAAAACTTCATAGATCCACAGCGCATTTCTGCTTGTATATCGGACTCAATAAAAGTGATAAAGAGTTAGAATTGCCAAAATATAATATCTGGTGGCACAAAAGTCATGATTTAGATGAGAATTTAGAGAAACATAGCTTAAAAGAGAACGAGCTACCGTTCGCATATATTTCCTTTCCGTCATCCAAAGATAGCGCCTGGTCCAAGAAGCATCCTAATACGTCAACTATACAAATTATCGGTAAAACTGAATTTGAAAATTTTGAAGAGTTTGAGGATACCGAATGGATGCATAGAGGAGATAGGTATGCTACCCTCAAAAAAGACTTTGAGATCGCCGCACTTAAAATTTTACTGCAATTGTATCCGCACCTTGAGGATGCTATAGCTTATACCGAAGTTTCATCACCCTTAAGTACAAAAAAATTTAGTGGATATCAGGAAGGCGAGATTTACGGAGTCACACATGCCCCAGAGCGTTTTACTCAAAGAGAGCTTACCCCTAGAACAAAAATTAAGGGATTATACCTCACTGGTCAGGATATAACCTTAGTTGGAGTGGGTGGCGCAATGTCCAGCGGAATTTTAACAGCAATTACCATAATTAAATGGAATATGTCTCGTCAGTTCAAAGAGATTACAAGCAAGTTTACAAAGAGCTAGCCTTAAAAGGTTTTATATAATTGTAAGTACTCTCAAATAATATATTAGGATTTTCTGAATCGCTATTAATCGTGTTTTTTAACATAACCGCTTGTCCTATGGCATCAATCAATTGTGATCTGGTACTAGCAATAAGTTTAATTAGATCAGATGGCAGTACGGCTTTGTCAACCATGCGTTCTGCGAGTTCAATGATTTTTTTATCCTGAGCGATGCATTGATTCAAATAATAATCGGCGTCTTTCTTTATAAAAAAACTTTTAAGTTCTTGCAAAAAACCTAAGGGATTCATTAATTCCTTTGGAAAAGAGTAGTTGTATCCTAAACGCTCTAAAGAATTTTTCAGCTGGTTGCTAAAACCACTGCGTTTGTTACTCTGTGATTTTAGAAACTTTTTGATAATTACATTTGATACACTGTCACTGGCCTCAATATAATGTAATGTAGCGACATCACTTTCAGTAATAAGTACATCCAAATAAGAATAATCGTAAATCATAAGCCCTAATATTTGCTGCAATATAAAAGTAGAGAAAATGCTACCTTCTTAATCTCAAGTTAAATACACCTTTTTTAGTATAAAATTCACAGTAACTTATAAAGTATTGTTAAGGAAATCTCTGTGTTTTACTGGAAACTAGAGCTTAGTTCGATAACGCTATTCTATTTTTGATTTTCATAGTTTCAATAGCCAATAACGTACGTTCTCTTGTAAGATCTGTAAAGACATACTCCGGAGTGTACGCAGAGGAAATTAATGAATCAATTTTTTCAATCATCTGTTCTGAGTCCAGAACAACTTGAGATAATAGCGTTACTCTTCTTTTTGAACTAGTTAATTTATCTTGCATAGTGTATTTTTTATCTTTTGTATATCTACGCAGTTAAACAGTAAATGGTTTTAGTTTTTTGTAAAAAAAGATAGAATACAATGTTCAAAATGCTATATTATTAAATATCAAGGGGTTGAAGATCTTTTTTTTCAATATGAATTCTCGGGAATAGAATTTGATAGCTATTTAAAAGAAGTTTAAAAAAATTATTGTGGACCTTTGCAACACAGAGAACTGTTTGTCGTCTTTTTAAAGGAATAAGCGTAACAACCATCTGTAAAGGATGACCACTAACCAAAAGTTGAAATAGTCTTGTTAAAAAATAACCTAATAGAGTTATGCCGGGCCAATGATCGAAAGGCCCAAATGAAACTTTACAATAAGTACAGCACCGGTATGTACTACGTTGCGCTGCGGTTTCTTAAAGATCCGTTTGAAGCTGAAGAAGCTATGCAAGAGTCTTTTATCAAAGCGTTTGCAAAGTTGCATCAGTTTACCGGGGATGTGACTTTTGGCGCCTGGCTGAAGCGTATCGTGATTAATAAAAGTATTGATATGCTCAAGGCCAAGAAAATGAATATGGTGGCTATTAATGAGCAGGTGATGGCTACGGTAGAAGATCAGAATGACTGGTCCGTAGAAGATTCTGTGACCGTTGATGAAGTAAGAAAAGCTATAGAAGAGTTGCCGGAAAAATATAGATATGCAGTAATGCTTTTTCTTATTGAAGGTTATGATCATAATGAAATAAGTGAAATTTTAGATATTACACCGGTGTCTTCGAGAACACTGGTGCACAGAGGTAAAAAACAACTTCAGGATAAATTAAAACATTTGAGAGATGGCACAGGATATTAGAGAACTACTGAAGCAGGATAGTAAGCTGCCGTTGGAGCCCTTGCGTGCGGGACATGAAGAACGATTTTTGGAACGCTTGGATAATAATCTTCCGAAAAAATTAAAAAGAACGTATTATACATGGATTAATGTTGCGGCAAGTATTGCTATTCTATTATCTGTGTCAATATTCGTCTATCAACCTTTTCAGTCAGACAAAGACACCAATGAAATTGTATCCTTGGATGATCAAATCACCAAGAACGCCACGGTAGTTTTAAGCAAGGAGGCTTCCCCCTTAGCCAAAATATCTCCTGAATATGAAAAAGTTGAAAATTATTTGTTGACGAGTATAAAGTTTGAGCTTTCGCAGATTGAAAAAAATGACTCAAATAAAGAACTGATAGAAAGTTTTATGATGCGATTAAGCAATCTGGATGCAGAATACCAACGCCTCAATGATGAACTGGTAACCGTAGGAAATATGCAAAGTGTTGAAGCGATGATTGAAAATTTAACCTTACGCTTGGATCTGCTAAAACGACTTAAAGATAAACTTAAAGAATTGGAGACTATTGATGATGATGGACAATACAACGAGATACATGCTTAAATCTACACTCTTTTTATTTTGCACAGCTAGCATATCCGGATTTAGTCAGGATAAAGTTGTACGGCTTACAGAAAAGTTTTCTACAAACAAGGAAGTTGTGGTTAATTTGAACGCAAGCTATACTCAGGTGATTTTTGAACCTTGGAATAAGAATACTGTAGAAGTAAGTGCTTATGTGCAAGGGGATGAAATATCAGAAGATGATAAGCAACGATTACTGGATAGCTGGGAGATGACGGCAGTAGGAGACGCTAATGAAATCACTATTAATTCATTGACATCGGCTTCTTGGTCAAATAGTGTCTCTTCAATTACAAAAAGTGGTAAACTTCCTGTTAAGGAGTTACAACAGCTTAATCCGGCTATTAGTGATATCTTGAAACCGGTACTACAAAACATTGAGAATAATCCTATGCCGAATGCCTTAGCAACTAATTTGGCCAGTATGAACTTTGATTATTCGAAATATAAACAGAATGAAGAGCGCTATATCAAACAATGGGAAAGTCAAATTCAGGAAAAGTTTGGGGATGATTACAAAAATCAAATGAAATCTTTAGTATTGCAACTGAAGGAAAGTAAAGTTAATGTCCCGCATATTCAAACCCAAATTACAGTTAATGGAAACCCTTCAGAACAGCAATTGCAGTATTGGCAGGAACAATTTGGTAGGCGAATGGCACAATGGGCCTCTCAATTTACCAATGATATTAATAATGTAAGAGTTCAGTCAAGCATTACTGTGTATCAAAAATATCCCTCAACAACTAAAAACTCAGGCGGAGTTCAGAAAATTGTCAAAATCAAGATTCCAGCACAAGCACGATTAAAGCTCAAGGTTAGACATGGAGCATTAGATTTAGGTGATGGGGCTACCGATGCACGTATACTTTTATCGCATTCTCAGCTTAGTGCACACACCATAGATGGACAGAACACGTTTATTCAAGCAGCGTACTCTCCAATATTAGTACATCGGTGGGAGCAGGGTAAATTAGCGATTAGTTATGTTAAGAATTGCAGAATACAGAATGCTAATGATCTTTGGGTTAATGCTGATTCCAGTAATATATATATAGAGGAATTAGAAACGCACGGGGCAATCGCCGGGAATTTTGGTGCGATTACTATAGCTTCATTGGGTGATAAATTTTCTACTTTGGATCTGGTTGTGGAGAATAGTGATTTTAAAGTAAAATTACCTGCCGCAGCGTTTAATTTCACATATAACGGAGTGCAAAGCAGAATCTCTATACCCAAAACCTTAGAGACCAACGTTAGGAAAAACTTTGGCAATATCTTTATCAATGGCTTTCAAAATACCCGTGATACTGAAAAGACAATTACTATCAATGCAAAATATAGCGATGTAATTTTTCAATAAATTTAGTGTAAAATATATAAGAAGGTGTTGTAACTATATAAAGGTTGCAGCATTTTTTAGTTCCGGACTTCAGTAGTATTATAAAAAATGTGTCTGTATTTCTCTCAAAATTTAGGTAATCGGTTGTTGTTTACGTAGCATATTATCACTTTGATTTAGAGTAATTGGTTTCAGGTTTTAATAAGAAAGCACTGACTTTTAAAAACATATATGTCAATTTTCACAAAGATTTTACCGTAAGAATATGGGGAAAAAAGCGTGTTTCGTCTGTGGTAATGTGTTTTTAATCCATTTTTTAACATTTTAAAATATTATAAAACACTGATTTAAAGTAAATTAGTTTTTTAATTCTTAATATTTAGCCAATTTTGTGTAGTTGATCGAAAATCGTAAACAGTTGATCTAAAAACAAATAGATACTTTTCTTTTTTAAATTATTAGAATTACTATTGTAAGGTAATCACGTATCAGACTTACGTATTTTAGGGCTAACATTATGAAAACAACACTACTCTTATTAAGCTTAATTTTATTCACCCAAAATATCGTTGCCAACAGCGATGGAGAAAAAGTTCTTCAAATTGAAAAAGATGGAATGATCATCAATGTGGTCAATTTTGAAGAAGGAGATAAAATAAAACTATTTGAAGTTGAAACAGGAGAACACATCTTGTCCAAAACCAGAGGTCAAATAGATTTAAGCTTTTTACCGGTAGGACGATACTTAGTAGAAAACAATGAAGGATTATCTGTAGTAGTGGAGCGTACCGATGATGAGTTAGCGATTGAAGATTATTTAACTAATGACTTTGTTGCAGTTGATAATGCCAATGTAGATGAGATAGCAACATTCGAAGATGAGTACAAGACGCTCTTGACTCATACAAGTAGGTTAGAAATAAGTCAAAAAGGAAATATTGTTAACATTCTTAATTTTGAAGAGGGTGATAAAATAAAACTATTTGAAGTTAAAAATATTGTCCATATTCTTACCAAAACTACTCCAAAAATTGATTTAGAATTATTATCAGCAGGGAGGTATCTTATAGAAAATAACAGAGGATTTGCGGTAGTTATAGAAAAGGTTGACAAGGAAGAAGAGGAGCAGGCGGTGGCAAACTTCTAATAAGAAGCTACAAGATAAAACAAAAAAACCGACTAAGAAGTCGGTTTTTTTGTTTTAAAGATTTATAGCGTTTTTAACGCTCCAAGTTTTTTGTCATAGTAAAGCCTGCAAATAATCCAATTCCTGCCATTAAGAAAATTGTACCTGGATAGGCAATTTCATCTGCTACTCCTAAAATACTATTCAAAATACCTGCTATAAATATACCGATACCAATACCCATTGATAAAAGGGAGAGGTTTAGTAAAAGTACTTTCCAAATAGGGGTAACTCTGGTAACCTTACTGCTATAAAAAATTGAGGCATCGGCACCTTTATCTATCAAAGCCATGCGTTCTCTGTTTCTGGCAGAAATAAATAAATAGTAGATGCCAAAAACTAATGCAAAAAATGATAAGGGTATTAAAAGTTCTGAAAATTGCATAATCAAAAGTTTAAAAGTGAATGTTCTTTTTATTTCTAGGACGCTCAAGAGATAGCTAAGGTTACACTTATGGGAATAAAAATTATTTATCCATATTTGTAACCAGATAAATTTGTTGACGTCTTATTAGTAATGGACCATCAGTCAGATCAATATCATATAGACGCTATTTTAGCAGGCGATATAGATGCTTACGCAATACTTATTGAGAGGTATCAAAATTTTATTTATACATTGGTTATCAGAATGGTCAGAAATCATGAAATAGCAGAAGAGATAGCTCAAGATACATTTATTAAAGCATATTTATCATTAGCTGGTTTTGAAGGTAAATCGAAGTTTTCATCCTGGCTATACACCATAGCCTATCGCAAAAGTTTAGATTATCTTAAGGCTAAAAAACGGCAAGCTACACCAGTGGATATAGATAGCGATCTGACAGCTCATATAATAGAAGATGTAAAAAACGCATTTCAGTTATTGGAAGATAAAGAGCGAAAAGAGATTATAAAAAATGCAATTTTGAAACTTTCTGAAATGGAAGCCTCGCTAATAACTTTATTTTACTTTGAAGAAAAAGATATAAAAGAAATAAGTAGCATTACCGGAATGAGTCCGTCAAATATAAAAGTTAAGTTACATAGAAGCAGAAAGAAGTTATATACCTTGCTAAAATCTTATCATGTTTCTGAAAACCGTATACCCAATGAAAGAGCCATTTGATGATTTAGAGACGCTCGCCAAAGAAGCGGGATTATCCCAGGTTTCACCAAATTTTTTAGTCCAGGTAATGGATAGTGTTAGAAAAGAGGAGGCTATAAAAACCAATGAAATACAGCCTTATACACCCTTGTTGACGGCTAAGAAATGGATTGCAATTGGGGTGATTACTTTTTTCATAATACTGGTTGCAATAATTACAGAAGTTGGCTCCAATGAAACTACTATCAACTTCATATCAATGACAAAGATTAAGAATATGATGTTTTTGTTTTCATTGCCGGATTTTGTTCCTTATCAAACGACTGTATATAGTATTTCTTTCCTAATTTTATATTTTAGTATTCAAGTACCCGTGCTAAAGCGTAGATTTGATAGAGAATTTACTGCGAATACAAGTTTAAAATAAAAATATGGACACCAATTTTTTTAAAAAATTTATAGAAGATGTTACAGATACATTTACACCAGTCGTCATTGATCCTCAGAACAAAGAGCGTTATTCGCCTATAGATTTATCTCCATCAAACTCAGCGCTACTAGAAGTTGATATCACATCACCAGAGGCTTTTGAGAATTACATCAATACTTTTTTAAATTCTAAAGGCAGTACGATGGCGTATGGCGGGTATCTTGAAAAGAGGGATTTATACAAGCGTAGCACATATTTTAACCAAGAAAATCCAGATTTAGAAAGAAATATACATTTGGGCTTAGACATTTGGTGTGCAGCAGGAGCGGAAATAGTAGCACCGCTAAATGGAAGAGTGCACAGTATTAAAAATAACACAAATTTTGGAGATTACGGTCCTACTATTATTCTAGAACATATTATAGACAAAATTACATTCTATACGCTCTATGGTCATTTGAGCTTAGATTCTTTAGAGGACATTCATAAGGGACAAACGATAGGAAAAGGAGAAGTATTTGCACGACTAGGTGATTCGTCTGTAAATGGAACCTATGCTCCTCATTTACATTTTCAGATTATAAAAGATTTGGAAGGTAATGAAGGCGATTATCCCGGCGTATCGAACACGCTGCAAATTCAAAAATTTATAAAGAACTGTCCGGATCCAAATTTGCTTTTAAAAATCACATAAGACCTGCTCTTATGAATAAAAAAACGGATGATATTAATGAAATATCATCCGTTTTTTATTATTGTATATTATGTATTAATCCTCTACAATCACCCATTCTCCTTTTTGAAGTAGTGGGATCGCTTGTTTAAACTTCATGGATTTATTCTCTCCACTCATAACATGTTTTATGGTTACTTTATCATTACGCCCAATTTTAGGTTGTTCTCTAACAATAGTTTCTGTAACCTGTTGCTGTTGAGTTTGTCCGGCCGATCGACCCTGTGAAGCACGCTCATCAAGATTAGGAATTTCTTCTTTAGTGGTTTCCAATCTTTCTTTTCTGCGTACCTGCTTCGCTTCAGAAATATCTTGAGTGTTACCCGTAGGTAGTTCACCTTTAAATAAAAATGATATAACATCTTTATTAACTTCTTCAATCATGGCCTTGAATAATTCAAAAGCCTCAAACTTGTATATAAGCAAAGGATCTTTTTGTTCATGCACCGCTAATTGCACACTTTGTTTTAGCTCATCCATTTTACGCAGATGTGTTTTCCATGCGTCATCAATAATGGCTAAAGTGATATTTTTCTCGAAGTCTGTGATTAACTGCTTTCCTTCACTCTCATAAGCTTTTTGAAGGTTTGTCGCTACATTCAAACTTTTTACTCCATCTGTAAAAGGAACAAGAATACGTTCATAATTATTAGATTGGTCCTCATATACCTGCTTGATCACCGGGAAAGCAGCTTCAGCATTACGCATCATCTTATCTTGATAATGTGAATAAGCAGCCTTGTACACTTCGCCGGCTATTTTTTGAGCATCTTTCTTTTCAAATTCAGCTTCAGACACCGGACTACTCATGGAGAAATAACGAATCAATTCAAATTCGAAATTTTTAAAGTCTTGTGCAGCCTTATTTCCTTCGGTAATTACCTCGGCGGTATCGTATATCATATTGGCGATATCCAACTTAAGACGTTCACCGTACAGTGCGTGATAACGTCTCTTGTAGACCACTTCACGCTGAGCATTCATCACATCATCATATTCTAACAGACGCTTACGTACCCCAAAATTATTTTCTTCTACTTTTTTCTGTGCGCGTTCGATAGATTTTGAGATCATGGAGTGTTGAATAACTTCACCTTCTTTGAGTCCCATTCTATCCATCATTTTGGCAATACGCTCAGATCCGAATAATCGCATTAAGTTATCCTCTAAGGATACATAAAATTGAGAGCTACCTGGATCTCCCTGACGACCGGCACGACCACGTAACTGTCTGTCCACACGGCGAGAATCGTGACGTTCGGTACCGATAATGGCTAGACCGCCAGCTTTTTTAACTTCATCGGTTAATTTTATATCTGTTCCACGACCAGCCATATTTGTTGCAATGGTTACAACACCCGGATTTCCGGCTTCGGCTACAATATCAGCTTCTTTTTTATGCAACTTTGCATTCAGGACATTATGCGGTACTTTACGTATGGTAAGCATACGCCCTAAAAGTTCTGAAATTTCAACAGAAGTTGTACCAATCAGCACAGGTCTGCCGGCACGAGAAAGTTCAGTAACCTCTTCAATAACGGCATTGTATTTTTCACGCTTAGTTTTGTAAACTAAGTCTTCTTTATCCTTTCTAGCAATCGGGCGATTCGTAGGAATCTCAACCACATCTAATTTGTAGATTTCCCATAATTCTCCAGCTTCAGTAACTGCTGTACCTGTCATACCGGATAACTTACGGTACATTCTAAAGTAATTCTGAAGTGTTACCGTAGCAAAGGTTTGTGTGGCATCTTCAATTTTGACATTTTCTTTAGCTTCAATCGCCTGATGTAAACCATCACTATAACGACGTCCATCCATGATACGACCCGTTTGCTCATCAACGATTTTAACTTTGTTGTCCATTACAACGTACTCCACATCTTTTTCAAAAAGCGAGTATGCTTTTAATAATTGACGCAAGGTGTGGATACGTTCACTTTTGATACTATAGTCTCTAAAAAGTTCTTCCTTTTGTTCAGCTTCCTCTTCTTTAGATAAGTTTTTATTTTCAATTTTTGCAATTTCCATTCCGATTTGCGGAAGTACAAAAAAGTCAGGATCATCTGCTCCTGATAAATAATCCACCCCTTTGTCGGTAAGATCAATTTGATTGTTTTTTTCTTCGATAACATAATAGAGGTCTGCATCAATTTTATGCATTTCTCTATTGTTATCCTGCATGTAGAAGTTCTCAGTCTTCTGAAGTAGTAATTTTATACCTTCTTCACTTAAAAACTTAATCAGTGCTTTATTTTTAGGAATACCACGATACACCTGAAGCAGTTTAAATCCACCGTCTTTGGTGTTTCCTTCTTTGATTAGTTTTTTAGCTTCTGCCAATACAGTAGTTAACAACTTTTGTTGTACCGCAACAACATCTGCAATTTTTGGTTTTAAGGCGTCAAATTCATGCACATCACCTTTTGGAATAGGTCCCGAGATGATCAATGGCGTTCTGGCATCATCAATTAAAACCGAATCCACCTCATCAATAATCGCATAATTATGAGGACGTTGTACCAGATCATCCGGTGAGTGTGACATATTATCCCGCAGATAATCAAAACCAAATTCATTGTTAGTACCATAGGTAATATCAGCGTTGTAGGCTGCGCGTCGTTCTGCAGAGTTTGGACGGTGATTGTCTATACAATCAATAGTGAGTCCATGAAACTGAAAAATTGGTGCCATCCATTCACTATCTCGTCTTGCCAAGTAATCATTTACTGTTACCAGATGAACACCGTTACCGGTCAGCGCATTTAAATACACAGGAAGCGTAGCCACTAATGTTTTACCTTCTCCTGTCTGCATCTCTGCAACATTTCCTTGGTGCATAGCAATACCACCAATCAGCTGAACATCATAATGAATCATGTCCCATTTGACCTCTTTTCCGGCTGCATCCCAACTGGTTTCCCAAACGGCATTATCACCATCAAGATTGACATATGTTTTTTGACCGGACAGTTCTCGATCATACGCTGATGCTGTTACCGTTAGCGTATTTTCTTTGGTAAAGCGTTTAGCTGTTTCTTTAACTACTGCAAAAGCTTGAGGTAATATATCAGCAAGTGTTTGCTCTGTTATTTCATAAGCTTCATCTTTCAGCTTATCAATTTCATTATAGATATCTTCTTTGCGGTCAATATCTTCGATATCGTTGGCTTCCCTAACCAGATTTTCGATTTTAAGATGTACTTCGGATCGCGCATCGTTAACTTGAGCTTTGAACGCTTGAGTGCGTGCTCTCAGTTCATCATTTGTAAGTCCTTCAATCTCTTTTTCAGCCTTTTTGATTAATTCAACTTTTGGCTGAATTTCTTTTATGTCCTTTTTGGATTTATCTCCAACAAATACTTTAAGTACAGAATCTAAAATTCCCATAATTATGGTTATATATTTTAAGTATATCACAGTAAAACATGTGTCATACTGGATTTTATGTTCGGCTCTCTTTCTTAAGGAAAGCAATCAGTTATTTTTTCAGACAACACACAGTTAAGAAGTTATCTAAAAAGAATAGGTTTTATAGGGCGTAATTTACGCAAAAAAAAAGCCTCTTGCGAGACTTTTAGCACTATTTCAAAGTTTTTTAATATTCATCTTCGTTCCAAAGATAATCTTCGTCCGTGGGATAATCTGGCCATATTTCTTCTATAGAATCATAGGAATCTCCTTCATCTTCAATTGATTGTAAATTTTCAACAACCTCTAACGGTGCTCCAGTTCGAATTGCATAATCAATCAATTCATCTTTTGTAGCCGGCCAGGGAGCATCACTTAAATACGATGCTAGTTCTAATGTCCAATACATATTTTTACTGGTTTTAATTTTTGCAAAAATAATTTTTTAGTTTAAAAAGTCAAGTAAAAATTCAATTATTTACACAATAATTTTAAGAACGTATTTTTAAGAGTGAATCTTATCGTTAAATTTTACGGACTTTCTAGTTTTCCTTACTAGGAACCCACTTTATTTCTTCTGCTTTCAGATCAAAGGACAATTTTCGTGCCAGCACAAAAAGATAGTCAGAAAGTCTGTTGAGATAAGGGAGTGCATTTTCTTCAAAAGGCTCTAGTTCGAACAAAGCAGTGCTCAATCGCTCTGCTCGGCGACATACGCAACGAGCGATGTGACAAAATGACACTGTTGTATGTCCACCTGGTAAAACAAAATGGGTCATTGGAGGCAGTGCTTCATTCATTTGATCGATTTGTTCTTCCAAAAATGTAATATCCTCAACAGATATTGTTGGAATAGCTAACCTTTTTTTTCCACTCTTAAGGACCGCTTTTTCAGGATCTGTCGCCAAGATAGCGCCAATAGTAAACAATCGATCCTGTATTTTAATAAGATCTGATTTGTACTTCGGATCAATGTCTTGATCGCGTATAAGGCCTATGTGTGAATTGAGTTCGTCAACGGTGCCGTAGCTGTCAATTCTTATATGATGTTTAGGAACTCTGGTTCCGCCAAATAAAGCCGTGGTACCTTTGTCACCAGTCTTTGTGTAAATTTTCATGATAGTTTGAATGTTTTATTGAGTGGGTATACTTTACAGAACAATAGCATTTATTTTAATTTTTTAGCAAAGCAAATACTATTAGTGACTCCTGTGTATTGACCATAGTTGTCAGTAATTGAGTAGCCGGCTTTTTTGTATAGTGCGATTGCTTCGGGTTGTTGTATACCTGTTTCTAAAATGCATTGTGTATACCCTAACGATTTAGACCAACTCTCTAGCTGATTTAATATGATAAGTGCGATTCCTTGACCTCTGGTTTCAGGCAGGACATACATACGTTTGATTTCCGTTTCCTGTTTATTGTATTCCTTAAAAGCTCCGCACCCTACGGCCTTATCCTCATTATTGTAAGCTACCACACAATGATGAATATTCCCTAGACCATTAAACTGATTGTAAAAATCATGGTCTTCTCCATCACGGATGGCTAAATCCTTGTCTAGAGCTTGAACTAGTGCTATAAAATTCTTGTCGGTGTTGGGAACCCTGCGTAGTGTGATCACTTTTTCTTTTTTTTGTAATAGTTTTTTCTAAAGTTTCGTTGATCCCTGTGATAGAGTTTGCTTTTATTCTTTTTTGAGTTCCATACTACCAAACCAAATAATAACGCAATGGCTATGATGGCTAATACAAGTTGTGTTTCTTCTGAAAGTGATGAAAACATGGAATTATAGTTTAAGCTGTAAAAATACTAAAAACAAACTTTTCTTACAGGATTTACTTGTGATATCCTTTAATAATTCGTGCAGACTCAGATTAAAAATATTAAATTTGCAGGGCTATGGAATTTTCTTCAAAACTTTTAGAGAATGCAGTGTATGAAATGTCTCAGCTGCCGGGTATTGGTAAACGAACTGCATTGCGATTAGTGTTACATTTATTGAGGCAACCAGAATCACAGACTATAAATTTGGCAAGCGCACTTACTACGCTGCGTAAGGATATTAAATTTTGTAAAAAATGTCACAGTATCAGTGATTTAGAAATATGCCATATTTGTTCGAATCCTAATAGAGTTCAGGATACTATATGTGTAGTAGAGGATATTCGTGACGTGATGGCCATTGAAAGTACCAGTCAATATAGAGGGCTATATCACGTATTAGGCGGAAAAATAAGTCCGTTAGATGGAGTGGGTCCTCATGATCTGGCCATCGCTTCCTTAGTTGAGAGAGCTAAGTCAGGAGAAGTATCCGAACTTATTTTTGCATTAAGCGCTACGATGGAAGGTGATACTACCAATTTTTACATATATAAATTGTTAAAAGAAGTTACTATACGAACTTCAACCATCGCACGTGGTATTGGAGTAAATGATGAACTTGAGTATGCTGATGAAGTGACACTTGGCAGAAGTATTATAAATAGAATTCCGCTAGAACAAGCTTTAAAAAGTTCTTAAGAATAAAATACTTCAGTATTAGTATATTTGCAAGAGTATATAGGCTTAAGGCTATCTTTAATATGTTCTGAATAATATTTTTCCGGTTAAAGGAGTTTTGGCGGAGTACAGAAATCGCATTTTATAGAAACTTTAGTACAGAAAAAATAACTATTAAGCTTATTTTTAACTAAATTCGCAAAAAATATAACCTATAAATACTTTCGATTAAGAATATGGCAAAATTTGAGCTGAAATTACCTAAAATGGGTGAGAGTGTTGCTGAGGCAACAATTACAACTTGGTTAAAAGAAGTAGGGGATACTATCGAGATGGATGATGCGGTGTTGGAGATAGCAACCGACAAAGTGGATAGTGAAGTGCCAAGTGAAGTTGAAGGCGTACTGGTCGAAAAACTGTTTGATATTGATGATGTCGTAAAAGTAGGGCAAACAGTAGCCATTATAGAGGTTGAAGGAGAAGGCAGTGCAAATGATGATACAGATAATAAAGAATTTGAGGCAGCTCCCGAAACTGCAAAAGCAATCGAATCGCAAGTAGAAGAAAGTACTGCAGCAGTGCATAATGAGGAATCAAATGATTACGCTGATAGTGATCAGTTTTACTCTCCGTTAGTAAAAAATATTGCAGCTACTGAAGGTATTTCTTTAGAGGAATTAGAAAGTATTTCAGGTACCGGTAAGGATGGTCGTGTTACAAAGCATGATGTTTTGGGGTACTTAGAAAATAGGAAAGACGGAAAGCAGACTGTTGTTGCTCAAAAAGAGAAAACGACACCTTCGGCTGCTGCTACAGCGCCACAACCGACTAAGGCGAGTCCTGCAAAAGTAGCTCCGGTTGCCTCGGGGGAGGATGAAGTGATTGAGATGACTCGAATGGGTAAGCTTATCGCACATCACATGGTTGATTCTGTGCAGACTTCTGCTCACGTACAATCATTTATTGAAGCTGATGTTACCAATATCTGGAATTGGAGAAAGAAGGTTAAGAATGAATTTCAGAAACGAGAAGGAGAAAGTATTACGTTTACGCCTATATTTATGGAGGCAATCGCTAAGGCACTCAAAGATTTCCCGTTGATGAATATATCTGTTTCGGGGGATACGATTATCAAAAAGAAAAATATTAATTTAGGGATGGCAGCTGCACTGCCTGATGGTAATCTGATTGTTCCTGTAATTAAAAATGCGGATCAACTGAATCTAGTTGGTATGACAAAGGCAGTAAACGATTTAGCAAATCGTGCAAGAACTAACAATCTAAAACCTGATGATATACAAGGCGGCACCTATACGGTAACCAATGTGGGAACTTTTGGAAGTGTCATGGGGACTCCAATTATCAATCAACCACAAGTAGGGATTTTAGCTGTGGGTGCGATACGTAAAGTACCAGCTGTTATTGAGACTCCTGAAGGGGATTTTATTGGAATTAGATATAGAATGTTCTTATCTCACTCCTATGATCATCGTGTGGTTAATGGTGCTCTTGGAGGACAATTTGTTTTACGTGTTAAAGAATATTTAGAAGCATTTGATGCAAATAGAGAGTTTTAAGAAACTAAAAATATTAGAGCAAAAAAAGCCACGAAAGATACTATTTCGTGGCTTTTCTTTTGATAATAGGATCATGCCCTTATCCTCTAAACAAGAAAAATCGGTTTTTCATATTTTCAATTTCTGCATTTTTATTGGTCATAATATAGTTTATGGCCTCTTCAGCAAAATGCTCCCCTTTTTCCGTTAAGGATATAATATCATTGTTTATTTGAATCATATTGTTTTGTAGCGCAAGTCTTAGAACTGACTTGGATTGTACTTTTTGCCAGTTAATATGTTCATTTAGATGCTTTACATGTCTTTCTGTAGCATCATCCTTGTGGTTTTGAAGGTGTAACAAAAATGTGAGCAGCGATACTTCTAAACGTTGCCGTTTTTGACGATAGAGAACAGAGAATAAGCCTTTGTTTTTTGCAAATAAGTAGACCAATAAAAATAAAATGCCTAAAGTTGTCGTCATAGCTCCGGAAATAGAGATGTCCAGCCAATGAGCTATCCAATATCCCGAAAGTGCACATACAACACCAAACGTTGCTGCCAGTAGCAACATTTTTTTCAAATCATTGGTCAAAAGATAGGCGGTTGCTGCCGGAGCGATCATTAATGCAATTACCAAAATTGCGCCCACAGCATCAAAAGCACCAACGGTAGTGATGGAGGCTACGGTCATTAAGCCGTAATGTAGTACTACAGGAGATAAACCAAGCGCAGCAGCTAAACCAGCATCAAAGGTGCTTAATTTTAATTCTTTAAAAAAGGTGATCAATAGGGTGATGGTGACCAAGAGTATTATACCGATTACCCAAAGAGATTTAGGGCCTAAATCAAGGTCATTATAAATAAAACGGTCAAACGGGGCAAATGCTAATTCTCCCAGAAGAACAGCATCAATATCGAGGTGGACATCATTTGCGTTTTTGGCAATCATAATAACACCAATACTAAATAACGCAGGAAAAACGAGTCCTATCGCAGTATCCTCTTTAACCAATCCCGTTTTTTGAATAAACTCTACCAAAACTACCGTTAGTACTCCGGTAAGAGCTGCTAAAAAAATGAGTAATGGAGAAGACAGATCCTGAGTGATAAAGAAGCCCACTACTATACCAGGCAGGATAGAGTGACTTATAGCATCAGTAATCAAAGCCATTTTGCGCAATACCAGGAACGTTCCCGGGAGGGCGCATGCGATAGCGACTAGGATAGCAATGAGTTGTATTTCTATTTGTGCGTTGCTCATTGATTCTGATTCGTTAATTGATCATAAAGATTGGAAGCAGTGTTGAATCCGGCTTCCGTCATAGACCACGTATTTCGTTTTAATTGTATATAATCCTTATCGGCAAGCTCTTTTAGAGATCGTTTGGAAAAGCCTTGGAAATTGTTCAAGATTTTGATAGCATGGGGATGGGAAATATTTTTGTGAGTTTTAGCAATGTTATACATAAAAGACAAAGTCTTATGTAACTCTAAGTCATTTCTGTTTTTTCTAAACCGAATTTCACGAAACAGTAAACCGCGTTTGGGAGAAAAAATAAAAGAAAAAAGAACAAAGGTTGCTGCGACCAAAACAATTACTGGTCCGGTAGATAAGTTATTTTGACTGGCGCTAATTGCTGTACCAACAATCCCTGAGGAAGCGCCAATAATTGCTGCCAGTATAACCATAATTCCCAGACTGTTTGTCCATTGTCTTGCCGCTGCTGCCGGAGCAAGGAGCATTGCACTCATTAACACGACGCCTACGGTTTGCAGGCCCAATACGATTGCTATAACAATAAAAGAGGTAATTAGAATATCTAAAAACTGGACATTAAAGCCTAGTGTTTTAGTATAGTCACTATCAAATAATAAAAGTTTTAACTCTTTCCAGAATAAAAGCAATACAATCAGGCTTATGCCTGTTACAACAGTCATCAGCCAAACATCCGCTTCCATTAAGGTAGCAGCTTGACCAAAAAGATAATTTGCAAGCCCCGCTTGATGAGCGTTTGGTATTTTCTGTATGTAGGTAAGTAATAGCATCCCAAAGCCAAAAAATAATGACAAAATTAGCCCTAAAGCAGTATCAGATTTTAAATGCGTTTTACGGGTAATACCACGAATCCAAAACGTACCTACCAATCCGCTGATAAGAGCGCCTAGAAGAAAGATAGAATTACTCTTAGTTTCGATAATTAAAAAAGCAATGGCAATACCGGGTAAAGCCGCATGCGATATTGCATCTCCTAATAAACTTTGCTTGCGTAATACAGCAAAACTTCCCAACATACCACATATGGCACCAAGCACTGCGGTACCCATGGTAATGGTGCGCAAAGTGTAATCTGTAAAAACAAGTTCTATATATTCAAGTAAATCCATGATATAGTTTATTGCTGTATGCTTACTTTGTAATTAATACCATACGTTTTGGTCAGGTTATTATCATTAAAGATATCTTTTACCGGACCCGTTGCAATCTTCTTTACGTTAAGAAATGTCACCCAGTCAAAATACTCAGGAACTGTTTGCAAGTCATGGTGTACTACCACAACAGTTTTTCCGGCTTTTCTCAATTCTTTAAGGATATTAATGATTGCTTTTTCTGTAGTTGCATCCACCCCTTGAAAAGGTTCATCCATAAAATAGATGGACGCATTTTGTACGAGCGCCCTGGCTAAAAAGATTCGTTGCTGCTGCCCTCCTGATAACTGACTGATTTGTCTGGTTTGAAAACCGAGCATTCCAACTTTTTCTAAAGCTTCGAGTGCTGCTTTTTTTTCTTTTAACCCCGGGCGTTTGATCCATCCCAAACTCCCATAGGTGCCCATCATAACAACATCTAAGGCTGTGGTGGGAAAATCCCAGTCAACACTACCTTTTTGAGGGACGTAGGCTACAAGATGTCGTTGTTTTCTATAAGGTTTACCATATATTTTAACACTGCCGGCAATAGGTTTTATAATATCTAAAATTGACTTTATCAATGTAGATTTACCTGCACCATTGGGACCTACTATTGCCATAAGAACGCCTTCAGGAATTGCTAAGTCAATATCCCACAGTACCGGTTTGTAATTATAAGCAACAGTTAGATCATCTATTTTAATGGCAATGTTATTCTCTTTCATCGTAAAGCGTCTATTATGGTGTTTACATTATATTCAAACATTCCTATGTAGTTTCCTTCATTTGTTTCGGGGTTACCCAAGGCGTCTGAAAAAAGAGTACCTCCAATAGTAACTTCACTTCCTTTGGAGCGAACCGCTGCTTGCAATGCTTCAATTGTTCTTTTGGGTACTGAGCTTTCTACAAAAATAGCTTTTACCTTTTTATCAATAATAAATTTGGCAATGTTTTGTACATCTTGTACCCCAGCTTCGGTTGCGGTGGATAATCCTTGTAAACCTACTACTTCAAACTGATATGCTTTTCCAAAATAGCTAAAAGCATCATGAGCGGTAACCAGAATACGCTGTTCAACCGGTAAGGTAGCGATAGTTTTTAGAAGACGTTGTTCAAGTGCTTGAAGTTTTAATAAATACGCGGCAGAATTTGTTTCAAAAATCGCTTCATTTTTAGGATCTATAGATTTTAATTTTTCGGTAACAAATTTGGTTACTTCGATCCAGTTTTCCACACTAAACCAAATATGCGGATCATAGTTAGATGCAAAGTACTCTGATCCAATAAGCTCTTTTTTGTCAATAGCTTCTCCGATAGCTATAGTTTTATTGTTACGTTGCTGCATTTTTTCAAAAACTTCGACCAATTTTCCTTCAAGGTGTAGTCCATTGTAAAAAATGACATCAGCATCTACTAATTTGGACACATCACCTTCACTCGCTTTATATAAATGTGGATCCACGCCAGACCCCATAAGTCCTTCTAGTTGAATGGCATCTCCTCCGATTTGTTTTACCAGATCTGTAATCATTGAAGTTGTAGTAACAACTCTCAATTTAGCACCGGATGTATTAGTTTTCTCTTTGCAAGAATTCAAAAATACCAGAGACAAGGCTAAAAATAAGGTGTGCAGTTTCATATGTTTGAAATTAAATTATTTTATTAATTAGGGAGGCGTATGCTTATACCTCCGCTTAGCAAAAGATTTTGACCTTCTGTAAAGGAGGTTCCGACAGTGGCATCTAATTGAATAGCAGGTGAAATGAGGTATGTTAACCCTGCATCCCAAAAATGATTAGCCTTGTTTTTTTCTGGAAGTCCACCATATACCTCGGCATATAAACCTATAGTATCAGTAAGACCGTAACCATAAGCAAGTGTATATTTATAGGTCGCTTCCGGAGAATCATCACCCCAAGAGGCTCCTAGATTATAGGATACGCTTGATTTATTGCTTAGTGTATGAGAAAAGAGCATGAATAGATCTACCCCGGTAGTTTCCGGTTTAAAATCATTGGAAGCGGTAAAGGGTAAATAAAGATGTGTTAATATTGCCATCTGTGGTTTCCACGAGTCCTCGTCTGCAATCTCAATTTTTGCACCGATGGATAATGGTGAGAATCCACTTAGAACATTGGATATTTCTCTTTGATTGATTTCGGTTTCCACCTCAGTGAAATCCCAGCCTAAACGTAGTTCCATGTTATCTAAAATACCATAACGTAGTAGGGTAGTGTTGTAAGTAAATGATTTTTCTCTAAAGTTATCATCACCGTTGCTCTCGTACACTGCTCCGGTTTCTATTTGCAAATGATTTTTAGGAACTGTTAGTGCTGATTCTGTTTGATCAGGACGATCTGTAACTAAGTTATCAGCAGACGAGGTGTCTTGAGCGTTCGCTGAAAAATATAAAGTAGTTAAAACTATAGATGTGATAAGTATTCTTTTAAATTGCATTAGGTTTATTATTTTTGTTTAATCGAGGCAAAACTAAATAAGTTAGCCTAGACTAACAAATTAAATATGATTAATTTAACAAAAAGCGAAGAGGATTATTTAAAGGCTTTATTTCAGCTACTTACAGAAGGGGGTAAAAGCAAAATAGGTAATAATCAATTAGCAGAGTATCTTAATGTATCTCCGGCGTCTACGAATAATATGGTAAAAAAGCTTAAGGCTAAAGATTATATTGTGAGTGAACGCTACGGAAAGCTTGAATTGACAGACCAGGGAATAGAAATAGCGGTAAGGCTTATTCGGAAACATCGATTATGGGAAACTTTTTTGTATAATTATCTCAATTTCAGTTGGGATGAGGTGCATGAAGTAGCAGAACAGCTGGAGCATATAAAGTCGCGTAAATTAGTAGATGAATTGGATCGTTTTATGGAGTATCCCAAGGTGGATCCCCATGGAGAGATGATTCCGGATGCTGATGGGGCTTACAATATCACACCTAAAGTAACACTGTCATCTTTGAAAGAGGGTGATATATGTAAACTTGCTGCCGTTAATGATGCCTCGGTTTCGTTTTTGAGATATGTGTCTCAGATAGGGTTGGCGTTGAGCAGTACCATTGAAATTGTTGAAATTCGTGATTTTGACAAATCTATATGTATTCGTTTTGATGACACCGTTGAAACCGTTACCAAAAAATTTGCTGATAATGTGTTTGTTAAAATCATTTCTTAAATTTATCGGTGTTAAATTATAATATCATTTCAGTTTATACCGAATACCTAGTATATTTGGAACACACAATGTATCTATGGAGCTTAAATTAAAACGTCCAATTTGTTTTTTTGATCTTGAAACGACAGGGATTAATATATCAAAAGATCGTATCGTTGAAATTGCTATTCTCAAGGTTTATCCGAATGGAAATAAAGAGAGCAAAACCTGGTTGGTAAACCCAGAAATGCCCATTCCGCCAGAGACAACTGCGGTTCATGGCATCGATGACGCTAAAGTGGCAAATGAGCCTACTTTTAAGCAATTGGCAGCGCAGGTTAACGATATGATAAAAGGCTGTGATTTAGCCGGTTTTAACTCAAATCGCTTCGATATTCCTTTGTTAGCCGAGGAATTATTACGGGTAGGCTTAGATTTTGATATGAAAAATACGGTTGCTGTTGATGTGCAAACGATTTTTCATAAAATGGAAAAAAGAACGCTAGCTGCTGCCTATCAATTTTATTGTCAGCAAGACCTGGAGAATGCACATTCAGCAGAAGCCGATACCTTAGCTACCTACGAAGTTTTAAAGGCGCAATTGGATCGGTATCCAGAATTAGAGAATGATATAAATTTTCTGTCAGATTTTAGTTCTCGTAAACAATTTGCCGATTTTGCCGGATTTATAGCTTTTAATAAAGAAGGACAAGAAGTTTTTTCTTTCGGAAAACATAAAGGAAAATTAGTGGAACAAGTTATGGAAGATGAACCCGGCTATTTTGGATGGATTCAAAATGCAGATTTCCCTTTGTTTACCAAAAAAGTTCTTACAGCTATACGTTTACGCAAATTAAATAATAGCCTTAATGCTTAATGAATTAGATTAATTGTATGCTATGAAAATACTATGTATAGGTCGTAATTATACAGAACATATAGCCGAATTAGAAAACGAAAAGCCTGAAGAACCCGTTGTCTTTTTAAAACCTGATACGGCAATATTGCTAAAAAAACAACCTTTTTTCATTCCGGATTTTTCTGAAGATGTGCATCATGAAGTGGAAATCTTGATAAAAATTAATAAATTAGGGAAATATATTGATAAAAAATTTGCTCATAAATATTACGACCAAATTGCCTTAGGTATTGATTTTACAGCAAGAGATTTGCAAAAGAAGCTGAAGGAAAAGGGATTGCCATGGGAGAAAGCAAAATCGTTTGATGGAGCGGCGGTCATTGGTAAATGGATGTCAAAAGAACTATTTGAAGATGTAAATAACATTAATTTTAGTTTAGAAAAAAACGGAGAAACCGTACAGCAGGGGAACACACAATTCATGCTCTGGAAAATTGATGAGTTGATTGAATATGTATCAAAATATTTTACTTTAAAGATAGGAGATATTATCTTTACAGGAACACCGGCAGGAGTAGGACGTGTGGCTGCAGATGATGAGTTGGTTGGGTATATAGAAGAAAAAAAGAATTTTTCAATTAGAATTAAATAAATGAGTAAAGGATACAGTCTTAATCATATCAACGAACTGTCAGGAGGAGATCAGGAATTCGCTGCAGTTTTAGTGCAAACTTTTTTAGAAGAGATACCACCGGATTTGGAAAACATGGTTGAAGCTGTAAAATCCGATAATCCTGGCTTAGCGTATCAATATGCACACAAAATGAAGCCTAATTTACAGTTATTTGATATTGATTTGCTGTCGCAAATCAAGCAAGTGGAAGCTTGGGCAAAAACAAATAAAAGTAAAAGTGAAATTTTACCCACAATAGATCATATTGTACTTACGGTCAATGCTGCTATTGAGGATTTGAAGAATGATTTTCAATAAATATGCTGGCCGAAATCATTACGATAGGGGACGAGATTCTTATTGGACAAATTGTTGACTCAAATTCTGCTTTTATAGGAAAGGCGCTTAATAAGATAGGTGTTGATGTATATCAGATAAGCTCTATTCAAGATGATCGAACGCATATCCTAGCAGCTCTTAAAGAAGCCCAGGCTCGAGTAGATATTGTCCTAATCACAGGAGGGTTGGGACCTACTAAGGATGATATTACCAGGCACACCTTGTGTGAGTTTTTTGATGATGTTTTAGTTGAAAATAGCGATGTGCTGCTGCATGTTGAGCAGTTGTTCGAAAAATACATCAGTACACCTATATCAGATATCAATCGGCAACAAGCGCTGGTGCCCAGTAAAGCTCAGGTATTAAAAAATAAATATGGCACAGCGCCTGGAATGTGGATTGAAGAAAACGATACGGTCTTTATTTCAATGCCGGGTGTTCCTTTTGAAATGAAGGGGTTGATTGAAAATGAAGTGGTGCCGAGGCTCAAATCACGTTTTAAACGCCCTTTTATTCTACATAAAACAGTATTGACTCATGGAGTTGGAGAAAGTGCTATTGCAGAAAAAATTGCATCATGGGAGGAAGAACTCCCATCTTTTGTTAAGTTGGCCTATCTGCCAAGTCTTGGGAGAGTACGTTTACGTTTATCTGCAAGAGGTAAAGAGCATGCAATGTTGGAAACAGAAATAGAGCGTCGATTGATCTCGTTACATGCGCTTATCGGCGATATTATTGTAGGGTATGAAGATGATCAACCTATAGAAGTTGTAGTAGGGTCGTTACTAGCTAAGCAGCACAAAACCTTGGCACTGGCAGAGAGCTGTACTGGGGGACATATAGCTCAAGCAATTACTGCTCACGCTGGAGTTTCAAGTTTTTTTAAAGGCGGAGTGGTTACATATGCTACGATTTCAAAAACAACCCTATTAGGTATCCCTGAAGATTTTATAGCGACCTATAGTGTTACGAGTTCCGAAGTTGCGGAAGCTATGGCAAAAGCTGCACGGCAAAAATTTAATGCAGATTATGCGATAGCAACCACGGGCAATGCCGGTCCTGAAAAAGGAGATGGAGATGTAGCGGTCGGAACGGTTTTTATAGCCATGGCAACGCCTGAAAAAACGTATTCACAGAAATTTGTATTTGGTAATTTGAGAGAACGAACTATTGGTAAAGCTGTCAGTAAGGCGTTTGAAATGCTGCACAGTGAGCTTAAAGATGCTTAATCTGATGTGATCAGGGAATCTACCCAAATAATTGCTTGTTGAAAATTGTCAAACACACGCATTGGCTTATTCATAAATGACTTTTCTAGCGCAGCTATACGTTCTTGAGTTAGATTGTATACGATTACACCATATCCCTTTAAGTTAGGGAATAGCGCTGTAGATTTAAAATGATCTGTGGGTACAAACGAATAGGAATTAATTCGATGAGCCAAATAGACAAAAGGAGTAGTTTTACCGTAATAGCAATTACAAAGCTCAAATAATTTTTCTGCTTTAGCAAAATTAAAAACTACACCCTCGTTAATTTCTGAGACTACAAAATTCTTGTAGAAATAAAATGTACCAACTTCCAAATTACAAGTGTGTATCAAGGTCTTATCAGCTGCGGTAATCATTATTTAAATGTGTTTTAATGGACTAGTATAGTAATTTACAATTTTAGAAACTGACATTCAAAGAATTTGCAATTCTTTGTGTTTTTCAAGAAGAATTAGAAACCATTTGTTAATGTTATTTTGGAATTCTATCTTTGCAGACGAATTAAATTATGGGAATTTGTTCAATGAAATGCACTTAAAGCCTTGAGATATTATTCGTTATAAAGTTTGACGAATTTCATTTTGAGAGATAATTGAAAAATTTCGAAAAAATCTAAAAAAAATAACAAAACTATAATTGGTGGTTACGTAATAAATTCGTTAATTTGCACCCTGTTTTGAAATAACACCAAAATTAAGAAAAGATGTCAAGAGTTTGCGAGCTTACAGGAAAAAAAGCGATGGTGGGGAATAACGTTTCTCACGCAATGAATAAAACAAAGCGTAAATTCAACGCGAATTTAATCAAAAAGCGCTTTTTTATACCAGAAGAAGATCGTTGGGTAACACTTAAGGTGTCTACAGCAGCATTAAAAAATATCAATAAAAAAGGAATCTCTGCAGTTCTTAAAGAAGCAAGAGCTAAAGGTTTTTTTAACTAAATAATTCCCTTTTTAAAAAGAAACTACCATGGCGAAGAAAGGTAATAGAGTCCAAGTAATTTTAGAATGTACAGAGCATAAAGCTTCTGGAAAACCAGGTACATCAAGATATATTACTACAAAGAACAAAAAGAACACACCTGATAGAATGGAGATTAAGAAATTTAATCCGATTCTTAAGAAAATGACTGTTCATAAAGAAATAAAATAAGTACAAAATGGCAAAGAAATCAGTAGCATCGTTACAGACAAAATCGAATCGATTAACAAAAGCCATCAAGATGGTGAAGTCTGAAAAATCAGGAGCTTATACTTTTGTAGAGTCTATTATGGCTCCGGAAGCTGTAAATGACTTTTTTAGCAAAAAGTAATTGCGAACAGAACGTATATAAGAGGCCATTTCAATTGTATTGAAATGGCTCTTTTATTTTTTATATCCGATAGGATAGTATAATTTTATAGTGACATTTTTAGTTTGTTTGTTTTTATAGATTGTTGGATGCATCTAATAGTGATGATGGGTAATATGAGTATCGAACATTCGAGGTTTTATTTATTCTGATTGTTAATCTCTTGATATGAGTTTGTTTAAAAAAATTTTTTCGTCTGATAAAAAAGAAACGTTAGATAAAGGATTAGAGAAATCCAAAAGCACTTTTTTTTCAAAATTAGGTAAAGCAGTCGCCGGGAAGTCAAAAGTCGATGATCAAGTACTTGACGATTTAGAAGAAGTACTCGTAACTAGCGATGTAGGCGTAAAGACGACCATTAAGATAATTGAGCGCATTGAGAATCGTGTGTCCAAGGATAAATACTTAGGAACAGACGAACTCAATCATATTCTAAGAGAAGAAATTGCAGCATTACTATCAGAAACTAATACCGGAGAAGCTACTGACTTTGTGCTTCCAAAAGATAAAAAACCTTATGTCTTGATGGTTGTTGGAGTAAATGGTGTGGGTAAAACCACAACTATTGGAAAGCTAGCGTATCAATTTAAAAAGAAAGGTTTTAAGGTTGTTCTTGGTGCTGCAGATACCTTTAGAGCTGCGGCAATTGATCAATTGCAAGTATGGGCAGATCGGGTAGATGTTCCTATTGTGAAGCAAGAAATGGGAAGTGATCCTGCTTCTGTGGCTTACGATACACTACAATCTGCAGTTTCACAAGATGCGGATATTATTATAATTGATACCGCCGGGAGACTTCATAATAAGATAAACTTAATGAATGAACTTACCAAGGTTAAGCGTGTTATGCAAAAGGTTATTCCAGATGCGCCTCATGATGTGCTTTTAGTGCTTGATGGTTCTACAGGACAGAATGCATTTGAACAAGCTAAGCAATTTACAGCAGCTACAGAAGTTACTTCTCTCGCAGTTACCAAATTAGACGGTACGGCAAAAGGCGGAGTGGTGATAGGTATAAGTGATCAGTTCAAAGTGCCGGTCAAATATATCGGCGTTGGTGAGGGGATTGAAGATTTACAGGTTTTTAACAAGTATGAGTTTGTAGATTCATTCTTCAAATAACAAAACATAATACTTTATTTAAAAGGCAGGGTATTGCGCGTAATACCCTGCCTTTTGTATGTCTTTTAGGTTGATAACATTTCAGCTTTTATGAAAATTACATGACATGCAAATTAAAACTAAGTACTGCGAAGTAAATCCGGAAATAAAAAAACAAAAGAACCTTCTATAAGAGAAGGTCCTTTACAAAATAAAACATGTAATTAAAAAATATAGCTATTACGCTATAAACGAAAAGATTTTGATACTCAGCACATACTAAAATCTATTCTACCAAATTCACAATTTTCCCCATTGTGTACTTTAAATTTTGTCAAGTCCTAAGAATTAAATAAATAATAAAAAAACAATAAATGATGGCGAAAGCTCCGCTTATCAATATTTTATGTTTTTTCATGTAAAGAATATGATTTAAAATTGATCACACTATTGACTACATATATTCAGTTTCTTACAATGGTTAAAATGTAATCAATAATGATACAATAAAAGTTAATAATGATACTATAAATAATACGCTCAAGATATTAGTAAATACATTTTTCATAAGTCATTTGGGATTAAGGGTTGGGTTATTTTTTTATTCTAAAGTTAAGTTCATTTTTACTATTTTGATTAGATGTGTATTTTCTAAGCACAATCTCCTTTTCATCTAATTTTTTCAATATCCAGGTTTGGTTTAAATTAGAAAGTGGTTTGTCAGAACCAAAATTTAAACGAATTGCAAGTTCTCCTTTGGTTGTTTCAAAAACGAACCATTCTCCATTAAAAGTTCTTTTTGTAGACGATTTATCATCATCATCATCATTATCATCGTCGTCATCTTCGTCGTCATCATCTTCAGTAATTAAAACTGCACCATTTTCGTTGAAATTGAATGAATAATCTTCAAAATCAGAAGTTTGATTTGACTCATCATCTTTGTATTTTGAAATTTCAAAGATTTCATTTATCATATATTCTTTTATCTCTTCAACACCTATAGCCATAGCGCTTTCGCAAGTCATAGCTATATTATTTAAGGCATCTTCAAGACTTTCTAAGGTGTTGATTACAAATACTTCTCCATCAGCCAGAGCCAGTGTGATAGGAAAACTAATACTTACTAGTTCATTGTCATTCAGACCTTCAACAAATTTAAAAAGCTGTTGGTCATTTGCTATTTTAAGAGTGCTTAAATTTTCTGTAGCTTTGTTGTATATCTTTAAATCAAAAGGATACTCAAAATCTGTACAGTTTATCACTTCGTCAGTGTCTGTGCAACTTTTTTTGTAATCCTTTAATTCTTTATCACTTGTTATGTCAACTACAGTAAAGTCATTGAGAATAATCTGAATTGGAAATTGAAAAGAGATTTCATCTCGAATGTCATCATCAGTATCGTCTGTATAATATGCTTCAACCAATTCATAATCATCTTTTGTAGATATTAGAATTTGTGCATTTTTTAAGAGAACAGTAGTAGGTAATTGTATACTGAAACAGTCACATTTATCTAGAATATTATCGACTGAACCATCGTTCATAGAGGTTCTTAGAATTAGATTGGCAACATTAGAATTAAGTTTAAGAGTGCTATCTTCTTGAGTATCCACAAATTCATCGAGCTCGGTTCTGCAAGAAGAAATAAGTAAAACACTTAAAAGTATATAGGTAAGTGTAAAATTTATATTTTTAATTTTCATACCGGTCATGAATTTATTGGTGTCGTTTATTACTAAAACAACTAACTTACCAAAAGTCCTTTGGATTTCGTGTTTTTTTCTACTTTTACTGAAAATTTTTATTACATGCCAAATAAACTTTTTGATAATGTTTGTGATGAGGCTGTCTTTTCAGAAATTTATAACAAGTACTCCAAGGATCTAAAATCCTACTTGTATTATAAATTTGGAGAGGCCCTTAACCCAAATGATAAAATGCAAGATGCATTCATTAAGTTGTTGGCGAATTGTAAAAAGATTACTCCAGATAAAGCGAAAGGTTTTTTGTATAAGGTTGCTAACAATATGATGCTAAATGAAATTAAGCATCAAAAAGTTGTTTTGCGCCATAAGACTGTATCAGCTAGAGGGTATACCGATGAGTCTCCGGAATTCCTTATGGAGCAACAAGAGTTTTTGGAGAAATATCAGAACGCTTTGGAGCAATTACCTCATGATCATCGTGTAGCTTTTTTAATGAATAAAGTAGAGGGTAAAAGTCAGGCAGAAATTGCTGATATATTGGGGATTACAAAAAAGGCAGTAGAGAACAGAGTTTACATGGCATATAAAAAATTAAAAGAAAATGTAGAGGAGTTAAAATATTTAAAAGGGAAATCCAAGCGTTAGTTGTTATATAGATAGAAGCATTATATTATGAAGAAAGAAGACTTACTAAAAAAATGGCTGTCAGACGATTTAGCGTCTTCTGAACGGAAAAAGTTTGAAGCTTCTGATGATTTTCTTACGCATAATATCATAGTTGATACCGCAAAGTTTTTTAAAGATGATCAAAAAGTACCTGAACTTGATATGGCCAAAATGCAGGAGCGGTTATCAAAGCAAAACAACATTTCTTCAAACACAACAATTTGGCAATCCTCTTGGCTTAGAATAGCTGCAATGGTTGTTATTTTGTTAGGGGTTGGTTCATTTTTCTTCTTCTCAAACGATACCACAATCTATACCGATATAGGCGAAAATATGAGTATTGAACTACCAGATCATTCACAGGTAGTACTTAATTCTAAATCGACAGTTTCTTTTGATCAAAAAGGATGGAGCACGAATCGTGAGGTAGAGCTCAAAGGAGAAGCATATTTTGAAGTAGCCAAAGGGAAAGATTTTGAAGTGCTGACAAATGCCGGGACAGTAAGTGTTTTAGGTACAAAATTCAACGTTAAGAATAGAGAGAATTTCTTTGAGGTGCACTGCTTTGAAGGCTTAGTTAAGGTGAAATATAAGAATGGTTATACAGAGAATCTTTCGGCTGGTAATTCTCTTAGGATAATTAACGGGACTGTTACTTTTGAAACTACTCCGGATTCCTCCCCCCATTGGGTAAACAAAATTAGTAGTTTCAAGAGTGTCCCTTTTGAAGAGGTTATAAAAGAGTTCCAAAGGCAATATAAAGTAGAGCTGATACTACAAAACATTGACAAAAAAAGAGTTTTTACCGGAGGTTTTGTACATAAAGACCTTGAAGATGGGTTAAAATCTATAACTTTGCCATTAGATCTAACTTATAGCATTGACGATAAAAAGAGAATCATTATCGCAAAGAAGTAACGCTAAGCTATATGCTGTAGCTCTTTTTTTTGTGCTTTATTTTTTAAATGGTTTCTCAGTTTATGCTCAAGAAAAAATACATATTAAGCTTGTTCTAGAGCAGTTAGAACAGATCTATCAGGTAAAATTCACATATGCTGATGATGTTCTTGATCAAGTTTTTGTGGTACCAACAAATGAACTTTCTACAATTGATCAGCATCTGGAATTTTTAGAGGCACAAACACTAGTGCGTTTTTCAAAAACAACTCCTCCGTTTATAGCAATACAGCAGCGTAACGATCTCATAAAATTATGCGGTTTTATCAAGGATTACGCTGACGATGGTTTCTTGCAAGGCGCTACAATCCAAATACATAATCAAGCGACGATAACAAATCAAGATGGTTACTTCGAGCTATATCTAAAGCCGGAAAATCAAAAGACTCTGAAAATAGACTTTTTAGGATATGATACCTTAACCGTTGCTCCTGATATCAATGAAAATAATACATGTAGTACTTTTTATCTCAATCAGAAGGAAGAAATCTTAGAAGCAATTTTCCTGCAAGATTATTTAACCAAAGGAATCGAGAAGTCAGTGGATGGTAGTTTTGAAATGGATTTTTCTGATTTCGGGCTTGTACCCGGTCAAATAGAGTCTGATGTATTACAAACTATTCAAGCCTTACCGGGAATACAAAGTGTAGATGAGACAGTTTCCAATATTAATATTAGAGGAGGAACACATGATCAAAATTTAATAACTTGGGATGGTATTAAAATGTATCAATCCGGACATTTTTTTGGATTGATTTCTATTTTTAATCCCAATATTACAGATCATGCACAATTAATCAAGAACGGAACGCATGCACGTCATGGCGACGGTATCTCTGGCTCTATCCTAATGAGGAGTCAAGAGAAAATAACCAAGGAGTTGAGGTTAAGTGCAGGATTAAATCTAATTAATGCCGATGTTTTTACTGATATCCCGTTGGGGCAACGTTCATCTCTTCAGATTTCCGGCCGAAAATCTTTAAGCCAATTTATAGAAACAACACCCACCTATACAGAGTACTATCAAAGAATTGCGCAAGATACTGAACTAGAGAGTGATCAACAATCACGCGCATCAGACGTTTCTTTTGATTTTTATGACACTAATTTGAGGTGGAATTATATTATAAGTGATAAGGATCGGTTACGAGCTAATTTCTTATTAATAGCCAATGAACTAATATTCACAGAAAATGCGACAACAATCTCTAGAAAAAGTAGCATAGATCAAAATAGTATTGCAGGAGGCGTTTGGTATCAAAGAAACTGGAACGATAATCTAACTACCGAGGTTCAAGTGTATGAAACAGATTATAACTTACGATCGATTAATTCTAATTTGTTGCAAAGGTTTCGTTTTTTACAAAAAAATGTAGTGTCAGAGACCGGAATTAAGATTTCAGCAGTTAAAACAATCTCTAAAAAGCTACAATTAACTAGTGGATACGATTTCATTGAAACAGGAATAACAAACCTTAATGACATCGATGATCCATTATATAGAGACAAAAAAAGAAGAGTGCTACGCAATCATGCTGTGTATTCTCAGGTTGGATATACTTCCGGCAACGGAAAAACTTCAGCTAATTTAGGTGCTCGCTATACCTATATACCGAGATTATCGTTTCACCGAGTGGAACCGAGATTAAGTGTCAATCATAAATTTAATAAACAATTTACCTTAGAAGTTCTAGGAGAGTTCAAACATCAAAGTACCTCTCAGATCATCAATCTTCAGGATGATTTCTTAGGAATTGAAAAAAGAAGATGGATATTGTCAAACGAAACAGATGTACCGATCATAAGGAGTAGGCAGGTTTCTTTAGGTCTGCAGTATGATAATAAGGGTTGGTTAGTAAGTGGAGAGGGCTATAGTAAGAAAGTTACGGATATTACAGCCAGAAGTCAGAATTTCAAAAATCAATACAAAGGCCTTTTAGCCACGGGCGCCTACACAGTCAATGGCTTGGATTTTTTAATAAATAAAAGGTTTAGAAAGTTAAGTAGCTGGATGAGTTATTCGTTAGCCAAAAATACCTATGATTTTGATAGTTTTGAAATAGGTGATTTTTCAAACAATATCGATATACGTCATACAGTAACCTTGGGAACTTCTTATAGTGTTAAAGCGCTTAAGGTTTCTGGCGGCATCAAATATAACTCCGGACTTCCAACAACTACCATTAATTCAGATAGCGTCGATGAAAATAATAGCATCGATTTTTCTAGCCCTAATGCAGAACGTCTAAAAAACTATTTGAGACTCGATTTATCTGCGACCTATGATGTGATGCTAGGTAAAAGAACTAAGCTACATACAGGAATTGCCCTGATCAACCTTTCGAATACCCAAAATGAAATTGACAGGTATTATGAGCTAAATTCGGATCAACGGCCGATGCCGACGTCAAAATATGCACTGGGTTTTACTCCTAATGCTGTAGTGCGTATCATATTTTAGAATAGTAAGCGTAATTCTCGGTAATCTTAAGTTATTCCTTGTATCTTTGCACACTTTTATTAGATAGTTATGAGGACGAAGACGTTAAAGAAGAATAAAATCAATGTTGTAACACTAGGATGTAGTAAGAATGTATACGACAGCGAAGTGTTAATGGGACAACTAAAAGCAAATGATAAGGATGTTGTTCATGAGGAAGAGGGAAATATCGTCGTCATTAATACTTGTGGTTTTATAGCAAACGCTAAGGAAGAATCTGTTAATACGATTTTGGAGTATGTACAGAAGAAGGAAGAAGGAGCGGTTGATAAAGTATTTGTAACAGGATGCCTTTCAGAGCGATATAAACCTGATCTCGAAGTGGAAATTCCTAATGTAGATCAATACTTTGGTACTACCGAACTCCCCGGACTGCTAAAAGCTCTGGGAGCCGATTATAAGCATGAATTAATAGGAGAACGCCTCACGACAACACCAAAAAATTATGCTTATCTTAAAATAGCTGAAGGATGTGACAGACCCTGTTCTTTTTGTGCAATACCGATCATGCGAGGTAAGCATAAATCAACTCCGATTGAATCACTTGTTACAGAAGCAGAAAAATTAGCAGCAAACGGTGTAAAAGAATTGATTCTGATTGCTCAAGACCTTACATATTATGGTTTGGATCTTTACAAAGAGAGAAAGCTAGCAGATCTTTTGAGAGGGTTAGTAGCCGTAGAAGGTATAGAATGGATACGACTTCATTATGCTTTTCCTACAGGTTTCCCAATGGAGGTATTAGAGGTGATGCGTAATGAGCCTAAAATTTGCAATTATATAGATATTCCTTTACAGCATATTGCTGATCCAATTCTAAAATCGATGCGTCGCGGTACGACAAAAGCTAAGACAACTAAGTTGCTTCAAGAGTTTAGAAAAGCTGTACCGGAGATGGCTATACGAACAACGCTTATTGTAGGATATCCAGGAGAAACTCAGGAAGACTTTGAGACCTTAAGAGATTGGGTTAAAGAAATGCGATTTGAGCGTATGGGATGTTTTACCTATTCCCACGAAGAGAACACACATGCCTATAATCTCGAAGACGATGTCCCCGAAGATGTAAAAATGGATCGAGCTAACGAAATTATGGAGATACAATCTCAAATTTCATGGGAGTTAAATCAGCAGAAGATAGGAAAAGAATTTAAGGTGATTATTGATCGTAAAGAAGGAAATTATTTTATTGGTCGTACAGAATTTGATTCTCCGGATGTTGATAATGAAGTGCTCATAGATGCCTCAAAATTTTATTTAAAAACAGGGGATTTTGCAAGCGTTAAAGTTGTGGAAGCTGAGGATTTTGATTTATATGCTGATGTGATCTAACTTGATACTATACATATTGGAACTAGAAAAACCGGCCTATTGGACTGAACCCCAAAAGTTGGACGGTTAAACAAAATTTAATTTTGGAAATGAGCTCGATATTGTATCGGGCTCATTCCATTTAGAGTCAAAGAT
>NZ_VNHU01000010.1 GCF_008124785.1 Aquimarina intermedia | reverse complement strand
AAGTTCTGAATCTCATTAGAAGTACTTCCATCCACTTCTGTAAACGTACTGTTTACTATGTATGGATTGGCAGTTGTACCAGTTCCTGTTACACTAATGTCAGTTCCAGCAGTAACGATAGTTTCAGAACCATCAGCAGCAGCAGCAGTGATTGCAGTATCTACATAATTTTTATTAGCAGCATCGTTTCCATCAATAGGAGCACCGATATTATCGATTACTAATCCCCCTGCATTATTTCCATCAGCAAGTACTTCATTAATGTTCTGAATTTCATTAGTTGCGTCTGTATCTCCATCGGCAGCTACGGCAGTTGAAAGATCAGCGATAGCTTCTTGCACAGTAGTTTCGTTTACAGTATCCCCGTCAACGTCTAAAGGAGTACTAAGATTTACCTGAGCTGAATTTTGAATTTCGTTAGTAGTACTTCCATCCACTTCTGTAAATGTACTGTTTACTATGTATGGATTGGCAGTAGTACCAGTTCCTGTTACACTGATGTCAGTTCCAGCAGTAACGATAGTTTCAGAACCATCAGCAGCAGCTGCAGTGATTGCAGTATCTACATATGTTTTGTTAGTGGCATCGTTTCCATCAATTGGTGCTCCGATATTATCGATTACTAATCCCCCTGCATTGTTGTCTACGGTAAGTACTTGATTAATATTTTGAATTTCGTTAGTAGAGTTTGTGTCACCATCAGCAGCATTACTAGCGGCCAAGGCATCTATGGCACCCTGTACATCGGTAGCTCCTAAGGTGGAAGCTGTATCATCAAAGGCTACTTGAACAGCGGTTTGACTATCAGTGCCAACAAAATTAACTGGGCTTCCATTACCATTATCAAACGTAAAAGTACCATCTCCATTATTAGTAAGAAAAGCCTTATTAATATTTACAGTGGTTCCAGCTTCATTCGTATATGAAAATGTACCGTCATTGTTATCGAGCAACAAGGTTGTGGTTTCAATAATACTACACAAAGATTCCCATGTGGAACCGGTATATTGATACACGCAATCTTGATCCGTATTATAAACTAACGCCCCGTTTAAAGGAGTAATTGCGTTCATCTGAGTAGTACTTACTCGAGACAGCACCAAAACTTTATTTGAACTTTCTAGTTCTAACAAGGAATTAGCATCTATTTGATTTGGATTATCTCCAATTTTTACCTGAGCCACAGCCGCGGTAAGATTCAAAAAGATAAGTAAAAGAAGGGTAGTGTTAAATTTCATATTGTAAGAAATTTCTTATGAATAGTTTAATAAATTTGTGTGTGTTGATTCTTTAATCCTTGCTATATGTAATTGATAGTGAAAACTAAAGTTTCTTCAGCAAAAATAGTCAACCAATTGATTATTACTGCTTATGTAATCAAAAATAATGTTTTTTTTCGATTAAATGCAAATTTTATCGATGAAATTATACGGTTTAACCGTAAATGCAGTAGTTTCAAGTGATAATTTTTGAAGAAATATTTTGATATTTCCGCAAAATGTATACTTTTGCCATCGTCTTGCGGGAGTAGCTCAGTTGGTAGAGCGTCAGCCTTCCAAGCTGAATGTCGCCGGTTCGAACCCGGTCTCCCGCTCAAAAGCATCTTATAATCTAAGATGCTTTTTTTATGGTTCCTGTTTTTTGTTTCCATAGTTCAGTAATTCTATTATTATATACGTAAGAACAATACCTTCGGTTTTTTTTAAAAAATAGAAAATCCGGTGAGTGTAGTCAAGCGTTCTAACGCATACATCCCCAATTCAGAATTACCTTTTGGATTAAGAGGAGGGCTCCAGACCGATACGGTATATTGCCCGGGATGCACAGAGGTAATGCCTCCGCCAACACCACTTTTGCCCGGAAGACCTACTCTAAAACTGAATTCACCAGCTTCATCATAGAACCCACAAGTTTGCATAATGGCGTTAACACGTTTAACCCGTTCCGGGGATAGGATTTTTGTTTGATCCGCAAGTTTTTTTCCGCCATTGGCGTAAATCATAAAAGCTTGAGACAGCTCTTTGCAGGACATTTCAACCGAACATTGAAAAGTATAAAAATCCAGTATCGTATCTATATCATTATACACGTTTCCAAAAGATTTCATTAAATTCAATAAGGAGGCATTGCGGTAACTATTCTTACGCTCTGACTCATATACTGTATAGTTAACGTTTATAGAAGGTGAATCTGTGATTTTTTTTACAAAATTTAAGAATTCTTCTTTTGGATTTTTTAATTTAGAAACCAAAACATCAGCAACAATAAGAGCTCCGGCGTTAATAAATGGATTACGCGGAATCCCTTGCTCATACTCTAATTGCACCAAAGAATTAAAGGGATCACCCGAGGGTTCGACATCTACGCGTTCAAAAAGTTCGTCGCCCAAAAGGTTCATCGCCATGGTTAGTGAAAAAACTTTTGAAATACTTTGTATGGAAAATCGCTGATCGCTTGCTCCAAAACTATAATGACCGGAATTAATGCAAAACAAGTTCATTCCGAATTTGGTTGGGTCTACTTTTGCTAGTTCCGGAATGTAAGAAGCAACCACACCACTAACCGGTCTTTTCTCTATTTCTGATTCTATTGTGTCTAAAATTGATTGATAATCCATAGTCTTTAATATAGTTTCGATAAAGAGGTTCCGGCACTCATTTCATAGGGTGCTTTGTTTTTTTCAAAAATTCTGGCATCTGGCTTTCCTTGGAGAAGTATGTCATTGTCCTTGACACGTACCCAACTGCCTTCTCGCAGGCCAATCACAGGCGGGGTGTTAATGGTGTGAAACTCTTTGATTCTTGTCTCTCTGGTTTCGCCTTTATGTGTTGATGTTGGATCAGGATCCAAATAGTGGGGATTTATATTGAAGGGTAGAATGCCCAAGGTTTTAAAACTGGGAGGGTAGACTATCGGCATGTCATTGGTTGTTTGCATGGTCAACCCACAAATATTACTTCCGGCACTCGTCCCAAGATAAGGAGTGCCTTCTTCTATTTTAGTTCGCAACACATCCATCACCTTGTTGCGATATAATTGGTCAACTAACAAAAATGTGTTGCCACCACCTGTAAAAACACCTTGTGTTTTCTTAAAGGCATTTTCTATCGTATCGTATTCATGAATTCCTGTTATATTTTTTCCGATTTTGGCAAAGGCTTTTTTAGCTAAATCGGTATAAGCCGCTAATGAGATTCCGCCGGGTCTGGCATAGGGTATAAAAAGAACTTCATTCACATTTTTATAAAGTTCGATTAATTCTTTTTCTATATATTCCAAATAAGTACTTCCATGAAGCGTAGAAGTACTTGCTATCACGCAATTTTTCATTCTTTTTTTCAGTAAAGGTAGTTTAACGTTTTGTTATATCTAAATTCGACGAAAAATATAGAAATTGTATGTCAAACACAGGTAGCAATTATGAAAAGATTATACATACTATATTATATTACACTTTTAATATTCATTGGGTTTTCAGGCGTGGTAAATGCTCAAATTGATACCAGAAGTCTTATTTCTGGTGAAATCAATGTTCCTATTGGTGATAATAGTGAAGGTATAACCATTTACAACCGCACTACGAATAAAGGTACGATCACTAATGAAAACGGAGAATTTCAGATTTCAGCCGGTATAAACGATAGAATTGATGTCATTGCCATGCAGTATCAAAAATTTACCGTGATTGTTGACAAAGGTATTGTTGCTCGTAAAACTTTAAAAATAGTACTTCATGAAGCTGTCAATCAATTGGACGAGGTGGTTGTTTCACCCTACGATTTGGCGGGTAATGTAGATGTCGATGTAAAACGTATCCCTGTAAATGAAGGTAATATTGCCGAGGTTGCAAACGAAACTTCGGGTAGAATAAATGATAGTGACTATAATTTTACGCCTGATCAGCTAACTACGCCTGAGAACGACGTGATGCTGCAGAATAGGATGAAAAATGGTCTTAATTTTGTAAATCTTTTCAAATTGGTAGTCGGGGATCAAAATGAAGATGAGCAAAAGTCAACGTTTGCTACTGAGAATAGATTGCGAAACTTGTATAATGATGAATTTTTTAAACAAGAGTTTGATCTCGAGTTAAATGAAATTAATGATTTTATCGCTTTCGCGAAAGAAAACGGACTTGATGATTCGTATCTTAAAGAAGGGAAAGAATTGGACTTGATCGAATTTTTAAGAACACAGCGACTTCAGTACAACGTTCAAAAGCAATAATACTAAAAGATTACTTGTAACATGTAAGGGATTTTATGGTCTTTTTGATACCATGAAAACAATTACTTTTTGCATATTCATTATAACATGCCAAGTCTATGGCCAAACAGAGAATTTTCATGGGCAGATACATGCAGATTCGCTAACAGCGTTCACGGTAAATATTATTAACCTAAATCAGTCAACAGGTACGACAAATGATGAGCATGGTTATTTTACTATAAAGGCTAAAACTGGCGACACCATACTTTTTTCATCTATTCAATATCAGCGGTATGAATATGTAGTTACAAAAAATGATTTATTGAACAAGTTTGCTAAAATTGAATTGATTCCTGCAGTTCAGTCAATGCATCCGGTAACCGTTCGTAGCTCCATGTTTTCAGGATATCTTTCAGAAGATCTGACCGAAATTCGTTTACAGCCGACACTAACCGATGATATGCTGGGTGTGAAGCGATCTTTTAAAAAGCAACCCACACCGATTGAACGTAAAATTTATACAGCCAGATCAGGAATATTAGATCTGCCCATTAATTTGATCAACGGAAAATTGAAACTTCTGCGTCGTGTAGAGCAAATAGAAAAATTTGAGGCTTCACTGCAAAAAGCGGAAAAAACAATGGGAACAGAATTCTTTACTAAACAGTTGGCTATTCCTGAACTTTATAGGTATGACTTTATCCGCTATTGCGCAGAAGATCCCATCTTCAAAATTTTAAATGATACCGAAGACCGATTTAAATTGATCGAATTTTATAGACAAAAAGTTCAACCCTACAGAATTTGGAAGGATATTTGAAATAAATTAAAAATAATAAAATTTACAAGTGTAAAAACAGTACTTTTTTATAATATTTGCTAGGTATGAAAAGATTAAGCGCATTACTAGTCCTTTTGGTTCTTTGTTCCTCCTTTATCACAGCGCATAAATTTTATGTAAGTGTGACACAAATAGAGTATGTAGCTTCCAAACAGAATGTACAAATTATCAGTAGAGTTTTTATCGATGATCTTGAAGATGTGTTACAGGCAAGGTATGATGAGTCACTTATAATAACTCAAAAAGAAGCAGCGACTATTACACCGGTGGTTTCAAAATATTTTAAAAAGAAACTCAGTATTCAAATAGACAATCAAATTGCAGACTATAAATTTTTAGGCTTTGAGATTGATAACGATTTGATGTTGTGTTATCTTGAGATTAATAATGTCAAGGATTTTAATACAATCACCGTTGACAATCAGTTACTCATGGATCAGTTTGTCGAACAACAAAATATTGTTCATGTCAAAAAAGAAGAAATCCGTAAGAGTATAGTATTAGAAGACGGAAACTATAAAGGTATGTTAAACTTTAGTAATTAAATACTAATATTTTTTTTAATAATTATTTTGCATTTTTATCAATTATATCAATACTTCTAGAATGAAAAGAATACACATTGCACTTTCGATGTTGTTTCTTGGTGTTACTTTTACGATGTCGGCACAAGAACAGCAAACTAACAATACAGCGCGTCAACCCGGACATACCAATCAGAATAAGTTTAAACAAATGTATGAAGAGTTTTCTACTCCAAATATGTATAGAACTGCTTCGGGAGCTCCGGGGTCGGCTTATTATCAGCAGCAAGCTGATTACGTAATGGATATCGAGTTGGATGACACAAACAAGAAGTTATCAGGTAAAGAAACCATTACTTATTCTAATAACTCTCCGGATAATTTAGAATTTCTTTGGGTACAGTTGGATCAAAACATGCGTGCAAAAGATTCAAAAACACCATTGATTCAGCAAAATCCTATTGGAATTGCTGATTCTCCAGAACGATTTGTAGGAACTCATATGCAAGAACCTTTTGACGGAGGTTTTAATATTGAGGCTGTCAAAGATGCAAACGGTAAACCGTTACCATATACAATTAATCAAACCATGATGCGTGTTGAGATGCCTAAGCACCTTAAACCGGGAGAAAAATTTGTATTCTCTATTGACTGGTGGTATAATATTAATGATCACGTGAACGGTCGTGGTAGATCGGGATATGAAGAGTTTGAAGACGGAAACCGTGCCTATGTAATTGCACAATTTTATCCTCGTATGGCGGTCTATAATGATGTCGAAGGATGGCAAAATTCTCAATTTTGGGGACGCGGAGAGTTCGCGTTACCATTTGGTAATTTTGAAGTGAATATCACTGTACCTGCAGATCATATTTTGGATGGTACCGGTAAACTGACCAATCGCAATGAAGTGTTTAGCAAAGAAATGATGAAGCGTTTTGAAAAAGCTAAAAAATCGTACGACACTCCGGTGATTGTAGTTACTCAAGACGAAGCAGACAAAGCATCAGCAGGATTTTCAAAAGACAAGAAAACCTGGAAGTTAAAAGCAGAAAACGTTAGAGATTTTGGATTTGCTACTTCAAGAAAATTTATTTGGGATATGATGGCTGTTAAGATCGGTGATAAAGATGTTATGGCTGTGTCTATGTATCCAAAAGAAGGAAACCCATTATGGGAAGATTGGTCTACAAAAGCAGTAGCAAGTACCTTAAAATCATACAGTCGTATGACCTTTGATTATCCATATCACAAGGCTATATCGGTACATGCCAAAAATCAAGGAATGGAGTATCCAATGATTTGTTGGAACTACGGACGTCCTAATCCTGATGGTACGTATAGTGACCGTGTAAAATATGGGATGATGAGTGTAATTATTCATGAGGTTGGACATAACTTTTTCCCCATGATCGTAAATAGTGATGAGCGTCAGTGGACATGGATGGACGAAGGGTTAAATACTTTTGCGCAATATGTAGCAGAGCAAGATTTTGGTGAGTGGTATCCGGATGCGATAGCACCTTTAGAAAAATACCCTTCTCGTAGAGGTCCTGCAGATAAGATTGTACCGTATATGAGTGGTGATCAAACATTTTTGTCTCCGATTATGACGCAATCTAACAATATACATCAGTTTGGACCCAACGCATATTCAAAACCAGCTACCGGACTTAATATTTTGAGAGAGACGGTTATGGGTCGTGAGCTATTTGATTATGCTTTTAGAACCTACTCACAACGCTGGATGTTTAAGCATCCAACACCCGAAGATTTCTTTAGAACTATGGAAGATGCATCTGCCGTAGATCTAGACTGGTTCTGGAGAGGTTGGTTTTATACAACCGATTACACTGATATCGGTGTAAAATCCGTTAAGAAGTTTTATGTAAGTAATGTAATGAATGATAAAGTGAAAGCTTTCGTTAAGGAGAAAGGAATTACTGAAAGTGACCTGGGACCAAGAGTTTATATGGTTGAAGAAGGAGCCGAAGATTTTTCTGAAGATATGAAAAAAGGAAATACGACAGAAAACTCTGAAACATTAAAATCATATTTAATGGATAACTTTACACCAGAGCAGCGTAAGTCAATGAAAACGCCTAAGTATTTTTACGAAATCACATTCGAAAAACCAGGCGGATTGGTAATGCCATTAATTGTAAAATATACATACAAAGATGGTACTTCAGAAATGATCACGTATCCAGCTCAGATTTGGAGAAAGAATGATGACGAAGTACAAAGAACGTTAGCAACAGATAAGGAACTAGCTCAAGTTATGGTAGATCCTAATATGGAAACAGCTGATATTGATGTGTCCAATAATGCATGGCCTCAAGATAAGCAAATGAACAAATTTGATCAGTTCAAGAACAAAATGAAGAGCGAATAGTGCTCCAATCATAAAATAGATAAACTAAAGCCAACTTTTTAAAGTTGGCTTTTTTCTTGCATAGAATTGTTAGTATCTTTGTAGCCTATGATGACACCTTTTTTATTTATCAGTGCGACCGAGATTGCTTTTATAGCATTTATTTTGGTGATGGTTTTTGGAGCAGATAAAATTCCTGAAATAGCCAGAGGATTAGGGAAGGGTATGCGTACAATCAAGGATGCGACCAATGATATCAAATCTGAAATCACGCGCAGTGCACAGGATACGGGTCTAAATAAGGATACTACAGATGCCGTCACTTCAAATTTTAAAAAAGAAATTGATTCGGTTAAAAAAGATATCGAAGAGATAACGGGTCCGATCAAAAGAAAATTCTAATTTCCTAGTATAATCATTTGCTATATAGGTTCTTGCGATGAAGTAACAGCTATGCTATTTGTTAAAGTTTAAAATTTCTCCAATTTTTTTTAATCCCTTGCTTCCCTTAATATTATTGAGCTGAAGGTGTTATGCTTGCATAATAAACACTATATAATTATCTATAATGTAATTTAGGGGACTTAAAATTGATAATAATTTAATACTTTAGATTAAAATTTATTGAATACTCATTTTGAATGATATTTCTTTAGATACAATCAATTAACTATTCACAAACTTAAACCCTTACAAATGAAAAAAATTACTCTGGCCATCATTGGATTAATGGTGGTCGCTTCCTGTTCAAATGACAAAGATATCGTGGAACAAGTAGAAGCTGAAAACCTGGAAACGCAAAAACTATTATCAATTGAAGAAGTAAATCGTTTTATTGAAGGCGAACTTAAACGAACCGGAGATGTAGATTGGACTACCGCTCCTTCTGTAGTACTTTGGAGTGCAGTTATGCATGGAGACGAAGTACTGAGCGTTGGCTATGGTGACAAAGGCGAAAGCTTTACCGAACAGCGTTCGCCACGACTTAATTCTATCAAAGAGAATATATACGCTTTGGTAGGTGCACAAGAGGGTGTAACCAAATCATCCACTACGGTGAATGAAGATGCAATTCTTAACGTTGTAGATATTAAAGTAACACAATTAAAAACCATTAGTGCTTTGCAAAAGGCAGATGACATTCGCTATCTTGAACCTATTGGATATGGTTCATATTTACAAGAAGCTCCTGTAATGGAACGCTCCGGTTCAGGATGTGCACAAAATGGAGAAACTATCAATGCTGCCGACTACCGTGTGATAACACCTAATGCATGGTTACCGTGGAATTATGATATTCATAATATCTCACAAGCTTGGAATTATAGTACAGGAGCCGGTATTACTGTTGGATTAATTGACACGGGCATCTCGTCTAATCAATCACTCTTAGGTAGTGGTTTTAACGACGGAGCTTCTAACGGCAGAACTGTAGAACGTTTCGGAACCTTTATTGATTCTCCTTGGTTCTGGTCGACTAAAACTGATGGACCTAATGATAAATGTGGTCACGGTACTTCGATGGCATCGGCTATAGCGTCTCCTCGTAATGATGATTTTATGCCGGTAGGGGTTGCATACAACGCTAATCTGGTATCTTATCGTGGTACAGAGGATGTTGTTTTAAATGACTACCATGAGAAAAAAGGGGTAAGTAATGCGCTTAAGGCTTTGGGTAATAGAAGTAATGTAAAAATCATCTCAATGTCAGTAGGATATCCCTGGTCCATTGGTAATGTAAAAGACGCGGTACGTTATGCTTATAGTAAAGGTAAGATGATCATCGCAGCAGGAGGTACATCCACGACGTTTACTAACTGGTATGGTGTTATCTTTCCGGCAAGTATGAGTGAAACCGTGGCGGTGACAGGTCTTAAAGATAATGGATATAGATTATGTGATATCTGCCATGATGGTAATAAAATTGATTTCACCATGGTTATGGAACGTTCAAGTGGATCACGTAAAAATGTACCGGTCATAGGATTTAACAGTGGCGATCGCAGTTATGTAGGCGGGTCATCGGTGGCTACGGCAATGACAGCCGGAGCAGCTGCACTTGTATGGGCTACCAATCCTAGTATGACAAGAGATCAGGTGTTGGATAAACTAAAAAGAGCAGGAGAATTTTATCCTAATCGTAACGGCGATTTTGGATATGGTAATATCGATGTATTAAAAGCAGTACAATAGGGAAATTACTAATTGAAATACATATCAATTCAAAAAAGAGAGGCTTGCCTCTCTTTTTTTATGGTTATAATTTTCGGCTTATTGTCAAACCGTCGCGAATCGGTAAAATCACGGTTTCTACCCTTTCATCCGTAGCCAGTAAGGTGTTATAACGTAGTAATGCTTCAGTCGAGAAGTCATCTTTTGCAAGTTTTTCCAGTACTTTTCCGCTCCAGAGGACATTGTCAGACAGTATAATGCCCCCGGGATTTAGTTTGTCAACAATCAATTCAAAATAAGTGGGATAGTTCGGCTTATCGGCATCAATAAAAACCAAATCGAATGTTTCAGTCAGCTGCGGAATTATCTTTGTTGCATCACCGGTGTGTTGCGTTATTTGCTTTCCGTAAGGGGACAAATTAAAATATTTTCGTTGAAAATCAACTAACTCTTCATTAGTATCGATCGTATGTAAGTGTCCGTCCTGCTTCATGCCTTCCGCCAGACATAGCGCCGAATAACCTGTATAGGTTCCGATTTCTAAAATTGTAGCAGGATTGATAATTTTTGCCAGCATACTCAATACGCGCCCCTGGTAATGTCCGCTAAGCATCCGGGGTTGTAAGATTTTTTGATAGGTTTCTCGCGTTAATTGCTTCAGTAACTCAGGTTCTTTTTCAGAATGCTTTACGACATAATCATCGAGTGCTTCGGGTATAAAATGCATGCGTTTATTTTTTTCCAAAATTAATTATAAACGCAATACTTAAGAGGGTTTTGGCTTTAGATTTATGTAGAATTGTATATTTTTACTGAAAAACAAGCATGCAGTTTAAGAATACCAAAGCGTTTGCCGAAGAATTAGACAAAAATGATCCGTTGCGTTCGTATCGAGATCGTTTTTTGTTTCCGAAACATAAGGGGAATGATGTAATTTATTTCACCGGAAACTCTTTGGGATTACAACCCAAAAATGCTCAAGAATACGTGAACGAAATTATGACCGACTGGAGTCAGATGGCGGTCGAGGGTCATTTTTATGCTGATAAACCGTGGTGGGATTACCATGAGCGTCTTGCCGAACCCTTATCCAAAATCGTGGGAGCGAAGCCTTCAGAAATTACGGTGATGAACACCCTGACGATCAACTTGCATCTGTTGATGGTTTCTTTTTATCGCCCTACCGCTAAGCGGTATAAAATTATATGTGAGGAAAAAGCGTTTCCCAGCGATCAGTATTTATTACAAAGTCAAGTACGTTTTCACGGCTATGATCCTAAGGATGCCATTGTCGAAATCAAGAAGCGAGAGGGAGAACATAATTTTAGAACCGAAGATATTTTAAGAACGATCAAAGAGACAGGGGATGCATGCGCGTTGGTTTTTATTGGTGGTGTAAATTATTACACCGGACAGGTTTTTGATATGGAAACGATCACCAAAGCAGGACATGAGATCGGTGCTTTTGTAGGGTGGGATCTGGCGCATGCTGCCGGAAATATTGAATTAAAATTGCACGATTGGGATGCCGATTTTGCCGCTTGGTGTAGTTACAAATATATGAATAGCGGACCGGGTAATGCCTCGGGATGTTACATCCACGAACGTTTTCATAACTCCAAGGAGATTCCGCGGTTTGAGGGTTGGTGGGGAACAAATAAGGAAGATCGTTTCTTGATGAAGCCCGAATTTGAACCCATGCCCAATGCAGATGCGTGGCAGGTAAGTAACGCACCCGTGTTGGCATTAGCTCCGTATTTGGCCTCGCTACAGCTGTTTGAAGAAGTAGGGGTGGAGCCGTTATTTGCCAAAAGAGACTTGATTGTCCAATACTTAGAATTTATATTAAAAGACATCGATGCACAAGTAGCCGGTTCCTTTGAGATAATAACGCCGTCTGATCCTAAGCAACGTGGGACACAATTGTCGGTATTCTTACACGGTTCGGGTAAATCGTTGTTTACCTATTTGATGGACAATGGGGTGGTGACCGATTGGCGCGAACCGAATGTGATTCGATTAGCTCCGGCGCCTTTTTACTGTTCGTTTGTCGATATGTACAATTTTGGACAACTGCTCAAAAAAGGGATCGAAGCAACTTCGTAGTTTCAAAATCAAGGAGAGTCTGCTTAATTATAGTCCCAAACAGGCACCAAAGTCTGGACATATACGTGGTAATATCACCCAGATATGAAGAAAGAACAGTATGATAAAAAGGGCTCCGATCATGAGTGCATGGCTGATATAGATTTCGTCACCAATGGGCTTAATCACTGGCCATAGCAAACCAAAGCTACCGATCACGAATAAAAAAAACGGAACACCCGAAAAGAATACTAGAAATTCTAAGCTGAACTGTTCCTGTAGGTTACCGTAAAACGTTGCGCCGATAATAATTGCCAACATAATGAAGGTCCAGTAAATTCTTTTATTCGTGCCTTTTTTTGCGGTAGTATTCATGGTATGATGGTTTTATAAGAATTAAAGATAGACTGACGATAGCGCCTAAACAATGATATATATCAGCCGCAAGTAGCTGAAATACATAGTTCTATGAACTATGATGATAGCCGTAAACCGCAGAAATATGAACTTGAAATGCGGAAATGGTGTCTTTGGGTACGGAAATAACGCTTTAAGCTACGGAAATAGCATCGTAACCTGCTGCAATGTCATCTTTGGGTGCGGAAACATCATCTTGACCTGCCGCAATGTCAGGTTGAGGTGTAACAATATCATCTTGAGGTGTGGCAATTTCAGGTTGAGGTGTAACAATATCATCTTTGAGTATAACAATATTGTCTTGAGGTGCAGCAATGTCAGGTTGAGGTATAACAATTTATAGATGTCTACCGAAGTTGTAAGATAGGGTGGGAAGAAGTGATATTGTAGGAGGAAGTTATAAATTTTATGTAGCTTAGTGATCTTAAAACTAAATTACTACCCCGCTTGAGTAACTTTTTTAGTTGCCTTTTAATAGTTATATCAGAAATACAAGGGACATAGGTCGTTTGTGTAATTGTTTGCAACAAGCTATGAAAAACCAACCGCACAAACAACGCATTTGGTTTTTCATAAACTTAAGCCAACTATGAAAAACCAAAAGAGTAAAATCTCTCCGCGCTCGGAGGAAGATAATTATTCAAACGCTTTTTATATTGAAAAAGGAGATGATTAGGCAATTAATATTATTTTGGCTAAAAAATTTTAGACGGACATGAACCGAATAAAGAAAGTACACTAAGAGAAAGGAATTAAGCAGACTTGGTTGGCTGAAAAATTCGGGAAGAGTTACAACATGGTCAACGCATATGCTCAAAACCGACAACAACCGAGACTGGAAACGTTGATGGAGATTGCGAACATTTTAGACGTAGATATAAAAGAATTGATAATATCAAACAAAGAAAAAAAATAAATGGCAAAAACAGACAATAGCAGTTTTGAACAAAAACTCTTTAAAGCAGCAGACAAACTTCGTAAAAATATAGATGCTGCCGAATACAAGCACGTAGTTTTGGGCTTGATTTTCTTAAAATACATTTTTGAATCATTTACAGAACTCTATAATAAACTGGAAGAGGACGAATGGTCTGAACCAGAAGATAGAGACGAATACATTGCTGAAAACACTTTTTTCGTTCCTAAACTAGCTCGTTGGAGCCACATACACGCACAAGCCAAATTACCATCTATTGGACAAACCATTGATGAAGCAATGGAAGCAGTAGAAAAAGAAAACCCTGACCTTAAAAATGTACTTCCACAGGTTTATGGAAAAGCCAATTTGGACAAAACATCATTGGGTGAACTCATTGACTTAATTTCTAACACAGAATTACAAGCGGAAAACGAAAACTCTAAAGACCTTTTTGGTAGAGTTTACGAATATTTTTTAGGTGAATTTGCCAATGCAGAGGGCAAAAAAGGCGGACAATTCTACACACCAAAAGCCATTGTTAAACTAATGGTTGAAATGATAGAGCCCTACAAAGGTCGTGTTTACGACCCAGCGTGTGGTTCTGGTGGAATGTTTGTTATGAGTGAAAAATTTGTAACAGAACACAGTGGAAACATTAAAGACATTACGGTTTACGGACAAGAAAGCAACCATACTACTTGGAAACTATCTAAAATGAATCTTGCCATACGCAATATTAATAGCAAGTTTGTAGTATGGAACAACGAGGGTACGTTTTTAAAGGATGCACACCCTGATTTAAAAGCCGATTTTATTTTGGCCAACCCACCTTTTAACCAAAAAGATTGGGGCATAGATATTTTAGCTGATGATGCCCGTTGGAAATACGGGACACCACCCAACGGAAATGCCAATTACGGTTGGATGCAACATATGCTATACCACTTATCACCACGTGGGGTTATGGCAACGGTGTTATCTAACGGTTCTTTGAGTTCCAATACCTCTGGTGAAGGTGAAATTCGTAAAAATTTGGTAGATGCCGATTTAGTAGAATGTATCGTTGCCTTACCAAAACAACTGTTTTATAACACGGGCATTCCAGCCTGTATTTGGTTTTTGCGAAGAGAAAAAAGCAACCATAGCAAAGATGTGCTATTTATTGATGCTTCTGAAATGGGTTATATGAAATCTCGTGTGCATAGAGATTTTACAGAAGAAGACATTGCCAAAATACGAGACACCTATCTCAACTGGAGAAAAAGCGAAAACTACCAAGACTTAAAAGGCTTTTGTAAATCTGCAACAATAGAAGCCATTCAAAAACACGGTTACGTGCTAACACCAGGACGCTATGTTGGCATACCAGACGAAGAAGATGATGGTATCCCATTTGAGGATAAAATGGCTTCACTTACAGCTACGTTAAAAGAGCAAATGGATAAAGAGCAAGAGCTCAACCAAGAAATTGCAGTACAACTGGCTAAAATTGGTATGAGTTTATGAGTGAGTTAAATGATATACCAAACGGATGGTTACAAACCACAATTGGCGAGTTAGTAGAACTTGCTCAAGGCGTTGCTATTAATGCAAAGACAAACTACGTTCTTTCAGATAAAGAGAATGGTATTCCTTTATTAAAAATCAACAATTTGTTAAATAATACAATTGACCAATATGCTAATCCAAAGTTAGTTCCAAAGCAAAGTATTATTCATAAAAATGATGTCATTTTCACAAGAACAGGACAAGTTGGCGAAGTTTTTAAAAACAAGTTTGGGATTTTACATAACAATAGTTTCAAAGTTATACCAAATGAAAAATTACATTGGAGTTATTTATACTGGTATTTAAAAGATGGACGTGTTTACAATTATGTCCAAAAAGTTGCTGCTGGTTCAGTTCAAAAGGATTTAAATCACGGAGCATTTAAAACGACCGAATTTAAATATCCAAAAGATATAAAAGAACAAAAAGCCATAGCTAACATCCTTACTGCTTTTGATGATAAAATAGAAAACCTACAAGCCCAAAACAAAACCCTAGAAGAAACCGCACAAACTATTTTTAAAGCGTGGTTTGGCAAATACCAAGTTGGTGATGAGTTGCCTGATGGGTGGACTTTCGAAAAATTGGAAAAGATTGCCGACCACATAAAAAACAACATGAAACCATTCAATCACCCAGAAAAGGATTATTTACATTATAGTTTACCTGCTTATGACAATGGTTTAGTACCTGAAATAGAAAAAGGAGTTACAATAAAAAGCAATAAATATAAAGTCGTTGATAATTCTTTTTTGATATCGAAACTTAATCCATTCACACCAAGAATTTGGACTGTTTTTAATTCTGAAGATAATCATATTTGTTCAACAGAATTTCAAGTTGTCAAACCAAAGTTTTATGAAGTATTTGTACTAGTTCATTGCTTTCTTAATTCTAAAAAATTTACAGTAGAGTTATCTCAAAATATTAAAGGAACAAGTAGTAGTCATCAAAGGGTAAATCCTCAAGACATATTCAACATTAACTTGGTTTTACCTAACAAAAATGATTTGAACAAATTTAACTCTCTTGTTTATCCGATGGTTGCGAAAAAAAATATCAACCATAATCAAATACAAACCCTAAAACAAACCAGAGACACCTTATTACCCAAATTAATGAGTGGGCAAATTAGGGTAAATGAGTTTAAAGAGTAATTGGTGGTATAAATAAGTGTTTTGAAACATAGTAAAACACTTAAATAGATGAAAAATGTAAAAATAAGCTTATTTAAAAATACTTATTATTACATTAGTGTTATAAATAAGAAATATTATGGCTTTTGATACTGTTATTCCTACATCAAAACGTATAGAGCGTTTACGTTACGAAAACCCTTGGTGGGTTACAGGTGCTGTACAAGAGGCATATCAAAATATGTCGCGCCGCTTGTATTTTGATTTGTTCTACCCCTTTGTAAAAGAAACCAATATAAAACGAGCGGTAGTACTTATGGGACCGCGTCGTGTGGGTAAAACTGTACTAATGTATCATAGCATACATGCCTTGCTAGAAGAAGGTGTGCCTCGTAAAAATGTGTTTTTTATAGGTATAGATAATCCTATTTATATGCACCTTGGGCTAGAAGAAGTATTATTACTAGCACAAAAAGCCGTGCAGTTAGACCATTTAGAGGGTTGTTTTGTATTTTTTGATGAAATACAATATTTAAAAGATTGGGAGCGCCACCTTAAAGTACTGGTAGATAGCTACCCTAAAACCAAGTTTGTAGTTTCGGGTTCTGCTGCTGCTGCCCTGCGTTTACAAAGCACAGAAAGTGGCGCAGGTAGGTTTACAGATTTTATGTTGCCACCGCTTACTTTTCACGAGTATATACACCTTAAAGGTTTGCAAGACCTGGTACAACAAAAAACCATACGGTATAACCGGCAAGACATTCCTTTTCACACCACACATAATATAAAAGAGCTTAACAAGGCGTTTTTTCATTATTTAAATTATGGGGGTTATCCAGAGGTAGTACTATCAGAACATATTCAAAGTGATATGGGACGCTATGTAAAAAGTGATATTGTAGATAAAGTATTACTGCGAGATTTACCTAGCTTATACGGTATTAAAGATGTACAAGAGCTCAACAGTTTTTTTACCTATATAGCCTATAATTCTGGTAATGAGTTTTCGTATGAACGTCTTGCAAAAGATAGCGGGATTACAAAAGATTTACTGAAAAAATATCTAGAATATCTAGAAGCAGCATTTTTAATAAAAGTCATTCATAAAGTAAATGAAACCGCAAAAAAACTAAAACGCATTACGAGTTTTAAAGTCTATTTAACCAATTCATCTTTACGTACCGCCTTGTTTTCACCAATTATTGAGACTGATAAGGAAACAGGTAATATGATAGAAACGGCTATTTTTTCGCAGTGGATGCATAGAGAGCATCTAGATTTAAAATATGCACGCTGGAAAATGGGACGTAAAGAGGGCGAAGTTGACATCGTATTACTAGATAATAAGTTTTTTAAACCACAATGGTGTGTAGAAATAAAATGGAGTAACCGTTTTGTAGATAAACCGCAAGAGTTAAAAAGTTTACGTCATTTCTGTAAAGAAAATAATTTTACAGCAACCCTTGTAACTACCATAGATATGATGGATAATAAAACAGTAGATGATGTCGATATTACTTTTGTGCCTGCAGCAGTTTATGCTTATAATATAGGTGTAAATACCATAGAACTAAAATCTAATAACTGGAATTAATGCTTAACGAAAACACCATAGAAATCTCATTAATAGACCAATTAGTCAATCAAGGCTATACCTACTATAACGGAACAGACATTTCGCCTATTGGTGAAAATCCGCAACGTGAAAATTTCAGTTCAGTGTTATTAGAAAATCAGTTTAAGGAGTCACTCAAAAAACTAAACCCATCTTTACCAGAATCTGCTCGTGTAGAAGCCTATCAAAAAATAATCAATTTAGGCACGGATGATATTATGGAAAACAATGAGCGTTTCCATACCTTACTTACCAATGGTGTTACCGTAGAATACACAAAAGAAGGCATAACCAAAGGTATTAACGTAAAACTACTTGATGTTAAAAATCCTGAGAACAATAACTTTTGGGTAGTCAACCAATTAGTAGTTAAAGAAAACAACAGCGAAAAACGTTTTGATGTTGTTATCTATGTAAACGGTTTACCATTAGTGTTTATAGAGCTTAAAAGTGCCACAAACGAAAAAGCAACCTTACGGAAAGCGTACAGCCAAATACAAAATTACAAAAAGGCAGTACCAAGTATTTTTTATTACAATGCTATTTGTGTGATTTCAGATGGTATAGAGGCAGCTACCTCTAGCGTGTCAGCACCATTTTCTAGATATTTAGAATGGAAGAAACCAGAACTAGATCAAAACATTTCTTTATCAGAAGAGAGAGAAATCATAAGTATAGCTGCAGAACCTACAACAGTTTACAGCACAACTCCACTTCAAGATTTAACAAAATGGATGCTCAACAAAAAAACATTAGTAGAGCTTATACGCTATTGTACAGTTTTTGAAAAAGAAGAAAAGAAAGATGATAAAACAGGAATCATATTTCAAGTTAATATCAAAAAAGTTGGTGCTTATCATCAATATTATGCCGTACAAAAAGCAGTTGCTCAAACCTTACGAGCAACAAACTCTAAAGATGGCGATAGAAAAGTTGGTGTAGTTTGGCATACACAAGGTTCTGGTAAAACGTTATCAATGGTTTTTTATAGCGGACAAATTATTACGCATCCGCAAATGGAAAACCCAACGCTTGTGATACTAACAGACCGCAACGATTTAGACGACCAGCTTTTCGGAACTTTTGGTAACTGTGTGGGTTTGTTAAGACAAACACCAGTACAGGCAGAGAGCAGAGAACACATAAAAGAATTATTAAAAGTATCTGGTGGTGGTGTAATATTTACCACCATTCAAAAATTTGCACCCGCAGAAGGCAATGTTTACGAAACCTTATCAGACCGAACCAATATTGTGGTAGTGGCAGACGAAGCACACCGCAGTCAATATGGTTTTTCGGGTCGTGTGGTTGAAACCGAAGAGGGTTCAGAAATAAGATATGGAAATGCCAAGTATTTAAGAGATGCTTTACCAAATGCTTCTTACATCGGATTTACAGGAACTCCTATTGAGAAAGAAGATAAATCTACACCTCAAGTTTTTGGCGATTATATTGATGTGTACGATATCAAACAAGCCGTTGATGATGGTGCAACCGTTCCTATTAGTTACGAGTCTCGATTAATTAAAATTAAACTAGACGAGCAAACATCGAAACAATTAGATGAAGAAATAAACGATATTGAAGGTGCTACCGAAGAGCAAATAGAAAAAGCTAAAAAGAAAACGGCTACCATCGATGCTGTGGTTGGTCATCCAGACCGATTAAAAGATGTGGCGAAAGATATTGTTACACATTTTGAAGCCCGTCAAAACGTATTTGAAGGGAAAGCTATGATTGTAGGGATGACAAGAAATATTTGTGTACTACTTTACAATGAAATTATTGCCTTAAAACCAGATTGGCACAATGACGATTTAGACAAAGGGTCGATAAAAGTTATAATGACGAGTTCGTCCGATGATCCTGAACATTTTCAACCGCATCACACCACTAAAAACCAAAGAAAAAAGTTAGCTACCAGAATGAAAGATCCTAATGACGAACTTAAACTGGGTATTGTTCGTGATATGTGGTTAACCGGTTTTGATGCACCAAGTATGCATACACTCTATGTGGATAAAAAAATGCAAGGCGCAAATTTAATGCAAGCTATTGCAAGAGTTAATAGAGTGTATAAAGACAAACCAGGCGGTTTAGTGGTAGATTATATTGGAATTGGCCAAGACTTGCGAAAAGCAATGGCAACCTATTTACAAAGTGGTGGCGAAGGTTCACCAGTTGTTGATATCAAAGAAGCGATTGCAGGAATGAAAGAAAAGTTTGAAATCGTAGAGCAAATGTTTAATGGTTTTGATTTTAAGGAATATTTCAACGTTGATACAGCACAAAAGCTACAAGTATTGTTGGGTGCTCAAAATTTCATTTTAGCAGACCAAAAATTAAAAGACCGCTTTTTAAAAGAAGTGACGTTGTTGTCGAAGTTATTCGCAATGTCTATTCCTAGTCCAGAAGCAGAAGTTTTAAAAGACGGTGTCGCATTTTTTCAAGCTGTAAAAGCCAGATTGAATAAGTTTACAGGAACTGGAATTAAATCCGATTATGAAGTAGAAACAGCTATTAAGCAAATTGTAGATGATGCTTTGTCTAGTGATGGTGTGATAGATGTGTTTGAAGCAGCAGGAATTAAGGCGCCTTCCGTGGGTATATTATCCGATGAGTTTTTACTGGAAGTTAAAAACATGCAGCAAAAAAACATCGCTTTTGAACTTTTGAAAAAGCTATTGAGTGATGAAGTAAGAATTAGAAAAACAAAGAACCTTGCACAAGGAAAAAAGTTTTCTGAAATGTTAGAATCTGTAGTAAAACGTTATCACAACAATCAAATAGATTCAGCCCAAGTACTAGCGGAACTATCAGAAATCGCAAAAGAAATGCGATTGGAAGATAGTAAATCAGAAGATTTAGGATTAACACCAGAAGAATATGCTTTTTATAGCGTGTTGAAAGAAAATAATTCAACCAGCTTTTTAGATGATGACAAGATGAAAGAATTGATTCATACGATAGTTGATGTCATCAGAAAAAATGCAACTGTTGATTGGAGCAAGCGTGATGATGTAAGAGCAAAATTAAGATTGACAGTAAAGAAAATACTAATGAGATACGGTTATCCACCAGATTTAGCGAAACTGGAAGCTGACCGTGTTTTAAGACAAGGAGAAGCACTTGCAGATATGTTCTCATCGGAGAATTAAATTGACTGAATTTAGTCAACGCAAGTTCAAGCACATTTAAAGTTTGCTCGTGCCTCACAAATTTAAAAGAGCTTTCACGCCAACACTAGCAAGTTTGCGGAATAAAGCCAGTGGCTAAAAATGGTAACAGTTGCACAAGCCCATTAAAAAGATAAAGTCGATATAAAATTCTGGGTCTAAGTGCTGGTTTTTATAAGGATATACTATAACTACTACAATACAAATTGCTCTAAACGCTTTTGCTTCAGGCCTCAGAAGACATTCAAATCGAGATATGGGCTAAATACACTCCCGCTTTGCTTATTGGATTTTTCTTGATAATTTTTTAAGTACTTCTTCTAACTTTAAGGTGCTTAAAATGACTAAGAATGAATCTGTCAGGTGGAAGTCTTATTATTGATATAAGTATCTGCTACACTGCAAGGAAAATTAGTAGCTATTGAAGATATAGGAAACAGCATTTGGAAAGTGTTTTATAGAAATGTACTTTTAAGTTTCTTTGATGAGAGACATCTAAGAAATAAACAACAATCAACAAGGTTAGATACTATTTTAGTTTATTGTCTAATCTTTAACTTGTGTAAACGATGTCCCTTAACGAATATTAACTAAGTACCCAAAAAACCTAAATTCGAAATGACATTCCTTAAGCTAGCAAAATTAGTACTCAAAGATTCAGAAATTCCGTTGACTGTCTCAGAAATATGGAAGATAGCAGTTAATAAAGGGTTTGATAGAAAATTGAACAGCCAAGGTAAGACACCTAGTGCTACATTAGGTGCAAGGCTTCACATTATAGCACGCGACAATCCAGATGATATATTTAAAACAGTGGGAAGTAGACCAAAAAGATTTTACCTTTCCAATAAAAATTATGACATTGACTTTAGCGAATATGAGGTAGGAAAAACAGAAGAGGAGACCGCAATAATTAGCAAGAATGAACTTAACCATAAGTACTCTGAAAAGGATCTACATCGTTTTTTAACTCATTTTGCCTTCTTTTCGCTTAAATCTTACACAAAAACTATTAGTCATTCCAAATCGGACAAGAAAAAATATGGTGAATGGGTACATCCTGATATGGTGGGTTGTGAATTCCCAATAGATGAATGGGACGATAATGTATTAAAACTTAGTAGCTCTATTGGTAATACGTCAATTATAATTCAGTCTTTTGAATTAAAAAAAGAGCTTAATCTTACAACTTTGAGAGAAAAATTCTTTCAAACTGTTTCAAATTCATCTTGGGCAAATGAAAGTTATCTTGTAGCAGCCGAGATATCTGAAGATGAAGAATTTATGCAGGAGTTAAAAAGACTATCAAGAGGGTTCGGAATTGGAGTAATTCATCTAGATATAGTAAACCCTAATAATTCAAAAGTATTATTACAACCCGAATATAGAGAAATCTTAGATTGGGATACCCTTAATAAACTAGTACTAATGAACTCTGATTTTAAAGAGTTTATAAAGAGAATTGAAACTGACTTGAAGAGTCACGAAATCAGGAAAGAATTATATGATCGCGTTTTTGATGATGAAGATTTAATTAAATTAATAAAAAACGTGTCATGACAACATATCCTGTGCAAAACCTTTTTCTAAGTCATAGTTTAGAAATTCAATAGCTTCTTTATAATACATATTCAAATAGCTACTTTCACCTAATATATACCCAAAAATAAAAATGCTGTTGGGTAGTTTCTTAATAAATTTGAATTACCTGTTACAATGTGTTACATTTATAGTCATTTGTAACACGTTGTAACATGAAAATCGAAAAGCCTCCCTATATTAAAAATTTAGATTTTAATAAACATATTGATTAACCTAATCATGAAAGTTAATTCAGCATTTGATTTTTGAATGGAGACATAAATGTCGCCAGAATTATTATCTGAATATAAACTTTAAGTCTGATGTATTGAAGAGAGCGTATTATTTATTACTTAGACGAAATAATTATAGAATCTGCTTCTTACAGTGCATCCGTCAAATGCTTTCATCATAAAAGACAGATGAAAAAATAAACTAATCAATAAAGTAGTTGGTATCATTTGCATACCCTGTTAGGATAAACTCTACTAATGAATATAGAAAATTACAAAGAATTAATTTTAAGTCTGCCAATCAGACAACAATGTTTTACAACAAATCGAAATACTTGGAAGAAAGCCGAAAACGAAGTGAGATGGCTGAAGCTATTGAATGATAAGTTGTTCGAAGATAATCAAACGTTGACAATTAGTAGACAAGATATTTTCGAAACAAAAGAGACAAGAGCAGTTATTATTAAAACAATTTATTGGGGATATGCAAGAGGAATGCGAGGAAACCATTTTGTAAATATTCTAAGTGATATTGAATTTATTGAAAGTGCATTCTTAAAATTAAAACAAACTGAGCAAATAAAAACTTGCGATTTTAAAGAACTAACTAAGACGCTAACAAACGTATCAGGGATAGGACTTTCGACATATAGCAAACTACTTTATTTTTTCAATTTAAAAATTAATAATATTCCCTGCTTAATACTTGATCGACGACTGATAGACGTTTTCAAAAGTCAAATGTATGTAAACTTCCAGTTTTTGCGTTCTATGAATTACCATAATGCAGAAAAAAAATACTTGGACTTCTTGCAGGTTATGAATCAGAATGCAAGAAAAATTGAAACAGAAGGAGAAAATATTGAGCAGTTTCTTTTTCTATTCGGCAATAATCTAAGAACAACGGATACGATAGCATAGATAGCAATCCTTTCGTACTAAATCCAATTTAAAACTTTCATTAACTTACACTGTGTTAATTATATCCAATTTTGGCTATAGGCTTTATCCACAAATCGTAGTAGTAAATAATACCAACAACAAATAATCCCCATTAATTACTATGAACCATATCATCAAAGAAATTACATCGCACTGGACTTTACCTATTCGTCATAAGGTGATGTGGCCAGATAAGCCTTTGGATTATGTAAAAGTACCCAATGACAACGAAGGAAGACATTTCGGTTTGTTTATCGACGAAAAGTTGATTTCTATCATCTCTCTGTTCGAAGAAAAAAAGGAGATTCAATTTAGAAAGTTTGCTACCTTACATGCCTATCAAGGTAATGGGTATGGCTCCCAATTATTAAAATTTATTATAGAATTGACAGCACAAGAGGGTGCGCGAAAAATATGGTGTAATGCGCGCGTGGATAAAGCCGGGTATTATCGTAAGTTTGGTCTAAACGAGACAGATAAACGGTATGAAAAAGGCGGAATTCAATTTGTGATTATGGAAAAAATAGTTGCGTAAAACAGTTTGATGTGCCTCTTTAACTACTGCAAACTGTACTTAGCACAAGGAACGATTTTAGAAGTATTAATTAGTAACGGTAGGAATACGTAATTTTTAATGTCCAATACTAACAAGAGATTTTCGAACCCTATTATAAAAGATGAAATAGAGATTCTCTATGAATCTGATGAAAAATTGGTATTTAGAACCTACCTGCACGCCGATGGAGGTCAGTCGGGACTGCATTACCACACCAAGATAACTGAGAAATTTAAAGTTATCGACGGAGAACTAACAGTTTCGATTAATAAAACTAAAATCGTTTTAAAACCGAATGAAGAAGCAGTTATTAATCCATCAGACGTGCATCAGTTTGTAAATACATCAAACGCTGCGGTAGTATTCGAAGTAGAAATTACACCCTCTCTACAAATAAAAAAAGCATTGCAAATATTTTATGGCCTAGCTAAAGATGTTAAAGTTTATAACAATGGATTGCCAAAGAATATTTTTTATATGGCCATCGGGTTGCATATGATGGACGCTTACATTCCCAATGTTCCAAGAAGTATGCAACGCTTAGGTATTACGACGCTTGCGCTAATTGGCGAAGCCTTTGGGCTGAAAAAGAAACTGCTCCTGCGATACTGTTCTTAGCTTAGCATACAGGCAAAAAATAGCGTTCCGCAACAGCTATGCTAAGCACACTTAAGAGCTACCCATGAGACTACAATATACCACTTTGTGCTTTGCCAATACTTCAAAAATCATAGTAAATGCATCATGTGATGTTTAGAATGCTAACATAAACTGTAACAATTCACATAAAAATACATCTAATTACTAAACCTATTCCATATGATTATAATTAAAACCGCAGCCATAAACATACTTTTCTTTGCCTCTTTACTGCTCATAGGATGTGGTAATGAAACCAAAACTTCAGCGAGCAATACTACAAACTCAGAAGTGAAACAAGATACACTTTTTGCTATTCAAAATGTGAATATCATTCCGATGACAAAAGACAATGAAGTCATTGAGAACGCAACTGTTATCATTGATAATAAAAAAATTGTAGGGATCAATGAAGTGATTCCGGAAGGAGCAGAGGTTATTGATGGCACAGACAAATGGTTGATACCAGGTCTTATCGATATGCATGTGCATACCAATTCGGATGTCAATTTTAAAGGTAATAACCCGACGCAAGGAGCTACATTTTTTATGGACACACAAGAGGTTATGACCACACATGTAGCAAATGGCGTAACGACAATTTTTGAACTTGGAGCTAGAGTGGAGCATTTTGGACAACGAAACGACATTGCAAAAGGAAAAGTAATCGGTCCTCGTATGGCATTGGCTGCACTTATAAATGGGGGTGACCCAAATGAAGGAGGCAGAACAGTAACGAATGAATCAGATGCACGACAAGCTGTTCGAAGCGCAAAAGCAGAAGGATATAATTTCATTAAGGTGTATTCTCAGTTAAACAGAGAATCATTTACCGCCATCGTTGATGAAGCTCAGAAACAAGGTTTAAAAGTGGTTGGGCATATACCAGATGCGTTTAAGGGTGCTACTGAAAAGGCTTTTATTCCTAATTTTGGATTAGTAGCACATGCAGAAGAATATTCTAAACAGATAAGAAATAAAACCAAAACTAAGAAAGATGCTGAGCTCTTTGCTAAAATGACTAAAAAAAATAAAACCTGGGTTACTCCCAATTTATTGGCGATTGTAAAGATAAGAGACCAGGTACAATCCCTTGATTCGATTCGATTCATGGAAACCTTAAAATATGTCCATCCGTTGCTACAAGATAAATGGTTAACTTCAAATAATTATCATAAACACAACAGTCCAAAATTTTTAGGATATTTGGATAGTATCATCTCTTTTCATAAAGAGTTGGTAAAAGCTTTTAAGAAGGAAGGCGTTCCGATGGTAGCGGGTACTGATGCAGGAACATCAGGAATAGTGACCGGTTTTGCACTCCATGATGAGTTAGAGCTATTAGTGGATGCTGGATTAACTCCCGAAGAAGCGCTGGTTTCGGCAACCCGCTTACCTTCCGAATGGTTAGAAATAGATAAGGAAATTGGAACCGTAGAAGCGGGTAAGTTTGCAGATTTGATATTGCTTGATGCCAATCCGCTGAAGGATATCAGGAACACGCGTCAAATTGCAGGAGTCTTTGTAAACGGTCGATGGCTCAATAAAGAAAAAATAGACACTATGCTCTCAAATCTGGCTGAAAAAAATGAAGCAAACAAAGAAAACTTTAAATGGGAAAAGCGCAGGGAGTATTAAGAAGAATGGTAGCGTTATTTTAAGTGCTTAGTGATTACAGTATAAAATTGATATTATATTTCATTGACAAAATGATTAATACAAAAATGATGGTTTAAAATGCTGTAGGAAAAAGTGGTAAAGGTACGAGGTGATATATGAAGGTATAGACAGTTAAATATGCTAAAAACGGAGAAGTTCAATTTTAATTCGTAGTTTAGTTTTAACATAATGTTCGGTAAATAGTGCTTTTTGAGTGATTTGAAAAGAGAAGCACTTTAGGTACCCACGCAATTACTAAGCATCGCGATTATGAAAAACTTGAAATCAAACATTTATTTTAAAGTAGGAATTATTATCTTCTTAATATTGATTTTAATGATCCCGACGTCTATGGTTGAGAACCTAATCCATGAAAGAGAGGGGGTGCAGCTAACAGCAATTCAGGAGGTAAGTGCAAAATGGGGAAAGGGTCAAACGGTTTCAGGACCTGTTCTTTCGATTCCATTTGATAAATATGTAAGAAAATATAATAAGAAAGATTCTATCGAGGAGTTAATCAAACTCAAAGAATGGGTTCATTTTTTACCGGAAACCTTAAAGATTACCGGACGGATAATGCCTGAGAAACGTTATCGAGGAATTTATGAAGTAGTAGTATATGACTCCAAATTAAAAATTGAAGGGAATTTTACGGATCTCGATTTTCAAAAACTTGATATTTCATCAAAGGATGTACACTTTGATAAAGCAACACTCAATTTTGGGATAAATGATTTGAAAGGTATAGAAAAGCAAGTAACGGTAAACTGGAATAATAAGAACATTTCATTTAACTCGGGGACAGCTACAAAAGAGGTTATTTTAAGCGGAATACATGCTGTTGTTCCAATAAGCACGGATAGTATAACTGCGCACTCGTTTACAACTGAAATTGATTTAAAAGGTAGTCAGTATCTTTACTTTACTCCTGTGGGCAAAACCACAGATGTGAGTATTCGTTCGAACTGGAACACTCCAAGTTTTACAGGGACATACCTGCCGGATGAACGAGAGATCTCGGAGAAGGGTTTTACCTCTAGCTGGAATATACTGCATTTAAATAGAAACTACCCTCAAGCATGGACAGGAAGAACATATAATATTGATGCGAGTTCGTTTGGAACGGATCTACTGCTACCGGTCGATAATTATAAAAAATCTTACCGTGTAGCGAGGTATGCAATTTTGTTTTTGGTGCTAACCTTTATTACTTTTTTCTTTGTAGAGGTCATGAAAAAAGTTTTTATTCACCCAATGCACTATTTACTAGTTGGAATAGCAATTATAGTTTTTTACACGCTCTTACTGTCCATCAGTGAACATATCAAATTCAACCTGGCATATATTGTGGCTTCCATTTTGACCATATCTTTAGTGTCGCTTTATACTATTGCAATTCTTAAATCAAAACATATCGGGTTTTTACTATTCGGAATTTTACTAATAATGTATTCCTTTATTTTCACAATCATTCAGCTTCAGGATTATGCTTTATTAATTGGTAGTCTAGGCATGTTTATAATACTGTGTATCATTATGTTTTATGCTCGTAAAATTGATTGGTATACTATCAAACTTGGTAAATAAGCAGTCAAAAATCTAACAACTACTGGCAAACAGTTTTTTGATCTGATCTTTTATTATTTGATAGACTATACATGCAATATCACGTAATGAACTTTTACAAATCAAGACGAGCAGAAAATATAAAACTTCGGCTATGAGTTGAGCTAAAAATGTAGTACCTTTTGTTTGCTACATGCTGTATGCAAGAGCGTTATGTAGTGTTAAATCGATCACATGGAAACGTTAAGAGAGTTTTTAGAATTTGAGCTGATTAGTGCCGGGGAGTATACAATACGAGTGTATACCATAGTTATTGTCTTATTAATTTACCTAACTACCAAATTGATTTTATGGGTAATTAAAAAGACACTCTTTAGAAAGCGTAGATTTAAAAAGCTTAATAAAGGAAGTGCGTATGCGTTACTCCAAATTATAAGATATGTGCTATGGGTTATTGCCATCGGATTTATTTTGGAAACCATTGGAGTCAAAGTAACTGTACTAATCGCAGGTTCGGCGGCTTTACTTGTGGGAATAGGATTGGGATTACAGCAAACTTTTAATGATGTGATATCCGGAATAATCTTACTTTCAGAACAGTCTATAAAAATAGATGATGTCTTAGAAATTGACGGAGATGTTGTGAAAATTCAAAGTATTGGTTTACGAACTTCTAAAGGTTTGAATACCAGTGATATTTCTATTATCATTCCAAATTCCTTAATTACCACGAATAAAGTAATAAACTGGAGTCACCAAACAAGGAAGACTCGATTTAGAATTGATGTGGGGGTGGCCTATGGGAGCGATGTAGATTTAGTAATTAAAATTTTGGAAGAAAGTGCGTTCGAGCATCCGGACATTTCTGACAGGGAATTAACTGAAGCGCGGTTGGTGAATTTTGGAAATTCATCATTGGATTTTCAAGTGTTATTTTTCAGTAAGAATATTTTTAGAATCAATAAGGTAAAAAGCGATATCCGCAGAATTATTAACAAAAAATTTCTTCAAAACAAGATCGCTATTCCATTTCCTCAAATGGATTTACACTTAAAATCTAACCATACCAACATTGGTAAAAAAGATACATCATAGCATTATATAAGATACGTTTGTGAACTCCCTGTTCACATTAAAATTCCGTTATGTTTCTTGATTTTGAGAAGAGTTTTATGAATTTGCTCAGTACTAAATCCTCAAAAAAGACGTAGTTTTGGAGCTCTTGAAGGATAAGAAAAAATATCAAACATTTGTAAAATCACGCAATTACTGTATTAACTATGAGAAGAAATTTATTAGCAACTTTTATATGTCTGTATTGTCTAGTTCCTAACTCGGGAACTGCTCAAATTGATGAAGATAAAATGGGAGCATGGTATATGTACTTCTTCAATACAACCTTCAAAGAAAGTTCCTGGGGAGCACAAGGAGATATTCAATATCGTAACTTTAATTTGGGCGGCGATCTCGAACAATTGTTGATTAGAGGAGGGTTAACCTATACACCAAAAAGTGCTAATATTAAATTTACCTTAGGATACGGTAATATTTCCACAGGTACGTTTGGATCATCGGATGCGACAAGTCAGGAAAGCAGAATCTATCAGGAAGCATTATTTCCGGTTCGTTTCGGAAAAAGATTTTATACGAATCACAGGTTTAGATTCGAACAAAGATTTGTAGAAGATCAGGACTTCAGAACGCGATATAGGTATAATATATTTTTAAATGTAGCCCTTAATAAAACGGAAATGGAAAAAAACACATTATACCTCGCATTTTACAATGAGTTATTTATAAATGGGCAACGTGATATTAGTAATGGACGATCGGTTGAGATTTTTGATAGAAATAGATTTTATGCTGCTATGGGATATATTATTAATAAAGGACTCAAAGTGCAATTGGGTGTTATGAACCAAACTACAGATGCTTTAAATAAAAATCAATTGCAATTAAGCTTACATCATAGTCTGTAGAAGTTAAGTACTGCATAGGAGGCTCACCTTACATTTTGATATTATTTTATCGAAATGATGGCCAAGCCAAAGTAGAAAAGCCATATCTGAGCGGATATGGCTTTTTTATTGGAAAATTCTTTACTTATTTTTTTAAACTGATATTGGTAAAATATAATTTAAAAGAACCCGCTTCATTTTTATGCATGGTTGGGATTTTAATACCTTCAAAATTCTGTTCGTTTTCCCAAGTAGTTATCATAGAAGGCTCGTTACCATTTTTGGCCCGATAGACCCACTCTGTAATTTTATAGTCATCAGTATAGAAAAAATCGTATGCATCGCCTGGGGTGTACCCACCGCTTTCATTGGCATACGTAAGTGTCAGTTGATTTAGCGTGTCTTTCCGTATCGGAGCGATTTTTTGGGTAGTGTAGTTTACCGTGGTTCCTTCATCTGTTGCAATATTAAAAGGGGTTAGCAACCAATATACATCATTTACAAAAGCTTGATCTGTTTTCTGAGTTGTACTATCCACGCTAGCTCGATTGTAGGTGATGGTATCTGTTGCCGTGTGAGAGGTAACTTCATTGTTTATACGATTCCAATGCCAAGAGCGTTCAAAATGATTGCCGTCGCGATCTACATTAAAGGTAAAGGAAATCTCACTTACGTTATCCCATTGTTCATGACCATAAGCATTAGCTATTTTTTGGGCTTCCGTAAGTTCCTTAGGCATCTCTACTGTCTCATTACTTGTTTGAGCAGCATCAGTTGCACTGGTGATGTCTTGTTTTGTAGTAGTATTGCATGAAATTGTCAATGCAATTACTAGAATGGTTAAAAAAGTTTTCATAGATGTGATAGTTTAAAAGTAAAAGTACTGAACCTTATTGATATAGATTATAAAGACTCAGTACTTTCTAAAATTATTATAACTACATCAAATTTTAGTTTAATGAAGTCATCTCCAATAGTTTCTCTGCTGCTTTCACAGAAGACTGCGGATTTTGTCCGGTAACTAAGTTACCATCCAGGACCACATATTCATTCCAATCTTCAGCTTTGGTATACACACCACCTTCATTAATTAGTTCAGTTTCCAATAAAAAAGGCACTACATCGGTTAATTGAACGGCATCCTCTTCAGAATTGGTAAATGAAGTGACTTGTTTCCCTTTGACGAACATAGTTCCGTCATCATTCTTGATCCCTTTTAAAGCTGCAACACCATGGCAAACGAGTCCGATTGGTTTTTGCTTACCATCAAAAGCTTTTACAATCTTGGCAATTTCGTCATTATCTCCCATATCCCACATAGGTCCATGTCCTCCCGGAAAGAATAACACATCATAATCCTCCGGTTTAATTTCACTAATATTCAGGGTGTCTTTTATAGCTTCAGTAGCTGTATCATCTTTGTAAAAACGTTGCGTATGCTCTGTTTGCCAATCTTCTTCCTCACTCTTTGGATCTAATGGTACTGGGCCCCCTTTTGGTGAAGCAATAGTTACGTTTGCACCTGCATCTTTGAAGGTATAATAGGGTCCGGCAAGTTCTTCTAACCAAACTCCCGTTTTTTCTCCTGTTGAACCTAGGGTGTCATGCGATGTTGTTATAAAAAGTACATTTAATTTTTTCATAGTATTTCAGTTTTGTTTCTTTACAAAGATCGTAAAATACTAAGAGCTAAAGGGTTGATCTATGTTATCTTAGCCTGTTAATGTTTGTTAAGATTATAGTGTCTAAGAATTTGAATTGGGTGTAACGAGTATTTTTCGTATCCTGCTCAAGCTTTCAGGTTTGATGCCTAGGTAATTTGCAATAAGGTAATTAGGAATGCGTTGCTCAAGAGTAGCATATGTTTTCAAAAATTCGGTATACCGTTCGGTGCTATTTTTCTCAAGACTGGATAGAATACGATGCTGCATAGAAACAAAAGCATTGGTTAATTTGATTCTGAAAAACCGTTCTAATTTCGGAATTTCATGATACAGTGCTTCTAAATCTGTTTTCTTAAGCGCTAGTACTTCAGTGTTCTCAACACATTCTATCGTTAATTCTGCAGGTTGCTCATTAAAAAAAGCTCTAAAATCACTAATCCACCAATCTTCAATGGCAAATTGAACAATATGCTGATTTTCTTGTGCGTCTGTAGTATAAGCTTTGAGACATCCTTTAATTACAAAATACTCATGAGCTACAGTGTCTCCAACGGTGATAAGTTTTTCCTTCTTCCTTAATGCAATATGCTCAAAAGCAGAAGAGAACTGATACCATTCTTCATCTGTCAAGGTTATATGAGAGAAAATATGTTTTTTTAAAGTAGAATTCATGTGAGTAGCACTTATTTAGGTCGAAAGTATAACAAAAATAACGAAATAATGAAGTGCGTAGGCAGCTCGACTTATTCTTTTACTTTCAAAGGTTAATAAGGAATGCTCATAACCTTTATCGTTTTTTAATAATCGAAAAATGGTATATTAAAACACCAACTGGTTGAGGTAAAAGTAGTGTTCAGAAACACGTAACCTACTAAATTAAATAAAAGAAAAACTCCCTCAAACAAAAATGTATAAGGGAGTTGTTGTATACTTATTCAAGAATTAATCTACAGAATCCTCAATATCGTCAGCGACATCTTCAAGTTTGTCTTTCGTAGACTTATCTTCTCTACAGCTAATAAAGCTTGTGCCGAGAATTCCCATTGCGAATAATACTAAAAGTGTTTTTTTCATAATAATAAATTTACTAGTTAATGTTTATAATCTACGCCCGGTTGCCAGTCTATAAATGATAGCAATTACTGCCAGTACTAAAAGTATGTGAATGATACTTCCTATGCTTGGGAAAGCAAAATATCCAACTAGCCATCCGATGATTAGTATTACCACAATTAGCCAAATTAAATCTCTCATATTGTTTATTATTTTGATTAGTTACATCTAAATTAGCTTTGATCTAATTATTTAAACTTACATTTAACGGTATTTAACGATTTCAAGTTAAAGGATTGTTATACTAGTATTTATAACTTTTTTAAAGGGGTGTCAGGTTGCGCATAGCTAAGGCGATATAAGTGTTGAGGTAGCGCATATCCATCCAATCCAAGGGTAGTCAAAGTTTTTGATTTTTCTAACAAAATATGTCCGCTGGCATCTACCAGATCATCCTCGAGATATATGTGCTCTATACTGCCTATCATTAAAATAGTACTATTTTCTTTTATTTCATATTCATTGACATAGTTGCATCCAAGTCGAATAGGACTATGTTTTACAAACGGGGCATGAAAATCATGTAAATAATCTTCTTTTAACGCTGTTTTAGAAAACTCGGACACATTGTTCCCATACTTAGCAGCTGTTTGGTGCGCATCCATACTTAGTGCCTCAGTCACATGATTGACCGTAAAACAACCGGTTTCTTTGATGTTGTCGTAGGTATGGCGTGCAACCGTAAGCGGCCTCATTATAAAGCCAAGCATAGGGGGATTGCTTCCAATATGCATTACGGAATTAAAAATAGCCGCATTCGTAATTCCCTTACTCGATTTTGTGGCAATGATATTGCATGATTTATATCCGGTGCAGGAATTAATTAAATTTGCATTAAATCGAGAGGAGTTTTCGGATAGTAGAGCTTTAGAAAAGTATTTCATAGGATGTAGAGGCTTAACATTAGATATCTTAGATAAAAATACTATACTTATTTCAAAGTATCTTTATTTTGATATTTGCGTAGTAAAAAATTGATTTTTTCTAATAAAGTATCTTGTTTCTCTTTCAACTTTTTCAAGGTTCTAATTCTAAGCCTTATTTTATTCATTATTACTATCCCGATTTAGCTGTCGATGGTTTCTTTATATTCGGGATAATCTATATAGCCTTCTTTTGTAGAAGCATAAAACAAATCCTCGTTCCAATCTGCCATCGGAGCATTTAATGCGAAGCGTGTAGGTAGATCGGGGTTTGATATAAATAACTTACCAAAAGCTACCAGATCTGCATGCTCATCTAGTATTATTTTATTACCTGTTTCTTGAGTAAAACCATTATTGATCATTAATGTTCCCTTGTAACGTGGACGATATCGTTCGGCAATGTTAGAAACCAAAAAGGAGACATTGCTCACATCAGTAAAAGGTTCAGACAAATGCAAATAAGCAAGATTGTAGTCATTTAGGCGCTCTATAATATAATCAAAAGTAGGAATCGTTTCTTCTGTTGCGATGATGCCAAACGATTCGTGTAATGAAGGATTCAAACGGACTCCGATACGATTTTCAGGGAAAAACATCTTTTACTTCTTCCAAAACATCGAACAAGAATCGAGCTCTGTTCTCAATACTACCACCGTATTCATCGGTTCTTGTATTGGCATTTTTATTAAAAAATTGATGAAACAAATACCCATTTGAGGAGTGTATCTCAATGCCATCAAACCCCGCTTCTTTGGCGTTGATTGCAGCGTTCTTAAATTCTTGAATGGTCTCTTTGATCTCATCCAATGTCATTTCTTTAGGTGTCACGGTATCCTCAAATCCATCAACAGTGTAGGCCTGAGCGTCCGGATTTACCGCACTTGGTGCAATAGGTAAATCTCCGTCATGAAATTTTGGATGAGAGATGCGACCACAGTGCCATAATTGAATAAAAATTTTACCGTCTTCTTGATGAACAGCTTCGGTGACTTTTTTCCAGCCTTCAGTTTGCTCTTTGGTATGTATGCCGGGAGTATTGATATAACCTACTGCCCGTTCTGATACTTGAGATCCTTCAGTAATTAATAAACCGGCTCCGGCTCTTTGTTGATAATATTCCTGATGAATTTCTGTCGGAACATTGCTTGCATTTGTTGCCCGATTTCGGGTCATCGGTGCCATGACGACTCTATTCTTAAGCATGAGATCTCCCATGCGATACGATTCTAGTAACGGTTGATTTGTTTTCATGATAATTTTTCTCTAAGATTTATAGTATTTCCATTCAGCAGAATGCTGAATTTATAAAATACTGGAAAGCAATTTAATTTTGTTTAAAATTAGAGTATCATGAAGCGTACCTCTGTTAAGAACCTGATAAAATAAGAAAAAGCGAGCGTTATTTTCCTGTTAAAGCAAAGCGCTTTACTTTAAATTGTTATTTTTACTGAAGGTTTTAATGTTTGTATAGCTGTCTTTTTTGAACTATCAATTTTTTTCGAAAGCATTAAAACTCGAATGCCTGTAGGCGATTCTTGTGAATTTTCGAAAGTTAAGAATGTAGTTTTTATGCAAACAAAAAATATTGCAATCGTCGGAAGCGGTTTAGTAGGTTCATTATTAGCAATTTATTTACGTCGGCGTAATTTTAAAGTCACTGTTTTTGATCGCCGCCCTGATATAAGACAAATACAATTTAGCGGACGATCAATAAACTTGGCTATGAGTGTTCGCGGTTGGAATGCTCTGGATAAAGTCGGTATCGGAGACGAAATAAGATCACTGGCCATCCCAATGCACAAGCGAACCATGCATATTACCGGTGAGGAGGCCTATCACCAGCCGTATGGAAAAGCAGGTGAAGCAATTTATTCCATCTCTCGCGGAGTGTTGAATCGTAAAATGATCACTCTGGCAGAAAATGAGGGTGTAGAATTCAAATTCAACGAAAAAGTATGGGACGTAGACCTTCCGTCAGCCAAAATATATACTGGGGAGACCGAAAAAGGGGAGTGGGAGGAGTATTCTTACGATATGATTTTTGGATGCGATGGTGCCTTCTCCAGAGTACGACATAAAATGCAACGACGTAGTCGTTTCGATTATTCTCAAGACTTTTTGGATGCCGGATATAAAGAATTAGGTATTCCGCCAAATGAGGATGGGACTTATAAATTGGATAAAAATTCATTGCATATCTGGCCCAGAGGTGAATTTATGCTGATTGCACTGCCTAATCTGGATGGCAGTTTTACCTGCACGCTGTTTATGCCACATGAAGGCGAAAACTCTTTTGAACAGTTGGATACAGAGCAGGCTATACTCAACTTTTGGAATATACATTTTCCCGATACCCTTTCGCTTATGCCAACGTTGTTAGAGGATTTTGAAAACAATCCAACCAGTGCCTTGGTTACGATCAAATGTTATCCTTGGACGTATTGGAATAAAGTCGCCTTGGTTGGAGATTCTGCACATGCCGTAGTGCCATTTTATGGACAGGGAATGAACGCCGGTTTTGAAGATATTTTTGTTTTAAATGAGATCATTGAAGAATTTGAAGAAGGTAAGGAAGATTGGCAAGATATATTTGAACGGTATCAGGAATCTCGCAAGCCAAATACAGATGCCATTACCGAACTCTCCTATCGTAATTTTATGGAGATGAGTAGTAAAACAGCAGATGCTACATTTTTACTGCGTAAAAAAATTGAGAAACATTTTTCAAATAAATATCCGGATAAATGGTTGCCATTATATTCTCGTGTAACGTTTACCAATAAACCCTATGCAGAAGCTTTGCATATCGGTAATCGTCAAGCGGAAATTATGGAGAAAGTAATGCAACTGCCCGAGATCGAGTCTACCTGGCAGTCTGCTGAAACGGAAACTTTTATTTTAGATCTGTTAAAGAATGAGAAGGGGTAAGGTATACTACAGGATACATAGCGCAACCCATTAAAACTAACCCAATAACCATTTCAGAATTTTAAGCTTACCCTTAGAATACGGAGCATATTTAAGACTAGGCTCCAACCAGAAGGGTTTTTGTAGAATACTTTTTTGATGAGAAAAGGCGTCAAATCCTGATTTACCGTGATAATTGCCAATACCACTGTTGCCCACCCCGCCAAATGGTAAATCATGTTCGGTAATATGCATCAGAGCATCGTTAATCGCACCACCTCCAAATGATATCTCGTTTAAGATAGCTTCTCTTTCTTTTTTGTTCTTGGTAAAAGCGTAACAGGATAAAGGTTTAGGTAAATTCTTGATCGCTTCAATAGCTTCCTTAATGTTTTGATAAGTAATGACGGGGAGGATTGGTCCAAAAATTTCTTCCTGCATCACCGGATGATCAAAGTCAATATCTGTTAATAGAGTAGGGTAAATTACTCGCTCGTTTTCGTCGATTTTACCACCATAAAAAACTTTATCTTTCTCAATTAAATCGATAAGTCGCGTAAAGTTCTTTGTATTAATTATCTGAGTATAGTTATCATGTCGCACGGCATAATCAGCGCTTTTGATCTCTTCGACTACTGCATTCAAAAAAGCTTCTTTAACGGTATCTTTAACCAACACATAGTCCGGTGCAATACAGGTTTGACCTGCGTTTAAGAATTTTGCCCAAACTAAGCGTTTAGCCGTTGTTTTAACTTGAATAGAATCTGTAACAATTGCCGGGCTTTTTCCACCAAGCTCAAGGGTAATCGGCGTAAGATGTTCGGCGGCAGCTTTATAAATTATCTTACCAACAGCAACACTTCCTGTGAAAAAGATTTTATCAAATTTAATTTTAAGGAGTTCGGTAGTTTCTTCGACCCCACCTTCAATAACTTTAAAAAAACTTGGATCAAAATTTTCATTAACAAGCTTCGCCATAGCTGCAGAGGTATGTTTAGCTATTTCGCTAGGTTTTATAATTACCGTGCATCCGGCTGCGATTGCCGGTACTACGGGAGCTAATGAAAGCTGATATGGGTAGTTCCATGCTCCGATAACCAAAGAAACGCCGAGGGGCTCTGGCATTATATAACTTTTAGCTGGAAAATTAGCTAGACTAGTGGATATTGACTTCTTAGCGGACCACTTGTTCAGCTTTTTTAGTGTCAGTTCTATTTCACTATAAATCAGTGCAAGCTCAGTAACATACGTTTCAAATTCAGATTTTTGAAAATCTTTAAAAATAGCCTCGTATAGAAAAGTTTCATTTTCCTTTAGTACTGTTCTTAAGCGCTTTAAAACTGTTTTTCTAAAGTGAATATCTTTGGTGCTATTCGAATTAAAAAAAACATTTTGTGCATCAACTATAGCCTGATAATTCATAGGTTTTAAAATTAGTCACTAATATCACACAGTTTTTCCTTCTTTTAAAGCTTTTTGCATTTGTTTAACCGTTTGTGTACTTCCATCGTGACTCCAGCCCGGAGGACCAAAAATGTACATAAACTTATGGTACCAGTTCTTGGATCGCTTGGTATCGTTCCAGATGTCTTTATATTCATGCGTGAGTATTACCCATGGATTATAGGAGTTGGGAGCGTGCGTAACACCGTATTCAACTTTTATGTTTTCATCTAACTCTTTCCAAGTGCCAAATATCTTATCAAATATATTTAAGAATCCTCCATGATTCTTATCCATGTATTCTACATTTTTTGCGTGGTGCACCTGATGCATGGTATGAGTGTTGAACACTTTTTCAATGATTCCCATTTTTGGAATGTAGACCGAATGTAGTTGAAACTGCCAAAGAGCCTCAATACCCAGACACACCACTACCATCGCTGGGGGGAACCCAAGTGCAGGTAACCACATGTAGAATAAAGGCTTGTACAAAATTGTAAACCAGCCATTACGAACCGCAGTACCCAGATTAAAATTATCAGATGAATGATGAACGATATGAGCAGCCCATAGAGCTCTTACCATATGGTTTTGTCGGTGAAACCAATAATATGTAAAATCATCTAATACCTGACAAATTAGCCAAACATACCAGGCGTAGCCGAAAGACTCCCAACCCATAATGTTAGTTCTGACTCCGTTAATTTCCGGATTAAAAATCTCATATACATAATTAAAAATTACAATAGCAGAAATGGTTTTTATTAGCGGTGCTAATAGCGCTGATCCTACACCCATTGTTAGGCTGGCAGATAAATCTTTCCAATCATAAAGGTTTTTATGGTCATCATGCGTTTTACTGTAGGTTAGCTCTAAAAGAATCAAACCTAAGAAGCAAGGTACTCCGTAGACGAGGGGATTTGTAAAGTCCATTTAATAAGTATTTTTCAAAATGTGGCAGAATATAAGTATAATTTTTAAGTATCACCGTGTTATACGGAGGATTGCATAGAAAGACAGCAATTTTAACGTTAGCAAGCCTCAAATTTTAGGGAACACCATGGGCTTCTAATGTACCTCCTAAGGATTCATAGAGACCCAAAATGCGTTGTAAAGATTTTTTTTCTGATGAAGAAATTACACGTTCGTCCATTCTGCGTTTACCAATATATCTAATTTTTGTTTTTGAACTCAGGGCTATGTCCTGAAGCATTTCAATTTCTTTTATCGAACACCGCTTATCAAACCATTCTCGCATACCTCCTGATAATTCGCTTGTTTCAAAAGTGCCTAGTTTTTGTTCATCTAAATTGTAAATTTTACCATCGGCGTCAATGATTATATTTTGAATGAATAGCCAATCATTTTTTGTGTAATGATTTATCGCATAATGTAATTTGGGGATGGCATGTTTTTGCTGTCCAACATAGGCAAAAAGTAGATTTTCTGTTTTATCCAAAGAAAATGACTTGTCATAATACCAATCCGTAGCACTTAGAATATCGTGCTTCTTCACCATTTCTTCCAGCGTATGTGCCAAACGCTCACCGGTTAATTGAGAAAACTGACCTTTTTGTTTAGTTATTTCTTTATTAACCCTCTTTAATAATGATCGAGCCTTGGTGTTTTCATTCGCATTTGGATATTTTGTAAGAAGTGTAAGCAATTTCGTTTTTGATTCGATCAAATGTTGACCGTCGTAATACTCATTAGCTTGCATATAAAGTTCGGCCGGGGATAATCGGCATTCGGCAAGTTGAGATTTTAATGCTTCGATTTCTTGATAAAGTGCTTCGTTCTCTTTTTGAGAATCGCTACAACTAAAACAACATACACTAATTACTATACAAAGAAGGATTTCCCTTTTCATAATACTTTCTTTGTAGGGGTTTGAACAATAAATGACAACAAATACATTTCTTTAAACTAAAGTGAAGAAAGTTTGTTGTTAAATACTGCGACTAAGATAGTAAAAATACTGTTGCTGAGTAAGATAGAGGATTGTCTTTAATCGGATAAAAGTTAACGTTATTCGAATTTATTTGGCAAAAATCTGAGATGTATCTTTAAATGATTTGAACTCTAACGCATTTCCTGAAGGATCATAAAAAAACATTGTTGCTTGTTCACCTACTTTTCCTTGAAATCTAATATGCGGTTCGATTTCGAATTTCACTTTTTTACTCTTAAGTTCTTCTGCGAACTTGTGCCAGAGATCCCAATCCATAACAATCCCAAAATGGGGGACAGGTACATGTTTACCATCAACCTCACTGTGATCTTTGCTCTTTTGGGGAGAGGTTATTGCAGCGTGATGAATCACCAATTGATGACCAAAAAAGTTGTAATCTACCCAGTCATCACTACTTCGCCCTTCTTCTAATGCTAATGTTGTGCTGTAGAATGTCCTAGCGGCTGGGAGATCAGATACGGGTATAGCTAAATGAAAAGGGCTTAACGTGTTCATAGGTAGTGTTTAGTTGTTGCGAAGTGCAGCGATTAATTCTTTTTTATCCATCTTTGATCTACCAGAGATACCAATCTCCCTTGCTTGTTGATAGAGTTCTTTTTTTGTACGCTCCTCATATGGCTTGGCTTTACCTCCTTTTTTACCGGAATCAGGGGTATTAGCGATTCTTGCAGCTTTTTCTTGGCTATAACCTTTATCTCTCAACGCTTCATATTGCGCTTCATTTTTAATACGTGGACGGTTCTGAGGCATAATACTTCAATTTTTTAAGTGAACGTATTGCAAAATATAAATCTTCAGAATACAATGTATACTTTTTTGCAATTACCTAACACAGTTTTAAGAAAGCATACCTATTTTTTTGGTCTATCTCTGCGAGAACGTCTTGGATTATTAGAGGCTGTTTTTTTCTTGTCTTTAATCTGAAATCTCTCTTTGCGAGATTGTTTTGATCGCGTATCTCGTGAGGGTGTTTTTTCTATAGAAAATTTTTCAGTTTTGCCCGATGCTTTAATATCTGACTGAAGCACTTTCATTTCTTCTTCAGTCAAATAACGCCATGCTCCCACTGGGGTGGTTAATTTGATATGCATGATTCGTACGCGTTTAAGTTTCACCACTTCGTACCCCAAATACTCACACATTCTACGGATCTGACGATTTAATCCCTGAGTTAGAACAATCCTAAATTCGTATTTACTTAACTGCTCGATTTCACATTTACGGGTCATTGTATCCAGGATCGGAATGCCGTTACCCATTCTTTTAATAAAAAGAGGATTAATTAGTTTATCAACAGTAACAATATATTCCTTTTCATGGTTATTTCTGGCACGTAGTATTTTATTGACAATATCACCATCACTGGTAAGAAGAATAAGCCCCTCACTCGGCTTGTCTAAACGACCTATAGGAAAAATTCTTCTGGGGTAATTAATAAAATTGACAATATTGTCTTTTTCTTGTTCGGCTGTAGTACAAACAATTCCGACCGGTTTATTAAGTGCTATATAGATATGATCCTCTTCTTTCTTGTGTACTGGTTCTCCATCTACTTTTACTTGGTCATCCTGAGTAATTTTAGTTCCCATTTCAGGGACTTTATTATTAACAGTAACGCGACCTTGATCAATCAATTTATCGGCTTCCCGACGGGAACAATACCCTATTTCACTAAGATACTTATTAAGCCGTATGTCTTTAGAATTTTCCACATGCAAAGGTGCTTATAAAATTTATAGTTTGCAAGATATCACCAGTTTTACCCGATGCTTGATGGTAAAATAAAAGTTTTATTTAGTGTTTAGAAAATCTACTATACGTTCATCTACTTCATTATAAAAAAGTGAGTGACCATAGTTTTCTGTGGTCATCAAAGTTCCGTTTGTCCAATTGGCATCTATTGCAGTTGCGGCAGCATAGGGTGCAATATCATCATATTTATCATGAATCAACAAACCGGAATTTTTTATTTTTTGAGAAAATTTTGCAATCGAAAATTCTTCAAAACTATATCCAAATTGAGCTTTAAAATAAGAATCAAGCGCATTCATAAAAGCATCAGTGAGCTGTAATGTTTTTTGATAACCATTCATAATTATCGATAATTCTGAAGGTGGTGCGAGTAAAATAAGTTTATCTAATTCAGGATTTTGATAAGTATGCTGGTAAAAAGCAGTACACATACCTCCGACAGAGTGGCCGATGATGTGATTGGGGCGATATAAATCGGCTACTTTTTTTAAACATTCTGCATACAAGGGTACGTTTAAAATGTTGCCTGAGCTATAACCGTGAGCAGGTGCATCAAAAGCAATGATATTGTACTTGTGCTTTTGCAAAACCTGTATAAGACCTTTCCAACGGTGGGTGTTACTCTCCCATCCATGAACTAATAAGATGGTTTCTTCACTACCTTTCCAGCGATAAGTTTGTAATAAAAGGTCGTCGACTGCTACTACTTCATCTTCTGCAGCATCGAGAAAGTCCATCTGATCCGGTGTCACTTGACCTTTGCGTGGCGTGCAAAACAAGAGAAATGCTTTTTGCAATGCTCTTGTTGGCGCTATCTTAAAGAGTAACTTTAGTTGCTTACCGATGAGAATCGGCATGTATTCTTTAATCTTGTTATTCATCTTCTCTATGTACACTATCAATTGTGAATGCAGGGCGACATATAGAAATATATTCACAAGGCGCATCAAACGGATTGGCATATTGTATTTTAGTGCCTTTTTCAATTTTTATAGATTCACCGGCATTCAAAATAACCACTTCCTCCTCTATGGTGAATTGTTTTTTACCTTTAATTATGAAGGTGTATTCGTCAAAATCCGGAGTTTGAAACGGTTCTGACCAATGAGGAGGTGCTATCATATGGGCTATACTAAGGTCGCTATTTTGATTGGTAGCCTCACCAAAATGTTCTTTGATAACCTTGCCATCGTCGGTGGGAACAGTAAAGGGTGTTCGTTGTATCGTGAATTTCTTGGTCATGATTTTTCTTATTTAACAGGGTTCCACTGAATCCAAAAATGTTTGATTGTAGCTGAATCGGGGATTACATTGGCTTCAATCTTTATGTCGGCATTATTTTTATAATTATTGGGTAAGAATTTTTTGTCAATGGTAATATAGGCGTTCAAACTATCGACAAAAACAACAGCAGTACTCAACGTATTGTTGATTTTTGAAATAGGAAAGGCTTCCCTTACATCCTTAAATGTACTGTTAATTGAAATACCTTCTTCAGTTGTATATCGAGGATCAATAATTTGAATGCTTTTAATCATTGCACTGTTAGTGTCATCAGTGCTAGGTTCAATAATTAACAATTTTTTGCCTGATGAGTCATAGATTTCAATTTCATTAGTGTTTGATAGTAACGCATTAGTATGATTTCTGTTGACAATAGAATCTGTTTTGTATAATGAATCTATCGCACTAATTGAAGTCTGAGGTGTCAATTTTCCTACCTTATTTTTTCCAAAATTAAATGGGTTAGTTTGTTCTGAGCGACTACATCCCCAAAGGAATATACAGCTAATTAGTATCAAAATTCGTGTAGACATCATGTAATTCTATTTTAAAAGTTTATTAAGAACACCAAGGGCACCTCTAATAAATGTAGCACTGGTAAGTACTTTGATGACTGCTTTTTCTGTCGCACTCGTCTTAGATGAAGAAGATCTGGAGGCAGTCTTTTCTAATTTTTGTCGTTCTTTCTTTGCGGCCGCTTTTGCTTCTTTGGCTTCAGCTAAAGCAATTTTTTCTGATAGAATTTCATAGGCGCTTTCTCTATCGATAGTTTCGTTGTACTTTTTAGTAAGCTTTGATGTTGAAATTAGTTTGTCAAGTTCAGTAGGAGTAAGTATATCCATTCTGCTCATAGGCGCACGCAACATAGTAGCCGCTAAGGGCGTAGGTCGTCCTTTTTCATCAAGTGCAGAAACCAAAGCTTCACCTATACCTAAAGAGGTTAAGATTTCTTTGGTGTCATAAAATTCGGATATAGGATAATTCTCGGCTGTCATTTTAATAGCCTTACGATCTTTTGCAGTAAAAGCTCTTAATGCATGTTGAACTTTTAAACCTAACTGACCTAAAACACCTTCGGGTACATCGGTTGGATTTTGAGTAACAAAATATAGCCCAACCCCTTTGGAGCGTATCAGTTTTACGATACTTTCTATTTGATCCATCAGTGCATTCGATGCTTCTTTGAATATCAAATGTGCTTCATCTAAAAAGATAATAAGCTCAGGTCGGCCAGAATCTCCTTGCTCCGGGAATGTACTATAGATTTCAGCTAAGAGGCTTAACATGAATGTTGAAAAAAGTTTGGGACGATCCTGTATATCGGTTAATCGCATAATGTTGATATAACCTCTGCCATCATCATCCACCCGACATAAATCTTGTACATCAAAAGAGCGTTCTCCAAAAAACAAGTCTGCTCCTTGCTGTTCTAATGCTACAATTTTACGTAAAATCGCTCCGGTTGAAGCTGTCGAGATTCTGCCATAATCTTTTTCTAATGCTTCCTTGCCTTCTCTGGTAGAAAATTGGAGCACCTTTTTTAGATCTTTTAGATCAAGTAACGGAAGGTGATTGTCGTCGCAATATTTGAAGATGATAGACATTATACCTGCTTGAGTCTCTGTTACATCCAAAATACGGGATAGCAAAACAGGGCCAAATTCACTAACTGTAGCCTTCAGACGAACACCTTCCTGCTCTGAGAGAGATAGAATTTCTACGGGAAATTTTTTGGCTTTAAAAGGAATGTTTATCTGGTCATGACGTTGGTCAATTTTTATGTGTCCGGGACTTGGTGCAGCTATGCCACTGAGATCCCCCTTAATATCCATCAAAAACACAGGGATTCCTTGTTCACTCAAATTCTCTGCGAGTACTTGTAGCGTTTTTGTTTTTCCGGTCCCAGTAGCACCCGCAATTAATCCGTGTCGGTTTAAGGTCTTCAACGGAATCTTTACGTGAGCTTCTCCTTCGGTATTTCCTTGATACATTGCTGCTCCTAGTGTTATATACTCACCCTTGGTGGTATACCCTTTATTTATGTGCTCAAGAAATGACGCTTTGTTACTCATAATGGATTTAAATTTTGATAAAAATAGGCATCTTAGTTCTTCTATCGAAATTAAAGATTAATTTTAATCCAGTAGCAGTTAGTAGTATTTTTTTAAAAACAACAGAAATATGAAACGATTATATTTTTTCTTAGTAGTCTTTATAAGTGGGAGTGTTTGGAGTTCTTATGCACAAGAAGAAGGACAACAAATTATATTTCATAAAACACATGAATTAAAAAAAGAACAGGCCCCGTTTTCTGATATCGTTGAGGTTGGTAAGCTGTATTTTTTATCGGGTCAAATAGGATTAGATCATACAACACGTCAATTGGTGGATGGGGGAATCGAAGCAGAAACGAAGCAAACTTTAGAAAATATAAAGGCTGTATTAACGCATCATCAGTTGACTATGAATCAAGTGGTAAAATGTACAGTGATACTTAAAAACATAGAGGACTTTAAGACGATGAATGAGATTTACCAACAATATTTCCCTCAAAAACCAGCCAGGACAACTTTTGCAGTTGCAAATTTGGCACTCGGAGCACAAATTGAGATTGAGTGTGTTGTAGCAAAAATGTAAATATTTCTATTCGTTACTTTTAGTGTAATATTTCTTTATTCTTATGTACCTTTGCAAACTTATGCAAGAGAGAGTACAAAAATTGGTTGATAAAGGGGAAATGCTCCCATTGATGGAGGAATTCTACACGATACAAGGAGAGGGTTTTCACAAGGGAACGGCTGCTTATTTTGTTCGTATTGGTGGCTGTGATGTAGGCTGTCACTGGTGTGATGTCAAAGAGAGCTGGAATGCAGCGCTACACCCTCCAACCTCTACAGATATTATAATTTCAAATGCGCTCAAACATAGTAATGTTGTGGTGGTTACAGGAGGTGAACCATTAACGTGGGATATGACTGAGTTGACTAAAGGTTTACGCGCAAGCGGAGCCAAAACACATATTGAAACCTCTGGAGCTTATAAACTAACAGGTGAGTGGGATTGGATATGTCTTTCGCCGAAAAAAATGAAACTTCCTACTCAGGAGATTTACGGTAAGGCGCACGAATTAAAATGCATCGTATTTAATAAGAGTGATTTTGCGTTTGCGCAAGAGCAAGCCTCCAAAGTTTCAGATGATTGTATTCTGTATTTGCAACCAGAATGGAGTGTACGTGAAAAAATGATTCCTATGATCGTTGATTTTGTTATGAAAAATCCACAATGGAAGGTTTCTTTACAAACGCATAAGTATCTTAACATTCCGTAGTTACTAGAATATTTTTCTTAAACGTTAATTTTTTAACGCTTTTTTATTTAGTTTTTTGTAAAAAACTTGCGTAAAGTGTAAGAATACACTCGCCATACTATTATTTATTTTCTGTTTTTTTAGTGCTATAATCGTTCTTTTTGAGTGGTATATCTAAAAAAGCTTCAAGTTGGAGAATTCGCTTGACTTCCTTAAAAAATGTGCTTAACTTATTGCAGTTAATTTATAATCAGTTTGTTATGCGATATTTTTTTACACATTTTGGGCTTAATTTTAGAGGTATTTTGAAATTTATTAAGGGTTTGCCTCGAGCATCGAGTTATGCGATACGCAAATAGCTTTTAAAACTTTCGTATGAAAGGGTAATCGTTAAGATGATTTCTAATAAGACTACTTTATCTGTCGTTTTTGATAGTTTTAGTAGTCTTTTTTGTTTTTGATTGGAATCATAAACCTACAAAATAGGGGCTTTTTCCCCTTCATTTCTTAACTTTTTTGTAAGTAAATTAAGTAATTTTTGTAGTATTTCGTAAAAGAATTGGGAGTTCGTCGAGTATTATTACAACTGTATCTAAAAGTTGTGCTCTGCCTGTTAAAACGCTTTATATTTTAGGTGTTCTGAATTATCTTTGAATAACAAATTATAAATCAAAACATTATGAAAATTTTTTACGGAATATTAGTTGTGGATATAACTGCTTTGAGAAATTTTTTGAAACAATTGCCGGCAGCTTGCAGTAATGCAATACATAGATAACTATTGGCTTATTTTTAATAAGAGGTTATATCTTACAGGATAACACAAACACTTTACTAATAATTTTCAAAACGAGTACTTAACGTAACATTCTAAAATCTAATTATGGGGCTATTTTACACTAAATTCAAATTAACATTTGCCATCGTCATGAATTTCCTTAAGGAACTTCCTGGAGCGACGAGTCATGCAATTCACAGATAACAACATTTAGACTATGTTTTTGTGATAAGCAAAAAAAGCACCCTAGTGTATTTATTGACACTAGGGTGCTTTTTTATTGTTTATCTAATAGCTCTTAATTATAAAAAGGAACTTCTACACGCGTCGTATCCCATCCTAATACCATATGATAGCCCTTGTCAACTTTTTTGAAAGCAATTGAAAAAGCTTCTAATGCTTCTTGATCTGTAGTAACAGGAACAGTAATTCTTGCTGCGTCCTTAGTTTTATCATAAGTATAAGCTCCCCAGCTATCTAAATCAGAGTTTAAAATAATCTCCCAATTATCTTTTCCGGGAATAGTGAATAAAGAGTACGTACCAGCTTTTAGCATAATATCTCCCATTTTGAAATCTTTAAATAATTTAATTTCAGTTGCTTCGTCTGCACCTGTTCTCCAAACTTTATCAAAAGGAACAAGCTTGCCAAAAATTTCACGGTCCTTTTTCTGCGGACGACTATAAATTACCTTTATATCGGGTTTAGCATTTTTTTCTGGAGATGCGTATACAATATCAGTAGGACTTTTTTGTAATCCCGCAAATTTTTGAGCTGTACTATTTACTAAGGCCCCTAGGCAAAGTACAATTGTTAAAAAGAATGTTTTTTTCATGATATGTGTTTTTAATTTAATTAATGGACGTTTATATGATAGGTAAATTACATTGTTTGTATAAATATAGGAAACTTATAGCTTATAAGTAAAAAACTATGATCCGATATAAAAAGTTTTCTTTTTGTTTTAAAATAGGGGTTTTAATTATTAATTAAAACTATAAATACCTATTCTATTTACAATAAATAATTTTTAATGAATATTTGCTTCATAATTATTAGTAAATAAAATATTATGTGCGGAATTGTTTGTGCTTTTGAATTAAAACAGGATAGTGAAATACTACGTCCACAATTATTGGAGATGTCAAAAAAGATTAGACATCGAGGACCTGATTGGAGCGGAATTTTTTCGAATATTGATGCGATTATGGCACACGAACGTTTGGCAATCGTCGATCCCGCATCAGGGAAACAGCCGTTATTTGATAAGGATAAAAAAGTTGTGCTCGCTGCAAATGGTGAGATTTATAACCACAAAGAGTTACGAGCCAAGCTCAAACAAGCGTATGAATTTCAAACAGCCTCAGATTGTGAGATCATTTTAGCGCTGTATAAAGAACAGGGAGCTGCTTTTTTGGACCAACTTAATGGAATTTTTGGATTTGCTTTGTATGATGTAGAACGTAATGAATACTTTATTGCCAGGGATCATATGGGGATTATCCCACTTTACATGGGCTGGGATGAAAATGGAACGTTTTATGTTGCATCAGAATTAAAAGCGTTGGAGGGTGTGTGTACAAAAATTGAATTATTTCCTCCTGGACACTATTTACATAGCGGTACAGGCGAATTGACACAATGGTATACACGTGACTGGATGGATTTTGAAGCGGTAAAAGATAATCAGACCAGGATAGATGAAGTTCGTGACGCATTAGAAGCAGCTGTACATCGTCAATTAATGTCAGATGTGCCCTATGGAGTTTTATTATCTGGTGGATTGGATTCTTCGGTTACCTCGGCTATTGCTAAAAAATATGCAGAAAAACGAATTGAGTCCGGTGATATGGATCAGGCATGGTGGCCACAATTACATTCGTTTTCTGTTGGATTAGAAGGATCACCGGATCTGGCCGCCGCACAAAAGGTCGCAGATCATATTGGAACAGTTCATCATGAAATAAAGTTTACCATCCAAGAAGGATTAGACGCTATTAGAGATGTTATCTACAATCTGGAAACTTATGACATCACTACTATTCGCGCCTCAACGCCCATGTATCTGATGGCGCGAGTGATAAAGTCAATGGGAGTAAAAATGGTTTTATCAGGTGAGGGCGCCGACGAACTATTTGGAGGGTATTTGTATTTTCATAAAGCCCCTACAGCCAAAGATTTTCATGAAGAAACTGTGCGTAAGCTTGATAAATTGCATATGTACGATTGTCTGCGTGCAAATAAATCCCTAGCAGCCTGGGGGATCGAGGGGAGAGTTCCTTTTTTGGATAAAGAGTTTATGGATGTGGCTATGCGTATCAATCCTCAGGATAAAATGATCAATGGGGAGCGAATGGAAAAATGGGTAGTACGTAAAGCATTTGAATCGTATTTACCCGAAAGCGTTGCCTGGCGTCAAAAAGAGCAATTTTCTGATGGTGTAGGATATGATTGGATAGATACCTTAAAAGCGGTTGTTGAGCAAGAGATTAGTGATGATCAATTGGCCAATGCGATATTTAAATTTCCCATTCAGACACCTACCTCAAAAGAAGAATTTTATTACCGAAGCATTTTTGCCGAACATTTTCCATCTGATGCAGCGGCATTATGTGTTCCATCCGTTCCCTCGGTAGCCTGTAGTTCTCCGGTAGCACTTGCATGGGATGAATCTTTTAGAAATATGAATGATCCATCAGGTCGAGCTGTGTCTTCTGTTCATGAAGAAGGATATCAAAAGAAAGAAATAGTAACCATTTAAAAAATCATAGCCTTAAATACGCTTAAAAAAGAGAGCCCTTATAACGTCAGTTGTAAGGGTTCATTATTATATTACAGTTTTCGAATGATTTTGAAGACTTGTAGCGCATTTTTTCAAGTATTAACTATTTTTAAAAATACTTCAAACAATCGAAAATTGAATTTAAGGCTAATAATAGATGTTTTAAGCCATCTTGGGCAATCTGTGGTCTTTTTGAGTTAAAAAGTAAATAAATTGTTGATAACTCTTTAAATCAACCCTTAACAATTCCTTTGCACTTGGTTACGATTTTTTATATTTGCTTGTTAAGCAAAAAACTTACATTAAACAGCACAGTTTTATGAGCGAAGAAGGAAAAAAGGATCAATATTCTGCCGATAGTATTCAGGCATTAGAAGGAATGGAGCATGTAAGAATGCGTCCATCTATGTATATAGGAGATGTGGGTGTTAGAGGTTTACACCATCTAGTTTATGAAGTAGTAGATAATTCTATTGATGAGGCACTAGCTGGGCATTGTGATACTATCGAAGTAACTATCAATGAAGATAATTCTGTAACCACTAGAGATAATGGTCGTGGTATTCCGGTGGAGATTCATAAAAAAGAAGGCGTTTCTGCACTAGAGGTTGTTATGACCAAAATTGGAGCGGGAGGTAAGTTTGACAAAGATTCTTATAAAGTCTCCGGTGGACTACATGGGGTTGGAGTATCTTGTGTGAATGCTTTATCAGCACATTTGCATGCGTATGTGCATAGAGAAGGTAAGGTATGGGAACAGGAATATGAGAAAGGAAAACCATTGTATCCGGTAAAATCTACCGGTGATACTGATTTTAGAGGTACTGAAGTAACTTTTAGACCAGATCCAACAATATTTCAACAGACGCTGGAATATAATTATGATACGTTGGCAAGCAGAATGCGGGAGCTGGCATATCTAAATAAGGGAATAAAGATTACACTTACCGACAAGCGTCATCAGGATGAAAAAGGTGAAAATGTATCTGAAGTTTTCCATTCTGAAGAAGGATTAAAAGAATTTATACGCTTTTTGGATGCTAGTCGAACACCTATCATCGGAGATGTAATTTCTATGGAGGGTGAAAAGAATGACATTCCGGTAGAAGTGGCGATGATATATAATGATTCGTATGCGGAAAATTTACATTCCTATGTAAACAATATCAATACGCATGAAGGAGGAACGCATCTTTCAGGTTTTAGAAGAGGATTGACTTCAACCTTAAAGAAATATGCAGATGCTTCAGGTATGTTAGATAAACTGAAGTTTGAAATCGCTGGTGATGATTTTAGAGAAGGTCTAACGGCAATTGTTTCGGTAAAAGTCCAAGAACCTCAATTTGAAGGTCAGACCAAAACTAAATTAGGAAATAGAGAGGTAACCTCTGCTGTTTCTCAGGCGGTTTCTGAGATGCTGGAGAATTATTTGGAAGAAAATCCAAACGATGCTAAAATAATAGTTGAAAAAGTTATTCTTGCAGCCCAAGCTCGTCACGCAGCCAAAAAAGCGCGTGAGATGGTACAGCGTAAATCGGTAATGAGTATTGGAGGCCTACCTGGTAAGCTTTCAGATTGTTCTGAGCAGGATCCTGCATTGTGCGAGGTATTTTTAGTCGAGGGAGATTCGGCAGGTGGAACAGCTAAGCAAGGTAGAGATCGTAATTTCCAAGCAATTTTACCGTTGCGTGGTAAGATTTTGAATGTAGAAAAGGCGATGCATCACAAGGTTTTTGAAAATGAAGAAATCAAGAACATCTTTACAGCCTTAGGGGTGACCATTGGAACAGAGGAGGATAGTAAGGCGCTTAATTTATCAAAGCTGCGCTATCATAAAGTAGTAATTATGTGTGATGCCGATGTCGATGGTAGTCACATTTCTACTTTAATTCTTACATTCTTTTTCCGTTATATGAAAGAATTGATCGAAGCCGGTCATATTTACATTGCGGCACCGCCATTATATTTGGTTAAAAAAGGAGCTAAAAAGCAATATGCATGGAACGATGATCAACGAGATGCGATTGTCAAGGAGTATGGGGACAATGCAAAAATCCAACGTTATAAGGGTCTTGGAGAAATGAACGCAGAGCAGCTATGGGATACTACAATGAATCCGGAATATAGGACTATGCGTCAAGTTACTATAGACAGCCTTGCTGAAGCAGATCGTATCTTCTCTATGTTAATGGGGGATGAGGTTCCGCCACGAAGAGAGTTTATTGAAAAAAACGCTGTATATGCAAATATCGATGCGTAGATAGGATAGATACAATTTCAAAAAAAACGTTTATGGTGTGTTACTGTAAACGTTTTTTTTTGTTTCATGGGGTAGGTGTTTAAGTGTTCTTTTGGTTAAAATTTAGATTCTAATCTTGTAATAATTTGTATTTTCGCAGGAGTGCTGAAAATTTCAGTCAAATAACATTCTATTAATTAAATTTAAATATATAATGAAAGTAACCGTAGTAGGAGCTGGTGCAGTAGGTGCAAGTTGTGCTGAATACATCGCGATCAAAGATTTTGCCTCAGAAGTAGTATTGTTGGATATCAAAGAAGGCTATGCTGAAGGTAAGGCGATGGATTTAATGCAAACTGCTTCATTAAATGGATTTGATACAAAAGTAACCGGAAGTACTAATGATTACACCAAAACTGCAAACAGTGAGGTGGTGGTAATTACTTCTGGAATTCCACGTAAACCTGGTATGACTCGTGAAGAGTTGATCGGGATCAACGCGGGAATTGTAAAAACGGTTTCAAGTAATTTAATAGAGCATTCTCCCAATGCTATTATAATCGTGGTAAGTAATCCTATGGATACTATGACGTATTTGGTACATAAGACTACGAATTTGCCTAAGCACAGAATCATTGGTATGGGCGGGGCGTTAGATAGTGCGCGTTTTAAGTACAGACTTGCTGAGGCATTAGAAGCTCCAATTTCTGATGTTGATGGTATGGTGATCGGTGGACATAGTGATAAAGGAATGGTGCCTTTAACTCGATTGGCTACTAGAAACAGTGTACCGGTATCAGAGTTTATTTCTGAGGAGCGTCTTAATCAAGTAGCAGAAGATACTAAGGTAGGTGGTGCTACTTTGACTAAATTATTGGGAACGTCAGCATGGTATGCGCCTGGAGCTGCTGTTTCTGCACTAGTTCAGGCTATTGCATGTGATCAAAAGAAAATATTTCCATGTTCTGTTTTGTTAGAAGGAGAGTATGGGCTTAATGATTTGTGTATCGGAGCGCCAGTTGTTTTAGGTAAAAACGGAGTAGAGAAAATTGTTGAGATTAAACTTTCTGAGGCTGAAAAAACAAAGTTAGCTGATAGTGCAGAAGGAGTTAAAAAAACAAACAGTTTATTAGAACTTTAACAGAATACTAGTAAATTTATACAGAAAAAGATCGCTTTAGGGCGATCTTTTTTGGTTAAAAGCTATATTAAAATCATAGAAATTATTAATTTTCAGCGTTTTAGTTTCAAATATATAACTTCGCCTAAAAATCAGGCATTGAGGGTTGGCAAATGTTTTTTGAAATCCTATATTTGTCCGTTTTATAAAAATGACCAATAAATTTAAGAATAATGCAGAACAAAGGACTTGTTAGAGTATTTGCGATTTTATTCGGATTGGTATGTATTTACCAGTTGTCGTATACGTATTTAACCTACACCAAAGAAAAAGAAGCTGAGAATTATGCGCAGCAAAAGTTTCCGGGAGAGGATGCTTCCAAACTTAGAGAAATGGCAGAGCGTAATTATTTAGATTCTATAGGTAAGGATCCAATCTTTGCCGGGATTACGTATAATGATGCTAAAGATAAAGAGCTTAACAAAGGTCTTGACCTTAAAGGGGGAATTAATGTAATTCTTCAAATTTCTGTTAAAGATATTCTGAAGGGATTATCAAATAATTCAAAAGACCCTGCTTTTAATCAAGCACTATTAGCTACTGATGAATTACAAAAAAATAGTCAGAATAGTTATATCGAAGATTTCTTTACTGAGTTTGAGAAGATACCGGATGCTAAACTTGCATCTCCGGATATTTTTGCAAATAAAAATTTAAGTGACGATATCAGTTTTGATATGACTAATGATCAGGTAAAGCCAGTGCTTACACGTAAGATCGATGAGTCTATAACTTCGGCATTCGAGGTATTACGTAAGCGTATTGATAAATTTGGAGTTACACAACCAAATATTCAGCGTTTAGGAGAAACAGGTCGTATTCTGGTGGAGTTACCTGGAGCAAAGGATGTGGATCGTGTTAAGAAATTACTACAAAGTACAGCACAATTAGAGTTTTGGGACGTTTACAAGGCAGAAGAAATTTTTCCTTTCATTTTTGCAGCAAATACCTTGCTAAAAGAAGAAATGGAGAAAAAGGAAGCTACGACATCTGAAGACGCTACAGAGGTAGATGCTGCGCAGGTGGATTCTACAAAAACAGATGAAGATGCTGCCATTGACGATTTACTCGCAGATGCAGAAGATTCAACAGATCTTGATGCGCAAGTAAACCCAATTTTTGATTTAATTGCTAACCAAGGTGGACAAGGTGGCCCTGTAATTCTTTCAGTAAATAAGAACGACGTTGAAGAGTTTGAATCTTATTTAAATGACCCAAAGGTTAGAGCATTGTTATCACCGGAGCAACGTTATGTTCGTTTTGCCTGGGGTAAACCGGTAAAAGATTCAGACTTTGTAGATTTATATGCAATAAAAGGGAATCGTAATAATGAGCCAGAATTAAGTGGTGGTGTTATAACGGATGCAAGACAAGAATACAATCAAGTTGGTCAGGTAACTGTTACCATGCAAATGGATGGAAAAGGAGCTAAGGCATGGGAAGAGATGACCGGACGTGCTTCAACAAACCGTAGTCAAATTGCGATAGTTCTTGATAATGTGGTCTATTCTGCGCCCGGGGTTTCAACGGGCCCAATTAGTGGTGGACGTAGTGAAATCACAGGTAATTTTTCTATCGAGGAAGGACAAGATTTAGCCAACGTTTTGAGAGCTGGTAAATTACCTGCTTCTGCAGATATTATTCAAAGTGAAGTGGTTGGACCATCTTTAGGTCAGGAGGCTATTGATAGCGGAATTATGTCTTTTGCTATTGCACTGGTACTCATTCTAGTATGGATGGTATTCTATTATGGTAAAGCGGGTATTTTCGCGGATGTTGCTTTGGTTGTTAACATTTTGTTCATATTTGGAGTATTAGCAGGTTTAAAAGCTGTGCTAACACTGCCTGGTATTGCAGGTATTGTTTTAACCATAGGTATGTCGGTAGATGCAAACGTTCTAATTTTTGAGCGTATAAAGGAAGAGCTAACTAAAGGAAAATCTCAGGTAGATGCTATCAAAGATGGTTTTAATAACGCCTTGTCGTCTATTTTGGATGCAAACATTACCACAGGTCTTACAGGTTTGATTCTATTGTTTTTTGGTACAGGGCCTATCAAAGGTTTTGCGACGACCTTATTAATAGGTATTTTGACTTCATTGTTTACAGCAATTTTTATCACAAGACTATTTATTGATGGATATGGTAAAAACGGAAAAGAATTAGCTTTCTCTACCGGGATGACCAAAAACCTATTTAGTAACATCAATGTAGATTTCTTAGGGAAAAGAAAAATTGCTTATATAATTTCTGGAGTAGTTATCGTTGTCGGATTAGGATCATTGTTTACGCAAGGTTTGGATCAAGGGGTGGATTTTGTTGGAGGACGTAGTTATACGGTTCGTTTTGCAAAAGATGTTGCTCCAACCGAAATTGAAAATAAATTAACAGGAGTATTTGGAAGTGCGCAGGCGAAAACACTGGGTGCAAACAATCAGTTAAAGATTACTACGAAATATAAAGTGAATGAAACAGGTGAAGCTGTTGACGCTGAAATAGCGAATAAATTATACACTACACTTCAACCATACTTAGGAGGCGATATATCATATGACGAATTTGCGAATGGTGATGAGGATAAGCAGATAGGTATCATGTCTTCTATGAAAGTAGGACCAACGATTGCAGATGATATTAAACAAGCGGCTTTTTGGTCCGTCTTAGGATCTTTAATAGTAGTGTTCTTATACATTCTATTACGATTTAGAAGATGGCAGTTTAGTTTAGGTGCTGTAGCTGCAGTATTTCATGATGTGTTGCTGGTACTAGGTGTTTTCTCACTTACGTGGAAGTTTATGCCTTTTAATATGGAAATAGATCAGGCATTTATAGCTGCAATTCTTACAGTTATTGGGTATTCTTTAAATGATACCGTAGTAGTTTTTGATAGAATTAGAGAATTTTTCGGTGAGCATACTAATTGGCCATTGGCTAAGAATGTTAACGCTGCTTTAAACAGTACGTTGAGTCGTACATTGAATACGTCTTTAACAACATTACTTGTGTTAGGTGCAATTTTTATCTTTGCTGCGCCTCTTAGAGGATTTATGTTCTCTTTGATTATAGGTGTGCTGGTAGGTACGTACTCATCATTGTTTATAGCAACGCCGGTGATGTATGATACGGTTAAAAAAGTAGGACTCAAAACAAAGGTTAAAAAGGAAGAAGTAACCGCTTAATTCTTTTTATCAAGTATAAAAAAGCCCGTTATGAATTCTCATAACGGGCTTTTGATTTTTATGCGCTACAACTTTTTGAAACTAATGGAATCTCCTTCCTTTAAATTCCATTCTTTAGATAAGCCTGCATTGACTTCCAATATGTATTTGGCAGGTAATCGCGAGGGTAAGGAAGTTTCGTCATTTGGCTGAGCATTACGTTGGAAACTTACTATTTTTTGATTTTCATCGATATAAATAATATCCAATGGAATTAATGTATTCTTCATGTAGAAGTTCTGGGGCTTACTTTCTTCAGATATAAAAAGCATTCCTTGATTTTGCTCCATAGTTTTTCTGTACATAAGTCCGGTTTCGCGTTCGTAAGGATTGTCTGCAATTTCTATAGAAAGTTGTTTCAATGTATCGTTATCACGTAAAAGCTGTAATTCTCCTTCTTTTGTAAAAGATATCTCTTCGGTAATGCTATCTTTTATAGTATTGTTTTTTTTGTCTTGACATGCCTGAGATGCCAGTAAAATTGCGAGGCAGCCGAGGAGTTTTGAAGTTGTTATCATGTAGAAATATAGATAGTAGTTATTTAAATTTTCTGTATTTTATTTTACTGAACATATAAATTCCGTAGCAGATCAAACCTGCTGAGACTAATCCTAAAAGCCATGGACCGCTGCTGTTTTGCTGAATGAACGAAAAGGCATCAGAGGTTCCTTTAACGGTGGTAGCACTGTTAAACGCCCCCAAACCTGCCCGTAGGAAGAAATATGCTATTATAGAGATCACGATTCCTCTAGACACTAATCCGGCATACCCCATGTTCTTAATGAATTTTCTTCTTTTAGGATCTGTAATAGATCTAAGATCAAATTGATCAAGAAAATCGCCTTTAATAGCTTTAATAAATTGATATGCAGCCTTTATGCCCATCGCTGCTCCGATTACAATAAGAATGTATTGACCATATTCTGAACTAAGTATACCATTTTTTGAAGTTCCGGAACTACTTGATTCATTAAAAATCTCCCATAAAGCAAACCCGCCAAGTCCGGTATATACTATGCCACTTATAAAAAAGCCAACTCTTTTAATACTACCTTTTGCATCCTCATTAATTCCTTCAGGGTTTTTTATACTTTGTATAAAGCGCCAAAAGGCGTAACAAAAAAGTCCTAAGCCCAGAACTGCTAGAATAATTTTGCCAAAGGACTGTTGTTCCAAAAATTCGATGACCTGAAGTTTTCCTGCCTTTTGGCCTCCTGCATTAAACGCTGCAAGCAGGGTGAGTATCCCTGTTAGTGCATACACGAGTCCCTTTGCACCAAAGCCAACTTTTGCTATTTTTTTAATTTTATGATCCATAAATGTAATTATTTCTATTAAAAATACATGGAGTACTTGGTATAGCGAACAGAAACTCTATAATTTATGCTGAGTTTAACGGAGCAGTATCTTTTTTAAGACTTTTTGAGATAAATTTTTAACATGATGCTAGAATACTTTCAGAAAATAAAAAAGCTGTCTGAATACAGACAGCTTCCTAAAGTATTTTATTTTTTGTTTATAAGTTGACAATAGTTTGTCGTATAGAAACAAGGTTTGTAAGTAATTTTTCAAGATGTTTTAGATCCAACATATTGGCGCCATCACTTTTTGCATTTGCCGGATCAAAGTGTGTCTCTATAAAAAGTCCGTCAACACCATTGACTACTCCTGCTCTGGCAATAGTTTCGATCATATCGGGTCGGCCGCCGGTAACACCGCTGGATTGGTTAGGCTGTTGTAGCGAATGAGTTACGTCAAGAACGGTGGTTGCATATTCTCGCATGGTCGGAATTCCTCTAAAATCAACAATCATATCCTGATAGCCGAACATGGTGCCACGGTCTGTGATCATAGCGTTACTGTTTCCGCTATCCTGAACCTTTTTTACCGCATGCTTCATAGCTTCAGGACTCATAAACTGACCCTTTTTTAAATTAACGGTTTTACCTGTTTTAGCAGCCGCCACTACCAAATCAGTTTGACGTACTAAAAAAGCGGGAATTTGTAGAATATCTACATAAGCTGCGGCCATCACAGCATCTTCATTTGTATGAATATCTGTTACGGTCGGAACACCAAAGGTTTGTCCGACTTTTTGTAAAATTTTTAAAGCTTTCTCGTCTCCAATACCTGTAAAACTATCAATTCGGCTGCGATTAGCTTTCTTAAAAGAACCTTTAAAAACATAAGGAATTTTAAGTTTAGAAGTAATGGTAACCACTTTTTCGGCGATTCGTAATGCCATATCTTCACTTTCAATCGCGCAAGGACCTGCAAGTAGAAAGAAATTATTTGCATCCAAATCTTTTAAATTAGGTATATTTTGTAGCTGCATTTTTGCTGTTTTTTAATTGCAAAGATACTAGTTTTGGGAAGAATTAAATTTAAATAATAACCGGGTTTATTGTGCTAGTTTTAAGTAGATTAAAATAACCTGCATTTTATGTGAAACCTGACCAAATATCTTGTACATTTGCAGCCTTAAAAATAAGGCGTATATGAAAGCTATTAAAAATATCGCAATAATTGCACACGTTGACCACGGTAAAACTACCTTGGTTGATAAGATAATGTATCATTGTCAGCTATTTCGCGAAAACGAAAACACCGGAGATCTTATTCTAGATAATAACGATCTTGAACGTGAAAGAGGAATTACAATTACCTCTAAAAACGTATCGGTAATCTACAAGGATACAAAAATCAATATAATTGATACCCCTGGTCACGCCGATTTTGGTGGTGAGGTTGAGCGTGTATTGAATATGGCTGATGGTGTGTTATTACTTGTGGATGCCTTTGAAGGACCAATGCCGCAAACGCGTTTTGTATTGCAGAAGGCGATTGATCTTGGACTGAAGCCTTGTGTAGTAATTAATAAGGTAGATAAGGAAAATTGTACTCCGGATGAGGTTCATGAAAAAGTTTTTGACCTTATGTTCGAATTAGGGGCAGAGGAGTGGCAATTGGATTTCCCGTCGGTATATGGTTCTGCAAAGAACAATTGGATGAGTGAAGACTGGAAAAATGAAACAGATTCTATCGAGCCACTGTTGGAAATGGTTATAGATCATATTCCTTCTCCAAAAATTGAAGAAGGAACTCCGCAGTTATTGATTACATCACTTGACTTTTCATCGTTTACGGGACGTATCGCGATTGGAAGACTGCAACGTGGTACTTTAGTAGAAGGTATGCAGGTCTCACTTGTTAAGCGAGATGGATCCATTAAGAAAACTAAGATTAAAGAGCTTCATACCTTTGAAGGGTTAGGAAGAATGAAAGTTGACCGTGTTGAGGCGGGTGATATATGTGCATTAGTTGGATTAGAAGGTTTTGAAATTGGAGATACTGTAGCAGATGTTGAAAATCCTGAGGGATTAAAAACGATTGCTATAGATGAGCCAACGATGAGTATGTTGTTTACAATTAATGATTCACCATTCTTTGGTAAAGATGGTAAATTTGTTACTTCTCGTCATATCAAGGATCGTTTAACTAAGGAATTAGAAAAAAACCTAGCATTACGTGTTAATACTACAGATAGTGCGGATAAGTTTATGGTTTTTGGACGTGGGGTATTGCATTTATCTGTTCTTATCGAGACCATGCGTCGCGAAGGATATGAATTGCAAATTGGTCAGCCACAGGTTATCATCAAAGAAATTGACGGTGTTAAATGTGAACCAATTGAAGAATTGACGATCGATTTACCTGAAAATGTTTCTGGAAAGGCAGTTGAGATGGTTACCATGCGTAAAGGAGAGATGCTGAGTATGGAAGCAAAAGGCGATCGTATGGTTTGTGAATTTATGATACCATCACGTGGTATTATCGGTCTACGTAATCAATTGCTAACTGCTACTGCAGGGGAAGCGATCATGGCACACCGTTTTAAAGAATATCAGCCGCTTAAAGGTGATATTCCAGGACGTATCAATGGTTCATTAGTTTCTATGGAAAAAGGTTCGGCTATTCCTTACTCAATCGATAAACTACAGGATAGAGGTAAGTTCTTCGTTGATCCTGGAGAAGATATTTACGAAGGTCAGGTAATCGGAGAGAACTCTCGTGGCGATGATATGGCTGTAAATATTACAAAAACTAAAAAGTTAAGTAATGTACGTTCTTCTGGAGCTGATGATAAAGCTAAGATTGTTCCGGCAATCAAGTTTTCTCTGGAAGAAGCTTTAGAGTATATCCAAAAGGATGAATATGTAGAGGTAACTCCAAACCATTTGAGGTTACGTAAAATTTATTTAACTGAAACTGAACGTAAGCGTAATAAGATTGTATAATCAATCTGAACCGCATCCCAATAATTAAAAAATCCCGAGCTTTTCTCGGGATTTTTTTTCAACATTTGGGGTAACTTTTGGTCTCGGGGATCAAATCTTAATACGGTATATAGTGTCTAATTTTTTTAATTTATAATTATAAGACAGCATCATGGATGAACTATTATTTACAGAACTAGTTGGGTACTTTGCATCAGCAATGGTATTAGCATCATTTTTAATGCGTAACATCAAAAAACTGCGCTTAGTAAACTCAGTGGGGTGTTTGGCTTTTATTGCTTATGGAGTGTTGTTAAATTGGTCAATACCTATTATTCTAACCAATTTGGCCATTGTTTGTGTGAATATTTACTATTTGTTTATCAAAAAACAATAAACTCTTTGTTTATATTCTTATCGCTAAGATAGAATTTATTATTGATTTCTGGGTACGCTTTAACCAATCTTTAATTAAGTTACTTATAGATAGGAGATAGTTTAAATCTACGGAAGCATGTGTAGGGTTACATATTTTAGTAGATATTACCGTAGCTAGCAGGTGTAAGCTGTTGATGGTTTGTGTTATAATTCTTTAAAGTTTAACTTGCGTTGATCAGAAGAATTTTATATAAATTATGATGACAAAAGAAAATGCACCACTAACATGGAACGAATTTATGCGCGTAGATATGCGCATAGGTACTGTGCTTACCGCAGAAATCTTTAAGGAAGCTCGTAATCCTTCCTATAAATTTACCGTAGATTTTGGAGAGCTAGGAATAAAAAAATCGTCTGCCCAGGTAACTAAACGCTACAAGTTGGAAGAACTTGTAGGTAAACAAGTCATTGCAGTTGTGAATTTTCCTTCCAAACAAATTGCCACGATGATGAGCGAATGTTTGATCATGGGTGCCGTAGGAGATGAAGGCGTCGTTACGTTGCTAACCACAGATAAACCGGTTGCCAATGGACAACGAGTGGGTTAATTAATGTTATGTTGTCTATTCTCTTATCCTTTTCGTTGTACCACTTCAAAGACTTTACTGCCGTCACATTTTAAAGTTTTGGAAGGGTATTTTAATAGCAAAGCGTAGTCATGGGTTGCCATAAGGATGGTGTTTCCATTCTTATTAATATCTTGCAATACTTCCATCACTTCAACTGAAGTTTGAGGATCCAGGTTACCCGTAGGTTCATCTGCAAGAATAAGTTCGGGGTCGTTTAGTAACGCTCTAGCTATGGCAATACGCTGCTGCTCACCACCGGATAGTTGATAGGGAAACTTAAAGTCTTTGGTTTTCATACCTACCTTATGTAAAACATCATCTATTTTACTATGCATTGCTTTTTGATCATTCCATCCGGTAGCTTTTAATACAAATAATAAGTTGTCGCGTACTGTACGATCATTTAATAATTTAAAATCTTGGAATACAATACCTAGTTTTCTTCGTAAGAAAGGTATTTGATTTTCTTTCAACTGTCTTAGGTCAAAATCTACAATATGTCCTTCGCCTTCAGTTAAGGGTAAATCACCGTATAGCGTTTTCATAAAACTACTTTTACCAGTTCCTGTTTTTCCGATGAGGTAAACAAAATCTCCCTTATTTACGTCAACATTGACATCAGATAAAATTAAACTCTCACGCTGATAGATCGATGCGTTTTTAAGATTTAATACAGAATTGGACATATAGACAATCTAAGTGAATTATTAATTACAGTAAAAGTATAAAGAATACCGATAAAACGATGTATGGTTTAAAAATGTTTTATCAATCCTCATTTTTCTAATGGTTGGTAAGAAATAAAAATTCTTATGATTACTGCTTATAAATTTGGGCATTTTTTAACTTTGGCTACGTACTTATCATTTCTTTTACTCGTTATTGAATGGAAGATTAGTCTAACTTTAACACAGACTTAAAAATAGGGGAACGATATTTACCTTTGAAATAAAACTTTTTTAATGAGACACTACATCACGGTACTTGCATTTATGACAAGCTTTTGTGGGATTATATATGCACAGCAATCAGCAGCTTTTACTAATGATTTGATGCTTTATAATCAGGCTACGGAATTATATAATAACAAGCAGTTTTTGGCAGCGCAATTACTTTTTGACAAAGTAAAAGACGCTGTGGATGATGAGAATATAGAAGCAGAATGTGCATATTACATTGCTAATTGTGCTATTTGGCTCAACCAAAAGGGTGCAGATGATCTTATGGAAAATTTTGTCACCGAGTATCCTACAAGTGTCAAACGGAATGCTGCCTATCTGGATGTTGCAAATTATTATTTTGACAATGGTAAGTATGCCTACGCTCGCAAATGGTATGATCGTGTTGAGGTATATGCATTATCTGCTAAGGAAAAAGAAAAATTTAACTTTAATAACGGGTATGCATATTTCAAAATTCAGCGTTTCAATGAGGCTAAGAAGTTTTTTGAAGACGTGCAAGAGTCCAGAACCTATGGTGCCAAAGCAAAATATTATTTAGGTTTTATAGCGTATGAAGGAGATGACTATCAAGAGGCGAACCAACTTTTTGATGAAGTTAAGGATTTAAATGAATACAATAAGAATCTTTCTTATTTTCAAAGTGATATGAATTTCAAATCGGGAAACTTTGAAGAAGCTATTAAAGAGGGGCTCGTGCAATTACCTAAGTCAAAGCCTACAGAAAAATCAGAGTTAAATAAAATAATTGGGGAGAGTTACTTTAATTTAAAACAATATGGCAAAGCTATTCAATACCTTAAAGCATATAGGGGGCGTAAGGGTAAATGGACTAATACGGATTATTACCAACTCGGCTATGCATATTACAAAGAAGGTAATTACGAAGAAGCGATCTCTGAGTTTAATAAAATTATCGAAGGACGTAATGCTACGGCTCAAAATGCATATTATCATTTGGCAGAATCTTATTTGAAAACAGATCAAAAACAGCAAGCACTCAATGCTTTCAAAAATGCTTCGGAAATGGATTTTGATGCTACAATCAAAGAGGATGCCTTTTATAATTATGCCAAATTGAGTTATGAAATTGGTAATTCATATCAAAGTACACCTAAAATTTTACTGGGTTTTATGGATCAGTACCCCGGTTCTGAGAAAAAGGAAGAAATGAAGGAGCTTTTAATCAATTCATACCTGACTTCTAAAAATTACAAAGAAGCTATGGAGCTGTTAGAGAGTACACGTAATTTTGCCGATAAAGTAGTATATCAAAAGGTAGCGTATTATCGAGCAATCGAGTTGTATACTTCCGGAAATTACGACGAAGGACTAATCTATTTTACAAAATCACTATCTCAGCCAAGAGATCCGTCATATACTTCCAAGGCTACCTATTGGAAAGCAGAAACCTTATATATGCTCGGTCAATACGAAGAAGCGTTGGTGCATTTTAAGCAATTCAAAGACTTTGATAATGCTCAAACTACCGTAGTATTTGAAAATATCGACTATAGCTTGGGGTATACGTATTTTAAATTAAAGCAGTACTTAAAATCGATAGAACACTTTTCTAAATTTATAAATACAGCGAAGTCGGATGATGTGAGGTTAGCAGATGCCTATTTGCGATTAGGCGATAGTAATTTTATATCCAGTAAATATTGGCCCGCGATGGAAGCTTATAATAAAGCTATTCAATTGGATGGTCCCAATGCAGATTATGCGCATTATCAAAAAGCAATAAGCTATGGATTTGTCGGTAAGAATGATAAAAAAATTAGTGATTTAGAATTGTTTTTAACTACATACACTCGTTCGGTATATCGTGACGACGCTATGTATGGTCTGGGTAATACATATATCGCTAAAGGAGATGTGTCTCGTGGTATAGCTACTTACGATAGATTGATCGATGAGACGCCGAGGAGTTCTTATGTACCAAAAGCCTTGTTAAAGCAGGGATTGGTATATTATAACAACGATCAAGGAGATCAAGCACTGTCAAAATTCAAAAAGGTAGTTTCCCAATATCCGGGAAGTGAAGATGCGGTGCAAGCAGTTAAAACAGCACGGTTGGTATATGTGGATTTGGGCAGAACGGATGAATATGCATCTTGGGTAAAAGGCCTAAGCTTCGTAAATGTTACTGATGAGGATTTGGATAATACCAGTTATGAAGCTGTAGAAAAACAATTGGTAGATGGAAATGAAAATAAAGCTATTGATGAACTTACTAAGTATTTAAAAGATTTCCCAAATGGTATCAATGCATTAAAAAGCCATTTCACCTTAGCACAGTTATATGCAAAACAGAATAATAACGAAGCGGCGCTGCCACATTATCAATACGTAATTGCAAAGGAGCAAACAGAGTATACAGAGCAGGCTTTATTAAAGGTCTCTCGGTTTTATTTAGAACAAGAGCAGTATGACAAGGCGTTACCTTTGTTAAGTAGATTAGAGCAAATAGCTGATTATCCACAGAATATCATTTTTGCGCAATCAAATATCATGAAAGCTCACTATCAATTGGTGCACTATCCCGAGACTATCACGTATGCTGAAAAAGTTTTAGCCAATCCAAAAATTCAACAAGAGGTGAAGGATGATGCACAATTATTCTTGGCTAGGGCAGCTTTGCAAACAGCAGATGAATCACGAGCTAGGCAAGCCTATCAGAAAGTACAACAAACCGCTAGAGGAGAACTTGCAGCCGAATCACTGTATTATGATGCTTATTTTAAGAATAAGGATGCAAATTATAAGGCGTCGAATGAAAGTATTCAAAGACTTTCCAAAGAATATTCGGGATACAAACTGTATGGTGCTAAGGGCTTAGTGCTTATGGCCAAAAACTTTTACGGACTTAAGGATGCGTATCAAGCTACATATATTCTAGAAAGTGTGATCAAGAATTTTACGGCATATCCAGACGTTGTAGCAGAAGCTAGTGAGGAACTTCAGCGTATTAAAAAAGAAGAAGCCAAAACGAATGCATCCATTCAAACTGAACAATAATATTTATTTAGAAAGATACATCTATGTCAATTCATAAATTGCTCATTATATCTACTTGTGCTGTATTGTACACCTTCAGTTTACAGGCTCAAGAAGAAAAAGACAAAACGATCGAAACCGATCGAGTCATTGTAGTAAAAGCATATACCCCCACAATCAGTGATGCTTTTAAGGTAAAAACCATACCAAAGCTTGGTGATTCTGCAACCTATCAGAAAAAAGAATTGCGCTACAATATCTTTTCGGTTCCTGTAGCTTCGACTTTTACTCCTGCAAAAGGGAGGGCAGCAGATATTGAAAGACCTAAAGGAGTCGAATTGTATGATAACTACGCTACCTTAGGTTTTGGTAATTATACGTCTGTGCTGGCTGAATTTTACAGCAATTTTCAAATCAATCGAACCGATAATTTTGGTATGTATCTTCACCATAACTCCTCTCAAGGGGGTATTGAAAATGTAGCGCTGGATGATAAGTTTTATAATTCATTCTTAGATCTTAATTATACATCTCGTACCAAAGATTTCACCTATGGTTTCGAAGCGGGTATAGAACATCAGATATTCAATTGGTACGGTTTACCTGAAAACAATTTCTTAACTGAAGATCAAATTCTGGCGATAAACCCGGAACAGACATATTATGGCGCAAAAGTTGGCGGGAAACTTATTTTTAATGACGCTATTTTGGATAAAGCAATCCTAAACTATCGATTTTTTGGAGATGCGACGGAGAGTAGTGAGCATCACGTAAATCTTGAACCGACTATAACATTGGACTTAGGAGATCAGAAGTTGCAAACCGTTATGACTTTTGATTACCTTAATGGTTCTTTTGAGGATGATCCTAATCCGAATAACTTTATTGAAACCGGTATAAAGTATAGTAGATTTATTACAGGGATTAATCCAAACCTTATTTTTAACGGTGACAATTTTACCCTCAATTTGGGAGCTTCTATATTTTATAGTATGGATATAGAGAATGAAGAGAATGATTTTTTTATCTATCCTAATGTAACTGCGTCATATCGTTTGTTAGATGATGCTGTTATTGTTTATGCCGCATTAGAGGGCGAATTAAAACAAAACACCTATCGTGATGCCGTACAGGATAATCCTTACGTATCCCCAACACTAACTTTGCAACCTACGAACAAACAATACGAAGGGTATCTAGGTTTTAAGGGAAGAGTGTCTGATATATTTAGTTATAATGTCAAAGGTGGATATGCCTCACAAAGCGAAGTGCCATTATTTTTTCTTAACACAGCTCAAATCCCTGCAGTAGAAGCGTATGATTATGGAAATTCTTTCGCATATCGATATGATGACTTAACTACCGCATTCGCTTATGCAGAGTTGAACTTTGATATAAACACAAAATTTAAGTTAAGTACTATAGCAGAGTATTTTGATTACGATACCACAAATGAAGTAGAGGCTTGGAATCTACCTTCCATAAAAGCTTCCTTACGAGCAGACTATCAAATTACTGATGCCTGGTATGCCGGAGCACAAATGTATTTTGTTGGAGAACGTATGGATATCGTCTCCAATACTCCGTTAATTACAAAAACACTAGATAGTTATATCGATGTTAATGCAAATCTGGGCTATCGTTTTAATGATCAACTTTCAGCGTTTATCAAAGGCTATAATTTGATAGGAGATAACTACGAACGATGGAGTAATTATCCCGTTCAAGGGATTCAAGTGCTGGGAGGTATTACTTATAAGTTCAACTATTGATTACACCGAATCCGAATTGAAATATTAGATGGGAGATCTTAGCACATATTCAGAACAGACATATTTCTTGGATTATACGGCACCCGCTATTCAAAAGCTTGTAGCCGAGGTTAAAGGCAGCCGTATGAGTGATGAGAACAAGGCTATTATGATGTATGATAAAATTCGTGATGGATGGTTGTATTTTCCTTATTATTTCAGTTTTACTAAAGAAAACTTTAAAGCAAGTGTTATTGCACAAAAGGATGAGGGACACTGTCTTGAAAAAAGTATTCTTCTCATCGCTTGTTTACGAGCCTTATCCATACCTGCTAGGTTGCATTTAGCAAAAGTAAAGAATCATATAGCCGTAGAGCGTTTAGTTGAAAAATTTGGCACTAACGAGCTGACTCCTCATGCTATGGTGGACGTATTTCTAAATGATACATGGTTAAAAATTTCGCCGGCATTTAACAAAGAATTGTGCGTACTTTGCAATGTGGACGTACTGGGGTTTGATGGAAAAAATGATGCTGTTTTTCAGGAATATGATAAGGAAGGTGGAAGTTTTATGGAGTATCTTGAGGATTACGGTCATTTTGAAGATGTTCCTATTGAATTTATATTTGATTTAATTAAGTCCCATTATCCGCATATTATAGAACAAGCAGATGGTGCCACTGAGATTTACCTTTAACTTTAAATAAAAACAATACTACATGCAAAAATTATCCTTATTTATTCTAGGCGCTTTAGTAAGCTTTTCGTGCAGCAAGCCTAAAGAGCAAGCTGACTTATTAGTCTACAATGCCAATATTTATACAGTGGATCAAAATACCCCTTCTGCCGAAGCTTTTATCGTAAAAGATGGTAAGTTTTTAGCCTTAGGGTCTACCGAAGCGTTAATGGAAGCGTATAAAGTAAAAGAGCTTTATGATGCCGAGGGCAAAGCAGTATTACCGGGTTTGATAGATGCACACTGTCATTTTTATGGATTAGGAATGCAAAAACAACGGGTAGATCTCACAGGTACTAAAAGCTATGATGAGGTACTCGAGAGAATTGTTGAGTTTCAGAAAGATAAAAAGACTAGCTTTATTATTGGTAGAGGTTGGGATCAAAATGACTGGGAGATAAAAGAATTTCCGACCAAAGATAAGTTGGATAGTTTATTTCCTAATACCCCGGTTGCAGTGACACGCGTAGACGGTCATGCAATTTTAGCAAACCAAGCTGCACTGAATGCTGCAAGTATTACAGCGGCAACGCAAGTAGAAGGTGGAGAGGTTTTACTTAAGAATGGTGAACTTACAGGTGTTCTTATTGATAATCCTATGGAGCTTATTGAGAAAATATACCCTGAGCCAACGGTAAGAGAGCAAACTATTGCCCTACAAGATGCTGAAATAACTAATTTTAGCTATGGATTAACAACGGTAGATGACGCAGGACTCAGTCCCGATGTGATTCAACTAATCGATAGTTTACAACAATCAGATGCACTCAAAATCAGAGTATATGCTATGGTTAGTAATGTTCCGGATTATGTGTCTTATTACTTAGATAAGGGTCCTTTGAAAACGGATCATTTAAATGTGTCTTCCTTTAAAGTGTATGCAGATGGCGCTTTGGGGTCAAGAGGAGCTGCTCTTAAAGCATCGTATAGCGATCAGGACAATCATCACGGTGCTATGGTAATTGGAGTTGATGCGTTTAAAAAATTAGCAAAGCGAATCGCAGAATCACCTTTTCAGATGAATACACATGCCATAGGAGATTCAGCCAACGCGGTGGTAATTAATACATATTATGACGTATTAAAAGATGATACTAATCGAAGATGGAGAGTAGAGCACGCTCAGGTAGTAGCCCCCGAAGAATTTGATATGCTTAACGAAAATTTGGTTATGAGTGTGCAGCCAACCCATGCCACGAGCGATATGTATTGGGCTGAAGATCGCTTGGGAGCGTCTAGAATGGAAGGTGCGTATGCTTACAAAAAGTTATTAAACAAAACAGGAAAACTAGCTTTGGGAACGGATTACCCAGTTGAAAATGTAAATCCATTTTATACCTTCTATGCAGCGGTTGCAAGAAAAGATCTTGAACAATTCCCTGAAAATGGTTTTCAAAAAGAAGATGCACTAACCCGCGAAGAAGCTCTAAAAGGTATGACGATCTGGGCGGCTTACAGTAATTTTGAAGAAAAAGAAAAAGGGAGTATTACTATTGGTAAAATGGCCGATTTTGTCATCCTGGAACAGGATATCATGAAAATCGATGAAGATAGTATACCCAAAACTAAAGTAAAAGCAACTTTTGTGGGAGGAGAAAAGGTGTTTGAGAATTCATTATAGATATGTTATAGCAGGGATAAATAAAAAGGGATGTAGCAGTAGAGTATACATCCCTTTTTATTTATTAAGTAATACTAGTAGTTTGTAAATGCTACTGGAATTAATAATTATTTTCCTCCATTTGCTCTTAAATCATTAAGACATAGATCATCCAATTTTGGCACTGTATTATCAACCATATTGATTACACCGCTACCAAATTCAATTGCAGCAGACATCAAACAATCTTGAACATTGCAATGTCCTTCAGAATCAGTATCTTCATGCGGTGTCTGTTGAGGTGTTCCAATGTCAACTAAACCAATCAAGTGAGCGAATTCGTGATTCAAGGTAGCATTTTCAATCGTACTTAAATCAGGTGAATTGGGTCTGTTACTTACATTTCTTAGTGTTTCCTCATAAATAACAATTGAGGTGTTTAAATAAGCAGTTCCCAAAGTTACCTCGGTGTCCGTATCTGATTCTCGACTACCATCAGCAAAATAAATGTATACCGTAATCTCATCTCCGCTGTTGTATGCGGTTCTGTTATCATTTTCTAAGCGAGCGATTTCTTCAATGGTAAAAGGAGCTAGATTGGAAGAATTAACAACCCGGGTGTTAAAGGTGATTCCATCAGGTTTATTAAGTCTGTTTTCGAGAAATGTTTTAAATCCTTGAATCGCAGCGGCCTTGGGTTCGAAACCCTTAACAGAAATTAACTCTACCGTAAGACCATTAAATTGATCACTAGCAAGTAAATCTCTTGCTGAGCTTCCTAAAGGTTTTTGATTGTCAACTTTGGATATAGCAATTGGAGTGTCATCTTCACTAGAGCAACTTACTAAGAAGGTAGTAGTAAAAATAAATAAAAGCAGAAGTTTATGTAGTCGCATAGGATATTTTTGAAGTATTAGAAATGTAAATAAACAAATTTCTGAAGTAATGGAAACTATGTTTAACGTAACTTTGATACCGATTCATGCTTAGTTAAGCTCTCCTGATTAGGCCAGTTTTATACGGGTTAAGAATTCATTTTCTGTTCCCTTATGTACTATTTCGCAAACAAAGCCATTGGCATTTGCAGCATTCTGTAACGTATCATAATCAATATATAACCAGTCAAACCAATCGGTTTCTAAATTTTTATATTTCATCTTGTACTGCATCTCTCCATAATATCCTGCGTTAGCATCAATCCAAAAACCGCCATCGTCATCGGTGTATAGATACGATAAGTCTGATGAATCTAACAAAAGCTGACCGTTGGGATCAAGCAAACTCTTTATATGTGTAAAAAAGTGATCAATATTTGCCAATCGTCCAATGATACCGCTACCATTCATCAATAGTACGATAGTATCATATTTTACTTCTTTGAGATCGTATAGATTTTTTTGATATGCGTTTTTGACTCCACGCTCCTTGCAGACCGTTATAGCTCCTTCCGAAATATCGATGGCATCAACGCTGAGGTTGTATTTATTTTGCAATATCAAACTATGACTCCCTGCGCCACAGCCTACATCCAATACTTTTCCATAGGCCAAATCCAGTGCTTGCTGTTCAATTAATGGCATCTCCTCAAGAGATCTAAAGAGATAGTGCACAGGAATGATATCATCGTCAAAATCAGGGGACTGTACTATGATATCCTGGTTATTATTTTTTGTAAGATGGTAATCTTTTATTGCTTCTCCAAATACATCAGCCATTTGTAGTTTGCTTTTAAGTTCTTGATGACGCCTCAATTAATTTTTCAGAAAGAGAGTCGAATTCTTTTAATCAACCGATAAGTGAAGTCAGAGTGATAGTAAATACCTATTTTTGCGGTATGCAAGATTTTATAAAACAGTTACCCCAACTCGCCAAAGATAAACATACGGAGAACAAAAAGTTCTTTGCGAAGCTTAAAAAAAAGCCGCCAAAGAATCTTGACCTCGTTATGGAGGAATTGCATACCAAAGAATTTGAAAGAACAGACTGTTTGACGTGTGGAAATTGTTGTAAAACTACAGGGCCATTGTTTACAGATAAAGATGTAGATCGCATTGCTAAACATTTAAAAATGAAATCTGTAGATTTCGAAAAGCAGTACCTTAGAAATGATGATGACGGAGACTTTGTGTTGCAATCGGTGCCTTGTGTATTTTTAGGGATAGACAATTATTGTAGTATCTATGACGTACGGCCCAAAGCCTGTCAAGAATTTCCGCATACAGATCGCAAAAAGTTTCAGCAAATTGCATCCTTGACCATGAAAAACATAGAAATTTGTCCTGCTGCATTTAATATTGTAGAAAAAATGAAAGAAAAACTACAGCTTAGTCACAAAACGAATAGAAGGCAATAATTTTTAAATCAGTCCAAAGGATACAAAGCGTACTTCTCTCTTCTTTTTTTATGAAGCTCTATTCCAAGCTTCCAACTTTCCCGAATAGCTTCTAATGGAATATTGTTTTGAATTTGCTGCTGTAACTTTTTTGTACCGGCATGCAGGGTAAAGGATTTCGTTTTAAAAAAACCGGCGGGATTTGTTGAATTCGTGTATGCTTTGATCAGCCATTCCAGATTTACAGCATTCGTTGGAAAGTTTGAGGTGACAATTTCACCATAGCACACATTGCCATTATGTTTTGGAGATTTTGAACCAAAATTAGGTTGTGGTATGTAGGCATATTCAAACTTATCCATAGCCAGATCAGGTGCTCCATACAATTGGAACTGCATTTCGGTGCCTCGCCCCGCATTGATCGTCGTGCCTTCAAACAAGCCCAGACTCGGATACAGATTTATTGCAATGTCATTGGGTAAATTAGGGGAAGGTCGAATAGGCAGGCTATACGTATCGCGATGTGTATAGTTCGCTACGGGAATAACCGTCAAATCACAAACTAAATTTTCTCCAAGCCATCCTTCTTTATTAACCATTGTAGCATATTCACCAATAGTCATTCCGTGTACTAATGGGATAGCATGCATACCTAAAAAGCTAGCGTGTTCTTCTTCAAGCGTGGGGCCATCCACATAACTACCATTTGGATTAGGACGATCCAGAATGAGTATCGGAATATTATTTTCTGCACAGGCTTGCATGACATAATGCAACGTAGAGATATATGTATAAAACCGAACCCCGACATCTTGGATGTCAAAAACAACGAGCTCTATCCCTTCCATAGCTTTCTTTGAAGGTTTTTTATTAGCGCCGTATAGCGAAATCACGGGTAATCCTGTTCTGGTGTCTTTGCCATCTTCCACTAATTCTCCGGCATCTGCTTTTCCTCTAAAACCGTGTTCGGGGGCAAAAACTTTTACAAGATTTATGTTTTGTGATAAAAGCGTATCTGCCAAATGCACATATAAAGAGGCTTCGTCAATTGCAACCCCTGCGGGAAGCAAATGCTTTTGAAAAAAGGGAGTGCGGAACACTACGGATGTTTGATTGCTAACCAAAGCAATTTTTTTTCCTTTCAGGAGAGGTAGGTATTTATCAGTTTGGTTCGCTCCGACATATATGGGTGCCACCGCATCTAAAGAAGGTTGGGTGTCAATTTTTTTATGTGTCACCTCCGGAACTATAACAGGTGAAGCGGTTGCTTGAGGTTTTGTTAAGCTTCCGCAAGAAATAAAAAGGATGAGAGCGAATAAAAACGTATTTTTGAATACAATTTTGATAAAAACCATAAGTTAAGTTGAATTTCGAATATTTTATTGCCAAACGCCTAATCAAAGGTAAGGAACAAAATAATAGTATTGCAGCACCTATACTGAAAATAGCAATTTTTGCTATTGCCATCGGCATGATTATGATGTTGGTTACAGTGGCTACAGGGGTAGGGCTTCAGCATAAAATCAGAGAGAAAGTTGCAGCCTTTAACGGGCATATTAGTATCACAAGCTATGACAACAATAACAGTGTAGAATCATGGGCTCCTATCAGTAAAAATCAAGAATTTTATCCCAGGTTTAAAAACGTAGATGGAATCTCGCATGTGCAGGTGTATGCTACTAAGGCCGGCATCATACGGACCGCTTCTGATTTTGAAGGAATTGTTGTTAAAGGCATTGATACAGATTATAACTGGAATGTTTTTGAAGATTACCTGATAACAGGACGGCTACCTGATATAAAGAAGGATCAAGTCTCTAATGAAATCTTGTTGTCAGAACATATCGCCAATCGTTTAAATCTAAAAGTCGGAGATAAAGCTATTACGTATTTCTTGAAACGAAATGCACGTGCTAATGATAAGCCTAATATTCGTGCGTTGGAGATCGTTGGAATATACAGTTCAGGTTTTCAGCAGTTTGATGAGAGTTTTGCATTTACAGATATTGCACATATCAGACGAATGAATAAATGGGAAGAGGATGAGGTAGGTGGTTTTGAGGTTTTTATCGATGACTTTGATGCGATTGATCAAAAAGGCGCCGAGGTGTATGAGGAGATTCCTTCTACGCTGGATAGTAAAACGATAGCACTTAAGTATGCCACTATTTTTGAGTGGTTAAAGCTGTTTGACCTTAATATTATTGGTATTATAAGTATCATCATTATAGTGGCGGGCATTAATATGATAACAGCACTGTTGGTCCTCATATTGGAACGAACTCCCCTGATCGGAATATTTAAAGCTTTGGGAACGACAAATTGGAGTATACGTAAAATATTCTTGTACAATGCGGCTTATTTGATATTGAAAGGATTGTTTTGGGGAAACCTTATAGGAATAGGACTATTGCTTATACAACAGCAGTACGAAGTGATACGTTTAAACCCTGCGACCTATTATGTGAATACAGCCCCGGTATATCTTAATGTGGGCTATATACTACTTCTTAATGCAGGAACTTTAATTTTATGTTTGATCATGTTATTAGTTCCTTCCTATATCATTTCCAGGATTTCTCCAGTCAAAGCGATTAGGTTTCAGTAGCTAGGGGATTATACGTTAAAAATTGTTAGTGGATAAACTACTTTGTATCTTTGCACGATCAATATACGGTGATTGGATCGTATAAAATTCAAAATATAAAGAGTGAAGTACGCAAAGAATATATTAGAGACAATTGGGGATACACCTATGGTAAAAATGAATGCCTTGGTGAAGGATGTTGATGCTTTGATTTTAGCAAAATATGAAACGTTTAATCCAGGGAATTCTGTTAAGGATCGAATGGCGCTCAAAATGATTGAAGATGCCGAAGCCGATGGAAGATTGCAACCCGGCGGAACTATTATCGAAGGTACTTCCGGAAATACCGGAATGGGATTAGCGTTGGTAGCTATTGTTAAAGGTTATAAGTTAATCTGCGTAATGGCTGATAAACAGTCTAAAGAAAAAATGGACATTCTACGTGCGGTAGGAGCCAAAGTTATGGTGTGTCCAACCAATGTAGAACCGGATGATCCAAGATCGTATTACTCAGTTTCTAAAAGATTAGCGGAAGAAACTCCTAACTCATGGTACGTTAATCAATATGACAACCCATCAAATGCAAAGGCGCATTATGAAAGTACGGGACCTGAAATTTGGGAGCAAACTGAAGGTAAAATAACACACTTTATTGTTGGTGTAGGAACAGGTGGGACGATATCTGGAGTTGGGAAATATCTCAAAGAAAAGAATCCAAATATTAAAATTTGGGGCGTAGATACTTACGGATCGGTATTCAAAAAATATCATGAAACCGGAGTTTTTGACGAAAACGAAATTTACTCTTATATCACAGAAGGTATTGGGGAAGATATATTGCCGAAAAATGTAGATTTTTCAATTATTGATGGGTTTGTTAAGGTAACCGATAAGGATGCAGCAGTTTACACCCAGCGCTTGGCAAAAGAAGAAGGTATGTTCTTGGGCAATAGTGCGGGCGCTGCAATCAAAGGTGTCTTACAGTTAAAAGAGAATTTTACCAAAGATGACGTAGTAGTCGTGCTGTTTCATGATCATGGAAGTCGTTATGTGGGTAAAATGTTTAACGATGACTGGATGCGAGAACGTGGCTTCTTAGAAGCAGATGTTTCTACAGCAAAAGATTTATTAGAAACACACAAGAATAAAAGCTTAGTAACAGTAAAAACAGAAGAATTGGTATCGCATGCTATTGAGAGAATGCGTACCCATAACATTTCTCAAATGCCAGTTACGGATAGTGAGGGCTTCGTAGGATCAGTGGATGAAGGTGCGTTGTTCTCAGCATTTATTGAGAATGGTAAAAATACTGATACGCCTATTAAAGCTATAATGAATGGTAAATACCCTGAATTAGAAGATACGGTTTCCATTGATGCAATTGCCAAACAAATTAAAAATGGCAATTCTGCGGTGCTTATAAAATCGGGTAATACTTTTCAAATCATCACCAAATCGGATATTATAAATCATATGAATTAATTTTATATATTTAAGAATTAATAGATTACCCCATTAGTATTCTTATCAAAGAGTAGTGTGGGGTTTTTTCATTTTTGATTTTGCAAAGTGAACGTAACTTTAAAGGGTTAGAAACGTCCAATAATAAAGTAATCAATACGTTTACCATTCATGCAACAGTATAGTTTTGACTTTTCAGATTTAGATAAATTGAGTAATTACTTTAGGGATCAATTAGATCCTGAAGGGACTGATGTTTGTATTCATTTTCCTCCGGAAATAGGCGAGGGGTACCTATCATATTATAAAATTTCTCCAGATGTTTATTTGTTAATTAATAATTACAAAGCAAATGATGATCTGGAATTTATTAGAAATCCGATAAACGAGAATGACGTAATTCTACATTTTAGAAAATATGCACTAACACATTCCTTAGACAATGAGTCGATTGTTAGTAATTATAGTGATACGTATACACCCGGTAATATGCGATGTATGGATGCTACACGAGGAGAACGTGTGTTAATACCAAAGGGGGCTGAGATTCGCTCAACAATGATAGTGCTTAAGAGCTCTTATACGAAGTCCTATTTTATGAAAAATAATACTACAGCGCAAAACTTGAACACTTACATACGACACTCACATCAGTTTATTGATAAGTTTTATCTTTCTTACAGACAGTCCGTCCTTTTTGATCAAATTGTTACTCCCGCATATGATACGGTTGAAAACGAGTTGTATTTTGTAGCTAGAGGGATCCATTTACTAGAAACCTTTTGGAAAGATATTATAAAATTTGATAGTGATAATAGTCCATTTGCAATCAATGCTAACCAAGTAGGAAGTATTTATAAAATTAGTCACTATCTTGAGAATAACTTATTCGAACCCTTCGTGGGAGTGGATCAATTGGCGGTTATGGCACACATGAGCCGAACCAATTTTTTTAATATGTTTAAAGAAATTCATGATCAGACTCCCTTGGAATATTTTAATAATAAGCGTTTAGAATCGGCATATACGATGGTCTTTTCTGAAGGGTTGGCAGTTAAAGAAGTGATGAATATGCTCAATTATTCAAATTCATCCAAATTCAGAAAAGCATTTTACAATAAGTTCAATGTATTTCCTGACGGATTGTTGTCAAAATAAAATGGTTGCCATGTGGAATGGCAACCATCAATAACCTAACACAAACTCAACTAAGTATAGGTTGTATAAATCTATTTGTGACTTATATCAATTACTACAAAATTCGTAATTGTATTTATAATTTTGCATTCCAATAATACAAATTATCTTACCATTAGTACATTTTAACCGTAATTGAACGACGTTAAAACACAATTTTTATAGGTCAGAATTAAAAAGGTGGACATTAAAAATATAAAATATTTAAAATAGTTGTACCTATGTAATGGCTGGTAATTAGATTTTTAGATGAAAGAAGATTTTCTGCATTACATTTGGAAGTATAATAAGATTCGATCAAACGATTTAAAGACGACAGACGGGTCTTCGCTTCAAATTCTATCTGTAGGAAGTCACAATACTGAAAATTCTGGTTCAGACTTTTTTAATAGTTCTTTATTTATCGATGATCAAAAGTGGGCCGGCAATGTGGAAATTCACATTAAATCCAGCGATTGGTATATTCATGGTCATGAAACGGACAAAAACTATGACAATGTTATCTTACATGTCGTTTGGGAGGATGATGTAGCAATTTATAGAAAAGATAATTCCAAAATACCAGCACTTGAACTAAAGGAGTTAGTAGATCCCGAGGTGTTTGCTGCCTATGAAAACTTAGTGCTTTCCAAAGAGAAATCTACATGGCTGACCTGCGCGAAATTATTGAGCCAAGTTCCCGAGTTTAATATTATTCGCTGGAAAAAACAAGTATATATAGAACGACTTCTTCAGAAAAGTGAAGTTATTTTTGCGTTGACTAAGAATACACATAACGATTGGGAGGCCGTTCTCTACAAAATGATAGCAAAAGGTTTTGGGTTAAATGCCAATGGAGAAGCTTTTGCAGCAATGGTGAATTCCTTTCCATACAACTTGATTAAAAAATATAGTAAGCGTCCTATGCAATTAGAAGCTCTGTTCTTTGGGCAGCTTAAATTATTGACCGTAGAGATTGAGGATCCGTATTATCAGGAGCTCCAACGTGAGTATGCATTTCTAAAGCATAAGCATAAATTATCTCAGGAAGGCCTGTTGTCTGCAGAATTCTTTAGACTACGTCCTCAAAACTTTCCAACCATTAGATTGTCGCAATTAGCCGCCTTGCTTTCAAAGCACAATCAATTATTTACTATAGTGACTACGTGTGATAGTTTAGGGCAATTCTATGATGCCTTTAGCGTAAAAACCTCTTCGTATTGGGAAAGGCATTATACCTTTGGAAAAGTTTCAAAACGAAATGTAAAGCAAACTTCCAAAAGCTTTATTGATCTTCTTGTGATGAATGTAGTGGTTCCCTTTCTATTTGCTTATAATAGAAGTCGGGGTGTAGAAGATCATTCCAAACTACTTTCGATTATGGAGTCATTACAGCCGGAGAAAAATACGGTAATCAGGGAATTCGAAAAATCCGGAATGAGTATGGAGAATGCGATGGATTCACAAGCATATCTACAGCTTAAATCACAGTACTGTGTCAAAAAAAAATGTTTGCAATGTGCCTTTGGAAATTATTTTTTAAACCAGTATTCAGTTTGATAGATTATAATTATTTTGCGACATGCTATATAATCTTAGACTTTATTTAGAAAGAAATGGTTTTTATGTGTCCAGTCGATTAGCAGATCGTCTAGGAATACGTGCTAAAAATGTGCGTTTGTTTTTTATATATGCAACCTTTGCCACTGCAGGATTGGGATTTGTATTCTATCTTACAATGGCTTTTTGGCTCAAATTAAAAGATTTAGTGTACACTAAACGAACTTCAGTTTTTGACCTATAAGAATGATTAAGTATTTCAAATCAAGAATATATATCGCCATAACGTTACTTATTGTAGTTGTTATAGTAGGAGTTTTTGGATTTCGTTTCTTTTCTAATTATACATGGATAGATGCGCTGTATATGACAGTGATCACGATGTCCACCGTTGGATTTGGAGAGGTGCAGCCTTTGGATGCAACTGCTAAGTTGTTTACCGTCTTTTTAATCGCAACAAGTGTAACTATATTTGCCTATGCAGTCTCTGTAATTACAGAATATATTGTGAATAAGAGCGATCCTTATAATATGCAATACAGAAAACTTAAAAAAATGATACAAGCACTTAATGATCATATAATTATTATCGGTTACGGACGAAATGGAAAGCAAGCTGCTGATAAACTTTTGGCGTATAATAAACGCTTTATAATTGTTGAAAACGATCGACAAGTTATTGATAAGTATCAGAGTGAGGAGCTTCTTTTTTTGGAAGGAAACGCCACAGAGGATGAAGTATTGCTAGAAGCAGGAATTAAAACAGCATCTACCCTTATTTGTACCCTGCCAGAAGATGCGGATAATTTGTTTATTGTCTTGTCCGCAAGGCAAATAAATAAAGACCTAAAAATAATTAGTAGAGCTTCTCAAGATACATCCTATAAAAAAATTAGATTGGCAGGAGCTGATAACGTGATCATGCCGGATCGTATCGGTGGAGATCACATGGCGTCCTTGGTTGTAGTTCCCGATTTGATAGAGTTTTTAGATAATTTATCCATTATAGGAAAGAAGTCCATTAATATCGAAGAAATTTCATTTGAAAAGATGTTCGACGATGAACAACCTAAAACCATACGAAGCATCGATATGCGATCTAAGACAGGATGTACAATCATTGGATATAAATCACCGGAGGGCGAGTATGTAGTGAACCCGGAGGCCGATACTTTATTGAAACCCGGCTCAAAAGTAGTAGTCCTGGGAAGACCGGAACAAGTCAATTTATTGAACAAACAATTTAATATTTAACAATATATAAACATTTAACTCCTTAAACGTTGTAAACAACTGTTTTTTTTAGCATCTTGCTCACTTCATTCATAAATAATTCTAAATTAATATACAGATCATGAAGAGAATTCTTCTTTCAATTCTAACATTTATTATTCCTTTTATAAATTTTGCCCAAGAAGAAAAGGTTTTGACTTTTTCTGAACAAATCGATGTAACTTTTTCAAAATATACCAGTTGGTTTGTTGATTTAATCTTCTACGAAATCCCGTTTTCCGAAGAGTTTCAAATTCCCTGGGTACTTATAGTATTGATAGGTGGAGCAACATACTTTACAGTTTATTTTAAATTTATCAATTTTAGTGGATTTTTTACAGCAATTAATGTCGTTCGTGGTAAATATGAAGACATTGAGAAGCACGGTGCCAAAGAATTATATGGAGAAGATGGTATAGCGGCGGTAGCGGTAGATGGAGATATTCCTGATACTATCAGAGATGAAAGTGCTGACGGAGAAGTTTCACATTTTCAAGCCTTAACAGCGGCGCTTTCTGCTACTGTAGGTTTAGGTAACATAGCCGGAGTTGCTGTAGCATTATCTATTGGGGGTCCGGGAGCAACTTTTTGGATGATTTTAGCTGGATTGTTAGGTATGGCTTCAAAATTTGCAGAATGTACGCTTGGAGTTAAGTATAGAGATGTTGGTCCTGATGGAACCGTATATGGTGGTCCGATGTATTATCTTAAAAAAGGTCTGGCGGAAAAGAATATGGCAGGACTCGGTAAAGTGCTTGCAGTACTTTTTGCTATTTTCGTAATTGGCGGATCGTTTGGAGGCGGTAACATGTTTCAAGCAAATCAGGCTGCAGCTCAATTTGTAGAGTTGACAGGTTTGACAGGAGGTAACACGGGTCTTTATTTTGGTCTCGCTATGGCTGTTCTTGTTGCCGTAGTGATAATTGGAGGTATCAAAAGGATAGCATCCGTTACGGAGAAGATAGTTCCATTTATGGCTGGGATTTATGTATTAGCGGCATTGGTTATTCTAGCAGTTAATTATGTGCATATAGGAGCTGCATTCGGTTTAATTTTTGAAGGTGCTTTTTCAGGACTAGGAATTGCAGGAGGTTTGATTGGTGTAATGATTCAGGGTATTCGTAGAGGTGCTTTCTCTAATGAAGCAGGAGTGGGATCAGCGGCAATAGCACATTCTGCTGTCCGTACTAAATATCCTGCAAGTGAAGGTATAGTAGCCTTATTAGAACCTTTTGTCGATACGGTAGTAATTTGTACTATGACTGCACTCGTTATCATAATTACTAACTTCGATGCAGGATTCTTAGAATATGGAACAGAAATTACTGAAGGGGTAGAGCTAACAGCGACAGCTTTTGATACTGTTATTCCTAATTTTTCTATAGTCTTAACAATAGCAGTAATCCTTTTTGCTTTTTCTACAATGATCTCATGGTCCTATTATGGGATGCAAGGTTGGGTATATCTTTTTGGAAAAGGAAAAATTTCTGACTTGGTATACAAGTTATTATTTTTGGTGTTTGTAGTGGTAGGAGCATCTATCAGTTTAGGGTCTGTAATTGATTTTTCAGATGCGATGATCTTTGCTATGGTGGTACCAAATATCATTGGAGTACTGCTCTTAACGCCAAAAGTGCGTAAAGAATTGATTAAATATAATAACGCAATTAAATTGAAAAAAGACGCGATCGAAGATGGTGTTGATGAATTCGAAGTGTAAATGACAATTCAATAAATCAATTACTATGCGTATCAAATCCCATTTCGAAATGAATTATCGTTTTCGAAATGGGATTTTTGTTTTTTCAGTAGTGCTCTTTGTATATAGTTTATTTATATACTTCTTTAAAACCACCAATGATTCCAAGCTAAGTTTTGCATTAGATATAGAGCATCAATCATACATAGATTCTCTGAAATGCGTAGCTACACAGGAAAAAGAATCTAAACGCTGGTTAAAACCGTTTAATCCAAACTTTATATCGGATTATAAAGGATATGTTTTAGGGCTTTCTCCAGAACACTTAGAACGATTAAGAAGTTATCGCGCCAAGGGGCAATGGGTCAATTCTCCGGCTGAATTTAAAAAGGTTACGTTGATCCCGGATAGCTTACTCATTCAAATAGCACCTTTATTCAAGTTTCCGATTTTTAAGAATGTTCAGAAAAGAACTCAAAATAGTGTTTTGAGTTTTGATCAGAAAAAAGAACTCAATACGGTTACTTCAGAAACTTTAATTACCGAACTAAAAATACCGGATTTTATCGCTGAGCGTATTGTAAAGTATAGGAAAGGAATTGGAGGCTTTGTTAGTGATACGCAATTAGAAGATATACATGGATTATATACCAGACAAAGAACTTCTATTCTCAGCCACTATACGGTGAAACAGTCGCCTCTGAAAAAAAGAATAGTCTTAAGTGGTGCTTCTGTGAAAGATCTTATGAAAGTACCTTACATCGACTTTGAGTCAGCTATTAGAATAAGAGACTATCAGAAAGCTAATGGTAATATTAAAGATTTTAAGGAATTAGAGAAAATAGGGGAGTTTCATTTCGAAAAAATAGATAAAATAGCATTATATTTGACTATAAAATAATAATCGGAAAAAATTGCTGTTTCCTTTGCAAATTTCATAATGATCTATTGGATATTTCTCAGATATTACCAGATTGAGAAGATAGCATAGTTTACAGTAAAATTAATTACTTAAAGAAAGTCTTCAAATGAATAGTATGTATTTTACAGAAGAGCATGAGCTGTTTAGGCAAAGTCTTAAAGAATTTTTACAGAAAGAAGTTGTTCCTCATGTTGATAAATGGGAGAAAAGTGGAACGATTGAACGTTTTATCTGGGAAAAAGTTGGGGAAATGGGATATTTCGGTATCGCATATCCCGAAGAGTATGGGGGATTAGATCTGGACCTGTTTTATACAGTGATTTTTCTTGAGGAGCTTCAAAAGGTTAATTCAGGCGGTTTTGCAGCTGCTATGTGGGCGCATGCCTATCTGGCGATGACGCACGTTAATAAAGAGGGGAACGCAAGTATAAAAGAAAAATATCTTACCCCAAGTATCGCTGGTGAAATGATTGGCTGTTTAGCTATTACAGAACCTTTTGGTGGGTCTGACGTAGCCGGAATGCGTACAACAGCTGTAAAGGATGGAGATAATTATATTATCAACGGTTCTAAAACTTTTATAACCAACGGGGTATATAGTGATTACCTTGTGGTAGCGGCAAAAACGTCGCCTGAGCTAGGTGCTAAGGGAATGAGCATCTTTATCATGGATCGAGAAACTCCCGGTATTTCTGCCACCAAACTTGATAAACTAGGATGGAAAGCTTCTGACACAGGTGAGATTGCTTTTGATAATGTCAAAGTGCCTGCTGCTAATTTGATGGGTGAAGAGAATAAAGGTTTTGGATATATCATGCAGCATTTTGCGCTAGAACGTCTGATAATGGGTATCAATGCACATGCGCGTGCAGAATTTGCACTTGAGTATACATTGGAGTACATGTCACAACGTGAGGCTTTTGGTAAGACGATTGATAAGTTTCAGGCATTGCGACATAAAGTGGCCGAAATGGCAAGTCAAATTGAAATGAATAAAGAATTCAATTATTCGGTTACCAAGCGACTTAATGACGGTGACTATGTGGTTAAGGAAGCTAGTATGTCAAAACTTCTTGGTACCAAAATGGCTGATGAAGTAATCTATGAATGTTTACAGTTGCTTGGGGGATATGGTTATATGGAAGAATATCCATTAGCCAGATTATTGCGTGATAGTAGGTTAGGACCTATTGGAGGAGGTACCTCTGAGATTTTAAAAGAGATCATAGCTAAGATAGTCATTGATAAAAAGGAGTACAAAGCAGCTACATAGTTATAGGATTCATAATACCCTATTTGTAATTCTGTATTTTAGATGTTAAAAAAACAGGATTTTAATAGTTTAACCCTGTTAAAATTAAAGTTTTAGTAAATGTTATCAACACGAAAACGTTTGAGTTAAATCTCAAACGTTTTCGTGTTTTAAGAATGTGTTACCTTTAAAATAACTAAAACACAAACACTATTTATTATGACAAACTTAAATGTAAAAGTAGCCGTATTTCTTCTGGCGTTCTTAACTCTCAGTTGTGAGCGAGAAGAAATAGAGATTGAAAAACCAGCTGCTGTTGAAAAAATGGTATTAGAACCCCTTAATAAAGCTGCCCTTAAACCAATAGGAACAGGGGTTATGATGCAAGCGTTTTATTGGGACGTGCCTAGCGGAGGTACTTGGTGGAATACAATCAAGAATAAGGTGTCTGCCTGGAGCAATGCGGGGGTTGATGCAATATGGTTGCCACCGGTTAGTAAAGCTCAGAATGGAAAGTTTTCAATGGGTTATGATCCTTTCGATTATTACGATTTTGGTCAGTATAACCAAATGGGAAGTACAGAAACTCGTTTTGGGTCAAAAACCGAATTGGAACAGTTGATTAACAGTGCACACGCAAATCAATTGAGTGTTATTGCTGATATCGTTATCAATCATAATAGTGGAGGGGATTCAGAATTCAACATTTTCAAAAATTCAAATACCTACACCAAGTATACCCCCAAATCAAATTTATTTAATCGTACGCAATATGATTTTCATCCTAATGACTATCATAATAACGATTCCGGAGTTTTTGGAGGGTTTGCAGACCTGTGCCATCATAAGAGTTATGTACAAGATTGGTTATGGAAAAAATCTAACTCAGTTGCAAAATATTATAAAAACACTATGAAGTTTGATGGATGGCGCTTTGATTACGTGAAAGGTTTTGAACCTTGGATAGCAAGAGATTGGAAAAATGCAGTCGGAGGCTTTTCGGTAGGTGAATATTGGGATGGTAATGCTGCTACCTTGCAGTGGTGGACAGATCAGGCACAAATGTCGGCTTTTGATTTTGCGTGTTACTATAAAATGCGGGATGCATTTCAAGGCAATAACTTGAATGCGCTTCAGGGAGATATGCTTTGGAAACGTAATGCGTCCAGAGCTGTGACTTTTGTCACCAATCATGATACTGATGAGATACAAATTAATAAACTTCTTGCCTATGCATATATCTTAACGCATGAAGGATATCCGGCGCTTTTTTATAAGGACTATGAAGACTGGCTTGATAAGAATGCATTAAACAATTTAATATGGATTCATAATAATCTGGCAGCAGGTAATACCTCAAACCTGTATACGGATACAGATGAATATATTGCCCGGCGTAACGGGAACGCCTCAAAAATTGGTTTAATTGTCTATATTAATATATCAAATTCTTATAAAGAACGATGGATACAGACGAATTGGAGTAACACGAGGATAAAAGATTATACAGGACGGTCCAGTTGGGAGCCTGTTACTCAAGGAGATAAATGGGTTAAAATTCAAGTCCCTCCCAATAGTTATACGGTATGGTCAATCAAATAAATAAAATATATAAAAAAGGTTTGTAGGTTATACATTTGTATTATATTTGCACCTTAATTTCTAAAGAAAGGAGGTGATACTATGTTAATTATACCTATTAAAGACGGAGAGAATATAGATAGAGCGTTAAAGCGTTTCAAGCGTAAATTTGACCGAACAGGGACAATGCGTCAGCTACGTAAGCGACAAGCGTTTTCAAAACCTTCTGTTGAGCGAAGAGCTCAAGTTCAAAAAGCGCAGTACATTCAGCACTTAAGAGATCAAGAAGAAATCTAGTAGCACATCGTGAGCGTGGTCTATAATGCTTTTTAAGCAGACTTCGTTTTTACTATATCATTTAAACCATTAGGGTCGTAAAAGTTTAGTACTTTTATACGCTAATGGTTTTTTTTATGCTTATTTCTAAATTTATTGAGTATCTCACCTTTGAGCGTAATTATTCTGAACATACGGTAAATGCCTACAGGACTGATATAATGGCTTTTCGGGACTTTGGAGAAGTGGCTTTTGATGAATTTGACTTGGTGCAGGTCGAGTATGTTCAGATCCGAAGCTGGATAGTCGCTTTGGTGGAAGAAGGGAAAAGCAATCGTACCATTAACAGAAAGATTTCTTCCCTTAAAACATTCTACAAGTTTTTACTCAAAATAGATGAGATAAGTAGAAACCCTTTAGCGACCCATCGTGCCTTGAAAACTACTAAAAAATTACAAATTCCTTTTTCTGACGATGAGGTAGTGGATGTTTTGTCGTTAATGGGGGTAAACAAAGATTTTACAAGTGTACGAGATCGACTCATAGTTGAATTATTTTATGCGACAGGCATCCGACGTATTGAGTTAGTGAACTTAAAGATGTCAGACGTGGATAGTACTGCTCAAAAGATAAAAGTGCTGGGAAAACGTAGTAAAGAACGGATACTGCCTTTATTATCTACTGTGTGTGTGACGCTCAATGAGTATCTTGAGCTTAGAAAACAAATCCATGGTTGTGAAAACACCGACTTTTTGTTCATTACTTCAAAAGGAGTTAAAATATATGAAACGCTTGTCTACCGAATTATTAATACGTATTTTAGTAAGGCATCATCAAAGGTTAAAACGAGTCCGCATATTTTAAGACATTCGTTTGCTACACAATTATTAAGTGAAGGTGCTAATCTTAATGCGGTAAAAGAGTTACTTGGACATTCTAGTTTGGCAGCTACTCAGGTGTACACACATCAAAATGTAGCGCAATTGGCAAAAGCTTATAAAAATGCCCATCCCAGAAATAAGAAGAAATAAGTACGCTCTTGTAGTTACTGACATGAATTTTTGTTCAACCATTTTAATACCGATTACGTATGAAAGTAAACTTGCAATCTGTAAATTTCAACGTCGATGAAAAATTGATACAATTTACCCAAACAAAATTAGATAAGCTAGAACACCATTTTAATCGTATTATATACGCCGATGTATATCTAAAAGTAATGAACACTAGTGGAAAGGAAAATAAAGTTACAGAAATTTTATTGACGGTGCCGGGGGATGAGTTTATGATAAAAAAGATCAATAAAACATTCGAAGAAGGTGTGGATGAATGTGTTAGTTCGCTGGAGAGACAATTGCAACGACGAAAGGAAAAATTAAAAGCACATATTTGATTATTTTTTTTCTCTAAAAATGTTTTGAGAAAAGAATAATTTATATACATTTGCAGTCCGTTAGAAATAGCGGGCTTTTTTATGCCAAAAAAGTGGTTAAAAGCCGATGTAGCTCAGCTGGCTAGAGCAGCTGATTTGTAATCAGCAGGTCGTGGGTTCGAGTCCCTCCATCGGCTCTTTAAAAAGTTGAAATATTGAAAATTTTTTAAACTTTTTTAAAATATTTTGAATTGTCAAAAAAATGTTTACTTTTGCCATCTCAAAATTACAAGGTTCATTAAAATAATGATTTGGGGAGATACTCAAGCGGCCAACGAGGGCAGACTGTAAATCTGCTGACTACGTCTTCGCAGGTTCGAATCCTGCTCTCCCCACAAAAAAATTAAATATCTTTTGTATTTACATGGTACGATAGATCTTTAAAGTAGATTTCTCAAATGTATTTTGAGAATAATGCGGGAGTAGCTCAGTTGGTAGAGCGTCAGCCTTCCAAGCTGAATGTCGCCGGTTCGAACCCGGTCTCCCGCTCTAAAATAAAAGGGCATATCTTATATAAGTAAGATGGGTTTTTAAAGTATAAAAGTGCTAATGAATCAGATTTCTTTCTTTATTATTTTGAAAGCGTTCTGGTTTATTGTTGTACGCTTTAAAAAGCCGGTGTAGCTCAGGGGTAGAGCGTTTCCTTGGTAAGGAAGAGGTCACGAGTTCAAATCTCGTCATTGGCTCTTAGTTCAGAACATAAATTGAACACTAATATATAACTAAGATTAAAATAAATTAATTATGGCAAAGGAAACTTTTGATCGTTCCAAACCGCACTTAAATATTGGTACTATTGGACACGTTGATCACGGTAAAACAACTTTAACTGCTGCAATTACTAAAGTATTAGCAGATGCAGGTCTTTCTGAAGCGAGAAGTTTCGATACTATCGATAACGCACCAGAAGAGAAAGAAAGAGGTATTACTATTAATACATCTCACGTAGAGTATCAAACAGCTAATCGTCACTATGCACACGTTGACTGTCCAGGTCACGCCGATTATGTAAAGAACATGGTTACTGGTGCTGCTCAGATGGATGGTGCGATCTTAGTAGTTGCTGCTACAGATGGTCCAATGCCACAAACTCGTGAGCATATCCTATTAGGACGTCAGGTAGGTATTCCAAGAATCGTTGTATTCCTTAATAAAGTGGATATGGTTGATGATGAGGAATTATTAGAACTTGTTGAGATGGAAGTAAGAGATCTTCTTTCTTTTTATGAGTATGATGGTGATAATGGTCCTGTAATTTCAGGTTCTGCACTTGGAGCACTTAATGGTGAGCAAAAGTGGGTTGATACTGTTATGGAATTGATGAACTCTGTTGATGAGTGGATCGAATTGCCAGAGCGTGATGTTGATAAGCCATTCTTGATGCCTATAGAAGATGTATTCTCGATTACTGGTCGTGGTACAGTTGCAACTGGTCGTATTGAGACTGGTATTGCAAACACTGGAGATCCTGTTGAGATCATCGGTATGGGAGCTGAGAAATTAACTTCTACTATTACTGGAATCGAAATGTTCCGTCAGATCCTTGATAGAGGTGAAGCAGGAGATAACGCTGGTATCCTATTAAGAGGTATTGAGAAAACTCAAATCTCTCGTGGTATGGTAATCGTTAAGCCGGGAACTGTAACTCCACACAAAAAATTCAAAGCTGAGGTGTATATCCTTAAGAAAGAAGAAGGTGGACGTCACACGCCATTCCATAATAACTACCGTCCTCAGTTCTATGTACGTACTACTGATGTAACTGGAAACATTGCGCTTCCTGATGGAGTTGAGATGGTTATGCCTGGAGATAACTTAACTATTACTGTTGAGTTGATTCAAACTATTGCAATGAACGTAGGTCTACGTTTTGCTATCCGTGAAGGTGGTAGAACAGTTGGAGCAGGTCAGGTTACTGAGATCCTAGACTAATACAATATAGTTTATAATAAGTAGAGGTATCTGCTCAGGCAGATACCTTGACTTATGTTTACGGGTTTAGCTCAGTTGGTAGAGCACTGGTCTCCAAAACCAGGTGTCGGGAGTTCGAGTCTCTCAACCCGTGCATTAATAAATTGCTTTACAAGGCAATTAACAAATATCAATCTTATAATGATATTAAGTCTGATGATTTTGTTCTGATTCTTATTATCATTTAAACAGTGTATAAAGATGGCTGGATTAGCAAACTATATTACAGAATCATATAATGAATTAAAAAATCATGTAACCTGGACGCCTTGGGCAGAAGCGCAACGTCTTACATTGATAGTCATCGTTTTCTCGGTGCTTTTTTCATTAGCAATATGGGGAGTGGATACTGTTTTTAGCAACATGGTAGAGTATTATTTTGCCTTGGTTAAATCATAATGATGGAGAAAATGGCAGAAGTTAATAATACAAAAAAGTGGTATGTTGTTAGGGCTGTTAGTGGTCAGGAGAACAAAGTAAAAGATTATATAGAGCGTGAAATTGCTCATATGGGCTTAGAAGATTTTGTTTCTCAAATTCTTGTACCTACAGAAAAAGTAATCCAAATTCGTAACGGGAAGAAAATAAACAAAGAAAGAGTTTATTTTCCTGGGTATGTTATGATCGAAGCAAATCTTTCTGGAGAAATACCTCACATCATTAAATCTATTAATGGTGTTATTGGTTTTCTGGGTGAGGTTAAAGGCGGAGATCCAGTGCCGTTAAGAAAATCCGAAATCAATAGAATGTTAGGTAAGGTTGATGAATTATCTGTGAAAACGGATAATGTTGCGATTCCTTATACTATAGGAGAAACTGTCAAAGTAATCGATGGCCCTTTTAATGGTTTTAACGGGACAGTTGAAAAAGTTAATGAAGAGAAGCGTAAGCTTGAGGTAATGGTGAAAATTTTCGGAAGAAAAACGCCATTAGAATTGAGCTATATGCAAGTTGAAAAAGTTTAGTAATTGTTACATTATATTCAGAGTTGTTCTTTTGCTTCCAAATTATAGAACAATTCTAATCTAAAATTAGAGAAATGGCTAAAGAAGTAAGTAAGGTTGTAAAATTACAAGTTCGTGGGGGAGCGGCAAACCCGTCTCCACCAGTTGGACCTGCTTTAGGTGCTGCCGGAGTAAATATCATGGAATTCTGTAAGCAATTCAATGGTAGAACACAGGATAAAGCTGGTAAAGTGTTACCGGTTGTTATTACTGTTTTTAAAGATAAGTCTTTTGATTTTATCATTAAAACTCCACCAGCAGCAGTTCAAATATTGGAAGCAGCAAAAACAAAAAAGGGTTCTGGAGAACCAAATAGAAAGAAAGTAGCTAGTGTATCTTGGGATCAAGTACGTACTATAGCAGAAGATAAAATGCAGGATTTGAATGCATTTACTATCGAGTCTGCCATGAAAATGGTTGCTGGTACCGCTCGTTCAATGGGTGTAACTGTAAAGGGGCAAGCTCCTTTTTAATCCTTAAAACGTTTATAAAATGGCAAAAGTGACTAAAAAGCAAAAAGAAGCTCGTTCAAAAGTTGAAACTAATAAAGCATATAGCTTATCAGACGCATCTAGCTTAATCAAAGAAATTTCTACGGTTAATTTTGATGCATCAGTAGATTTAGCTGTTCGTTTAAATGTTGATCCTCGTAAAGCGAATCAAATGGTTCGTGGTGTTGTTACATTACCACATGGTACAGGTAAAGATGTGAAGGTGTTAGCGCTTGTTACTCCGGATAAAGAAGCCGAAGCAAAAGAAGCGGGTGCAGATTTTGTTGGTCTTGATGAGTATCTTGATAAAATTAAAGGTGGTTGGACTGATGTTGACGTGATTATTACCATGCCAAGTGTTATGGGTAAATTAGGTCCTTTAGGACGTGTATTAGGACCTCGTGGTCTTATGCCAAACCCAAAGACTGGTACGGTAACTATGGATGTTGCTAAAGCAGTATCTGATGTTAAAGCTGGTAAGATTGATTTTAAAGTTGATAAAACTGGTATCGTTCACGCTTCAGTTGGTAAATCATCATTCGATGCTAAAAAGATTGAAGACAACGCAAAAGAATTATTAACAACACTAGTAAAATTAAAGCCACAGGCAGCTAAGGGAATTTATATAAAGTCAATTTATATGTCTTCTACTATGAGTCCTGGTGTACAGATAGATTCTAAGAATTTTGCTGGGTAATTAAGATAAACGATTATGACTAGAGAAGAAAAATCACAAGTAATTGAAGACTTAACTGCTCAGTTAGCTGAAAACACTAATATTTATTTAGCTGATATTTCAGGTCTGAATGCAGGTGCGACTTCAAATTTACGTAGAGCTTGTTATAAAGCTAATGTTTCACTAAGTGTAGTGAAAAATACACTCCTTGCAAAAGCAATGGAGAAATCTGATAAAGAGTTTGGTGAGTTACCAAACGTATTAAAAGGAAACACTTCAATTATGTTTTCTGAAACAGGAAATGCTCCTGCGAAGGTAATCAAAGAATTTCGTAAGAAATCTGAGAAGCCTTTATTAAAAGGTGCATTTGTTGAAGAAGCAATCTTTGTAGGAGATGAATACCTTGATGCCTTGGTTAACATCAAATCTAAAGAGGAAGTTATTGGAGATATTATCGGTTTATTACAATCACCGGCTAAGAATGTGGTTTCTGCATTAAAGTCAAGTGGCGGTAAGATTGCAGGTATCCTTAAAACGTTATCCGAAAAAGAAGGATAACACTTAAATGTGTACGCACTTTTTAACAAATTATATTTCAATTAAAATTATTATTTAAAACGATAGAAAATGGCAGATTTAAAAGAATTCGCAGAACAGTTAGTAAACTTAACAGTAAAAGAAGTTAATGAATTAGCTGATATATTAAAAGATGAGTATGGTATCGAGCCTGCTGCTGCTGCTGTAGCTGTAGCTGCTGGTGGAGGTGCTGCTGGTGAAGCTGAAGAGGAAAAGTCAGAATTTGACGTAATCCTTAAAGCTGCAGGTGGATCTAAATTAGCAGTTGTAAAACTTGTTAAAGAACTTACAGGTCTTGGTCTTAAAGACGCAAAAGAATTAGTTGACGGTGCTCCAAAGCCTGTTAAAGAAGGAATTGCAAAAGACGAAGCAGAAGCTCTTAAAGCTCAATTAGAAGAGGCTGGAGCAGAGGTTGAGCTTAAGTAAGCTTAACTAATAGTGACATATAGGTTTAGACCTGGAGAGTTCTCTCTAAGGTCTAAACCATTTTGCGTATATAAGTATTAAGTGCTAAAATACGTATCCGTTTTAAACAAATTTAATTAAAATTCCGTCCATTGATGTTAGCAACGCAAACTGAAAGATTGAATTTCTCTTCTGTAAAGAATAGACCTGATTATCCAGATTTTTTGGATATTCAGATCAAATCCTTTCAGGATTTCTTTCAATTAGAAACAAAGTCTGAAGAAAGAGGAAACGAAGGTCTATACAATACCTTCATGGAAAATTTTCCAATTACGGACACCCGTAATCAATTTGTACTAGAGTTTTTAGATTATTTCGTTGATCCTCCAAGATATGATCTTCAGGAGTGTATTGAAAGAGGTCTTACCTATAGCGTACCTTTAAAGGCACGGCTTAAATTATTCTGTACCGACCCCGAGCATGAGGATTTTGAAACAATTGTGCAGGACGTATATTTAGGTACAATTCCTTACATGACTCCAAGTGGTACTTTTTGTATCAATGGAGCAGAACGTGTTGTGGTTTCTCAATTACACCGATCTCCTGGTGTATTCTTTGGACAATCATTCCACGCTAACGGTACAAAATTATATTCTGCCAGAGTAATTCCATTTAAGGGATCTTGGATAGAATTTGCTACCGATATCAATAGCGTTATGTACGCTTATATTGATAGAAAGAAAAAATTACCTGTTACGACACTTTTCCGTGCTATCGGATTTGAGCGTGATAAAGATATTTTAGAGATTTTTGACCTCGCTGAAGAAGTAAAGGTTTCAAAATCTGGACTTAAAAAAGTTTTAGGTCGTAAATTAGCAGCACGTGTATTAAATACGTGGCATGAAGATTTTGTAGATGAAGATACAGGAGAAGTAGTATCTATTGAGCGTAATGAAATTGTGCTTGATAGAGATACTATTCTTGATAAAGACCATCTTGAAGAGATTATTGAATCTGGCGCAAAAACTATTTTGCTTCATAAAGAAGATAATCAAAAAGGTGATTATGCTATTATTCATAATACACTTCAAAAAGACCCAACCAATTCTGAAAAAGAAGCGGTAGAACATATTTATCGTCAATTACGTAATGCAGAACCGCCTGATGAGGAAACAGCACGTGGTATAATCGATAAGTTGTTCTTTTCTGACCAACGATACAACCTGGGAGAGGTAGGTCGTTACAGAATGAATAAGAAGTTAGGTCTTGATATCGCAATGGATAAGCAAGTGCTTACCAAGGAGGATATTATTACTATCATAAAGTACTTAATAGAATTAATAAATTCTAAAGCTGAGATAGATGATATTGATCACTTATCTAACCGTCGTGTTAGAACTGTAGGTGAGCAGTTGTCACAGCAATTTGGTGTAGGTTTAGCACGTATGGCACGAACTATTCGTGAACGTATGAATGTTAGAGATAATGAAGTGTTTACACCGATTGACCTTATTAATGCTAAAACCTTATCATCTGTAATTAATTCGTTTTTTGGAACGAATCAATTATCACAGTTCATGGATCAAACTAATCCTTTGGCAGAAATTACGCATAAGCGAAGACTTTCTGCATTAGGACCAGGTGGATTATCACGTGAACGTGCAGGGTTTGAGGTTCGAGATGTGCATTATACGCATTACGGACGTTTGTGTCCTATTGAAACTCCGGAAGGACCAAATATTGGACTGATCTCATCACTTTCAGTGTTTGCTAAAGTGAATTCAATGGGATTCTTAGAAACTCCTTACCGTAAAGTTGAAAACGGTAAAGTAGATTTAAGTGAATTCAGATATCTAAGTGCAGAGGAAGAAGAAGAGAAATTAATTGCACAAGCTAACATTCCTCTAAAAGAGGATGGAACCATAGAGGCAGATAAAGTTATTGCTCGAATGGAAGGGGATTTCCCTGTAATTGATCCAACAAATGTCAATTATGCCGATGTAGCGCCTAATCAGATTGCTTCGATCTCGGCTTCATTAATTCCTTTCTTGGAACATGATGATGCCAACCGTGCATTGATGGGATCTAACATGATGCGTCAAGCAGTACCCTTGTTGAGAGTAGATGCTCCAATTGTAGGAACCGGTCTTGAGCGTCAGGTAGCTTCAGATTCTCGAGTATTGATTAATGCTGAAGGAGATGGAGTTGTAGAGTATGTTGATGCTCAAAAAATTACGATAAAATATGATAGAACGGACGAAGAGCGTATGGTTAGCTTTGATTCGGATTCTAAAACATATTTCCTAATAAAATTCCGTAAGACAAACCAAGGAACAAGTATTAACCTGAAACCTATCGTTAAGGTAGGAGATCGTGTTAATCGTGGACAGGTACTTTGTCAGGGATATGCTACCGAGAATGGAGAACTTGCTTTAGGCCGAAATATGAAAGTAGCCTTCATGCCTTGGAAAGGGTATAACTTTGAGGATGCGATCGTAATTTCTGAAAAAGTGGTTCGTGATGATATTTTTACATCTATCCATATTGACGAGTATTCTTTAGAAGTTCGTGATACCAAATTAGGTAACGAAGAATTAACTAATGATATACCAAACGTTTCAGAAGAGGCAACCAAAGACCTTGATGAACATGGTATGATTCGTATTGGAGCCGAGGTTAAACCTGGTGATATTCTTATTGGTAAGATCACTCCGAAGGGAGAAAGTGATCCAACACCTGAAGAGAAATTACTTCGCGCAATTTTTGGTGACAAAGCGGGTGATGTAAAAGATGCTTCTTTAAAAGCGTCTCCATCATTACACGGGGTAGTTATTGATAAAAAATTATTTGCTCGTGCAGTAAAAGATAAGCGTAAACGTTCACAGGATAAAGAAGATATTTCAGCTTTAGAACGTGCGTATGATGCTAAATTTGCCTTGTTGAAATCAGAGTTGGTAGATAAGTTATTTATCATCGTTGGAGGTAAAACTTCTCAGGGAGTTATTAACGATCTTGGTGAAGAAGTATTGCCAAAAGGTAAGAAGTATACACAAAAGATGCTTAATAGTGTCGATGATTATGCACACCTTACTAAAGGAACTTGGACAACTGATGATAGCTTGAATAGTTTAGTAGCGGACTTAATCCACAACTATAAAATTAAGCAAAACGATCTTCAAGGTAACTTGAGAAGAGAGAAGTTTACAATTTCTGTTGGTGATGAATTACCAAGTGGAATTATTAAACTTGCCAAAGTTTATATCGCTAAAAAACGTAAACTGAAGGTAGGAGATAAGATGGCAGGACGTCACGGTAACAAAGGTATTGTTGCACGTATCGTAAGAGAAGAGGATATGCCATTTTTGGAAGACGGAACACCGGTAGATATTGTATTGAATCCATTAGGGGTACCATCGCGTATGAACATTGGTCAGATTTATGAAACAGTTCTTGGTTGGGCTGGTCAGAAATTGAACAGAAAGTTCGCAACGCCTATTTTTGATGGAGCTTCTATTGACCAAATTAACGAATTTACAGATGAAGCTGGAATTCCAAGATTTGGACATTCATATCTTTATGATGGTGGTAGTGGTGAGCGTTTTGATCAACCTGCAACAGTAGGGGTGATTTACATGCTTAAGTTAGGACACATGGTAGATGATAAGATGCATGCTCGTTCTATCGGACCTTACTCATTAATTACGCAACAACCATTAGGTGGTAAAGCACAATTTGGAGGTCAGCGTTTTGGAGAGATGGAAGTTTGGGCGCTTGAGGCTTATGGAGCATCAGCAACCTTACGTGAAATATTGACGGTAAAATCTGATGATGTAATTGGAAGAGCTAAAACTTACGAAAGTATAGTTAAGGGAGAGCCAATGCCAGAACCGGGATTACCAGAATCTTTTAACGTGTTAATGCACGAATTAAAAGGTCTGGGTCTGGATATCAGATTAGAAGAATAATACTGCGTCTGTAGCATGTCATGTTTGGTCAACCCAAGCATGACAGCTATCAGCAGTAGATATTCAAATTTAAATTACAATAATTCTTAAGGAACCATGTATTATGGCAAGAAATAATGATAAGAATACAGTAAAGAGATTTAATAAAATCTCTATTGGTTTGGCCTCTCCAGAGTCAATATTAGCAAACTCTAAGGGAGAAGTACTTAAGCCTGAAACTATTAATTATCGTACACACAAACCAGAACGTGACGGTTTGTTCTGTGAGCGTATTTTTGGTCCGGTAAAGGACTTTGAATGTGCTTGTGGGAAATATAAAAGAATTCGCTACAAAGGTATTGTTTGTGATCGTTGTGGTGTTGAAGTAACTGAAAAGAAAGTAAGAAGAGATCGTGTAGGGCATATCAATTTAGTTGTGCCTGTAGCGCATATCTGGTATTTCCGCTCGTTACCAAACAAAATAGGATACTTACTTGGACTCCCGTCTAAGAAGTTGGATATGATTATTTACTACGAACGTTACGTAGTGATCCAACCAGGTATTGCAAAAAATGAAGAAGGAGAAGCTGTTCAAAAAATGGACTTTCTTACGGAAGAAGAATATTTAAATATCTTAGATAGTCTTCCGCAAGAGAATTTGTACTTGGATGATTCAGATCCGAATAAGTTCATCGCTAAGATGGGTGCAGAATGTCTGATCGAAATCTTGAAAAGGATTGATCTTGATGCCCTATCGTATGAATTGAGACATAAAGCTAATAATGAGACTTCAAAACAACGTAAGACTGAAGCTTTAAAGAGACTTCAAGTTGTTGAAGCGCTACGCGATGCAAACAAAAACCGTGAGAATCGTCCGGAATGGATGATCTTAAAGGCTATTCCGGTGATTCCACCAGAATTGCGTCCTTTAGTTCCTCTTGATGGTGGACGTTTTGCAACATCAGATTTAAATGATTTATATCGTCGTGTAATTATACGTAACAATCGTCTGAAGCGTTTGATGGAAATCAAAGCTCCAGAAGTAATTTTACGTAATGAAAAACGTATGCTACAGGAATCTGTAGATTCATTATTTGATAATACACGTAAAGCATCTGCTGTAAAAACTGATTCTAACCGTCCGTTAAAATCGTTATCAGATTCTTTAAAAGGTAAGCAAGGACGTTTCCGTCAGAACTTACTTGGTAAGCGTGTGGATTATTCAGCACGTTCAGTTATTGTTGTTGGACCAGAATTAAAATTATTCGAATGTGGTCTTCCAAAGAATATGGCAGCAGAACTCTACAAGCCTTTTGTAATCAGAAAATTGATTGAAAGAGGGATTGTAAAAACTGTAAAATCTGCCAAAAAGATTATAGATAGAAAAGAGCCAGTTGTTTGGGATATACTTGAAAACGTTCTTAAAGGACATCCGGTATTATTAAACCGTGCGCCTACACTTCACCGTCTAGGTATTCAAGCCTTTCAACCAAAACTTATCGAAGGTAAAGCGATTCAGTTACACCCATTAGTGTGTACAGCATTTAACGCCGATTTTGATGGAGATCAGATGGCAGTGCATTTACCACTAGGACCAGAAGCAATTTTAGAATCTCAGTTATTGATGTTAGCATCACATAACATTCTTAACCCTGCTAACGGATCACCGGTAACCGTACCTTCACAAGATATGGTCTTGGGTCTTTACTATATGACAAAGTCTCGTAGATCGACTCCAGAATTAGAAATAAAAGGTGAAGATCTTACTTTCTATTCTCCAGAAGAAGTTACCATCGCTTATAACGAAGGTAGATTACATATCAATGCGAATATTAAGATCAGAACTATTGATTTTAACGAAGCTGGCGAATTAGTACCTCAAATAATTGAAACATCTACAGGTAGAGTTTTATTTAATGAAAAGGTACCGGCAAAGGCTGGATTTATCAACGAGGTTTTAACGAAGAAGTCATTACGTGATATCATCGGTAAAATTCTTAACTTAACTAGTGTTCCTGAAACCGCAGAATTTTTGGATGAGATTAAACGTCTTGGATACTATTTCGCATTCAAAGGAGGATTATCTTTTAGTTTAGGAGATATTATTATACCAGCAGAAAAGCATACGATGATTGCTGATGCAAATTCTCAGGTTGATAATATTGTTGCCAATTATAACATGGGACTTATTACAAATAACGAGCGTTATAATCAGGTAATTGATATTTGGACTTCTACAAACGCCGAATTGACTGAGTTGTCAATGAAACGTATACGCGAAGATCAACAAGGATTTAACTCAGTGTATATGATGCTTGATTCTGGAGCAAGGGGGTCAAAAGAGCAGATTCGTCAGTTGACAGGTATGCGTGGTTTGATGGCTAAGCCTAAAAAATCTAACTCTGTCGGTGGTGAAATTATTGAGAACCCGATTCTTTCTAACTTTAAAGAAGGACTTTCAATTTTAGAATACTTTATCTCGACTCACGGTGCACGTAAGGGTCTTGCAGATACCGCTCTAAAAACTGCAGATGCCGGGTATTTGACACGTCGTTTGGTGGATGTAGCACAAGATGTAATTGTAAATGAAGAAGATTGTGATACGCTAAGAGGAGTTGAAGTGACCGCTCTTAAAAAGAATGAAGAAGTTATTGAGCGTTTAGAAGCTCGTATCGCTGGTAGAACAGCATTAGTTGATGTAGTTGACCCACTTACGCAAGAAGTACTTGTTGAGGCTGGTGCCGAAATTACTGATGCTATCGCAAGAACTATTGAAGAATCTCCTATTGATGCTGTCGAAGTTCGTTCGGCATTAACATGTGAAGCTAAAAAAGGTATTTGTGTTAAATGTTACGGTCGTAATCTTGCGACTGGTAAGACTGTGCAACGAGGTGAAGCAGTAGGTGTTGTGGCAGCACAATCTATTGGAGAACCGGGTACACAGCTTACGCTACGTACATTCCACGTGGGAGGTATTGCAGGTAACATTTCTGAAGAAAATCAATTGAAGGCAAAATTCACTGGTATTGCCGAAATTGATGAACTCAAAACAGTAAAAGGAGAAGATTCTGAAGGTAATAAGATTGATGTTGTTATCTCAAGAACTTCAGAAGTGAAAGTAATTGATCCAAAGACTAAAATTGTTTTAAGTAATAACTTAATACCTTATGGTTCGCAGCTATTTATCAAGAGCGGTCAGAAGATTGCTAAAGATGATGTTATCTGTCAGTGGGATCCTTATAACGGTGTAATTATTTCAGAATTTGCTGGTAAAGTAAAGTATGAGAACATCGAGCAAGGAATTACCTATCAGGTAGAGATTGATGAACAAACAGGTTTCCAGGAAAAAGTTATTTCAGAATCTCGAGATAAGAAAAAGATTCCGACTTTACATGTAATTGGTAAAGCGGATGAAGTTTTACGTTCGTACAACTTACCGGTTGGAGCGCATCTTATGATCGATGATAATGAAAAAATTGGAATTGGTAAAGTCTTAGTTAAGATTCCACGTAAATCTGCAAAAGCAGGTGATATTACAGGAGGTCTACCACGTGTAACAGAATTATTTGAAGCACGTAATCCATCGAATCCTGCGGTTGTTAGTGAAATTGATGGTGTAGTTTCTTTTGGTAAAATTAAGCGTGGTAATCGTGAGATTATTGTTGAGTCCAGAATTGGTGAAGTGAAGAAATATCTTGTTAAACTCTCTAATCAAATTCTTGTACAGGAAAATGATTATGTAAGAGCAGGAATGGCTTTATCTGATGGTTCAACTACTCCAGAGGATATTCTTAAAATTAAAGGTCCATCTGCGGTACAGCAATACCTGGTAAACGAAGTACAAGAAGTATATCGTTTACAAGGGGTGAAGATTAACGATAAGCATTTTGAAGTAGTAGTACGTCAAATGATGCGTAAAGTTAGAATTCAGGATCCGGGAGATACGATTTTCTTAGAGAATCAATTGATTCATAAATCAGACTTTATTGAAGAAAATGATGCTATTTTTGGAATGAAAGTAGTAGAAGATGCCGGGGATAGTGAAAACCTTAAACCGGGACAAATAATTTCTCCTAGAGACTTACGTGATGAAAATTCAATCCTAAGAAGAGAAGACAAAAACTTAGTAGTAGCTAGAGACGTAACAGCTGCAACCGCTACACCTATCTTACAAGGTATAACAAGAGCATCGTTACAAACTAAATCCTTTATTTCTGCAGCTTCCTTCCAGGAAACTACAAAAGTATTAAACGAAGCTGCTGTGAGCGGTAAAGTGGATAGTTTAGAGGGTCTTAAAGAAAATGTGATTGTTGGACATAGAATCCCGGCAGGAACAGGTATGAGAGACTACGAGAGTATAATTGTTGGTTCTAAAGAAGAATTTGAAGACCGCATGGAACAGCGACAAGAAGTAAATTATAATTAATCAGAACAGCCTGCCTTTTGGCAGGCTTTCTTTTTATATCCTATTTGAAAAATTTTAAGATATGGCAGATAAAAAAAATCCAAACCAAAATCAATTAAATATTGAATTGGATGAGTCAATTGCTGATGGAACCTATAGCAACTTGGCTATTATCAATCATTCAGTTTCAGAATTCGTTATTGATTTTATCAACGTGATGCCTGGAAGACCTAAGAGTAAGGTCAAGAGTAGAGTGATTTTAACTCCGCAACATGCCAAACGTTTGATGAAAGCTTTAAGTGATAATGTGCAACGCTTTGAAACTGCTCACGGCGAGATCAAAGATTATGAGCAACCACCAATTCCACTTAATTTTGGACCTACCGGCGAAGCTTAATAAGCCTATTTAAAATAATATTGAACCCGAAAAGAAAACTATTTCTTTTCGGGTTTTATTTTTTAAGCAAGAAATCAAATGCAGCAACTTAATTTTTTTGTAAATTTAGTTGATGACATATTTGGAAAATCATGGCAAAAAGAATTAAAACTTATAGTGAATTCTACAATTTTTACCTGACCGAGCATCAAAATAGAACGAGCAGGATACTTCACTTTATAGGTACATTTCTCGTTTTTATTCTTATAGCAATAGCTATATGGCAACGCTGGGGATGGCAATGGTTTTTAGTGCCCGTTGTAGGGTACGGTTTTGCTTGGGTCGGGCATGCGTTTTTTGAAAAAAACAAACCGGCCACGTTCAAATATCCGCTTTGGAGCCTCCTGTCGGATTTTAAATTATTTTTTGAGATTCTCTTTGGTAAAAGAGGGTTTTGAGAGCTAAAGTAGCTGCAATCTCATCAACCTCTCCTACTCAAATTCTGAAGTAAAATGAAATTTTACCGTAGGGTATTTTTGTTGAGTCATTTGTAGGCTAAAACTAGAGTCCGCCAGAAACACCAATTGTCCTCGCTTATCTGTAGCCAGGAATTTATTTTTCACACGCTTGAAATCTGCGAATTCCTGTTCGTCAGATCCTCGTGGATCGACCCAACATGCTTTATGAACATTTAGATTTTCATAGGAACATTTTGCACCGTACTCATGCTCTAATCGGTATTGTATCACTTCGTATTGAAGTGCACCCACGGTTCCTATCACTTTTCTGCCATTGAGTTCTAATGTAAAAAGTTGTGCCACCCCTTCGTCCATTAATTGGTCAATCCCTTTTGCCAATTGTTTAGATTTCATTGGGTCAGCATTGTTAATGTATCTAAAATGTTCTGGAGAAAAGCTAGGGATACCACGATAATGTAATAATTCTCCTGTTGTTAATGTATCACCGATTTTAAAGTTACCGGTGTCATGCAGCCCTACGATGTCACCCGGGTATGAGATGTCTACAATTTCCTTTTTCTCTGCAAAAAATGCATTTGGGCTTGAAAATTTAAATTTCTTTTTATGTCGAGTATGTAGGTAGGGAACATTACGTTCAAAAGTACCGGAAACAATCTTTATAAATGCCAGGCGATCTCTGTGCTTAGGATCCATGTTTGCATGTATTTTAAATACAAATCCTGTAAAATCCTTTTCAGTTGGCTCAACCAGACGCTCCTCGCTTTCCTTTGGACGCGGTGTAGGTGCAATTTGGATAAAGCAATCAAGTAATTCCCGTACTCCAAAGTTGTTTAAAGCAGATCCAAAAAATACCGGTTGTAGTTTTCCTTCCTTATACGCTTGATTGTCAAAATCCGGATAAATACCTTCTACCAATTCTAATTCTTCACGCAAAGTATCTGCCGCTGAATCACCTATGGTTTCATTCAGTTGTTGGGAAGACAAATCCGAAATCTCGATAGTCTCTTCGATATTTTTTCTGCTATCTCCACTAAAAAGGTTGATATTCTTTTCCCATATGTTATATATGCCTTTAAAGTCATATCCCATACCGATAGGAAAGCTTAAGGGAACCACTTTGAGACCAAGTTTTTGTTCAATTTCATCTAGCAATTCGAAAGCATCTTTTCCTTCCCGGTCTAGTTTGTTTATAAAAACAATCATCGGAATGTTTCGCATGCGACACACGGACACCAATTTCTCCGTTTGTTCTTCCACCCCTTTGGCAACATCAATTACCACAATAACACTGTCTACAGCAGTTAAGGTACGAAATGTATCTTCGGCAAAATCTTTATGACCCGGTGTGTCTAAAATATTTATTTTTGTTCCTTGGTATTCAAAAGCCAAGACCGATGTAGCTACAGATATTCCACGTTGACGCTCAATTTCCATAAAGTCACTGGTAGCACCTTTCTTAATTTTATTCGATTTAACCGCACCAGCTTCTTGAATAGCACCACCAAAAAGTAAAAGTTTTTCGGTAAGGGTAGTTTTTCCGGCATCCGGGTGAGAAATAATACCAAATGTTCTTCTTCTGCGTATTTCGTCTGTAAACTTCATGTTATGCTTTGTAAAGAGCGGCAAATATACTGCTAAATAAGATAAATCACGTAGGTTTTGCTACAGATATACTATGATGATTTAATAGGTTTTTATGTGTTGCAATTTTTAAATTATAGGTAACATATTGCAAATTAAACAGTAAGGTTCTAATTTTTTTTTCTTTATTTGTGTAAAGTTACAGTTTTTACGGTTTTACCGTAATTCTATATCTTTATTAAAAAATTGTGTCTTTTAGTTGAAAACGAACTTTACAGTTTATCATGATTTTACCCAAAATCTAAATTAGAACTTATGAATTTTAAATTAACTTTTGCACTACTTTCGTCACTATTCTTTACAACTTTGGTCACTGCTCAGCAAGATGCCCAGTACACTCAATATATGTATAATACTATAATTGTAAACCCGGCTTATGCAGGAAGCCGCGGAGTTATGAGTATTACCGG
>NZ_VNHU01000009.1 GCF_008124785.1 Aquimarina intermedia | reverse complement strand
TACATATCAAACCCCATACTAAGGAATATCGACCCGGTTTAGTCAACACGGCCTGCATGCTCGGTCGTACCGACCGCATGAATGCTTAGTTGTTATCTATTAAGTTTTTTTAGATGCACGCTGACGTAAAATTAAATACGTAGGGCAGGTGATACGCCACACGATTTGACATTTATCTAAATAAAAATATTTTGTTTTTATCATTTTTTGTAAACACCAAATATAAAATTTGCCAACCCCACAAGAAAACATATACTTCTCGAGCGATTTTTACATGTCATAGTTTTTACACTTAATGTTTGCCCATCATAGGCGTCTTTTACTTACTGCAGGTAAATAATTAATTTAGAGGGGTACAAGTTCTCTTGCTTGCCAATCATCATAATGATGCTCTTGTCCCTCCAAATAAGACGCCAAAGAGGGGAAGGCATATAACTCTAGAAAACCCCTATATCCTGCCGGTCACGCAATGATGCGGAGTTACTAAAAGGCTATCGTTAAAATATTGACAACGTTTTTATGGCGTTGCCAAGAGTATAGCAACATTAAGTAATTATAATCAGATACTTATAATAATAAATTATCGAATTTATAGACTAAAACTTAGAAAAAGGCTTTATACGAGATACAGTGTTTATAGTTTTGTTTTAAATTTTACTTTTTAAATTTTCTGTTGCTAGTTGAAAATATTTCTTCGCCTCATTTTTGTTGTCCAAGGCTAAATAAGCATTTCCGATTCTTTTTAACAATTTTTCTGACTCAGGAAACTCTACCAGTAACATTTTGTATATCTCGATAGCCTTATTATATTTTTTATTCACTTCATAAAAAACGGCTATATCTGAAGCTCTATTTTTCAAATCACTAATAAATTCAATATTTACAAATTCATTTGTAAAGGTTTCAAAATGATCATAATCTTTGGCTCTAATGGCACTGCGAATAATGGTGAACTTAGACCAGGTTGATAGATCGGATGAAAATCCATAATTAAGTCCTCGCGCCCTAGCGTATGTATAAGCATAATCTAAGCCACCAGCAGTAATAAATTTTTCAAGATTATCTTCTTGAAATTCCTGGTAATATTTGAAATACTTCCTAAGTCCATGATAGAGTGTGGTATATCCAGTAGAATGATGTTCTTCATTTATAAGTTTTAAGTAAGACCAGTCTAAACCGCGGATTTTCTTATCAGAAAGTAGGGAATCTAGTTTATCAGTACCATGATTTACATCATATTCATCCGGACTGACAGAGAAATAAAGTGCCGTATTTTTTATTGATGTACTATTTAAAGCTTCAATTTTATCTTGAATCGGGAACGGACTTGCTAAAAAATATCCATTAAATGCTATTGTATTTTTTAGCATGATATTGAATCCAAGACTTCCGGCATATTGCCAACCGAAAAGCAATTTTTCACTATTGGCACGAAAATTTTCTTCAATGAAAGGTAAAAGTTCTGCATCCATGAATTCAATGAATTTATCCATATCATTACCAAAATGGCTGTACCGTTGAGGGTAACTGGTGTTGATTCCTACTATAATGAATTCAGGTGTTAGATTAAATTGATTAAAAGTTTTACTTAAGCTCACACCATGACTAAAAAATTGTTGTCCATCTAATAAATAAAGAACAGGGTATTTGTTGTCAGTTTCAGTATAATCTGTTGGAAGATAGATTTGCACTTGTCTTTTTTCTCCTAAAATACCTGAATCAATAAAGTGGTTAGTTCCAAGAATATTATGTGCTCCTTCATGTTGCGCTACTAAATGAAGCGTTGTCCAGAGACTTATAATTATTATAAAAGTCGTTTTTTTCATTTGGATTTGGGTATATGTCTTGTGTTAGCCATTTATGTATGGTTAGTTGCGATTTTGTAAGCGAGGAATTTTGAAGGAAATTCAGAAGTAGCAAAACAAGCAACTAATTTTGTTAAAGCACTAATTTAGCGATTAATTTTTACGATGTTTGGTACAGTTTTTTATTCAACTACCAATATTCAAAGATTTTGGATATTTTTCCTTTTTTAAACTCAAAAAGTGTCATCTGTGGTTCTCCTTCCTTAATTCCGTCACCCTCTTTTTCCACATACATTCTTTGAACAACTATACCATTCAATCCGATAATTTTTTTTAATACTTTAATATTAATATATTTTCCATCGTAACGACCGTTTTTTTGATTTCGTACATAACCATTGTACAAATCCTGCCGAGTATAAGTGCCTCCATATTTTGGATGAATATATGTAAAGTCATCTGTAAAAAGTTCAAAAACTCTATCGATATCTTTAATGGTTGAGATAGTCTGAAATATTTTAAGGTTTAAGTCATAATATTTTTTGACTACAATTTCTAATGAATCTTTATGAGCTTTTGTAGCATCCTGTGCTATAATTTGATTTGTTGCGAAAAGAAGTAAAATTGTAGAAATTAATATTTTTAAATGTGTTTTCATATGTGGCTTTGTTTGTTACAAATTGTACCCAACGTTAAAAGTATGTTTTGTTTGGTGATTATTTTTATACTAGTCGTATTCTTTTTCAGCAATTTTAATAAACTCTAAAATTAATGCAGTGTTGTTATGAGAGTCTATGACCCATACATTTTCCACCTTCGTAAAACGGATATTATAGAGTGTTAAATTTTGTTCATACCTATTAATTTGATTTCGCACAAATAAAGTATCACCAAACACAACAATTTTAGGTTTTTTAAGCTCGAGTATTTCAGTGTCTTTTAGATCTGTTATTTTTGATTTAACAAATACGAAAAGCGAATCAATCAGCTGATTTAGTTCATTTTTTGGTAGTCCTTAGTAATTCAAATACTGGATTTAATTTATCTTATGCTACAATCGGTTTAAATATTTCCTTCAATGTTTTTTGGGTATTACTGGCAACAACATCGTATAATCCCCATTGGCAACTATATACTTATTTTACGATTCACTATCCTTAAGTTACTAAGCAGGGTAGGTAGTGGGTTTTAACTGTGACTAAACTACAGATTTTATTTGAGATAAGCCAATGCCAGGCAAAAGGGACTAGGCAGAAGGTGAAAGTTTACAAAGGGAAATATGAATCAAGATGTATGCCTAGGATCTACAGAAATACATATCAAATCCCATATTAAATAAATAGCGACCCGGTTGAGTCAATACCGTATTTATGCTTGGTCGTACCGAGCGTTAGAGTGCTTATTTGCTGCGCATAGTATTATTCCGCACAGATTATACCTTTTTGAGATATTTTTCTTCCGTCATTGGTTGTCATTATCGCATCATAAAACATACATTTTCCATCAATTCGAGATTTCGTAATGACAATTCCATTATTTTCATTAATCCATTTTTTCTCTTCACTCAATGCTCCTTTTGACTCATCGTAAGTCAATCGATAAGTACAATCATCAATCCATTCAAGTATCTCATATTCCGGATTTCCAATATCTACTCCTTTTATCCATTCGATTTGAGAGTTCTCTTCACGTATTACAATATATTTATTAATTGTAATATCTCTTGGCGTACTAATTTTGCTTATAGAATCGTTAGATGTTATTGTATATTTCTTCATCTCGTCACTTGTAGGAATATAGAAAGTACCAGTTCTAAAATCCGCACAAGTTAATTCCTGCGCATTAATGTTTATTCCAACAAGTAGAATTATTGCAATGATGATTGCTGGTTTGTTCATTACGTGTTTAGTTTTGTCAATATTATGACCAACGTTTAATAAAAAAGGCGTTTTAACGCTTATCTTACATAGTGTGTTTGTCTTAATATAAATACATTTATCTAACCGAAAGGTAACTATTTAGTCTAGAGTGAGCGAGTCCATTATGTGCAGGAGTAACGTCCTGAAGCAATAGTAAGCTACTGGCTGGTTTACCATAAGCTATGCATTATGGAAAACAGCATTACAAATCATGGAACTGACGATGCCGAGTAATCAACACGGCGTTCATGCTCAATCGTATCGATCGAATCGATGCTTAGTTATTGTGTGTAGTTATTTGAGCAACTTCTTAATAATAAGATTATGGAACAAAAAACTCTTTTTCTTCATCAACTTTGATATACTCATCGACTTCGAACTCATCATCCTTGGGATCATTATTCAATAAAGTTTGCTCTAAAACGCCATTTATAAGAGTGACTTTAGCTATATATGCATACCCTTCATTGTCTGTAAACTTCATTTCAGAGTCTGGTAAGATTTCATACTTTCCAGATTCATCAAAGTTCACAAAACAATTTTTACCTTCACTGTCTCCGTATATGTCATTTTCTCTATACGTGCCATCTTCATTAAACTGAATTAAAGTCTTTTCGTTACACCCTTTAACTGGTGTTTCTTGAATAACAGCTCCAGTACTCGTTTTCAAAAATCTTTTGGATAATTTCCACTGGCCTAAAAATTCATTTTTAGCTTCATTAGAGGGGTCATTATTTGATTCAGATGAATTATCATCATTACTACAAGAAAATAATATTGTAGCTAATAAACATTTAAATAAAATTTTTTTCATAATTAATTTGTAGTTTTTACAAACTTAAGATTTAACTGATGGTATAAAAATAATTCAAATAGTTTTTATGGTAATTTTACATGGCGTCTTTTGTATAATACATTTGCTTCCAAAAAGGAGTAAATGAACAATATAAACGGAAGGTATGCCTAACATCGACATCCTTTATTTATCAAAAAGTAAATTATTAATTCAGAGGGTGCAAGTCATTTGAGAATAGGGATTGACGCCCTGAATCATAAGCAAGCTACTAGCTGGTTTATCGTGAGGTATGCAGTGAAGGTAGCGGGAATACTAATCATGAAACTAGCAACCCGGTTTAGTCAATGCAACGATTATGCTCGGTTGTTCTGATCGCATGGATGCTTAGTTGTTGGTAAAAGTTATTTTTTCTTAGTCAATCTTCCAGATGCAAATAATATTCTATCAATGTAGTATAAGTATTCCGCTTCTTTTTTTAGAGTGTTATTTATAGAGTCAGAGCTCAACCAGTTTATATAATCTTTTATTAGATTTTTTTCTTTTTTTGTTATCACCTTAAACCCTCTAATTTGCCGTATTTCTTGAATATCATCACATTGATATATAGCAAAAGCTCTAAGAACATGTTGGTCAATTATGGGCTGATTTTCTTGCTTTGTCAAGTATTTACCAAACTGATAAAAGACAAAGCTTTTTTCTTGCTCCATAATGCTTAAATCATCTCTGTGAATTCCTTTAGTAATATGCTTCAATTTCTTTAAATCTCCATTTTTCCAAATTATCGAGTAAAGAAGTTTTATTAAAGGGTCGCTATTTTTTGATAAAGGATTTAGATTGTAATTTTTATCAATTATATTGCTCTTTATCAATTCATCTATTTCGGTAGAAGATATATTAAAATCAATTTTAGGGAAAGATGTTGAGTCCATTATGTATTTTCTGTCAAAACTTTCTTTCTCGATTTCTATCAAATCATTATTAGTATTTGAGGATGTTATTTTTTCAAAAATAATAGAGATGAATTTTTTAGTTTCTCGATCTGTCATTGAGTTTGTGTATGGTTAATTTTCTGCCAACAATGTTATATAACCACCAATGGCAACTATATCCTTCTTTTACTAGTCACTATCTTTACGTTATTAAGTGGGGTAGGTAGTTGGTTTTGTGTGACTAAACTACAGATTTTATTTAAATATTCAGTATTCAATTACTACGTATTCTTTTATGCATCGCCCAACCCCTCGGCTCCGCTCGGGATGACATGAACCATCCCGCCAGAACGTATTTTTTTGGTACCTGCTCGACAAGTCATTCATGCGGACGGGCGGGAAAAGTCTAGTCTTAAAAAAATTTTACTAAAAATAACGTTCTTTACGTTACATGAAATTAAACAGGTTAACTAATTTAATCTCTAAATCTGCTATCATTATTCTGAGTACAATATGTGCTTTTCGTTGTAGACGAATTTCCTGTAGCCACTACTTTCACTTCATTTTTTACGCTAAAGTTTTTATAGGACGCTTCTTTTACATAGCAATACCCATATTAAATAAATAGCGACCCGGTTTAGTCAGCACGGCGTCTATACTCGGTCGTACTGACCGCATGAATGCTTAGTTATTAATAAACATTTTTATATTCTTTTATTCGATTTCGATGAGTTCTATTTCGTGTTTTTTTTGGTGGAAACCTGTCAACAGTATACTATTTTTGAATTTAGATATTATATAGGGAATATCATTTTCTGTGAACAAAATATCAAAATCATTAAATATGAATCTTTCCCATCTCAAATATTTTTTGGGTTTACCATTACTATATGTCAAAATAGAATCGTTTAAAAAATGAATAGTATCATTATAGTTTTTAGTGTGATATAAAAATGATTTGTTGACTAATTTTTTTTCTGTCTTACTTTTCAAATTGTCACCAATTTTTTTATAAATGTTACTTGTTCCTGAGAAATTTTTAAATATCAAACTATCCTTAGAATAAATTAAACCTATTTTAGATGATACATTATTAATATTATATGTCAATTGATCTAGTGTATATTTATAGCTTCCAATAAGTAAACCTTCACTAGTTAAGTCATATTTAAATTCTCTGACCTGAATATTGTTGTTTTCGAAGTTTATTATTTGTCTGAAAGGAAACCCTACAGGCTGGTTCGATTCTTTTGAAAAAGTATATGCACTTATCCAAGTGCCCTCTATCTTTTTATTTGAGTCACAAGATAGGATGAAGAATGCTATTATTAATATGAATAATATTTTTCTCAATATGAGGTAACGGTTTTGTAATAGATTAGTTACGTGTTCTTATTTCTTGTTTAATTTATAAAAATCTAGCTCCACTGCAAAAAGGAAAGAAGGGTCTGTAAATTAAACATTGCTCTGATTTCATATATAATGTTATGTAGCGTTACGTTATTTGTTTATCTAATTTAAATATCTCTATGGTAAACAAACTCTTACTTTCATTGATTAAATAATCGTCCAAGATATTCATCTTTTTCATTAGTTCTAAGTGAGACAAAATCATTATCAAGGATTCATTTTCTTTTGTTAAACCATCCCATTTAGAAATTTCAATAGTAATTCTTTTTTCTTTAATTCTAACAACATCGAATAACATTCCCATATGAAGTTGTTTAGGATTTTCCATTAGGATTTTTTCAGAAATCTTTTGTTCTTGAATACTTTCAATTTTTATAAAATCTTTTTGAATAATATTGATAAATTTCTTTACTGAATGAAGATAATCGGATAAATTTTTAGACGCTATAAAATTGAATATCTTGTCATAATATATTGAGGTTTCCTTGTCTTTTGATTTTAAATGAATTATTTCATCACGGATTTTAACAATTTCAAATAATCTACCTAGTATTTTTGAATTTTTCTTTAAATCAAAATCGATTCCTGGTATTTGCGGAATTACTTTTTCTATTTTTTCCTTAAAACTTGTCCATCTTTCAATATTTTCTTTTGAGAGCTTAGTGGTTTGTTCAATAAATTTATCTGATTTAGAGTTCTCCACTCTTAAATAGATAAAGTCATCTGGTATTATATGATTAACAAAGGCTTCCACTGATAAATGCAAAAAAATAATGGAACTAATCCTATATTGAATGAAACGATTAAAAATATTAGGCTCGATTAGTCTCACTTCTTCAAATTTATTGTTAGAAATAAAATGAAAAGTGTCAGCATATTTGTCAGTCCATTGTATTTGTTCATATGCAAGATCGAAATATGCTTGAATTAAATTCGGAGCTATGCCGGCATAAATTTGCATTTTGTGAAGAAATGTAGTGGCTTGGAATGCTTGACCATTATCATCCATAAGAACAACATTAGCCCTATTTTGCTTTAATTCTTTAAGCCATTGTTTTTGAGACTTTATTTTTAAAGCTTCTTTAGTGCTTTCCTGAATCTGATCACTCTCAAGGACATTTGGGTCAACTTGAAAGATTTTCATTCCATCTATGTTAGTTTTTTTTAGATTCATCAGATGTTACATAACAATTATATTTATTTACCGGTAACTATAAAGTGCCTTTACCATTCACTATCCCTAAGTAACCAAGTGGGGTAGGTAGTGGGTTTTACGTGCCTAAGCTACAGATTTTATTTTATATAGATGATTTTTGTAGAAAGACTCGTTGCAAACGAGCATCAGTGGAGTGTTAATAGCCGCATGTGATAAGCTCTTGAAACAAGCCTTTGCTATTACAAAATTAGGACTACTTTATGATGATACTTACAGAAGTACTTTGGTTTAAAATTAATAAATTTTTATTTGTTTTTTGCCATAGTACTTTGTTACCTGCTGGCTTTATCGCTTAAATTTTCTAAATGAAACTAAAATTTCATAAATTCCTATTGCGATTAATATTTTTCCAAATATAAAAGGAACCCATTCCCAAACATTTGTCAAATATTCTCTACTTTGGGCTAAAGGATTGTGAAAATCTGTTAGCAAAAAGTATCTAAAAAGCCCTATGAAGTATTCGTTATATGAAGAAGCACTGTAAAGGTCAATTTTTCTATCAGAATTATGAACCACGTAAAAAATTGAGTAGAAAAGTAATGCAACAAATAAAGTTCTTTTAATTGCCTTAACCCAATCAGTTCCGTTATTTGAATAGAAGGAATTAACTCGTAAGATTGTCAAATCTCTACTCAACTTTTTGCGATTAGCTTTTGAATTTAACTTTATGGTTTTTTTAAGTTCCTCTTTATATAAATTCAGTTCATGAGCTCGAAAATTATCATAATCTATTTTGTTGTCAGCTCTTAATAATTGTTGTTTAATATTTCGAAGTGTTCTTTTATTACATTTACTAAATCTGATAATTTCTATATCGTCGAAAAAAGCTGGTTTCTCGAATATTGTTCTATCTAAAAATATTGAATTTAGCTCCATTTCTTGGAATGAGGTAAATTCTTGAAATTTTGAAGTATCTAAGTGCAAGTTATAAAGAGTGGATTTATTGAAATTGGTGTATTTCATAAAGTTGCAACTTTTAAACTTTGCCCTCGTTCTATGTTCATTTTGTAGACTTTGAAATAGTGCTATTCCACCAAAATTATTAAAAGAAAATTCTGTCTCAACTCCAAAATCTGTATTAGAGAAGTTAGTTTTATTGAATTCGCTGTGCTTAAAGTAACTATCTTCAACATTATTTAAAGTGAATTGAAAGTCATTTTTAATTTTACAATGGTCGATGTCGACTCTTTCAAATTTCGAGTTGTGTATTTTAACGCTATTAATTTTACAACTAGAAATTAAAAGATTGTTACTTGATTTTAGATGTAAAAAATCTAAATACTTTACTATTTCAGAATTATGAATTGTAATACCAATATTATTCGATATTTCATCGTCTAAACTTTCTGCACACTGAAAAGTAAAGTACCCAAGTGTAATTGATGCTAAATGTAAATTCTTAACAGGTTTTGAAATATTTATAAATCTGATTTCCTGTATAGCACAATCTTTGAAAAAAACGTCATTTTCGAATTCGCAATCATCAAATCTAAATGTATGAGTCAATTCAGATGTTTCTCCAATACTCAAATCCACAAAATCAACTCTTTTTCCTATGAATTTGCAGTTTTTAAATTTATTAGAAAGAGTAATCTCATTCAAGTTTACATTCGTGACATTTTGAAAGTTTATTATAAGGTCATTGTATTCAGAAATCTCTGTAGAAGCAAGTCGACTTTTAAATTCTTTTTCGTTAATCTCTTCCATTCACGGATTTTTTAGCTTGCATGCAACTATAAAGTTCTTTTACTATTCACTATCCTTAAGTTACTAAGTAGGGTAGGTAGTGGGTTTTAACTGTGACTAAACTACAGATTTTATTTAAGATAAGCCAATGCCAGGTAAAAGGGACTAGGCAGAAACGAAAAGTTTATTAAGGGGGATATGAATCAAATTATATCCCTAAGACCTACAGAAACACATAGAAATCGCCATATGAACTAATATCGACTCGGTTTAGTCAACACGGCATTCATGCTCGGTCGTACCGACCGCATAGATGCTTAGTTAGTAGCCATACTTTTTATTTATTTTCTAATTCAATCTTTTTGGTTGAGTTATATAGATTTATTAAACTTTTTACAAAAAATATTGATAAAACTGACTTAAATACAAATACGAATGACAAAATATACAAGTTATTCGAATCGATATTTGATATGTGTAAGTGATAAGTTTCCAAAAAATCAAATATCGCCGCTCTAATAAAGTTGTCTAAAGCAAAAATCATCCATTCTCTTTCGAATAAAGAGCTATTTTGATTTATAGTTAATATTTCAAATAAACTATTATCAAAATGATAAAGTTGTTGAGAAATCAACCCGAAAGTTATTATAAATGCAAAAGGAGAGAAGTTACTTGTATTGAAATCGAGTTTTGTATCTCTTGTATCGATATCTAATTTTATATTCTTGTAGGCGGCTCCACTATAAAACGCGTAAAGAAGAGATTTATACCCAAACCATATAAAAAGGATGGCATAGATTATTAATAGATATATATTCTTGTAAGGTAAACTTTCTAACAATATACCTGATGTAGTACTTATCAATATTGTAAAAAAGTAATCATAGAACAATTTCAATCTCATACTATATTCTTTTATCAAATTGCATACAACGTCGTACTAAACTCAGCTACCAAAAAGAGGCTTATCGCACCGCAATCACAGAGATTTCAACATTGACAAATTTTGGTAAAGCTTTTACCGCTACAGTCTCTCTTGCAGGGGCAGTAGCTTCATCAAAATACTGACCATACACTTCATTCACTTTGGCAAAATTATTCATATCGCTTAAGAAAATAGTTGTCTTAATCACATCTTCAAAGGTATAGCCTGCTTCATCGAGGATAGCTTTTACATTTTTCATTACCTGCTCGGTTTCTTTGGTAATATCTTCTAAAACTAGTTGGTTAGTTTTAGGGTCAATAGCAATTTGACCGGAAGTATATAAGGTATTTCCGCTTAAAATTGCTTGGTTATAAGGTCCGATAGGTGCCGGTGCATTCGTGGTAGTGATGATTTTTTTCATAAATAGAATATTGATATGCGTGTAGTGTAAAAGTAAGGATACTTTTGACAAATAATTGCTAATTATAAATTTCTGTCGGCTTCTCTTCGTTTATCGTACTTAATATCACTTAAAACAGACGATTTGATTCCGATAAAGAAATTCCATGAGGTACGTTCACTAAACGGAATCCAGTTAAAACTCATTTGCCAACTCTCTAAATCTCTTTGAAAACGTAAATTAGTAAAGGTGAAGCCAGGATTTTTTAAATCATAACCGGAGGAGACACCTACGGTCCATCGCGGAGCCAGCTCTACATCTCCCGAAAACATTAGCGAGTGTGATGAGATTTCATTTTGCCGGGCACTATTAGAGTAATTGATGGTATAGGCTAATCGTAAGGACCACGGAATCTTATAATTGTAAAACTTAACATCGGATACATCTTCATCAACACCATCATCTTCATATACGCCTTGGTTATCACTAAAGTCTGTTGTACTACCAAAAAGATTATCGGCACGTCCGCCATTACGCAGCGTTTGATTATCCAGTGGATCTGTTTCTTTTGTTTTACGCTGAAAATCTTTACTGCTAAACGAGTAGCCAAAATTTGCACTGGCATTGGTTAATCTAAAGAGACTTCCGCCATTATCAATGTTCCAAACATCAATTTTTCTGTTGTTATTATCCAAAGCATACGGATCAAGTTGCATGCTAAAATTAATGTCTAGCTTATTTTGTACAATAGGAATATTACCGCGTATGGACAACGGACTCAATTTAAGGGAATCACCGGCCAAATTATAAGCAGTAGATAGCGTAAGGTTATTTAGCAGATTCACTTTTTTAGGCTCGGTAGCAGTCGTATCCCTGCTACGCACCTTGGCTTCGAGGTTATTACTTAACGAGAAACCGATATTACTGGAAAAGGTATTACTGGGTGCTCCAAAATAACCACCATCAAAACGTGAATATTCTACAACTTCGGTTTCGTCAACATCAATCGTATTAGGATTGTCGGTACGCACGTAGGAATCATAATATTGATCAAACTTAGGGTTGATGCTATAACTTATCGACGGACGCATAGTGTGCCGAATTGCCTGAATTTTCTTGTCTTTCTTAAAATTAAAGGTTCCGTAGATGGTCGTACCCAAACTGGTAGAAAAGTTATAGGTTCTAAACGCGTCAAAACCGCTTATGGTGTCTCTCACAACTTCACCGGCACCTTCATTAGCATCAGAATCATAGCGTTGCTCGATAGTTTCGAATACCCAATTTTCTTGAAAGGTGGTTCCGGCAGAAGCACTTAAGTATTTAAATATTTTAAAATTTGTACTTACAGGAATAGAATGTTGCATCCCTATCTGCGCGTTGTCAAACATCTCGGCAGAGAGTAAGTCATCATCGTTGGTTTGTATTCTGTTTTCTCCTCTAAAGTTATACTGCGTATTAATATTATGGATAATTCCTTTTTTGATACCTTCTTTAGGAGCGAAAGGAAATATTCTGGAAACACTGGCAGACACATTGGGTAAAGATAGGTTGACTACTCCGGTATTTGTATTGGAGTTATGCGTAGCCGCAGCATTTACGTTTACCTGAGGATCTCCTGGAAAAGTTTTGGCATAGGATATCGACGAACTAATTTGATTATTCAAAAAGTTTCCGGTATTTAACTGATTGGTGGATTGTCGGTAAAAATTACTGCTTCCAAAGTTCACTGAAGCCGAAAACCTTGAGTTCGGATTCGCCTTAGCATCCTGACTGTGGGTCCATTGAATGTTATAGGTAGTCGCTTTTGAGAAATCCGGAAAACCACGTTCACTAGTTAGATTGTTCTCATAGCGAAATCTTAGATTCCCACGATATCGATAGCGCAGCGCATAGGCTGACTCTACTGCAAACGTATAACTTCCGTTCGTATAATAATCTCCCATCAAGGTCAGATCCACATAGTCACTGATAGCAAAATAGTATCCTCCGTTTTGTAAAAAATAGCCTCGTCGGCTTTCTTCTCCAGGATTCGGAATTATAAAACCGGAGGTTCTTTCATCAGTAAGCGGAAAATATCCAAATGGTAACCCAATAGGAGTGGGGACATCAGCAATAAACATATTGACCAGTCCGGTCACAATTTTCTTTTCGGGTACTAATTTGATACGCCTGGCATAAAAGTAATACTCAGGATCATCGATATTATCTGAAGTTGTAAATTTTACATTCTTCATATAAATTACCGAGTCATTCTCTCTCTTTGAGACCTCATTTTTGATTTTAAAACCGTTTTGTTCCGTCCGCGAATTATAAATTAACGCCTTTTGCGTGTCAAACTTAAATCTAATAGAATCCGGCTCAACTACATTTTGTGCTTGTTCAAAAATAGGAGTCTGCGTATACTCACCTAGAGAATCCTTAATGCCAAAAGCATACACTTCATTTTTATTATTATCCATAATAATAAGTCCGGCGTTAAGCTTCATATCGCCATACACCACTTCGGCTTCGTCGTATAAATACATCTTGTTTTCCTTACTACTTAGTCTCATATAATCTTTAGATTTATATGTTACTTTATCAGTAAGGAGCTGTTTTTCAGGTTTTACAGAATCTTTTTTTACAGTATCCTGTAAAATTTCTGTATTTTCTCTGAGCGAAGCGTTCGTAATAGAATCCTTAAGTTGCTGTGTGATAACTTGGGTGCTGTCTTCTTGGGCAGGAATAGAAACTTCTGTGGAACTATTGGTTTCTTGACCACTTGTATAGTGAATACAAAGTAGTGTAAAACTTAGTGAATAAAGTATGTGTCGTACCGAGGTTTGCAATGGTTTAAATACTATTTTTGTAAAACTATGGCTTAGTTTTTGAAGTCCCAAAATTACATATATTTTTAATGTAGTAATCGTTATTAATAGAAAAATAAAGCAATAGTGCTAAAAGTATTATTTTATTTGAATTCAATATGCCGACATATATGGTTTGTATGAATAAATAAAATTATCTTAAGGCTATGTCAAAAGTAACGAATAGTAATTGTAAATGTTTCAAATTTGTCGAAGATTGAAGAAAAATTGAAGATGAAAAGATTGTATGTAGTATCGGTTTTATTAGTTGTTATAGGGGTAAGTCTTTCGTTTACAACGTATAATGAACTGCCCAATGATAAAAAGAAATTTGTAGTTGTATTAGATGCAGGTCATGGTGGTCATGATTCGGGGAATCGTGGCAATGGCTATAGTGAAAAAGATATTGCGCTTAACGTAGTATTACGTATCGGTGAGGCTCTGGAAAAGGACGATCGGTTCAAAGTTGTGTACACCCGTAAAACTGATAAATTTATAGAATTGCATGAGCGCGGCAAAATTGCAAATGATGCCAAAGCAGATCTTTTTGTGTCTGTACACTGTAACTCCCACCGTTCTCAAGCACTGGGAACCGAGACCTTTGTATTAGGATTGCACGCGAATGATGAGAATTTTAATGTAGCAAAAAATGAAAACTCCGTAATCCTTTTAGAGGACAATTATCAAGCGAATTATGATGGTTTTGATCCCAACTCCCCTGAATCCATTATTGGACTCACTTTAATGCAGGAGGAATACCTGGAGCAGAGTCTTACGTTGGCTAGCTTTGTTCAGAATCGATTTAAAAAACGCCTGGCACGTAAGAGTAGAGGTGTTAAACAAGCAGGATTTGTTGTACTCCACCAAACATATATGCCAAGCGTACTGATTGAGCTAGGGTTCTTAACCAATGATCAGGAAGGTCGCTACCTTAATTCTGAAAAAGGGCAACAAGAGATGGCTGCTTCGATTATCACCTCTGTGGTAGATTATAAGGAAAGTCTGGATGCTATTTATAATTTTCCGGAAACGAAAGATTTTTTAAGCTCGGATGCTGCTCAGGATAGTGGAGAAAAAGAGTTGTATGAAGGCGTCACTTTTAAAGTTCAAATTGCTGCCGGATCCAGTGATATTGAATTGAAACCTTATAATTTTAAAGGGTTGGATGAGTTAAGTAAAGAGCATTCTGATGCAATTTACAAATACTATTTTGGACAAACCTCTGATTATAAAGAGATTCAGGAACTCAAAAATATTGCTGTTGACAAAGGATATACCTCAAGTTTTGTGGTTGCTTTTAAAAATGAAAAAATGATTCCGTTAGCTGAAGCTTTGAAAGTCAACACTTCTTCGAATTAATCTAAATAAATACTGTTAAAAGCTTTAGTAATAATCAGTAGAAGTATAATTTTTATTCTAAATTTGCCGCTAAAACAAATTTATTTTGAAATTTACTCGTGAAGTTAAAACAGGAATCTTAGCTGTATCTGCTATAGCACTTCTGATTTTTGGATATAGTTTTCTCAAAGGAAAAAATCTTTTAGAAAACGACCGTACATTTTATGCCATCTATGATAATGTAGAAGGGTTAATTCCTTCTTCACCGGTTACTATAAATGGCCTTGTGGTGGGTAAAGTCGTTTCTATTGATTTTGCTAATTCACAGGGAAGCTTGGTTGTTGAATTTAATGTGGATAGTGAATTTGAATTTTCACGTAACAGTTTGGCCAAAGTTTATGGTGGCGGACTTATCGGAGGTAAATCCTTAGCAATCATTCCTAAATATGAAAAAGGACTCGAAGCAAAAGATCAGGATACGCTACCGGGAAGGGTTGAAGAAGGACTTCTTGAATTGGTGAATGATCGTTTGACACCACTTCAGGAAAAGTTAGAAGTAGCTATCGTGAGTGCAGATTCTGTATTAACATCGGTTAATGGTATTCTCTCACCTAAAACACAGGATAACATTAATTCGTTGGTAAGTGACCTAAGCGTTACCGTTAGTAATTTTAAAGGAGCTTCGGGATCTCTTAAAAATATTCTTTCCGGAAACGAAGAAAAGCTGAATCGTACCTTTACCAATCTGGACGAAATGTCTACAGATCTTAACCAGTTCACTAACAATTTATCTAAAGTAGACGTGGATAAATTAGCCACTGATGTGGAGACCGTGCTTAATAATATCAATGCTACCGTGAGCAAGCTTGACCAGGGAACTATTGGTAAATTGATTAAAGATGACAAATTATACGATAACTTAGAGCGTACCACCAAACAATTAGAATTGTTACTAGAAGATTTACGTCTCAATCCAAAGCGATATGTCCATATTTCGGTGTTTGGTAAAAAAAGTGAACCTTATGAGCAACCAGCAGATTCAATAAACTAACTAACTATGCAGTACATTCCTAATATTTTATTTGTAATCGCGCTTTTGGCGGGAATCGGTTTTTTCTCTAATAATATTCGTAAGATCATACGTAATATCAGATTGGGTAGAGATATTAATCGTTCTGACAACAAACCCGAACGTTTTAAGAACATGGCGATGATAGCTTTAGGGCAATCAAAGATGGTACGTCGTCCAATCGCCGGAGTTTTGCACGTAATTGTATATATAGGATTTATTATTATCAATATTGAGGTTTTAGAAATAATCATCGATGGTATCGCCGGGACACACCGTATATTTTCTTTCTTAGGTGGATTTTATGATTTTCTAATTGCATCCTTTGAGATACTTGCATTTTTGGTACTTGTTGGAGTTATTATCTTTTGGACACGAAGAAATATTTCAAAAATTAGAAGATTTTGGGCCAATGAGATGGAAGGATGGCCAAAAAACGATGCGAATATAATTTTATATTTCGAAGTCGTTTTAATGGTGCTGTTTTTAACGATGAATGCTGCAGATTTGCAACTTCAAAATCTTGGGGCTGAGCATTATGTAAAAGCTGGATCTTTCCCAATAAGTTCTTTTATAACCCCCTTGTTTGACGGAATGTCAATATCTAGTTTGATAATTTTGGAACGCACAGCTTGGTGGTTACACATCTTGGGAATTTTAATCTTTTTGAACTACTTATATTTTTCAAAACACTTACATATACTATTAGCTTTTCCTAATACGTATTTTGCAAATTTGAAGCCAAAAGGACAGTTTAAGAATCTTGATGCGGTAACACAAGAAGTAAAATTGATGATGGATCCAAGTGCAGATCCATTTGCCGCAGCTCCGGAAACCGAAGGAGAAGAAGGGGAACCGGAGAAATTTGGTGCAGCCGATGTAACAGACTTAAATTGGGTGCAGTTGCTCAATGCCTACACCTGTACCGAATGCGGACGCTGTACAAGTGAATGTCCTGCAAATATTACAGGTAAAAAATTATCTCCGCGTAAGATCATGATGGATACACGGGATCGCTTGGAAGAAGTAGGTAAAAATATTGATAAGAATGGTAGTTTTGTTGCTGATGAAAAGCAATTGCTCAATGATTATATAACGCCAGAGGAACTCTGGGCATGTACTAGTTGTAATGCCTGCGTAGAAGCTTGTCCGATTGGTATCGATCCTTTATCTATTATCATTGATATGAGACAATATTTAGTGATGGAAGAAAGTGCTGCACCATCGGATCTCAATGTTATGATGTCGAATGTAGAAAACAACGGAGCGCCTTGGCCATTTAACCAAATGGACCGTATGAACTGGAGCCAGGAAAAATAATTTTATAACCAATACCATAAACCACCACAAACACAAGATTATGAACCAGAAAGATGTAGAAAAAATATTACATGACAAAGTTGAAGAAGGAGAGCATATAAGTCCTGTATTGCCAGAAGGTATTAAGAATTATCTTATTGATATTGATGGTACTATAACCGAGGATGTTCCTAATGAAGAACCGGAACGTATGGTTACTTGTAAGCCTTTTCCTGACGCGTTAGTGACACTCAATAATTGGTTTGATGAGGGACACATTATTTGTTTTTTTACGTCTAGAACCGAAGATCATAGAGAAGTTACTGAAACATGGCTAAAAAAGCATGGTTTTAAATATCACAGTCTTTTGATGGGAAAACCCAGAGGAGGAAACTATCACTGGATCGATAATCACTTGGTCAAAGCAACACGTTATACCGGTAAATTTACAGAGTTGGTAGAACGTGTAGTTACCATAGAGGTTTTTGATGACGGAAAACACGATTAAAGAATAAAAACGAATTGAATACGAAGTTAGTACGGCTAATTTCATATAAATAGTTACTACTATGAGCGAAACAATTAAGGTGCCAACGATGGCAGAGTATATGGCTGCAGGTAAAAAACCTGAAGTATTATTTTGGGTAGGTTGTGCCGGAAGTTTTGATGATCGGGCAAAGAAAATAACAAAGGCCTTTGTGAAATTATTGCATAATGCCAATGTTGATTTTGCTGTATTGGGAACAGAGGAGAGTTGTACCGGGGATCCTGCTAAGAGAGCCGGGAATGAATTTCTATTTCAGATGCAGGCGGTTACTAACATAGAAGTAATGAATGCGTACGAAATTAAAAAAGTAGTTACTGCTTGTCCGCATTGTTTTAATACCATAAAGAATGAATATCCTTCTTTGGGTGGAGCGTACGAAGTAATGCATCATACGCAATTCTTAAAATCACTGCTCGACGAAGGTAGATTGACGGTAGAAGGAGGTAAATTTAAAGGAAAACGTATTACGTTTCACGATCCCTGCTATTTGGGTAGAGCCAACGGCGTCTATGAAGCACCCCGAGATTTACTGCGTAAACTCGAAGTGGAATTAGTCGAAATGAAACGTTGCAAGAAAAAAGGATTATGTTGTGGAGCAGGAGGAGCACAAATGTTTAAGGAGCCTGAGCCGGGTAATAAAGATGTAAATATCGAACGTACCGAAGAGGCAATGGAGCTTAAACCGGATATCATTGCGGCCGGATGTCCGTTTTGTAATACGATGATGACCGATGGTGTCAAAAGCAAAGAGAAGGAAGCAGAAGTAGATGTACTGGATATTGCAGAACTCATTGCAAACGCTCAGGATTTGTAATAGATTTCTTTTGTAAATATAATAAAGCGTTAAAAGAGTTAGTATGATCTTCATATTAACTCTTTTTTGTACAATAAAGAAAGTGAGATTTAGTTACCTTAGTAAAAAAAATAATAAATGCTAGTAGAATTTAATGCGCTGCCGGAAAGCGCAAGAATATGGATTTATCAAGCTAACCGTTCGTTCTCTGAACAAGAGTTGAGCGAGATACAACAAAAGTTAGATCAGTTTTTGACGGACTGGACGGCTCACGGGGCTGACCTGAATGCCGGCTATGAGATAAAATATAAGCGCTTCATAATCATTGGTCTTGATCAGGATATAAATGCAGCAACAGGATGTTCAATCGATGCTTCGGTACGTTTCATTTTAGAATTACAGGATACGTACAACGTGGATTTATTAGATAAAATGAACGTTTCTTATAAGCAAGGGGAGTTTGTAGCTTATAAGCCCTTAACAGATTTTAAAAAAATGGCCAAAAACCGTTCGGTTTCCGCAAATACGGTCGTTTTCAATAATTTGGTAACCAATAAGGCAGAATATCTTGAAAATTGGGAAGTTCCCGCTAAAGATAGTTGGCATAGTCGTTTTATAAAATAAAATAGAATTATAATATTTATGCATAGCATAAAAAAGTACCTAACACTTTTAATTTGTTTTTTTAGTTTCATCCTCAATGCACAGCGTCAAAATCCATTGTATACAACGGATTATAAGCAACAAAGGCAATGGGTTGACAGTGTCTATAATACCATGAATCTAAAAGAGAAGATTGGTCAACTTTTTATGGTTGATGTTTTCTCATCTGATCCCAAAGAAAAAACAGATAAAATAAAACAGCTCATCTCAGAGTACCATATTGGTGGTCTCATCTTTTCAAAAGGTGGTCCTCAGCGACAAGCTAAGCTTACTAATGAGTATCAAGCACTCTCAAGAATACCCTTGATGGTAGCTATGGATGCGGAATGGGGGTTGGCCATGCGTCTCGATTCCACGCATGCGTTTCCCTGGAATATGACCTTAGGTGCTATACAGGATAATAAACTAATTGAAAAGACCGGGCAACAAATTGCCGAACACTGCAAACGTTTGGGAGTGCATATAAATTTTGCACCGGTTGTTGATATAAATACAAATCCGGCAAATCCAATTATCGGGAATCGATCGTTTGGTGAGACCAAGAATAATGTAACCCAAAAATCTTTAGCCTTTATGCGGGGCATGCAAAAAGAAGGTGTTTTGGCCAGCGCCAAACATTTTCCCGGTCACGGAGATACTGATAGTGATTCGCATAAAACCTTACCAACAATAAATTTTGATGCAGCACGTATCGATAGTATAGAATTGTATCCATATCGTAGATTGATACAAAAAGGATTGTCCAGCGTGATGGTAGCACACCTTAATGTACCAAGTCTGGAGCGTAGATCTAATTTTCCTTCCTCTATTTCAGAACGTATTGTGACTGATTTACTAAAAGATAGCCTCGGTTTTGAAGGTTTAATTTTTACCGATGCTCTTAATATGAAGGGAGCGTCAGATTTTAAAGAACCCGGTGATATTGATTTGGCAGCCTTTCTGGCAGGTAATGATGTGTTACTGATTTCAGAAAACGTTCCCTTAGCGACTCAAAAAATGGTATCAGCCTATTATGCTGGTCAGATAAGCGAGCAGCGTCTTTCTCATTCGGTTAAAAAAATATTATACGCCAAGTATAAAGTAGGATTACATAAGTATACGCCGATTGATACACATTACTTATACGAAGAGTTAAACACCGTTCATAATAAAGTTTTACAAGAGGAACTCTTTGAAAATGCTATTACGGTGGTAAAAAATGACAGAGCGATTCTACCCGTTAAAAACTTGGATTTAAAAAAGATCGCATACGTCGCTTTAGGCGATGATACAGGAGATGCATTTATTGAGGAGATGAATAAGTATGCGCAGGTGGATGTAATAAAGGGAAGTTTATTAAGTGATATTTTGATTCAGTTACGCGAGTACAATTATGTCGTCGTGGGTTATCATAAATCAAATGCTTCTCCCTGGAAAGAATATAAGTTTAAGGACAAAGAGTTGGTTTGGCTATATGAAATTGCTCGGCTCAATACTACGGTGCTAACTTTATTCTCCAGACCCTATGCTATGTTGGATCTTCAAACCACTACAAATTTTGAAGGAATTGTTATGGCATATCAAAATAGTGATATCGCTCAGCAAAAAGCGGCGCAAATTTTATTTGGTAGTATCGAAGCCAAAGGTAAACTGCCTGTTGGTGTTGGAAAAGAATTTCCGGCTGGTACTGGTATTCATACAAAAGCATTACAACGTTTATCATATGGGGCGCCCGAGCGTGCAGGGGTCAATTCATATAAATTGAATAAAATCGATTCGATAATGGACTATGCGTTGTCAAATAATATGACCCCGGGAGCTCAACTAATTGTTGCACGAAAAGGAAAAGTAATTTTCAATAAAAGCTATGGTTATCACACTTATAATAAAAAGCGCGAAGTCAAATCATCTGATATTTATGATTTAGCTTCGCTAACTAAAATTCTGGCTACGCTACCGCTTACCATGGAGTTAAAAGATAAGGGAGTGATCTCTTTGGGCACCAGAATAGGTGAGATGCTACCTTCCTTTAAAGAATCTAATAAAGAACATATTACTTTGCGGTCGATGTTGTCTCATTACGCAAAATTGCGTGCCTGGATTCCTTTTTATCTGCAAACTTTAGACTCGGTTACCTCAAAGCCTTCTGCCAAGTATTACAGGAATAGACCTTCAGAGCAATTTAATATAAAGGTTGCGAATCAGATGTTTTTGCGAAGTGATATGAAAGATTCCTTGATGCTTCAGATACGCGATAGTGATTTAAGAGATCGCTTACGCTATAAGTACAGTGATTTGCCCTACTATATGATTAAAAATTTTATAGAGAATCATTACGGAAATTCTCTGGACGCTTTAACCTTACAGCACTTTTACAAACCTTTAGGTGCTTCTAACACCGGATATTTACCGCTTAATAAATTCGATAAAAACCGTATAGTCCCTACCGAGGACGATCAGTTTTTCAGGAAACAAGTGATTCAAGGGTACGTCCATGATCAAGGGGCGGCTATGTTTGGTGGCATAGGAGGTCATGCAGGGCTTTTTGCAAATGCCAATGATGTGGCAAAAATAATGCAGATGTATTTGAACGGGGGTTCCTACGGAGGTAAAACATTTATCAGGAAAGAAACTTTGGATGAGTTTAATACCTGTTATTACTGTGATGACGATGTACGACGCGGTATTGGCTTTGACAAACCCCAATTAGGTGATGTAGGTCCGACCTGTGGCTGTATTTCTATGACGAGTTTTGGGCATAGTGGATTTACCGGTACTTTTACTTGGGCAGATCCTGAACAAGAGATTGTGTATGTATTTTTGAGTAATCGTACCTTTCCTGATGCTACCAATAGAAAATTAATTTCAAATGATATTCGCTCAGAAATACAACGACTTATTTACGACGCGATTATCTACTAAACACATAAACAAAGTAAATGAGGGCGTTAACAACATCAAAAATCATATCGGGATGTATGTACTGGGGCGAGTGGGGAGCAAATCTCTCAGTTACCGATACTCAAAAATTGATTGAAGGTTGTCTTGAGCTTGGGGTAACCACCTTTGATCATGCAGATATTTACGGACACTATACAACTGAGAAATTATTTGGAAAGGTACTTAAAGAAGATCCAGCGCTACGGGAACGTATGCAATTGATTACCAAATGCGGAATTCAATTAGTGACTCCCAATCGACCTGAAAATTCGATAAAGCACTATGCTTTATCAACAGCATATATAATCGAGTCTGTGGAGCAGTCATTAAAAAATTTACATACTGATTTTATTGATGTACTGCTAATTCACAGGCCCAGCCCAATTATGGATCCTCATGCCATTGCTGAAGCGTTTAGTCAATTACAAACCTCAGGTAAAGTACAGCATTTTGGCGTTTCAAATTTTACTCCGAGTCAATTTGAGATGCTCAACTCCCTTTTTCCTTTAGTTACTAATCAGATAGAAATATCTGCATTACAGTTACATCCTTTTGTTGATGGGACGTTAGATCAATGTGTACAGAAGCAGTTACAGCCCATGGCATATTCTGTATTAGCTGGCGGAAGTTTTTTTGCTAAAGAGAAAGACGAACGTGTAACACGTGTATATAATGTGGCTGAACGTCTGGCTGATACCCATAACGCAACAGTTGATCAAATTTTAATCGGCTGGTTACTGAAGCATCCTGCCGGTATACTACCAATTGTAGGCTCAACAAAGATTGACAGAATTAAGTCAGCAGTTGATGCACAAGCGATTGTATTAAGTGACCAGGAATGGTTTATGATCTGGGAGGCATCTGCCGGAGAGGAGGTAGCTTGATTTAAGAGTATTTCTGGATTAACTGTATTTAGCTACTTATAATTTATTTCTCTATACAGATAAATAAAGAACAGCTGTCTCAAAAGACAGCTGTTCTTCAATTTCTATTAATTTTAAAACTTATAATCCTACATTAAAATAATACGCTTGGTACTCGTGTACGTACCTGAAGTTATTTTTATTAAATACATACCACGATTTAGGTTGCCTAATGGTAGTTGTACTTCAGATGAATCATATAATGAGATATTTTGAGAAAACATACTGATTCCGCCAAGATTAAAAATTTCTACCATACTATTCTTCATAGTCTGATTGGAACGTATAAAAATCTCTCCTCTTGAGATGGTGGGATATACCACAACTTCTGCGTTCTTGAAGTCCGGTACTTCTTCAGCTACAATCTCTGGTTCATTCTCTGCATTTATAGAACGAATCGCCCATCCGAAGGAATTAAATAAGGGATCAGAAACCAATCTAAATCGGATAGCAATTACATCGTCTACAGCAAAATAATCCAATAAATTAAATGTTTGTTCTTTAAATAAGTCATCGTTAATAGAAGGTGTCGGACTGGATTCATAAACTTCTGTCCATTCAGGAAAGCGTTCTGCATCATATTTATCCAGTTCCACCCAGGTTTCTAAATCTTTGGTAGCCTCAATAGTCACATAGTCATAAAATGCACCCGGATTTGGGTTGAATTCGGTTAGAGCAACATCTTCATATCTAAAATTAGCAGAACTGGCAGTAACCGTAATAGGTCGTTTTAAAATAGTTCTATATTGTCTGCTGTCCTGATAATTATGATCTGCATTATTAAGTACATCTTGACTTACAGTACTGCCGACCGTATTTATTACAAATTCATTATTAAATGTGTATACGTCGTCCGGAGTGAAAGTGTTGATGACTACTTCTTCTGCGGGAGACGCAAAGGCGACTACGTCTACATCAGCAGATGATATTATGGAACTCATTTCGTCTGAACCAATCGCTTGAAAACCTATAGTGTGCAAGCCTTCACTCAGGTTCTCAAAGACATAACTTCCTTCAGCTCCCTGTTCTGTGTTTTCTGTAATTTCGGCAACCTCCTCACCATCTAGATACACCTTTACAGCAGTAACATCGGCATTAACCTGTCGATATTTTGCAAAGATATTCATGTTTTCTATAGCTTCTTGCTTAGCGGTAACAATTACAGGAGGGGCAAAGTAGGTGGGTGGTTCGTATCCTGAGAGCTGCGAAATTTTAGCAGACCAAACACCCCGACCATGAGTGGCTAAGACGACTTGGTCATTTACTATTTTCATTTGCCAAATAGATACTGCCGGTATGCCTGTTAGAAGTGACCAGTTCAAACCTCCGTCACTGGTTTCAAAAATACCAATATCGGTTCCTACCCAAATCACATTTTCATCATACGGCATTTCTATCATACTATGAATAGAAACATCCGGGAAGCCTCTATCTTCACCCAATGAAAAACCTGAAATATCTTCCCATGTCTGGCCTAAATCTTCAGTTTTAAGAACCTTTGCAGCTCCCTGACCACCAAATAGGGCATAGGCTCTATTTTCATTGGTAGGAGAGGTTTCTAATCCTGCCATAAAATAATTATGAGATCGATCCGGTCTTGGATCTACGAAAGTGTTTGTTTTTTCGAAAGTACTCCCGTTATCTTTTGATACATGTAAAGCAAAGCTTCCGCTTTCAGTCATGGCGCTACCAGTCCAAACAATATCAGGATTCGAAACAGATACAGATGCATCTAATGCACTGGTGGCATTAGATCCCGGATTATACGCTGAGGGTATTGCTGTAAGATTCCAAGTTTCAGCAAAATCAGTAGATCTCCATATTCCGCTAATTGACACACTAAATAACACATCAGGATTGTTAGCAGAGCTTACTATTTTTGTATAAAATGGCGAAGTGCCTGCACCTGATTCCGGATGTCTCGCATTGAACCCTCTTCCGTTCACATATCTCACATAACCATTATATTGTGATCCACCTATGAATTTATTGGGATCATTATAATTCCAAAGACTTTCGAAACCATCTCCGCCAATTGCTCTCAGGTATGAGGTGGCTTCATCTGCCGTTCCACCCGTAAAAGATATCCACGTTCCGTTGTCCTGTGCTCCGGCAATATAATCGTCCGCTCCATTACGTTTATCAGCTCCGTAAAATTGAGTGTTATTTAGACCAAATGCTGCCTGTGACCAGTCTCCTTCAGTAGTGCCAGGATCGCTTAAGTAATCAGTTGAATATACCCCACCGTCATTTCCTAAGATAAGCCTGAATTTTTTTTCAGCCTCATCTATCTGAAAAAATAGACTATGTTGATCCACATGTACATAATCATTACGTTCGTTATTGTAACCTGCGGCTATAGGCTCAAAGGTAAAGGCGCCACCCCTTTTAGGACTTCCGGTAATGGTTACCTTATACATAACGACTCCGCCGGCATAAAAGATATTCTTATCAAAGGGATGTGCTGTAATAATATTATCGTACCAACCTTGACCGGTTATCAGATTGGCAGCGGCAGGATTTCCATTAAATCCTAAAAGCTGAAAACTGTTCCCGGCATCTTGAGAAACATAAAAATCGGTGTTTACGGCCACTGTAGCCGCTCCTCTAGGAGTATATACTGAAAGATATACAATATTGGGATCCACTGGTGATATATCTAATTCGAAACGTTGATGGTTTGTATTGTAGTTCGCTTTGTCAAACACAAGACTCCAGCTTAAACCTCCGTCCATACTTTTGATCACTCCCACACCATTAACTCCTGCATACTGTATATTAAAATTTCCCGGAGCATAATTTAGATCCTGTACATTCCCTCCATTATATGTTTGATTAAAAGTTAGGCCACCATCTTGAGTCACATACACACCATTATTACTAGCTACGATCAGATTGTTACAGTTTTGAGGATTCACAGCGAGTCGACCGATTCCTCCAAAATCTTTAGTATTGTTAAGGTAGTTCCATGAGTTACCGGCATCATTGGATTTTAATAATCCAATTCCGCCAACAGCATCCAGATTACCAAAAGGTTCTCCTGTACCCACATAGACAGTTTCCGGACATACCTGACTAATGGCAATTGTAGATGTTGACAAACTAGGAATTTTATAATCAGTAAGATTTTTGAATGTATTTCCGGCATCATCTGTTACCCAAATACCGCCGCCAACAGTACCTATATACCATCTGTCGCTATTGTTGGGAGCAGCAACCACGCGTCGTATTCGACCGGGGACGTTCACTGGACCTCGTTCTTTCCATGTGACATTAGACACCGAACTTCTCAACGTATTATTTGCAGCTTTTTTCAAAGCTTTTTGATGTTCGGTCATTAAGTAACCGTCCTTATAAGTAGACTCGACGGCATCTATCGGTTTCATTAAATTAGCCTGATATTCGGCTATAATTTCAATTCCTTTTATCGAATTGTGGTCTTTCTTTTTTTTCTTTTGTTCAAGAACCTTAATCGATTCCGGAGAAGTTATTTCCTGCTGTTCTGATTGATTGCACGAAAAAAGTGCAACGAAGGAAAAAATAGTAATAAGCCTGAGAAAGTAAAATTTGCGTGTCATAAAGTATCCAGTTTAACAATTATTATATCTGTTTGATTTTTATTTTTAGACTTTATATAATCTTCAGGATTTTCAGAAGAAGGTTTTTGTTCTATTCCCACATAAGGAATCAATTTGAGAGAGTTTTTGTCATTCCAAGTCACAAGTTCTCCTCTAAAAGTTCCTTGTTTTAGCAGCGTTTGATCCGTAGTATTGAAAACGCTGTATGCGAAATGTGCTGCTGGATCACCTTGCTTACGCACTTCTTTTACAACTAATTTCATCGTTTTATCAGTGTTTAATTTGATTGTGGTGATGGTGTCCTGAAAATTCATTGTAGCTATGGGTAAGACTGATGTGGTTTCAGAAGATTGTTTTTCGGAAGTTTTACAACCATAAAAAAACATTGGAAAGATGATAAAGAGTAGTATGACATTTGAAGTGTTAGAATTCATCTGGTTATACGATACAATCAGGAAATTCATTCCTATGAATATCCATGCTTATTGTAACCAAAGTTCTATAGCGATTGGGAAGTGATTGTAAAATATAGATATCGAAATTGTAAGCTGTTCATCTATACTATTTACGATTATGAATATACGTATAAAAACTTAATTCAATACGTTAAATATTTCATAATAAGATGATTAAGTTGACTGATCAAGTTAAGTATCATGAGGACTCAATGTGGTTTGTTTAATAAGTCCAATGTAATTCTTGACGATCTTTATAATTTCTAAAAGCAATTAAAATTTAAAATGAAAAATCCCTCCAGAGTAGACCTGTGAGGGATTTTTTGTTCATTCGGCTAATTTAAAAACAATAGCAATAACCATTTCTATATAATCCTCCACTATGAGGTCCAACGCCACATTGCCATGAGGCAGTGCCACAGCACTCCGGATCACTACTAGGATAACAACTCGGTCGGGGTGTAGGTCCGCGACCACCTATGATCGTTTTTTGATCTTGTTTTTCAATTTTTTTAACGCCTTCAATTTTTGTGATTTTAAACATAGTATTAAGATTTAAGAGATTACATATAGATAGAGTTCAACCATGCTTGAAGTAAATATGCTCCAAAGTTTAACTTTAAATAACTGAATTACAAGATACTAAAAACGAGGAACTAATGGATACGGGTTGAACGCAATAATTGTATGGTATGCGCAACAAACGTCCTAACTGGCGCTCGTTTGTAACGAGTGCTGTCAACAATATCAGGATCTGCTTTCGTTAATCTGTGACTAATGAAGGTAGAGATTTGCAGTCCACGACTAGTATATGTGATTGTAACTAATGACTATTGTATCATTTTTATTTAAGTTTGGTGAAGTTGAGTAATGAAACCACTAGTCGCAGACTAGCTGCAGCAGCTTTTTTTGTATTGAATGCTGCTCTGTAATACCCTTACAGGTGTCGTCAAACTATCTCGATCCCTGTTTTAAGTACTTAGATGCCTCATACTAAGGCCTATAACCCCTGGTACGAACCCAAAAAAGGGTCATCAAGTGGGCTTTAAGGCCATAATCTACCCCATAGACCCTTGCGTTTAGGGCAAAGAGCCCCTTGGTAGAGGGGTGATAGCTATTAAAAGCATTCATCGAACCACTTCGGTGAGGGGTCAAGGGGGTAGGTGATAGGGGGTACCCCCCTTGCCAAGAGGGGTCAATAGTATCATTCGCTTTAAAAAAAGTTTATAGATTACGAACTTGATCCTAGTATAGGTTGACAAGTAACTTATAGTTCTGTAATTGGTTTACAATTGTAGCAGAATAAAATCCGCTGTCGCTCGTTTGTAACGAGTGCTGTCAATAATATCAAGATCTACTCACGCTAATCTGTGACTAATGAAGGTAGAGATTTGCAGTCCACAAGTAGTATCTGTGATAGTAAGTAATGGCTATGATATCGTTTTTTTATTTATATTTGGAGAAGTTGATTAATATATTACTAGTCACAGACTAGATACAGGGGGAAAATTTACTTTTCTAACTTTAAAATGGAATCGTGGAAGATACTTTGAATTAAAGCATCTTTTTCGTTTTTAGAAAGAGGATGTTTGATATTTGTATAAAGATCTAAAACGGTGTACAAGATTTTAGGATTGCTTGGATTACCAAAAATAGTGGGAATATCTTTTGATCTTAGATCTATCATCTGAAAAGATATATTATACTTATCTTTCCCTATTTTCTTTTCTTTAAATACTCGTAAAATTCTATTTTGAATAGTATCTATCTTTTTATTACCAATATATAAGTTATCTATTTCATCTCTACTGGACATCATTGACATTATACTAGTAGAATATTGTAGTTTTAAAGTATCGTTTATATAAACATACCCTTCCATCCTTTCTCCATTGTGTTTTACTTCAAAATTTTCGGGGAAAATATTTAAAACTTCCTCCTTACTCATTTGAATAATTGTGGATATAGGTTTTTCTCCACAACCAAAGAAAAAACAGTTTGTAGCTAAGAATATGATTGATGATATTATTTTGCTTGACATGAAAAATATTTCGAGATTAGAGAAGAATTTTAAAAGTATACTTTTTCAGCATTGAATTCAAAGAGAAATGCAACTATAATTACATATAGTATTCTTTTCTTAATTTTAAACATTAGTCTCAATATGTTTTATGCGTTCTACATCAAGTTCTAAATCTGTATTACCTACTAGATAATTCAATGCTATAGCAAAGACTTATAAACCCAAATAAAGAATAAATACTATCTAAAATAGGTTTCCTTTTAAAACAACTCCCTAAAACCCTATTTTTCAAAAAAGCTAAACACAGAACCTCCATATTTGCGGGCGTGGCTAAAATGCGGAGAAGCACTTAGATCTGTATGCTTAGAGTGTTCGATAATTAATACGCCATCATCGAGTAACAACTCATTTTGAAAAACCAATTCGGCAATTTTGATAAATTGCTCCGTAGCAAAATCATAAGGTGGATCTGCAAAAATTAAATCCGCTTGTTGCTTCACTTTTTCCAGATACGCATAGACATCACTTTTTATGGTTTGGATTGGTAATTCCAGTTCTTCGGCAGTTTTTTTTATATAGCCTACGCAACCATAATGTGCATCTACAGCCGTGATTTGCTTGGTTCCGCGAGAACCAAACTCATAACTTATGTTACCGGTACCGGCAAATAAGTCCAATACGGTGAGTTGAGAAAATGTATAGGTATTATTGATAATATTAAACAAGGCTTCTTTTGACATATCTGTCGTAGGACGTACTGGCAACTTTTTTGGTGCTTGTAAACGTCTTCCTTTATACATTCCCGAGATAATACGCATAAACTAATAATTTAATAAAGTGAAATAACGATGTGTAGTACTATCAGTAGTATTTAGAATTTTAGCCTTATTATCAGGAGTACCTACGCTCAAATGACGGATGTATTGATAAGCTATTAAATAATATGGGTCGTCTTCGGTAATAGTGCCCAAAAAGATTAATTCAAAAACTTCCGGATTAAAACTGAGTTGCTCTACAACAAACATAAGATAATACAAAAAATCCTCTTTTGACTCGCAGCTAAAGGTATTACATAATAGCAGCTTTCCTTTTTCAAAAGCTATACAATCAAAGGATACCGTATGGATATTAACATAGATACGTTGCGTTGTCGCATGCTTTTCATAACCAGATAAGGTATCAACCAAAATAGTGGTGGAGTGCTTATAGGTAAAACTACCAAAGTTCTCAAAAAAATAATTATTGATATTAGCATAAGGCACATATACAATTACCATATCACGTTGTGGCAGTTCATCAAAAGCGATAAAATCAGTATCCAATACCTTTATATTGGTACTTAAATACTCCTTAAGCATACCTTCATCAAATAAAGGAGCGGGAACCAGTGTGTAAAGATCATTTTGATAAATTACTTCAATGGTCTTAAAATCTGCCTGCAATTCCTCTAACTCCTCAAAATATCCCTTGATTTTGTCTAACACCAGTTCTGGAGAAAGTTGCATGTCAAAGCTTTTTGACACCAGAGTTAAAACCTCGTTATCGCTGTTTTTGCAACAAAAAGAAAGTCCATTCAGGCTAACCTGAATGGACAATGTATAGACTGTATCGTCTGTTATCTTATTGATCGTTTGCGCCATAGGTCTTTGGCCAGTTACCGGTTGTATTAACTTCTTCCATAGAACCTACAGATAAATAAGGTCCATTAACACCATCAGCAGAACGTACTTCTTTTTCTTGAAGAACAAGATCTCTGTCTTGATCGTGTAAAAGCACATCTTTAGAAACCTTAGCTTCAAAAACAGCGATATTCAAACCATTCTTATTGATAAAACCAGCGTTAAGTTCAAACTTAGCTTCAGCCCCTTCAACAGGAACCTCCATCATATTCTTATAACGATCTGTACCACCAAATAATGAATCTCTAACAGAAGCGTACCCAAGGGTATCAACCACTACCGTATCTTTTGGCTCATCAATGCGTAATACTTTGTTGTAACGAATAAAACTTGAATCTCTACGTTGCGTCAACGTAAATTTAGCCGTGTCTACAAAAGCGATTAATTTGGCAGGATCTTTCTGGAACTTACCAACAACAGTTTTATGAGCCAGTTCAGCATTTCGAATATCTTTTAGATTTTCAATTGCTTTAGCGTATCTCGCCTGTTTAATTTTATTGAACTTTACAGGACCATTAATCGAATTGAATACCAAGTATCCTAAAAATCCGATAACCACCCATAGAACTAATTGAATAACAATTTTCATTTTATGATATAGCTTTTAAACATTAGTGTATACGCAAATCTACAATTTTTTTTCAATCGTAAAAGTTTATAGCCAAAAAATCATTAGTATCTTTGATTTATTAATTGAAACAAGAACCAATCACTCATAAATATTCAATGCGGGAAACAGAATTTTATCAAGAATTAAAAAAAGATTTCCCTTTCGAACCCACTCTAAAACAGGATATTGTTCTTCAAAAGCTAGCTTCTTTTTTACTGACAGGCACCAAAGATGCGCTGTTTTTGTTAAAAGGGTATGCCGGAACCGGAAAAACAACCTTAATAGGTACAGTGGTCAAAAATCTGTGGAAAGCAAAGCTTAATGCGGTATTATTAGCGCCTACAGGTCGTGCTGCAAAAGTGATTAGCAACTATTCTGGCAGGCAGGCTCAGACCATTCATCGCAATATTTACTATCCTAAAAAGACGGGTAGTGGGGGATTAGCCTTTCAACTGAAACAAAATAAAAGTCGTAATACTGTCTTTATAGTGGATGAAGCTTCGATGATTTCGGACACAGCTACTGATAGTAAATTGTTTGAAAACGGTTCGTTGTTGGATGATTTAATGCTATATGTATACTCAGGACACAATTGTAAAATATTATTTATCGGAGATACAGCGCAGTTACCCCCGGTCAAATTAGAGGTGAGTCCGGCGTTGGATCCGGATACCTTATCTCTTGGGTTTAATAAAGAGGTAACGCAAATTGAATTAGACGAAGTAGTAAGACAGGCAGAGGATAGCGGTATTTTAATAAATGCTACGCGATTACGTGAGGCACTCAACGATGGATTTTATGATTCTTTTCAGTTTGAAATTGCAGGATTTCCTGATATTGTACGTTTGATCGATGGTCATGAGATTATGGATGCACTAAATGATGCGTATGCCAACTCGGGACATGAAGAATCTGTAATTATTTTGCGTTCTAATAAAAGAGCCAATCTGTATAATCAGCAAATAAGAACACGTATTTTGTTTCAGGAAGAGGAATTGTCTTCTGGAGATTACTTGATGGTCGTTAAGAATAACTACTATTGGCTGGATACTAAAAGTGAAGCAGGATTTATTGCCAACGGAGATATTATTAAAATATTAGAAATCTTTGCGATCAAAGAGTTGTATGGTTTTCGCTTTGCGGAAGTAAAAGTGAGTATGGTGGATTATCCGGATCAGCAACCGTTTGAGACAGTACTTATTTTGGACACGTTGACAACCGAAACACCTTCGCTTACCTACGAAGAATCCAATCGTTTGTACCAGGAGGTACTGAAGGATTATGAAAATGAAAGTTCAAAATACAAGAAGTTTCTAGGCGTCAAAAATAATAAGTTCTTTAACGGGCTGCAGGTTAAATTTTCCTATGCCGTTACCTGTCATAAATCACAGGGTGGTCAATGGGACCAGGTATTTATAGAACAGCCATATTTACCGGACGGTGTTTCTAAGGATTATTTGCGCTGGTTATATACGGCAGTTACCCGTGCAAAACAAAAACTATATCTTATAGGTTTTAAAGATGAATACTTTGTTGAGTAAGGTAATGCAACTGCATTATGGAGATAGTTCATGTAGAGCAGGAATGTACACCAATCAATAAGTTATAGGCTCGTTGAATTACAAGAAACAAGGGATAAAAGCCCAAAATACTCAAATAAATACCTTATTTTTGGCGGTATAAAAAGCAAAACTAGTGAACAAAAATAAACTCAGAACCATTGCTATGATTCCGGCTCGGTTTGCGGCTACCCGATTCCCCGGTAAGTTAATGAAAGATTTAGAAGGAACCTCTGTAATTCTTCGTACCTATCAGGCAGCTGTCCGATCAGAACTCTTTGAGGCGGTGTATGTGGTTACCGATAGTAAGATCATTTTTGACGAAATCACCACCAATGGCGGTGAAGCTATCATGAGTATAAAGGAACATGAATGTGGGAGCGATCGTATTGCCGAAGCGGTAGTTGATATGGATGTTGATATTGTGGTGAACGTTCAGGGTGACGAACCTTTTACAGATCGGGAAAGTCTGGAAAGAGTACTTAATGTATTTCATGGAGAAGATGCTGATCGTATTGATTTGGCCAGCGTGATGAAACCGATGACTGAGTGGGATGATATCTTAAATCCTAATAGTGTTAAAGTAATTGTGGATAAGGATAATTATGCACTTTATTTTTCAAGAGCGCCCATACCATACCCTCGTGATAAAGAAGCAAACACAACCTATTATAAACATAAAGGTATTTATGCCTTTAGAAAAGAAGCTATTTTAGATTTTTATAAGCTTCCTATGCGAACCCTTGAAGCCTCAGAAAAAGTAGAGTGTATTCGCTATTTGGAATATGGTAAAAATATTAAAATGGTCATAACCCACCATGAAGGTGTAGAAATCGATACCCCAGAAGATTTAGAAAAAGCAAAACGAATTATTAAAAAAGAAAATCTTTTGAGTACAACAACTACCACTCAACCGTGTGCTACTACAGCTACACACAAGAACTTTCCGATGGTACCTCGCGTAGTCTTCGGGAATGGATCCTTTAACCAAATCGACAGTATTCTGGCAACAGAGCGCAAAGGCTTGTCGCCATTTGTATTTTTAGTAGATGATGTGTTTAAAGACAACACGGCTTTTATCGAAGATCGTTTAGCGCTCAAAAATGGAGATAAAATAATCTACGTTTCTACTAAAGAGGAACCAAAAACATCACAAGTAGATACTCTGGTTCAAGAAATTAAAGATAAGTATATTCTACCTAGCGGTATTATCGGTATCGGTGGTGGATCGGTGTTGGATTTAGCCAAAGCGGTATCTATTATGTTATCTAACCCCGGAAGTGCCGCAGATTATCAAGGCTGGGACTTGGTTAAGAACAAAGCAGTCTATCATGTGGGTGTGCCTACGATATCAGGAACAGGGGCAGAAGTCTCTCGTACGACCGTACTTACAGGTCCGGATCGCAAACTAGGGATTAACTCAGATTATACGCCCTTTGATCAGGTAATTTTAGATCCTGAATTGATCAAGAATGTGCCAAATGATCAGTGGTTTTATACAGGAATGGATTGTTATATTCATTGTGTAGAATCTTTAAACGGCACGTATCTCAACGCTTTTAGCCAGAGTTATGGAGAGAAAGCGTTAGATTTATGTAAAGAGATTTTTTTAGATGGATCATTAGATAAAAATGATGCTGATGCAAAATTAATGATGGCTTCGTGGCATGGCGGTATGAGTATTGCCTACTCTCAAGTGGGTGTTGCACATGCTATGAGTTATGGTCTCGCTTACGTTTTAGGAACCAAACACGGAATCGGTAATTGCATCGTTTTTGATAAATTAGAAGCATACTATCCGGAAGGGGTGGCACTTTTTAAAGAAATGAAAAAAGTACACAATATCACCTTACCTATGGGTATATGTGCTGATGTGACTGAAGAACAATTAGATACCATGACATCTGTAGCTTTAAGTCTCGATCCTCTGTGGGAAAATGCATTAGGTGCAGATTGGAAGGATAAAGTGAATGCCGATGTTCTTAAAGCAATTTACCGAAAGCTTTAAGCTAAAAAATAAGAAGACTATACCATATGCAGAAAATCTCATCATTTATTTATCATAAAATATTGGGGTGGAAAATCATTGGAGATTTTAGTGCTGATACTGTTAAGAAATGTGTCGTAATTGCAGTACCACATACCAGCTGGCATGATTTTTATATAGGCCTTTTACTACGGCAGATCTGCGGAATCAAAATTAGTTTTATGGCCAAAAAAGAATTATTCAGATGGCCACTGGGACTATATTTTAGAAAAGTAGGCGGGATTGCATTGGATCGAACTCCGGGACAAAATAAGGTGGAAGCAATTGCTAAAGAATTTGAGAAGCGTGATGAACTTCGTTTAACCTTAGCACCCGAAGGGACCCGAAAAAAGGTAACTGATTGGAAAACGGGTTTTTATTTTATAGCCAAAGCGGCAAATGTACCAATCATTATGGTCACCTTTGATTTTGAAAAGAAACAAAACCATATATCTAAACCGTATTATCCAACCGGTGATATGGAAGAAGACTTAACTACGATGTATAAGTTTTTTGAAGGAGTACAAGGAAAAGTAAAAGCCTATAGTTTTGATCCAAAATAAGTAAGTAATACAATTTTTAAAATAAAAAAAAGCGCTGAATCCAACTGGTTCCGCGCTTTTAACCTTATAGGATATAGCGTTATGCTGATTCTTCCATGGTATGATAGACATTTTGAACTTCCTTAAAAAACTGTTAAGTATTGAATTTATTGAGTTTGTAAAATTATAAATCCTAATTGGTAAACAATTAGTAAACAAATTACTCAATTATGAAAAATCTAAGAAAAGCAGAGCAGAAAAGAATTAACAGTTACTTTGAATCAATTACCGGTATGATACCTATTATGGGTGTAGAGGATGAAGCAAATATAGCGTTTTTGGATAAAGCTACATTAAAGTTTCAACAAGTCATAGACGAACTAAAAAAAGAAATGCCTAACTAGTTCGATTTGTTCGGTTAAATTTTGCGGTAAAGCCGTATACAACTAAGGGGAAATTATATTTATATTTGAAACTCAGATTACCCCTAGAACTGTCAAGACATATTTTTTATTCGTACATTTAGATTTTAATCTTAAATGTACATACCAATGAAAAATTTTCTATTACTAGCAGTGTTCGCATTTTTATTTATTGCATGTGAAAAAACAGATCTTTATGATGAATCAGGAGAAGAAATTGAATTATTCCAAACAGAGAAAGGAGATGTTATCCGACCAGGGGATGATCCAGAAGAAGAAACCACTTCAACAAGTGCTCAAAATGATTCTGCATGGTTCGGACAATCAAAAGAATTCACAAATAAAATCTATAATTGCTAGTATAGTAGTAGTATTTTCTGCGCTAGTGATTTTTATTGACAAAATAACCGACTTCGGTATTACCAATTCTTATGGGTACCGTAATGTTGGAACATTCATTTGGATGGTTGGCCAATCGTTGTCACCCATCCTTTTATGTTTAGGCTTCTTACTAAAGCCATATCGTTTTTCCTACGCATTCCCTATATACGTTTTCTTTATACAACTGTATTGGGTTTTTGACCACACAATGAAAGCAGACGATCCACTGTTACACTTCTACGCAGTAGGGTTCACTATAAGTATCTTCCTTATTGCTGCTATAATTTTATTCACGATACAATCCATCCGTACCGAAAACGAAATCTTATTGAAGAATATTCGTAAAGCTACCCGATTTATAGTTGTCGAAGTTCGCAAAAAGTGGGTGCCAACCGAAAAGAACAAAGAATATACCGAAGATTTAGTTCGGTTTAATGAATCTCTTGAAACCCTAGATTAAAATGAAAAATAGCAAACTCAACAGGCTAAAAGAAAGATCCAAGTTTTACGATGATGATGTTTTTGAAGAATTAGAAAACAGTATTATCGAAGATTTAGATCTGGAGATTGAAAAGGAAAATGAAAAAATAGCTTCCAAAATATCTGTGATTGAAAATAACATCTGCAGCAAGGAAGTTCTAAAAAATATAATTTTATCCAAATTCAATTATAATATTCAAATTAATCAGATATGAAAAGAAAATTACTCTTATTATTATTTTTTATTGGAGCTAGTATTCAGGCCCAAGAAAAAGTTAATGAACTAAGAATTACTCCGGAGGGATTTAACGGTTTCTTAGTTAAACAATTTGAAGGTAAAACAGCGGAAGAATTATATCAAGCTGTTACAAAGTGGAGTGAATATAACATAAACAATGCGTCAGTGTCTAATCAATCTAATATTGAAAACGAATACTTATCGTACAATGTTATGTATAAATCTGGATTGTTTATAAGAAGTGGGTTGGCAAAACTAGTATGGGATCCAATGTTTAAAGTGGAATTTAGATTTAAAGATGGTAAGGTTAGATATGACATAAAAATCATATCTATGAATATGCATCCTAATTATGGAGGTAAATACCCTCAAGCAATGATATTTAGAGGGGGTATGTTGGCGTACTCATTTTTCAATAAGAAAGGCAAACCTAAAGCAAATACGGAGCAAGCAAGAAATCAAATAGAAGATATTGCCAATAGTATTATTGGAAGTGTAAGTGATCATATTAACGGAGAATCAGAAAACACAAAATCTGATTGGTAAACGCTCACAGTTATTAAAAATACAAACCACCTCTAACCGGGTGGTTTTTTTATTTCTTCATGGCGCTCTTTAGGCCATTCTCAATAATTTCGTCCAAAGAAACATTTAAAATCTTACCTATTTCATCATACATTTTATGTTTAAATGTATCAATCTCTTTCAACTGATCCCAATTATTTACGCAGTCTAAAGCAAGTTTGCGAATAGAATCATCGGATTTTGATAAATTTAAAGAATCACTATGGCCAACTATTGCATTAAAATCATCAACAAAATCAAACTTTTTTGCAATATCCTTCAAAAAACTGATCTTTAGGGTTTTATTTGCTAATGCCTTTTTAACTCCCTCTGGCGAATAACCAACAACATTACCTAACTTACTGTAGGATATGCGATTAGAAACTTTTTTATCCTCTATTAATTCGTGTAGTTTATTAATTTTCAGCTGGTCCATAGTAAAATTATGAAGGTTATTTATACTAATTACAAATAACAACTATAGTTGGTAAAAGTTGTAATTAGTTGACAAAAGTACGTATATTTGTAATGTAATCATACATCATACAAAAGCAAATATAATGAAAAGCACTATACACTCTATCAGAACAACATTAAAAAATGAATCTGTAATCTCTACAGAACATGATGGAAGCTTTGACTTAAAAGCAGTTTCAAATTTAGTTCAAGTATTTGCCGAGGGTGTTAATTACAAAGAGGATTACAAATTAGAAATATGGTTCGATGGTGAATTATATATCCCAACTGAAAGCCAAAGAGAAGAATTTGAAACGATCATATATTATCAAGTAAAGGAAAAGATCGACAACGATACCTCTCAGCCTTTTACAACTTCAGAATTAGTAAATCAAGTCAACTTAATACACTCATAACATGCAATTATTAGCAAAAAACTTTAGCGGACAATTAGAATGCGGTTCAAAGTATCGCATCGTAGAAATCATTAAAGGCAACAGTATTGTACTTGTCTTAAAGGTTTACAATGAGATACTAGAATCTTACCACTATACCGATTTGGTTGCAAAGAGTTTTGATGATGATAATTTCAAAGAAATGATTTTGGAGTGTTTAAAAGAAGCACAGGAAAAATGGAAAATACAATTAATAAAGTCACAACTAACAAAGGTAGCATGAGCAATTTAAACGATGTAATCCAGATAAAATACGACGGTTTACCACAAGGAACAAAAACCAAGTTTATCAAAAGGATTAGTGAGGATTTAGAGTTGGGAGCTAGATACATTTTGAACACATGGTTCACCACTTTCAAAACAGTTCCTATAAAGCACCAAACCTATGTTGATCAAGAAATTGACAAGTATATCAAAGAATTAAACCAAGAAGAAAAAATATGAATTCACTTAATCTATCAGCGCAATCATTCTGTAAAGAAATAGGATTAACCTATCACAACGATATTTTAAAAGAGTTGGTAAAGTATGGTTTAGTAAGCTTTTTTAAAGTGGGCCGCAAAAGGTTTTACAAAACTGCAGATGCACAAAAAATTAGTGATATGCTGCACGAACGTAAAATAGCTATTGAGCCAACAGATGGCAGATACTACATTAAATTTTTAAGTAATGACTAGTATGGAATTCTCAACACACTTTTATGCGGTTATGATCATTTATGCGGTTGTTTTTATCGTGTTTATCCCCATAGGAATCAATGTATACAAAGGAAGAAAAGAACGCAAAAAGGACAAATGAACAATCAGGATCGACAATTATTTATCGCAGCTCTTTTAACTGCACTAGCTATGATAACCTTCATAGCCGGGATAATACTTGTTAATCAATTAATACGCTTCTCATGAAAAAACTACTACTCATAAAACTAGGACTAAAAACAGACACCGAACCAAAGCATATAAGCCCCAAAGGGCCTGCAAGGATTAACGGACGTTGGACGTTCAGCGGAAAAACATTTGATCAGATGTTTGATTTTGAAAAATTAAAAGTATCGGATCATATAATAGATATAAAAAAATCCCTGCACTAGAATACAGGGATTAATCAAAGAATCAAATTTAATTCTCAAATAATTAGAAATACAAAGTTATGAAAAATTCAGCTACAAAAACAACTTTAGATTTGGCCCTACTGGATCCAAACAAATTACCAGAGCTACAAGGGTGGAAGGACAAGCAAAAAAAGATTGTAAAGGAAAATCCTTTTATCACTATCGAGGATAATAAAACCTACGAAGAAGGAAAAAAAAGACGTACCGCATTAGTTTCTGCCCGTACTAGTATTCAAAATCAAGACAAAGAAATTGCAAAAAAAATTAAGCAGTTTAGATCTAATTGTATAGAGGTATCAAACAAGCTTATTGCAATCACTCTACCACACGAAGAAAAGCAGCAGGAAGAAGTAAGACGTTATGAAGCTGAAAAGGAAGCAGAGCGAGCAGAAAAAGCCCGTATTGAGCAAGTGCGCAAAGAATCCTTACAAAAGGAAATTAACGACTTCTACGACTTCCATAAGAACGCTATTATTAACATGACGTTTGAGACTATAGAAAAAGTTCATGCTTCATTTTTAGAAGATGCAGAAACAAAACAGGAAACCGATTTTGAAGAATTTGAACTGGATCTTATCGAAAAAATAAATCTTCTTAATTCTCAACACGCTGACCGTTCAAAATTCCTGACCGAAAAAGAGGATCAGCGAAAAGAAGATGAACGCCTTGAAGCTGAAAAGGAAAAACTTAGAATCGAACGTGAAAAGTTTGAAGCTGAACAAAAGGCTAAGAATGAAGCTGCTGAAAAAAAGCAAAAAGAACAACAGGCGAAACTTGATGCAGAAAACGCAAAACTAGAAGCCGAAAAGAAAAAGTTAGCAGATGAAAAACGCGCTCAGGAAGAAGCTAAACAAAAGGCTCAGGAAGAAGCCGAAAGAAAAGCGAAGGAAGATGAAGCCAGAAAAAGAGCCGAAGCCTTAAAGCCGGACAAAGAAAAGTTAGTTCGCTTTATAAACTCACTTCAGTTTGCTGAACAACCGCCAAAACTTGACAATGAATCTTCGGTTGAATTCTTAAAAGAGCTTATCAATGATATTGATCTATTGAAAGATAGAGCCAACGAAGAAGCATCAAAAATTTAATTAATCAAATCTTAAATAATTAGAACAAATGAGTAACGAATTAGAAAAAGCAGCAGGAACAGAGGTAACATTTTACATTCCGGACACAGAGAGTTTGGGAAGTCTTAAAGACATGGAACCAAAATTTAACCTAAACCTTAAATACAAAACTGCGGACGATTGGGCAGCGGTTAAAGGGAAGCCGTTAAGAGTCTTTTACATGGGTTTAAAAGATATACCAAACGAGACGGGCGAAATTGTAAAATGCGGATGCTTTGTAAGCGAAAAAGAATGTTTCATTTCCGGGCAAATGACCCTTGTAGAAGCCGTTAAGAATCTGCCTTTAAAAACGCCTTTGCAGCTTACCTACCAAGGTAAGAAAGCGAATAAAAGTAGTGATGGTAGCACTATGATTTTTGATGTTGAAAAATTAGGATAGATGTTCGATTTACAAGACATAACAAAAGAAATGGAAAACGAGGTTCAGGGATTAGATTTTAATTCCCTGAATGCTCTACCCAGTAAGCACGATCTATGGTTAGAATCCAAACGAGGTGTTTTTTCTGCCAGTGAGTTTCACCGCCTTATGGGTTATGAAGATAAACCAGATTTTCCAAAAGGCGCGGAAACCTACGCAATGGAAAAGGCAATTGAAACCCTAACCATAAAAGAGGAAGGTTATACCAACGATATCATGCAACGCGGTAATGAATTAGAGATTGATGCAATGCATGAGTTTATGAGAATTACAGGTTTAGAAGTTACCAAATTCGGAGCGGACCAAGAATTTTTAACTATTGGTAAACACGTAGGATGCACCCCCGATGGAATTATTAAAGGTCTGGCCGGTGTAGAAGGTAAAGCACCAAACAGTAAAACACATTTTAATTATCTAACAACCATCAAAAACCAGAACGATCTTAAAAAGGTTTGCAAAGATTACTACTGGCAATGTCAGGGGGGTATGTATGTCGCTAATCTACCTTTATGGTACTTTTTTTCCTATGATCCCAGGTTTAAAAATCCTGCTCACCAAATGCACATTATAAAAGTGCATCGTAATGATGAAGATATTGAAAAACTGAAACCAAGACTAAAAACGGCTATCAGTGTAAAACTTGATTATATCAAAAAATTAAATGGCTAGACTAGATAAAAAACGACAAGAAAATTTAGAGCCTAAAAGGTTAACTAAAGCTATCAACGAAATAGAAAATCTGGGTTATGTTATTGAAGCAAAATGTGAAAATCATATTCAATTTTTATACAAAGGCTGTACCGTTACTTATTTTCCTTATTCGGGTTGGGCTAGTGGTAGAAGTATAAATGATGGGAGAGGATTAAAAAACCTTCTAAAACAATTAGAAAACAAAAATGCCTAAGAATCCACGTAAAATAGAAGTTGAAACTTCAGTACTAAACGGAAAGCTCATAAAGAATAGAGATTTCATAATTGAAGGTATAGAAGCCTTTGAGGGTAAGGATATCACTTTGATTTTACAAAGGATTTTTAAGAAGCGCAGCAACCGGCAAAACAATTATTATTTCGGTGTAATCGTGGAGCATTGGAAAAATTTACTTCGCGAGGAATGGGGAGAGATTTTGAGCCCAGATGAAGTACATGAGTTTCTAAAAGTCAATTTAAGTTATGAAGATTTGGCAGATGAAGAAACGGGTGAAATAATGTTGAACCCCATAACAGGGAACCCCATCCGTAAAACTAAATCTACAACCAAAAACAGCACGTGGACACAAGAAGAATATCACAAGGCTTGCAGGGATCTTGCTTGGAATATGTTTGAATATCAAATTCCATTACCAGATCCAGAAAAGAGAGTAAAATTTTAATCAAACAACTATGAATTCAGAAACCAAAACAAAAGCAGAATTAAGAGAAGAAAGATTACAATCTTTTATTCCGGAATCACGCAGAGATCGTAGAAGGAAGAAGAACAGACTTTTCAATAACAAAAAAGGAATACAATTAGTAGTTGCACGATACGGTAACAATTTTGCAAAATACCGAAAGGAAATTCAATATATCGACGGAAAACAAATTGTTCATTCAATACCAGTAGAAACAAAACGATAATGGCAAATACATACGCTTGCAGTGACGGCACCAGAGTAGATCAAAAAACTATTGATTATCGGATAAAAAAGGCAAAAGCCCAAAAGAAGATTGAGTTCATAGATGAACACGGGTATTTATTCTGCGAGGACTGCGAGCGTAATGATTGCAAACCGATTGATGCAAGCCATGAAGTAAGTGTTTACGAAGCTAAGAAAACCGGAAGAACTGAACTTTGTTGGAGTGTAGAGAATCTAAGGTATAGAGGAAGGCCATGCCACCAGAGATATGATAAACTAGACGTTCAATTTAATCCAAACAGAGTATGAACCCACGAGTAAAAGCATTATTAAAGCAAGTTAATTCTGGTAAGATGGAAACTGATAAGGTGAGAATATTACACCATATAAAGAAGCATCCTTACACAACCTTACCAGAGATCGAAAGAAAACTAAATATGAAGCATCAAACCGCTTCAGCTAGAACTAGCGATTTACAAGATTTAGGTTTAATTGAAGAAAGTGGAGAAGTTAAAAAAGGGAATAGTACTCATTCATATTACAAATTTCAACCGGACCCAAACAAGCAAGCAAAGAACGCCTTTGAGCGTAAGAAAATAAAGTTTTCCCAGTGGAGGAAAAAAGGATTATCCCAATTCAAAGATTTAATTAATAATGACCTTATAAAAGAATTAGAAGTATGTACAAAGTAGATGATTACCGACCGGATGAAATTGAATTTACAGTTGAATCGAACCAAGTTCCCAAAGTATTAGGAGAATTTGAAAGTGATGAAGATGCGCGCGTATTTATGGCTCAAAATTTATTGTCGCTTCAAACCAATTTAAATGCAAAGCGTTTCATGGACCATCGAGAAATTGAAGGACTGCGGGACGAATACGGCAACGAGCTAGAAAATGAGCTTCCAAAATTGAAAGAAAATCATTTAAAGAAAGCTAATGAAGCGGAAGAAGCTAAGAAGCTAGAAAAGGAAGCTAAAGAAATGGTTAATGCTTCTAGGAATAAAATAGAACAATTAGCGATTGAAGTAAACGATCGAACCACAGACATTGAACTTGACAGTGAAAACACTTGGCAGGTGGTTTACAATTCAAAGTTGTATTACTACACGTTTATTGACGGCAAAATTCAGTTGGCCCATGTACAGGATATTCCATCCTATCAGGAAAATGATTTGATAAGCAGCAGCCAGAAGAATGAAAAGTTTTTCGAAAACCTCAACAAGCAAGAAAAGGCAGTTAATGAGTAGAATGCGACACATACGCGGACGACCTTCAAACTATCGTAAATCACTCCAGAACAATAAGTATTGGAACACGGTAAAGAGAAAAGTCCGCATACGTGACAATTTCAAATGTTTGGTATGTGGTTGTAAGATTCGATTGGAAGTGCATCACATAACCTACTACGTTAACGGAAAGAGCATTTTAAACAAAGAACTTGAATTTTTGGTATGGATGGTCACATTGTGCGAAAAGGATCATGATAAGGCACATAAACAATTTGATCATCCTTTTAACCCAAATAACCCTAAAAAATTAAATGCAGATGAATACAAAAGAAGAAAAAATATTAATAGAGCCGATGAAGATGGAGCTTAATGCATGGTGTATTTATCGGGAAAATGGAATTGAAGTAAAATTAAAAATGATAGGTAACGAACTGTTTTTTCAAAGACCGTTAAGGCTGCTTGAAAAGAAGTATTTGAGAGAAAATATAATGAAGAAAAACCAAAGGTTTAGTCAATCATAAATTAGCAATATGAGCAAAAGATTTATAGACATATCAATATTGCCTAAAGCTTGGCGCAAGCTTGAACCAAGCTTAAAAATAACTTGGTTTTACTTATGGAATCATTGCGATGCTGCCGGTGTTTGGGAAATAGATCGCGATTTATTTGAGTTTGAAAATGGCTTTGAAATTGATTTGGATTTATTAAAAAAGCATCTTCCTGAAGAATTTGAAGTTTCCGGAAACCTTTTATTAATGAAAAATTTTATCTCAATTAATTACACTCAACTAAAAGAAAATTACAACCCCCATAAACCAACTTACAGGGCAATTAATAGACACAACCTAAAATTAAATTCAAGTTTGAACCAAGCTTGCTTTAAGCTTGAAGAAGAAGATGAAGATGAAGAAGAAGAAGAAGGTAAAGATGAAGATGAAAAAAAAAGCGCAAAAGAAAAATCTTTAATGCAGTACACAAATCAAAATGAAATTGACCAGTGTTTAAAAAAATGCGTTGAATTTTTCCCTGAGCATTTAAGGCCCGGTGATAAACAAAAAAAATCATGGGTTGATACGATTGAAAAATTAAACCGAATTGAAAAAATTCCTTTTGATAAAATTATTGAAATCGTCAAGAAAACCAGAGCGGACGATTTTTGGTCCAAGAATTTTTTAAGTCTGGTTAAGCTTAGGAAAAAAAATAAAGAAGGTTTGATGTATGTGGTTGTATTCAATGAAAATATTAAATCAAAACCAACTAACAAAGGTTTTGAAGCTGATCAGGATTACATGCAGACAGTACACGATAGTGAAATAGCAAAAAGTTGGAACACATGAAACTAATCGAAAAAGAAAACACCGGAATTGATTTAGTTGAAAAAATAATGTCAAAGCAAATTTCAATTCCTAAAATGGAAATGAGTTTAACCATGCAAGATGTATTTGAAAAGCCTTTGATTCGATCAGTTTTTAAGGGTGAAAATTCTCAACTAGGTTTTACTTTCATTAACGGAATGGTCAAACGTTTTACTGATAGTTTTGGTTTTAGCTCTAAACTTTCACCCTCACAAATTGAAATGCTAACGGTTGACACCTTAGAAAAATGTGCTTATGAAAGTCTTGAAGATGTCATTCTGTTTTTTAAAATGGCTAGATCTGGAAGTTTTGGAACAACAACAAGGGGTTTAGATTCAAATTTAATTTTTGGTACATGGTTTCCTAAATATTTAGAATTAAAAGCCGATTACCGAGAACAGTCCTACCAGAACGAAAAAAGCAAACTAAACTCTATTTCTGTCACCTACGAAGATGTACAGATAACCTACAAAAAGAATACTGAGAAAAAAAAGCTTGAAAAAATAAAACGCCACATTGATGGCATTACCAAAAATATGGACCGTCAAATGTTGGAAGATACTATAACCGATTGGCAAAAGGACCCGATTAAAAAGCCATACGTTCGATTGCTTAAAGCTAAAAGAAAATCTATCAAGTAAACCAAATAAAAGTGCGTGAAGGTATTCACGGGAAATTAATATTTATAAATGATTAGACACGCAACTTTTTTTTCCGGTATAGGTGGTCCAGAGATCGCAGCAGAATGGATGGGATGGAAGAATCTAATGCATTGTGAGATTAATCCATTTGGAAGGAAAATTTTAGAATACTACTGGCCAAAAGCAAAGAGTTATGAAGATATTACCAAAACAGATTTCACTATTCACCGAGGAAAAATTGACGTCCTCACCGGGGGATTCCCATGCCAACCATTCAGCACGGCAGGAAAAAGAGAAGGAACAGAAGATAACCGCCACCTCTGGCCGGAAATGCTTAGAGGAATTAGAGAGATTCAACCGCGTTGGGTTGTGGGAGAAAACGTTTATGGCCTTATTAATTGGTCAAAAGGATTGGTATTCGAGCAAATCCAGATTGATTTGGAAAATGAAGGCTACCAAGTCATTCCGGTTACACTTCCAGCTGCAAGCGTCGACGCGCCACATAAAAGAGAAAGGATATTCTTTATTGCCTACGCCGGTAAGCAGCGATGCGACCACGGGTGCGATAATTGGGAAGAACGATGTTTTCAAAATGACATCAAACGGAACTCCCAGAAAGATAAATCAGAACGGAAACAGTTTCAGTCTAGGACTTGTAAGATTGGGGAAGATAGGAATGTTACCAACACCAACAACGAGGGATTACAGATCGCCAGATTTAAATCCGGAAAGCAAAAGGAGAATGAAGAACTGCGAACTAAACAGTGTAGTAATAAATCATTTACTCCCAACCCCAAGAGCGAGAGCAGCCGGGGGGAATTGCAGCAACAACAGGAAAAAAGGAAATTTAGAGGACAAGATTGCGGAGCTTATTCCAACACCACAAGCATCAGAGGGAACCAAAGTAACTGGAAAAGAGAATCAAGATTCCTTAACGAAAAGGGCCAGGTCATTAACTGGGAAAACTTCCCAACTCAATCCCCGATTTGTGGCAGAGATGATGGGCTTCCCAGTGGATTGGACGGAATTACCTTTTCTAAATGGAGAAACCAAAGTATCCAAGCCTACGGAAACGCAATAGTACCACAAGTAATCTACCAGATATACCAGGTAATTGATCAGATGATAAAAGAGTTTAATTATTAAAATACAACCATGCTAAAAGAACACCAACAAAGAGCCAAAGAATTATTAAAGGGGAAAGACTTCAAAATTGTTCCAACATTTACAGTTGACGGAAAGCGTTTAACTGATGAAATTTGGATTAAGGAGCTAACACCAGAGTTAGAGAAACTTGGCTACTACATAGTAGATAGTTATAAAGAAGGTGATTATTACAGACTATTCTCACCAGTTCAACCACACACCCCCGGTGATTGCTATGGGGTAATTAAAAGAAGTTTAGAGTTATGAGAGATATAAAGTTTAGATACAGACTAAGGTTAATTTCTGATGATTGGGGGCTGTACAAAGGAGGTGATATAGGTACGTTTTATATGACTTTAAATTGCGATAAAAACGGAATTTCAAGATTCGGAATAGATGAACGTTGGGAGATTATATCTTGTGAAGAATACACTGGACTAAAAGACAAGAACGGAAAGGAGATATATGAAGGGGATACTTTAATGGGTTGGGTAGAAACTGATGAAGGATTTCTTAAAGGTGATTTTCCAGTTTTTTGGAACGAAAAAACAGGGAGTTGGCAATTAGATAACAGCTACTATAGCAATAGAGCTTCATCAATTCATTTATGGGAAGGACTAAGTAAACATAACCTTGAAATTACAGGAAACATTCACGACAACCCACCACTAACAAACAATTAAACGATAATAAAGTTATGAAGATAGAAACAAAATTAAACATAGGTGATAAGTGTCACTTTATGTCATTAGACAAACCAAGAGAGTCAAAGGTTAAGGAGATTGTAATTAATGTTGAAAAGGGTTGTGTCAGTACAGTGTATGTTATAGATAAGAACCCTTCGGGATCACATAATTGCACTAGATTCTATGATAGCGAAATTTTCGCAACCAAAGAAGAACTGATTAAAAGCGTTTTTTCAACAAACAAAAATTGAATTATGACTAAAGAAGAAGAATGTAAAGAGTGTAAAGGCTGGCAGTTAATTATTTACAGTTATAGCAGGGGTGCGGAATATTGTAAAACATGTAAGGGCTCAGGTTTAGCTAATAGCACAAAAGTTTAACCACCCCTACAGGGGATAATAGATAATAAGATGAAACATATATCACAAAATCATGAATTCACTATAATAAGTGGAGATAAACCATTAGCTAAGGCAAAAGAAGGTGAAATTATAGAGCACCGGAAAAGAGTAAATCAAATTTTCTTCTACCAACAAATTGGGGATATAAATAAACCAGATTACGAAGCTAAATTCATTAAGGTTTATTTAAGTAGAAACGAAGTAGAAAAACTATTCAATCAAATTAAAGAGATTGAATCAAAGACTTTTAAGAAGGAGTATTTAGCGGATTTACCTTTTTAACCACCTAACTATAATTATTAAATAGAAATGAAAAGCATATTTAAAAAATACATAAGAAAGCAGATAGCAGAACTTAGACCTGTTACTAAAGAAGACAGAGAGAATTTTGAGGGTAACGGTAATCTTAAATTTATATCTGATTTAGGCTGGTACACAGTGTCTATTTCGGAGCAAGATATTAAAAACGGATCTCCTAAAATTGGGGATATGATAGCGAGAAACCCTAAAAACTATCTTGATCAATGGTTAGTTGCTGAAAAATACTTTAAAGATAATTTTGAAATTTTTTCAAATAACTAAGAGATGGAAGAACAAAACACACTTCACTTAACTTTAAAGAAAAGAGCTTTTGAAGTAATGGTATCAGGTGAAAAATCAACCGAGTACAGGACACCAAGTTCATGGATAAAATCAAGATTGATAGATAAGGAAGGTAATCCTAAAAAGTACGATAACGTAAAATTTGTAAATGGTTACGGGCATGATAAACCTTTATTTTTAGCAGATTACAAAGGTTTTGAAATATCCAACTGTAACCAAACAATTAAGTTTTCCAATGGTCTAACGGTTATTGTCAAGAAAGGGGATTACATAATCAGATTAGGAAGCGTATTCTATAAAGGAAACCAACACTAAAAACACATTACAATGAACATACAAAGATTAATCACAAAATGGGAAGGTGAATGCAAGAATTTGGAAGTCTTAAATAATAAAGAAATTAGACACATAGAATCAGTTAAAATTAATGCTAAATTGTTGCTAATAAAGCACTTTATTAAAGACTTAAGAGAATCCGAAAAGAACCTTCACGCTATAAACGTAAAAGCACCGGAGATAGTTAAAGAGATGAACAAGGAAAAATTATGCCTTTGTGGACAAAATCAATTACCTCAATACAGCCCGTGCTGTTCTTTAAGATGTTGGCATATTCAATTTGATTAACCATTTATCACTTACCCCTGATATTTGATAGTAAGATTATTTAAATTTTGAAAAAAAAAACTGTTATACATATTGAGAAAAAATAAAAAACTTATTTTCTTAAATATTAACTTTTTTATTTCGTTTAAAATTCGGTTGTTCGATTTAACCTGAGGTACAAATCTAATAGGATTAAGAATGTATATACCCCAAGAAGATATAAATAATTTAATCTGGACTTTTTAAAACTTTGCCTTACAAATGTTAGATCTTGTCCATACAATTTATACAAAACACGAATAGGTAAATACGTTTTATTAAAAAAAAGACTTATGATAATCATAAGCACGAATAAGAAAATCATCACTGTTATCGCTGACATAATATTACTAACTATTTCAACTTTTTTATTTATTTTAAATTCATTGAATGTGGTTTCTAAAATCTTGCCTTCTATTTTGGGTATTATGTAAGATTCTCCTAAATATAGCATTTGAAATTTAACACCATCTTTAGGATCAGAGTACTTCCATTTAACCCCAACTACAGAATCTGAAACTCTTGTTAATTGAAATTTTGACACCTCAGGTTCAATAGTTTTTAAAATTTTTAAATCTAAAATTTTATCTATCCCACTGAATAAAACTTCTAAATCTTTCCTCACGTCTGTTGGAGGAATAGGCTGGTTACCAGTATTCCATATTGAAAATGTAGTCAAGTATACACTCTCCTCTATTTTTAATGAATCATTTTGTAATAATGAAAAACTATTGGTTTCTGTAATTAACTCCTTGTCAAATACTTTGTAAGATTCAGGTAAAATATAGTATGATAATTCTTTAGTTTCCTTGTTACTATAGTGTAAATAAAAAGCAATTAAAATACCTATTACCCCAATAATAACCCCTGCTAAATTTGTTAATCTATTCATGTATCCAATTATTTTTGAGAGCTTTTATTATAATATTTTTTATTATTTAAATTTCCTTTATTTTAGAATATTGAAATGTTGTTGTTAACTGAGAACATATCCTTTGAACCGAGAGAAGTTATTAGTAATTTTCAATCTTCCAATCAGAACGTTTACTCTCTATTAGTCTTACATCATCCTCGGTGGGAGGATTGCTCATGCCAAGATGTTGGCCCCTAAGCATTTCATTTGCCAAGGTGTTTATACTTACAGAAGCCAACACCCCATCAACCCCATATGATGTAATGGATTGTTTATGTGCCACCAATATTTTTTTATTTAAAAGCCCAGAAACTGTAGGGTTATTAATTGGTAATTCAAGTGAATTCCGTTTGGTCACACGAAATTCACATAACACTAATTGTTCAAATCGATCAAGTGAACATAATATTTTTAAAATCCTTCTTTTTTGATTTTTATTTAAAATCATTTCTCTAATTTTTTTTACGCCCCAGCTAAATAAACTAACTATTATAAGTGCAGTGGACGTAAAAAATGAGAAACCTACAATCCATCCAAGTTTTGCTAATACTGCATCGCGGAACGAAACTTCATTAAAAAATTTGACGTCTACAAACAGATAAAATCCAGAAATTAATGATACTAAAACAAAGAACTTTGTAGGAACTTTAGATAAGTCAAAAATGGCTTTAAAGTATTGATCAATTTTCATTTTTTGAAACGGTATATAGGTTATCGTGATTGTAATATTCTTTCTTTCTATTAACTTAATACTACAAATCTAACAGATTTTTCCTAACTAAAATAGAATTAGGTATTTGGCTACAATCCTAACAGATCATATCTTTATCAGTTCATTATTAATCAAATCCCGAAACCCGCCACCTACCACGATCATAGTAATACCTAACACCCTGATACTCGAAGTTCTTATAGCGTCTAATTAATCCGGATAGATTCCTTTGTACAATCCCAACAGCTATGCGGCCGGAGAATTTTTTATTCGGTGCTTTAAAGGAGTAAAGCCCATATTTTAATTGCGCCCAGGACTTACCGGCGTCCGTAACTCGCAGAGTATGATCAATTGTATAGCAACGCATAATAAGCTCTTCTATCAGCTTAGGTGTTATTGTAGATGGATCTAATTTCATGGCCTGCAAATATAATTCAGATTACTGAAACCCGTAAGGAAATACAAAACAGGTAAGTTAAATTATAAAACACAGATTTCTCATTCTTTTGTAACCGTCTTAGTTTAAACATGGCTAAGGCGGTTTTTTTGTTGACAAAAGTTGTGTTTTGTTGATAAACTACTTTCATATTAAAACACTTAAGCCTTATTTATGTTTAAATTTGTAAGCATACGACGTAAAAACCACGAAAATTGTCAGGAGGTAAGGGAAAAATAGGTCCTAAAGATGGTAAGCTTTTCAGTAAGGACAATCAACCTACTGGAGAAGCTAAAAGCTTAGGAAAAAAAAAGAAAGCTTTGATAAAGGATATATGCGCGCAGATAATTACAGGCGATGCAAAAGAATCTTTTCAAGGGGTGGCCGATTATTTAGGTTTAAGTATTGAAGAAATCGACTTTGAAACGGCCATGCATTTAAAGCAGCTTGAAAAGGCAATCAAAAAGGGTGACACTACAGCGTATAATGCTATCATGGATCGTACTAAGGGTAAACCGGTACAGGCGATTCAAATGGAAGATATGAATATCAAACCTATTATAACAAAACGTGTAAAGTGATCGAGCTATATCCACATCAAGATGATTTTTTATATAGTAATGCTATACATACGGGGCTAGTAGGTGGTTTTGGTTGTGGTAAATCTTTCATCGGCACATTAAAGATAGTATCTAAAAAGATGGCATACCCCGGCATCAATGTAGCGTACTACCTTCCAACCTACAAATTGATAAAGGATATAGCATTTGATAATATATCTAAAACCTTAGAAGCTCAGAACATTAAATATGTTCTCAATCGTACAGATACCGAATTCTTAACCCCACTAGGAAAAATTATAATGCGTTCAATGGACCGCCCCGATAATATCGTAGGCTATGAGGTTGGTTATTCTTTGGTAGATGAAGCTGATATACCGCCAAAGGATAAAATGAATATTTCTTTCAAAAATATTGTTGCAAGAAACAGGGTTAATCTTCCTGATGGTGCAGCAAATTCTACCGATTTTGTAAGCACACCAGAGGGATTTAAATTTCTTTATGATTTCTTTATAAAGAAACCTTCAAAAAACAAAGTGCTTATCAACGGTAAGACTTCCGCTAACAAATCTTTACCAGATTCTTATATTGAAACATTACGCGAGAGCTACACCGAAGAACAATTAGCAGCCTATTTAAATGGTGAATTTGTTAACCTAACCGCAGGAACTGTCTACCATACGTTTGACCGAAAGCGTAACCATACAGATCGAGAAATTAAACCACGTGAGGTGCTTCATGTTGGAATGGATTTCAATATAACTAAAATGAGTGCGGTTATTCATGTGATCGAAAAAGGTAAAAAACACGCAGCTTCAGAAGTAACCGGAGCTTATGATACTGCTGATATGATCACGATATTAAAAGAGCGTTTTCCTAATCATAAAATAGTAGTCTATCCAGATGCTTCCGGTAATGCCAGAAACACCGCTGGACCTTCGGACATTGCATTATTAAAGAAAGCACGATTCACGGTAAGAGTAAAGAATACTAACCCATCAGTTAGGGATCGTATCACAACAGTTAATGCAGGATTCCTAAACGCCAAAGGGGAAACAGATTATTACGTGAACACTCATAATTGTCCAGAGTATACCGAAGCGTTAGAAAAATTAGCATACAAAAACGGTGTGCCAGATAAAGAAAGTGGATTCGATCACGTTACGGACGGTGGGGGATATTGCTACTACAACCTAAAAAAATCAACAACTACGCGAATAAATGTTTGATCTAAACCACATATCAGTAAAGGAGTTCTTTACACTTGAAGAAGATCAAGCGAAAGAATACATGAAGCTGCAAGAGATTATAAAGCCTTCTAACGAGTTTGGAAAATATAAAGCTAAGAAGCTAGGTGTTTTATCATTCGGTCAAGTAGCGAGTATTAAACGCAACGTATTGAACCCAAACTACGATAGTTTGATTGAAACTTTTCAACTTGTCTACGATGTGAAGGTTGACCAGATTCTCAATAGTGATATAGTCGATTTCTTACAGGCGTTTAACTACATACTTGAAAGCACCAAGAATCTAATCACCAAAGAAAATAAAGCGTTATCAAGTGATCCCGATTTTGATTTAGAAATGGCAGGTATAAACAGGCTAAGCGTATTCGGTGAACTATCTACACTTATTGCAATAGCTGAGAAATTTGGCAAAACACCGCAGGAGGTTGAAGAATGGCAATACAATTTTGTTTTGTCTCTTATGATTCATAATAAGATTTACAAAGAAATCGAGCAGAAGTATAACGAAATAAAGCAATCCAATGGGCGTAAAAGACAAGCTTGAAAGTGTCGCAATTAGTTACGGATGGAACTTTGTTCATGCTAGGCGTGATTATCAAAATCTGATTGATTCCACGCAATTTTTTGCTGATTCTATAGAAGGTTACGAAGTAGGGGAAACATTTTTGTTTTTGGATCCTATTGTAAGAAGTGGCGAAAGTGAAGGATTAAGGTATCAGGGTAATTTTATGGTCCTTACAAAATCCGATTTAGATGATACTTATGAAGGTAAACACGCTAAGTATGTAAAGCCTTTAATTGATATTGTCATGAATGAGATTAAGAATAAAATGCGTTGCGAGTTTCCAGAGATTACAACCTGGCGATCTATAGAAGTTATCAATGTATTTGACTTTAATGCAGATGGTTTAAGTGTTAGTTTTAATTTGAAAGGTTAATGAACGATTCAACTCAAATATTGAAATCAGAATTTGAATCTATTCAGCAGGATCTTATAAGACGACACGAAGAACTAGGAATGAAAGCAAGCGGTGATTGGATTGATTCATTAGAGGTTTCCGCAAAGGGAATGCGGGCCACAATATTTGGTTTGGATTATACTAATTACTTAGTGAACGGTAGAGAGCCCGGAAGGTTCCCACCAATAAAAAAGATTGAGCAGTGGATATATGATAAGAATATTAGTATTGAAGGTAAGATATCAATTAGCAGCTTAGCGTTCTTAATTGCTAGGAAAATAGCAAAGGAAGGAACCGAGTACTTTAAAAAAGGCGGTACCGATTTAGTTGAATCAGTTATTACCCCTGAACGTATTCAACGCATTATAGATAGAGTAACTGAATTTCATGTTAGTTCATTCACTAGTGAGATAAACGGACTATTAAAAAAAATGGCAGCGTAATGGCAATACAATTCTTTAAAGAACCAACAGGACCTGTTATACCCATGTATAATAATATGATCTATGAATTCTATAGTGATATAGGTGACGGGGTAAGAGCTACAGTGAAGATAAGCAGCTATACATTTGAAATATCCGGAAACAAAGGATTGTTTCATTTCAATGCTAAGGATGTTTTTAACGTTTTAATGAATAAGTTTGGTTTTAGAGATGATATTATTGTTGAGTTACCACAAAATTTTGTTCAGCCTGATTTCAATTTATGGAATAGTTATGATATAAATTTTAAAATATTTCAACTAAATGGCGCGAGTGATTCACTAGATAAACCCTGTGCAATTTCAAAAGCAGTTGTACAGCTATACGACCCTACATACGAAGAAGCCGAAAAAATTAGAATATATCTACCATCTAACGACACTTTAAAGCATGCCACTTTTTTCGAGGGATATCCCTTTGATGTGCCAGTTTATTCAAATATAGCAAGAACGGTAACAGTTACTAATAAAAAAACTTCTTCATCAATTTTAATTCAACTAGCTAAGGGGGTTAATCGGGTTTTTATTTCTAGTGGGCCAAATGAAAGTCAGGGTTTTGAAAGTCTTATGCCGCTTTATTTAGGGAAAAACGAACTAGAATTTTCATTTACTGAGGGGAGTGTTAGTGAGAAAGCTAATATTATTATTGATAAAAAGCCTGTTGACTGTGGTACATATCTCAAATGGTTTAATGCTTCGGGTGCATGGTCCTATTGGAAGTTTTCACCTGTCTATTCTAAAAAGGTGAATACTAAAATCTTAGATGAGATCAATAATGATTTTAGTAATGTAGACAAGACAGTTAGTCCAACTATTGTAACTGGAATACAGACTAAACCCGAAATGAGTTTAAATTCAGGTTATTTAAACGTAGATGAACAAAGATTAGTTAGCGACCTATTTACTTCACCTAAAGTTTTCATATACACAAATGAAATTCATCAAAAGTTCTTTGAAGAAGATTTTAAAGAAGTGCAAGTAAAACCAGGAAGTCGTGAAGTATTCAATTCTAAGTTAGAAACTAGAGAATTTCAGGTTGATATAATGCTAGCGGAACAATACCGACAAACGTATGCAGGTTGATATTTACATAAACGAGGAAAAGATGGATACGGATGTATCTACCACTATTGCTGAGACAAAGCAAATAAACGATTTTTTTGAAATAAAAGATCGTCAAACCTCGTATACAAATTCTTTCAATCTTCCTAAATCTGAAAGAAATATTGAAATACTTTCAGGAATGGGTTTGATCGGTAATACCTCTTTAGCGCCTTACCGGGTTCATAAGGTTTCCATCTATAGAAATGGAATTCAAACCGTTCATGATGGTATTGGTATTTTCAAAGATAGTGCAGAAGGTTTCAAAGTCCATGTTTACAATGAAAACATCGATCTATTTGATGTGATTGGTAATAAATCAATATCAGACCTAAAGCGCATACAGCAGTTGAGCCACACTTTAAACACTACAAACTGGATTAATTCTTTTGGCCGTAATGATTATATCTATGCAATAGCAGACTACGGAAAAACAGATGGTGAAACTATTGAAGTAGACTATCAAGTACCATCTTTGTTCGTCAAATACATTTGGGAAAGTATTTTTTTAGAAAGTGGATTCCATTTTAGGTATGTTGGCAGAGCAGGCCAGAGCGATTACAACCCTTTTAATAAAAAAGAGTGGAGTGAATTAGCTATTACCATTGATGAAGGGTTAGCTAAAAACGAAAACACTGCACCCAGAGTAAAGAAACTTGAAATAGGAATAGACAAAGTTAGTCAATACACTGGAGAGACAATTAACTTTTTAGGACAAACCATAGTAGTTCAAGAATTGATTGATGAGATAACGGAATATGTCCGATTCACCACCAAAGAAGATCCGGATAATATGCATTTATATTCTACGTCTGTACAGTATAACCGTTCAAGGATTAGAATTCAAGAAGAAGGGTATTATATTTTTAATTTACGAGGGCAATTTTCAAATTTAAATACCGAAAATGTTTCACTGTTTATAGAAAAAGACGGGCACGATCTATTTACAATTAAAGACGATTTTCCAGATCAAGGAAGCAATGTGAATTTTGAACAAAAGCTATTCCTTCAAAAAGGGGATGAACTATTTGTAAAGGTGATTAGTTTACCAGTAGACAATGAATCGTTTTACTCCTATAACCTAACGCTTACCATGTATTTAGATAACACGGTAGCTACAGTTAACTTTAGTTCTTTCCTAACCAAACTAAAGCAAAAAGATTTTATTAAAGATATTCTAAACTTTTACGGTTTAATGTTTAGGAGAAAGGGCAAAACGTATGAGCTAATAAGCTATGAAGAATTATTAGATCCTACTGCCGTATATCTCAATCAATACAAGATTAAGACAAGTGATGTACTAGAGGATTGGTCCAGTAAGTTTCACAAGGTTGTAGGTACTAGCTACCAAGTTGGTAATTACGCACAAAACAATTTATTTAAATACAGATACGATAATAGTGAAAACACCTTTGCAGATTCTCAAATAAAAATTGATGATCATACATTGGAAAATGAAAAGACTTTAATAGAAAGAGTTTACCGAGCACCGGAACGATCTTCTTTATTTGTCGCGTTCACAAATCTATTTAAGTGCAGCTTTTACCAAAAAGAGTTTGATGAAGATGGTAAACTTAAAACGGTTAAACCTCAAAAAGTAGAGCCCTATTTTTTCAGGGTTAAACGTGTTGCAGCATCTATAACTTATAAACTTTCCGATTCATCAGGATCAAACTTTTATGCGAATAGTAGTGTTCCCTTTATGGACTTTGAAGAACTTGACTTTAATAGCACGGTTGCAACAAAATACACCGCATTTTCAAACATGGTAAACTACGGGAAAAAACACAAAGCTTTACTTTATTTAAATGTGATCGATATACATAGGATGGACTTCTTTAAGCTTAAATATATCAAACAGCTAGGTGGGATATTCTACGTAAACAAAATACCAAATTTTACAGGAGAAGATAAAACAACGGTTGAGATAATAAGAGTTCGTAGTTATGAAAAACTAGGACAATTTAGCGACGATTTTAATGACGATTTTAATAATTAACAGACATGGCAAAGAGTAGAAGTAATGTAACAGAAGTTGTAAACAGTAATGTATATGACAACAATAACAAAGAGATTGCCGCTGCCAATGTCAAAGCGGTATTATACGAGTTAAGAGATTCTTTTTTTAATCTCATTGATGATCGTTTAAAAAGTATGAAGTACGACGGTAATACAACGCTTCAAACGCACCTTAATTCTATTGTCGGAGCTATTCCCGTATATGGAACGGTTTATAATATTCAAATAGGTAATAGCCCTGTTAGTTATACCGTTGGGGGAATCATTAGTTCAGCTAAAATAATTGCAAATAGCGGTAATGACACGTTAATCGAGGTTAATTTCAAACAGAATATTTACAATCGCAGATTAATACCAACGCTTAACTACACGGCTAGTGATTGGAATAATCATAATGATGTTTGTTACCCCGTAATACGGAGAATCTCAGGAACTAGGATTCACGTAGCATTTAGAGAGGTATCGGGTAATCACCAAAGACTTCATCTTGAAATAATTGCAATCTGATGGCTGAAAAAATTAAAATATTCGAACTAGATATTGATATAGATGCAGCCATTGCTTCTACTTCAGAACTCAAAAAGGAAAGTGAGTTTTTAAAGAAGCAATTGGACGCGCTCAAACGTTCAGGTGATACGAGTAGTGAAACGTATGTACGTCTTGAATCAGCATACAAGGGCGTACGCAAAGAATCTAATTCAGCACAGCAGCAAATCGCTAAAATGATCAGCTTGCAAGGGAAAGAGATTAAAACCGTAGAGCAAGCCAGAAACGCGTTATCTGTAGTTGGTAAAGAGTGGGCCAAGCAAGCAGATTTATACGGTGCCAATTCAAAGGAAGCCGATAAACTCGCCAAAAAGAAACTTGAATTAAGCAATCGTTTAAAAGAACTTGAAGGTAATACAGGTGATACTAGTAGAAGTGTCGGAGGATATACCGAAGCTATCTTAGCAGCACAAAATCAAAACACTTTATTTGCTAAGGCTCAAAGAAACATAAATGAAATTTTAAAAGTTGGTAAGCCTGTATTCGCTGCTTTAAAATTAGAAATTGCTAGTGTAGGTAAAAATTACAAAATACTTACAGCGAGTACACAAGGATATACCAAAGCCCAAAAAGCCGCAGCGATTTCAACGTTTTTAATGAATACAGCTTTAAAAGCTTTTAAAATTGCGTTAGTTGCTACGGGTATAGGTGCTATACTTGTGCTAGTTGGTTCGCTGATCGCATACCTTACAAAAACCCAAAAGGGAGTTGATTTTGTAAGTAAGGCCTTAGCAGGATTAGGGGCGTTCTTTGATGTGATTATTGATAGACTTTCACAATTAGGAGGGGCACTATTGAAATTTATATCTGGTGACTTTGTCGGGGCTTTTAACGATGTGAAGGAAGCAGCTTCAGGATTAGGAGATGAAATTGCGCGCGAAGTAAGATTAGCTTATGAATTAGAAGCAGCCCTTCAGAAATTACGAGATACAGAAATTGGACTTATAACCACACAGGCAGCCAGAAAAAAGCAAATAGCCGAATTGAGGTTATTAGCAAAGGACGAAGCGACATCATTACAAGAACGTGCCAAGCTTTTACAGCAAGCCGGAGACATTGAAAAGAAAATCTTAGATGATGAACTAACACTGGCCAGAGAGAAAGCACGTATTTCACAGCAGCAACTTGATTTAGGTGAGAGTACAGCCGAACAAATACGAGAGAATGCAGAATTACAAGCTAATGTTATAAATCTCGAAACAGAATCCTTACAACGTCGTAAAAGTATTGAAGCAGAAAGACAAGGATTGTTGAAACGTGCAGCATCGGAGCAAGCAGCAGCAGCCAAAGCAACTAGTGCCAGAGCAAAGAAAGAAATTGACGATGCCATAAAAGAAAGTAAGGTAAAGCTTCAAATCTTCATTGAAGAAAATAAAGGCAAAGCCAAAGCATTAGAAGATTCTTTAATCGATGCCGAACGTATACGAGATGAAAAATTAAAAATAAACGAAGAAGAACTCGAAGCTGGTAACAAAACGCAAACCGAAGCGGAACTTGAAAGGCTCAAAATTAAAAACGAGTTTCTTGAAAAACAAAAAGAACTAACAATTGCCTTTGCCGAAGAAGAATTAGCAATTATTAGAAGCTCACACCAAAAGCGCATTGAAGAAAATCAGCTTCTTACCGATGAACTAGTAGCCCAGGAGATTGCAAGGCTCGAAGCTATCGCAGAAGCGGAGCGCGAATATCAGTTAAAAAGATTTCAGGAAGGCGAGATATCGGAGCGACAATATAACGACAATATACGCGCGATAAATGAAGAAAACAGAGCAGCTAAAGCAGAGCAGGAAGAAGAACTAAAACAGCAGAAAGCCGAAGCGGCCGCAATTGATTTAGACAATCAAAGAATACTTGACCAAGAACGCTTAACCTACGATTTAGAATTACAACGTCAATACCTTGAACAGGAAAAACAGGCAGAACTTGACAAAGCAGAAAAGACAGGCGCGGATAAATCTAAAATTGAAGCTAAGTATGCCGCAATTGATAGAGAGATTTCAGCCAAAACGAACGATGCTAAGTTGTCATTGGCTGCAGATGCTTTTAATGGACTTGCTACAATATTAGGTAAATATTCGGATGCCGGTAAAGCTGCCGCAATTGCAGAAACTACAATAACAACTTTTCAAAGTGCGGTAAATTCCTATAATTCACTATCAGGTATCCCGATTGTAGGACCTGTGTTAGGTGGTATAGCAGCAGCGGCTGCCGTTGCATCAGGATTAGCACAGGTTCAAAAGATTAGAAATACTAAAAAGCCCGATGTTCCAAAAGCAGAGAAGGGAGCGTTGTTTGAAATTGGCGGTCAACGTCATTCAAATGGCGGTACTCTTTTTACCGGTGAAGATGGTACTTCCTTTGAAGCGGAGAAAGGCGAACTTATAGGTGTTATGAATCGTAGAGCTGCAAAAATGTTCATGGGGTTCAATAATCAATTCACAGGAAGCAGCACAAGCAAACCGAACTACTTTGCGGATGGTGGTTTTGTATCTCGATCGTTCACGACCAACAGCACAGCAAACAGTTCTCAAAGTGGTAATGTATTAGATATTGATTTACTAGCTAGTAAAATAGCAGATGCAAACAGACAATTACCGGCACCGATTACCGATGTAAGGGATATAATTAATGGAGTAGGTAGTTTTAATAACGTGGTTGATGGGGCAAACATTTAAGATAGTACGTGCATGGAAAAATTATATTTCTGGCAAAATATCAAACCTTGAAAGGTTAAGAGCTAAATCATGCACTACATGTGATCATGCAGTTGTTGGAACTTATGAAAAGTTAATGCCAGATTTTCAGTTAAAAGAGATTCAAGGTTTGAAATGCGGTAAATGTAATTGTCCTTTATCAACCAAATTAAGAAGTGAAACAGATAAATGTCCTTTAGGTAAATGGTAGCATACGAACTGATAAAAAAATTAGAAAAATTACCCTACTACAATAATCTTTTAAAGAGTGGGGTTGTACCTATTAGTTGGGTAGATTATAAAGTCATCTATGAATTCTACCAAAAAGAAATTATTCGATTAATCCGTGGGGGTTTTTCACAAAGCAAAGCCAAAAGACAAGCTAAAACAAATGCTTCCGAAGAATTCAATATAGGAGAAAGTACAGTGTATTGGATTGTGAAAAAGATGAAAAGTTAGTCTTTCAGAATTTTACCAATTTGAGTATCAAAACTATCTTCAAAATTCTTGTAATCATTTGATTCTTTAAGTACATGTTTCTTGAAACCTTCATCAACATTCTTTTCCGAACCTACTTTATAGTAAATAGATAAGCATAAGTAATATAATCCTTTGATCAATTGAAAGATCACGTAAAGAGAGATAGCAAAAACTATTAAAATCAGGATTATCATACGGTAAAATTACAAATTATCTTAGAATATTTAAGCTCGTACGCCTTGTAATTTAGTGATTATGATAGGAGTACTAAATATTCACGGTATTATCGGTGAAATTCCAGATGAAAACGGCAACATAATGCAGCCGAATGTTACCTTTTTAGATGTAGTTCAACAAGTTGAATCGCAAAAAGGGATTACCCAATTAGATGTATTCATTAAATCCCCCGGCGGTTTTGTTGAAGAAGGTGACGACACATATAACTACCTAATTAGCCTTAAACAAAAGGGTGTTAGGATTAGAACTATAGTTGAAGAAGTATGTGCTTCAGCTGCTATCAAAATTTTATTAGCCGGTGACGAAAGATTACTTATTGATCGTCCTGAAATTATGATTCACAACCCATTTGGAGCACCGGGTGAAGGAGATGCCGATGAAATAGAAGCCTATTATAAGGATCTACGAAGAATGGAAAACGGCATTATTGATTTCTATGCTTCTACAACTGGCACTTCAAAAGAAGCAATCAAACCATTAATGAAAAAGGAAACTTTTCTTACTCCAGAGCAAGCAATCGAATTCGGTTTTGCTACTGGTTTCTATACCAAAATACCTTTGAATGCCGTCGCATTTTCAAAAAATTTAATTACTAAATCAAATAAAATGAGCAATACGCTAGACAAAAAAGAAGCTGAAACGCTTGTAGATAAATTACTAAGTGGCTTAAAAAACTTCGGTAAATCTGAGAAGCCTAAAAATTTAAAAGTCATTCAGGATGCCAATGGTACAGAGCTGGAATTCCCAGATTTAGAACCAGACGATACGCCAACGGTTGGAGCTAAAACAACAGCCGATGCAGCTGAATACGTAATGCCAAACGGTGAAACGTATGTTGTTGAAGACGGTGAGTTAAAAGAGATCAAGCCAAAAGAAGAAGAAGCACCTTCAGAGGAAATGGCAGCGCTCGAAGAAAAAATTGAAAATCTAGTTACCGAGTTAGCGGAAAGAGATAATACAATTCAAGCTCTTCAAAAAACTAACAAAGAAAATTCAAAAGCAATTAAAGGATTTGAAACAGAATTTTTGGCTTTGAAAAGATCAATAGGATCGAGCTTTAAACACGAGAAAGGCGAACGCAAAGAACAACACCAAGACCAAAAAAGACAGGTTTGGAAAAAGAAAGACCAGGACTAATCACCCATTGTCTATAAACAACATTCATTAATCAAAAAAGAACAGCATAATGGCTCTATTAGATTTATCGGGTTTAACAATGAACCCAGAAGAAGCAAGTGAAGTATCACAGGCAATATTTGAAGCAACCATAACAGGTGGTGACCTTTCCGAATTTCATGAAATTGAAACCGGTATTACTCATAAACAACAAATTCCATTTATTGGGAATTTAGGTTTAGTGGGTGAAAAAATTACCGGGTGTGATCGTGGTGAAAACCCTGCATCCATTCCAATGACTGAAAAATTCTGGGATCCTGAATTGATAGGAGATAGATTAAAACACTGTGCAGTTGACGTGAATAGCTTATTGAAATTATTCAAGAAAGCAAAACGTGTAAACCCTGATTTCTACGACCGTATAGGAAGTGAAGAATTTGGTGTTATCATCGCTAAACTGGAACAGGCGATGAAGAAAATGAACAACCGTCTTATTTGGTTTGGTGATAAAGCTGCGGCTAATGTCGTTGGTGGTGGTGTAATTACGAATGGTATTGATATAAAATACTTCAATATCATCAACGGTTTGTTTAAGCAAATCTTTACCGAAATTCCTACCACAGCAGACAACTATGTAGCAATTGCAAAGAATGCCGGTGCAAGTTATGCAGCTCAAAAATTAGCGGATGGGGAAGCTTTAGCAACTTTTAGAGCAATGCACAATCAAATGGATTCAAGATTCTTTGAAGCTTTAGAAGATGGTGCGCAACCTGAAATGTTAGTAACCCGTGCATTATGGCAGAACTACCAAGACACTTTAGAGGATAAATCAATTGTGTTCTCACTTGACGAAACAACCGACGGTATCACCAAGAAGTCTTACCGTGGTGTACCTATTAAAGTACGTCATGATTGGGATAACAACATCAAATCCTACCAAGATAACGGAACGAAGCACAACCTTCCACACCGTGCAATCTTAACGGTAAAAGAAAATATTCCTGTAGGAACTGTGAGCACAGAAGATTTGACAAAAATTGAATCTTGGTACGAGAAGAAAGACAAAGCGAATTACATCGATTTTGATCTTATGCTAGATGTTAAGCACCTATTGCCATACATGACAGTAGCTGCTTACTAAGAAGTTTAACCTTTAAAAAATTACAAAAATGGGATGTTTTACGGATAAACTGACAGAAGATATAGTAAACGATTGTGATAATCTTTCGATATCCGGTATTGAATCGGATGTTTTGTTAGTTCCTCATAGTGATTTCAACAAGACCGCAACTACAATCAATGCCACCAATCGTATGTTGGTGGATGATTTAGTTTTAAACGCTGGAACCACAGGATTAAAATTAGAAGGTATCAAACAAACTCAGGGTTATAACTGGGAGTTTGTACCAAGTGAAGAAACAGTTGACAAGTTCAGACATTTGTTTGACGGTATGATTATGACGCCTTCAGCAGCTAACCGATTATCGGCTTCAAAGCTTGCAAAAGGTCAATCATATTTAGTTGTGGTTCACAAACGATACAAAGGAGCAAACAAAGCAGATGCCTTTTTGATTCTTGGATGGGATGCCGGACTATATGTAACCGTTATGACCGAAAATTCACGGGAATCGGATAGCGCAATCAAGTTCACTTTATCATCTAAGGATGATACTTTGGAATATGATATGCCGAGAGTGTTGTTAGAAAGCGATTATGATACTACGCTGACAGCGTTCAATAACAAATTTGCTCAGCCTGCAGTTCCTTAATGGTTCGCGATTGGAGAAATATAGATAAGGTTACCATTTTTAACGGAAAGGATGAAAATGGTAACCGCTATTTATCACAGTTTCTCAAAGATTATCAAAACATTTTTCAACCTGATATGATCAATGCCGGTTGTCAAAGATGTTTGAATGACTACTACAATAATTATATCAAATACGTTTCAAGTATGAAAACCGAAAAAAAAGAATCAGGATTTAAATTAAGAGAAAAGTACAACGGAATTCCTTTGGAGTTCGGTTCAGCGACATTAGTAACCAATGCAAATATTACCGATGAAATAGGTAATAAGCTTTTAAAGGACCATCCAAGAGGTGAGGAACTTTTTGAAGCGATTCCAGAGGAAGAAGAAATTGTTTTAACGCGTATCGAAGTACTCGATAAAATGACACGGGCACAACTGGATGAAACCGCAACAGGTTTAGGACTTAACCCGGATGATTACAAAAACAAAGGACTGATTGCCGAAGCAATCGCGGAAAAAGAAGAAGTTGTTGACGAAGAAGAATAAAACTAAATGAAGAATTTAGCATTTGAATTTATTGAGCTATTTAACAAGCTACCTTTTTTCAATAAGAAAGCAGGAATATATAACAACGGGGTAGATAATAACTACCCCGTTGCTGTAGAGAGCGGAATTAATAATTCTGTTACCGCGCTTACTTGTCGTGACCTTATGAAAGATTATTTGTCCGGTAAAGGTTTTGGGGATGATATAAATAAAATCTTAGTTCACGAAGAAAAGGAAATAACATTATTACAATTCGTCCAGGACATTTCAGAAAGCTACGCAACTCATAAAGGTTTTTATATTCAAGTTAATTACAATGCTGCTTGTGAAATCATTGATGCAGACGTATTACCGTTTACAGATTGTAGGGTAGGAAAGAAGGATGATAATAAATACAATGGTAAAATACTTGTTTGTAAGGATTGGAACGATTCAAAAGCAGAAAAAACAGCTACTAAAATAGATGTATTCAATCCCGATAAAAAAGTAATTCAATATCAAATAGATAAAGCAGAAGGAGTAGATAATTACAACGGTCAAATCTTGTACTACCATGCAAGTAAATATGTATACCCATTAGCACCAATTCATCCTTGTTTATTTGATGCAGAAAGCGAGTATAACGCTAGTGTTTACAAAAAGAATTCCTTAAAAAAAGGATTCTTTGGTAAAACTTTAGTAGTTACAAAACCTCTTGTAGATAACTTGATAAAAGAAAGCGAGCCAAAGGAATATCAACAACAAATTAGCGAACGAGATAAATTCAGAGAAACTATTCAAAGTTTTATCGGAGCTGAAAACGCTGATGGTGTTCTTCATTTAGAAATGGAGTTTGATTCAGATAAAATCGAGGAAGAAATTTTGTTTAAAAATATTGATTCGAATATCGATGATAAGCTTTTTGCACATACTGAAAGCTCAGTGAGTGATAATATAAGAATGTGTTTTAAAAATGTTCCTGCGGCTCTTATTCGTTCAAAAGATGGTGCAATTTTCGGTCAAAGCGGAGAAGCTATAAAGCAAATGAAACTTTTCTATCAAGATCAAACTGCAAATGAGCGATTAATCATAGAACAGAACATCAATAAGATAATGAAGCACTTTGTAAACCCTATAACGGAATTAAAAATAGTGCCATTAATAACCGTTTCAAAAGAAGTTGAAAATGTTGATCAGTAAAGAAGAAATTGCTAAGCATAGAGAGGTTTCAAGATCGGTACGTGATGATAAAATTAATCCATATATCGAAGATGCTGAATATTTGGATTTGAAACCATTATTAGGTGAGAGCCTGTATAATGATCTTATAGCTAATAAGACAGACCTTAAGTACATAAACCTACTAGAACCGAAGAACTACCAACACAACGGCAAAGAATACACGCATAAAGGACTTAATAAAGTAATTAGCCTTTTTGCGTACGCACGCTATGTTTTATTTGGATCTTTTACAGATACCGCGTTTGGTTTTGTTGAGAAATCAAATAATGATTCACAGCCGGTTTCAAATGAATTCAAACGTAACATTTACACAAAGGATAGACAGGCAGCAGTTAGTTATTTAAATGATGTATTGGTATTTATTTCAAGAAATAGAGATGTATACCCAACCTCAAATGGCAGTTGCGGCACTAGAAGTACAGGATTTAGAATTTCAAAAATATCATAATGAGTTTTGCATTTGTAGAAATAGGGATTTCAAAGTTTAGCGTAAACGGGATAGAGTTATATAAAACTTTTATCCCTTACCGCGTGAACGATAGTCAAATAAAAGTGCTTAACATCTATGATTCTAATTATGTACTAGTTCCTGTTACCAATGTATCAGATATAACAGTAGGAGGGTTATCGTACTCCACGGCCACGAATTTAATTAATGCCTTACATGATGTAATTTTCTCACCGGCTATAAGTGGTGATATAAATAATACACAAATTGAAGCGAATAGGCTTGCAATTCAAGAATTACAAAACGGACAAGTGGCTACAGGCCACGAACATGATGACAGGTATTACACAGAAGATGAAATTGATTTAAAACTTCAATCTTTTGTTGATGCAAACAATCTATTATCTGAAGGTGTTGTTGATGGCAGTGATATTAATTTTTTTGATGGCAATGCTAATTTAGCCTTTACCGTAGATGCTAAAGTTTTTATGAATCAAGGTACAAGTATAACCTTTGATAACGGTAAGTTGACTTTAAAAAATACGGATGGTGAAGTTCTTAGTGAAGCAACTATTGAAGCAAAAGAATTATATTATGATACCTTTGATTTTCAAACTGGGATAGCCGATGATCTAAGCGATTTAACTGCTAATGAAAACTTTACTTTGGCTAAAACCATTTCAAATTTATATTTCTTCGTTTCTAAAAAGACAAACGAAGAAAAATTAGCCGGCACTAAAATTTACATAAACGATCTAGGACTATGGTTTGATCTTAGTACGGCCAGTATCACAAACGCCAATTTTGATGCATGGCAAATCACTATTGCAGAAGAAAATTTTGTTGTTAATAGTAATTACAGATTTAATCTTTGGGTTAAGTCTTTAGAAGAATCAGGAATTACACCAGATTTTAAAGGAGATTATAATGTTGCCACCGATACACCAACCCTTACAAATGCAACCGGTGTACTTGGCCATGAATACAGAGTAACAAACGCCACTACCAACGGTACAAACAAAGACTTTGGTAACGGTGATGTATTTTTAAAGGATAATGATATTATTGCTTTTGATGGCTCATTTTGGTTTAAAAAAGTAAACAATAATCAAGATTCTGGAACCGGGGGATCCGGTGTTTCTACAGATGCGGATAATTCTTTGACTTTAGGAGTTGATTTGAAGCCATATTTTAGAGAGCGTACAGCTGATGAAATTAAAACAGCTTACGAGAGTAATATAGACACAAACGCTTTCACCGATGCAGAAAAATCAAAGTTAACAAACATAGCAGAAAACGCCACGGCTGACCAGACAGGCGCAGAAATTGTAACTTCAATAAATACAGAGCTTGGATCTACAACATGGCAACAAGGTGGGGGGCCAGGGGGAGCTTCAGATGCTTCTGCGGTTTCTGTTACCCCTTCGGGAAACTTAACTTCAACTAATGTTGAACAGGCTTTATACGAACTTCAATCAGAAGTTGATGTATTAAATAATGAAGATGCTTCTTCACTCACCACAATTAATGAATATAACACTATTGCTGATTTACCGGTAATTGATGGCGCTTTGATTGATCGTTATGCGTGGGTAAAGGGAGAAGCTAATACAGATAAAAATGGGTTGTACGCAACGATTGACGACGTTTGGACGATGATATATCATTTTGAATCCCGTGACATTCCAATTATAAAAACAGGAATCAATGAGATTGATTTAAGTAGCCCGGATATTAAAGATGGTTTTGAATTCTTATTGACTGGAGAAGAATCAGCAAACGCGAATTATTATTTAACAAATTACATTCCCGTTACGGTTGGTGATCGATTAGTAAAACTGAAATCCAACACTTTTAAATTTTACGACAAGGACAAGAACCCAATACCTAACTCGGACCCCGCTTACCCTGCAAATACTTTTGTTACTCAGATAGCTATAAGACATGAAAATGTTGCATATGTTAGATGGAATGCTTTAATATCGGATAAAAACGTTACTGATTCAATTGTTCATTTTTACAATTCTGTTAGTAATGCAGGCCCTTCGGGATGGTTCCCTTATCATGGTTATGCTCGTGACAATAGTCGATGGACATATGAAAACAACGGTTTGATTTGGCTAAATAGAACTAACAATCTTATTTATTATCGCGATTTCAATTATAATGAATATTATGACGGTACTGGAACTATACAGACAAATGGTTCTTCTACTGGTCTCTTTAGAGTTGAGCCACAAACACCATATTCACATCCTTTAGGAAATAGCTTAGTCACTTTTTTTGATAAATCAGGGGTATTTATTTCATCTCTAAATGCTGCCATCTTTAACACACCAAGTAATTGTTATTACTGTAGTATTTATTTAGCAAGACAATCAGATTTCAAAGCGTTTTTCTTGGTTCAAAATATAAAAGTTGATCCAATCTATTATACAAATGAGAATTCACGTATAAATAAAGAGCAAACAATTAGCAATACCAGTTTTGCACTGCTTGGGGATTCTATAAAAACAGAGAGGGAGAATTACGCTACTAATGTGGCCTTTGCTTCTGTAGCTAGAAACATTTTAAAGATTAGAAACTTTTCTAATGTTTCAAGATCCGGTAAAACGATGAAGAATTTTGCTGATGATATTAATACAGGATATCTACCAACCCCAACCAATAAGAATGTATACATAATTGATTTAGGTACTAATGATTATGGGTTTAATCGTCCAATAGGATCAGTTACGGATACATCGGTTACCGATACGTTTCATGGACATATAAAAAAAATAATTGAAACCATTAGAGGATTTGGAAGCAACAAAACTATTGCGTTTGTTACTCCCACTAAAAGAGAAAACGGAGACAATGAGAATGTTTTAGGAAACACGCTGCGCGATTATGCTGATGCAATTATTGAAGGTTGTATAAATGAGGGAGTTGAATACTATGACATCCACAAACTTGCGGGGCTTAACTTCAATAATCCCGAATTAAAGAATATTTATACGGCTAACACTTCAGATGTACCAGATGGGTTACACCTAAATGATTTAGGTCATAGAACTTTTTTACTTACACACGCAGTTCTTTTTTATAAGCTTCTAATCGAAAAAAATAAAATATCATGACAAATTTTATTCCGACTAATGCAGAAGATTTCAAAAATCCAAAGCCAGAACATTCTAAAATGGTTTGGTCATTGGAGCATGATATTACTATTGATGGGAACGTTGATATGACCGGATGTAAAGGAGTGATTTTCAAAGATGGTGGGGGCACTATAGATTTTGGTACTCATGATGTTTTATTCGACGATGTAGCGTGTTTTGATTTTCCGTATAACCGCAAGGTTATGGACTTTTCAAAGGCTACAATTAACGACAAATCAACTTTTATTTGCGGTGATATTAATCTTGTAAATTTCGGATTGGTTGGAGATGGTAACATAGAAAAAGGTACAGGAACCGACAACCGAAATGTATTTTTACAAGCCCAAAAGATATATAATTCTTCAGGTGGTAACGCGAGAATAGACGGTAAAGGTGTGTTTATGTATTCGCTTGTAGAAACTACCAGGAGTCCAAAAAATATTCCATCAAATTGGTATGTTACCGGTACTGCAACTATGACGCTTGCAACCGATGTAATTGTAGGAGCTTTACCAAACGATTTGGAGAAGTATGATATTATTAATTTTTGGAATACTAAGAATAGTTTTTTAAAAGGTGGTGAGATAGTAGGGGAGTTGAGACACCACGATTTTAGTAAAAGTGTAAGTGAACATAATCACGCAATTTATATTTCTTCGGGCAATGTGAATCTTACTATTGATACTTCTGCCAGAGAGGTAGCCGGGGATTGTATTTATTTCAAATACGCCCCAAACTTCATTCACCTTAACAAAGTCACTGCCGAAAAACTCACTAAAGGTAAATTTATTGATGATGATGGAGTTATTAAAACAGATGATCGATTTAGTTACTCCCAAAAGTTTGATGTATCTCACGAAGCTTTTGATAAAATTAATGGTTTTGTTTTTGGGGGTGGGTCCTATAGTGGTCGCTTTGGATTAGACGTACACGAATATTGGGCAGTTTTTTATGATGGATCTGGTAATTTTATAGGGAGATCATTGGTTAATGAAACCTACAACCGAGTAAATAAGCCCAAGAATTGCAAATACATTGCGCTTGTAATTTACACGCCTAAGAATTGGAACGATTTAAAGGGAACTATTTACGCGCCTGATTACTCAATAGGCACGGTGATAAAATCAAAATCTTTAATTAAAGGATTAAGACAAGGACTTTCTAACCCTGCACCACATACAACGATATCAGGTTGTACTATTTCAGAAATTGGACGTGGATTTCGTGGAGAAAAAGGAAAACCGGGGTATGGATGGGATGTTGAAGATGGAGCACAGAATAATTTTAATATTGATCTCATTTATGTCGTGTTTCATGATAATTTAAACGGTGATATCGTCTTAAAAGGTTGCAGATACATCACGATTAGAAAGTGCAAGTTCTTACAATCCAAGATTCAAGGGTATACACAAAAAAACATTATTTCCATTAATGGAGGGTACAACGTTGTATTCGAAAATAATTTAGTTCAAAATAGAACCCTTATGATGGGCCGCGCTAATGTGGTGACCAATAATGAGCTTAGTGATGTTACACTACATTTCGAGTTAGAAAACGAAGTATTTAAAAATCATTCTAACGCTAAGAACGTGAAGATTGAAACCGGTCATAAATTTCATAAGGATGGCGTTGCGTATATAGAAAAAAGCTCCTTCATATATGATCGTCCGCTAGATAAAAGATCAGTGTTCTATCACCGTTATGGTTTAAATCTCATTTATAGAGATGTTGTTTTTGATTTCATGGGTCAGGAGTTCAATACTACTAACCAAAAACTATCACAGGTAGCAACGGCAAACCCAATGTTGTCAAAGGGTTCAGTGGATAAACTACAAATTTTAAACGTTCACACTAAATCATCACTTAAACACAAAATCGGGCTCGACTGGCCAGTCCAAGATATTAAAAGAATGGTGTGTGATACGTCTTTATTGATTCGCGTTGGATTACCACGTGATTTTAAAATCTCAAACGGTACTACAAATGGATGTTTGCGGTTGATGCTCGATAACTATCCGGACAGCAACCAAGGTGAGTTCACAACGGCTACCATAAAAGATCAAACAATAAACATTGATGATTTAGATTTACTATTGCGTGGTACGCATGCTGTCCAAGTGTTTAAAAAAGACGTTAACATTGTATTCGACAATTGTATTGTTAAAATCAATACAGATAATCCTACCGGCAACATCTTAGACTTGCAACACAATGGTGGTACGCTCATTAAAAATACGAATTTCATTTCTAAAGTACCAGGTTCAAAAATGGACTTGAACAAGTTGAAAGTAAAACCGATTCATCTCGAGAATAATAAATTTTACAATATCGATTTCACACCACGTGATGTTGATGTTGTTTTACAAAATACACCAACTCTTATAACCTTATAATTATGATATTAAAATTCATCCTTGAAAACTTGTTGCTGATACATACAGGAACCCTAATAGCCAGAATTAAATCAAGCTTATTACTTTCTGTTTTTGCTTCACCTTTTGCGATGTTGGGAGATGCTATGTTTAAATGGTTTGAGTTCAACATAGTTTATGTTCAATTTGTTTTCGGAGCAATTATTATTGACCACATATTAGGGAGCTATATACATAAGTTTATTAAAAATGATTTTTCGATTTTAGAAAACATTAAAGGATTAATGATTAAATGTGTTTTGGTGGTGACAGTAGGTTATTTAAACGAAGGCTTTTTACATATACTTGGAAAAGATGGAACATTAGGGATTTACTTAGTAGTTATACTAAAGCTTATGGTTTTTGTATATCCTGCCGGATCAGCATGGACCAATTCTTCAATAATTACAAACGGAAAATTTCCGCCTATTTCATGGACTAAAAGAATAAATCTGTTTAACAAAAATCTTGACATAAAAGATTTTCAAAAAAAAGATGATGAGAATAACATATAAATTCGGTGATCGTAGTCGTAAAAACTTAGAAACATGTCATGAAGATCTACAAAAGGTTTTGAATCTGGCAATATCTCGAAGTAAAGTTGATTTTGGCATTAGTGAAGGTCATAGACCGGTAGAACGTCAATATAGATTGTATTTAAAAGGAGCTTCAAAAATTGATGGTTATAAGAGAAAAGGGAAACACAACTATTTTCCTTCCTTAGCTGCGGATATTTATATATACCATCCTGATAAAACAATGAGAGGTAAAATTGATTACGACGAAGTGCATCTATCTTATGTGTCGGGTGTAATTGATGCATGTGCGGTTGAACTTTACGAATGTGGTAAAATAAAACATTTAATTAGATGGGGTGGTAATTGGGATAGTGACGGAATTATCAAGTTTGATCAATCTTTTCAAGACATGCCACACCATGAAATCATTGAGCCATGAAAACTAGAATCATATTTTTATTAATTATATTTTTAATCTGTTCATGTGGAACCCGTAAACGTGTGATGCAAAAAACAGTTACAGAAATTGAAACTTCAGAAAAAAAAGATGTCAAAAAAGAAGAAGTTATAATAACAGTTTCAAATACTGATATCAAAACCGCTGAAGATAACACCACTTACACACCCGTAGACAACACCAAACCTATGGAGGTTGAAGGAAAGAAATATTATAACGTAGTTATCCAGAAAAAGAAGAAAACGCAAACAGATAGCTCTAAAACGGTTAAAAAAGAAAACCGAATTGAGGAAGATAAAACAGAAACCGATATTAAAAAAAAGGAGCTAAAGAAAGATGTAGCCGTTGACCGCGATAACTCTTTTAGTTTTTGGGATTGGTTTTGGCTACTCCTGGCAATTGCAATAGTTTGGTTGTTGTATTCGAACAGGTTTAAAATACTTAAATTATTTAAACATACTTTTTAAAGCTTCGGTTTGTTTATCTTGGTAAAAGTCTTTCAAATAAGTTTGTGTGGTGGCTAATCTCGAATGACCAAGCAATTTACTTATAACAAGCAAATCAATTTTGTTTTGAACCGCATAATCAGCAAATGAATGTTTGGAGACGTGAAACGTAGTTTCCTTAATTCCGTGATTTTTGCACATGATTCGCCAACTACGATTGACCGCATTGTTAGCAACCTTTATTTTTTGAACTATAGTTTCTTCGTCCTTTGGATCTACCCCCTTTAAAATAGGGAATACATAGGTTTTATCCATTCCTTTATATTTGTCTAAGATGCTAATTACTTTTGGCGTTAAAGGTATATTACGTTTGGATCCATTTAAATTTTTTGATTTATTCATAACATATACAATGTTTGAATCTTCAATGTTGGACCATTTTAAACGGCAAACGTCGCCAAACCTCATCCCGGCATTATAAAAAGCAAAAAGGAACATATCACGTGCCCGAATGATACCGATAAAATGCCGCTCAATTTTCAAGTTTTCTATTTTAAGTATTTCCGAATAAGAAAGAATTTCTTTATTACTATTTACTCGCTTAATGGTATATGTATCGAATGGGTTTTTATCAATTAACCCATCTTTTAAAGCTTCCTTGACAACTATTTTTAAGGTGCTCATGTTTGAAGCAACGGTATTTTGCTTATTTCCTTTATCAAACATATACCGTTCAAATCTTAATAAAAAATCTGGTGTTAATTCAGAATAATGAATATTCTCGTTAAAACCTTTAATCTTCTTTAAATGGCCATCTCTAGTATTTGCAGTGCTTATCTTACCCTTATTGCGAATCCTATTATTTGAACGTTGAAAAAATTCATAAAACGTTATTTCCTTACCTTTTAGTCCATTTTTTTTGTAATCCCTCCAGAGGGAAACAATTTTTTTTGACCCTAAATCAGAATATTGATTTGCAAAACTTTGAAATTCTAGTAAAAAATTAGATAGTTTACCATTTAATTGATCTTCTAACGGATGTTTACAAATAATTGACTTCTTAAAATTCCACTGTTTTTTTTGAATTGTGATTCCAGTAGCTATATATTGCGGTACTCTATCAATGATTAATCTTAGTCGTATAGCCTGTGAACCGTCTCTTTTCTTGTAATCGTTAAGCGTATAATCTAAAGTCATAATTTGAAAACAATTAGTAAACAAATGTATGAATTATTAATTATTATTTGTAGTTATTAATATTTTATGTAGTTTTGTAAACAAGAAATAGCCGATAAACACAGAGTTAACAGTATTTTAGGCGTCAAGGTTGTGAAAAACATTCTGAACATCTTCGTCTTCTTCAATCTTCTCTAGGAGTTTCTCGACATCAGCTGCTTGCTCTTCGGTAAGTTTTTTGGTCACCTGCGGAATTCTTTCAAATCCGGAAGATAAAATTTCAATCTCCCTACGTTCTAATTCTTTTTGAATAGCACCAAAACTTTCAAAAGGGGCATAAATTAAAATTCCGTCATCATCCTGAAAAACTTCCTCTGCACCAAAATCGATAAACTCAAGCTCTAATTCTTCAGGATCGATTCCCTCACCGGCAACTCTAAAATTACAAGTGTGGTCAAACATAAATTCTACCGAACCGGAAGTACCTAAGTTTCCGTCACATTTATTAAAATAAGAACGTATATTGGCAACAGTACGATTATTATTATCGGTAGCTGTTTCTACCAAGATAGCAATCCCATGCGGTGCGTAACCTTCAAATAGCACTTCTTTATAATCGCCCTGATCTTTGTCTGAAGCTCTTTTGATAGCGCGCTCTACGTTATCCTTTGGCATATTTACTGCCTTGGCATTTTGAATAACAGCACGCAATTTTGAATTAGAATCAGGATCAGGTCCGCCTTCTTTCACCGCCATTACGATATCCTTACCTATACGTGTAAATGCTTTGGCCATTGCAGACCATCGTTTCATTTTTCGTGCTTTTCTAAATTCAAAAGCTCTTCCCATATGCTAAATTTTAATTTGTGTTACAAACATAAGCAGAATGCCCTTTTTTAACAAACTCTGCTCTATGATTTTAAAAGCCACTTTTTTGGAGCTATATTTTCAGAAATACCGCTTACTCGTCGCCCTCAATAATTTGATCTATCGTTTTAGCTAATTGTATATCCTTTGTTGTAATACCACCGGCATCATGCGTTGTAAGAGTAATCATTAATTTATTATACACATTTGACCAATCAGGATGATGATTTTGTGCTTCTGCTTCAAAAGCGATGCGTGTCATCACAGAAAAGGCATCTTTAAAATCGTTAAACTCGAACGTTGTGTGAATTGCATTTTCGTGATATTCCCATTCTTTCAAGTCTTTTAAAGCACTTTTTATTTCTACTTCTGTCATTTTCATAGTGTGTCTACTTATAGTTTTAGTTTAATTTAAGGGTGTCTCGCAAGGCATCATGTCGCGTACTATTCTTACTCCAATAATCTGAAGTTATTGTTTTTAAACGTGTAGCTTTAGTAACTAATGCATCTGTAGTATCAGTTAGGTTATACCGTTCGGTCCAGGATTCAATTTCGTATGGAAATTTGTTGGAAAAAGTAATAGCTAAACTTCTGCTGAGTTCGGGGTATGTAATGGTATACGTGCTAAAATCTTGTTGCTTTTCCATTTTTGCGCTTGCAGAATAAGGCTGTATCTCTTTGTGAAATAACCTGCAATATTCAAAAGATGGAATGATAGATAATTCGCCTTGTGGCATGTCGTTCGGAGCTATACGAAGCTTTGTCCATAGTTCGTTTTCTAGGATAGTTTTTTTCAAAGAAAACGTTTGATCCGCTTCACCTTGAAAATAGGAATGCGATAAAATTTCGAATTTTTCTTTAGTATTCAATTGAGCGTATACTTGTCCGCACCATTCCTGTATGGAGCTGCTTATTTTTAGCGCGTGTTGGTTATCAGTAACAGGATAAAAGGTACTTTGCATAATCGAATAAGGATAAATCCCGGTATTAAATTTTTTAGTTGCATTTAGTTTAAGCACGGATACGGTAGATGCGCTCTTTTGATTCGCTTTTACCTGAATCTCTGGCAAAAAATCTTCAGTCACATAGATCAATGCAGCTGTTCCTTTGCGAAGCTCTCCATAGCGTACCTGTTCTAATGCGTACGAGGTGATTTCGGCTTTACCGGCATACCAATAGTTCTTAAACTCTTTGGAAAGTTCTTTTTCTGTTGCAAAGACATTTTCCACAGGGAGTATAGAAGCAATAGAAGTTTCTGTAGTGTCTGTAGTTTTTTGATTACAACTCACTAGACTCAAGCACAATAAGCTGATTAAAATACGCATGACCGGATTAATTTTTTAATGAATCTCAAATTACAATAATCTCAGGATTTGGCAAGTTCAATTAACGTTTCATACACAATATGTGTGGGTAAGCCCATGACGGTAAAGAAACTACCGGTTATTGAAGTGATACCAATATATCCGATCCATTCTTGTATTCCGTACGCTCCGGCTTTATCTAGTGGTTGATGAGTCTCCACATAATACTCAATTTCTTGATCCGTAAGTGTTTTGAAGGTAACCTGAGTAGTATGATGTTTTACAATTATTTTTGTGGCAGTTTTAAAACATACAGAGGTAATGACTTCGTGTGTTTGATTCGACATAGATTGTAACATCGTTTTGGCTTCGTCCAATGTTTTTGGCTTACCCAAAGCCTTCTCATTATGCCACACAATAGTATCACTGGTAATAACGATCTCTTGTGGGTTAAGTATATTAAATGCTTCAGCTTTTAATTCGGCTAAATAGTTGGATATTGCTTCACGTTTGAGATGCTCAGGATATATTTCTTCAACCTCCCGCACATCAATCTTAAAATCAATTCCAAGTTCCTTAAAAAAATGATGTCTTCTGGGCGAACCTGAAGCGAGAATGACTGTGTGATTATTCAGAAATGATTGTATCATATTAAAGAAGAATATATTGATATAAAAATAAAGATCCGGCCGCTATAAAAAGGATGATTTGTAGTACGCCTATCAACTGTTTTATTCCTTTGGTAGAGGTAACGATCCATGATTTGATAGCTACATAGAGCAGCGGAGCTACGATACCAATCAATACTAAAAACACAGCCAAGCTATTAGAAAATAAATAGCTGTATAGATAATAGATAACCCCGGCAATAGGTAAAATTGTAAGCGCACCAATCAGCTGAAGCGTACGATCTTTACCTAAAACAAGGGCAACTGTTTGTTTTCCTTGACGATGATCGGTGTCCATTGTAGTACAGGCAACTAACATTTTTCGGATAATCACCAACATAAAACCAAAGAATGCATAATCCAAAAGAATTGAAAAGATTACTTTTTGAGAAGCCTGATTGTTTGCGTTCAATACGGGAATCAAATCAAAAATTCCAACAATAAGAATAGGAAGCATACTTAAAAGGCCTATTACCAGAATGTTGACTACCACGATATTTTTAAGATAAATACTGTTACTATAGTAAAGACCCGAGGCAATAATGAATAGTGCTGCAAAACCGGGTCTACCAATAATATTTGATAAATAGAAGCCAAGTCCGACTCCAACTATATTTAGCACAACAAAAAAACGATTAATAAAGCGTTCAGAAAAAATGCGAGTACTATTGTTGCTGTTTAAAAAGTTTAGCGCATTGCCACCGGCAGCAATCGACAGGGTTGCAATTAGTAAAAGTATAAAACCATACCCATTGAGTGTGATCGCAACATCAAAAGGTCGAAATAACCCAAATTTGATTGCAATTTGAACAAGGAATATGAGAAGCAAGGATTCAATTTTGATAAGTTTGAGGTAATGATTCATAAAATTAGCATATAAATTAGACTTGGGGGTTCGTATATTAACGGTGATGATACGGTTCGTTCTTTAGAATTGTAAAGGCACGATATATCTGTTCGATAAAAAATAATCGAATCATTTGATGAGAAAAAGTCATTTTGGACAAGGATAATTTTCCATTGGCACGGGCATACAACGCATCACTAAAACCATAAGGACCACCAATTACAAATACTAATTGCTTAATTCCGCTATTCATGTGCTTTTGCAGGTATTCAGAGAAAGCTACAGAACTATATTGTTTTCCTCCTTCATCTAACAAAATTAAGGTATCGGCAGTGGTTATTTTGTTCAGAATCAAGGAGCCTTCTTTATCCATCTGTTGTGTTTCACTTAAGTTTTTGGCCTTTTTTAGATCCGGAATAATTTCTAAAGAAAATTTGACATAAAAGCTTAAGCGTTTTATATAATCAGCAATTAATTGAGTTAAAGCTTTATCATCTGTTTTGCCGATGGCTAAGATTTTAATATGCATATAATTGTTTAAACGATGCGCTAATAAATTAGGTGATACGAAGATAAAATATTCAGAAAAACAACTACCGGAGCGAAGCTACTGTTCTTATCTTTTTTTACTTTAGCAAAAATAACTATTCAATATGATTAGCAAAGCGCAATTTGAGAAAGAAATAGAATTAATCATCAGTAATGCAATTAGAGAAGATGTAGGGGAGGGAGATCACAGTTCGCTGGCATGCATACCTGATACAGCAAAAGGAAAAGCCAAGTTATTGGTCAAGGATGAAGGTATCTTGGCGGGAGTGGAATTTGCGAAACAGGTTTTTACCTACGTGGATCCAACCTTAGAGATAGAAGTTCTGCTAAACGATGGAGATCAGATTAAGTATGGTGATATTGCTTTTTATGTTTACGGAAGCTCTCAATCTATTCTCAAAGCAGAACGCTTAGTGTTGAATGCGATGCAGCGCATGAGTGCTATTGCAACAAAAACCAATCATTTCGTCAGTTTATTGGAAGGAACAGGTACAAAAGTTCTTGATACTCGTAAAACCACGCCCGGAATTAGAGCTTTGGAAAAATGGGCGGTTAAAATTGGTGGGGGTGTAAATCATAGGTTTGCATTGTATGACATGATTATGCTTAAGGACAATCATATTGATTTTGCGGGAGGAATTGATGAAGCTATTGAGCTTACGAAGATGTATTTGAAGAACAACAATTTAGATTTAAGAATAATCGTAGAAGCACGAGATTTAGAAGAAATAAGAGCAATTTTAAAAGCAGGTGGGGTATATCGAATTCTTATTGACAATTTTAATTACGAAGACACTAAAAAAGCAGTTCAATTAATAGGAGACAAATGTCTCACAGAATCCAGTGGTGGTATCAATGAGGAAACAATTCGTAAGTACGCCGAGTGCGGAGTGGATTATATCAGTAGTGGAGCGCTGACACATTCGGTATATAATTTGGATCTTAGTTTGAAAGCTGTATAGCCATCAACATGTCAAAAACTATTGAAGATAAATTAGAAAAGATTCCAGGAATTAATTTTTTGGTTAGAACAGGTAAAAAAATTATTCTACCGGGCTTTGAAGGGTTATCACTATACGATCTGTTTGAAATTTATTTTCTTGGGATCCTTAAAGGCACCTTCTCAGCTCGGGCGAGCGCGATTTCTTGGAGTTTCTTTTTATCCTTGTTTCCCTTCTTACTTTTTCTTCTAAATTTGATTCCCTATTTGCAGATCGAAAATTTTCAGGAAAAACTTTTTGAATTTATAAGTGGTGCATTACCCAGACAATCAGCAATCTTTTTTAAAGGAATTTTTGATGATATTGCCTCCAATCCAAGAGGAGGCTTACTATCAACGGTTTTTATATTATCACTTTTTTTAATGACCAATGGGATTAATGCAGTATTCTCAGGTTTTGAATACTCCTACCATGTCACGCTCAATCGTAGTTTTATACGGCAATATTTAGTTGCATTAGGAGTCTCTCTAATAGTGGCATTGTTGTTGTTAATTACTGTAGTAGGTACTTTGTATCTCACGTATTTGGTAGATAATTTAAGTAGATTAGGGATGGTTAGTGATACCTTACTGTGGTTAACTATAGGTAAATATGGACTGTTGGTTATTATGATTTTTTTGATAACCGCTACTTTATTTTATTATGGAACTACGGAGGGTAAAATGAATCGATTTTTCTCCCCTGGAGCATTTTTAACTACAGTTTTAATTATTATAACTACGTATTTATTCGGAGTCTATATTGATAATTTTTCAAATTATAATCAATTATATGGTTCTATTGGTGCTATGTTAATATTGATGATTTATATTTGGCTTAATTCAAATATTTTACTGTTGGGTTTTGAGCTTAACGCTTCATTGACTAAATTACGTAAGAATTTCTAACACAAACACAAACACATCAAACACATGAAAAAAATTGTAACCCTTTTGACACTTTTCTTATCGATTTCTTTTGCGAATGCTCAAATTAAAGTTGGTGACGCTTCTTTGCCCGAAAAAGTTACCTTTAATAATGAAGAATTAGTAATTAATGGGGCGGGGCTTCGCGAAAAATTCTTTTTCGATATTTATGCAGGAGCACTGTATGTAAAACAAAAAGGGAAGTCTGCCGGCACCATCGCAAGTGCAGATGAAACCATGGCAATTAAATTATATATACTGTCTGGTATGATGTCTAGAAGTAAGATGGAAGATGCGCTAAGAGAAGGATTTAAAAAAGCTACCAACGATAATACAAAGACGTTAGACAAAAGAATCAATAAATTTGTAGGTTTTGTTTCTGATGAGATTGAGGTGGGACAAACCTATGATCTAGTGTATGAAAAGGGAAAAGGTAGTGTCATTTACAAAAATGGACAAGAAAAGGGATATGTAGAAGGGTTGGATTTTAAAAAGGCGTTATTTAATATTTGGATCGGACATAAACCTGCTGACAAAGGACTGAAAGCAGAACTTTTGGGGTCATTTTAAGGTTGAAATACTTATTTTAACGTTAAAATGCATAAATTTATTACGGTTTATACGTAATTGAATGTATAAATCTTATATATTTGCAGGGTCAAAATTTTATTTTAATACCCCCGATAAACTTAAATACAGTATGAGAAAAATTACTCTTTTAATCGTGGCATTGGTTTCATTATCAAGTGCTACTGCACAAATTAGAATCGGAAAGGCTATCTTGCCTTATGAAGAAACGCGAGGAGATGTCACCTTAAAATTGAATGGGGCAGGTATGCGTGAAATGTTGTGGATAGATCTCTATGCAGGAGGACTCTACTTACAAAACAAAAATAAAGACCCTAAAGCAATTCTAGATCTTGATGAAACCATGTCAATAAAATTGAATATTGTTTCAGGCTTCGTAACACAGTCAAAAATGATAAAGGCTGTGCAGGATGGATTTGAAAAGGCTACCTTTGGTAACACTAAACCTCTTGAAGAAAGAATCAATAAGTTTATCAACTTCTTCAATGAACCCATCGTAAAGAATGACATTTTTGATATTGTATATGTCAAAGATGTTGGAGTAAAAGCCTATAAGAATGGAAAAGAATTAGGTCTAGTTGAAGGAAGAGACTTTAAATATGCGCTCTTTAAAATTTGGTTAGGTGATGAACCTGCCAGTCAAGGTATTAAGGATGGAATGCTTGGATTGCAATAGCTCTTCAATTCATTATCATATAATAAAAACGGTCTAATTTTTTTAGATCGTTTTTTTTATTTTGATATTTTACTATCTTTTACCTTGTATTAATTAACAATTTCACACAATGCTCTATAGAATATGTTTCATCTTATTTTTAACGGCAACTTTTGCCAATGCACAGTCGGCAATCATTGGAAAATGGAAAACGATAGATGATCAAACAGGCAAAGAAAGATCAATTGTTGAAATATATAAGAAAGGGAATAAGGTGTTCGGAAAAATTATTCGCGTTTTGAAGGAGTCTGATCGTTCTAAAACATGTATTTACTGTAGCGGTAGTGATTATAATAAACCGATCGAAGGGTTGGAGATTATTAAGAATATGGAACGTGACGGAAGTAGTTATGAGGATGGGACCATTACAGATCCAGAAAATGGAAAAACCTATCGTTGTAAGCTGTGGATAGATGACGATAATCCGGATATTCTAAATGTAAGAGGCTACATTGCTTTTTTTTATAGAACGCAGCAATGGCAAAAACTATAAAGTACTTACTATCTTTTTTAGATTAAAGTTTCAACTTCCCTACAAGCTGCCTACCTTTACCTCGTAATACCCGGTTAATTTTCTTTTGCGTGCTATATGTTATATTTCATTGATGTAATTCTTCCTGTACCCGTGTCCAATACTTTTACGTATCAAGTATCAGAAAGAGAGTATGGTTTTTTAGAGTTAGGGATGCGAGTTGCTGTTCAGTTTGGTAAAAGTAAGGTATATGCAGCCTTGGTAGTAAATCTTCATCATACAGCGCCTCTTGTATACGAGGCCAAGGAGATTGAGCACATCCTGGATGAGATTCCTATCGTAACAGAGAAACAATTAAACTTATGGAGATGGATTGCTGACTATTATATGTGTACGCAGGGTGAAGTAATGCGAGCAGCATTGCCGAGTGCATTTTTATTAGAAAGTGAAACACTAGTAGTAAAAAACGAAAATTTTTCTGGCGATGAGCAAACATTAACTGATGAGGAGTTTCTGATTTTTGAAGCACTTCAGTACCAAAGTTTACTCAAGATAGATGAAATTATAACTATTGTCGGCAAAAAAACAGTGCTCCCTTTGATTAAAACCCTAATTGAAAAAGGCGTGGTGTTAATTAGAGAAGAATTATACGAACAGTACAAACCCAAGCTTGTAAAATTTGTGCGACTACATCAAAAGTATAGGGATGACAAAGCACTCAAAATATTACTGGATGAATTGTCCAGAGCCCCAAAGCAACGGGAAATAATCTTAAATTTATTTTCTCTGGAGGCTTCCTCAAAAAAACCTATCAAATTAAATGACTTAAAAGATAAAGCTGCTACGACAACGACTACAATTAAAAGTTTAGCAGAGAAAGATATTATAGAAATTTTCGAGCGTAGAGAGGATCGTATTGTTTATGATGGCGGTGAAGATGCATCGATCAAAACCTTGAGTAGTGCACAAGTTCAAGCCTTTGATGAAGTTAAAAAGGAATTTGAAAGTAAAGCCGTTTGCTTGCTTCATGGTGTAACTTCATCCGGTAAAACAGAGGTGTACGTAAAACTGATAAAAGAGCAATTAGAAAGAGGCAAACAAACTCTCTATTTATTGCCAGAAATAGCGTTGACAACACAATTAATAACAAGATTACAGCAGTATTTTGGTACCTCTCTAAGTGTGTACCACTCTAAATTTAATGTTCACGAACGTATTGAAGTTTGGAATAATGTCAAGAAAAATTCCGAAAAAGCCAAGATTATCATAGGAGCGCGTTCATCCATTTTTTTACCTTTTCAGGACTTAGGACTGGTAATAGTTGATGAGGAGCATGAAACAAGCTTTAAGCAATTTGACCCGGCACCACGATATCATGCGAGAGATACAGCAGTGGTTATTGCAAATATGTTTAAGGCAAAAATTCTATTAGGTTCAGCAACGCCCTCTGTAGAGACTTATTACAATGCTTTGCAAAAAAAATATGGTCTTGTAGTGATGGATCGCCGATATGGTGAGGTGATGATGCCAGAAATGAATTTGGTTGACATAAAAACTAAATATAAGAAAAAACAGATGACAGGTCACTTTAGTGACACCCTTATCACAGCGATAGAGTATACGTTGAGTGAAGGCGGTCAGGTTATTTTATTTCAGAATCGGAGAGGATACTCTCCGGTTGTTGAATGTACTACTTGCGGACACTCACCGCAATGTCCAAATTGTGATGTAAGTTTAACTTTTCATAGTCATAAAAATCAGTTGCGCTGTCATTATTGTGGATATCATATGGCAATGCTGCTTCAATGTTTGGCATGTGGCAGCTCAGAACTTTCTACTAAAGGTTTCGGTACTGAGCAAATTGAGAAAGAGTTGCAACAATTATTACCCGATCATACTATTGCCAGAATGGATCAGGATACTACACGTGGTAAACATGGATATGAAAAAATTATTACCAGCTTTGAACAAGAAGAAATAGATGTTTTGGTTGGTACTCAGATGTTGTCTAAAGGCTTAGATTTTAGAAACGTACACTTGGTAGGGGTCATGAATGCAGATAACTTACTGAATTTTCCAGATTTTAGAGCACATGAAAGAAGTTTTCAATTGATTCAGCAAGTGTCGGGTAGGGCGGGGAGAACAAAGAAGAGAGGTAAAGTTCTAATTCAGACATACAATCCTTATCATCAAATATTACAACAGGTCACAGTGAATGATTATGTAAGCATGTATCACGATCAAATTGAGGAACGTAGACAGTATAAATACCCTCCTTTTTATCGATTAATTAAAATTACAGCAAGACATAAAGATTATAATCGTGTAAATGACAGTATGCGCTGGTTAGGCACATCGTTAACTTCAGTATTTAAGGAAAATGTCTTGGGACCGGAATTTCCACCTATAGCGAGAATCAGAAATCAATACCATAAACATGTTCTAATTAAAATTCCGCAAGGTCAATCACTACAAAAGACCAAGCAACTTACCACTAAGATACTGGCAACTTTTCAAAGCATTAAAGAATTCTCCGGAGTACGGATAATTATAAATGTGGATACCTACTAGATACCATATTTGTAACTATACGAAAAGGAAACTACTAATTCCTACGGCTAATAAAAAATAAAATAAATTGAAATTAACCGTTCAAGGCCTCTATTAGCGAGTGCTTTTTGTGTCTGCTCAATGGTATTTTTTCATCTGCAATCTCGATATTCCTAGAGTTGTATCGCTCTACTTTATCAAGATTAACAATATAAGACTTATGAATTCTTAAAAAACGTTCACTTGGCAACTCTGCCTCAAATGATTTCATAGTTGCAAGCACAACTATTGGGTCACCATCTTCCATAATTAACTTGACATAATCCCCAAGAGCTTCCACATACTTCAATTGACTCAAGTAAATTTTACGTTTCTTTAAATTACTTTTTACAAAAATATAATCGTCATCTTCAACAACAGCTTGTTCAGCATTGAGACGTGTCATGCTCAGGGCTTTATCCACAGCAGCATTGAAACGATCCTTTTTTAAAGGTTTACGTAAATAATCCACTGCATCATAATCAAAAGCTTTAAAAGCGTACTTTGTTTTTCCGGTAACAAATATAATGTGAGGTTTATTCTCTAAATCATCAAGCAAATCAAATCCAGTAAGAATAGGCATCTCAATATCAAGAAATAAAAGGTCTACCGTTGTATCCAGCAGGCCATTTTTAGTTTCAATTGCATTGTTCCACTCTGCCACCAATTCTAATGAAGGGTGCTCATCTATTAGCTTAACGATAGCCAGTCTCTGAAGGCGCGAATCGTCTACAACGGCGCATTTTAATTGGTTTTGTTCCACTTGTTTGAGTTAATTACATTACAATATTAAGGAATATATCTTATTTGGACAAACAATTTTCGCATTTAACCGATAAAAAGAGTGTTTCATCGAAGTGCATTTATTATTTGAATATATTAAAAATAGTCTTACTTTTGCAGCAAATTAATTAAAATACATTTTTATGAATCATTATGAAACTGTTTTCATCTTGAATCCCGTTTTATCTGATGAACAGATAAAGGAAACAGTTAAGAAGTACGAAGATATTCTTATTTCTAACGGCGCCAAGATGATATCAAAAGAGGACTGGGGGCTTAAAAAGCTTGCTTACGCTATTCAACACAAAAAAAGTGGGTTTTATCACTTATTTGAATACACCGTACCAGGAGAAGCTATCAATACTCTAGAAGTAGAATACAGAAGAGATGAGCGTGTAATGCGTTATTTGACTGTACGTCTAGACAAGCATGCAATTGCTTGGGCTGAAAAAAGAAGAAATAGAAACAAACAAAAAGCGTAATTCGTATGGCATCTATAGAACAACAAGCTAAAGGAAAGAAGGACGGAGAAATTAGATATCTTACTCCTCTTAATATAGATACAACAAAAGCTAAAAAATACTGTCGTTTCAAAAAATCTGGTATTAAATATATCGATTATAAAGATCCAGACTTTTTAATGGCTTTTGTAAATGAACAAGGTAAACTTTTACCTCGTAGATTAACTGGTACTTCTTTAAAATACCAGCGTAAAGTAAGTGTAGCAGTAAAAAGAGCTCGTCATTTGGCTTTAATGCCTTATGTTGGAGATTTATTAAAATAAAATTCGTCATAACATTATGGAACTTATATTAAAGAAAGACGTTGAGAATCTAGGATTCGTTGACGATGTAGTAGAAGTGAAAAATGGTTATGGTCGTAACTATTTAATTCCTCAAGGATTAGCAGTTTTGGCAACTCCATCTACTAAGAAGGTATTGTCTGAAACGTTAAAGCAACGTGCTTTCAAAGAAAAGAAAGAAGTTGAAGAAGCTGAAAAGATTGCTAAGAAATTAGGAAACCTTGAAATTAAGTTAACTGCAAAAGTTGGTGGTGGAGACAAATTATTTGGATCGATCTCTAATGCAGATGTAGCAGAAGCTTTCGCTAAAGAAGGAATTGACATCGAAAAGAAGTTTATCACAATACCAGGTGGAACTATAAAGAGACTTGGTCAATATGAAGCTGCTGTGCGATTGCATAGAGCTGTGATAACATCGGTAGCGTTTGAAGTAATTCCTCAAGCATAATTCTACTTGAAAAATTCAATCACATATCAAAAAATCGCTCGTCAGAGCGATTTTTTGTGTTTTATTAATAAGCTATTAATTAATTTATTTTAACATGAAGAAGGGGATTCTTTTATTTGCTTTATTATTTGGATTGGTTATCGCAGTTTCTGCACAGGTGACTACTTCCAATATTTCTGGTGTGGTATACGACAATGCTAAACAGCTTTTACCAGGCGCTAACATCACCGCGCTCCATACACCTACTGGAACTAATTATGGGGGAGTAACTAACTTCGATGGAAGGTTCAATCTTATTAACATGCGTGTTGGCGGACCTTATGAAATTACTATTAGTTATTTGGGTTTCAAAAAACAAACCATTACGGATGTGTATCTGCAACTGGGTGAAACATCAAATTTTGATGTGTACCTTGTAGAAGATGATAACCAGTTAGAAGAAGTAGTAATTACTTCTAATAAGAGTGCTACTTTTAGTAGTGAACGTACAGGAGCAGAGACTAGTGTAGGCCGAAGAGAGCTTACTACATTGCCAACTATTTCAAGATCTGCTGCAGATTTTACTAGATTAGAACCTACGGCGAGTGGAAATTCTTTTGGAGGACGTAATGATCAGTATAACAACTTTAGCCTTGATGGTGCGGTTTTTAACAATCCATTTGGTTTAGATGCTGCAACACCCGGAGGGCAAACTGATTCTCAACCGATATCCCTGGATGCAATTGAGCAAATTCAGGTATCTACAGCACCGTATGACGTTACGTTGTCTGGTTTTACCGGAGCATCTGTAAATGCTGTTACCAAAAGTGGAACTAATGAATTTAAAGGGACTGCCTATGGTTTTTTTAGAAATGAAGATCTAACCGGTGGTGAGGTAAAAGGTAATGAAGTTTTTAAAGCAGACTTAGAGCAAATTCAATATGGATTTAGTATTGGTGGGCCAATTATAAAAAATAAATTATTCTTTTTTGCCAATGCAGAAAGAGATCAAAGAACAGATCTAGGATCTGCATGGGTTCCAAACACTAACAGTGGCGCAGTCAATGAATCTAGAGTATTGGAGTCAGATTTAATAGCTGTAAGCGATGCGTTACAATCTTTAGGATACAATCCTGGAGCATACCAAGGTTTTACGTACGAATCTGAATCAACAAAGGGTATTTTTAAGCTAGATTGGAACATTAACGATAAGCACAGAGCTGCGTTGATTTATAACTTTCTAACTGCTTCAAAAGAGAAACCTGCGCATCCAACGGCTTTAGGTTTTAGAGGACCTAATGCAGCTACTTTACAGTTTGAGAATTCTGGTTATGAAATTAATAATCGTATCAATTCTTTTCAATTAGAAGTGAATTCTACATTCTCTAATAAAGTTTCTAACAAGTTTCAGGCAGGATATACGCATTTTGATGACTTTAGAAATCCTTTATCAAGCCCGGCACCTGTAATCACTATACAAGATGGAAGTGGATCTAATTACATAATTGCGGGTCATGAACCTTTTTCAATAAATAATAAACTAGATCAAAAAGTTATTCAGGCCACTAATAACTTAACCATTTTTGTAGGGGATCATACGATTACTGCAGGAGCTTCTTTTGAAATGTTTAGATTTAAGAATTCTTTTAATTTAACGGCTTATGAGAATTTTGGAGGATCCAATTATTACGGACTTTTCAGACCTTATGGTAGTGTTAATGAATTTTTAACCGATGCTACTAATCCAGCCGGAGGTTTAGCAGAGAATATACAGTATGCTCAAAACCAAAATGCTTCTTTTAATGCAGCTGGAGATGGGAATGATGGTGGTTGGAAGTTGGCAGAACTAAACGTAGGCCAGTTAGCGGTATATTTGCAGGAAGAGTGGAATGTAACCGAAGATTTCAAATTGAGTTATGGATTACGTGTTGATAAACCATTATACTTTGATACCTCTGATTTAATACAAAAATATATAGATACAGATAATGGTGCCAGTCGTGATGAGAGTATTACCTATTTCAATCCACAGACAAATAACGAAGTAAATTTAAGTTCAACTACCTTGCCAACGGATCGTTTATTATTATCTCCGCGTTTAGGATTTAATTATGATGTTCTAGGGGATAAAACTTTACAACTACGAGGGGGTACAGGAATCTTTACCGGACGTTTACCATTTGTTTGGGTTGGAAATCAAGTGAGTGGAGCTGATGATGGATTTTTCCAGATTGTGGATCCTGAATTTCAATTCCCTCAAGTGTGGAGATCTAGTTTTGGGACAGATTATAAACTCAAAAATGGCGTGATCTTAACTGGTGATTTCTCTTATACAGAAGACATCAACGCGGCACACGTTCAAAACTGGGGATTGAGAGCTCCTACACAAACTTTACAAGGTGTTGACAATAGAGCAATTTATGGTGCTAATGATAAAGGAGCTAATAGTGCTTTTGTCTTAACAAACTCTAGTAAAGGTAGAGTCATCAATGCTTCTTTCAAAGCAGCTAAGAATTTCAAAAATAACTTATACGCAAGTGTCGCCTATAGTTATTTGGATTCTAAAGATGTAAATTCGATAGAGGCAGAAATTACCGGAGATGCTTTTGCATTTAACCCGGCTAACGGAAATGTAAATAATGATGTTTTAGGAAATTCTAAGTACGGAGATCGTCATCGTATTATTGCAGTAGCTTCTAAGAAATGGACGTATGGTGATGGTAAATATGCAACAACCATTTCTGGATTTGCTGAATTTGCTGAAGGGGGACGTTTTAACTATACTTATGGAGGAGATATTAATAATGACGGATCATCAGTGAATGACCTAATGTACATTCCTACTGCAGCCGAAGTGCAGCAAATGAACTTTAGTAATCCTGGGCAAGCAGCCGCTTTTGAGCAATACATCAGACAAGATGAGTATTTAAGCGACAATCGTGGTCAATATGCTGAACGTTATGCAGCTTTAGCTCCATGGAGAAACAAGATTGATTTTAAGTTTTTACAAGATTTTAATATCAACGTAGGAGAGCGTACTAATACAATTCAATTTAGTGTCGATGTGCTGAATATCGGGAACATGATCAATTCTGATTGGGGATTAGTGCAACAACCTAATAATGTTCAAATTTTAGGAGTAACGGTTGATGACAATAATCAACCAACCTATACTTTTGATCCCAACTTAACCGAAACCTTTGGATACGATGCTTCATTGCAATCCAGATGGCAAGCACAAGTGGGATTGAGATATATTTTCTAAAAGGATTAAATTACATAGAGATTAAAATCCGTTCCCATCTTTTTGGGGACGGATTTTTTAACTAAGAATTTTAAAATACAGTATCATGAAGTATACGAGATTAACAAAGGAGCAGTTAGAAGAGTTGCATCCGGAGTTTATAAACTTTCTGGCGACACAATCTATCACTGCAGAGGAATGGGATACTATTAAACAAAATAGCCCGGCAGTTGCTGAAGAAGAAATCGATATTTTTAGTGATTTAGTTTGGGAAGGAGTATTGGCGAAAGCTGAGTTTTTAGAACACTTTTCAAAAGATCAAATTCATCTTTTCAGGCTTTTGGAAAATGAGATGAAACTAATTGCTATCAAAGTGGAAGACGACTCCATTGATATCACCACGCAAGGGGGGTATGACTGGTTACGAGAAAATCTTTTGGATGATCGCGTAGTGTTTTTTAATGCAAATAAGCCATACAACGAAGATAAGAATCTGGATAAATTCAATATCATACAACAAGGTGCATCGATAACCAAAGGAGAATTGTATTTGTACTTTGAAAAGATTATGAATCATCAAAATAAAGGTTAGATTCAAGTGTAAATTAGTTATTAAGGGAATATTATCTTTTTAAACTATAAATTTATATCTTCGGCAACATCAAAAATTAAGGAACCTCATACTATGAAAAAACTGGCACTGCATTGGCAAATATTAATAGGAATGGTAACAGGAGTTGTTTTTGCCATCATACTCTCTAAATTTAGCTGGGGCGCTGATTTTATTGGGGATTGGATCAAACCCTTCGGAACTATTTTTATTAATGCTCTTAAACTGATTGCAGTTCCATTGATTCTAGCATCTTTGATCAAAGGTGTATCTGATTTAAAAGATATCTCAAAACTCTCAAAAATGGGAGGAAGAACCATAGGAACATATATTGTAACTACTGTAATAGCGGTAAGTATCGGTTTGTTAGTAGTAAATATTATAAAACCCGGTAGTGCAATTACAGAAGAAACCAGAACAGAGCTCATTGAGAGTTATAAAGGGGATGCCGATAGTAAAATTGCGGATGCTCAAAAGCAAAAAGATGCTGGACCTTTACAGGCTTTAGAGGATCTCGTTCCAAGTAATATTTTCAGCGCTGCAGGAGACAACCGTAATATGTTGCAAGTTATTTTCTTTGCAATTTTCTTTGGTATTGGTTTAATTCTGATTCCGGAAGAACAATCAAAACCTGTTAAGGCATTCTTTGATGGCTTTAACGAAGTTATCCTCAAACTCATTGATTTAATCATGTTGGTCGCTCCTTATGGGGTTTTTGCGCTGTTGGCAGCATTGGTTGTAGAATCACCAAGTACAGATTTATTTGCTGCCTTGGCGATGTACGCTTTTTGTGTTGTTTTAGGACTTCTTTTAATGATTGGGGTATATATTTTAATCGTTTGGATCTTTACAAAACGTTCCCCATTGTTTTTTATAAACGGAATTTCTCCAGCACAGCTATTAGCATTTTCTACAAGCTCCAGCGCAGCTACGTTACCGGTTACTATGGAACGTGTAGAGGAGCATTTGGGAGTAGAGAAGGAGGTCACAAGTTTTGTCTTACCTATTGGAGCTACCATTAATATGGATGGAACAAGTTTATATCAGGCAGTTGCAGCAGTATTTATTGCCCAGGCTTTTGGTATGGATTTGAGTTTAGGAGCGCAATTAGGTATAATTGCTACGGCTACGTTAGCATCTATTGGATCAGCGGCTGTACCCGGAGCAGGTATGGTGATGCTTGTCATCGTATTAGCACAAGCTGGAATTCCTGAAGCAGGTTTGGCACTAATTTTTGCAGTAGATCGACCCTTGGATATGTGTAGAACCACTGTAAATGTAACGGGAGATGCTGCAGTTTCTATGATGGTTGCAAAAAGTGTGGATAAACTGGGAGATCCTAAAGTCAAAGATTGGGATGATAACTATCCTAGCCCGGACCAAATTAAAAGAACAGGTGAGTAGTCCTTTTAATGCATTTTAAATAATTTGTTTTATAGTATAGCTACTAAGAATAATCTTTCATCAAAAGGGTGTTTTTCCCCTTACACAGTTTTATAATTGGGTTTACATTTGAATATCACAAATTATAACTCAATCTCACTACAGATGAAACGATTATTTCTACCCATTGCTTTGCTGTCTTTTGCAGTCATCTGCTTAAGTATAGTACACCTAGAGAATATTAATAAATTGGACAAAGAGTCTACCGAATTACAGCAAAAATTATCTAAAATTAAACAACAGAGCACAACAAGAGTAGGCGACCACGAGTCCAATTCCAAATGAAGAGTTGCTGACACGGTATCTATTGATCCATAAATAGGCTTTTTAATTCGGGTGTAGGGATTTGACAATTATCTTTTTTTCCGAACCATTTATAACGGTTTTTGGCAACTATATCGTAGATCCAATCTCTAAATGTTTTTGGAAGTATTAAGAAGATGGAGAGGGCTGGATATAAACCGTTAAGATGTTTAGCAATTTCTAATGCTGCGGTAGATTTATGATGGTAGGCAACATTTGGCTCAATAAGAAGAATTGAATCCAAGGCTGTAGCATCCAAATTCCTATCTTTAAGAAATTGTTGTCCAATCGAACTTTGTAAGGATGCATAGCGAAATATTTTCTTTTTATCATGAGAGATAATAAAATTGATAGCGCTATTGCAAAGATTGCAAACACCATCAAATAAAATTAATTTGGTTCCTTCAGGTATATTCACGCTCATAGCCTAGTATTTAAGTTTTATCGATATTCAGGATTTTCAAAATTCCATCGGGTTCCATCATCCCATTGTGCTCTTGAATTCCCATAGCTGGGGTACCCATTATTTGTTTTCATCATATTGGCCAGATGGAGTAAATTATACGTCATAAAGGTAGTATTTCGATTCGTAAATTCGTTGTCTTTAGCTCCTGATTCTTTGTCCAGATAACTTGGACCAGGACCTACCTCACCAATCCAACCACAATCAGCTTGCGGAGGAATACTATAACCTATATGTTGTAGTGAATATAACATACTCATCGCACAATGTTTAACACCATCTTCGTTACCGGTAATAATACAACCGCCAACCTTCCCGTAGAATATATACTGACCTTTATCGTTTTGTTTTCCGCTCATACCATACAGACGTTCAATAATCTTTGTACATACAGAAGAACGTTCTCCTAACCAAATTGGTGTTCCCAAAATTAGAATATCTGCATTCATTACTTTTTCAAACAAGGCAGGCCAAGCATCATATTCGGCATCCTCTTCGGTCATATCCGGTAAAACACCATAAGGAATGTCATAATCAACTGCGCGAATGACTTCGACATCAACCCCTTCTTTTTCAAATATTTTTTTAGAAACTTCAATAAGTCCGTGTGTATGACTTTGCCTTGGTGATTTTTTGAGGGTACAATTAATAAACAAAGCTTTCAATTCAGAAAAATCGGGCTGTTTCATAACTTTTTTGTTTAAAGTTATAAAATTAAGCTGCTCTATTACTCCACGGGTAGAAATTTAGATAATTCTTAACGTTATTGAATTACCACAGAAGTAATAACTTCCTGCGTGGTAATCTGTAAATTTTTTGGTAACTTATTATCCTTTGGTAATACAGCTAAATAACGATCATTGTTAGAATCGTATACTTGCTTAAAAATTGGATCCTGTAACTCTAATGTGTCACAAATTTCTTTAATCAAGTCAAAGTGATAGTACAAATCAGTACTTCCTAAATGAAAAATTCCTTTTTTACTTCTATTGATTATATAATGAATTTGTTGTGTAAATTTAGATATTGAAGTAGCATTTAGAATAACATTTGGGAAAATTTCTATAGGAGCATGTAGTTCATGTAAAGTCTTGATTTCTTGTATTCTCGGGGCATTCGATCCAAAAACCATAGGTACACGGGCGATTACGTATTTATGGGTAGGCAACCGCATCAATGCGTTTTCAATTTTGATTTTAAAGCGTCCGTAGACACTATCGCTTAACGTCTTATCATACTCATACGACGGATAATTGCTAAAGGCATCAAAAACATTAGCACTAGAAATAAAAATCAATTTACTTTGATGAGTTTTAATCCAATGAATAATGCGCTGATGTGCATCTAATTGCGCATTAAAATTACCACGAATCGCAGAAATGATATATGTCGGTCTAAGATTATCCAACAGAATAGAAATATCCTCCAACTCCATATCATACTGAAAAAACTTTTGATTTTTTTCGAATGCCGGATTGTCCGTTCGATAAGTAGCATACGTGTCAAAATAGGAGTTAAGCTCCTTGTAAAGCGCATTCCCTATAAATCCACTACCTCCAATGATTAAAATCTTCTTCAAATACGCTCTAATTTAAAAATAATTAAGTTTCAGAATTGTCTATATGACAACGCTGAAACTTAACAATATTGTAAAGATATCCTATATATTTAACCTTTATAAAATGGTAATTTTGTTACCGTGGCAGGTATTGCTTTCTTACGAACCTGTATAAAAACCTTACTATCTGGTTTAGCATAGGCTACTGGAACATACCCCAAGCCAATTCCTACTCCGAGTGACGGAGACATGGTTCCTGAAGTTACTACACCGATTTTTTCGCCAGACTCATTCACGATATCATAATCATGACGCGGTATTCCTTTTTCATCTAAAGTAAAACCAACCAGTTTTGTGGAAGGCCCAGCTTCTTTTTCTTTTGCAATCGCTTCGGCATTAATGAAGTCTTTGCTAAATTTTGTGATCCAACCCAAACCTGCTTCGATAGGAGAGGTAGTATCATTGATATCGTTTCCGTATAAACAGTACCCCATTTCTAATCGTAAGGTATCACGTGCAGCCAATCCTATAGGTTTAATTCCAAAAGCTTTACCGGCTTCCATTACCTTATTCCAAACTTGCTCAACTTCAGCGTTTTTACAGTAAATTTCGAATCCACCACTACCGGTATATCCCGTTGCCGAAATTATAACATTTGGGATGTCTGCAAATGGAGCAACTTCGAACGTATAAAATTTCATAGCAGATAGATCAACCGAAGTTAAACTTTGCATTGCTTCAGCAGCTTTAGGTCCTTGGATGGCTAGTAATGAGTAGTCATCAGATATGTCACGCATAACAGCGTTCATTGTATTGTGCTTACTAATCCAGTTCCAATCCTTTTCAATATTAGAAGCATTAACAACCAGTAGGTATTTTTCATCCTCTAGTTTATAGACAATTAAATCATCCACAATACCTCCTTTGTCGTTTGGAAAACAGCTATATTGTGCTTTGCCATTCACCAATTTTGAAGCATCATTACTAGTTACTTTCTGAATGAGTTCTAAAGCATTAGGTCCGGTGATCAAAAATTCACCCATATGTGATACATCAAATACACCAACACTTTTTCGTACGGTTTCATGTTCTACCGTTACACCTTCATAAGAAACGGGCATGTTATATCCTGCAAAAGGAACGATTTTGGCACCATGTGCTTTGTGAATTTCTGTTAAGGCGGTATTTTTCATTAATTCTTGCTTTTAATCTAATTGATGCCGAAAGTAAAAAACTTTATAATCCTTTGCAATGCTTTTATAAGATATAATGTTATACTCTTCTAAATGCTGTATTTAATTTAAGCGGTTTGCATTATATTGGACAGCCAAACACTAGTAGCTGTCCATCTGTATGAAAATAAAACATAGAAAATCACTAATTATAATTATTTATAGTGCAGCGTTATTATTTATTCTATATTTTTTAGTAGGTGTATGGATAGAGCATAAAATAAAAGATGCCTTAGCCGAATTGAAGAATGATCAAATTCAAGTCTCTTATTCTTCTGTTCATGTGGAACCCGTACTAGGTAATATTTCGTTAAAGAGTGCAGAATTTGACAGTAATAATGGAGAATCGGGAACTGTTGAGAAGTTCGAAATATTGGGGCTTAGTTTCTGGAAATTATGGAAATATGAGGAAATTGTCATTGAGGAAGTGGCACTTACTAACGCGAATATCTATTATAGTAACAAGGATAAAAAATCAGTTAAAGCAGGGATAGGTAAGCCAAAATCATTTGATTTAAAAATAGAGAAAGTTAACATAAGAAACGCAAAGGTACACGTCGGGATAGATTCACTTCAAAAATCATTTAAAACCAGTTTTTTAATTCAAACCTTGGGATTTACTCAAATCAATTCAAACAATGAGATAGCGTCACGTAAAATACCTTTTAGCTATGGAACGTATAAAGGAAAGATAGTAAATGTGAGAACAGCGCTGGATCCGTTTCATTCCTTTGAGCTTCGCAGCTTTACTATGAGTCAAAATAGGTGGTTAGCTGATTCCCTATCCATTACTCCGTTACTCTCGAAAAGTGCTTTTAGCGATACCTTGACACAGGAACGTGATCACATGAGGCTTGATGGTAGACACGTGCAGATCGAATCCCCTGAATTGGATGAAGTAGATGATCGACTGATTTTTAATAGTAGTTTTCTAAAATTAGAACAATTTAGCTTAGACATCTATAGAGACAAACGATTAGCTGATGATCTATCTATAAAACCAATGTACAGTGAGCTTTTACGAACTATAAATATGGGTATTGCTATTGATTCGATTGAACTTCAATCTGGCAAAATTGAATATACAGAGCATTTAGAAAAAGCAGATCATCCCGGAATGCTTTCTTTTAATGACCTCAGTATGGCGGTGAGTCCAATCAATACAGTACAACCTTTAGTTAATTCGGATATAGCTGTAAGAATAACCAGTAAATTTATGAATCAGGCGCCTATTGAAATTGACTGGAGTTTTGATGTAGAAAACACTGAGGATCCCTTCAGTATAAAAGGAAATATCAAAAATGTCAATGCATCGTCTATAAATGCATTTATTAAACCTGCTTTAAATATAGAAGCAGAAGGAAGCTTAGATGCATTGTATTTTAATTTTAGTGGTGATAAGCACACAGCTCAAGGGAGTACTGCAATGAAATTCGATGCATTTGATATACAAATTTTAAAAGAGGATGGGAGACGTGAAAAATCAGTATTGACCTTTATTTCCAATCTTATAATTGATCGAAAAGAAGATAAAGGAATTGTTAATGAGAGAGATATTGAAGTAACCCGGGATAAAACAAAGTCATTCTGGAACTATTTCTGGCTATGTATAAAAAACGGACTTGTCGAAACAATTATTTAGCAGCTAAGGTTGTTGGATGTAAAATCTTCTTTTTTTAAAAAAATACTGTTACTTTGACCTCAAATTTATAGGATGATTAAATTAAAAGCTTGGATCTCTGCAGCAAGATTACGCACCTTACCATTGTCTATTTCAGGAATTTTGGTAGGAGCCTCCCTGTTTAACGAAAGATATTTGAGAGCAATTGGAGAAACATCTTTATATAGTGAAATCACATATTCTTCATTTTATACCAGTGAAATTTTTTGGTTAGCTATTGCAACCACCTTAGGATTACAGATTCTATCAAATTTTGCGAATGATTATGGAGATGGAGTAAAAGGAACGGATAATGAAGACAGGGTGGGACCCATGCGTGCTGTGCAGAGCGGAATCTTATCTCATCGTGAGATGAAAAGAGGAGTCATTTTTACTTCTATTGTAACGCTTGTTGTAGCGATACTACTTATTTATACTGCTTTTGGAAAAGATAATTTTGGGTATTCTGTGTTTTTCTTTTTCCTCGGATTGTTTGCAATAGCAGCGGCTATAAAGTACACTGTCGGAAATTCCGCTTATGGATATAGAGGTTTTGGAGATGTTTTTGTTTTTATCTTTTTTGGATTAGTGAGCGTCATCGGTACGTTCTTTTTGTTTGCCAAAAGCATACAATTTTATCTAATATTTCCTGCCATTGCCATAGGCTTGTTAAGCACAGCAGTACTTAATTTAAACAATATGCGAGATTATTCGGGTGATAAGAAAGCAGGCAAAAATACGCTCGTGGTGAAGTTAGGTCTTGCAAAAGCCAAAAGCTATCATTATATACTTATCGTTGGTGCTATGATCAGTCTCTCTTTACATTATGTTTTGACTAGCACCGTTAGTGTTAACGCATTGTTTTTTATAGCTTTCATTCCGTTGATTTTGCATCTTAGAAAGGTTTATAAAACAGAAAGTTCAGTATTACTTGACCCTGAATTGAAAAAAGTGGCTTTAACAACATTTTTGCTAGCGATACTATTTTGTTTTGGTCAAATTTTATAATTTTCAATTCTTAAATTATTTCACACATGAAAATTACTTTTTACGGTCAAAATAGTCTACTACTGGAAATTGATGATTGTCACGTTTTAGTAGATCCCTTCATTTCGGAAAATCCCTTATCTAAAGATAGGATAGATATCAACACGATTAAAGCTGATTATATCCTATTAACCCATGCGCATCAGGACCATATATTGGATGCAGAAGCAATTGCAAAAAATAATGATGCAGTCATTGTATCCAATTATGAAATCGCTATGCATTACCAGGAAAAAGGATTCGAAGTTCATCCTATGAATCACGGGGGAGTTTGGGATTTCGAATTTGGTAAGGTAAAATATGTGAATGCTATTCATACCAGTAGTTTTCCTGACGGAAGTTATGGTGGACAACCAGGAGGTTTTGTGATCCAAGGAGAACATAAGAATATTTATATTGCCGGAGATACAGCACTAACAATGGATATGAAGCTTATTCCTTTATTCACTCGATTGGATCTGGCCATTTTACCCATCGGCGATAATTTTACCATGGGCGTGGATGATGCCATACTAGCTAGCGACTTTGTAGAATGCGACAAAGTATTAGGGGTGCACTATGATACTTTTGGGTATATAGAAATTGATCATGATGAAGCCAAACGAAAGTTTTTTGAGAAAGATAAAGACTTAATGTTGTTGGATATCGGCGAAAGTATCACGGTGTAAATGGTAGCAACTTACAAAAAATACATGCTCAACTTTAAGCGACCCAGCGGAACCTCACGCGGTATTTTAAAAACTAAAGAAACCTGGTTTCTACTACTTAATGATGGTACAAAGACAGGTGTTGGCGAATGCGGAATTTTGAGAACCTTGAGTGTCGAAGACCGACCGGATTATGAAGATACACTAAAGTGGGTTTGTGCTAATATTTCGTTAGGCAAGGATAAGCTTTGGGCAGCGTTGAAGGAGTTTCCGAGTATTCAATTTGGTGTAGAAATAGCTTTTAAATCACTGGAAAGTGAGCACCCCTTTACACTTTTCCCTTCGATGTTTACAAGAGGTAAGGACGCTATTCCGATTAACGGCTTGATATGGATGGGGGAAAAATCCTTTATGAAAGCACAGATTAAAGAAAAACTAGATCAAGGATTTAACTGCATTAAGCTAAAAATAGGTGCGATTGATTTTGATAAAGAGTTAGAACTTTTGAACTATATAAGAACCCAATATGCCTCAGACACTATAGAGATTCGTGTGGATGCTAACGGAGCTTTTGATCCAACTGATGCACTGGATCGGCTTGAGCGATTGTCGCAATATGATTTGCATAGTATCGAACAACCAATTAAAGCAGGTCAGATTGATGATATGCATGAACTTTGTAAAAAGACTTCGCTGCCTATAGCTCTGGACGAGGAGCTAATTGGTATATTCGAGTTGAGCGATAAGAAAGAACTTTTAGATCAGATACAACCACAATATATCATACTAAAACCAAGTTTGATAGGTGGATTTAAAGGTACTCAGGAATGGATAGATCTAGCAGAGGAAAGACATATTGATTGGTGGATAACAAGTGCTTTGGAGAGTAATGTTGGTCTCAACGCAATCGCACAGTACACCTATACATTACAAAGTAATCTTCCGCAGGGGTTGGGTACGGGAGCCTTATACACTAATAACTTTCAATCTCCATTACACGTAGAAAACGGAAAACTATATTATCGCGCTCCTTTTGAGTGGGACGTACCATATTTAAAGAAATAACAGATGTTTATACAACAAGCCTTCAGAGGGAAAAATGAAATTTGGCGATATATTATAGGATTAGTACTGATATTTTTTGGATGGCAGATCCTAGGCTTAATACCTTTAGTGATTGTAGCTTTTACAGCGGCCGGAGACACAATGGCATTTATTGAAGCTGCAGAAAGTTCGTTTATGTCACTTGATATCGATAGCAATCTGTTTTTAATACTTATGATTTTTAGCTTTGCTATCGGTTTAGCAGCTATTTTTTTAAGCATAAAAGCTATTCATCATAAAAAAATTATTGATGTAACTACCACACGATCATCCATTGATTGGGGTAGAATACGTTTTGCATTCTTATTAGTAGCGATAACCAACGTTGTCTTTTTTGGTATTAGTTATGCTATTGAACCTGAAATTTTTGTTTGGAATTTCAACTTGGTACCTTTTCTCATATTACTGGTTATTTCTTTTCTATTGTTACCGCTTCAAACAAGTTTTGAAGAATATTTATTCAGAGGCTATTTGATGCAATGGTTTGGGATCTTGGCTAGAAACAGATGGGTGCCCTTAGTGTTGACCTCTATAATATTTGGACTTTTGCACGGTGCTAATCCCGAAGTGGCTAAACTCGGAAATATCATGATGGTCTTTTATATAGGTACAGGTTTACTTCTTGGTGTGATAACCCTTATGGATGAAGGAATGGAACTTGCCTTAGGATTTCATGCAGCAAACAATATTATGGCAGCTGTAATGGTAACCACAAATTGGAGTGTTTTTCAGACGGATGCAATTTTTCTGGATATTTCAGAGCCTTCAGGAGGAATAGATATCGTACTTCCAATACTTATAATCTATCCTATTTATCTTTTTATTTTTTCCAAAAAATATCATTGGAGTCATTGGAAAGAGCGTTTAATGGGTAAAATTAAAATTCCGACGTCAAAAGAAATAACAGAGATTTAGATAATTTTTCATAATTTAATAACATGCTAGTCATTATTTAAATTGAAATTTGTATATGTATGAACCACAACCCATATTAAGATTTCCTATTCACAAGGCTTTTGAATTGAACAAACAAAAGCTAGACAGCGATGGGTTAATAGAAATCGCTTATTCATTTATAAAAGAAGGGGAACCTTACGAACAGGATATAGGTCATTTCTTGTTAGAGTGGTTAGACTCAAAATCTTTTATTGAAGTAAAGACATCCGGCTCCACTGGAAAACCAAAAACAATTAAAGTTCTAAAAGAACATATGGTTAACAGTGCTAAAGCTACAGGTGAATTTTTTAAACTTGATAGTGAGACAACTGTATTACTATGCTTATCGGCGACCTATATTGCCGGTAAAATGATGTTGGTAAGAGCGATGGTATTAGGGTGGAAGCTGGATTGTGTACCTCCTAAGAGTAATCCGTTGGATACGGTTTATAAGCAATATGATTTTTGCGCAATGGTACCTTTGCAATTGGATAATTCTATTAACAGACTTCACCTCATTAAAAAACTTATCGTAGGGGGTGGCGTTATTTCAGAAAATCTCAAATCCTTAGTTCAGGCAAGTAAAACTAAGATATTTGAAACCTACGGAATGACTGAGACGGTTTCACATATCGCTGCACGCAGGGTGAATGCTAAAAAACGCGAACGAAAAAAGAATATTTATTTTAAAACCTTACCTAATATTTCGATAGCGACTGATGAGCGTAATTGTTTAGTTATTAATGCTCCTTTATTACATGATAAACAACTTATCACTAACGATGTAGTGGAGCTCAAATCGTATAAAAAATTTGACTGGAAGGGACGCTATGATAATGTTATTAATAGCGGTGGTGTCAAGTTGTTTCCAGAAGCAATTGAAGCCAAATTACAACTTCTTATTACCCATCGTTTTTTTGTTTCCAGTTTGCCTGATGCGGTTCTTGGGGAACAACTTATTTTAATCATCGAATCAGCACCTTCAGAAACACTAGTAAGCTCAATAAAAGAGGGGATAGCGAACATTTCTACCTTATCTCGCTACGAGGTACCGAAGCAAATTTTTTGCATTCCGCAATTTGTTGAGACAGACACAGGTAAAATTCAACGAGCCAAGACAGTAGCGTTACTCTAAGGTAGTTGCTGATATCGATTTCGTATATCTCGTATATAATTACTATATTCTGCTCACTAATCAAATCCACTTTAAGATGAAGTATTTATTTCTAATGATCTACTTAATCAGTTTTTCTGGTTTATCCCAAGTTATTAGTGAGCGTGATCGAGCAAGTCTCAAGGATAGAATTTTAGAAAAACGTTTAGACAGCCTGTTGCCGGTTTTGATGGATGAAACCGAGATAGACATGTGGGTACTTATCGCCAGAGAATATAATGAAGATCCTGTTTTAAAAACCATGCTTCCATCTACCTGGCTAAATGCCAGAAGAAGAACGATTATAGTATTTTATCGCGACAGCGCGAAAAATACTTTCTCAAAACAAGCCATAGCACGATATGATATTGGTAACCTAATCGATGCCGCGTGGAACAAAGAAGAACAACCAAATCAATGGCTAGCATTGACTGCTTTGATCAAAGAAAAAAAACCAAAAATAATTGGAGTCAATATGTCTGATTATTTTAACATCGCCGATGGGTTGGTTAAAACAGATTATGATTTACTAGTTAAGAACTTACCCGAAGCTTATAAAAACAAAATTACCTCTGCCGAAAAATTAGCGGTTCGTTGGATTGAAACTCGTATCCCTGAAGAAATGGAAATATATAAGGAGCTGGTAAGTATCACACATACTATCATAGCAGAAGCTTTTAGTACGAATGTTATCAAACCGGGAGAAACAACAACCGATGATGTCGTATGGTGGTTACGACAAAAAGTTACTGATATGGGATTAGAAACCTGGTTTCATCCTACCGTTGACATTCAGCGAAAGGATGCTGTCTTGCTTTCAGAGAAAGAAGCTTTTTCGAGCCGTCAGGATAAAGATATTATTCAGCCCGGAGATTTGATACACTGTGATTTCGGAATTACCTATTTGGGACTTAATACCGATTGTCAACAACATGCCTATGTACTCAAGAATCATGAAAACGAAGTTCCGGACTACCTTAAAACAATGTTTACAAATGGAAACAAAGTACAAGATCATTTAACTAATAATTTCAAGACAAATCAGACTGGTAACGAAATACTTTTAAAATCATTAAATAACTCAAAATCAGACGGTTTAAGACCATCTATTTACACCCATCCTTTAGGTGTTTATGGGCATTCGGCAGGACCTGCAATTGGTATGTGGGATGCACAAAATGGTGTAAATGGTACAGGTGATTATCCCTTATATCCTAATACAGTGTATGCAATTGAATTAAATACAACGGTGAACGTTCCAGAATGGAACAAAGATATTAGGATTATGCTTGAAGAAGCTGGCTTTTGGGGAGAAGATGGTTTTCGCTATGTCAATGGCAGACAAACAGAGCTGATCTCAATTCCCAAACGCTAGCTTCTGATTAAACTTGAATTACTCCTAAATTAAAAGGCTTTTCAATAGGAGCGTGGTCAGCCGCTTCGATCCCCATACTAATCCATTTACGTGTATCAAGGGGATCTATAATCCCATCAGTCCAAATGCGTGCCGCGGCATAATAGGGAGAAGTCTGTTTATCGTAGCGTGCTTTTATTTTGTCAAACATTGCTTTTTCATCTTCTGCAGTAATAGTTTCTCCTTTATTTTTTAAAGAAGCAGTTTCAATTTGTAGCAATACTTTAGCAGCTTGAGCACCACCCATCACAGCAAGTTCTGCACTTGGCCAAGCACATATTAATCGTGGATCATATGCTTTACCACACATAGCATAATTACCTGCGCCATAAGAGTTTCCGATAACCACAGTAAATTTTGGTACCACACTATTACTTACCGCGTTTACCATCTTTGCACCATCTTTAATAATGCCGCCATGTTCACTTTTGCTACCGACCATAAAGCCTGTTACATCCTGTAAGAATACTAGTGGAATTTTCTTTTGATTACAATTAGCAATGAAACGAGTGGCCTTATCGGCGGAGTCTGAATAAATCACACCACCAAACTGCATTTCACCTTTTTTGGTTTTTACAATTTTACGTTGATTAGCAACAATACCAACTGCCCAACCATCAATTCTGGCATAACCGGTAATGATAGTTTGTCCGTAACCGGCTTTGTATTCTTCGAAATCCGAATCATCAACTAATCTCGTTATGATCTCCATCATATCATAAGGTTCATTACGAGCTTTTGGTAGTATGCCGTAAATATCTTCCTGATTTTCCTTAGGTAAAAGCGATTTAGCACGATTAAAACCAGCTTTATCGTAATCTCCGATTTTTGACATAATATTCTTTATGGTATCCAAAGCAGCTTTGTCATCCTTGGATTTATAATCGGTAACCCCAGAAATTTCGCAATGTGTGGTAGCTCCACCCAAGGTTTCGTTATCTATGGTTTCTCCAATAGCAGCTTTAACCAAATAGCTTCCTGCCAGAAAGATACTTCCTGTTTTGTCTACGATAAGCGCTTCGTCACTCATAATTGGTAGATAAGCACCTCCGGCTACACAACTCCCCATAACAGCAGAAATTTGTGTAATACCCATGCTGCTCATTACAGCATTGTTGCGAAATATTCTTCCAAAATGTTCCTTGTCAGGAAAAATTTCATCTTGCATAGGTAGATATACTCCGGCGCTGTCAACCAGATAAATAATTGGAAGTTTATTTTCTATAGCTATTTCCTGAGCTCTCAAATTTTTTTTTCCTGTAATAGGAAACCAGGCTCCGGCTTTCACAGTGGCGTCATTTGCAACAACTATGCATTGTTTACCGCTTACGTAACCAATTTTAACCACAACACCCCCTGATGGACATCCTCCATGCTCTTCATACATCTCATCCCCGGCAAACGCAGCAATCTCAATGGCATCTGTATTTTTGTCCAAAAGATATGAAATGCGTTCACGAGCGGACATTTTACCCTTGCTATGTAGCTTTTCGATACGTTTCTCGCCACCACCTAGCTTAACTTGCGCTAATTTTCTTTTTAAATCAGAAAGGAGTAATTTATTGTGATCTTCGTTTTTATTAAATTTTATGTCCATAATGTGCAAAATGTTTGCACGAAAATACAAAAAAGCACGATTTTGAAAACGATTTCTTACAGAATTACTGGTTATTTTACGATTTATTTAATTCTTATTCTGAGATTCACCGGATTCAAGTTTGCAGTTTTGGTACTAAAGTGTCTAAAGCTTTTAAAAAAGGTGTTGTTTAAGAAGCTAATCTTCAATTGATAAGGTTTAAAACCGTATCAAGAACTCTATAAAACACTGTGTTTTGACGATAAAATGTCGATATTTGTAATTTATGCGCTATAAGTGTAAAGCGTATGTTATTTTATCGAAAAATTTACTATTTATGGGAATGAATAAAAATACTGTTTTGGCTTGGGCCACTTTTATTATGATACTTGTTGGTTTAGCTTTAATTGCTTTAGGTGCATTTAGATATCGTGATGTTTCCGGATATGGTTTTGCCGCTGTGGGTGTTGGTTTTTTTGCTATTGCATGGGTTTTTAATGCTTTGAAAGGAAGAGTTTAATACATATTTGAGTCGCTATATTATAAAAAGAGTAGCATATACCTTAATTTTACAACAAAATAATACCATGCACCTGTGTGGTATCTTTTAATTATTTAAAAAACACAAATCAATGTCAGACGATAAGAAGGTTATCTTTTCTATGTCTGGAGTTACAAAGACTTATAAGAGCGCTAATACTCCAGTACTTAAGAATATTCATTTAAGTTTTTTCTACGGAGCAAAAATTGGTATCCTTGGACTTAATGGTTCGGGTAAGTCCACTTTATTAAAAATTATTGCCGGAATAGATAAAAATTTTCAAGGAGATGTGGTTTTTTCACCGGGATATTCTGTCGGATACTTAGAGCAAGAACCTCAATTAGACCCTGAAAAAACAGTCTTAGAGATTGTGAAAGAGGGTGCAGCTGAAACGGTAGCAGTGCTAGATGAGTACAATAAAATCAATGATATGTTCGGTTTGCCGGAGGTTTATGAGGATGCAGATAAAATGCAGGAACTCATGGATAAGCAAGCTAAATTACAGGATCAAATTGATGCCAGTAATGCCTGGGAGTTAGATACAAAACTGGAAATTGCGATGGATGCGCTGCGTACGCCGGAACCGGATAAGAAAATAGCGGTCTTGTCTGGAGGTGAAAAGCGTCGTGTAGCGTTGTGTAGATTATTATTGCAGGAACCGGAAGTGTTGTTATTAGATGAGCCAACAAACCACTTGGATGCAGAATCTGTACATTGGTTAGAGCATCATTTACAACAATATAAAGGGACGGTGATCGCAGTAACGCATGATCGTTACTTTTTGGATAATGTAGCCGGTTGGATTCTTGAGTTGGATAGAGGAGAAGGGATTCCCTGGAAAGGAAATTATTCTTCATGGTTGGATCAAAAATCTAAAAGACTTGCGCAAGAACAGAAGCAAGCCAGTAAAAGACAAAAGACATTAGAACGCGAGTTGGAGTGGGCTCGTATGGCTCCTAAAGGACGTCAGGCCAAACAAAAAGCGCGTCTTAGTAATTACGATAAGTTATTGAGTCAGGATCAAAAGCAAGTTGACGAAAAATTAGAAATTTACATTCCAAATGGTCCAAGATTAGGAACTAATGTAATTGAAGCGAAAGGAGTAAGCAAAGCTTTTGGGAATAAATTACTTTACGAAGACCTTAATTTTAATCTTCCGCAAGCAGGAATAGTGGGTGTAATTGGTCCGAATGGTGCCGGTAAAACAACTATCTTTAAGATGATAATGGGTGAGGAACAACCTGATAAAGGGGAGTTCAATGTAGGAGAGACTGCAAAAATTGCGTATGTTGATCAAAGTCACTCTAATATCGATTCGGATAAAACCATTTGGCAAAACTTCAGCGATGAGCAAGAGTTGATTATGATGGGTGGTCGTCAGGTAAATTCCAGAGCGTATCTAAGTAGATTTAATTTTAGTGGAAGCGAACAAAATAAAAAAGTTTCAACCTTATCAGGTGGAGAGCGTAACCGTTTACATTTGGCGATGACGCTCAAAGAAGAAGGAAACGTTTTGCTATTGGATGAGCCTACCAATGACTTGGATGTGAATACACTTCGAGCACTGGAAGAGGGCTTGGAGAATTTTGCAGGATGTGCTGTAGTAATTTCGCATGATAGATGGTTCCTGGATAGAATTTGTACCCATATTTTGGCGTTTGAAGGCGATTCACAAGTGTATTTCTTTGAAGGAAGCTTCTCTGACTATGAGGAAAACAAGAAAAAACGTTTGGGTGGAGATTTAATGCCAAAACGAATCAAATACAAAAAATTGGTACGATAATATGCCTTTTAGAGAAATTAAAGTCATCGCATTTGATGCTGATGACACCTTATGGGTCAATGAGCCTTTATTTAGAAAAGCAGAAGATGAGTTTTGTGAACTTTTGCAAGCGTACTTACCAAAAGACGAAGCCAATAAGCTGCTGTTTGAAGTGGAGATGAAAAACCTACCGCTTTATGGATATGGTATCAAACCTTTTACACTTTCTTTGATAGAGGCTGCTATTGAGATTTCCAATAACAATACGCCCATAGCGCTCATCCAAAAACTTATTGCTAAAGGGAAGGAAATGCTGGACGAGCCCGTAGAATTGATTGATGGGATTGAAGACACTCTAAAGCAATTAAACGGGGATTATAAGCTTGTAATGGCTACAAAAGGTGATTTACTTGATCAAGAGCGAAAACTTATTAAATCCGGATTAGAATCGTATTTCCATCATATCGAGATTGTCTCTGATAAGACAGAAAAACAGTATACTAAATTGGTAAAACATCTTGATATAGCTCCTAATGAGTTTTTAATGATTGGTAACTCTTTGAAATCAGATGTTTTGCCTGTGCTTAATATTGGAGCGCATGCGATTCATATACCATTTCACACCACCTGGATTCATGAAATGGTTGAAGAAGAGGTTAAGCATCCTAATTTTAGAAGTTTAAGCAAGGCAACCGAATTGTTTCAGTACTTATGAAGCGAACACGTTTACATATTGAACAATGGAATAGAAAAGAACATTATCAGTTCTTTTCTTCGTTTGATGAACCTTTTTTTGGTATTGTAACTGAAGTGGATTTTACTAAAGGATATCATATAGCCAAAGAAATGAACACTTCTCATTTCCTTTATTATTTGTATTGCTCTTTAAAGGCAGCTAATACCATAGACGAATTTAGATACCGCCTAGAGGATGATGCTGTCTATGTATATGATCAGATTCATGCTTCTCCAACGATAGGAAGAGAAGATCATTCCTTTGGTTTTTCTTTTGTGCCATTCCATGATGATTTTGAGGTTTTCGAAGCTACAGCAAAAAAAGAAATAGCCTTGGTACAGGATAGTGAAGGGTTGAGATTTAATGAGGATGCTAAGCGATTGGATACAATTCACTATTCGTCGATACCATGGTATACATTTTCAGGATTGACTCATGCACGCAATTACTCACATACAGACAGTGTCCCTAAAATTTCATTTGGAAAATATAAAAAAGATGGGGATCGCGTACTGCTACCGGTAGCAATTTATGTACATCATGGATTAATGGATGGTTATCACATCGGACTGTATTTGGAGAAATTTCAATTGCTTTTAGATAAATATAAATATACTGGTATATAGGTATTTATAAAAACAAGTTAAAGTAAAACTTTAATTTTATACACAATAGTATATGGATAAATAAGCAGCTATTTTGCCTATAATAGCTGCTTTTTTTAGAAATTTCAGAAGTAATAGCACTGCACTCTATTTATTCTTCTAACATACTACAAAGGAAGTTTTCTGTGTTCGCCGATAACCGTACGACCACGATCTGTAAAAAGTTTTGAAGTATTTTGATAGCACTCTATGGATTCTGATCCTTTAGTTTTGATTCTTAAGAAACGAGGAAAGGCATCAGTTTTTTGAATTCATTTTTATGCTTTTTCTTCTATAAATTCTTCAAATATGTTCAGGATGTGTAAAGCATAGAAAAGAATGGGCTCTGTGATTCTATAAAATTTTTCACGGTGTTGTTATTAAAATTTCGAATAGATACAAAATGTAAGTAGACATCAGACGCTAGCTAATTTATATGAAAATTTCTTTACCTATTTTGAATATAAGTACAGGCATAAATATCATTAATAGTGATAAGAGAATAAGTTAGTGTCTAGCTATGCTTTATTGCTTTTCTGTGTCCTTTTATATTTGATATACAAATAATTTACATCCATTGTAACAGGAATATTAACTTTACAAAGGTTGACAATAGTCCAAAAGTGCTATTTCAGTTAGTCATGTAGTTCTTCCTGTGTCTGTTCTTCTTCCTTAAGAATTTCGGTAAAAGCTTGTTTCAACTCCTCTTTGGTGGCGGGTGGTAATTTTTGTTCTTTTGCTATAGCCGGTTCGAAACTAATGGTAGTAAAAAAAGGAAAATGATCAGAGCCTATATGATTTCCCATAGCAACTTTTTTAGCTCTAAAAGCGACATCGGTAAATATATGATCCAACGGCCATCTCATAATATAACTGTTAGCATTATACGTATTAAAAAGTCCGCGTCCTTTTCTCATATCCAGTAATCCACTAACACGTTGAAATAATTTAGTGGTTTCTGACCATGCTACATCATTAAAATCACCCAATACAATGACAGGATATTTTGAGTTACGCGCCAATCGCGCTGTCTTCATCATTTCCGCATCGCGATCGACAGAGGATGGGTTATGTTGTGGCACCGGAGGTGCCGGATGTATTGCATATATCTGTATGGTATCTTTGGATGGTAAGACAATTTTGGTGTCAATGGAAGGTATGGTGTCTTCAATCAAGTAACGAACTTGAGGTTCAACCAATTTAAATTTAGAATAGAGGATCATACCATAGGTATTTTCTAAGGGTACCTCTATTTTATAAGGATAATCAATATCCAGCTTTTTGTTTAGTTGATTTTTCCAGAAAGTATTGGTTTCGGTAAGGACCACTAGGTCTGCCTTAAATTGTTCTATATCTTGTACCACCTTGGATGTCTCTGTGTTATCCTGAAGTACGTTTGCTGCATAAATATTGATTAGGTTGCTATCATCTACGGTATCTAACACTTCGTAGGAAGCAAATGCGGTATAGGGGTATACTTTAACTGCCTGAAAAAAGAAACAGGCAAAAAGAACACTAACAAATACATAATCTACAATTTTTCTTATATCAAATGCAAGAAAATAGGTGAGTGCTGCAATTAATGTGAGAAAAGTTAATTGTAGGTGAGGAAAATCAAAGGATCGAACCCACCAAACATCTACAGCCACAAAAGGAAATATGGTCAGAATAATAGCAATAACACCAAATCCTCGTAAAAAATGTTTCAATTTCATAAAGCGTAAACTGTGGTTGAATTAGTTAAGTTATTTCTTTTTAGCAAAAACATGTTCTGTATCTACTCTGATGGCTTCAAAAGTTTTGAACAGAAAACCTTTGTAAGCACGAATATAACATATATTCATATCTTCCGGATAGATCCATAGCTTAACAGCGTAACTATGTCCGCTATCCGCGTTATAAATAGTTCCACCCGATAAAACTCCTTCATCATATCTTAGGTTTTCAAGAATATCAATTCCGATTAATTGCCTGTTTCTTAAACCGATATCAGGGTTTTTGTTATCCAAACCGTTTAGGTTGGAAATTGGGTTTACAGCTCTTTTAAGGATTTTTCCGCTAAAAACATCTCCATTTTGATAAATATGAATTATTGATCCACCTTCTATTTGCCAGTTTCCTAAGTAGGAATCACGACTTACGGATGAAGAAGAGCAGAATAGGAGCAAAAAGTATAGTGTAATTTTATAAATCATATTTATCTTACCAATAAAGAAGGAAAGGTAGTTAAATTAATTTATATTGTTTTTTTGAGGTTAAATTTCTTTATATATTCTCTGTAATAAGACTCGCATTTTCTATAGTTTATAAATGACAAAAGGACCCATATGGTCCTTTTCATTAGTTGTATGTGAAAATTTCTATTTTATCTTGCTGAATCATCTCTTTCAAGATTATTTTTAGTCTCACCACCCTGACTATGTAGCTTATTTTCTTCATCATTAAGACCCCGTGGTCCATTTCCTTTTTTAGCTTCTTTGCGACCTGGTACATCCAAATCTTTTCCGGAAAAATCTACGGCGTCTTTGCGATGCAATAAATCCATATCGTCACCACCATCTTTACGAATACCTGCATTCTGCTGCTCTAAAATATCCTTGTCATGCTTCGTGATTTCTGGATTGTACGGCAAATCTTTGGTTTTTTCTGTCTCCTTTTTCATATAAATATCTTTTTTCTTAAAGATAAATCACTTAACCGAATTACTAGTGGAGATTAACGTGAACTAAACAAAGATTAACTATAATTAAGATAGTGTACTAATCAATAATATCTCTAATGTCCACACCCATGTAGTCTGCAATTTTTTGGATTCTAGCAAAATCCTTGGCCAAATCCTTTTGTTTAACCACATAATCGCCTGCTTGCGGACTCACCCCAAGAGTTTTAGAAATCCCATATACGGTTTTGGTGCCTTTACTTTTTTTTAAAAGCCGCTTTAACTTCTTATTAATCATATTACAAAGATAAATAATTAAAAATACTATTCAAATAAATTTTTATTAAAAAAATACTTGAATAATCAAATAAAACTTGTATATTCGTTTTGAACAAATCATAAATCTTACAACCATGAAACTCTTACTAACTATTAGTATTTCATTTTTTTTAATCACAAGTAGTTTTGCGAATTCTTTTGAATCAACTTTAAATGAGAAAAAGAAAAAAATAGAAAAAAGCGAAGCAAAAGTGAGTAGTAAAGAATCCAATAATTTTCACACTGTTAAGCGATGGAAAATTACTATTACGTATACCAATGGTGATATTCTTGTAAAAAGTATTTCTGTCAAAGGGAACTCTAAAGTGAGTGCGATGGAAACAGCTTTTTCAGAAGCTGAAAATTATCTTGAACGTCTTGATAATGTTGAAGGGTATAGTGTAGCTCCTCTTGCTAACAATGAATTTTTCCTGTTGGCAGAGAAGTAGCATAATTACATATCGTATATGTTTAGCGGAAGTTATAACGACTTCCGCTTTTTTATTTAAAATAATTCAATTACTTTAAAATTCTGCATTGCAATTTTTGTGGTGACTTGTTTCACATCTTTAACGAGCATTTTGGTAATTTGCTCATCATTTTTGTTGAGTAGAGTCATTTCCATCATATAACCGATTTTTTCATGAGTCAACCTATCCAATGTCGCATTATTTTTAAGTAGTTTATTTAGTCCACTTAGGTAGTCATTGTAGTTAAATGTCACTTCTGGAGCAAACCAAGCTAACATTTTTGAGTCCTCTTCGCTGATAACATATTCGAAACAGAAATAACCATTGATCATTTTTTCTTTCCCAGTTTTAGTAATAACGAATCTATCATCCCTGTTTTCTTGTTTTTTAGATTTTATCAGGACATTTTCCATCCAGGATAGCGATTGTATTTGTGCTGTATTTTGTTTTGTATCCAGAAGAATGAGTGCCTTATTATCAAAATCTGTTATCATAGCCGTATTAGTTTCTTCGAAGTCGTTCAAAACTTCCATCTTCCCATAGTATTGAGTGAATAGCATTGGTTTACTTTTCTTCTTTTTTAAATCTGAAATCTCAAAGATGGCTTTTGTCGTAAATAAATAGGTATTCTTGATAGTCGGTTTTTCTGCATTGATGATATTGTTTAATATGATTTGTTGGCCGGATTTGCTGGTGTGCTCATTTATTGAGTCACCATTTCCTGCTATAGATTTATTTTTCTTCTTGTTCTCATAATTGTACAGGCTATCAATGGCTTGGTTAATGCTATGTTCTGCTTTTTCTTCCGTCTTCTGCTCGAGAGTTCCTTTAACTTTTTTGACTAACCTTTTTAAAATCTGAGCTTCTCCGTTAGATGTTCCAATAATCAAAAAGAAGATAACTGTAATAAATATGGACCTTTTCATTATTCTAGTTTTTGTGGTATACATTTCTAATGCTAATTAAAAACAATAAATGTTGCTGAACCAGGGGTGAAAAACTGTAAATCAACCGGAAAAAACTCCTTTAACACTATATGAATTTTCCTAATTTGCTTAGTTCTTCAATGAAAACACAAGTAATTTTAACGGACTCTTAGGATCTGTAATATCAAATTCTTCAAATTATATGACTAATTTGCATGCAACTAAATAGCTAATATCATGGAATATGTTCTTCTAGCAATGAAACTTATAGTATCATTGAGTATTTTAAATGTTTGGCTTATTCAGTATAATAAGCCAACGCGATGGAGAGGAGGAAATGCCAAAACGATTGTACAAGAATTTCATGTATATGGTCTGCCTACGTGGTTCTGTTATCTGATAGGCATGTTGAAAATAGGATTAGCCATTCTGCTATTATTATCTATATGGTACCCCGAACTCGCGCAACCCTCCGCTTTAGGGTTATCGGTTTTACTTATTGGGTCTATAATCATGCATTTAAAAATTAAAGATCCGTTATATAAATCATTGCCGGCCTTTGTTTTTTTAAGTTTAAGTCTAATAATCGCATTTTACCCTTTTTAAACATTCACCACTTCAGCCAACTCAAAGTATTTATAACATAGATAAATATTTAAGATACAAAAGAATAAGGCAGGGGTAGATTGTGCAAACGTATCTTTTATTTTTAGTCTTACTCCGAAGCCAAGTAACATTAACAATGATAGACCTCCTGCAGCGATTGATGCTAACAAAGGAAAATTGTAATACCATGAAATCCCTAACACCAATCCTCCAAATATCTGAAGAATTCCTGTAACCACTCGGTAGGGTGCCAAACCGAATCTAATAAATTCCAACTTCATGGTAGCTGTAGCAATACAAGTAATTCCATAGAAAATAAAAGCTATTGAACTAAAAATTGTTAAGCTATTTAGAATCATCATTATATAGTCAGTCTGTAAATTGTATTTTGTTCTTACAACGAATATACCTTAAACCTTAGGGAAACTTAGTACGACTACTCAAATGATTGGCTTATCTAAGCTATAAATTTTCTTAAAAAGGGGTTTTCCTTGTTTTTTCCCATAATTACCCCTCAATAAACAGGTGTTATAACACACTAAATACCGTTAATAAACTATTGATATTCAAATTGTTAATTTATAAGTTGGTTGTTTAAATAAGAACTGATAATAAAAATAAGTTGAACAATTAAAATAGTTGATTATGAAAAGTAATGGAACTACTCATAGTGCAGTGTATGATGAAGCTGTATATGAAGAATCCTATGATGGAGTAGAAAATTTTTCTGATGATGCGTATAGTGATATACAAACTGACGAAAACGAGGAAGCGAGTGCTACTGATTATCAAGAAGTAAGCAATGAATCAGATACCATACACACAGAAGATGTTGATAGTGAGGATTCCTTTGAAGGCGGTGATACCTCGGATAACGAAGAAGCTACGTTAGAAGCTACTCAAAGTAATGAGACTTTAGAGCAAATAAGTGGGTATGATTATTCTGTAACCGAATTAGAGCAGGAAAACGATCAAACACTTCAGGATACAAAGCCTCTGGATGCATATTACGCGAGCTATGGTGATCCCGATATGGTAGCACTTATGCGAACAGAAAGCGGACAGAAAATGCTAGAGGAAGTCGTTATTGGGAAGGATGACCGTAAACGAATCACTCAAACTAAAAAGTATCCTTGGCGTACTATTTGTTCTTTACGAATTACAGCAAAAGACGGTACGAATTGGATAGGCACGGGATTTTTAATAGGACCACGGACCGTAATAACTGCAGGGCATGTGGTGTATATGCACAATCATGGAGGTTGGGCTAAGAAAATAGAAGTCATTCCCGGTAGAAATGGATCCAGTAAACCCTTTGGTTCCTGTACATCCAGTCATCTGCATTCGGTTAAGGGTTGGACAAAGAGTAAAAAGAGAATTATGGATTACGGTGCCATAATACTGCCCAAAAACTGCAAATATGGTAAGCAACTGGGCTATTTTGGATATGCTAATTATAGCTTTGCAAGTTTACTGGGTTTGAAGGTAAATCTTTCGGGATATCCCGGAGATAAACCTAGTGGGACACAATGGTGGCACTGCAGAAAAATAAAATTTGTTACCCCGCGAACACTAGTCTATAATATTGATAGTGCAGGAGGGCAAAGCGGCTCGCCTGTTTGGAAGTATAAAAATGGAAAGCGTTATGTGGTAGGTATTCACACGAATGGTTCTTCTTTAGGCAACTCTGCCACTCGGATCACATCTCCTGTTTTTAAAAATCTAAAAAACTGGAAGAATAAATATAAATAGTAGAAATAAGAAAGAGTTGCACTACGTAACTCTTTCTTTATTAGTAGTATTTTTTATTATGCAAATATTGCGAGGAACTATAATGGAGCAAGGTTCTCACAAACCTGTATTCGAAGCTATTATACTTTTAAATAAAGAAGATTCATATTCTAAAGACATAGCACAGGTAAGTAATTCTAAAGGACATTTTAAATACCCTAACCTACCAAAAGGCCGCTATATGCTAGTCATTGTTCATGACGAATATCGAAAGAAAAAAAAATCTTTTTTTTATAATGGTGGTATTAAAGAAATTCAGATAATTCTTGAAAAGAAGTGAAAACAACTATGATTTAATTTTTTTTGTAATTTTAGATATGTTAAATTCTTAAAACCAAATTATTATGAAAAATTCGCTAACAAGTGTTAAAGGATTAAAGATTTTAGACAAAGCAACGCAATCCGTACTAAAAGGAGGAGTGCAACAAGCCAATCGTTGCCCAAGAGGTTGCTATGATCACTATTTTCTTGATGTTGATGGTAGTCGATGCGCCGTTCCAAATAATAACGGAGGTGTTTGTTACGGAACCGTGCAAAATGATCAGTGTTGTATGTAAACTCTAATTTAAGTATTTCTTAAATTCATTCTACGTAATTAAAATCATCTTTTGGCAATGTAGTATATCCTACTCGTCTAAAGATGATTTCTCATTTATACCTTCTAAGCAAACCATCCATAGTCTTTAAAATCTTTTTTTTCTTGACTTAGGTTAGGAAGGGTGTTAAACTTACATTAAAGTAAGAATAATCCCTTGGTTCATCGAAGAATTCAGCTAATTTGAATCAAAAAATATTATGAGCACAATTAAAGCCTACGGGGCAGATACAAAGGATAGTGATCTTAAGTCAATGACTATAGAGCGAAGAGAAACTAAAAAAAATGATGTCAAAATAAAAATTACATATTGCGGAGTATGCCACAGCGATATTCACACAGTTCAAAATGATTGGGGAAATTCCAAATACCCTGTAGTACCAGGACACGAAATTATAGGTCGTGTTGAAGAAGTTGGCTCCGATGTAAAGAATTTTAAAGAAGGAGATCTTGTGGGTGTGGGATGTATGGTAGATTCTTGTCAGGATTGTAGTGCTTGCAATGATGATCTTGAACAATTCTGCGAAGAAGGGATGGTTGGTACTTATAATGGAAAAGACAAACATTTGGGCGGTCATACCTATGGAGGCTATTCAGAAATGATAGTGGTCGATGAAAAATTCGTATTAAGTATTCCTGACAATTTAGATGAAAAAGCAGTCGCTCCCTTATTATGTGCAGGAATTACTACATATTCACCTTTAAATCACTGGAAAGTTAAAAAAGGTGATAAAGTAGGTGTGATTGGTCTTGGAGGCTTAGGACATATGGGAATCAAATTTGCACATGCGTTGGGAGCTAAGGTGGTAATGATTACCACATCTCCGGGTAAAGAAAAAGATGCCAAACGTTTAGGTGCTGACGAAGTGTTGATTTCTAAAAATGATGAGGACATGAAAAAACATGCCAATTCGTTTGATTTTCTATTAAATACAGTTCCTGTTAAACATGATATCAACCCATATTTACAATTATTAAAGAGAGATTCAACAATGGTGATGGTTGGTGCTATAGAACCATTGGAACCTATGCACGGCGGTAGTTTAGTGATGGGAAGAAAACGTGTAGCAGGATCTCTAATTGGTGGAATTAAAGAAACTCAGGAAATGTTGGATTTCTGTGGCAAGCATAACATTACCAGTGATATTGAAGTAATTGACATAGATACTATCAATACCGCTTACGACAGAGTTAAAAACTCAGATGTGAAATATCGTTTTGTAATAGATATGGAATCGCTTAAGAATTAAAGTATTTCAATTTTACTTTAAAAGATGATTTATAGGTGAAAGCATATTTTCTTAATCTGAAAAAGCACTCCGTAAGAGTGCTTTTTTGATTTTTATGACTCATCAATTGTTCAATGATTAAAGAAGATTCCAATCAGTCGTAGCTTTAAAATTATTGCACTGAATAAACAATATATAACGTCTCGTTAAAGATAAGATAAGCTTTCTTAATTTCTGTTTTAATGCCATAGTATTTCTTATTTTAGAGTGTCTAAGTAAAAATCCTCTATTTACTGATATTTTATACACATACTTACAAAACTCACTATTAATATGATCCTTTTTGAAGGGTACAAACAAAAAAACACAATGGAAAGTGAAACAATGACTAAAGGGTTTGCAACAATTAACCCATCAACAGAACAAGAAATAGCAAATTACAATTACATGACAGATGAGGAGATGGAGAATGCCATTCAGAATTGTCATAAAGCCTTTTTAGACTGGCGTCATGAATCCTTAGAAAAAAGAGGAGAAATTATAAAGAAAATTGGGGAAGGACTAAAAAAACACCGCTCAGAGTTTGCAGAACTCATGACTAAAGAAATGGGTAAGTTGATAAAACAAGGCGGACAAGAAATTGATTTGTGTGCGGCTATTTGCGATTATACAGCAGAACAAGGTGCCAAAGAGCTTGAAGATGAAACTAGAGAATTGCCTAATGGTGGTAAAGGTATTGTGTCATATGCGCCAATTGGAGTTATTTACGGAATTCAACCGTGGAATTTCCCGGCCTATCAAGCAATTCGTTATTCTATAGCTAATCTAATGGCAGGGAATGGTGTACTACTGAAACATGCCGCTAATGTGACGGGATCAGGTTTATTACTTCAAAAAATTTACGAAGAAGCAGGATTGCCAAAAAATCTGTTTACCGTGTTGATAATTGATCATGATCAATCGGATAAAGTTATTGAAAATAAATTAGTCCGTGGTGTGACATTGACCGGTAGTGATGGTGCAGGTAAAATTATTGGCGAAAAAGCTGGCAAGGAACTTAAAAAAACCGTTTTAGAATTAGGAAGTAATGATGCCTATATAGTGTTGGACGATGCTGATGTGGAGCTCGCTGCAAAAACGTGTGTAAATGGTAGAATATATAATAATGGCGAGACGTGTGTTGCTGCAAAACGTTTTATTGTAGTTGATAAGGTTTACGAAGAATTCAAGAATGCATTTGTCGACAGAATGAAACAAGTTAAAGCCGGTGATCCTACCAGTGACAGTTCTGATCTTGGGCCAATGGCACGTAAAGACTTACTCGAAAAATTACACGACCAAGTGCAGGAGAGTGTTCAAAATGGCGCAGAAGTATTGACAGGAGGAAAGCTTCAAGAGGGAAAAGGATATTATTATCCTGCAACCGTATTGGGTAATGTTAAACCCGGGCAACCGGCTTATGATGATGAATTGTTTGGACCTGTGGCATCCTTAATACATGCAAAAGATAATGAAGATGCAATGCGAATTGCCAATGACAGCCGTTATGGACTTGGTGGCGGCATCTTCTCTAAGGATGAGGAAAAGGCAATAAATTTGGCCAAAAATCATTTTGATACTGGTATGATCTTCATTAATTCGTTTGGTCTAGCACAGCCTAATATGCCTTTTGGAGGTGTAAAGGATTCTGGATATGGCCGTGAGCATGGTGGCTTTGGAATTAAAGAATTCACAAACGCAAAAGCTGTTATGGTATTAAATAAATAGTACTACAAAATGGTATACAAACTAAAATCCACATCATATTTTAATGGTGTGGATTTTAATTTAGATAACCTTTATTTTTTTTCTATTTCTTAAATAGATCCAACTTATTGTAAATACAAAAAGTAATAGCAGATACCATGTATTAGCAATCAAATCTATGTAATCAATAGAACCTTTGGCAAAACTTAATATCATTAATACTTGAGCCCCATAAGGTAGTAATCCTTGCACAATACACGCAAAAATGTCCAGAATTGATGCGGTTTGTTTGTTATCCAGACAATACTCATCATTAATTTTTTTTGCTATAGGTCCTGTGATGATAATAGATACTGTGTTATTCGCAATCGCAGAATTAACCGTGCCGACTAATGTTGCAATTCCGAACTGAGCAGTTCTTTTATTTTTAATAAAGCTATCTACTTTCTCTAAAATATAAGTTATGCCTCCGTTAAGTGTCACCAAGGCTGCTAGTCCTCCTGTAAGCATAGATAATAAGAAAATTTCTGTCATACTGGTAAAGCCTTGATAACTAATTTTCGTAAACTCAAGAATGGTAAAATCTTGATATACAAGTCCTATAAGACCAGTGATAACTATACCTAATAAGAGAACAACAAACACATTAATTCCAATAACGGATAGCAAGATTACTACCAGATAAGGTATAATCTTTATGAAAGAATATGATTCTCCTGTAATCACAGATGTTGTGTTAACAGATAACCCTTTAAAAAATAAAATCGTAATGGTAATAATAGCTGCTGGTAATGCTATCTTAATATTTTCTTTGAACTTTTCACTCATTTTACAGCCCAAGGACTGCGTTGCTGCAATCGTTGTATCTGATATTACGGATAAATTATCTCCAAACATCGAACCCCCAAGTAAGGATCCACATAGTATCGGTAATGAAACCCCACTTTTATCAGCGATCCCAACAACAATTGGAGCGAGTGCAACAATTGCTCCTACAGATGTACCGGTAGAAATAGAAAGAAACGATGCAATGATGAAAACGCCTAAATAGATGTATTCGATAGCGATATAATTAAGTCCCAAGTTCACTATATCATCGACACTTCCTGTAGCTTTTGTTACAGTAGCAAAGGCACCTGCAAGCAAATAAATAATGCACATAGTCATTATTTTAGAATCCCCGCATCCTTTTAAGAAGGCCGCTACTTTGGTATCTATACTTTGTTTAAAGAGAAAAAATGCTACAATTATTCCTAAACAAACTGCAATGGGGGAGGGTAATGCGTAAAAATCATTTTGATAAATACCTACTCCGAGAAAAGTGAAAACAAAAACGAATAATGGAAGTAACGCTTTAAAGTTACCTGACTGGCTAACAGATTGTGTCATTAAATTAGTTTTAAAGAAAACAAAAGGAGATAAGACACGGAGAGAAGATGCAGTTAACATTTTTTCCAATCAAATTGGCTTATCGATAGAAGCACCTTGCTCGTTATTGCAGGTTGCTATCTCTTTTGAGATTCTTGATAATTAAGGCGCCAAAATATGAAATTATTTGCTAGTGCATAGCAGAAACTAAGAAATAAATAGTGCGTGTTTGTATCTATTTGACCTAAAGAGTTTTGTAGTAATAACAATAGTAAGTCTATGATTTTGACAAATTCAAATGAATAGGATACTAGCAAATTTTTGTCAATTTTTACTTTTATTAACCATTCATTGCTAAAAACAAGCAGCTTACCATAAAAAAAGTGTAGTTTCGCGCCTGCAATAAAAATGCCTGGTTATGAAGCGAATAAAAGAATACAAAAAGTTATTTACTGTTGAAAAGGAAATTGATTTAAAAGATCTTAAAAAAACCTATAGAAATCTCGTAAAAGAGTGGCATCCGGACAAATTTCAAGAAGGAGATCCTCAGAAGGAGATAGCAGAATTAAAAAGTCGTCAAATCATTGATGGATATCACTTTTTGGTGAGCATTGCTCCAGAAACGATAGCCGCTAACCTAGATGCCTATAAAGTTACAACTACTGCCTCCGGCATTGCTGATTACCAGCATAAAGGTATGGTGTTAGAAATTACATTTTTGGACGGAACAACTTATGAGTATTTTGGCGTGACCAAATCAATTTACATCAAAATGATAAACTCTGATAAGCTTTACCGTTTTGCTAAACGAAATATTTTCAATTCCTATCTCTATAGAAAATCAAAAAAAACGCTTCAGGAAGCTTAATATAATCGGTTTTTACTTATATAATTAAGACTTTTTATCAAAGCTTAGTTATTTTTCATACATTCAATTCATGTCAACACAATTTTCAGCCTTAGGTATAGATTCGTCACTTCAAAAAAGTTTAACGGAGCAAAATATTACCATTCCGACAGATATTCAAAAACAAACCATTCCTATTCTTCTTAATCAGACAGAAGACTTTGTAGGTTTGGCAAAAACCGGAACAGGTAAAACAGCAGCCTTTGGTTTACCCTTATTACAATTAATTGATAAAGAAAATTCTTCGATACAAGCGGTGATAATTGCTCCGACACGTGAATTAGGACAGCAAATACATGCAAACCTTGAAGTTTTTGCCAAGTACTTGCCAGAAGTTTCTGTTATTTCAATTTGCGGAGGTACCCCGATCAAACCTCAAATCGAACGACTAAAGCAGCCAACACATATTGTCGTAGCTACACCCGGTCGTTTGATTGATTTGATAAAAAGAAAAGCCATTTCGATCAGCAATGCCAATTATTTGGTTTTAGATGAAGCCGACGAAATGGTAACATCCTTAAAAGATGGACTGGATGAAATTGTAAAAGAACTTCCCAAGAAAAAAAGGACCCTCCTCTTTACGGCTACAATGCCGGGTACGATCAAGCAGTTGATCCAAAATTACATGTCTAAACATGTTGTGCAAGTGGAATCTGATATGGAGACCACAGGTCATCAAGGGATCGATCATCAATACGTAGTTGTAGAACCCATTGAGAAGTTAGATGTTTTAATGCATTTTCTGACAATTCAGGGTGGGAAACGCGGAATCATTTTCTGTAAAACAAAGGCTGCGGTCAATAAACTAGCTAAAAATCTTGCAATAAACAAGTTTTCATCCGGTGCCTTGCACGGGAGTTTATCACAGCCGATTCGTGATCGCATTATGGATCAGTTTAGACAAGGGCATATTCAGATTTTGGTGGCAACAGATTTGGCTGCAAGAGGAATTGATGTAAAAGAAATTGAATACGTTGTAAACTATCATTTACCTGATGTCTATGAGGTGTATGTACACCGTAGCGGTAGAACAGCAAGAGCAGGAGCCAAGGGGTTTTCTCTAACAGTGATTCAGAAGGAAGAGGAACATGAAATTCAGGATTTTGAGGATGAGCTGGGTATTTATTTTCAGAAATACAGTAAAGCAAAACCAGAGGATCTGGCAGAGAACAATGCACTGTTGTGGGCAAGGAAGGTGTTTAAAACAAAACCAAACAGAGAAATGTCCCCTTCTTTGAAAGATGGAATCCACACCATTTTTCACCATTTAACCAAGGAAGAGTTAGTTGATAAAGTTTTAGCTAATTATTTAGAACAAAATGCTACCGTTTTACCTAATTTAGAGAAACAAAAGAGTAAAAAGAAGTCCAGACACTAGTCATCAAAATATAGTTATGTCCAAGAGCAAAAGATCTCAAACCGATATTCTTCAAAAATTAAACATTCAGCAGTTAAACCCTATGCAAGAGGAGGCTACCGCTGTTATAAAAAAAACTGATAATGTAGTTTTATTGTCGCCTACGGGAACGGGTAAGACCTTAGCTTTTTTATTACCTACAATAGCTCTTTTAGACGAGGATTGTGAAGATGTTCAGGTCTTGATATTGGTTCCTTCCCGAGAACTTGCCATACAAATAGAACAAGTTGTGAGAGATATGGGATCCGGATATAAAGTAAATGCGGTGTATGGTGGACGATCCAGCTCCAAAGATAAAATTGAATTAAAACATGCTCCGGCGATTTTGATCGGTACGCCGGGTAGGGTAGCGGATCATTTAAGACAGGAACGTTTTTCTACAAAGCGTATAAAAACATTAATTTTAGACGAATTTGATAAATCTCTGGAGGTTGGTTTTGAAACCGAAATGAAACAAATTATCAAGGAATTACCTCATGTTTCTAAACGCATCTTGACGTCGGCGACACAGGGAGTGAGTATCCCCAATTTTGTCAAATTAGATAGCCCTAAAACCATCAATTATTTGGATGGATCAGTTTCCAAACTGACATTTAAAACAGTTATCTCTCCAACCAAAGATAAATTAGACAGTCTGTTAGCTATTTTAAACCATACAGGAAGTCAGCCGGGGATTATTTTTTGTAATTTTAAAGATAGTATTCAAGAGGTGAGTGCATTTTTAAAGCGTAAAAATATCAATCATGGAACCTTTCATGGAGATATGGAACAAAAGGATAGAGAGCGATCCTTGATAAAATTTAGAAATGGAACGCACCAAATTCTACTAGCAACCGATTTGGCAGCTCGAGGTATCGATATTCCAGAGCTTAAATTCATTATCCACTATCAACTTCCATACTCGGCAGAAGAATTTACACACCGTAATGGCCGTACTGCACGTGTCAATGCAAAAGGAACCGCTTTTATTTTAAAATGGGAAGAAGAAACATTGCGTGACTTTATTCCCGAAACGGAAATAGCCGATATTTCAAATCAAGCAGCGCGTAAACCACAGCATTGGCAGACCTTATTTATCTCGGGAGGAAGAAAGGATAAGATATCCAAAGGAGATATTGCCGGATTATTCTTTAAACAAGGTAATTTGACCAAAGATCAGTTGGGTGTTATTGAGCTCAAACAAGATTGTACCTTTGTTGCTGTACCTGTAACCATTGCAGATCGTGTAGTAACTGAGCTAAATAATAGTAGACTTAAAAAAAAGAAGGTCAGAATCACTAAGATATAACTTCTTTCAAGTTAAAATCAGCTACATTTTTAAGAGAATTTGTTTTATTAAGATAATTACATTATTATGCGTGGTATCTAATAAAAACTAAGCCTACTTGTAAAGAACAATCTTTTAGAAGGCTTAGATTATATTAGAATTTACGTAAAAAGCAGGAAGTTTAATGAATTTTCATGCTAAATACCCTAAATCTATTAAAACGAACACTATCTCAAAAGAATGAAAGTATTTACAATTGAAGAAATCAACGCAATCGTTGGAGGAAAATTAATAGGCTCTACCAGTCAACAAATAACAGGTCTGGACCAATTACAAAATGCAAATAAAGATCAGATCACATTTATTGGATCTCGTAAATTTGCCAAATTATGGCCCGATTCAAAAGCATCTGCCGCTATTGTGAACGAATCTCTTACGGTGGAGGCAGGTTCTGATCGTGCATTAATTCTTGTTAAAAATGCAGATTTGGCTATGGCGAAACTTTTGGAGGAATTTAAGCCGAAAGCTCCCGTTTTTGAAGCCGATATTCATCCTGCAGCTACGGTGCATGAATCTGTTGTTTTAGGTAAAGGTTGCAAAATAGGTGCAGGTTGTTATGTTGGTAAAGATGTTGTGTTAGGAGATGGTGTGATTTTATATCCGAATGTTTCCGTTTTTGACGACTCTAAAATTGGGGATCATACAGTAGTTTGGTCTGGAACAGTCATACGTGAACGCTCAATAATTGGAAATCACTGTATCTTTCATAATAATGTAAGCATAGGTGCCGATGGATTTGGATACCGCCCTAGTGAAGATGGCCGTGGGTTGGTAAAAATAGAACATATCGGGAATGTAGTGATAGGCAATGGTGTAGAAATCGGAGCTAATTCTTGTGTAGACAGAGCAAAATTTAGTTCTACGATAATAGGAGATGGCTGTAAAATTGATAACCTGGTGCAGATTGCTCATAACTGTATTTTAGGTCGTAGTTGCATCATGGCCGGACATAGTGGATTGGCAGGTTCTGTAACCCTGGGAGATGGTGTGGTTATTGGCGGAAGTGCTTCGATAAAAGATCATACAACCATTCACTCTGGTGCTACGGTAGGAGCCGGTTCCGGTGTGATGGGTGACGTTGCAGCCGGTGCTACAGTACTTGGATATCCTGCTACAGAAGGTAGGAATATGCTAAAACAATGGGCAGCGTTACGTAAACTGGTTAAATCTTAATACGATTAATATTTTGTCTAAATAATACACAGTGCTATTAAAGCAGTAAACTTTAATAGCACTGTTTATATTTATTGATTATCTATCTAGGTACCTCGTCTGACTTGAAGTTATTTAGTTGCACTCTAAAAACAAATATTGTGTATATCGCCATTTTTCATAAATCCTTGCTAGCATTGCCTGAAAAGTTGCTGTCCTTGTCGGAAGAATTTTCTGCGGATTGAAATCACTATTCGAGAAAACGTATTATAAAAAATTTTACCGTAAAAAATGTAGTGAAAGGAGTAGCCACTAATGTGGAATATCAAATACAAAAGTGATAATTTTAAATATACTAAAATCACATCCTGTTTTCCGTTTTTATAACTCCCGAATCCTGATTCTTGGTTCTGATAACTTTAAATCTCGCTAACTGGCTTAACTTTTGCCTTCTGGCCAGTAACTAGTGGCTAACAACTAACAAAAACCCGTGCTTACAAAAAATTCTGTTATGTAAAATAAAATCTGTAGTTTAGTGACATTAAAACCCACTGCCAACTCCACTTTGTATCCTTAGGGTAGTGATCGTAAAAGAGAAATATAGTTACTAAAGGTAACTATATAACAGTGTTGTAGCACATTTGTCTAAACCAATGAAAAAAATACTAATAGTAATAATTTCTCTACAGTTTTTGACAAGTTGTAAAGAAAACAAATTTCAAGTCGAATCTGAATTCGAGAACGGCAACAGCGAAATAATTTTCGACCAATTGACCGACACCTTAATTTACGGGAAAAATTACAGTAGAAAGTATAAAATAAAATTTGACATCCAAAAAGACACTTTACGAAAAGGGATGTACATAAATGAAATGGCAATTGGAAAACATTTCTTTTATAAAAAAAATATGATTATTTGTGAAAGAAATTACGTCGTTCCAAAACCGTTCTTTTTAGACTTAGATAGAGCAAACGAAACAATTGACTTTAATACATACAAAGTTAGACAAGATTCGACTTATTTAAATACGGTTATATTTTTTGACAAAAACGGAGATTCAATTATTGACAAAAGTCATTTTTATAGAGCAAAATTTAAAAAGAAAAAATGGAATGTTAATGACTCACTTGAAGTAGACTTTGAGTTCTACTATCCAAATTATAAAGTAGTAAAGTCTGAACTTTATTTTATTGTTCCATCAGATACTACTATGGTTACAGTAGCTAAAGCTGATAATGACTACACTTTCAAAAGAGAGATTTTAGACAAACAGCACAACGAAATTGAAGGTGTCGTTGATTTTGCGGCTTATGATAAAACAAAAGTTAAGGGAGATTCAACTGCATATGCACTTAGAATTATGTTTATTAATGAGAAAATCGAAATAGAGTAAAACGTGCTACAACAACTAAGCATTCATGCGGTCGGTACGACCGAGCATGCAGGCCGTGTTGACTAAACCGGGTCGATATTCCTTAGTATGGGGTTTGATATGTAT
>NZ_VNHU01000008.1 GCF_008124785.1 Aquimarina intermedia | reverse complement strand
CCATCATTATTGGCATCGGTACCACTCGGTGCAAGGTATCCTGCCGTTGTTTGAGCCTCCACATTATCTGGAATGCCATCGCCATCGGCATCTTGGTCAAGATGGTTAGGAACACTATCGTTATCAAAATCATACGCATCCGGTGTGCCATCATTATTAGCATCCGTATACACTGTATTAGTCCCATCACCGTTGGGTCCATTATTATCAAAAGTATCTTTTACATTTGGCAATCCATCACCATCTTCATCACCAAAAGGATCTAAGGTAGCTGCATATTCTTGTAAATCATAGATACCATCTCCATCATCATCTAAGTCTACATTATCAGCAATCGTATCGTTATCCAGATCTACCGGATCTCTAAAATCAACTTCGGGACCACCACCTGTGTTTGGCAGGGTGCTAGGGTTATTAATTGAACCATTAGGATCGGTATAATCACCTGTTTGATCAATTGCGTCATCTAAACCGTCGTTATCGGCATCACTATTCGTTAGGGTAATACCAGCTTCAAAGGTATCTGAAATCGCATCCTCATCAGCATCTAAATCTAAATAATCGGGAAAGGCATCGCCATCTATATTGATGGGTGACAAACCACCAGTATAATCCAAGTCTACTCCGTTACCATCAACAATACCACGGGGGGGAATATAGCCCGCAGTGGTTTGTGCCTCTACATTATCAGGAATTCCATCGCCATCAGAATCTAAATCTAAGTGGTTTGGCAGAGAATCTCCGTCCTGACTTGCTTCGTATACATCCGGTTGTCCATCACTATTGGCATCGGTATAATCGGTAGTAGAACCATCAGCATTAGCATCATAGGTTGCCACTCCATCACCTGAATTATCAATAACGTCTCTAAAGTTAGGCAAACCATCTCCATCAGCATCTCCGTTAGGATCATTACCTCCAGCTTCTACCACATCTAGGATTCCGTCGTTATCATCATCCAAATCAAAATTGTCGAAAATTCCATCGCCATCGGTATCTCCGGTACATACTGAGTATAAAACGGTAGTGATAGCATATTCACTTTCGTTGAGATCAAATTCTTTAACAAAACCCGGGTTTGCATAAATATCGAATTCGATTGAGCTAATGTCATTAAATTCAAACATCAAGTTACTTTCAGGTCCATTTGATTCAGCTTCTGTACCAGATGACAATAATTGTGGAGGCGTTGTATCAATATCAATATTGGTAGGTATATCAGTAGCCGTAAATCGCACATTATCACTACAATCTACCCCTACTGCTTCATTTTCGGGAGGTGTCCCCACAGATCCGGAAATACCATCAATATCATTAATCACAAAACGAAAATCATTTAATGGAATCGGTGTAACTCCATCTGCCTGCAAAAATGTTATTCGAATTCTCGAAGGTGCGGAAGTAATACTAGTATTTGGATTTGAATAGAAGAAATTATCAACCGCAGCACTATACCCAAATTCTCCATTACCTATTGTGGCATCTATTTTTTGAGCTCGAACAAAAGCAAGAGAAGGAATTGTTGGAGAACTTGCATTAAACAATACATTTAATGCATTACCGGAAGCAACACCATCTATCGAAACATTCTCAAAATTTTGAGCAATGGTATTATGTGAGGTAAAAGCTATAATTAAAAAGAAAAGAAGGCTTAACTTCTTACAACTATAAGTAAAGATTTTCATAGGCAATGGTTATGAGTAAAAAATTTTGTTCAATCACAAGGTGTAAAGATTACAAAATGTTCTTAAAGTTCATAAAAGGGAAAGAAAATATTAACATCCATTTGGATACAAAACCTCTTTCTTCGATGAAATGCACTACAAAGTATTTTGCTCTTATTAAAAAAAACAAAATACAACCGACATTTGAGCGTAATGAATCTTTACACAGTATACCGATACGAGTCAACAACTAATACATCAATAAAAATTATTGAAAAAACTCTAATAAGTATATACAAATAACGCATGAAACGCCAAACAACCTACCATCTTTCAAAATTCTTAACAAAAATTTACCATAGGTTCTATAACCTTAAAAAAAGCTAAATATATGTGGCGAGCGATCGAAATATTATATAAAACCTCGTTTTCTAGCTTCTTCTAATAATTTTTGATCATCAGCTTTAGCAATTGAAAACATTTCTTTAATCTGATTTTTACGTTTCTCTATAGCACTGAGAGATAAACTTACGTAGTTGGGGAGATTTTTGGTTTTAACACCTCGGGAGAGGTGATATAGAATTTTTAAATTTTTCTCATCAAGTGAAAAATTATTATTCATCATTTTTCTAAAGTGATTATTCACTGTAGCACTATAATAAGGAGTACCACTCACAATATTATTAAAAGCCAACAGTAACTCACTGGATGTTAAATCGCTTTTTATTAAAAAGCCTGATGGGTTTATATTTTTTAAAATATCGTGTATACGATGATCCTCTCGGTGCATGGTAAGAATTATAACCTTTGACTTAGGAAGTAGTTTTTTTGCATGTTTTGCTAAATCCTCTCCAGAAGTAATGGTTCCATCTGTTGAAGGTGGTAATTTAATATCTACAAAAAGCATATCATAAGGCGCTGATGATTTAGAAGACTCTACAATGAGTTCATATGCATCATCACAATTTGAAGCAATATCAATTGTGATAGCATATTCCTTTTGGTTCTCGCCCAAGAGCGTGTTTTTATAGCCTTCTATGATCATAGGATGATCATCAATCATAAGAACTTTAAGCTTCTTCTTCATTAGTAGTAATTGTGGTTAATTTCTTTTGTTTGTGAAAGAAAATTCTGATTAATTTTCTTAACTAAGATATGATTTTTTTTTATTTTTACACTGGAATATCCACTATGATTTTTGTCCCTGAATTTTTCGGACTTAAAAATTTGACCTCCCCATACATTTGCTTGACTCTGGAATTTATATTCTTTAATCCAATTCCCTTTTTCACTTTAGCATATTTAAAACCTACGCCATTATCAGAAACAACTAATTTAATAGAATTTTCTAAGTTTTTAAAACTTACTTCAATTTTTTCAGCATTCGCATGCTTAAAAATATTTTGAAGAGATTCCTGTATAATTCTATAAATATTCACTTTTTTAAAGTCATCAATATCTTCCCAATCAATATTCTCATCATTCGAGAGCGTAAAATCAATTTCATGAATTGCACATTGATCACTAATTAAGCTTTCGATCACATCAACATAGGCAACATCGGGTGAAAACGTTTCAGTTCCCAAATCATGAGAAATCAACCTGATTTCTCTCTCTATCGATTTTAATTCGTCTATATATTTAGTCCTATGTTCTGTAAAACCATCGTTAACCCGCTGGTTTATACCATCCAAACTCAAACGCACTCCGAACAACCGGCCCAGAACTCCATCATGTAACTCTTCGGACATTCTTTGTTGCTCCAGTTGCCGCCCTTCTTCTAACTTAACTTGTTGAGTTAAGAGCAATCGGTAAATTTCTTGATTGGACTCTTGTTGTTTTTGAGAAAATAACAATTCATTATTACTTTGACGTTGCCTAAAGATTATATACACCAAGAGAAAAAGTGCTGATAAACCGACTACGGTTATAATAAGGATTTCATTTTCCCTACTTATTTGTTCGTTTTTCTCTACAATTTCGTCCGTTTCAAATTTGACTCTAGCAAATTTATCACTACTGATTCGCTCTTGGTGCTGCAAACTATCGTTTAACTTTATATACTCGTGCGCATAATACAAAGCATCTGATGGCACCGCAATTTTACTTAATAAGTTTAAGGAATTAAGCAACTCCTTATTGTATCCAATGTCCTTGGCAAGTTTTTTTGCTACCAGCGCATATTTAACCGAACTACTATCTTGGTCTAATGAGGAAAAATACTCTGCTAGATGAAGATTATTGGTAATTAAACCTGGTTTATCATCAATACTATCTCGAATTTTTTTAGATTTTAGTAAGGAAGATAAAACTCCCTCATTTTTACCAGACAAAAACTTTGCATACGCTATATTGTCGATTAATAACGCTTTGGTCTTTGGCTTTTCGTCCAATATCTTGTCATAGGAATAGGCTTGCATATAGTAGTCAATTGCCTTATCATAGAGTTTTTGATTTTTGAATACCACTCCAATATTATTCAGTGCTTGAATTTCTCTAAACTTACCATTATCCATCTTTCTGGCGTACGTCAATGCATTCTGATAATTCTGAATTGCATCTTCGTAACGCCCCTGTTCTTTTGAAATTATACCTAAATTGTTATAGCAGGAGTATAAGTATAAAGGATTATCAACGGTCTTAAAGTGATCGATAGCCCGAATAATACTTGCCTCAGCTCCCACATAATCTTTAAAGTTTTTTTGAACAATCGCAAGGTTAAATAAAGTTGTCCCGTGATTTGTGCTATTGGGATTTTCTAAAGAATTGTAAATTTTTACTGCATTGTAGAAGTAATAAAATGAACTATCTAATTGGTCTCGATAGTTATAAAAAGACCCAATGTTAACGTAGGACTTTGCTATGCCTACCGAATCTTTAAGCTCTTTAGATAATTTTAACCCTTTTAAATTCTCTAGTTTAAAATTGTCGTATTCTCCTAAATAGTAATATGTTAATCCTATTCTAGTAAAATTACGTCGCTTTTGAGTATCATCAATTAATTTTGAATTCCAATAAGAAGCGCTATTTGCACTCGCTAAACGTTCATCGGCCGTAAGATCTCTATTATTTGCATTCTTCAAATATTTTGTCGTCATGAGTTCTGCCTTTGAGGAATCGTTCAGATTGTCGTAATCGTCTTTAGTTTTAGAACACGAAACTATTACAGCGAAAGCCAAAAGAATAAACCTAACCGGTAATTTTAAAATCATAAAAATTTCTTAAAGGGTTAAATTAATAAATAGATTTTAAATTAAAAGAGGTTAATCTGTATTTTATCAATTTTTATTAGAATTAAATCAAGTATCCCATAAAAAACAAGCTAATGATTTAGAAAAAAAACAAAAAAAAAGCAACGATCATATCGTTGCTTTCTTATAAAATTTTGATTTCTTTACTCTTCATCGGTAGGCGGTAGAATCTCACCTCCTGCATCTTCAGTAGCAAGAATTTCATTGACATCCAGACCGATTTCGTCGTTCACATTTTCTGATTCACAAGCTACAAATACAGTAGCTAATACTAACAACGCAAAAATAGTTTTAACAGCTTTCATACTTAAATTGGTTTAATTAATTTTTATCATACTACTTATATATATAAAATAATACATATATAATTTAGATCACTTATTTTTATTTATTATTATCTATGTTGAAGAACGACTATCAATGATCCCTGTTTTTCAGTTCGACTTCTCAAATGTACAACGTTTCTTTCAACTAACCAAATATGAGGGTTCATAATTAACTAGTTATCATGTTAAAAAGGTTGATTGCCGTTTTCAAAATACATCTAAAATTTTATTTGACAATTAGAAAATTCCCCGATATTATATCAAAACAAAAGATTACACTTATATAGTATACTATACACACGCTTCGAAAACCTGCAATTTTAATCGTTTCGATACTTACTTACATATACTTTCCTAAGTCTATATTCAGTTTAAGTGTAATTCAATTTTTAAAGAGTACATATGTTTCTCAAAATACCCAATTACTGAATTTCACATAACATATGTATATTATTATTTACATTTGAGACCTATGCTAGTATATTCCGATTTGTATCTATAATTATATATGAAAATTTATTGATTTACCATGAACATAGACTATTGAATTTTGCCTTATATAGAAAACAATATAAAGGATATAGCGCAAAAACCTTTGAGGTATAACCACATATTAATTACTTTAAAAAGTGATGCTTTTTGCTACAGTATATTCAAAACTACATCAATCCACAAAAGAATTAAAATAAGGCGTACTACTGCCCTTATTAATCCCGAAGTGTACTAGCTATATCGTTTTATGAAAAAACGCGTTTTAAGAACTTAAAACGTACTCAAAAAAAATTATTCAATAGATATAAATTAATCAAATACTCCGAATTATAATTAAAATCTATTAAATATAATTTATCTTTCGATATAAAATTAAATCCTATAAGGCATGAAAAATATAGTTATTCTATCTGGCGCTGGCATGAGTGCTGAAAGTGGTTTGAAAACTTTTAGAGATAGTAATGGTCTTTGGGAAGGGCACGATATTATGGAAGTCGCTTCTCCTATCGGCTGGAGAAATAGCCCTACTACCGTTTTGGATTTTTATAATCAGCGAAGAAAACAATTATTGAAGGTGAACCCTAATAAAGCTCATGCTGCTTTAGTTACGTTAGAGGATTTCTATAATGTATCTATCATTACGCAAAATGTAGATGATCTGCATGAACGCGCAGGGAGTACTCAGGTGCTTCATCTTCACGGCGAGTTATTAAAAGTTCGCAGTCAGTTTGATGAGAACCTGATTTTTGATTGGAAAAATGATTTAAATCTGGGTGATCTTTGTGAGCACAAATCACAGCTGCGTCCACATATCGTCTGGTTTGGTGAAGATGTTCCTCTATTTGACAAAGCTATTGAAATAACCAGAAAAGCTGATGTAGTATGTATAATCGGTACTTCTATGCAGGTCTACCCAGCAGCTAGTTTGATTGAATATGCAACAACAACAGAGATTTTCTATATTGACCCTAATCCCCAATACAGTTCGCACAAAAACATTAAAATAATCCCTAAAAAAGCCACCTTAGCGGTTCCTGACTTGGTTGATTTACTTATAAAAAACGCATAATTAATGCAACCTTAAAATTTAAATAAACGTTTCATAATGGATTTACATAGCGAATTAGAGCTGTTAGATCACTCTAAGCAAAAACGTGAAAAATTCTGTTTACTACTAAGAACAAAGACCATTTCAGTAGCAGAAGTTTTGGATGTCGCCGAAAAAATTAATTCTACCGTCTCTTACAAGGCACTATGGGGTCTCGAATTTATGTGTAGAGATTCTATTCAAAACCTACTGCCTCACTTGGATCGCTTCATAAATTTACTACCAAAAATTCATTTAGATTCAGGGGTAAGGCCTGCTGCCAAAATTTGTGAGTATCTTATTATTGAACATTATGAGAATAACAATATACATACGTTCTCTCTTGACAACCGCAAAGCCATTACATCCATTTGTTTTGATTGGCTGATTACAGACCAGAGAGTTGCCCCAAAAGCGTATAGTATGACGTGTTTACTGCACTTAGGCACCGAATTTAAATGGATACACCCAGAATTAAAAATCATTCTTGAGAATAATTATGTATCTCAAACTGCTGCATATAAAGCCAGAGCCCGTGAGATACTACAACGCTTATAACTTCTTTTATTCTGGTTTTCTTTAAGCTAAAGTTGTGTTCTACAAGGATATTCATTTATCTTTGCGTTTTTCAAAAAAAAAAATCAACACAACAACAACTATGTCAATCTCAGCATTAAAAGCTATATCACCCATCGATGGACGATATGCCTCAAAAACGAAAGCCTTAAGTTCTTATTTCAGTGAAGAAGCTTTAATTAAATACCGCATCTTAGTAGAAATAGAATATTTTATTGCGCTATGTGAACAACCGCTACCGCAACTTCAATCAGTTGACAAAAACTTATATTCAAAATTAAGAGCGGTGTATACCGATTTCTCTACCGAGGATGCCTTAGCCATTAAGGAGATAGAAAAAGTAACAAACCATGATGTTAAGGCGGTCGAATATTTTATCAAGGATAAATTTGATCTGTTAGGTTTACAGCAATACAAAGAATTTATTCATTTTGGTCTTACTTCTCAGGATATCAACAACACGGCTATCCCGTTAAGTATTAAAGAGGTTATGAATTCGGTTTACATTCCACAGTATACGGAGTTAGTCGAAGCTCTGAAAAAATTAGTGAACGAATGGGAGGATATACCCATGCTAGCACGAACACACGGACAGCCTGCTTCCCCTACTCGGTTAGGAAAAGAATTACAAGTCTATGTTACTCGCCTTGAGGCACAATTTGGCCTTCTTAAAGATATTCCAAGTGCTGCTAAGTTCGGTGGTGCTACAGGAAATTATAATGCTCATAAGGTAGCATATCCTTCTATAGACTGGAAAAAATTCGGAACACGGTTTGTTCAGGATACTTTGGGTTTGCATCACTCCTTCCCTACTACTCAAATTGAACATTACGATCACGTAGCTGCGCTTTTTGATGGTTTGAAGCGTATCAACACTATCATTTTGGATCTAGATAGAGATGTTTGGACGTATGTTTCTATGGATTACTTCAAACAAAAGATAAAAAAAGGCGAAGTAGGATCGTCAGCGATGCCACATAAGGTAAATCCTATTGATTTTGAAAACAGTGAAGGTAATATTGGGATTGCTAATGCGCTATTCGAACATTTATCTGCTAAATTACCTGTTAGTCGATTACAACGAGACTTAACGGATAGCACTGTTTTGCGGAATATCGGTGTTCCCTTTGGACATACGCTTATTGCCTTTCAGGCAACCATTAAAGGTTTAAATAAACTTTTATTAAACGAAGAAAAATTTGCTAAAGATCTTGAAGCTAATTGGGCTGTGGTTGCCGAAGCTATACAGACTATTTTGAGAAGAGAAGGCTATCCAAATCCTTATGAAGCTTTGAAAGGTCTGACTCGTACGAATGACATAATCAATCAAAAGTCCATTCATAATTTTATTGATACTTTAGAGGTATCCATTGAAATTAAGGATGAATTAAAACAAATTACACCATCTAATTATACAGGGATATAGTATATCCATTCATTGCTATAAAAAAGTGCGACATTCGTTTGATGTCGCACTTTATTTTAATAAAAATCTAATAAATTTGTTCAGAAAAATTACTTCAAGAATTTAGCTATTGCATTTAAGCCAGCCATATCCATCTTACCGCTTTCAACAGATTTCACCAATTTTGCGATTTTTTCAGGCTTAATATCATCTCCAAGTACGCGAACAATTGCCAGGCCTTTCTTTTGATCGCTGGCAAAAATTACCACCTCATCGATCCTATCCTCATCCCCGACATATTTTAGCTCCACCGTAGCTCCATCAGAACCGAATCGCATCAAAGTTTCATATTGCTCCGATTTTAAAATGCTCAGTATGGTTTGCTTTTCTGTTTCGTATTTAGCCTCAGTCCCTTCTTTATAAGGTAATGCTAGTACATTAACTTTTTTTATACTACTCAAAGCTTCCTGCTCTTCTGCTCCCAGCTCAATCTCTTTGGAGTTAAGTAAACTTGAAGGGATATCCACTGATATAAAATCTGAATCCTCTTGATGATCTACAAAATAAGTCTGAAGTGATTGTGAATTCTGACATCCAACTAGAAGCAACGCTACCAGTATTGTATTTATGATACTTTTCATTTCTGTTGTTTTTTGATTGATTATGAATGACTCTGTTACTTAGAAAACTATTTATTCTTTTTTTCTACATTTTTCAATTCTTTTCCTCCAGGTATGTTTAAATCATCAGCAAGTTTGGAGACTTGTCTAAGATCTATATTACCGGTAATTGTTAGAATTACAGTTCCAGGACCGTTTTTCTCTGTTCCTCCTTCTAAGAACATAAATAACTCACTCACATAATTTTCATCTTTTCCGGGTTTTGAGTAAAACTTGATGTTCTTACCATCACTGTTTACACGCATCAATTCATCTAGGGTTGCAGTTTTTAGGTATGCATTAACGTCTGCTTTCATTTTTTTGCCAATAGACTGATTCTCGGTTGCAAACACCTTAATGTTTTTAATATTTTCTACCAGATTTATATATTGCTGTGTCTCTTGATCACTGCTCTCAAAGTCTATTTTACTAAGCAGTTTAAACATTTTACTTGTCATGACCATAGAGGACACTTCTTTCATATTCTCATATTTATCAAAATTGCTTTGAGCATTTGAGATTGATGTAATCATAACTACTGCTATTAAAAGGGCTAACTTCTTCATAATTATTGTATTATAAATTTGTTTATTATTAAATTCTACTTCTCTTATTATTTTATAAATTTCTCTTTAGTTTTTTCAATTTCGTTTAAGTACACTAAGTCATCTGTTCCCTCATTCATGTATTTTGAAACTAACTGAAGTACTTCTTTAGTTTTTTGTAATGCAATGTGAGGATCCTCATAGGTGCCCAAATCATTTTGATTTGTCGTCTCCGGATTGAAAATAAAGATTCCTGCCAATAATGCTATGGAAGCCGCTATTGCTAAACCGGCATAACGCAAACGTAAGGGTTCTGCCTTTGTATTAGTCTCGAGATTATCCTTGACAACAGACGTATCCTTTTGAGCATACTCAAAATATGCAAACAATCTCTTATACTGTTCCAATTCTGGTGCCACATCGTTGCCAGAAAAATACTTCCGTAAAATCTTTTCATCGTCAACCGTAGATTCACCTTCGAAGTAAACGGTTAGTAATTCCTTAATTTTATACAATTCCATAGTTTTGTTTTTTTATCAATTCTTCTCTTAGCACCTTTCTTCCTCGAGACAGTGCAACTCTCACCGCATTTTCATTCATTGTCAACATCGCCGCTACCTCTGAGGTGTCAAATTGCTCAATATCCCTCAATTGTATCACCAATCGTTGCTGTTCAGGTAAAGTATTGATGATCTTATGGACCCACTCCATACTATTCTTTGCCTCAATCTGATGCTGCAAAGATGTGTGCTCATCGGTATAATTAGCGTGTTCAATTTTGACATTTCCAGATGATTTAGCCTTTAGCTTATCGTAACAATAATTTTTTGTCATGGTTATTGCTAAAGCTTCCGGACTTTTATATTTTGCTATTGTTTTTTTTCGTTTCCATAATTTCAATAGCACTTCCTGAAGGGCATCTTCGGCCTCTTCGTTACTAATTAACAATCGCTTTGCAACACGATAAAGCTTATCGCTAAAACTATTTGTTAATTTTAAAAAAACTTCTTCTTTCATGATTGGTTGGTGATTATAAAGTTGTCAGCTTTATACTAGGGAGACGACTAACTATCTAATTTATTACAATCTTTTTGAAAATAATAATAAACGCTTACTTTTAAAGCATATTAATAATCGTAATTATGAAAGTATTAAAATTTATACTACCAATTATTACAGTGGCTTTGCTCTTTCAATCGTGTTTTAAAGATCAAGATGATGAGATTCAGGATGCTTCTGTAACAAGCATAAATGATTTTATTTGGAAAGGTATGAATACCTTTTATCTCTACAAATCTGAAATTCCCGAATTAGGCAATTCTTTTTTTACCTCAAATAATCAATACAATACCTATCTAGAGGGTTTTGCAACTCCGGAGCTTCTTTTTGAATCACTTCGTGCTCCTGTTGATGAATTCAGTTTTTTGGTTGATGATTATATCGCCCTGGAGCAAGCTTTTGACGGTATCACCATGAACAACGGAATGGAGTTTGGTTTAAAACTGTACCCTAACAGTGATACGAATGTTTTCGGTTATGTTCGTTATGTGCTACCGGGAACCGATGCCGAGAGTAAAGGTATAAAACGCGGAGATATATTTAACACAATTAATGGAACACAACTGACGGTATCTAATTTCAGAGAACTAATAAATTTAGATAGTTACACTATTGGACTGGCAAATTTTGATGGAACTACAATTACACCTACGGGAAAAACTACTACGCTAGTTAAAATTCAATATACAGAAAATCCTGTGCACATCGTTAAAACTATTGATCTCAACGGAACAAAAGTAGGCTATCTCTTCTACAACGGATTTACTGGTGATTTTGATACCCAGCTTAATGAAGCTTTCGCAAAGTTTAAGGCAGATGGAGTCACCGAACTAGTTTTAGATTTACGATACAATGGAGGCGGATCCGTAACTACCGCCATTGATTTATCCAGTATGATTACTGGTCAATTTAACGGAGAGGTTTTCACTACAGAGGAGTGGAATGAGGATAGACAAGCGGATTTTGGAAGTACTAACTTGTTTGATACCAAAATCAGGACCGGGGCACCAATAAATTCACTAAATCTTTCTAAAGTATATGTACTAACCACACGTAGTTCTGCCTCGGCAAGCGAGTTAGTAATTAACGGACTCGATCCATACATTAGCGTACGAACGATTGGCACAACTACGAGAGGTAAATTTCAAGCTTCTATCACACTCTATGATTCTGAAAATTTTTCAAGACAAGGAGCCAGTCCTAATCATACCTATGCGATACAACCGTTAGTCTTAAAATCTGTGAATTCTGTAGGTTTTACAGATTACTTTCAGGGGTTTTCTCCCGACATTGAGGTGACCGAAGATTATTCCAACCTTGGTACGTTAGGAGATCCCAATGAACGATTGTTACAAACCGCTTTAAATAATATTCAGGGAGCAAAAATCTCTTATCAAAATACCTACCTAAAAACTGTCGGCGAAAGTAAGATGACCTCCCCTACCTATCATAGAATGTATAAAGATTAACAACGTTAAAGATTAAATATCCACTCGACAATTAAAATAATATCGTATTTTTAGCAAAAAATTAACAAATAGCATGAATATTTTAAAGTTATCACTTAGTGTAATAAGTTTAGCTGCCATAGTTGCATGTTCAACCGATGATACTATTACACAAAATAATCAACAACCTACGTCTGATGTCACCAATAAGGATCAAGGCCTGGATCAGTTCATATGGAACGGTATGAACCAAGTATATCTGTATAAAGAGGATGTTCCTAAATTAGCCAACGATGCATTTGCTAATACTACCGAGCTTAATAAATTTCTCGCCACTTTTATTTCACCGGAAGAGCTTTATGCAAATTTACAATCAGAGCAAGATCGATTTAGCTTTCTTACTGATAATTATGTACAACTTGAACAATCATTTAGCGGTGTATCTAAAAGTAACGGAATGGATTTTTCCTTAGCATTGGTAAGCCAAGGTTCTAATGATGTGATTGGATTTGTACGCTATGTGCTTCCCGGTACAGATGCTGAAGCTAAAGGTGTAAAGAGAGGTGATGTTTTTAATACTATTAATGGCGAAAAGTTAACTAGATCGTCGGATTTTAATACGCTATTCGGTCAAACCACCTATACCATTGGTTTAGCATTCGTAGACAGCGATGGTAATGTAACTTCACGTAATCAAGAAATTAGCTTAACGCAATCAGAATATACGGAAAACCCTGTATATATTAGTAAAGTGATCGAATATCAAGGTCAAAAGATCGGATACCTTATGTATAATAGTTTTGTTGGCGATTTTGACGCGCAATTGAATACTGCGTTTGGCGATCTAAAAGCTGCCGGAATCAATGATTTAATATTGGATTTGAGATATAATGGAGGTGGTTCTGTAAGAACAGCGATCGATTTATCTGCGATGATCACAGGACAATTCACCGGAGATATTTTTTCTAAAGAAATCTGGAATAAAGAATTACAAGCTGCATTTAATGCTCAAGATCCTGAGCGATTAATCAATCGTTTTAGAGATACGATTCGAACGGGAGCTCCAATAAATTCATTGAACTTATCGAGAGTTTACATATTGACTACAGATCGTAGTGCATCGGCAAGTGAATTGGTAATCAATGGTCTAGACCCATATATTGAAACAAAGAAAATCGGAGACACTACTACCGGTAAATTTCAAGCTTCTATCACACTCTATGATTCAGATAATTTTGGAAGAGAAGGAGCTAGTACAGAACATACCTATGCAATTCAGCCGTTAGTCTTAAAATCGGCTAATAAAGTCGGCAAAACTGATTTTGTAAATGGTTTAGCTCCAGATGTTAATTTCAGAGAAAAAATAAGTAATCTTGGGATTTTAGGAGAACCTACTGAACCATTCTTAAATGCTGCTTTAGAGTATATTGTCAATGGTGTGCTCCCGGCAGATCCAAATGCAAAACGCAAAAATGGTTTTATCGAAGAAATGGAAATCTTAGGAGAAAGCAACATGTTTAATCCTACCTACCAACGTATGTATATTGATCATGATAAAGTTGATTTCATACGATAACTAAAACCATATATCCACAAAAAACCAAAGCCTTCTACATACATAGAAGGCTTTTTTTGGTGTAATGTATTTGATTCGTTGGCTATTTAAAAACTCAAACTAAATCCAATTTTAGCATTTCTGCCACGGGTGCTGTATCCAAAAGATTCTTGAAAATCTTCATTGGTTATATTGGAAACACTCGCAAATACATTCATGTTGGATAAAAGTTTATGATTGATATAAAAATCAAGCAACCCAAAACCTTCTAAAGTCACATCCTCTACTTCAAAGGTAGTTGCGTTATAAAAACTATCTTCCCGATCATCATTATATCGGTACGATAAAGACGCAAAGGTTGTCTTATTTAATTGATATCCCGTAGTTACGTTAAACATTATCTCAGGAATGCGGATTTGAGATAACTCTTCATCTATCTTCGTATACGTAAAGTTTCCGGAGAGCTGCAATTTATCGTCTAACAGTTGTGTATTCATTTCTACCTCTATTCCTGAAGTAGTGAAATCCTCTGCCACATTTTGGTATTGGTATACAAAACTGCCAAGATCTACAAAATCCACAAAATTTTTCTCGTCTCTTCTAAAATACACCGTACTTATTCGCGTCTTTTTATTCAAAAAGAGTTCTAAACCTCCTTCTATCGTAGTATTCTCTTCTGGCTCCAAGTCTAAATTACCGTAGAGTGGAGAGTATAGCTGAAAAAGTGACGGAGTTATATAAGCAGTACTATAAGAGGCTAATCCTTTTATATAATTATCTCCAAACTCAAAGGTATATGAAGGATTCATGGAATATACCAAATGTGTACCATACTCACTATGAGTATTTAAGCGAGCTCCGGCGTTGATATTTAATCCTATTTTTGAAGCGTAGACAATATTAAAATAAGGATCCACAATATCAAAATCTGCTTGATTGTCATCAATATCCCTATTTAAAGGTAAATCTCGACCAAATGCACTGTATCCATTGTAATCACTATACGCCCCATTGACCCCCAGTATCGTATAGAATGAATCTTTAAAGCGATATTTATTATAAGCATCAAAAGTATATAATCTACTCTCTGATCTTGAAGCATAGGTATCCGTTTCAAAATCTCTATCCAACAAAGCATAGCTATCTGTAAAGATAAAACTACCTTTAGTATACTTATATTCCCAGTAACTGCCGGCTCGTAATTGTTCATTGGACGCATTATTATTGCCATCTACACGAGCACCGTCATCATAACTACTGTCAAAAAAGTCCATAGCACCGAAAAAATGAAACTTAAAGCGATCATTAACTTTATAACCGGCTTTAGTATACACGTTGTACTTATTGAAAAAATCCTTTTCAAACGTTTCTGAAGAGTCATCCGGGGACTCTGCCGCTGACAACCCATCTGCATATTGATTGCCAAAACTCGCGAGATAAGAAAACTTACCCAAAGTTCCATTTACAGAAGCCGAATTCACAAATTCCTGAATGTCGTAATCTTGGTCTTCCTGTGACTGATTTGAGCCAATACTAGACTCAAAATTTGCAGCAATTTTGTCTTTGCTTTCTTTTTTTAAGGTAATATTAATTACTGCAGTGGCCGCCCCTGATCCATAAAGCGTACTCGACGATCCTTTTAAAACTTCAATACTCTCTATTTGATTAACAGACAACAACCGCAAATCAAATTCTCCATTTATTTTTGAGGGATCATTAACCGTTACACCATTAATACGAATAACAACTTGACGGTTACGTCCTCCTCGTACATAGGTATTAATAACTTCTCCTGCCGCATTATTAGAACCGTTCATATAGATTCCGGCAACTCGATTGAGCACGGTTGCAACAGATTGCCCCTGACTTTTTTCTAGTTCCTGCGCTGTAATCTTAGTAATTACCTTACCGCTTTGTTCTCTCTTTAAATCAAATTTTGAATCTGAAACAACAACTTCTTCTAATTCATTAATAGGTTGTTGTGATGTTGTTTCCTGACTGGTAATTAGTTGAGCCGCCCATATACAAAGTGCGGTCCCAAGCATAGTTTTTTTGTTCATTACTATAAAAACTTAGTTTATTAAAACCGGAAAAAAGTATGTAGTCTCCCCATACCCAAACCTTTATCCCGAAAGTTTGATACTCGTGAACATGGCAGGTCTCCTGGCTTGCGTCTTATTGTCTACCTTCCCGCCTAGTATTGAGATTTAATTCTCAAAATGAAGCAGTGGTTTTAGCAGATTTGACAATAAACACTATCATCCACACGATGATAGCTGAGCTTACAGTTGCGGGAACAGCTTAGGATTTCTATGAGTTTTTAAACTGTACAGTCACCTAATTCCCTTTTAATCTTGGGCACTATACCTCGTGCCTTCGAACCAAAATTCTGGGCGAAAGTAAAACTATTTCTTTAAAAAACAAGAACTGATTCCTTTATAAATTGATAATACTAGTACCTTCGCTTTTCAAAATCTTGTAAAATGATCTATTACATAACCGGCGGAGAACGATCAGGAAAGAGTAGCTACGCTCAAAATTTAGCGATAACCTTGCACCCCAATCCATGCTACTTAGCAACTTCACGCATTTGGGATAAACAACATCAGCAACGAATCAATCGACATATCGCAGACAGAGATCACCGTTGGACTTCTATCGAGGAAGAAAAAGAATTATCCAATGTTATCCTCCCCAAAACCACGGTGGTTATAGATTGTGTCACGTTATGGCTGACTAATTATTTTGTGGATACAAAAAACGATATCGAAGAATCTCTTCAATTAGCGAAAGTTGAATTTGATAAAATATTAAAAATTGATGCCAATGTTATTATTATTTCTAACGAAATCGGAATGGGCGTACACGCATCCACCGAAATAGGCAGAAAATTCACAGAGTTACAAGGTTGGATGAATCAACATATTGCAAAGCATGCTGATCAAGCTATTCTAATGGTATCTGGTATTCCTGTAACAATAAAATAATCTAAAGAAAAAGAATTTGATCCAATGATGTTTTCTATTAAAACCATTCATACTAAAGAACTGAGCAAGAAACTCCGAAACAAGATTGACGGAAAAACTAAACCGATAAGTGCTTTGGGCATGTTAGAAAGCTTAGCGTATCGAATAGGAATGATACAGCAAACGGATCAACCAACATTGAAAAAACCAACCATATTAGTGTTTGCCGGAGATCATGGTATTGCAAAAGAAAATCAAGTAAACCCCTATCCACAGGAAGTTACTTCGCAAATGGTACTCAATTTTCTCAATGGAGGGGCTGCAATCAACGTCTTTTGCAAACAACATGATATCGCATTACAAATTGTAGATGCAGGTGTGAATTATAAATTCGAAAAACATCCTGATCTTATCCATGCAAAAATAAATTATGGAACGCAAAACTATCAATACGCTCCTGCAATGACTATAATTGAATGCAAAAAAGCAATACAGAAGGGAGCTGAGATTGTTACTAAGATATATAATGATGGGTGTAATGTGGTTGGATTTGGCGAAATGGGAATTGGTAACACCTCCTCGGCGACCTTATTGATGGCTTATATTACAAAACTTCCGATCGCGGAATGTGTAGGAGCAGGTACGGGACTGTCAAAGGATAGAATCACCCAAAAACAAAATATTCTTACCGAAGTGTTTAAAAAGCATACACCTCAATCGTTTATAGATGCCCTAGCTACTTTTGGTGGTTTTGAAATTGCCATGATCACCGGCGCTATCCTAAAGGCAGCAGAACTAAAAATGACTATTCTAATCGATGGGTTTATAGTAACCTCAGCGCTTTTAATAGCACATGCAATACATAAGGATGTAGTTGATTATTGTGTATTCGCCCACACTTCGGGAGAGCAAGGTCATTCAAAAATGTTAGCATTCTTAGATCAGAAACCATTGCTGTCGCTACAGCTTAGACTTGGTGAAGGAACGGGTAGTGCTGTCGCTTATCCGCTTCTTGTATCGGCAGTGAATTTTCTAAACGCTATGGCTAGTTTTGAAGAAGCAAGTATAACCTCAGTTCAATAATTTTATGAAAACCCAACTCCATATTTTTCTTACCGCCGTAATGTTTTTCACTCGGATTCCATGTCCAAAATGGGTCGATCATCATCCTGATTATTTGAAAAAAAGTTCACGTTATTTTTCCTTAGTCGGTATTCTGGTGGGTGCTATTGGAGCCATTATATATATTGGGGCTTCTTTTTTATTTTCCACAGAGATTGCATTACTAATATCCATGTTTTCTACTATCTATGCTACAGGAGCTTTTCATGAAGATGGTTTTGCTGATGTCTGCGATGGCTTTGGCGGGGGCTGGACTAAAGAAAAAATTCTATTGATCATGAAGGATTCCCGACTGGGTACGTATGGGACTATCGGGATTCTCTTGATATTAGCAATGAAGTTTAGTGCGTTGAGAGAACTTCCCTCCGATCAGATTCCGTTACTGCTTATCGCTGGTCACAGTTTAAGTAGATTTATAGCTACCACACTAATTTTTACCCATCCGTATGTTCGAGATACAGATGATAGTAAGGCAAAACCAGCTGCAAGAAGCATGTCAGCAAACATGGTGTTGATAAGTGCTGTGTTCGGAATACTACCATTACTGTTTTTTAATCAACCATGGATTTTTACAGTCATCCTTCCAATGTATCTCTCAAAAATGTTTTTGGCAGCTAAATTTAAGAAATGGATTGGTGGACAAACCGGTGATTGTGCGGGTGCTGTACAACAATTAAGTGAAGTCGTATTCTATTTAAGTGTTCTGGTGTTATGGAAATTTATTTAATTCGTCATACTACTCCAAAAGTTGATAAAGGCGTATGCTATGGATACACAGATTTAGATATTGCATCTACATTTGAAGAGGAAGCAGAACGAATTCTTTTACAGCTTCCGCCGACAGAGCAATTCACAGTATATAGTAGCCCTTTGCAACGTTGCACAAAACTTGCAAAAAAAATCAATGCCAACTTTAAAATAGATCCACGTCTCATGGAACTCAATTTCGGAAATTGGGAGAATTTAAAATGGGATGTAATCCCAAAAGATGAACTCGATCCATGGATGCAAGATTTTGTGAACGTAAAGGTACCAGGAGGTGAATCCTATATTGATTTATCTAATCGTGTCCGCTCTTTTTTTGATGAATTGTATTCAACCTCCCATCAGAAAGCAATCATAATTACGCATGCAGGGCCCATGCGAGCAATTCTGTCCAGTCTGCAGCAAATAGCGCTCAAAGATTCGTTTTCAATAAAAATAAATTACGCTGATGTTATTAAAATTTAAGGTGCATCTAAAATAAGGGAAGCAAAATTATAATTGGAAGATTTTTCAACTCCCACCACACTAACCTGCAGACGTTGTTTAAACATGGGAGCATTAAGTACTAAGGTATGATATTCTCCATTTTCTCCGCAAACATCAATTTGTAAAGCTTCTAATTCCTGAATTAAATTTTTATCCAGCGTTCTTCCTAAAAATTCTTTGCCAAGTGTATTATTGCAAGAAACTATCATCGCTTCAATGCCCGTATCTAACATTTCTTCTACTAAATCCCTTCGAGAACCTTTCCATAACGGCAATTTTGCCTCCAATCCAGCTTCGGCACTCACCTTTTCCTCCCAGGCACGATGGCTTTCAATATCAATATCCCCATAAACTGCGGTAGATAATCCATATTGATCTTTTAGCATCACCAGATTTTTTATAAAAGACGCCTCATAAGCTGCCCATGTTGCTTCAAAAAAGTGGATCGGAACGTCTAATGCTTGTGCTTGAGCGGTAAGAATATTTTTAGGGATTCCATGAGAACGAGAGCGATCTCCATGCTCATTGAGTACATTGAGCAATACTTTAGGTTCCCAACCTTGTTTTACTGCCAAATAATACGCATAACAGCTATCTTTTCCTCCACTCCAGGAACATAAAAAGGACATCTCTTTGTTTTTAAAAAGACAAATTAACAGCATTTACTATGAAATTTAACAAAAAATGTTCGAAGTTTGACCCGTAAAATTAAACACAATGAGATTTGTATTAAGCATCATCCTCTTGGTAGTTTTATCTTGTAAAGAGAAAAACACTGCATTATCCACAGATCAGGGCATTGCATTAATGAATCAAACCGTGACCTATGCTACGGGGTTCTCAATCAAGACATATAACGGATATAAAGAAATTAAATTAAATAATCCTTGGCCGGATGCACAACAGGAGTTAACCTATATCCTTTACACCGCAGAAGCCAAAAAACCTAAATACAGCCCTAACACTACTTTTATTAAAGTCCCTGTGCAACGTGTGATTGTAACATCAACCACAGACATACCTATGCTTGAGTTATTGGAAAAAGAACAAACGTTAGTTGGTTTCCCCAATACGGACTATATCACTTCAGCAAAAACGAGAAAGCTTATAAGCAATGGTAGTGTAAAAGAATTGGGTAATGAACGTTCTATAAACACAGAATTAGTTTTGGAGCTTGCTCCGGATGTTGTGATAGGGTTCTCTGCCACCGGAAATACAAAAGCGTATGATCTTATCCAAAAAACAGGTATTCCTACCGTCATGAACGGGTCCTGGATGGAAAAACATCCTTTGGGCCGAGCAGAATGGATTAAATTTGTTGCAGCTTTTTATGGAGAAGAACAAAAAGCCAGAACTATTTTTGGTGAGATTGAAAAGGCATACAACAATGCGGTAGAAAGTGCAAAAAAAGCAGCAACCTCACCAACTGTACTTGCCGGAAGTATGTTTAAGGACACTTGGCATGTCCCCGGTGGGGACAGCTATGTAGCTAAGTTTTTAAAAGATGCAAACACCTCTTATTTATGGGCAGATGAGAAAACGACTGGTAGTATTGCGTTAAATTTTGAAAGTGTTTTGGAAAAAGGGCAAAATGCAGATTTCTGGATCGGATCAGGAAGTTCAAAAACTATGGATGAACTGTATCAAAAGAATAATCGTTATCAGCTTTTTAATGCTTTTAAAAATAAAAACGTATATTCTTCGACCTTAAAAGTTGGTGAAAAAGGTGGGCTTTTATACTATGAACTTGGGCCGATGCGACCCGATTTAATTTTAAAAGATATTATTAAAATCACTCATCCGGAAGTGCTACCTGATTACGAACTTTACTTTTTTAAAAACTTAAATTAATTGACCCCAAATAGATCATATCGTAATGTATTTATAGGTATCGGCATACTCTTATTGATTTGCTTTATCATAAATATTAGCCTGGGTTCTGTTTATATCCCCTGGCTAGATACTTTGCGTAGTTTAATCGGCGCAACGGTTGATAAGGAATCTTGGCGTCATATCATAATTGCCTATCGCTTACCTAAAGCCATTACTGCTATCTTGGTAGGCAGTGGTTTAGGAGTATCCGGTTTATTGATGCAAACGCTATTTCGCAATCCTCTGGCAGGTCCCTTTGTTCTCGGTATTAGTTCTGGAGCAAGTTTGGGTGTCGCTTTGTTATTATTAGGAGGATCGTTTGCGGGTTCTGTACTCTCCGTTTTTTTAATCTCAAAATGGAGTTTGGTAATCGCAGCGAGTTTAGGAAGTATTTTAGTATTAATAGCAGTCATGATCGTGTCAGTAAGAATCCGCGATACAATGGCTATTTTGATTATAGGTTTGATGTTTGGAAGCATAACAACAGCTATTGTCAGTGTATTATCATACTTTGCACCCGCAGAGCAGTTGCAGCAGTTTATTTTTTGGGGATTTGGCAGTTTGGGTAATCTTACCTGGAACGATTTGCTTATTTTATCCTCGATTACACTGATCGGCTTGCTATTGGCCTTTGCGGCAATTAAACCATTAAACACGCTCCTGCTGGGTGAAAACTATGCTAAAAGTCTCGGTCTAAGTATTAAAAAGAGTCGAATTTTGATTTTAATTGCAACTAGCTTGTTAGCCGGTAGCATTACTGCTTTTGCCGGGCCTATTGCTTTTGTTGGGTTAGCAGTTCCTCATTTGACGAGACAACTATTTCACACTTCTGATCATAAAATATTGTTACCTGCGGTTATTCTTTTTGGCAGTATAATTATGCTGATTTGTGATACCATTGCTCAAGTCCCGGCGAGTGATTTTACACTACCTATAAACGCAATTACCTCTTTAATTGGAGCACCGGTAGTAATTTGGCTTTTAGTACGTAAACGAAAAATGCTATTTTAACACTTTAGATACTTATATTAATTTTGGAAACAGATAACCAACATAGTGTACTTACTACCGAAGATCTTTCTATTGGGTATTACCAGAGAAAATCTCTCAATGTGGTGGCTGCTAACATTAATTTAAAGTTATTCAAAGGTGAACTTGTAGGATTGGTAGGAGCCAACGGTATTGGTAAATCCACACTACTACGCACCTTATCAAAAGTGCAAACTCCCCTACACGGAAGAATATATCTGGATGATCAGGAATTAAAAAGCTATAAAAACTTAGATTTGGCTTCAAAGTTAAGTGTCGTCCTTACTGAAGCTATTGCCTCCAAAAATCTGACTGTACAAGAATTAGTAGCCCTAGGCAGACAGCCGTATACCAATTGGGTAGGCAAACTTTCTGATGAAGATGTAATCAAAGTACAACAAGCCATAGAAGTTACTCAAATTAAAGAATTAGTCCATAAACGCTGTTATGAACTAAGTGACGGGCAGTTACAAAAAGTTTTGATTGCCAGAGCCATAGCCCAGGATACTCCCTTCATCATATTAGACGAACCAACGACGCACTTGGACGTATATCATAAGGCTTACATCATGAAGCTATTAAAAAGACTAGCATTCGAAACGCAAAAAACAATTTTGTTTTCGACGCACGAGATAGACTTTGCCATTCAACTCTGTGATAAAATGATCGTAATGAATCGGGAAGGTTTTGAATTTGGTCGTCCCAAAGAATTAATTCAATGCCGTGCTTTTTCCTCATTATTCCCCGAGGACCTTATCCTCTTTGACGCTAAAACCAGAACATACAGAATACGACATTAGTATTTACAAATAGCTGTCATCAAATTTATCACTGGTATTGAGAGTCACAGCTTCTAAATTTTTATCTTTGACTAAAGAAAATTTTTAGATGACAGAATACCTTCCTATCATTATCGCTCTTGTCGGATTTTTAATCGCTATTGTTATTGGCTTTTTCATCGGAAAACATATGGCTACACTTCAAACAAAAAGTGAAAAAAGTATGCTCGAAGAACGATTAAACCATCTACAAGTGCAACTTGAAGAGCAAAAAAAGAACGAACTTTTGCAAAAAGAATTCGTCGCAACGCAACAAGCAGAATACAAAGCTTCTTTTGAAAAACAACTCAGCGAGGTACAACAAGAGCGTGAGGAAATAAGAAGAGAAAAAGAATTTCTGAATACGGAATTAACGCGGCGTAATGCTGAATTCGAAAACCTTCAGGTAAAAAATAAAGAACAAAAGGAAGAAGTTGAAAAACTGCAAGAACGCTTCACTAAAGAATTCGAAAATTTAGCTAACAAAATTTTAGATGAGAAGTCTTTAAAATTTACGGAGCAAAATAAAGAGAACATTAAGAATATCTTGAGCCCGCTACAAGAAAAGATATTGACTTTTGAAAAAAAGGTAGATCAAACACACAAAGAGAGCATTGATTATCACGCTGCTTTACGACAACAAATCATCGGCCTTAAGGACTTGAACGAACAAATGAGTAAAGAGGCAACTAACCTGACTAAAGCACTAAAGGGAGATAGTAAAATGCAAGGAAATTGGGGTGAGCTTGTCCTTGAACGTGTACTGGAAAAATCCGGATTAGAAAAAGATCGTGAATATTTTGTTCAGCAAAGTTTTACCACTGTAGAAGGGCAACGTGTTTTGCCTGATGTTGTGATCCATCTTCCTGATAACAAAAAGATGGTTGTGGATTCAAAAGTGAGCCTGACCGCATATGAACGCTATGCTAATGAGGAAGATGATATCTTGCGCGATAAATATTTAAAAGAACATGTGACCTCCCTAAAACGACATGTTGATCAACTCTCTGCTAAACAATATCAGGATTTATATGATATAGAATCTCCAGACTTCGTATTGTTATTTGTCCCTATCGAACCGGCCTTTGCGATAGCAATTAATCAGGACAATAACTTGTATAATCAGGCATTTGAAAAGAATATTGTGATTGTTACACCTTCCACATTATTAGCGACATTGCGTACCATTGATACGATGTGGAATAATGAAAAACAACAACGTAATGCTATTGAGATTGCTCGTCAGGCAGGTGCATTATACGATAAATTTGAAGGCTTAGTAAAAGATCTGACAGGCGTAGGCAAAAAGATTGACGATGCTAAAAAAGATTACACCTCGGCAATGAACAAATTAGTAGAAGGACGAGGTAATTTGATAACCAGCGTAGAGAAGTTAAAAAAAATGGGGGCTAAAGCTAAAAAATCACTACCTGAGTCCATTATCAAACGTGCTTTGGATAAAGAATAAGGAATACACGAATACAACTTTTATAATCTTAAACTGATGAATTATACCCTTAAAACGCTTTTATTATCACTTTTATTTAGCATTTGCAGTTCATATATAATTCAATCTCAGGAGCTCTATTTTCCGGAAAGAGGTACTTGGGAAGAAAAAACACCGGATGTTTACAATATAAATTCATCACTTCTTAATGAAGCTATTCTATTTGCAAAGGAGCATGAGTATAGTGGCTCTAGAGATTTGCGTCAAGCGATCTTAAAAGGTTTTGAGCACGAACCATTTCATACCATACTCGGTCCGACAAAAAAACGAGGAGGTCCGGCGGGGATTATTTTGAAGGATGGTTTTATGATAGCTAAATGGGGTGATGTTACACGTGTTGATATGACCTTTAGTGTGACTAAGAGTTTTTTATCCACGATTGCCGGATTGGCTATAAAAGGTGGTTTAATACAATCATCTGATGAGTTGGTAAGTGCTTACGTTTGGGATCAGACTTTTAAGAGTGAACATAATAAAAAAATTACATGGAGACATTTATTAACACAATCCTCTGACTGGTCAGGTCAGCTTTGGGGAGGCTTTGATTGGGCTGATCGTCCTCCAAAGGAAGGGACTATGGATGACTGGAAAGCAAGAACCCTACAAACTCCTGGTGCTGTATTCGAATATAATGATGTTCGTGTTAATGTTCTTGCCTACAGTCTGCTTCAAGTTTGGCGTAAGCCCCTACCTCAAGTACTAAAAGAAAAAATTATGGATCCGATACAGGCTTCTACAACCTGGCGATGGTATGGATATGATAATTCATTTGTGACCATCGATGGATTGCAGATGCAATCGGTCAGCGGGGGCGGACATTCTGGTGGCGGTATTTTTATAAATACCTTGGATCAGGCACGCTTTGGCTTACTGTTTCTTGCTAATGGCAAATGGAATACGAAGCAATTGCTACCAGAGAATTGGGTAAAGGAGATTACGACACCATCAACTGCAAACTCGAATTACGGATATATGTGGTGGCTCAATAAAAAAGGAAATCGTCACTGGGAAAATTTACCCGAACATCTCTTTTATGCTGCCGGATTTGGAGGGAATTTTATAGTCATAGATCAAAAGCAAAATCTGGTGATTGTCACCCGTTGGTTGGAACCAAAGGAAATCGAACCCTTTTTGGAAAAAGTCTATAAAGCGTTATAGAAATTGTAATTCCTACGGTTTCTTAAATAATTGGATTACTTTTATAGGCAATTAGTCATTTTTGACTTTCCATTTTAAATACATCATACTTGTGAAAAAAGTTCTGGGAATACTACTTATAATCATCGTTGCGCTTTTTGCAGCCTGGTATACTTTTGTCTATTATGCTAATTTTAGCGAAGGAACCAGAAGCGGTGAATTAATAAAATTTAGTAACAAAGGCGTTATTTTTAAGACCTGGGAAGGTGAGATTAGTCAGGGTATTTCGGGTGCTCAAATTTTTAGCTTTTCTGTTGAAGATAAACATAAAGATGTTATTAAAAATCTTGAAGCCCTACAAGGTAGGTACGTTAAGTTAACGTATAAAGAACGGTTTGGAACGTTTTCTTGGCTAGGTGACACAAAATATTTTGTTACAGCCGTCGCCGAGGAAGAATCTCCGCATTTTAGAAACCGATAAAACTTTCAAAATTCATACTAGATGAAGTTTAAACACGCCAATGATTCCAGAGTAACTATCTCAGAATTAATGCTTCCCTCCCACTCGAATTTTAGTGGGAAAATCCATGGAGGTTATATCCTGTCCCTAATGGATCAAATTGCCTTTGCCTGTGCTTCTAAACATTCTGAAACCTATTGCGTTACGGCTAGTGTGGACAAAGTAAACTTTCTGAAACCTATAGAGGTTGGAGAACTCGTAACAATGAAAGCTTCGGTAAATCACGTGGGTAAAACCTCAATGGTTGTGGGCGTTAGAGTGGAGGCGGAAAACATTCAAAACGGAAAAAGAAAGCACTGTAACTCGAGTTATTTTACCATGGTTGCCAAAAATAAAGACGGTGTAAGCGTAGCTGTACCGGGATTAATTTTGAAAGATAAAACCAGCATCCGACGCTTTGTTCGAAGTATTTCTCGAAAAGAAGAAACAAAAATGCGCTTTAATCGTTTTAAAGAATCGGAGTTTATTTTAGAAGATCATATGGAAACTCTCAAAGAATATGCAGTAAAAGTCGAATTGTAATTTCATCTTCTCTTAAGAAATCTTTTTATATCTTAGTAAGATCTCAAAGTAAAAGTTATGAAAAAATCTCTTTTTTATATAATACCTATGCTAGTTGTTCTAGGCATCATTGGATGCAGCAGTTCTGATTCTGATGAGATGGAGAATATAGAACCTCCTACGAGCAATGAGAATCCTATTCCATCAAAAAGAACGACCTACGACGACGATATCAAAGCTATCTTCGAGTCTCAATGCTTACAATGTCATAATAACCCGCCTACACAAGGTGCTCCTATGGCGCTGAGTACATATAGCGAAGTCATAGCAGCAATTAATAACGGGAGAGACGTTATCGGACGAGTAAATACTACCGCTACCCGTAATGTTATGCCACCTACCGGTCGTTTACCTCAAGAGACTGTGACCATCATTCTTGACTGGGAAGCAGATGGTTTTCTTGAAAAGTAAAGCTTTTTTTCCTAAAACTAACTGCATAAAAAAAGAGTATAAGAAAAAACTTATACTCTTTATCATATCTAGAAACTTTTTATTTACTCAGATACATTTTACGTCTTGCGTACAGATCATAAAACTGATCATCTTTTAAGTCATCAATAAAAAGAATGCTTTCTCCGGTACTTTTCATTTCCGGTCCCAGCTTTTTGTTAACACTTGGAAACTTATTAAACGAGAAGACCGGTTGTTTGATTGCATATCCTTCGAGCTTCGGATTGAAATCAAAATCCGTCACTTTTTTATCTCCTAACATTACTTTTGTAGCATAATTGACATAAGGCTCTCCATAGGCTTTTGCTATAAAAGGCACTGTTCTAGAAGCTCTTGGATTAGCTTCAATTATGTATACGGTATCATTTTTAATTGCAAATTGAATATTGATCAATCCGACAGTATTTAATGCTAAAGCGATTTTGTGCGTATGATCTTTTATTTGTTGCATCACAAATTCACCTAAGTTAAAGGGTGGTAAAGTGGCATTAGAATCCCCAGAGTGGATTCCGCAGGGCTCTATATGCTCCATGATACCAATAATATATACATTCTCTCCATCACAAATGGCATCTGCTTCAGCTTCAATAGCTCCATCAAGGTAATGATCAAGTAACAATTTATTGTCCGGCATTTTTCTCAATAAATCAACCACATGCTCTTCAAGCTCTTTTTTGTTGATAACAATTTTCATTCCTTGGCCGCCTAATACATAAGAAGGTCTTACCAAGATAGGAAAATCTAGTTTATCGGCAACCGCTAATGCCTCATCTGCAGTACTTGCAATATCAAATTCAGGATATGGAATATTATTTTCTTTTAAAAGCGTAGAGAAACTTCCTCGATCCTCTGCTAGATCCAAAGATTTATAGCTGGTTCCCAGAATTTTGATTCCGTAACGATCCAGCTTCTCTGCCAGTTTAAGCGCTGTTTGTCCTCCCAATTGCACTATAACACCTTCTGGTTTTTCATGTCGAATAATGTCATAGATATGCTCCCAGAATACGGGTTCAAAATATAATTTATCAGCAACATCAAAATCCGTAGAAACTGTTTCTGGGTTACAGTTGATCATGATAGTTTCATAACCACATTCTGCAGCAGCTAAAACCCCATGCACACAGCAGTAATCAAATTCAATCCCCTGTCCTATTCTGTTAGGCCCCGATCCGAGAACGACAATTTTCTTTTTATCAGAGACTTCACTTTCATTGGATACATAGGTGATTCCATCCGGCGTTTCAACTGCGGCCTCAAATGTTGAATAATAATAAGGTGTTTGCGCTTTAAATTCTGCAGCACAGGTATCTACCAATTTATAAACACGATTAATACCTAATTCTTCTCGTTTATTGTATACTTCACTCTCGTAACAACGCATCATATGAGCGATTTGCCTGTCTGCAAAACCTTTTTGTTTGGCTTCCAACAACAAATCCTTTGTGATTGAATTAATTGAGAACGTGTTAATTTCTTTTTCTAGATGGTGCAGTTCTTCGTATTGTTTTAAGAACCACATGTCTATTTTAGTAATCTCATGAATTCTGCTCAGCGGAATTCCCATTTGTATCGCATCGTAAATTACAAAAACTCTATCCCAGCTAGCATGTGTTAGCTTATCGATAATCTGATCATAATCTTTGTAGCCTTTTCCATCTGCACCAAGACCGTTTCTTTTAATCTCTAAAGATTGTGTAGCCTTATGCAAAGCTTCTTGGAAGGATCTTCCGATACCCATTACCTCACCTACAGACTTCATTTGTAGTCCTAAAGTACGATCAGAACCTTCAAACTTATCAAAATTCCAACGAGGTATTTTAACGATTACATAATCAAGTGTAGGCTCAAATAAGGCTGAAGTTGACTTGGTTATCTGATTATCCAATTCGTCCAAAGTATATCCGATAGCAAGCTTAGAAGCTATTTTAGCAATAGGATAACCTGTTGCCTTTGAAGCTAAGGCAGATGATCTTGATACTCTGGGATTAATCTCGATCGCAATGATATCTTCTTTTTCATCTGGACTAACTGCAAATTGCACATTACAACCTCCTGCGAAATCTCCAATGCTACGCATCATGTGAATAGCCATATCTCGCATTCTTTGGAAGGTACGATCACTTAAGGTCATTGCAGGTGCCACGGTGATAGAATCCCCTGTATGAATCCCCATAGGATCCATATTCTCTATAGTACAGATAATAACAACGTTGTCATTATTATCCCGTAATAACTCTAATTCATACTCTTTCCAACCCATCAAAGCTTTATCAATCATCACCTCATGAATTGGTGAGATCTCCAGTCCGCGAGTTAATAATTCGTCAAAATCCTCTTCTTTATGAACGATTGAAGCTCCGGCACCTCCTAAGGTATAAGAAGCACGTATAACCAAAGGAAAACCAAACTCTTGAGCGATTTCTTTTCCTTTAAGGTATGAATTTGCCGTAGCCTGCGGAGCCATCGGTATACCAATTTTGAGCATCAACTCTCTAAACTGCTCTCGATCCTCGGTAATATTAATTGCATCTATATCAACACCGATTATATCAACATTAAAATCTTTCCAAATACCTTTTTCATCAGCTTCTATACAAAGGTTTAGAGCAGTCTGTCCTCCCATCGTTGGTAACACGGCATCAATTTGAGGATGTTCTTTTAAAATCTGGATAATTGACTTGGTGGTTAAAGGTTTCAGATACACATGATCCGCCATCGATGGATCCGTCATGATCGTTGCCGGATTCGAATTGATCAAAATGGTTTCGATACCATCTTCTCTAAGAGAACGTAATGCTTGTGTTCCTGAATAATCGAACTCACATGCCTGACCAATTACGATTGGACCAGACCCTATGATTAGTATACTTTTTAAATTTTCGTTCTTTGGCATGTACTAAAAATTGCAGTTGAATAAATTTGTCGATTAGATATAAAAAAAGGCGTTACCTATACAGTAACACCTTTAATATGTTTAATACACTAAAACCATTAGTGCTTATGTCTTAACTCAGATGAAACAGACAGCTTCTTTCTTCCCTTAGCTCGTCTACGAGCCAAGACTTTTCTTCCATTGACACTGGCCATGCGCTCTCTAAAACCGTGTTTGTTTTTTCTTTTTCTCTTCGATGGTTGAAACGTTCTTTTCATTTGCTATCTATCTTTATAAATCTTCGTGAAATATCTATTTACGTTATGCTCTGGCTATGTCCCCAAAACTGCGGGCAAATATACAAAGAGTTTTTACTTTCACAAACCTAAATATCAAAATATTTTTATTTGTTTTTCTTACCTTTGCCGCTATTAAAAAATCACACATTTTATGTACAACAAAAATATAAAATTATTTATAGCGGCTCTTATCATAGGGTCAGGAATTTGGCAGATCATCGAAGGATCTATAGGAAATGGTATTATGTTGATTTTGTTATCTTCAATATTTATCTTTTTATATTTCAAAAATGAATTTATTCTCCTCGCTTTTCTAAAATTAAGAAAACAGGATTTTGAAGGTGCTAAAGCATGGCTCGACAAAATCAAAAATCCGGAAACAGCACTTACCACTAAGCAACAAGGGTATTATAATTACCTCTTGGGAATTATGTTATCACAAACAAACATCTCTAAAGCAGAAAAATATCTCAAAAAAGCAATAAAGTTAGGGTTATCCATGGATCAGGATCTAGCAGTTGCTAAGTTAAATTTAGCCGGAATCGCAATGACAAAACGCCGTAAACGCGAGGCACAAATTTTACTTACAGAGGCTAAAAAATTGGATAAGCATAATATGCTGAAAGATCAAATTAATATGATGAAGCAGCAAATGAAAAAAATCTAGGTATACTAATTGATCTTATTCTAGCGTTATTAAAGCCTGATAAGATTATATAGATCTTTATAATTTAAATGGTTTTCCCATACAGACAACAAGTTTTTTCTAGAATTATAAGTTTATATGGTGCCTTTATAGTACATTAGCTTTTGTAATCAATTAACAATGAAGAACGTATTACTCCTTAGCATTATATTTTTTGGATATTTGACCGGTAGCGCTCAAGAAGAAAGAAGGGTTCCTTTTTCTACTGCGATCTCTGCCCATATTGTAAAGTACAACCAAAAAATTGATGTTGCTTATGAAGAACAGGACTTAGAGCGAGCTACTTTTTTATTTGATTCTTTAGTTAATTTTCATCTTGTTGGCACCTATTTGGACAACTTTAATGTGAACCCAATAAAAGGAGATCCTATTTATTTTGAGGAGTATGAAAAACCTATATTCCTTATTACCTATGCGACTTGGTGTGTTCCCGGCGCAGGAGAAATTCCAGCTTTAAATGACCTCGCGGATCGTTTTCACGATCAAATAGATTTTATCGTATTGTTTTGGGATAATGTTGAGGATCTTAAGGATGTAATGAAAGATTACAGTCCAAACATACACTTAGTCTACGTAGATGAAAGAACAAACCAAGACGGGGCTATAATTAATAAGTTGAAGCATTCACTTGGTTTTCCTATGATGTACTTCATGAATTCGGAAAAGAAGATGCTTGACATACGTAAGATAGTTACGCATCATTCAAGCGAAACTTTAAGCAATTCATATAACATTCATTTTAATTCCCTATCCAAAGGAGTATCGTTACTAATGGCAGATTTGGATAAAAATTCAGAAAACCCTGCTATCGACAAACCTGATGACGGTTTAGAATTATACGACGAAGACGACTTTTCAGATCCTGAAGAAGAAGAAGAAGAAGAAGAAGAAGAAGAAGAAGAAGAAGAAGAAGGTGGAAATTATTAAAATTATAATTTCCACCTTTATTTGTTAAAAATCATTTTTAGGGATACTAACAGAAGAATACCTCCAAAAATCTTTTTCAATAACAGTTGATTTATTGATATTGCCAATTTGCTCCCCAGGTATCCACCTATGACAAAGGTTAATGCAATTACCATAGCGTATTTCCAATTCACGAAACCTTCTTTGTAATAGGTATACGCCGCTAATATTGTTACCGGGACAGATAATACTGCTAAACTTGTTCCTTGTGCTTCATGCTGAGAAAAACCAACAAACAGGATCAATAACGGAATCATCACGATACTCCCCCCAATACCTAGCGTTCCACTTAAAAACCCAGCCAATAAACCGATTGCAATTAAATATAGTACTACTGTAGAACTCATAAGAATTATAATAACGGTGCCCACAAACGACAAAATGATTCTTTTAGTTTATCTCCAAAAGGCCTGTTTCTCCAATCATCCAGGCTAATTTCTTTACATTCCTTAAGATCGTCTTTATATATGGACAATAATTTCTGTGTGGTTACATTATCGTATATAAGAGCGTTAATTTCAAAATTAATATTAAAACTTCTATAGTCCATATTAGAAGTTCCTACGGTAGCAAAAGAGTCATCAATGACAATGGTCTTTGCATGCAGCATCCCTTTACAATAGCGAAAAACTCTTACATCTGATTCGAGTAAACCCTCCAGATAGGAATTACTAGCGTATTTGGCCGCCCACGAATCACCGATATCAGGAATCATTATCCTAACATCAATACCGCTTCTTGATGCGGCTTTTAAAGCTGTTAATATAGGTTCATTAGGAATAAAGTATGGCGTAGTAATATACACATACTCCTCTGCAGTATTTACGGCGGTAAAAATAGCCTCCATAATATTCGCCCAATCTGTATCCGGGCCACTTGCGGCTATCTGAACAGGTACTTTACCTTTTTGAGTGACTTTAGGAAAAATAGAGTCATTAATTTCGATACTTTCATCTTCACCACAAACAAAATCCCAATTCAGCAGAAATTGACTCTGCAGAGATTTAACGGCGTGCCCTTCAATTTTCAAATGTGTATCTCTCCAGTACGTATCATTTAACCCATTGACATACGTATCAGAAACATTTACTCCACCAACATAGCCAATTACCCCATCGATCACGACAATTTTGCGATGATCTCTATAATTCAATTTACGGGTTAGATTAGGAAACCATACCGGCATAAAGGGCTGTATGGAAATTCCACATTTGCGCATTTTTTTAATTAGCTTAGAAGGTAATTCACTACCCACATAATCATAACTCACACGTACATCAATACCTGCTTCAGCCTTATCACAAAGAATATTAATTAACCTATTACCAATAGTATCATTACGAATAATATAGTATTCTACGTGTATATGACGTTGTGCTTTTTTAAGATCTGCAAATAGAGATTCAAACTTGTTCTCACCATTAATTATAACACTCACCTCATTTTTAAAGGTTAATGGTGAGTTTTCATTTTTTTGGATGAGTCGAACCAGACGAACTTTATGATCCAGAAACTTATCCTCGTAGTATTCTAATTCCTCTTCATCAAGCAGCAACTCTTTTTCCCACTTTTTAATCTTAGCATTATCAAAAACATGTTTTCTTCTAAAGATTTTGGTTTTTCTATACTCCTGACCAAAAAATAAGTAGATTATAATGCCAACAAAAGGCAAAACTACCAATGCCAAGATATAAGACATTGTGGTATGTGGATTTTTATTATGCATTAATAAAAATCCCATCACAGAAAGTGCTACAATATAATTGAGTACAAAAAGAAGTGTCCAAATATTAGCGAGTACCCAATCAAACATACTACTACTTATTGACCTACAATTGTTTTGTAAACTCCTTTTTCAGGAATTTTGATTAGATATTCCTTACGTGAAGCATTATTCAAATGTGTCTCTCGTAACCAAGGGTTATGTAATTTTAAAATCTTATAATTGATTTCAAATTTTTCAGCAAACTGTGTAAAATTAGTTACTGCCGTATCAACCTTCACTGTAAATGTGGGTATTTTATCATATAGGTCTTTCTCAGAAAAATTAAAGCCATACTTAGCAGGATTACTTAGTATTTCTTTAAGCGCAACAATTCTAAAAACATATCTGCCGGTTTCTTCTCCTAATAATATATCATAGTAATTTGCTACATTTTGACGTTGTAATTGTTTATCGATACCGTAGTTACCGGCATTATAAGCTGCAGCTGCTAGAGTCCAATTACCAAATCGTTCTTTGGCAGCTAAGATATACTTACACGCTGCTTCAGTACTTTTTTCAATATGGTAGCGCTCGTCAACATTACTATTAACTTCCAACCCTAATTCTTTACCTGTAGCACTCAATAATTGCCAAAAACCTTTAGCATTTGCTGGAGATACAGCTTGTGTCAAGCCACTTTCGATAACCGCGAGATATTTAAAATCATCCGGAATACCATATTTTTCCAAAATAGGCTCTATTAATGGGAAGTATTTATTTGCTCGCTTGAAAAGAAGCAGTCCATTTGATTGCCAATAGGTATTAACCAGTAATTCCCTATCCATTCGTTCTCTAATGTCCGGATTTTCTATAGGCACCAACTCTCCTGCAAAATTCAAATTGTTAGGCATCGGTATGGCGTACACATTATAGTCGTTAATTAATTTTTTTTCAAGCTGTTGTTGTTCTACAGGCTTTTGGGGTTCCTCTTGTGTAGCATTGATTAATACTCCGGCAGTAAAAACTACCCCAAGACATACTAAAATTCTCTTTATCCTCTTCATTATCCGTAGGTTTTATTCAGGTTACTCTAACGCTCCTAATATAAGGGAAATCAGCGTAAATCCATGTATTATTTCTTAATTATTTCAGGAAGGTGTTTATTAAACCATCTTGCGCGGTTTACAATCATAACATGGGTACCTCCGGGAACACAAATTCTGTTTTTTATATTTACTATCGGAAACACAATATCCTTATCTCCATGTATGTGTATCAAATTAGCAGGAGGCACTTCTTGATCCCAGCAAACCATCTTCTCAATAGCCCAGTCCAGGTAGCTTTTATCTTTGATAGATAAATATTTTTGATACATAACTGCTCGCTTCTTTGCAAAATCGCCAAACGCCAGTTTTTCCCAATTATCAATCTTTGAAATTAAGGTCGTAGGCAATAATTTGTAGGCTTTTGTCTTCCTGGCCAGCTTCATACGTTTGGGCAACTCATATTTACTCTTTACACTTGATATGATTATAACTTTTTTGAAGCTTCTAATTTTAGCCATTTCCTGAACAATCACACCGCCAAAGGATACTCCGATTAACACGCAATTATCATGATTTACATCTTCACACATCCGCCTGGCGTAATCGACTATTGATTCACTTGGTTCTGGCAGTTTCCAGGGAATTGTATAGGTTTTATAATCACTTGTGGGAAGTTGGATGTATTCAAAAATGGAAACATCTGCTGCCATTCCCGGAACAAAGTAAATGTGTTCAACTAGTTGTTGCATAGGTTTTTTAACAATGGATTGTATGATTAAGGCTCTTATTTTCTTATCTTTGCGTATCAAAATTATAGTTTTCTCATGTGAGAAAAAAGGAAACATGGGTTTAAATTATTGTAAAGGGAAAACATTTCTAACCGTCGGAACCAAAACTTAAATAGTCTTAAAACATAGCCTTGAGCTATGCTTTAAATAGTAAATTTCTATTTAAGACTCGATACTTTTGATTGCTATCGATCGCAAACAGTTGTCTATAGTATTATGCAACGTATTAAATTGGATTTAATTTTTTAAATATGGAACACATGAGCGGGGTTGAATTAGAAGTTATTGACAATGAATTTCTAAGACAATTCGAAACTACTATCGAAGGTCAAAAGGCTAAAATTGAGTATTCTCAACAGGAGCGTAAAATTTTTCTAACAAAACTTGTGATGAGCGATGAACTAGCAGAAAAAGGTTATGACGAAGAATTTATCATCGCTGTCTTCAAGATTATAGAAGATCGTAACATCCGATTAGTGCCAACGAGTCCAACGATCGCTAATTTTATGAGAAAGAACAGACGCAAATATAAAGACTTGCTTCCTGTAGGAATCAATATTTAGAATATAAAAAAATCCGTTTGTTAAAACGGATTTTTTTATTCTTATTTCTCAGAGATTAAATCAAAGCGAACCATACCCTCCTCATCAATTTCTTTTAGAATCACTTGATGTATGCTGTTTATATAGGCTGGATTCCAGGGCTTTCGTACTTTTACATAGTTTTCAGTAAATCCATGGATATATCCTTCTTTATTTTCGGATTCGAAAAGAACTGTATGCGTACTTCCTAATTGACTTTCATAAAATGCTCTGCGTTTCTTGACTGATAAGCCTCGCAGCATTTTGCTTCGTTTTTTTCTAACATTTAGCGGCACCACCCCGTCCATTTTTGCAGCAACAGTATTTTCACGTTCAGAATAGGTAAAAACATGTAAGTATGAGATATCAAGGTTTGATAAAAAATTGTATGTATCCAAGAAATAATCATCAGTTTCTCCGGGAAAACCAACTATAACGTCAACACCAATACATGCATCTGGCATTTGTTCCTTTATTTTGAGAACACGATCCACGTAGGTATCGGTCAAATACCTACGACGCATCAGCTTCAAGACTTCATCACTACCTGATTGTAACGGAATGTGAAAATGTGGTACAAAAGCTTTTGAATCACTCACAAATGAGATGGTCTCATTTTTTAATAAATTAGGCTCAATCGAAGAAATACGTAATCGCTCTATGCCCTCAACTTCATCTAACGCCTGAACAAGCTCAAAGAATGTATGTTCGTGCTTTTTATTTCCGAATTCTCCTTTACCATAATCCCCGATATTAACACCTGTAAGAACAATCTCTTTTATATTTTTACTTGAGATCTCTTTTGCATTTTGCAGTACATTTTGCAAAGAGTCACTTCTAGAAATCCCTCTGGCTAACGGAATGGTACAGTAAGTACACTTATAATCGCAGCCATCCTGAACTTTTAAAAACGCACGAGTTCGATCACCGATTGAATAACTACCCACATAAAAATCGGCTTCTTCAATCTCACAAGAATGCACTTCTCCAAAATCATTTTTGGACAAATCATTTATATAATCGGTTATCTTAAATTTTTCGGTAGCTCCAAGTACCAAATCAACACCATCAACCGCTGCCAGTTCATTTGGTTTAAGTTGTGCATAACAACCTACCGCTGCTACAAAAGCATCCGGATTTACTTTTTGTGCCTGTTTTACAATTGTTTTAAACCGTTTATCTGCATTATCGGTAACAGAACAAGTATTAATGACATAAATATCTGCCATTTCATTAAACTCAACTCGCTCAAAATTCTCCTGAGTAAAACTTCGTGCTATGGTAGAAGTTTCAGAAAAATTCAATTTACAACCTAAGGTATAAAATGCTACTTTTTTTTGGACCATGTACTTTGCTTCTCTCAACTCCTTCGATTTCTATTCTATTTAAAAAATGAATAAAAATAATCTTAGAATTAATTAATTTATAGTTTCAACACATAAAAGCTTGGCTTGTTACGATAAGATAAAGAAACTTTCTTATTTTGAAGGCGCAAAGATACCAACAAAAATTCGTTTACTAAAATTGAAAACATATACAATCAAAATTATAAGAAACTTAACCTTAGTAGTTTATCTGTTTATATTCCTTACATCTTGTTCCAGTGATGTAAATAAGGCTCATGAGCATCTGGTGTTTAGATACAATCAATATGACAATATCAGCTCGCTTGACCCTGCATTTGCAAGAAATATTGGAAATATATGGGCTACAAATCAAATTTTTAATGGCTTAGTTCAACTAGATGATTCCCTAAAAATAATACCGGATATTGCAAAGCAATGGAACCAAAGTGAAAACGGTTTAGTTTACACTTTTGCGCTTCGCGATGACGTATATTTTCACAAACATCCTAAATTCAACACTCCCGATAGCACTCGGCAGGTTACCGCCAATGATTTTGTCTATAGTTTTGACAGACTAATTAATCCCTCTGTTGCTTCTCCCGGCAATTGGGTGCTTAAAAACGTAAAAGAGTATTCAGCTGTAAATGATACAATTTTTAAAATAGAGCTAAAAAAACCATTTCCTGCTTTTTTAGGATTACTCAGTATGCGGTATTGTTCTGTGGTACCTAAAGAAATTGTAACTCATTATGGTAATGCGTTTAGATCTCACCCAATAGGAACAGGACCATTTCAATTTAAACTCTGGGAAGAAAACATAAAATTGGTACTTCGCAAGAATCATTTATATTATGAAAAGGATCTTGAAGGCAAATCATTGCCTTACCTCGAAGCGGTAGCGGTAACTTTCTTACCGGATAAACAAAGTGAGTTTCTACAATTTGCAAAAGGAAATATTGACTTGCTTAATAGTTTAGATGCGTCGTATAAAGATGAGCTATTAACTCCTTCAGGAAAACTAAGAGATCGGTATCGTAATAGAATTACGCTGGACAAAGGACCTTACTTAAATTCCGAATATCTGGGCTTTTATCTGGATATAGAGGTGCCCGAAATACAATCTGAGGTACTTCGGAGAGCTATAAATCATGGCTTTGACCGAAAAAAAATGATTACCTATCTCAAAAACGGTATCGGCACACCCGCACTTAGTGGTTTTATTCCCAAAGGCATACAGGGATATACAGCGCAAGAAGGATACAACTATGACATTAATAAAGCACGTTCCCTTGTTGCGCAGTATACAGAGGCTACGGGAGACACCGAGCCAAGTATTACCATTGCTACGGATTCTAATTACCTGAGTATTTGTGAATTTATACAAAGAGAATTAGAAAAAATAGGGATTAACGTCAATGTAGATGTCTTACCGCCGTCAACTATTCGAGAACAAAAATGGAGTGGTAAACTACAAACCTTTAGAGCTAGTTGGATTGCTGATTACCCGGATGCTGAGAATTTTTTATCGCCATTTTATAGCAAAAACTTTACGCCTAACGGCCCAAATTACACACACTTTAAAAATAAAACATTTGATGCCTTGTATGAGCAAAGCTTCCTTATTACAGATGATAAGGTGCGCGCTAAGCTATATGCAAAAATGGATTCTATCATCATAGCCAAAGCCCCTATAGTACCCCTGTATTATGATGAAGTAGTTAGATTTACTCAAAAAAATGTCCGCGGATTGACAACCAATCCTCAAAATTTTTTAGTGCTAAAACGTGTTTGGAAAGAAAAAATATAGCTGTTTATTTATCGTAGGACGTTCGCCACTGCTGCGTAATTTCGAAGACATGTTCCAGAATTTTTTCATCCATTTCGGTAAATTCAACGCTACGTCTTGACATAACTACTTTAGCCACTTCAAAGGCTTTTTTTGTCAAATACGTAGTGAAGCCATTACTGCCTCCCCAACTATAGCTGGGAATAAAATTTCGTGGAAAACCACTACCAAAAATATTGGCGTTAACCCCGATCATCGTCCCGGTGTTAAACATGGTATTAATCCCACATTTTGAATGATCTCCCATCATCAAGCCACAAAACTGTAATCCGGTTTTTGCAAAATTCTCAGTTTCGTAACTCCACAGCCGCACCGGTGCGTAATTATTCTTTAAGTTAGAAGTGTTTGTATCTGCTCCCAGGTTGCACCATTCACCAATTACTGAATTCCCTAAAAAACCATCATGACCTTTATTAGAATACCCGAAGAGCACGGAGTTATTAACCTCGCCTCCGACTTTTGAAAACGGTCCGATGGTGGTTGGTCCATATATTTTTGCTCCCATTTTAACCGTTGCACCTTCACACAAAGCAAAAGGTCCGCGGATTATACTACCCTCCATAATATGGGCATCCTTAGCTATGTAAACGGGGCCATCAGTTGCATTTATAATCGCACACGATATAGAAGCTCCTTCTTCGACAAAGATATTCTCAGGATGTATGCAAGTGTTTGTTTCATCTAAGGGTGCACTGGTGCGACCTTCGGTTAACAAATCGAAATCAGCTTGTAATGCAGTTCCATTTTTTGCAAAAATATCCCAAGTAGTTTTCACAGTTTCCACTTTTTGATCAAAACTGATCGCCTCATAATTTTCTAATGCCACTTCTTGACCCTCTAATACATAAAAAGCGACAGGTTCACCTTCTATAAAAACCCCTTGATTTGGCTGTAAGCTTTTTATTGCCTCTACCAGGGTTGGTGTGGGTAGATAGGACGCATTAATCATTACATTCTCAGCTAATTCAACCATCGGGAATTTTTCACTAAGATACTCCTCGGTTACCGTTGACGTAGTACTTCCCAAATAACTTTCCCACTTCTCTCTAATAGTTAATATACCAATACGAATCTCAGCGATTGGTCTTGTAAAGGTAAAGGGTAAAAGGGCATTACGAGCACTCCCGTCAAACAGAATATAGTTCATAAAAAACAGTTGTATAATGTTGCATTTAATTGTCGGTCAAAAATACATCAACTCTAGGCAACAAAAAAGCCTTTCCATCTGGAAAGGCTTATAAAAAAATCTTAAAACTAAATTACTTTTTAAATTTAGCGTATTTATTTTTGAATTTATCAATACGACCAGCGGTATCGATAAGTTTTGATTTTCCTGTATAGAAAGGGTGAGACGTTCTAGAGATCTCTAATTTTACCAACGGATATTCAACTCCGTCAACTTCAAGAGTTTCTTTAGTATTCGCTGTAGATTTCGTTAAAAAAACTTCTTCGTTAGACATGTCTTTAAACGCTACTAATCTATAATTTTCAGGATGAATATCTTTTCTCATGGTTATAATCTTTTCTTTTTTCGAGGTGCAAATTTAAATATATTATGCGAATCTACAAGACCAAAGCAACTTTTTTTATGTTTTTGATGCAAAAAATGATTTTTGGGTAGTACGTGTAACGTTTTCCTATATTTGTATACTGATCAAATATAATCAACCAAACCTTTCAAAAATGGAAAATACACAAGTTTCTGCAAAAAAAATTATTATTAATTATGGTCTTCTACTAGGTATTGTTTCCGTAGTCTTTGGCGTTATTCTCTATGTTACCGATAGCTACATGGATCAAAACTGGATGCATTCGCTTATTGGTTTTTTAATCCTTATCGGTGCAATTGTTTATGGTATTAAAGCCTACAAAACCGCTAATGGAGGTTTTCTTACCTTAGGAGAAGGTATTAAAGTAGGAATAGGTATTGCCTTGGTAGGCGGATTAATAAGTGTCGTTTGGACCTTATTACTGATGCAAGTTATCGAACCTGATATGATGGAAAGAATGGCCGAAGTTTCTCGTGAAAAAATGCAGGAACAATACCCTGATTTTACACAAGAGCAGTTGGATCAAAGCGCTGCAATGGCTGAAAAATTCTCATCACCTTTCATTATTTCTGCTTTTAGCTTACTATTCAATTTGTTTTTTGGATTCATCTTCGCATTGATAGCGAGTTTAGTTATGCAGAAAAAACAAACCTTTAATTAATTAAAGACATTGCTATTTGATTTCTTGCTCACTAACGTTTATAACTTTAATCAGTTTATCTAACTTTTTACTTAAATACTTATAAATTTGTATTTGTAACAAAAATCTGAAACGTGGATATATCTGTGGTCATACCTTTGCTTAATGAGCAAGAATCACTTACCGAATTACATAATTGGATTGCAAAAGTCATGCAATCCAATTCTTTTTCTTATGAAATTCTATTTATAGATGACGGAAGTACCGATGGTTCATGGGAAACGATACAACAATTATCACAAGAAGATGAGTTTGTAAAAGGCATCCGGTTTTTAAGAAATTTTGGTAAATCTCAAGCTTTGCATGCAGGGTTTGCTGCCGCGAAAGGAACGGTGGTTATTACCATGGATGCAGATCTACAAGACAACCCCGAAGAAATACCAGAACTATACCAAATGATCATAGCAGAAAATTATGATCTGGTATCCGGATGGAAAAAGAAACGTTACGACTCGGTAGTTGCAAAAAATTTACCTTCAAAACTGTTTAATGCCGCAGCAAGAAAGACTTCGGGAGTTAAATTAAATGACTTCAACTGCGGTCTGAAAGCGTATAAAAGTCAGGTCATAAAAAATATAGATGTGCATGGTGAAATGCATCGTTATATTCCTGTGCTAGCAAAAAATGCCGGCTACAATAAAATCGGAGAAAAGATAGTCCTTCATCAAGCCAGAAAATACGGAACTACAAAATTTGGCATGAATCGATTTATTAATGGCTTTTTAGACTTGGTTACTATTTGGTTTATGTCACGTTTTGGGCGCAGACCCATGCACTTTTTTGGATTAATCGGTACCATCGTCTTTTTTGTCGGGCTATGTTTCTCTTTATATCTGGGTATCGATAAATTGTTTATTGAGACAGAGGGCAGAATGATAGCACAGCGCCCTGAGTTTTATATTGCACTGACAGCAATGCTGTTAGGAACGCAATTTTTTCTAGCCGGATTTCTGGGAGAAATCATCCTAACCAGTAAGCGCAACAAAGAGCGTTATAAAATTGCCGATCAGATTAAAGTGTAAAGGATAGTTCTATCCTGAGTTCGCTATAAAATAGTATTTTTGCACATAAATCTTGAGAACATGCAGCATAAGGATTCTAATATACAAGCACGAATCGACGAATGGTTAACTCCAATATTTGACACCACGACACAACAAGAGATCCATAACTTACAAAATACTGATCCCAAAGAACTAGAAGAGAGTTTCTACAAAAATCTTGAATTTGGTACCGGTGGTATGCGAGGTATTATGGGTGTGGGGACCAATAGAATTAATAAATATACGTTAGGAAAAAACACACAGGGACTAAGTAATTATTTGAAACGCACCTTCCCTGAAATACAACCAAAAGCGGTAATCGCTTATGATTGCAGAAACCAAAGTGATACCCTGGCAAAGCTTGTAGCTGATGTGTTTTCTGCCAACGGCATTAAAGTATTTTTATTTTCTGAACTTCGTCCCACACCAGAATTATCCTTTGCCGTTAAAGAATTAGGTTGTCAATGCGGTATTGTATTAACTGCTAGTCACAATCCTCCCGAATACAATGGTTACAAAGTGTATTGGGAAGATGGAGGGCAATTAGTTCCTCCACAAGATGCCGAAATTATACAGGAAATTGACTCTCTGACGTATGCTGATATCAAATTTGATGCAACGCCAGAGTTAATTGAATTAATCGACGATAAAATAGATCAGGTCTTTATTGAGCGAAGTGTAAAAAACGGAAGTTTTGTTGCTACCAGTGAGGCCAAAAAACAAACAAAAATTGTTTTTACTTCCTTACATGGTACTTCTATAACACTAGTTCCCGAAACATTAAAGCAGGCGGGTTACACCGATGTTCATATTGTTGCAGAACAAGCAAGTCCTGATGGGAATTTCCCAACAGTAGTATCTCCAAACCCGGAGGAGCCTGAAGCTTTAGAAATGGCGATGAAACTGGCGCGTGAGATCGATGCAGATATCGTTATTGGTACAGATCCGGATTGTGACCGACTGGGTATTGCCGTGAAGAATAATGAAGGTAACTTACAGCTGCTTAATGGTAATCAAACTATGGTGACCATGACCTGGTTTCTGTTAGAACACTACAAAATGCAAGGTTTAAAAGGTAATGAGTTTATAGCATCTACTATCGTATCGACACCCATGATGCGCAATCTCGCTGAAGCGTATAACGTTGACTATAAAGAAGTACTTACCGGATTTAAATGGATTGCAAAATTGATCAAGGACTTTCCTGATAAGCATTTTATTGGTGGAGGAGAAGAAAGCTTCGGTTTTATGGTTGGGGATTTTGTACGTGATAAAGATGCGGTTACCGCTACCCTACTCGCTTGTGAAATTGTTGCGTATGCCAAAGATAAAGGAAGTTCTTTCTATAACATGTTATTGGATTTATATACTAAACATGGTTGTTATAAAGAGAGTTTAATTTCCCTCGTTAAAAAAGGAAGAGATGGTGCCAAGGAGATTCAGCAAACTATGATTGATTTGAGGACTAAAGCTCCAAAAGAAATCGGTGGCGAAAAAGTAGTACTCATTGAAGATTATCAAGAAAGTACTTCAGAAAACACACAAGATCACACGGTCACAACACTCGATGTCCCAAAGTCTAATGTTCTGATTTTTTATACCGAAGAAGGAAGTAAAATCGCAGCTCGCCCAAGCGGAACAGAACCTAAAATTAAATTCTATATCAGTGTGCAGGCTCCGCTAAAAGAGGAAAGTGATTACAAAGCTGTTGAAACTAAACTAGATCAAAAAATACACGCTATCAAATCGGACTTAAAGTTGGATTAATTGTAGCTATTTACAGATACATTATACATGACCTATTTCAAACAAATTCTGCGTTTTGCAATACCCTATCGAACATATGGTATACTTAATATTATATGTAATATATTCTACGCAATATTTAGCACCCTCTCATTTATTGCTTTAATCCCTGTATTGAAGGTGCTTTTTAGTTCAGAAAAGGATGTAGAGTATTACGAACCGGTATGGAATGGTATTTCAAATGCCAAAGCTTATCTGACCGATACACTAAATTGTTTTATTGTAGAAACTGTAGAAAGTGAAGGAAAAATGTATGTCCTTTCGTATATGATTATCGGGATCATTACTATTTTTATGTTGAAAAACCTGTTCAATTATCTGGCCATGTTTTTTATCACCTTTTTGCGTAATGGTGTACTCAAAGATATTAGGAATGAGCTGTACGACAAAACAGTAAGCCTTCCCTTATCTTTCTTTTCAGAAAAGAGAAAAGGAGATACCATGGCACGCATATCATCTGATGTTCTTGAGATTCAACATTCTTTTTTATCAATTTTGGAGCTTATTGTAAGGGAACCTCTAACCATTCTTTTCACACTGGGTGCTATGCTGTTTTTAAGTACGAAGTTGACACTATTTGTTTTTATTTTTATTCCGGTATCAGGATTTATTATATCACTAATTGGTAAATCTTTAAAAAAACATTCTGATAAGGTTCAGAAAGAACAAGGAATATTTTTATCTATAGTCGAAGAAACTCTAGGCGGACTGAAAGTTATCAAGGGTTTTAATGCTGAAAAAGCCTTCAGTAACAAATTTAAAGCTTCTACGAATCGTTTTTTCGATTACTCAAACACACTACTCAATCGACAAAATCTTGCCTCCCCTACAAGTGAGTTTTTAGGAATCTGTGTAATCTCGGTCCTATTATTATACGGAGGTAGATTGGTGTTTATTGATGAATCGTTACAAGCTGAAATGTTTTTGGCCTATATTGGATTGGCGTATAATATTCTGACACCTGCAAAAGCTATTTCGAAAGCAAATTACGGAGTTAAAAAAGGAAATGCTGCGGCAGAGCGTGTCTTAGAGATTTTGAACACAGAATCCCCTCTTCAAGATAAATCCGATGCTATTGTAAAAAATGATTTTACTACTAATATCAGCCTTCAAAATATTTCCTTTAAGTATGAAGACGAATATGTGCTCAAAGATTTTAATCTTACTGTGCCCAAAGGAAGTTCGGTAGCATTGGTTGGGCAGTCCGGTAGTGGTAAATCCACCATCGCAAATCTCGTTACTCGATTTTATGATGTGAATGAAGGAGAAATTACAATAGATGGTATTGAAATAAAAGACTTAAAAAAAGAGTCGCTTCGCGGTTTGATGGGCTTAGTAACACAAGATTCAATTCTATTTAATGACACCATCCAAAATAATCTTCTAATTGGATCAGAGAACGCTACAGAAGAAGAAATCATAGAAGCTCTTAAAATTGCTAATGCATGGGAATTCGTCAAAGAATTACCAAAAGGCATTCATACGAATATCGGTGATAGCGGAAACAAGTTGAGTGGAGGACAAAAACAACGCATATCCATTGCACGTGCGGTTCTTAAAAACCCACCCATTATGATTTTAGATGAAGCTACCTCTGCTTTAGATACAGAGAGTGAACGCTTGGTTCAATCTGCTTTAGAAAATATGATGAAGAACAGAACAAGTATTGTTATCGCTCATCGTTTATCAACGATACAAAATTCTGACGTAATCGTGGTTATGCAAAAAGGACGTATTGTAGAACAAGGTACTCACGAAACGTTGTTATCAAAAAATGGCGCCTATCAAAAACTGGTGACCATGCAATCTTTTGAATAACATCTACATATTTATTATTTATAAATAGAAAAGAGCGCCGTAGGCGCTCTTTTCCTTTCACACAAATCATCTTAATTTTTAGGGCTTATTCTAAAATTAAAACTCACTCTTATATAAAACTTTCATTTTGGGGAAAATGAAAGCAGTATCTCATTGTTACATGACAAACATACCATACAAAATTCAATTTACCAAACCAAAAATGCTTTTAATCGATAAATTTAGCATTTTTAACATATTATTAATGTAAAAATACTTGTATCCGTAATCTTTTTCTTACAAATTCGGTAGGCGCATTAAGTAGCGATCAAAGTTTTATTTTGAGAAACCTATATAAATGAAAAAAAGCGCTAGTAGCGCTTTTTTCCTTTCACACAAATCATCTTAATTTTTAGGGCTTATTCTAAAATTAAAACTCACTCTTATATAAAACTTTCATCTTGGGGAAAATGAAAGTAGTATCTCATTGTTACATGACAAACATACCATTCATAATTTAATTTACCAAACAAAAAATGTTCTTAATCGATAAATTTAGTGTTTTTAACATATAGTTAATCTAAAAACACTAGTGTTAGTAATCTTTTTCTTACAAATATGATGAACGCATTAAGTAGCGATCAAAGTTTTCCTTTGAGAAACCTATATAAATGAAAAAAAGCGCTAGTAGCGCTTTTTTCCTTTCACACAAATCATCTTAATTTTTAGGGCTTATTCTAAAATTAAAACTCACTCTTATATAAAACTTTCATCTTGGGGAAAATGAAAGTAGTATTTCATTGTTACATGACAAACATACCATAGAAAATTCAATCCACCAAACCAACAATGCTCTTAATCGATAAATTTAGCATTTTTAACACTATCAAGTTTAAACAACCTGTCTATTTGTAGTCTTATTCTTACAATTAAAATTATATATGCATTAAACCTTTTGATTAAATTAAAGTCTTACTTATATTAACTATTAAATTTATTATCGATCGAATCCTTGGCAACATCAAATAAAGACCAACATATCGCGGAGCTTCTGGTTAATGGTAGTGATAAGGATTACGCTTTTAAAATGCTAATTGAGCACTATGGCAAACCCTTATACTGGCATATTAGGAATATGGTGAAAGATCATGATGATGCCAACGACATCCTTCAGAATGTATTTATTAAAGTACATACATATATCGATAGTTTCAAAGGAGACAGTAAGCTTTTTACATGGTTATATCGTATAGCTACTAATGAATCCTTAACATTTTTAAACTCTAAAGCAAAAAAGAATAATATTTCAAATGCAGAATTATATTTACAATTGACAGCAAATCTTGAAGCGGATGTTTATTTTGAGGGAGACGCCTTACAACTTAAGTTACAGAAAGCAATAGCTACCCTACCTCAAAGGCAACAACAAGTTTTTAATATGAAATATTTTGAGGATCTAAAGTATAAGGAAATTGCACAAATTTTAGAAATTAGTGAAGGAGCACTTAAGGCTACTTATCATCTGGCATCAAAAAAAATAGAAAGTTACATCAAGAACCATCAAGATAATTAAAAAAAAGGTGAAATCATCTCATAACAACATACCTGAATCAGGATTCACAACTCCAGAAAATTACTTTGAAACATTAAATGAGTCATTGTATAATGCTGTGAATAGTACCACGAAGGTTCCCGTAGTTTCAAAACCTGCTAAAACTGGTTTTATCGTGCCAGAAGGTTATTTTAAAACCTTATCCGAAGGTGTTTTTAATCATTCTAAGCAGAAACAGCACAGTCCTATTTTTTATCTTACAAAAACCCAGCTAACGGTCATGGCATCCATAGCTGCTGTGTTTATCCTAATACTCACTATTGTTAATGCTCCTTCAAAAACGTTTACAATTAATGACCTTACTATAGCGGATATAGAAAATTATTTGGGTGAAGAACCTATTGACTATGAAAACTATCAAAGCTATTTATATAGTACGACAGAAGAATTGACGAATACAATGAGTTTCTCGTCGATTGAAGAAAAGAATATTGAAAATTATTTATTATCAGAAGACATACAAGTAGATTTACTTATACAAGAATAAAACCTATGAAAAAGATTAGTCTAATTTTAAGCATCCTTTTTGCTGTCCAGTTTGGTACAGCACAAAAGAATTCAAGAGAAAAAATTAAAGCGTATAAAATTGCATTTTTTACAGAACAGCTCCAGCTATCCTCAGACGAGGCAACAAAATTTTGGCCTGTTTATAATAAATATGACACGCAAATGCATGACTTAAAACGAAAGGAACGTCAAATTTTTAGAACCTTCAAATCACAATCAGAACAGGAACAATCGGAAACAACTGCCAAAGAACTTTTAAATGAGTATCGCGAGACTGAACAGAAACAACTCTCTACAAAACTTGCAATGATCACAGATCTCAAAAAAGTTATTTCAAGTCACAAGATTTTATTACTTTTTAGAGCAGAATATGAGTTTCATAAAAAATTAATGCAACGATTACGACAAAAATCAAAAGAATAACTGTACGTCTTCTACCCTATTGAAAATGTAATGTGGCGATTTTATTTTTACCTGCGGCTATGGCTGTCGTGTCATTGAGAAATTGCATGGTATAAAAGCCTTCTTCACTTAAATTTTTCCAGGTGTTTCCGTTATCAGGAGAGTAAGAAACGCCCGTGACTCCAATGGCTACTACTTTATCACCTCCACTATGAGGCACGTAACGTATACAACTTTTATATCCCGGTCCGTTATTATCAGCTACCAGATTCCAGGATCTACCCGCATCCTTAGTTACAGCTTTATTTGCGTTATTACTTGCGGGTTTAGTATAATCTCCTCCTACAATCATCCCATGTTGGGTGTCGTAAAAATCCATAGCATAAGCACCTGTCGTTGATGCACCAGAGATCATCGGAGTACTCACCACACTCCAGCTATTCCCTTTATCCGAAGAATGATACACGCGGCTTACCACACCTCCTGAAACTATCCAGACATTTTCCTCATGTAGTACAATATTACTATTACTTGCAGCAAAGGCAGCTTCTCCCTTTACAATCTCTGGTAAACGCTCACAGTTTATTTTTTTCCACTGTTCGCCACCATCTCTCGTTATTAGGATCGACATACAATCATCGGTTGGATCTCCCATAGCAATCCCCTCGTTTTTGTTCCAAAAAGCCATAGCGTCATAAAAAACTGCTTCGTGCTGTTGGACATATACGATACGACTCTGACCAGTATTGACATCGTGCTTTCTTAAAACTGCAGGAGATCCTACTCCCAGAGAAAAGAAATGTGATCCCGAAAAAGCTGTTGCCCTCTGCTCAGCAGTTGCTGACTGCGCATCTTGTGAGATAAAATTTGAATTATCAACAGGAAACAACGTTTTATCGGTCGTTATCAAATTTAGAAAACCATACCCTTTATCATAGCCAAATCCAATAATAGAATCATTAATTTGAGTCAAAGAACGGATACTCATCGTATCCGTAGAAAGCATTTGAACTGTTACTTGATTGAAATCTCGTTGAACGACAGCCTTCTGTTGTTCTCCGCAAGCAAAAAAGATAACACTACTTACTAGGTAAATTGAGAATCGCATAGTAATATTTTAGGGCTAAATATAACACTATTCTAAATCAAACAATTACCTTTGCAACCCTTAAAAAAATACAATGCGTTTACATAGAAATTTAGTCTTTGCCGTCGTTGACGGATTACGAGAAATCTTCAACGAAGGTAAATATGCCGACAAAGTCGTGCGTAATCTATTAAAAAGAGATAAGCGTTGGGGCTCCAGAGACCGTAGTTTTGTAGCAGAAACCTTATACGAAATCGTACGATGGAAAAGATTATATTCTGAAATCGCAGAAGTTGGTGCGCCTTATTCCAGAGAGAACGCCTTTCGTCTCTTTGCAGTATGGGCAACATTGAGGGGTATCACACTACCTGATTGGAAACAAATTGAACCTACCCCTACACGTCGTATCAAAGGTAAGTTTGACGAATTAATAAAAATAAGAAAATACAGAGAGTCCATTCCTGATTGGTTGGATGCCTTAGGAGAAAAGGAATTGGGTGCAAAATGGGACAAAGAGATTGCTGCACTAAATATCCAGGCTCCGGTTGTACTTCGTGCCAATACCTTGAAGATTACACGTGATAAGTTGCGTAGTGTTCTTGAAGATCAGGAAGTAGATACTGAATTTATTAAAGGATACCCAGATGCTTTACAACTAACAGAGCGAATGAATGTGTTCTCATCCAAAGCATTTACCGATGGTTTCTTTGAAGTACAAGATGCCTCATCCCAGTTGGTCGCTCAGTTTCTCGATGTAAAACCTGGTCAACGCGTAGTTGATACCTGTGCGGGTGCTGGTGGAAAATCTTTGCATATTGCTGCTTTGATGGAAAATAAAGGGCAAATCATAGCCATGGATATTTATGAAAATAAATTAAAAGAACTTAAAAGACGTACTCGTCGTGCGGGAGCTCATAATATTGAGACCAGAGTCATTGAAAGTACAAAAGATATTAAAAAACTGCACGGTAAAGCTGATCGTGTATTAATAGACGCTCCGTGTAGCGGACTTGGTGTACTGCGCAGAAATCCGGATGCAAAATGGAAGTTACAACCCGAATTTTTGGATCAAATTAGAGAAACACAACGTACCATCCTTAATGATTACTCAAAAATAGTAAAAGCAGGCGGTAAATTAGTGTATGCGACCTGTTCCATATTGCCATCAGAGAACGAACAACAAGTAAAAAACTTTTTGGCTAGTGAGGCCGGGCAGGAATTTAATTTTATAAAAGATAAAAAGGTTTTGTCTCATGTTTCAGGATATGATGGATTTTATATGGCCTTGTTAGAAAAGAAAGCGTAGAACGACATACAATTTCTTACGTATTTTTAAGACTAAAAAACTTTTAAAAACCAGTGAATAACTCTGTTTATTTACTGGTTTTTTTCATGCAAATTATTACAGATAAAAGAGTAAATTTGCAGCTTACTAACGCACAACATAAATAAGCGAAGCATGATTAATTTCTTCGGAAACCCAAAGGAAAAAGTATTTGCAGTTCAGACTGAAAAAGAAATTTCGACCGAAAACAGTAAGAAACTTATCTGGTTATTTGGCAACCAACCTCAACTATCCATGGCGTCTATTGACGCTTTTTTTGTTGGTCCCCGTGCCGCGATGATTACCCCTTGGAGTACCAACGCTGTTGAGATTACTCAAAACATGGGTGTAGATGGTATCATTAGAATTGAAGAATTTAAGGCCGTGTCTGATGCTTTTGATCAATTCGATCCTATGCTCTCTCAAAAGTATCCTAGATTAGATCAAGCCATCTTTACTATCGACATAGCCCCAGAAACCGTTCTTGAAATTGATGATATTGCCGCATATAATGCTAAAGAAGGCTTAGCACTCAACGAAGAAGAAATACTATATCTTGAGCAAATAGCAAAGAAAATAGGACGATCATTAACCGACTCAGAGGTATTTGGTTTCTCTCAGGTAAACTCCGAACATTGTCGTCATAAAATTTTTAATGGAACCTTTACAATTGATGGTAAAGAGATGCCAACTTCCTTGTTTAAGTTAATTAGAAAAACTTCAGAAACACATCCTAATGATATAGTGTCGGCATATAAGGACAATGTTGCTTTTATTAAAGGACCAAAAGTCACACAATTTGCTCCAAAAACGGCAGATCGCCCCGATTTTTATCAAGAAACTGATTTTGATAGTGTCATCTCTTTGAAAGCAGAAACCCATAATTTTCCAACTACCGTAGAGCCTTTTAATGGAGCTGCGACCGGTTCTGGTGGAGAAATTCGTGATCGTCTTGCCGGTGGTAAAGGTTCCCTGCCCTTAGCAGGAAGTGCAGTGTATATGACCTCCTACTCAAGGCTAGAAGAAAACCGTCCATGGGAAAAAGCCATGAAGGAGAGAGATTGGTTATACCAAACGCCGATGGACATCCTGATAAAAGCCTCTAACGGAGCTTCAGACTTTGGTAACAAATTCGGACAACCGCTTATTACCGGATCCGTTTTAACCTTTGAACATGAAGAAAGTGCACGCAAGCTTGGCTTTGATAAAGTAATTATGCAGGCTGGCGGAATTGGTTATGGTAAGGCAGACCAGGCACTAAAAGATACTCCGAAAACCGGAGACAAGATTGTAATACTTGGTGGTGAGAACTACCGAATAGGAATGGGAGGCGCTGCAGTCTCATCAGCAGATACGGGAGAGTTGAGCAGTGGTATCGAACTCAACGCTATACAACGTTCTAATCCGGAAATGCAAAAACGTGCTGCTAATGCGATACGGGGTATGGTGGAGAGTGAAACCAATCCTATTGTTTCCATTCATGATCATGGAGCCGGCGGGCACCTTAACTGTCTATCAGAGTTAGTAGAAGAAACTGGTGGTAAAATAGATCTTGACGCGCTTCCTGTAGGAGATCCTACATTGTCTGCTAAAGAAATTATCGGTAACGAATCTCAGGAACGCATGGGATTGGTCATTGGAGAAAAAGATGTCAGTACTTTAAAACGTATTGCAGATCGTGAACGCTCCCCTATGTATACCGTAGGTGATGTAACGGGTGATCATCGTTTTACCTTTGAATCAAAAACAACGGGCGAAAAACCAATGGACATGGATCTTACTGACATGTTTGGGAGTTCACCCAAAACAGAATTAAAAGATTCAACTATCACACGTAATTATGAATCTTTACAGTATAGTTCAGATAATATTCATGAATACCTACACCAAGTACTTCAATTGGAAGCTGTGGCTTGCAAAGACTGGTTAACGAATAAAGTTGACCGTTGTGTTGGTGGTAAAGTGGCAAAACAACAATGTGCGGGTCCTTTACAACTTCCTTTAAACAACTGCGGCGTTATGGCGTTGGATTACAAAGGAAAAGAAGGGATAGCAACCAGTATAGGTCACTCTCCTATTTCTGGTTTAGTTGATCCTAAAGCCGGGTCACGAAACTCTATAGCCGAGGCCTTATCTAATATTATCTGGGCTCCGTTAAAAGATGGCTTAACCTCTGTTTCTTTATCTGCCAACTGGATGTGGCCATGTAAAAATGAAGGAGAAGATGCGCGCTTATACGAAGCCGTAAAAGCAATTTCTGATTTTGCCATAGCACTTGGCATTAATGTTCCTACAGGAAAGGATTCTTTATCCATGAAGCAGAAATACGCTAACGAAGAAGTTATTGCTCCCGGTACGGTAATTATTTCGGCCGCCGGAAATTGTAATGATATAACAAATGTAGTTGAGCCTGTACTAAAGAAGAATACTGCTAAAATTTACTATATTAATTTGTCTCAGGACACTTACAAATTAGGAGGATCGTCCTTTGCACAAACGCTAAATAAGATTGGTAACGATGCACCAACTATTAACAATCCTGATAACTTTAAGAAGGTTTTTAATACAATTCAACAAGCCATTAAATCAAATCTACTACATGCGGGTCACGATGTTGCCTCGGGTGGGTTGATAACAACTTTACTTGAATTATGTTTTGCTGATCAAAATTTGGGAGCAGATTTAGATTTGACAGCATTAGGTGAAACTGATCTTATAAAGCTTTTATTTGCTGAAAATGCCGGTATTGTTTTACAAGCAGAAAAAGAAATTGAAAACTTTTTTACTGAAAATGAGATCGAATTTTTTGAAATAGGTACCGTAACTGAAAGTGCTGATTTAGTCATCAAAAACGGAGATGATGCGATCACATTGGATATTATAGCTCTACGTGATACTTGGTTCGAAACTTCTTATTTATTAGATCAACAACAAACAGCTAATAACTTAGCTACTGATCGCTACCATAATTACTCAAAGCAACCGCTTCAGTTTACATTTCCGAAACAGTTTACCGGTAAATTACCAAAAAACACTTCCAAAACCGATAGACCAAAAGCAGCTATTATTAGAGAAAAAGGTAGTAACTCTGAACGTGAAATGGCAAATGCCATGTTTTTAGCTGGCTTTGATGTCAAAGATGTTCATATGACTGATTTGATTTCAGGACGCGAAACGCTTGAGGACATTCAGTTTATAGGTGCCGTTGGAGGGTTTTCGAACAGTGATGTTTTAGGGTCAGCCAAAGGTTGGGCCGGAGCATTTTTATATAACGAAAAAGCAAACACCGCATTGACCAATTTCTTTAACAGAGAAGACACACTTTCTGTAGGAATATGTAATGGATGTCAGCTATTTATTGAGTTGGGTAAAATTAATCCTGAGCATGATACAAAACCGAAGATGCTTCACAATACATCTAATAAACACGAAAGCGGCTTTACCTCTGTAACTATCCAAGAAAATAATTCAGTAATGTTGTCTAGCCTCAAAGGTAGCACCCTTGGTGTATGGATATCTCACGGAGAGGGACGCTTTGAGCTACCCTTAGCTGAGAAGGAATATGAAATAGTTGCCAAGTATGGCTACGATCAGTATCCTGCCAATCCCAATGGATCGGATTATAATACTGCTATGATGACAGACACTACGGGTCGACATTTAGTTATGATGCCTCATATAGAGCGTTCTATTTTTCAGTGGAATTGGGCACATTATCCAGAAGGACGCACCGATGAAGTATCACCATGGTTAGAAGCTTTTGTAAATGCAAAAGAATGGATTGACGCTAAGAATGCATAAAAAATCACATATGTTAAATAAAAATGCCGGTAGTTTACCGGCATTTTTGTTCTATAATAATAATTAGTTCTCCTCTTACAACTGAAGATTAGAGTTTTAATTCAGCAATTTAACACTGTTTTTATTCAAGAATAAAGAATATTATGGTGGTATCTCCATCATTTTGATAGTCGAACACATATTATGTTATCAGATTAATAAAGGTTTAAACGTTTTTTTATATATTAGGGTTGCAGATTATTAGATTTTTTATAATTTGCGAAACTATGCGCGCATAATAATTTTGAGTCAATACCACTGTTAACAAAGCAATAAATTTTGTAACATGTTCTGACAGTTGATTATGCCCATAGCATCAATAATACCCAAAACAACTTATGAATAAAATTACTAGATTATTTGATTTCCCTCACTATCAATTAGAGCGTTTCAATTTAAAAAAAGCATTAGTTACTAAGTATGATGGCAAGTGGATTGCTACTTCTACTCAAGAGTACATAGATCAGGCTAATAAAATCAGTCGAGGATTGTTACGATTGGGTGTACAACCAAATGATAAAATTGCTATTATATCTTCCAATAATCGAACAGAATGGAATATTGTTGACATTGGTGTTTTACAAACCGGTGCTCAGGATGTTCCTATCTATCCAACGATATCTCAAGAAGATTACGAATATGTATTGAATCATTCGGGTGCATCGTATTGTTTTGTTTCGGATGCAGAAGTTTATCAAAAAGTAAAAAATATTAAGGATAATGTACCTACCTTAAAAGAAGTATATTGCTTTAATGATGTACCAGGGTGCAAAAGTTGGAATGAGGTCCTTGAATTGGGTATCGATGTAAGCAATCAAAATGAAGTAGAAGCTATAATGGCAGGTGTTAAAGAGGATGATCTCGCAACACTAATTTACACCTCAGGAACCACAGGAAGACCTAAAGGTGTTATGTTAAGTCATAAAAACGTAGTGAGTAATGCATTAAACAGCTCTACGCGTTTTCCAATTCAGGATGGTGAGGCTAAGGCTTTAAGTTTCCTACCTGTCTGTCATATTTACGAACGTATGTTAATGTATTTATATCAATATAGAGGTGTCAGCATTCATTTTGCCGAATCGATTGACACAATTTCTGACAATCTAAAAGAAGTTTCTCCTGATGTCATGACTGCAGTTCCACGTTTGCTTGAAAAAGTATATGACAAGATTATTGCAAAGGGCACTGATCTAACAGGTATAAAGAAAAAATTATTCTTTTGGGCTGTAGAATTGGGGTTAGAATATCAACCTTACGGAGCTAATGGTTGGTGGTATGAGAAAAAATTAGGTGTTGCCCGTAAATTAATCTTCAGTAAGTGGCAAGAAGCTCTGGGAGGTAATATCAAGGTAGTAGCTTCAGGGAGTGCTGCGCTTCAGCCAAGGTTAGCCAGAGTATACAATGCTGCAGGTATTCCGGTTATGGAAGGGTATGGATTAACAGAAACTTCACCTGTAATTTCTGTTAATGATGAAAGAAACCACGGTTTCAAAATTGGAAGTGTAGGGAAACTTATTCCTGAAACTGTTGTCAAGATAGCTGATGATGGTGAGATATTAGTGCAAGGTCCACAAGTTATGATGGGCTACTACAAGGATGATGTTAAAACCAAAGAAGTTTTAAAAGATGGATATTTTCATACCGGAGATATAGGTGAAATAGATAGTGAAGGCTTTTTACGTATCACCGATCGTAAAAAAGAAATGTTCAAAACTTCGGGCGGTAAATATGTAGCCCCACAATTAATCGAAAATGCGATGAAGCAATCGCGTTTTATTGAACAAATAATGGTGATTGGTGAGGGAGAGAAAATGCCAGCAGCTTTTATTCAACCAAATTTTGAATTTTTGAGAGAATGGGCAGAACGCAAACATTTAAAAGTAGGGAGTTCCAATGAAGATCTGATCACAAACGAAAAAGTAATTGAGCGTTTTCAAGAAGAAGTAACAGAACATAATGCTCGTTTTGGTAAGTGGGAACAGGTCAAACGTTTTGAACTTACTCCGGATGAATGGAGCATAGAAGCAGGGCACCTCACTCCTACTTTAAAGCTAAAAAGAAGAATTATCAAACAACGATACAGCGATTTATACGCAAAAATTTATGGCTAGTTCAATGTTTCATTGAATTTTAAAGTTGAGAACACCTTAACTTTAAATCAACAAACTCCTCATTAATTGAGGAGTTTTTTTGTTAAATTGATAGCTAATTACAAATAGAATCGTTTTATCATTATTTTTTATCAAATTTATTATGCACGCATAATAAATTTTAGTATTTTTACAATTGTAATACATTTTTTGAATGAGAGAAAAAACAATTGATTATGCACTTAGAGCTACCTGGATGGCTGTCACAAAAATGTATAACGAAGAAGCTAGTAAAAAAGGTAGTACCATGGCAACAGGATTTGCACTACTAAGTATTGATCCTGAAAACGGAACGCCATCAACGTCACTTGGTCCTAAGATGGGAATGGAAGCAACAAGTCTTTCGAGAACGTTGAAAACCATGGAAGAAAAGGGATTGATTTATAGAAAGAAAAATCCCCAAGATGGTCGTGGTGTACTTATTTACCTTACGCCTTTTGGTGTAGAAATGAGAAATTTCTCAAAAGGAGTTGTTTTTGCTTTTGATACTGCTGTGAAGAAACATGTGCCCAAAGAAAAACTGGACACGTTTTTAGAAGTTTTTCAAATTATCAACGATTTGATAGCAACAAAAAAAATATATATTAATCAAGAATCTATAATAGCTAAATAACCAGAAGTTTACAATGAAGAGACGTATAAAAAAAGTTGCAGTTGTTGGATCAGGAATAATGGGATCCGGTATTGCATGTCATTTCGCAAACATTGGTGTCGAAGTATTACTATTAGACATTGTGCCAAGAGAGCTTAATGATAAAGAAAAAGCAAAAGGACTAACCTTAGAAGATAAGGTTGTTCGTAACCGATTGGTAAATGATGCGCTTACCGCTTCATTAAAATCAAAACCTTCTCCTATTTATCATCAAAAATTTGCCAATAGAATTACTACCGGTAACTTAGAAGATGATATCGCAAAAGTAAGTGAGGTGGATTGGATCATCGAGGTCGTTGTAGAACGCCTTGATATTAAGAAAATGGTTTTTGAAAACCTTGAAAAACATAGAACTCCGGGTACTTTAATTACTTCGAATACTTCTGGTATTCCAATAAAATTCATGAATGAAGGACGTAGTGAAGATTTTCAGAAGCATTTCTGTGGGACACACTTTTTTAACCCTCCTCGCTATTTAAAGTTATTTGAAATTATTCCGGGACCTAACACTGCTCCAGAAGTACTTGATTTCTTAAACAGTTATGGAGAGCAATATTTAGGTAAAACATCGGTGGTAGCTAAAGATACTCCGGCGTTTATCGGTAACCGTGTTGGTATTTTTAGCATCATGAGTTTATTTCACATGGTCAAAGACATGGATCTGACCATCGAAGAAGTTGACAAACTTACCGGACCGGTAATTGGTCGACCTAAATCGGCAACTTTCCGTACGGTTGATGTTGTTGGGTTAGACACCTTGGTTCATGTAGCAAACGGAATTGCAGAAAACTGTCCGAATGACGAAAAACATGACCTCTTCAAACTTCCAGGTTTCATCGACACAATGATGGAGAAAAAATGGTTAGGAAGTAAGACCGGACAAGGATTCTACAAAAAAGAAGTTGCTAAAGACGGAGCTAAACAAATTCTTTCTTTAGACCTTAATACATTAGATTACAGAGCAAATAAAAGAGCTTCTTTTCCAACCTTAGAAATGACTAAGACTATTGATAAGGTAGCTGATCGTTTTAAAGTATTGGTAAAAGGAAAAGATAAAGCAGGTGAGTTTTATCGTAAAAATTTCTCCGCGCTTTTCGCCTATGTTTCGAATCGTATTCCTGAAATTACCGATGAGCTTTACAAAATCGATGATGCAATGAAAGCCGGTTTTGGATGGGAACATGGTCCTTTCCAAATTTGGGATGCTATCGGACTTGAAAAAGGAATTGAAATGATGAAAGCTGAAGGTGAGGAACCTGCAGCATGGGTAAATGAAATGATTGCTTCAGGAAACACTTCGTTTTATTCTGTTAAAAATGGAGCTACCTACTTTTATGATATTCCTAAAAAGGAATTGATTAAAAAGCCTGGTCAAGATGCTTTTATCATTTTAGATAATATTAGAAAATCTTCCGAAGTCTTTAAAAATAGTGGTGTTGTTGTCGAAGATCTCGGTGACGGTATCCTAAATGTAGAGTTTCAAAGTAAAATGAATAGTATTGGCGGTGATGTACTTGCCGGACTAAACAAGGCTATTGATATAGCAGAAAAAGATTTTCAAGGACTGGTTGTAGGAAATCAGGGACCTAACTTCTCGGTAGGAGCTAATATCGGTATGATTTTCATGATGGCTGTAGAGCAGGAATATGATGAGTTGAATATGGCTATTAAGTATTTTCAGGACTCATGTATGCGATTGCGCTACTCCTCTATTCCAACGGTTGTTGCGCCGCACGGTATGACACTGGGTGGTGGCTGTGAGATGACGCTACACGCTGATAAAGTAGTGGCTGCCGCAGAAAGTTATATCGGACTTGTAGAATTTGGTGTTGGAGTGATACCCGGTGGTGGTGGTTCCAAAGAGATGGCACTTAGAGCGTCGGACTTATTCCAAAAAAATGATGTAGAACTGAACGTATTACAAGAACATTTCTTAACTATTGGAATGGCAAAAGTATCTACCTCTGCTTCTGAAGCATACGACACCAACATCCTTCAAAAAGGTAAAGATATTGTAGTAGTGAACAAAGATCGACAGATCGCTACAGCAAAAGCACATGCCAAATTAATGGCCGAGCAAGGTTACACGCAACCGATTCGTCGTAAAGATGTGAAGGTATTGGGTAAACAAGCCTTGGGTATGTTCCTTGTTGGAACAGACTCGATGGAAGCCGGTAAATACATTTCTGAACATGATAGAAAGATCGCCAACAAACTAGCCTATGTAATGGCTGGTGGTGATTTATCGGAAGCTTCTTACGTGTCTGAGCAATATCTACTAGATCTAGAAAGAGAAGCATTCTTGTCGCTTACAACCGAACGTAAAACGTTGGAGCGTATAGAACATATGCTTAAAAAAGGAAAACCTCTTAGAAATTAGAAAATTGACAGTTTAGACTAATTTACGTCTTGGTTCCTGTCCCTTGATTCTTGAATCAATTTTATAACATAAAAAAAATGAAAACAGCATATATAGTAAAAGCATATCGAACTGCCGTAGGTAAGGCACCTCGCGGAGTGTTCAGATTTAAAAGACCCGATGAATTGGCTGCAGAAACCATCGAACATATGATGAGTGAACTGCCTAATTTTGATAAGACCCGAATCGATGATGTTATTGTAGGTAATGCCATGCCAGAAGCTGAGCAGGGACTTAACGTAGCGCGTCTCATTTCTCTTATGGGTTTAAAGATAGAAGATGTCCCTGGAGTAACCGTGAATAGATACTGTGCATCAGGTATCGAAACGATTGGTATGGCGACGGCTAAAATCCAGTCAGGTATGGCAGATTGTATTATTGCAGGTGGTGCAGAAAGCATGTCTTACATTCCGATGGGTGGTTATAAACCTACTCCGGATTATAAACTAGCTGCCAATGGTCACGAAGATTACTATTGGGGAATGGGACTTACCGCAGAAGCAGTAGCCCATCAATTCAATGTTTCTCGTGAAGATCAAGATGAATTTGCCTACAATTCGCATATGAAAGCGTTAAAAGCACAAGCAGAAGGCAAATTTGATGACCAGATTGTTCCTATCAATGTTGAGCATACTTATGTCGATGAAAACAGTAAAAAGGTAACCAAAAACTACACAGTAAATAAAGATGAAGGCCCCCGTGCCGGAACCTCAAAAGAAGTACTCGGTAAGTTGCGTCCGGTTTTTGAAGCTGGCGGAAGTGTAACTGCCGGTAACTCTTCTCAAATGAGTGATGGCGCAGCATTTGTATTAGTAATGAGCGAAGAAATGGTGAAAGAGCTCAATCTGGAACCAATCGCCCGACTCGTTAACTACGCTGCAGCGGGTGTTGAACCGAGAATTATGGGAATCGGACCTGTAAAAGCGATTCCAAAAGCTCTAAAACAAGCAGGATTAAAACAACAAGATGTTGAGTTAATCGAATTGAATGAGGCTTTTGCTTCGCAATCACTTGCCGTGATGAGAGAACTTGATCTTAATCAGGACATCGTGAATGTTAATGGTGGTGCTATTGCTTTAGGTCATCCACTAGGATGTACGGGAGCTAAGTTATCCGTTCAATTATTCGATGAGATGCGTAAGCGTGATATGACAGGAAAATACGGAATGGTAACCATGTGTGTAGGAACCGGACAAGGTGCTGCAGGAATCTATGAGTTCCTAAAATAAGAATAGAGAGCAGAGAGCAAAGAGCAAGGAACAGAGAAAATTAATTTTGAAGAAAAGACATAATTATAAAAATTTGAAAATATGGAAGTTAGGATTAGAAATCGCTAATGATATATCTGATATTTTACTGTCTTTTCCTAAACATGAAAGATATGATTTAAGCTCACAAATTAGTAGATGCTCTGTTTCTTTACCTAGTAACATAGCTGAAGGGTCAGGAAGATCGAATAAATCATTTAATAATTTCATTGATTATTCTTTGAGTTCTTCTTTCGAATTAGGAACACAACTTTTAGTAGCAAATCATAGAGGATATATTGATATTAACACTTTACAAAAACTTGAATATAAAATTGAAGAATGGCAAAAAATGACTATGGGTTTCCAAAATAGTTTGAATTCTTAAAGTCTTTTTTCTCTCTTCTTTTTTCTTAACAAATAAAATCTAAAAACAATGAGTACAGAAGCTATAAATAAAGATCTACTTAGAGGAGGGCAATTCCTTGTAAAAGAAACAAAAGCAGAAGATATTTTCACCATGGAAGATTTCTCTGAGGAACAAAAAATGATGCGCGATAGTGCCAAAGAATTCGTTGATCGTGAATTATGGGCAAATTGGGAGCGCTTTGAACAAAAAGACTATGCTTTTACAGAAGAGTGCATGCGTAAAGCAGGTGAACTTGGTTTACTGGGTGTAGCTGTACCAGAAGCTTATGATGGCTTAGGTATGGGATTCGTATCTACAATGTTAGTTTGTGATTATATTTCTGGCGCTACAGGTTCGTTTAGTACAGCATTTGGTGCACATACGGGTATCGGTACAATGCCTATCACCTTATACGGCAATGAGGAGCAAAAGAAAAAATACGTTCCAAAATTAGCTACTGGTGAGTGGTTTGGCGCCTATTGCCTTACAGAACCGGGAGCTGGATCTGATGCAAACTCAGGAAAAACAAAAGCAGTTTTATCTGATGACGGTAAACATTATTTGATTTCTGGTCAAAAGATGTGGATTTCGAATGCTGGGTTTTGCAATGTGTTTATCGTATTTGCCAGAATTGGAGACGATAAAAACATTACCGGATTCATTGTTGAAAATGATGCATCAAATGGTATTTCCATGGGAGATGAAGAGAAGAAGTTAGGTATTCACTCCTCTTCTACCCGTCAGGTATTCTTTAATGATACCAAAGTACCGGTAGAAAATATGTTATCTGAGCGTGGTAATGGATTCAAAATTGCTATGAATGCCTTGAATGTGGGTCGTATCAAATTAGCTGCAGCGTGTCTGGATGCACAACGTCGTGTAATTGGAGAAGCTACAAAGTATGCTAACGAACGTATTCAGTTTAAAACACCCATCGTAAATTTTGGTGCAATTAAAGCCAAATTAGCAGAAATGGCAACCAATACGTACGCAGATGAATCTGCTAGCTACCGTGCTGCTAAAAATATTGAAGATCGAATTGCTTTACGTCAAGCGGAAGGGAATTCACATCAGGAAGCAGAACTTAAAGGGGTTGAAGAATATGCAATTGAATGTTCTATCCTTAAAGTAGCTGTTTCTGAAGATGTTCAGAATACAACTGATGAAGGTATTCAAATTTTTGGAGGCATGGGATTCTCTGCAGATACTCCAATGGAATCTGCGTGGAGAGATGCACGTATCTCTCGAATCTATGAAGGAACGAATGAAATTAACAGAATGCTCGCTGTAGGTATGTTAGTCAAAAAAGCGATGAAAGGTCATGTAGATCTTTTAGGGCCTGCGATGAAAGTTGCTGATGAGCTTACCGGAATACCTTCATTTGATACGCCTGATTATTCAGAATTATTCGCTGAAGAAAAAGAAATTTTAGGGAAGCTAAAGAAGGTATTTCTTATGGTAGCTGGAGCTGCAGTGCAGAAATTCGGTCCAGAATTAGATAAGCACCAACAATTATTGTTAGCTGCATCTGATATTCTCATCGAAATCTATATGGCAGAATCTACTATTCTACGTACAGAGAAAAACGCAAAGCGTTTTGGAGAAGAGTCACAAGAAACTCAAATCGCGATGTCTCAACTTTATCTTTACAACGCCGTAGACATTGTTATCAAACAAGGTAAGGAAGCTATTGTCTCTTTCGCTGAAGGTGACGAACAACGTATGATGCTTATGGGACTTAAACGTTTTACAAAATATGCAAATCAACCTAATGTTGTCGCATTACGTACAAAAATAGCAGATAAAATAGCTGCAGAAAACGGATATTTCATTGCTTAATTAAAAATAGCATTCCTTAGATATAATTTTTAAAATGTGAATTGTTCAAAAGAAGCCGTCTACAAATAATAGATGGCTTCTTTAGTTAGTGAAGTTTCATTATCCACTAAAATTTGAATATTAGCATAGTTTTAAAACTATTTCCTTACAATTTATTAATAACACCTGTATTTTTGCTTAAAATAGGCTACCTCATGGATTTACAGTTCGCTAAACAAATTGCAATCGGGATACTAGTTTTACTTGTTACTTTTTTCTTACTGCAGTTTTTATTACAAAAAATCGGTAAGAATTCTAATTCCATTTTACCGGTTCGTTTTGCCAAACGTATCAAGATTCCTTTATTTCTATTCTTGTTAGCCACCGGGGTACGTTTGGGTCTGGTAAGTCAATATATTCCCGAACACTACTTTGAATATATCAAATCAATAAGCACAGTCCTTTATATTATATCCATCACTTGGGGATTGATCGTAACGATCAAAATTATCAAGCATCGCGTAATACGACATTATGATCTCAGCGTATCTGATAACCTGCAAGCTCGTAAAATTTATACCCAATTTAATATATTGGAACGGATTGTTATTTTTATTATCATCCTCTTTGCCATTGGTGTTGCACTTATGAGCTTTGATAGTATACGCAGTGTAGGTGTGAGTATGCTTACTTCGGCCGGAGTAGCAGGTATCATCATAGGCTTTTCCGCACAAAAGGCATTAGGAACTTTATTGGCCGGGATTCAAATTGCTTTTACACAACCAATACGAATGGATGATGTAGTCATTGTAGAGGGAGAATGGGGTACCATTGAAGAAATAACTTTGACATACGTCGTTATAAAAATATGGGACAAAAGAAGACTGGTTGTACCGACAACCTATTTTATTGAAAAACCCTTTCAAAATTGGACGCGAAGCTCTTCGGATCTTTTAGGTACTGTATATATTTACACCGATTATCAGATTCAAATTGAAGCCTTACGTACCGAACTAAAAAATATTTTGGATAACACCCCTTTGTGGGATAATAATGTTCAAAATATTCAGGTGACGAACGCAACTAAAGACGCTATTGAAATAAGAGCACTTATGAGCGCCAGAAACTCGTCTGACGCATGGGATCTACGGGTACTCGTTCGAGAAAAGTTACTTATGTTTATTCAAAAACATCATACAGAAAGCATCCCTCATACACGTATTTATTTGGATAAGCCACATGGTACTACTGATCGTGATGAATAATATCCATTACTTCCTCCTCCTTGGTTAGACCTCCGGAAAAGTTAGCGGCGGTTTCTATAAGTGCCAGGTGTGAATACGCTTGAGGAAAGTTGCCCAACAGACGTTTACTGTCAAAATCTATATCCTCACTGAACAAGCCTAGATGATTGCTATACGATAACAATTGATCAAACAACCGCTTCGATTTTTCTTTTTCTCCAATTTTATATAAACTATTGATGAACCAAAAGCTACAGATCGTAAAAGAAGAAGAAGGCAACCCAAAATCATCCTTATTCTTATAGCGATACATGAGCCCGTTATTACATAATTCACGTTCTGTAGCCTTGACGGTACTTATAAATCGAGGATCATTTGCAGTTATGAACCCATAAGATTCCATTAACAGCGTTGAAGCATCCAGGTCACTAGTACCATATGATTGCGTATACGCCTGAATATCCTCGTTCCACGCATTTTCATAAATGTCCTCATAAATACGATCTCTTAGTGCTACCCAACGTGGATTTGTTTTTGGCTTATTAATTAACTTACCGATTTTTATAGCACGATCTATCGCTACCCAGCATAATAATTTAGAAAAAGTAAAATGCCGCTCTTCGGTCCTAAATTCCCATATCCCTTTATCTGCTTTTTCCCAATTCACGTTAACGATGTGTACAATACTTTTACATATTGTCCACAAGCCCTCACTGTTATCTAGATCACATTCAAACTCGGCAAATTGCTGGTAAATAACATCCATCAGAATACCATAAATATCATTTTGTTTTTGATGATACGCAGCATTCCCAATACGAACAGGTTTTGAATTTTGATAGCCGCTTAAATGATCCAATGTCTTTTCGGTAAGATCTTTTTCTCCATTGATCCCATACATGATTTGTATCTTTTCATCCTTATCGGGTATGATATCAATAATAAACTGAAGAAAACGTTGTGCTAATCGCTTATGTCCTAAATTGGAGACTACTTTTATTACCATAGAAGCATCACGAATCCAGCAAAAACGATAATCCCAATTACGAACCTCCCCGATAGTTTCGGGTAACGAGGTAGTTGCTGCTGCCAATACCGCTCCGGATTTATCATAACTTAATAATTTGAGGACTAAAGCACTTCGTAAAATTTGATCGTTGTAATATTTATATTCCGTTGTATTTTCGCTCCAGTTGAGCCAGTAAACACGTGTACGTTGTAATTTCAAATAGCAACGCTCCAAGGATTGCGTTAAGATTTTCTCGTGATAACTAATTACAAAATAGCCATGCTCTCTCAATTCAATTTCTTGAGAATCATGAACTCCCTGAAGATTGAAGTTAGAGTAAAGATATAGGGTGTCATATTTATCTTCATTATTAATACTCTTAATATACTCATCTGCTACCTCAAACTCGGTAACACCCAGCGCATATTCTAGTTTGGGATGGTAATGCGGAGTAAATTTGGGAGTTCCCGAGATAAGTTTAATATATCGTATGACATCTGGCGGAGCATAAAAAGAGCCATCTTCATTTTTGTATCGTGGCATAAAATCAATACATTCGAAGACATCGGTGCCATTACTAAACTCGGTAACCAGAATATTTGTTTTATGAATATACTTTTGAGAAATAGTATAATCATCTCCCACTTCTATACTAAAGCTCCCTCCTATTTTCTCATCCAAAATCTTGGCAAATACTGAATAAGAATCAAAATTAGGCAAGCAACACCAATCTAAAGAGCCATATTTTGAAATGAGGGCTGCACTCTTACAGTTTCCAATAATTCCGTAGTCCAAGTTATTCATAAATACTAAAATTCTTTTAAAAAGTCTTTTATTAAGTCTCGATTCACGAAATTTAAAAAATAAAAAAAACAATTGACCTCCTTTAACCACATTTTATGAGTAAAACTATCATTATATCAAACAGACTACCACTGCAATTACATATCGATAATAAAATAGTAACCAGTACTCCTAGCGTTGGTGGATTAGCCACTGGAATGAAGCCGGTGCATGCAGCTAATGATAGTATATGGATTGGGTGGAATGGTGTAAATGAAGAAGAAATTGACGATAGCATAAAAGCAAAAATAGACAGTACATTACTAGCCCATAAGTGCTTAGGTGTTTCTTTAACAAAAAAAGAGGTTGATGAGTATTATTATGGTTTTAGCAATACTACGCTATGGCCTCTGTTTCATTACTTCTTAGAATATACTGAATTTGAAAAACATACCTGGGAAACCTACCAAGTCGTTAACCAAAAATTTGCCAATGTAATCCTAGATACGGTCGAAAGCGGAGACAGGATTTGGATACATGATTATCAATTATTATTGGTCCCTAATCTTATACGCAAAAAGAGATCCGATGTTTCCATCGGTTTTTTTCTGCATATTCCGTTTCCCTCCTACGAAGTATTTAGAACTATCCCTTGTAGAGAAGCATTATTACAAGGTATGCTGGGTGCTGATTTGTTGGGGTTTCACACCTACGATTACGAACGCCATTTTTTAAGTTCTGTACAACGCATACTAGGATACGACAGTAGCTTTAATACCATCACCCTAGATAATCGCAGTGTAAAAGTCGATTCTTTTCCGATGGGTATAGATTATGATAATTTTCATGAAAGTGCAAAACTTCACAATGCAAAAGAGAAAAGAGATAAAAGTATAATTCAACAAGGCTTAGACAAACATCAGCTTGATAATGATCAAGCCAAACTGATTTTATCCATTGATCGATTGGATTATACCAAAGGAATTGATAAACGCCTAAGAGCTTTTGAGTATTTTCTGGAGAAATACCCTGAGTTTAAAGGTAAAGTTCGATTGGTGATGCTTGCAGTTCCTTCCCGAGCAAAAGTGCCCCAATATCAACGATTAAAAAAAGAAATCGATCAGTTGGTTGGAAGAATCAATGGAAAATTTGCCGAAATTAGTTGGACACCTATCTGGTATTTTTATCGTTCCCTCCCTTTTGAGAATCTAATTGATCTCTATACATCAAGTGAAGTTGCTTTATTGACACCTATTAGAGACGGGATGAATTTGGTTGCCAAAGAATATATCGCTTCAAAAGTTGACAAAAAAGGAGTGTTGATTTTAAGCGAAATGACCGGGGCAGCTAATGAAATGAGTGAAGCATTACTTATCAACCCTAATAACTTTGAAGAAATTGCCGACACCCTAAAGTTAGCTTTGGAAATGCCCGAAAAGGAACAAATTAAACGAAATTCAGCTTTGCAAAAACGATTAAAACGTTACAACGTAGATAAATGGGCTACTGATTTTATGGAGGCCTTGAAAAGCTCCACCCATCATGACAAGCGATACACCTTGCAACGACTGGAGAATCAGTCGAGAACTAATTTAGTAGAACAGTTTAAGAAAGCGGAAAACAAAATTCTTTTTGTGGACTATGATGGAACACTCGCACCCTTTGAAAAACTTCCGGAAAATGCAAAACCAACATCAAAAATATTTGATGTACTTGATACCCTGAATCAGCAAGAAAACACAAAACTCGTCATTATAACAGGACGAGATAAAATGACTTTTGATGAATGGTTTGGTTATAAGGACTACACTTTGATTACCGAACATGGTGTCTGGTTAAAGCAGCCTAAAAAGGATTGGGAACTTCTTGAGCGTGTAGATAACAAATGGTTTGATGCCATCGCTCCTATTTTGGAATCCTTTACTGATCGCACACCTGGCTCGTTAATCGAGAGAAAAAATTATTCGTTGGCCTGGCATTTTAGAAATGTAGACCCCGAACTGGGCAAGAATAGATCTAATGAACTCAAAATTACAATTCAACAATTAATTGCAAATCATAATCTTGAAATCTTAGAAGGGGATAAAGTTCTTGAAATAAAAGTGAGCGGAGTGAACAAAGGGAAATCTGCGTCAAAAATGTTAGTAGATGACTCCTATGATTTCATATTTGCGATTGGTGATGACTGGACCGATGAATACATGTTTAAAGAATTACCAGAAACTGCTCATACGGTAAAAGTTGGCTTAAAAAAAACAGTTGCTCAATATTATGTGGATGATACCGAGCAGGTGCATGCGCTTTTAAAAGAATTCGTATACTTGTAGCTGATTAAAAAGAATCGCCTGAAATCAAAATTTCACATACTTCCCATTATTATCATTGCGCAATTTTTTTGCACTTCTTTGTGGTTTGCAGGGAATGCGGTGATTGATGACCTCACCAACAAATTCACGGTAGGTTTTAACATAGAGGGTTATGTACTTTCTTCGGTACAACTTGGCTTTATTATTGGAACCTTAAGCTTTGCACTGCTTACGTTGGCAGATAGATTTTCACCTTCTAAAGTCTTTTTTACGTGTGCTTTACTTGGAGCCTTATCCAATCTCCCTTTGTTACTTCCTGAGATAAGTATTTTTAATTTACTCACTGCCCGTTTTGCTACAGGCTTTTTTCTTGCAGGTATTTACCCGGTAGGAATGAAAATTGCTTCAGATTATTATAAAGAAGGATTAGGTACTGCACTTGGATTCTTGGTCGGCGCTTTAGTTTTGGGTACTGCATTACCTCATTTACTTTTTGAGTTCAATAGCGATAATGCTTTTAATACAGTGCTTCTAAGCACCTCTTTTCTGTCTACATTGGGCGGATTTTTAATTTTCATTTTTGTTCCCGATGGTCCGTATCGATCCCCGGCACTTCGCATTCAGTTGGGTGTAATCACCCAGTTATTCAGTATAACTTCCTTTAGAAAAGCTGCAATTGGATATTTTGGCCATATGTGGGAGCTATATGCATTTTGGGGATTTGTTCCCTTAATTTTAAAGACATATTCTCAACTTCAGGGCATATCTATTCCCATTGCGCTATGGTCTTTTATTATTATTGCCATTGGATCTATCTCCTGTGTTGTCGGAGGCTTTATTTCCCTAAAAATAGGCAGCAAAAAAGTAGCACGCTTCATGTTAATGTGCTCCGCCCTCTTTTGCTTGGCGTCCCCGCTATTTTTTACAGTATCCCCTTACTTATTTCTGATTATACTTTGTTTATGGGGAATGTTTGTGATCGCTGACTCTCCTCAATTTTCGACGATGATAGCCGATGCTGCTCCTCCCGAGTTAAAAGGTACAGGATTGACCATCGTTAATTGTATTGGCTTTGCGATAACCATCATTAGTATTCAACTATTAAATGCTTTAACCGATACGATACCCATCACCTTCCTATTTGTTTTACTCAGTATTGGACCGTTAATCGGATTGTATTTTTTGAGAAAGTAAATAGCAAACCTTTCAACATGAATTTCAAAACCAGAGAAAACCATGGTGATTGGTAATATAATTTTTAACTTTGAAAACGGTACGATACATGACTTTGCAAATAATTTACTTCATAGTTCGTAGCTAGAGAACACAAATTGATTAATGTATTAAATAAATAAAAATGAAATTTAAGCTATTAAGTACGATGCTGGTATTGCTTATTATCAATAGTAAAATAATAAGTGCACAAACAGATACCAAAATCTATCAAATCGTCGATGATATATCTGCAGATCGTATTGAAAAGAACATCAATATTTTAGCAGACTTTGGCACAAGACATACACTAAGTGATACGGTTTCAGAAACACGTGGAATAGGAGCCGCGCGGCGCTGGATAAAATCTGAGTTTGAAAAAATTTCTCAAGCTTGCGGGAACTGTCTTGAAGTTTTTTACCAGAAGAATTTAGTCAAAAAAGGAACAAATCCACGAATAGTAAAAGACGTTTGGGTAGTGAATGTTATTGCAATTCAGCGTGGGACACAGCATCCAAATCGCTTTGTTATGATGAGCGGAGATATTGATTCTCGTGTAACTGATCCTACGGATTTCACCTCAGATTCTCCGGGTGCCAATGACAATGCCAGCGGTATGGCAGGTGCGATTGAAGCTGCACGCGTTTTATCAAAGTACAAATTTGACAGCAGTATTATCTATGCCGGGTTGTCGGGTGAAGAACAAGGTCTTTTTGGAGGCAAAGGGCTTGCCGAATATGCAAAGGAAAAAAATTGGGATCTAGTTGGAGTTTTAAACAATGATATGATCGGAAACATAAAAGGGGTAGATGGAGTAATCGATAATAGAACCTTTAGAATATTTTCTGAACCTGTTCCTCCAACTGAAACTGAAAAAGAGCGTAACGCCAGACGTTTTTATGGCGGCGAAGTAGACGGAATCTCACGACAATTAGCGCGTTATATCCATAAAACGGTACAAACGTATATGCCCGAAATGAATCCAATGATGGTCTATCGATTAGATCGATTTGGACGTGGTGGTCATCACCGCCCTTTTAATGATGCCGGATTTGCCGGTATTCGTATTATGGAAGCTCATGAAAATTACACACAACAACATCAGGATCTGAGAGAAGAGAATGGTATCAAATATGGCGACGTGGTTGAGCATGTCAATTTTGACTATGCGGCTAAGCTTACTGCGGTAAACGCTATCACCATGGCTAGTATTGCATCGGCACCGCCCGCACCAACTAAGGTTGCCATCGGCGGAATTGTAGAGCCATCAGTTCAGCTAAAATGGCAAAAAGCAAATCATTCAGAAGTTAAAGGATACAAGATTTATTGGAGAGCTACAACATCACCAACATGGGATCACAGTCGATTTGTGGGTGATGTAGATCATTTTTTATTAAAAGGCATTGTTATTGATAATTATTTCTTTGGTGTTGCCACCGTAGGTAAGGACGGACATGAAAGTCCAGTTGTATTTCCTTCAGAAATTTTTAGAACTAGTGACCATTAAAAAATAAAATGCTATCAAAGTCTCATAGTATCGGTTGGATCTTAGTACTGTTAATTACCACACTTGGTTTTTCGCAATCTAACGAAGTATCGTCTTCGGAAGCTCTTGTTACTAAAACCAATCACGGGACTTTGATTAAGCACCCTAATCTTTCTTCGCAATATATAGATGCCCGTACAATCGAAGTTTTTTTGCCCACAGGATATTCTGATACCTCAACACCTTACGGAGTTTTATACGTGCACGACGGACAGAATGTTTTTAATGCAAAAACTGCTGATGTAAGGTTGGATTGGGGATTAGATGAAGTACTCGATAGTTTGTTACAAGCAAATGTGATTAAAAATACGCTGGTTGTCGCAATCTGGAATAATGGAGCTAAACGGTTTTCTGAATATATGCCGAAGGCACCAGTGGTAGCAACCGAGAATCCAGAAGCTAGAAAAGCGCTACTGCAAAAAACGGGCTATGACAAATTATATTCTGATGAGTATTTAAAATTTATCATTACAGAATTGAAACCGTTTATTGACAGCACTTATAATACCGCAACAGCACCTAAGCATACTGCTATTATGGGAGCATCTATGGGAGGGCTTATTTCGCTACATGCGTTAACAACCTATCCTCATATCTTTGGTGCTGCCGCTTGTTTATCGACACATTGGCCGGTTCCTTTTTTGGGAAATGCCTATATTAATACGCTCACCAACACCTTACCGGATCCAACAACTCATACGTTATATTTTGACTATGGCACCTTATCTTTGGACGCTCAATATGAACCGTACCAGTTACGCGTGAATGAAATTTTGAAGATTAACGGGTATAAAGAAGGTGTAGATTTTATTTCTAAAAAATTTGAAGGCGCCTCACATAACATCCAGAGCTGGAATGCCAGAATACACATTCCTATAGAATTCATTTTAAAAAAATAATTAAATAAAATTGATGAATAAATATTTATCCATACTAGCATTGGTTTGCATTTCTTCACTGACTGCTCAAAAATCATATACGCGTCAAGATACTTTAAGAGGTAGTATCACCCCTGAGCGTGCTTGGTGGGATTTGACGTATTACCACCTGGATATCGAAGTAAAGCCTGAAACCAAATATATTTCAGGATCCACTACCATTCAGTATACGGTTCTGGAAGCTAAGGATGTGCTTCAGGTAGATCTACAAGAACCCTTGCAAATAGACAGTGTTATTCAGCATGGTAAAACCTTAAAAGTACGCAGTGAGAAGAATGCACATTTTGTATCGTTAGAAAAGAAACAACAACCGGGTGCTACCGATTCATTACATGTATATTATAGTGGTCATCCCCGAGAAGCCGTGAATGCGCCTTGGGACGGAGGAATTTCGTGGAAAACAGATGCTAATGGAAAACCTTTTATCGCATCATCATGTCAGGGGTTGGGTGCCAGTGTATGGTGGCCTAACAAAGATCACATGTATGACGAGGTGGACAGTATGCTTATCAGTGTCACGGTGCCCAAAGATCTTATGAATGTTTCTAACGGACGTTTACGGAAGGTAACTTCTGACCAAATCACCAAAACATACCATTGGTTTGTAAGTAATCCAATCAACAATTACGGAGTCAATATAAATATTGGTGACTATGTACATTTTGGCGAATCTTACGAAGGTGAAAAAGGTCCGCTAGATATGGATTATTACGTTTTGCGCAATCATCTGGAGAAAGCTAAAAAACAATTTAAAGATGCTCCCAAAATGATGAAAGCTTTTGAGCATTGGTTTGGCCCCTATCCCTTTTATGAAGACAGTTTCAAACTAGTAGAAGTTCCTTATCTGGGGATGGAGCATCAGAGCTCTGTGACCTATGGTAACCAATATAAGAACGGTTATCTTGGCAAGGATCTCTCTGGTACCGGTTGGGGTCTTAAGTTTGATTTTATCATCATACATGAATCCGGGCATGAATGGTTTGCTAACAATATCACCTACAAAGATGCGGCTGATATGTGGATTCATGAGAGTTTTACGGCTTATTCAGAAAATTTGTTTTTGGATTACTATTACGGTAAAGAGGCGTCAGCAGCGTATGTAATTGGTACACGAAGATCAATACGTAATGATACTCCCATCATTGGTACGTACAATGTGAATCAAGAAGGTTCCGGAGACATGTATTATAAAGGTGCCAACATGCTACATACGCTAAGGCAACTGGTGGATAATGATGATAAATGGCGTACTATTTTAAGAGGTCTAAATAAGAAATTCTATCATCAAACAGTTACAACAAAACAAATTGAATCCTTTCTAAGTGATAGTACCGGCATCGATCTTTCTGCTTTTTTTAATCAATATTTAAGAGATACCCGAATTCCAGTCTTGGAATATGAAATGGTTGACAAAAATAAGTTACGTTATCGATATAGTAATATTGTAAAAGATTTTGATATGCCTATTCGTATTCGTGTAAATGATACGTTGCAATGGATACAGCCTAATGCAACATGGCAGACCCTTGCAGTTATTGACAAAGAGTGGTCGATAGATCCGAATTTTAATGTGAATAAAAAAGAAAAAAGGTAGTATCACAGCATGAAAGCAGTTACCGTTAAAACACTAAAGATTGAATTAAACGAGCGTTCTCATCATGAACTGGTAGAGCTGTGTCTACGTTTATCTAAGTTTAAAAAAGAAAACAAGGAATTGCTTACCTATCTGTTATTAGAAGCGCAAAACGAAGCTGGTTTTATCGAGAGTGTGAAGGAAGAAATAACCGATCAATTTTCAGAAATCAATACCAAAACATTTTACTTTATAAAGAAAAGTGTGCGTAAAATTCTGCGGATGGTCAAAAAGTATATTCGCTATTCCAAAAATAAAGAAACTGAAGTAGAGCTTCTCCTCTTTTTCTGCGAACAACTCTCGGAGTTTTCACCTTCCATTAAACGTAACAATACCTTGCTCAATCTATACCGTCGTGAGCTAGCCTCGATTGAAAAGAAGATACAGGCATTGCATGAAGACCTTCAATATGATTATAAGCAAGAATTGGATGAATTGACTAATTTTTGATTTAAAGTTTAAGACAAGTTAGTAGGAGTACAATATCAAAAAAAGATTCTTGGTTTATTGTATTTTTAATACCATGATAATAGATATTTTATTCCATTGTGATAAGGATTGAATTTAATACAACAGATAACCAATATTCTATGCTAACTAATCGATACAACTTAGGCTTCTTCCCTACACCCTTACAAAGTCTCAAAAATCTATCTGCAAATTATTCTGATTATAGCATTTTTATTAAAAGAGATGATATAACCGGTTTAGCCTCTGGCGGAAATAAAACCCGAAAATTGGAATATTTGATTCAAGCGGCTTTACAAAATGGTTGCGATACCGTTATCACTGCAGGAGCTCAACAATCTAATCACTGTCGGCAAACAGTCGCAGCGTGTGCTAAAGCCGGCTTAGAATGTCATTTGCTGCTCGGCGGAAAAGAACCTGAAAAGTATGACGGAAACTTATTGCTATCACATATACTTGGGGCTCACATCCATTTTACAGGAAAAAATCGCAAAGGGGAAGATATTGATGTTGTAGAGAAGAGATTAAAAGCTTCTGGGAAAAAAAGTTACGTGATACCTTATGGAGGATCAAACTTCACGGGTGCTTTGGGCTTTGTCACTGCTGTAAAAGAATTAAAAAATCAGCTTAAGCAGACTCATACCACAATAGACTATATTTTTTTTGCATCCAGTTCGGGAGGCATGCAAGCCGGATTGACCTTAGGTGTTGCCAAGTATAACCTGACAACCACCCTCGTTCCCATACGTATCGATAAAGAAAGAAATAATGGACGCTCAATTCAGGAATCTGTCTTGTCTATTGTTCGGTCTGGCGCTGAGCTGCTTAATATCGACCGTGATTTCACCCTATCCGACATTCCCTTAATCACCGGGTACGACGAAGCCGGATACGGACAAATATCTGAAGATGAAAAATCAGTTTTACATGAACTAGCTCAACAGGAGGGCATCCTTTTAGATCCTGTGTATACGGCAAGAGCCTTCTATGCTATGCTCGATCACTTGAAACAACATAAAATAAAAAAGGGTGCGAATGTTCTATTTTGGCACAGCGGAGGTTTTCCTGCTATTTTTGAGTACGCTGATCAAATTCAATTAAGATAAAAGTTTTACGATCTTTCTTTCTATTATATTCTTTAATAAACTGAACGAAACATACATATTCTAACCTTCTCTACATATGCAAAGCAATTCCACACAAACTGATTATTTATATAGTATTCTATTAATTACTAATAGGAATCCGAGAAAATCAGGTGAATATATAATTCCTTAATTTAGAATCGGGAAATTGAGCGTCTACCAAATTTATATCTCAAAAATTAACGCTGATATAGAAAGTATATAACACAACTGATTATTTAAAAAAAGTGCTTTATTCAACGGCTTTAAAGCTATTTTAGATTTCAATAATAATTCAATCCACTTCAACCCTAATTCTCTTTTACATTCAGCATACTACAAGTGCACAAAGTAAGTACTTTAACATAGCAAGATTAATTAGGAACAGATAACTGATAAATTTAAGACTTCAATACTTACAAAACCCACGTTTTTTGGTACTTTAGTAGCTTCAAAATGATTAAAAATTCCCTTACATGATTAAAAACACATACCGACTGCTCTTATCTACCGCAGTCGCCTTATCCATTAGTGGATGTTCTGTGCTTCCGTTTAAGAAAGGAAAGACTGCAACAACCACAGAAACAAACAAATCAAAATCAACTGATAAAGATGCAATCAAACCTTATAATAAGGTTATTACCGATAAAGCGGTGAGCGATTCAGGCTTATTTACTGTCCACAATATTGACAGTAAGTATTATTATGAAATTCCGGATTCGTTGCTGAATCGTGAAATGTTAATGGTAACCCGAATCGCTAAAACTGCTAACGGTATAGGCTTTGGTGGTGGTAAACAAAATACGCAAGTTCTCCGTTGGCAACGTAAAAACAAACAAGTTTTGTTACGTGTGGTGTCTCACCAAGTTGTTGCATCAGATTCGCTACCCATTCACGAAGCCGTAGAAAACTCTAATTTTGAGCCTGTACTTTATGCTTTTCCCATTAAAGCTTTCAATAAAGACTCAGTAAATGGTAACAATGCTACGGTTATTGAAGTAACAAATCTGTTTAAAAAAGATGTCAAAGCTTTAGGACTTCCTCAAAATCGTAGAAAACAATATAAAATATCCAAGCTCGACGACAGTCGCTCTTATATTGATACCATACGAAGTTATCCGTTAAACATTGAAGCGCGTCACGTAAAAACCTATATCGCAGCCGAACCTCCTTCTAATGCAAGTACGGGATCCATTTCGATAGAAATGAGTAACTCAATGATCTTACTTCCTAAGAATCCAATGAAACGACGTTATTTTGATCAACGTGTGGGATGGTTTGCCAGAGGGCAGGTTGATTACGGATTAGAAGCGCAAAAAAGTGAAACCGTACGTTATCTTGATCGATGGAGACTTGAGGTGCGTGAGGAAGACCAGGAAAAGTTTAAAAGAGGGAAGCTTGTGATCCCTAAAAAGCAGATCGTTTATTACATAGATCGTGCAACACCACAAAAATGGAGAAAATACATAAAAGAAGGTATAGAGGATTGGCAGGTTGCTTTTGAAGCTGCCGGCTTTAAAGATGCGATCATTGCTAAAGACCCACCTAGTGTCGAAGAAGATCCTGACTGGAGTCCGGAAGATGTTCGATATTCTGTAGTTCGCTATTTGGCTTCTCCAATTCCCAATGCTAATGGACCCCATGTTAGTGATCCAAGATCCGGTGAAATATTAGAAAGTGATATCAACTGGTATCATAATGTAATGTCTTTACTACGCAACTGGTTTTTTGTACAGACTGCAGCCATCAACCCGAATGCACAAGGTCTGGCGTTTAAGGATGAAGTTATGGGACGTTTAATTCGCTTTGTTTCTTCACATGAGGTAGGTCATACTTTAGGATTACCACATAATATGGGAAGCAGTGTTGCATATCCTGTGGATTCATTAAGAGATCCGGAGTTTACAAAAAAGTACGGAACAGCTCCCTCAATAATGGATTATGCTCGCTTTAATTATGTGGCGCAACCAGGCGATGGTGATGTTGCGCTGATGCCTAACATCGGAATATATGACAAATATGCCATTATGTGGGGGTACAAACCTATATTGGACGCTACTGCCGAAGGTGAAAAGAAAACCTTGGATAGTTGGATACTAAAACATCAGGATGATCCTATGTATCGTTTTGGTAAGCAACAACGTGGTGTAATCGATCCGAGCTCACAAACTGAAGACTTAGGAGATGATGCCGTAAAAGCAAGTATGTACGGAATCAAAAATTTACAGCGTATCGTACCTAATCTAATCACATGGACTGCAGAGGATGGTAAAAACTATGAAGATCTCAAAACGATGTACGAACAGGTATTGGGACAGTATAATCGTTATATGGGCCACGTAACTTCTAATATTGGTGGGGTATACGAGTACTATAAAACTTATGATCAAGAAGGTGCCGTGTATACTCATGTTACAAAAGCAAATCAAGAACGTGCCATGGCATTCTTACAGGAACAACTTTTTGATACGCCTGAATGGTTATTAGAAAAGAATATTTTTGACAAAATCGAATCTGCCGGTACAATAGAACGTATTCGCAAGTTTCAAGTGCGTACCTTGGATAATCTTTTAGATCATGGCAGAATGGCACGTTTAATTGAAAACGAAGCACTGAATACTAAGGAAGCCTACACATTACTTGACATGATGGGCGCCTTACGCAAAGGGCTCTGGTCAGAATTGAGGTCAGGCAAGAAAACAGATGTTTATCGTCGTAATTTACAAAGGGCTTACATCGATCGTATGGAGTTTCTAATGACTAAGGAACAACCTAAAATTCCTGAAAATATGAGACGCTGGGTAGTTCGCACCGATGTAAATGCATCGCAAAGTGATATTCGTGCCGTGGTTCGTGCTGAGCTTAATACACTTCGTCGTGACGCGCGCAATGCAATTGCGAGAACGTTGGATAGAATGACTAAATACCATTTGCAAGACATTGTAGAGCGTGTTTCTTTGATATTAGATCCTAAGGCCTAGTACTTCAAAGCTAAACAGTAACATTACTAAAATCCTGTTTGACGAGTCAAACAGGATTTTTTAGTACCAGAAAGCAACTATTTAATTATCTATGTATCTAATAAGAAACTGAAAGCTTCATGAAGAAAATCGTTTTATTTATTATCATATTAATTTTGGTAAGCTATTCTTGTAATTCCGATGACGACACCAATCCTCGAGTATATGAAAATCTATGGGTACTTGTGAAAATGTCCGGAACCCAACCGAATTCAGAAACCACAGGGGATGCAATGGAATGGCAGGAATTTTACGATTTCTCTGATGATAATACTTTTATAAAATCCAGAACCCGAGACAATAAAACTATTGAAATATTCGGCGTGTATAAGGATTCGGTAGTACAGGGAGAAGCAGTCTTGTTTCTAAGCTACCCGGAGGATAACGAAATTATCGGATCTTGCTCCGGTACTCCTCAAGAACAACTTTACATCACATCTGCAACTACGATGATTAGCAACTGGCAAGCATGCGACGGACCTGCTTTGTTCTATGAAAAAAGATGAGAGTTCCCGAAAACCCTATAAAAACAGCATTATTTCACAAAAAAACAGTTATCAGTTTATCGGTATTCAATGTTTTTGATTTAGATAATAAAATCCTTCTATAAACAAATAAAATATGTAGTTTTAAACTTGTGTTATGTACTTCTATGATCAGTCTTATTTGAACCAATTCACTAATTAAAAGTCTACCAGCTACATGAATGATATTTTATCTTTCGGAATTTTAACGTTCACCTCTTTCTTTACCCTTTTAAACCCGTTTGGCACCATGCCTATCTTTATGACGATGACCGCCGATCTAGATCAAGCGCATCGTACCAAAACTGCAAAAAAAGCTTCCATCGTATCATTTATAACCATCATTCTGTTTGCATTTTCTGGTCAATTATTATTTAATTTTTTCGGTATTTCGGTCAATAGTTTTCGAGTAGTTGGTGGCGTTATTTTCTTCCTTATGGGAATGGATATGTTACAAGCACGATTAGGTAAGGTAAAGGTAAACACTGCTGAAGTTAAAACGTATGTAGATGATATTTCGGTAACACCCTTGGCTATTCCAATGATATGTGGTCCGGGTGCTATGACTAATGCCATTGTGATGATGGAAGATGCTGATACAGCTGAACTAAAAGGAGTTTTGATTTTTGCAGTATTTTTGGTTATAATTTTGACCTATATTATTTTGTATAGTTCTTCCCAAATCATGAAATTTTTAGGACAAACAGGCGTCAATGTCATGATGCGACTCATGGGGTTAATTGTAATGGTGATCGCGGTCGAATTCTTTTTTAGCGGACTCAAACCGATCGTTTTAGACATGATGAACTAAAAAATTAACTACTTTATGAAACATACAGATGTACCAATCGTAGTAACACAACCTTTTAAAGTATCGCGGAATCGCCTTTGGGAAGCCATTACACAGGTAACTCAATTGACACAATGGTTTTTTGAAAATATAGAGGCATTCGAACCTCAAGTTGGTTTTAAAACACAGTTTAGGGTACAGGTAGAGGATCGTATTTTTACACATCTATGGGAAATCATTGAAGTAGTACCTCAGCATAAAATTACCTACAACTGGCGGTATCAAGAATATCCCGGTGATTCTTTTGTTACTTTTGAGATTATCGAACATGAAGTAAACCTTATCTTACGGCTTACTACAAAAGTTGTGGCAGATTTCCCGGATACCGTATCAGAGTTTACAAGAGAAAGTTGCATCGGGGGCTGGCAATATTTTATTCAGGAACGTTTACCTGCTTACCTGAAACAATAACATATTTTAAAAAATTGCTTAATTTACAGGCACCCTGGTTTTACAAAATTTGTATTTTTATAGATAAGCACCGCTATGTCCAATTGTCCCACTATACCAAAAATAATATAAAACACTTATAATATAATGGATAAGGCTTTACAAACTATGATTGACAATATGCCCGAAAAAACCGGGAAATCATTACAGGAATGGAAAAAGTTACTTCAAAAAAAACAGTTCTCTAAACATTCTGAAGGTGTCAACTATCTGAAAAAAGAGCATAAGGTAACTCATGGGTTTGCAAATACTATTGTTACCTTATCAAAAGAGGAAAATACTACTCCTGATGACTTAGTAAAAAATCAATATCAGGGCAAAGAGAGTTTACTACCTATTCATGATAAACTAGTAGATTTTGTAAAAACGCTAGGAGATGATGTGACCATTACTCCAAAAAAGACTAGTGTCAGTGTGATACGAAATAAGCAATTTGTATTAATTAAACCTGCTACTAAAACACGGATCGATTTGGGTTTAAAGTTAAAAGATGTACCAACCACCGATCGTCTTTTGAACTCCGGACCTTTTGGAGCCATGTGCACGCACCGTGTTCAATTAACTTCGACAGAAGATCTGGATAGCGAATTGCAATCCTGGCTAACCGAAGCCTATACAAAAGCCACTTAAAACAATTATATGACAACATATATTGCATTGCTTAGAGGGATCAATGTTGGTGGAAAACGAAAGATTTTGATGAGCGATCTGAAGCAACTATTCGCAAGACTAAATTTCACGAACGTTCAAACCTATATCCAAAGCGGGAACGTTATTTTCACTTCTCTAAAGAAACAAACAACAATTGAACTTTCCTTACTAATTCATGATGCGATTCTAAATCAATTTGGTTTCGAGGTGCCTGTGGTAGTAAAAACCATCAGCGAACTCGAACAAGTTGCACTGAACAATCCTTTTTTGGAAGATCCTGCTATTGAAATTAAGGATTGCCACGTAACCTTTTTACGACACCTTCCGAGTAAAGAAGCGGTTGAAGCCTTACAAAAGATGGATCAGCCCACCGATTCTTTTACTATTGACAATTCGAATATTTATCTTCATTGTACGGATTCGTATCACAAATCAAAATTCACCAATACTTTTTTTGAGAAAAAATTAGCAGCTCCCGCAACTACACGTAATTGGAAAACTGTGCTGAAATTATATGAATTGTGTATAAATCAGGTGTAGATCAGTCCATTTTATAAGGTGTAGACATTTTTACGCAGGGAGCACAGAAGTCAGCAGTCAGGACACTTTTACGTTGTGTATTTGAAATCCTAACTTCCACATTCGATATTCAAAATTCAGTATTTATCTCCTACCCTTTCCGACCGCGCGCTGCTTGGCCACCTTTCCCTGACAAGGGAAAGGAGTAGTTCGTAGGATATTCTATTTGTAGACTTCCCTACAAATAGGACAGTTAATAATTCTACATTCATAAACCTTAACTTCCTCCTATAATTTTATAATCACTAGTGTATGTTCATCGTAAGCTTCCCTAAAAATAATACAGTAAATAATTCAAAATTCTGCCTTCAAAATTCGTTATTCGACATTCAGTATTCGATTTTAATCTCTTGTACTGCGATCATAAAGAAGGAAAATTTCAGTTCTTCTCTTTTGGGATTTTAGGTAGGACTTCTTCCGGAAACGGAAATAAAATTGTTGAATTCTTTTCTGAAGCTATATTAGCTAGCGTCTGATATAAGCGCAGTTTTATGGCCGATGGCGATTGATCGATGATTTTACCTGCTGCTAATAAATTTTGTGCAGCCTGCTCTTCGGCCTGTGCCAAAATAATACGTGCACGTCTGGAACGCTCTGCCTCTGCCTGATTAGCCATCATACGACGCATATTTTCTGGTAACTGGATATCTTTAATCTTTACGTCAATGATTTGGATCCCCCATTCCATGGTCTCCTGTTCCACAATTGCTTTGATATTTTTGCCCATTTCCTCACGCTTGGATAAGATAGTATCTAACTCTACCTTTCCGCAGACATCACGTAATGCTGCCTGAGCGAGTTGCATAATCGCATAATTATATTGTTCTACTTCTAATACCGCTTTTTCGGGATTGGATACTTTATAAAATACTACGCCATCAATACTACACGGTACATTATCTTCTGTCATCACTTCTTGAGAGTCCACATTAATAGTAATTACCCGAATATCCACAACTTGAATGGTCTCAACAATAGGAATAATCCAGCGCAATCCAGGTTGCAGTGTACTGATGTACTTACCGAAACGAAATTTTAGCGCACGCTTATATTCAAAAATTATACGTATTCCTGATAACAGAAACACAATGATCAATACTATAAAAATGACAACAGGATTCATACCTTCAAAATATTAACACGGCACAATTATTATAAAAACTTCAGCGTTGAAATCTACGATACCTTATAATAGGTAGCTATCTATAAAATGCAGAGGGTATTGAAGATACAAAAAAAGCAGCTCATTATCAATGATTTAAATCAGTAATCACATCAATATAGACGAATTACCTTGTGTTTTCTTAGCATACATCAATTTTAGTTCTGTATACGACATGGTATCTTTGAAGCAAAAGACTCTTCTGGAATTATTAGATAAATTACAATGGCGCTATGCTGCCAAAGCCATGAATGGCGAGAAAGTACCTCAGGATAAAATTGATAATATTATAGAAGCCGCTTCGCTTGCTCCTACTTCTAGTGGATTACTACCCTTCGAAATTTTGGTAATCACGAATCAGGAAATCAAAGAAAAGATCAGACCGGTAGCATGGAACCAGTCAGTAATTACAGATTGCTCACATTTATTAGTTGTTGCTGCATGGGATACCTATATCGAGAATCGTATCAATAAAATGTTTGATTTTTCTACTCATAAAATACCCCCAAATAGTGTCTAACTTTTTGGGGCCTCTTCATTGTAACGGTTTTTGTTGTTTTATATAATAAATATATTGTTCAGAAACTCTATCTTTTTTTCCTTCTGAAAAAAAATGCTGTCTTTTCTGTGATTTTTTGATGTAGGTTTATACTTATAGAGTGTAATAGATTTTACATGAAAGAAAAACAACAATTTGTAACAGACGTACAACAGAACGAAGGACTGATCTATAAGATCGCCAGATTGTACTCCAATACGACCGAAGACCAAAAGGATTTATTTCAGGAAATAGTATACCAACTCTGGAAATCATATCCTTCATTTAAAGGAGATTCCAAAATTAGTACCTGGATGTATCGCATTGCGTTGAATACCGCAATCACCCATCTTAAAAAAGATAACTGGAAACCTATGCGTATTGCCATGGATCAGCAATTAGCAAATCGAATGGAACATGCAGATACTATTATCGAAGAACGTGTAGCAGCTTTGTATACACATATAAAGATGCTCAATGTAGTCGATCGTGGGATTATACTCTTATTTCTTGAAGATAAAAGCCATAAAGAAATTGCAGAAATTACAGGATTTAGTGTGACCAATATCGGTACCAGGATCATGAGAATCAAACAACAATTAAAAAAATCATTCAAAAAATAATCGCTATGGAACTTGACGAAATGAAAACCTTATGGACCGATATGTCGCAACAGCTGGAAGCCCAAAAAGTATTAACAGACAAAATGATCGTACAAATGACACAACAACGCTATACCTCAAAATTGCAAGCCATATCCATCCCCGAAATTATCGGAGCCGTACTTTGTTTTGCTACTGTTCTTTTTATAACAAGTAATTTCAGCAAGCTCGACACCTGGTATTTGCAACTCTCGGGCGGGCTTACTGCACTGGCATGTTTGATTCTCCCAATCTTATCCCTACGCTCCTTGCAACAATTACGTAATATTCAAATTAGTAAAGCTACCTATAAAGAAGCGATAGTTTCTTACCTCAAAAGTAAACATCGATTCATGAAGTTGCAGAGAATCACTTACTATCTAAGTTTCTTTTTGATATTGGTCATACTGCCAGTGATGGGAAAGTTACTAAGTGGCGTTGATATTATTACAGAAGACAAAGACTGGATCTGGATCGCTCCTGCAGCAGTACCTTTGTTTTATTTTTTTGCCAAATGGGTATATGAAAAGTATCAAAGCACCACCACTGCTGCAGAAGCTATTCTACGCAGTTTAGAGGAAGAATAAAACTACTGATAATTCAATTACCTTATCCTCTAAGTTACGTCAAGAGGATAAGGTTTCTATTACAGAGTAGGCCTCTAATTTTTATAACGTTTATATTATGTTATATAAATATCTGAACGCTTCCGGAGGTGCTATCCCATGTGGTGATGCAGGACTCATTGATAATATTGGGCATCAAATTAAAATTCACGTAGGCACCGTTTTTCAAAACTGGAACAATACGGCAATTGCCTAGCAATATTTGGAAGTTATAGACGAACGGTGGAAGAAAGTAGTGTCCACTGCTAAATACTTGATTTCTGAAATAAATAAGTTAGAAGGTATAACGATCACTAAATTAAAAAAACGAAAGGAACATTTACCACTTACATCTAGCAACAAAGATCAATCTAAAAAAACTAGCCGTATTTCTTAATTAGGAACATACTATTTTGTTAGGAAGAGTAAATGAAAATGGCATCGTTAAATTTACAGTGAACGAAAGCATCCTGACACGGGATACAAAAGAAATTGCTAGCGCATAGAATGAGGGGGTTACAATAGCAAGGCAGTAAAAGAATTTACTATACAACATACTAACTAACGCTAAAACTACCAGAGGGTCAAAAAATTATCTTGTGAGCATTCTTTTCCAATGTTGTTAAATTTTCATAAGTTTATTAAGAAATAAAATCACGTAAATAATTACTGTGTAACTTTTTACTCTGATACAAACCTACTATATAAAGTCTTACACCATTGATACGAACTAAAATACATACTACTAAAAAACTTGAAAAGTTAATTAAAAAACTGATTTCAACTGACCAAAATGCTGAATATGGAAAACTTGGGAAGTGGAACGCAACGGTTTTCTATGTAGATCGAAAAAAATGCTGGTTACTCACTAACGGAATTACAAAGTATAATGTAATCTTGACAGATATAAAAGCTGCTGATCTAAAAAATATTGATTCTATATTTCTAAACTCGGTATATACTCAATTAATTTATGATGGAATAATGACGGACTTTAAACAGCTACAGTCAATTATTGGTGGACTAGATTTCTTGCCTACGGATAATGATCGAAGTACTACGGCATTTCAAAATCAAAGACTTTATGAATTGGATTGGTGGAAATATGATTTTGGAAGCTTGGAGAATATGCCAATCAAAGAGCTAACTAACAGAATTAACACAAGTCCTATTCGAATAGGCAAAGGGCGAAAAATATCCGATTATACTAATTCAATTAAAGAAATGAGAAAAATTTTAGCAGATTGAAAACACTGTAGGACAACTAAACATTCACACGGCCGATGCTACAAAACAACAATACTTTGTTGACTAAACCAGATCGGTAATTGTTTGTATTAATAAGCCTCATTCCTGAAAATTTAAGGACTACGCCGTTGAAAATGGACGCTTTAAAATGTGTTTGTTAAAAATAATTGTGTAGCTTAGTCACAAGTATAACTAATGTATTCACCGTCCCTTGGTAAGGTGTGTTACTTAGAGTATGTATGCAAAAGATGTATAGTTCCTATGATTCGTATGTGCAATTGTTAACGTTCATAATAGATCAATGATTAAGATATTAAAAATACTACTTCTGCTATTATTACTGTTAGATAATACCTATTGCTATTCTCAAGACATTAAAATGAATAAAGAAACTGAAGCAATCATACGCCTCGGAAAAGATGCTGTGGTGCAACTGGCACTAGATATAGTTGATGACAGCGCAAGTATTCAAAATTTTGCCAAGATTAAAGTAACGACCAATGGTAATGAGGTGTATGTTTATTTTAGCAATCCAATAACATATCTTCCAATCGAGACCATTTTTTACACTGATGTGATAGTAAGTATTTTCGGAAAAACAACTGTGTATAGTCCTATTTCTAACGGAATTGATGATACTAACAATAAGAACATTCCATTTTACAAAGAAACAAACGAAACAAAATTGAATACTCAATTTGTTTTGAAAGCAATCAATAAAAGTACTGAAGTTGGATCTATCGATATAACTGATTTTGAGGACACCATGATTATTCGCGAATATAAAAACCACTATGCTATAGAGATAGTTTCAGAAGTTCAGGAATCCTCCTATACCATAGAAAAAATATCAGGAAACCTATCGAATGTGATGCATGCTCACCTAGTCCCTCCACCATTGGGGTCAGAAAGTATGGAGGTTTTTAGAGAGATCGATTAGTGTCCCCCCCTTCCCAACTCCTCGATATAGAATTGATAGATTAAGATTTATCACATTTAAAAATGTTACCGAAGCTGAACTACAGTCTCTTTATTTCTTGATTTTGAAAAAAGCTAAATTAAAAAGCATAAAGAACAAACCCTATGTAAGATCGCATTGATTAAATAGTTTGTCTTTGCTATCGCTGCGTAAAACGATTTAATTAACGACGCTAAAGCTCATCTTACACTTAAAGTTGTACATCATTTAAAGAGTTATAAAAATGTATTGCATATTAAACCTTTTAATTCAAACCAGAAAATAATATCTAAGTTCAAGTTATAAGTGCAACATGCTTATTTAAAATACTTCAAACTACTTCCTGTTACCCGGTGTTGTGCCAGGAGGAAAATCACGGTCAGCGCCAATACTTCTATTCTTACTTCTATCACCCATCCAAAGATTCTCTTGATTATTAGTCATTTGTTGCTGCCATTTGCGTGTTGCTCGATTGATGTCTTTATCAGACAAGGATTTTGGAGGATGACCGACCATAGCCAATAAATATGCCTGACCACCGCGGGTAGGCTGAGATCCCAGTGCAGTCTCCTGCATAGTTCTAATTGACCTATCGGATATCATATGTCTGGCATCATCTCCATCACCCTTCTTACCACCAATAGCTTTTCGTGTAGATGTATTTACATTACCCCTTTTAGTTGTTATAGGTGCAGGTGGGCTATCCGGACTTAAAGATCCGCCAGAGGCTGAAGAACCTCCAACACTACAAGTCTGTTGGTTATGTACCCATAGACTGTTTTCGACATATTTGTCTGACACAAAATAAGTATGCCAATCTGCTACCTCAAAATTGTAGTGATAGGCCTTTTCCTCGCAAAGATTCACATTGAGAACAATCGACTCATTTCCATTAGGATTCACAAGGATATCACCCTCAGAAAGGTTGAGAGCCTTTTCCCAACCACGATCGGCCACCCAGTAAGGATGACCTTCTGTACAACGAATGATTTGTTTGTCCCGAACTGCGACTTGTTCATTATATGCTGCTCCCTGTTCCTTATTCAACTGTTCCGTCAAATGCGGGATAATTTCTAGATTGACCACCTTCGAAGTATGACCTCGATACAAACGAACCACTTTTTTGTAGCCCTCTTCTCCGGTTTCCTCATTACAAGATAGCACCTCATCGCCTATTTTTATGTCTTCAATTCTCTTTAATTCATCTCTTAAGACTACAAGGGTTCCATCAAGAAAGCATCCTGGCCCCATACCTGTGGCTCTGCTGACTTTACATTTAGCTTTCTTTAACAGATTTTTTACCTTTTTTCCGATCTTTGCAAAGAACAAGGCAATCGATCCCCCGCCCCTTATAAGTTTAGATGCCAAAAAACCTAGGGCCTTACCAAGCTGTTTCCCTGCAAAGTGACTGGCTTCACCTTTTAGGGCATTGATAGCCCCTTCAACCATACTCCAAGCATCTGAAAGCTCGCTCTCTACGGCTTCCTTAACCGCACCCCATACATTTTTCATGGCATTTGGATCGGTAAGGGCCTTTAACATGGTCTTAAAGGTGTTAACATAATCTCCGATATTCATCACAATATCGGCCATCGTTTCGAGCGTATCCCAAAATCCTCCCAGAAATTTTTCTTTAAAACCATCTTTGATCCCCGATAAAAATTCAGCTGCTGTTGTACCATATGGGTCAAAAAAGGTGGAAGGGTTGTTCCTAGCATATCGATATACATTCAATCCATCCACCCATCCATCCGGATCGGGCGTGGTAAACCTACCCAGTTCAACATCATACCAGCGAGCCCTAAAATAATAAAGTCGCAATTCATGTTCGAGCCATCGCCCAGTGAAACCAATCAAGTTGCCTACTGCTGTTTCCCTTATCTGATTACCTTGACCGTCGAATACCGTTCTTTTTCCATGGGGGTCGTATTTGTAAAATTCTACCACGTTCCCTTGATCGTCAGTGATGTGTGAAACATGCCAAAGCCTTTTTTGGTGGATATAATAATCACTTCCTCCGTATTTATAGGAAATTAGCTCATCGAGCCCTTCCCCGTAAACATAAGTAGCAGCATTGTCTCCTTCGGTTTCAATTACCCGATCATCATCGTAATAATAATGGGTTTCCTTTGTGACCTGACCTGGTTCTGAAATACTTTTATGGATCAATCTTCTTACCGCATCGTAGGTAAACTCAAATACCCTTTGCCCAACTTCTGCTTTTATTAAACACCTGCCATAATCATAATAGAGTTTTCGTCCGGGACTCTCGGTCAGATTAAAATCCTTATCCCAGATAAATGGTTTTTGTTGCCCTTGAGGACCAACAGCCGTGTATTGATTGATGCCGTTAGATGAGTATAAAGTGGCCTGACTCGCTCGTTCAACCTTAAAAAAGTTACCAGCCCAGTCGTATTCATAATGAATGAGCGTGCCACTTGTTCCGCTAATCAAATTTTTGGACAATTCTACCGAAGTTAGTTGATTTAGAGCATCGTAATGATAGGCATCTTCCAGATTCTTGCTGGTCTCAATTTCCGACAAAACGTTCCCCAATGAATCATATTGATAGTTATATGCAGGATGCATTTGTCCTCCCGGACCATCAGAATGTACAGTTTTCATATTGGCAAGACCGTCATAGATACAAGTGGTCTGGGTGCCATTGCCATAAACCTTTCTAAAAAACATATTGGGGGCCAGGTAATTAAATTTTGCTATTTGAAAAGATCCTTCCCGTACGCTTGTTGGATGGCCAACCATGTCATAATCATACTTTAGAATGCGGCCTCCCGGATATTCGATTTCGGTTTGATCACCTGCCAGATTGAACTCACGCCTAATCGATTTAGTGCCGCTTTGAGAGCCAATTTGAAATGCCTGTAATTCACTTTCGATTAGTCCCTGTACATTAAAGCTTTGACTGAAGCTTGAAAAATCATTCTCAGCTCTCAGCAGTTGATTCATATCGTCATAAGTAAAGCGTTCAAAGGTGGGTCCACCAACACCTGGAGCCAGAAGAATATCACGTTGAATTAATCGCCCCATTTCGTCAAACTGATTGGTTACCTGATTTCCTCTACCATCCAAAACAGATATCGGAAGTCCACGCTTATCAAAATCTGTCTTGTGTATAAAATGCGCTACCGAACCGTCATAGGCCGTGGCTTTTGTACGCGCGCCTTTTCTGTTATACTCAAAAAGGGTGAAGTTACCACCACCGTCGGTTAATTTTTCTAAATATCCATCTTTAGTATAAGTAAAGGTTTCATGCTGTATGGCTGAAGGATGTACAAAACGATCTAGGGCCACCAATTGTCCTAGGCCATTGTATCTCATTTCAACGACCTGACCTTTGGCATCGACAGAGGCAGTCATCAGATTACGGGAATCTAGTAAGATACTTGAGCTACGCCTGATTTGACCATCGCCTGAAACTACTTCAACTCCGAGCACCCGGTTCTTGATATCATAGGTGTATTCCGTTGAAATTTTAAATTGTCCGTTGGAGCCTATTCTTTCTACGGAAGCAAGGCGTAAAAATTGATCGTAGAAATATTCAATTTTGTTCCCTTCACCATCAACCGCCCATATGGCTTCACCAAAATGATTCAAATTAAAGACCCTTCTAATCTCTTTTAATACCGTATAAGAAGTCTGATCGTATACGGCTGTCCGAATGTTTTTACTGATATCATTATATGTTATTAGCGCTAGGGTTCCGGCAAGTTGGTCTTCCTCGAAGGCTAGGTGTCCACGCTCATCATAAGTTCTTCTTATGTCTTTAATAACTATACCGTTCCGATCTAGCCTATAGGTCCTGATTACATGGCTGCTTGCGTCGTATTCTAAATAAGTAGATGGACCTTGACTCGCACCTGCTGCCAAGGGATCATCAATTGCAATTAAACGACCTAACCAATCGTAGTGATGTGTAGCTATATGGCCCTCGGCATCAATGATCTTTGATATTTGTCCATTCATATTATTAATGACCCGTACTTCAGACTCATCTACTGTTCCTTCAGCAAAAATAGTTCTCGAAACTAAAGAGCGTGGACCGTAATCATGGCGAGTCACTGTACCGGCATCTGAGCTCAAGGTTACCAATCTGTCGGCCCCATCATAGGTAAATTTGTTGGTATTGGTAGCATCCAGCAGATCGGAGGAACCACGTATGATCGTGATGATACGATCATAGTCATCATAAACGGCCGATTCAACAAACCATTCTGGACTACCTTGTCTGTATGCACCTTGACCGTCTGGCTCCAGGTTTTGAAGTTTAACCTCAAGAAGATTTCCGTTTTGATCGTAGGCATAGTTTCGATCGGCTCCAATCGGATCTTTAGTACTAACAATCTGATTAAAAACATCGTAAGTAGCCGTTGTCACGGCACCATTGGTCTGAGTTACCTGAACAGGCCTCCCTAAATCATCAAGTTCAAATAAAACCTCTAGAGATTTGCTCCCATCCACAGCGGTTAATTTGGTCATTTTTAACAACCCCTCCCTACTATCTCCAGCTGGATAGTAGATGTATTCTTTAACCACACCATCAACTTCGATCATCTTAGTAAGCTGACCCTTTGTATTATAATTGGCGTATTGTCTCGGTCTGGGCGAGCTGTTTATGATCTGCCCCCTACCATCATAATGGGAGATAGGTGGAAAGACTATCAGCGTAGGATTGCCCTTAGTATCGTAAAAAATGCTGGTAGTATAGCGATTGGGGTCGGCTCCAGGTTCATATCCTCTGGGTTCTACTATACTGAGTACTTGCCCCTGCTCGTTGAGCGTTTGACTACTTTTGATCCATTGGTCTGGTTGAGAGCCAAACCACTCGATAGTGAGGAGGTCACCTCGCCGTTTTGGATTCGGATTCAATCGATCATAGGTAAATTCGACCCTTTTGCCCGATGGCATGACATAAGCCGTCGATTCTGAGAAGGCTGTATCGTTATGTTCAAGTTTAAGGATAGCATGCCCCAGGCCGTTAATTTGTTCCAAGGCAAGGGGTTGGTTACCCAAATATTTAAAGTAGGTTTTCTGACCCTCACTCATACCCGTCTCTATAGCCCGATCGGTTACGATGGTCTCTGTTCCGTTAGCTAAATACTCAAAATAGTACATGCCTTTTCCAAAACGCTGTTTTAAAACCCGATTCTTCTGATCGTATTGATTGAAAACATCTGCTTTATCACGTAGGTCATTGACATGATTCAGGCTAAAGGGTTGCATGGGATCAATAGCCAAAGAATTTAGGGCAAGCGGTCTTGTAATTGAGATCAAATTGTGGATTTGATTCGGATCTATGGAATTGTAATCATAAGTATAAACCGTGGTTATACCCGCCGGGTAATTTGTCAAATTTCTCGAAGTGGCAGTTACTGATTTTAAGTCGTATCGAGAACCACCCATTTCATTACCATCGTAATAGCCATAAATGATCTCGCGCCCCGTCCAATCCACTAAGTTCGATAATAAACCATCCGAATTATAAGATAATTTCACCACTTTGTAGGCCCCATCTTGTACAGAAATAAGTTGACCGTTATTATTATAATTAAAGTCCAAACCATTACCCATTCGATCTTTGATTTCACGGTACTGACCAGCTGAATCGAATACTAACTTGCCCCCATCGGCTTGTAATAACTCATTGCTCCCTGCTGAGTTTTGAGATACTTCAGCGTAGTATCCAGGGGTATTGGGTTGACCGTTTGCATTAAATGAATCGGTTCGTCCAAAACCGTTTTTATATAAATATCCTGAGCCGCCAAAGGCGCTGAGATCGATCAGGGTTTTTTCCCAGTTGATAGACCATCCATGGCCAATTATTGATTGCCCTTGTACACGCGAGCGATAGGTTCGCACCAAACGAATGGCGGGTCCGATGCCGCCCACATAAAAATCCTGTTCATTTCGGACAAATTCACCGTTGTGAACATATACAGGATCACCGACTGCAAAACTGGTTTCAGAGGTTGTTGTTTCCACCTCTTCAACAACCATGGGGTCTTCACATGCGCCCATAAAGGGTGGTATAGCAGGAGGTGAAAGCTCTTCGCCATAGATCTCAGGAGGTGGTGTATCTCTCGGATCGTCACCCCCGTCGTCACCCGGTTCTTCAGTAATTTGGGGTACAGGTACGGTGGTAATAGTTGTCAGATCATTAGGAGTACCTCGCTCACGGGTTCTTCCAATGCCCGATGAAATTTCGGGTTCGCCGCCCCTTGAAGGCAATTCGGGTGTCACGCCTTCGGGATGGAAGACATTTGAAATTGGCGGCTCGAAGGTTGCCAGTAATTTAGCTTCTGTAAAAATCTCAACCCTTAAATCGCCAGTAATATGATCGGGTCCCAAATAAAGATTTTTAAAACCAATATGTACTTCTATGATGTCATCTGCGACGATTCTTACCTGGTTTAAAATCAGTTCATCATGTGCTACCTCTTTATTCTTAAGGTTCGCCATCACTCTTATGCCCTCTTTATGTGGTATCTTTCCTGTAGTTGTCAATTGAAACCTCAATTCTTTTAGGGGTTGATATACTTGAAGTAGCGAATTGGGGTCGGTCGGTTTAGGTTCTTCTTTTTTCATGGTCATTTTTTTTAGGTTCAGCCCCTATATGGTATTGGAAAAAATGCCCATTTTGTCATACGTTTGTTACATTCTATTGAAAAAAAACGTATTTATTAAAAATAAAGAGCAAGGGCTTGAAGCTAGCCCTTAATTGTCCCAAGTCAACTGATATGTTATTGGCCCGTTTACCTAAATATACAACTTTTAAAAATGATTTGAAATAGGTAGATAGACTATAAAAAATTCCGACAGAATAAAAAAAACGTTTGGTGACATCATACCCTATAAAAATCCTTTCTTTTACTCAAAACCTAAACATATAATACACCATCTCCACACCCCTCCCAACCCTACCACTATACAATCAATCCATCAAAATTTCCCGCATTTAAAATTAATTATGTAGTTTGGTTTTCAGCTATAAGTATAATCCCTGTAGCCACTCTATTTTGTAGCCTGTGGCACTTTTAAATATAAACATTAAGAGAAAAAAGTTTCTAAGTTTGACCATAATTGAGTCTACCCCGTTATTATAGCAAAAACTTACAGTTCTTTATCCGAGAACTTTTCTTATATTTGTTTTCTAATTGATCGAATGAAACGAATAATTGCAAAAAGTACACTTCGGGATTATTGGGAAAAGCATGCTGATTCTGAACAGTATTTGAAAACTTGGTATGATACAGCAAAGAGTGCTAAATGGTATTCACCAAACGATGTAAAACAAACTTATATCAACTCAAGTATTCTAAAAGATAGTCGAGTAGTTTTCAATATAAAAGGAAATTCTTATAGACTGATAGTAAAGTTTAATTATGAAAAGCAATGGGCATTTATCCGTTTTATTGGCACACATGCTGAATATGATAAAATAGATGCAGACACAATTTAAAATAATACTATGAACGTAAAGCCTATTAAATCCGATAAAGATTACCGAAACGCGCTTAAGCGTTTGGAAGTGATTTTCGATGCGCCAATTGACACTATAGAAGGCGACGAAGCGGAAATACTTTCAATGCTTATCGAAAATTACGAAAACGAACATTATCCCATTGAAGCACCAGACCCAATAGAAGCAATAAAAATTCGAATGGAGGAATTAAATATGCGCCAAAAGGATTTAGTCGGAATAATCGGTGGGAAAAGCCGAGTCTCTGAAATTTTGAATAGAAAGAAAAGATTGACTATTGATATGGTTAGAGAGTTGGAAAGAATACTCCAAATTTCGGCATCAGTGTTAGTTACTAATTACCAACTTTCAAAGAAATAATAAAGGGCAACATGACCTCCTATATAAACCCTTTCTTTAACTCATAACCCAAACATACAATACCCCATCAACACCCCCTCTCAAATTCACCGTATACAATCAATCCAACAAAATTTCCCGCATTTAAAAATAATTATGTAGTTTGGTCACAAGTATAACCAACACACCTACTATAATTGATTACGTTGCTGTTTGGTTAGTATATATGAGAAATATAGTTGCTAGAGGTGACTACATATAATTGTTTAATCACATTTGAGAGCAACATCTGAAATTAAAAGCCAATGATTTTAAAATTACTTTTCGCTCTAATTTTTACTAATATTATTGGAATTATTTACGACTTAATACAAGGAACCCGGAATATTACGAAGAAAAAGTTTTATTTATATTCTTCACCGAAAATATTAATGATGGTATTTATTAGAAACATTATTAGTTCTTTGAAATTTTTGACTTTAAATAAACGACTCATTTTAGACTCTTTAGCAACAATTTTCTTTGTCTCTACAATTTATTTTTTAATCAACTTTCAAGCTGACAATTTGAAAACTAAATTAATTTTTCTATTTATCTCCTCATTTGTTTTTTGGTCAATCGCCTATGCTTTTGTTTCTATAACATCTGACTTTTTCTATAACGGAAATCCTACAAAATTTTCTGAAAAGGAATTAAAAATTATTTCTGGAGAAGCAACTTTAATTGACAAAATTATTCTGTTTTTTCAAAATTTACTTGCTTCTTTATTGTCATTTAATATTTATATATTAGCCGGAATTACAACAACTTACACATATTTTATCGGAAATTGGTTCTGATGAGAATTTATAATAACATCTCTATAAACGCATCCACGGCGGAATTATCTACCGAAAATTATCTCCTCGCCTCTGATTAACTTAATTACGTCAACGAAAAACACTTGCGCGTTACCCCGTAACTGACGCTTCCACAAAACCGTTACCAAAATATCAAAACTCAATAAAGAAAAGAAATATCACACTGATTCATCTAACATTATTTATTACTCTAACCATAATTTTATTCTTTTCGGCAGAATCTTTATTGAAAGTATTGACTCCGGGTTTTCACGATGTTGTGATATGGCTAAATCTGATAATTTTTGATGCAATCAGTATTTTGATTATGATAATTATTTCTTGTTTAATATTTATAAAAAGGGGAAGCCTACATTGGGATATAATTTTTAACCGGATTTGACCAAGAAATTGAACAATGTAAAATCAGAGTTTAACCAAGAGTTGATAAACGAAATAGTATTGTGGAAAATTAACCGTTATGCTAAATTAAATGATGAAATATTCAACTTAATCAATAAAATCGACCGAAAAGCTGAATTTATAGATCCTACAGTGACTGAAGAAATCCTGATACATCTACTCGGGAAGAAAGGGATTCGTTTACCAATGGCTTCAACAATATTACGATTCAGAAATCCCAATATTTATCAAATTATTGACCAAAGAGTTTATAGAGTTATTTACGGATCGGCTCTTAAATTAAAAACTAATATGAATCACAATATTGTTCAATACTTGGACTATTTAAATCGTTTAAGAGAAGTATGTAATTTATTTCAAATTCCATTTTCTGAATCTGATCGAATTCTATATGAATATGATAAAAAAGTAAACCTAGAAAAAATAAAGTATTAAAGAAAAAACCTCTTTAACTCAAAAAACACTCCCCTTCCTACATATCTACCTATACTCCCAACCCAACAACAACATCTTCAACCATAACAACACCCTCTTCAAGTATAACAATTCGTACTTGAGGTGTAGCAATGCCATCTTTAAGTACAGCAATAGTCTCTTCACCTGCCGCAATGTCATCTTTAAGTGCAGCAATATCATCTTCACCTGCCGCAATGTCGTTTTTGGGTACGGAAATATCGTCTCACAGGACGGAAATGTCTTCTTGAGGTGACGCAATGTCATCTTTAGGTATAGAAATAGCGTCTTCACCTGCCGAAATTTCAGTTTGATGTACAGAAATAGGTTCTTGGGGCCTGGAAATCTCTGCTTAGTCTTCAGAAATAGTACGTACGATCCACGCATAAGCCATGTTATTTAAGCGACTATAATGTGATTGCCTTTCGTTCCTCTCAATAATCTTCCCTCGCCAACCTTACTCTTGTCTAAATTATCATAAAAAAATCGTAGCTTAGGCAGGCAAGAATTCAACACTCTAAAATGCATAAGCGATGAAAAAGATTGGTCTAATTGGCGGGATGAGCTGGGAGTCCTCACAGGTATACTACGAAATTATCAATCAAAGAGTGCGTGAGCTATTAGGTGGATTCCACTCCGCCAGATGCATCATGGATTCGGTGAATTTTGCCGAGATCGAAGCCTTGCAACATGCCAACGATTGGAGTGCCCTCAATGCTTTGATGGTAGAGAGCGCCGTCAATTTAGAAATAGCCAAAGCCGATATCATCGTGCTATGCACTAATACCATGCACTTGTGCAGTTCAGCAATTAGTAAAAACACCAACATTCCCTTGCTACATATAGCCGAAGCCACAGGTAAAAAAATCAAAAAAAAGAAGCTTACAAAGGTGCTGTTACTAGGGACTAAATTTACGATGGAAAAGGACTTTTATAAAACTATCCTTACGCAGAATTTTGGTATCGAAGTTAGCATTCCGAATGAAGCAGACAGAAATAGTGTACATGAGATCATATACCGGGAACTTGTACATGGTACCATAACAACCAACTCAAGAAAAGCATATCAACGAATCATTGAGGAGGCGGCCGATAAGGGAGCAGAAGGGGTAATTTTGGGCTGTACAGAAATTCCGTTATTAATAAGCGAACAAGATGTAAGCATTCCCGTTTTTGATACCACCAGAATTCACGCAGAAAGTGCAGTTGACTTTGCACTGCAGGATGAATTGAGTATTAAGGATACGTAATTAGCAAAACGATGAAAAGACATACAGAACTCTCCGACGCACAATTTCTGCAACAATTTCGCAGCTGTGAACTGGACCCGACACTTTTTACTCATGAGGCACATCTGCGTCTGGCATACCTGTACATTCAACGAGACGGGGTAACACAAGCCGAAAGTATAGTTTCTCAACAGTTACAACGATATGTGCAACAGCTTGGAGCCTCCGATAAATATAACGCTACCCTTACACAAGCTGCCATCAAAGCAGTACATCACTTTATTCAAAAATCAACTACCGATACTTTTGAGGGTTTGCTACATGAATTTCCGAGATTAAAAACAAATTTTAAAGCGTTAATGAGCTGCCATTATAGTTTTGATATCTACACCAATGATGCAGCCAGAAGAACCTTTTTGACGCCTGACCTCCTCCCTTTTGAATAGTCTGCTCTTACTGAAAACGTAAAAATCACAACCCTTCGTTTAGCCGTATCGTAGAATTCACGATATTTGAGACCAGCAGGAATATTAGAAACAACCATGTCACAGTACCCAACTTTTGAAACCGAACGCCTCATCTTACGGCTTACCGAACTGGAGGATGCTCCCTTTATCTTAGAATTATTTAATTCACCCAAATGGATTCAGTTTATTGGGGATCGTAACCTTCGCACCATCGAGCAAGCCGAAAAATATATTGCCGAGCGTATGCGTGCGCAGTTAGCGCACCATGACTTTTCCAATTATACTGTGATTCGAAAAGAAGATCAGGTTAAATTGGGTAATTGTGGCTTATATGATCGGGAGGGAGTAGATGGTATTGATATCGGATTTGCCTTTTTGCCGCAATACGAGGGCAAAGGCTATGCGTTTGAAGCCGCTAATGAATTAAAAGAGCAAGCCTTCAATCGCTTTCAGCTACCCGAACTGCATGCCATCACCGATAAGGATAATACAGGCTCGCAACGGCTTATAGAGAAATTAGGACTTCGTTTTAATAGATATATCACCTTGCCTGATGAGACCGAAGAGATCATGCTTTATAGCCTCATCAAGGATATCCAATAACTAATCAGCTTCTACGAACTAAACTCAAATAAACCGGGCGGACTGTGTATACTATTAGGCTTCGTGATAACTTCCCGTTCCATACCTGTAAGCATCCTAAACCATAGCCCATGATGGTGGTTCGTATGTTAGCAACTCTTAAAATTCAGCACCACTACGTTAATCTAATGATAAACTGAAAACATTCGTATTATGGACCTCTGTAATAGTTGTATTTTTAAGTAAAAACAACATGAATCTTAAGAATAAAATTGCCGTAGTCACAGGTGCCAGTAGTGGTATTGGCAAAGCAATTGCCCAAGCATTATCACAACAAGAATGTACTGTCGTTTTAGCCAGCCGAAGTACCGAAACGCTAAAAGAGATAAGCCAAAGCTTACCCCATAAAAGTAGTGTCGTTACGATGGACGTAAGCAGTACCGATAGCGTTTCTCAAGCTTTTAAAGAAATTTACACTACCTACGACCATATTGACATCTTAGTCAATTCTGCAGGTATCATGCCCTTAACGTATATTAAGAACAGACATTTGGACGAGTGGCTTGATACGATCGATGTTAATGTCAAAGGCGTGCTGCGATGTATCTATGAAGTGCTGCCGGCCATGAAAAAGCAAAACAAAGGGCATATTATCAATATTGCCTCAGTCGATGGAAAAGAATTGTATGAAGGAGGCGCTGTGTATGGGGCGTCAAAAGCAGCATTGATTGCCTTATCAAAAGCCTTACGCATGGAGTTGTCGCCAGAATTTAATATCCGGATTACCGCGATCGAACCGGGAACGGTAGATACAGACCTGCGAGAGGACATCACCGATCAAGAGCTATTAGAAGATAAGGATTACGGCGGAGATGAGCCAAAAATGGATGCCACTGCCATTGCCGAAGCGGTTGTGTATGCAGTACAACAACCCGAAAGCGTAAATGTAAACGAACTCTTACTGAAGCCTACAGGAAAATCTTAAAGTTCATGGAGCGCATTGCACACCTTATAATGTGAGTACCCTGGTAGATACGAGCAAAAATATAAGTATCTTGTAATTTGTTATAAAACAGGAGTAAATGAAAAAGCAAGTTACCGCTATTATTTTTGCCGCTGCCATCGTCGTTGCAGCATTGGTTTTGGGAAAAGCGTATGTCGACAGAAATAATAAAGATGGAGAAGTGTTAGTAACCGGATTAGGAAAAGCTAATTTTAGCTCCGATCTTATTGTTTGGGAAGGACGGTTTGAAGCGCAAAACATTGATTTGAAACAAGCCTACCTGACGCTGGATTCGGACAAAGAAACCATTCAGAAGTATTTAATATCAAAAGGAGTAAGTAAAGATGACTTAGTCTTTAGTGCTGTGAAAACAACACGCAAAACACGTACAAAATACGCCTCAAACGGAAATTATATCGGGGAAGAATTTGACGGATATCACCTTTCACAAGCTATCGAAATCAAATCCAAGGAGGTTGCTAAAATAGAACTCGTTTCGCGTGAAGTAACCGAATTACTTAATCAAGGGGTTCAGTTATATTCTGAAGCTCCCAGATACTACTACACACAACTCGCAGATCTTAAAATTGAAATGATCTCAAAAGCAACAGAAGATGCGCGACTACGTGCAGAAAAAATAGCAGAGAACTCCGGTAGCAGTTTAGGTCAGTTAAAATCAGCACGAATGGGAGTTTTTCAGATTACCGGTCAAAACTCCACCGAAGCGTATTCATGGGGAGGTACTTTTAATACGGCTGACAAGGAAAAAACTGCATCCATTACGATGAAGCTTGTATATGATGTTGACTAATATAAATCAGCTATAATCAAAAGATTATCCTAGTAAATAACACGTATGCAGTTATTTATCTAACGTAAATAAGTGCTAACTGCTAAAGAATTACGTAATAACGTTAAGAGCTTTAACACAATACCTTAGTTTTTAAGAGTAAATTTGTACTACACACAAATAACTCTTAATATCATGCTTAAATCAAGAACTCATTCTAAGCTACTCTACGCTACAATTGTGGTTGCGCTGTTATGTATAATGCTGGCTATTTTTGGTCTTATATTTTAACATTCGATACAATTGAATACGCTGTATTTGATAGCATAATGCACTTTAACAAATGTTTAATACACCCTTTTACATTGACTCTCAGTGTACCTAAGCTAAACCTGTTCTTACACAAAGGTTTTCAGGGAGTCTTTCTATAGTATTTTTTCTACTTTTGTTACTCACTTATCCATTTAACTATGTTACCTAGTTCATTAAAATTTTTGGTAGTAGAAGATTTGGTTTCTGATTCTTTTTTAATTCAGAGACAACTTAACAAGCTATGTGATAATGCAGAAATAAGATTTGCCGATAGTCAATTGGCATTAACCAACGCATTAAAGAAATATATGCCCGACTTTATCATCAGTGATTTTAGCCTTAGTGGTTTTGATGGTTTTGATGTCATACGAATGGTCAAGGATCATGATCCAAACCTTATCATTTTGATCATTTCAGGCAGTTTGAACAATGATGAAAAGGTTGCGCAATTGTTAATGGAAGGTGCCTCTGGTTTTTTTCTAAAAGACCCTATCAATGAACTCCCCGAGAAGCTACGTCCGGTATTAGAAAAGCTATATATAGAAAAGCAAGAACAACTAGAAAAATTAGATCATCAACGTAAGAAAGATGCTGCCTTGGATGAAGTCGCGTCTTTTTTGAGAGAGTTCGATAGTAGTCGTGAAGATGCAGACGAGGATACCATATTACAAACCATGCAAAAATCAATTTTAAGACTATTCCCAAACTATGGATCAAAACAATGATGGTGTTTCTATTCTTAAATCAATCTATGTAAGTTTATTCATTCTAATTCTAATAGTAGCAGGAATATTTTTTCTCGTAGCTGCTATTAAAAATTCTCAAAAATGGTTAGTACACACTGTAGACGTAAAACATAAAACAGAGCGCTTACATTCCTTTATTAAAGATGCTGAAAGAGGACAACGGGGATACTTATTAACCAACGAAACCTCCTACAATAAGCCGTATAATAAAGCTACGGATCAACTGGATGACCAAATTGAAGAACTCAAAGCCGAAACTGCTTACAATCCGGCACAACAAGCCAACATTAAGAAATTAGACTCGCTGCTGTATCTAAAACTGGATATTCTGGAGCGGACCATCGATGCCCAAAAGGCAGGTAATGATGATACCGCGCTCAATATCGTAAATACAGACCGTGGTCAATATTTGATGCGAGAGATCAATACTGTGATTCAAAACATCCTAAAAGATCAGGACACTCTCTTTGAAGAACGTAAACAAACACAACTGTACACCTATTATTTAGCTATCGCCTTGCTTATTGCATGTTTGGGCTACATGATTTTAAACCTGCTACGTATTCGCAATCAACTACGTCCGTTGATTGAAAAATTAAAAAACAATAACGAATCCTTGCAGCAGAGTGTCGATGCTAAAAATGAAGAAATACGACTACGCGAAATACAGGAGGCAATTAACAAAACACTGATCGATCGTCTGCAAGATAAAAATAAGGAACTCAATCAATTCGCCTATATCGCATCTCATGATTTGCAAGAGCCCTTACGAACCGTAGATAATTTTATTACGATTTTTGAAGAAGACTATGGGGACAAACTGGATGAAGAAGCTTCTGCATACTTTAACTTCATCTACGGCGCTACAGAGCGTATGAAAAACTTAATTACAGGGCTGTTAAACTATAGTAGAATCGGTCGGTCCGGCAAAATAGAGGCGGTGGATCTCAATATAATTCTCAACGATATCATCATTGATTATACTAGTTTGCTGGAAGCTAGTGATGCTCAGCTCAAACTACCAAAACTTCCAACCGTAAATGGGTATGAAATAGAAATTAAACAATTATTTTCTAATTTAATCTCCAATGCAATCAAGTTTATTCCCGAGGATAGACAACCAACTATTGAAATTAAGTATACCGAAGATCAAATGTATCATATCTTCGAAATACATGATAACGGTATCGGCATCAAACCGGCACATATCAATAAAATATTCGAAATGTTTACCCGCCTCCACAGTACCTCACAATATGAAGGTAAGGGTATCGGACTCTCTTTTTGTAAAAAGATAGTTGAACTCCACGAAGGTACAATCAAAGCCGAGTCTGAGCTGGGAGTAGGCTCCATTTTTAAATTTACTTTCAAAAAAGATTTACAACCCTAAATTAAACAACCTCCAAGACATGAAAGAACAGTTAAATAAAATATTACTTATAGACGATTCTGAAGCAGACAACTTTGTACATACACGCGTGATTAAAAAATGTAATGTTACTAAATCTATTGTCGCTAAGCTTTCCGGCGAAAGTGCTTTAGAATATTTAACCACCTTAGAAGAGGATCAATATCCTAATCCGGATTTAATATTCTTGGATATTAACATGCCGGGAATGAACGGATGGGAGTTTCTGAAAGAATACGACAACCTTGACGAAGAATTTAAAGCAGGAATCGTGGTTACCATGCTTACTACCTCTTCCAGTCCGGATGATCGCGCACGTGCTCAAGAAAACGGTATTATCGACCATTTTGAAAACAAACCCTTAACATCCGAAGTGTTGATGAAAGTGTTAGAGAAACATTTCCCAGAAAGCTTTTAATACAAAGTAACCAATCAAATAGTAAAAAGGCGTTATTTACGCCTTTTTACTTACGATCACACCGGCAATCAACGCTACAATCCCTAAACCAATACTGATATACGCATTGGTATTGTCCTGTGCCTCTATGCTAAAACCTCCTATAGATACGGATGCTTCGGGAGCAATTACAGTGTATATTCCGTAGCCTAATAAGATAACGCCTGCGATAAGTAAGATTGTTTTTATCATATCTACTTTGTGTTGGTTGAACCCACAAGATACTTAAATATCTTAACTTCATACAAATCAGCCTCTTCACGTACAGCTTAGATGCAACCTTGATATTAACTACCTCCTCAGTAACATACCAAGATATTTTAAACGGCACAGTTAAGATGCTTTCACATGATTTTAATAGAATCAAGGAGGTAAACACTTTACATACTTCTTCACACGTATTTCATCCAAACCTTTCGTACAGCAAACCATAATTTACGCATGCTATTCGATAGATACTTCGTATTTTTAACTGATCATTTAAATGAACACTTACTATAAATATACGATCCCATCATGCCACACTTTGTAATGGAATGTTCCTCGAACATCGTAAAACTCAAAGAACCTCAACAGATCATTCAAGCTGTATATGACACTGCAGAAGCGACGCAACTTTTTACTCCGGGTGATATAAAAGTGCGTATACGAAGCTTTGATGATTTTACCGTTGGCAACACAACCGATGATTTTATCCATGTTTTTGCTTATATAATGGAAGGTAGAACCCAAGAACAAAAGAAAAAATTATCCAAGAGTGTAGTGCAAACTTTACAGTCAATATTTCCCGAGGTTCCTATACTGTCTATAAATATTATGGACTTTGAAAAAGCTACCTATTTTAATAAATCTCAATTATAAAGCATCGTTTTCATCATGAATTTTACATTACGCCATTTTTGTATACACCTCAGTATATTGTGTAGTATCGCTTTTGCTCATAGTCAGCAGGTGAGCGTACCCCTAGATACCTTAATTAACACCAGTCATACGGTTCAAATTAAAGGAAAATCTATTCCTTATACCGCAACCACAGGTTTTCAACCCGTGTGGAATGATCAAGGAAATCCTATTGCTTCCCTTTTCTACACCTATTATAAACGTAGTGATTTAAAGAACGATGAGAACAGACCTTTATTAATTTCGTTTAACGGTGGTCCGGGATCAGCCTCGGTATGGATGCACATTGCTTATACCGGTCCCAGAATTTTAAAAATTGATTCTGAAGGATTTCCCATTCAACCCTATGGAATCAAGGACAATCCGAATTCGGTATTGGATGTTGCCGATATTGTGTTCGTAAACCCGGTGAATACAGGCTACTCCCGAATGATTCCGGACAAAGATGGCAAGATGCCGGAGAAAAAAGTCTTTTTTGGGGTAAATGCAGATATCGAATACCTCTCAGAGTGGGTAAATACCTTTGTAACCAGAAACAACAGATGGCGTTCTCCAAAATATTTGATTGGTGAAAGTTACGGAACGACGAGAGTATCCGGATTAGCATTGGCGCTACAACAAAAACAATGGATGTACCTCAATGGAGTCATTCTGGTTTCCCCTACCGAAATTGGTTTCGAATTTGATGGCCCGATAGAAGTAGCCAACCGCTTACCTTATTATACAGCAGCAGCTTGGTATCATAAAAAACTACCACCTGCCTTGCAACAAAAGGATCTCTTAGAAGTGCTGCCTAAGGCCGAACAATATACTATCCATACATTAATCCCTGCCCTCGTAAAAGGAGGTACTTTAGCTGAGAAAGATCGCAAGCTCATCATTGCCTCTATGGCGTATTACTCAGGAATATCCAAAACTGTGATCGACCAACATAATCTCGAAGTACCCAAGGCTTTTTTCTGGAAAGAATTATTGCGTAGCGATCAGGGATACACCGTGGGTCGACTGGATTCGCGTTATAAAGGTATGGATGTAAAAGAAGCTGGAGAGCGACCTGATTACAATAGTGAGCTCACGGCCTGGCTACATGCCTTTACCCCTGCCATTAACTATTATATCGGAGAAGAACTGAAATTTAAAACAGACTTGAAATATAATATGTTTGGACCGGTTCATCCTTGGGATCGTAGTAATAATAATTCCGGCGAAGCCCTACGAAGTGCTATGACTATGAATCCAAATTTGCACACCATGATTCAATCGGGATATTTTGATGGTGCTACCACTTATTTTAATGCAAAATATGTGATGTGGCAGCTCAATGCTAACCGCAAGCTTGGCGAACGCTTAGATTTCAAAGGGTATCGCAGCGGTCATATGATGTATTTACGTAACGAAGATCTCATTCAGGCAAATCAAGACATACGAGACTTTATTGTAAAGTCTTCAAAGAAGATACAGTCCGGTTCAAAATATTAAATATATGGATGCCATTCAAAAAATAAAACCCCTTGGATTCCCTTGGGAAACGAGTGATCCCTTTCTCTTTTGTGCTTATCACGAAGATTTATATCCTGAAGGTGACGATCAATTAGGTCCGGCTGCATCCTTGCAGGGACGAAATCTTGGACAGGATTTTATAGAAAAGGACGGATTCAGAATGTATCATGGTACTACCGTACCGGGTTTTCCTGCGCATCCACATCGGGGTTTTGAGACGGTGACCATCGCGCAAAAGGGTTTAGTTGATCATTCAGATTCATTAGGTGCTGCGGGCAGGTTCGGTAATGGGGATGTGCAGTGGATGACTGCCGGGAGTGGTGTACAGCATTCAGAAATGTTTCCTCTTCTTAATAAAAACGATAAAAATCCTTTTTTACTTTTTCAGATTTGGTTGAACCTTCCGAAAAAATCCAAATTTGTTGCGCCACATTTTAAAATGTTATGGCATGAAGATATTCCGATAGTTACCAAACAAGATACCAACGGACTTAATACTATGGTAACTTTAATAGCAGGAACATTGGACGGTGTAACAGCACCTGATAGCGCCCCTGATTCCTGGGCTTCAGACCCCAACAATAACGTTGCGATTTGGACGGTAGTCATGGAACCCAGTGCAACGCTTACCTTACCCACCACAAGTCAGTCAACTTCGCGATCTTTGTATTTCTTTAAAGGAGGTGAACTACTGACGGAGGGATTCACCATTCCGGCAGGACATCGTATTATAACCAATCCTTCCGTTCCGCTCACCTTGGTTAACGGAGCTACCGAAAGTCATTTCTTACTTCTGCCAGGCAATCCAATCAACGAGCCGGTCGTGCAACAAGGACCTTTTGTGATGAATACCCGTGCTGAAATTTCTGAAGCCATCACAACCTATCAAAAAACTGAGTTTGGTGGTTGGCCCTGGCCAAAATATGATCATGTACACGCAGCTGAAAAAGGACGCTTTGCGCTGTATCCTGACGGAAATTTAATTGAAAAAGAATCCTAGGTGTTGACAGACTTACAATCACAGTATTCAGGCTTTTTGAACACCCCAAGTTTGTTGGAGTATATACCCAATACATTTGATCCATTCCTTGTACAGCAAGATAAAATACCCTCTGAAGAAGAATTAAAAAAACATATTCATATACATCCAAATGAAGTACTGGGCAAACGTGTTGAACACTTTTTTGAATACTACATCAAAACGCATTCAGCCTTTGAGTTACTGCGAAGTGGTATTCAGGTATTTAAAGAAAAACAAACCATTGGCGAATTAGATTTCTTAGTTAAAAATAAAGCAACTCAATCCTTTTTGCATATCGAACTGGTCTATAAATTTTACATTTATGATCCTACGATCGCAGCATCACATGAAACCGGGTGGATCGGTCCAAATCGTAAAGATAGTTACGATCTAAAGTCTAATAAATTACTCAAAAAGCAATTGCCTCTTCTATATAACGAAGAAACTGAAAAAATTTTGGCTTCACTAAATTTGAGTTCGCAGAACTTTGAACAGCGTGTATGTTTTCTTACACAACTATATCTACCGCTGCATATGACAGCTTCAGCCATATTTGAAGAAAGAAAACCGCCAATTGCAGGATTTTGGACCTCGTTTCATGATTTTAAAAACCAGTTTGATCAAGATGCAGCGTATTATCTTCCGCTGAAAAAAGAGTGGATCATCAATCCCGCTCATGGAACCACCTGGATTTCTTTCGTAGAAATTTTATCTCAAATTGAGCAGGCTTGTGAGCAAAAAAAATCCCCTATGGTTTGGATAAAAACCAAAGAGGATCAGTATCAGAAAATTTTTATAACCTGGTGGTAATTATATAAGAAAGACTTCTTGATTCTTTATAATCCACTGATATAACCGCCGTATACATCTTTGAATCTAAACCCTTCAGAAAGACGATATTTACTTAACTTTTTATATTCAACCAGCCCCCACAATAGAAATTCTTTCAGAAAATAACTATCATTTTGAGCTACATCAGGATGATATTTTTGTAACAACTGTTTTAAAGGTATAACAGCATCGAGTTTAGCTTTGTACTCTTGATCAGATACATCGTCCAATAATTCAAAACCACTTTCTTCAAAAAACCAATCTATCAGCTGTTGATAAGGACTCTCTTCACCCTCTTTCTCTAATTTTTCAATTTTTGGAAAGTAATCAGGAAAAAGCGTTTTTATAGCATTAGATATTAACGTCTGCGCAACGGCATCGGCTCCTTCCTGCTCTCCTTCATAAACCAACTCAACTTTTCCTGTAATAGCCGGTACAATTCCCATAAAATCACTTACTCGTAACAAGGTGCGCTCATCACCTGATCCTAAGGCACGATACTCTGCCGTACTTAATAAATTTTCGTAGGCTGTGATACTCATACGTGCACTCACTCCGCTTTTTGGGTCAATATATTCGCTTTCACGCGCTTCAAAACCTATCTGTTCTAATAAATCTTTTGCCAACTCAGGAACATGTACTAATTCTTTTTGTCTCTTGTCTGACCCTGCTTCTTGCTGTGTAATAGTCTTTGCGATCGCAATCGTTTCAGGATAATGCGTAAGTATTTGGGATCCTATCCTGTCTTTTAATGGCGTAACAATACTACCTCTGTTGGTATAATCTTCCGGGTTCGCGGTAAATACAAATTGCATATCCAATGGTAATCGTAATTTGAACCCTCGTATTTGGATATCTCCTTCTTGTAAAATATTAAATAAGGCCACTTGTATTCGCGCCTGTAAGTCAGGCAACTCATTAATCACAAAAATACAGCGATTCGCTCTCGGGATCATACCAAAGTGTATTACCCGATCATCTGCATAACTCAGTTTTAAATTTGCTGCCTTTATTGGGTCCACATCGCCAATTATGTCGGCTACCGTCACATCGGGCGTTGCAAGTTTTTCCGCAAAGCGATCAGTTCTGTGTAGCCAGGTAATCGGAGTCTCATCCCCTTTCTCCTCGATTAAAGTCGTGGCAAAACGCGAAATGGGATTGAAAGGATCATCGTTAATCTCTGATCCCGCCACCACTGGTATATACTCGTCCAAAAGATTGATCATTTGACGCGCTAATCTGGTTTTGGCCTGTCCTCTAAGTCCCAAGAGATTAATATTATGTCGCGAAAGAATTGCACGTTCCAATTCAGGGATTACTGTATTTTCATATCCGTGGATACCTTCAAACGTCTCTTCTTTGTTTTGTAATTTTTTGATTAAATTTTTTCGCAATTCATCTTTTATAGATAAACTTTGATATCCTTCAGCTTTTAAAGCTCCTAAAGTAGTTAAGTTCGCTATGTTCATCATATATGTAGTGTAGTAATGCTTTAAATTATCAGTTTCTTATTCTTGTTTTTCGTAATTAGCAGACTATCTGCGGATTCTTTTCTTTCGGTTATTTTCGTAATCTTCAAATATCATTTCGCCTAAGCCTTGCAATCCAGTAAAGAATGCTTTTCCTTGATTTGCATAGGTAAACTCTCTGATAAATTGCATCAAATACGGATCTTGAGCAATCATAAAGGTGGTTATAGGGATATGCAGCTTTCGCGCTTGCTGGGCCATCATATAACACTTGTTTACAATGTGACGATCCAATCCGTTACTATTTTTATAGTAGTGTCCATCAGGTAATCTCAAGCAACTTGGTTTCCCATCGGTAATCATAAATATTTGTTTATTGGTATTACGCTTACGACGTAGCATATCCATTGCCAATTCCAACCCTGCAACTGTATTGGTATGGTAAGGTCCTACTTGCAAATAGGGTAAGTCCTTAATAGCAATAGGCCAGGCATCATTCCCAAACACAAGAATATCCAAGGTGTCTTTTGGATATCGCGTGGTAATTAATTCTGCAAGTGCCATAGCCACCTTCTTTGCCGGCGTGATTCGATCTTCGCCATATAAAATCATACTGTGGCTAATATCAATCATTAGCACAGTACTCATCTGTGCTTTATATTGCGTTTCTTCTACGATAAGATCATCCTCAGTCAACTTTAGTTCGTCCATCCCATGGTTAATCTGTGCGTTTTTAAGACTTTCAGTGATTGATATCTGTTCTAACGCATCTCCATATTGATAGTTTCTAAATTCTCCCGCGTGCTCATCTCCTCTACCTGTATATTTTGTAGCATGATTCCCTGATCCGCTTCTTTTTATCTTACCGAAAATCTGATCTAATGCTCTTTTACGTATTGCTTGCTCAGTTTTGGCAGTAATAGCCATACCTCCTTTACCATCAGGTTTAATTTCTTCTCGTATATACCCTTTCTTTTTCAGGTCTTCTACAAAATCATCCAAGGTATAGTCGTCTGTGGTAAGATTATATTCTTTATCCAGTTCCTTAAGCCAATCCAGAGCCTCATCAAGATCTCCGGAAGTATGTGTAATCAGTTCTTGAAAAATTTCAAAAAGCTTTTCAAAAGGAGATTGATCCGGTGCCTGATAAGGTTGAAAAGAAAAGCCCTTTTTATATATTTCTTGTGTCTTCTTCATTACATAAATTTACTACAATTTAAAAACAATCGTATCGTATAGTGATACCTTAATAGTCAATTAACATTTGTTGACTCCTACAACCCGAAACTCCTATCACCCAGATTTGTTAAAAGATTTTTTATATTTGGAAGATCGAGTCGATAGCTTGAGCTATTTGACGTAATTATTACAAAAAAATTACACACCATGAAGTATATCTCTTTGTTACTTGTTCTCTTTCTCTCAGCACTTTCCTCTTATGCCCAATCTGACATCGAAACGGTCAAAGAGACTATTACACAAAGTGAAATCGAAGGTCATATTTATTTCTTAGCTTCTGATGAGTTAAAGGGTCGTGCTACAGGATCAGCAGAAAATAAAATTGCCGCTCAATATTTAGCTACTATGTTCAGAGGATATGGTGTTGCAACAGCTCCGAAATTAAACAATAGTTATATGCAACCGGTAGTATTGACAAAAATATCCACACCGACAAATACAACTTTTGCTATTGGCACTGTAAGTTCGTCTAATTTATTGCCTGTAACCAAAAAGAATATTGCCTATACCGGCGAAATGGTTTTTGTAAACCATGGCTTAGAAACAGATTACGATAAAAAGGATGTTAATGGAAAAATTATTATTGCCATTGCGGGCAGTCCGGATAAAACAGATCCAAGAAGTGCTTTTGCCCTACTTAAAAAGAAAAGAACATTAGCCAAATCCAAGGGAGCCAAAGGTTTGATCGAGATTATGGATGCCGATCAAAATGTTTGGGACAATCTGTCTCACTACTTAAACACAGATAAATTAACCATTGATGGCGATGAAGAAGAACCCTTTGCACACAGTTGGGTGCGCATAGCTACGGATACAATAAACACACTTTTTAAAGATACTAAAAATTTAGAAGGTACATTTACCATAGAAGGAATAACCAAGAGTACTGTTCAATCTCAAAACGTAGTCGGTATAGTTGAAGGAACCGATCCAAGACTTAAAAATGAATACATTATTTACTCTGCACATTATGATCATGTGGGAATAGGCAAAGCTGTTGATAATGACTCTATTTATAACGGTGCCCGTGATAATGCAGTAGGTAGTGTGACTGTATTGGCTGCTGCAAAAAATATAGCAAAATTTCCGACGAAACGATCTGCTCTATTCATCTTATTTACGGGTGAAGAAAAAGGATTGTTAGGGAGTCAATGGTATGTGGAGCACCCTGTGCTGCCTCTAAAACAAATGGTATATTGTTTCAATAGCGACAATGGAGGGTACAATGATACTACGCTGGCAACTATTATCGGACTGGAACGTACTACTGCAGCACAAGATATTAAAGATGCTGCAACTGCATTTGGATTAAAAGCGATTGATGATCCGGCGCCTGAACAAGGCTTGTTTGATCGCTCTGACAATGTACATTTCGCTGCCAAAGGTATCCCTGCTCCAACATTTAGTATGGGTTTCACTGCATTTGACGAAGAAATAACTAAGTATTATCATCAGGTAACCGATAATCCTGACACTTTGGATTACGAATATTTGTTTAAATTTTTCCAATCCTATGTACTGGCATCTCGTAAAATAGCTAACAACCCTACTACTCCTTTTTGGGTTGAGGGAGACAAATATTTTTCAGCAGGTACTACGTTGTATAATAAGTAAATAGATCTAATATTTGACTAGTCCAATTTAAAAATGTAACTTAAAAATATAACATTTTAATTTTAGTAGCGTTATTATAAAAAACTCAGTGCTTTTGGGGATTTAATTGAAGCACTAAACACTTACAACACATGGTTATAAATTTACAACCGTAATTGTTTGCAACTTAGTAAGCAATTACATTTAACACTAGTTATGAAACATTGCCTACTACTCTCAACCCTATTCCTTGTATTAACAAGCATTTTTACAAATGCCGATGCCTATACGGCATCCAATAGTGTCTGCGATTATCCTTTAACTCACCACATTCAAAATCCGAGAGATCGTAAGCTGAGTGATGAAGAAGTACAACAGCGTGGCATTGACATGATGGTGAACCAAGTTATGGCCAATATCGATGGAATTGACTTCAAGGCTATGGCCAGATCAGATATTTTTGAAACTACCTACGGTTTTCGATGGAAAATGTTCAATCTTCAAACCGGAAAGATGATCGCTATAAAAGTAAATAAAGATTTTAAACTGCTCGATGTTATAAAATAGTAGAATTTGTAGGTCGCAGTAAAGTTGTAACAGCACCGCGCTTCTTAACATAGCTTTAAGAATACTACATTAAGATTTTCTTAACTTTATAAGCTTATTTAGCGTAAGCATGATGGCTGTTTTTTATAAAATCCAACGACTAAAGTATATCTCAATATTCTTAGATATATATACATGTATAGTCCTATCTATAAAAATAGCGCATCAGCTTCAACTACACTTCAAAAAAATTTTTCAACAGCATTTTAAAGTATGTATCTCAACATGAAAAAAACATTTTTTCTTTTTTTAGTGAGTATTTCATTTCTGACCTATTCACAAACTCTTACAAATGAAATTTTAAACGAAATCAAACCTCGTAATATCGGTCCAGGTGGTATGAGTGGACGAGTAACAACTATTGATGTAGTGACCTCTGATCCAAATATCATTTATGCAGGAACTGCCTCTGGTGGTTTATGGAAATCTACTTCAGGCGGTATTAAATGGGAGCCAATCTTTGATAACGAGATAACGGCATCTATAGGTGCAGTTGCGGTACAACAATCGAATCCCTCTGTAATCTGGGTAGGGACGGGTGAAGGAAATCCGAGAAATAGTTTGAACGGTGGATACGGTATCTATCGATCGCTGGATGGCGGAAAAAGTTGGAAAGCTATGGGGCTTCAAAAGACTAGACATATCCACCGTATCATTATAGATCCTACAAATCCAAATGTTGTATATGCTGCGGCCATAGGTTCTCCTTGGGGTGAACATCCTGAACGCGGAGTTTTTAAAACTACCGATGGTGGTGAAACTTGGAATAAAATATTGTACGCAAATAATAAAACAGGTGCGGCTGATTTAGTTATGGATCCAAAAAATTCAAATAAACTAATCGCAGCATTATGGGAACATAAGAGAGACCCATGGTTTTTTAATTCCGGTGGAGAAGGTTCGGGAATCTTTATTACCCATGATGGTGGTAAAACATGGAGTGAACGTACCGAAAAAGACGGACTGCCTAAAGGTAATTTGGGTAGAATTGGACTTGCTATAGCACCTAGTAAGCCGAATATTGTTTACGCCTTGGTAGAAGCTAAGAAAAACGCTTTATATAAATCATTTGACGGGGGATTCACTTGGAAGATGATCAATGATAAAAAAGATATAGGGAATCGTCCTTTTTATTACTCAGATATTTTCGTAGATCCTCAAAATGAAAACAGAGTCTATTCTGTCTTTACGTATGTGAATGTTTCTGAAGACGGTGGTAAAAACTTCACACAGTTAATGCCGGCTTACGGAGTGGATAACGGGGTTCATCCAGATCATCATGCTTGGTGGATACATCCTACCGATGGTTCCTATATGATTGACGGTAACGATGGTGGACTTAATATCACACGTGACGGCGGAGCATCCTGGCGCTTTATCGGTAATTTACCGGTAGCCCAGTTTTATCATATCAATGTAGACAATGAATTTCCTTATAATGTATACGGTGGTATGCAGGATAACGGAAGTTGGAGAGGTCCTGCATATGTGTGGAAGTCTCAAGGAATTCGAAATTCCTATTGGCAGGAAATATCCTTTGGTGATGGATTTGATGTAGTACCGGATCGTGATGATAGCCGCTATGGCTGGTCCATGAGTCAGCAAGGGTTTGTAAGTCGATACGACTGGATGACCGGAAATAATTATACCGTGCGTCCAACCCATCCAGATGCAGATACGAAACTTCGTTTTAACTGGAACGCAGCTATCAACAGTGATCCCTTTGACAGCAAAACTCTTTATTTTGGAAGTCAGTTTGTTCATAAAAGTACTGATAAAGGATTGACATGGAAGGTGATATCACCAGACCTTACAACCAACGATCCTGAAAAACAAAAACAATCTGAAAGTGGCGGACTTACTCTGGATGCTACCGGAGCAGAAAACCATACTACCATTCTCGTTATCGAACCTTCTCCGCTGGAACAAGATATGCTTTGGGTAGGTACCGATGATGGACGTGTGCATACCACCATGGATGGCGGCCAAAATTGGGTAGATGTTAGCAAAAATTTAAAAGAGTTACCCCAAGGAAGTTGGATCGTACAGATCAAAGCCTCAAACAAGGCTAAAGGTGAAGCTTTATTAGTCGCAAATGACTATCGTAGATTCAACTATACACCATATGTATACAAAACTACCAACTACGGAAAAACGTGGAATCGTCTGGTTGATCAAAATGATGTAGCAAGCTATGCACTAAGTGTTGTTGAAGATCCTATAGAAAAAAACCTGTTATTTTTGGGAACAGATGATGGATTATATTACTCTCTTAATGCCGGACAATCATGGACTAAATGGACTAATGGATTTCCGACAGTTCCTGTTAAGGATTTGGTAATTCATCCCAGAGAGCACGATTTGGTTATTGGAACGTTTGGTCGCGCAGCTTGGGTATTAGATGATATCAAGCCTTTGAGAGCTTTAGCCAAGGATGCTTCTCTTCTTAATCAAAAAGTGAATCTTTTTGAACCTTCAGTTGCCTATCAGGCAGCCTACCAACAACCTAGCGGGAGTCGTTTTGGTGCAGATGCTGTATATCATGGTGAGAATAAAGAGTATGGAGCCGCTTTTACTTATTTTATTCAGGTTGAAGAAAAACCTGAAACCGAAACAGATAAGGTTATTGAAGAAACTGATGATAATGAGGCAGCCGATGAGCAAGATGAAACTACTGTGAAATGGGATTCGATCAGCTTAAAAATTTATGACGGAGATCGTTTAATCAGAACCTTGAAGCAAAAAACTCCTGACTCTACAGGTTTTTACAAAATGCGATGGAGGATGGATGAAAAAGGGGTAGCACGTCCTTCTAGAACGATAGAAAAACAAAAAAACGAACCCGGAGGTGTACGCGTTAAGCCCGGTACGTATCGAGCAGAACTTCATTATGGCGATCTAATTAGCAAAAGTGAAATCAAAGTTAAAAGCGATCCTCGTTTAGAAGTTTCTACGACTAATATTGACGAGGTGTACAATGCATCAAAAGCGTTAGAGAAATATAGTCAAGCCGCTTACGAAGCAGTGAAACAATTGGTTGAAAACAAAAAAATTGCAAACGAGTATAAGAATAAACTTCAGAAAGAGGATAAAAAAACTTACAAGAAGGACATCGAAGCAAGCAAAGGAATCATTAAAAAAGTTGACAGTATTATAGCTGTTTTCATTGGTAAAGAAGATAAAAGACAAGGTATCACACGAAATCCTGATGTTAATGTTATGCAACGTTTAGGAACGGCTGAGTGGTACGTAAGCAGTCGACAAAACGGTCTAACCTCAACAGAGCAGACACTTTTAAATCATGCGAAAGTAGCGGTTGAAGACGCTTTACAAAAAACAAATGCTTTTTTCAATACCGAATGGAAAACCTATCAAAAACGCATGGAAAGTATCTCACTTTCTCCCTTTAAAGAGATAAAAGTTTTAACCATTAAATAATTAGTATATGAAAACATGGCACATTCTTGGAGTCTGCTTGCTTCTCTTATTTTCTTGTAAAGAACAGAAGAAAAGCGACCTGGCAGAAACTCCTCCAGAAATTAAAGAGTATACCATAGAGCAATTTATGGATAATGAAAACGCTTATGCTAGCAGTTATTCTCCGGATAAGACTAAAGTCTTAATGACGAGTAATCGTTCAGGAATTTATAATATGTATACGATACCTTCATCAGGAGGTGAGTTGCGTCCGATCACACAGTCGGATAGTGCTTCAGTATATGGTATATCTTATTTTCCCAAAGATGAGCGAATCCTTTTCCGCATGGACGGTAATGGGGATGAAATCTATAAATTGTATGTAAAAGACAGTACTTCTATCAAAGCACTGACGCCACTTAAAAATGTACGTGCACTTTTTAGAGGATGGGCAAAGGATGGTGCTAGCTTTTTCTACGCCAGTAATGAACGGGATCCTAAATATATGGATCATTACGAAATGAAAATTGAAGACTTTAGCTCCAAACGGATTTATGAAAATAAAGAAGGTATGGATTTTGGCGGAATGTCTGATGATCGTAAATTTATTGCATTGACAAAAACTATCAACACTAATGATAGCGATTTGATTATTTTGAATACAGCGACTAACAAAAAAGTGAAGGTTAATGACTCTTTAAGTGCTAACACCCCTCAAGACTTCTCAAAAGACAGTAAATATTTATATTACACCACAGATGCTGAAGGAGAGTATAGTGTATTAATGCGTTATAACCTTGAGACGAATGAAAAGGAAAAAGTAAAAGAGAAGGAATGGGATATTCGCTCTTTCTATTTCACTGATAACGGCAAGTATACTATAATGTACACCAACGAAGACGCACAGACCGTTTTATCTATTACCGATGTAGCTTCGGGAAATGAACTTACCTTACCTACATTCAAAGATAAAAATGTTACGGGAGTGGATTTCTCTGATGATGAATCCATGGTACTCTTAAGTGTTTCCGGCACCCACTTACCTTCTAACGTATATTCTTATGATTTGGAGACAAAGGAATATACTCAATTAACTGATGTGTTAAACAAAGACATTAGCGCAGAAGATTTAGTGCCATCAGAAGTAGTGCGTTATAAATCTTTTGACGGATTAGAAATTCCGGCAATATACTATCAACCTAAGCAAGCTAGTGCCACCAATAAAGTACCAGCCTTAGTTTGGGTTCATGGAGGTCCCGGCGGACAATCAAGACAGGGTTATAGCTCTGTTATTCAATATCTGGTAAATCATGGATATGCTGTTTTGGCTGTAAATAACCGAGGTAGTAGTGGTTATGGTAAGTCATTCTATAAAATGGACGATCTCAATCACGGGGATAAGGATTTAAAAGATTGTATTGCAGGTAAAGATTGGTTAGCACAACAAGAGGCTATCGACGGTTCAAAGATCGGAATTATTGGTGGGTCCTATGGTGGCTATATGACTATGGCCGCATTGACCTATGCTCCGGATGAATTTGAAGTGGGTGTCAATATTTTTGGAGTGACTAATTGGATGCGTACCTTAAAAAGTATCCCTTCTTGGTGGGAATCTTTCAAAGAAGCCTTGTATCTGGAACTTGGAAATCCGCACACCGCAGATTCTGTTCGCTTAAAGAAAATTTCGCCACTTTTTCATACTGATAAAGTGAAGAAACCTCTTATCGTTTTACAAGGAGCTCAAGACCCTAGAGTACTCAAAGTCGAGTCTGACGAGATTGTTGAAGGAGTCAAAAAGAACGGAGTTCCGGTAGAATATGTATTGTTTGAAGATGAAGGTCACGGATTTGTCAAAAAAGAAAATCAAATTGAAGCCTACAGCAGAATTTTGAAGTTTTTGGACACCTATTTAAAAAAGGAAACCGTTGAAAATAATTCGGATAGTGATACTACTGTCACTGCTGAATAAAATCTAGAATTAATAAAAACAAGTAAATAAAACCGTTTACGAAGTGTCGTAAACGGTTTTATTTATTTTCTGAATGTAACTTCGTACTATTGAATGATTAAGAATTTACAAATATTCCATAGGGATAAACGTCTAACAGCTATTAAAATTCAAGTATTTCTCCATCTAAAGGAAGGTGTAAGGTACCTTGCCTTAAATTTTCTAAAGCGTAAACCTTTTTTAGCGAAGCCCTTGTTACTGTACAATGATCCAAAGCCTCCATATGCACTGCGATAACCTGAGCCTCTCCGGCTTTTTTCAGAACCTGCATCGTATCCGCTTCATTCATTAGAATTAAATTCTTTTCATGACCGGGAATAAAAGCGCCACCTGAGTTGGTTACAATCACCTGAGGGGAATAATTGGTGATGATCTGCTCTACCTCATCTACCCAAATGCTGTCTCCGATAATATACAAAGTAGGTTCATCTTCTGCTTGCAATACAAAACCTGAAACTGCGCCCATATGCTTTTCTATTTCTCCACTACCATGCTTTCCGCCGGTACGGGAGATAGTAATTTCCTTCCACACTATCTCTCTTTCAATTTCTTCAGCTTCGGTAAATCCGAATTTTTTCATTTTCGCAAGATCCGGGGGCTGACAAAATAATGGTATATCTTTGGGTAATTTTTCTTTAGCCACTTCATCTAAATGATCTTCATGGGTATGAGTAACTAAGACTAGATCAATACCTTCCAAGATTTCTTCAACTGTCACTGGCAATTCAGAAATAGGATTTTTTTGAATTCCGGCAAACGATTCAAACACTCCTTTGGCTGACAACATAGGATCCAGTAGTATTGTGGTTCCTGCATAATCAATCTTTAAGGTGGCATTACGTATCAGCTGTATCTTCATACATTTGCAAGTTTAAGTAGTTTGTTACAAGCTAGAGATATTGCAAATAAATAAGCCTAAATATTAATTGTTCGTGCCATTTCACTAAAATCACTTTCTCCACCGTTTAACTAATTAAAGATACACAATACTTATTATCAGTTATTTAAATCCATAAAATTGTTTTCAGAATACTAAACAATCAGCCCCTAAATGTTAAAGAAATATTAAAAAACATTGTTTGGAAAAACCGTATCGAGATAGATCTCGTTTATATGCTTGTAAACAATAACATAAAAAAATAACAATGAAACGATCAAACATTTTAACCGTAGTATCTTTTTCAATGACCATTTTGGCAGTAACATCTTCATTTGCACAAGATACTATGATGAAAAAAGAAAAAATAGTAATGGTTGGCGGTGCTGCGATGTATCCTAGTAAAAATATTGTGGAGAATGCTCTAAACTCCAAGGACCACACGACCCTTGTTGCGGCTGTAAAGGCAGCAGAATTGGTAGCTACCTTACAAGGCGAAGGACCTTTTACGGTTTTTGCACCAACCAACAAAGCTTTTAATAAATTACCTAAAGGAACTGTTGAAACTTTGGTAATGCCAGAAAACAAAGCGACACTACATCATATTCTTACTTATCACGTACTTGCGGGAGATTATAAAGCTATGGATATCGTAAAGGCTATTAAAGCCGGAAATGGTAAAGCGATATTTACCACAGTAAACGGCGGGAAACTAACTGCTATGCTAAAAGGAAAAAAAGTAATGCTTATGGATGAAAAAGGTGGGACATCTTGGGTAACCATCGCAGATGTACATCAGTCTAACGGAGTAATTCATGTAATCAATACCGTTTTATTACCGAATGACAAGATGTAATATACTATTTGAGTTAGATTAGAAATACGCCGGTTACTATACCGGCGTTTTTTTATTGCTCCCTTTTTTAAATCTTATCTTTCTTACGCCAAAAGAAGTATCCCATTGCTGTACCTCAATAAAACCTAAGCTTTTATATAGACTACATGCCGGTCCATTGTCTACCCCTGTTTCTACGGTATATATTGCATTAGTATTCTGCTCCATAACAAAATCCATTAATCGTTTCCCTATTCCCTGACGGAAATAATCAGGGTCTACGACCAAACTCTGAATATGTGTATTATTTTTTTCTTCTATCACCTCAATTACTGCGGCCATCTGACCATCTTTGTAAAAACCGTAAAATGCCGTAGTGCTCTCTTGCAGATCAAGAACTGTTCTTTGGAGTGGAGGAAAATTTTCAGCTTTTAGAATATCGGCTTCTATACGATATGATACCTGAAATACTCGATATATTTCTTCAGCGAGTGTATGTTGCGTAACATCAATCCTTTTTATCATGTTAGTTTTCTTCTTTTTAAGCTTTATACGATAACACTACTCTTTTTTTTTTAAGAAAGCAGCACTGTGTAAATTTATTAAGATATCAGATCAAGTTTCATCTATTAAAAAACAAGCCTACGTTACTTACTATTCACAAATTGACTGATTGCTGTTACTTTGTTCTCGTATCCAATCTGCCAACTGCCCTAAGGCAACTCTAATCTCTTTGGATGTATGTAAAAATTCCTGTTTTCTATCATCAGATAAGAGTTGTGTAGCTATAGTCATCTTTGAACGTAATACATCCAGTTGAAATATAGTCAGTAAAGATATATTCTTATGAACAGCAGCCCGGTAAGCTGGTAGGGAAAAACTAGTTTCTATTTTGATGAAATCCTCAATAACTTGCGTTAATTCTATAAGTACTATCTCAAAATAATTTTGAATAGCTTCACAATCGTTCTCAAAAATTTCACAAAGAATTTTAGTTGAGAATTCGGTATGATTAGTACGCTCCCCGGTTACCTCCATAGTAGGATCTGCATGTACAGCTCGCTTGTCTGCAGTTCGAACATATTCAATAATAGTTTGATAAAATTGATTCGCTCTAAAGGGTTTTTGAACCAACCCGTTCATCCCGCTGCGTTTTACTTTGAATTTTATTTCGTTGGCGTCATAAGCTGACAATGCAATTATAGGTAATTGCATATATTTTGCCTCAGGTAGCGCACGGATACATTCGGTAGTCTGATAGCCGTCCATTTCAGGCATATTAAGATCCATAAAAACCAAGTCAAAATCCTTTTCCTGTACTCGCTTGAGCGCCTCTTCTCCGTTAGTGACATGTTCAAAAGGAATGTTCCAAATTTTAAAATAGTGCTTAATTACAAGTATGTTAGAAAAAATATCATCAACCACTAAAATTTTAATGTGAGACAGGTCTTCTTTATGCTCTAGAATTTCTTCAGTTTTTTCCTCTTTGACTTCTTCCAAAGTTCTTTGTAGGCCTAAATCAAAACTAAAGGTAGAACCTTCTCCCAACCTACTACTCACAGTTAACTGACTATCCAACAGATTTAAAAGCTTTTGAACAATGCTTAGTCCTAATCCTGATCCTCCAAAATTCTTATGAATAGTATCGTTCGCTTGCGTAAAAGGATCAAAAATTTTAGCTAACTCTGACTCACTCATACCGATCCCCTCATCTTTTAACTCAAAATGAATGATAAATCGGTCTTCTACAGTTGCTTTTAATGAAAGTTGCAACCGTATAGTCCCCTGTTGTGTAAATTTAATGGCATTGCCAATAAGGTTGGTGAAAATCTGACGAATCTTACCGCCATCTCCTATCATAATTTCAGGAACCGTCTCTGAAATAATTAGTTCAAAATTAACATCCTTGCCTAAGGCTAACGGACGGTAAACTTGTAGTAAACGTTCAAATACGCTGCGAATATTAAAGGGGGCTTCATCTATTTTTACCTTACCAACTTCCATCTTACTTAGATCAAGCACCGAATTAACTAACTCCAATAAATTATTACTTGAGAAATTGATGACTTCTAATAATTCGCGCTGTTCTTGTGAGGAATACTCTTGTAACAAAATGTTTCCGGCATTTAAAATAGCATGAATAGGCGTTCTAATCTCGTGTGTTATAGTAGACAAGAAAATAGATTTTGCTCGGACTGCTTCTTCTGAAGCCTTCTTTGCGTTTAAAAGCTCTACTTCATATTTTTTTCGATCAGAAAAAGGAAGGAGTATATATTGATAAGCTACAATGTTTCCCTTAGCATCTTTATGTTGAGATGAATTAAGCAATACTGATATGCTGCTTCCATCTTTGCAAATAAGGTCGTAATTGATTTCATTGGCTTGGTCATGCAACTTCAGCAGTGCAATATGTCGTGTTTCATAAAACAATTTGCCTCCAATAGATAATAGTTCTTGAAAACGCATGGTGTTCTCCATCTCCTCTGGCAAAAACTTCAACCAGTTACATAGTGTGTCATTGACCTTTAAAATACTCCCGTTAGGTGCTGTGAGTATATAGCCACAAGGCGCTTCTTTAAATAAATCTATCCAATCTTTTGGGGAGTGATATGGAGTATTTGCTGGTGTAGTTGCTTTCATACTCGTCTATTATTTGCTTAGAAATTGACGAATGACCGCTGTGGTTTCTGTAGGGGCGCTCATATGAGGACAATGTCCTGTTGCATTTAATTTTTTATACTCGCTATTGGTAATTGCCTGATGTGTATACATACCGACTACTTCTGGAGCAATCATATCGTCAGAACATTGTATTATCAGGCTATGAGCTTTCACATTTTTAAGATCCTTTCTATTATCTGACAAAAAAGTAACACGAGCAAAATACTGAGCAATGGTAGGTTCCATCTTACAGAAACTTTCGGTTAATTCTTCACCTAATTCAGGTCTATCAGAATTGCCCATGATACTTGGAGCGAGTGCAGCTGACCAACCTAAATAATTTGATTCCATAGTTTGTAATAATTCTTCTATATCGTTCCGATCAAAACCACCCACATAATCAGCGTTGTTGATGTAACAGGGAGAGGGTCCGATCATAATTAGCTTAGAAAAAAGACCGGGAGCTTGTATATCAGCAAGCGCACCAATCATAGCGCTTACAGAATGACCGACAAAAATTACCTCTTTTAAATTCAAGATTTGACAAACTTCAACAACATCTTGGGCGTAGCCATGCAACGAAGCATATTTTTCTGGATGATATGCTGACAAATCAGAGTCTCCTGCTCCTACCAAATCTATTAAAACTATTTTATAATCTTCATCAAAAGATGGAACCATGAGACGCCACATATTTTGATCGCATCCAAAACCATGTACAAATAACATCGGTTGTTCACCTTTACCTGAAATTTGCACATTATTCCTTTTTAAAACATCTCCCATTTTAAATTTGATTTGTGTGTGTATTAGTACTTAAAACAAATGCTTCGTACTTGTAATTTGAAAAAACCAAATTACGTTATTTATCCTAAAGAAAATAATTCATTTTTTATAAGAGGTCTTACTTGCAATGCATACATTTTAACAAAACCTAGGTGTATTTATTTTTTTATCAAATAATACATGATAAACTTCTCTTCAAACTCTATAAAATATCTAATATACCTACAAAAATTTATATCTAAATCCCTAAAGTGGGTAAGTGTTTCGCCATATGATAGATGAGTGCCGCTCTAATACATGCTTTGAGCTCTTCTTCAGGAATCGGATCATATAGATTGAAAATAATAGCTCGATTTCCTTCAAAACTAAACGTATCACTATATACCCTTTTAAACGTAGGAACTAATCTGCTAGCACAGTGAAAGTACATTCCGTAATAATCAGGCGTTTTTGGATTCCAGCCGATTCTAAGCGTACTCCCCTTTTTAGTCACATAGCTGGGTTCGCCCCATTTTAATGTTTCTACTAGCACGGTGACATGCTCGGTGACATTTGCTGTTTCTATGATCAACTTACGAAGTATAAGAATTCGTTCTCTGAATGCAGCTGGATAGCTTTCAATAACGGTTTGGACTTCGGAAGATGACAGCATCGATACCTTTTCCATAGTTATAAGAAGTTTTTCGGTATTAACAAAGATTCTTTACTGATCGAATAAGGTACTACTTTTTATAACTATAATGATATAAGAAGTTTATGCATTTTCGAAACAAATTGTGAATATCTCTTCTTAAAATATACTTCTCTCCTTTTATGAAAAATCTATATTTGCCGTCCAAAAAAAATTGATATGAGCGTAACGTGGTACGAGTGCAAAGTAAAATACAGAAAAACGCATGAAACAGGAGAGCAAAAGGTAACTACCGAATCCTATTTACTGGACGCAATTTCATACACTGAAGCTGAAGCTAGAATCAATGAGGAAATGGCTGCCTATACGAGTGAAGAGTTTATGATTACTAATATCAAGGTAGCTAATCTATCTGAGGTTCATCCTTTTGAAAATTCGGATCGTTGGTTTAAATCTAAGGTGTCGTTAATCTCTTTTGATGAAGAAAGTGGAAAGGAACGCAAAACGAACCTTTATATGCTGATTCAGGCAAATGATGTAAAAGAAGCGTATGATAATACGTTAACGGCAATGAAAGGCACAACTGGTGACTACAGTATACCAGCAATTACAGAATCTCCGATTATGGATGTATTTCCTTATTTTACAGGCGAAGAGGAACAGTTAGAAAAGTTTCATGCCATAGAGAAAACGGAAACTGAAAATACCAGTGAAATTCACGAAACAACTGAAACACCTAATTTTATAGCAAGCGAAGAAGAATAATCTTCGCTTGTTACTAACACAAACGTTCTTATACAGCCAAATTGGCTATTCGTTGATTTTTTAAATAAAGGTTTTACTGAGTAGAACGTATCAAAAAGCAATCCTTTCAACTATTGGGAAACGTCACTAGATTGGTTTGAATGGTATCCTTTTTCAGCTCAATAATCCTATATCCAAACGCTGCATTGTTAATTTTGATAACACCCAATAATTTCTCCACCTGATAAGAACTCGCAGGTGTTACCTGTTGGATGATATTTTCAATATGCTGCGTGTCATTAAAATGGTAGTGTCCGCAAAAGATATAAATCTCATTTTCACTACTCAGTAATGCTGTTTGAATCCGCCCCCGTTGCTGTAATGCAAAGCGCTTGTCAACCTCAGCTTCAATAGCTAAAATCGGATGGTGAATAAAAATAACTATTTTTTTCTGGGTGATAAGTTCTTTTGTAAGCCAGTTCAATTGCTGTTCGCTTATAAACCCCTTACTGGAGTCCAAAAATATAAATTTGAAATATTCAAGCTCTTGCGTGTAATACAGTTCAATTTGATTTCTAGAATTTTCAAAATTATAGTACTTTATTACTTCGTCAAAAGAATCATGATTACCTAACGTAATAGCGAGATTATATTCCTTAAGGGAGTCAAAAAACCATTTATTTGAAGATTTTAGACCAATATCTCCGCCAAATATAATTTGATTGATTTGGCGTGAGGAAATATCCTGAAGCAGTGTTTTCCAATTTTTTTGAGCATCAACTCCGCAATCCACGGGAAACTTTTCATCCAAATGAATATCGGTTATGTAAGCAATCTTTTTATCCATGCTGTCTGATTAAGGTTGTAGTAGTGTAGATTTCCAACGATTCTCAACGTGTTGATATAGTATTCTTTCATGAAGTCTGCTATTCTTGAATTCCATAAATTCAATCCGAATAGGTTGAATTGAAATCCCGCTCCAGTTTTCAGGAAGTTTAATTTCCCTATTTTCCAGTTCGGTTTTCTGTGCTTCGAACTGTTCTTTGAGCTGCGAAATACTTTGTATTTCTTCGCCTTGAGTAAATGTAGCAGCCACTATTTTAGAATCTCTATTTCGTTGTTCAAAATAGGTTTTTGCTAGGGCTTGAGAAATCTTTGTTACATCTCCCTGTATTCTAACTTGCCTCTCGGATGATGTCCACCAAAAAGTTAAGGCTGCTTTTTTATGATTTTCTATTTCCCTACCTTTTCTTGAGCTCAAGGAGCCTGTGACAACAAATGAATCCTCAACAATTTCTTTGAGTGAAACAAATCGAGCATTTGGATACCCATCTAAACCTACGGTGGATAAACAACATGCATTAGATAGTTTTCTATTATTTTGACTCTTTTCTTCGCTGAACCATTGTTCAAAAAGGGTAATGGGATTCATAATATCTATTTATACGTGCTACAAACTTATAAAAAGATTTTTATAGATAGACTTAAAGCCTTAGCATTGATTCATAGCCAAACAATATATACAACATCTGTGATCAGGATGTAAGAATTTAAAGACAGGAGACTATCAAATGGATAGTTCATAAACTTCATGAAAATGATTGCTTGTAAATTTGTAGATAGGACGGCAAGAAAAGAATACAAAGTGCAAAATATCTTATATTTTGCACTTTACAAATACTATTAAATATTCGCAATATAGCGCTGCCTTTTCTATTCTAAGTAATAAATTATTGCTTACATCGTCTTTAGTATAAATAACAGATATGAATTACCCCTTTATTAAGCCTACCTATTACTATTCTTTGTTTAAAGTGTTTATTAACTTTATACGGAATCCTAAAAATGAAAGGAATGTCTCAAAAACCACTAAGCAGAAAGTATATGACACTATAGGCTTACTAATAATAAAAACACTACTCCTAATACCCGTCGTTTTATTTTTTGCCATTGTCTATGATCCAGAAAATATACAAAAAGCAAATATGTCTGAACGTTTTACGCCAATCGCTTTATTAATAGTTGGTGTAGTAATTTTACCTCTTCTTGAAGAAGTACTTTTTAGACTTTCGCTTAAATTTAAACCTTTTTATTTTACTGTGACATCGGGTGTATTCTGTTATTATACTCTGACTAAACTTGTGTTTCACACTAAATTAAGTGCAATAGATGAAAGTTTTTTGAAAAGAGTAATTTTCTCTATTATAGCAGCAATAATTGCTTACCTTATCATCCATATTAAGTCTTTCACGGATATATTAAATAAATTATGGGTTCAGCATTTTCAAAGTATTTATTATATTTCTTGTTTGATTTTCGCTTGGATGCATTATTCAAAATACGAAATAAACTGGACTAATATTCTCTTACTTCCCATTCTAACCTTACCTCAATTAGTTAGTGCCTTGATTTACGGATATATTAGAGTATCATATGGATTTCAGTATACTCTGTTCTTGCATATGTCGAATAACTTTTTGGGGTTTAGTATGTCCTTTTTATTTGCCATGGATTTAATTTGAGCAAATGCGCTCCTTTGTTATTTTGTAGATTTCTTTTGTTTTGGATGATTTTTTTGAAATTCACCTTCTACCCTTTCTGGCTGCGCACTGCTTAGCCACCTTTCCCTGTCAAGGGAAAGGAGTAGAGTTCTTTAAACTCTAGTATTTTACATTTGGAATGCTGACTTTAGTGCTCAATTGTTCTTTATTCTTTTTTGCATTGCCCAATAAAGAATCAACCCGCCCGAACGCATATTTTCGGTACCTGCCCAAAGAGCAATTCAGGTGGGCGGGAAAGGTCTAGTCTTAAAAAATTTTTAGCTAAAAATATTGTTCAATACGTTACATGAAATTAAACAGGCTAACTAACTTGTGCTACACAAGTGTTTATTATGTTTTTTGGTACGTTACAACTCTTAGTTTTCAACCAATTTCCTGTAGCCACTGCTTTCACTTCATTTTTTATACTAAAGTTTTTAAAGGACATTTACTCATTTAGATTCTATTATCTTACATTCTCTAGTGTATACTTGTAAGTGGTAAACTTACCGTAATAGCTAATATCTCTTGCTTAATCACTAATCTATTATGAAACCTCTAAAATTTCACTTTTGCAGTTTTATATTTTACATTTATAATTCTGCTTTCATAATTGAATAGTTACCCTTTCCGGCTGCGCTATGCTTAGCCACCTTTCCCTGACAAGAGAAAGGAGCTGCTTTAAGATGTTATTCCGAAAGTTTTATTCTTTAATTAAAATCTCTTTTATACTTATTTCAATATCAAATACTTTTGACAAAGTCCAAAAACACTTCTTTATGTCGTTTTAGATCCATATTCGGAGAGAGTGCTACACGAGCGATATAATCTTTGTCTCCTTCTTTGGTCGTTCCTTGTGTAGAGGTAGCCGGTATCGTCCAATAACAACCTTTTAATTGTCCGTAGCTTACACAGTACTTACTTTGTTCCGGGATTTCTGTAATCATTAAATTAATCAATGTATGATTTAATGCACGTTTATAACGCTCCCTTTCCTCGGCAGTAGCACCTTTGGTAGGAAGATCCAATGAAAACACCGAGGGTGTAAATCCTTGCTCAGCCAATGCATGAGAAACAAAATTGATTTTAGCTTCCGGTAAGGTTTCTTCGATAAAGTTTACAAACTCACGGGTATTTTTATATGCCTTCTCAATTCTTTGATTCATAGACGGCAATTGCATGGCTAGTATTTCATACTGTAATTGTGTAGCCTCATTATCACAAAGTATCAGATGCTTTTCTATTTTTTTCATCATGTTTTGGGTTTTATCATTCCCTACACAATATCCTGCCGTGCTTTGTCCACCACTCGGAAATTTTGATCCGCTGGCATACGAAATGGCTCTAACATCTGAGAGTATATTCCCTTCACCCAGAAACTGTACATTAGGACAAAAGGTTTGATCCAAAATAAAAACCGGATCCACAGCTACTGCACCGCTGGCAGTATTGCGAACTTCACTCAATACATTTTTTAATTGGATCAGATCCGGAACCTCTACTCTGGGATTGGTCGGAATTTCTGCTATGATATACGGAATGGCATCTTGATTAGCAATTGTCTCTAATACGGTAGCAATACTTTTTACCATATCATTATCACCATCAACAGGTAAATCCACAATTTCTACATTCTCCAGAGTCGCAGCAACACGTCTTGCCTGATCATTCGTACCTCCGTAGCAATTAGGTGGTACAACGAACTTGATAGCCTTACCTTTGTAATTTTCTATAGCATCATCAATAAGTCCCATCATAATGGCGTATTGAACTGACAACCCACTCGAACCAACTAATGGTTTTGTTGTTGTTCCGGTTATGGTTGTGATTGCATCTAAAACAGCTGCTTTATTTGCTTCAACGTTAGATTTCTTAATTTCTAAAGGTGATTGTGCTACCAACGCTTGTAACGCTGCATAACAGTTAATCGGTGTCATAGCAATAGTCTCTCTTCTTCGTACATGCTGAACTTTTGAAACATACGCTTCATTTCGTTCCCCATTAACTACCAAAACACTACCCAGATTGGTATGCGTACTCACATGAAAATCGATAGTTTTCTGAAGATTTACAGCAGCGATATCTGTTTGTTCGGAAACAAAAATTGTGCTGCCATCAAATGCTTCGAGAGCATCGATACTTTCTATTTTTTTTAAGTTAAAGGTATAGCCATATACACGCTGCAGCGTGTCAGCGTCAAAAGAATTCGGTAACCTATCCTTATAAACGATCTGAGTGTTTTTGTTAGCTAATAAATTAGTCCTAAGCACTGCCAGTATAGGTACTGTTACGGACGAAAAACTAATTACATTATTGGGGTGCAAATTGTTCAAACGAGCTATCCCCCACTCCAAAACGCATGATAAGGGGTGTCCCAGTCGAATGTAATCATAGGCTGTAGGCAACTCGCTAAGCGCTGATGTCTGCGCATTGTTAGTATTAAATAAGGTTTCAAATCCATCTATAAACTGAGTTTTAGCTAATTGTTCATCGTATATATCAAGTCGATGTGTTGTTAAGCCTAACCAATCAGACGGCATGTTGTTTACAACTTCATTTATATAATCTAAGACCTTATTTTCTTGCATAATTGTATTCACTTTTGATAGGTTGGTAATATAAGATAATTGGATTTTTTTCAAAGAATTTTTAAGATATTTTGTCAGCGTTCATCAAACATTTTCACATTAATTAATGCTCCCAAGTACAGCAGTGTAATAGAAGCAATATAAAGGTGCTGCTGCATGATAAACCAAAAGAATAAATCCTCGCAAAGCAGTGTATAACATATTTTAACCAAATTATAAGTTTATGGTTAGAACCATTTAACGCTTTAAGTCGTTTATTTGCATATATACTAACTTTATGATATTTCTTTCCTCTGTGCTTTTGGGATTTGTGATTGCGTCTTCCGGAAGTATCGTACCAAGTTTTTTGAATCTAACTGTTGTCAAATTCAGTCTAAAAAGCGGAAGAAAATCTGCCTTGTATCTCATTGGAGGCTTTGCGACTGTTCTTTTTTTTCAAGCCAATATAGGTGCTTATCTATCTAGCATCTTAATGAAAAATTCAGAATATATTACCAGCATTCAAAAAGTAGGGACAGGAATCTTACTCCTTTTGTCTCTTAATTTTTTCAGGTTACACTTTACTACCAAAAAACTCAAAAAGAAAAAAGAAATTGACAAGTCCAAGGCCTATTTACATGGCGTAGGCATGTCATTACTCAACACCTTTGCCATTCCTTTTTATTTTACCTCCATTTCTTTTTTAATAGGATTGGAATATTTTGAATACTCTTTTCTGAATAGTTTATACTTCTCCATAGGTTCTACAGCAGGTTCTTTTTCGCTATACGCGTTGTATGCAAAGTTGGCCCCAAAAATCGAAGAAAAACTCACTTTTATCGCAACCAAAATGGATCTTATTCTGGGCTGTTTAACGGGTGTTGTGGGTATTGGTAATTTGTTGTATTTGCTTTAAAGTGAATTTATATTCAAAAAACGAAACTGTAAAAACATGTTTTATTCTACTACTAGTATTCAATTTCCGTTTCAATAGCAATTGAAAATTCAGCACCAGGCTCTATAGTTTTGTAATCAGTTTTTTTTGTCAATTCGATAGCTTCATCTTCTCTATCCGGAAGTCCGAGCCAAGGTTCTATACATACAAAATCAGCTGATGGTTTGGACCATAACGCCAGATGAGGGTAGTCTTTAAAGTTAACGACTATTCCTTTGGTATCGCTCTTTTTACGCAGTCGTACTGAATCACATGCGATGTTGGCGAATACCAAAGCATCATCATCGAATAAAGTATCCGAAAGTGGAAGTATACCTTTATTACTATTGATCTTTCTTCTGTGATCCGATAGCAATCCTGATACAGCCAAAACATTGGCCTCAAGGTTTAAGGGCTTTGCAAATTCGATCACATAATCGGATAAATGTATGTTTTCACTTAATGGACACGCATAGGCTGTATGTCCACCACAAGCAAATTGCATAGGAATGGTGTCACGGTTTACTACTTTATATGTCATGAGTAAACGCTTTTCTATAAGCGCATACTCTATTGAAAATGTAAATTTGAATGGATATTGATGTAAGGTTTCTTTCGAACTTGTCAGGGTAAAAGCACAGCTAGCCACTCCTTGTCTCTCAAAACTAAGTTGATCATTATTTCGAATAATACCGTGCTTTGGCATGGCATACGCTTTTCCATTATAAAGAATTCTATCTTCTTTTATCTTCCCAATAGCCGGGAACAAAACAGGAGAGCTACTGCCCCATATGGTATCGTCTATTTGCCAAATGTACTCCTCTCCTGTTGCCTTATTCTTAACAGAACGGATTTCTGCTCCCTTTGATTCAATAGTGCAAGTGAGCATTTCATTTTCTATAGTGTACAACATATTTTATTATTTAAACAGTCCCTTAGTTAAGGTCTAGTCTATACAACGTTCTTTTTTTGCTTCTGATTTTTTAAGTTTTAGAGCCAAATCTAGATGTCTTTACAAATTAGTTCAAGCTATATAGTTTTATCCTTTTCGCAGCCGTTTTTTAGATATCTCTATTTTCGTTTTTGTAAAGCTCAATTGCTATTAAAAACTTCAATCCTCCTTTTCCAGTTTGATCATATAAAAACCCAATCAATTCAGGATGATTTTCATTTACCCAAGTCAAGAGACTATTTTTATTTTTATCCCAGGTTGGATGGTCAAAATTTACATACGCTGATTATTTTATCGTTTTGAAACCTAACAGTTTGACTTGTTATAAATGGTTTTTCGTGAAGAAACAGGATTCTTTTGTCATCTTCGAAATTTTTGCAATAACTACATCGCCTTTTTGTTCAATTTCAAGGATTTCATAGTTCGGATCAAATACAGCATCCCATTTTAAAAGTTCCAAATAATTCTTAATAGCATAGGTAATACTTTGTTCTCCTTCTATCGTTTGTAAGCTATCTCCAAACCAGTTAGACATTTTGGAATAGTCCGATTTATCAAGAACCTCAAAGTATTGTTTTGCAATTGCGACCCTATCACTGTCCTTTTAGGTGTTTTTACAGGATAATAACCCTACTGCCAATAGTGCTATAACTATGATTTTATTCATGTGTTTTTGGTTTTAATACTCCTAAATTTGTTGTGAGATGTTATTGATTGGAGGAATTATAAGTAGCGAACTTAGCGTCAAAAGACATAGTTCAATTTACCGTTAGTAACCTTGCATTCGTATCCATTCAGTTTTTTTGAGGCTATAAAAATTATGAGGTACACCATCATATTCAAATTGATCAACATATTGCAAACCAAGGTTTCTCAAGATTGTATTGGATGCTATATGCTTAATATCAGCCGCTGCGCCAATTTCTTCTAACTTAAGTTGTTCAAACCCATAGTTTAGCGATGCGAGTGCTGTTTCAGTAGCAATACCTTTACCCCAATATTTTTTTATGAGTCTATAGCCCAAATCATAGTAGTCAAATTCTTTTCTCAATCCGTGCTCAAATTTTAGTCCGGTCCAGCCAATAAAATCGTTTGTTTTTTTATCAATAATCGCCCAACGCCCAATTCCATTTTTGACATATTGCGCTCTGATCGAAGCAATGATTTGTTTGGCTTCTTCAATGGTTTGTATGGGTTTATTCCCTAAAAACTCATGAACCTCGGGATCAGAATCAAGTTCAAACATTCCTTGTGCATCAGTCTCCTCAATATCGCGTATGATACAACGTTCTGTTTCTATAGTTACTTTTTTATATATCATTCGAAATTTGGTGATTGTTGATGTGTTTGTCTAAACTAAAGTTTTTATTTGAGATAAGCTACTGCTAAAGAAAAAGGCCAAAGTTTATCGAAGTGCGACATGAATCTTGAGACAACATAAGAAGTTCATAGACATGACTATGATCTATAGAAACTCATACCAATCCACGTACTAACAAATATCGCCCCGATTTAGTCAACACAGGATTTATGCTCGGTCGTACCGATCGCATTGATGCTTAGTAATTAGTCACAGTTATTTTAGCTCTTTAATAATTTCGATAAATCCTTTACCATCACTCATTTTAGGTTCTTCTCCTTTTTTGCTTTCATATGGAACTCCACCTTTCACATATCTTAATATTCCATTTTTATCCAAAAACAAATTCATAGGATATTCTTTAATACCTAAATGGTCTATAAAACCTTTAGAATCGATTAGATGTTTAAAGTTAAAAGTATACTTTGTTAGAAACTTTGCAACATCTTCTTTTTTCTCATATGTAATAGCAATAAAATTGGAGTCATTCTTGTATTTTTCTTTAATTTTATTTAAAACTGGCATTTCTTCAATGCAAGGCGCACAATTCATATACCAAAAATTTATCAAAGTTGGTTTCCCTTTTAATTTTTCTAAATCAATTTTTCCATTTGTTAATGTATTCAAGTTAAATTTTGGAAATTCTTTGTTTTTAAATTCTGATAGTGGTCCATAATTAAACAATTTGTTTTGCTTTTCTTTAGTGAATTTAAAAATAACTTTAGAAATGATTGAGTCTTTTTTAGTTTCAGTTTCGTCTATGGTCAAACTGGCAAACAATTTTTGTCCATAAGTCTTCTCAATTTCAATTTCCCTTTCAGAAACTTTTTCTTTTATTTCTGCTTCGGTCAACCTGTTTTTACCGTTTGTTGTGTAGTATTTTATTTGTGAATAAGAAGCTAAAGAACTAAAAAACAACAGGATAATAATTAATTTTTTCATAATTTTGTTTAATTGGTACTAACACTGTCATATAAACACCGTTTGGTAATTATACTTTGATAATCATATTATTAAAAAGTACCAAAACGTCACTAAGCGGGGTGGGAATTTGGTTTTAACAAAGACTAAGCTACAGATTTTATTTGAAATAGACGATTTTTTGAGGCATTAGTTACTAGGCACGAGGCAATAGATGAGTTTTATAGGTGAGTTAAAGCAGATATGATTCAGGAAATAGGATATTTTCATTTATAGTATCTTGCGTTTTATCTTCTTAATTCAATTGATGTTTATTCTTTTTTGCATTGCCCAACCCTCGACTCCGCTCGGGATGACATGAATCATCCCGCACGATCACATATTTTCGGTACGTACGCGATATGTCATTCAGGTGGGCTGGAAATGTACTTTTATGATATAGGTTGCCCATTTGAAGTGGAAAACTATGATGTCAAGTATGGATCACTTTTAAATTTTATATTTAAAGTTTGTCATTTTACATTTTAAAACACCCTTTCTGACCGCGCTGTGCTTAGTACTTTTTCTCTGTTGAGAAAAGAATTGGGTTGATGCAATTACTTTGATATTTTGCTTTTACTGATTTTTAATAAAGTATCTTTGTTACAGTAGTATGTATCATTTGATATTAATTGTCTCTTCGCAACGCTTCAGCGAATTCCTAAGGCTTTTTTAAGCTCTTACTTTGACTAATAAAACTCTAGTAGCCAACTTAATGCCTGATTGCTAGCATAAAACTATTTAATAGTGATTCTAATCTAACGCGTTGCTCACGTCATTACTCTGCAATACGTTTCAATCTAAAGAGCATGGCTTTATTACAAATGGGTGTCATCGGCACTTCAAAAAAACAGGATGAAAGACGTGTACCTATCCATCCGGCACATTTGAACAGACTTCCCGAATATATTCGCAAACAACTCATCTTTGAGAAAGGCTACGGCGTACCATTCAACATCGAAGATGAGGAAATTAGCGACTTAACCGGCGGAATTGCGACACGTGATGAAATATTATCGGAAATCGGTGCTGCTATTATTGCTAAACCTGTTTTATCGGATCTAGAAGCGTTTAAACACGGCGGTATCCTATGGGGCTATCCACATTGTGCGCAACAAATGCAAATCACACAAACAGCTATCAATAAAAAATTAACCTTAATCGCTTTTGAAGATATGTATGTATGGAATCCCAATGGACAAATGGGAAGACATACCTTTTATAAAAATAACGAAATGGCCGGATATAGTGCAGTGATTCATGCCCTACAATTAAAAGGGATTGATGGTCACTATGGCAATCAACGCAAAGTGATTATTTTTAGTTTTGGTGCAGTGAGTAGAGGTGCTATTTATGCTCTAAAAGCACATGGTTTTAGAGATATTACGATTTGTATTCAACGACCGGATCATGAGGTTAGAGAAGAAGTGTTAGATGTACATTATACGCGACTACGAAAAGGAAATAAGAACGAACCTCGATTAATTGTGGTTGAACACGATGGTTCAGAACGCCCGTTACTCGATGTGATAAATGAATCTGAAATTATTATCAATGGCACTTATCAGGATACCGATGATCCCATTGATTACGTAACAGCCGATGAAAAGGCGATGCTTCAACCCGGTACACTAATAATAGATGTGAGTTGTGATGAAGGCATGGGATTTTATTTTGCCAAACCCACCACGTTCAAAAACCCTATCATAGCCATTGATAAAATTGATTACTACGCAGTAGATCATACCCCAAGTTATTTCTGGGAGAGCGCGTCCAGGTCTATTTCTGCTGCATTAATTGTGCATTTACCATCAGTAATCTTGGGTCGCGAGGGTTGGAATAAAAATATGACGATCAAAAATGCTATCAACGTTGATCAAGGAGTCATCATAAAAGATTCCATTCTTAGATTTCAAAATCGTAATGCAAATTATCCTCATATAATCAATGAGCTGGTGCACTAAATATCTTGAAGTAGCTTGGCTGGGTTTTTAACCCAATTATAAAAGTAGTTTGAATTCAGGAAGCAGGACTCCCTTTATTTTTCAACTTATAATTTCAACCTTAATATTTTTAATTTTACTTTTTACAATTAAAATTTTTACTTCGATATTCGATATTCGCAATTCGACATTCAAAATTCGTCAACTACCCTTTCCGACCGCGCTGCGCTTGGCCACCTTTCCCTTGCCAGGGAAAGGAGTTGTTTTGTGATATATCTTTTTTATAAAATTCTATTGATAGTTCCTATCTGTCAGGTCGAGCCCTTCGTCTGCGCTCAGGATAAACTACAGTCGAGACCTAATCTTCAGCGAAATGCTCAACCTCTCAATTCCGTTCGAGGTGACAACGATTTGATAACAAGCTTATAATAATAGATATCTAAAAAAACACTTTTAAATTTTAAATTTGGCATTTTAAAATTAAAATTTTTACTTCGATATTCGATATTCATAATTTGGCATTCAAAATTCGTTAACTACCCTTTCTGTCCGTGCTGCGCTTGGCCACCTTTCCTTGCCAGGGAAAGGAGTTGTTTTTAAGATGTTTAAATTTAGGTTCCAAATTTTAACAAAAATCGACAAACCCAGTGATAACGGGATCCGCAAGTGATGTAAGGTCATTTCGCAATAGAACGAAACAATCAGCAACCGATGTAAAGTTCTTTGAAATTCTGCGAAACCGTCCGCAACCGATGCAAAGTCATTTCGCAAAAGAACAAAACCATCAGCAACCGAAGCAAGGCACTCTGAAATTCTGCGAGACAATCAGCAACTGATGCAAGGCACTCTGAAATTCTGCGAAACCATCAGCAACGAATTCAAAGCTCCCTGAAACTCTGCGAAATCTACCGCAAGTGATACAGAAGCTTTGGGAATAGCTAAAAATAACTTCTCATTTATTTATCTTATTCTAAATTTCGTCTAACAATTTCTTTGCCTGTTTCTCCAAAATACTCCGAAATAATCTTCTGCCAAAGCACCATGCCATTTTCTGAATTTGAGAAGAGCACCAACCCTTGTTTTGAGTTCTTTAAACCGATCGCGATTGTTTTGGTTCCGTAGTCGCCACCTGTGTGCATAAAAGCTACCTCATTGTTAGGTAATTCTGGTAATAGTTGCATGCCCAAGCCCCAATCAATTCCATTTTTCTCATGGCTTTGAGTTCTAAAAAATTCATCGTACAATTTTTCAAACAGTCCGGCTCCATTTAGAATGTGTATCATAAATATAGCGTACTCCTCTGCTGTAGTCATCAAATTTGCCGCAGCGTTGGTCTGCGTGTATTTTTCGAAGGGTATAGGATCTCCATTTTCATCGTGCTCCACCGCATATAGCTGTTCATCGATAGTTCCATTCCAATTAAAATACGTGTTATGCATTCCAAGGGGTTCAAATAACGTTTCGCGTGCTATGTCTTCAAAGGGACGCTTTAATTTTTTCTCGATCGCTTTCCGAAGATATTCAAAACCTTCACCCGAATATTGCCATTGTGTTCCGGGTGCAAACTGAAACGATAATTTTTTATCAGCTGTCAAATACCTCCAATTTGGAAAACCAGACTGGTGTGATAAGATATGCCGCGTAGTAAGTTGGTTAAGGTATTGATTTTTTGCTATATCTTCATCAACATGGTAGGTAGCAACAGGCTCGTCTAAATTTCATTGTCCTTCTTCGATTAACTTTAATACTACCATAGCCACAATAGGTTTGGTCAGAGACGCTACTTTATAGACACTTTTTGAAGAAACCGGAACGCCTTTTTTTTGAACACTAAAGGTTCGTAGTTGTTGTAATGCTCCGTCCTTGATATACCCAATAGCAATCGACGGAATTTTATGTTTTCTTAATAAATCTTCTATTTGAACATCCTTGTCAAACAGTTTGTGTACGTATTCGGCATCAAATTTAGGTCCATATGCTGCTTCCGGGGGTCTATGTTCATAGCTCAAGATTCTTTTTAGTCTCCATATTCCGTTTTCTAACAGCCAGGTATTGGTAACCCGTGCCTGCTCCGTCGCATACAATGCTTTGTTCGGTTCTTTTATATAAAATACATGTTTACCGGTTTGAATTGCTCCGTAAACCTTACCCTTACTTTTAAGAACAAATACCTGTAAGGTCTCCTCTACCAATTTTCGAATAGGTTTAAAATTTTTATTTGAGCAAATACTTTGAGAAAATGATCGGTAAAACTGCTCTGAATTCTGAATACCATTTTGATCATGAAAAAATTCCAAGTCCTCATGTAGCACTTTTTTTAAGGCTTTAAAATTGCACTGATTGAATCCTTCCTCGAAAAGAAGGCTATCGGCTTTTTTGAGGGCTAAAAAAAGTGAAGAGTCTTTGCTTACTTGAGCAAAACCCATATGTATAGAAAAGCATACGATAAGGGTTAAAATTAAGGTGTATTTTTTCATATTGAATTTGATTGCAAATAGTTCGTTGCAATAATCTTACTATACGCAATAAATACTATGGAAAAACACCTGACAATAATGCGACAATGTAATGACAAAAATCATAAAACATATACTATCAGATCGTTAGAAATATCCAGCAAAGAATTAAGAATTGCGTTAAAAAGCTTCAGCTTCAAACAAACTACAGATGAACGGTTACAATATTAAGCTCATTTTTAAATTAAAATTAACTAAGTTATCATTCAAAAATCTGTATCTTATTGTCATACAACCAATACCGATTTTATCATGGGCTATATAAAATCACTCAACAAATGGGCTAATGCTCATACGTATTATCCTCTTGATCTTTTGCGAATTGCTTTAGGTATTTTTTTATTCTATAAAGGAGTTTTCTTTATGTCCAATATACGCTTGCTTATAAATCTATATGATCCTATACGATCGGTAATCGGTGACGTAGTACTTGTTCATTATATAGCGCCTGCACACTTTGTCGGTGGCTTTTTAATTGTCTTCGGACTCTTAACGCGCTGGGCAATTCTAGCGCAATTACCGATTCTTATAGGAGCTGTATTAATAAATTTTATTGGGGAGATGATACCTGCCAACCTCTTTTTATCCTCTTTTGTCTTGATAGTTTGTATTTTTTTTCTGTTTTATGGCTCAGGAAAACATTCGGTAGACAAATATTTAAAAATGCAGCAGTAGTTGAATCTTTGTTGTAGTTGTTACTTATTCGTTCCCACAAGGTTTACATCTCAGTAATCAAATCATAACCCCTTCGTATTTTTAAAAGATAGCTAGAAAATAGAATTCCGAAGACTTGATCACCTGACTGTCTGTTCATACAAGCTGCTGCCGGTCCTCCGGCATCATCAATGACTTTATAATATATTTGTACGTTTGTGATACGAAGATCGTTTATATCATCCTAAGTGTTACTTTATGGAGAAGAAAGAAGGCACACCTAATTCGGTAAAAAAACCATGGCCTACCCAAGCTGCTATGCAACAAGTATATGAAATGAAGCTCTGGGGCGGAGAATCATCCGATTTCTACTCAGGCGACGGATCTCATGATCATGAAATAGTCGATCCTTATATTACTGCGGTTACCTCTTTTCTAACTTCATTTGAAAATCCGCTTATTGTTTGTGATTTAGGTTGTGGAGATTTTAATATCGGAAAACAATTAGTTCCGTTTACTAAAAAATATATTGGAATCGATATCGTTCCAAAACTCATCGAACGTAACAGAAACACCTATCACGCCAAAAATCTAGAGTTTAGGTGTTCAGATATTGCTAAAGATAGTTTGCCCATAGGAGATTGTGCATTGGTGAGACAGGTCTTACAGCATTTATCCAATGCAGAGGTACACAGTATTTTGGAGAAACTGCGTGCGTACAACTATATAATTTTGACAGAACATATCCCTGCTGGGGTCTTTGTGCCCAATAAGGATATCATCTCAGGACAAGGAACCCGGCTTAAAAAACAAAGTGGCCTTGATGTTTTAGCCCCACCCTTTCAATTAAAGATAAAAACGGAAAGACAATTACTTTCTGTACAACCAAGAAATCACAATGGCGTGATTGTAACTACATTATTTGAACTTTTTTAAAGCTTATAAATACACTTTATTCGTTTAATAAATTAGTTTGTAAAAACATAGCAATTGCTTCTGTCATTCGATCTCTGTTTACTTTTTTTCTAAAACCGTGACCCTCATCTTTGGCCAACATATACCAAACTTCGCCTTTATTTTCTCTAATCGATTTAACCATTTGTTCAGATTCACTTGCCGGAACACGTGGATCATTGGCTCCCTGGATAACGAAAAGTGGTTTCGTAATCTTATCAATGTGATTAGTCGGCGAAATGGATAACAGATATTCCCTCATCTTTGGATCTCTTTCATCTCCATATTCCAACCTTCTTAAGTCTCTCCTGTACGCTTCTGTGTTTTCCAGAAAGGTTACAAAATTGCTAATTCCTACGATGTCAATACCACATTGTAGCTTATCTCCAAAATTATACATAGATGATAATACCATATATCCGCCATAAGATCCTCCAAAAACAGCGATTTTGTCTTTATTAAATTCAGGCGTTTTCTCAATCCATTCTATTAACATTCCAATATCCTTAACCGAATCCTCTCTTTTAAAACCATTATCCAACTTTAAATATGTTTTTCCGTATCCTGAGGATCCGCGAACATTAGGAGCAATAATGGCAATACCCATTTCATTAGCCAAAAAAGCATAAAATGAAGAAAAATTAGGTGTATGCTGCCCTTCCGGTCCCCCATGTATGGAAATCATTACAGGATAAGGACCCGCTGTGTTTTGAGGTTTGTATACAAATGCAGGTATTTGTCTCTTTTTTCCATCTACTTCATCATAAGTTTCATAGCTTATAAGCTCTGGTTTTGGAAAGGTGCTTGTATCTAATCCACCTACTTCACTGCTCGTCCATCGTTTGTGCTCCCCTGTGGTAAGGTCAATAGAATATACATCACCGGGCGTTTCAGCTGTATTCAACGTTACTGCCAAAGTTGCTTGTGAAGGATGAAATTTAAAAGAAGAAATCTGACCAAGTGGTAAATTTGAAACTTTCTCATAGGTGTTAGACTCAAGATCTAATAAATACAAACGGCTAAATCCGTTTTCATTCACCGTAAAAGCAGCTTTTGTTTTCGGTTTGTTTATCGCTACTTCCTCAACATCCCATTCAATTTTATCGGTTACATATGTTATTTCTTTGGTATCCACATCGTATTGCACCAGTGTATTAAATTCTTTCCCTTGATTCGTTGTCGCATAGATTTTTTTTCCAGTTTTATCCCAAAATCTGGCTAGAAAAACCGCTTCAGTTTTATCATCATTTATTTGGGTCAATTTATTTGTTTCAATATTGAAGATAAAAGCATTGGATTTTGTACTTGACAAATATTGGGTAATAATTAATTTGCTGTCATCGGGAGACCAATCTGATACTATCCAATAGCCCCCACCGCGATCAACTTTGAGCGTAGCTGATTTAGGTGATTTCATATCAGAAATGTAAATATCAAAATCTTTTTTATTTCTTCTCGACGAAGTAAATGCAAACCTATCTCCCTTATTTGACCAATTAATTCCGTAATTCCTGGACTCTCCGTCACTTATCATAGTAGATGTACGATTGTTCATATCATACCAGTATATCTGAGAGAACTCATTTCCGCCGATATCTTTTGTAAAAAGAAATCCGTTATATGTGACTGATGGACTAAAAGAACCGTTACTGACGGGTTCATCAAAAAATGTTATTTGATTCCTAGCTCCGCCCGCTTGGAGTACTGTATGCAATTGCGAAGTATTACCAAATTGCGTAGAGATCAATATACCCTCATCATTAGGTAGCCAATCTACAAAAGATGCCGATCTGGTATTTTGATATTGCTGTATTCTAGTCGTAATTTCTTCAGGAATTTCAGGAACATTCTCCAAAATCATGTTCCCAACTTCTTTCCGGTTTTGAGCTTCGATACTGTTAAACACAGCTACGAATAAGCAAATTAAAATTGTCTTGATGTAAAATTTAAAATTTTTCATAGGATGTAACGTTGACTTTGACACTTTAAGTGGTACTCAAACCACTATTTTAACTGTTTCATAAACCATAAGAAAGAGGGTTCATACAAAAATGAGAGGGGCGTTAGGATAGATTTGGTTTTAAGTGTTACTAAGCTACGTATTTTATTTTAGATAGACGATTTTTTTGGATACTTGATGTAAGGACAATGGCACGAAACGATTGTTTTATAAAAATAGTTGAGAAAGGATATAGGAATCAGGATGCAAGACATTTCTACATTTAAAATTTCAGCCTCAACATTAGAAATTCGTTTTCTACCCTTTCCGACCGTGCTTCGCTTAGCCACCTTTCCCTGTCAAGGGAAAGGAGTTAATTTTAGTATACTGTTCGAATAACTGACAACAAAATCAAAAGATGAATTTGTATATCGAGTAAAACATGAATCAGGATGTAGGATACTTTTAACTTTAGTATTTAACATTTGAAATTTTGACTTCTTTATTCAACATTCAAAATTCTGAACTCAAAATTCACCAACCGCGCTTCGCTTAGCCACCTTTCCCTGCCAAGGGAAAGGAGTAGTTATTTGGATGTATCTGCTATAAAAAGTTCTGTTATTAGCTCCTCTCTGTCAGGTCGAGCCCTTCGTCTGCGCTCAGGATAAACTAAAGTCAAGACCTAATCTTCACCGTAATGCTCGACCTCTCGACTCCGCTCGAGGTGACAATGATTTGACAGCGAGCTTAAAATAATGGATATAAAAAAAACACTTTTAAATTTTGGCTTCTTTATTCAATATTCAGAATTCTAAACTCAAAATTCACCAACCGCGCTTCGCTTAGCCACCTTTCCCTGTCAAGGGAAAGGAGTTAATTTTAGTATACTGTTCGAATAACTGATAACAAAATCAAAAGATGAATTTATATATCGGGTAAAACATGAATCAGGATGTAGGATACTTTTAACTTTAGTATTTAACATTTGAAATTTTGACTTCTTTATTCAACATTCAAAATTCTGAACTCAAAATTCACCAACCGCGCTTCGCTTAGCCACCTTTCCCTGTCAAGGGAAGGAGTAGTTATTTGGATGTATCTGCTATAAAAAGTTCTGTTGATAGCTCCTCTCTGTCAGGTCGAGCCCTCCGTCTGCGCTCAGGATAAACTAAAGTCGAGACCTAATCTTCACCGTAATGCTCGACCTCTCGACTCCGCTCGAGGTGACAATGATTTGACAGCGAGCTTAAAATAATGGATATAAAAAAAACACTTTTAAATTTTAACTTTAGTATTTAACATTTGAAATTTTGACTCCTTTATTCAATATTCGGAATTCTGAACTCAAAATTCACCAATCGCGCTTCGCTTAGCAACCTTTCCCTGTCAAGGGAAAGGAGCTGTTCTAAGATATTTTCGGATGTATTAGTAAACTAAATAACCAATAAATATTTGAATCACTCTATGTGTCCAATATTACTTCTACTAGTGTCAATTAGCTTTATTCACTCTTACCGGATATTCTGGTCGCTTAGGGTAGGTAACAGGATTCGCTTCAAGTTCCTTGAGTACAACATCAATTGCTTTTTGTAGTTGAGGATCTTGACCTTTCATCACTTCTTTTGGCCACTGCTCTACTTCGATATCCGGTGCTACCCCTTCATTTTCAATTCTAAAACCGTCTTCATTATAAAATGCCACATTCGGGGCGGTTACACTGCCGCCATCGATAAATTCAGGATAGCCGAGTATGCCTACCAAACCACCCCAGGTCGTTTTACCAATTAATTTACCGAGTCCATATTTCTTGAACATCCAAGGTAAATAATCACCTCCTGATCCGGCCGTTTCATCAATTAGCATCACCTTGGGTCCTTGGATAGAGCCACTTGGTGCTTTCAGATCTTTCCCGTACCTAAAATTCCAGTGGGATTGATATGGTTTTTTCAAAATATCAATATAGTAATCTGCCAACTGACCGCCGCCGTTGTGTCGCTCATCAATGATCACTGCTTTTTTATTTACTTGGGGAAAGAAATATCGCTTAAAGTATTCATGTCCTGCATCAGCCGTATTAGGCACGTATACATATGCCACTTGTCCGTTGGTTGCTTTATCCACTTTTTTTAAATTGCCTTCTACCCAATCTCGATTTCTCAAGGCTCGTTCGTCATCCACCGGAACGACCTTTACCTCTCTGGCATCTTTTCCGTTTGGATCCGACCCCACTTTCAAGGTGACTATTTTATCAGCTTTATTTTCAAAAAAGCTAAAAAAGTTTTGATCCGCAGTAACCGATTTTCCATCAACTTCAATGAGGTATTCTCCTTTTTTGACATTCACTCCCGGTTCTGTCAACGGGGAGCGTAAATCCGGTGTCCAATTAAGTCCGCCATAGATCTTCTCAAACTGGTAGCGGTTATTAGCTATTTTATAATCTGCACCTAATAAACCGACACTAACACGTTCGGGAGTTCGCATTCGATCCCCCCGATCCTGAAAACGATGGTGACCTACTGCTAGTTCACTACACATCCATTGCATTACACGATACAAATCACTTCGGCTTACAACATCTGATAGAAAAGGTTTGTATTTTTCCTTGGTAGCCTTCCAGTCAAGTCCGTGCATGCCCGGATCGTAAAAATAGTCTCTGTTGACGCGCCAGGTTTCTTCAAATATATTGTTCCACTCTTTGACCGGATCTATTTTTACCTTGATGGCATCAATGGCAAGATTACCATTTTCCGGTTTTTTCCCTACTTCGGTGATTCCCCAGGCATCTCCTTTGCGAAACATCATTTTCTTTCCATCTGCCGAAATCTCGAAGCTATCTGCTTCCATTACTTCTTCTGCTTTTCTTTCTTCAAAATCAAAGCGCATTAAAGATTGAGGATCTCTAAAACTACTGTGTGCTTTTTGAGATAAGTACATGAGTTTTCCTTCTTCAACACTTGTTAGGTTGCTATAGATACCTGTCGGAATTGGAAGGTTGATAATACGATTCTGAATCCCTTCCCAATCAATACGTAAGGGTTTGATTTCCGTCTTCTTTTTGTCTTTCTTTTTATCTTTTTTGTTCGCTTCGTCTTTTTCTTCTTCTTCTTCTGCAATTGCTTTTACTTCTTCTACATCATTTTCTTTTATCAAGGGGGAGATCAAATCTTTCTGCAAGGTGACTACATAGATTGCATTGCTCAGTTCCATGTCCTGATTGGATTGATCAAACCAGTTAACCACCGGTCCGGCATCCGTTGAAGCGGTCATGTACAAATATTTACCACTCGGGTCAAAGACAGGCTCTGATACATTAGAAAGTCCGTCAGAAATAGCATAGGATTTATTTTGATCAACCGAATATGCAAAGGCTTGCTCAAAATTGGTTTCGGTAACAATCGTATACGACACCCAGTTGGAGTCATGCGACCAGGATCCAAATAAGTCTCTAAAAGCGCCTGGCTGATACAATACATCGGTGGCTATTTTAGTCACCTTTTTGGAAGCAACGTCAGTAACGTATAAATTTCGTCCGTTATCGACAAAACACAGTTTTTTACTATCGGGAGACCAGTGTAAATAAGCATAAAATCCGGTTCCACTAAGCGGAAGATTTATCACGTTTCCATTCGCTGTAGATTTTAAATGCAATGCATATTCTCCACTCGCATCCGAAAAGTATGCTATATGTTTTGCATCAGGAGACCAAGTTGGATATTTTTCATGGACTCCCGGCGTATTGGTGAGATTATTCACATCCCCTTTTTCGGCGGGAACGGTTATAATCTCTCCTCTAAAATCAAAAACAGCTCTGGCTCCCGAAGGTGAAATACCGGCACTTCGAATATAATCAGCTCCCGAGACATAGCGACTTCGCATTTCGAGTAAATCAGTGGCGATACCAATGGTTAATTTTGTACTTTTATTGGATCCGGTATCGAACAAATGAAGATATCCTGCCTGTTCATAGATCAAGCTGGAACCGTTGGCAGACAGATTGAGTACCGGAAAATCGGTATAACTGGTCAATTGACGTACCTCCTTTGTAGCCGGGTCGTAGACATACAGATTGAACTCACCATTGCGATCACTCCTAAAATATACCTTGTCTTGGAGCCATTGTGGACTTGCATCATTACCGCCTGCTTTGGGTTTAGGTACTTCGACCACTTCTTGTGTATTGTTATCATAGATCCAAATTCTTGCTTGGGTACCTCCACGATAATTTTTCCACTGACCAAATACCTCATAGATCGGATTATACGCTACATACTGTCCGTCCGGAGATAATGACGCACTAAATGCAGTTGGAATCGGGAGTGCCATAGGTTGTCCGCCTGTAATGGCTACTGTATATAATTTTGCATGACGTGTAGTATAGTTTGACCTACGCGAATTGAAAAGTACTTTGGAACCATCGGGTGTAAAATCTCGAACAAAATCCGGTGAAGGGTGCCAGGTAAGTCGTTTAGGAATACCTCCGCTTGACGGAATCACAAATACATCTGTATTCCCATCATACTGCGCACTAAATGCGATATGGGATCCGTCTGGAGAAAACACCGGATTGGACTCAATACCTTCGTCAATGGTCAATCTGCGAGGACTCGAGCCATCCTTAGCTGCGATCCACAAATCTTCAGCATAGATAAAAGCAATATGTTCTGCACTGACTGCAGGAGAATGTAAGAGTCTGGTATCGGTGACGTTTTGAGCGTTGACTTGTATATAAAATGTTAGTAATACATACAGCGGGAGCAGTCGAAAATTATTTTTCATCGTGTAAAAGGTTTATTCGTGTGATCTATTTCTTGTAATTGTGCGTCTTTGGGGTAGATGAATGGTTTTAAGAGATCTAATGTAGTGAATATAAATTGGAATTAAAATACGCCAGTAGGCAGAACCTATCAACTTGAACCTACGGTAAAATAGGCTTTGGATAGAATACCCTATTGTCGTGTTAACATTAAAATATAGAGTATCCGAATATCATAGAAAGTGTTTCATATTAAGAGTTCCAATATACATTGTCATTTAAAACCTCTCTACTCGTTTGAGATCTTAGTCCCATACCATATCTGTTTCAAATTAAAAATTTTATTCTTACTTATAAACAGTTCGGTTTTAAGGGAAGCTTACAGTAATGCTTATGCACGAACATCTTCAATACTATCATCTTTGTCAAATACTTTTTTTTGCGAAAGGACAAAGTGGTAAGATTTTCAAATCATTATTACGTGCGAATTCTACTGATTTCATTACCAATTTCTTTCCGAATCCTTTTCCGCTAAACTGTTCTTCGACTCCTGTATGGTTGATAATGAATTTTGATTTTCCTGCCCACGTATAAGTCATTTCTCCAGCAAATTTATCATTTTCATAAATTATAAAGCGTCCCTTTTTCCCGTTGTCTTCTCTTCCAATTTTTGTCATAGATTTCTTGTCCTGTTTAATACGTAATGCTCCCGATGGACATTTAGCTACTTGTTTTATCAATTCTTTGGTTGTGGCATTTTTAGGTTTTATCCAAGGTCTTTCTTTTGGATTATAAACTTTAGGCAATGTTTTTACACAAATACCTGAATGAATGCATTTTTCGGGCCTCCATAGAATGGTTATTTCTCCGTTCGTATATTCTTTTTTCAACATAGCTTAATCTTTTAAAGTTTTTTCGATTCTTGGGTCAGGTCTGATCCAAATAATAGCAACGCCCAAATATACCAGAAGGCTGATTATAGGCTGAAATAAGGATATGGCAATACCTACTAAATAAAGCAAAAGCGAAACGTTCAATCGTTTATCGATACTGTAAACTTTGCCGACTTTCGAATTTTTTCCCTCGTTTTTATTGCAAAATAAACTAAAATCTTAAATGCCAATGCAGCCATGAATAATATTACACCATACAGGCCAATTGGGACAATCTCAAAATGGTTGTCGCCCATCCAGCCAGTAACGAAAGGAAAAAGTGAAAGCCAAAACAATAAATTGAGATTTGCCCATAAAATTTTTCCGTTCACTCGATTCACAGCTTGCAAAAAATGGTGATGATTATTCCAATAAATCGCTAAATAGATAAAACTCAAGACATATGTAAGAAAAACTGGAAGGACTGGTTTTAATGCTTCAAAATTTGAACCTTCTGGAACTTTCATTTCCAATACCATTATTGTTATAATTATGGCTAATACACCATCACTAAAGGCTTCTAATCTTCCTGTTTCCGTAATAACAAAGTTTTATAAGTCAGCAAGTTCTGGTACTTTTAATTTCTCAATATCCCAATTGGCTTTTTTAGCTCCCACTGTATAGGCAGATTCCAAAAAATCAAGAAGTGTCGAACGTGGGTCATCTGCTTCTAACAGATGGTTATATGTTAAAATAGCCATTGGGCTTCCATTGCTGTCAATCCATTTAGCCGTTGAAGGCTCCAATGTTTCACTATCTAACCCTTCGGGTGAAGGATAGGTGTACGAATAGAATGCAGGTTCTGGAATATTCTTATCTCCTGCCCAAAAACCGAAACTGATGCACTCGTGCGTATAGGCATCCTTGTCTGATATTCTTGCATCATCACTCAAGGCAGGCGCTTCTTTACCAGAGAACCGTGTTACCGCCAAATCCATAGAGTGCCAATACAGGTGAACAGGACAGGTTTTTCCATAAAAACGTCCGCTAAACTCTTTAAAAACTCCATCTACCCAAAGTAGGATTTGCCAAAGATCTTTTGTATAAGTTTTTTCGTAGTGATAATACTCGGTAATTTCCTTAAAAGGTTTATCAATTTCTAAATCGTAAGGTCTTGCCAAAATAGAAATTGGAATATTAAATTGCTCGAGAATAGACCACAAATTCTGATAGAATTCTGCAACCGTTAATTTATTGAGTAAAGAAAATTTTGCTGATTGGCCTTTACTTGTATTGACTTCGAGTTGGTGCTGATGTACGTTTATTGTAATATCAAATGTATGCATACCTTTTTTGTAGGGTATAGATCCAGTAGTAAATCCTTTAGTGGAAATATATTCCGTTACGTACCACCAATGATTTTTTCGAGGTGACAACTCTAAACGAATTTTACCCACAATTTGTAAAAACAGATGCAAGGTCATTTTTTTCTGTTCATACCCTTTATACTGTATAAGTGGTAATGCTATTGAATTATCCATAAGAAAATTGTTTTTAATGTTGTTAGTTTAATCTTCTAAATAACCAAACTTGCCATTGTTGAAATCGTTAAAAGCCTCTTTCAGTTCTTCTTTGGTGTTCATTACAAAAGGACCGTGTGCCTCAATGGGTTCGTTAATAGGTTCGCCACTTAATATTAAAACAACGGCATTATCTATTGCTTCGATTTCAAAGGTTTCCCCATCGTTTGCCATAAGTGCTAGATGATCTGTTGTTGCCTCCTCTTCGCCATTGATTATAATGTTCCCTTCTAATACAAGTAGTGCAGTATTGTAATTGGCGGGAAATTGAAATTTAGCTTTTCCACCTTCGTTCAGTTTTGCATTCAACATATGTATTGGCGTAAAGGTTGAAGCCACTCCTTTCGTTTCTTTGTATTCGCCTGCTATTATTTCTATGTGTCCTGCATTGTTTTTTAATTCGACACGGTTGATATCGTTATATTTAATAGCTTGATATTTTGGTGTACTCATTTTGTCCTTTTTGGGGAGGTTTACCCACAATTGTACCATTTGAAAATCGCCACCCTTTTTACTCCATTCTTCTTCGTGGTATTCTTTGTGAAGAACTCCGCTTGCTGCGGTCATCCATTGTATGTCACCTTCTCCAATAGTTCCACCACCACCACTACTATCGTGGTGTGCGACTTTACCTTTATAGGCTATCGTAACAGTTTCGAAACCTCTGTGTGGATGAACTCCGACACCTTTAGGTTTTTCTGAAGGTGGAAAATTATAGGTTGAATTGTAATCCAATAAGATGAATGGCGTCATTCGTTGCATATCAAGTCTAAAACCGCTTGGGATAAAATTATGCACTCTAAAACCGTCGCCAACGAAATGAGGTTCTCTTGGACTTGCTATTAATTCTACTGTTCTTGTTTTCATATCTCTTGATTTTGTACCCAAATTAATATAGGCAAACGCACCTCTGCATTGATGTATGATAAGAACCTAACTTTTAAAGTTTTTTTGTGCTAATTCCTTACGGACACGACTTAAACTTTCTGGTGTGATTCCTAAATATGAAGCGACCATTGTTTGTGGAACTCTCAAAAGTATGTCTGGATACATTTTAATAAATTGTAAATACCTGTCTTCTGCCACAGCACTTAATAACAGATTAATCCTGTTCTGTAAATGCCGAATATGATTATGTAATAATTTATTATTAAAGTCAGAGAAGGCGGGGATTTTCTTTGAAAGTAATTGCACAAAATTCTCATCTATTATAACAACTTGACTGTCTTCTAACGCTTGGATATAATATGCAGATGGTTTATCGAAATATGCACTTTGCCTGTCAGTTACAAACCAATTTTCGGGTGCAAAGGATAGGATATGTTCTTTTCCTTTTTCATCAATCGAAAATTGTCTTAACAACCCTTTTTCTACAAAAAATGTGTGATTGCAATGTTGGTCTTCACGTAAGAGAAATTGCTCTTTTTTAACCTTTTTTATTTTACAGTTTTCAACTATTGATGAAATTTCTTTTTCATCTATATTAAGATTTGAAGTCAAATATGTTGTCAGATTAAAACTATTCATTTTTAGTTCGGGTGTTTTTTTTTAACGTTCGTTAAGGGAAATCGTTTACACAAGTTAAAGATTAGATTTTACACTAAATTAGTCTCTAACCTTGTTGATTGTTTATTTCTAAGATGTCTCTCATCAAAGAAACTATAAAAGTTACCAAGCGGGGTGGGGATTTGGTTTTTACTGTCTCTAAACTACATATTTTATTTTAGATAAGCGAATTTTGATAGGCACTGATTAATAGCCACTAGCCAGAAGATAAAAGTTTATAGAAGGGAGGCAAGAAACAGGATGGCAGGCAACAGAATACTTATAGAATTTTACATTCAAAGTTTTAATTTCTACATTCGATATTCAAAATTCTTTATTCGCTTTCTACCCTTTCCGACCTCGATTTGCTTGATTATCGTTCCCTGCCAAGAGAAAGACATCCTATATCGTTTATATTCTTTTTGGAAGGAATCCATATATAAGAAATATTTTATCGCTCACCATGCATAAGTACGCTATCTCCTTTACAAGCTGTTATATTAATTAGTGTATTATTAGCTTTTCGTTTTTTCTTTGAAGATGCTTTAATTACTTTCGGACACTCCATATTTCAAGAATTGGATCACCTTTACTTGACAATCCTGAGTGGTGCCATTGACCATTAATAAGCTCATAGTTAAATTTTAAGCTCAGTCCTGCTTTGGAGTCGTCTCTTGAAAAGAATTCGATGTTCTCTGTGTATTCACCATTTACAGTAGTATATGTTCCTCCACCAGATCCCATGAATTGCTTGGTTTCCGTATTGTAAGCGATCCATTGAAATCGGGTTCCTGATAAAATTTTCATAGTTTTTCTTGGACTACTCGTATCGCGTACTTGAGTTTTTCCTTCTCTAATTCTTCCGGACATTAACCAGGCTCCTTGTAACTTTCCCGGCTCCCCATGATCTATTCTGTTCCATTGTATGTCACTGCCTTTAATTTCGATTTCATTATCAGCAATGACCACTCCTAAACGTACTTCAGTTCCTACTTGCTCAGGGTGATCTGAGTCGAATTCTACTTTTTTGATCATCGTATCCCCTTCTAATTTCCATGTACCCCCATTAGAGTGTATAGATTTTCCTGTAGTTGCATCATACGTGGTTGACACTTGATAATCCTCTGCAAAAATAGCTACGTTCCTAAGTTTTTCTCCGTTCTCAGCTGTTGTAAAGGTTTCCCAGGCACCAATAATTTCCTTTTCCTGCGCTGTAACTCCGTAGGACACGCAAGTGCAAATAAGCAATACAAGTATTTTTTTCATGACTTTATATTTTATAGGTAATAGCCAAAATAAAGGCTAATAATTTTACAGGCAACTAGTTGTAAGTTTAACGTATCTAATTTAGTGAATATAAACGGAAATTACGTTATCGTTTAAGGATCAGTAGTTGTCTTAAGACAAAAGTGCTACCCATACTTAAAGGTCTATTAACAGAAAAACCAGCAATAAAAAATAAACATCCCATACAACATCGCAGGTGTCCAAACTGTATGAA
>NZ_VNHU01000007.1 GCF_008124785.1 Aquimarina intermedia | reverse complement strand
TCTTACCTTTCCGAACAGAGAAGTTAAGCCCGTTAGCGCCGATGGTACTACTACTGTGGAAGAGTAGGTCACCGCCTTTTTTGAAACCCTTCATCATAACGATGAAGGGTTTTTTTGTGGAATAAACTTAAAGAGAAAAACTATTTTTATCACTGAAAAATAATGATGATTAAGATCATACTTAGCGATGAACTTGAATGTAATCATGTTTACATACTTTTGATACTTCAATCCCTTTAAGGGGGCATATAGTTATTTTTAATTGCGAACATCTTCTTTGTTTCTTTGTCTCGCAGAATATTATCAAGAACCTTAGCAATAAAAAGGATGTTACACAGCTCTTCGAATTTTTGCACAAATGATATGGGGTATACCCTTCTCATAATCAACAGATAATAAGTTTCTCTGTAGTATTCTTAGAAATATCACATACAATAGTTAATTACAACCTGAATTCTCGCCTTTCAGCTAAAATTTTTTAAAGAATAAGCAATAATAGCTAACTTTAAGTAAATCATAAACAAACATCATACAATGAAAACATTTTTAAATTTAATTTTTGGGGCTTGTTTTTTTTTCATTTCATGTGAAGAAGAACAATTTAATAACGATTTAAATAATTATAATTTAGATAACACGAAAGAGCTGAAATCTAAGACTAAGAATAAAGAGGGGCTCAACTATCTAAGACAATGTTATATTATAGATGTTGATAGATGTGATACTCCTAATCAACCGGAAGCTAATTTCTGGTGGCCGAGTTCACCAACATCGTATTATGAAGGTTACTTCTCTTCAACAGATGATCATTCGATTACATTTACAGAGTACAATAATGGAACTGCTAGAATCTTTGGTTCAACTAAATTAAATAATTGTGTTGCGTATGTAGATGTTTGGCTAAAAGATAAAAAAGACTGGACGGAATGGTCTGCTATAGGAGGGGAGTTTAAGAAAGAAGGTTGTGCTGATGGAATACAGGAGAATTTAATGTTTTATGTTATTGATTCTGAAAAAAGTTCTATAACTGCGGTTGGAGGGGACTGTTTAGAAGAAGGTACTTTTTCAGTCGAACAAAGACCTGATCCTTTTGATATGAATACTCCAAATTATGGGGTACATGTTGGTCCGGGGGGTGCCAATTGGGATTCTAACGTAGGAGAATATGGTTTAAGTGGCTGGGGCTGGTTGGTAAATAGCCAAGGTAAGAGAATGTGGGTCATGGACTTTAATTTCAGGTTAGATTGTGTCGAAGAACCTTGTTCACCATGTGATGGAAAAGTAACGGATCTTTCTCTGCGATACAATGGCTCTATTGTAAATGCAAATGTAAAAATAAAACAAAAGAAAGATGATAAAATAGTTTTTGATGGAGTCGTACAGCCAGGTGAGAGCTTTTCATTTACAGGAAAAGATAAAAAAGGTACTTTGGGAACGGAGATAATTATTTCTATTAACGGTGTGGAGCATATAAAGTTACATACGAGTTGTTCTAAACCTGTTGGTCCTGGTACACTTGTAGGTGATTTTGAAATTGTTGATGGAGCTAGTCGTAATGGAGGTAAATTATGTCCAGAAGAGGATCCTGCAGGAGATGATTGTAATGAATGTGATGGCAAAGCTACAAGTTTGGAAATGCAATATATAGGAGAAAAGCCTACTGCATTCATTACTGTAAAACAGAAAAAAGATGAGAAAATAGTTTTTGAAGGCAATGTGATGTCTGGAAATTCTTTTAGCTTTTCTGGTAAAGATAAAAAAGGTACTCTCGGTACTGAAATTACTTTATTTATTGATGGAATCGAAAATACCAAAATTCATACCAGCTGCTCTAAGCCTATCGGCCCAGGTTTGATTAGTGGTGATTTTAAAATACTCAGAGGTTCTAGTTATAATGGCGGTGAGTTTTGTCCAATTTTTTCCGATGATGATGAAGATGATGAAGATGATGAAGATGATGAAGATGAAGATTGTGGTGAATGTGAAGGTAAGGTAACTTTCTTAGAAATGAAGTATAATGGAGATGATGAAAGTGCCAACGTAAGAGTACAACAAAAGAAAGATAATAAAACCGTATTCGATGGAACTGTAGTATCCGGAAGTTCTTTTAGTTTTACAGGAGAAGATAAAAAGGGCACTCTTGGTACAGAAATTATTATATATGTTAATGGAATCGAAAACACAAGAATTCACACTAGTTGTTCGAAACCGATAAAGATAGGACTGTCTTTTGGCGATTTTGAAATACTTAATGGGACTAGTAGAGAAGGAGGTCAATTTTGTCCTTCAGATAATTAACTTATAATTAAGGGAGTAATAATTATTTCTTTTATTCAGGAAGCATTTTCTTAAATGTTTCCTGAATTTTTTTTAAATTAGTTAGAATTAATAAGCTCTGAACTATATGCTGCTAATCAATTATTCCCTGAATTTCTGAAATTTTTTTTATTACGAATTTTGGTTGGTATTCTTTAGAAATTGAAAAATCCTGAGCATGAATATTGTTGCCATCATCTAATAAGCATATAGTTTTCCAACCAAGCGCATTTGGTGAGACAAAATCTTTTTTAATATTATCTCCAACGTAATAATAAACGCCTTTTCCAAATAAGTTTTCAAAAAATTTATAATTATTTATAGCAGGCTTTTCAGTTCCGAATTCTTCAGATATGATAATGTATTTAAATATTAAATCTAAGCCCAGTGACTTTATTTTATTTCTCTGTTGTATACTACGTCCATCTGTTATTAATCCTAGCTCTACATCAGAATTTTTGAGGTTATCCAACACATTTTTAATAGATGGTGATAGTTTAATATCAGGGTAGTGACCTCTATAAATATTTAGAAGATCAGCAGGTGAAAAACCATTTATTGAATACTTTTTTAGAATTGACGCAAATACATTTCTTTTGTCAAAATACATTAACAGCATATCGCTATAAATAATTTCACTATCAACCTTAACTTCAGATGCTATTTTTCTTGAAATTTCTTGATATGCTGATCTAAGATAATTTATTTCTTTATAGAGGGTGTCATCCAAATCAAAGATTATAATCTTCTTAATCATCATATTCTTCGATTATAATCTCTTCATCATAGCGTAACATAAGTAAGTTGTTTTTCCAATCACTATAGGCATCAATATCTTTTTTAAATATATATTCCTCAATAATCCATTTAGGATAATTTGCCCCAGCTAAATAAGAAAGAGGAAAACCTCCTCCAAATCGAGGGTTAATTTCAATACCATATATTTTTTGGTCACTCTTATGCATAAAAAATTGGATTGTAATACACCCTATTGCACCTTCAATTACTTCAAGGTGTTTTTTTATGTATGATATTAATGAATTCTTTTTCGTAACTCCTTTACTAACTTCTCCTGCTCTTATAGCTATTCTTTTTCTGGGGACTACACATTTTAGATAACTGTTTTTGTCATAATATAGGTCACAAGTATATTCTTCATAATATTTCAAGTCTATATATTTTGAGAACATCAAATTTGTATTCAATAATTGACTTGTACTTATTTCATTTTTTAGTTTTATAATGTGATTGTCAACACCACCGCTACCATTAATTGGTTTAATAAATAGTGGTAGTTTATAATGTGTTTTAGTATATTCTTCAACAGGTTTAATACCTTTATAATTGAATAGTTGATTGGTAGCCCTTTTGTTGTTACATATCTTAATGAGATCAATAGACGATATAATCGGAATAATGTTCTGATTTATAAAGAGCTCTTTATGTTCTGCAAGCTGCAATAATTCGGTATCTATAGTTGGAATTATAATTTTAACTTTGTGATCTTTACATACTTTCAATAAAGTAGTTATATATGAATTAGAACTAAGTAAGGGTAATTTAAATGATTGATCAGCTACCTGAGCAGCAGAGGATAAGTCGGGTTCTGCATCAGCCACAAACACTTTACCACTTGGTGATAATACTTTTAATTCTTTTTTAAATGCTTTTACTAAAGATACTCTTCTCCCTGCAGAAGTAATTATAATGTTGTTCATTCTTTTCTTTTACAATTAAATATAATCAAAATAGCATAAATAGAATTATAGTGTTTTCATAATTCAAAGAATAGAATCAAAGCCATAAGTTGATGCAATAAGATTTGCGGGTCAAGAGTGAGACGAAGAACAGGCTTCTTTTTCAGCCAATTCTTCACCTTAAGGCTTTTAGCTTTCGAAGCTTGCAGGATCATTATCTCCTATGAAATGGAAAAGATGTTATAGGGTTTCCTATATTACAGCTGACACCTGATGGACTAATTCTCATTTCTTACTATATGCGTCCAGAGAATTACGAACCTAAGTACTTTAATTGTTTATTATTAAATAATTCTTTCACCTTACGCTATCCAGTTTTCCTGAAGAGTGGTCAGTAACTGCTATGAATAGTTCATAAAACCCAGGATGCAGCAGATCAAGTATACTCTTTATTTTTCTTTTAAACGGTTTGTTTTATTGGAAGCGAACGGGCAAAGGCGCCGCTACTCTTCTGAGTGATCGAAATAGTATGAAACTGATAAAAAGTGTCATCCGATTATCAAATATTTTAGTCAAAATCAGGTAGGTTACTCCGTTATAATCGTAACCTAAAAATTTATCTAAAGGATAGGCTTTAATTTTTTTTATATCTTTTAAATACTTCAATAAAACCTTGTAAGTCATATTTGATTTAAATGCTCTTACTATAAGAAAAAAGGTAAAAGACTGTTGTTTAGATCTCATTCTTTGTAAACATTTAAAATCTATAGTACCGATTTCCTCTAGATGTTTAATAACGTTTTCAAACTCATAAATTACATTCTTGTAATCATCGATTAAGTGAAGGTAATGATTTGAATTTTTTAGATTTAAGATAGAATCCTCCCTAATAAAATATCTATGAACATCTAACTTTAATGACACAATTCGATTTGATCGAAGTATTAGAGCGGTTGTAAAAATCACATCTTCTAACATTCTACCTTCTTCAAAAGTGATCTGTGAATTTGTTAAAAAATCTTTTTTTATAATGTACCACCATACTTCATTTCTATAATTGTTTTGGGCAATAAAAGTAGTGCCATCCATAATCTCGTCTGGAGCAATTGAAATGGGTTTTGTACTGGTAAAAAAAAACTCACTCTTAGCGGTTTTAGAAGAATTAAACCCTAAGATATCAAGATTAAATTCTTCAATGCTTTTTAATAATAAATCAAACACGCTATTTACAAGATAATCATCTCCATCAATAAAATAGATATATTCTCCTTTTGACAATTTTATACCTTGATTTCGAGCTGCGCCAACGCCTTTATTTTTTTGACTGTATAATGTAATATTCGAGTAGGTTTCAATATATTTTTGGACTACTTGGGGACTTTTATCTGACGATCCATCGTCAATGATAATTAGCTCAAACATATTAGGATCTAAATTTTGTTTTAAAATACTAATAATACATCTCTCGATATACGCGTCAACATTATACATGGGTATTATAATACTTAGCTTCATTTACGTGGTGTTACTTTTCATGAAAAATAGTTTCAACTTCTTTAAATAACTATTAATACAATTTACTGAAAGGAGTAGAACAGGTGTATTAATGATGAAATTTAGTAATCGGTATTTTAGTGAATTATTTTCTTTTCCGATATCCGTTCGTATCGGGTAGATCGCTATCTTTTTTAAAGCATTTATTTTTTTTTGAATTATTCCTGAAGGAAAACTGTTTCTAATCATTCTTATAATTAAAAAGAAGAGGAAAACGTCTCTTCTAAAACAAAGATTATCAACTATTATGTCTTTATTATTTATTGAGCTTTTCTTTATATAATTTATTAAATTACTGAAATCGAGTATCATAGAAAACGAGTATTCTATTCGTTTTCTATGATGATCAATATCTGTGCTGCGCATAATGGAATTTTGAGATTGATAATACCTGTATATGGAGATTGGAAAATATGTTACTCTTTCAGCCTTCAAAAATGATTGAATTGTAAAAATAACATCCGCATTGTATTCATTATTATTAAACGTAATTTCATTAGTGTCCAGAAATTCTTTCCTTACCAAATACCACCATATTTCAATTCTAAGATGTTTATTTTGTTCAAGGTATGTTGGTCCAGTTATAATTAAAGGTTTTGGGGTAGTCGCAAAAGCTTCTGTTTCGTATTGATCATGAACATTGGTTACTGTAGCGCCAAACCCCAATAAATCAAGTTTATTGCTTATAGCAAACTTCACTAAATGGTTAAGAGTATTGTGAGCGATATAATCATCTGCATCAACATTATATATATACGTTCCTTTAGCTAATTTTAAAAGTTTATTTCTAGTAGAGTATGCACCTACATTGTCATGAGAATATAAAAATATATTAGAATGTTCTTTAATGTAATCAGCTACAATTTTGTTGCTATTGTCAGTAGAACCATCGTCCATTACTAATATTTCATAATCTCTCTTTGGAATATTTTGGGTAACTAAACTTTCTAAGCACCTAATGATAAATTTTTCAGCATTGTACATTGGAATAAGTATACTTAGTCTCATTTGTTCAAATTGTGATTTTGAATATTAGATATTTATACAGCTTTTCGAAATTGAAATGTATTAGTTTATTTTTTTAGCTTAAAAAAAATAGTTTCAATGCTCTAAACTATGAAATCTTTCTTTAGAATTAAACTCTTTAGTAGTAGAATAAAAATCTCAAATTTAAACAGATGAGAAATAGCAAATCTTCAATACAACGAATTATAAAGATTTTAAAGGAATTTGACAGTAGCAAATTGGTTAATCAATTTAGTCGGGAAAGCGAGAAGCGCTGGTTTTTATAATTACTACTATTGTGAAAGAGTGGGGCACCGCTTTTCTTGAAATACTTCACCATACCGATGAAGGATTTTTTTCTACCCGAAATTTAGCACAGTGATATTCATTCTATATCCGGCAAGGATAAAAAGTAAGATTAGACATAGCGTGGATCTTGAATGTAATCTTGTTTACTTATTTTATGTATTTCAATACTTAAAAAATCAAATTCACTAACTACTTTTCCCAACATCCGGTATACACCTTTATATTTGATAGAATACTTTGCCGCCACAGGAGGAAAAACTACGGTATCAAACACCACTCCGTGTTGATCTAAAAAAGTACCAAACAGCATATGTTTTCCGGTATGTGTCTTTGTGTTTTTTACAGTAATAAGATAGCCATAGATATCTATGGTCTTATTTAGGTAGTGAGGTAGGTGCTTTGCTCCGTTCTTATTTTTTGGTGCATTACGAAGTAAGGGATAGTACCCACAAAGTGGAAAGCCAAAAGATTCAATTTGTTGAAATGCTACCTCCAAGTGAGATCTACTGAATTTTGGAAGGGTATAATTAGCTCTTTCTTCTTCAAAAAGTACCGGTGGTAATGATTGTTTAGGCGGAGTACCATTTAATTTAAAATGAGCTTCCCATAATAACTCGTGAACGTTTTTATTTGTAAAACGGAAGGCATCTATCTTTATCAAAATTGAAAGTTGCTCTAATCCAATAGGAATCCGATCTATAAAGTTTTCCAATGATTTGAAGGCACCATTTTGTATACGATCTTCAAGAATATAAGTAGTTGTTTTGGTATCTAAATCCCTGAGGAGCATAAATCCTAAAAATATTGTTTTATCATGTAGTATATGATCGTAAGAGCTGTTGTTAATACAGGGAGGGAGTATTATGGCTCCTGACATTTTTGCTTCATGCAGATATATTTCGGGACGATAAAAGCCTCCACCATTATTTAGTGTGGCAACCAAATACTCCAGTGGAAAATATGCTTTTAAAAACAGGCTTTGATAACTTTCTACTGCATAAGAGGCAGAGTGTCCTTTTGGAAACGCATAGCCTGCAAAACTGGCCACTTGCTCCCAAATTTCAGTAATTAAAGAGGATTCATACCCTTCGGCGACACAGTTTGCAAAGAATTTTTCCCGGACCTCTTTAAATTCCTTACGGGATCTAAATTTTCCACTCATTCCGCGTCGTAGAATATCAGCCTCATCCAAGGTCAATTTGGCAAAAACATGGGCTACTTTTATGACATCTTCTTGATACACCATAATACCATGCGTACTCTTCATCAAATCAAGCATAATAGGATGGGATTGATTTTTACGTGACGGATCGTGTTCACGCAAGATATATTCTCGCATCATACCACTTTTGGCAACGCCCGGCCGTATAATTGAACTTGCTGCAACCAGACCTATATAATTGTCAGTTTTTAATTTACTTAAGAGCATTCGCATTGCAGGTGATTCTACATAAAAACATCCCATGCACCTTGCTTCACGAATCAATGCGTTGACATTAGGATCTTTTTTAAAACCGTCAATTTTATGTATGTCAATGGGAGGATGGTCAGGCCGGTTATATTTTATAATTTCAATGGCATCTTTTATTTTTGCCAAACCTCGTTGTCCCAGAATATCAAATTTGTACAGTCCCAGATCTTCTGCGATCAGCATATCGTATTGTACAGTAGGAAAACCTTTGGGAGGTAAATTGGTTGCAGAATAATAATGTAGTGGCGCTTCACTAATTAAAATTCCGCTGGAATGAATACTTATATAATTAGGCATTCCTTCTATTAGTTTGCCGTACAACAATACCAATTTGCTCATAGAATCTAATGAGCTTGCATGATATGCTCCGCTACTTAGTTTGTCGATTTCAAATTTTGGTAAACCAAATACTTTTCCTAATTCTCTTACAACTCCTTTGTATTGAAAGGTGATATACGTTCCCATGAGTGCTACATTATCGAAGGTGTCAAAAATGAATTGAGTAATATCCTCTCGATCTTTCCAGGAAAAATCAATATCAAAATCCGGCGGACTCGTACGATGCGTATTTATAAAACGTTCAAAATATAAATCCAGTTCTATGGGATCTACATCGGTGATACGTAAAATATAGGCTACAATGCTGTTAGCACCACTACCGCGACCTACATAGTAATATCCTTTTTGTCTTGCATATGTGATAATTCTCCAATTGATCAGAAAATACGAGACAAATTTCATCTGAATGATCATAGTCAGTTCTTTCTCTATTCTGTCAAGTACTTGTTGATCTGGATCGGGATAGCGGTAGGAGAGACCTTTTTGACAAAGTTCTTTTAGTAATAATTGGTCCTTTTGTAGATCACCGGTATAGCTTACTTGATTAAGAGAGGGTTTGTTTTTTGAGAAATCAAAATCGATACTGCAGGAGGCAAGGAGGGTTTGCGTGTTTTTGAGGATATGTTTAAATTCATCATAGTGTTCTTTTAATACGTCGATTCGAAACATTTTTTCTGAAAAGCAAGCTTGTTGTGTTACCGGAAGTCTGCTGAGTAAGATGTTGTTGTCAATAGCCCGCAACAGGCGATGCGCATTAAAATCTTTTTTGGACCTGAAGGTTACCGGTTGAAGCACCACAAGTTTATCAGTATATGCTTTTATACTTGAAAATTTAAGCTTATTCAGATCTTTGATAGCGATGCCTATGTACTCTTGAGTCTCAAAATCTTGCTTGTCAAGTTTTCGAACTTGCTCAAAAGGGTATATAATATATGCATTTTTGAATATTGGTGCCTGTTGTGGAAAATCAAGTTTATGATGAAGATGATGGGATAAAAAATCATTGAGTTCTTTAAAGCCTTCATTGTTTTTAGCAATACCTACATAGAGAGGTTGGTGGTTATTTCTAAAATCAACTCCTACTACAGGTTGAATTCCTTTTTCTTTGGCTTTGCGTACAAAATTGAGACAGCCAGAAGTATTATTGATGTCAGTTAATGCTAAGCGATCTACTTTATTTTCTATGGCTAATTCTAATAAAGCGATTTCTGAAAAAGTTCCGAATCGCAAACTGAAGTAGGAGTGACAATTGAGATACATGTATTAGTGATTTGTTGGCGGTGCGTGAGGGATAGAAGCGAGCTATCGTGTAGCGCGTATAGCCCGACCCATTAGGGTCACGCCCAAATAATTAATGTTTTCTATGAGCCAGCACAACAGGAGGTTGTCCGTTAAAGGGGTTTTGCATACGACCAATAGTTTTTGATCCCATGGCCACCGCACGTATCACACTACGATCCCCGTATTGCCCTCGAATGTGATCCAGGGCTTTATAGAGATTGAGTTGTTTTTCATTATCCTCAAACAAATTGATTTGATAATTACCGTTGACCAGATGGCTAAACCGGATACCAATCAGACGAACCAACATTCTTTTTTGATATAGCTTTTCAAACAGTTCCAGAATTTTGGGGATTAGTAGATGATCTGCGCTGGTATAGGGAATTTTAAGTTGTTTTGAATAAGTGTTAAAGTCAGAATAGCGAACTTTGACGGTTATAGAAGCAGTAAGTTTATTACCACGGCGTAATTGATATGCTAAATTTTCAGTCATGGCTATCAACAGCGTTCTCAACTTGTATACATCAATAGTGTCTTTATCAAAAGTACGTTCTGTTGAGATGGATTTACGCTCAGAAAACGCTATGACCGGAGTGTCATCTATACCATTGGCCCGTTTCCAAATGGTGTAACCATTAGCTCCCAAAACACGTTTCATAACATCGACGGGCATCTCTTGAATGGTTCTTACGTATTTTACTCCCAAACCACGAAGTGTTTGATATGTTTTATCACCAACCATAGGTATTTTTTTTATGGATAATGGGGCTAGAAAAGGTTTTTCTGTACCAAAATCTATCATTAACTGGTTGTTGGGTTTTGCTTCATTGGTTGCTACTTTTGAAACTACTTTATTAGTAGAGAGACCAAATGATATGGGGAGACCTGTTTCCTTTATTACTTTGTGCCGAAGCTCTTTGGAGTAGTCAAAGCAACCAAAAAACTTATCCATACCGGATAGATCGGCGTAGAACTCGTCAATACTTGATTTTTCTAAGACAGGAACTTGTTCTTTGATAATCTCGGTAACGAGGTCAGAGTACTTGCTATAGGTTCCGGCATTTCCTTTGATAATTACGGCTTCGGGACATAATTCTTTTGCAATTTTCATTGGCATACCAGAATGAACACCAAAAGTTCGGGTCTCGTAACTGCATGCAGCTACAACTCCTCGGTCACTTACACCGCCTACTAATAGGGGTTTATGCTGTAAGGAGCTGTTCATAAGTCGTTCAACAGATACATAAAATGTATCTAAATCAAGATGTAGGATTGTTCTCAAAATCTATATTATTGGAGTTATTCCAAAATTATGGAATAATTCCAATAAAGAAGAGTTTTCATGCAAAAAGTTATGCACAAAAAAAACGGTATCTCGTAAAAGATACCGTTTGGAAAAAATTTTATTTTGGGGCTACAAAATAAAATTAAGCGATATTAATTTTCGGCATTCCCGGCAAATTGCTTCATTGCGGTACGCGTAAGTTCTTTAGCACGATCTACATAGAAATTTTTAGTATCGTCCAGTGTTTCATTTTCAAGATCACTTTGACTACGTAGGTAATCCTTCTGTGCTTGAAAAGTTGCATCTTCATTAAGTACAATACTTAATTCTTGAAGTGCAGTCTCTAATTTTTTTAAGGCTAATTCAGCTTTAGCTTTTATTGCAGTTTGTTGCTTTAACTCTGCAGCGCGTTTTGCTTCGAATTCTGCTTTTAATTTATTTTGTTCAGCAATTTGCTGTTCTAATCTTTGTTGTTCCAGGTTAAGTTGACGTCTTTTTTCTTCTAACTCCTGTTGTTTTTGTTCAACCTCTTCACTAGCCTCTGCAATAGCCGCTTCTTTAGCTTCTACCGGATTTTGTGCAACAGCATTTTGGCTATCAACACGACATTTTGTTAACTGTTCTAATAAAGTAGACCCAAGTTCTTTAGCACGTTTTACATAAAAGCGACTACGTTCATACGTGTCTTGCTCCAGAGCGCTTTCTAAGTCAGTCGTAGCTTGATAAGCAGTCTCATTAGCTTCCATACATTCACATTGTGCGGCTAAATCTTCTGCTTTTCTAAAAGACTCTATAGCTTTATCAGCATATTCCTGTGTATGAAAAACATTATTAGCACCATGAGCTTTCTTTGCGTGTGCATAAGCATAACTGGCTGCAGTTAATGCGTCTTCATGTAAATCTTGTGCAGTTGCTTGTAAGATAAAACAAGATAAAAATAAGATCGAAACGATTTCTTTCATTTGTAATAGGGCTTTTATGAACCACAAGTATACAATATTTTTAAGTCACGCACCAAAAATATTAACCTTTTATCGATAAAAAACGCACTTTATCTTAATTTTTATGGTTTAACCATATAATGTGGTGATCTATGTCCTACTTACATTATAAAGGTGTAAATTGATAAATAGTTAGTTGATTTAGAGAAACTTCTGCTTTTAAAATATAGTTGGCCTTGTTGTATTTGTAAGTTAAAACTGTATCTTAGGACATATTTTTATATGAAAAAAACGGTTATATCTTCTATTAATACCACTTTGGATCAAGCAATTTGCTTGTTAAAAACTATTGATATACATAACTACAATGAGACTTGTGTCGGACCTTATCATTCAAGTATAGGAAGTCATATACGCCATACGCTGGATTTTTTTGATTGTATAATTCGAGGATTGGATAGTAATGAGATAGACTTAACTTCGAGGCAACGGGATGAAGTATTGGCTGTAGATCCGATCGCTGCGCTGCAATGCATACGATCTGTGCAGCATACCTTAAAATCTTATATTGATACGAATACAGATTATTTACTACATGTTACCGATGATATGGGGTGTGGTAAAATTACAGTGAATTATACGCTCGAAAGCATTTTAGCACATGCAAACAGTCATGCCTTACATCATTATGCTATTATTGGATATATTATGCACAGTTTAGGAATTTCTTACGAGATTTCTGGATTTGGATATAATCCAACAACGCCTGTTACAAAGCGGACAGGAATCTAAATTTATTTTCTTTTGCCAAAGAAGGCGTCCATCATTATTTTAATTCCTATAAACCCCATGGTGATTGCAAAAATTGCTCCTGCGATGCCTAGACAGAGTATAGGAATATACATCGTATGATCCTGATTTTTAAAAGCTGAATGAATAATGACCGGGCCAATAAACATGAAAATAAGAGCAATGGCCATGCGTTGTACTCCTTTAGCTAAAAGATCCTTATTAGTTTTTTGTGGTTTCATAAGATGTTATGGCATTACGAACGTTCCCGTATTTATTGAGTAGGTTAGTGGCTTCTTCTCTTGCTATGTTTAGTTCTGTCATTAACATTCGGATACCACGGTCTACAAGTTTGTCGTTACTTAATTGCATATCCACCATTTTATTACCCTTAACACGCCCTAATTGAATCATGACGGCTGTAGAGATCATGTTGAGAACTAATTTTTGTGCAGTTCCTGCTTTCATACGGGAACTTCCGGTTACAAATTCCGGTCCTACAGTTACAACGATAGGAAATTGTGCGGTAGTCGCTAACGGACTAGCTTCATTACACGTTATACAGCCAGTAATAATATTATTTTGGTTACATTTTTGTAAAGCTCCAATCACATAGGGCGTCGTCCCTGATGCAGCAATACCGATAACTACATCCTTTGATGAAATTTCATACTCCTGAAGATCTTTCCAACCTTGCGTTGTATCATCCTCGGCAAATTCGACTGCATTTCTAATTGCCGGGTCTCCGCCTGCAATAAGTCCAATCACCAAATCGTGCGCTACTCCAAAAGTCGGAGGACATTCACTGGCATCTACCACACCAAGTCTACCACTGGTACCTGCACCCATGTAAAATAGGCGACCGCCGTTTTTGAGCTTATCTACTACTTGTGTGACTACTTGTTCGATTTGCGGAATGGCTTTTTCGACAGCAAGAGGTACAGTTCTATCTTCCTTATTAATCGAAGTTAATAACTCATGTACGCTCATTTTTTCAAGCGCATTATATTTTGAATCTTGTTCTGTGGTTTTTATAAAAGTCATGCTTCAAAAATACGGATTAATCTGCTAGGGCGTGATAACGGTATATGATAATTTATATGCTTGAGCGATATGAAAATACCCTAAAGCTCTCTGTTCTGAATTGGTTGTATTCTCGATGTTACCACGTAAATTCACAGGTGGTGTTTGAAAAGGCCCTCCATCTGGATCACTTTGTTCAATAAGAATTTCTGCATACTGCAGGTATTGCTTATCTATCCCCAGAATCGAAATAGTGATTTGATCATTAGGCTCTAAATCTTCATAATAAAATGGAAAATCAAAAGTTTGCCCGTTATAAAATCGATCTTCGCTCACAGCATATTCATTAAACCCAAAATCCAGAAAATAATAATCTTCTCGCTCTTTAACATCTGTATAGACTGCAAAAATTTCGGTTTCTTCATCAAAAAAACTACCATCACCTTGTTTGATTTCATCCAGAGGAACTGTCGGAATTAAATTAGCTGTAGCAATATAGGTTTCATCGTCATAACTAACCGTTAGCTCATAAGTACGATTAAACTGAGGGATAAATGCATCCGCCTGATCAGGAATGAAGGTTCCAGCAATATCGGATTCCACATAGGTGATACGCGATTGATTGGTCACATCGGTAATATATACAGTAGCATTGCTCACCGCAAGAATATTGTTACCAAAAAAAGGTGCCGACAACGATAATTTGATGGCGTTGTCTACTTGAATGGGTTGCTCGTCTGAATATATTCTGAAGGAAGCATCGATTACAAGCTGCGGTGTGCCCTCCGGGGTGTCAATATCCACGACATCTTCGCAACTTAGTAAGCATAGCATTGATAGCACGAGTAAAAAAACTTTTGTCATATGTATTATGATAGTATTTTTAATGATAGTCATAGGATTAGAATTTGAAATTATAAGTAACTGCCGGTACTATGCCAAAAATAGATGTCTGTACTGCTTCATTTCTTCTGGTGTCTTCATTCTGACTAAAATTTATAGATGCAGCATTTCTTCTATTATAAACGTTATAGACACTAAATACCCATTCTCCCTGCCATCTTCGGTTTTTATTTTTTCTCGGCGTTAAGGTAGCTGATATGTCAAGCCGGTTGTAGGACGGCAATCGCTCACTGTTACGTTGTCCATCATAAATAGGAACTATAAGATCTTGATACACAAATTGTCCGCTGGGATAATTCGTAGGTTGTCCTGTTTGAAATAAAAAGTTAGCAGCAAACTTCCATTTATCGTTGTATTCATAACTACTATTTATAGAGATATCATGCGTTTTATCATATGGAGTATTGTACCAAGCTCCGTTATTAATACCAGTTTCGACAGGAGTTCTTCCCGGTGTTCGTTGTTCAGATTTGGATAGGGTGTAAGCGAACCAACCTTTGAACTTTCCCGTGTTTTTACGCAAAAGTAATTCGAGTCCATAAGCTCTTGCTTCACCGTTTAAAATTTCTTGTTCAATGGCATCATTAGCAATCAAATCGGCACCATCAATATAATCAATTCGATTTTTGATGTCTTTGTAAAAAACCTCTGTTTCCAGAGAATACGAGTCATTTTGAAGACTTTTAAAGAATCCTACTGCGTATTGATTTAGTTTTTGTGGTTTTACATATTTTCCACTGGGTGTCCATACATCTAATGGTGTAGGGGCATTTGTATTAGAGAGTAAGTGTAAATATTGCGTCATCCGGTTATAACTTGCTTTAATGGATGTTTCATCGTTAAAAGCCAGGGATAGCGCTACTCTTGGTTCTAGGTTTGTAAATGTCTTTATTTGGTCACTGCGTTTATACGTTGTTATCCCGATAGGTTCGGCACCACTATAATTATGAGTTTGGGCATCAAAAATAACAGGATTGTCATTTTCATAGCTGTTTAATTCATCCTGACCTAATCTAATAAAATTACTTAGCCTTACACCATATTGAAGCGTAAGTTGATTAGAAATTTTGTGTTCAGCATCAAAATAAATGCCTAATTCGTTAGCATACTTATCGATAAGTTTTTCTTCAGTAATACCGGAGTCGTCTCTGTTGGGTTTTATTTCACCAGGATTAAAGTGATAATAGATATCGTTGATCCCATAGGTTAGCTGAAAACCATCGCTGATATAATGTTTGAAATCATATTTGAGGTTGAAATTACGAATTCCGGAATTCCATTCAAAACCAACGAAATCTAATTCCAGGCCATAAAAGTAATCAGAGTAGATTAAAGATAAGTTGGAAAATAGCTTGTCAGAAAAAAGATGATTCCATCGTAAATTGAGCACAGAATTACCATATACGTTTTTGAAACTATCATTTAGATTAAAAACATCCCGTCCAAAATATCCAGAGAGATAGATATTGTTGTTCTCATTAATTTTGTAGTTCAGTTTAGTATTCAAATCATAAAAATAAGCCGAATTGTCTATGTCAAATAGCGGTAGAAATAAATGTGCGTAGGAGGACCTTCCGCCGACCAGAAATGCGCCTTTATCTTTAACAATAGGACCTTCGGCAAGTATTCTACTTGCTACCAGCCCCACGCCTCCATTAATATGAAATTTTTTGCTATTTCCTTCTTTCTGATAGATGTCTAAAACAGAGGATACGCGTCCTCCATATTTTGCCGGAATTCCGCCCTTATATAACTTTAAATCCTTGATAGCGTCCGGATTGAACACTGAAAAGAAGCCAAAAAGATGCGATGAATTAAAAATAGTAGCTTCATCTAACAGTATTAAATTTTGATCAGCAGCGCCTCCACGTACATTAAATCCGGAGGCTCCTTCACCACCGCTGGTTACTCCTGGAAGAAGTAAGATGGATTTTATTACATCGGCTTCACCCAACACTACAGGTATCTGTTTAATAGTTCCCGCAGACAGTTTGTTAAGGCTCATTTGCGGATTCTTGATATTGATGCGTTCTACATCTTCAGTTATAACAACTTCGTCGAGCATCTCGGAAGTCTCTTCTAATTGAAAGTCAATTTTCTGATCTTTGGAGAGGTTCAGGGTCTGAATAATATCCTGGAACCCTAAATAACTTATCTGCAATTGATAGATACCCTCTGGTAACGTTATAGAGTAGAAACCATATTCATTTGTTACAACGCCTTTTGAAACTTCTGGAAAAAGAACGTTAACACCTATAAGGGTCTCGTTACTAGACTGCTCAGAGATCGTTCCGCTAAGCGTATATTTCTCTTGACTATGTAGTAGGTTATTAAAAAGTATTAAAAATATACTGGTGGTAATAAGTTTATTCAAAAGAAGATAGGTTAGAAGGATTTATATACTTGATAGACGTGAAATGCATAGTATTGTTACAAACTTCACACGTAAGATTACAACCATTTTTGTTTAAGCATAAGGAAAGGATAACGATTTAATTATTTAACAAAACAGCAAAGCCCGCATGATATTGCAGGCTTTGTTGGTTTTTTACCAAGATGGATGTATTAGTTTATTTTCAATTTCAAACTACCGTATTGATATTTTTTGATACCGATAATTCCGTGTAATGTATCTCCAGGTTTAATAGTTTTGTTCTTTAGATTAAGAGTGTTGATATCATTTTTGAATTGCTTATTAGCAGAACTCGCTATTATCATGTTGGTAGCGGTTATACCTGGACCTAGAATGAGTCCTAATGGAAAAGAAGAGTCTTGCTGAGTTTGGCCATATTGATTTGTAGAGGAAGTATAAAATTTTAAAGGAGTGAGCAACAGGTATAGTAGGTAGGTGGCCACATTTTGTTTTAAGGGCTTATATATTTCATTATTATCTAAAAGCTGAAGGTTATTACCTGTGATATCAGTTATTTTTAAATTATCGTTTAAAACTAAAACCTCTTCAGAAGAGTTGATCATTTTCACTGCAAGAACATTTACATCTTTTTTTCTTTCCTTTTTAGCATATTTTTTTATGAGGACATCAGGTTTGTAAAATATCTTAATACCTGTCTCATGTGATTCTTCCGCTACATAAGATAATTTGCTAGGTTTGATATTTTTATATCCAGTGGCACATCCGGTTAGTAGAATTGTGATAATGATGCAAAATAATTTTTCTTTCATTTAGTTGAGGTTTTCAAATTAGACAAAAAAAAGAGGCTAATCGTTCCATAACAGCCTCTTTAATTTATTAAATTAGTACTACTTATTTTATAATCGTATTCAGTGTTTTACTAGGACGCATGGCGTTAGCAACCTTTTCTGGATTTGGCCAATAATAACCTCCCATATCTACAGCGCTTCCTTGCGCATTGTTTAGCTCATCAATGATTGTTTTTTCATTATCCTCCAGTTTTTCCGCTAGCACGCTAAATTCGGATTGAAGTTTCTTATCTTTAGATTGCTCCGCCAAGGCTTGTGCCCAGTAAAGCGCTAAGTAAAAATGACTCCCTCGATTATCAAGTTCGTTCACTTTTCTGGAAGGAGACTTTTTATTATCTAAAAATTTGATGGTTGCCTGATCCAAAGCATCTGCTAGGATAAGAGCCTTCGCATTATTGTTTTTCTCACCCAGATGTTCTAGTGAAACCGCCAAGGCTAAGAATTCTCCTAAAGAATCCCAACGTAAATGTCCTTCTTTGTTAAATTGTTGCACGTGTTTTGGGGCAGATCCACCTGCTCCTGTTTCAAATAAGCCACCTCCATTCATTAGTGGAACAATAGACAGCATTTTTGCACTTGTACCAAGTTCGAGAATCGGAAACAAATCAGTGTTATAGTCTCTTAGAACATTCCCGGTTACTGAGATAGTGTCTTTGCCATCCTTCATACGTGCTAAGGTGTAACGCGTCGCTTTAACCGGAGACATTATTTGAATATCTAAACCAGTTGTGTCGTACTCTTTAAGATAAGTGTTTACTTTTTTGATCAGTTGTGCATCGTGTGCTCTGTTTTCATCTAGCCAAAAAATCGCAGGAGTATTAGAAGCTTTTGCTCTATTAACAGCAAGCTTTACCCAATCACGAATAGGTGCATCTTTAGTTTGACACATTCTCCAGATATCACCTTCTTCAACTTCATGTTCGATAAGGATGTCACCTGCAGCGTTTACCACTCGTACAATTCCATCTCCCTTAATTTCAAAAGTTTTGTCATGTGAACCATACTCTTCAGCTTTTTGAGCCATAAGTCCAACATTAGGAACAGTACCCATCGTCGTAGGGTCAAATGCACCATGCTCCTTACAAAAATCAATTGTTTCCTGGTAAATACCGGCATAACTACTATCCGGAATTACTGCTTTAGTATCTTGAGTTTTTCCTTCTGCATTCCACATTTGCCCTGAAGTACGTATCATGGCTGGCATAGAAGCATCAATAATCACATCACTTGGTACGTGTAAATTGGTAATACCTTTATCAGAGTCTACCATTGCCAATCCCGGACGACTTTTGAAAGCAGCATCAATATCTGCTTCAATTTCTTTTCTTTTTGCTTCCGGTAACTTTTTAATTTTGTTGAGAAGATCTCCAAAACCATTATTGACTTCTACATTTAACTCTTCAAGTATCCCAGCATGTTTTTCAAAAACATCTTTAAAGAATACAGTTACAGCATGCCCAAAAATGATAGGGTCAGAAACCTTCATCATGGTCGCTTTCATATGTAAAGAAAAAAGTACGTTTTTATCTTTGGCATCTTTAATCTCGCGTTCCAAAAATTTGAGTAAAGCTACTTTATTAAGTACGGTAGCATCGATTACTTCGCCTTCTAATAGGGGAGTGCTTTTCTTAAGCACGGTTGCATTGCCGTTATCATCAATAAACTCAATCTTAACATCATCTGATTGGTTGAGTACCACAGATTTTTCGTTATGACAAAAATCACCGCTCTCCATCGTGGCTACATGAGTCTTTGAATCACTGCTCCAAGCCCCCATACTGTGAGGATTTTTACGAGCATATTGTTTTACCGGCTTAGGTGCGCGTCGATCTGAGTTCCCTTCTCGTAATACAGGATTAACAGCGCTACCCTTAATTTTATCATATCTTTGCTTACTTTCTTTTTCAGCATCATTTTTTGGCTCCTCAGGATAGTCAGGAAGTGCGTATCCTTGTAATTGCAATTCTAAAATTGCTGCTTTGAGTTGTGGAATGGAAGCACTGATATTGGGCAGCTTAATAATATTAGCTTCAGGTTTTTTGGCAAGTTCTCCCAGTTCTGCCAAGGCGTCCGGTTGTCTTTGGTTTTCTTTTAGAAATTCAGGGAAATTAGCCAAAATTCGGGCTGCCAGTGAGATATCTTTGGTTTCCACATTAATACCTGCGGGTTCAGTAAATTTCTGTACGAAGGGTAAAAAAGAATACGTAGCTAATGCCGGAGCTTCGTCAGTTTGAGTATATACAATTTTGGAATTTTCAATTGCCATGTTTTGAACGAGTTTTTAGTGTTTATACGTAATAGAAACGAATTCATTTCTAAGGTTTTGATTGTACATTTAAGTAGCAATCTTTTGAGAGATCAGTTTCATACATATGGTAAACACATGGTTTTGAAAATATAAATAATCAAAATAAATACAAATATGAAATGATTTTCCGAGCGCGAATATACAAATCTAAGTAGGTAAATGCAACCTCAAGGTTTGATTTGTAGTCTCTTTAAAAGGAATGAGAAGTTGACAAACAGTCTGGTAAAATTAAAAAGCCATACCAAAATATTGAATTTTGACATGGCTTTCCTCTGCAAATTTATATTGTTAGCTTTTTTACAAACTATTAAATAAGAACTCATGTTGCTTATACCAACAAAATTTACAGTTTTGAACGTTTAACAACTAACTCTAAATCAATTGAAAAACTATTCAAAAATAACTATCAAAAGTTTTTACCATAATTCATTTTAATGATTATGATCAAAGTGACTTTGACAGTCAAATGTATCTTACTATTAGGATTGATGACAAAGCTTTATTTTTTCCTTTGAGTTTCATTTTGAAATGATTTCAAGCTATGGCCCTAAAATTATTTCAAGGATGTACGCAAAAAAATAACTTTAGCTTTTATAATATAATCTCAATAGTAAAGTTACCCAAAATGTTCGAAGAACATTGTCACAAAAGACTCGAAATCCTAGTGTCATTCGGTGATCTTTTATTATAATAAATATACTAAAAAAACTTAAAAAATAAGGGGTTGTACTTGATTAATTTTCAACATGTTATGAACGAACGGTATTAACAATTGTTCATAAAAAAAAAGGCTACCCATGGGTAGCCTTTTTATGTTAAGAGGGAAGCTATTATCTTCTTCTCTCTGTAATACGAGCTTTTTTACCTGTAAGTTCTCTAAAATAGAAAATACGAGCTCTACGAACTTTACCTCGTTTATTAACTTCAATTTTTTGAAGTGCAGGTAAGTTTAATGGGAATATACGTTCTACTCCAACAGTACCAGACATTTTACGGATAGTAAATGTTTCAGTAGCGCCAGAACCTCTACGTTGAATTACCACTCCTCTAAAAAACTGAGTACGTGATTTTTCACCTTCTTTAATTTCGTAATACACAGTAATCGTGTCACCAGCAGCAAATTCTGGCATTTCCTTTTTCGTTACAAATTCGTCTTGTACGAATTTTACTAAATCTTCCATTTTGATGTAGTTTTTTTATTAATGTCAAAACAACATTCGCGATTTTCGCCAGAGGTTATTTCAAACAGGGTGCAAAAATAAATAATATTTGATAATATGCAAGTGATTGGTGAAATTACTTTTTATAGATAATTATCTAATCGTCAAGTAGATCTGGTCTTCTTTCTTTAGTTCTTTGATATGCTTGCTCTTCTCTCCAGCTTTCAATCTTTGGGAAATTTCCTGAGGTTAATATATCAGGAACTTTCCAGCCTTTATATTCTGCAGGACGTGTGTATATTGGGGGAGCTAATAAGTTATCTTGAAACGAGTCAGTCAAGGCAGAGGTTTCATTACCTAATACTCCCGGGATTAAACGAATCACAGCATCGCACAATATGAGGGCACCTAATTCACCGCCTGAGAGGACATAGTCTCCGATTGATATTTCTTTTGTAATAAAATGATCTCTTACGCGTTGGTCTACACCTTTGTAATGTCCGCAAAGAATGATAATATTTTTTAGTAAGGATAATTGATTGGCACCGCCTTGGTTTAAAGTTTCTCCATCTGGTGTCATGTATATGACTTCATCATAATCGCGTTGAGATTTCAAAGCCGAAATACATTTATCAATAGGCTCAATCATCATTACCATGCCGGCGCCTCCTCCAAATTGATAGTCGTCAACTTGTCTGTAGTTATCGGTGACATAATCTCTAAGATTATGGAAGTGTACACTAACCAAGCCTTTATCTATGGATCGCTTCATAATTGAAGCTTCAAAAGGACTTTTTAATAGATCAGGTACAACGGTTATGATATCAATGCGCATCTTTTATATTTTTCAAAAGGGTTGCAAAGATGCAAAGAATCTTATGAAAAGAAACTATTTAGCGCCTGTTTTGCGTTGCTTATTGATTTCGTCCTGTAATTTACGCATCACTTTTTGCTCACGCTCCAAAGCTCTTCTACGGTGATCTTCAAATTCTGTTTCTGTTTCTGCCAGATTTTTCTTGGCTTCTAAAGTAACAGCGTTACTGTTTTTATATTTAAAAATAAAGAATCCCAGCAGTACTAATATGATCGCTACAAATGCCCACATCATCGTTTTGTAACTAGCCTTGGTCATAGCGATTCCTAAAAAGCTCATATTATCCTTCTCCTCTGTAATTGAAGCTAAGTTTTGATTAGTAGTACTTAAGGTTTGTTGCAACTCATTAATCTTAGCCTCTTGATCCATAATCCGTTGATTTGAAGTGGCAAGACTGTTCTCTAGACTCTTCAGCGTATCAAGTGTGTTTACCTTAAGTTGATCCATCCAAACACGTTTCACAACTTTGTATTCTTGATATCTACCGGATTTTTTGATTACGGTACTGAATTGATTTTCAATATTTGCTTGTTTTAATGCTTCCTCGGCAGACATATTCTCCTGTTCTTCTTGTGCAAAACTACCTTGAAAAAAGAATAGGGCTGTAACTAAAACTAGTAAATATTTGCGTAAAGTCATTGTTGTTATTTAGTTGAATTATTAATTACGTTCACTAACGATAATAAATATACAATATTGTAAGGAACTAGAAACATTTTTCAAGAAAAACTAACGTTCTATGCTGATGTTTCCTGCCCATTTGGTTTTAGTATATTAAAATTTATTCTAACTAACTCGTTACCACAGGTTGTTGCTATTTTTTATCCTTCGGTCGTTCAGCATCTTCATAGTTTATATTTTTATCCACATCACCTTGGTAAGCTTTTATCCATCCATTTTTAATAATATTAAAAAAGGTAGACCAAGCACTTGCTTTAACTTTGGTCAAGTCTCCTTCTATCGGAACTCGAGTAGCTATTGTATTTTGTTTTTGATTTTTTAAAATGAACTTAAAGAATCCAACAAATCCTTCCCATAGGGTACCCAAAAAACTATCTTCTTTACCTACTAATTTACTATTCTTGAGGATAGGTTTGAGGTATCCCTTTAGATATCCATCTGCAATAGCAACTTCGCTATATAGCTCAAATTGACCTTTATTAAAGTCTATACCAGCGTAGTGTTTAGTAAGGTCATTTAATGCTGTAGCATTGGCATTTTTTAAACTCATATTGATATCTACATCGGGAATTTCTTTAAAAATGTCCATTTGACCGTCCAGCGAAAAATCTCCCTGTCCGATAGATACACCGGTAGCCTTTATTGTAGAAGGAAGTTTTTTATCTGTTCTCAGTACATTCTTTAAATTTTCGGCAAGCACATTTAGATTATTAATATGTAAATCGATTGTTGGTTCTGAAGTAACTTGGACAAAAGCTACTTTTCCTTTACTAACTTCAAACCGGTTTATGTCAATTGGTACAAGGTCGGTTAATGCTTTGGTCCAATCGTCAACATTGGCATCATCAGCAGTAGTTTTCTGCTGGTCTTCAAAAACATAAATCACCTCTGGATTTGACATGCTTATCTCACTGACAATTTTCCCTTTAAACAGCGATCTCCATTCGATAGAAATGTCAGTCTTTGGAAAATTCAAAAACGGAACTTGTGTTTCTGCATCAACTTTATTTAAATAAAGATTCTCAATGATATACCCGCCTCTCCAAAGCGCAAGATCAACATCCTCAACTTGGCCATAATACCCGGGAATAGCTGCCAGGGTATTATTAATACGTTGTTCAATGTAATAGGGTAAGAATGCCCGTATGGCAACGAGAATACCAATGATAACAAAAGGAATGTAATTGCGTTTCTTTTTAAATTGACTCCGTTTTTTTTTCTCTTCTGTGGACATTGTTAGGGTTTTATGCGTGCAAAATACTACAACCTTAAGTTGGAACCAGTTAACAAACTCATAAAACGAAACGGGGTGCTACAATTTTGTAGCACCCCGTTTTATTTGCGTTAAGTTCAGTTTAATAATATGTAAAACGTCTCACCTTTGCTATATATTTTGATAAGCGAATAACCTGATGACTGTAGCCATATTCATTATCATACCAAACATACAACACTGCATTTTCTCCGGAAGCATCTACGATGGTAGCGTTGCTGTCGTATATCGATGGTGCCGAAGAGCCTATAATATCACTAGAAACGAGTTCGTTATCTAAAGAGTATTTGATTTGTTCAACCAAATTTCCTTCTAAAGCGTACTTTTTTATCGCAGCATTCATACTATCGATAGAGGCATTTTTACCTAACCGTAGATTTAGGATAGCTAAGGAACCATTAGGAACCGGTACCCGAATTGCATTAGATGTAAGTTTACCTTCAAAACTAGGTAGGGCTTTTGACACTGCTTTTCCTGCTCCGGTCTCTGTGATTACCATATTGAGGGCTGCGGCACGACCTCTTCTATATTTTTTATGCATATTATCCACCAAGTTTTGATCATTGGTGTAGGCATGGATCGTTTCAAGATGACCATTAACCACACCAAATGTCTCCTCAACAACCTGTAAAATAGGTGTTATGGCATTGGTGGTACAGGATGCTGCAGAGAAAATGTCAACAGTATCAGGATTATGTTCTTTATGATTCACTCCGTGAACGATGTTCGGAATTCCTTTTCCTGGAGCAGTCAATAAAACTTTGTCAACTCCTTTAGAATTTAAATGTCTGCTTAATTCTTCTTTATCTCTAAATGCACCTGTGTTATCAATTACCAAAGCATTATCAATACCGTACTCAGTATAGTCAATATCTTCTGGCGCGTTTGCACTTATGATACGTACAGTGGTTCCATTAATTAATAGAGCTTCGTTTTTTAAATCAGTTTCTACTGTTCCTGCAAAATCTCCATGTACAGAATCGCTTCGTAATAAAGAGGCGCGTTTTTCTAAAACATCTTGAGTGATAGCCCCACGTGTTACGATGGCTCGTAGCCTAAGCTGACTACCTCGTCCCGTGATGGTCATTAGTTCTCGAGCAACCAAACGACCAATACGACCAAAACCATAGAGTACTACGTCTTTGGGAGATATTGTTTTAAATTCTTTAGCGTCTTTCAGTTTATCCATTACAAAAGCAGCTGCCGACTCAAATTGATTTTCGGCCAGATGATATTCATAGGTAAGTTTACCTATATCTAATTTTGCCGGGGGTAAATCCATTAATTTGATTGCTTGTGCAATCTCTACAGAATCAAAAATTGATATTGGTTTTTGAACAAATGCACCCGCATATTCGTGAAGATTGAGAATTTCGCTTACATTTTTATCAATTAACTGATTACGGAATAAGACCAACTCGATAGAGTTGTCATACCATAGGTCACTTACTGTTTTGATAAATGCTACCGTAGCACGACGTCTGTCTGCCTGGAAAGCTAATTCTTTTTCATAAACTTCGTTAGAGCTCATACTGTGTTGTGTTTTTACAATGATGAAATTTCGTGCAAAAGTATATATTTCAAACGTTTTCGTGAAAGTTTTTTGTATAAAAAAATCCCAATACAAATAATATATTGGGATTAGTTTTAAAACGTTTAAGTTTAATTAAAAATAAACTCTCGTTTAGTTCCATTACGATCCACCAAGCTTATAATGATATCTTCATTTTCTGATTTACTGTCAATAATATTCTTTACTTCCAAAACAGAATTCACTTTTTTATTGTCAACCTCTGTAATCACAATGCCTTTAAGATCATAACGTTGCATTCTAGGACTTAGCGCCTTATTAATAACTACTCCATGATCAAGATTAAATTTTTCTAAATATCCTTTAGGTGGATTAATAACCTCTACGCCTACATCTTTGATATGATACGCCTGAATTTCATATTTAGTTAATGTAACCGGAAGTGTCAATTCTCTTCGTTTCCTCAAAACTTTCACCTGTATGATATCATCCGGACGTTTGCTATTTACGTAGCCTGTCAAATCTGCAAATTTACGAATAGGTAAACCGTCAATTTCTTTTATCAAATCGCCTTCTTTTAATCCAGCCTTTTTAGCTCCACTATCTTCATCGACATATGCGACAAATACACCTTGTGACTCAGTCAGATCATATTCTTCCATAGTCTTTGGAGTTATATTACCTCCACGGATACCTAGGATACCACGTTGTACTTCGCCAAATTCGATGATATCATCTATGATTTTTTTGGCATTATTTGAAGGTACTGCAAAAGCATAACCAACATAACTTCCTGTTTGAGAAGTGATAGCAGTGTTGATTCCAATGAGTTCTCCCTTCCCATTTACCAAAGCACCTCCGCTATTTCCCGGATTTATAGCTGCATCTGTTTGTATAAAAGATTGAATGTTATCATCATATTCATTTAAGTCTCTCGATTTTGCACTTATAATACCGGCGGTCACGGTGGAGGTCAGGTTAAAAGGGTTACCAACGGCGAGAACCCATTCCCCAATTTTTGCAGCGTTGCTGTCACCAAAAGGTATGTAAGTCAATTTTTCGTTAGATTCAATCTTTAACAAGGCAATATCTGATTGGGGAGAAGTACCGATAACCTCTGCTTTGTATGATTTATTATTATTGAGAGTTACTTCCAGTTCTGATGCTCCAGCAATCACATGATTATTGGTTACAATGTAGCCGTCCTCGGTAATAATAACACCAGATCCTGCTCCTTGGATACGACGTTCTTGTGATGAACCACCACCGTTACGTAAGAACTCCATTAAATTACGCGGTGTGCGGGTCGTTCCATATTGCTTTACGTGTACCACAGCATTTACAGTTTTTTGAGCAGCAACGGTAAAATCAATATTGGCCGGCGTATAACCAGCTGTTGATGTATATGAAGCGGGTATAAACGATGGACGTGCTGCAGATGTTGTTGCTACTGTAGTAGTTTCTTCTTCAAGAAACATTTTATATGCACCCAGCGTAATGGTTCCTGCGAGTACAGCCACAATTAGTAAGCTCAAAAATTTTTTCATCTTCTTTCTCTTTTTTGATTCAACTTGTATTGTTATTGACTACGATTAACTTTTAAAATTACAACTAAAACATTATTTAATTACATTTTAACGCGATCTTAACAATGAAAATATGTCAACAATCTTTGTACCTTTGCGGTTTAAGCATATTCCATGAAGTGTACATTTTATAAATATCAGGGAACTGGTAATGACTTTATAATCATTGATAATCGACAACAATTAATCTCCAAAAATGATACCAAAAATGTTGCAAGACTTTGTGACAGGAAGTTTGGTATTGGTGCAGACGGTCTCATGCTTTTGGAGAATCCGGAAGATGTCGAAGATGATTTTAAGATGGTTTACTATAATGCAGATGGAAATAAAAGTTCAATGTGTGGCAACGGAGGGCGATGCTTAGTTGCTTTTGCTCAAAAATTAGGGTTAATCGATGATAAAGCAACTTTTACTGCTATTGATGGGAAGCATTATGCTACGGTAAAAAATGAAATCGTAACCCTACAAATGCAGGATGTCAACAATATAGAAGTCTATGCGTCTCATCTTTTTTTGAATACGGGGTCACCCCATCATATAAGTATGGTTTCGGATGTTGCTAGCGTGGATGTTTTTAAAGAAGGGAGAGCCATTAGACGAGGAGCTCCCTATTTTGAAGAAGGAACAAATGTAAACTTTGTTCAACAACTGGCCCCAGACTTTTTTAAGGTGAGAACTTATGAACGCGGGGTGGAGGATGAGACTTTATCTTGTGGTACGGGTGTAACCGCTGTAGCTCTGGCGATGCATGCAATTAAAAAAACAGCTTTGAATACTATCAATGTAAATACTCCGGGAGGGGATCTTAGTGTTTCATTTGCTAAGGATACTGATGGCACTTATAAGGATGTTATTTTGAGCGGACCAGCTACGTTTGTTTTTAAAGGAGAAATTGTATGGTAACCTTAAAAGGAGAGTCAGTTTATTTACGGGCCTTGGAACCAACAGATCTTGATTTTTTATATACAATAGAAAATGATGAAGAGATTTGGGAACTAAGCTCAACACAGACTCCGTATTCAAAATTCTTAATAAAGCAATATCTGGAAAATTCACATCAGGATATCTATGAAGCAAAACAACTACGTTTGGTAATTTGTAAAAATGATGCTGAAGTTTTAGGGCTAATTGACCTGTATGATTTTAACCCTAAACATGGTCGAGTGGGAGTGGGAATAGTTGTAGCCAATGCAAATAATAGAGGTAAAGGTTATGGATCTGAAGCCTTACAGTTAGTAATAAAGTATAGTTTTGCATATTTACATGTGCATCAGTTGTACGCCAATGTGTCTGGAAATAATACTAGAAGCAGAACGCTATTTGAGGCAAATGATTTTTTAAAAGTTGGAGTGAAAAAGGATTGGAATCGATATAAAGATGGGTTTCAAGACGAAATATTGTATCAATTAATTAAAGTATGTACATAAAGAAAATTTTATTAGTTATTGGGTTGATGGGTATCATTGCCGGAAGTGTTTTTGCATATTATGTGTATGATGCTGTTTTTTCTCCAAATACCAAATTTGAAAGTAAAACAGCAGAAGTATATATCCCTACAGATGCTACATATACGGAGTTTATTGAGTTAATAAGTCCGTATATTAAAGATATATATAGTTTTGACAGAATAGCCAGAAGAAAAGGATATATCCAAAACATCAAAGCTGGTCATTTTATTCTCTATAAACATCAGAATAATAATGAAATTGTTAATACTTTGAGGAGTAAAAATGTTCCTGTTAAGGTCACCTTTAATAATCAAGAACGATTAGAAAATCTGGCGGGACGTATATCAGAGCAAATAGAAGCGGATAGTTTGTCTCTACTGAAAGCTTTTAAAAATACTTCTTACTTAAAGGCGCATAATTTTTCATTGGAGAATGCTTTGGCAATGTATATTCCTAATAAGTATGAGTTTTTCTGGAATACCTCGGCAGAAGGCTTTAGAGATCGTATGTATAAAGAATATACCGCTTTTTGGAATGACGCTCGCGAATCGAAAGCGAATGCTATTGGATTATCAAAACAGGAGGTTATTACCATAGCTTCTATTGTACAAAAAGAAACAGCGCGTGTGGATGAACGTCCTCGTGTAGCCGGTGTGTATATGAACCGTTATAAAAAAGGTTGGAAATTAGATGCAGATCCTACGGTCATTTATGCGATTAAAAAAAAGAATGACGACTGGGACATGGTAATTAAAAGAGTGTTGTATAAAGATTTAGAAATAGAAAGTCCGTATAACACCTATAGAAATGTAGCGCTACCACCGGGCCCTATTACAATGCCGGATATATCTTCAATTGACGCTGTTTTGAACCATGAATCGCATGATTTTTTCTTTTTTGTAGCAAATGTAGAAAAACCCGGATATCATATGTTTGCAAAAAATATGGCACAACATAATCGCAATAAAGCACAGTACGTAAAATGGATCAATAAGCAGAAAATCAACAGGTAGGAATTTTCTTAAAGCTTTTGTAAGAGAATCATAAATTTTATCTATTGTTTTAACAAAGTTATAGCTGGTGATACCTTCTTTCTAAGTCTATTTTTAGAGATACATGCTTCTGTTAATCCCTGTTTTCCTTGACACTCTCATTGATTTTACCACATGTTGGTTATGATGTAAATCATTGTTTATCAATATTATAAATACTTTAACACAGTATAAAGACCTATCAAAAAAAAGATTGTATATTTGCACGGCAAAAATTTAAGTAGATGGGGACATCTTTTGATGGCTACTTAGAAATTTTTTATATGATAAAAAAGGTATTAGGATTATCGATAGTGTTACTTGTAGGTGGAGGTTTATTGCCTAGTTTCACAACCAAAAAATCAACCGATTTTAGTGCATACAGTACTTCAGGATTAGATCTGTTATACATAGCACCTAATTTTAATGAAATTGAAGAAACAACATCAGATTCTTTTATTTCGCCAAATCTCGGAAAATCCTACATAGGCTTTAAAGAAGCGGTTGCTTTTAAAGAGTCAAGAGGGGATTACGGGGTTATCAATCAATTTGGATACCTGGGTAAATATCAATTTGGAAAAGGTACACTAGCCTTAATTGGTATTAGAGATACCAAGAAATTTCTAAATTCACCAGAACTTCAGGAAAAGGCTTTCTACGCTAATTCAGCAAGAAATAAATGGGTCTTACGTCGTGATATCAAATGGTTTGTTGGACGCAGAATGAATGGCGTTGAGGTAACAGAGTCCGGTATCCTGGCGGCAGCTCACTTGGCAGGTCCTGGGGCTGTTAAAGAGTATTTGCGTAGTGGAGGAGTGTCTGGCTTTGAAGATGCTTTTGGAACCACTATACGCTACTACATGAAGCGATTTGCCGGGTATGACACTTCGTATGTTATTGCAAATCGTAAAGCTAAAGCTACACTTTAGTTTTGTTTGTAACTTTTTTACTTTTCAAAATGTATCTATCTGCTGATTAAATTCGGTAATAAGTGTGGGTTCAAATTTATGCCGTTGAATACGCAGTAGAGTATGTTTGTTACTATTAGTCTCTTTGGATGATAAACATTGCAGGGCGTTTGTGTAGATCCACTGGTGTTTTTTTCCAATCTTCGATAGTTTTTGTCACAATATATTCTGTAGTCAGGGTAATATCGCAAGCGATACATAACCGTGTGCTTGCATGTAAGATAGTTTTCAAATCCTCAAACATCTTATCATTACGGTAAGGCGTTTCAATAAACAATTGCGCTTGATTTTTTTCTAATGAGATTCTCTCCAAGGATTTAATCGTGGATTTGCGTTCTTGTTTATCTATGGGCAGGTATCCGTTAAAAGCGAAGTTCTGTCCATTCATACCGCTACTCATCATAGCTAGTAAGATAGAAGATGGGCCAACCAAAGGAGTCACCTGAATATCTTTTTCGTGGGCCATTCTAATTATTTCTGCTCCTGGATCAGCAATTCCTGGACAACCTGCATCAGATAACAATCCTACCGATTCACCGTTAAAGCAGGGAGCCAGAAACCCGGGCATCTCTTCAGCACTGGTGTATTTATTCACTGTATTGATAATTAAGGAGCGTTGCGCTTTGCTGGGACTGATTTTTTTTATAAAACGTCTTGCTGGCTTTTCGTTTTCAACGATATAATGATTTACCTGTTCTAAAACCTTTTTTATAGATATAGGGAGAACTTCTAAGGGAACATCATCTCCTAGACGAGTTGGAATTAAGTATAAGCGACCTTTTGGATTTAATGGTTTTGATTCCATAGATTATTATTTGGCATTCTTCGGTTAAATTCAATTACATTTAGTCTGTAAAACGATCACGTAACAGAGTTGGGTTATATTACATGATTAACAATGTATGTTATACTCTGATAGGTTACAATAGTACTAATTTTTTTGTAAATCAGATAGAACTACCTTTTGCAGTCTTAAAAAAGTGCTTGGGAATTTTTAAAATTTACTTGGCAAAATCTAAAGAGTGCCACGCTCCAGTTGTGTTACTAATATATCTGAAGCTTTGTCAAGCATTTTAAAGACATCTTCAAATCCTTGCTCTCCACCATAGTAGGGGTCGGGAACCTCTACATTTTCATCAGGATAAACCAGATCCATAATTAAGCGAATCTTTAGTTTATCCTCATCGTTTCTTGCGAGTTTTTGTAAATTATCTTTATTGGCTTGATCCATCGCAAATATGTAGGTGAATTTATCAAAATCTTCAACAGTAAATTGTGCAGCACGTTGATTTGTCAAATCTATTCCATATTTTTTAGCAATGTCTATTGATCTTCGGTCAGGGAGACCTCCGATATGATAATTGCTAGTTCCGCTAGATTGTATTTCATAACGTGTAGGATCTAATTTTGAGGTAAGTATACCTTCGGCTAATGGTGATCGGCAAATATTACCTAAACAAACCATAAGGATTTTAGTCTTCATAAGGTAGAATATTTAAAAGAAACAGCTTTTGAATAAAACCAATCTGAAAGAGATACTGAGATTATAGAGTTAGTTTTTTTCCTAAATCTTCGACATATTTTCTAAATTGCTTATCAGTTGATGAAAGGTTATCTACGGTTTTACAGGCATGTAACACTGTAGCATGATCTCTCTTGCCGATTTGAGTGCCGATACTAGCTAGGGATGCTTTGGTTAATTTTTTAGCAAAGAACATAGCTAATTGGCGAGCTTGTACAATATGACGCTTTCTTGTTTTGGACTGTAATGTCTCAACATCCATTTGAAAATAATCGCTAACTACCTTTTGAATATAGTCTATAGATACTTCTCGCTTAGTGTTCTTTACATAATTATCCACAATAGCCTTGGCTAAATCTATAGTTATGTCTTTTTTGTTGAATGAAGAATGTGCGATTAAGGAAATGATCGCCCCTTCAAGCTCTCGAATATTTGTTTTGATATTATTGGCTAAAAATTCAACAATATCTTCTGGCATTTCTACACCATCACGATATAGTTTATTTTTAATTATAGATACTCTGGTTTCAAAATCAGGTTGATGCAACTCTGCAGATAACCCCCATTTAAAACGAGATAGTAGACGCTGTTCGATATCTTGCATATCAACAGGAGCCTTATCACTGGTCAAAATTACCTGTTTTCCATTTTGATGTAAGTGGTTAAAGATGTGAAAGAAGACATCTTGTGTACCTGCTTTTCCAGATAATAATTGAATATCATCAACAATGAGCACGTCGATTATTTGATAAAAATGAATAAAATCGTTTCGATTATTCTTTTTTACCGACTCGATATATTGCTGAGTAAACTTCTCAGCAGAAATATAAAGCACAGTTTTCTCAGGATAGTTATCTTTGATATTAACACCAATAGCATGTGCTAAATGGGTTTTTCCAAGACCAACACCTCCAAAAATAAGTAAAGGGTTGAATGATGTTCCTCCAGGTTTATTAGCCACAGCCATTCCTGCTGAACGTGCTAATCGGTTGGAATCTCCTTCTAAGAAATTTTCGAAATTATAACTAGGGTTGAGTTGTGATTCTATCTTTACATTACGAATCCCCGGTATGATAAAAGGATTCTTTAATTCTGGATTTCTACTTTTAACAGGAACATCTACTTCTTGAGAACGAACGGCCATTCTGTTGGCACTAGGAATTTTTTCTGTAAAAGGTTTTTTATTCCCATATGTATTTTCCATTTTGATAACATACACCAATTTTGCATGTTCTCCTAATTCACGTGTTAGTGAAACCTTGAGTAGATTCACATAGTGTTCTTCTAGCCATTCGTAAAAGAATTTACTAGGAACTTGAATACTTAGAGCGCTATCCGTAAGCTTTACAGCTTTGATGGGTTCAAACCAAGTTTTATAAGCTTGTGGAGTAATATTGTCTTCTATAAAAGACAAACAATTCTCCCAAACCGATTGCGCAGTTATATTCATTATAGTATTCAGGTTTCTGTCTTTATTGGTTGTTATCTGGAAATCTATGTAATCTTCCTTACTTTTTTGCATGACAAATATGTGAACAAATATTGTAATAAAAAAATCTAATGGGTGTTGAATTTTAATTATTTTTTTCGCATACTTATAAAATTCTTATGTTCTAACCAATTAAAAAAATTAACTAATATTTATGTCAATTAGCTCAAAATCTACCCTAAAAGTTCGTTATTCAGAGACTGATCAAATGGGTGTTGTGCACCACTCCAATTATGCTAAATACCTTGAAATCGCCAGAATTGACTGGATATCCCAATTAGGATTCTCTTATAAATCAATGGAAGATGATGGCGTGATGCTTCCGGTATTTACTTTAGCTTTTAAATTTAAGAAATCTGCCTTCTTTGACGATGTTTTGACTGTTAAAACTATCCTTAAGAAAATTCCTACATTTCGTATTCAGTTCGAATATCAAATATACAATCAAAAGGAAGAATTATTAACAACTGCGTCTACAGATTTAGTTTTTGTAGATGCAAAAACTAGGAAACCTATGCTGTGTCCGCAACCAATATTGGATAAAATCAGCGAACTGTTTTGATCATTATTTTTTAATGTCGACTTCATAGAGTGTGTCAAAAGTTTCAAAAATTTCTTTTGATTTTTTCTTTCGAACACTTATTGTAATTCTGCAATCCAGTTCTAGATCCTGTTTAATGATTGCTATCTGCTTTGATTTGATAATGCGCATTACCTTATTCATGTTTTTATAGTCAAAAATAAGTTCAAAATGATGTCGAATGGTTTTAGTTTTAATATCAGAATTTTCAAGAGCCATTTGAGCAGCTGTCTTATACGCTGATATAAGACCTCCTACACCTAATTTGACGCCTCCAAAATAACGAACTACCACAATCAAAATATTAGTAACTTCAAAAGATTGAATTTGACCATAAATTGGTTGGCCTGCAGAATTAGAGGGTTCTCCATCATCATTAGCACGATATGATGTTTCTTCAATACCTAGCTGCCATGCATAACACCAATGTCTGGCGGCATGATGTTCTTTTTTAAGTTGCTCAAGAATGTCTTTTACCTGTTCTTCAGAACTCACCGGGAAGGTGTACCCGAAAAACTTACTGTTCTTATCTTTATACAAAACCTCATTACCTGGTTTTTCTATCGTTTTATATGTGTCATCAATCATAATGTGTACTAAATTGAAAGTGCAACCAGAAGGATACTGAAAATAGATAGTGCAATTCCGATCCAGTTTTTCAGAATCAATTCTTCCTTAAATAGTAAAATTCCGGTTAGCGTAGAAACTAATAAGATAGCTACATTATTTATGGTAAATACTGTCGAGCTATCTAGATTTTCAGCACGTAGTGCTTGTATTAAAAAATATATAGAGCCATAATTTGGAATACCCAAAGCAATACCTCCTAATATATTTTTGAATTGAATATTTAGTGTCCCTCTTATTCTCTGATACGTCAATGCAAGGAGACCCAACAGTGCAGCACATCCAAAGATGGTTGCCGAGAAAATTGGAATATCGTTTTTTGAGACATAGTTAAGTTCTATATACTTCAGGCTAGTATCTATAAAACCACTCCCTATAAAAACCAGAACAGGAAAAATTATGTTTTCTTTTTGAATGTGAATGCCCGAAGATTTTTTTATTGACGTAAAATACACAGCAAATAGCGCAATAATAATTCCTGATATTTTTAAAAGCCCGGTACTTTCATGATATACAATAATTCCAAAGATAATAGGGATGGCTACGCTCATTTTGCTAGCTACTGCAGCCACAGATAAGCCGTTTTTTTGTGTGGTTATGGCCATGCAATTAAAAACAAGTATAAAAATCAACCCTAATACAACAGCCCCTATAAACCACTCCTGTTGTGGGAGGCCTGATAAACTAATTGGCTCACCATATGCTAAAAGGCCGGATGTGCAAGCGAAAATATAATTAAATACAATTGCCTGCATTGTATTGATATTGTATTTTGAGAATAATTTAAAGACAATAAAAATAAGGGTAGAGGCAATTATGCTTAGGAGTAGATAGATCAAAATAATTCAGCTTTAATTGTAAACAAATCAACGATATCTTCAGTTTTTGGAGCAATGTTCCAGACGTGTATGCCCAAAGCTTTGGCTGCATCCGTATTATCTTTAGTGTCGTCTATAAAAAGTACTTCATCGGCTTTAAGGTTATGAGTAGTTAACACAAATTCATATATTTCAGGATTAGGTTTACGTAATTGTATTTCGTGAGATAAATAGAAATGATCAAAGCAGTTTTTAAAAGCCTCATAAAAATGCACATTTTTTTGAATCCACTCAATATGAAGTGCATTTGTATTACTTAGTAAAATTAGCTGGTAGTTTTGACTTTTATGTAACTCTAAGATGAAATTAAATCGATGTTGGGGGAAATCTAAGAGAATTGCATTCCACGCATGAACTATCGAATCGGTAGTTTCTTGCTTTAAAATATTTTGATACTCATTTAGAAAGACCTTGGAATTAATTTTTCCAGTTTCAAAAAGGGTGTTCACTTCGTCTAAGTGATCTGTTAGATGTGAGACATCTAATTTTATAAATTCATTCTGGGTGGCTTCTTTATTCAAGTTGATGAATACGTCACCAAAATCAAATAGTATAGTTCTAATCATTTTGGTAGGTTGTTAATAAATCGTTCCCAATTTGAACTTGCGAATGTTTCGTTGCTTTAAATTTTGGTTCAGGATTACCATTTTTAAAGTATTTATCTCCTGTGAATACTCTTGCTTCATCCCACATATTGAGGTCGATAAAGCTCTGTAGCGTTTTTGTTCCTCCTTCTACAATTAATGATTGAATTCCCCGCTCGTACAATGCTTTGCAAATAGTAGGGATCAGATCCTGAGTAAAAGGTACAATGATATATTCAGTATTAGTGGGTTTATTGTTTTTGATTGATTTTTCAGTAAAACAGATTGTAGCGGCGTTTGTGTCGAATATATGAGAGTTCTCGGGAACTTTATTGCTTCTATCGAGTATAATTCGTGTCGGTTGCTGCCCTTGCCAATTTCTTAAAGTAAGTTTAGGATTGTCTTTAATTGCTGTTTGCGTACCGATCAAAATCGCTTGCTCTTCTGCTCTCCATTGATGAACTAATTGTTTTGCGGGTGCCTCGGTAATCCATACCGGTGCTCTCTCGCCACGATTATTTGCAGGAGCAATAAAATTATCTCGCGTTTTTGCCCATTTCAAAATAATATAAGGTCTCTCTTTGTTGTGAAATGTAAAGAATCGCTTATTAAGTTGCTTACACTCTTCTTCAAGCACACCCACTATGACATCACATCCGGCTTGTATTAATTTTTGAATTCCGCGACCGCTTACTTCTGCAAAGGAATCAATGGTGCCGATAACTACTCTTTTTATTCCTTTTGCGATAATTAGATCACTACACGGCGGAGTTTTACCATAATGACTGCAGGGTTCGAGGCTAACGTAAATGGTTGATTTTGATAATAATGCTTTGTCTTCGACAGCATTAATAGCATTTACTTCGGCATGCGCTGTTCCTGCCTGATAATGCCAGCCTTCACCGATAATTCGATCTTGATAAACAATGACACTGCCGACTAAAGGGTTTGGGTAGGTTGTACCTAAACCGTTTTTAGCAAGCTGTATACATCGTTGCATATATTTTTTATGTACACTCAATTGTTTACTTTTTTTAGTTTATAAAAGAAACTCCAGGTACTATTCATTCGATACGTTCTTTTACTTCCAGATATAGCCTTATCTTTGTTTGGTAAGCATCATAAGGAGTAAAAATACTAGCTTTATACAATCTAGGGTCTGTAAATTTGTATTACTTTAAAACTAGTGACTAAAATTTTATTCTGTTATTAACGCTTACTTAGAGTAAGAATATTGAAACAAAAATACTATTAATAATACAAATGAGTACATTGATTTTACGCCCGGTTAAACCGGAAGACAATAAATTATTAGCCAAAGTTTTACGGGATGTTTTAATTGAAATGGGGGTTCCAAAAGTAGGGACAGCGTATGAGGATGAATCTTTGGATAGGATGTATGAGACCTATGATAAAGAGCGCTGTGCGTATTTTGTAGTTGAAGAAGACGGGAGACTTTTAGGAGGTGCCGGTATAGCGCCTTTGACAGGTGAAAAACCTACGATTTGCGAACTACAAAAAATGTATTTTCTATCAGAAGTACGGGGACGTGGTATTGGTTATCAGATGATGCAAAAATGCTTGGAGTTTGCAAAAAATAATGAATATACGCACTGCTATTTAGAAACCATGCCCTATATGGAGTCGGCGCGTAAGCTATATCGAAAAGTAAAATTTGAACCTTTAGCTGCTCCGATGGGGGACACAGGTCATTATAGCTGTAAAGAATGGATGCTCAAAACACTATAAATTGGATTGCTGTTGGATACAATGAATGAAATGTTTGATATTCGAACCTATAGAGCTGATTTTTTACATTCATTAAAGGGATTGTATGAAGTTGAGGAGATAAAATCCTTTTTCAATATGCTTTCAGCAACTTATTTAGGATTAAGTCGTGCCCAAATAGCGCTGGCACTAGATCGTTTATTAACTGCAGATGAAATGCAATTAATGAATACAGCAAAAGAACAATTGATGCAGCACCAGCCTATTCAATACATTCTTGGAGAAACAGAGTTTTATGGATCGGTGTTTAAGGTCAATCCCCATGTTTTAATTCCGCGTCCTGAAACAGAAGAACTCGTTGACTGGATCTATAATGATTTACAAAATGGAGAACAAGTCGATCAGCCGATAAGGATTTTAGATATTGGAACCGGTAGTGGATGTATTGCTATTTCGTTGGCAAAAAAGTTTCCCCAGGCCAAAGTGTATGCAATGGATCTTTCAGAGCAAGCTATCCAAGTGGCGACCGAAAACGCTAAGCGAAATAACGTTTCGATAACATTTATTCAGGCTGATATAACGGATGATACTATATCGTTATCCTATCAATTCGATTGTATCGTGTCCAATCCTCCCTATGTACGCATGTTAGAAAAACATGAGATTCAATCGAATGTATTAGATAATGAGCCGCATTTAGCACTTTTTGTAGAGGACGAAGACCCGCTTATTTTTTATAGAAAAATTACTAAGTTAGCAAGCAGAAATCTTACTGAAGATGGGGTGTTATATTTCGAAATTAATCAATATTTAGGCAGGGAAACGGTAGCTTTAGTGCAAAAGTTTGGTTTTGAAGATGTAGAGCTGCGCAAAGATGTGTTTACAAACGATCGAATGATTCGTGCAAAAAGATAAATAATTATGAGGAGTCTAAAATCAATAGCAGTATTTTGTGGAAGTAGTGAAGGTAATGATCTTAAGATAATTGATGATGCAAGAGCATTGGGAAAACAATTTGCTCAAGATAGCATCACGTTAGTATATGGTGGTGCCAAAATAGGGATTATGGGTGAAGTAGCTAGTGGTGTCCTTGAAGCTAAGGGAACTGTCATCGGAGTAATTCCGGAATTTTTGAAGCAAAAAGAAGTGGTTCATCATGGATTAAGTGAGTTGATAACGGTTGAGACTATGCATCAGCGCAAACTAAAAATCCAAGATTTAAGTGAAGGTTTTATTGCGTTGCCAGGAGGGTTCGGTACGTTGGAAGAATTGTTTGAAATTATCACCTGGGGTCAATTAGGGTTGCATCAAAAGCCGATTGGTATTCTCAATACAAATGGTTTTTATAATGAGCTTTTGCAATTTATGGAGCACATGGTACGCAAAGGATTTCTTAAAATGGAAAATTATGAGTTACTTGTTGTTGACGCATCTATAGCCGGTCTTTTACAAAAAATGAAAGATTATATGCCAAAACAAGTGCCAAAATGGTTGAAGTCTGACCGAACATAATTTAATAAAGTAGTTTTTGGACAAAATGAATAAAGAAGAACAAATCAACGCATTGCGTGAGGAGTTGAGACAGCATAATTACAATTATTATGTATTGGACAAACGAGAGATTTCGGATTTTGAGTTTGATACCAAATTAAAAACATTACAAAAGCTCGAGGCAGAGTATCCGGAGTTTTATGATGCTAATTCTCCTACCTTAAGAGTAGGAGGGCAGGTCACAAAAAATTTTCCTACTATAAAACATACGCATCGTATGTACTCGCTGGATAATTCATATTCCAGAGAAGATCTTTTGGATTGGGAAAACAGAATGAAAAAATTAGTGGATGGTCAAATACAATATACTTGCGAGTTAAAATATGATGGAGCCTCTATAAGCCTGACATATGAGCATGGATTGTTAGTGCAAGCGGTAACCCGGGGAGACGGTTTTCAAGGAGATGAGGTTACCAATAATATCAAAACTATCAAATCTGTACCACTAAAACTAAATGGAGAGTATCCCGATACATTTGACATTAGAGGAGAGATAGTTTTGCCATACGCTGGATTTGCCAAGATGAATGAAGAGCGTATTGCTGCCGGTGAGGAGCCATATGCTAATCCTCGTAACACTGCGTCAGGTAGCTTAAAGCTTCAGGATAGTAGTGAGGTTGCAAAGCGTCCTTTGGAATGTTTGCTATATACAATTGTTGGTGATCACTTAGGTTTTGCTTCTCATCATGAAAGCTTAGAAAAGGCCAGATCATGGGGGTTTAAAGTTCCTAATGAATCAAAATTGGTAGATTCTATTGAAGAAGTGTTAGAGTATATAGCCTATTGGGATAAACATCGTAGTGAATTGCCATACGAAACTGATGGGGTAGTGATCAAAGTAAACAACCTGTATCAACAAGAAGAGCTTGGGTTTACAGCCAAAGCTCCGCGATGGGCTATGGCTTATAAGTTTAAAGCTGACCAAGTAAGTACGCGGTTAAAGGAGATTACCTATCAGGTAGGGCGTACCGGTGCTATTACACCTGTTGCTAATCTTGAACCGATAGCTTTGGCGGGGACCGTTGTTAAGCGTGCTTCTTTGCACAATGCGGATCAGATAGCAAAGCTAGATGTGCGGGTGAATGACACTGTTTTCGTAGAAAAAGGAGGTGAAATCATTCCTAAAATTGTGGGAGTTGACTTTACAAAAAGAGATTCGAAATCTATTCCCACAACTTATATACAAAATTGTTCCGAATGTGGGACGCCACTGCTAAGAGCTGAAGGGGAAGCACAACATTATTGTCCGAACACCTTTGGGTGCTTTCCACAAATTGTGGGTAGAATACAGCATTTTATTTCGCGTAAAGCTATGGATATAGAAGGTTTGGGCGGTGAAACTGTAGCGCTTTTGGTTAAAGCTGGTTTGATAAAAGATTATGCTGACTTATATACATTGAAAAAAGAAGATGTATTGCCCTTAGAGCGTATGGCAGAAAAAAGTGCCGACAATTTAATTCAAGGAGTGCAAAAATCTATCGAGATCCCGTTTGAACGGGTGTTGTTTGCTTTAGGAATACGTTATGTTGGTGAGACTGTGGCTAAAAAACTGGCTAAACATTACAAATCTATTGATGCTATTATGTCTGCAACAGAAGAGCAGCTTGTTATGGTTGACGAAATAGGGATTAAAATTGCTGAAAGTGTTGTTGAATTTTTCAAGCAGCCATATTCTGTTTCTCTCATAAACAGGTTGAGAGCAAGCGGGTTGCAACTTGAACTTTCGGCAGAGAAGTTGGCTAGTCAAACAACGACTTTGGCAGATAAGACATTTGTAGTATCCGGAGTGTTTACTCAGGTAACCAGAAATGAATTAAAAAAGCTTATTGAGGATAATGGAGGTAAAGTCTCAAGTTCGATTTCAGCTAAAACATCTTTTTTGGTAGCAGGTGATAAGATGGGGCCCAGTAAATTAGAAAAAGCCACAAAATTGGGTATTTCTATAATATCAGAGGTTGATTTTTTGAACATGATAAGGTAAAGTTTTATGGATTCAGTGCTAACTACGGTTACTGCTATGTCTTCAGTGCGACATTGGATAAAAGGATTTTTTTAGTAAATGAATTACGTAGTGGCTTAACAATTAGTAGATTAAACACATTCATATTTAAAAAGATTGTTATAAATTCGCGAAATTCTTAAATTTTAATCAAAAACTGAGTATTGTAACGATGTCTAATCAATTTTTTATTCAAATTTATAAGAAAATGCCTGATCTATCTCTGGGTGTCAGAGGTTCGTTTATCTATAGGGCAAAATCATTTGGCCTATGAGAAAAAAGTTACAATCTCTTCTTTATCCATTATTCCTTTTTCTGTCGTTACTCACAATACTGGCCGGGGTATTTTCACATGACCTGGTTAATTATATAAAACCAATAACATTACTAGTGTTAATTGGGTATTACACAATTCATGTAGGTAAAATAGATGTGTTTGTAATAATTAGTATTTTGTTGATTTTAGTTACAGAAACGTATGCACATCGTAACTTTTTACTGTTTTTTGAAGAAATCACATATTTGATTTCTCTTTATTACCTTGTAACAACGGCATTGCTTTGGAAAAGTTTAAGAAAATTAAAGCTTACGTTTAAGAACGTCCTATCGCTACAGCTTGTGGTAACTATGTCTTTAATTCTCTATTTATTTTATGCAGTAACCAATTTGATACTTCCTAAAATTTCTCTTTACCAATGGCATCTTCTAGGAGTGATAATTTCGTTTACTATATTTTTAGGAGTTTCATATTATATCTATTTAAATAGTAAAGCTGTGGTCAGCCATGCTATTATGGTTGCAGCATCTTGTTTTTTAATAGTAAACATTTTGACCACCTTAAATGAGTTGTATGTATATGTTGAGGTTTTTTATTTAATAATCATTTTATTACAACTTCTAGGTCAATTTTTTCTTATCCGTTTTTTTATCACTCAAGATCAGTTACAACCAAATACAGATGACTTTATTTTTTAAATTAAAATCAGTGCTGCCAGCTTAACTCAAAGATGAATAAAAAAAGTGTTTTCTTATTTAGTATTGCTCTGGTAGTATTGGTAGTAGTCATCGTATGTTTCGAAAGAAGTAATTTAATATTTCTGAAGCCTGTGATAACATTGCTATTGGTATGGGTGTTTTACTTTCATAAAAAATGGAGTAACCGTTGGTTTTATATCAGCATGTTTTTAATTATTATAAATGATACTTTGGTCTATTTAGATTTCTCAATGTATTTTCGTGTTATTTCTGTGGTAATCTCTTTGTTTTATGTAGCCTGTACTCTTGCTCTTAAACAGTTTATTCGGTTTGAAAGAATTAAAATTAAAGAGCTTTTAACGCTACCTGTTATAACCAGTTTCGTTTTAGTAATTTATTTGATGATTTCTGTGGTTGATATGATAGCGCCAAACTTAAAAAATTCCGTGTCTTTTTTTATAGCTATATGTACTACCCAGCTTAATTTTGTAGGGGTGTGTATGTATATTTACTTGGTGAATAGATATAAAGGGAGTTTTCTTCTTTTTATCTCGGTTTGCTGCTGTCTGTTTGTTAATGCTTTTTTACCTATCAACGAGTTCTATTACTATCACGTAGCCTTTACCGTAGTGATTAACATTGCTGAATCCTTAGGGTTGTTTTTCTACACTAAATTTTTGGTAGAAGCTAGGGAAAGAGAAGTTGTTAAAGAAAAAAATATCTATCTGTAAAATTATATAATACAGTGTTATAGGGTTTCTAAGGTGGCTTTATCTGTTGTCGTATTCTTTTTTAAATCATAAAATAGCTACATTTGTCATCTAATTTTTAGTTAATGATTTTAAAGGGGTTAAAGCGAAATGCGCTGAAACGGATTATTGAAGTTCAATTAGCGAATAGAAACGTTCAGCAAGTAGCCCGGATTAAAAGTATTGCAATCCTGATAGAAAGCGAATCTTTTGATCTAGTCTCCCATTTTAAGAATTTTAGCAAAGAAATAGGGGTGAATTCAGAAAACTTCTATATTCTGGAATATCAGGAAAATAACAAAGAATCAGGGTCATTACATAGTAAAGTTTGGTATACCGATAAAGCTTTTACATATAAAGGTGCGCTGGTAGATCAAGATTTGAATAAAATAATTGATCATTCGTATGATTTGTTAATCAACTTTTACCAAACAGACCTGTTAGAGCTCAACTATATCGCATCTTTGTCAAAAGCAAAGTTTAAAGTTGGTTTTCCTGAGGTTGATGCTAGGATTAACGATTTGAGTATAGCAACTAGTATGAAAGAGGTAGATGTGTTTATAGAAGAATTAAAAAAATATCTTAAAATTTTAAAATTAATATGAGTACAGTTCTTAAAGGAACCGGTGTAGCGTTAGTAACACCTTTTAATCAGGACGGAACAATTGATTTTGCAGGACTTTCCGGGCTTGTTGATTTTTGTGTAGAAGGTACAATTGATTATTTAGTCGTGTTAGGTACTACTGGAGAATCGGTAACGCTGTCTGCAGATGAAAAGCAAGCTGTTATAGATTGTGTTATCAAATCCAATAGGAGCAGGTTGCCATTGGTTCTAGGGATTGGCGGTAATAACACAGCAGCAATTATTGAGGAAATTCAATCGCGTGATCTATCATCCTTTGAGGCAATTCTCTCTGTAGTTCCCATGTATAACAAACCTACGCAAGAAGGTATTTATCAGCATTATAAAATGTTGAGCGAAGCTACTTCAAAATCGATAGTATTGTACAACGTACCATCGCGTACAGGATCCAATATGACTGCAGAAACGACTTTGAGACTGGCGCAGCTAAATAATGTTATAGGTATTAAAGAAGCAACGTCTGATGTTATGCAATTGCTGAAGATTCTAAAAGATCGTCCAAAAGATTTCTTGGTTATTTCTGGAGATGATGCACTTGCGCTGCCTGCAATTATGGCTGGTGGAGATGGTGTTATAAGTGTTATAGGACAGGGGCTCCCGGAGGAATTCTCAGAAATGGTTCGTTTAGGATTATCAGGTAAAGGTAAAGAGGCTTTTGAAATTTTATATCGCTTATTACCAATAATTGATTATGCTTTTGAAGAAGGAAACCCGGCGGGAATTAAACAGATTCTGAAAGAAAGATCGGTGTGTGAAAGCTATGTACGCTTGCCATTAATAAAAGCTTCTTCGTCTTTGTCTCAAAAAATTGAAAAGTTTTTACACTCTTAAAATAGTGAGACCGAAAGTCATGGGGATTCAACTAATAATTCTTTATTGTATGTAGATAGATTTTAGTTGATCAAAGATTGCAACATTGAGGTTTACGACACGTTATTTATAAGGGAAATTAAAATTTTTTAATACGGTAGAAATAGCTATTTTTGCCAGATATTTTTTAATATGAAGAAAGTAGTACTATTACTTATTAGTATAATAACGTTAGCCTCTTGCAGCGAATATCAAAAAGTGCTAAAGAGTGAAGATGCAAGCGTTAAGTATACCATGGCCGAAAAGCTGTATAAAGAGGAGAAATATAAGAAGGCGTTGCGTTTGTTTGAGCAAGTTGTTCCTCAATACAGAGGGAAGCCACAGGCAGAACGCGTTATGTACTATTATGCTGATACGTATTATCAATTAGAAGATTTTTATTTGTCAGGATATCAGTTTGAACGTTTTGTAAAGTCTTATCCTAAGAGTGATAAAAATGAAGAAGCAGCGTATAAAGCAGCAAAAAGCTATTATTTTTTATCTCCACGTTACACGTTGGATCAAAGCGACACAGATAAAGCTATAGAGAAACTTCAGGGGTATATAAATGGTTTTCCTGAAGGTGCTTACTTAGAAGAAGCAAATACTATGGTGAGCGAACTTCGTGTCAAAAAGGAAAAGAAGGCTTTTGAGATTGCAAAGAAATATCATCATAGAGAAGATTATAAAGTGGCTATAGCTTCTTTTGATAATTTCTTAGTAGACTATCCGGGATCACCTTTTAGAGAAAGTGTGCTTTACTACAAGCTGGAATCTCAATATCTTTTGGCTGTCGGAAGTTATCAAAGTTTGGTCGAGGAGCGTCTTAAAGAAGCTGAGGGATATTATTTGACCTATAAGAAATATTATAAGGCTGGTGAATTTAATCAGCAAGCAGAAGATATAGCACAAGATATTACATCAAGATTAGAAGAATTTAAATAGAAAATTTAGGAGAAGATGGATTTAAAAAAGAGTAACGCGCCTGTTAATACTACTACAATTGATAAGAATTTAATTGATAAGCCTACTGATAATATTTATGAAGCAATTTCTATTATTTCAAAACGAGCTAATCAAATCAATACGGATATTAAAAAGGAGCTTTTAGAAAAATTAGATGAATTTGCAACTTATAACGATAGCTTAGAAGAAGTTTTCGAAAATAAAGAGCAAATAGAAGTTTCTAAGTTTTATGAGCGTTTACCAAAACCGCACTCATTAGCAGCTCAGGAATGGCTGGAAGGTAAAATTTATCATAGAAATACAAAGACTGATTCAGAAACTGTATAGAAATGTCTGTTATAAGCGGTAAAAAAATTCTTTTAGGTATCACTGCTGGTATCGCCGCTTATAAAACGGCTTCTTTAGTTAGAGGCCTTATAAAAAGTGGAGCACAGGTTAAGGTTGTTATGACACCGGCGGCAAAAGACTTTATTACTCCGCTTACGCTTTCTACGCTTTCTAAGAACCCTGTACATTCTTCATTTTATGATGACGAGGATGATAACGCAATTTGGAACAATCATGTAGATTTAGGGTTATGGGCGGATATCATGGTGATTGCACCCGCCACAGCCAATACCCTTTCAAAAATGGCGTCAGGAACCAGTGATAACCTTTTGCTGGCGACCTATTTGTCTGCAAAATGCCCAGTGTATTTTGCTCCCGCTATGGACTTGGATATGTACAATCATCCATCCACTCATAAAACATTCTCTACGCTTCAAGGATATGGAAATATTATGATACCTGCAGAATCCGGTGAGTTAGCAAGCGGATTAGTAGGCGAAGGGAGAATGGCTGAACCCGATAATATCATAGACTTTATAGAGCAACATATTCTTAAAACACTTCCTTTAAAAAATAAAAAAATACTCATTACTGCGGGACCAACATATGAAGCAATTGATCCTGTTCGTTTTATTGGGAATCATTCCAGTGGAAAAATGGGTATTGAGCTTGCAAAAACTGCAGCTAACTTAGGTGCTCAGGTGATATGTGTTTTAGGACCTTCTGCCATTACCGTAACTCACAAACATATTACAGTGCTTCCTGTTACCAGTGCAGCAGAAATGTTTGAGACTGTTAAAACGCATTATCCATCGTGTGATGTAGTTATTTCCGCCGCAGCTGTTGCAGACTATCGTCCTAAACAGGTTTCTGATCAAAAATTAAAAAAGAAAGACGGGGATTTGAGTATTGCTTTAGAAAGAACGACAGATATTCTCAGATGGCTAGGAGATCATAAGGACAAGCAATATTTGGTCGGGTTTGCCTTAGAAACGGAAAATGAGCTTGCTAATGCACAGGGGAAGCTAAAAAGAAAAAATTTAGACTTAATTGTGCTCAATTCATTGAACGATGCGGGGGCAGGTTTCAAAAATGAAACAAATAAAATTACGCTCATCGATCATAAACAAAATATCCAAACGTTTGAATTAAAAAGTAAAACAGAAGTAGCTAAGGATATTTTTGAAAAGATTATGTCTTTGTTGAATTTATAATTGTCTACATTTGGTTAAGAGTTGAGAACGGGACTGATTCAAACACTATGTATAAATACAGTATTTTATTTTTGTTAGTAGGTGTTGGGTTCTTTGGTACAGCACAAGAATTCAATGCAAGGGTAGTGGTGAATGCAGAACAAACCGGACAGCCCAATCTTCAGGTATTTAAAACGCTCGAACGTTCATTAATAGAATTTATTAATACTACCAAATGGACAGCGGTTGATTATCGCAACGAGGAGCGCATCAATTGTAGTTTTGTAATCAATATTAACGCTTATAATAACGATACATTTTCGGCTACTATACAGGTTCAGGCGTCACGACCTGTTTACGGCTCCAATTATAATAGCACTACATTTAATAGCATTGATAAACAGTTTACTTTTAGCTATGTTGAGTTTCAGCCACTTAATTATGATGCAAATAGTTTTCAATCAAACCTTATTTCAGTAACCGCATTTTATCTATACACCATCCTAGGTATTGATGCGGATACTTTTGAACTTAACGGAGGGACTAAATATTACCAAGAAGCAAAAAATATCGTTGGTAACGCACAGACCAGTAATTCGTTGGGCTGGAATTTACAAGATGGTACACAAACTCGTTTCAAGCTTAATGATGACTTGCTATCAGGAACGTTTGATGGGTATAGAAAAGCACTGTATACCTATCATAGAGAGGGGTTAGATGTTATGCATCAAGAACTCAAGACCGGTAAGTTGACAATTATTGAGTCGCTGGCCGCTTTAAAAGAAATGCATGACAGGAGACCAAATTCATATTTAATGCGTATTTTCTTTGATTCAAAAGCCGACGAGATATCCAGTATTCTTTCAGGAGGTCCTTCAGTCAACATAGCAGAAACCGTCACTGTGTTAAATCAAATTGCGCCTACATATTCTAAAAATTGGTCAGCCATTAAATTTTAGAAATGTATATTTTTGAAATCCTTTTAAAAGTATAGTATCTTTACCCGTAGGATTAACCTTAATATTTATAGCATTTGCTACAAAGCTTATCAATACAAAATTACGCCCTTATAGACCAGCTTCAGGTATCTTTTGACTCTGGGCTTATCATTATTACGGGAGAAACAGGTGCTGGTAAATCATTGCTTTTAGGGGCGCTTGGACTTCTTTTGGGTAAAAGAGCAGATCTAACCAGTGTAAAAGATAATACTTCAAAATGTGTTATAGAAGGTGTTTTTTCGATAGCTGACTATAAACTTCAAGAAATTTTTGAACAAGAGGAACTTGATTATGAAGATGAAACTATTATTCGGCGTGAAATTCTTCCGTCAGGAAAATCCAGAGCATTTATTAATGACACACCTGTAACGCTTAGCGCTTTGAATGCCGTAGGCTTCCATCTGATTGATATTCACAGTCAGCATCAAACATTGGAAGTAACATCCAATGACTTTCAGTTTGAAGTACTGGATGCGTTAGCAGAAACAGAAAGAGAAATTGATTCTTATAAACGAGGGTTACATCTTCTGAAAGCTAAAGAAAAAGAGGTTAAATCACTTATTGCAAGTCAAGAAGAATTGACTAAAGCTTATGAATATAATACGTTTCTTTTTAAAGAATTAGAAGAGGCTAAGTTAAAAGAAGACGAACTTGTGGAGCTGGAAGCAGCCTATGAGACGCTTAACAATATTGAGGACATTCAAGAACGCATATCGGCATCAATACAGTTGGTGGGAGCCGAAGAACTTGGGGTGTCTGACCAATTGCGTGCAACAAAATCAAATTTGCACAAAATAACAGCATACACAGCTACTTACAAAGAGTTGTCGGACCGTGTAGAAAGTGTAGCAATAGAAATAGAAGATATTCTTGTGTCTCTCGAAAACGAATTAGATAAACTAGAGGCGGATCCTGAACGTTTGACTGTGGTAGGTCAAAGGCTTCAACTGATCCACGATTTACAAACAAAGCATGCCGTTTCAAGTATTCGGGAATTATTAGAAATCCGGGATGCGTTGGAAGAAAAAGTAGTAAAAACGGATTCGTTAAACGATGAAATTGAAAAGTTACAATCTGAGATCATAGCTATACAAGAACAATTAGATCAAGTTGCAGAGAAAATTCATGCTAAGCGGGAGAAAGCATTACCTAAATTGATAAACGAATTGGAGACAATTTTAAAATCACTTGGAATGGAGAATGCCACGTTTAAAGCTGATGTTACCATGAGTGATGCGTATGCATTTAATGGGAAAGATGAATTAAGTTTCTTGTTTTCTGCTAATAAAGGAGGTACGTATGGGGTTCTTAAAAAAGTAGCTTCAGGTGGTGAGTTGTCTCGTATTATGTTAAGTATAAAAGTGATTCTCTCGCGATATACAAAGTTACCTACTATTATTTTTGATGAGATTGATACTGGAGTGTCAGGAGAGATAGCTCATAAAATGGCCGATTTAATGCGATCTATGAGTAAAAACCTTCAAGTCATTAGTATCACACATTTACCTCAGATAGCGGCAAACGGAGAACGGCATTATAAAGTTTTTAAGGAAGATATGGATGCGAGTACAGTCACTCGATTGAAATTATTGAATCCTACAGAACGAATTAATGAAATAGCAGAGATGATAGGAGGTAAGGATATATCCGAATCTGCTTTAACACACGCTAAATCACTTTTACAGGTATAGTATTACTAAGGTTACGAAAAGTAATTAATTTTTGAGCATAAAAAAGAGTGGTAAATTTTTTTGATAACGATAGCTGTTAACAGGGTTTTGTTATCTTTACCACTCGTAGAACATATTTTAATTTATTATTAAATGTCACACAACTTACTAAAAGGTAAACGAGGAATAATTTTTGGAGCATTAGATGAAAATTCTATTGCTTGGAAAACAGCAGAGAGAGCTCACGAAGAAGGAGCTACATTTGTGCTTACCAACGCTCCGGTAGCGATGCGTATGGGAGCTATTAATCAACTGGCAGAGAAGACTAATTCTCAAATTGTTCCTGCGGATGCTACGTCTCTAGAAGATTTGGAAAATTTGGTTGAAAAATCGGTTGAAATACTTGGTGGAAAATTAGACTTCGTGCTGCATTCTATTGGGATGTCAGTGAATGTAAGAAAAGGTCGTCACTATACGGATCTTAATTATGATTGGAGCCAAAAAGGATGGGATGTTTCAGCACTTTCTTTTCATAAAACAATGCAAACCTTATATAAAAAGGATGCTATGACCGAGTGGGGAAGCATTGTAGCTTTAACCTATATGGCTGCACAGCGAGTGTTCCCGGATTATAATGATATGGCTGATAACAAAGCGTATCTTGAGTCTATTGCACGTAGTTTTGGATATTTCTTTGGCCGGGATAAAAAAGTTCGTGTAAACACAATTTCCCAGTCACCAACCGCAACAACTGCAGGGAAAGGAGTGAAAGGATTTGATGGATTCATCGAGTATGCAGATAAAATGTCACCACTAGGTAATGCGAGCGCTTTAGAATGTGCGGATTATACTATTACTTTGTTTTCTGATTTAACTAAGAAAGTGACCCTTCAAAACTTATTTCATGATGGAGGATTCTCTAACGTGGGCGTAAGTGAAATGGTCATGCAAAAATTTACAGAAGAAAATTAAAATATAATTTAAATATCTCTCAAAATCCCATTCAAGAAACTTGATGGGATTTTTCTGTTTATTAAAAAATAGTTGTCTATGTATTCTTTTATAATTCCTGTTTATAACCGTCCGCAGGAGATTTTTGAACTGTTGGAGAGTATGGTAGCCTTAACCTTTGACAAGCCTTATGAAATAGTAATTGTCGAAGATGGATCAACGGAGGATTCAAAAGAATGTATAGCATGTTTCCATAACCAATTAGACATTAGTTATTATGAGAAGCAAAATACGGGGCCGGGTGATTCCAGAAATTACGGTATGCTAAGAGCAACAGGGGATTATTTTATTATTCTCGACAGCGATGTTATTCTGCCTAGCGACTATCTGTTAGCTGTAGATAAATATTTGTCTACTTCATTTGTGCATTGTTATGGAGGACCTGATGATGCACATGTAAAATTTTCAAAGCTGCAAAAGGCAATAAGTTTTAGTATGACGTCTTACTTAACTACCGGTGGTATACGAGGTAAAAAAAGTGCTGTAGGTAAGTTTCAACCGCGTAGCTTTAATATGGGGTTGTCCAGAGAAGCGTTTAATGCTACTCAGGGATTTGGAGATATCCATCCCGGTGAGGATCCGGACTTAACTATCAGGTTATGGAAACAAGGATATGAAACAGCTTTAATCGAAGAGGCTAAGGTGTTTCATAAAAGACGTATTTCATGGCATAAATTTTATATCCAAGTAAACAAGTTTGGATTAGTGCGACCTATTCTAAATTTATGGCACCCTAAGACGGCTAAACTAACGTATTGGTTTCCTGCTTTTTTTATTTTGTTCGTCATAGCTTCCATAATAGTAGCTTTCTTTTCCACTTGGGTTCCCTTAGCGTTTTTAGGGGTCTATCTTTTTATACTATGGGTGAGCGCCTTGCAGAAATACTCGAATTTTGGAATCGCGTGTATGTCTGTGTCCGCTGCTCTTATTCAGTTTTATGGATATGGTAGTGGATTCTTAAAATCTTATTATTATATTCATCTGTTGAAAAGAGATCCTAAAAAGCAATTTAAAAAGCTTTTTTTTAAATAAGAATTTTAGAAAATAACGTATGAATAGATTTTCATTTAAAAGAAACAATGTAAAGGTTTTTCTGTTTTTTTTGGTTGCGACATCTATACTTTGGCTATTTATTCAATTCTCAAAAAACTACACACGTACGCTCGAAGCGGATATTGTTTATATTAATATCCCAGACGATAAGGCTATAGATCCTACTAGTGATGCAAAATTGTTGGTTACTTTGGGTGGCAATGGTTTTCGATTAATAGCACATAGCTGGACTACACCCGAACTTGTTTTTGATTATAAAGAGAGTGCAAAAAAGAGGTCAAATGAATATGTGTTTGCGTTAGATAAAAAAGGTGATTTTATTAAACGGAAATTAGAATTCAAGGGAAATGTGATCGACCTTCAAAAAGATACTGTCTTTTTAAAATTACATACAATTTTTGATAAAAAAGTACCTGTACGTCCCAATGTGAGCTTAAAATATGCTGCCGGATATGGAAGTAGTGAAGGTCTGGAGATTCAACCGGATTCTATAATGCTTAGTGGTATTAAACAAGTATTAGACTCAATTAATTATGTAGTGACGACCTCACTTACCGTGGACGGACTAAAATCGAATTGGGAGGAAGAGGTGCCAATAAAAATGGACAGTCTGCAGGAGGTGGTAAATGTTGTTCCTAGAATTATAAACGCTTCGGTATCAGTAAGTAAATTTACTGAGGGGAGTCAGAATGTTCCTATAATTTTGGAAAATGTGCCAGAGAACGAAGAAGTAAAGATTTTTCCTAAAGAAGTTAAAATTGTTTATAGAGTAGGTCTAGATAAATATGATGATATCTCAGAACGAGACTTCAAAGTGATTGCAGATTATAGAGAGGCCTCTGAAAATAACGCGTTTCTTTTTTTGAAACTCATAAAATCTCCGGAAAAAATACATGACGTTCGATTGCAGGAAAAACAAATTCAATTTGTAATAGTGAATAAAGAATGAAAATTGTTGGGTTAACAGGTGGCATAGGAAGCGGTAAATCAACGATTGCAAATATGTTTAAAAGCCTTGGCGTGCCCGTCTATATAGCAGATATCGAGGCTAAGAAATTAATGAATAACGACCCAAAGGTACAACGTGCTTTAATAAATCTTTTTGGAGTAAAGGCTTATATAGAAGGCGCTCTTAATCGGACATTTATTGCCGATAAAGTTTTTAAGGATAAAGCGTTATTAGAAAAACTAAATGCCATTGTACATCCGGCAGTAGCACGGCACTTTGAAAATTGGAAAAACCGGCAAAACGCCAGATATGGTATCAAAGAGGTTGCGATCTTATTTGAAAATAAAGGCCAAGAGCAATGTGATCATACAATTCTTGTAACCGCTCCCGAAGAACTTCGTATCCAACGTGTTTTAGATCGTGATGACACTTCTGTTGAGAAGGTAAAACAGCGTATGAATAACCAATGGAAGGATAGTCAAAAAATTCCTTTAGCCGACTTTGTTATTCAAAATATTGACCTTAAAGAAGCCAAAAAACAGGTGCTGGAGCTTCATCAAAAGTTCATGGAGTAAGGCGATTATAGTGGGATTAGCCCATTTTGTTAACATTTGGTTAAACCGTAAAGTAGGTAAATGTTAAAGTCTTACTTTTGGTCTATGAATAAAAGGATATTCGTATTGCTAATAATCCTAATGAGTCTGTCACTGATCGGGATTATTTTTGTTCAAGGGTATTGGATAAACAATACGGTTGTTAATAATGAGGAACAATTTTCGTTTAATGCCAAGCAGGTACTTATTACTGTATCCAATAAAATTCAGTATAACGAATTTGAAGAAATATACTATCCCTTAAAAGAAATTTTGGATAGTATTGAGGAGCCTGATGATTCAACTATTAGACAGCTTCTTAATATTAGTATAGATAAAAGAACCAACAGAACGTTTTCATACAATAATGGTGCATTAGAGGATGATTATAAGCTTTTTTCTTCTTTTATTAATTTTGATATAGATACGATCAAGTTAAAAGATATTTTAAATCGTACTGCGGATATTGTTTCTGAAGAAGGAAAAGAAGAAAAGTCTAGTAAGAAGTCAAAACTCAAGATGCAGCGTATAAAGAGCCTAACTGATTTGCAACGCATGGATTATGAGATTGTTGTAAGTGATATTGCTAGTTATATACCTATTCATCGCAGAGTAGATAAGAAAGAAATTCGATCGATGATTCAGAGAGAGTTAGAGGAGCGCGACATCAACGTGGATTTTGAATATGCCATTTATAGTAATGCCTTGGCAACCAAAATTCGGTCTGAGGATTTTAGTTTAGATTATGCCAATACATATGCTGTTCCGTTGTTTGTCAATCAGGATGGCGAAAGTAAATATCAATTGTACGTAAAGTTTACAGATAAAAAACAATATGTGCTTTCTTCAATCAGAAGTATGGCGTTATTATCCATTGTGTTTACATTGATTATTGTAGTTGCCTATTCCAGCGCTTTATCCCAACTTATGCAACAGCGTCAAATTTCGCAAATTAAGACAGATTTCATCAACAATATGACGCATGAACTTAAGACACCTATAGCGACTATAAATCTGGCGTTAGATTCGATAAAAAATCCAAAAATTGGAAGCAACCCGGATAAGGTAAAGCGTTATATGAATATGATCCGGGAAGAAAATAAAAGAATGCATGCTCAAGTAGAGAATGTTCTTAGAATATCTCAATTAGAGAAAAATGAATTGAACATACCCAAAGAGCGGATGAAACTTCATGATCTTATAGAAGATGCCATTACACATGTGTCGCTGTTGGTTGAGGATAGTGGAGGTTATATTAAGACGCATTTAGGTGCGTTAAAATCATCTGTGTTGGCTAATGATAATCACTTTACCAATGTGCTTGTGAATATACTCGACAATGCAGTTAAATATTCTGAAGGTGCTCCAAAAATAGATGTATATACAGAAAATGCCAAGAACAGTATTATAGTTAAAATAAGAGACCAGGGTATTGGTATGAGCAAAATTGCTCAAAAGAAAATATTTGAAAAATTTTTTAGAGAACATACGGGAGATCTTCACAATGTCAAAGGGCATGGTTTGGGATTAACCTATGTAAAAAGAGTTGTAGATGACCATCATGGTCAAATATGGGTGGAGAGCGAAAAAGGAAAAGGCTCCACTTTTATAATTAAATTACCGTTAATATCTTAAAAATATGGAAACAGAGAACAAAAAGATTTTACTTGTAGAGGATGATCCAAACTTTGGAACAGTGTTAAAGGACTATCTTATTATGAACGATTATGATGTGGTTCATGCCAAGAATGGTATGGAAGGCTTCGAAAAATTCAAAAAGGACGATTATGACATGTGTATTCTCGATGTTATGATGCCTTACAAGGATGGATTTACTCTAGCTAAAGAAATCAGAGATAAAAATGAAGAGATTCCTATCATCTTCTTGACTGCAAAGGCAATGAAAGAGGATGTTCTTAAAGGATATAAAGTAGGAGCAGATGACTATTTGAACAAACCGTTCGACAGTGAAGTTTTATTGATGAAAATTCAAGCAATCATGCAGCGCAAAAGCACTGAATCAATTGCTGACAGTAAGCAGTTTGAATTTAATGTTGGAGGGTTTCACTTAAATTCTAAACTTAGATTTTTGACCTATAAGGATGAAGAGGCGATCAAATTATCACCTAAAGAGAATGAGCTTTTACGTCTACTGGCTTTACATCTTAATGATTTAATGCCAAGAGAATTAGCATTGACAAAGATCTGGCGAGATGATAACTATTTTACTTCCAGAAGTATGGATGTATATATCGCAAAATTGAGAAAATACCTTAAAAAAGATGACAATGTGGAGATTCTTAACATCCACGGAGAAGGGTTCAGACTTGTTGTAAGAAACGAGGAAGCCTAAGAAAAGTTTTAACGGTAATCTTTTGAGGAAGAAACTCGTTGTTGTAACGAATAATCTACAACGAGTTTTTTTCAATGAAGGATAAAATTTCTTCACGATTCGTGTCGATATCAAACCATGTTATTTCTTTATCTTTTTTAAACCACGTGAGCTGTCTTTTTGCAAATCTACGTGTATTTTTTTTGATCTCACTAATAGCAAAGTCTAGTTCCCATTTTTTGTCTAGATATGAGAACAGTTCTTTGTAGCCCACTGTATTTAGTGCATTTAAATTTCTATACTCATATAAAGTCGAAACTTCGGTCACAAGACCTTCGTTCACCATTTGATCTACGCGATAGTTGATTCTATCGTAAATAATAGATCTTTCGGCGGTGAGACCAATTTTAATGCACTTAAAAGGTCTGGTTTTTTTGTTTTTGGTTAAAAAAGAAGAATAGGGTTGACCACTACTTAAGCTTACTTCTACAGCACGCATGACACGATGTGTGTTAAGAAGATCCACTTTATTATAATACATCGGATCAAGAAGTTTTAATTGCTCCTGTAAGGCTGTTATTCCTTTTTCATTATAGAGCTGCTGAATTTGAGATTTAGTAGTTTCATCAACTTCCGGAAATTCATCCAACCCATTGACAATTGCATTAATATACAAGCCGGAACCACCGACCAGAACTATATTTTTATTTGCTTGGAAAAGGGAAGTAATTAATTGCATCGCATCTTTTTCAAAATCTCCCACGCTATAAGGTTCGTGTATGCTGCGATGTTGAATAAAATGATGAGGAATAGCGGCTAATTCTTCTGGAGAAGGTACAGCGGTACCTATATTCATTTCTTTAAAGAATTGTCGACTATCTGCAGAGATAATCTCGCACTTTAGATGCTTTGCGATAGCGATAGCTAAACTTGTCTTGCCAATAGCAGTTGTTCCGGTTACGACTATTAAATTTTTATTCATTAAAAAGTGTGTATCCGCAGTTATGACAATATTTTGCATCATTTTGATGCTTATCTTCATTACAGTTTGAGCAAACCTGTGTGTTGTTGCGCAGAGGAATAGTTTTTTTATTTGCGGCATATTCTGCACTAACAATACCTGTAGGCACAGCAATAATACCATAACCCATGATCATAATGATTGCAGCTATCAGCTGTCCGAGTGGGGTGACAGGAGCGATATCCCCAAAACCAACGGTGGTAAGGGTTACAATACACCAATATACACTCACAGGGATATTTTTAAATCCGCTTTCTTCTCCTTCTACGATATACATGAGGGTTCCCATTATGATACAAAGTACCAAGACTGCAAATAGGAAAACTAAAATTTTAGGTCGACTATCTTTTAATGCTCTGGTCAGTTTATTAGCTTCTCCGATATATCTCGTAATTTTTAATATTCGAAAAACTCTTAGTAAACGTAGTGCACGAACCGTTAGCAACGCATTAGACCCAAGTATGAAAAAAGATAAATATAGCGGAATGGTCGATAAAAGATCAATGATACCGTAAAAGCTGAATATATAAGATGTTGCTTTTTTAATAGAGATTACTCGGGCTATATACTCAATAGTAAAGAAAATTGTAATGATCCATTCTGCGTACAACAGAAAATCGTACATTTTTTCAGACAAACCTTTGACACTTTCCATCATTACAAAAATGATGCTCAGAATAATTAAGATTAGTAAGACAACATCAAACAATTTACCTGCAGGAGTATCTGCTTCATAAATTATTTCATGAATTTTCTCTCTCCAGTTTTTTTTGATGTTTTCAGTCAAGGCTTAGTTTTAAATAAAAGTAAATAAAATTAACTTTCTTTACTAATCGTAATGAAAGTGTTATTTTCTATATTAACGACTAATTCAAAAAACTTTTTAAGTATAGGGTAATATTCTGTAGGGTAATATGAAGAATTAAAATTAATTCTATAAGTGATTAAAAGCTGTTGGCCGTTCTGGTTATAACTTACCCCGACTTTTCCCAAATTATTTGGAATGGAATAGTATGAATTTTTGGGCGTGTCAATAAAATTATATTTGTCTGGAATTTCAAGGGATATAGAATATGTGTAGGTGTCCTTAAATCCGAAATCTACAGGGAAACTTCTTTCAGTTAGCTTGAAAGGATTTTCTTTAAAAAAAGGCTTTGTAAATGGTCTTACATAAATTAGGCCATCTATTTCTTCTGCTAACCTATTAAATGAAAACTCTTCTTCAAAGGGCTTGTCTGAATTTTTTCTATTATATAATTTAAGATCATGTATAGTTAAATCAACATTGCGAGATTTTATTTGTTCTATAAACGCATCTTTGCCAATTTGGTCTATTTTTTTTCTTTTATAAAAGCCGGGGTACCCTAGGTAGGTATATTTGGCAACCCCCATTAAGTTGAGCTCCTTGTCTAGTTTGATTTCTTCTTTGAAGAAGTGAAGAGATCGTTGAGTAGGTTTTAAATCCACCCATGAACTACCATTTTTAAAATCTAAAAGCCTTCCGTATTGATTCAAACATCTATATGGGATTTCTCCAAAGGTTAGAGCTTTTTCTGTTCCATCTAATAAATATTTCTTACCGTTAATTGATATCTGTACGATTATATAGTTGAAATCAGTTAATATTGGATAATTTTTTGTTGCATAGCCATTTTCTCTAGTTGACAATAGAATAGAATTGACTTTAAAGCCTTGTTGTTTTAGGGCGTTATGAAGTAGAATATTAATTCCAGCAACGTTTCCAGTTTTAGTTTTCAAAACATCTTGTATATCACCATATCTGAAAATTTCATATTTATTGTTCCATACGTAGTTTTCTGTGAAATAGGTATATAGTTTTTTAGCTTTTGATAGAGTATTAGGAAGTACCTGTAGCGAATCTGGGAAAATATCCTTTGTTGATTTTACTTTCTTTAGTTGAAGGCCTATTGTTCGTTCTTTTTGTAATTGCCTGTCAACATTTTTCCATGTTTCACTATACTTCTTAACGCTTCCATCAAAACCTTTGAACACTTTTAGTTCATATTTGATACGAGAGAAATAATTTTTTTTGGCAGTCATATATTTCTCAGTCTTAAAAGCTGGGATATCTTTCATAACATAGGTATTGTGAACACAGTCGGAAGCCCCTCCCATGCCAACTTCGAGACAATTTTTTATGATGGACGATTTGTTAGTTTCTAATTTTAAAGTTCCAACTAAACCTATGTTATAATGGTAATTTCCAGGAAGATCCGATACGTACTCACTGTACATTTTTGGAAGAGAATTTTGAAAGTCCCAGCCATTAAAATTAAATATGAATGGAGATTCAATTTGGTATTTATAAGTTAGTACAGAACCAGGCTGCACCTGCGGAAAAGTGAATTTAACAACAGTATAATTTTCGTTATAAATTTCTTCGAAAATTTGATCTTTCTGGATACTGATTTTGGTTATTTTTCCATCATCAATGTTATGTGTGAAGGCTTCTAAATTTCTGTAACGTTCTTTTCTTGCCTTGTTTCGATACAAAACAAATTCTACGGTAGAATGCTCAAATCCTTGCTCATTCAAAATTTTTATTTTAGCCTCGTAGTCTGTTAGTAAGTTGTATTTATTACCATTTTGTATCCGACTATATCCTTTTTCATAGATGAAAAATGCATTTGCGGTACTATCTTTATCATATGAAGTATTGTTCAAATCAGAATTACTAACAAGGATATTTCTATAATTATATGTTTCTTGGGAAAAAAGTGATGAACTTAAAAGGAAAAATAATAAGATATGAGTAATTTTAGTCATTATAAGTTGGTTTTATAATTTTTAAACGTTTATGTTTTCTTGTATAGCTTTGTATGATATGCTGGATGTCTGCATCGTGTTGCATTGGGGTGATAATAGTTTTTAAGATATCAATTTTTTGGATTTGATAGTTTAAATTAAAAAAGCCGATACCCTTAAACTCTCCTGCTTCTATTAAAATTGCGCTTTGTTCGTCAATTGCACGTCCTCGATCAATAATAATCATATCATTTATTGCAAACGAGTTACGCTCAATCAATTGTTGAACTCTTCGATTATAAGATTCTGCAGTTTCTTGGCATGTACAAGCCTTTTGACACTTATCAGTATGTGTTCCAGAACACTCGCCATTTCCTGAATCTAAACCCATGTATCGCTGACATAAATTAAACTCATCGGTCCAACGGTGCATATAGGATTTTGCCTGTTGCCTATTGGTGAAAGTCGTTATTGGTGCGACGTCTTTCAGTAATTTATGGACTTGCAGGTTCATGTAACCATTATGATCAAGACTTTGATACAGTCCATAATCAAATTTTGCTTTACGAGATGTTCTATTGTAAGCCGGCTTATTGACTCTAATTTCTTGTGCTTCTTTTAGCAAAGCAACCAATTCACTACCTGTAGTTTCAAAAGTTACACGATCAACTTCTTCCTGAATTTTTCTAGACTTTTTGTTTTCACTGGTAAAATGCTGATTGAGTCTGTTTTTAATATTTTTACTTTTACCAATATAAATGATTGTTCCTGCTGCATTGTGTATATAGTACACGCCCGTTACTGCCGGAATATCGTCCAAAATTTTTAAAAGCTTACCGTTAACCTGTTTTTTAGTTTCAGTGCGAACTGATTGGGTTATAATGGTTTTCTTTGTGTCCTTAGCTAGCAGTAGCTTGAATAGCTTTATTGTAGCTAAAGCATCTCCATTGGCGCGGTGACGGTCGGATAGGGGGATACCCAGGCTTCGCACTAATTTTCCTAAACTATAGGAAGGTTGATTCGGAATAAGCTCTTGACTCAATTCGACGGTGCACAACGATTGACGTTCATATTCAAACCCTAGTCTACTAAACTCAGTTCGCAAAATCCTATAATCAAAACTCGCGTTGTGTGCCACAAGAATACAATCTTGAGTTATTTCTACAATGCGTTTAGCGATCTCATAGAACTTAGGAGCATTACGAAGCATATTATTATTAATCCCGGTTAAGTTAACTACAAATGGTTGTATGGGCTTTTCGGGATTTATTAATGTGATAAATTGATCAACTACTTCCTGACCATCAAATTTGTAGATAGCAATTTCAGTAATTCCTTCTTCATTATACTTTCCTCCCGTAGTTTCTATATCTAATATTGCGTACATAAAATTGATAACGGAGTTTTAGACCTTGTTTTACACTCCTGGTAAATAAGTTTTAAATTACTTGTAAATTCGTTCTCCAAAAATTTTACTTCCCACTCGCACCATAGTACTGCCACGTTCAACGGCAAGAGGATAATCTCCGCTCATCCCAATAGATAAAGTTGTAAACTCCGGATATACTTTTGTTAAGTCCTGATAAAAGGTGTGAATAAAGTCAAACTCGGTAGCAATCTGTTTTTGGTTATCAGTATTTGTTGCCATACCCATCAGACCAATTACCTTGACATTTTTAAAAGCTTTGAAGGTGTCAGAATTTAGTAATTCAATAGCACGATCTTTGTCTAGTCCAAACTTTGAATCTTCTTCGGCAATTTTGATCTGGAGAAGGCAATTTATTGTTCGGTTATTTTTTATAGCTTGTTTGTTGATCTCTTTTAGTAATTTGATGCTGTCAACGGCGTGTATTAAGCTTACATAAGGAGCCATATACTTTACCTTATTGGTTTGTACATGACCAATCATATGCCATTGGATATCCTTGGGCATTGCCTCCCATTTATCCGTCATTTCTTGAATTTTATTCTCTCCAAAAACACGTTGCCCAGTGGTATACGCTTCCATTAAATCAGCAATAGGCTTTGTTTTGGATACAGCCACCAAGGTAATAGATTCGGGCAAGCTGTTTTTTATTTCATGTAATTTATTTTGAATACTACTCATAAGCTGCAAAGATACCTTTTTTCAAGATATAGCGTATTATATAGAGAGATCAATAACTATTGCTAGGTTTACTACTCATATTCATATATAGTTACTCCACTACGTAATTTCGGTTCTATATAGGTGCTTTTTGGAGGCATAGTCAAACCTTGATCGGCAATATTTTTCATTTGATCGACTGTCGCTGGAAATAAACCAAAACCAACAGTAAAATCTCCACAATCTACTTTACTCTTTACGTACACAAAGCCTTTTTTTCCATGTGAATATTCAATACGATTGTCAGTACGCAGATCTTTTATATTTAAGATAGGATCTAAAATAGTTTTAAATAAAATTTGAGCATCGAGTTCAGCAAGGGCATCTGTAAATTCATACTTGGTCTTTCTTAGATAAAGGGAATAGAATTCACCATCCAGATACATACTGAAATGATGTTTTTTGGAGGGTTTATAAATGTCAATACCTCTGTTTTCTATCCGATACCACTCATCCAATTTTATCAAGAACTCTTCTTTGCTCAAACCATTCAGTCCTTTGACAAGACGATTAAATTCAAAAATTTTAAGATGTGATTCAGGAATTAAATAACTCATAAAAAAGTTATAAGTTTCGGTACCTTTATGTTCCGGATTTTCTTTTTTCATATCCTCGGTTAAAAGATGTGAAGAAGAGGATCGATGGTGGCCATCTGCAATATAGACTGCATCAATAGTGGCAAAAGCTTCTTTTAGACGTTTTATCAGTTTTTTACTGTCAATTACCCATAAGAAATGCGTGTCTCTGTATGTTGTTGTAAACTCGTATTCGGCACGCTCCTGAATCACCTCAAAAATGATATTGCTGATTTCATCATTATCCGGATACGTAAGTAAGACGGGTTCGGCATTAAAGCCTACTGTCTTTAAATACTCTTTAAAAGTATGCTCCCTTTCCTGTAGCGTGTCTTCATGTTTTTTAATTACATTTTGTTCGTAATCTTCAGCACTTGTAGCTGCGATAATACCACAAAAAGAGCGTTGTTCACGATTTACAATTTTGTACACGTAATAACAGGGGGTACTTTCTTTTTGAAAAATCTGTTCTTCTTTAAACTCTAAATATCGGTTCCGTACAAGTTTATAGCGTTCTTCTCCGGAAATCTCTTTGTGGTATTTGTAACCGGGATTGATGATGTGTAAAAATGAGAAAGGATTGTAATCCATTCGTGAGTCGCGCTCATCAGGCGTGTAGCTTTGATAAGATCTTGAAGCGATCAAACTAACTTTATCACGTGTTGGGCGAACTGCTTTGAATGGATGTACCTTTGCCATTATAAAATTGTTTTAAGAACTAAATTGTGCTGAAACTTTCTCTGCTTTGCGACTCTCAGCATAATTGTAAAAACCTTCACCACTTTTTACCCCTAATTTACCGGCACGCACCATATTTACCAGTAAAGGACATGGAGCGTACTTAGGATTTTTAAATCCATTATACATCACTTCTAAAATAGATAAACAAACATCTAATCCTATAAAATCAGCCAATTGTAATGGTCCCATAGGATGTGCCATACCCAATTTCATCACTGTATCAATTTCTGAAACACCAGCAACACCATTGTATAATGTTTCAATAGATTCATTAATCATAGGCATTAAAATTCGATTAGCAACAAAACCGGGGTAATCATTAACCTCAACCGGAATTTTACCTAATTTTTTGGACATCTCCATAATTTGGTTTGTGACATCATCGGTAGTATTATAACCTCGTATAATTTCGACTAATTTCATGATTGGTACAGGATTCATAAAATGCATTCCTATTACACGCTCGGGACGATTTGTAACCGCTGCAATTTGTGTTATAGAAATTGAAGAAGTATTGGTAGCCAGAATTGTTTTTTCTGGACAAGTAGTATCTAAATCTTTAAAGATTTTCAATTTAAGATCCACATTCTCTGTAGCTGCCTCAACAACCAAATCTGCATTTTCTACACCTTCTTCTATAGAAGTTATGGTGGTTATATTAGCAAGCGTTGCATCTTTATCAGCGGTAGTAATTTTTTCTTTAGCTACCATACGGTCAAGATTCTTAGTGATAGTCGACATGCCGCGCTCCAATGCAGCATCAGATATGTCGATTAAATTAACCTTGAAACCTGTTTGAGCAAATGTATGTGCAATACCGTTACCCATTGTTCCTGCGCCTATAATTGCTATATTTTTCATTGTATGTGTATTAATTAACTATGTATTTATTTTTTAAAACATGAGATGATTTGCAAAGCTACTTGTAATGCTCTGGCTCCATCCTCAAGCGACACTATTGGCATAGTATCATTTTTAACTGCTTCTGCAAAATAATTTAACTCATCTAAGATTGCATTATTAGTCGATACTTCTGGATTATCAAAATAGATTTGCTTTTTAATCCCTTCTGCATTCTGTAAAATCATGGCAAAATCATCCGGATGTTCCGGAGCTTCTTTCATTTTTACCACTTCACATTTCTTTTCAAAAAAGTCAACAGAGATGTATGCATCCTTTTGAAAAAATCTGGATTTTCTCATGTTTTTCAAAGAGATTCTACTAGCTGTGAGGTTGGCAACACATCCATTCTCAAACTCGATGCGTGCATTTGCAATATCCGGAGTTTCACTAATAACCGAGACGCCGCTGGCACTGATCTGTTTAACGTCTGATTTTACAACGCTCAATATAGCATCAATATCGTGGATCATTAGATCTAAAACTACAGGCACATCCGTACCCCGCGGATTAAACTCTGCCAAGCGATGTGTTTCTATGAACATAGGGTTCTCGATTTTTGAAGCAACCGAGGTAAAAGCAGGATTAAAGCGCTCCACATGACCTACTTGTCCTTTTACCTTATGTTTTTTGGCTAGTGCGATTAAAATATCTGCCTCTTCAACAGTATTCGTTATAGGTTTCTCTATAAAAATATGTTTTCCAGCTTCAATCGCTTGTTTTGCGACATCAAAATGAGCAAAGGTTGGGGTTACAATATCCACCATATCCACGGCTGCAATAAGTGCTTCGGCAGAATCAAATAATCGATACCCAAATTCATCTACGATGGCTTGTGCTTGTTCAAGATTCGGATCATAAAATCCTATAAGTTGATAATTTTCGGATTGTTCTAAAAGTCTTAAATGGATTTTTCCAAGGTGTCCAGCACCTAATACTCCGGCTTTGAGCATAATTCAAAGTTTTACACAAAAATAGTATTATTTATAAATTTTGATTCCTATTTGATCGTAAAATGCAAAATATTCGTTTTATGCCAAATTTGTTAGGAAATCCTTAAAATGTTTATGTAATTTTAGCGTGCTAAACGACCATGATGAAAGCCAGAGATACCATACGCCATGCGGGAAAACGCAAACAGCTTGTAGACTTGTTAGTTAAAAAGGGAATTCAAAATAAAGCAGTACTTGCTGCGATCAATGCAATTCCCAGACATCTTTTTATGGATTCAAGTTTTGAAGATCATGCCTATCAGGATAAAGCATTTCCCATTGCAGCAGATCAAACGATATCACAGCCATATACCGTGGCTTTTCAATCAGCGTTGTTAGAAGTACAGCGTGGAGATAAGGTATTGGAGATAGGTACAGGTTCAGGATATCAAACTGCTGTATTATGTGAGCTAGGGGTGAAAGTCTATAGTATCGAGAGGCAGCATGAGTTATTTAGAAAAACCAAAACTTTCTTAACTAAGCTTGGATACCGACCCAAATATCTTTCTTTTGGAGATGGCTATAAAGGTTTAGAAGAATATGCACCTTATGACGGTATCATCGTTACTGCTGGAGCTCCTTATGTTCCTAAGCCTTTACTTAGCCAACTTGCTATTGGAGGCCGTCTGGTAATTCCGGTAGGTGATGATCCGCAAATCATGACACTTTTTGTGCGTACCAGTGAAACTGAGTATCAAAAAAGAGAATATGGTGAGTTTCGTTTTGTACCTCTATTAGAGGATAAAAATTAATTTTAATTCAATGCATTTACAACTTTCTAGAAAGCACGATTAGATGTATTTCCTGAGAACCGTCTGCTCTCGAATAAGGTTTACGAATAATTTCAATTAGCTCAAAACTGTGTCTATTCAACATGGTACGTAAGGTGGTTTCGCTATGATAGTACACATACATCTGATCGCCTGTACTTCCCGTTATATAACCCGACGTTTCATAATCTCCTTCCAAAGTGCTCAGATAAAGTATGCCATTAGGTTGTAAAAGCTTGTATGAATCATGAATAAATTGACTCACATCGTTATTAGCAAGATACGGTAAGCAAAATCCACAGAGGATAGCATCATACAAAGAAGATAAAGTTTGAATTTCTCGTGCATCCAATACGCCACAAGTAGCTGTTGGATTATTGATTTTAGCCAGCTCGATCATGGATGGCGCGATATCGTATGCTTCTATATTGAGAGTGGGTTTTTTATTGAGCAGATAGCTAGTAATGTTTCCGGGACCGCAACCAATCTCCAATATAGTAACGTTAGGCTTAGATAAGGTTGTCAAGAAAAGATCGTAGGAGTTATTGTATAACTCAAAATCCATAAATACTTCCTGATACTTCTTAGCTACCTTGTCCCAACTCTCAAATGTTATTTGGTATGGATCCATAAATTTCTAATTCGTTCTACTTACTATGGTTTACTGGAGCGAAAAATTTTTTCAAATCCATCGTACACGGCAAGGTGTAGTGCATCACCATGACGCTGATTCTCCAGATATTTAAAATATATATTATCGTAATTGGTCGAACGACTTTTTAACATATCATATAATTTTTTAGCGCCCGATTCCATGATGGTTCCTTCTTTTCCTACAGTAATATAGATCGTTTTTTTCGCTACAGGTTTCCTAGGCATCAAGGATAATATAGATTCATTATCCCACCAAATACTGGGGCTTACAATAATATAGTTATCAAAAAGATCAGGTTTTTTAAAAAGTATTTCTGTAACCAACAATCCTCCGAGAGATTGCCCTATTAAAGTGCTGATCTCATTTATTGGATAAGTGTTTTTAAGCAAAGGTTGCAACTCTTGTTCAATAAATGTTATAAATTTTTCTGATCCGCCCGTGGTAGGAAAATCTTGTTTATCCTGCTCGACAGTTGTTGGATAAGTAAAATCTCTTTTTCTGTCTACATTTTCAATACCGACAACAATAGTTTCAGGAATCATATTAATCCAAGAGAAGGAACCAAATTGTACGATACCGGCAATATGAATAAAATCTTCGTTACCGGACCCATCAAGTAAATAAATAACGGGATACTTTTTACCTGTATTTTTATTATAAGAAACAGGAAGATAAATGTTTATTTTTCTTGATTCATTCAATATTCGCGACTGAAATGTAAGTGTCTCGCCTATTGAAAAAAGTGTCTTGTTCAAAGATAAATTTTGGCCTTGAGAGTAACTGTCAAAAGGCAGGACACTGCTTATGGCACATAGAATTATCAAAAATAATTTCATAGTCAAAATATAAGGTATCAGTTAAAGGTACATATTTATCATAAATTTTACGACTAAGATTAGTCAAGAAGATTTAAGAATTTAAGTCCAAAAATAAAAGCGCCCTCTTGCATATTATTTTGATTAGAGATCACGTAATCAAGGCGAAGTAATTTAAATTTGCCTACCCCTAAATTATCAATACCAATAGAGTACTCTGTGTAAGGCTTAATAGCTGGAGTACTCAAAAGATGTGCACCTAGCACGAGATTCCAATTGAGTTTATTAAGTAAAGGGAATTTTCCTAAAATCCATCCTTTAAAATCGTGCTCTACATGAGCTTCGAGATATTCAGTATTTGTACTATTGCTATAATAGGGGGATAGATTAAAGGTGTTTAGATAGTTTGACGTAGTACCTATTCTTGTTTGATTACCATTTACATGATGATAATCTATAAACGCAATATCGTTGGCATTAAAAAAATAACCAGCTTTTATGTGATAGCCAAATCTTCCTTTGTTGCCTGTGGCAAAACTTTGTAATAGCCGCGCTTTAATTTGGTCAAAATTATAATTTTTTTCAGAGGCTCCAAATCCTTTTTCATAGGTCAAAAAAAGTGTTGGATAGGTGTCGTTGCCAAGGTTAAATTTTCCATCTGGATAGCTTAAATATTCCTGTCCAAAATTAATTCGCGTGGATACATTCGCTTTCACAATAGTATGTTCAATAAAGGGAGCATCCATAAAGTTTTCTGGAAGCAAGGGATTGTTACTTGTATACGCTTTATCTTCATAAGGAATGATCACCTGATCTGTGTTGTTAAAAAGGGGTGTGCGTCTCTCATAAGAAAGGGTTCCATGCACACGAAAGCCATTAAAGATTTCTTCGGCATACGAGGCTTCAGCAAATTTACGCTCGTAGACTTTTATATAATTTCTTTCAAATAAGGTTGTTGTGATATCGTTGATGAGGGGGGATATGGGCTCAGAAGCATTAAATTGTTGGACCTTGATTCCCCCAGTAATTGTCAGCATAGCTTTTGAAAAATTATTAAAGCGCTGTTGGTATCCAAAAGTTCCGCGTAGACGGTCATCACCAAATCCGTACTTGGTGGTGGTATACAATTTCCAAAAGGTGTTGCGGGAATCTTTTTTATTTTTCTGAAACGAAGTTTCAACACCTATGTTCCATCCTTGTATGGTGTTAAAGTGGGTGCCTAGCAGGGGAGCGCTTATATCTATTTTCCAATCTTGAAAAGAGTTGTCGTAACTATATCCCAGTAGCGGATTTAATAACGACGGACGATTGGTGACACGATCAATAGAGTCCAGGTATTTTTGTGAAGTTCGAACTTGTTGTACGCTGTCCTTTTTAATATAATCATTAAGCTCCTCATCAGTGAGAGGGACTGGTCTAATGCCGGTCCAATACAAACTATCTTTCTCATTGGCAGCCTTTGAAAATGATAAAATCTCTTTAGTAAAGTGATTCTTGTCAAAATCAGGATTGAAATCATAATTACTGTATACAGCAGTAAACCTTCCATTACCGGAAACACCAAAGAAAGCAAAGCTAAAATCAAGCGTTTGTGATATGCGCACCCATAGTTTGTCTTTTTCTGAGTAGGTGAAATTTTGCTTAAAAATTAAATTTTCAATAGGTGGTATTTGAACAGCTTCTCCGGTGGTGGTAAGGTCAATTCCAAAAATCTCCCAATCATCTTCAATAATGTAAATATATCCAGAAAAGACACGATCTTTTTTACGTTTTGGTTGCACTTCAATCTTATTGATTAAGTTTCCCCGATCATCAAAAAACACTCCTTCGAGCGTATACTCATAATAATTAAAGGCATAATCAGCAATGGGTGATACGATCTCACTATTTAAACGAATAGTATTTTGATAAAAGCTAATATTTGATTCTCTGGCACTGTTAAGACTGAAACCGTTATCGTTACCACTGACTTTTGAAGCAATAATTTTTTCCTGAAAATTATCCGGAGCTTGATAGGCAATTTTTGATATGGTTTCGCTCAAATAAATAAGACCACTGCGTGTAGAATCCAGTCCGCCATTGAAGTCCCCTATCTTTTGACCTAAAATTTGTTTTGGGGCATTGGCAATTCGCCAAAGTCCCCGTGAATAAAAATCGGCAGTGAATTTTTTGGTTTTTGCTAAATTTACTTTACGGTATTTAATTGCTTCACGAATAATTCGATTTGCAGGATTCTCTTGGGTGCTAACAACTACGGTTTCCAAGCTCGTAGTTTCAGTTTGTAGCCTAATGTTTAGGATATAAGGATTTTGTGTTGGAGTAACTTTCTTTTTAAGTGTTTTGAAACCAAGAAACTGAAACACTAAGGTTTGTTCTGTGTTGAGGTTAGTTTCTATGGCGTAATTACCATCTTCATTAGTCGTAGTTCCAAGATATGTATTTTCAATGTAGATATTAACATAAGGGAGTGGAGTCCCTTTAATATCAGTAACTTTACCTACAACTTGAGCGGTTAGTAGTTTAGAAACTATAAAAAATAGGAGAAGTATTTTGATCTTCATGTAGCGATTATAGATCACCAAGATACTTCAATTTAACATTTGCAAGCGTTAAGAATTATCTAAAATCCTTTTTGATACGATCCAGAGATCGTTTGTTGTCCCGGTCTTTGATGCTTTCTCTTTTGTCATACAATTTTTTACCACGCGCTAAAGCAATGTCAAGTTTAGCTAAACCTCTGTCATTAACAAATAATCGTGTTGGAATGATGGTTAGTCCGGAGTTTTTAACCTCTTTTTCTAATTTCTTCAGCTCTGTTTTATTAAGCAATAACTTTCGTTCACTTTTGGGATTGTGATTAAAGTAAGTAGCATGTGAGTACTCTTCGATATTCATATTGATCACAAAGAGTTCTCCGCCATTATGAAACTCACAAAAGCTTTCAGCTATACCAGCCTTTCCTTCGCGAATGGCTTTTATCTCAGTTCCTACAAGTTTAATGCCTGCAGTATACTTATCGATAAATTCGTATTCGAATTTGGCCTTTCGGTTAAGTATATTGATTTTGTTTTGTTTCATACGTATGGATGCATCAACTGTTGAAAAGAGTACAAAAATACAAAGCTTTCAGAATATGAAAGCTTTGAAAAGTATAAATATTTTATAAGATCTTAGAGTTCTTGAAACTGAAGGGATGAAATTTTCCCATTTTCAGACAATAATAGTTCCATTGACAGGTTTGCATTATCAAATGTAGCAGAATAGCTGTACACCGGACCTTCGGTTTTTACGAAAGTGAGTGATTTCAGATTTCCGAATTGTTTAAAGCATCCTTGAACAAAGCGGGTAACTCCTTCTTTGGTCATTCCTTCTTGCATTTCTGGGGCATACATATCAAAGATAGCATCAACATTTTGTGCATTAAATTGTTCCTGAAAAGAAGTAGTAACCTTCTCATAACTTGCGGCATCTTGCGCAAAAGTTGATAAGCTCACTATACTTATAAGTAAAAGTAAAAAATGTTTCATAGTAGAAAGATTTAGGAATTGCAAAGTAAAAATCTTTTTGATTATTTAAAAATAAATATTTTCCGTAATTCTTTTAAGGTTTTTCCCTTAATTTCGACCTCTCAATAAATAGGGTTAAAGTCGATGAGACTTTATAAATAATTTTAAGCACATGAAATCATCATTATCTTCAATATGTATAGGAGTCTTTCTTAGTTTGTTTACTACTGTAAGAAGTCAAGATGCAACGCAAATACTTAGCAAAGCGATAGCGGTAGCAGGAGGAGAAAATTATGAAAAGGCAATTGTTCATTTCGCTTTTAGAGATAAGAAGTATCGCAGTCAACGTAAAGAAGGAGTGTTCTCATTGGAAAGGGTACAGTACAGCTATAATAAACAGATAAAGGATGTCGTATCGAACCGTGGATTACAACGGTTTGTAAACGGGTGTGAGACAAAAGTAGCAGATTCTTTAATTACAAAAATTAGTGACGGAGTCAATTCAGTACATTATTTCGCCATGTTACCTTATGGATTGGATAATAAAGCCGTAAATAAAAAACTGGTGGGAACATCTCAAATTGATAATAATGAATACTATAAAATTTTAGTAACATTTGATCAAGAAGGTGGTGGGACAGATTATGAAGATAAATTTATGTACTGGATAAATAAAAAAACGTACACCGTGGATTATTTGGCATATAAGTATGCAGTAAATGGTGGTGGAACAAGATTTAGAAAAGCCATCAATCCGCGCGTGGTGAATGGTTTACGATTCGTCGACTACATAAATTACAAGACAGATATTTTGAAAGTACCTCTGGACCATTTAGACAAGATGTTTGAGACAAACAAGCTACAAGAAGTGTCAAAAATCCTGCTTGAAAACATAAGCGTTTATCTTCCGAAAACTTAAAGTAGTAAGGCTCCGAAATGTTGGTTTCAGAGCCTTTAGCACTTTTTAAACTTACAAAGAATTCAGTAAAATCACTTCAAAACATACTGATAATTGCAACATTTCCTGTCCCCGTTTGAATTGATGTACTGGAGAGTAAGTTACCGTTTTGTAATAAGCTGTGGCTGTTAGCGGTTCCAATTTGTTGACTTCTTCCATAATTTAATATACCATCCTGCGTCATTGAAGACACATTTCTTACACCTCTTTGATACTGAATAGCTTTAGTTCCAGCGGTCAACTTGTCACTTCCTTGAATAGCTCTTGCAATATTTAAATTTCCATATTGAACTTGTTCAATAGAATTAGCTCTACCAAAATATTGCTTACCTACTACATTATTTTGAGATCCGGATTGAAGTTGTTTTATCTTATTTGATACTCCAGCTACCTGATTTGCTTCCGCTTTATTCTTATAAACGCGTTGAACCTGCTCAATTGAATTAAAACTGCCTCTATTCTGATAGCCATTAGCTTTATTTTCATTTCCTATCTGATTTTGAACTATATTATTTCTTCGTCCTAAAAAGTGATAAGCTCCTGCATTATTTCTCTCACCGGATTGATATTGATCAATTCTATTTACAATTCCTGTATCGTGACCAAAGGCATAGTTGTATTTACCATATTGAACTTGACGAATATAGTGACTATCATCATATCCCTTTGCGTACGCTCTGTTCTTTGTACCGTTCTGGTATTGGTAGATAGTTCCATTTTCCAGCTCACCGGATTGCAATGCATAAACTTCATTAGAAAGGCCAAACTGCGTTTGAGATATTGAACTAGTGGTTGCTTTCTCTTGCTTAGCATTTGCATTATTGGACGTTCCTCTTTGGTACTGATAAATCTTATTTCTTTTACTCTTTTCCTGCAAGGCTGTAGCGTTGTTTTTACCTCCATATTGCCGTTGATTAATCAAATTTTCAGAAACGCCAACTGCCTGTTTTGCATCAAGTGTATTCTCATTACCATTTTGAAGTTGATAAACACGATCTTTTGTACCATCCTGCACCACTTCAGAAGTATTTTTATTTCCTTTCTGTGTAACATTGGAATATTCATTGATCGATGCTGCATCGCCAAATCCTTGTCGTACTTTCACTTTGTTGTCATCACCCTCTTGTACGACGTAAGAGTATTTGTTAAGACCTGTTTGAGCGGCATCCGCTACATTGTTAACACCTGTTTGTGTAACATTGTTTACACTTTGAGCATAGCAAAACGCTGTGCCAAATACTGCTAAAATTAAAATTGCTTTTTTCATTGTTAAGGTTTTTATAGTTAAACTTAATTATGAAAAAAGAGAATATGTGGGATAGAGATAGGGTAAAGTTAATAAAATATAACATTCAAAAAATCAACTATTTAGATTTTTCGACAAGACGTAACTATTTGCTTTTATAATGTTCTTTCTGTAAGCTATTTCGTTCTATTAAATATTATCTCCTAATACAGAGTTTGTGATACATATTAGAGAATTTTCCCCAAATTAAAATGGTGAGAATTCCCGTAAACAGAAAATAAGTTTTCGACGTAATGTATAGGGTTTTTGCAATAATTTATTTGAAAGAGTAGGTTTTATCAAAAACTTCGTCATCTTTCATGGTAACAATAAAGAGTTTGCTGTAATCATCATCCGCAATATCAGTATAGGTATCCTTGCCTATTATTTTATTGATAAAAATAGGAGTAGTGTTACTATGTCCCACTACTACTACTGTTTTTCCCTTAGTTTTATCCCGAAAACTTTTAGAATATAACTTTGAAGCTTTGTACTTTTGAATTTTTAGATCAAATCTATCAGCCACTGGTTTTGCAGTTGAAATTGTTCTGTCATAATCTGTACTATATACTAAATCAACATTACTTGCAATACTGTCAATGATATGTGCCCATCGTAGCGCACGTTCCAGACCTGCTGGAGTCAAAGCTGGATTATTATTGGCGGGATTACTTAAATCTTTCTCAGCATGACGAATAAAAATATAGGTTGTAGTTGCATCTGATTTTTCTTGACCACAACTAAGTAAGGTGCACGAAATGAGTAGTAAAACAAATATTTTTTTCATATCATTATTTTTCTAATAAAAGTTCTAATGCAATAAGCTGATTTTTTTGAATTGATCTAGGATTAAAATTATTATCAGAAATAAGCAAAAGCGTTTGATTTCCGTTCTCTAATTTTGGTCCAAAAGTTATACCTTCAATATTATCTATGCTTTGATCTGTTAACTTTGACATTACCGATTCGAAATCAAAAAGCAGTGTTTTTTTAGCGACCTTAAATGTATTATTTTTTAAAGATACAAAATCCAGTGTATTTGTGGTGTTTTTTATAGGGGCTAAATATAAGCGTACTGTATTTCCATGTCTACCATATCCAACACTATAAGAACGCTCCAGGACTAGAAATGAATCAGCGGTTAGCTGAAGTATATCAGTCACTCCATTAACTCCAAATTCAGCTTTAGGATCTTTAGCTAGTTTATCTAAGGAATACACAAATTGACGTGTAGCTTGTTTAGTCTTGTTGTTAAAATAGGTAAAACGTACAGGGGCTCCATTACTAGCATAACTAGGCTCTTCTCCATCATTCACCAGCGGAAGTTCCATAGCGGTCCACAAACCTTTTTTGTCTTTTGATAAAGTTATAGCTTCTAAGGTGCCATTGTGTCTCGGGAGGTTATCACTATTGCTCGAAGGTTTAAAATATGAAGGTAAAATATAATGGTCGTTAAAATCCCCAGCGATATTTTGAGTGTAAATAAACGGGTCTTTATTATGCTTAATAGAACCTTCACTGGATATAATTATCTTATCCGTACTGTAGAACCTAATACCTTCTAAGTCAAAATGCTGTTTGTCTAAAAATGAATCACTTAAGTTTTTTAGATATATTATACTATCAAAACGAACATTTTGAATTTGCTTATTAGCGATGTTAATGGAAGCGGTATAATAATGAGGTGATATTGGGTCGTCACTGATGAAGACGTAACTGTCAAGAATTGGATTATAATCAAGACCGGAGAGTCCGCCAATTTTATTTTTGGTAAATAGGGAGTCGTTTTCTATTACGAATTCATCCAAGAAATTAATGGAAACTTTTTTTTGTTCAGCAGTTCTAATAGTGTTGCATTTGGATAAAGCTAAAACTAGACCGAGTAAAACTAAATAACGTATTAAAATTACTAAATTTTGGTGCATAAAGTAACAGATTATTAAGACAAGTATAAGGAATTTTTGGCTTTGGATTGGAGGGATTTACTGTAATTTAGAATTTATATTAATCTTTTAAAATCAATAGTATGAACAACACAGAATTAGAGGGTAAATGGAACCAAGTCAAGGGAAAATTTAAGCAGAAGTATGGTAAAGTAACCGATGACGATGTAAAGTATTCTGAAGGTAAGTTTGATGAAATGTTAGGCCGTCTTCAGGAAAAGACAGGTAAAACCAAAGACACTTTGAAAAAAGAAATTGAAACAATGTAAAGTAACTTTGAAAAAAGTAAGGGATAAAGCTCAATACTGCTTATGCAGTATTGAGCTTTATTTTTCTAAAGATTAAAACGCTATCAAAAACCGCCAAACCAATATCATACAAAGTGTAGCTAAACTAAAGAAAGCTACAAAGATAATATACGGGCTTATTTTAAAAAATCCTTTTGAAAGTGCTATAATTTTCATAAGAAACGATTAATAAGTACAATGTTTTACAAGGACGTATAAAATCTTTCTATGTTACACCTTTTGAGGTTTCAAACTCTTAATTCGTTCTTCAAACGAGCTTTGGGGAGTTGGATTTTTTACAGATTCAAAGAGACTGTGCAATTGTTCATCGTGTTTCCAACGTTTTTGCTTCAATAAATTAAAATGAACAAATGTGCTCCACATTACTGCTTTTAACTCTGTTTTATCCTCATTATACATCCGTAGTTCTACAAACAGTTCACTTTCATTGAAGTGAATGAGTTGTGATTGCACCGTGACCGTTTCCATTAGAAGAGCAGGTCGCATATATGCGATTTGATTAGTGCTCACAACCCAACTGACGCCATGATTTTTTGCCATTTCAAAAATGTCCAGCTTATAATGTTTTTCTACCTGATCTTCTCTTGCGTTAATCATGTAGTTGATATATGCGGCATTATTGAGATGATTAAAAGGATCACAATCCTGAAATCGGATTTTTGTCTGACATTCTAATATTTTAGGTAAGGACATACTAATTTTTTTATAATTTATATTTTTAATTCTTGATGGATCCATTGATCAACCTGATCCATTGTACTTTTTAGATAGGAGGTATCCTCCATAGTATACGTCATAAAAATGGCGCCTTGTATAATCGTGTATAACTTTTTTGCAAAGACAGCTGCATTTACGGTCGGCTTAATCTCATGTCTGGATTTTCCAAGCTCAATTAATTTCACCACGTTGCTCTGTATTTTATCAATAGATCGTTGTACTTCACATAGGAGTTTTGGATGTTTATTATTTGCATCCACACCAATATTGAGTACGGGACACCCACCTAATTCTTTACTGAAATCATAATAATTGCGATAAAAATCAGATACTAAAAATAATTTTTGGATAGGTGAGTCGCTTAAATTTTGATGATCTGTAATTTGACGTAATACTGACTTAATGCTATAGGTAAAGGCGGCTATTGCTAATTCCTCCTTACTTTTAAAGTTGCCATAGAGCGCACCCTTGGTCAACCCCGTGGCTTTGACCAGATCACTCATGCTCGTAGCTGCATACCCATTGCGATTAAAAATTGGTGCGATGGTTTTGATGATAAAATCCTTGGTGTGGTCCGCTTTAGATAACATAATAGATTGTTGAATCTAATGCAAATATACAAAATATACCAATCGGTATATTTTATGTTGTACTAAATTTGCAGTGAATAAAAAGGGTTGTAAACGCACCGCTTACAACCCTTTTTCAAAAAAATATTTGTAAATATTCTTGTTATGTAACCAAATCTCCCTCATTTCTAAAGACTAATTGATCGTCAAATGCGTCAATTAGGATAACACTATCTGTAGTTACCTTAGCAGATAAGATTTCTTTAGATAACGTGTTCAACACTTCTTTCTGAATCGTTCGCTTTACCGGTCTGGCTCCAAACTCAGGTTGAAAACCTTTTTTAGCTAAATACTCAACCGCTTCATCAGTAGCATCCAATGTTATGTTTTGTTGTAATAACATCTTAGATACATTCTTTAATTGCAGACGGACAATCTCTTTGATATTAGCTTTTGTAAGCGGAGTAAACATTACGATGTCATCAATTCTGTTGAGAAATTCGGGCCGTACGGTTTGTTTGAGTAAACCAAGAACTTCAACCTTGGCACCTTCCATTGCGGTGTCCATATCTTTAATAGCTTCAAATTTTTCTTGTATGATATGACTTCCCATGTTACTGGTCATTATGATTATGGTATTTCTAAAATCAGCAACACGACCTTTGTTGTCGGTAAGACGTCCTTCATCCAAAACTTGTAATAAAATATTGAACGTATCCGGATGCGCTTTTTCAATTTCATCCAACAAGACTACAGAATAAGGCTTTCTGCGTACAGCTTCTGTCAATTGTCCACCTTCATCATAACCTACATATCCGGGCGGTGCCCCTATAAGTCTACTAACCGAATGTCGTTCTTGATATTCACTCATATCAATTCTCGTCATTGCACTTTCATCATCAAATAAATATTCGGCCAGTGCTTTGGCAAGCTCTGTTTTACCAACACCGGTAGTACCCAAAAATAAAAAGGAACCAATTGGTCGTTTTTGATCTTGAAGTCCTGCGCGACTTCTTCTTACGGCATCACTAACCGCTAGAATCGCTTCGCGTTGTCCTACAACTCGTTTTTTAAGTTCATTTTCAAGGTGCAATAGTTTCTCTCGTTCGCTCTGTAACATTTTGGTCACAGGGATTCCCGTCCATTTGGCCACTACCTCGGCAATGTCATCATTGGTCACTTCCTCTTTTATTAATGAGGACGCGCTTTGTTGCTCGTCTAATCGTCTTTGCAACTCATCCAGCGATTCCTGCGCTTCTTTGATTTTACCATACCGAAGCTCTGCTACCTTACCATAATCGCCATTCCTTTCAGCTCGTTCGGCCTCAAGTTTATATTCCTCGATATCCGTTTTAGCATTCTGGATCGCATCTACCACTTCCTTTTCACTCTGCCATTTTGAAAACATCTCATTGCGTTCTTCTTTGATGTTACCCAAATCTGCATTCAATGATTTTAATTTTACTTCATCATTTTCACGTTTGATAGCTTCGATCTCAATCTCCAATTGCATGATTTTACGATCCAATACGTCTAGCTCTTCGGGCTTGGAGTTTATTTCCATACGTAATTTTGAAGCAGCCTCATCCATCAGGTCAATCGCTTTGTCGGGCAAGAATCGATTTGTGATATATCGCTGAGATAATTCTACTGCTGCAATAATCGCTTCATCTTTAATTCTAACCTTATGATGGGTTTCGTACTTTTCTTTGATACCTCTTAGAATTGATATTGCGCTTTCCGTATCGGGTTCGTCTACGGTAACCTTTTGAAAACGTCTTTCGAGCGCTTTATCCTTTTCAAAATACTTTTGATACTCATCCAAGGTGGTCGCCCCTATGGCTCTCAATTCTCCTCTGGCTAGAGCCGGTTTGAGAATATTTGCCGCATCCATTGCACCTTGTCCGCCACCCGCACCGACAAGGGTGTGAATTTCATCTATAAAAAGAACGATGTCGCCTTCACTGGTGGTTACTTCTTTTACCACAGCTTTCAATCGTTCCTCAAATTCTCCTTTAAACTTAGCTCCTGCAATTAACGCACCCATGTCTAAGGAATAAATTTGTTTATCCTTTAGGTTTTCGGGAATATCTCCGGCAATGATTCGATGTGCTAACCCCTCGGCGATGGCTGTTTTACCAACACCCGGTTCACCAACTAACATGGGGTTATTTTTTGTACGGCGCGATAAAATTTGTAATACACGTCTTATCTCTTCGTCCCTGCCAATCACAGGATCTAATTTTCCACTTTCAGCTAGTTGATTAAGATTTTTGGCATATTTTGAAAGAGATTGATAGGTCTCTTCTGCGCTTTGTGATGTAACGCGTTCGCCTTTTCGAATTTCATTAATGGCCTCTTTGAGGTGTTTTTCATTGACGCCTTGATCCTTTAGGATTTGTGAGATTTTACTCTTCGATTTAAAAATTGCAATTACAAGATGTTCGATGGACACATATTCATCGCTCATATTTTTTGCAATAATACTTGCTTCATTCAGCGTTTTCCCTGCTTCACGAGATAGTTGGGTATCTCCGCCGCTTACCTTTGGGAAGCTCTCTAAGGTGCTGTCTAGTAATTGCTGAAGCAAACTAAGATTTACGTTAAGTTTCTTTAAAAGGAAAGGAAGTACATTTTCATCTACCGAAAAAATAGCCTTAAAAAGGTGTTCGTTTTCTATTTGCTGATGCCCAAGACTCTGAGCTAACTGCTGTGCCTGCTGTATAGCCTCCTGGGATTTTATAGTGAAGTTGTTAAAGTTCATAAGTTGTCATTTATTGTTTTCTTGGTTATATCAAATTGTATTCCTTGAAAATTTAAGAGTCAAAATGACAGAATTATGTAAGATTTAACTGACTTTTTGACGGAATAAATTTTAGTATAATCTTAATGATTGGTAGTATAAAGTTACTCATGATTTAAGTAACTTTGAGGGCAATTAATAAAAGGATAACGATACGTATGGGATTTTTTAACAAATTTTTAGGCTCTGATTCCGGAGAGACGAATAATAAGGATACGGATAAAAAGGATGTTCCTTGGATTCCTTTAACAGATCATGAGACCTTAAAAACCATTAAAGTCGATTCGAACACACGCTTACAGGCTATATTTAAACATTCCACACGTTGTGGTATTAGCCGTATGGTCCTCAAAAACTTTGAAGGTAGTTATTCTTCAGATTTTAATACCGCAGATATATATTTTCTTGATTTGCTGAATCACCGGGACTTATCAGCAAAAATAGCGTCAGAATTTGATGTAATGCATGAATCTCCTCAGTTAATCTTGCTAAAAAATGGTACGGTCGTTCATCATGCTTCCCATAGCGAGATCGAAACCGATGTATTAGCAAAGTATTTATAAGATGTTCCATTTATTCTTTAGGAACGTTTTTTTGATTCTCAAAAATCTTAATAAAAAAAATTGTAGCCATTCTGCGGGCTCTGTCTTTGGCTAGCGTTGCGGTTTCTCCTTCAAAAAGTTCATCTATTGTTGTAATCCATAGCCTTAGCCATATTCCAAAATGTTCATTATTGATCGTATGATGTTGTTTTTTATCAACTTCAATATGCTTTGAAATAGGGTTCCCTTTATAGGCAGGTACACCAAATAAATTTGTAATCCAAAAATCAGCGATATGAATGATATGATTTTCCCAATCGTTAATGATTCCATTAAAAATAGGACCTAATATGCTGTCTTTTTTTACTTTACTATAAAAGATAGTTATCAATTTGATGATATCATTTCTAGTTTCTAGATCGTTCAGTTGCATACGTTTCTGCTAAATATTAATAAGGATCAAAAGTGTGGTGCTAAGAAGACTGAGAATTAATAAGTTAAAAACTATTTTTGTTTTCATTTGTGCAAGTATAGCGGCATTAAAAATCATACATACACTTACACATAAGGTTAGTTCGACGTATTGTGCAAACAAACGTTCCTGACCAAGGATAAACATCGCGGCGATTGATCCCATGCAGCTTGATAAAATTATCATGAGTGGTACATACATCATATAGTTGGATCTGAAATCTTCTAATAACTTTGAATACATAGCTTTATCATTTTATGATTCAAAAGTACTATTACGGGATGCTACGATTTTATGATTGAGATCATAACATTAGGATTAATTAGAAGCTCAACGATAAACTTTTCTGTTTTTTATATACAACTCACCCTTATTTTCCAGTTTTTTTATTGTTCGTATAACAGTTTCTACTCGTAGCCCAGTTAGATCTGCTAATTGTTGTCGGGTAAGATCTACTCTATAAGACTGTGTAGCTCGCTGATCAACATTCCCTGATTGTTTCTTCATATAATCGATGATTCTCAAGATACGATGCTCAGGCTCTTGATTTGAAATCTCAGAAACCATCACAGCTTTATAATATAATCTTGATGCTAATAATGTAGTAAATGTTATATGTATATCAGGATGATTAGAAAGCAGCGAAATAAACTCTATTTTCGGCAAGCGCCAAATTTTGCTTTCTACAATAGCTTCAGCATTTGCAGGATAGGGCACTTTGGCAAGTAATGGGGGTTCTCCAAAGCTTTTTCCAGTCTCAAAAATCCCCTGAATGTATTCCTTTCCGTCGTCATTGTAGTTATTCATCTTAATTGCTCCTGATTTGATTTGATAATAAAAAAGTGGTTCAGAACCTTCTGTAAATAAAAGCTCTCCCTTGGAGAAAGACTTAAGTTCTGCACCGACAGCATTTAAAATATCTTCAGGAATCATAGTGAATTGATCTTTAGAATGAGTGATTAGATAAAATAGATTTCAATTCATTCTTTAAGTCCTGACCGGCATCAAAAACTAATTGCTCATTTGAGGGGAAGGGTAGTGGCTTATTTTTTAGATAGGAGCGCTCACTATCATTTAACGCTCTTATATCACCTAATATACGCGCATAGTGGTGTTCAAATATAAACTCACTGCCCAATGGAATAATATCGGTAGTCTGTCTGTTTTGAATATTTTTGAATGTTACCACTCCTGATACATTCACCGCTTTTTGCTGGATGAATTCGTTGTAAAGACATTGCGCCTTTATATACTTGTCTCTGATAAGATATTCTCCTTCTTCATCCAACATATGTTCTCCGTTTTCGTCCATCACATACTCCCAGCCATCAATGACTTCTTTTTCACGCTTCGCTTCGAATTCCTTTATTCGCTCCGGAGAAAGTAAAATCTCTCGAAATTCTACGACAACTACAAAATCGTAATCCAATTCTCGTTGCGGTGTATTATGATAAACGGTCCAAAAATCATTCAGTCCGTAGGTGCTAAAATCAAGTAAATCTAATTCTAACTTTTTTGGAATGATTGTGTTGGAAGTGTTTTTTAAAGAAACGATTATAAAATTTGTGCCTTTAAAATGCACATCATCCATTAGTTTATTCACATCCTTATAATTCGGTGAAATTCTATTAAGATATTGAAGATCTCTATATATTGAGCGATACTCGTTTTTAGACAGACGTTCTAATAAACTTTGATTTGCTTTTTGGTAAAGGTATGCTGCTAACTTTTTTTGATATTCTAAAATCTTAGCATCGTAGGATTTAAAGTCGAATTGTGCGTTTCGGTTTTCTGTTACATGATACAAAGGTAGGATAGGAGTTATGCGTTGCTGTCTATTCGCAAGTTTTTTATACGTTTTATAGATGCCTTCGTAATTTGCGGGATTGTTCTCGAGTACCGCAAATTTTATATAATCAAGATCACGTTGTACCGCATTCTCAAAAGCCTGCTCCAACATTAAAATGAGCGGTTGCTTACGTTTACTGTTTTTATTGCTTTGCAATTTTTTGAGGCTATTATTAATAACAGTATCATAATTACCTTTATTAAGAGCTTTCTGATTTTGCTTCACACTACTACATCCTTGAGCAAGGGAGATAGTGAAAAGAATAAGTAATAGTTTTTTCATAATGATTGATTTAGGAGCTAGTTAAAAACAATAGTGGTGCCAAATTTAACATTTATTCATAAAAAAAGCTTCAAAACACTAGGCCTTGAAGCTTATGGGTATAAGGAGTATTTAGATTATTTCTTAAAAACCGGTAATAGTTTTGAAGCAACTTCACCAAATCCAATACGAATTCCGTTCTTTTCACAATGTCCTCTCATGATAACGGTATCATTATCTTCAATAAATTTTCGGCTGCCACCCTCGTTAAGTTGTACAGGCTTTTCACCCCTCCAACTTAATTCGAGCATGGAGCCAAACGAGTCTTCAGTAGGTCCGGAAATTGTTCCACTACCCATCATATCACCTGAGTTTATAGGACATCCGTTAACGGTATGATGCGCTAATTGTTGTGCCATATTCCAATACATATATTTGAAGTTTGTTTTACCAACAACGGTTTCGACAGCATTCTCCGGCTGAATAGCAACTTCAAGATTAATATCAAAACTCTTCTTTCCACTATACTGTAGGTATGGAAACTGTTCCTTAATAGGTTTTGGACCCGCTACACGATAAGGCTCAAGAGCGTCAAGCGTTACAATCCAAGGAGACATTGAGGATGCAAAACTTTTTCCTAAGAATGGTCCTAGAGGTACGTACTCCCATTTTTGAATATCACGCGCACTCCAATCATTAAATAAAACCAATCCAAAGATGTAATCCTCGGCTTCTTCAATTGGGATGGGTTCACCCAAATGATTTGCATCAGTGGTTATAAAAGCCATTTCCAATTCAAAATCCACTAAACGTGAAGGGCCAAAAATCGGATTTTCTTCACCATTGATCATTTTTTGTCCCTGAGGGCGGTGTACCGGGATGCCCGAAGGTATGATCGAACTACTACGTCCGTGATATCCTATTGGCATATGTAGCCAATTAGGGAGTAATGCGTTATCAGGATCTCTAAACATTTTACCCACATTGGTAGCATGTTCTATACTGCTGTAAAAGTCTGTATAATCCCCAACACTCACCGGTAATTGCATCTCTATTTCATTGAGAGCAAAGAGTACAATTTTGCGATGCTCGATGTTATTTTTAAGTGTTTCATTCGTTTCATCAAAGATATCAGCAATACGGTTACGAACTAATCGCCATGTTTTCTTACCATCAGAGATAAAATCATTCAATGAATCCTGCAAGAAAATATCATCGGTAAGCGGTATGCCTTTGAAGTATCCTAATTGATGTAATGCACCAAGGTCAATAGCCGTGTCTCCTATCCTCGTTCCGATCGTAATAATATCGTCTCGTGTAAGAAACACACCAAACGGTATATTCTGTATTGGGAAGTCGGTATTAGGAGTGGTTTCAATCCACGTCTTTCTTTTTGGATTATTTGCTGTTATGGGCATTGTGTGTCTTTTATAGGTTACTGGTATTTCTTATGATCAAATATATAATTTTCATCTAATTTAACGAATGTATTTGCTATTTTTGAACTTTAATTAACAAACTATACTACATGCAACGCGACGAACAGATTTTTGACTTAATACAGGACGAGAAAGAACGTCAGATAAACGGATTAGAACTTATTGCTTCAGAAAATTTTGTTAGTGAACAGGTTATGGAAGCTGCCGGATCGGTATTAACGAATAAATATGCCGAAGGATATCCGGGAAAACGATATTACGGTGGTTGTGAAGTTGTAGATGTTGTCGAGCAAATAGCTATTGATCGCGCAAAGGAATTATTTGGAGCTGAGTATGCTAATGTGCAACCTCATTCAGGTTCACAGGCAAATACAGCTGTATATCACGCATGTCTTACCCCGGGAGATAAAATTTTAGGATTTGATCTTTCTCATGGAGGCCATCTAACGCATGGATCACCAGTTAACTTTTCGGGAAAACTATATAATCCTGTTTTTTACGGTGTAGATAAGGAGACCGGGATGCTTAATTATGATAAAATTCAAGAGATTGCAGAAAAAGAGCAACCGCAAATGATCATTGCCGGAGCCTCTGCCTATTCTCGTGAAATTGACTACAAACGTTTTAGAGCTATAGCAGATAGTGTTGGTGCACTGTTATTAGCAGATATAGCACACCCTGCAGGATTGATTGCCAAAGGCGTCATTGCAGACCCGATTCCGCATTGTCATGTAGTAACCACTACAACGCACAAAACTTTACGAGGTCCTAGAGGCGGATTGATTTTGATGGGTAAAGACTTTGAAAATCCATTCGGTATCACACTTAAAAATGGAAAGAAAAGAATGATGTCTTCCTTGTTGGATAGCGGAGTATTTCCTGGAAACCAAGGAGGACCCTTAGAACATATTATCGCTGCAAAGGCTATCGCTTTTGGTGAAGCATTGACCGATGAGTTTTTACATTATATTGTTCAGGTGAAGAAAAATGCTTCCAAAATGGCAGAAGCATTTGTAGCACTTGGCTATGATGTAATTTCAAAAGGTACCGATAATCACATGATGTTGATTGATTTACGCAATAAGAATGTGACAGGAAAACAAGCTGAAGAAGCCTTAGGAAAAGCCGAAATTACAGTGAACAAGAATATGGTACCATTTGATGATAAGTCACCCTTTGTAACATCCGGAATTCGTATTGGTACGGCTGCTGTTACTACACGAGGCCTTAAAGAAGAAGATATGGCCACCATCGTAGCATTGATCGATCGCGTGATACAAAATATTGAGAATGACGATATGCTGCACGACATCGCGAATGATGTGAACGATATGATGTCAGACAAACCACTTTTTGTAGCGTAATAAGATACATTCACGCAATTAACTATATGATGACCTGTCAATAACTATTGGCAGGTTTTTTTTTGCGTCCGGGCGGGCTATCCGTTTCAATTCCTTGATTGACTGAAGTCAAACGGCGGGATTTACACTGCTATCCCTGACGCACATATTGTGTGATTACACAGAGAAAATAGAAGATAAAACTAGTTCTTTAAAAGAATACACTCTCATAAGCACCCATATCGGGATTCCCAGGATCTCGAGCATTTTCGATTATATCTGTGGTAACGGGTGTGGTAATACCTTTATTATTAGCAGGAGAGTTCTCGCTGATAGAAAGCTCATTGTCAAAGGGAGCTTTGAATAAAGGGTTCTCGTTGAGAATTATCCTATTATACCTGCTGGTATTAGAAAAATCATATAACCCGGAGTTACCGGTGTCAATGCTATTTGACTCAAAGCGAAGGAGTGAATGATTAAAGAGGTAATTAAACGAAGCTTCTTCAACACGTTCAAGATTTAACTCTATGGCTTCTGTTCCATAAATGATGGAATTTGTAAAAGTGGCTTTGACAAGATCTGCAGCTATTACCTCACTGGATGAGATTGGTAAAAAATTGCGTAAAATAACTGCCGGAAATTCTCTGAAACCAGCCTGCCAATAATTAGCAAAAGTACAATGTGTAAAACTATAATTTCCTCCCAGATTACATACTAATGCAGACTGACCTGCATTGTTGATTACCATATTCTCTGCTTCAACAAACCCATTTTTTGCCAATAGCCCAACAGTAGCTACATTATATATTTGTGTGTTTTTGATGGTTAGCGTGGGTAAGATGTTCCCATCATTTGAGTCCATAAGGATACCAACCGTTGCATTTTTTATCGTTGTATGGTTGATCGTATGACCTGTACTCCCTGCAGTTAACCAAATAGTGCCCCATTGACCAGGAATATCACTAAACCCGGGTTCCAGTCGGTCACCTTCAAAAATTACTTCGTTTTCTAGCGCTTCGGGATCTTCACTGATTGCTCCGTTAATTTGTAATGTAGCATTATTAGCTACGATAATACCGGAATCTTTATGAAAGTGAATACGAGCTCCCGGATCTATAATCAAAGTTTTTTCCGGGGGAACGGCTGCATATCCGTAAATAACATAAGGTTTCTCATTGGTGAAATGTAACTGGTTATCCTTTAAAAAGAATCCTTCGATACGTATTTCGTTAGTAGCTTCATCCTCACCGAGCAATAACGTTTCTTTTTGACCGGTCATCGCATTCTTTTCAGGAAATAAAAACACTGCATCTTTGACCAAGGTGACCAAATCTACATCTTGTTGCTTGGTCTGACTGTCAAATAGAATACGATCTGTAGATATAAATTCAGTAGCTGTTGACTGAGCTGTAATATCTGTGGTAGTCTCAACAAAAATGAAAATACTGTCCTTAGCTAAAATCTGAATATCTTTAAATGCTTTACCGGAGAGACCATCAACGTTGAGTCTGTAAGTAGATTCGAGTCCGCGTTCCAAAGCAATCGACGGAATCGAAATAGCCTCATCGGCGCGGTTGTAGACTTTTAGGCTGTACGTACTTGAGGCTGTATTCGTAAACAGTGTATCCAGGAATAAAGTATCTGTAGAAAACTGCAGAGTACCTTCACTGGGACGCGCTTCAAAATCAGTACGACAGGAGCTCCATACAATAAGATTAATCACTAAAAAAAGAAAATATATCGTACGCATATAGCAAGTTAAAAAGAAGGCTAAAAGAAGTATGCTGTATCACAGCAATATTTCTGAGCGCTTAAAGTTATCATTTTTTTGCGACTCAAGCGGGTCAGGAAAGGGTAGAAATTGCGCAACGCTTTACTTCGGTAACAAACAAAACATTTGTACATTTGTTGTGCATTAGAAAAATCAACTGCTTTTTACGATTTAAACTTTGAAAGTTAATTTTCTTAAAAAGCAAGATGAAGCAATGCAAGTTTTATTTTATAAGACAATTTTTAAGTGAATTTATCAACAATATACTAGACAAAACAGCAATATGAGTACATATGATGTAGCTATAATTGGCTCTGGACCTGGTGGATATGTGGCCGCAATTCGATGCGCACAACTGGGCATGAAAACTGCAATAATTGAAAAATATTCAACCTTAGGAGGTACCTGTTTAAACGTTGGGTGTATCCCAAGTAAGGCATTGTTAGATTCCTCACATCACTACGAGCATGCTGTGAAGCATTTTGAAGATCACGGTATCGAAATTCCGGGAGAGGTTAAGATTAATCTTGAAAAAATGATCTCTCGTAAACAAGCCGTTGTAGACCAAACTTGTGATGGGGTGAGTTTTTTGATGAAGAAAAATGATATTGATGTTTTTGAAGGGGTTGGTTCTTTTAAAGATGCCACTCATATTACTATTGATAAGACCAAAGGTGGTCAGGAAACTATTGAGGTCAAGCATACCATTATTGCTACCGGTTCAAAGCCATCTTCCTTACCGTTTATAACAATTGACAAAGAACGAATCATTACGTCCACAGAAGCTTTGAAGCTAAAAGAGATTCCTAAGCATATGGTGATCATTGGTGGAGGAGTTATTGGTTTAGAGCTCGGACAAGTATACCGTAGACTTGGAGCAGAGGTATCTGTGGTAGAGTTTATGGATCGTATCATCCCGGGTATGGATAAAGCGCTATCCAAAGAGTTAACCAAAGTGATGAAAAAACAAGGGGTGAAATTTTACACTTCTCATAAGGTGACGGCCGTGACCCGAAAAGGAGAGGAAGTAACGATCACCGCGGATGATAAAAAAGGAAATCCTGTAGAATTTAAAGGAGATTATTGCTTAGTTTCTGTAGGTCGAAGACCTTATACTGATGGACTGAATGCAGCGGCAGCTGGCGTAAAACTTACGGATAGAGGTCAGGTAGAGATTAATGATCATTTACAAACATCAGTAAAAAATATCTATGCTATCGGGGATGTAGTAAAAGGAGCGATGTTGGCTCACAAAGCCGAGGAAGAAGGAGTATTTGTTGCAGAAACGATTGCAGGACAGAAACCACATATTGATTATAATTTAATTCCGGGAGTAGTATATACATGGCCAGAAGTTGCTGCAGTTGGTAAAACTGAAGAAGAACTAAAAGAAGCAGGTATAAAATACAAATCCGGTCAGTTTCCGTTTAGAGCTTTAGGGAGATCGAGAGCAAGTGCAGATCTTGATGGATTTGTTAAAATTCTTGCAGACGAGAAGACAGATGAGGTTTTAGGAGTTCATATGATTGGTGCACGTTGTGCCGATTTGATTGCTGAAGCGGTCACTGCAATGGAATTCAGAGCATCTGCCGAAGACATTTCGCGTATGTCTCATGCGCATCCAACATTTACTGAAGCAATAAAAGAAGCTGCATTAGCTGCTACAGATAATAGAGCATTGCATGTATAAGTAAAATTATATATTGTAAAATATCATTCAAAAACTCTCAAGGTACGTACCTTGAGAGTTTTTTTATATTCTCGCCTGATACGTATATAGATCAAAATAGCGTCCTTCTTTACTAATAAGTTCATCATGTGTACCGCGCTCCGCAATCCTTCCACCTTCGATAACCAGTATTTGATCGGCTTTGCGAATCGTGCTCAATCTATGTGCGATAACAAAGGTGGTTCGACCTTTCATAAGTTCGGATAAACTTTTTTGAATTAACGCTTCACTTTCGGTATCCAGATTTGAAGTAGCTTCGTCTAAGATAATAATTTTGGGATTTGCAAGAATGGCACGGGCAATAGCTATGCGTTGACGTTGTCCACCTGATAATTTAACTCCGCGTTCTCCAATTAGTGTATTCAACCCATCTTCAAACCGATCGGTAAATTCATTGACATACGCAGCTTTTACTGCATCTTGAAGTTGTTCTTCGGAAGCATCTGGGCGCGGAAAAAGAATATTTTCTCTAATTGTTCCTTCAAATAAAAATTCATCTTGTAAAACTACGCCTAGATTACGACGATAACTACTTAGTTTTACTTTGGTAATATCAATTGAATCGACTGTAATTACACCTGATTGAGGATTTAAAAAAGTGGCTGCCAGTCCGGCAATAGTGGATTTACCGGATCCGGAACTCCCAACGAGGGCCGTGACCGATCCCGAGGAAGCTGTAAATGAAATATTATGTAATACTTCTTTGTCTTCTTCATAAGCAAACGAAACATCGTCAAAAATAATCGTTCCTTCAATATTGTTTAGGGTTTCTGTACGCTGAGCGACATCCTCTTCGGCAGTTTCGTTCATGAGCTCTTCAGTTCTATCCAATCCTGCCAGTGCCTCGGTGAGTTGACTCCCTATATTACTCATCTGGACAATAGGTGCAATCATAAATCCCAGTAGGAGTGTAAATGATAGAAAATCACCTACCGTGATTTGATCCATCATGATTTTATAGCCTCCAATTCCCATAATTCCGGTAGAGGCAATTCCCAACAGTAAGGTAGACGAACTTGCCATCAAGGCAGTGGCTGTCAGACTCTTTTTTACGTTTAGAAATAATCGATTTACACCTTCTTCGAAGGTTGTGTTTTCCTGCGCTTCGGCGTTAAAGCCTTTGATGACACGGATCCCTGCGAGCGTTTCAGTTAAACGACCAGTAACCTCGGCATTAATAGCACCCCGCTTTCTAAAAATAGGTCGAATAAATTTGAACGCTTTTAAGGCAACTAAACCAAATAAACCTACCGGAACCAAAACAAATAATGTCATCGACGGACTGATATTGATTAACAGCACTAAGGATACTATCGCAGTGATCACCCCACCTACGAGCTGTACTAATCCCGTCCCTATAAGATTACGTACACCCTCAACATCACTCATGATTCTAGAGACCAAGGCTCCTGATTTTGTATTGTCAAAAAATCGAATTGGTAAGGAAAGTACTTTTTTTTGAACCTGAGCTCTCAATTCTGAAATTAAAAATTGAGCTTGAACGCTTAAAATACGAGTGAGTAAATATGAGGTAACAGCTTGCACTACAATGGCGATAAAAACAACTGCCAATAAAATTTTAAGCATTTGATAATCTTTCTTCGCAATCACATCATCCATCAGGTACTTACTCGCAATTGGTAAAACGAGTCCGGCCAAACGACTGAAAACAATTAAGATCAATCCAACAAATACTAAATTTCGACGAGGCCAAATTATGGTTTTGAACGCCTGCGCAATGGTAACTCTTGATGTATCTTTGGGATCTTTGCGTGATGATGTATCCGCTGCTGCTCTCATAGAAATTTTTATTATTTCTTTTTTTTCTTCTTATGTTTCAAATTAAAGGTTTTATCACCTTTAGTTTTAGGTTTTTTATATTTTTTCTTGATTTCTCGTTGGTAGCTACCTCCAAGATTCACCTTTTTATTCTTAGCCTTCTTCTCATGAAAAGCTGGTCCCACCTCCTCTGTATTTGGACGCTTATGAGGATTGTTTATTTCAAAGACTCTAGGTTCTTCTTCAGGAGTCAGTTCCGTAGACATCTCAACCGCTTCGGGCGTGTCTAGTTGTTCCACCTGCATTTCCATTAAAGCCTCAATATCTTCAAGGGCTTCTTCTTCTGCGGGGGTGGTTAACACGAGTGCAATTCCTTCTTTTTGAGCACGCCCTGTACGTCCAATACGGTGCATATAATTTTCGGGATACCCTGGAGTGTCTACATTAATTACATGCGAGATGTCGTCAATATCAAGTCCGCGAGCCATAACATCGGTAGCAATTAGAATACGGTGCGTTCCGTTTCCGAAATCTTCGATACTCTGTAAGCGATAATTTTGAGTTTTGTTAGAATGGATCACACTGCATTCATTTGGGAACTCTTGCTCCATTCGATCAAATAGGCGATCGGCCATTTTTTTATTCCCGACAAAAATTAATGTTTTATTATATAATTCCTTATCAGATAAAAGGTGATTAAGAAGGTTTACTTTGGAATAAAAATTAGGAAGTTTGTGACCGTATTGCTGTATGTTTTCTAAAGGTGTTCCACTTTTGGCAACTGAAACCTTTAAAGGATTTTTAAAAATTTCTGTAATTATAGACTCCACATCCTCGGTCATGGTGGCCGAAAACATAATGTTCTGTCGTTGTTGAGGTAAGATGTCAAAAATATTCATCAATTGATGTCTAAAACCAAGATCCATCATCACATCAACTTCATCAATTACTAATTTTTGGATAGACTTAAGTTGCAACACCCTGCTCACCGCAAGATCGTACAACCTACCCGGAGTAGCAACTACAATATCTAAACCTTGAGCGACTACTTGCTTTTGTGTATTAATATTTGTACCTCCATATACACCCGTTACTCTAACGTTAATATAGGTAGAAAGTTTGTTGATTTCTTCGACTACCTGAACAACTAGTTCACGCGTGGGTACCAACACCAGTACTCTGGGGTTATCCTGAACCGAATATTTGAGCATTCTCAAAATCGGCAACATATATGCATAGGTTTTACCAGTACCGGTTTGAGCAATTCCAACCACATCTTTTCCGGACATTACTACAGAAAAAGCTTCTGATTGTATTGGAGTAGGGGTTTGAAAACCAAGATCTTCTAATGCGTTTAAAAGAGGAGTACTTAAATTTAAATCTGTAAAAGTCACAAGTAATGTTTTAATAGATGGCAAAGGTAGTTCATTTGTTTACTTTTTAGTTACATTTGAAATAAACTCTTTGATTATGGCAAAAATTCTAGCCTTTGCAGGTTCTAATAGTGCAAACTCAATTAATCATCATTTGGTAAATTATGTGGCAAAAGACTTGGTGGAGCATCATGTTAGGGTTATAAAGCTTACCGACTATTCCATACCAATGTATAGTGAAGATCTGGAAAAAAGTGATGGTTTTCCCGGGATGGCGCTTGCATTGCGTCAGGATATTGCAGATGTTGATGCCTTGGTTATATCTATTGGGGAACATAATGGAGGCTGGAGTGCTTTTTTCAAAAATACCATGGACTGGTTATCACGTATTGATCGTAATTTTTTAGCAGGTAAAAAGATATTGTTGATGAGCACTTCACCGGGACAAAGAGGAGGTGTTGGTTCATTGGAACAGGCAAAAAACCTGTTGCCACGTTTTGGTGCCGAAATTTTAGAGAGTTTTACGTTTCCTTCATTTCATCATAACTTTTCAATCGAAACTCAAGAGATTATCGATGAAACTTTGTTGTTGGGTTTAAAAGAAGTTCTCAGTACTTTTGCCCATCAAATCAAGTAGCACGTGCGTACCTTTAAGGAATATTCAATACACAACATTTTAGAATATAAAAAGAAACTTTTGCGATGGGCGCAACAGTTCGAAGAAGTTACCTGGCTTGATTCTAACGAATATCCGCAGACATATACCAGCTACGACGCTATTTTAGCAGTTGATGCTTTTACCGTTTTACGAACCGATGAAACCGAAGCCTTTGCAAAGCTTTCAGAATATCAGCAGACTACAAAAGATTGGCTTTTCGGCTATCTTTCCTATGACTTAAAAAATAATGTAGAGAATTTAACGTCCAAAAATAAAGATGGTTTAGAATTTCCTGAGCTTTATTTTTTCCAACCAAAGCGTTTGTTTTTGTTGAAAGGGAATGTGGTTGAAGTACAGTATCTGAATATGGTCGATGATGAGATGGACTCAGATTTTGAAGCTATTTCTCAAACTAATTTTTCGGAAGAGTTTACGCTTCAAACACATCAGGTAATCATAAAGTCAAAAATAACCAAATTCGAGTATTTGGAAAGCGTAAAAACTTTTCTTAACCACATACAGCGCGGTGACATTTATGAAGCTAATTTTTGCCAGGAATTTTATGATAATAAGGCTGCGATCGCTCCGCTTCCAGTATATGAAAAACTGAATGAAATATCGAAAGCACCCTTTGCAGCTTTTCTAAAATTTGAATCCTGCTACGCCTTATCAACCTCACCGGAACGTTATATCAAAAAAGAAGGTGACCGGGTAATTACACAACCGATCAAAGGTACTGCCAAAAGATCTCAAAACATAGATGAGGATCTGGCGGGTATTGCTGCACTGGAGCGAGATCAAAAAGAACGATCTGAGAATATCATGATTGTCGATTTAGTAAGAAACGATTTGTCGAAAACTGCGGTCAAGGGAAGTGTAAACGTTGAAGAGTTATGTCGTGTGTATTCCTTTAAACAGGTGCATCAGATGATATCCACCGTTACTTCAAAGGTGGAACGTACTACCGACCCGGTTTCAATTCTAAGAACTACTTTCCCGATGGGTAGTATGACAGGCGCTCCTAAGGTTTCGGCTTTGCAGATTATTGAAGAATTGGAAACATCCAAGCGCGGATTATATAGCGGAGCGATTGGATATTTTACGCCAGAGGGAGATTTTGATTTTAATGTAGTGATACGAAGTATCCTGTATAATCAGAAACGCAATTACATATCCTATACGGTGGGAAGTGCGATTACGGCAAAATCGGTACCTGAAAAAGAATATGAAGAATGCTTACTGAAAGCTAAAGCAATGCGACAGGTACTAGAAAAATAGCGAACATTACTGCTAGTTTATTTAGATAAGATTACGACGAAATCGTTTTCTGACATCAATAATAATTTCTTTTACTTCGCGGCTACTAATACCTTTTACAATGGCGATTTCTTCAAAGTTGAGTTTACCAAAAACAAATAAGTCAATGATATTAGATGTTTTTAAGGGTAGCCAGCTGTAAAACTTTCCAAGTAATTTCTTTTTCTTTAGGTCCGAAGAATGATGATTGTCGATCACTTTTAGTATCTCAGAGTTTGAATCATCATAAATAAAGGGTTTTTTATTCTCCAGATTTTGATGGTAACTAATGTCTGTAAGCTCATCACTCATGATCAAATCATCATCGGCCTCTGCAAAAAAATCTTCTTCTAAGCGATCTAATTCTTCTTTCAAGATATCATTAGTGCTTATCGTATGTTGGTGCCAGCCTTCTTTTATATAGAGCTCATCAATGATTTCATCAGCTATTTTAAATAATTTAAGTTCTAAAGCAAGACATTGTATATCATGATCTACAGGAGTATTAAATAACTGTACAATTGCATCATCAATGATCCCGTTGGAGCAATACATATTACCGGGAAGAATACCGGTACTTTCTGCAATATATATGCGGTGCTTTACATAAGGATGTAAATGCGGTAAGATAGATAAAAGTCTTTTATCAAAATCCTTTCGTTTAGATTTTACGGTATCTTCTGTAGTTTCTTGTATCCTGCCCATAATAAAGAAATTTTGTGTCCTTTAAAAATAACTAAAACAATGGAATATAATTGTTAAAAACCTGAAAATCAAATACAAGTAAAATGTATTATTCTTTATTAGCACCGTGAGCAAAGTTGTATCTTTGAAAAATATAAAATAATCAATCTATCTATCAAGAGGTGCTAGCAGCTTTTAAGAAACATTTAGAAACGAATCTTTCCTTTTTGTATAAAGAAAGGTTTTTGGTCGCGTGTAGTGGGGGATTGGATAGTATTGTACTTCTGCATCTGTGTAAGTTCTTGGACCTCGACTTTGGAGTATTGCACTGTAATTTTAAATTACGGGTAGATGATAGCGATAAGGATGAGCAATTTGTGACTAAACTCGCAGAAACGCTCACTGTACCTCTTTTTAAAATCGAATTTGACACACAAAAATATGCCGAGCGTCATAAGCTTTCTATACAAATGGCGGCAAGAACGTTGCGATACAGGTGGTTTAAAAAAACAGCCGTACAACAAGGTTTCAAGTATGTACTTACGGCGCATCATCTCAATGATACTTTAGAAACCTTTTTGATTAATTTGTCACGAGGTACGGGGCTTGATGGTCTGACCGGCATCCCCGAAATTAATGATATTTTTGTACGTCCATTGTTACCGTTTTCGAGAGAAGAAATTGAAAACTATGCTACACAAAATTCGATTGAATGGAGGGAGGATCAAAGTAATCAGAGTACAAAATACCTCAGAAATAAAATTCGCCATGACGTGGTGCCAAAGTTAAAAGGTGCCAATGAGCAGTTTTTAAAGAATTTTGAAACTACCAGGATACAGCTCAGTAAAAGTCAATTCTTTATCGAAGCTGAAGCGAGACGAATTAGAGAAAAATTGTTTAAAACTCAAAAAAATGGAGAAATTCATATTTCAATTCCAAAGCTTTTAAAATATGGTGACCCCAAAGTGTATCTATATTTTGTGTTGAAAGACTTTGGTTTTACAGCTTGGCAGGATATGGCAAAACTAATAACCTCGCAATCCGGAAAACAGATTTTTTCTGCTACACATCGGTTATTAAAAAACAGAGATATTCTCATCATTGCTCCGTTGGCAATAAAAAAAGCACCGATTCGAACCTATCGCATAGAAAAAGAAGAAACTACGGTTATGGTTCCCATAGGTACGCTACAGCTTAAAAATACAACAATCATACAACCGCTTGAAAAAAATACGATATATATTGATCAGCAAAAATTAAGCTATCCCCTGATTGTAAGGAGATGGGAAAAAGGCGACTATTTTTATCCAATCGGAATGAAAGGAAAAAAGAAATTAAGTAAATATTTTAAAGACGAAAAATTATCTTTGTTGGACAAAGAGCGTATATGGGTGCTTTGCTCGGGAACAGAAATTGTCTGGGTGATAAATTACAGGGCAGATGATCGGTTCAAAATGCTCCCTGATACGAAACAACTATTAAAAATTACATTAGCTACATGAGAATTCTTCTAGTACTTATCATAACTTGTTTTTCCTTAACGGGAGTTAATTCTCAAACATTTGATCCTATTAAGTGGACGTCCGGAGTTGTAAAAGAGTCAGATACAGAATACACCTTATATTTTGAAGCTACCCTTGATAAAGGTTGGCATTTGTACTCACAACGCGCTGCAGAAACCGACGAAATTGCTCCGACTCCGACTGAATTCAGTTTTACGCCTGCACCTGAAAAGTTTCAGCTTATAGGAGAGACTGTAGAACCCGAGGGTATTGAAAAGTTTGATAAGATTTTCGAAATGAATATCAAATATTTTGAAAACAAAGCGCGATTCACTCAAAAAGTAAAAATTTTAGATCCATCATTAACAAGTATCACAGCAGAGGTGTTTTTTGCTATTTGTGATGATGTACGTTGTTTGGCGCCGGATACAGTTGTTTTTGAAATAGTTTTAAATCCGAAAGACAACGCTGCTACCGAAAATCAAAAGACCGTAAGCCTCACCGATGAGGATCTCAAAAAGTCCAAAGCCTTGCAATTAGATCTTAAGAATCAAGAATCATTTTTGCAGGATACAACAGAGGATAAAAGCTATGTTAGCATTTTTATATTAGGTTTTCTGGGTGGATTGATAGCATTGTTAACACCCTGTGTTTTTCCGATGATTCCATTAACGGTCTCCTTTTTTACCAAAAGTGCTCGAAACCGTAAAAAAGGTGTGTTCAATGCAATCCTATATGGAGTCTTTATTTTTGCAATTTATGTGTTACTAAGTTTACCTTTTCATTTACTGGATTCGGTGGATCCCGAGATTTTAAATACAATCTCTACTAACGTTATTTTAAATATAGCGTTCTTTATCATTTTTATAGTTTTTGCAATTTCATTTTTTGGATATTTTGAAATAACGCTACCTGCTTCATGGAGTAATAGTTTGGATTACAAAGCGACAAGTATTGGGGGAGTGGTAGGTATCTTTTTTATGGCATTGACTCTTGCTTTAGTTTCTTTTTCCTGTACCGGTCCTATTTTGGGATCACTGTTAGGTGGTTCTTTGAGTAGCGATGGCGGGGCAATCCAACTAAGTTTTGGTATGGGGGGATTTGGTTTGGCATTGGCTTTGCCTTTTGCGCTCTTTGCGCTGTTCCCTAATTGGTTAAATTCCTTGCCCAAAAGTGGTGGGTGGCTTAATACGGTAAAAGTAGTTCTTGGATTCATCGAACTAGCCTTAGCCTTTAAATTTTTGTCAAACGCTGATTTGGTTGAGCATTGGGGGTTACTCAAAAGAGAAATTTTTATTGGTATCTGGATTGTAATAGGTATAGCCATGACCTTGTACCTCTTTGGTAAAATTCGATTTCCACATGACGGACCAAAGCAAAAAATAAGTGCAAGCCGTAAGGCACTTGGAGCGATTACTTTGATCTTTGTATTGTATTTATTACCGGGATTAAGTAATACCGCCTACGCAAACTTAAAACTGCTGAGTGGTTTTCCTCCGCCACTATTTTATAGTATCTATGACAAAGAAGCGCATGGGCCTTTGGGCCTTAATGCGTACACAGATTTTTACGAAGGATTAGCTGCGGCCAAGGCTGAAAATAAGCCTATGATTATCGACTTCACTGGATGGGCATGCGTCAATTGTCGCAAAATGGAAGAACAAGTTTGGAGTGATCCGGCGGTTATGGACGTACTAAAAAATGAATATATTCTTATTTCATTATATGTCGATGATCGAAAACCATTGCCGGAAACAGAACAATTTAATTATTTAAAAGCAAATGGTAGCTTAAAACGGATAAAAACAATTGGAGATCAGTGGGCTACCTTTCAAACATTAAATTTCAGGAATAATTCGCAGCCTTTCTATGTACTGCTGGATACTAATCTTAATCTATTGAATTCTACGATCGGTTACACCCCTGATATACAGGAATATTTGTCTTGGCTGAAGGAAGGTCTTTCCGCAAATAAGTAACAAGCAAAATTCAATGTGTTAAAATCTCCTTAAAATAAGAAGTGGCACACAGTCATTTTTTTATCTTCAGCGTCGAACTAAACACAATTAAATGCAACTATTTAAACTAAACTTACTAGTAGGATTAACCCTGCTAGTATCATTTGCATCCTTTGCCCAGCAGGAGACTAGTTATGATGTAAAGGAACATTATACCAAGGCCGAAGTGGACATTGCTATGCGTGATGGCGTAAAACTTCATACTACCATCTATACACCTAAGGATACATCAAAGAAATATCCCATATTAATGCATCGTACTCCATATAGTTCAAGACCTTATGGAGAAGATCAATTTAGGTCTAAAATTGGTCCTAATGAGTTCTTAATGAAAGAAGGCAATATAATTGTATATCAGGATGTAAGAGGACGATGGATGAGCGAGGGTTCTTATGATAATATGCGCACGTACATTCCAAATAAAAAAGGAAAGCAAATAGATGAGGCAAGTGATACCTATGATACCATAGATTGGCTTGTAAACAATTTAGAAAATACAAATAAGAAAGTAGGCGTATGGGGAATTTCGTACCCCGGATTTTATGCTACGTATTCTTTGCTTGATGCACATCCTGCGTTAAAGGCAGTATCACCACAAGCTTGTATCGGGGATTTCTTTTTTGATGACTTTCATCATAATGGAGCATACTTATTAAGTTATTGGAGAGCCACCGCAGTTTTTGGCTATCAAAAAGAAAAACCGGTTACAGAGAGTTGGTATGAATTTCCAAAACTCGAAAGTGAAGATCAATATCAATTTTTCTTAGATGCAGGTCCATTAAGTTCATTAGATCAATATTATAAAGAAGATAATGAGTTTTGGACACAGCTCAAGGAGCATCCAAATTATGATGAGTTTTGGCAGAAACGCGGTATAATCCAACATCTCAAAGATATCAAACCAGCGGTAATGGTTGTGGGCGGACTCTTTGATGCAGAAGATCTTTATGGTCCTTTTGAAACCTATAAAAATATCGAAAAGAAAAGTGATAATTATAATATAATGGTCTTTGGTCCTTGGAGTCATGGAGATTGGGCACGTAATAAAAAACGTCAGGCTGTTGGGAATGTATATTTTGGCGACGATATTTCTCTAAACTATCAAAAAAATATTGAAACAAAGTTTTTTAATAATTTTCTGAAAGGTGATGGAACTAATAACACTGGTCTATCAGAAATTCAAATTTTTGATACCGGTAAAAAGGAATGGAATTCATTCGAAGTTTGGCCTCCAAAAGCTTCGGTTAAAAAAACGATGTATTTAGGCGACAATCAAAGTTTAAAAGAAACTTCTGGTGAGGGAGTGGAAGAGTTTATTAGCGATCCGGCAAAGCCGGTGCCTTATTCTGAGGATATAAAAATGGTATTTACTCCGCGTAAATATATGACTGATGATCAGCGATTCGCTGCACGACGTCCTGATGTTCTGGTTTTTGAAACTTCTGTTCTGCAAGAAGATATGACACTCTCCGGCGAAATTTTGGCAAAATTGCAAGTTGCTACCAGTGGAACGGATGCTGACTGGGTAGTCAAGATAATTGATGTGTATCCCAATGACGCCAAAGATACAGAAGAAACACAGGATCACTTGAAAATGAGTAACTATCACATGATGGTACGTAGTGAGGTAATGAGAGGGAGATTCAGAAACAGTTTTGAAACACCTGAACCTTTTGAAGCAAATAAGAAAACAGAAGTAAATATCAAACTTCAGGATGTGCACCACACCTTTAAAAAAGGGCATAAGATGCAAGTGCAAATCCAAAGTACCTGGTTTCCGCTAATTGATAGAAACCCTCAAACTTTTGTACCCAATATTTTTAAAGCGAGTGCTTCTGATTTTACAAAACAAACGCACAAAGTGTATCATGACTCATCAATTGAATTTACACTAAATAAATAACCTAATTATAGATTATGAATAAATTATCCATAGGTATTATCCTATTTTCTATAGCTACATTAGGAAGCTGTAAGAATACTACTGATACTAACGCTGCTACCGTTGTCAATGATCAAGAGATTGCCGAATATTCACAAAAAATGAATGCTTGGTTCGAAGAACAGTTTCAAATAGAGCTAGCCGATTCTCCAATGATGCAAACATATCTGGGAGTCAAAACAAAGGATTATGGCAGTTGGGATGATATTTCCACCCAACGAGAGGTTGCAGATTTAGAAAAGACAAAACAACGTCTGTCGTATCTCAAAGACTCAGTAGATGTAGCAAAACTGAACGATGAAACGCTTTTGAGCTATACCTTATTAAAGCAGGATTTGGAAAATGAAATTGAAGATTTTGAATATCGCTTTTATACCTACCCTGTAAATCAAATGCATGGGATGCAGGCAGAAATCCCGGCATTTTTAATTAATATGCATCGTATTGCTGACAGTACAGATGCTAAAGCCTATATCTCCAGACTCAATAAGATTGAAGGATTATTTAATCAACTGGTTGAAAATTTGAAAATTAGGGAAAAGAACGGCATTTTACTTCCCAAATTTGTTTACACTAAGGTATTAGGTGATAGTAAAAATATCATAACCGGTAAACCGTTTGACAACTCAAAAGAAGAAAGTACCTTATTAACAGATTTCAGAACCAAACTGGAGACCTTAAAGTTGGACAAGCAAAAAGAGGATGCATATCTGAAAGAAGCAAAAAAAGCTTTAGTTAGCAGTGTAAAACCCGCCTATCAAAAGTTGATAGCTATGCTTGAAGATCAGCAGCAGCGAGCTACAACAGATGATGGTGCTTGGAAATTTCCAAAAGGGGAGGCCTTTTATAATACTGCCTTAAAACGTACGACAACCACAAACATGACTGCCAAAGAAATTCATGAGTTGGGACTAAAGGAAGTAGCGCGAATTCATAGCGAAATGAAGGACATCATGAAGCAAGTAGACTTTAAAGGAACATTACAGGATTTCTTTAAGTTTATGAAAGAAGATAAGAAATTTTACTATGCTAATACCGAAGAGGGCAAAAAAGCATACCTGGATGAGGCAACAGCTTTGATCAATACCATGAAGGGAAGATTGGACGAATTGTTTATAACAAAGCCCAAAGCTGATATCGTAGTGAAAGCTGTAGAACCTTTTAGAGAAAAAAGTGCAGGTAAAGCTTTTTATCAAAGAGGAACACCGGATGGATCACGCCCGGGTACTTATTATGCCAATCTATATGATATGGAAGCGATGCCAAAATATCAAATGGAAGCGCTGGCATATCACGAAGGAATTCCCGGTCACCATATGCAAATCTCAATTGCTCAGGAATTGGAAGATATTCCGAAATTTAGAAAATTTGGGGGCTATACCGCATATATTGAAGGATGGGGATTGTATAACGAATACCTTCCAAAAGAAATCGGAATGTATAGTGATCCGTATTCAGATTTTGGTCGCTTAGCTATGGAGCTGTGGAGAGCTTGCCGTTTGGTAGTTGATACAGGAATCCATGCTAAAAAATGGACACGGGAGCAAGGGATTAAGTATTATACAGAGAATACTCCGAATGCAGAGAGTGATGCGATCAAAATGGTAGAACGTCATATTGTAATGCCAAGTCAGGCAACAGCGTATAAAATAGGAATGAATAAAATCCTTCAGTTGCGAAAAATGTCTAAAGAACAATTGGGCGAGCAATTTGATATACGAGAATTTCATGATGTGGTTTTAACCAATGGAGCTTTACCATTAAATGTTTTAGAACAACTTGTAAAGGATTGGATCGATACGACTTTGGCTTCAAATACTAAAGAAGAAGACGCTTAGTAAGATTTAAAGTCTTAATAATTATAAAAAAAGAGGTCCTGTTAGACCTCTTTTTTATACAATAATCCTATATAAGCAGGTCTATTCGATTACGTAACAGTAAAAGTTGAGTTTTACTAATTTCTGAAGAAAAGAACTGTCTTATTTATCAAGTAAATTTCTAAATTGATAAAAGAAACGCTCGATAAGCCTTAGATCTTCGGTAATAATTTCTACCACACCTCTCATTTCTTGTTTAAACTGAATCTCTTTGCCATAAGAAGTAATCAAGGTATCAGGTAACTCAACATCAATAAGGTATAAACCGTCTGCATTAGGTAGGAGAGAAATACTTTTTACAGTACCTGTAAGCATTCCAAATTCATTATCCGGATAGTTTTCTAACTTTATATTCGCCACTTGACCCACTTTTATTTTCCCTGAATTTTGGGTTGGTGCTGTAATTTTAGCAATATAGGACGAGTCTTCTGCTGGAATCACAATAAAAACTAAGTCTCCGGCCGTTACATTTTGATTTATTGTCCAATAATTTAAGAAAGATACATGACCGTGAATATTAGATTCGAGTACATATGTCTGTTCCCAATCTTTGATGTTTTTTTTAAGTTGATCAAAGGCTTGTAATACGCGTTTGTATAACGCTATTTCTTCTTTTCGCTGATTAATTTTGGTTCCTTTAGAGGTTTTGGTGGCATTGCTTATACTTTCAGTAATTTGTGATAACTGAACGTTATTATTTTCATAGTTTCGTTTTGTTTGTAAAAAGTCCAATTCCTTATTTTCGTATTCCTGAGCAGAAATTACTCCTTTAGCAAAAAGATTCTTTTGACGTTCCAGATCTTTCTGTTTGAACTCTAATTCAGCTTTATTGATGTTCTTTTGTGCTTTTAAACTCTCAAAGCGGCGGTACAACTCAGACAGTGATATTTTATTCGCTAAAGCTTCATTAGAAAAAGGTTGCAGCTCCTGATTTAGGATATATTCAGAATAACTGTTTTCAAAAAGAGCAAAACTCGTCTCAATATCTCCTAAGAATAATACCGGCAATTCATCGATAGGAAAGGAAAACCGTTCTTTTGTAATACTAATAGTATCGATAATGGATTGTAATAAAAAAACATCTTTATAGTTGGCGCTATTCTGTAGTATAGCCAAAGGTGTATTTTCAGGAACCAACTGACCGTCTTCTACTAAGATGGCTTCAAGTTTACCTGTAACCTTGGCATATTCTTTTTGTGGCGGTATTTGTGTGGTTATGATAGCTTCAGCCGGAATGACATCCGGATATTTGATTAACCAGGATAGAAAAAGCAATAATAGCACCAGTATAAGGATAAGTGCATTACCCCAACGGATCATCCAGTGAGGCACTCTGGTTAAGATTTCTTGTACCTCTTCGCTTCTAAGTTGTATTGTATCTAATTGATCTGACATTTTTTAAAGCTTTTGCGGTTAGTTCCCCAACTCCAATTGATTTTTAACTAAATTGAAGTAGCTACCTTTTTTGGCTATAAGTTCCTGATGATTTCCCACTTCTACAATATGTCCATGTTCTAAAACTACAATTTTATGAGCATTTTTTACAGTGCTCAACCGATGGGCAATCACCATCACGGTTTTGTCTTTAAAAAATTGATCAAGTTTTTCCATAATCACCTTTTCATTATTCGCGTCTAACGCGGAAGTAGCTTCGTCGAAAAACAGAAATTTAGGATCTTTATACACGGCTCTTGCGATAAACAAACGTTGTTTTTGTCCAGTACTTAAGCCTACACCTTCCATCCCTATCTTGGTATTGTAGGATAACGGAAGCGACTCAATAAACTCCTTTATATTGGCAACATCTACTGCATGAGCTAATTTAGTTTTATCTATATAATTATCTCCTACTGCGATATTATTAGCAATGGTATCATTAAATATATAGCCCTCTTGCATCACTACACCAAATTGATCACGCCAAGCTTTTTGCGAAATGTTTTGTAAATCGTGAGAGCCTAAGAATATTTTACCACTGTTGGGTTCATAAAACTTCAACAGCAATTTCATAAGGGTAGTTTTACCACTACCGCTAACACCAACAATGGCAGTAATTTTATTTGCAGGAATTGATAAATTAAGATCCTCCAATACGGGTTGATCACTACCTACGTACCTAAAACTTAAATCTTTGATGTCGAATCCGGCGTTTTCCGGGATATCTTTTATTTTTTGATCCTTAGAAACTTCTTCATCTTCTTTATTGTGAATTTCACCCAAACGTTCTAGCGATATTTGGGCGTCTTGTAGCTCTCTTAAAAAATTAATGAACTGTGTGATTGGTGCGTTTAGCTGTCCAACAATAGAAGTAATGGCTAGCATCATACCCAATGTAATTTCGCCGTCGATAACTAGTTTGGCAGAAAATACTGTTATCAAAATATTTTTAAGCTCATTAATAAAAGCAGAACCTACGCTTTGATATTGTTCTAACGCTAAATTTTCAACCGAAATCTTAAACAATTTAGCTTGAACGAACTCCCAGTTCCATCGTTTCCGTTTTTCGGCATTGTGCAGTTTTATTTCCTGCATGCCATTAACCAATTCTATCACTTTACTTTGTTCTTCACTAATTTGCGCAAAGCGTTTATAGTCAAGTTTTTTTCGTTTTTTAAAGAATAGAAGTACCCAAGAAAAATATAATACACTTCCGACGGCAAAAATCCCGAAAATAGCCAAACTGTAGTAGATAAGAACAATGCTGAAAACTAACAGGTTCACCAGCGAAAAAAGAACATTTAATGAGGACATGGTCAGGATACGCTCAATTCGCTTGTGATCATTAATACGCTGTAATAAATCCCCAGTCATCTTGACATCAAAATAAGAGATAGGCAAGTTCATTAATTTGATAAAAAAATCAGAAATCAGAGAAATGTTTATACGCGTACTAAGATGGAGTAAGATCCAACTACGCAAAACATCAATTAGTGTCCGTCCTATAAAAAGCGAAAGCATGGCAATAAGGACTAGATAGACAAAGTGGATATCTTGATTTTTAATCCCAACATCAACAATACTTTGCGTAAGAAACGGAGTGATTAGCTGTAATAAACTACCCGCAGTCAGTCCAAGAATGAGTTGGTAAATAAACTTACGATACTGTATGACATATTTAGAGATGAATTTGAAACCAAATTTTTCATTCTCCTCTTGTAACGTATCACTATAAAAATTGGGAGTGGGTTCTAACAGCAATGCGACACCTTCTTCGGTAGTTTCATCAGCATTATTACCAATCCAAGCTGTTATAAACTCATCTTTTGTATAGGTTATCAAACCATGTGCTGGATCAGATACGTAGATAGTAACCCCTCCGTTTCGAGAAGTTTTTATCTTATAGACCACTACATAATGAACTTTATTCCAATGCACGATACAGGGTAGGGGAGCGTCTTTCAATTGATTTAAAGAAAGCTTGACACCTAAGGATCTAAAACCAATCTTTTCTACTGCTTCACTTAATCCCAGAAGTGAACTTCCTTCTCTGGTAGTTTCGCTGAGCATTCGTAAGTTGGCTGTGTTAAGCACACGACCATAATGTTTTGCAATAATTTTAATACACGTGGGCCCGCAATCTTTCGATTCAGCCTGCTTGTAAAATGGAAATTTAGCCATTAAGGGAACTAGGTTAAGTTGGTTCTAACTGATAAATATGTTCACAAAGTAAGAAATTTCATTTGAATCTACTAAAGGTTACGTACAGGAACTATTCATAAAAAGCAAAAGAAGCGCATCTTGCGCTTCTTTTGATCAAAAAATATAGAAAAACGTTAGCTTACTGTGCAATTGACCAGATACTAAAACTTTTAGGTGGAGCCGTTAGGGTAGTGGTTCCGCTTAAATTAGTACTGGGATTGTCTTTAATATTATTGCTATAATCAATCAAAGTTTTATTTTTCCATGAAGTAGTAACCTCATGAGAAGCGATTTCAGTTCCTATGTTAATATAGAGTATTAGACCAGGATTACCATCGGTACCTTCTCTTTGCATAATATATTCGTTCTTCACAGCTTTCAGAATTTTAACATTTCCACTAGCTAAGCTATTACGAATTACTATTAAATTTTTGAGCTGTTCTTTAAATAACGGATTTTCATAATCACTATAAAATAGGGTTGGATACCCATCATGAGTCAGAATATACGCATGTGCCATCATTTTGTTAGCATAACTAATGCGATTATTCAGGTTTTCTTCTTTTTCTGTATCATGATTTGCAATGAATGTAACTGCTTTTTCAGGATAAATTTTACGAAGCATATTTTTAGATTCTGCAAGAATACTCAGATCCTTATCTCTATCCAATGCTTCTTCCAATCGATAGAAACAAGCAAAATCGAAGGCTGAAGATCCAGAGGCATCTACCCAATCCTTCAATGTATTGGCATTACCATCAAAATTCTCTCCGACAGAAAATCCACCTACTTTCTTATTCCACTCAGTAACAACTGATGGAGCAAAGCTTTTTACATAATCAAAACGCCAACCATCAAAGCCTAAGACATCCTTGTAAAAATTGGCAACGGAGTCATCACGAAGCCATAACCAGTCTTTTACATATTGCTGATCATGACAGAGATCTGTTTTTTCAAAGAATAAAGCTTCGGCATCATTGGCATGAATGGAGTTTGGATGAAAATGTTCATAAGACCGATTGAATTTACCGGAAGCATTTCCATTCGCTTCATTGAATAAACTATACACTTCTGTATCTCCAGGTCTATAAGGATTATCTTGTTGACCCCCTCCAGAGTTATGACCGAGAACAATGTCTGCTATCACTTCAATGTTATTTTGATGCGCTGTGTTTATCAAGCCTTCTAATTCAGCCCGAGAACCGAAACGGGTTTCAATTGTTCCATGTTGTTCAAATTCACCGACATCAAAATAATCTGATGGATCATACCCCATCGAAAAACTTCCGGATTGTCCTTTTCCGGGTGCCGGAAGCCATATACGATTAATACCCGCAGCAGACCAATCGGCTAATTTCGTTTCTACTGTAGTATACCATTCTCCGATAGGTTCAACATCCCAATAAAAGGCCTGCATCATCACACCCTTAGAATCTCCGTTGTATTGGGTTAAATCCAACTTGTTTATAGCGGTAGTTTCTTCTTCATTTGAAGCGTCATCATCACTAGAACATGCGTTAAAAACAAAAACTATTCCTCCCAAAAGAAGAATAGTTTTTGTAGTATATTTTTTCAAAAAATCTATCATGATATAACTTAACTTTTAGGTATAAGGATATAGCGACCGTCCAAATCATTGAACCAAATATCATATGTTCCTGCGATGACAGGTATTGCCGGTGGATCTCCAGCAGTGGTAGTAGTTCCACTAAGCGCAGTTGTACCACCCCAGTTACCCGGCCAATCATTACTATGTCTAAACTTCATAACACCGTCAAATAGCACTACATCATTTGCGTACCATATATGAGGGTTAAATGAAGACTGAACTAAATCTGCATCCTCGTTCCATCCCGTATCATCTCCTGTTCGAGCCGTACCGATATAACCAATAGTTGTATACGTTGGTGCTGCAGATGCGTCTATAGGATCCAATGTATAGGTTAGGTCCTCTGTATTTACCTGGAGACTATAATAACCTGCTGTACTTGTAGTAAATGCACCTGGATCTCCACCTAAAATATCACTTGATGTAAAGCTTCCGCCATCCAGCCCCCATTGTGGTTGCCAATTTCCTTTAGATTCCAGTAATTTGAATTCATTAGCATCAAAATACCCTGAAAAATAGTAAGTATTGGTGTTTTCGGCATCTCTGAATAAATAGGTGTTGGTTGCATTGTTGTTCCAATCATCGTTATTCGCGATTCCATCTTTATTTGTATCAACCGCATTACCTACAAAAAACAAGTCTCTAAGAAGTATCACTTCTCCGTAAGTAGTTACTGTAAAAATTACCGTATTAGAAACTAGCTTCTCTACTTGTGTTGTACCTATAGAAGAACTGACTCGAATTTCCAGATCACTTTGAGCATTAGGTTCTAAGCCTAGTTTTAGAATTTCGCTGTTTAATTCTTTTACCGTCCAGGAAAAAGAGGTTTCATTGGTTTGACCAACCACTCTTGAGGTTTCGAATCCTGTTGCTGCGACACCCATCTCGATAACATAATTTATCTGTGTAGCAACTCCATAATCACTAGGCTCCCATTCTAAGGTTATTGCCGTAGTGTCCACATCTGATTTTTGTAATACTAATTCAGAATTTGGAGTTTTGATTTGTAAAGCCGCATTTGGTTCAGCAATGATTTTATCATTATCATCTTCACAGGACTGTAATCCTGTAAAGAAAATTGCTGTTACCAAAAGAAATATTATTTTTTTCATTTGTTTTATTTTTAAATTTTTGAAAAACATCATCTAATTCAATTAGTAACCATCGTTTTGCTTTAAGCTTGTATTTGCATTGATATCTGATGAAGGGATAGGTAATAGATTGAGATGCGAAGAAGTTGAAATTCCTGCCGGTACACCACCTTTCCATGGCCAAACATATGAGCTGGTAGAAAATCTACCATACCTAATTAAATCAGTTCTACGATGTCCTTCCCAATACAATTCTCTCGAACGTTCATCAAGAATAAAATCTAAAGTTAACTCCCCACTTGTTATATTTCCACTAGTGTCACCATAAGCACGCTCACGAATGAGGTTTACATAAGAAACTGCGTCTGCAATAGAACCAGTATTACTGCGTAGAGCCGCTTCTGCATACATTAAATACACATCGGCTAATCTAAACATCGGAAAATCAACATCCACGAAATCTCCGGCTACATCAACTCCTGGGTTGCCATCTCTATCCACGTTTCTCCATTTTGTAATTGCATAACCATTTTCAAAAGTTCCAATGGATTCAATTTCTAAAGTTTGTCCGTCGGTAAAAAACAACGCTCTACTGTCAATATCTCCGGTTGTGTCCGGAAATTTATTCACAAATGCAGAGGTAGTTCTCAATCCGGCCCATCCACCATTGATTCCAAAATCGGCAGGGTTCATCTTACCACCTACCGGTGCGTGCGTCAAAAAGGTGGTTCCTCCAAAGTTTTGAGTTCTTAAACCATCAAAATTCGCTGAGAAAATAATTCCCTTTGACAAAAAGTTGTCGGCTAAAAACAAGTGTTGATAGTTGCTCTCAAGCGTATGACTTGTATTGATAACTTTAGCCGCATAGGTAACCGCATCAGCATAACGCTCCTGTCCGGTATACACCTCTGCATTAAGGTATAATTTTGTAAGTAGTGTCCAAACTGCACTTTGATCAGCACGGCCATACTCATTTTGCAAGGTTGCTTTTACAGTATCCTCAATCGCTAACAGCTCTGATTCTATATAGGTGAATAAATCTTTGCGTTCTATTTGTTCCGGAAAGAAAAATCCAACCTGATCTTCTTCAGTAACGAAAGGAACATTACCAAAAAGATCTATCGCATGCCAGTAACTTAAGGCTCTCAGAAATCTCGCTTCAGCAATTAATTCCTGAATATTTGCAGGAGTATTCTCTCTGGTTGAAGCTTGACGGATAAATTCATTACAAGCACTTATCTGAAAGAAAATACGATCATAAATATTCTGAATAAATGGATCGGCAACGGTCCAGCTTTGAGAATGAAAGTCAGCAATTGATCTATCAGCCCACCCGATTACGGCTTCATCGGTTGTAAGCTGCTGTGGTAACCAGTAAGCACGAATATATTGCGATTCGTTAACATCGGTATCAAAAAGATCAGTACTCTCTGTGCCACTTTGACCGGAAACAGATAAACCTGCATACAAACGAATAAGAACATTGTAGTAAGCATCTTCAGAACTATACAAATCATCGGCAGCAGTGATATCCGGATCCTCTAAAGCTACGTTGAGATCATCAGAACATGATGCCAATAAAAACATCCCTGTACAGAATAAGATTAAATATGTTTTATAATTTTTCATTGTATTAATTTTTTTCAATTAAAAATCTACGTTTACTCCAAATAAGTAGATGGTAGGTCTTGGATAGATGTTATTATCAATTCCGCCTTGGATTTCCGGATCTAATCCATCATAATCAGTTATTGTCAATACGTTTTGAACGGTTGCATACAAACGTACATTTCTTATTTTTTCGAAGAGGTTATTAAAATCATAACTCAACGTTACACGATCCAGTTTTACGAAGGATGCATCTTGTATGTAATAATCAGATAAGAAGTTTTCTGAAGTAAAATTACTTTCCAATACATTTTCAACCGAATTAGATAAAGTATTATCATAACGCAACATGTTATTATAATACCCCGTATTTGATTGTACATTATTATAAGCATAATTTCCAAAACTTCCTCTCCATGCCATGTTAAATCCCCAATTTTTGTAGCTCAAATCTGTATTAAGCCCTGCAAAGATCTCAGCGGCTGGTTGTTCGTGACGATAAAGATCGTCAGGATTAACTTGACCGTCATTATTACGATCTACGAACACACCTTCAATTGGATCACCGTTTGTATCATACACTTGTTGATAAACGTAGTAAGTAAAGGGTGTGTATCCTACCGAATGAATTTGAATATTGTTTCCTGTTCCTCCTGCAATACCTCCTTGTGGTATACCTATAAAATTAGGATCTTGAGTTGCGTATAGTTCACTTATTTCAGTATCAAAATAAGTAATATTAAACCCAATATTAAGTTGTAAATCATCTGTTTGAACAGGAATTGCGTTTAGAGAAAATTCTACACCTTTGTTTTCAATTACCCCAACATTAGCAGCTCCCTTGTTTGAAAGTCCTGATCCTGCAGGAAATGAAAGATTTGTAATTAATAAATCTTCAGTTTCTCTGTAATAGGCGTCAATGCTACCACTTAAACGATCATTAAAGAAACCGTAGTCTAAACCAATATTATAGGTGGTAGTTTCCTCCCATTTTAAGTTGTCATTGTAGGGGTCGGCTCTAAATGTTGTAACAAATCCATTACCTACTGGGTATTGAGAATTTTGATTACTACCGGTATAAGTTGGAATGTAGGGTAAGTAGAAACCTGTCCCTAAATCCTGTTGCCCTGTAATACCCCATCCGGCTCTTAATTTTAAATCAGATACTGTTGACGAATCTTCTAAGAAAGATTCATTAGAGATATTCCATGCAACGGCTGCAGCCGGAAAATTACCCCAACGATTATCCTCGTTGAATCGAGATGTTCCATCTCTACGATAGGTAAAAGTAAATAAGTATCTACTGTCATATCCCAGATTTACACGCGTGAAATAGGATTGTAGATTGAGATTAAGAAAAGTATCTTTTAATGTTTCAATCTCAGGATCCTGAATATTAGTGAAGTCTATTTGCTCGGTATGAAAATCCTGGTATTCATACCCTACCAACACTCCAAAATTGAGATTGTTAAATTCCTTCGTATAATTAAGAGTAGCATTTAGCAACTTATTTTCTTTCTCTTGAGCGTAAGTGTCTTGAGCAGATAAGCCTGTATTGAAGGCATAAGAAGAAAAATAACTCTGTGTCCTAACCTTGCTACCATTACTGGAAGTTTTGTCAAGACCTAGATTTAGGTTAGCTCTTAATTCTGGTAAGAAGTGAAATTTGTAATCAAATTGAATATTACTTATCGATTTGAAGGCGTTTGAAGAGTCATCCTGCTGCCTAAGCATTGCTACTGGATTTTTAGCAGCCAAAGTTATCGGGCTTCCATTAGCCTCAGTCCATTGATAAAAATTATCATATTGCGGAAAATCTCCGAATACAGGCTGCGTTGGATCAAAAACAATTGCAGCACCAATAGCACCGGTATCGGCAAAACGATTTTTGATCAATGCTGTTTTCGTGTTCAAATTGATCTTAAGGTGGTTTTCAAAGAATTTATGAGATAAAGCAGCAGAAAGCGTAGTACGTTCCAATGCCGACGTTAATAACACCCCTTCTTGATTATTATACCCTACCGAAGCGCGATACGTAAAATTTTCCATCCCACCAGAAAGACTAATGTTATGAGTGTGACTAATTGATTGCTGAAAAATTTCATCTTGCCAATCCGTATTAGCGGTACCTAATAATCCAATTTGCGTAGGATTACCTCGCTCGTTTACAACTTGTCTAAATTGATCGGCGGATAAGACATCGATACTCTGTGTTACGTCTTGTATTGAGATATTACTCTCATAGTTTACTCTTAAATCATTACCACTCGTACCTTTTTTTGTGGTAATTAAAATTACACCGTTGGATGCTCTAGAACCATAAATCGCTGTGGCAGAGGCATCTTTTAGGATTGTAAAACTTTCAATGTCATTCGGATTAATAATATTCAGAGGATCACGTAAACCGGCAATATCATCATTATCGATAGGTACTCCATCGATAATAAAGAGCGGTTTATTGGATGCATTTAAAGAAGCACCCCCACGAATACGAATGGTTTGAGCGCTACCTGGAGCACCTCCGGCAGAAGTTATCTGAACACCTGGGGCTTTTCCTGTTAACAAATCCGCAGGAGAAGTGGTTACGCCTTTGTTCAGTTCTTCGGCTGTAACCGTAGATACAGATCCTGTAAGATCCTTTTTTCTGGTAGTTCCGTATCCTATAAGAACTACTTGCTCCAGTTCGGCTGCATCAACCTCTAGAGAAACATTGATTGTGTTATTTCCGGCATAAACAACTTCCTGAGGTTTAAAACCTACATAGGAAAATGTGAGGATATCACCTTGGTTTACGTTGGTGATTGAATATCTCCCATCAAAATCTGAAGTGGTTCCGTTAGATGTGCCCTTTACAATTATATTTACACCAGGGATGGGTTGTCCATTGCCAGCGTCAGAAACGACACCACTAACCGTAGACTGTGCAAAAAAGCTCAATGGAATCAACCAAAAAAAGATCCATGAGCTTATAGTAAATGTTTTCATAAATAAAATGATTTGTTAATGTATGCTTAACTTATATTTCTACTTTCTGCTCACAATGTAGATAATTTCTATGTTAAAAATAGTTGCGAAAACGTTCTAGGGTCAACGCAAACGTTTGCGTGTGGAAAACTTTTGTATTTACTGTAAAATTTTAAGTAATAATTTATTCATATACTATATTTTCGTGCTTAAATTCAGGATTTATTAATTTGATATTCAGTGTATGAAACAGAAAGTGACCTTAAAACAAATTGCAAAAGAACTTGATGTTTCCATCTCTACTGTATCAAAAGCTTTAAAAGACAGTGTTGAGATAAGTAAGGATACCCGAGAAAAAGTGAAGGCCTTTGCTAAGCTTTATAACTACAAACCTAATAATATAGCGTTAAGTTTAAAAAATAGAAAGACTAAAACTATTGGTGTCATTATACCCGAAATAGTACATCATTTCTTTACAACAGTAATAGGTGGAGTAGAAAAGGTTGCAAATGCCAAAGGGTATAACGTAATTATATGTTCTTCTAACAATTCTTTTGATAAAGAAGTAATTAATATGGAGATGTTAGCTAGTGGCAGTGCTGATGGTTTCATTATATCTGTCGCAAAAGAAACACAGCAACGCAAAGATTATCATCATATCGAAGAAACCATGAGTCAAGGAATGCCGGTAGTGTTGTTTGATAGAATCATTGATGAATTGGTGTGTGATAAAGTTATTATTGATGACGCCAAAGGGGCCCAAAAAGCAGTAAATCATTTAGTGTCAAAGGGTTGTGCTAAAATTGCGATTTTGTCGACGGTTGACTATATAAGTGTTGGGAAATTGAGAACTACCGGGTATTTGAGAGCGTTAAGAGCACATGATATCCCCGAACGCGAAGAGTTTATTTTAAAAATTGAAGATATCGAGCATTGTGAAGAAGAAATTGCGGCCTTTTTAGCGAGTAATGAATTCGATGCAATTTTTGCTGTTAACGAATTATTTGCGGTTACAGCAGCAAAAATTTTATATGCACGAGGTAAAAGCATACCTAATGATGTTTCTCTGATAGGATTTACTGATGGTATATTATCTAAACATTTTATTCCAAGTTTGACCACCATAAGTCAACATGGGGAGGAGATGGGCGAACGCGCAGCAAAGTTATTAATCGATAAGTTAGAAGGAGACCCGCTAGCTACCGAAGAATATAAAACAGTTATTATAGATACAAGTTTAGTTGAACGCCAGTCAACAAAAAAATAATAGGTATGTGTTTAATCAAAAAAATATAATATCTTTGGCACCTATCAAAACTTGTATTTCTACTTTCTACGAAATAAGTTTTGATAAGTCTCACCGCTTATCAAGTTAATATTCAAACAAATACTTGATGAACAAGCGTAAGTTAAGTTTCTGGGAAATTTGGAACATGAGTTTCGGTTTTCTGGGAATACAATTCGGTTTTGCACTACAGGGAGGTTTTATGTCCAGAATCTTCCAGACACTAGGAGCAGACAAAGATGCTATACCATATTTATGGATTGCAGCACCCCTCACAGGATTACTGGTTCAACCTATTATAGGATATTTGAGTGATCGTACCTGGAGTGTTCGTTGGGGTAGAAGAAGACCCTATTTTTTAATAGGAGCTATCTTGAGTTCTATTGCTTTATTTCTCGTACCACATTCACCCGTTCTATGGGTAGCCGCCGGCTTTTTGTGGATACTCGATGCATCGATTAATATCTCAATGGAACCCTTTAGAGCGTTAGTAGCTGATAAATTACCTGACTCCCAACGTTCTTATGGGTTTGTAACTCAAACACTAATTATAGGTATAGGAACCTGGGTTGCTAGTAATTTGCCTTGGATGGTCTCACAGTTGGGGGTTAGCGATGCTGCTCCGGTAGGTGTGATACCGATGTCCGTAAAGGTGGCTTTCGCAATAGGAGCTTTTGTATTTCTAATAAGTATTTTATATACCGTATTTACCACGACAGAATATCCTCCTGAGGATATGGCTGAATTTGAGTTAGAGAAGAAAAAGAAAAATCAATTTATACCTGATATTCTTAATAATATAGGAAACATGCCAACAACCATGAAAAAACTGGGACTTGTTCAGTTTTTTAGTTGGTTTGCATTTTTCACCATGTGGAGTTTAGCGAATCCTGCACTCACAGAACATGTGTTCGATACTCCCGCACCAGTAGAAGCTAATTTTAATATGGAACAACCAGCATCTGCTACAGCGTTTAATGTTGCTAATACTGCATTTCAAAAATCTTCTAACGAAGTAGGTCGTTATATGGGATATTACGGTTTGTCTTCTATGGCATTTGCTTTATTACTAACATTTTACACTTCAAAAAAACGAATCAATCGCAAATTTGTACATCTTGGCTCTCTATTGTTAGGAGGGGTAGGATTTATATCCATGTATTTTATACCCTCACCGATTTGGCTGATGGGGTCTTTTATTCTTGTAGGATTTGCATGGGGAAGTATTTTATCGATGCCCTACGCCATGTTGTCAAGTTCCGTAGATCCCAAGAAAATGGGTGTAATCATGGGAATCTTCAATATGTTTATTGTGATTCCGCAAATTATTGCAGCACTGGGCGGCGTTAATTTTGCATATAAATTAATTGGTGAACAAACGATAAATGCAATGATTGTGGCAGGTATTAGTTTAATTATAGCAGCTGCATGCAACTTATTAATAACAAATAAAGACGCAATTACATACATACCAAAAGTAACAGAATGATGAATAAGAAAGGATTTATTTTTGATTTAGATGGTGTTATCGTCGACACAGCCAAATACCACTATCTCGCATGGAAAAATTTAGCAGAGGAACTAGGTATATCTTTTTCAGAAATACAAAATGAACAGTTAAAGGGAGTAAGTCGTATTCGATCTCTCGAAAAGATATTGGAATGGGGGAATTTAGAAATTCCACAGGATAAATTTGACAAATTGCTTGTAGAGAAGAACGAAGAGTACTTGTCGTATATCAATAATATGAATCAGAATGAAATTCTCCCTGATGCTGTCAGAGTCTTAGAATATCTAAAGACACAGAATTGTGGAATTGCTCTTGGGTCTGCAAGTAAAAATGCACGTATCATTCTCGATAAAGTGAACCTACGCGAACATTTTGAGACAATTATTGATGGCACGGATGTAACAAAGGCGAAACCCGATCCCGAGGTATTTATAAAAGGAGCAGAGCGTCTTAATATAGCACCAGAACACTGTGTAGTTTTTGAAGATTCTGTAGCCGGAATTCAAGCGGCAAATGCTGCGGGAATGGTTAGTATAGGTATAGGGGATAGCGCTATACTATATGAAGCGGATTATGTATTTGAGAACTTTAAAGAGATGGACAACCAGTTTATAAACCAATTAATAACCACAGAAAAAGTATAAAAAATTATGAATCAGGATTATATACAACCAAATGTTTGGTCACTGATCGAAGAAGAATTTGACGTGGCTCGCGTCAAATCTTCAGAAAGCCTTTTTAGTATCGGAAACGGTGCTATGGGACAACGAGCAAATTTTGAAGAACATTACTCAGGACCTACTTTTCAAGGAAGTTATATAGCTGGTGTTTATTATCCGGATAAAACCAAAGTTGGTTGGTGGAAAAACGGATATCCGGAGTATTTTGCAAAAGTCCTAAATGCACCTAATTGGATAGGTATTAATGTAGAGGTTAATGGTGAAGTATTGGATCTCTATACGTGTAAAAGTGTGGCTCATTTTAAGAGAGAGCTTAACATGAAAGAAGGTTGGTATGAACGTTCCTTTGAAGCCGTTCTTCCTAATGATATCACAGTTCAGGTTAAAGCTACTCGTTTCTTAAGCTTGTCTCAGGATGAGGTAGGCGCCATTAAATATCAGGTAATACCTTTGACTCATAATGCTACAATCAAACTGACACCTTATCTTAATTCTGGCATTACCAATGAAGATACAAATTGGGATGACCAATTCTGGGAGACTTATGAGGTTTCACAAGATAATCAAGTATCCCAAATCTGTTCTAAAACTTTAAAAACCGACTTTCATGTCTGTACAGGTATGGTTAATACAGTACTGTTAGATGGTACTGTTCAAGATATAGAAGCGAAAGTATCCCAAGATAACGCATACATTGAACAGTCGTATGAACTAACAGTGAAACAAGGTCAAACTGTGGCCTTACACAAATTTGGAGGTTATACAGTTTCGTTAAACCATACACAGAACCAATTAAAAGCAGCAAGTAAAGAATCCCTTGATGCGGCAGTAAAAAAAGGGTTTGACATATTACTTCAAGAACAAAAAGATGCTTGGTCCCAAATATGGGAGATGGCCGATATCGTAATTGAAGGCGATGTTAAGGCACAGCAAGGTATTCGTTTCAATATTTTTCACCTTAACCAAACGTATTTAGGAAAAGATCCGCGATTGAATATCGGTCCAAAAGGATTTACCGGTGAGAAATATGGCGGGAGTACCTATTGGGATACCGAAGCGTATTGCATTCCGTTTTACATGGCGACCAAAAACCATGAAGTGGCACGCAATTTATTGGTATACCGCTATAATCATTTGGATAAAGCTATAGAGAATGCAGAGAAACTCGGTTTTACTAATGGAGCTGCGTTGTATCCAATGGTTACCATGAATGGAGAAGAATCTCATAATGAATGGGAAATAACTTTTGAAGAAATTCATCGTAATGGGGCTATGGTATTTGCTATTTATAATTATGTGCGTTATACGGGAGATTACTCTTATATTCCGGAGAAGGGATTGGAAGTTATGATAGCCATTGCTAGATTTTGGCAGCAACGAGCGACGTTTTCTACAGATAAGGATAAGTATGTTATTCTTGGTGTTACGGGTCCCAACGAGTATGAAAATAACGTCAATAATAATTGGTACACGAATTACCTAGCGCAGTGGTGCATAAACTATTGTATCGAGAATCTTAACCGAGTAAAAGTTGATTTTACAGAAGACTATAACAGAATTATTAAGAAGACTAACTTAACGGCTTCAGAAATAGTAAAAATGTCAGCTGTGGCGGAAGGTATGTATTTTCCATATTCTGAAAAGCATGATGTATATCTACAACAAGATGGTTTTCTGGATAAAGAGTTGATTACGGTTTCAGATTTGGATCCTTCAGAACGTCCTATAAATCAAAAATGGAGTTGGGATCGTATTTTGCGTTCACCCTATATCAAGCAGGCGGATACATTACAAGGTTTTTATTTGTTTGAAGATCATTTCACAAAGGAGCAACTTGAAAAACATTTTGATTTCTACGAGCCTTTCACTGTTCATGAATCATCATTATCGCCTTGTGTACATAGTATTCAGGCAGCAAGCTTGGGAAGAGTGGATCAGGCCTACACTTTTTATTTAAGGACTTCCCGATTGGATTTGGATGATTATAATAAAGAGGTTGAAGAAGGCCTACATATTACCAGTATGGCTGGTACATGGATGAGTATTGTGGAAGGATTTGGTGGACTACGTATCATAAATGATCAATTGTCCTTTACACCCAAAATTCCATTACAGTGGTCTGCCTATTCATTTAAAGTGAATTTTAGAAATCAAATTTTAAAAGTTTCTGTTTCTCATGAAGGGGTATCTTTTGTATTAGAAGGGAGTGAAGAGTTGACTATTCTTGTAAATAACAAAACAATTCTTGTCGCGCCCGATAATTTGATAACAGTGTAAGTAAAGTAAGTTGTATAGAAAACTCTCATTAACTTTGTAGTTAGTGATTCACGCAAGTAATTAAAAGAGAAGTAACGATGAAAATTAAACTGTTTATAGTATGTATCTGCTGTTTTATAGCCTTTGGCAATGCACAGATTAAAAAAGTTGAACCCCCACATTGGTGGAGTGATATGGAAACCTCTGAAATTCAAATATTATTTTATGGCGATAGTCTCGCTAATTATGAGGTAAAGTCGGATGGACTTCAAATCATCAAGGTAGATAAAGTTGTGAATCCTAATTACCTTTTTGTTACTGTAAACACTAAAAATGTAGTACCATCCACTGCATCCTTTAGTTTTTCGAAAGATGGCTCCATTGCATTTACACATCCTTACGAAATTGTAGCTAGAAACCCTTCTTCTCGCGAACGCAAAGGTTTTGATAGCAGTGATGTCGTATATCTTATTATGCCGGATCGTTTTGCAAATGGCAATCGGGATAATGATTCTCATCCCGAGATGAGCGAAAAAGTTGAGCGTTCTAATGGCGGCGGCAGACACGGTGGTGATATTCAAGGGGTGATCAATAATCTGGACTATATTCATGATTTGGGAGCTACTGCTATATGGAGTACGCCGCTCTTAGAAGATAACGAGCCAAAATACTCTTATCATACGTATGCCCAAAGTGATTTGTATCGTATTGATCCTCGGTATGGAACTAACGAAGACTATAAAAAGTTAGCTGATGAAATGCACGAGCGTGATATGAAATTAATCATGGACTATGTAACGAATCATTGGGGATCCAAGCATTGGATTATACAGGATTTACCTTTTGCAGAATGGATTCACCAGTGGCCCGAAGGTTTTACCAGAAGTAATTACAGAATGGCAACTCAGTTTGATAGCTATGCCTCCGAAGTAGACAAAAAAGGGTGTATGAATGGTTGGTTTGATACTACGATGCCTGACATGAATCAGAGCAATCCTTTTGTTTTAAGGTATATGATTCAAAATGCTATATGGTGGATAGAATATGCCGGTCTGGATGGATTGCGTGTAGATACCTATTCTTACAATGATAAAGAAGGCATAGCTCAATGGACTAAAGCTATTATGGATGAGTACCCCAACTTTAATATTGTTGGTGAAGTATGGATGCATGACCAAGCGCAGATTTCCTATTGGCAGAAGGATAGTAAAATAGGAGCATTGGATAATTACAACTCCAATCTTCCTTCAGTGATGGATTTTACCTTACATGACGCCGTTACCACAATGTTTTCTGAAGATGAAACGGGATGGGATAAAGGAATGATTCGGGCGTATGACAATTTTGTTAATGATTTCTTATACCCTGATGTCAATAATATCATGGTGTTTGCCGGAAATCATGATACGAATCGTATAAATGGAATTTTCCAAAGTGATATAAAAAAATATAAATTAGTGCTTTCGTTGCTATTGACTACACGCGGAATTCCTCAGTTATATTATGGCGATGAAATTGGTATGTTAGGTAATCGCGACGAAAAAGGGGATGGCGATATACGAAGAGATTTTCCCGGAGGGTGGTTTGTAGATGGTCGCAGTGCTTTCAAATCAGCGTCTACCAATCATGGCCGTACCAGTGATCAGGAAGCATATCACAAATTCACAAAAAAACTATTAAATTGGCGCAAAGAAGCAACAGCAGTTCACAACGGTAATTTGTTACAATATATTCCTTTTGATAATGTGTATGTGTACTTTAGATCCAATGAAACACAAACCGTTATGGTCCTTATTAACAATAGCTCAAAAATTAGAAAACTTGATACATCTCGTTTTAAAGAAGGTATACAGTCGTTTACCCAGGGTACAGATGTAATATCGGATGAGAATTTTGACCTAACATCAAAAATAACAATTCAGCCAAAAACCGCTTTAATTTTAGATTTAAAATAAAAATTATGAGAATTCTTACCACCACATTAATTTTAGGAATGATAGCACTTTTGTCGTGCGGAAAAGCAGCAAAAGAAAAAGAAATTGAACCAGCTAAAAAGCAATCAGAAAATCAATTGACACGCTTTGATATTGATAGTATTGCAGAACGGGCTGTCATCTATGAAGCAAATATTCGTCAATATTCATCAGAGGGATCCTTCAACGCTTTTACCAAGGATATTCCAACACTCAAAAATCTGGGCGTTAAAGTAATTTGGTTAATGCCGGTATATCCTATTTCGACAACTAAAAGTAAAGGCTCTTTAGGTAGTTATTACGCGGTTTCAGATTACACCAAGGTAAACCCAGAGTTTGGTAGTTTAGAAGATTTTCAAAACTTAGTAAAAGTGGCGCATGAAAATGAGATGTTAGTAATTCTTGATTGGGTTGCTAATCACACAGGATGGGATCATTCATGGATAAAATCTAATCCTGAGTTTTATACAAAAGATAAGGAAGGTAACATAACCCATACCGAAGGAACTGACTGGACAGATGTTGCTGACTTGAACTATGATAGTATGGAAATGCGTCAGAAAATGAGAGACGCAATGAAGTATTGGGTAGCAGATCAAAATGTAGATGGCTTTAGATGTGATGTAGCCGGAATGGTACCTGTCGAATTTTGGAACAAAACAACTGCTGCGTTAGAAGAGATAAAGCCTGTTTTCATGCTGGCAGAAGCGTGGGAACCTGAATTGTTAGACGATGCTTTCAATATGGGATATGGTTGGGACACGCATCATGTCATGAATAAAATTGCTAATGGCGAAGCAGACGTATCTGCATGGGATAAGCGAATGAATCAAATCGATACTATGTATGATGCGGATGATATCTTAATGAACTTCACTTCTAATCATGATGAAAATTCATGGAACGGTACTGTGGAGGAGCGTATGGGAGATGCAAAGGAAGTGTTTGCTGCGCTATCCTATGTTGCACCGGGTATGCCGCTAATTTACTCAGGACAAGAATATGATCTAAATAAAAGACTTTTATTTTTTGAAAAAGATTCTATTGCTAAGCAAAAAGGAGTGTTCTATCCTTTATATGAAAAACTGGGTACATTGAAAAATGAGTATCCTGCGCTTAACGGAGGTAGTGATGCGGCAGATTATGAAAGAATCAGTACGTCTGATGATAAAAATGTCTTAGCATTCTCACGTACAAAAGCGAATCAAGAAATTGTTTTTATAGCTAATTTGAGTAAAGTAACTAAGGAAGTGTCTGTGGATGTACAAGGTACCTTTAAAAATTACATGACTGCTACTACCGAGACTTTTGATAGCAATAAGAAAACAGTTATCAAACCCTGGGAGTATAAAATTTTGATTGCAGAATAAACCAATTTATTAAAACGCAACCCTGGATAAAACGGCTCATTTGAAATGGGTCGTTTTTAGTTTGTAGAAGTAAAACAATAGAGTTTTAGGATAAATTCAATACGATATACCTAAAAAACCACTCATAAAATATGTAATTCTTATTTTATAAAGATAAAATAAAGAACTTATTAACCGAAAACGTTTTAGTTTTTAGCAGTATTAGGTTATTACCTACAATAGGAATAGTTTTGAGAGAGATGACAGAAAAATTAAAAAATATAGCAGTGCTTACTTCCGGTGGAGATGCACCGGGAATGAATGCAGCAATACGTGCCGTAGTAAGAGCTTGTAGCTTTTATGATTTGAATTGTTTTGGTGTATATAAAGGCTATGAAGGTCTGATCAATAATGAAATGGAACCCCTTAACGCAAGGTCTGTGCGTAATATCATCAATAAAGGCGGTACATTTCTCAAATCTGCGCGTTCCAAAGCTTTTATGACTAGCGAAGGAAGAAAAAAGGCGCATGGTAATTTAATAGCAAATCAAATCGATGCTTTAATAGTTATTGGGGGTGATGGTAGTTTTACGGGAGCCTTAAAATTATCTGAAGAATTTGATTTTCCTGTAATAGGCATACCTGGTACAATTGATAATGATATTAATGGTACCGATTATACCATAGGATATGATACAGCACTCAATACTGTGGTCGAAGCTATTGATAAAATTAGAGACACTGCAAGCTCTCATAACCGCTTATTCCTTATCGAAGTGATGGGGCGTGATGCGGGGGATATTGCACTCAACGCAGGTATTGGTGCCGGAGCAGAGGAAATTCTGATCCCAGAAGAGGATATGGGCATTGACAGATTAATTGATTCTCTCAAAAAAAGTAAGAAAACTGGGAAAACTTCCAGTATTATAGTAGTTGCAGAAGGTGATAAATCCGGTAAAAATATTTTTGAACTCGGCGAGCATGTAGAACAACATCTAGACGGATATGAAGTCCGTGTTTCGGTGTTAGGTCATATTCAGCGAGGTGGAGCCCCAAGTTGTTATGATAGAGTCTTAGCCAGCAAACTCGGAGTCGGAGCTGTGGAAGCACTGCTAGAAGGTAAACGAGACATTATGATTGGTATAGTGCACAAAGACGTTACTTCCATTCCACTAAAGCAAGCGTTAGAAAAAAGAGATCATCAACATGATCGTTTAATAAAAGTAGCCGATATCACATCGGTTTAGTAATAAAAGGTAACCACATTTTTTTAATCAACAAATAACCATAATATAGTATGAGTACAATTAAAATAGGAATTAATGGATTTGGTCGAATCGGAAGAATAGCGTTTAGAATCGCTGCTGAGCGATCTAACGTTGAGGTTGTAGCTATCAATGATCTTCTGGATATCGAGCATTTAGCATATCTATTGAAATTTGATTCTGTTCATGGAAAGTTTAAGGGAACAGTAGAGGTAAAGGAAGGAAATCTGTATGTCAATAATAAAAAAATAAGAGTGACCGCAGAGCGTAATCCCGAAGATCTTAAATGGGATGCAGCCGGTGTAGATGTTGTTATGGATTGTACAGGGATTTTTACTACCCTTGGAACAGCAAATGGTCACCTTAAGGCAGGAGCAAAGAAGGTAGTGATTTCTGCACCATCTGCAGATGCGCCTATGTTTGTAATGGGAGTGAATCATAAAGAGGTGAAAGCATCAGATACGATAGTTTCGAATGCTTCCTGTACAACAAATTGTTTGGCACCTTTAGCAAAAGTAATACACGATAACTTCGAGATTGTTGAGGGTCTGATGACTACCGTTCATGCGGCTACAGCAACGCAAGCCGTTGTGGATGCACCATCAAAAAAGGATTACAGAGGAGGTCGATCGGCCTTAAATAATATCATTCCGTCGTCAACAGGAGCTGCAAAAGCAGTAGGTAAAGTGATCCCGGAATTAAATGGAAAACTTACCGGAATGGCTTTTAGAGTACCAACGGCAGATGTATCAGTTGTCGATCTTACCGTTAAGACTAAGAAAGCTGTTTCTTATGAAGAAATTAAACGAGTGATGAAGCATGCTTCAGAAAACGAACTTAAAGGAATTCTAGGATATACAGAAGATGATGTCGTTTCACAAGATTTTGTGGGGGAAACCTGTACGTCAACTTTTGACGCAAAAGCGGGAATTGCTTTAAACGATAATTTCTTTAAACTTATCTCATGGTATGATAATGAGTTTGGATATTCTTCCAAATTGGTAGATTTATCAGAACACGTTGGAAATTTATAACAATATTTTGTAATTGATTTATCTCAAAATAGTATATTTTGAGATAAATTGTTTACGATAAAACTCTTACAACATGATTTTATTGGCTGATGGTGGTTCTACAAAATGCGATTGGATACTTTTAGGAGATGAAGGAGAGATCATCTTTAAAACACGAACTGAAGGATTAAACCCTGCTGTATTCAAACCTAATGTTTTAGAAGAACGAATTCGAAAGAATGAGGAACTTACAAAGCATAAGGATAGTATTATAACTGTGCATTTTTATGGTGCAGGTTGTGGAACTAAAAAACCGGCAGCATTGTTAAAGCAAATTTTTGAAGATTTTTTCGAAAACGCTACCGAAGTGATTGTGAGAGAGGATATGGTGGCAGCTGTGTATGCTGCAACTACAGAACCAGGAATCGTATGTATTTTAGGGACCGGGTCTAATAGTTGTTATTATGATGGAGAGCATATTCATATGGCAGTAGATTCTTTAGGGTATATTTTGATGGATGAAGCAAGTGGTAATTACTTTGGAAAACGCTTAATACGAGATTTTTATTACAAAAGAATGCCTCCAGAGGTGGCAGAAGCTTTTAATGAGCAATACGATTTATCCTCAGATGTAATTAAAGAAAACCTGTATAAAAAAGAAAATCCTAACACGTATTTGGCATCATTTGCAGAGTTTATCTTTACAAGTGAGCGTAATGGATATTTCTATAAGATAATAACAGAAGGTATTCAAGAATTTGTAGAAACGCGTGTGCTTTGTTTTCCTGAAGCGCAGAATGTCCCCATCCACTTTATAGGATCCATAGCACATTTTAGCGAAGATATAATACGTGCAGCTGTTTGGCCTTATCATTTAAAAATCGGTAATATTGTGCGGCGACCTATCGATGGTATTATTGAATATTACAGAAAAGAGGTTTTAAAGGTGAAAGTAGATTAACTACTTTTAATTACTGTTTTTATGCGTTCAATGCTTGCTTTATTAAAGCTTGGGCTTTATTAGAAAGATCAAGTGCTAAGGCTTCGCGTTGACCTCTTGGAGACATTTTAGCCCACGTTTTTTGCAGTATACTAATGATTTTATCATCTGTATGCTTAGTCAGAAAGTCTTCAAAATAATATTGAAGAAATACCAGACAAATAGTATCTTCAAGACATTGCGTTTCTTCGTCTCTTTTCAATTTTTTCTTCTGAATTAAAAAAGAAACACGTTCAATGACTTCTTTATCATATCCTAGTTGATAAAGAATTGAGGAGGCTTTATCCGCATGAAATTTTTTGAGATCCGTACGCCATTGTAAATAGCCTGTCCGATCCATAGGGAAACGGTCTCTAGGTATTTGCCATCTGCAGATATGTTGTGCTCTGGCAGCAAGTTTTAAGGCTTCGGAGGCTTCGGGGAAATATTGCATCAATGCTTCTGTCATACGTTGTCCATAAACAAGTTCTTTTGCTACAGGCAGGTCATTTATCGTCTCCTTATTAGGATCTTCAGCATTTTCTCTGTCGATATGCTGATAAGCAAGTTTAATTTTTGAAGTTTGTTTCATAAATCAAGTAATTAATCGCAAAGGTATTTCTTTTCTAAAAGAAGTATTATAAATCAATCGAATTTAGTGAAACCTTATGATTTCTTATTACTAAGTAGTTGTAAGACATAGGTGAGTTGAGGATCGTTACAAGTAACAAGATCATTGAATGTATAAGGTATAAAACGATCGGGTGTCACACCACTGCTCTTATTGACCGAGGGATTACTAACATAGTTTTGTACATTTTTCAAATTGATGCTAAATTGAATTCCTGAGTGAGGTAGTTTGTAATGAACGGTGAGTCCTATGTTGTGAGAGTCGTAGGAACAGCCTGTTTCCTCTCCCACGAGCGTGATTCGAGAATTATTTTTCGCTAACAATGCAAAATCTGAAGCTTCATTTAAGGTTGCTCCATTTATCAAAACATATACCGAACCGGTGAACCATGTTTTAGTTGGAACCATTAGTGATTCTAAATTATCAAAACTTGAAGTCCATCCGTTATATACTGGATGATTTTTAAACTTTTCTTTTAAACCAAGTTCCTCTTCATAATATGAACCTAAGGTAAACTCCTTAAACGGAATTTCTAACACACCGATATGCTCGGTTGTTCTTTGTTTATAAAATTCATTGGTGATATAAGACATTAATCGTAAGGTATTGGCACGAAGTCCCCCGTGATTGTTTCTGATATCAAGTATGAGATTAGAAATTTTATGTTTTTTAAACTCCGTAAAGAGTTGATCCATCAATTTATTAAAATTAGAAGAACCTATTGAAAAGCTTTTTATTTTTAAAAGGGCGATATGATTCTTAGTATCATACAAAACTGAAATTTTATCTGAATTTGCGCCAACGTATGGATTTTGACTCTTTTTGATGAATTGAGGAGGTATGTTATTACCTTGATCTCGTGAAATATTCAATTCTGTTTGTGTTATTGCAGTAAGCTCTACAATTTTTTCAATTCCTAAAGAATCGATAAAATGAATAGTGTACTTCTTACTTTTCCCATATTCTAAATGATAATAGATATTGAAATTCTGCTCTATAAAACGATGCCTTTTTTGCTCTAAGTGGCCATCGACAGGAATATATTTTTTCATGCTGGAAATAATCCTTTTAATGGGAACTCCGTTGATGGATTTTAATGTTGCGCCTATCGGGATATGGTCATTTTCAATAGCATTATATACCTCATTTTGTATGATCTTAAGAGTCAAAGGAAATTTAGTGCTATTCAATATTAAATTTGCAGGGGGATAAATATTGATATGACCATCTCGAATAACATTAGCAATCTTATAAAGATTTTTGAGTAGGCTGAGCGGTTGGCTGCTATTAGTCTCTTTATTAAGGGCGCTGACTAATGAATCTAACGAAAATTTGTTAGTATGTTTATATAAAGTAGGGTGTCCTTGCTCGAGAATTGCTTTGAAAATGGATAAGTCATTTTGAGTAGCTTCAAGGCGTGCATTAGCTTGCGCGAAAATAAGCATCTCAGAGAGAAAAAGACACACAAAGAGGATATGTTTCGGGTTCATTTTTACCAATGATAGAATTCTAAATAAAGACGTTAAATTCTATAAAATGTTGCGCTTTCACTGGATGCAAGATACATTAAATATAAGGGAATTCTACAGTGTTTGGAGAATAACACTTACGACATACCATAAATTAGTATTCAAAAATTTTTCTATCTTGATTCCTCTCGCTTTTTTAACTGTTTTTGGATTTTTTTAATAGCGGATTCAATTGACTTTTCCGGTTCTATAATATTGTATTCCCCCCAAAAGTCAGGTTCAGAGAATCCACTTGCTTTGTCGCTCAAAATAGTACTTGGTTTAAGACGTTCTTTAGCTTTTAGAGATTTCTTTTCAACATTTTCTTTCCAATCGGTGACAGCAAGTTCTACATCTAATTTGTATACAGAGTTGAATAATCGTTTCTTCCAATTAATTTTGAAGGCTAATTCCATTTTACTATACCCGTAATACCATTTATTATTATCCTCACGATAGTTCACAGTATAATCGGCCTGTGTAGCATACACTTTTGCTCTTGCAGGTTTTTTTCTAACAAAAATTTTACTTGCTTCTTTCCTGTTCTCCAGGTTAAGACTAAAGGAGGCTTTGGTTAGGGCATAGGTAGTAACATCAATATATAATTTTCCATAATACATTGGATCAGGTATATTAGGATGTTGTTTAAAATTAATAACATACATATTTCTATTGTTCATACGAACACTTTTGTCCATCGTAAAGATGTAACTGTCCAAAATGTCATTTGATAAAAGAGCTTCTGGATGCTTTACAAGATCCAAATATAAAGCACTAGCCGGCCCTCCCTGAAGTTTCAGAGTAAGAGTGTCTAAACGTTTATAGTCTGTGTTTTTGCGAGCCTTAAATAATTTGACATCATCGACCTTGTTAAGTGGTGACGGATTCTTATAAATATCAATCACAGCTTCAGAGAGCGAGACATAGGTTCTTCGCTTTCGAATGGTTTCTCTATAAAAGGCAGTTTGGATGATTGGAGAAGCAAGATAGTTATCAGGAATTTTCTTTATGACCTGTTTCATTATTTCCTTTGCATCCCGCTCGCCGATGCTCACCTCATCTAGCTCTGTAACGGTTCTTTCCAGTTGGATTGCATCTTCCATGTTTTGAAGTTGCACAAGTGAAACAGTTTTATTTTTATAGCCTAGATAACTAATGATTAAATTTGCATTTCTATTTTGATACGGTACTTTAATAGAAAATTCACCAGAAGCATTGGAAACAGTAGATATATTTGTTCCTGATAAAATCACTGTTGCCGAAGGTAGCGCATCATTGTTTGATTTATCTTCAATGGTACCTGTATACAATTGGTATTGAGAAGATTCTTGTGCTTCAACTTGAAAAGCATTTAGCTTAAATGAGAAACATATAACTAAAAAAATGAAAGAAAGTTTCTTCATAGGTAGGTGTATCATTTTTTTATATTTTTTCATTAATTCAGTTTTCATACCTAGTGTATTTAAGTTCTAAAAATGTACTTTATGGTTAATAAAGATACTCTCTTAACTTAGCGATCTACATTTTAAGAATGTGAAATATCTATACAAGATAATAAATAAAATCTTATCACTTCATGATCTATATCAGTTGTAATATTATTCAGTATATAACTAGAATTTAATGATAGCCATTATGATCTCCAAACCAATTTTGCAATTTTATATTCATAATTTCTGTGGTAAAAGGCTTGGTAATGTAATCATCTAATCCTTGAGCGATAAATCTGTCTGAATCTCCCGGCAATGCATTCGATGTGAGTGCAATAATGGGAGGGGTGTGCTTACTTTTCTCTTTTATGAGTTGACAAGTTTGTATACCATTAATTTCTGGAAGGTTGATGTCCATTAATATTAATTGATATTTATTTTCTTCAAACATTTCAAGGGCTTGATGACCATTTTTGGCTATGTCTACAGTACATCCTAAATATTTTAAAATCTGTTTAGAAACGATGATACTTGTCTCAGAATCTTCAACTAATAGCACATGAATATTAAATGAAGTAACGGGTAGGGGTTTGTCCAAACTTTTTTCGGGTAAAGCATCTACCACTTTGGTTTTAAATGTGAACCAAAAATTACTTCCAATACTAGGGGTGCTTTGCACACCTAATGTACCATGCATGAGATCGACTAATTTTTTACAAATCGTAAGGCCTAATCCACTTCCTTCTCCAGCGAGAATTGCTTCGTTATGAAATTGACTAAACTGTTGAAACAATTCTTTTTGATCTTTTTGTGAAATACCGATTCCCGAATCAATTACTTCGACTCTAATCGTAAGGGATCCTTTTTTAGTGCTTACCATGAATGCTTTAATCGTAATACCCCCTTTTTTGGTAAATTTAATAGCGTTTCCAATTAGATTTGACATAATCTGTGTAAATCTGTTGGCGTCAATCAGAAGTGTTTCAGGAATTTCACTGGATACTTCAGTTTTGAGATAAAGATCTTTAGACTTGCTAGTAGCTAAGAATAAATTGATATTTTGTGAAATTAAGGTTTTAAAATGTACTGGTTTTGGAGATAAAGTAAATTTGCCAGCTTCAATTTTTGAGAGATCTAATATTTGATTTAAAATATCCAAAAGATTGAGAGATGATTGATGTATAATGGTAACATATTCTTTTTGCAAGGGATTGAGCTCTGTGTTCTTGAATAATAAATCAATCATTCCAATAACACCTACCATCGGAGTTCGTATCTCGTGACTCATATTAGCCAAAAAATCCTGGCGTATTTTTGAAGCAGCAGTAACTTGTTCATTCTTAGCTTTCAATTTATCTAGATTAATACCAATAAACATGGAGAATAATCCTAAAAATATAGGTGCTGTATCCACCATAAAATGAATTGGATTGTTTTGTTGAACCATTATTACGGAATTCCAATTAAATGGAAGTTCTTGCCTTGAAATATCAAAACAGGTAGCGATTGCAGGAAAACATAATCCAAATAAAACGCCATACAGCGTGTACTTGGTCATTTCATTACGAAATGAAAAAAGTTGCTTCATAATTTTAAAAATTGCGATCTAAAAATTCTTCGAAATAGGTATGGGATGTTATCAAAAAATATTATTTTAAATATACCATTTTGGATACTAAATCCCTGAAATTCATAAGGTTTTTGAGATATTAAGATGAAAGTAGTCTGATTTTCTCAAAAAAATAGAATAATTTTTTATGTATCTACTAATGCAAAAACTACAACTTGAATACACAAAAAACCCATGGCAGTTAGTGTACCATGGATTTTTAGGATATGAAACCTAGCATTAAAAATTGTTATCCTTTAAAAATTATTTTTCTTAATTTGTATCCGTCAATTTTGATTAAATATGTTTTAGGGTCTCTGTAATTATGGATATAATCATCTACCACGCCTTTATCCATGAGCCTTCCCGTCAAATTATAAAGGCTATAGTTGAGACCTTGAGGAACATCTTTTATGTTTTTAAAAGTTTTTTGATTCGTACTTTGTTGACAGGTAGCATCTGCAAGTAAGCGATTTATAAAAGTAATACGTCCTTGCTTATCTCCTTCTAATGTAACTGTGGCAGTAGTATCGATATCTAAAATACCTTCACCCGTAAGATTGCCCAATATGATTAAGCATGCGTTTCTGATCTTTATTCGGACACCCTGCTCCAAGTGTAAACTTTCCGTAATAAAAATGACAGCTTCATTTGATGTTTCATCAAGTCCATCGATTACAGTATTTTCGGTTACTGACATTAGCTTATAGGAAATGTCAACCTTTAAATTGGCGAAACCGAATTGAGTACCAATTAAGAATGTAAAGAGTAGTAATTTTTTCATATGTAGATTTTTTGGGGTTCATAAAAGGTAGGTTTTAACTTACGCAATAAATAGTATTAATCTATTAAAACCTGCTTGTTATGGTCAATATACAAATTATTACGTTAAAACCGTAGAATATTTTCAGTCTTTACGAATTTTTACGAATTTTTTTTTAAATGGGAATATTATTGAGAATGTCTTAAAGTTTTTAATAGAATGTGTTTTTTTAATTCATAGTTATGATTTAATTTTTATTGTTTGTTTTTACATTTGTCAAAGGAGCAATATCTCTTACCATCATAAGAGAGTTGCCAATTAACCAGCAAATCACAACATTATGTTCGTCTCTTCTGTAATTCGGGTTTTTCAGCTTTTTAGCATTTGGTTTAAGACCCTTTTGGGAGAATTGTTAAATAATGTAATCAGTGTGGCTTTTATTTTAGCAATATATTTAGCCTTATGGCATTTTCCTCAAACTATTGATTTATTGTTGATTTTGAATCAGGCAGATGCTTTTATGTTTGAAGTTCCGTTATACTTTACTTTACTTATGACGTCAGCTTTTCTTATTTGGAATATTCCGAAATACTTTTATTATCACAATTATAAAGATATAACATGGAGTAATTTTTTGAGATTTGTCCCTAATCAACATTATCGGCACCAGTATCGCAATACAAACGGACGTTATTCATATGTAGTTAAAATTCATATGCGTAAAATCGTTCCAAGAATATTGGCGGTCTTGCTATTATGCATTTCAGCCTTGAGTATCTTGAATGCGATGGAATTGTTTGATTTGAGAAACACCTATACGGATGTTTTAAATCCGGATAATACACTTTTGTTATGTATTCTTGTGTTATTGCTCTTTTCTGAGCCAAGGATCTACAAACTGTTACAGATTGTATTTTTTAAAATTCCTAAAACCAATTTGATCGTTTTTCTGGTTTCCATTGCCTTACTAGCATTAATTATATCCTTAGGTACGTTGAATACCCAAACAGAGAAAGACTTGGGTAATTTATTTTTATCCAATTGCGCACTGGCTTTATTTTTCTTGTCATTGTCATTCAATAGTTATATAGTATTACAAAAGGTGTCTAAAAATATATTTTATGGTAGCATTCTTAGCGCTGGATTTATGGTGCTTATATCTTTCATTGTACTAAACTTTATACCAAAATGGGCAAGCTTGATAAATCCATTGTCAATTTTAGTTCTTTCTCTACTTAGCCTGTTTATGTTTAGTTTTATTTTGATTCTATTAGGAAAAAAACTTAAACTTCCTTTACTCTCAATTGTTTTAATACTTAGTTTTTTGTCAGCAGAATATCTCACCAAAAATTCTGACCATTACCATCTTGAATTAAGAACTGCGTCCACTGAAAGAATGGCGATGGACAACTATATGTTTTATTGGCTCAAGACTCGAAAAAAATTAATTGAGTCAAAAGAGGTTTTTCCGGTGCTAATTGTAAGCGCAGAAGGAGGTGGGTCTAGAGCAGGATTATGGTCATTCTTAATTCATAGCTATTTGTATGAACGAACAAACGGTAAGTATTTTGAGGATAATTTATTATCCTTAAGTGGCGCGTCTGGAGGAGGCGTTGGTAACGGAATGTTTTTTGCCGAAGCACGGGATGCTCAGTTAAACAATAGAGATGCGAGATTTTTACAACAGAAGGATTCAAAGTTTCCGCAATTGCAGTATAAGGCAAGCGTCATTTATAGAGAGAATTTTTTGTCAGAAGCTATATTGTCCCTTTTGGGCAGGGATCTGTTCAAGAGTGTGACAAACTTATTCAATTTTCGTAATCGCGGACAATTATTAGAAGACCAATGGAAAAGAAGCCATAAAACATTTTTTGACGCTCGCGAGGAAGAAGGGTTGTTATCAAAGGAATTTTTGTCATTTTATGAGCAAATAACATCCACTACTCAGAATAAAGATCGTAAGGTTCCTCCATTACTTCTAGTAAATACTACGCATACACAGACTGGAAATTATAACATTATCAGTCCCGTAAAATATGATCATTTACGGCCGTTAAACGGAATGAATGATTTTATTACAAAGTTGCAGTCAGGACACACTAATGCGTCAATTGATTTGTCTACCGCGCTGCGAATCAATGCAAGCTTCCCTTTTATAACACCCGTTGGAGAGATCGAGAATTCTGGTATATCAAATCAGGAATGGTCAGATCAGTATGCTGATGCCGGTTATTATGACAATATTGGTGGTACCGTAAGTATTGGAGTAGAAGAGATATTTAAAAAAGTGCTACGTGACTCTTTTCCAGAACTAATGGATAAGGTGCAGATTAAGCATGTTCTTTTGGTTAACGATGAGGAGCGGAAAATTGCTAAAACCGAATCTCAGTTGGCAGCACCGTTGACAACTTTAAGGAACGTTAGATATGGTCATACGCAAGAAATCGTTCAAAAACTAGGAGAACGATATGCTGTGAAGCTTAAACAAACTACTATTCTTCCTTTAAAAAATATAGCTCCTAAGAAAAAGAATAATGATAATTTGAGAATAAAACCTGTACTCCCGCTAGGAAGATACTTATCTACGATAGCAATACGGTCCATGGAAGCACGTTTAAAAGAAGTCGCTCCACAATTGGATAAAATTGTGGAGCTAAATAACGACAAATGACATATTTTTTTGTATTTTTGTCGTAAAGCAAGTGTGATATGAGCGCAGTAACACCATTAGATTTTGACGGATTAGAGCACAAAGGACTGTTACGGTATCTTAACATCGATATGCCTTTGCGTAATATGTATGATTTTATAGAGCTTTCCAGAAATGGAATAGACAAAAAAGCATTATTGTATCTGGGCAAAACTATTGATTTTGATCTCAAAGCTTTATCACACGTTATTCATATATCAGAACGTACCATACAGCGATATCCTTTGAGTCGAAAGTTAACTACTGAAGCAAGTTCAAAAGTTTTACAATTGGCAAAATTGTATGCCAAAGGAGAGCATGTTTTTGGAGATCTGACTCGATTTAAGCGATGGATGGAGCATCCTAATATTGCTTTGGCTTCCAAAAAACCTAAAGATCTTTTGGATACTACTTTTGGATTTCAATTACTTAATGAAGAATTGGTACGTATTGAACATGGAATTTTTGCTTAATGCGCGTCTTTAGAATTGCAAAAGATCAATATATAAGAGATTTGACCGGTATAGGTGCAAAGACTGTTGGTGGGCGATGGAATGCCAAGGGGGTTGCAATTTTATATACAAGTACATCAGCAGCTTTATCTATTCTTGAAGTACTGGCACATTTACCAGCGTCGTTTTTTCCGGATAATATGTCGATTGCTACGATTGACATACCCGATAAATTTGTAGGCTCCTTTGTTGAACAATCGCTTCCTATGGGATGGGATAAGATACCACCACCTATCGAAAATCATGATTTTACAATGAATTGGATTCATCAACAGAAGTATGTGGGTTTTAAAATTCCGAGTAGTATCATACCTAAAGAACAGAATTTACTCCTAAATCCAAGTCATCCTAACTTTAAAAGTGTAAAAATAATTGATGTCGAGCCCTTTAGTTTTGACCCTAGATTGCTAACCATGTAGTTTTACAGCACTCAAAAATCTGCAAATCATTTGATTATCTACTTAACACCTTAAAATAGCATGTTGTTTATTTTTTTGGTAACAAATTGAGTATTTTCACGTCTTATATAAGTAACTAATCTTAAATTAATAATTAAATGAGTACAAAATTTAAAAGTTTGTATTTTTTGCCAGTACTTTTGGTAGCTTTTGTAAGTTGTAAAGATGACGCCAAAAATGAAGGTAACAAAGACATTGCTCAGGTAGAAAAAATACCTGGAATAGTTCTTGAAAATATGGACACTTTGGTAAATCCAAAAGAAGACTTTTACAATTATGTGAATGGTAGTTGGATGAAAAACACTGAAATTCCGGAAGACAGAACACGTTGGGGCGGCTTTGGAGTTTTGAGAAAGCAAACAGATAATGATGTGTTAGAGATCATTAAGGAGGCTAAAGAGAAAAACGCATATGCAGAAGGAACAGATCAGCACAAGGCGTTATTGATTTTTGAGTCTATAATGGATACGGTCGCACGTAATGAAGCAGGTGTTGCTCCATTAGTGCCGACTTTAGAAAAAATACAAAACATCAAAACTATTGAAGATATTCAAACTGTTTTGGCGACAGAAACCGCGGCATCTGCACCGTTTATGGGATTTGTGTCTTTTCCTAATTTGAGCAATAGTGAGATCAATGCAGCTTACGTATCGACAGGAGGTCTTGGACTACCGGATCGTGATTACTATTTGGATCAAGATGCTAAATCGAAGGAAATCAGAGGACAATATGTTGATCATATAACTCGTATGCTTCAGTTTGTTGGTGATACAGAAGAAGAAGCACGTAAGACTGCAGAAACTGTTTTGACTATTGAGACAAAATTAGCAGAACCTCGCTTGGATAAAGTGGAGAGTCGTGATACGAGAAAGTTCAACAACCCAAGAACAATTAAAGAACTTTCGGCAATGACTCCGGCGGTAAATTGGACAAAATTTGTAAAGGACTTAGGGATAACTAAAACTTTGGACACCGTTATTGTAATGCAACCAAAGTATATGAAAGCACTTCAAACGGTATTAAAAGATACAAGTATTGAAGACCTTAAACGTGTGATGCGTTGGTCAACTGTTAATCGCGCTGCGGGTGCATTGTCTACAGAGATTGATCAAGCAAATTGGGAGTTTTATGACAAAACACTTAACGGTGCTATTAAGCAACGACCTTTAGAAGAAAGAGCACTAGCAAGAGTAAATGGTTCAATAGGAGAGGCAATTGGTCAACTGTATGTAGATGCAAAATTTCCGCCAGAGGCAAAGGCTAAAGCAGAAAAAATGATTGCTAATATTATCAAAGCTTATCAAAAGCGTATCGAAGCGTTAGAGTGGATGAGCGATAGTACAAAGGCTAAAGCAGTAGAGAAACTTGATAAATTTACGGTAAAGATAGGGTATCCTGATGAATGGGAAGACTATTCAAAATTAGGTGTAAAGACAGGAAATTCCTATTTTGAAAACAGAACTGCTGTTTCAGAATGGGCATTCAAAAAGAATATGGAAGAAATTGGCGAGCCAGTTGATAAAACTGAATGGGGAATGTCTCCGCAAACAGTAAACGCATATTTCAATCCATTATTCAATGAGATCGTTTTTCCTGCAGCAATACTTCAGCCACCTTTTTATAACTATACCGCAGATGAAGCTGTAAATTATGGTGGAATTGGTGCTGTAATTGGTCACGAAATTTCGCACGCATTTGATGATTCCGGTGCTAGATTTGATGCAAATGGAAACCTTGTAAATTGGTGGACAGAGCAGGATCTGAAGAATTTTACCGAACGCGGTGATGCATTGGCAGAACAATATAGTGCTATCGAAGTAATGGATAGTGTATATATCAATGGTAAATTCACCTTGGGTGAGAATATCGGTGATCTTGGTGGAGTTCTTGGAGCTTATGATGGATTACAGATGTATTATGCAGAAAATGGTCGTCCAGAGAATATCGATGGCTTTACTCCGGAGCAACGTTTCTTTATGTCATGGGCTACTGTTTGGAGAACCAAAATCAGAGAAGATGCATTGCGTACGCAGATCAAAACTGATCCGCATTCTCCGGGAACAAATCGTGCTATACAGCCGTTACTTAATGTGCCTGCTTTTTATGAAGCTTTCGACATCAAAGAAGGTGATAAAATGTACTTGGCGCCCGAGAAGAGAGTACAAATCTGGTAAGTAGATTTTAAAAAAACTTATAGCTAAACCCCACCTACGTGGGGTTTTTTGTTTGGTAACTTACCAAACTATTTGCTTTTAATTTCATTAAGAAGTAAAAAAGCTTTATTTACAAAGTCCTTTTCGAGGAATAGGGTAAAATAATTCGAAGTTGAAATAATTTCAAACACCGGAATTCCTTCGTATGCTAGCAGTTTAAAAATATAGAAATATAACCCTACGGTTTTGGAGTTGTCCTCGGGTAACTCAATAGACATTGATGATAAATTGTCAGATATCGATATACAGGTCTCATTTTTAAAATGATTTTCCACCACCTCTTTTAAAGAGGAGGATACCAAAATATTACTTTCTTGAAAATTACTTGAGTATGTAAAATAAGTCTTGCTATTATCCTTGACAGCATTTAGTAAATTTGACTGACTAGTTAAGATACTATTAGAATTAAGAAAAGTATATTCAGTAATTCCCGATCGAACTACAATATCTCCCAGATTACGCAACGAGTGGGATTGTTTAATTCTTTTTGGAGAGTATCGTCGCAGTGCCATGATAATTGAACCCGGTTTCACCTTCTTACGTAACACTTTTTCAACTTGCGGAGTCAAATCGATAGCAAGAGAACTGTAGTTTATAATATCTCGGGAAAGTGCATCCTCAAGAAAAGGTTCGTGTCTTAAAATATCATGTACACAATCAGTAATCGTTTTCATTTGTTATATATTTAACATATTGTACAAATATATCCATTTTATTGTAAATTCTTTATTTCAAGTTTAATAATGATTAATTATGCAGCATAAATTGTAGGCTATGAAAGTTTTAAAATTTGGAGGTACCTCCGTAGGATCTGTGGAGAATCTCAAACGAGTAACTTCTATCATTAACAGAGATAACGAAACTAAGATAGTAGTTTGCTCAGCAATGTCTGGAGTAACCGATCAACTGGTACGACTGACCGAGAATATCAAATTTGCAGATACTGTTGCAATAGCCAAGAATTTGGATGCATTAGAAAAAAAACATTTTGATTTAATAGCGCAGCTCATTCAGGAAGAGACTTCGAGAAACTTGTTATATGATAAAGTGTCAAGAATTATCACACAGCTATTCGATATCTCTTGCCAATCCTATTCTAATGAGGTAAATTCTTTAATTATTACGAGTGGAGAAACCTTGTTAACTGAAATTTTTGCTGAGTTCTTAAAAGAATCCGGTTGTTCCGTGCAGTTATTATATGCCAAGGACTTTATGTATGTGGAGAGTACAGATCAACCTAACATTAATAATGTTGCACAAAAACTTCATGAACAGATTGAGGATCTACCAACAGCGACTGTGTATCTGACACAAGGTTTTGTATGCCGTAACAGGGAAGAGAATATTAGTCACCTTAAAAGAGGGGGTAGTGATTATACAGCGACGATTATAGGCGCTGCAATAAATGCTTCTGAGGTGCAGATATGGACAGATATTGATGGTTTGCATAATAATGACCCGCGCTATGTCGAAAACACACACCCAATCGCGCATTTAACTTATAATGAAGCTGCAGAATTAGCGTATTTTGGAGCTAAGATCTTGCATCCGCAAACGGTATCTCCTGTGGTAGATAGAGAAATTCCTGTATTGCTCAAAAACACATTTAATCCAGATGCACAAGGAACGGTAATTTCTAATGCAATAGGAACAATGGGGCTGAAAGCGATAAGCGCGAAGGATGGTATTACTGCTATTAAAATCAAATCAAATCGCATGTTGATGGCTCATGGGTTTTTGCGCAGAATCTTTGAGGTGTTTGATAAGTTTGAAACCGCAATAGATATGATTACTACCTCAGAAATCGCGATATCACTAACGATTGATGATACAAAAAATTTAGAAGAAATTATCAAGGAGATCAAGCAATATGCACATATAACTGTTCAGGAAGATTATAGTATCATCTGTATTGTGGGAGAAGCTGTAATTGATGATAAAAAAACGTCTAAACTGTTTGATATTTTAAATCATATACCTGTTCGAATGATTTCCTATGGAGGAAGCAATAATAACATTTCTCTTTTAGTAGAGAAAGAAAGGAAAATTGAAACCTTACGCTTCTTAAATGCTAAGCTTTTTGACGCAGCACCACTTATAAGCGCTAACTAATTTTGTTTGTTTTGTACTTGAGTACTAAGACCGGTTGTAGGGATTGAATTAAGCTTTGCCAAAGTGAATTTATCAACCGGTCTGGTCTCAAGAGTATGAGTCATAATCATAAATTGGTTAGACATTTTTTTAACATTTCAATGCTTGTTTAACATATTTGGTTATTTTAGTGTAAACTTTTAAAACCATGCTTATTAAAGTCTACGGCAGCGCTGTTTTTGGCGTTGAAGCCACCACGATTACTGTGGAGGTGAATATCAATAAAGGAATCGGATATCATCTTGTAGGATTGCCCGATAACGCGATTAAAGAAAGTAGTTTCCGTATCGCTGCGGCACTTCAAAACAACGGTTATAAATTACCCGGCAAGAAAATTACGATCAATATGGCACCTGCCGATTTAAGAAAAGAAGGCTCAGCTTATGACCTTACGTTAGCCTTGGGTATTCTATCCGCAAGTTCTCAAATTAAAGCAGAAACTATCGCTAATTATGTTATCATGGGGGAGCTTTCCTTAGACGGTAGTCTCCAACCGATTAAAGGTGCCTTGCCGATAGCGATAAAAGCGCGAGAAGAGGGTTTTGAGGGGTTCATTCTTCCTAAACAAAATGCTAAAGAAGCAGCAATTGTCGATAACCTAAAGGTGTATGGCGTTGAGAATATTCGGGAAGTTATTGATTTTTTTGATGAGAAATGTGAATTAGAGCAGACTGTGGTAGATACTCGAGAAGAATTTTATACTGCATTAAATAATCCTGAATTTGATTTTGCTGATGTCAAAGGACAGGAAAGCATTAAAAGATGCATGGAAATAGCGGCAGCAGGCGGACATAATATTATTCTCGTTGGACCACCCGGCAGTGGTAAAACAATGCTAAGTAAGCGATTACCGAGTATTTTGCCTCCTATGTCTTTACAAGAAGCCTTAGAAACTACCAAAATTCATAGCGTGGTAGGTAGGGTAAAGGAGAATGTTGGGCTTATGGCACAACGACCCTTCAGGAGTCCGCATCATACCATATCTGATGTAGCATTGGTGGGAGGCGGCGCGTATCCGCAGCCGGGAGAGATTTCCTTGAGTCACAATGGAGTATTGTTTCTGGATGAATTACCAGAATTTAAACGGAGTGTTTTAGAGGTCATGAGACAACCTTTGGAAGATCGGGAGGTTACTATTTCACGGGCAAAATTTACTGTTACGTATCCTTCCAGTTTTATGTTGGTAGCAAGCATGAATCCGAGTCCGAGTGGCTATTTTAATGATCCTGATGCCCCGGTGACATCTTCACCGGCAGAGATGCAGCGCTATTTAAGTAAGATCTCAGGACCATTATTAGATCGAATAGATATACACATTGAAGTGACACCTGTACCTTTTGATAAATTAAGTGACGAACAGAAAGGGGAGTCAAGTGTATCGATAAGAGAACGTGTCACTGCAGCGCGTGATATACAAACAAAGCGCTTTGAAGAACTCACAAATATTCATTACAACGCCCAAATGGGAGTAAAACAAATTCGTAAATACTGTGCTTTAGAGGAAGATTCAAAACAACTTCTAAAAACCGCTATGGAACGATTAAATTTATCTGCAAGAGCCTATGATAGGATTTTAAAAGTGTCAAGAACGATTGCTGATTTAGAAGGATCAGAATTAGTAGATGGGACTCATATATCAGAAGCTATCCAATATCGTAGTTTGGATCGTGATGGTTGGTTGGGGTGATAAAGTCTTATGGATCAATTTATTTGTTTTGTACTGACTAGGTTAAAAGGGAATATTCCCCTTTATATTGAAATGCAACAAACTTATACATTGTAGAATTGACTTTTGGCCCACTATGAAATTGTATTAAGTAATTTAAAATTTTTTCAAAATTAGTTTGTATCAAATTGGGGAGATTAGCCCTTTTATTTCGATTGGATTTTCGAGAATAGTATATCTCCATACTTCTTCAAATTCATTTTAGTTAATAATTTAGCAAAGTTGAGAGAAATAATTTTCAATAAATTTCCTTATTTCATTTGCCGTGATCTATTTTTGTTTATTAATTTAAATGCTAAAGTGTCGATAAAGGTTCCTATATTTGTTTGGATAGTTGTCAAGTTTCTTTTTATTATTTGTGACTTTTTCAATTGTATTAAGGTTAGTTAAATACATGAGATAGAAGAGTGGAATAATAATTTGTGAGTTCTCCAAGGGTTCTTAGATTGTTATCACAATGGAGTGCTAGAATGGTTGAGGAATTTATAGTGACTTTACTATCTATTGATTAAAGAATGATTCACTATTCCATAATTATTGCTGTGAAAAGCGATTAATAATAGTGAATTTTCGTGTAAATCACTATTACCTTATATAGTGATCTTAAAAATATTTTACTTAATTCTATACTTTAAATAATCTTTATTTATATTCTGATAGTTAAATAGTTTATATGTAATTATAGAGGTTGTCTATACTGTTAAATTATCATTTGTAGCCCAGCTTTATTTTGTGAAATGTGATTAATTATTCTATCTATATTTTGATTTCGCCACGGATTCTAGAAAAAAAACTTTACGCTATTTTCTCATCAAATAAAAGTTTTAATAGCACATTGATTTTTTTTGTTTTTCGAGAATATTTATCGGTAAACTGAGTATTAAGTTGAGAGTGTTCTGATGCACAATTCATTAACCCGAACGAACTTTTTTTGTGGATGTAGGTAAATTGTTTGAATGAAATAGTTGTAGAGATAAATATCGTTTGAAGTTCTATTTTTTTTGTTTACTGCCCTGTGAATTTTTTTACTTATTTCGACTAAAATCAATTAACTGGATATTCTAATATCGTCACCTTAAAGGTGTTTTCGGTAATTTTTACGAAATAGGCTTCGCTACGATATATGAAATCCATGTAGATTTTTGCAATTTTATTCTTGTTGTAATCTGAATCGAAAAGCAATCTCTTTTCAAGAAATTTTAATTTATATTTGTTCGAATTAAAATATGAAAGTCAAAATATTTAATTTTTTACCTGTCGATTTATGCATGATAATTCTTTTGTAAATTACTGGTTTTCATAGAAGATTTATAATATTTTGGATGTATGTTCTTGATTCATTATTTCAAAATTTTAAAAAACGTAAATAATTTTTCAAAGATTAGTTCAATTTTATCTAGTACAAGAGTTAACCTGAGATCTGGAAGATAAGCAATGCGCTAAATCATATTTGAAAATTTTAAATAGGCCCTTTCTAACTTTGTATCGTAGTTGTTTTTGGCGTAGGAGGATCCGTTATATCCTCTTGCAAAAACCTTCCAATTTTTGTCTCGCAAAGGGTGTATTAAATTATTAAATTCTAAAAATCTACCGAAAGCATCCAAATGCTTCGCTTCAGAAATATACATCGTAGAGACAAATTCATCGATAGATGCGTAGTTTAGACTTTCATAGTGAAAACCCATAATTTGAAAAGAGCCCCAAGATGCAGAGGCGTAGGCAGCTTCATGTACCTGAGATAAATCACTCATCCCAGCTGCTTTTTCTAACCGAGAGTACTCCTTTGAACCACCAAGATAATGCTTACGGGTCCAAGTGGGATAGAGCACATTTTGTGTAAAAGTGTTTAAAAAATCCGCAGGATCGATGTTACGATTAATTAATTGCTGCCAGAAGATATGTCCTTCGAACAAAATTCGTGGTCGACCATCGAGTAAAAATCCTTTACCATTACTCTCGACCTCATTCACAGCCTTTACTGCAGCAACTTCCAATTGATAACGGTCGGCAAAGTTGATAAGGTCCTTTTCTGATAACAACTTATCAAGATGTAGTAGTAAGTTATTTTGAGCAGCAATCAATTTGCTCCAGGTTTTTGGTCCAACAATGCCGTCTACTACCAGTTTATGTGTTTTTTGAAAATCAAGCACAGCATTATGTGTGTCTTTTCCAAAATAGTTAGAAACTACAATCTGATAGTTGAGACTTGAGAGAATTTCTTCTAAGAAATATACATCTTGACCTCTGGATTTATATCTAAGTGTTTTCATACTATTAAAATACTTATTTATCTATAAATAAGAACCTGTATGGTTATACATAATTGTATGTCCAAAAGTTTAGCTAATAAAGTATGGGGGGATTTTCCCCCTGCTTGAGATCTGATTCAAAAAATGTTAGGATGACAAGATAATCATCTGGAGTGTGGTTATGCTACTGTCTATTAAGGTTTTAGCTTATTCCTGTTCAATAAGAATATTGTTTTTGTTCTATATTGTGTTTGTTTACTCGATTCTTTTTTAATTTATTAGCCAAATAAATCTTAAATTTTTAGAGTTATGGGAAAAAACAAACCTAAAAAGTGTATTACCGTTGGCGAAGCGAAGGAAATGCAACAAGTTTGGTGCGATACAAGAGCCAAAGACATTGATAAATGCATGAAGTTTCAAGATACTCGAGAGTTTTACTATACCGTTGAAGAATTAGAAGAGTATCTAGATTACGTAAAAAGAGAGTCTTTAAAACAAAATATTAAAGATCCGGGAATTCGTATTTATTTTGGAGCCTATCCACAAAAACAATGTAAGCATAATCATGGCTATGCTACGATTTTCTTAGCACCTACCGGTTCTCCTGCAAAGAGTTTAGGGAAAGGTGGGGACGATGCGGAAAATAATTATGATATTGATCCTTTGAATGGTGCTGGAAGTGGCAATCCTCCACATATATATTAATACGAATAATGGATTTTTTGATTGTAGTAAATTTATTAGAATTAGCTTCGGCAATCGTAGGAACTTTTTATATCACAAAGTATCGAGTTGATTCTATAACTCGGTACTTTGTTTATTTTCTTTGGTTGACGGCATTGGTTGAGATTATTTTTGGTTGGATACCTTGGTTTATATATTATTATGAATCGTTATCTTATTATAAAAATACTTGGTTGGTAAGCAATCACTGGATCTATAATACTTACTTTGTAATTAGTTTTATATTCTATACCGTATACTTCTTGTTTTACATTAAAACTAAACTTGTAAAGTTTTTTTTGATCTTATTTATCATAGTATATTTTCTATCGTCTGTTTATGTATATATCTCTACAGAGATTTTTTTTAGTAATATTTCTATCTTTACTTATGTCTTAGGTTCAATTATGATATCGCTAAGTATACTATGGTATTCTTACGAAATACTAAAAGGAGATAAAATTTTAAACTTTTACAGAAATCTATCATCATATGTAGCTTTTGGAGCGCTTTCATTTCATTTGTTAGTTACGCCTATTTTTATTTATGGAAAATACTATTCTGATGAAAATCCGGAATTTGTAAGTATTAGAACAATAATACTCTATGGTGCAAATATTTTTCTTTATACTTGCTACATTTTAGGTTTTATACTATGCTACCGAAAGAACAGATTTGGTTAATTGTCTATTTTACGCTTGTTATTCTCTTTTTTATAATTTTTGGAATTATATTTTTTATAACGTTCCAAAAAAGAAAAAATAAACTTATCCTGGAGAATATAAATGCACAACGTCGATTTGATGATGAATTGGTTAAATCTAAATTGGAAATACAGGAACAAACCTTAAAAAATGTAAGTTGGGAGCTTCATGATAATATTGGGCAACTCTTGTCGACAGCCGTCATGCAAATGAATATGTTGGGATCACGGGAAGAGGAAAAATATGATGATTCAATGAAGGATGTAAGAAATCTTGTGAGTAGTAGTCTACAGGAAATAAGAAGCCTGTCCAAAACGCTTAATCATGAAGTAATTCAAAATGTGGGGATTGAATCTTCCATTAAAGTCGAACTACGTCGTTTTGAAAAGTTAAACTTTTTGAAAACTACCTTAGAGGTTACCGGTGAGGAATATGTTTTAAATCCAAAAGACGAAATTATTTTATATCGAATTGTTCAGGAATTCTTTTCTAATACCATAAAACACGCAGAAGCTGAGAATTTATTTGTTGGCATTGATTTTCAAAATAATGAACTCACTATAATCATTAAAGATGACGGGATTGGATTTGATACTGAGTCGGTGGTAGCTAATTCAGGATTATTAAATATGAAGAGCCGTGCAGCATTAGTCAATGCCTCGTTTGAAATCCAATCACAGCTTGAAAAAGGTACCACGTTAAAAATTAATTACCCCCTTACCAATGAAATTAAAAACGATTAATCGTTAGGGAATATGAAAAAGAAAACTGTCGTTATTGTTGATGACCATTTATTATTTGCTCAATCTCTGGAAAGCCTGATTTTAAAAATAGAGGGATATCATGTTCTAGAAATTTTAAAAAACGGAAAAGAGCTTACCCGATATTATCTGCATAAACGTAAAAAACCCGACCTGATCCTGCTGGATATAAAAATGCCTGTGATGGACGGGGTGCAAACCATGCACTGGTTAAAAGAAAATCAGCCAAATCAAAAAGTACTTGCGCTCACCATGGAGGATGATGAAGAAACTATCATTAGAATGTTACGAGCAGGTGCCAGAGGTTATTTGTTAAAGGATATTCATCCTGACAATTTTGAATATGCTATGAATGTGGTCATCGAGCAAGGGTATTACTATTCGGGGAAAGTTGAAAACCTCATGAAAAATTCAGAGGATACGATCCTTAAAAAGGAACATCGTCCAGCTGAAAAACTGACCGACCGTGAATGGGAATTTCTAAAGCTAGCCTGTTCAGAACTTACCTATAAGGCCATTGCACTTGAGATGAGTTTAAGTCCAAAAACTGTCGAAAATTACAGAGAAACAGTATTTAGAAAATTAGAGGTCAAAACTAGGGTAGGTATGGTAATTTACTGTTTAAAAAATAATTTTTTTAAAATTTAATAAAATTTATAAACAATTTTCGGTAAACTAACTATCTTTGTGTCAATAATGATAAATTTACAATTAAATATTATTAGTATTAGTATCGTGGTGATTAGTTCATCTTGATAAGGTACTGTGATGATATTTAAAAATCCCTTTACCTAAAACGTAAAGGGATTTTTTATTTTAACACCGTATGAAATCGATTACAACCATTCTTCTACCTCTAAGCACAGTTTTTACTGCGGTAATTATTATCATTATTATTATTGGATCACCATGAGGGGAATGATTTTTAATGCTTTTAAAAATCCCTTCAGCTGTCTGAAGGGATTTTTTGTTTAACGATAATAAATTGAGTTTAACAGTGTAAAATAGAATTGTATAGCTGATTGATTTTCAGTTTTTTATTAGAATTTATAATGCATTGAAAACTGTAAGTTCCTGTAAAACAATAAGGTGTAATCCAAGAAGTGAGATAATTTTATCAAAACTTTTTAAAAGTAATTAAAAATAAATAGCATACATGGGCTTAAACAAGTATAGTAAACAAGTCACTCAAGATGATTCTCAACCTGCAGCACAAGCTATGTTACATGCCATTGGTTTAACCGAGCAGGATTTGACCAAACCGTTTGTGGGTATTGCCAGTACAGGATATGAAGGTAACCCTTGTAATATGCATCTCAATGATTTAGCAAAACTGGTGAAACAAGGTACTAAACAGGAAGATGTGGTTGGTTTGATTTTCAATACAATTGGTGTAAGTGATGGTATATCTATGGGAACACCTGGCATGCGGTTTTCATTACCGTCCCGCGATGTTATTGCGGATTCGATGGAAACGGTGGTACAAGCCATGTCTTATGATGCCTTAATTACCGTGGTGGGTTGTGATAAGAATATGCCAGGAGCCTTAATGGCTATGCTTCGACTTAACAGACCGTCGATTCTTGTATACGGCGGAACCATCGCATCAGGTTGTCATGAAGGGAAGAAACTTGATGTGGTCTCAGCATTTGAAGCTTGGGGAGAAAAAGTTTCCGGTACTATAACCAAGGCCGAGTATAAAGCAGTAATAGAAAAAGCGTGTCCGGGAGCGGGAGCGTGCGGTGGTATGTATACCGCAAACACGATGGCGGCGGCTATCGAGGCGCTAGGAATGGCACTACCGTATAACGCGTCCAATCCAGCAATAAGTGATCAGAAAAAAGAGGAAAGCATCGCAGCAGGAGCAGCAATTCGTCTCTTACTTGAAAGAGACATTAAACCGTCTGATATTGTAACTAAAAAAGCCTTAGAAAATGCAATCACCTTAGTAACAGTTTTAGGGGGATCCACCAATGCTGTCTTGCATTTTTTAGCTATTGCTCGCGCTGCAAATATCGAATTTACCTTAGCAGATTTTCAAAGAATTAGTGATACCACGCCATTTTTGGCTGATCTTAAGCCAAGCGGAAAGTACCTGATGGAAGATGTGCATCGTGTGGGCGGTGTACCCGCAGTTTTGAAGTATTTGCTCAAAAAAGGATTTTTGCATGGAGATTGTCTTACCGTTACCGGAAAAACATTAGCTCAAAACTTGCTGGATGTTCCGGATCTTACTCAGGATCAAAATGTGATTAAATCTATTGAACATCCTATTAAAAAAAGCGGGCATTTGAGAATAATGTTTGGCAATTTGGCTGAAGAAGGATGCGTCGCAAAAATAACAGGAAAAGAAGGCTTGACGTTTCAAGGCAGAGCGATCGTATTTGATGGAGAATATGCCGCAAATGATGGCATTAGTAACGGAAGGGTGACAAAAGGAGATGTGGTTGTTATACGCTACGAAGGACCTAGAGGTGGTCCTGGTATGCCCGAAATGTTAAAGCCTACAGCTGCTATTATGGGAGCAGGTTTAGGTAAAGATGTTGCGTTAATCACTGATGGTCGATTCTCAGGTGGCACTCATGGGTTTGTGGTAGGACACATTACACCCGAAGCTCAAGATGGTGGTACAATTGCTTTACTGCAAGATGGGGATATTATTACCATTGATGCGGTTACAAACACCATCGCTGTACAATTGACAAAGCGAGAAATTGCGGAAAGAAAAAAACATTGGAAACAGCCTCCCTTAAAATTTAAAAATGGAGTACTGTATAAGTATGCAAAAACGGTTGCTTCGGCCTCAAAAGGTTGTGTTACCGACGAATTTTAACAAAATCAAAAATGCTATCCTTCAGGGAGCTTAATCAATAAAAATCAACAGCTATGCAAACACAAACAGCACCGGCAAAAATAAATCTGAAGAAAAAAACGGTAACAGGCGCAGAAGCTGTCATTCTATGTTTATTAGAAGAAGGAGTTGATTTGATTTATGGATATCCGGGAGGTGCCATCATGCCCGTGTATGATGAACTTTATAAATACAGAGATCAACTGCATCATGTGTTGACACGTCATGAGCAAGGAGCTACTCATGCAGCTCAGGGATTCGCAAGAGCCAGCGGTAAAGTGGGAGTCGCTATTGCCACATCTGGACCGGGAGCAACTAATTTTGTAACCGGAATTGCAGATGCTCAGATCGATTCTACACCGATGGTATGTATAACAGGTCAGGTTGGGTCGCACTTATTAGGAACCGATGCATTTCAGGAAACTGATATCATTGGAATATCTACTCCGGTGACCAAATGGAATTGTCAAATAACCAAAGCCGAAGACATCCCTACAGTTATGGCAAAAGCATTTTATATCGCGCGTTCTGGAAGACCTGGTCCGGTTTTAATCGATATCACAAAGGATGCACAATTTGGTAGTTTGGATTTTGAATATAAACCATGCAAAGGAGTGCGAAGTTATATTCCGGTACCCACAACTACTACTGAAAGTATTCTTGAAGCGGCGGAGCTAATTAATCAAGCCAAGCGACCTATGATTGTATTCGGGCAAGGAGTTATACTTGGTGAGGCTGAAGATGAGTTTAAAACCTTTATTGAAAAAACCGGTATCCCTGCGGCTTGGACAATCCTTGGGCTTTCCGCCTTATCAACGATACATCCGCTCAATGTAGGGATGGTGGGTATGCACGGTAATTACGGACCTAATGTATTGACGAATCAATGCGACGTTTTAATTGCTATCGGGATGCGATTTGATGATCGTGTGACAGGAAATCTAGAAACCTATGCCAAACAAGCAAAAATCATTCATTTTGAAATTGATCCCGCCGAGGTAAATAAGAATGTTTCTGTTGATGTAGCAGTCATGGGAAATGTCAAAACAACATTAAATCAAATACTTCCGCACCTGATTAAGAATGATTATTCTAATTGGCTCAAAAAATTTAAAGAGTTTCAAACGATAGAACATGAAACGGTCATAGATAGCGAATTGAATCCATCCTCGGGCAACATAACAATGGGAGAGGTACTTCGCCATATTAATGAGTTTACAAACGGTGACGCAATTCTTGTTTCTGATGTGGGCCAGCACCAGATGGTAACCTGTCGCTACGCTAAATTCAATAAAACTAAAAGTAATATAACTTCGGGTGGTTTAGGGACTATGGGCTTCGCTCTGCCAGCAGCAATAGGAGCAAAAATGGGTGCTCCGGAGCGTCAGGTTATTGCTATAATTGGTGATGGCGGATATCAAATGACTATTCAAGAATTAGGAACTATTTTTCAAACAAGAGTGCCGGTTAAGATAGTTGTTCTTAACAATGATTTTTTAGGGATGGTGAGACAATGGCAACAACTCTTCTTTGATAAACGCTATGCGTCAACAGAAATGATCAATCCCGATTTTGTAACTATCGCTAAAGGCTATCGGATTGAAGCTAACAGCGTTTCGGAAAGAAAAAACTTAAAAAGCGCCATTGCTAAAATGCTTTCCTCGGATGAAGCACATTTTTTAGAAGTATGTGTAGAAAAAGAAAGTAACGTATTTCCTATGATACCCACCGGGGCTTCAGTATCCGATATAAGACTGAGCTAACACAAAGAAAAAAAACAATGAAAAAGGAAAATTATACCATATCGGCGTATACAGAAAATAACATTGGATTACTCAATCGTATTTCATCAATTTTTTCAAAACGACATATTAATTTAGATAGTCTGACAACATCGGTGTCCGAAATTAAAGATGTATATCGTTTTACAATTGTGGTTCAGGTCACAGAAGATCAGGCTAGAAAATTAGTCGGTCAAATTGAAAAGCAAATAGAGGTGATTAAAGCATTTTATCATAAAGATGAGGAGACTATTTTTCAAGAGACAGCCTTATTTAAAATGGCTTCAAAACTACTTTTTGAGGATAGAGAGATTCAATTGGTCATAAAAGAGCATATCGCTCATATAGTGACCGTTACTCCAGAATATTTTGTATTAGAGAAAACAGGTAGCCGACAGGAAGTTGAACTGTTGTATGATCGTTTAGAGCCATATGGGTTAATGCAATTTGTACGATCAGGTCGTATTGCCATCACCAAAGATAAAATGCACATTTCTAAAATTCTGGAAAACTTTTCTATAGCATCTTCGTAATAGTAAAAGAAAAAAACATGTAACCAATTTACCATCCGCTACTGCGGAAAAACTTAAAAATAAAATAATAAAATGACCAATTACTTCAACACATTATCACTGCGAGAACAGCTCACTCAATTAGGCAAATGTCGATTTATGGCTGTAAATGAATTTGATAAAGGGGTGACAGCTTTAAAAGGGAAGAAAATTGTGATTATCGGTTGCGGGGCACAGGGCCTAAACCAAGGACTCAATATGAGAGACTCCGGGTTGGATATCTCATACGCTCTTAGGCAAAAAGCAATAGATGAAAAGCGAACTTCCTTTAAAAATGCTTCAGATAACGAATTTACGGTGGGTACGTATGAACAACTCATACCCGAGGCTGATGTAGTAATCAATCTAACCCCTGATAAACAACATACTCAGGTAATTAATGCGGTTATGCCGTTAATGAAAAAAGGGGCTACACTTTCCTATTCTCACGGATTTAATATTGTCGAGGAAGGTATGAAAATTCGGGAGGATGTAACAGTTATTATGGTAGCACCAAAATGTCCGGGATCTGAAGTGAGAGAAGAATATAAAAGAGGTTTCGGGGTTCCAACATTGATTGCAGTACATCCGGAAAATGATCCTCAAGGACACGGTTTAGCACAAGCAAAAGCGTATGCAGTGGCAACGGGAGGACATAGAGCAGGAGTGTTGGAGTCATCCTTTGTGGCCGAAGTAAAATCGGATTTAATGGGTGAGCAAACTATCCTCTGTGGTTTATTACAAACAGGCTCCATACTTTGTTTTGATAAAATGATTGAAAAAGGTTTGGATTCGGGATACGCTTCCAGATTAATTCAACATGGTTGGGAAACAATTACAGAAGGACTCAAGTACGGTGGAATTACCAATATGATGGATCGTTTGTCGAATCCTTCTAAACTAAAAGCATTTGAACTTTCTGAAGAACTAAAGGGCATTATGCGTCCTTTATTTCATAAACACATGGATGATATCATATCTGGACGTTTTTCAAAAACCATGATGGAGGATTGGCAAAACGATGATAAAAATTTACTAACCTGGAGAGCGGCAACCGGAGAGACCGCATTCGAAAAAACTCCTGCTGGCAATATGAAAATTTCTGAACAGGAGTTTTATGATCATGGTGTACTTATGGTAGCATTTGTTAGAGCCGGAGTAGAATTAGCGTATGAAGCAATGACAGCGTCTGGTATTATCGATGCCTCAGCCTACTATGAATCATTACATGAAACTCCGTTGATTGCAAATACGATCGCTCGGAAAAAATTATTCGAAATGAACCGTGTGATTTCGGATACAGCAGAGTATGGTTGTTATTTATTCGATCATGCATGTAAGCCCTTGTTAGAAGATTTTATGGCTACAGTTGATACCGATGTTATTGGAGAAGCCTATGATAAAGAAAAGGATAATCATGTTGATAATGCAAAACTGATTGAAGTTAACAGCATCATAAGAAATCATCCAATAGAAATGATAGGCGAGCAGCTTAGAGCATCAATGACAGCTATGAAACCTATAATTTAATGATGTAAAGCTTATCTGACTGGGCCTGTCTAGGTTCTTTTGATGTGTATTGTGAATCCTGTGATGGGCTCAGAAAGATAAATTATAATATGAATACGACCGAAACAACATACTTCCCAGATGTAAAAGACATCAAAGCAGCTGCAATTACTATTGAAGAGGTAGTCATGGTAACTCCGTTAATGAATAGTGTTCGCTACTCCAAAGCATATGGTTGCAATGTTTTCTTGAAACGCGAAGACCTACAACGCGTAAGGTCCTATAAAATAAGAGGAGCTTTTAATAAAATAAGTTCACTAACAGAGAAAGAGCGAGAGCGAGGAGTTGTTTGTGCAAGTGCAGGCAATCATGCACAGGGCGTAGCCTTTGCCTGTCAACATTTAAAAATACAAGGTACTATTTATATGCCTTCGGTGACACCTAAGCAAAAAGTGGAACAAACCGAGATGTTTGGAGGAGAATTTGTCAATGTGGTATTAGCAGGCGATACTTTTGATGATGCCTCAAAGGCGGCAGTAAAGTTATGTAAACAAAAAAACAAAGTTTTTGTACATCCTTTTGATGATCCCAAAACAATAGAAGGGCAGGGGACTATTGGTCTTGAAATTTTGCAACAATCCGATCAATCGATAGATTACGTCTTTGTTGCGGTAGGAGGTGGGGGATTAGCATCCGGTTTATGCGGAGCACTTAAAGTATTGTCTCCAAAAACGAAGATTATAGGTGTTGAACCCTTGGGCGCACCATCGATGTCAATTTCTACAAAGGAGGGTAGAAACACAGAAATTACGAACATCGATAAATTTGTTGATGGAGCAGCAGTACAGCGTGTTGGTGATCTTAATTTTGAAATTTGTAAAAATCACTTGGATGATATGCTTACGGTGCCTGAAGGCTGGATATGTCAAACCATTTTAGATCTTTATAATCGAGATGCAATAGTAGTTGAGCCCGCCGGAGCTTTAACATTAGCTGCCTTAGAAGAATATAAAGACAAAATTGAAGGAAAGAATATTGTTTGTATTGTAAGTGGTAGTAATAATGATATTACCCGTACAGCAGAGATAAAAGAACGTGCTTTGTTATATGCTAATCTAAAACATTATTTTATTGTTCGATTTCCACAGCGTGCAGGAGCTTTAAAACAGTTTGTTGTTGAGGTATTAGGACCGGATGATGATATTACTCATTTTGAATATTCAAAAAAGTCAAGCCGGGAGAATGGTCCAGCTGTGGTGGGGATTGAGTTGAAATACAAAGAAGATTTAGAACCTCTAATTCAACGTATGAAGTGTTATAACTTTTTTGGAGATTATCTTAATAACAAACCAGATCTATTTCAATATTTGATATAAGCAATTAGAACGAAGTATAAGCCTCTGATTCTTCGATTAAAGCAACAGTTTTGTAGCTTTTTTCTAATTTTTTAAAATGTTCATAGTGATGAACTTCTTCATTTTTAAGTCCCTTAATTATAGTAATTGTTTCTGAAACAATAGCAGGTGCTTCAACCAAGTTGCCGATTGCAGTAGCTTCTTTGGTGCCTATATTTGTATTAGTATCAGACTCGGATATATATTCAAATACTTTATACGAGCTTAAGTTATCATCTCCAAATTCCTCAGAAAAAGACTGAGAGAATGTAGTTAAAGCTGTACCGAAAAATAAGGTAAAAAGAAGTGTTTTTTTCATTGAAAAAGCCAATTAAGATGATTTGTATAGATGATTGTGTTCGACAAAAATATCCTTAAATAAGCTCTACTTCCTGCAATACTCAGTTAAAATACTGTGAGAGATATGTTATAATTAGTGAGTGTTACAAGGTGGTAAAACGATACATAGGAACTTAGAAGTAGTTAGTAAATAGATATAATTATATAAAAGGATGTTACGAGAACGCTTTTAACTTCGCAAGGCAAGTAGTCGAGGGATTTAGATTACAAAAAAAAACTTAAAAAAAGATATCCCTAATTATCTGAGACTCCAGTTTCTACAAAGTTATTAGCAAAATTTCTTTTAAAAATTTTAAAAGCTCAACAAATGTTAAAATTGCTAAATAATCTAAATTATTTGTTAATATGTGTTTTTAATCGATATATTCGGCCCGTTAAACCGATTTAATAATTTTTATTAAAACAACAATTATGAAAAAATTTTTACTATTTGTAGGTATCGCTATGTTGAGCTTCGCTTCAGCAAACGCTCAGGTTAAGTTTGGATTTGGATTAGGATATGCTTCTCCAATGGGTGACGCTTCTGATTTCTTAGATGGTGGTATTTCTGCACATTTAGAAGTAGGATACGGAGTGACTGAGGATATTGACGTATCTTTTCTTTATCAAGGAGACTTCTTAGTAGGGGCTGATATTGCAAATGACTCTTATGGGAATTTAACTATTGGTTCTTACTTAGTCAATACACGTTATTTCTTTAAGAAAGAAGGTTTCCGTCCATATGCGAGTCTTGGCTTAGGTATGGCTAATGTTGGTGGTGTCGAACTTGAAGCTAGTAATAATAATTCAGAATTGGAGTTGAAAACGGACAGCAAATCTAACTTTGGTATTCGTCCGGCACTTGGTTTCAAATACAAAGTATTAAACTTTAATGTAGCGTATTTGAGTGCTGGTAAAACTGATCTTGATCAATCAGTTGGTGATTTAACAGTAAATATTGGTTTACTTTTTACTTTTGGAGGAAACTAATAAGTAATTAAACAAACAATTTTATAGAGAGTCGCCAACTGGCGACTCTTTTTTTTAATTAATTCTTTTCTTACTTCAAAAAAATTTGTACTATTGCAGCGTTAGTTAACGAAAGGGGCCAAGGCCGACGATTTAGAGTTACTATTATGAAAACACTACATTTTTTTACTTCCGATTTTAATCAATCAATTTTTTTAGAAGACCTCTTAATTTGCGTGCGACGCTTTCGACGTCCCATCGGGCTGTAATTAATTTTTAAAGTGGGTGTGTCCTGCTTTCCCGTGAGGTCAAATCCATAATTTTATCAGAGTAAGTTTCTTTCAAAAAAGAAAGTCTTAATTCTATTCAATGTGATCAGTTCTGATCTGGATTTAAAATTCAACATTTTTAATAGTAGTTATCTATAGAGCAATCTATTGATAAACAATTTATTGTATTGCACATTCTTCTCGTAAGGAGAGGGTGCACTTTTCTATACTATAATATGGAACAGATAGTTATTACCATAGCAAATCATAGTCATACACATTTTGCAGAAGAGATATGTGAGGTTATTGCAGCTTCTGCAGCAATACGAGGTACGGGTATCGCTAAGCGGACTCCAGAATATATTCGAACCAAAATAGAAAATGGAAATGCCACAGTCGCACTTGTCGGTGACACTTTTGCCGGATTCTGTTATATCGAGGTTTGGGGCCATAATAAATACGTGGCGCATTCTGGGCTCATCGTACATCCCGAATATCGCAACTTGGGTTTGGCAAAAAAAGTGAAAGAATTCACCTTCAACCATTCACTCAAAAAGTTTCCCGATGCCAAAATATTCGGAATTACAACGGGTCTTGCGGTGATGAAAATAAATTCAGAGTTAGGGTATAAACCTGTTACTTTTTCAGAACTCACCGATGACCCTAAATTCTGGCAGGGATGCCAGACGTGCACAAACTTCTCTATACTTACTTCTAAGGATTACAAAATGTGCTTATGTACAGGAATGTTGTTTGATCCCGCAAAGCAGGTACAGAAAAAACAAAGCTGGTTCAATAAAACCATTGTAAAATTAATAAAAGACAAAAAGCAGAGATTGCTTGAGAACAATAAAAAAGTAACATCATGGAAAAAGTAATTTTGGCATATAGCGGAGGATTAGACACCTCCTTTTGCGTAAAATATTTAATAAATGAAAAAAGACTAGCGGTACATACCATCTTGGTTAATACCGGTGGTTTTGAAGAAGATGAATTAAAGAATATCGAAGAAAGAGCCTATGAATTAGGAAGTACGAAACATGTTAATAGAACTATTCTAAACGAATTTTACAACAAGGCGGTTAAGTACTTGATTTTCGGGAATGTTTTAAAAAATAATACGTATCCACTTTCCGTAAGTGCAGAGCGAATTTTTCAGGCAATAGAAGTAATTACCTATGCAAAGGCTATTGGCGCTAAGTATATCGCGCATGGAAGTACAGGAGCTGGGAATGATCAAATTCGATTTGATGTTATTTTTCAAACACTAGCTCCAGAAATTGAAATTATCACTCCGATACGAGATCTTAAACTTTCGCGTCAAGCGGAAGTTGACTACTTAGAAAAACACGGCGTTCATTACAGCTGGGAGAAGGCTCAGTATTCAGTTAATAAAGGATTATGGGGAACCAGTGTTGGGGGTAAGGAAACCTTAACTTCTTCTCAACCCTTACCAGAATCTGCATATCCAAGTCAGTTAAAAGACGGAATTAAAGAAAAAAAACTGAGTTTAAATTTTGAGAAGGGAGAACTCGTAGGTATAGATGACGCTCTTGATTCTCCTGTTGAAACCATCAAACAATTAGAGAAAATAGCGAGCTCGTATGCAATAGGTAGAGATATCCATGTGGGGGATACGATTATCGGGATCAAAGGAAGAGTTGGATTTGAGGCAGCAGCTGCAATGATTACCATTAAGGCGCACCATACATTAGAGAAACATGTGCTATCCAAATGGCAACAATATTGGAAGGAACAACTTGCCAATTGGTATGGGATGTTGCTGCATGAAGGGAACTATCTGGATCCTGTGATGCGTAATATCGAAACGTTTTTGGAAGATTCACAAAAATCGGTCACAGGTGAGGTTTTTATAACCTTAAAACCGTATCACTTTACTATTGATGGGATTGATTCCAAATTTGACATGATGACATCAGATATTGCTACCTACGGAGAAGAAAATGATGCATGGACTGCTGATGAAGCCAAGGGATTTATTAAGATCTATGGAAATGCTAATAAAATTCATCACCACTTAAATTCTGAAATAGTATGATACAGGTAGGAATTATAGGAGGGTCAGGTTATACAGCTGGTGAACTTTTAAGGATTTTAGTTCACCATAATGGGGTCGCAATTAATTTTGTATACAGTACGACCAACGCCGGAGTTTCAATCGCAAAACAGCATCCGGATCTATTAGGTTCGATCGGGTTGGATTTTACCAATAAAGTTAATCCGGATGTTGATGTGGTGTTTTTATGCCTTGGACACGGAAAATCAAAACATTTTCTTTTTGACAAAAAGTTCTCAAACAAAACGAAAATAATAGATCTCAGCAATGATTTTAGACTGCAACAGGATCAATATTTTGAAGGAAGAGATTTTATTTATGGATTACCAGAGTTGCAAAAGGATAAGATAGCAGCAGCTGATAATATTGCAAATCCCGGATGTTTTGCTACCGCCATTCAGCTAGGTGTTTTACCACTTGCCTCTCATGGTTTGCTAACACATAGCATACACGCCAATGCTACTACGGGAAGTACTGGAGCGGGTGTGCTACCTGGATCGACAACACATTTTAGCTGGAGAGATAACAATTTCTCAAGCTATAAAGTTTTCGAGCATCAGCATTTAGATGAAATTAAACAATCCCTACACCAAAAACAGGCCGGTTTCAAAGCTCCAATCTTTTTTGTCCCTAACAGAGGAAACTTTAGCAAAGGTATTTACGCTACTTTATATACTCAGTTTGATGGAAACATAGAGGAAGCTATAACTTTATATAAACAGTACTATAAAGACACACCATGTACGCTGGTTTCTGAAGATCCAATTAGCCTAAAACAAGTACTGAATACGAATAAGTGCGTGATCCATCTGCAGAAGATTGGTGAAATGCTCGTGATCACGACGGTGTTAGATAATTTGATAAAGGGAGCATCCGGACAAGCGGTACAAAATATGAATTTAATGTTCGGGTTAGGTGAGACTACCGGACTCGATTTGAAGGCAAGTGCTTTCTAATAACAAAACGTGAGAATTATGGAGAATCTAGCAATAATAGGCGGAGGGAATTTAGGGAGATCAATTGTTTCGGGACTCTTAACAAGTGGGTTATTTGGTACCACGCAGATAACTGTTTCAGGTAAATCCAAGAAAAATCTAACAGCAATCAAGCAAACTTTCAACGTAGTAGTTTCACAATCCAATACAGAGGCAATTCAAAATGCAAAATGGATTTTACTTTGTGTGCAACCCAAACAATTGGCTTCAGTTTTGGACGAGATAAAAGAAGCTATACATCCTGACCAGATGCTGATTTCTACGGTTACCGGAGTAGGAATTCAAGAAATTAATAAGGTGCTATCTACTAATAAAGTAATTCGTGTGATGCCTAATACTGGAGCCTCAAAAAAGATGTCCATGACGTGTATAGCTGCCAACAATGAGTGTACTGAAGAGTTGAAAACAGTAGAAAAAATGTTTTCAACTATTGGTAAAACATTAGTAATTGAAGAACCATTGATGCAAGCGGCAACGGTGTTGGGAGCGAGCGGAATTGCTTTTTTTCTACGTTTCCTGCGTGCTATGATTCAAGGGGGTATTCAAATGGGATTTCATCCTCATGAAGCCCAAATAATCGCAGTGCAAACGGCTATGGGAGCCGCGACCTTGGTGTCAGAAAATGATACACATCCCGAATGTGAGATCGACAAAGTAACCACTCCTCAGGGATGTACTATTCAGGGTTTAAACGAGATGGAGCATCAGGGGTTAAGTTCATCTGTAATAAAGGGAGTTATGGCTTCTTACGAAAAAATCAATTCAATAAAATAGGCCTGAGGTTGAGGGATCTTGGCTTTTAAAATATAATCATATGAAATTATTTGATGTATACCCTTTATACGATATAGAACCTGTACGAGCCTTGAATTGCACCGTTGAGGATGTAAATAATACACAGTATCTGGATCTATATGGTGGACACGCAGTGATATCGATAGGTCATGCGCACCCGCATTATGTGGAAAGTATAAAAAATCAATTGGATTCAATCGGTTTTTATTCAAACGCAGTACAAAACAGTTTACAGCTAAAATTAGCTAAGAAATTAGGGGAACTCTCAGGCTACTCTGACTATCAATTGTTTTTATGTAATTCTGGTGCAGAAGCTAATGAAAATGCTTTGAAATTGGCATCATTTCACACCAATAAAGCTAGAATTGTAGGCTTTACCAATGGTTTTCACGGCAGAACATCTGCAGCAGTGTCAGTGACTGATAATGCAAATATTATTGCACCTTTAAACAAACAACATGACGTCACCTTACTGCCTCTTAATAAAATTGAGATGGTAGCGAAAGAATTAGGTAAAGGAGATGTATGTGCCGTGATTATTGAACCCATACAGGGGGTAGGAGGATTGGACGAAGGATCCTCGCAATTTTTTCAAGCATTAGCAAAAGTTTGTAAAGCCAATGACGTTTTATTGATTCTTGATGAGGTGCAAGCAGGATACGGAAGGACCGGTAAATTTTTTGCGCATCAACATCATGGGATAACACCTGATATTATTTCGGTGGCTAAAGGTATGGGAAATGGTTTTCCAATGGGCGGAATTTTAATTGCGCCTCACATAAAAGCGAGTCATGGTCTACTCGGGACAACCTTTGGTGGCAATCATCTGGCTTGTGCAGCCGGAATTGCAGTTTTGGAAGTGATTGAGGAAGAAAGTCTCCTCAAAAACGCTAAAGCAATTGGGCAGTACTTTTACGAACAAGTGATCACTATTCAACAAGTACAAGCAGTAAAAGGACGCGGTTTAATGCTCGGATTACAATTTGATTTTGAGGTTGGTCCTTTGCGTAATGCGTTGCTTTATAAGCATCTCATCTTTACCGGTGCTGCAAAAGATAAACATGTCTTACGAATATTACCACCGCTGACCATTACGGAGATAGAAGTTGATCAGTTTATAAAAGCGTTACGTTCAGAATTAGTTGAAAAAGAAATCCCTGAGCATTTTAAAACCAAAGTGTCTTTGAAATAAATTAATTAGTAATAAGAAATAAAATGAAAAACTACTTTTCAGTCAATGATATAGATTCGGTATCCAATTGGATTTCAGAAGCCAATGATTTAAAAAAAAATCCTGGAGCCCATAGCGAGTTGGGTAAAAATAAAACTTTGGGCTTGCTATTTTTTAATCCAAGTCTTCGTACCCGATTAAGTACTCAAAAAGCAGCGCTTAATTTGGGAATGAATGTAATGGTAATGAATTTTACCGGAGAAGGTTGGGCATTAGAATTTGACGATGGCACGGTGATGGATCAAGGAGCTTCAGAGCACATTAAGGAAGCTGCTCAGGTGATTTCTCAGTACTGTGATATACTTGCAATTAGAGCATTTGCAACATTAGAAAACAAGGACGATGACTATAATGAGAAAGTGCTCAAAGGTTTTATAAAATATGCATCCATTCCCATATTAAATATGGAAAGCGCCACAGGTCATCCGCTTCAGGCGTTGACCGATGCCATTACAATAAACCAATTTCAAGCTAAAAAACGTCCAAAAGTTGTTCTTTCCTGGGCGCCACATCCCAAAGCACTGCCGCAAGCAGTAGCCAATTCTTTTGCCGCAATTGCTCAACGACTGGAGGTGGATTTTGTGGTGACGCATCCCAAAGGTTATGAATTGCAGGACGAGATTGTTGGAGCTTCTAATATTGAATATGACCAAGACAAAGCCTTGAAGGATGCTGATTTTGTATATGTAAAAAATTGGAGTTCCTATCAACAATATGGTAAGATCCTAGAAACAGATATGTCTTGGAGAATTTCTCAGGAAAAGATAGCGGCTACCAACAAAGCAAAAGTAATGCATTGTTTACCGGTACGTCGTAACGTCGTTATTGATGATGCTGTACTTGATAGTGAAAGTTCAATCGTTATCGAACAAGCAAATAATAGAACCTTTGCCGCGCAGCTTGTACTGCAAAAATTATTAAAAGCCAATTGCCAAGAGTAACATTATGAAAAAGGAAACACTTTTTATCGCTAAAATTGGTGGGAATATTATTGAGAACCCTGAAGTATTATCTCAGTTCCTGTTAGATTTCTCAAAGATCAAAGGACCAAAAATTTTAGTACACGGAGGAGGGAAGTCAGCAACACAATTAGCAGAAAAGTTAGCGATACCTACCGAGATGATCGACGGACGTAGAATCACAACAGCCAAAATGCTTGATGTGGTGGTCATGACCTATGCAGGTTTGATCAATACTAAGATAGTTGCCGGTTTGCAAAAAAATGGATGTAATGCGTTAGGACTTTCGGGAGCAGATGGCAATGTAATTACGGCTGTAAAACGCGAACCGCTGTTTATTGATTATGGGTATGCAGGCGATATTACTGAGATTAATACATCATTCCTAAAAGAAATTGTGTCCATGGGTATGACACCAGTAGTATGCGGAGTAACTCATGATTTAGAAGGGCAATTACTAAATACCAATGCTGATACGATTGCCTCGCAAGTAGCGTCGGCTATGGCAGCACGCTATGAAGTGTCTTTGTTTTATTGTTTTGAGCTTAAAGGCGTGCTAACAAACATTCAGGATAAGGATTCCGTGATACCTCATATTAATCAAAATAAATATGCCGAACTTCTGGATACCAATGCAATAAGTCATGGGATGCTTCCGAAGCTTCATAATTGTTTTAAGGCTTTAGAACAGGAGGTTAAAACGATACATATTGCAAATGCTGATTTTTTGACCAATCCAAACATCCTACATACGACCCTCACTTTATAATATAATCTTATGAAAGAACAAATGACCGATACGGAAAATCTACTCATAGAAAGTCTGACAAAGCAAGCGATCCAATTGCTTCAGCAGTTAATTGAGACGCCTTCCTTTTCTTCCGAAGAGGATAAAACTGCAACACTATTAGAACAATGGTTTCGGGATCATAACATTCCGCACCAACGTGAAAACAATAATGTTTGGGCATATAATCAGCATTTTGATAAAAATAAGCCTACAATCTTACTCAATTCACACCATGATACGGTTCGCCCTAACGGTAATTATACCAATGATCCTTTTAAGGCATTTGTAAAAGACGAAAAATTGTTTGGGTTAGGAAGTAATGATGCAGGTGGGTGCTTGGTAAGTTTATTAGCAACATTTACGTATTTCTATGCAGAGAAGCAGTTGTGCTATAATATCGTTATGGTCGCATCTGCAGAAGAGGAGAGTAGTGGTAAAAAAGGATTAAACAGTGTGTTACCCAAACTTAAGCCGATTGATTTTGCTATCGTGGGAGAACCCACACTAATGCAACTGGCCATTGCAGAAAAAGGATTGTTGGTAGTAGACGTATCAGTTAAAGGAACGGCTGGTCATGCGGCACATCCTAATGATGATAATGCCATTTATAATGCGTTACCGTTCATACAATGGTTTAAAACGTATCATTTCGAAAGGATTTCATCAACCTTGGGAGCCGTAAAAATGACGGTTACTCAGATTAATGCCGGTAAACAGCACAATGTTGTACCGGCAACCTGCGATTTTGTTGTAGATATACGTGTAAATGATTTATACACAAACGAGGAAATTTTAAAAAGCATACAAAATGAACTACCAGCGCAGGTTGAAGTAACTCCAAGATCTATGCATTTAGGAGCATCATCCATCGCTATTGAACATCCGGTTGTTCAATCCGGTATAGCACTTGGCCGAGCTACTTATGGGTCACCTACTTTATCTGATCAAGCTGTACTTACTTGTCCGTCGCTTAAGTTGGGGCCGGGAGATTCAACGCGATCCCATTCGGCAGACGAATTTATTTATGTCAGCGAGATCAAAGAGGGTATCGCACTTTACATAAAAATTTTAAAAGGAATACTCTAGTATAAAAAATAGAAAAATGAAACTTTGGGATAAAGGATTACCAACCAACGAAAAGATAAATCAATTTACGATAGGCAATGACCGTGAATTAGATTTGGTTTTGGCTAAGTATGATGTTCAAGCTACATTAGCTCACGCCAAGATGTTATGTAAAGTCAATTTATTGTCTGATCAGGATCTTACAGCTATCACGGGAGCATTACAAAAACTATCAGTACAGATTGCTGAAGGGACCTTTGTTATCGAAGAGGATTTTGAAGATGGACATTCCAAAATCGAATTCGAGCTCACCCAAACTATCGGGGAAGCAGGAAAAAAAATACATACTGCAAGATCACGTAACGATCAGGTACTGGTGGCAATGCATCTATATTTAAAAGACGAACTACAGCAAATAAAAACGTTGGTAAAAGACGTAAGTACCACCTTACTGGATCTTGCAGATACTCATCAAGAAGTTTTACTACCTGGATACACACATTTACAAGTTGCCATGCCATCGTCCTTTGGTCTTTGGTTTTCGGCCTATGCCGAAAGTTTTGTGGATGATCTATATGTCGTAAATGCAGCGCTGCAAATTGTAGATCAAAACCCTCTTGGGAGTGCAGCTGGATACGGAAGCTCATTTCCCATCGATCGGGAGTTTACCACTCAGGAATTGGGTTTTGAAACTTTGAAGTATAACGTGGTAGCCGCACAGATGAGTAGAGGCAAGTCAGAAAAATCAACGGCATTTGCATTGAGTAGTATAGCAGGCACGTTATCAAAATTGGCGATGGATGTGTGTTTATACATGAGTCAGAATTTTAATTTTATGAGTATACCTTCAGAGTATACCACAGGATCCAGTATTATGCCGCATAAAAAAAATCCAGACGTGTTTGAGCTGATCAGAGCAAAATGTAATGTGATACAAGCGCTTCCGTATGAGTTGACATTGCTAACCAACAATTTACCTAGTGGCTATCATCGAGATTTACAACTCCTCAAAAAGAACCTTATTCCTGCGATTCAGGATATGAAGGCTTCTTTAGAAATGGCAGATTATGCATTGCAACAGGTCACCGTTAACAAAAGCATTCTTGATAACTCAAAATACGAATATCTATTTAGTGTAGATACGCTCAATCAATTGGTAGTGGATGGTATGTCGTTTAGGGATGCTTATGTGAAAATTGGAAAAGATATTGAAGCCGGTACCTATGTTCCAATCAAAGATACGAAACACACACATATTGGGAGTATCAATAATCTGGGCCTGTCACATATAAAAGCAAAGTTGAGTTCGGTTTAATTTTATCATACTTTTGGGTAGATAGAGCAAACCAACCAGAGGTACGTGTGTGATGCACGTACCTTTTTGTTTTATATATGGAGACCTAGTGCTTTCATTTTTTAACTCATTCAAAAGAAAGGAAACAAAGAACTCGCCTATATAATTCGGGCAGGAAAGATGTCTTTACCAGGGATTTTTTGACACTAAAATGAAAAATTTAACTCAAACACTGTGTCATTCTCTAAGTTTCTTCCTGTTTTAAGCACTCTTATATTGTATCCTTCAGCTAAAATAATATTGTTTAGCTACTACAAAATCCATTTTCGACATTTGGCAGCTAGATCCTAATCGGAACCTGATTTCATAGGAAACATTCTCACTATTATAATTTGTAGCTGATCAGCGTTGAAGAACTCATAAAGACTAAAAGTTTGTAGTGTAGTGTATTTAGTTCATAGTATGATTCCATCCAGTTTTTTCCTTCCGCAGTTTGCAGGAGCGATGCAAACGGTTTTTTTTCCTTCCGCAATTAGCAGGAGCGATGCAAACGGTTTTTTTTCTTGCTGCAGTTTGCAGGAGCAATGCAAATGGTTTTTTTTCTTGCTGCAGTTTGCAGGAGCAATGCAAATGGTTTTTTTTCTTGCTGCAGTTTGCAGGAGCGATGCAAATGGTTTTTTTTCTTCCTGTAGTTTGTAGGAGCAATGCAAACGGTTTTTTTCCTTCCTGCAGTTTGCGGGAGGAGACAAAGCTACTAGTTAGGCCGTACAGGAGGTTTTTTTCTTTTACTTTCGCCAAAGCGAACAAAGCATATCGGAGATGACTACTTTTTATATCTAAATTCCGCCCATACGATTAAAGAGCTTTTTGAGCAAGGCATACCCATCTCGAAATTTCTTTTCAGGTTCTTTAGCGTGCAATTCATTATCATTGTAATATAGCTCATAACTAAACACAAAGGGACTCTCAGGATCCTCAAAGTCTAATTGACCAAAGCGTAAATCATTAAAAAGAAGTGAGTCTTCTTGTTGATCAATGGTGTACCAGCCCTCAGTAAGTTTGATGAGCCTTTCAACCAAAGGATGCTCTCTTGAGGCGCCCAAAAGGTGATGATTTTTTGGAATGATACTAAATTCAATGGTATCAGTCCGATCAAAAATAGAATAATAGCCTATATGATACGCATCTGCAGTTTGTACATTGGCAGTCCACAAGATACTGTTAAACGGTGTAGGTTTGGTCTGAATGTCTAGATACTCAATATTTTGTGCGATCAGACTCGCTTCAAATTTACTATATGTATATCCCTTTATAGCTACAGTTAGCACTAGATAACAACTACTAATGATAAGTCCGCTTTTTGCATAATATCTACGTTTGGGGTTCTCACGTTTAAGCCGCATGGCTAATACTACACAAAGTAAAAAAGGAAGTGTATATAATGGATCAATAACAAATATAGATTTAAAAGACACTTTGTATGGCGACGGCCAGAATAGTTGTGTGCCCCAAGTTGTAAATGCATCGAGCAAGGGATGCGTAAACAATCCCAGAAACATGAGTAGCGTCCAATCTCGCCAAGTGGCGTGTGAATTTTTATATAATTTTGCAAGCACCCAACCTAAGAGTGGCGCTGCAAGGAGGCTAAAGAGAATAGAGTGTGAAAAACCACGATGCAATTCGTTGGCACGTACAGGATCAAAAAACCATTTGGTTATGACATCCAAATCGGGAATGGTACCAGCTATAGCGCCCCAAAGGATGGCTTTGTTGCCTATCTTTTTACCCAGAGCAAGTTCGCCCACCGCAGCACCCAGTACAATTTGAGTCAACGAATCCATAGTTGTTTGTTTTTTAAAGAGGGTGTGTGAAAAATAAATTTTTAAATTAAATGTCACATTGAGCGGAGTCGAAATGTAGTCAAAATCAAGGATAAATATCTCTCGACTCCGCTCGAGTTGACAATAGAATTAACTTTATAGACCCCCTCCTTTTATCTAGTTGGTTATAAAGGGATATTGCCGTGCTTTTTCTTCGGAAGCAACACTTCTTTATGCTCCAACATGCTAAACGCTTTAATTAATTTACGACGCGTATCTTTTGGCAGAATAACTTCGTCTATAAAACCACGTTGTGCTGCTTTATAAGGATTAGCGAAAGTTTCGGCATATTCTGCTTCTTTTTCGGCTAGTTTTGCAGCCGGATCGTCAGCTTTGCTTATTTCTTTTCTGAAAATAATCTCGCTGGCACCTTTGGCTCCCATCACTGCGATTTCGGCAGATGGCCACGCAAAGTTAAGATCTGCACCAATATGTTTTGAGTTCATTACATCATACGCACCACCATATGCTTTACGAGTGATCACCGTTACTCTTGGAACAGTCGCTTCGCTTAACGCATACAATAATTTGGCACCGTGTACTATAATACCATTCCATTCTTGATCGGTACCCGGTAAAAAGCCCGGTACATCAACCAACACTAACAATGGTATATTAAAACAGTCACAAAAACGTGTGAATCGTGCTGCTTTCTTCGAACTGTTTACATCCAGTACACCGGCAAGAAATAGGGGTTGATTAGCTATTATTCCAACACTTTTTCCGCCTATACGCGCAAAACCTACAATTATATTTTCAGCATAATCCTTATGTACTTCAAAGAAAGAATCGGTATCGATAATTCCGCTAATTACCTCATGCATATCATACGGTTTGTTAGGATTCTCCGGGATAATATCCATCAATTCCTCACGTATTTCGTCACCAAGGGTATAAGGTAGTGCCGGTACTTTTTCGGCATTACTTTGAGGCATATAACTCAGTAAGCTTTTTAAATCCTCCAGACACTGTACATCATTGGCAGAAGTGATATGAGCGACTCCCGACTTGGTTGAGTGTGTACTGGCACCTCCAAGTTCTTCAGAGGTTACTTCTTCATTCGTAACCGTTTTTACAACATTAGGTCCGGTAACAAACATATAACTTGTATCCTCTACCATCAGGGTGAAATCTGTCATCGCAGGAGAATATACGGCGCCCCCGGCGCAAGGTCCCATAATAGCAGATAGCTGTGGGATCACCCCCGATGCTTGTACATTACGATAGAATATATCGGCATATCCACCAAGAGAACGTACGCCTTCTTGTATACGTGCGCCACCAGAATCGTTAAGGCCAATCAATGGTGCCCCCACTTTAACTGCCAAATCCATTATTTTACAAATTTTTTCGGCATGCGTTTCTGATAAGGCACCGCCAAACACGGTGAAATCCTGTGCAAACACATACACCAATCGACCTGCAATCGTTCCGTAACCTGTAATTACACCATCACCATAATATAGTTCTTTGTCCATATTAAAGTCGGTGGTACGATGTGTTACAAGAATTCCGATCTCTTCAAACGAACCCTCATCTAGCAAATAGTTCACACGCTCACGTGCAGTAAGTTTTTTCTTTTCATGCTGTTTTGCAATACGATGTTCACCACCCCCTAAATGGGCTTTATCAATTTTCTCTTCTAAAGTTTTTATTTTGGATTCCATAGTCTAATGTATCGGTAAGCGTAATTTTTTTTGATCTTTTAAATAATGTTGCAAGGCTATCATGGCAGCAACTTTGGCTTCTTCCTCAATTTCTTGGTGTAAAAATTCGGCAGAGTAGTAATTCTTTACAAAATGTGTATCAAAATTTCCACTTCTGAACGCTTCATGTTCACAAACAAACTTTCCAAACGGTAAAGTAGTTTCCACTCCTTTTACCTGATATTGTGCGATAGCATCAATCATACGTTGAATAGCTTCTTCTCGCGTATCGGCATAAGTAATTAATTTGGCCAGCATTGGATCATAATAAATTGGAATATCCATACCCTCCTCAAATCCATTATCCACACGGATACCTTCACCTTGTGGTAATTGATAGACCTCCAGATTTCCTACACTCGGTAAAAAGTCATGCAACGGATCTTCGGCATAAATTCTCAATTCTAAGGCATGCCCTTTAAGTTGTACTTCCTCTTGTTGAAGCGGTAGTTTTTCGCCACGTGCCACCCTTATTTGAAGTTCAACTAAATCCAAGTTGGTGATAAGCTCGGTCACCGGATGCTCTACCTGTAAACGAGTATTCATCTCAAGAAAGTAGAAGTTATGTTGTTCATCCAGAAGAAACTCAACCGTACCCGCTCCTACATAATCACAGGCTTTAGCGACTTTTACAGCAGCTTCTCCCATTTTCTGACGTAACGCAGGTGTTAAGACGGCCGAAGGTGCTTCTTCAACTACTTTTTGATGGCGTCGTTGTACGCTACACTCACGCTCAAACAGATGAATCACATTACCATGTTCATCTGCCATAACCTGTATCTCGATATGCCTCGGAGATCCAACATATTTTTCAATAAACACGGATCCGTCACCAAAGGCAGATACAGCTTCGCTAATGGCTCGTTGCATTTGTGATTCGAGATCACTTTCTTTCTCTACCACACGCATCCCTTTACCACCACCACCGGCTGATGCTTTGATTAGGATTGGAAACCCAATTTCGTTAGCAATTTTAGTTGCTTTTACCACATCTGTAATAGCTTCGTCGATACCCGGAACCATAGGAATATCATATGCTTTTACCGCATCTTTAGCGGCGAGTTTGCTACCCATCACTTTAATGGCCTTGGATTCCGGACCAATAAAAATAAGTCCGCTTGCAGTCACAGCTTCCGCAAATTCAGCATTTTCACTCAAAAAACCGTATCCTGGATGTATGGCATCCACGTCGAGACGCTTTGCAACTTCAATAATTTTATCTCCTAACAAATAGGATTTATTGGAGGGTGCGTCCCCAATAAGTACCGCTTCATCTGCAAAGCGCACATGTGGAGCGTTGCGATCAATGGTCGAGTATACCGCCACGGTGCGGATTCCCATTTTTTTGGCAGTTCGCATAACGCGAATGGCAATTTCGCCACGGTTGGCAATCAGTATTTTATGTATATTTTTTTTTGATTTCATAGAATAGAAAATGTTGATTCTTATACTGCTATAAACTTTCAGTTATAATGCATTGATTATTCAAATTCAATTAAGAGTTGTCCTTTGTCTACAGCGTCACCAACAGCTGCTGTGATAGATTTAATAACGCCATCCCGAGGAGAAGATAAAAGATTTTCCATTTTCATAGCCTCTAAAATTAGTAAAGGAGTGTCCTGTGTTACGGTATCTCCAACTTGTACCTGAACATCCAAAATTAACCCCGGCATAGGAGCTTTGATTGAATTTACGTTTTTGGTTGCACCTATGGTAAAACCCATTGCCTTGATTGCTATATCCAGGGCATTGTCAATATGAACTTTGAAATCGGTGTTATTCACACGAACTGTATATTCTTTGTCAGTAAAATTTTGATCAATGATTTCGCTGTGAAATGATTTGGATTTATCCAATGCGTGATATGAATTCTTACCGGTAGCAACTGCGTCAATTTCGGATAGAGTTGTATCATTAAAATCAAATTCGAAAGTGTCATCCACTTTAACTTTGAAATTATTAGTCGTCATATGAGAAATATTTTAGAGAGTAAATATAATGTATTCGGTAGAGCATACCATAATGCTTTCGGGATTTTGATCGCATTTTTAGTAGTAAAATAGTTTTTTAGTTATTTTTTTTGCGATAAATGATTAAAATGGAGGATTTCTTTGAGAAATTTTGAATTTACTTGGGATTGTATGCAAGTATTGCTAGCATGATTGTATTGTTGGAGTGGCGTAAAGCAATTCAAATTTTAAGAAACGGAAAAAAAACGTTATACTATGGATTCTAATAAAAATGATAAACAATCGAATGAAAGTATTAGTAATAGGTGCAGGAAACATGGGTTTGACATATGCTGAAGCCATGTCAAAATCAAAAATTTTAAAGAAGCGTAATATTATGATCCTGGACAACTCAGAAGAAACGCGAACACGCTTAGATAAAATATCTCATTTTGATGTTTTTCACAGACCGGAAGATTGCGTACCAAAAGCCGATTTAATTTTTTTAGCAGTAAAACCTTATCATAGTACAGATTTATTTACCCGATTAAAATCGCTAGTTTTTGAAGGACAGATTGTAATTTCGATTATGGCCGGGGTTACAATACAAACCATGCAAGATGAAATAGGGTTGCCTAAGGTTGTGCGTGCCATGCCTAACTTACCAGCCCAAATTGGTAAAGGTTTAACCTCCTACACCGCTTCTGAGGAAGTATCGCGAATAGAATTATTAACCATAGAAGACTTATTGTGTACTACAGGGAAGACTATAAAGGTAAGAAATGAAAAATACATCGATGCCTCTACAGGGATCTCCGGAAGTGGTCCCGCATATGTTTTTTATTTTATGCAGAGCATGATGGAGGCTGCATTGCAAATGGGATTCTCAGCAGATGATTCTAAAGACTTGGTTAGTCAGACGTTTACAGGAGCGGTGGAACTTTTTAACCAATCAGATCTCTCTCCCAATTCATGGATGGAGCGTGTAGCATCTAAAGGTGGTACAACACGTGCTGCTCTGGACTCTATGGAGGATAATAATGTAAACGAATTGATAAAAGAAGCTGCTTTTGCCGCGTTTCATAGAGCGGTTGAGTTAGGGGAGGAGTAGAGTTTAAAAGCTCAAGTAAAGTAAACTTTTTTTAGGACGAGTCATAGATTAGAACACCCATCCCTAACCCTTCCCTCGAGGGAAGGGCATTTAAAACCTCAAACTAATTAAAACTTTCATTTATTCAAAATACCTTTTGCAACAGTTGTGCATCATTTTATTTGTATTTTTGTCATGTGAAAATTATGACCGTCATACTATCCATTTATTTTTTGTCACTCAACTTTCTGGCGTGCAGTGATGCCGAAGAGCATTCAGAGGAGGCAGCTATAGAGATTGCTGCTGAATTGGAGGATGATCATACCCATGATTCCGCAGAGTTGTGTTCTCCCTTCTGTCAATGTCACTGCTGTCATGTACATACTATCAATTTTAATATGATCGCATTTGCGCCTATTATTACCGAAATTACCTCAGAGGTGTTTGTACACTTTGATAGTTTGGGCAAAGATATACCTCATACCATTTTACAACCTCCCAGGGTATAATTCAGTTCTTTTTAGGACACCTATGTCCTTACTATACTGGTTTTCGCTATCGCGAAAGCTATTCTTTTAGTTTTAACTGAATTAATACATAGTTCATGATTAATAAAATCATTGATTTTTCAATCCAAAATAAATTTATTATTGGGTTACTCACCTGCGTACTTATTGGCGTTGGGATATGGAGTATAACCCAAGTTCCCATCGATGCCGTTCCTGATATTACTAATAATCAGGTGCAAGTCATCACGCAATCTCCAAATTTGGGAACCGAGGATATTGAACAATTTGTAACCTATCCGGTAGAGGTTGCCCTGAGTAATTTACCCAATGTCCAAGAAATTCGATCGATTTCACGATTTGGATTATCGGTAGTTACCATTGTTTTTGATGACGACGTTGGCACCTACTTACCAAGGCAGTTAGTTGCCGAAAAGTTATCCGAAGTGCAAGACCAAATTCCTGAAGGTTTTGGCGAACCTACTATGGGTCCCATTTCGTCGGGATTAGGCGAAATCTACCAATATACTTTAACAGTAGAGGAAGCTTATACAGATAGATATACTACGACAGAGCTACGTACCATGCAGGACTGGATTATCAAACGTCAAATGGCAATGGTACCCGGTGTCATCGAAGTAAATGCCTTTGGAGGGAATAAAAAACAATACGAGGTTGCAATCAATCCCAACGAATTGCGGGCGATTGGTATCACCATATCAGAAGTGTTTACAGCACTAAATAATAACAATCAAAATACAGGCGGCGCCTATATTGAAAGAAATCATCAAGCAAACTTTATAAGAGGAGAGGGACTTGCCAGAACGGTTAGTGATATAGAGCGCATGGTCATTAAAACAGTAAATAATATCCCTATTCGGATTAAAGATATTGGTACTGTGACCTTAGGAAGTGCTGTACGATACGGAGCCTTGACCAAAGATGGGAAAGGCGAAGCAGTAGGTGGTATGATTTTAATGCTCAAAGGTGCAAACTCTGATGCTGTAATTGCAGAAGTGAAAGAACGGATGCGTCAAATCCAAAAATCTCTGCCGGACGGTGTTGTCATCGAACCCTTTCTGGATCGTAGTGAACTTATTCAAAAAACGACAACTACCGTGTTTAGTAATTTACTAGAGGGTGGACTTATCGTCATTTTTGTGTTGGTTCTCTTGTTAGGTAACTGGCGAGCAGGACTCATTGTTGCTTCGACAATTCCGTTATCATTGCTATTCGCCTTTATCTTTATGAATATTTTTGATGTGTGGGCCAATCTCATGAGTTTGGGTGCGATTGATTTTGGAATTATAGTGGATGGTGCCGTGATAATTGTTGAGAGTACCGTCTTTATAATCTATCGATACAGCGTAAAGGACAAGGTCCGCAAGCTTACCTCAAAAGAAAGCAATACGATCACCGCAAAAGCTTCCAAAAAAATGATGAACACCGCATTTTTTGGGCAGTTAATAATTCTCATCGTTTTTTTACCGATTTTAGCGCTGGAAGGGGTGGAAGGAAAAATGTTTCGACCTATGGCACTTACATTTATATTTGCCATGTTGGGAGCGATGGTTTTATGTCTGACCTATGTCCCTATGGTGACTTCATTGGTTATTAGAAAAGTATCACATTCAAAAAAATCATATGGTGACAGATTTGTGTATTGGATAGCATCAAAATATGAGAACGTACTAATTAAATCCCTTAGAAAAGGCAAACTGATTATAGGCGTTTCCATCCTGTTATTTGGAATAGCGCTGTTTACATTTAGTCGCATGGGAGGCGAATTTATACCCGATCTCGATGAAGGAGATATTGCATTTCACGCAATTTTAAAACCCGGAAGCTCCTTACAGGAAACCATAGCGACCACCACCAAAATAGAACAGATAATTAAGGCCAAATTTCCCGAAGTGAAGACTGTAGTGAGTCGCATCGGTGTCGCAGATGTACCGACTGACCCCATGCCAATGGACATAGCCGATGTATTTGCGATCCTTAAACCCATGGATGCATGGACTTCGGCGGAAACGAAAGAAGAACTGGTTCAAAAAATTAAGGAAGAGATCAGCATACTTCCCGGCGTTAATTTTGAATTTACCCAACCTATCGAGATGCGTTTTAACGAATTGCTTACCGGGGTACGGGAAGATGTTGCTATTAAGTTGTTTGGCGAAGACCTAGATGTGCTTTCCAGCAAAGCTGAAGAAATGGGGAACATTATAAGTAAGGTCCCTGGGGTTGCCGATTACAAAGTAGAGGCTACCGATGGACTCCCTCAAATTACGGTGCGTTATAATAGAGATAAGCTGTCGCAATATGGTCTCAATATTAAAACAGTCAATTCAACTATTCAGGCAGCCTTTGCAGGAAGTAAAGCAGGGGTTATTTTTGAGGGTGAAAAACGATTTGATCTGGTGGTACGCTTTCAAAAGGAGGATCGGACTAGTATTAACGATATTCAGGAGCTGTTTGTGACCTTACCGGGTGGATCCCAGATTCCTTTACGCGAGATAGCCAGTGTACGGTATGAACAGGGACCGATGCAAATAAGTCGTGATAATACGAATCGTAGAACGTATGTTGGGATCAATATTCGGGGACGTGATGTGCAATCGGTAGTCGAAGAGATAAAAGAACGTCTCGATCAAAACTTTACTTTGCCTCCCGGTTATTTTATTCGATATGGTGGTGCTTTTGAAAATTTGGAAAGAGCCAGCAAACGGTTACAAACCGTTGTTCCTATTGCGTTATTGCTCATCTTTATATTGATTTATTTTGCCTTAAAATCCTTTTCTCAAACGCTCATGATTTATTTGGCGATTCCTATGGCGACTATCGGAGGTATTTTTGCCTTATGGTTGCGGGATATGCCCTTTAGTATTTCGGCAGGCGTTGGTTTTATAGTTTTATTTGGCGTCGCAGTGCTTAATGGACTCGTTATGATAAGCGGACTCAATGAATTAAAAGATGAAGGTGTCACAAATTTAAAAGATCGAATTGTGCAGGGTACAAAACGAAGAATACGTCCTATCATGCTTACCGCGTTAACCGATGTTCTGGGCTTTCTACCTATGGCGATATCAGCATCGGCAGGGGCAGAGGTGCAACGCCCTTTGGCAACAGTAGTGATAGGTGGCTTGGTGACTTCCACCTTATTAACCCTCTTTGTACTGCCCATATGTTACCAATGGATTGAAAAGCGTTCTAAAAAACGATTCCTCCTAAAAAAGTCCGTTATTGTAGCATCATTTGTGGGTGTACTGTTCTTCTATTCAGCTTCCGCGGAAGCGCAAAGTATTCAAAATCAATATCCGGAGATTTCTTTAGAACAATCAATAGCCTTAGCAAAAGATAATTATCCGTTATTAAAAATACGACAATTAGAAATAGATAAACAAGTAGCGCAACAACGTGCAGCATATGATTTTGGAACTACCAAAATTTTCACGGGAGGAGAAGAAATAAATGAGACTCGCGGAATTTATACGCTTGTTGGTGTAGGGCAATCGAATATTGATCTTTTTGGAATCACAGCAAAAAAAAGACTCCAGAACAAACGTGTACTGTTAGCAGAGGCATTTTATGATCAATCTGTGCTTGAGGTAGAAAAGGAGGTAAAAACACTATGGACTGCTGTCTATTTAGCAAAAAGAAAACTTGCCTTATATAAAGAACTGGATTCCATATACAGTAATTTTTCTAAAGCCGTAGCGTTGAATTATGAAGTAGAAGCTATCTCGAAATTGGAGTTTAAAGCCGCACAAAATCAAGCTGCGCAGATCCAAAATAAAATGGAGCAACTGGCGCATGATTATACGATTGCCTTAGAACAATTCAATTTGTGGTTGGGCGACACGATGTTTTATACCGTAACCGATACCATCGCTCCCGATGCACTGATGTTTTTGGGAAGTATCGAGAAAACTTTGCATCCGGAGCTTAAGATTATACAAGAGCGTCTCGAAGTTTCACAAGCAGGATATCGTACAGCACGCTCTGACAGGCTTCCCAAATTAAATCTACAAGGTGGGCTGCAAGAAGTTAATGGAACTTCCAATTTTTATAGTTATCAGGTAGGACTTTCCTTTCCTTTCTTCGATGGCAAAAACCGGTCAACTATAAAAGCGTCAAAACTTGATACCTATATCGCTCAGGAATCTTCAGCCTTTAGTCAGCGACACTTTGAATCACGACAGCGACAAGCGCTTCAAAATTTTGAAAAATGGAAGGCTACCCAAGATTTTTATACAACAGAAGCCGTTCCTTTAGCCCAAGCACAGCGCAAAGGAGCTTTGTTGGGATATAAAGAAGGTGCACTGGATTATTCGGCATTTACATTGTTGATTCGGGAAGCGATACAAACAGAAGAATCATCATTACAAGTACTTAGTAAGTATTTAGAGGCACTATTTGAACTACACTATTTCAAAAAATAACAACATGAAGAAACATTTTATATATATACGTATTCCGCTAGCAACAGTAATACTACTGTTATGTGCTTGCGGACAACAAAAAGATGAAGATCCGTCTTCTGGGGAGACTACTGTCATGACGCAGGAAAAAAAGACAGCCCCTCGCAACAATGTTAAAGAAGCGATGTTTACCGCGCAACAGTTTGATGCCTTACAGCTCAAATTGGATACGCTGAGTGAGAGAAGCCTTACCGGTTTTGTTGAGGCTAACGGACAGTTAGAAGTGCCACCACAAAATGAGGCAAATGTAACGGCTATGATTGGTGCTAATATCGCATCCATAGCTGTGATTGAGGGCGATCAGGTTAAAAAAAATCAGGTGTTGGCGTATGTATCCCATCCTAATTTGATCGAAAAACAAACGACTTATCTCAATGCGTATACTAAAAGTGAATTTCTAAAATCTGAGTTTGCCCGTCAAAAAAAATTATATGATGCGGGAGTAGGATCAGGGATGAACTATCAAAATGCAAAATCAGAATATATGGCGGCTAATGGGATGGTACAAGGTCTTGAAGCGCAATTAAAACAATACAATATTAATCCCACGGGCGTACGTAATGGTACTATTTATCAGCGTATCGCTTTGCGAAGTCCCATCGAGGGCTTTGTAGAAAAGGTCAATATAAAAACTGGACAGTATGTAGAGCCGCAAACCAATTTGATCGAAATCGTAAATACGCATCATGTACATGCGGACCTCATGGTATTTGAGAGAGATGTGCACAAGGTCAGTAAAGGTCAGGAAGTTCGTTTCAAAGTGCAATCCTTACCCGGTGTTGAGCTAAGCGCAAAAATTTATTCCATCAGTAAAACTTTTGAGGAAGGGCCCAAAGCGGTACACGTGCATGCCGAGATCGAAAACAAAGAAGACAAATTGATTCCGGGTATGTATATTCAGGGGAGAATAGAAGTAGGTGTTTCAAAAACACTTGCACTACCGGAAAGCGCAGTAAGTAAAGATGGCGATCGCTATTACGTATTTACTGCAGAGCGAGAAGGCATTGATTGGAGCTTTAAACCTAAAGAAGTGCTGCTCGGACAGCGAGATGGAGAATGGGTTGGTGTTCAGTTTTTAGAACCGATAGCTCAAGAAACACTGTTTGTGCAGAACAATGCCTATTATCTGATGGCAGAAATGAAAAAAGGAGATGCAGCCCATAGTCACTAATACAATGCGTTCAATTGATAAAAAATTACAGGATAAAAAAATACGGCCTACCGCCATGCGGTTGTTGGTCTATCGTTTTTTAAATAGGAAAAACGTTGCAGTCTCGCTCTCGGATATTGAACAAGCATTTGACAGATCAGATCGCACCACCCTCTATAGAACTTTAAAAACCTTTGAAGATAAAGGAATTGTACATCCTATTGATGATGGTAGTGGCGTAGTAAAATATGCGATGTGTGAAGAACATTGTAAGTGTGAGGTGGGACAGGACCTGCATATGCATTTTTATTGTTCAGCCTGCAGAAAAACAGTATGCCTGACCGATCATAAAATTCCGAAAATTAATTTACCCGAAGGTTTTACAGCAAATAATGTAAATTTAGTGATTAAAGGAACCTGTGATACATGCACTAGCATACCATAAGATTAAGTAATTTTAGAGGACCTATTAAAACAGTAAAAGAATAATATGAAAGAAGCAAAGGGCTGCAGTCGTGAGCAAGAACATAATGGCATTTTAGGAAAAAACACAGAACTCCATTTTTCTTTAGCAAGCGGAGTATTTTTAGGTACCGGGTTTTTGTTAGAACTATTCGCTAACCTCCCTGATCTGTTAATTCTAATTCTCTATATTTTAGCTTATTTTTTTGGAGGATTCTACGTGGTGAAAGAAGCTTTAGAGAAAATCAAACATGGCGAATTCGAAATTGACTTTTTGATGATTGTAGCCGCGGCAGGCGCAGCTTTTTTAGATAAATGGGCAGAAGGTGCTTTGCTGTTATTTCTTTTTAGTTTGGGTCATGCTTTAGAGCATTATGCTATGGGTAAAGCCAGAAAATCAATAGCTGCGCTTACAGATTTAGCTCCAAAAATAGCGCTGCTTAAAACCAATGGAGAAACGAAAGAAGTAGCCATTAGTGAACTCAAAGCTGGCGATATAGTGGTGGTTCGACCCAATAGTAAAATAGCTGCAGATGGCGTTGTTATTAAAGGAGAAAGTAGTATTAACCAAGCACCCATTACAGGGGAGAGTATCCCCGTAGATAAAAGAGCGATAGCAGATACAACTGTTACATACAATTCCGAAAACGATATTCCCAAAGAGAGTCGAGTCTTTTCGGGAACTATTAATGGTAATAATGTCCTAGAAGTACGTGTGCTAAAAGAGGCACAAGACTCCACTTTAAGCCGTTTGGTAACCATGGTACAAGAGGCACAAGCCCAAAAATCACCTACACAGCTCTTGACAGATAAGTTCGAGCGAATATACGTTCCCGCAATAATTTTGTTGGTGATTGTTTTGAACTTTGCGTTTTTAGTGATAGATGAATCCTGGAGGGATAGTTTTTACAGAGCGATGGCTGTTTTGGTTGCGGCGAGTCCTTGTGCACTGGCAATATCTACACCGTCTGCAGTCTTGAGCGGAGTAGCACGTGCAGCAAAGGGGGGCGTCTTGATTAAAGGAGGCAAGCCACTGGAAGATTTAGGATCGTTGACAGCTATTGCGTTTGATAAAACTGGTACACTGACCGAGGGGAAACCGAAATTGGTTGATATATTTCCGTTAGCAGAAATTGATAAGATCACACTGCTAGAGGCTGTTATTGCTGTTGAAAAGTTAAGTGACCACCCTTTGGCAAAAGCTGTAGTTCGCGATGGCTCCCAAATAGTACAAACTAATAATCCAAATTTGATTGCTGAAGATCTTGAGGCGGTACAAGGAAGAGGTATCAAAGCACGCTTTCGCGGAAGCGATATTTTTATTGGTAATCTGGATTTGTATCAAGCACTTGGAGTAGCAATTCCGGAAGAAATTTCTGAAAATGTAAAATCTTTGGAAAAGCAAGGTAAAACTACCATGCTGGTCAAAAGAGACGATCAGTTTATCGGAATTCTAGGATTAATGGACACGGCACGGGAATCGGCAAAGGAAACGTTGAAAAGGTTGAAATCATTAGGAATACGTAAGATGATTATGCTCACAGGTGATAATCAAAATGTAGCGGATGCGGTAGCAAAAGAAATTGGACTTACTGAAGCTTTTGGTAGTTTGTTACCTGAAGAAAAGGTGGCAGCTATTAAAAAACTAAAACAAAAAGAAAACAAAATTGCTATGGTAGGTGATGGTGTCAATGATGCTCCGGCAATGGCACATAGTACGGTAGGTATTGCTATGGGAGCCGCGGGAAGCGCAGTCGCCTTAGAAACCGCCGATATTGCGCTTATGGCAGATAAATTAGAAATTTTACCATTTGCTATAGCCCTTAGCCGCCGGGCACATATAATTATCAAACAAAATATATGGATTAGTTTGGGAGTGGTTGCTTTGTTGATTCCGGCGACGATCTTAAATTGGGCAAATATAGGGGTTGCAGTCGCCATTCATGAAGGTTCAACTTTGGTTGTGGTTATAAATGCCCTACGCTTATTAGGCTATCAGCAAAAAAAATAGAAACATCAGTTGCGGACGGTTCTGTTTTATTTCAGAGGGCTTTGCATCGGTTGTGGAAGGCTTCGTCCTATTGCGAAATGACTTTACATAAGTTGCGAATCACGCTATCACTGAGTTTGTTGATTTTTGTTAAAATTTAACTCTACATCTAAACACCTAAGAACCGCTCCTTTTCCTTGGCAGGAAAAGGTGGCCAAGCAACACGCGGTCGGTAAGGGTACGTAATCAATATCGAACACTGAATCTAGAAGTTAAAATTACAAATGTAAAATACTAAATGTAAAAGTGTTTTGAATGTACCCTACTATAAGCTTGGTAGAAGACTGGAGAATCTTGTTTCATGTAACTTCGAACCTTACGGCTGCGCTCAAGACAAGCTGCTTTGAGATCTCACTGTCACCTCGAGCGGAGTCGAGAGGTTGATTATAGTTAAAATAATTAGGTCTCGACTCTAGTTTATCCTGAGCGCAGACGAAGGGCTCGACCTGACAAAAAAGGTATACATAAGAATTTGATTTCGAATCAGATTATCCTATAAATTGCTCCTTTCCCTTGGCAAGGAAAGATGACCAAGCAATGCGTGGTCGGAAAGGGTAGTCTTTCAATTTTGAATGCGGAACTATGAATTTTGAATGACGAATTTTAAGTTAAAATTTCAACTGTCTAGTGTAACGGGAGGAGGTCATAAAATCACTAAGTTCCCTATATCGCCAATACACTTTTCAATGCTTTATACCGCGTCCTTCCGATAGGTAATACTTCGTTGTTTTTTTAGGATAAGATCATATAGAGCTTACCAGGATCTTTTGTATTTCGCTTACCTTGACCAGATATGATTTGCTTATTTAGAAAGATAAAAACGAGCCAAAACTTGTTTTCAAATACCGAAAAGCTTTGGTAATATGATTTTCTACTGTTTTGGTAGAAATACCTAAAAGTTCGGCAATCTCTTTGTGCTTTTTCTGTTCCAGTTTACTGAGCTTAAAAACTTTTTTACAAGTTGAAGGAAGTGTTTCTATAGCTGTCTCTAGCTGTACAATTTTTTCTTCTTTTATTTCTGTTTGAGAATCTGCAAACAATTCACATACCGCTTCGTGCTTTAAAGATGTAACTAAATCGGTTTGTTTTTTCTGAGTACGCAAATACGTCATATACTCATTATAACAGCTTTTAAAGAGATATGCTTGCAACGAAGTTTTTATGTGAATGGATGTTCGTTGCTCCCAGAGTCTTAAGAATATATTTTGAACCAGATCTTCTGCTAATGAGGCATTAGAAGAAAGTTTGTATAGATAATCACAGAGGTCTGCATAATGGTTTTCAAACAGAAGTTGATAACTCCGTTTATTTCCATCTTTAAGCCCTTTAATCAATGATTCTTGTATGCGAATGTTGTTATTTTTCATACGTAACTCGACGACTAAAATAAAAAAAATAAAAAGAAAGTAGGGGATTTTTATGATTTCTGCATCATATATATAGAAAGCATACATATATGAGCAGTATTTTAACCTTAATTCAAAAATACCTAAACGGTACAATTTCTTCAGGAGAGCGAATGCAACTGAATGAGTGGCTGGATTTGAATACTCATAATAGAACGCTTTTCAAAGAAGCAATCAAAAAAAGATATAGTAAGACAATACCACTTTGCGTGGATACAAGCGAAGCACATGCTAAGTTTATTAAAAGAATTAGTGCTAGGTCAAAATCTGTGATTCGTCTGCGAACAATTCAGGGTTTTTCAAAATATGCTGCGATCTTAGTTTTACTTTTGGGAAGCATCTACCTCTATAAAAATCAAGAAAGTCCATTAACTGAGAATAAAAAGTCTGTAAAGTTTTCAACAGCTGCTATAGCAGAAGATAAGATACTAATTAAACAAGCGGACGGTAGCATTACCACGATTGACCCTTCAGAAAATGGAATACTTACTGATAAAAACGGAAATCCTATTGGGAATAAGGAAGAAAATCAACTTAGGATAACTTCAGACGCTGGTCTTGAATCCTTAAAGTTTATGGAAGTTTATATTCCAAAAGGCAAACAATTTCAGATGGTACTATCTGATGGAACTCAGGTATGGTTGAATGCAGGGAGTACCTTAAAATTTCCTCAAAAATTCATTTCATCAGAGAAAAAGCGTGTGGTGTATCTTGAGGGCGAAGCATTTTTTGATGTGAAAACAAATAAGGAGAAACCTTTTATAGTAAAAGCAAAGGGTATTGATGTTAATGTGTTGGGAACTCAGTTCAATGTTTCTTCTTATACAGAGGATACTTTGATTAAAACTACCTTGGTCGAAGGTTCTGTAGCATTGGCAAGCTCTGATATGCCGCATAAGAAAGTATTTCTAAAACCTAATGATCAGGCAGTATATAATAAAAATAATAGCGTAATACACAAAAAAGAGGTTAACACGGACATTTATACTTCTTGGATGAAGAAAAGAATAATGTTACAGAATGAATCGTTTGAAGAAGCTTTTAGAAGAATAGAGCGCGCATATGATGTAAAAATAATCAATCACAATAGTGTATTGGCGGCAACTAAATTTACGGGAGAATTTGATGTAGAAAGCATCTATGAAATTCTAAAAACGTTCTCTGAAACCTTAAATTTTACGTATACGATAAAAGAAAAGAAAATTACTATACATCCATAAAAAAGAGAAGTGCGGCAACACTTCTCTTAGTAAAAATTGATCATTATTTAAAAAAGGAACTAACAATCAAATATTTTCAAAATTATGAAAAAAAACTCTAATGCACTGCATAACTTTACTGTAGTGTGTCACGACACCTCTTTAAAAATGCGAATTACCTTTATTCTGTTTAGTTTTTCAATTTTTCAAATGATTGCTGCTACTGGATTTTCACAAGGCAACATTAATTTACGTTTTGATAATACCCCCATTACTTCGATTATCGCCGAAATAAAGGAGCAAACTCAATATAAATTCTTTTATATCAATGAGGAGATTGATTTACAACAACGGATAAGTATCCAGGTTGAGCAGGAAGCGTTAGAAAATGTATTACCGCTACTCTTTAAAAACACCAACATTACCTATTCTATTCTTGGCAAACAAGTGGTATTAAAGAAGTATATACAGAAGAAAGAAGATGAAGAGGTGTATCGGGAAATAAAGGGATTGGTGCTGGATCCTTATAATAATCCTTTACCCGGAGCGAATGTTCAAATACAAGGTACGACCAAAGGAGTGATAACTGACTTTGACGGGCGATTTGCCATTGAGGTACCTGAGAAGGATGCTATATTATTGGTTTCATATCTTGGTTTTGAAACAGCCAAGGTGGATGTAACAGGGCAGGATGAAGTGACTATACAATTGAAACACGCAGCTGCACAACTCGAGGATGTTATATTGGTAGGTTCTAGAAATCCAAGCAGGGCGACAGTTGCAACGGCCATACCTGTTGATGTAATTGATATAAGCACGATTAAACAGTCGTCTCCACAAATTACTGTCAACGAAATCTTGAATTATGCAGCTCCTTCGTTCACATCGAATGCACAGGCTATAGCCGATGGTACTGATCATGTGCAACCGGCAGCGTTAAGAGGTTTAGGTCCAGATCAGTTGTTAGTATTGATTAATGGGAAAAGACGTCATAAATCTGCCCTTGTTAATGTTAATGGTAGTTTTGGTAGAGGTAACGTAGGGACAGATTTGTCTTCTATTCCTACCAATGCCATACAGCGTATTGAGATTTTGAAAGATGGTGCAGCAGCTCAATATGGTTCAGATGCCATAGCAGGAGTAATTAATATAGTTTTAAAAGACGTGACCAATGAGCTTAGTTTGGAACTCACTGCCGGTGCAAATTTTACCGATGAGATAAGTCCGGACAACAATGTAGATGGAGAAAAATATAATCTAGGTATCAATTACGGCATTCCGTTAAACGATAAAGGATTTATTAACCTGACAGGTAATTTCAATTTTAGAGGCGCAACTAATAGAATGCAGGAATTTACCGGAAACATTTTTAATGGTTATAATTCGATAGAACGTGTAGCGGCCCAAAATAATTTTGACCTGATCGTATTGCCAACCGATCTGGACGCTATTAAAAGCTTTGCTCCAGATGCTAACCTCGGAGCAAGATTGGCAGATATAAATGCTGCGAATACAATAGAGGAAATGAGAATTGCGTTGGATTTTGATAATACTGACGTGGAGTTACAACAAAGAAATCAAGAGCGTAGTGATTACAATATTCGTTTTGGACAATCTCAATTAAAGGGAGGTGAATTCTTTGGAAATATGGAGTATGAATTTGCCGAAAACGTAAAAGTATACGCTTTTGGTGGTTTAGGTTTCAAAAATGGAAATTCTGCCGGATTCTACCGACTACCCAATCAATCGAGAACATACACGCCTGTATATCTTAATGGGTTTTTACCTGAAATTAACTCGAATATTGTTGATAAATCACTGTCATTTGGTATTTCCGGAAAGCTTAATCAATGGCATATTGATATCAGTAATACTACAGGAATTAATGACTTTGCATACAGAATTACGAATTCCTCTAACGCATCGCTGCAAACTGCAACCCCTTTTGAGGCCGATGCTGGAGGATTTCGCTATGCTGAGAATACGAGTAACTTGGATTTGAGCAGGTTTTATGAAGACGTTTTTGCAGGGCTGAATGTAGCTTTTGGAGCCGAATATCGAATTGAGAATTATCAGATTAATGCAGGGGATGAGGTTTCGTATGAACTATTCAATACAAATGGAAAACCACATGATAGCACAGATCCCACCTCTACAGTTCCGGTAGATTTTTATGGAAGAGATCGCAATGCAGGAATTCAAGTTTTTCCTGGATTTAGGCCTCAAAATGAAGTTAATGTCTACAGAAATTCGATTGCCGGGTATGCAGATATCGAAGCGGATTTCACTGAGAAGTTTAGAGTCTCTGGAGCAGTGCGTTTTGAAGATTTTTCTGATTTTGGAAGTACACTCAATTTTAAAATTGCTTCTCTCTTAAAAGCTACGAAAGCTATCAGTTTGCGTGGTTCGGTACAAACCGGTTTTAGAGCTCCGTCCTTGCATCAGATTTATTTTAATTCTACTTCAACAATTACTACGAATGGTGTACCACAGCAGGTGGCAACTTTCTCTAATACGTCGAGAATCGCCAGATTAATTGGTATCGAGTCGTTAAAAGAAGAAACCTCTTTAGGGTTTACTGCTGGTATTACTGCTAAAATTCCTGCTTTAGGTATGAAATTTACACTGGATGGATATCGTGTGGATATTGATGATAGGGTAGTACTTACCGATGAATTTTCAGCTAGTGGAGATGAGCTTATACAAAGGTTTGAGGAAGCGAATGCTACCAGAGCACAGTTTTTTGCAAATACTATAAATACAAGAACTCAAGGGGTAGATATTATTGTTGATCACTCGGTTTCTATCGGGACTTCTACAAAATTGAGTAATATTCTAGCTGTTACTTTTTCAGAAACGGAGGTGACTACCGTTAATATTCCTGATAAAATTGCGGATGCCGGTCTTTCTGAAAACTATTTCAGTAATACGAGTCGTGTCTTTGCAGAATCTGCTGTGCCAAATACGAATGGTAATCTATCTCATAACCTTGTAACTGGGGACAAATGGAATTTCTTTCTTCGTAACTCCTATTTTGGAGAGGTAGAAGAGGCAACCAATATAGTAGATCCAAATGTCGATGTACTATATTCTGGTAGAGTAATTACGGATTTAGCAGTTGGTTTTAAACTAGCTGCCAGTACTAAAATTACCGTTGGTGCTAATAATATTTTTGATATATATCCTGACGAATCTGACGAAGAATTTCAGTCAGGAGGAAGATTTAGGTTCTCAAGACGTTCTAAGCAATTTGGCTATTCGGGAAGATTTCTCTTTGCCAGGCTTAGTTTTAACTTAAAGTAAGTTTGAGTTTTTGTATTATCCAGTGACGGACAAGGTTGTGAAGCTTTGTCCGTTTTTTTTAAATTTTATTACAAAGCTGAAAACTTCCAGGCGATAAATCGACTTTTCTTATTGCCTTGTTCCATAGCAATAATCTGATAAGAAGCTCCTAATTTCTTAAGTTGTTTATCTAGTTTAGGTAAGGTCTCTTTTTTAGAAACCAAACTCGTAAAAACTCCTACTTGTTTTGAGTATGATTTACTTTGTTTGATCATACGTTTTAGAAATAGCGCTTCTCCGCCGTTACACCAAAGCTCGTTTGCTTGTCCGCCAAAATTTAACGTATCGGTGGATTTAATTTTTAAGTTATGTGTTTTTCTCTGGGTGGCTTTTTGCGCTTCTTCTTTTGAGCTATGAAACGGTGGATTGCACATGGTAAAATCAAAATACTCATCTGTATGAATAATTCCTTCAAAAATATTTGATTTGTTATCTTGATGACGAATTTGAATAGCATCTTGTAGGTGGGGGTTTAGCCGAACGATATTTTGAGCCGCTTCTGCTGCCGTAGCGTCACTGTCACAACCAACCATCTGCCATTGATATAAATGATTACCTAAAATAGGGTACACACAATTAGCGCCCACGCCAATATCTAAACCTTTGATTAACTTTTTATCCAATTTTAAATAAGTAGCCAAATGATGGATATAATCCGCACGACCCGGAATAGGAGGACATAAGTATCCTGACGGAATATCCCATGCTTTGATTCCGTAATAGCTAATTAAAAGTGCTTTATTCAACGCATATACAGCATCTGGATTTGCAAAATCTATCGTTTGAGTTCCTACTGGATTGGTAATAATAAATGAGCTTAAAACTTCATAACTTTTTATGAGTTCTTTAAAATCGTACGGTTTCTGATGAATATTATCTGGATGCAAATTTGTGATTTTTATACAAAGGTACAGTTAAGTTGATAAAACTTCTATGCAATTTTTTTTTACAAGTCATTGGAGACTATAAAGTATAAGAATATGCTAAAAAAACTACGAACAAATATGCACTCTAAAAGTTTAGTGTACTTTTGAAAAAATAAGATAAAGTTTCGTCAATTTTCTAAAAATAAATTATGGAAATTTTAAAAGGTAAAAAAGCATTAATTACAGGTGCAGGTAAGGGAATTGGTAAAGCTATAGCCTTGGCTCTGGCAAAAGAAGGTGTCCATGTTGCTTTATTATCAAGAACAGCTACAGATCTAGAAAACGTAGCAGAAGAAGCAAAAAGTTATGGCGTTGATACGGTACTAGTAACGGCAGATGTAGGCTCTATGGATTCGGTAAATATGGCAGCAGAAAAAGTTTTACAAGCTTTTAATTCAATAGATATCTTGATAAATAATGCAGGCATAGGGAAATTCGGAAACTTTATGGATCTAACCACTACCGAATGGGAGGATATTATAAAAATCAATTTGATGGGTACTTATTATGTCACCCGTGCTTTTTTACCTACTATGATAGAAAAGAAGACAGGTGATATTCTCAATGTATCCTCAACAGCCGGAGTCAAAGGGAATGCTATGACGAGTGCATACAGCGCCTCTAAATTCGGAGTTCTTGGACTTACAGAATCTTTAATGCAAGAAGTACGTAAACATAACATTCGTGTAAGTGCATTATTGCCCAGTACGGTGGCCACTGATATGGCGTTGGACTTAAATCTAACAGATGGGAACCCTGAGACCGCTATGCAACCCGAGGATATAGCAGAGCTGGTTCTTGCTCAATTGAAATTGAACCGTAGAGTAATGATAACAAATTCAAGTATATGGTCAACAAATCCGTAACGATTATTTACATAAATCGGTATAACACTATTGGACTATGAGTAAATCTGGTAATCCCACTTTAATCATAGCTTCATTTTTTTCTATTTATGTAATATGGGGATCCACCTATTTACTTAATAAAATCGCGGTAACCGAATTACCTCCTTTTATGTTAGCTTCTATTCGGTTTACAACGGCAGGAGTGCTAATTTTTATATTGGCAAAATTTTTAGGAATTAACCTAGCTATATCTCGCAAGCAATTTTTGAACACTGTAATTGCGGGTTTTCTGTTTTTGACTTTTGGAAACGGTGTGGTAGTATGGGCACTTCGCTATGTGGATAGTGGATTTGCGGCACTCGAAATATCTGCACAACCTCTAATCGTACTGTTGTTAATGCGGATATTACAAGGCAAGAAGATAAAGTTGATGTCAATGATAGGGGTGATTCTAGGAATCATCGGAGTTTATTTACTGGTAAGTCAGAAAGCGATTATTAATCAGGAAAATTCTATTGCAGGAATGATTATGATTTTTATGTGTATGTTATCATGGGCGTATGGAAGCCTGTTTGTATCAAAAGCAGATCTACCTTCGAATTACTTTGTGAATACAGGATACCAGATGGTTACCGGAGGCATTCTATTATTGCTTACAAGCTTTATATTCGGAGAGACATGGACTTCACCAATGGTGTGGAGTACACCTGTACAGTATACGATGATCTTACTAATAGTGTTTGGAAGTATTGTGGCCTTTACTTCTTTTAACTATTTGCTAAAGGTTGTATCACCAGAGAAAGTGGCAACTTCTACCTATGTAAATCCGATCATCGCACTCACTTTAGGGTGGTACTTTTTAAATGAGAATATTACCGTACAGTCTATGATTGCAGCAGTTGTATTACTTACAGGAGTATATTTTATTAATACAAAGAAAAAACTTCTGATATTTTCGCGATTTTCCGGACGCCTAAGTAAAAAATTGAAATAACGGTTTATGTTTTGAGTCTATGCGGTTTTTTTATCTTCCGAAGCTAAATTTTTGGCCCAAACAATAGCTTCTTCGAGAGATTTAAATTTTTTCATTCTACTTCGCATAAAAAGCTTTTCTAAAGCACTATTAAATAGTGTGGTTGGGTTGTTACTAACTACTGCATATGCTCTTAAAGAATAGCTGAGCCTAAAAAAGTTGATCCAATCGCTGGGTACAACAGAGTAGGCGTTTACTCTATTAGTAATATACACTAAGTTTTTGCCATTGTTGTCATATATGTGGCTCAACTCCTCTACTACCTTTTTTCCATGATGTTTCCACGTATATACGACATCCTCATTGACCTCGCCGATTACGAAGGTTTCGAATAAGTAATAATTTCCAAAATCATAGTTAATTTCTTGAATAGCTTCTTGGTAGAAAATTGTGTCTTTTAAATACTGCATGGCGCAAAAGTATAACAATTACAATTGGTAATTGTTTATCATGTTTATTTCTAAGGGATTATACGATTATTAACAAACTTTATCGATAATTGATAAGATGTTACTTCAAATACATGATTAAAAATATTTTAGTTATTTCTAATGAAGTAAATTTGTACTTAGTTTTGTACTATGTAACATCTCTTAATGAAACAAAATACTATTGAAGATATAAAGGTTATCTATAAAGGCAAAGAGATCAAAACGCTGGTACTTGAGAATCAAAAAGGATCTCGTTTAACAGTGTCTAATTACGGAGCTTCCATACTAAGTTTTGAAACTCCTGATAAAGAAGGAAAGCTAATAAATGTTATTGTAGGATTAGCATCATCACGAGCTTATATCGACAAATATATCAATGGAGAATCCATTTTACTTGGAGCAACGGTGGGGCGGTATGCAGGCCGTATCTCAACCGATGTGCTGAGAATCAATGAGCAAGAGTTTCCCATTTATCATGAAAACGGGATTCATTTGCATGGAGGCAAACATGGTTTGGATGGGAAATTCTGGAAAGTTAAAGCTATTGATAACGATACTTTGAGGGCCGTTTTCGAATATAAGAGTGAACATTTGGAAGAGGGTTATCCCGGTAATGTATTAATTACAGCCAGCTATCAATTAACAGAGATTAATGAGTTAAAGATAATTTATACAGCAACTTCTGATAAGGATACTGTAATAAACTTAACGAATCATGCGTATTTTAATCTGGATGGAGCAGGTTCGATTAAAAATCACGAACTCCAGCTTAGTAGTAGAGAAATGCTTGAAGTAGACACAAAAATGATTCCGACAGGAATAATAAAACCTGTAGCAAACACGGCTTATGATTTTAGAAAACCTTCAACGTTGAATAAATTACATACAATCGAAGGGTTAGACGATACTTTCATATACGAGGATACAGCGCTTCCTAAAGCTGTACTAAAATCGTTGCATTCCGGGATCAAAATGGAAGTGTTTACAAACCAGCCAGCTGTTGTTATTTTTACACCTAAGGAGCTTCCACAATGGAAGTATGCTTACCACGCGATGTATGATGATTTTCCTGCTATTTGTTTCGAAAATCAAAAACATCCAGATGCACCGAATCACCCGCATTTTCCTTCAACACTTTTGAAAGCAGGAGAAGTCTATGAAAATACCAGTGTGTTTGTATTCGGAATTGATGATTAGGAAAAACGAGAACTATCGTGTATAAGAATGAAATTAGATTCTAAACAAAAATTGAGAATAAATCTACTTCTGTAGCAACGGTGCGTAAGCGTTTTAACGCTCGCGCGATATGACTCTCTACAGTCTTTTCAGAGATACTAAGCATATCGGCGACCTCTCCATATGAAAGTCCTCTCATATTATTGAGAAGAGATATATGTCAGAATTATAAAATGGAGTTCGTACGCATTCAATGTAAGCTTCCCCTTATGCAGAAAGTATTTATGAGTATTTATAGGTGTTGATGGGGAATGAGGTACAAATAGGATACTCTCCAGTCTAAATTACTGTTTCTTGTTGCATCCATTTATTTAAGTTTTTCAAAAAAACATCTAAAAAATTTTCGTAGCCATCAGCATTTTCAATATCGAATTGAGACCAATTAGTCCAAAAAATATTCAAAATTTTAAATAAAGACGGCTCTAATTTTTCAAAAGCATTAAGATAAGTTTGATAATCATATTGTTCATTGCTATTGGATTTAATGCTGAAAAATTTTCCAATATAAACATCAATGGCCTGTCTACTATAAATATTATCCTTTAAAAAATCTAGTTCAAGTTTTTCCATTTGTTCCTCATCCATAATTATCTCATCATAATCACTCACAAAATCTTCTCTTTTAAAATCTAATTTTATGAAAATAGGAAGTATTTTGCTGTGTTCCATACAATTGCCGATATGATTTTTTAATGAATTAGAAAACAAAAAATAGAGCTGTGGATACTGTTCTATTTTATTTATAAAATCTGAAGCGATTAAAATTTTCTTGACCTTTAAGTAAATGTGTAACAGCTCGTGTGTGAATGGTGCGGGATGAATATTATCTTCATTAATACAAATGGTCACGGTATCATTGGTATAGCGGGTAATATAATTTTGTTCCGAACTCTTCTTTAGATGTATCTTATACTGCTTGAGGAGGTAATTCCATAACTCCAAATTCCGTCTATCCAGCAATTTTCTCCAATCTTTATGCATTTTTCCAGCTTCTAAGTTTTTGATCACTCTGCAAAATAACATATGTAAAGTACGAAAAGAAATCATTTAAATGCAATTTTCTTTTGGTTTAAAATGTACAGCACTAAGGATTAAAGATTCACTTTTTTATCATTAATGAATCTTCGGAAAAGCATAAAGGTTAAAAGTTGCTTAAAAAACTGTTTTTCAATATTTTAGGTTTTTATTTTGATTATATTTATATGATTTAAACATAAGCTAATTATTAATTAAATTCCTAATATCATGAGTTCAGAAAGTCGAAATCAGGGGCAAAAAAACCAGCCAAAAGAAGATCAGAAACAAAGTAGCCAGGAGCAAAGAAACCAGCAACAGCGAGATCAAAAACAAAGTAGTCAGGAGCAGAAAAACCAGCAACAACGAGATCAGAAGCAAGGTAGCCAGGAGCAAAGGAATCAACAACAGCGGGATCAAAAACAAGATAGTCAGGAGCAAAGAAACCAGCAACAGCGTGATAAGAAATAAAATTCTTATATTCTAATCCTTTGAAGTAGCAAAAAAATCTTTAGAAAACCCCAGCTTAATCTAAGTCGGGGTTTTTTAAATATCTAGTCATTAAGTATTTGCTTGTAATGTTAGGACGAGACATCCTAATAAAATAAGAAGTCCTAAGTAGTATTAAGGAGTTGTAGGTGTCATATTTTAACATTAATACTTAAAATTTGTACCTCAAATACTTCGAAGTACAACAAAGGTACAAATCAATGCGTAAAAAACGGGTAATAGATATTAACGGAGGAATAGTAATTATTAACAATTATGTTTAATAATCAATAGTTTATAGGGTTTATTGTGTGATTGATATTTGTTTGTTTAGTATACTTACTTCCCGATACAGAAATTAGCAAAGATGTTACCTAACAGATCATCAGAAGTAATCTCGCCGGTAATTTCACCAAAATGATAGAGCGCTTGGCGTATATCAATTGCCATAAGATCACCTGATAAGCCGGAGTCTAGACCGTATTGGACTTTTTGTATTTCTTCTAAGGCCTTTAGCAAAGCATCGTAATGTCTTGAATTGGTAACAATAGTTTCATTACTATGTAGTGCTCCTGTATTTACAAAGTCCAATAAGTGTGTTTTAAGTGCTTCGATACCAACATTTTGTTTCGCAGAAAGTAAGAGAAGATCAGGGATTTCGTCCAAAAGTTTATCTTGTTCATTTTTGGCAAGTGCATCAATTTTGTTAGCAACAACTAGTAAAGGTTTAAGTGGATATTTGTTTTTGATTTTACCAATTTCAGTTGTTAGCAGTTTTAAACGGTCATCGGTTAGCGATGAACTATCAAACAGATATATGACAACTTGTGCTTGCTCAATTTTTTCAAATGTTTTTTTAATTCCAATACTTTCAACAATATCTTTGGTATCGCGAATACCTGCGGTATCTATAAATCTAAAACCAATCCCACCTATTACGATCTCATCTTCAATAGTATCCCGGGTGGTACCGGCAATTTCAGAAACAATAGCACGTTCTTCATTGAGTAAGGCGTTGAGTAGTGTTGATTTTCCAACATTGGGCTCTCCGACGATAGCGACCGGAATTCCATTTTTGATTACGTTACCAACAGCAAAGGAATCTATGAGCCTTTTTAAAACAGTGGTGATTTTAGAAATTAAAGATTCGAATTGTGTACGATCTGCAAATTCAACATCTTCTTCAGAAAAATCAAGTTCTAATTCTATCAGAGAAGCAAAATTTAGTAATTCATCGCGAAGCTGTTTAATCTCACTACTAAAACCGCCTCTCATTTGCTGCATGGCAATTTGATGTGAAGCTTCAGAATCAGATGCGATTAAATCTGCCACAGCTTCTGCCTGAGATAGATCTAATTTGCCATTGATAAAAGCTCTTAGTGTGAACTCTCCCGCTTGCGCTATTCGGCAGCCTTCACGCAATAGTAATTGTATGATTTCTTGTTGAATATAACTTGATCCGTGACACGAAATTTCGATAGTCGGTTCCCCGGAATATGAATTGGTGCCTTTAAAAATAGAAATCAAGACTTCATCCAGTACGCGATCACCATCCACAATATGACCTAAATGTATCGTATGAGATTTTTGTTTTCGTAAATCCTTAGCATGTACGGATCTAAATATAGAGGCTCCAATTGAGATAGCATCTACACCCGAAACTCTAATAACGGCAATTGCTCCCGCGCCGGAAGCTGTAGCTAATGCTACTATCGTATCTTTTGAAATCATGGATGCAAAATTACATAAATTTTACAGGCAATAATAAAAATACGATAGTATTACATAGCAGATCAGAATTAATTTTAATGTTGGTTAGTCCTAAAATCTGAATACGCTTCCATACCGTGCTCGTGGCTGTCCAAACCATCAATTTCTTCTTTTTCAGAGACTCTTAATCCTAATGTAAATTTGATTGCTCCCAGAAATAATAAAGAAAATAAAATACAAAACACTCCGATAAGTAATACACTAATTCCCTGGATTGCAAGTTGATCAATGCCTGCTTTGTTACCAAATATGCCCACAGCTAGGGTTCCCCAGATTCCGCAAATCAGATGTACGGCAATTGCTCCCACAGGGTCATCAAGTTGTAACTTGTCGACAAGTTTAATGCCAAGCACAATAACAATACCCGCGAGCAGCCCGATCAAAATAGCATCTGTCGGACTCATTTGATCTGCTCCGGCGGTTATCGCAACCAGCCCTCCCAGAATACCATTAAGAAACATAGTGATATCATAATTTTTGTAAAGTAGAGTTGAAAAAATAAAGGCTGTAACTCCTCCGGCGGCAGCGGCTAATGACGTAGTAACCAAAGTCAACGAAGTAGCTGCCGGATCGGCAGATAATACAGACCCTCCGTTAAAACCAAACCATCCCAACCATAAAATCAGGACACCCGCAGAAGCCATGGGAATATTATGACCGGGTATTACTTGTGGATGGCCATTTTCACTGAATTTACCTAACCTAGAGCCTAAAAAATAAACAGCGATCAATGCTGCCCAACCACCAACTGAATGTACCAGAGTAGAACCTGCAAAATCGTGAAAACCCGTAGCTTTCCCAATTTCGAGGGTAGACAAAAAGCCGCCTCCCCATTGCCAGGAGCCTACGATGGGATATACGATTCCGATATAGAGAATCGTAAAAAGCATAAAGCTTCCCAGTTTTATACGCTCAGCTACAGCACCGGAAACGATCGTTGCTGCTGTTGCGGCGAACATGCCTTGAAAGAGAAAATCTGTCCAAAAGGTATATCCTGAGTTATAGGATAAATCAAGTAAGCCTTCAGTTGTCATAGGAGAATCTAATCCGAAACCGGCAAATTTTAAAATTCCTAAGCCGTCAGCTTCAAATCCCGGATACATTAAATTGAAACCGATTAAACAATACAATAACAAGCCAATGCATATTATAAAAAGATTTTTAAATAATATATTAATCGTATTTTTTTGGCGGGTTAAACCAATTTCCAGAAAAGAAAAGCCCAGATGCATAAAGAAGACTAAAGCAGTGCAAATCATCATCCAAACATTATTAATTGTAAGTATTTCCATTATGAATTATAAGTTTTGTGTGGTTAAATAGTTTTTGGTTTAGGATAATGTTTCTACCCCTTTAGTGGCAGTACGTATGCGATATGCTTCAGTAATGTCTGAGACAAAGACTTTACCGTCTCCGATTTCACCTGTTTTTGCAGCAGTAAGAATTGCATCAATGGCCACAGTTTCTTTGTCATCTGGAATAACAAGTGATATAAAACGGCGTTGTATATCGGTAGTGCTATATGATACGCCACGGTAAACACTGCCTTTCTTTTCGTTACCGACCCCGGTGACATCCCAATAGGAGAAAAAAGTTATACCTACATCATGCAATGCTTCTTTTACTGTGCGATACTTAGACCTTCTTATAATAGCCTCAATCTTTTTCATAAAGTTTATTTTATCGTTATTTCTCGATAAATCTATATAATTTTAATTTATACCCCATAAAAAATAGGGGTGTCTATTGTATTTTTACGTAATATTAATTATTAACCTATTAATATTTAGGGTATGGTAATTTTTAATATAAATAAAGAGAATTTCTTAACGGAGTAGAGGTACGCACTGAGTATAGGTGGCTTTTTCAAAAAAAAGCATTATCAATATCGCATTTTGATCAGTACATTTTGTGATTTCAATATTCTGCGTTATGCTTTTTTAAAAACTTCAGAAAAATGAAGGTGAATAGATCAATTTTATATTGTTTTTCAAGCAGTTTGACTAATTTAAGCATCAGGATAGGATAAAAAACGAACTCATTTGTATGGAACAACAAGGATTATATCGTTCAGAATTTGAACACGATGCCTGTGGAGCAGGATTTATTTGCAGTCTAAAAGGAGAAACCTCTAATACTATAATTCATAAAGCCTTAGAAATTTTAGATAAACTCGAACATCGAGGTGCGGTAAGTTCTGACGGAAAGACAGGAGATGGTGCTGGTATTTTAATCGATATTCCGCATGACTTCTTCAAAGAAGTTTGCCCCTTTGAACTACCTGAAACAGGAGAGTATGCAGTGAGCAATGTTTTTTTACCGAGAAAAGAAAATCAATTAAACTTCTGTATCCAAATTCTTCAAAATTGTATTGAGGAGCAGGGTTTAGAAGTGCTTGGTTGGAGAGATCTGCCGGTGGATCCTACTTGCTTAGGAAAAATAGCTGCGAAGACACAACCTAATATCAAACAAATTTTTATAGGAAAGGGTAAGACAGACTTGAATGCTTTCGAATTTACTTTAAAATTATTTGTACTTCGCAAAAAAGCAGAACAATTAATTTACAGTTCTAAACTATCGGAGCAATCATTTTTTTATGTACCGAGTCTTTCTACCAAAACTTTAATCTTCAAAGGGTTATTAATGCCCGAGGATATTAAGTTATACTATAAGGATTTATTAGACACCAGAGTAGTTACACGCTTAGCGTTGGTACATCAACGTTTTTCAACCAATACGTTTCCAACATGGGATTTAGCACAACCTTTCAGGTATATGTGTCATAATGGAGAGATTAATACTTTACGTGGGAATGTTTCGCGTATGCGCTCAAGAGAAGAACTTTTAGAAAGCGCATGGTTTGGAGAAGAAATCAAAGCAATTCTGCCTGTAGTACTGCCTGGTAAATCGGATTCTGCATCCATGGACATGGTCGTAGAATTGTTAGTAATGTCCGGTAGATCTCTTCCTGAGGTGATGATGTTATTAGTTCCCGAAGCTTGGGAAAAGAATACTCAAATGTCTGATGCTAAACGTGCTTTTTACGAATACCATGCCTGTATGATGGAGCCGTGGGACGGACCCGCATCCATTCCGTTTACTGACGGAAATTATATCGGAGCCATTCTGGATCGAAATGGATTACGACCTTCTCGGTATTCGGTTACCAAAGACGGCTTTGTAGTGATGTCATCAGAGACCGGCGTGCTGGAATTAGCACCAGAGAATATTTTAAAACATGGCAGGTTAGAACCGGGTAAAATGTTTCTGGTCGATATGGTACAAGGTCGTATCGTCGATGACGAAGAGATCAAAGATAAAATTGTAAAGGCGTATCCGTATCGAGAATGGCTGCATGAAAATATGGTACACCTTAGGGATATCCCTTATAATACCTGTCCTTTATTTATAGGAGAAGAATCTGTGGCAAAAAGAAAACAAATCTATGGCTATACCGTTGAGGATATTGATCGTATTATCCTTCCAATGAGTGAACAGGCAAAAGAGCCCATCGGATCCATGGGAACAGATACACCGATTGCTGCTTTATCAGAAAAACCACAGCTACTATATAATTATTTTAAACAACTGTTTGCACAAGTAACGAATCCACCCTTAGACGGGATTCGTGAAGCCTTGATCACCGACATTAGCCTTACCTTAGGAGCAGACACTAATATTTTTGATAGAACAGCAGCGCATTGCAATAAATTAAAAATTCAGAATCCTGTAATCTCAAAAGAAGATTTAGATAAAATTAAAACGTATACCCAAAAGGGGTTTAAGGTGACCGAAGTTTCGATACTTTATAACATACATAAAGGTCTCAATGGGATGGAGAATGCTTTAGCAGTCCTTATGAAAACGGTATCCGATGCCATTGATAACGGAACTAATATCATTATTTTATCAGATCGTAAAGTAAGTAAACATAGAGCGCCAATTCCAGCGTTACTAGCATGTTCTTATGTAAACAGTAGATTACAATCGCTAAGAAAAAGATCCAAAGTAAGTTTAATAATTGAATCAGCAGAACCACGAGAGGTGCATCATTTTGCATTGCTTTTTGGTTATGGAGCCAGTGCAATTAATCCATATTTGGTAAATGAGATTATTACCGAAGAAGTAGAGAATCATCCCAACCCTGAGCACACAGCAGCGCAAGCGATAGCTAATTTTAACCTTGCTGTCGGTAAAGGAGTCCTTAAAATTATGAATAAGATAGGAATTTCTACTTTGAACTCCTATCGAGGTTCTCAACTATTCGAATGTATAGGAATTAACGTCAAAACTACAGCTACCTATTTTAAGAATACAGTATCCCGGATTGAGGGAATAGGTATCAAAGAAATTGAAAAAGAAATAGCGAAACGACATAACAAAGCTTTTTCTACATCAAACAGTGCTATTGACAGCACCTTAGGGATTGGTGGGCAATACCGATGGAGACGTACAGGTGAAAAACATCAATTTAATCCGCTTACTGTTGCAAAACTACAGCAAGCTGTAAGAGATAATAATCCAAAAACGTACAAAGAATATTCTGAATTAATCAATGAACAATCCAAACAGTTGATGACTATTCGCGGTCTGATGGAGTTTTCCAATTACGACCCCATCTCAATAGAGGAGGTAGAACCTTGGACCGAGATTGTTAAACGTTTCAAAACCGGAGCCATGTCGTATGGTTCTATAAGTAAAGAGGCTCATGAAACTCTTGCGGTTGCGATGAATCGTATAGGTGGTAAAAGTAATTCTGGAGAAGGAGGCGAGGATCCCGAGCGTTTTTATAAAAATGTTGACGGGGATTGGAAAAATAGTGCCATTAAGCAGGTAGCCTCCGGACGTTTTGGAGTCACTTCGAACTATCTGACTAACGCCAGTGAAATTCAGATTAAGATGGCTCAGGGGGCAAAGCCGGGTGAAGGCGGACACTTACCGGGACCAAAAGTTAATGCCGAAATTGCTAAAACCCGTAATTCTACACCTTATGTAGGATTGATTTCTCCACCACCACACCATGATATTTATTCTATAGAAGATTTATCCCAATTGATCTATGATCTCAAATCTGCCAACAGAGCTGCGCGAATCAATGTGAAATTGGTATCAGAAATGGGTGTGGGTACAGTTGCTGCCGGCGTTGCCAAAGCAAAAGCCGATGTTATTCTGATTTCAGGATTCGATGGTGGTACAGGAGCTGCACCGCTTACTTCATTACGGCATGCAGGGTTACCATGGGAGCTTGGGCTTGCAGAGGCACAGCAAACATTAGTGGGAAATGACTTGCGTAATCGTGTTGTAGTAGAATGTGACGGACAGCTTAAAACAGGAAGGGATGTAGCCATTGCCTGTCTCTTGGGAGCCGAAGAATTTGGGTTTGCTACAGCACCCTTAGTCGCATCGGGATGTATTATGATGCGCGTGTGTCATTTGAATACCTGTCCTGTTGGGATAGCCACTCAAAATCCTGAATTACGTAAGAAATTTAAAGGGAAGCCCGAGCATGTCATCAACTATATGTACTTCGTTGCACAAGAGTTACGCGAAATTATGGCACAATTAGGGTTTAAAACGATTGATGAAATGGTGGGTCAGGTACAAAAAATAGACAGCTTGTCAGTCGTAGATCACTACAAAGCATCAGGAATAGACATTTCTCCGATTTTACATAAAGTAGCAGTACCTTCTGACGTAAAACTATACCATACTACCTCGCAGGATCACGAGTTGCAAAAAGCGTTGGATTTCAAAATTATAGAGGAAGCACATACGGCAATTTTCCGGAAGGAAAAGTTAACGCTAACACATAAAATAAAAAATACAGACAGAGCCGTTGGTGCAATTTTAAGTAATGAAATCTCTAAAATATATGGCGCCGGTGGATTACCTGAAAATACGTTGAAAATTAAATTTACAGGAGCTGCAGGTCAAAGTTTTGGTGCTTTTGCCACACGAGGCCTCACGTTAGTAGTCAATGGAACGACTAATGATTATTTGGGTAAAGGTTTATCGGGTGCCAGGCTGGTGATTCGTGTACCGGAGGGTACCACTTTTGTACCTGAAGAAAATGTCATTACAGGGAATGTCTCTCTGTATGGCGCAACTTGCGGAGAAGCTTACATAAACGGTAAAGCCGGAGAGCGTTTTTGTGTCCGTAACTCAGGTGCCCTGGCAGTTGTGGAAGGCGTAGGGGATCATGGCTGTGAGTATATGACAGGAGGTACAGCAGTTATTCTTGGAGAGGTAGGAAGAAACTTTGGAGCCGGAATGTCCGGAGGCGTTGCGTATGTGTATGATGTAGATAACACTTTTTTAAACCAATGTGGAGCTGGAGAATTGATTATTGAGCAAGTGACCTTGGCAGAAGATCGTATAGTTTTAAAAGATCTGATAGAAAAACACTTTGAGGCAACACTAAGTCCCAGAGCACAAAGCATATTACAATCGTGGGAGAAAGAAATTTTATATTTCAAAAAAGTGATACCCGAAGAGTATAGACAAGCATTGTTACGCTTGGAAAAGGAAAAAGAATTAGCCAACGCATAAAAATAAACCATGGGAAAAATAACAGGATTTTTAGAATATGAGCGAGAAACTGAAGTATATGTGGATGTTGCTGAGCGTACTAAAACGTACAAGGAATTTACACAACCGCTCCCCGAAAAAAGTTTGAAAAACCAAGGAGCACGCTGTATGGATTGCGGTATCCCATTTTGTCATAGCGGTTGTCCTTTGGGAAATTTAATTCCTGATTTTAACGATGCAGTGTATAAAGGAAATTGGAAAGAGGCTTCGCAAATTCTACATTCAACAAACAATTTTCCTGAGTTTACAGGAAGACTTTGTCCTGCACCGTGTGAAGAAGCATGTGTTTTAGGAATCAATGAGGATCCGGTGGCTATTGAGATGATTGAAAAAAATATTGTAGAACGTGCATTCGATGAAGGATGGATAACACCTCAAATACCATCTTTAAAGACTGGAAAAAATATAGCAATCGTTGGTTCAGGCCCCTCAGGTTTGGCTGCTGCACAACAGCTTAACAATGCGGGGCATAAAGTAATAGTTTTTGAGAGAGACGCTCATGTGGGAGGGCTTTTACGCTATGGCATTCCCGATTTTAAACTCGAAAAACATATTATAGAGCGACGAATACGTATTCTTAAAGATGAAGGTGTACTTTTTAAAACCAATTGTACTATTGGTGCGGATATTACCACCACTCAATTACAAGAGAATTTTGATGCTGTATTGTTATGTACGGGAGCTAATCAGTCACGATTGTTGAATATTCCCGGAGCTGAAAATGAAGCGGTCGTACCAGCAATGGATTTTTTATCACAAAATAATAAACGTGTAGCCGGACAACCGTTTGATGAAAAGGATATCTTGGCAAGCGGTAAGCATGTAATTGTGATCGGAGGCGGAGATACCGGATCAGACTGTATCGGAACCTCGATACGTCAAGGTGCTGCCTCGGTAACTAATTTTGAAATTATGGATAAAGCGCCTACCATTCGTCCCAAGGATCAACCATGGCCCTACTGGCCAATGAGGTTGCGTACCAGTAGTTCCCATGAGGAAGGTGTGGAGCGTAATTGGGCTGTTGCCACCAAAGAATTTTTAATTGATGAAGAAGGAAATTTGAAAAGATTGATCACGGTACAGGTTCAATGGAAAAAGAAGGGAGGACGGTTTGAGATGATGGAAATTCCGGATACACAGAAAGAGTGGCCGTGTGAGCTGGCTTTGTTGGCACTTGGTTTTACAGGTCCCGATCCTAAATTGGCGCTAGATGCTGGTTTAGCTACCGATCAGCGTTCTAATTATAAAGCATCCCCGAAAAATTATAAAACGAGTGCGTCAAACATTTTTACAGCAGGAGATGCCCGTCGCGGACAATCCTTGATCGTTTGGGCAATTTCTGAGGGCCGTGAAGCAGCCTATCATATAGATAAACATCTTATGGGGTCTTCTAATTTACCACGGAAGGGTGAAGGAGATTTGCCACGCATATAAAAACTTAGGTACGGCAAAAAGAAACCTTCAGCTCTATTTAATAGGAGCTGAAGGTTTTTTGTTTTACGCTTCTCCGCGAGCCGGATACTCTTCTTTTTGAATGTAATCAATAGCATTCAAAATATCTTTAAAAGAAGGTCTGGCAAATGGCATGGTCTGTACGGCAGAAAAGTATAGGGTTCTATCCGGTTTTACTAGAAATACACCGGGTTCAGAAAATTTTTCAGGTTCTTTATCGCTAATACCTTCTGACACAAATAATCCCCAATTTCTGGCCTCATCCATTGATAACGCATAACCTACGGGTAGCGACGGAATTTTCCATTGGTCGCCTGTTTTTTTTGCGCGTTCTTCGCTATCTCCACTAATTGCAATTACATTTACTCCGCGTTTGACAAAATCATCAAGACGTGTAGTAAGATCTTCCAAGTATTTCTTACAAACTGGACAATGAAGCCCTCTATAGAAAACAAGTAAAGAATAATTATCGGGATTTTGGTCAGCTAGTGACCATTTGGTATCGTTTATTAAGTCTAACTCGAGTTCAGGTACTTTTGTTCTTGGTTTAATCATATCTTTTTTTTCTCTTTTTTTTCGAAGATACACGTTGTCATGAGAATTCTGTCTTAAGGTTCTTAGAAGCTATTGTTAAACTATGTGAAGCAACGTACAGTTATTGAAGTTCTAATAAGGTGATACATGAAAATTTCTTTTATCTTAATATCTTTGACGGTTCAAACGATTTTCATTCCAGTAGATACCAATCCATGGCGTATAATATTGTTCTTATCGAACCAGAAATCCCGACAAATACAGGTAACATCGGTCGCCTAAGTTTAGCCTCAGGCTCAAGTTTACATTTAGTCAAACCATTTGGTTTTGAACTGAGTGATTCAAGAGTGAAACGGGCCGGTTTGGATTATTGGCAACATATCTCCTTACACATCTACGAGAGCACCGAAGAATTTTTTACAGCACATCAGAACGAAAAAATGGCATTTCTCTCGAGTCACGGTACTAAAACACATTATGAAATTGATTTTGAGGATGGTATGTTTTTGGTTTTTGGGAAGGAATCATCAGGTTTGTCTCAACAGATTACCGAAAACAATGAGGAGCGGTTGTTTACCATTCCTATGTATAGCGAACATATTCGTAGTTTAAACCTAGCAAATGCCGTGAGTATCGTAGTATATGAAGGCTTACGTAGTATTAGATAAAATCGCTCACTCCGGATTTAAAAAGGTAACTTCTTTAAATCTACGTTGCCTCCGGATAGTATGATACCAATCTTTTTATTTGCAAAACGTTCTTTCTCTTTGAGCAATACTGCGAGGGTAGTGGCAGCGGAGGGTTCTACAATAATTTTCATACGTTCCCAGATAAGTTGCATAGCTGCAATGATTTCAGTTTCTTCCACACGAATTATAGCGTCAATATGATCGCGTATAACGGGAAAATTTAAAGAGCCTAGTTGTGTTTTAAGACCATCTGCTATGGTGTAGGTTGAAGTATTAGTTTCAATCTCTCCGCTAATTAGTGAGCGATAGGCATCATCTGCCTCACTGGGTTCGGCTCCAATTACTCTGCAACTCGGATTTTTAGAAAGGGTTGCCAAAATTGTCCCAGCGACAAGTCCGCCGCCACCTACCGGAGTAAGAATGTAATCAAGATCAGCAATTTCAGAAAGAAGTTCCAGCGCTGCAGTTCCCTGACCAAGAATCACGTCCCAATTATTAGATGGATGCAAGAAAGTAGCACCTTTATCGAGAACAATTTGATTTGCCGCATGTTCTCTGTCTGTTAAGGTAGGCGGACACTCAATAATCTCTCCTCCATAGCCTTTGACAGCATCTTTTTTCACTTGTGGTGCGGTATTGGGCATCACGACAAATGCAGGAACGTTTAGACTTTTTGCTGCTAATGATAAAGCCTGTGCAAAATTTCCAGAGGAGTGTGTAACAACGCCTCTTTTTCTTTCTTCATCAGATAGTTGTAGTATAGCATTCACAGCACCTCGCATCTTAAACGCTCCCATTTTCTGAAAATTCTCACATTTAAAAAAAACTTGGGCACCGGATTGGCTGTTTATTGTTTGTGAGGTAAGCATGGGCGTATTATGGACATAAGGCAGAATACGTTTATGAGTCTCCAAAATTTCTTGCGGATTCAATTTCATTTCCCTAATTATTTATCAATGAGATAGCTTAAAAACTTTTTTATACATTTTATATCACGAGGATTACCGCAAGCTATAAATCCAAAATTTTCTTAAGTTCGTCGTCACTGATAGTTAATAAGCCCGCTTTTGGTAAACGTTTGGTAAGAGTTCTCCAGTTGTCATCCTGCTCAAAAATATATTTAAAAATAGGCAGGGCGGCTTCTAATTGTTTGTTATTTGCCATAGCCACGGCTTTCCAGTACTTCATCTCAAGATTTTCTGGAAATAGCTTTTCAGCAGCACCATAGGATTGCATAGCTTTATCCATATCACCATGTTCAATATCCAAATCCCCTTGATTCATATACTCATAAGCAGTATGTACTTTTAACAAACGTTCCAGTTCTTGCAATGGATTTTGATGATCGTCTACACGTAAATTAATTTTTTTATCCTGCCACGAATTTTTTGCGGGCTTGGCATTGACAACGATCAATGCTGCTGACTGCTTTCCACGTATATCTCCGCCGGTATTTTGAGCTGCTTGCAGTGTTTTTAAAACACGTTCGCCTAGCGGTAAATCAGCATGATTTTTATAGGCTTCTGCCATTGCGGGAACAACTTTATCATTGAGCATCATGTTGGCTTGAACCGAAAAATTATCTCCAACAATATGATGCGCTGATTCCACACAATTATCTCCCGTGTGGGCAGAAACATTTCCAGAAGCATCGAGAAACGCAACCTGGCGATAGGCTTTGCCGCTATCCTTAGCAATGAGTTCTTTGAGAGCATCGGTAGCTGAGGTACCTTTTTTCATTAGGGCTAGTCCTTCCGGACCAAAGGCTGGATTCACAAAAGATTGTGTAGCGACCACACCCACTCCCGACTGTCCCCATGATACCAGATTGCCAACAGAGAACCAATGACTTTGAACACCCACCGCCATCTCACCTGTAACCATATCTCTGGCAACTATAGAATAGGTATGAGCAAATTGATCTTTATATACGTTTTGTGACTGCATAGAAAAACTTGTAGTAAGTATACAAACACCTATAAAGTACTTAAAAATTGAAAGTTTCATATCAAAATGAATTTTTTAAACACTAAAGATATAAAGTTTTAAGGAAGGATCATAAATAATATACCGGGCAAGTCATTTTGTTACTTACAATATATCACATATTAAAAAGGTTCAATCATAAGTGTGATTGAACCTTTTGTTAATTTTGATATGTTATAAAACGTTTAGCTGTTAAGCATCACGGGCATAACGAGCATCGTTACCGTTTCACCTTCATCCAGACCATCAACAGGAGTAAGGATGCCTGCGCGGTTAGGAAGTGACATCTCTAACTGTACGTCATCGGCATTAAGATTGTTAAGCATTTCGCTTAAGAATCGGGAATTAAAACCAATCTGCATATCATCTCCTTGATAATCACAGGTTAATCGCTCCTCGGCTTTATTTGAATAATCGATGTCTTCTGCTGAAATATTAAGTTCAGCACCCGCAATCTTTAAACGGATTTGATGTGTTGTTTTATTAGAGAATATAGAAACCCTGCGTACAGAATTCAGGAATTGATTTCTGGCAATGGTTAATTTATTTGGATTTTCTTTAGGAATTACGGCTTCATAATTCGGATATTTTCCATCAATGAGCCTACAAATCAGCTGTGTTTCATCAAACGTGAATTTTGCATTTGATTCATTATATTCGATCACTACATTGCTGTCACTTCCTGCTAAAATTCCCTTTAAAAGATTCAGAGGTTTTTTAGGCATGATAAATTCGGCTACTTGCGACGCTTTAATATCTTCTCGGGTATATTTTACCAACTTGTGCGCATCTGTAGCAACAAAAGTTAAGCCTTCGGTAGAAAACTGAAAGAATACGCCACTCATAACCGGTCTTAAATCGTCATTACCGGTAGCAAAAATTGTTTTACTAATCGCTGTAGCCAGTACATCACCCAACATCTCTGTCGAACTAGGATCTTCTAATTCAACTGCTTTGGGAAATTCTTCGCCATCAGCAAAGGCCAGAGCATATTTACCGTGATTAGAGCTGATCTCAATCGTATTATTCTCTCCTGATACGAACGTTAAGGGTTGTTCTGGAAAAGTTTTTAAGGTTTCCAAAAGTAGCTTTGCGGGTACTGCAATTGTACCGGTATCTGAAGATTCTACATCCAATTTCGCAGACATGGTAGTCTCTAAATCTGATGCGGAAACCGTTAAATTGTTCTGATCTAATTCAAATAGAAAATTATCTAAAATTGGGAGCGTATTGCTGTTGTTTATGACTCCACCTAATACCTGAAGTTGCTTTAATAAGTATGAACTCGATACTATAAATTTCATGTGTGACGTGTTATGTACGATTTACGCAAATATAATTGTAATCTGTAAGGATTTTGGTATGGATAAAAGCATAGTTATTAACAAACCTTGGGGAGTTATTTACTTTTTTGATTAAAAAGTATTTAATTTTTGATTCGAATTGATATCCGAGGAAATCATCTGTATAATGACCCGTATGGCGAGGTTTGGCAAATTTGGTTTTGTTATACGACGTAGACGCATTTTTTGGAATGGAAAGAGATTGCCATGCGTTACCTTGGGAGAGTTTACTCAGATATACAATTTGTCCGATATGATAGGCATAGTGGGCGAGTTGTCGGTTTAAGGCTTGGGGAATGGTATGTGCGACATTTCTGATATAAATGGGGGTGTGAATTGTTGTTTGGGTAATTGAATCGATGGCTTCAAACAAACAATGCCAGCCGGTATTCCAATGATGTAGTACTTCCTCTTTAGTTTTCAAAACATCCTCAAACTCTATATCCCGATTTCTCCAAGGTTTTTCACCATCACTGGTTAAAAAATCAGTCCAACGAGATGTCATATTGCCGCTTAAATGATGTTACTATTATAGCGATACTATTAGAAAAAAAATCCGGTCGCTCGAACAGATCAGCGTTTGAAACCCGATCAATAGCTTTGTCGCCCAATGCTTTGTAGTATTTAAATTGCTTCTTAATACTTATAATTCATTCTAAATCTTCCATGTAAATTACTTATAAAGAAATGCGTATCAATATACTATATTTTCATGGAAAATGATATGGGTAGTAGAGCTTTATCGTTGGTATTTTCGTTTACGAAGAAAAGAGAACAGGAAGCCGAAACTAGCTAATAACAACAAAGGTAAACCAAGATTAAGCAGCTGATAGGTAGTTTTATCTGCTACTACCTTCTCGATATCAAGAAATGCCACATTTACTTTACGACCTCTCACCGTCATTAAACCGGAATCATCCAATAGATAATTAACAGCATTGAGTAAAAATTCCTTATTCCCATATTGCAAATTCATGTAGGGATCATATCCCAACGGGACGGGTTGATTTTTGCGTGTACTGTTTTTAATAACATCACCATCGGCAACGATAATCATAGCAGTCGGTTCACTTTGCTCTTTGATTGAATCTAAGGTAAATGGTTTAACGCGGTTATTATAAGTGGATTTAAAGGATCCTTCTAACAATACTGCAAGGTTTTGTGGCCCTTCCGTATAGGTATTCAGATTAGGTTTTTGACGAATTATATCTAAAGAGATTACTTGTGGAATTCCCTCTAATTTTGATTTAGCAGAACTGCTAAGTAAAATAGTTTTATCGATCGCATTGGCCAGTGTGTCAATTTGATTTGAAAACTCAAATTTGACAGCTTCTATATTTTTTACAATAGGATGCTCTGAGGTGGGTTTGGTCAACGAGCTAAAAAACCAGGGATAGGGAGTAAACTGTGTTTCATTCGTCTCTCCTGCAGCGAGTACTATCGGAGCTGAATACAAATCATTCACTAAGACCGGATTGATACGTGCTCCGTAAGAGAAAAACATATCGCCTAAACGCAGATCCTGAATCATGGCCAGCGCACTGCCTGATGGATTAAAAAGGCTATCCAGCTCCATTGACACCGTCTCTGTTAGCCATATAGATTTACCACCATTCATGACAAATTGATCCATCACCAACTTTTCTTTTTCTGTAAATGCCTCTGTAGGTTTGGCATTGATGATCAGATCAAATTCTTTTAATTCGGTAAGCGTTTTTTGAGGATTACTGCTTACAGAATCTAGGGTAAAGGCGCCAACAAAATAATATTCTTGAAGCGTTTTAATAAAATCTGCAACATGCACGTCGGGCAATTGCCCATTTCCTTTTAACACGGCAATTTTATGTTTTTTAGGGTGTAATAGTTTGGTTAATGCATCGGCAAAGGTATATTCTAATTGTTGTATTGATGCATTTACACGCTCTTCTGAGGTGGCTCCGATCGTGTTTTTGATCAACTGAACTTTTACACTTTTATTTTGATAACTCAATATAGCCCAAGGTACGAGTGTTTCAATATTAGTTTTACCATTTTCCTGTACGCTCACTTCCATGGGAGTTAATCCAAATTCCTGTAATTGCTGTAATGTTTCAGCTTGAAAATCTACTTCTTCCAACGGATTGGTGAAAGCATACTGTAAGTTGTTAGTATGTGCACTAAATTCTTCGAGGAGTTGTTGAGTCTCAGCTTGCAGTCGCTTAAATTCCGAAGGAAAATCGCCTTTTAGAAGAACATCAATAGTTACAATTCCCGCAGTATCTTCCAACAAATTAGTAGTTGCTTCCGATAAGGTAAAACGCTGATCATATGTCAAATCAAAACGTTGGTAGAAAGAAGTGGTTATGGTATTTATTACTACGAGTCCAATGGCAATTCCTGCAATCAATTTGATTTTTTTACCGGGACCTCTTTTAGAAATGGTTACTATGGTCGCCCACACAAAAGCAACAATCACGCTTAAAAAATAGAGAATATCTCTCGTGTCTAATACCCCTCTGCTAATACGATCATAATGCAATTGAATCCCGATAAGATTAAAGATAGACGTAAAGTCATCTGTTTTTATCAAAGAGGCTAAAGCATCAAAACCAAAAAACATGATAAAACACCCTAACAAAGTGGATATAAAAGCAGTAATTTGATTATCTGTAAGTGCGGAACAGAAAACACCAATACCGGTATAGAGAGCACTCAATAATAGCAATCCTATAAAAGATCCTGTAAAACTGCCGATATCTATAATGTCTGTGCTGTTCTTTAATTGAAAAATCGTAAACAGATACAATAGGGTAGGGAGTAGAGCGACTAAGATTAACAAGAAATTACCCAGTACTTTACCAAGCACAATCTGTAATAATGTCAGTGGTTTGGTCAGTAACAATTCAAACGTACCTTGTTTTTTTTCTTCAGCAAAGCTACGCATGGTGATTGCAGGAACCAACACCAATAGTACCCAGGGTGCCAATTCAAAATAAGGAGTCAAATCTGCAAAACCACTATCAAAAACATTGTAGGGTCCTTTAAATACCCAGAGAAAAAGTCCGGATATAGTCAAGAACACTGCAATAATCAGATAACCGATGGTGGAGGTGAAAAATGAATTAAACTCTTTTTGTAGTATTGCGATCATACGATTTGAAACGTTGTAATGTTATGGAGCAAGTATATTAATATTCCTGTACACTCCAGGCTTCAGGTTTTTGATTAAAATGTTTTTTGGTGTTTGCCCAAATATCCTTAAATAATTTGGAGTCACGATACGCATTAAGATGAGCCTCTGATTCCCAATGACTATAGGTAAAAAATTGATCTGTATTGTGAATATCCCGTAATAATTTAAGGTGAGTACATCCCTCAAAACCGTTTATTTTGCCCTTTTTAGTGTCAAACATTGCCAAAAACTCTTCAATACCTTCGGTTTTGAATCCCATTTTTACAATTCGGATAATCATATTTTCTTTCTTTTATTTAAACGTCCTCTTCTTCAAAAATGATACTTACCGTATCCTGATAATGCAGGCCAAACAGGCTTGAAGCGCCTCCCACGGTTCTTGGATTACTCTTGTATATCGCTAACTCAAGATAGCCCGATGAATTAAATATCGCTAACTTTTTACCATCTTCTTCACGTTTGCTCTTTTCGATATCAAAATTTATCGCATCACTATATTGCTCGTAAATATGTTCAAATACAGCTGTACGTGCCATTATTTTAAAGTTACGTCCTTTGCCGACATCTTCAAAAAACTTGCGAGTTACATTCGTAATCAGGTTGCCATAATTATCAATATATAAAATACTCGCGACAATTTGCTTATCCCCCACATTGACAATGGGTGTGATCCCTTTGATCATTTTTAAATCCGTAATGGTTTTACCAATTACCTCAAGCGTACCACCGCGAGCAATATGACAGGCTACGGTAACAAAAACGTCAAGAACCGGAAAATTAGTACCAATGGCATCATGAATATTAATTTCTACAGTCTTTTCAGGTCGATATTCTGATGCAATTAAACTAATTAAGCCGTTATTAGCGCAAATAAAATAGTGATCGTCTAGTAATACCGCAATATGTTTATTTTCCGGACTCAATTCACTATCAATACCGATGATATGAATGGTTCCTTTGGGAAAGGATTTGTAAGCGTTTTTAAGAATGTATGCCGCTTCGGTTATATGGAACGGCGAAATGTCATGTGATATGTCAACAATAGTGATTTGATCCAATTCTGAATGGATAGCCCCTTTAACCGCAGAGACAAAGTGATCTTTGAGTCCAAAATCTGTAGTTAAAGTTATGATCGGCATGTGCGAGAATTGTTAATATCTTTTAGTTATAAGCGCTCAAAAAAATGTAAATTTGTTATGAAGTTATGCAATGCTTTCAAAATCGTTATAAACAACAGGTTTACTGTACATTTTTCGGTTTAGAAAACATCAAATAACTTCAGCAAACTTAGTTAATCCAACAAACAATTCATACTAAAATTTCTATAGCTTTTGAATGAACTTATTATAGAACTGACAGAGATAAATCCGAGAGAGCTTTTCGGAGATCAGAATAGTAACATACAACTTCTCAAAAAATATTATCCGAAGCTAAAAATTGTAGCACGCGGGAGTAAGATCAAAGTTTACGGCGATGAAGATTTACTGGAAGAATTTGACGCACGTTTTACCATGCTAACTGAGCATTTTGCTAAGTACAACAAGATTGATGAAAATGTAATCGAACGGGTTTTAACCAGTCAGAGCAAAGCGGATTATGAAACTTCTGACATCAGCGGTGAGATTTTAGTTCATGGTACCGGAGGAAAATTAATAAAACCACAGACTGCTAATCAACGCAAGTTGGTTGAATCAACTTTTAAGAACGACATGGTATTTGCCATTGGTCCTGCAGGAACCGGGAAAACCTATACCGGTGTCGCATTGGCTGTAAAAGCATTAAAAGAAAAGCAGGTAAAGCGTATTATCTTAACTCGACCTGCTGTAGAAGCAGGTGAGAACCTTGGTTTTTTGCCGGGAGATCTTAAGGAAAAATTAGATCCGTATATGCAGCCTTTGTATGATGCGCTACGGGATATGATTCCGCACGAGAAGTTAGAGAGTTTTATTGAGAAAGGAGTGATTCAAATAGCACCGATGGCTTTTATGCGTGGTCGTACACTTGATAATGCATATGTGATCTTAGATGAAGCGCAGAATACCACACATGCTCAAATGAAAATGTTTCTAACGCGAATGGGTAAAAATGCAAAATTTATTATCACGGGGGATCCGGGACAGATTGATTTGCCACGTCGTGTCATTTCGGGACTTAAAGAAGCGTTACTGGTGCTTAAAAATGTAGAAGGTATTGGTATCATCCATTTGGACGATAAAGATGTGATACGCCACCGATTGGTGAAAAAGGTAATTGCCGCGTATAAAGAAATTGAACACCGCAACGAATAAACAGCTTACTAAACAACAACACAACACCATAGATTTTTACTATTCATGAACACAATTACAGATACAAACTATACGTTTCCCGGACAGCAATCCGTGTATAAAGGAAAGGTTAGAGAAGTATACACTTTGAACAATGATCTCTTGGTTATGATTGCCACTGATCGCTTGTCAGCCTTTGATGTAGTGATGCCAAAAGGGATTCCGTTTAAGGGTCAGATTTTAAATCAGATTGCGACTAAGATGATGAAAGCCACCGAAGACATCGTCCCTAACTGGTTGCTTGCCTCTCCGGATCCTAATGTTGCCGTTGGGAAAGCATGCACCCCGTTTAAAGTAGAGATGGTTATACGTGGCTATCTTTCAGGTCATGCTGCGCGCGAATATACAGCCGGTAAGCGTGAACTTTGTGGTGTGGCCATGCCCGAAGGGATGAAAGAAAACGATCGTTTTCCTTCCCCGATAATAACTCCCTCTACGAAAGCTGACAATGGAGCGCATGATGAGGATATTTCGCGAGAAGCTATTTTAGCAAAGGGGATTGTAAGTGAAGCTGATTATCTAATATTGGAAGACTATACACGTAAGCTGTTTGAGCGAGGTACTGCTATTGCAAAAGAAAGAGGACTTATTCTGGTAGACACAAAATATGAGTTTGGAAAAACAAAGGATGATGAGATTGTTTTGATAGACGAAATCCATACACCGGATTCTTCTCGCTACTTTTATGCAGATGGTTACAAGGAGCGACAGGAAAGAGGAGAAGCACAGAAGCAGTTATCCAAAGAATTTGTAAGGCAATGGTTAATCGCAAATGATTTTCAAGGAAAAGAAGGTCAGCAGATTCCTGAAATGACAGCGGAGTATATTAAATCTGTATCAGATCGGTATATTGAATTGTATGAAAAAATCACCGGAGAAATTTTTGAGAAAGCAGATGTGAATGCGATTGAAAAACGGATAGAGACTAACGTTTTAGACTATTTAAATTAGAAAAAACACATATTTATAAGATATTATAAAGCCCAAGCCATTCAGAGAAATGGGTTGGGTTTTTATTTATAAGACTTTTGGGTTTTTGGATCTATGACAGAATAGTAGTCGACAAGTTATGAGGCTTTTAATTAGTTAGTAATATGATAATTAGGCCACTTTAATTTTCACAAGATTTGTTATAATAATTCAAGACAGATACTAACCCATTTTTATCAAAAAAGCCGGATTCTATTTTAAAAATAAGCTCTGGACAATCTTTAAAGTACTGTTTGGCAATTTTCTTAAAATATTTTGAATTTGGGTTAATATCCAGATCACTTATTGTGTAAACCGAATTTGAGTAAAAAAATTTTAAATTAAATGATTTAAGAAAAGCATTTGAACTTCTAACGGTAGTACCCTGACCAAAATTCAACCAATGTGATGCGCTGACAACTTTGCCTAAAGGAGCAACAACATCGGATGTTCCTTTGCCTATGTAAAAACTATGAACCGTATCGTAATTAGTATACCCTATATTTTTCCCTAGAAGATTTCCTTTTTTAGCTTCATAGTCGTTAATATAAATTGAAACTTTTCCTTGCATTACTGGTTCTAATAAATTGTAGCGGATGTCAGCCTTTCCTCGAATAGTTTTTTCTCTTATAATTTTGTATTCAAAGTTTCTTATAACCGTATCCATATAAATAGTTACACCTCGAATCTTCTTATGATCGTAAATCTGTTTTTTATCGTCTACGTTCTCTTTAAATATTATCTTATTAAAATTATTCAATTTGGCGATACCCTTGAGAGTATCGCCATTTCTAAAATGTAAGGTTACCTGCTTAAAAGGATTTTTTTTAAAAACCGATGGTTTATCTTGAGCAGAAAGTAAGGTTGTACTTAGTATAATTAAAAGAACAAGTTTATTTTGCATAGAGGATGTTATAATCTTTTTAAATTTCATTGTCTAATTGATAGGGATCAAAAAGATTAGTATTTCTTGATAACACTTCTCAATACTCGACAACATGTTCTATTCATACGTTTTTGCGACCTTTCTCATTTTAGTAGCTTGCTCAAAAGCATAGCCCATTTTTAAAAGTTGATCTTCTTCATATCGTTTTCCGATAAAAGTAAGGCCTGTTGGTTTACCGGTTTCTCTATATCCCATAGGAACGGTAAGGCAAGGATATTTGGCCGCAGCGGCATATCCCGCATTTTGGTTATCAATTGATAAAATGGCATCCAGGGAATGCTCATTCATGGGCGTGTCAAAAAAACGTTTACCTTCTTCGTGTAATCGTGTGCGTAACTGATCTAGTTCTTCATCAGTAAGATCTACCGTAGTCGCGCGCAAAAAGCGGGCTTGACCGTACGGAATTCTATTTACAGAATCCGTTTTATTGTATGCAACAATTTCTTTCATAGATCGCACACTTATACTATCAGAGGCATAGGTATTCAAATACGCCGGTAGATCTCTACGCATATCGGCACTTAGTAAATCTCCAAACCCATCAAAATTGACTTCAATCGGTTCAAATTCGACAGCAATAGCACCCTGTGCTTCCAGTTTTGATATTGCTTGTTGATAAACAGTATCGTTAAGTAAGGTAGTAATAACACCAAAGCGTAATCCTTTTAATGTTCCCGACTTAAGATTGTCTAAATAGGATCTGTTCTTGGGGTTATTTTTAGTTACCGCATCTTTAGGGTCTTCACCACTCATAGCTGAGAGTAAAATAGCGTTGTCAATGACGTTTCTGGTCATTGGGCCCGGGGTATCCAAGGTGCTGGATAGAGGTATAATTCCGCTACGACTCAACAACCCTACAGTGGGTTTGAGCCCTACAAGCGAACTGCTGCTTGACGGTGACAAGATGGAGCCTGACGTTTCGGTACCAACAGCAGCAACCGCATAATTGGCTGCCATCGCAGCTCCGCTACCCGAACTGGAACCACCCGTATCAAAAACTCGGCGACCATAAGCATTCAAGGTTTGGCCTCCTACGGCACTGTACCCGTTAGGCCCACCTAAAAATAGAAAATTCGCCCATTCGCTTAGGTTTGTTTTACCTAAAATAATTCCGCCATTTTCTTTAATTTTTTCAACAATAAATGCATCAGCTGGACGATTGTTTTTTAGTAAATGCGTTCCCGCCGTGGTGGGCATATGGTCTGTATTAATATTGTCCTTCAATAAAATTGGCATTCCGTAAATGGGGTGATTATTGGCAGCTTTGTAACTATCTTTTTCGCGTGCTTCGCTAACCGCATTTGGATTAATAGCTACGACAGCGTTCAGCATTTTATTTTTATCGCTCTCATGCTTAGCAATTCTATACAGATACCATTTAGTCAACAATTCATATGTAAGTTTTCCGGACTTAATGTGTGACTGTATGGTAACAATATCCTGTTCAAAAATTAGCGGTTTCAATTGTTGGTAGTCTTCTTCAGCAAATGTATCAAGCTGATTTGAAATGGTTTTGAGCAGTTTGTTTTTGTCGAGTAATTCTGACTGTATTCGTTTAAATTGCATTCTCACAGATTCATGGTCCGCATTTTCAGTCAATTCTTTTGATTCATCGTATGATGTCCATACAAAAGCGCTTGGTTTTGATTCTTCTTTGCAAGCAAAAGCAAGTATTACTAATGATACGAAAAGGAAATGTTTTTTCATAAATGGGATTGTTTATGGATTTGAAATAACTGTATAGATGATGGTGTTTTTCAATTGTAGTTCGTAGTGAAGTATAATTACTGAAGATCTAATTTTACATCGGGGCTAAACAAAGTAAATGTTTTCTTTATGTCCCATATATACTCTTTAAATTTTGCAATGGAAATCGAGGGTTTTAAAATTATACAGTTGATGACTACTAAACTACATAATTTCTTTGAATTTTGGAGAATATACAGATACTATGGCGTCAAGTGAGCAGACCTTGTACAATGGAAATATAACGTTGAGTTGATATTTTATAGAACAGCCAGTAGATGCACATCATTACTTTTATTTCTAAAAAGAGCTAGAAAGTCACAACGTTCAACCATTTAAGAATAAAGAATAGTAAAATTGTGATTCCGGTACTGGTATATATCACACCTTGCCAATAAAAAAGTCGGGTAGTCCACTGATTCCAGAGCCTTTTGCCATATTCTTTTTTGAAATATCCGTGGGTAAATTTCCAGAAAAAAAAAGTGATGATTAAAAAAAGCGATAGTACTAGGATCCAGGTTTTTTCCATCAGTCAGTTGTTTTTTTAGTTAGTTTTAGTAATAGCATCTAGATAGGATAGCAACTATATTTTTTCATACTTGAACACTTATGCATCCCAAGGCTGGTAAGTGTATTGAAGATTTAATCATATTTATAGGTAAACTACTTATTTCTTAGTGTATAACTTTTATACCACAATACTATATAGTAAAGTAGTGAATCTTTGTGTACAAGTTATTAATTTTTTGAATATATAGTATTTTCACCGGCATAGTTGTAAAAATATAAGAAACCCAGTTCATCGACTTGCAGCGATAGCGCATTTCTATTAGTATATAAGGCCGGATAGCTTTGATCATCAGGTTCAATATTGGTAATATTAAGAGATGTGTAAGATTCTAATTCGAAATTTAACACCAAATCAATATCATTGTAACTTTCATGGGATTGCACCGTAAAATCTTTGTTTATTGACAAGCTCGTTTTAATAGTTTTTTCCGGGTTATCAGAATTCGTATAGTCGTACGTAGAAAAGCTCCAAGTACCCATAACTTTTATAGTATCTGTTATGTATACTGTTTGAAAAAAATCGGTACCACCATTACTGGGATAAAAGACAATGATATTCGAACTGTCTACATCCAGATCACTGGGCTCCCAATTACTCAACACTTTATCGGTGGAATAGATATCCACATAATAACTTTTGGCTGCTATATTTTCTGATATTGATATAGCGCCGGTGGTATCAAAATCACCAGAAAAGACAGGGTTCGTTTCATTAAAATAATCTTCTTTCGTAGAATATATTTTTATTTTAAAATCAGAAAAAGTATAATCGTTTGCATATTCACTTATTTGATCGAAATTAAGCTGAATACTTATAGAGTTTTGCTTGTCTTGATCATCGCTCGAGCAACTTAATAAACAAAAAATCGCAATGTAGGTGATAAATTTTTTCATTGATGGAAAGTTAAATTTTGTTAAATATATTCTTTTTTATACAAGCAATACCAAATTATCAGATAAACCTGTTAAAATCTTATTTAGTATGTATAAAATAATAGTTTCTGTATAAGGGTTGACTTGCTTTTTGAGTACTTACAACAATACGAGCTTACTTAGCAGAGTGAAAATATGGTTTGAATCATGATTAAACCAGAGACTTATTTGGAATCTGTAGCTTTAAATGTATAAATACTATGTCGGGAGGTCAGGAGACTTGGCGGAGTGAAATCCAATTTTTATTATCAGGCGAATTGTTAGTTAGTTTCTATCAATATTGTTGAAGCATTGTTGCTGATCAAGAATGTTGCAATTTTTTTTAACAATGTACAAAATACACAATTTTAAGGACCTTCATTTTCAGTGAACTGCTGGTGTTGGATGGAGTGAGGAAACTTTGGCTTTACTTGGTGAATCCTAAAAAAAAATCTAAAGCTGTGCATAAATAAAGTACAGTCTTTATGCGTTTTTCTTACTCTTACTCGTTTATCGAATCGTTATGCATACTAATTATTCTCGATAGCTTCTAATAGTTAACAGAAGGTTTTCCGGTTTCTAAATAGGATATAAGATTGAGGTAGGATTGCGCATTGCCTTGTATAAAAAATTTCATCAAAGACTTATATTTCTCGTTAAGTTTATAACCGATACCATATGAAATAACTTTAGTTTTAGTAGGGCCTTTTTCTTCAAAGAGTATCATGTTAAATAAATCTTTTTCATCTTCTTTCATAAACTCGGGGAAATTTTTGGTGAGTTCCGCTTGTAGTGTGAGCATTTTTTTTGGAACGTAGTTTATGATGTGGAGGGTAATCGTAGATTCATCTCCAATTTTGCCATTTTCGTTATAGTTGGTTTTTACAATTCCGTTTATTTTAAAGTCAACATCAGCGATGGCTGTAGCCCAATTTTCCCAGCCTTTTTTCGTAGTGTAGGCATTCCAAACAGAATCGAGAGGTACATTGACTTCAAAAGACTGTTTTAACACCATATTATTGGTGTCCGAAGAATCCACAACCGTTATGATTCGGTCGTCAATAACTTGGTTTGAGGATTGTGCGATATTTACCAAAGGTAGGCAAGCGAGAATTAGTTGAAGTAACAGTTTTTTCATGATTTTTAGTTTACAGCTCACAAATTATAAAAATCCTGAAGGATGCAATAGTAAAAAATTAACCTTTTCTATCTAAAGGAAAGAAATTTGTTTCTTCTTCCTCATGAAATCCTGATTTGATGAACTCTTGTGGATTAAATCCTGAAAACTCTTTAAATTCTTTTATAAAATGTGATTGATCAGAATACCCAAATTCGTAGGCAATTTGAGCCCATATGAGCGGTTGCTTGTTTTGTAGTTTTTTAAGTAGTTCGTTAAATCTAAAAATTCTGTGAAACACTTTTGGTGTTAAGCCGAAATACTTTTTGAATTGATGAATAAGATGCTTTTGAGTATTAGGATAGGAAGCAATAATCTCCCTACTATCAGTAAGGGGTTTAGTTTTAAGTTGTTTAAGAACATTTACCACAGTGCCATCAGGTATTTTATTCACGGCAATTTTTTGGGTTAACCAGGCTTCAACCCAGTTGAATTTTTCTGTGGCGTTCTCTGCTTTCAAAATCTGTTCTCTTAGTACTAAGATTTCTGCTCCAAATAGCTCTTGAGCCGCTATAACTTTGTTGTTTAATTTATGTATTGGCAATTGTAAAAATGGATAGGCGCCATCTGTTTTAAACTGAATCACCAACATCTCAGAATTTTGATGTGCAGAAATCGATAAGTACTCTTTGTGCATCCCGGAAACCCAAACGTTTTTATAACTACCATTGGGTTGTAGCGTGTCGCTGTCAAAGGTATGATATTCAAAGCCATTCAATTCAAATATGATAAAAACGTGTCCCGTGGGCACAACCCGTTCGACGGAATGATCAGGTTTATACCCTTTATAGTAGAATATAGATTCAATATATGCTGCTAATGGTTTTTCTAAAATGTGATTTTCAAATATCAATGTTTCTTGGTGTTAGGTACAGTGCGTTACTGTTGAACTGTTTTGTTATGTAGCAAATTTACAATGCTTTTGCTATTTGTTTATGAGAGCCATCACAATTCGGCATCCGTTTTGATTGTCCACAAACACAATCGTTTAATCCTTTGCCGTCTAGAATTCTCATTGTATATTTTTGGATTAGAAGAGAACAATCATCGTTACTGTTTTCTTTTAAAATTAAACATTTAAATTGAATTTTTTCAATAGAGGCTAGCATTCATTTTTTTCAAAAGAGGAAAGTATGTTATTTATTACCGATAATCATGTTGTTTTTTTAGAGAGGCCTACGATTCAGACTATTAAAGATGTATTTTGCTATGAAGCATTATTTTTGAGAATCCTTATCAGTTGCTGTAACGATCTTTTTGCTTCTTTCATTATAGGAAGTAATGGCCAGATGTGAGGCATATTTGATCCTAAAATTATCTCCACCTTCGTATTGCTTCGATTAATTTTTGCGCTGCTATTTTTTGATCGGGATAGGTAATGTCATTCTGTGCCAGAAATAATACAGTTCTCGGAAAGTTATTAAAACAACCATAAAGAGGTGACATCATCACATTCTTTAAATCCATTGTGCCAGCACACATTTTTTTTGCACTCAGCACGCCTTTTTTAGACAACATTGGATCGATCGGGTCTATGCTCTCTATCTCTGAGTTGAATATAGTTGCATCCATGACAGGCGAAATAAGAATTATTTTGCCGGGCAATGTTGTATTTTTACTATTTAGGCGCTGAATTAAAGTCGTCACTAAGGTTCCGCCGACTGAATCTCCAATTAGCGAAATTTTATCGGGCGCGTAGTTTTCTATAGCTTGGGTATACACATGATCTATATTGGCTGATATTTTTGTGATCTTGTTTTCTGGTGCTTTTGGATACTGGCATAGCCAAATCTTGTGATTGGTTTGTTTGGCAATTGCTTTTACTGTATCCCAATGATGTTTTGCCGGACCGGAGATAAAGGCGCCTCCGTGAATGAATATAATTAAGTTTGGAGAATTTTTATTTAATCCAACCTCGGTAATTAAAGTGTCCGAAACTTTAAAAACGGAGAGTGTATTCTCTCTAAAAAACTTGCTTTTTTGGGAATAAACATCATCTTTTCTGATCTTTTTTACATTTATAGGATCTTTGCTAAAACTATTCTTTATTCCTTTTAACTTGATCACCAACAACGTAATATAATAGGATAGACTTTGTTTCATTTATTAAAGAGCTTTATTGGTGTTATATATTCGATGTCTGCTAAAGGTACAGTTTATTTATTCAACTTTTTTGGTGACAACATCTATAGAGAAACCAGATGATGTACAGTACTCTATAAATTACATAATTATTTTGAATCAATAATTTTAGTGTTAGGATAGTATGCTGAGACGTTGGGAGATTTTGACTGTGTGGGTTACTTATTTGTTGATATATGAACTATAGTAAAGCGGAATGTCAGGTATTTCAATTGGGTAAAATCACTACTATGAGGTAACTAAGATAGAAATAACATAGTTGAGAACTTAGGAGAGTGCTTCACATAGGATAGATATCGCGATAGGTGCATTTTTTGATTTTTCTATTTGATAATACTGTATATTTACGGACTTTTTTGATGTATTGAACAATTACCACAAGCTAGAGGATTGGCTCTCCTGGATGGATGAGCTTTCTCATAATGATTATGTAATAGTAGATAATTTTTTGGATCCACATAGGTTTAATACCATTCGATCATTTTTTCTATCTCACCTTGAAGCGTTTAACAAGGCTGGAATAGGAGCAATGGGAGAGCATGTGATTCGGCAGGATATACGCGGTGACTATACGTATTGGCTTGACCGAAAAAGAGACACTGAGGTAAATGAATTTTGGAATTTGGTTGATGAAACTATGCATATTTATAACAGGTATTGTTTTCTCGGTTTATCTGGATATGAGTTTCATTTAGCACATTATCCTAAAGGTGGCTATTATGAAAAACACATAGATCAATTTAATACCCGAAGCAATCGAACGATTAGTATGGTCATGTACTTAAATAAAGGCTGGCAAAAAGGAGATGGGGGTGAGTTGGAAATTTTTCTAAAAGACGGCACATCGTTGCTTGTCGAACCTATTGAAGCAAGGTGTGTTATGTTTAAGAGTGCTGATGTCCCGCATCGTGTGGTGGCATCCAACAAACCACGATACAGCCTTACCGGATGGTTACTACAGCAACCCGCTTCGTTAGGTAAGTTTTTGGGTTAATACAACTAGCAAGTGCTTGTATTTTTTTTAAATTTACTGGTTTATAACTTATATAAGTCCATGGTTTAAATGTACCGAGGCCGTCATGCGAATTCAATAAACTCGAGTTATGTCAAAATTAACTTCGCTTACTTTTTACAAGATGATACCCGTTCTACAAAACACTAGATATTCACTATTTTGTAGAGGCTGTTGCGTAATGTGCATTATATTAATAAAGTACAGTTTAATAACAATCAGTTACAATTTGCTTTTTACCTAAATAGAACTCTAGAGATTGAAGTGAGTATTTTTTACAAATTTTTTCTAAAAGTGTGTAAATCGAATCACGCATGATAATAGATCCGCAAATCATTATAGTGCCTCCACTTGATAGTAGTGTAGCCATTGTTTTTTCATCTCTCAAAATTAAATCCTGAACATAGTTATAAGGGCTGTCTTCTTTAGAATAGGCTACGTGATACTGATACAATCTATTCTTTTGTAAAGATTTATCGATTTGATGCTTGTATAATTCTTCAGATTTTTTGGTTCTTGTTCCCCAATATAAACGTATAGGAGTTTGTGATTTTTGATGAATCATACCTAGAAAAGGTGCAATTCCAGTTCCGTTAGCGATCAATACTATTTGTGGGCTCTTTGTTGGGAGATAAAAATCTTCATTCTTCTTAATTTTCCCCTTTACTTCTTGATCTATTTTTAATTCATTTAGAAAATTAGAACATACGCCGCTAGGGTGTCTTTTTACACTTAATAACAAATCCCCATTGCTGCATTTACCAACTGAATATAAACGTTCTTGCGTTTCATCAAATGGTGTAAATCCTATCAAATCCCCAGGAATAACTTTTTTAAGCTTTTTGGTCGTTAAGGTTAGTCTAAACGTCTCATCATAGGGGTCGATGACATTCTGTTTTGCAATAACCTTGAAACTAGTTTCTTTTTCTTTTTTAGTGGCTAACTCCATGGGGAGCTCTAAGTTGATTTTTAAAGAAGAAGCCCAATCTAAAGCCCATTTTCTAAACTGTTGATAGTTTTGGTTGTGAATTAATAGAGGATTTGATGAAGGAACATTAATATCATTATGCAATAAAGCTTTGCTATAAATCTTTTTGGCGAATTCGCAAAATAGCGGATATGAATAGGACCCTAATCCAATGACATGGCAACTAAAAGGTTTAATAATTTTAATGCTTTGTAGTTTATTTAAAAATAAACCGGCATTACTGGGGGGTTCTCCTTGTCCATAAGTAGAAGTTATAATTAGTAGTTGATCGATATTCTCATATTGTCGATAATTATTTAAGGTATCTAAAAAAACTTTTTTACCAGCCTTTACCAGTGATTGTTGCAAAATTTTTCCTAGACGTTTTGTATTTCCATTTTCTGATCCTACAAGGATTATAATAGTAGCTTGATTGAATTTAAACGTATTACTAATCGAAGATCGTAATCTCTGAAAAGTAATGATACTCCCAGAGTATAGAAAATATAGTATAGAAAGCGAACTTATAAATAACACTACGGACCAAAAGATACTTCCTACACCTGTATGGAGATCAAAACTTAATATTGCGATCATTTTTGTTATGGGATAATTGATTGTTTCTACGACTTCACCAGTTTTTTGATGGATTTTTATTTCTTTGTCGTGTAGGTTTAGCACAAAAAAATCTTCTTCATCTGTAGAGAAAGGGAATTCTAATTTTTGAATATCTTTTAAGGAGGTATTTTTAAAAATAGGAAATTCGAAAAAGGGGAGGGCATCCTTAGTAGCCAGCGTATGTTGATGAGCAATTTCTTTTACCGTGGGTAGCAATGAAAATCTATCCATTGATAAATACGTACCTGACAAGGCGATAACAATAATAGGAATCAGCAGGAATCTCCCTAGTGCGACATGATTATATTGTATAGACTTATCATTAATAATTTTTGAGTAAAATTTTAGTAAGCCTCCTTGTCTTTTTATGGCTAAACCTAAACCTGTAATAGCTATTAAAAACAAAAAAAAACAAGTAATACCCACAAAAACTCTTCCTGGAGTTTTTAAAAATAACGAGCGATGAAAATTGGTTAAGAACTCAAAAAATGGCTTTTTTGGGGGTATGTCGGCAATTTTATTTCCATTAAATGGGTTGATGTAGAATTCTCCGCCACCAGCTTCATCCATACTGAATACACTAGCTTTTATAAAGTAATTTTTATCAACTTGAATAGTTAAAATCTCATCATATTGATTATGTAGATTTGTTATTAATTCTGATAAAGTTACATCTTCACCTTCGTTAATGTGATAAGGTTGTAGTTTGTCATAAATGGGTTCAAATGCCAGAAAAGAACCCGTTATAGTTGCTAATAGTAAAAATAGAAAAGAAGATACAGTCAAGCCTAAATGACTGTATCTCCATAACTTGTTAAGCATATTTATAATTAATTTGGTAGTATTCTAACGTAACGAATATATCCGGTTCCTTCGAATTTATTTTTTAAGTTATTGTTTTCTAACAAAACTTCTAAATCCTTCTCATAGTATTCCTGATGCTCTACAGCGGTTTCAAATCTTAATTTATTACCAGCTTGTAAATCATCTTCGTTTAGTTCAAAGGAAAATATAGAACGTTCTCCACCTGCAATGGTTGCACCTGTAGTAGCATCTACGTTGGTATCCTTAACCGTTTCAAAAAAGGACCACCATGTAGGAAGATCTGGATACCATTTTTTATCATCACCTAAAATCTGTAATGTTTTTATGTATTTATTATTCTTATCTATCACTGAAACCACAACATAAGCACCTTCACCTTCATAGTTTTTTAACTGAACCATACATTTGTATTTTGGTTTTGGTGCTGTGTTTTCTAGGGTAGTGAATGCCATGCATGATAAGCAAACTACGAAAAAAATATATTTATAAAATTTCATGTTACTGTATTATTTTAAATTATTTTAAAAAAGTAATATCCTTATTCTTGAGTAGTTCGTTTTCTAAAGCTAAATCATAGGCACTTTCCTCAAAATCAGTAAGTGCTTTAGTATCTGCACCTTTGCTAATAAGAAGTTTTAAAACCATGATATCATTTGCTTTCATAGCTGCTAAGTGTAGAGGAGTTAAACCATCACTATTTTGTTGATTTACATCTGCGCCTAACGCTATCGCTTTCTTAATCAATTTGTTTTCTCTTTTGGCAATAGCGATATGTAACGGATGCTCTTTCTTAGAAGCATTTTTAAGTGAAACTCCAGCATCAGTTAAAGCCTTGGCAAACGTTTCAAAATGTTTACTGTTTCTTTTGTTATACGCATTAAATAAATGATAGTATAAATTATTACCCTCGGTATCTGTACTATTTAAATTTGCTCCCTTTTCTTTTAGAAATTGAAACGTTTCCACATTCATGCGTTGCGTTGCAAAGGTAATGGCAGCATATCCTTTTGCATTTTGATGATTGATATCCTTGATGATTGGGGTTAATTTTTTTAAAACCAAAAGATTGTTTCCTCTAGCTGCATTTAGAAAAGCGGTATTACCTTCTTTATCCTTTTGATATACATTTACCCCTTTATCAATAAAAAAATCTATAATATTAGCATCCTTAGTATTAGATGCAATATTATGTAATGCATTCTCTCCTTGGTGATTGGTCTTAGTCATATCAATGCCCAAGCTGTCAAGGAATTTAAAAACTCCTATAGGATTGCTGTAACCTCTACGTCCTTGACTTGCAAATAGTACCAAGTTCTCTCCAAGTGTATTTTCTTTTTTGTAATCAATACCTTGAGCAATATAGGTTTTAATAAGTGTGGTGTTTCCTCCTTTGGCAGCATAAAAAAGTATGTTATTTCCAAATTTGTCCGTAGCGCTGATGTCTAAGCCTTTATCTTGAAAATATTTGATGATTTTATCATCTTTAGCATGCGGTGCAATTAGTAAAAGCCCATTGGCTCCAGCACGGTTAGTTTGTTTTAAATCTACATTATTGGATACCATTAAGTCGTAGATTTCGAATGTATCATAACCTGCATTTACAGTAAACGTAAACCAATTAAAACCATGGCTACCCACAATCTTTGTATCGGCACCTTTTTTAATCAATAATTTCATCATGTCAATATCCCCAGTAGCACCTGCCCACATCAAATAGCTTCTTCCATCATGCGTAGGTTTATTTATGTCGTTTCCCGCTATGGATAGTAAATATTCGACCGTTGCTACAGGAGCTTTTGATCTAATCGCAAAACAAATAGCATCAAAAGCAGCTGCATTAAGTGTTACTGGATCATTGCCTTCGTCAATTTTTTGTTTCACAGTTGTGACATCTGGTTTTGTTTTCCAAAACGACCTGTTGTGAAGTTCGTTGGTATTTTGTTGTTTTTGCGCAAAGATAAAAACTGGAATTATCAGCAGCAGAACAAGGGATTTTTTCATATTACTTAGTATTGATTAAATTCCTTTCTGATTGTGAATAGAAAGGAATTTATAAATTAAAATTTTGGTACGGACTTAAAAAGTTCCAATAAAGTGGCTTCCTTCTTTATTAACCAGCTCAGCACCTTTGGTTATCTCGCCAGTTTCGGTCTCTACAACGTAAATATTTCCGTTCTTACCTACAGGAGCTTGTGTAAGATAGATTTCTGTTCCATCTACAACAAAACCTTGGTATTGAAATAGGTAAAAATCAGGATCATAAGGTATGGCTTCAATTTTTTGTGCTGTTTTAGCATTTAAGTCAGCTAAAGCAAAAAATCCTTGTGCACCAGCAACACCTTCTGCAGATCCAGCATGACGATAAGCAATTACTGCTTTACCATTAGCTGCCGGTCTCCATGCAAGAATATAAGCATCTTGTACTCCTAAAGCCTCGTCAAGATTGAAAATGTATGAGTTATCATATTCATTGTTTGAATCAATCTTTAAGATATGAGAACCATTAGGATCTGCTTGATTTGCTTGATATACGCTACCATTGTATAGAAAAGCATTAATACTTCTGTATCCATTTGTATTGCCAATACCTACGGTAGATGTAATTACCGATGGGTTTAATAAGGAAGGGTAATCCAATACAATAGTTTTAGAACCTAAAATCTCGTAATCCGTATCACGCTCAGCAGTTAACGGATCTACTTTGCTAACACGTGCTCCTATATACAATTTATCACCAGCTTCATTTAAAACAGGCATGTCAATCCTTGAGATATAATACCCAGCAGCTTCTTCCTCTGGACTTAAAGCGACATCGTGCTCTTGAAATTCTTTGATTAAAGAATTTTCTAAATCTAATGTAACAACTCCAATTTTTGCATTTGTACGTACATACGTATCATCAGTGACATCATCAGTGCCCTTATCATCAATTATATTCTCTGTAGAGACATATACAGCAGCACCCGTTTTATCTCCATCAAATAATTTCACCCATCTTGGTGCAGATCCTACATATTGAGAAATGTTTATTTCAGAACCAACGCGTGTAAATTCATTCCTACCCTTAACTTCATACTTCGTGTAGTTACCCCCTGTGTCTCCTGCGTAGCTAATATTAAAGATAGTATTACCATCTTCGGATGATTGCAATCTAGCTGTTCTGTTTGAGGGTACTATTAATCCATTATCAAAAGGAGCAATAGATTTTGTAGGATCCTTAGCATCTTCACTATTCAATGCATATATTAAAGTTCCACCGTTCCCGTCTCCTGGGTTATCTCCCATACTTGCGGCGGCAACGGTTATCCATCTATTATTTTCTTGTTTTTCTTCTTCTATAGAAATCGAATCATCATCACTACAACTAACGGTAAGTACTAGTGTACTTAAAGCTACGGATATCGTTCTGAGGTTGAAAAATTTAATTTTCATAATATGATTGTTTTTAAAATTTATTTATAAAAAAATTCAGTTTTAGGTAATATGCTCTACCTGGCTTTTGCACAGATAAATTATCGTATAGGGTAGCATCAAAGATGTTTTTAACATCAAAGCTTAGTACAAAATTGTTTTTAGGAAATGTATAGCTAACACCTATATCTTGTGCTAATTGTTGCGGAACTTCGAAAAACTCAGCTCCCGAAGTATTTTCTCCCTGAGGAGGCAAAAAGGAAAACGCTTCTGTAAAGTATGCATTGTAAAAAAGATTTAAATGCGTTTGTTTTTTGATAAAATTCTTAATCGAATAACGCATACCTGCATTCATTGTAAAGAATGGAGTGTTAGGAGCATCTATCTCTATTCCCTTGTTTACTACCTTTAATTCAAAACGAGAAACATTAAAATTGAACCCAAAATTAGCATCATATACGTAGTTTACTTGTGCTTCTATTCCTTTTGAGGTACCACTTCCTTGATTTACATATAGTATAGTTTCGTCATTGACGTTTAAAGAATTTTCAATAGGTAAACCAATTCTATCTTTTATATTTCTGGTAAAGAAATTGGTAGCTATAGAGAAGTCGTGTTTTTTTATTTCAAACCTTCCAAATCTAAACCCAAAATTGTAATTATCACTTTGTTCAGGATTTATACTAGGGTTGGCAACAACGTTATCTCCATCATTACCAAATACTTCAGTTTCATCAGGCAGACGAATGGCTTTTTCTGCCGAAGTAATTATCGTGATGTTGGGTAAAAATGTGTAGGATAAAGCAAAACCATATCCATTATTAGTAGTGCTGCTGGTGATAATTTCATCAACTATTTGGTTATTCCCATTTGCATCAGATACAATAGACGGATCAATATTTACCGTTTTTTGTTGGTAGTATTTCCCAAACAAATTTGCCTTTAGTTTATCCGCAAATGCTTGCACTTCGTATGTCGCAGAAAATATATTTTTTTGAAGGTCTCTCGTACCGACAAAAGTGTTTTCTAAAACAGACTGCAGAGCATCACTATCTTCGCGATCAATTTGGCTATAAAAATGATTAATCAAAATTTTATGATGCTCATTGATTGCATATGAAAGACCAGTTCTAACCGAGGCTACATTTCTTTCTATTTTGGTTAATGTGGGTCCGCCTTCTTGTTGAGAACCCCAAGCATATTCAAATTCATTTCCTCTAAAATCAATAGCGCGTTCTCCATTCCAACTGTAGGCTATAGCGGTGGTATCATTTACTACACGATTTCTCTTACCATATAAACCATGTACATTAAAATCTAAGCCGTCTAAAAAGATATTCTTCTTTTGATATGTAAGGCTTGTAAGTAGTGCATCAGACTCCATAAACCTGCCTTTGTAAGGGATCGTAGTCATAAAGACACCATGTTGAATCTCTTTATAATCGTCTGAACCCGTTATACCAATAAAAAACTGATCAGCCCATTTTACATTAGTAAAACCAATTTGAGCCACAGCACCAATTGATTTATAGGCGTCATTAAATCTTCTAGCGGTTATAGGAGTTTGTACACCACCTAAACCGTTTACTACAATGCTTCTACCAGAAACCTTGTAATCATTATCAGAATAATTATAAAATCCAGAAGCTTTAACAGTGAATCCAGATTCTTTAAAACGATACAATCCATTCATATTAGTTGTAAATGTATTGAAGGATCCATAGGAAACAGAAGTATTTAAGTTGGTTTTAGTTCCTTTATGAAGTATAACATTAATGGCACCGCCCAAAGCGTCATCAGCCAAATATCCCGGAACTACACCTTTATATACCTCAATTCTTTTAATCATAGCAGGAGGGATGCTGTTTAAGTTGAAAGAAGAACCGTATAATGAAATGGGAATTCCGTCAATGAATATGCGTACAGCATTCCCAGATAAACCATTTAAACTATATTGTACATCTGAACCCAACCCTCCATTTTGACGAATATTTATACCCACACTAGTTTTTAATAATTCGTTAGTTTGAATATTTCTTTGACTCGCTTCCTTAGTTTCTAAAACACTAACAGAAAATCCTTTTTCTTCTATTCTGCGTTTTTCTGTTTTACTTTGAATATTTACTTCTTGCAGTGCTTCAACATTCTCTTTTAAAAAAAAATTCTGTGTAACCTCTTGATTTATTTCATTTGCCTCAAAACGTATTTCTATTGATTTAGAAAAAAATCCCATAAAAGAAGCTTTCAATACATGAGTGCCTTGTGATAAATTGTTAAATACATAAAAACCATCATCACTCGTGACCGTTGCTTTAGTATTCTTATCAAGAACAACCGTTGCTCCAAATAGGGGTTGACCTAAACTATCAAAAATTTGACCTGAGACACGATTGCGATTACCTTGTGAGTATACAAATAGTGTACTTGTAAAGGCGAAAAGGAGTAATTTTAAATTCACTTATTTAGACTTAATAAAAATAATTTTATATTTGCAAATGTATGTTGTTTAGATTAATTCTTAATAACGTAAAAAGAACTTATTATAACGTAAAAAGATGAAATGGAATTTCGGTTCAAAAGCTCAACATGTATTGGTGAAGAATTGGTGAAGAGCTTTAATAAAGATTTTAAAATTTCTTTTTTGTCAGAAGGTGAACATTCAGAGTTTACAGGTGGTGTCACTGGCACTGTCAAAGAAATTCACGTAGATAAGACGTTTGTACTTTTTCAAGATTATACTTCCACAGATATTGAAAGTCATACTGTACAAGTAGTTCAAAATCAACCCGTATTTTTACTTCAATATGTATTAGAAGGAGAATTACATGTTGCTTTACATGAAGATGCATCCACAGCGCTTACTTTAGGTAAAAATTTATATACCCTATTTTACATTCCGAAATCCACTTATGTATATAAATATTCTAGCGATAAAAGCCAAGTACTGAATGTTTACTTTACTAAATCTTTTTTGGAGAGTAAAATGGGAACAGGTATTTTAAAAAGTTCGAAAAAATACCAAAAAGCTTTAAAAAAAGACCAGCCTTGCTCTTTTTTTGATGATGGTTTGATGATTAACAATCAACTTAGAAATATTATTAAAGATTTGCTTACCTGTTCGTTTGAGAGTATTATTCGACAATCTTATATAGAATCTAAGTTAGCAGAATTACTTTTGGTGTCCTTAACATCCAATCGATCGTTGGGCTCGCGTAAAAAAATACGAGATGAAGATAAAGAGCGTGTAAGTAGCATAGAAGATTATATTAGGACAAATCTAAAAGAAGACTTAACCATTGAGAAACTATCTCAATTAGCAGGTTTTAATACCTCCAAGTTTAAAACCGTTTTTAAACAAATTTATGGAATCCCGGTGTTTAAGTATATTACTTCTTTGAGGATCGAAAAAGCAACAGAGCTGATCTTAAATCATGGATATACGATTGCTCAAGCCTCCTATGAGGTGGGCTATAAAAACCCTCAACATTTTACAGTTGCCTTCAAAAGACAGTTGGGGTATCTACCCAGTAAGTTGTTAAATTAGAAGGTAACACACGTACATACATAGTAGATAAAATAAATCACTATATTGTTTTTAGTATGAAAAATTGAAGAATACTCTAGGAGTACACCACAGTATTCCTTAAGATAACTAAATATTGTAAAATAAAAATCTTTGGCAACTAGCTTTCTTTAATATCAATAGTAAGAGGTAACACATAGTTACTAACCGGAGTGAGGTTTTTGATTTAAATTATCACTAAACTACATATTTTTTTGAGTCTGTAGCTGTTATAGTTTTGATACTATGCGTGAAGTCAGCAGAGGTTACGAAGCGGGAGCCGTCTACTCGATTGTGTGCTGCATTTTTTATATTTCTTCGTTAATATCTTCTTTGGTTTCAAAAGTTTTGGTTCGCAGATCGAGATAGTGATAAAATGCTACTGACCAATCGGTTTCTGGCTTGCTAATCACTCCAAATAATTCAATCGTGTCATTTTTAATTTTGTTGAACCAATAACCGTGAAAGTCAGCAATTTTTAAAAATTCCGGTCCGGTCAGTTCGATAAAATCACGTTTCTTGAAAACAGTGTCAATAAGGATTTCATTTGTTTTTTTGATTAGTAAGTGTTTTTCGCTGTCTCTATATTTGTCGATATGTTTAAATCCTTCAATTTCAAATTCGTTTGTCACATATGAATCAAGATATTTACTCTGAATTGAAATTTTTAAGTTGGATTCAGAAATTATTGTGTCAAATTCTGCTATCTCCTTTTCTTCAGGGAAGTATCTTTCAATAATATTATTGCCAACTGAGTTATGATTTTCATACGTTGTCAAGGAATCAATTTGCTCTTTTGCATTCTCAACTATCTCAGTATCGTTGTCAACCGTTGCTTTTTTCTTTTCTTGTCCACCGCAACTTAATAACAGTAGAGTTGAAATTAATATCAAAAATTGGTTTTTCATTTGGTTTGTTTAGGTTGTACAAAAGCTAAATATATGAATCGGAGCAAGGCAATTACACCTGAGCCAATTGATTTATCTGCGCATTTTTATTTTTTATAAAACTTTAGCGCCATTGCACAAAGGAAATGACCTTTCGATCTGGCACTAAATTGCTCTGATTTCATATATAATGTTACCAGCTGGCTACTGTTTTTTATCCCTTAACTTTCGCAAAGCATCAATTTCCGCATTCAATTCAGCTAGTCCTTTTTCGATATTTTTTTCTTTTCGTTTTTGATAGTCATTTTTACGTTCTATTTTACTTTTAGGTTTTTCGTTTAATTCAGGAGGCGGAGGTGGCGTAGGATATATCACAGGATAATTAAAACTTCTACTTATACCACAAAGATTCAATCTTAAAAAACCATCTTCCATAGACCCATAAACTATCCATTTTCCTTCTTCATTAATATAGGGAGTACAAGTTTTCCAATTTTTTCCTAAATAGATATTATTAGGAGTATCTCCACCATCTAATGATTCCGATACTCTTATTTTGTATGTTTGATTATGTTTATCGATTTCAAAAACTTCTCCAATGAATATACATTCCGAATTCTCTATTGCCCATTTCTGCTTTTCGGATAATCTAGATAATCCACAAGTACAAGCTATCATTTCTTTGGAAACCCAAAGGAGTAAAAAATATATTAATATTGTTTTTTGAGTATTATTCATTTTTAAGCCGTTCGTTTAGGGACATCTTTTACACAAGTTAAAGATTAGAGTTTACACTAAATTAGTTTCTAACCTTGTCGATTGTTGTTTATTTCTAAGATGTCTCTCATCAAAGAAGCCTAAAAATACATTTCTAAAAAAGACTTTCCAAACGTCATTGTTATAAGGCAGTTATATAGGAGAAGTTTTATAAGTGCATATAAATTAGGTGCAGACTACAATCTGGTGAACCGCCGTATACCTACCTTTGCCGTCAGGCAGGCGCGACCCGTACGTACGTTGGTGTGAGAGGCGAACTCCTACTATTTTAGTCGGAGCCGTCTACTCGATTTGCACTTTACTTATTTCTAAATGTTGATATTCTAATTCCTCTTTTCTCAACCTCATATTTGGATATAGATTTTTTTTGAACCAATGTTTTTATAAAACATTCATTCGAATCATTATATTCAATTAATGGTCTTTTACCGTTTTCAGTTATGGTTGAGTATGGTTCACCAAGTGACGTAAGAAATAATTCAATTTCACTATTATTAAATAAAGAATTGTATTTATTAAAAATTTTTATTTTGCTTAAGGCTTTTAAATTGCTTTTAAGTAAAACTGAATTAATAATTTCCTTATCAATTTTCAATTCTAAATTTGAACTCAACAAATTTCCTAATTGATTTAATAATTCAATTTCTGTTGTGAAAACAGTTTGAGTATGATAATTTATAAATTCAACTTTTTGATTTATAGAGATTTTTTCTGATTCTAAAATCAATAATCTGTCAGAATTATCAAGTTGGAAAGTATCTATTTTTTCAATAAATTTTTCAATGTCATTTTCAATTAATGAAATGTAATAATCTCCAAAATTATCTTTAAGAAGTCTATAGTTATCACTATTGACAATTAGAGTTTTATTTTGGACTAATGACTTAGCCTTTTCAAGAGATAATTGCCCAAAATCTAAAGATGGATAAATGTAAGGGACAGCTTTTAGTAAATCTTTATAACTATCATTATTGAAATTATTCTCAAGTAGTATTGTACGTATAAAGTCTTGTGCTGATTTTGTGTCTGGGTAATCTTTGTCAATCTTTGTCTTTGCTAATTCATTTGAATTATTATTAATAAATTCAATTAGCTCTTTGGATAATTTTTTTTCTTCTTCTATATTATAAACTGAAAATATATTATGCCAATTCGCAGACATTTTAGTGTAAGCTTCCCATAAAACCGAACTGTTTAAAAGTAGAATAAAAATCTTAAATTTAAGCAGTATGAGAAAGAGTAAATTTTCACCACAGCAAATC
>NZ_VNHU01000006.1 GCF_008124785.1 Aquimarina intermedia | reverse complement strand
ATTAATTTACAGGAGCTTAATAAATATAATACGGGAGATCCATTATTTGGTACTGATATAGATAATAAGTTTAGTCCTAATGTTGGATTGGGAGTGTATTACCATACGGATCGCTTCTATTTAGGTGTAAGTACGCCAAATTTATTAGAGACCGAACATTTTGACGAGAGTAATATTTCCAGTGATAGCGAAGGCATAAGTTTTTTGGCTAAGGAACGTATTAATTATTATATCATTGCCGGTCATACGTTTGATTTAAGTGATGATCTTAAGTTTAAACCAGCGGTATTATCCAAAATAGTCTTTGGAGCACCCTTACAGGTTGATGTATCGGCTAGCTTTTTATTATATGAGCGTGTAACCTTGGGAGCTGCATATCGTTGGAGTGCTGCGGTAAGCGGACTGGTAGGCTTTCAGATCTCGGATGCAATGATGTTAGGTTTCGCCTATGATAAAGAGACTACCGAGTTGGGTAATACACAATTCAGTGATGGGAGTTATGAAGTGTTTTTACGCTTTGAACTCTTTAGAAAATATAACAGAATGTTAACCCCTCGTTTCTTTTAAGAGATATTAAATTCTAGATTTATAGTTTAACTAGTCTCTACTGGATCTGCATAATTGATTCTTTTTCTTCCTTCATACAACAATAAAAATTAATCGTTAGAAATTTTAAGTTCTAGGCTCACCGCTATTTTTATAAGGTTTTTGTTATTCATTTTTATTAAGTGAAGCGGTTTGCCAGATAGTAACACCATCTATCTTTTGAAAACTTTCTATATCATCCTTTCTTACTTAATGATTTTAATACGATCAACTAAACCAGTCATCAGTGCATGTTTAAGCTATAAAGGGAAATCGTTTGTGTGCAGAGTACAATCAAAAAAAAATGATATAGAAAGTTTTTAGAAGATTATGGTAATAGAATAACTATTGTAAAATTACAACCGCGAATTTGCAGTATTTCTTATCAAAATCTAAATGAATATGCAGCACGAATGTATCGTCAGGATTTGATTTGGTTATCAATGGTTTAAAAGTCCGAATACTAGCCAAAGTAACTATCTGAGAATCAAAGCAGAGTTAGCCTAACTGTATGATAATTTTTTGTTAGAATTTATTGATTAGCAAGCTGTCACAAAATGATATGCAGGAATTTTTATGTTCTCTTTTACTTATACAGTCTAGCTTTATTAGTTTGTCAATTTCGCTTTTTTTTTGGAAGTTTAAGTGAATTGTTTACATTTGACAGATGTTAAATAATTCTTAATAAATCTGTGTTGCTAATTAGAAATTTTTCCAGATTTTAATAAAACAATACATTCTCAGATTAAAACAACATTTATAATTTTTCTCAACCAATACAACAAATCTTATAACCTTATGAAAAATCACTTACTCTTTTTATTTGTGTCAATTTTAAGTATCAATTGTTATTCTCAAATCTCTTTTGAAAAAGGATATTATATCAACAATTCCGGACAAAAGTTTGATTGCCTTATTAAGAATTCTGATTGGAAAAATAATCCTGATACTTTTGACTACAAAATTTCCGAAGAAAGTAAAATAGAAACGGGACGTCTTGGATTAGTTAAAGAATTTGGAATTTACGGTGTCTCTAAGTATTCTAGAGAGGTGGTACAAATAGACAGATCAAGTGATAAACTTATTAATCTTAGTTATGATAAAAATCCAAGTTTCAATGAAGAGCAACTTTTTTTGAAAATACTGGTTGAAGGTAAAGCTAATTTGTATTTATATGAAAATGGAAGTTTTAGAAAGTATTTTTATAACATAGACAATAGTAAAGTTGAGCAATTGATTTATAAAAAGTATAAAGTTTCTCGTGATCAAGTAGGAAGTAACAATAGATTTAGACAGCAATTATGGAATAATTTAAAATGCTCGACAATTACAATTAACAAGGTTGAAAACTTAAAGTATAATAAAAAGGAATTAATTAAATTTTTTGTTCAGTATAATGAATGTATTAATCCGGATTTTAGAAATTATATAGAGAAACACAAGAAGAACCATTTTAACTTAACGCTTAGGCCTAGATTGAGCAATTCCTCGTTAACGATACAAAATTCTAGCACAAACTCTAGTGCTAGAAATACAGATACGGATTTTGGAAACAAATTGGGTTTCGGTTTTGGAATAGAAGCTGAATTTATCTTACCCTTTAACAAGAACAAATGGGCTATTTCCATTGAACCTACTTATCGAAGTTTTAAAGCCGAAAAAACGACCGATGTAAATAATCTATCCGGAGGAAAACTTATTTCAGAAGTTGATTATAAGTTTATTGAAATTCCTATAAGCTTACGACACTATTTTTTTATTAGTAACAATTCTAAAGTTTTTGTCAATGCCTCTTATATTTTTGATATAGATTCAAATTCGTCACTCGAATATAAAAGATCCGATGGGTCCAAATTGAATTCTTTAGATGTGAAAGGTCGTGACAACTTAGCTTTGGGAATTGGTTATAATCTTAATAACAAATATGTTTTAGAGATTAGGTATCAGACAAGCAGAGAGATTTTAGATAATTATGTTTTTTGGACCTCGGATTATAAAACTTTATCGATAATTTTTGGATATTCTATATTCTAAAAATAGGTCGAAACCAAACGTAAACTATTTTTTAACAGCTACATATTTTATGCGCTGAGTTTTAAGCTAACTATTATTTCTAAGACTACCGCCTCAAATCTTATGGGAGGATAAAATATGTTAAAAAGGTGAATTTAGAGTGAAGCTTCCTTCTTATTATGTATTCTATATTTATTATGATGTTTTTTGGTATGGGAATATTATAACAGGTCTTGTGGCTATTGGATTATGATTTGGTAATGCGATTTTGTAATTTTGACACAATACAATCGCATGGAAGAAGAAAAGGTTATTTTAGTTAATGAACAAGATGAGCAAATCGGTTTGATGCCAAAAATGGAGGCTCACCAAAAAGCAAAACTGCATCGTGCTTTTTCTGTATTTATTTTGAATAAAAAGAACGAACTGATGCTTCAGCAACGAGCTTTGCGTAAATATCATTCTCCCGGACTTTGGACCAACACCTGTTGTAGCCATCAGCGAGAAGGTGAAACAAATATAGCCGCGGGTAGACGTAGACTACAGGAAGAAATGGGATTTACTACAGATTTAAAAGAAACTATTTCTTTTATTTATAAAGCCCCTTTTGATAATGGATTGACAGAACATGAGTTTGATCATATTCTTGTAGGAACTTTTGAAGATCAACCTACCATTAATCCTGATGAAGTGGCTGCATGGAAATGGATGTCTATAGAGGATGTTCGTAATGATATCGAACAGCGCCCGGATCATTATACTGCTTGGTTTAAAATTATTTTTGACAAGTTTTATTCGCATATTGCCTTATGAAAATAACAGCATGTAGAACCGCACATTTTAATGCAGCGCACCGGCTGTACAGAAAAGACTGGAGTGACCAAAAAAATAAAGAAATTTTTGGCAAGTGCAGTAATCCGCATTATCATGGACATAACTATGAGCTAATTGTTGCGGTAAGTGGGGAAATTGATACAGAGACAGGGTATCTGATTGATCTGAAAATTTTGAAAGATTACATTCGTACAGAAGTGGAAGATCCTTTAGATCACAAAAATCTCAACGAAGAGGTACCAGAGTTTAAAGAATTAAACCCTACCGTAGAGAATATTGCAGTGGTTATTTGGAGAAAATTAAGAAATAAATTACCGGCAAAGTTTGACATTGAAATTACATTATATGAGACGCCACGTAATTTTGTTATTTACAAAGGAGAATAATGGGTTTGAATATTGGAGATAAGATTCCTGAGTTTACGGGAAAAGATGATAGCGAAAAAGCGTTAAATAGTAAGGACTTAATAGGTGTCAAGCCCTTTGTTATCTATTTTTATCCAAAGAATTTTACACCCGGTTGCACTAAGGAGGCTTGTGATTTTAGAGATAACTACGAGGAATTTGAGGAGTATGGAGTAGAAGTGATAGGGGTAAGTGGAGATTCAGTCAGTTCTCATCAAAGATTTAAAGCAAAATACAAATTACCTTTTCAGTTTATTTCTGATTCAAACGGTGAGCTACGTGAACTTTTTGGTGTTGAATCGCGTATGCTGGGTTTATTACCGGGTCGTGAAACCTTTGTCGTAAATCGAGATGGTATTCTTGTATTCAAATTTAATAGTATCAAAGCTACGCATCATTTTAAAATGGCGATTACCAAAGTAAAGGAACTGGTTAATGAATAAAACACCGTTATATATACTTCAATTTGAACCAATTTTAAAAGAAAAAATTTGGGGAGGTAGTAAGCTCAGAACAGTGCTAGGCAAAAAATCTATTTCAAATAGATTAGGAGAAAGTTGGGAGATCAGTGATGTAGAAGGAGAGAGTTCGATTATTAGTAACGGACCGCTAGCGGGGAAATCATTGTCTGAAGCTATACAATTCTTTGCATCAGACTTATTAGGCGAGAAGAACCTTGAGCGTTTTGGTGAGAAGTTTCCTTTGCTCATTAAGTTTATAGACGCTAAAGAAGATTTATCAGTACAATTGCATCCCGGGGATGAAGTGGCTAAGGTCAAGCATAACTCTTTAGGTAAGACAGAAATGTGGTACGTGGTTCAGGCTGATGAAGGATCTAACATCATAGTGGGCTTCAATCAGATAGTGGATAGTAATTCATATCAACGACATGTGAGTCAAAAAACTATCAAAGATATTTTACATTATGAATCGGCTAAGAAAGGGGATGTCTTTTTTGTATATGCAGGTCTTATCCATGCCATTGGTGCTGGAGTCTTACTAGCTGAAATTCAGCAAACCTCAGATATTACTTATCGTATATATGATTGGGATCGTGTGGATGATTCGGGTAACAGTCGGGAGCTACATCAGCAGGAGGCATTAGAGGCTATTGATTTTGCTGGCACCGACAAATTTAAAGTTGAGTATACTGCTCAACCAAATACAAATGTCCCATTAGTTCATTGCCCTCATTTCAAAACAGAATTGATTGAGGTTACAAACACAAAACAGCTTTCTCACTTAACTTTGGATTCATTTGTTATTTATATGTGTGTAGAAGGAGAAGTTAAAATTAAAGCAACAAGCAACACTATAAAACTAAAAGCCGGTCAAACAGCATTAGTTCCGGCAATGATAAAAGAATTAACGCTATCTGCGCAATTTTCGAAAGTTTTACAAGTGTACATTTAATTGAAAAGAGTAGTTTTGCATAAAATTTTATATAATGGCAAATAAAAGAGATCTTAAGAAAGATATTAATTACGTTTTGGGTGATATAATTGAGGCTGTATATTTATGGCAAGTGCATAACCCGGAAGCTGATAAGAAGGCATCAGAAGAAATAATTACTGATGCTATCAATACGTTTGATAATTTAATGGTTCGTGTGAACGAAAGAAAAGTTGAGAATTATTCAGCTCATTTCAAAGCAGTGCGCGAAGATTTAGAAAAGAATGCGATTGAATTGATCGAAAAAGTAAATTCTTTGTAATTTTTTTTAAAAAGTATTTGCAAATATAAAATCAAAAATTATATTTGCAGCCGCTTTGCCGATGTAGCTCAGCTGGCTAGAGCAGCTGATTTGTAATCAGCAGGTCGTGGGTTCGAGTCCCTCCATCGGCTCTAAAAGCAAAACTCCAGATGATTCATCTGGAGTTTTTTATTTAATTTTTTCTCACTTATTCCTTAATCTCACTATACGCTTCCTGGGCTTTGCGATCTTCGATATATTGAATAAGTTGCTTCCCATACATCGACTTTTTTACTCTCGGACTCATTGCTTTGGCAATAGTATCAAGGAAGTTTAAATTAGCGTCAAAAATTTCATTGAGGGTAACATAAGGAGATACTTCAAGCTTTCGGTTGGTCACAGCAAAATTGATGGTGTACAAGTATTTTTGTCTGAGTAGTTTCTTATAAGCAGCATCGTTTTCCATGAGCTTTTCCTGATCATTTTGTTTCCCCGCTTCAAAATTTTCCTTTATTAGCCTTAGGTTACGATCATTGAAACGTTGGTTCATTTTTTTGAATTCCTGAAGTTTCATTTCGTTCTTCCCACCCTTTATTTTAACATCTTTTTCAAACGCCATTAAAGTGGTGTTAATCGTTATTTCACCTGGTTCTGCAAAGAAATTCAACCGGTCATTATAAGGTACCCCATCCTCCTTGTCAAGAAAGAGATACATTACTTCTGGTTCTTTAATATCCGTAGACATAACAAAGGTTGGATCTCCCTCTACCACTACAGAGTCAACATTCACAAGAATAGTATCTTGAACTTTCTGTAAATAGACGGTTCCTTTTTTGAGTCCTTTAATAGTACCATTAATTATAACATTTCCTTTTTTAGGAGATGAACAGCTTATAAGTAAGCAACACATGGTAAGAATAGTAATATAGTATTTCATTGATGGTATTTGGTTTAATTTGAACTTGTGACAAAGATGCTATAATTTGAAATAGTATACTAACCGACTGCAGCAATTTCCATTAATATTGTGCATAAAATTGCGCCATAGGTTCCAACTACATAACCAAAAACTGCTAGTAGTACACCAACTGTTGCTAGTGAAGGATGAAATGCAGCCGCCACTACCGGTGCCGATGCTGCTCCGCCAACATTTGCCTGGCTTCCAACGGCCAGAAAGAAATAAGGGGCTTTTATTAACTTTGCAATTCCAATTAAGAGCCCAGCATGAATAGTCATCCAAACAAGCCCTATGGCTAAAAGACCAGGGTTTTCAAAAATCATCCCCAGATCCATTTTCATACCAATTGTTGCTACCAAAATATAGATAAAAATACTTCCTAACTTACTTGCTCCCGCACCTTCATATTGTTTTACTTTTGTATAAGATAATAGAATGCCAATCGCGGTAGCGATAGTAATCATCCAAAAGAATGTGGAAGTAAAAGAGGATAGAGCCGAACTCTTATCGTTAAATACTGAGAAGTTTTCTGATAAGAAGGAAGAAATTCCTCCTGCTCCCCAATGTGCAAGTCCCACTGCTACAAAGGCTATTGATAGCATAATAATGTAGTCTGTAAGACTAGGTGTTCTAGAAATACTTGCCGTATAATTAGCTACTTTATTTTTTAAAGCTTCAATGGCCGTGGTATCAGCTTTAAGCCACTTATCTATGGCCTTACTGCGATCAATGCCGATGAGTATAATTGCCATCCAAATATTCGCTATAACGATATCCACCAATACCATTCCTCCGTACTTATCGGGATTGTATTGGTAAATTTCAAGCATGGCAGCTTGGTTAGCTCCCCCACCAATCCAACTACCGGCCAGTGTTGAGAGCCCTCGCCATACTGCATCGAATCCAATGCCTCCCAATGTATCAGGAGATACGAGCGATATGAGTAAAATTGCGATAGGACCACCAATTATAATACCCACTGTCCCAGTAAAAAACATAATTAAGGCTTTCGGACCCAAATTGAAGACGCTTTTGAGGTCAATGCTCAAGGTCATCAGAACTAGGGAAGCAGGTAATAAATACCGGCTTGCAACATAATACACATTTGAGGATTTTTCTATCAGGTTTCCGTTATCGTCTAGCGCACTCCACTCTGGCGATATTAATCCAACGGAATTAAATATAGCTGGTAGAAGGTAGCATAGTAATAGTGCAGGGACATATCTATAAAATGATCTCCAAAAAGTACTGGTGAGTGACGTTGTATAAAATACCAGACCTAAACAAAGCATCAGGATTCCAAAAACTACAGTATCATTGGTAAAATAAGGTGTGTTCTCCATGAGTAAGCGTCTTAATTATTTATTCATTAATCCAATTCTTAAAAACAGTTTCTTGTTGTTCAGAAGAATTTTCCATTTCTTTGATTATAGAAACCGTTCTTGTAGGTGCACTGAGGGTTGCTCTAAGTATTAGGGTTTCTAATCCACGTTTAATTTTGAATTCTTTTATAGTTCCTACCTTCCATTGATTAGCGTCCGCAAATATTTCATAAAAATTAGCAGGGGTATATTTTTTAGTATCTATTGCCAAAAGTACATCTTGATTTTTTATACCCAAACTCTGTAGAAAAGAATTATTTATTATGTGATCGTTGAAACGTATTTCGTTTTTTACTTGATCGGATTCGAGTAGGGGTTGTGTCTCGTGAATAAAGTATGAGGTAGGAACCTGTTTTTTAGTTAATTCTAATCCAGCTTTATTAAGATATTCATTATACTCAATTGCTATATCATTATCGACATGATTTTCAAGAAACGTTACTACCGAAGGATATGATAATGTTCTGATCGTAGAAAAAAGTGCGTCATCCTTAAAGGGTGTAGTACTTCCATATGAGCTAATAAGACTTTTAAGCAGGTCTAGAATTCCATAGGCACCTTTGCTTTCTTCACGCATGATCAGATCTATACACATTGCAATTAAAGCACCTTTTTGATAAACATTAGGATAGTGACTCTTATAAGGTTCTTTCAGAATATTCTCACTTAATTTTGTAAATGCTATAGCATCGAATTGTGCTGCAGTATTTATTTTAGTAATAATTCTGTTATAAAATTCTTCTTTTGATAGCAAACCTTGATCAATTTGAAAAAGTATCGAAAAATATTCTGTCACACCTTCGTATAACCATAAATGCTGTGACATTGTAGGATTTTGATAGTTGTAGTTCTGTACCTCTTCTGAATGCAGATGAAGCGGAGTCAAAATATGAAAAAATTCATGAGAGATAATATCTGTCAATGAGGCCTCTAAATTATCAGCGGATAGAGATTCTGGTAACACAGCGAGCGTGGCGTTGTGGTGTTCTAAAGCTCCATATCCTCGAGCATCGTTGTTGGCTGAACTAGAAAGGTACAATAGAATTGAATATTGGGTAGGGCTTATAAAGTTTCCTAAAAAATTCTTCTGTGCCTTTAAAATTCTTTGCAAAGATGGTTGGATGGTTTTAGACCTATGCCTTTTTTTGGGGGAATAGGTGCTCAGATGAAAAGCCGTTTCATCTATTGTAAATTGTTCTGGTGCCGCAGTTTGATACATGATAGGACTATCAATTAAAGAAGCGTAATCTTTAAATAAAAGTTTATCTATTCCATATGGTAACGTGTTTTCTTGGTTGGCTTGTTCAGTCTGAGAACCATATAAATGAGAAGGGTATTTAATCAACACTGTATGCTCTTGCCATTGAGACGATTCAAAATAGCCTATTATACCATGGAGATTGAGCAGGAAAAGTTGATTTTCTTCATAACTTGATCCTGTTGGTGAAAATATACTATGTTGTTCTTCACTATCATACGTGTCGTGAACCCAATAGCTAATTTTATCTATTCTTGTAGCTTCATAGAGTATCCACTGATTTTGATTGATCTTTTCTGTCTTTAATTGTACGCCTTCTTTAGTGAATGCTGTAAATTCTTCTACGAATTGACCATAGTTTGCCAAAGTATAGGTTCCTGGTATAATTGCAGGAAAACTAAAGAGCAAGGTGTCTTGTGATACGTTATTTGGATGATAGATTACTTGAATTTTGTCATCTTTTACCGTAGTTAAATCAATGGATGCCAGAATCGGAGAAGCATACACATAAGGTGCTGGTTTGCTGGTTTTACATGCAATAGCTAAAAGTATTATACTCAGAAATAACCCTAATCTTCTCAACACAGTTTTATAGTAAGATATGATCTTTAATAAATTGGGCAACCCCATCCTCTTTTGCAGGGAGTGTGATATGTTGTGCCGCTTGTAATGTTTCTTTTTTTGCATTTGCAACCGCAACTCCCGTACCTACAGCTTCGATCATTTCTATATCATTATAATTATCACCAAAAGCTAGTGCATCACTGATATCTATTTTGTAGTGAGATGATAGTATATTTTGAATTGCTGTCTTTTTAGAAATTGATTTTGATGCTATCTCAATATAGGTGGTTTTAGAGCGATAGAGATGAAGTTTGTTTTCAAAATTTTGCTGTAAGTATTCAAACATTGTATCAACACTCTCCTCATCACCCATGCACATAATCTTATGTGCTCCTTTGTGCTCTCTTTTCCATGTATCAACAGTAGTTCTTAAATTTTGTACCACTGGAGTGACCTTTGTATTTGCGGCTTCTCGTTGTGCCCAAAAATCATTATTCGGGACATACCATTCATTAGCATGATACAAACTTAGATGCAAATTTATACTAGTTGCTTGTTGCGTTATTTTATGCACATCTTCAATCGGTATAGTGGTTGAATGCAGTATGTTATTGTTGTGGAGAACAAGTCCGCCGTTGTAACAAATTAAAGGTTGATTCTCAATTCCTAATTGTTTTTGTAAATGCAACATACCACTTGGCATTCTTGAGGAAATTAAAACGACAGGAATCTGCGATTTGATTCGAAGGATCTCACGAATAGTAAAATCGGATAATTCTCGATCAACATTTAAAAGGGTTCCGTCAATATCAGTAAATACAATGCGATACGGCATCTAGTAAAAATTTAAGTCGAATTTATTGAATACTAATGTCTTTGATAAAAGTAGCCAACGTACTAATAACCTCTGGCATAATCGGTCGCCATGATTCATTATAAGATTTTTGATTTTCCAAACGATTACCTTTAATTTCTCTTAGTATATGATTCATATTATCGATAGCTACAAATTGTGCATCAGGCGCAACCTCTTTTAATTTTTCTCCTTCGCTCGTGTTTACTTGAATATCTTTTTTACCATAAAGCAAAAGAATAGGTATTTCAAGTTGAGCTATTTCCTCTCTGGGATTATATTGCAGCCATGTACGCATAAAGGGTTGAAGATCATATCTAAATATAGACTCTAATGCGGGTTCATACACTGTGGCTCTGCCATTCTCTCTGAGTTGTTTAAAAGCTAATGCAGCACTTTTATCCAGTCCAGGGGCTTGTTCTGCAAGTTGATCGATGATGACATTGTCTATACTGCTAGCATTTCCTGCAATACCGATAAAAGCATTAGCTCTGTCTCTTGCAGCTATCATACCAACAAGACTACCTTGACCATGACCGGCAAGAATTATTTTAGAATAATCATTATTCTTTTCAAAATAATCAATGACCTCTATAGCGTCGTTAATAAAATTTTTGAAAGAAATTTCATTTTCCCTCACGCCCATGCGATCCATCGCAAAAATTCTTTTGTCATACCGAAAAGAAGCTATTCCATGTTTAGCAAGTTCTCTTGATAATTTTTTAAAGGTTTCATTTTTGGACATACGATCATTCCCATCCCGATTAATAGCACCTGCATCCATAATAAAAATCAACAATGGAACTTTATCATCGGCATAAGGGGTAACTAAATTGCCTTCGACATACGGGTTAATCTTTATAATTGCACTGTTGTACTCTTTTTCCTGAGCGAAACTAATGGTCACCAGTAGAAAAAATAACATGCTTACATAAATTCTCATAGTTTGGGGTAATTTATTCACTCAATTTCATTTTCTTTCATAGTAACTTGAAACAATGGTGACTATTCAAGTTAATATGCAATAATTTAATTAAACGTAATTTTATGGAAAAATATATACTTTTAGCTAAACGAAAACTTATATTTTAATAGTGCACTAACATACCCTTTTTTATCTTTGTCTCAAAATTTAAGAATGAAATATCACAGGATACTTTTGGTTGTTTTTGCAAGTTTGATGGTTAATCTATGTATGGCCGAGGAGGACTGGGGAAAAACCGGACATAGAACTACGGCTAAAATTGCTGAAAAATATTTGACCAAGCGTGCAACTCGTAAGATTCGCTTATTACTTGATGGTAATTCGATTGCAGAAGTTTCTACTTATGCAGATGATATTAAGAGCGATAAGGAGTTTAGGAAGTTCGGACCGTGGCATTATGTCAATTTCAAATTTGGAGAGCGGTATAGTAAGGAGACAGCTTATCAGGGTGGAGATATTATTCAAGGAATACAAACGTGTATTGACGTATTAAATGCCGAGACAAGCACGCAAGAGGATAAAGCTTTTTATCTGAAAATGCTTGTGCATTTTATTGGAGATTTGCATCAGCCTTTACACGTAGGTAGAGGCGAAGATAAAGGTGGTAATGATGTTCAGGTACAATGGTTTAAGAAGGGATCAAATTTACATCGTGTATGGGATAGTGAAATGATCAATCATTACGGAATGAGCTATACAGAGCTGGCTGATAACGCAACTCATTTTTCTAAGAAGGAATTCAAAGAAATTACTAAGGGATCAGTGATAGATTGGAGCTATGAGTCTCAAAACATGGCTAAAAAGGTGTATGCCTCTGCTCAAATTGGAGAGAATTTAGGGTATAGATATATGTACGATAACTTTGAGTTGGTACAAGAGCAGTTAGAAAAAGGAGGCGCAAGGTTAGCAGCGGTACTAAATAGAATTTTTAAGTAATCCAGTGCTGACAAGCCCTAATCATTTACCGACGATGTGCTCACTTCGTCGCGATATTGCTTGGGAGACATGTTAAAATATTTTTTAAATGTTTTGGTTAGGTGACTTTCATCGGTATAACCAAGCTGATAGGCAATTTCTGCAATAGTAAATTCGGTATGCTGTAGGCGATATTCTACTAATTTCATTCTGTATTTGGTAACATACTGATGAATAGATTCTCCTGTTTTTTTCCTGAAATAGGTGCTTATCGAACTTTGAGACATATTGAATTTATTGGATAAGAAGTTTATTTTAGTACGCTCGTTATCATATACATTTTGTCTAATATGGCTTAAAATCTGATCTATTTTAGAGGGAGAAGCCACCTTAGAATCACCTTCATAATTATGTTTTTCAGATATATTACGTACAATCAGGCTTAAAATTGTACTGATCGCATTTGAGATAATTTCTTGATAATAAATTTTTTCATTCTTAAATTCCTTCAATACCAAATCGTGTATATCCCAAACAATAGCACGGTCATCTTCTTTACATATTACATCACCCGGAATAATGTTAGGATGATGCAATAGTTGTTCAATACGTTGCAACCAATATTTGCGATCCGGTAAATTAACTTTGCTGGAAAAAAGTAATTCGGTAAACTTGAAATAGGTAAAAGTAGAGGGTTGGAGCACCTCAAAATGATGAGTGTCTTCGGGAGCTAGAAGAAAGATATTCTTGGGATGGTAAGGTGTTTTAATTCCATTAATTGTGTGGTATCCTCTTCCATTCTCGATAAAAATGATTTCAAAATAGTTGTGGTTATGAGGTTCTTTTTCCCAATTATCTGAAGAGTATTGGTCAACGACAAAAATTTCATGCAAAGAATAACGCGTCATAACTTTTGTTTCTTTTAAAGTTACAAAAAAATGATGAGATTACAATCGTTCAAATACACAAGTAAAATTTTACGCAAACGTTTGCGTATGTTTATAACATCATTTATCAATGAGATTATACAAGTTTTCTGGCGAATTGTACAAGCTGTAATATTTTAAGCGGGCGTTATATTTGTAAGTCCAAAATAAAACCTTGTTCTGTTCTATGAGATTTAGAGTTTTTTTCTACGCTTGTTCCCGCATCCTTTTTGGATCATACTTAGTAGTTCACGCAGCCTATAATGTTTTTGATTATTCTAGCTTTTTAGTACAGCTAGATATGTTTTTTAGCAATGCATCTTTTTTTAGTTTTGAGGTCTTAGAAGCTTTAGCGCCCTTAGTCCCCTTTGTCGAGTTTATCATTGGTTCATTTTTATTGTTAGGTTTTTTTACAAAACCTGTTTTGCTAACCGCTATGGTTTTGTTTTCTGGAACCGTACTATTTTTATTAGATGTCAAAGAAGAAAGCTTGGTTACAACCCATATCACCTTATTTATTGTGTCCTTAATTTTGTTTATCAAGGATGATTATAATCCCAAACCTATTGGTCAATCCAAAGATTGGTTGATGAGAACATAAGGCCATAATGAGGTCAGATCTCATTTATTTGACATCATAATATTTTAAATAACCACCTATTTTTTTAGAGAATCTTTCGGAAAGTGAGATTAATACGCGGCTCAGTGAATCTTTTAGATTTGGGTAGTTGATGTAGCCAATTTTTTTGAGAACCTTCTTTCATCAGCAGTAAGCTCCCGGAAGTGAGCTTCAATTTATATTTTAGTGATGGATTTGTTTTATGTTTTAAATGAAACCAGCGTGCTTCTCCCAAACTTAAGGAAGCTATGATTGGATCAGGCCCCAATTCTTTTTCATCATCAGCATGCCATCCATTACTATCTTGTCCGTCTCGATACAAATTTACTAAACAGGTCGTAAATTGTTCCTTACTAATCTTATTTACAGAATCAAGAACATCCATTAATATCGCAGGAAATTCATGTGGATACATACGTATGTTAGAATACTTGTATGGGTTTTTATTAATTGCATATAGTGCGGTTAATCTCGGTTGCATATATGTTTTGCCATATACCGTAATTTGATCTTGTTGCCAAGGAACAGTTTTATGCAAATAGGTAAAGAGATCATTAGCCTTATCAGTATTCAAGAAAGTCGGATGATATTCAACTATAGCATCCTGCATAGGTAATTGTATTGATTCTTGAGCATTATCAAAAAAGGAATATGCCATTTTGAGAATATTATAAATATTGATAGACCCAGTAAATCAGTATAAACTGAAGAAAAAAACGAAAAATCAACACAGATTTGGGTAGGTTCAAACCTGCTTTTTTATTGATTATCATATGCACATGAACGGGAAAAAACAGAATTAATAAAAGGATGATACACCATAAGACGTAAATCTTAAACTCCATAGTGATGAGAAGTATCCCAAGCGTTATTTCTAAAAGACCACTTAGATAAACCAAAGTTTTTCTATACGGTAGATAGAGTGGCATAATTCGCATAAATGCTTTTGGTTTTATTAAGTGAAAAATTCCTGCAATAATTAGGATAAAGGACAGTAGATATAAATGCCAACTCATGTAGTTTTTGGAGTTTTAGTGATAGAAGATTTTCTTTTATTTAAGAATTTTTGTTTCAGTCTCATATAGGGATTAGTATACGTTGCTTTTCGAAAACGTATACCTTCCCAGTCCTTATTGATCGCTAGCTTTTTAACAGCTATTAGATCATAGTCATCAAGAATGCCCCAACCATATGAGGAGGAAATATTTGAAATGAAACGTTTCGAATTCTGATTAGGGTGTGCAAACCAAAGTATTGCATCTCCTATGAGTTTTGGATACAAGGTCTCAATTCTGTTTTCAATTTCTTTGATGTCTGTTACAAATACAATGGCAAAGTCAACTTCTGAGACCTGTACCAAGGATTCCTTAATACTAATATTCTGCAATTTATCCAGCTCTGAAGCAAAGCCTTCCGGCTCATTTAAAATAAGAATTTCATCTAGGCTGGATGGTAATTTTAGCTTTTTAAATAAGGTGGTCATGACAGAATTAGTAAAGACATTGAATCATATACTTAAATATACAAAAAAATACCGCTGTGTGGCGGTATTTTTTTTGATATCTAAAGCTAGGGTTTGCTACATCGTAATTTTTTTAGCATTCTCTGGTGTAGCGAATAAATCACTTTCCTCCTCCATAAAAGTTACATCGCTTATTGTTGCTTCTCCCAGTTTTTCTGCCATTCCATTCGCTGCTGACCAGTTATTAAATTCCCATTGCATTGCTACAGGAATTCCATCCACCATTTGGTAATCTTTATATTGAATCGCATGGGGTTCCGGTTTTTTTTCTTCTCCCTCTTTATTTCCAAAGGTTACTATATATGCAGCAGCTTTCAATAAATTAGATTCATTATCCTTGTATAGCACATACCAGTCATCAGGAGCGTCACCTGTACCAGGCTCAAAAGTCATTTTTGCTGTACTATGAATTTTATCATCAAGACTCTTATCATCAGCCATCACGATATTAGCCCCTTCATCGCTTAACTTATAGGGTAAACCAAAAAAGTAAGTCCAGGTAAACATGTCAAATCTCGCTCCTTTATCATTTGCATCCATTGGACATAAATAAACATCAGAGCCATCAAAAATTAATTTGCTCCCATCTTTTTTGTCAATTCTTATTTTTGATGAATTGGTTAGCATAGTTACTTTAGCATCTAGTCGCTGCTGTCCTCCAAATAGAAGGTTAACATTAAAACTTACCATCTTGTTATCGATGAATTCATTTTTTTTATGTGCAATTTCTATAGCACTCACGTAGTTATCAGAGATGGATACAGCGCCATCACCGATACCTCCATCAGGCTCAACCGGCATAATTTCTTGAGTAGCAGATTCATCTTTAGTTTCCTCTTTTTTTGATGTATTACAGCTTGTGATGGCTACAGCTATAAGAATCAAGGTTATTTTTTTGATCATTTTCAGGTTGTTTTTGAATTAGAAACTTTAGTCCTTAAAAGTACAAAAAGCTTACACCACCTTTTGAATATTATGATAATTGTAACATATAATCAATTTCAGTAAGCCAATAGGATATCGTTGTAAATTTGAATGATTTGGTATCATAGTGTTTTAATCCAAGAGCTTGCTCCGATTTTAAAAATATATAACCATTATGTATTCTTAATTCATAGTGGTATTTTTGATTTAGTTTGAAGCAAAAAAATCAAAATTATCATAGTTTATGACGGATCAAGATACTAAGAGTGAAAAAAAAGTACCCGGAGATGTTTCTCTGGTAAGTTCTCCAGAAGATTTGTTGACATTGAGTTCTCAGGAACATGGAACTTACGCCTATACAATAGAAGATTATTTTGCTAAACCAAAAGCTAAAAGTTTTCAATTATCTCCCGATGGTAAATATCTCTCATATCAAGAGAAAGATGCGCTTAAGAAGAATCATGTGTACGTTAAGAATTTAGAAGATGGGAAGATCACGCAGGCGATTCAAGAGCAAGAGGAGTTAATACGTGGATATGGTTGGGCTAATGAAAATCGTTTGATTTTTGTAATGGATACCGGTGGAGATGAGAATTACCACATATTTGCTACCAATGTTGACGGATCAGATACAAAGGAACTTACCCCATTCGATGGCGTTCAGGTTCAAATCTTGCAAATGCTCAAAGAGGATAAAGAACATATTATTATTGGAATGAATAAGACCAATAAGGAAGTGTTTGAGCCCTATCGTATTAACGTTAATACAGGAGCACTGCAACAATTATACGTTAATGATGATATCGAACATCCTATTATGGATTATATTTTCGATAAAAATGGAGAGTTAAGAGGTTTTACCCGATTGCGCAATGGGGTGGACATAGATCTTTATTATGCTAAGGAAACAGATAACTATGAGTGTTTAAAAGAACTTAATTGGAAAGATACATTTTCGATTAAAAGCTTCTCATATAGGCCAGAAAAGAAACACGAAGCCTACGTGGTTTCTAATTTGACGAGTGATCGGTCAGAAATATACCTGTATGATCTTAAAGCAGATAAAATAATCAAAAAATTATTTTCTGATCCTCTTTATGATGTGTCGGGGTTGGGCTTGTCAAGAAAGCGTAATTTTGAACTTGATTATTTTTCATTTCAGGGAGAGAAAAAAGTAATCGTACCGATTAGTACTTACTATAAAAAATTACATACTGTCATTTCCAACCGCTTTCCAGATCAGCAGTATGCTATCGCTGATAAAACCGATAATGAAGATAGATACTTAATTTTTATACAAAGTGATGTATTATACGGAGTGTATTATGTGTATGATGTAGAAGAGGATTCATTTGAACTGCTCTACAACTTAATGCCACAATTACAGGAAGAAGATATGGCCACCATGCAACCGATCTCATTTAAAAGTCGTGATGGGATAACAATATATGGCTATCTAACCCTACCCAAAAATATAAAACCTTCACAAAAAGTTCCATTGATTGTGAATCCGCACGGTGGACCTCAAGGTATACGAGATACTTGGGGCTTTAATCCGGAGAATCAATTATTCGCCAGTAGAGGATATGCTACACTCCAAATAAATTTTAGAATCTCTGGAGGCTATGGAAGAAAATTTTTAGAATCCGGTTTTAAACAAATTGGTAGAAAAGCGATGGATGATGTCGAAGACGGTATCCAATATGTTATAAGCAAGGGTTGGATTGATGAGGAGAAAATAGCAATCTACGGGGGTAGCCATGGTGGTTATGCTGTTTTACGAGGATTGACCAAGACACCGGACTTGTATTGTTGCGGAGTGGACTATGTAGGGGTATCGAATTTATTTTCTTTTATGAAGACCATCCCTCCTTATTGGAAACCTTATCTGAAAATCATAAAAGAGATCTGGTATGATGAAGATGTCGCTGAGGAAAATAAAATAATGAAAGAAGTATCGCCCGTTTTTCAGATTGATAAAATTAAAAAACCACTTTTTGTAGTTCAAGGTGCAAATGACCCCAGAGTTAATATAGACGAATCCGATCAAATCGTACGCGCCTTACGTGCAAAAGGATTTGAAACTCCGTATATGGTCAAATATGATGAAGGCCATGGCTTTGCCAAAGAAGAAAATAGTATTGAGATGTACAAAGCCATGATGGGGTTTTTAGCAAAGCATCTTAAAAAAGATTTCTAGGTAAGAATCAAAATAAAACCCCGTCCGGATCTAGTCTGGACGGGGTTTCTCTTTGACACTAATAAGTGTTATTTACTTAATCATTTCAAAACTTCGTTTGATGAAATTGGTGAGTTCTTCACCTTTTAGTAAGTTCTGTGATAATCTAGCCAAGTCTAATGATTGTTTAATCAGACGCTCTTTTTTCTTATCCGTTTTGGCTTCGCGGATCTGACTGATTAATTCATGATTTGTATTGACAATCAGATTATACATTTCCGGGAGACCACCCATACCAAACATACCACCGCCGCCGCCGGTTTGCTGCATCTCTTTCATACGACGCATAAACTCGGGTTGTGTGATTATAAACGGTGAGGCATTACTGTCCATTGCTTCCAGCTGAACGGTATACTTTTCTTTAGGCACCACCTGCTCTAAATCTGTTTTTAACGCTTCTTTTTCCTCATCAGACAGCTTCGAGATTTTTTCTTCGTCTTTTTTGATCAAATTATCGATATGATCTGCATCAACCCGTACAAAAGAAATGTTTTCCTTACTGGTTTCTAATTTCTGAATTAAATGAGAAACGATAGGGGAGTCAAGTAAAAGAACTTCGTAGCCTTTATCCTTTGCCGCTCCAATGTAAGCATGTTGCTCATCTTTGTTTGATGCATAAAGAATAACTGTTTTACCATCTTTATCGGTTTGCGTATCCTTTATTTTCTCTTGTAACTCTTCAAAAGTAAGGTAGGTGTTGTCTACAGTCGGATACAGCGCAAATTTGTCAGCTTTTTCAAAGAATTTATCTTCAGAAAGCATTCCGTATTCGATAACAATTTTAATATCGTTCCACTTTTGTTCAAAATCTTCACGGTTATTTTTGAATAAAGAAGAAAGCTTATCCGCCACTTTACGCGTTATGTAACTCGATATTTTTTTAACAGCTCCGTCAGCTTGTAAATATGAACGTGATACGTTTAATGGGATATCAGGAGAATCGATAACACCACGTAACATGGTCAAAAATTCTGGAACAATTCCTTCAACATTATCAGTAACGAAAACTTGGTTTTGATACAGCTGGATACGATCTTTTTGCATGTTCATATCCTGTCCTAACTTAGGAAAGTATAAAATTCCGGTCAAGTTAAAAGGATAATCCACGTTTAGATGAATGTTAAAAAGTGGTTCTTCAAACTGCATAGGATACAGTTCTCTATAGAAACTTTTGTAATCGGGATCTTCTAGTTCTGTTGGTTGCTTTGTCCACGCCGGATTAGGATTATTAATTATATTATCTACTTCTTGGGTAGGCGCAGGATCTTCTTCCTTAGCATCTTCTGGCTTAGGCAAGGTCTCCGTTTTTGTTCCAAACTTAATTGGAACCGGCATAAACTTGTTGTACTTGGTTAGTAATTCTGATATTTTAGAATCTTCCAAAAATTCAGATTCATCTTCGCTAATATGAAGAATGATCTCGGTTCCACGATCTTGTTTGTCTGCGGATTCAATCGTGTAAGAGGGAGATCCGTCACATGTCCAATGCGCAGCAGGTTCGTCCTTAAATGATTTGGTAATAATTTCAACCTTATCAGCAACCATAAAGGCAGAATAGAAACCAAGTCCAAAATGCCCAATGATTCCAGAATCCTTGGCGCTGTCTTTATATTTTTCTAAAAACTCCTCTGCTCCGGAGAAAGCAACTTGATTAATGTATTTCTCGACCTCTTCTTTGGTCATCCCGATACCTTGATCAATAATATGTAATTGTCTTTTCTCTTTATCAACTTTAACTTCGATCATTGGATTACCATAGTCAACCTTAGCTTCTCCAATGTTAGAAAGGTGCTTTAGTTTTAACGTAGCATCTGTTGCATTTGAAATTAATTCTCGTAAAAAGATCTCGTGATCAGAATAAAGAAATTTTTTAATCAAAGGAAAGATATTCTCCACTGATACATTAATACTTCCTGTAGCCATATAGAATTATATTTTTTGTTATTCACTTATTTATTGTCAATAGAGTAGGTCAAAAAAAATACCAAGATCAACATGCTGACAAACTGACATTTTACAATGATTGTGTAAGCTCTTCGTAATTGTAACGACTTCATATATAGCTTATCAGTACTGAGATAGTTTCAAAATTTCTGAAAGAACTTTAACAAACAATTTGTTTAACTTTTTTATTTAAAAGATAAACAATCAGTAATTTTACATCAAACTTTAAAAATCATGGCAACCACAAAAAAGAAAACAACCGCAAAAAAAGCACCTTCAAAGTTTGATATTATTACAATGTATATGGAGTATGTGCTGGAACATGAGATGTATCCTAAATCAATCTATAAGTTTTGTAAAGCAAATAAAATTACGGAAACTGATTTTTACGCTCATTTTGGAAATATTGACGGTTTAAAAAAAGAAATTTGGATAATTCTTTTTGATAAAACGATGGAAGTTGCACATGCTAATGAAGCATATGATCAATTTACTAGCAGGGAGAAAATGTTGACTTTCTTTTACAGTTTTTTTGAGATGTTGACCTTAAACAGAAGTTATATTCTTTTCGCTTTAAGTGAGCATGACAGGGCATTAAAAAATATGGAACAACTCAAAGGATTGCGTAAGCAGATTAAGAGTTTTGCAAGTGAATTGATAGCAGAGGATAATGAAGATAAACAATTCAAAATTACTAAAAACCCTACAAGTCTATTTTCTGAGGGTGCATGGATTCAATTTTTATTCTTACTGAAGTTTTGGATGGATGATGCCTCAGCAGGTTTTGAAAAAACAGATGTTGCAATAGAAAAATCTGTAAATACGATTTTTGATGTTTTTGATAACACGCCCCTTACTAATATTTTAGATCTCGGCAAGTTTCTTTGGAAAGAAAGAACCATGTAAAACTTGAGACTTTTTTTACTAATAAATTACTTATGAAGACAATTGATAAAATACCTGTTTCTAAATTAGGAAGAACCACAGAACTTGTAAAAACAGGTGTGAAGGTTGGAGGTAATTATTTAAAATATTACGGTAAGAAAGCCATCAATCCAGACATGTCTCGAGATCAGTTGAACGAGAACAATGCTTCTGATATATATGATGGTTTAAAAAACTTAAAGGGGAGTGCACTTAAGGTTGCTCAAATGTTATCGATGGAGAAAAGCTTGTTGCCTAGTGCTTATGTAGAAAAATTTTCACTCTCACAGTTCAGTGTTCCTCCATTATCCGCTCCCTTGGTGAGAAAAACTTTTAGACGATATTTAGATAAATATCCTGAAGAATTATATGATACGTTTGCAACTCAATCGGTTAATGCTGCGAGTATCGGTCAGGTACATAAGGCAACCAAATTTGGGAAAGAACTTGCTGTGAAAATTCAATATCCTGGAGTTGCAGACAGTATCAGTAGTGATTTAGCAATGGTTAAACCTATTGCAATCAGAATGTTTAATTTAAAGGGTAACGATTCTGAGAAGTTTTTCAAAGAAGTAGAAGGCAAGTTGCTCGAGGAGACAGATTATATTTTAGAAGTTGAACAAAGCAAACAAATCTCCGAAGCATGTGAGGTTATTCCAAACTTAAAGTTTCCCAAGTACTATGAGGAACTCTCAAGTGAGCGAACGATTACCATGGATTGGATGGATGGAATGCATTTGAGTGAATTTGCCAAAGTTAATACGAATCAGGAAAAAGCCAATAAAGTTGGTCAGGCGTTATGGGATTTCTATATGTATCAAATGCATATTTTGAAAGCCGTGCACGCAGATCCACATCCAGGAAATTTCTTAGTGGATAGTGAAACAAATTTAATTGCTATTGATTTTGGATGTGTGAAACAAGTGCCTATGGAATTTTACACGCCATATTTTGAATTGGCAGAAAGAAAAAATATTGATAATCCTGAATTCTTTGCAGAGAAACTATATGAATTAGAAATTCTTCGGAAAGATGATTCCGAAAAAGAGACTGCTTATTTCTCTAAATTGTTCTATGAAATGTTAAGTCTTTTTACGACACCTTTTAACAAGGAAACGTTTGATTTTGCAGATGAAACATTTTGGAATGGTATTACTGAATTAAGTGAAAAATATTCTAATGATACGGAGTTGAGAAAAATGAATGGAAATAGAGGGAGTAAGCACTTTCTCTATATCAACAGAACATTTTTTGGACTTTACAACTTATTACATGATCTAAAAGCCACGGTTGAGGTTAAAAATTTTGAAAGGTACCTGTAGCTAGTCGCCCGACTAGCCTGGTTTGTTTATTTATTGGTTAGGTTGTTAGAAAGGCATGCTGTGGTTGGCGTGCCTTTCGCTTTTTGTAATAAGAAGTACAGGATTTTATAGTGGAGGAATAGTAAAAAAATTTCTCTATTAGTTATTGAAGATCAAAAATTTAGTATGCGTGCATACAATATTAGGCAAGATTCTTTTATCAAAACCATTAATATACATATCTTGCTCTGCAGTTTTTTAAATTTAAGATGTAATTATTGATAATTACGTACAATACACACTTAAAATATATGTATACTTCAAAAATATCAGGATTAGGGAGCTATGTTCCAGAGAATGTGGTTACTAATGATGACTTGTCTAAAGTGATGGAAACCAATGATACTTGGATCCAAGAACGTACGGGAATTAAAGAAAGACGCCATATCAAAAAGGGAGATGGTAATAGTACGGCCAAGATGGGTGTGAAAGCCGCTAAAATTGCCATCGAAAGAGCAAAGCTTACCAATGAGGATATTGATCTTATAATTTTTGCCACCTTAAGCCCCGATATGTATTTTCCTGGAGGAGGGGTACAGGTACAGGATTTGATGAATATGAGAACAATCCCGGCCTTGGATGTTCGTAATCAATGTAGCGGATTTATTTATGCTTTATCGGTTGGAGATCAATTTATCAAAACAGGAATGTATAAAAACGTGTTGGTAATCGGTAGTGAGAACCATAGTGGAGGATTGGACATGACCACACGCGGTCGTGGGGTGTCAGTGATATTTGGGGATGGTGCAGGAGCAGCAGTCCTTACACGTAGTGAGGACAAAAACCGTGGAATTCTCTCTACACATTTGCATAGTGAAGGTGCTCATGCAAAAGAGCTATCACTTATGGGGCCAAGTACAGAACATTGGGTGCCTGAAATAATAGAAGAGAACCCTCAGGAGGATATACCTTATTATCCATATATGAACGGACAATTTGTATTTAAAAATGCAGTAGTTCGTTTTTCAGAGGTGATTAATGAAGGGCTACAAGCTAATAGTTTTACAGCGGCAGATATAGATATGTTGATTCCGCATCAAGCTAATTTGAGAATTTCACAGTTTGTTCAAAAGCAATTTAAATTATCAGATGATCAGGTGTATAACAATATTCAAAAATACGGAAATACAACCGCCGCATCTATTCCTATTGCTTTGACAGAAGCTTGGGAAAATGGTAAGATAAAAGAAGGGGACCTCGTAGTATTAGCTGCATTTGGAAGTGGATTTACGTGGGGGAGCGCTATCATTAAGTGGTAATACTACCCGGCTAGAATACAAAAAAACGCGAGACCTTGAAGTCTCGCGTTTTTTCTGGTTAAATTTCTTAAAGGCTAATTCAAATAAATCATAACCATATTATCTTCTATACTAAAAACGATAGAATATTATAGGTGTTACAAAATGGATGCCATTTTATTGCATTTTAACATATATTATAAAATACCGCCTCCAGACTTTTCATTTTTATCTCTATTTTTTCTAGACACCTTTCTGTTTTTACCGCTCCCAAAACGATATGATAAACCTAAGAACACTGATTGTGTTTCTCCTTGAAACTGACCGAACTGCGTATAGGGTACATCGCTGTTAAATCTAAATTTTTGCGTATTAAAAATATCATTGAAGTTGATGCTAAAGGTTGCTTTGTCATCAAGAAAACTATAGCGTGCTCCAGTATTTACAAAATAGAATTCTTCAGTTTCAAATTGAATACCTTCTTGTGGACCTCTATAAAATCCAAAAAGTTGAAAACTTAAATTCTTAGTCGCTTTGAAGGTGTTGCTTAATCTAAAATTATATACAAACGCATCAACCTCTCTCGTAGTTGTTCCAACAACTCCTTTCTGTGTTTGTCCGTAGAGGTCAACACTAGCATTTAAACTCCACCATGTAGCTACTTTATAATTTGATGATAGTTCAAATCCGTAAGCTGTATTATTGTCAAAATTATCAAAAGTTAGAATTTGTCCGTCCTCGACGTCTGGATTCTCTAAAAGCGTTTGGTTAATCTCATCATTGATGAGTCTGTAAAATACACCCGCCGTAAGCGATCCTTTTTCTAGCTTACGAGTATAATTAAATTCAATCGAATTTGTGAATTGTGGATCCAAAGCTGGGTTACCGATCGATATAATTCTTGGCGTACTCCATTCTCGTATTGGGTTCACTTGGTTTAATCCTGGTCGATCGACACGACGACTATAACTTAATTGATAACTGTTTTTTTCTTCCGGAGTATAATTTATATATGCAGAAGGATATACGGTAACATAATCATCTTCAAAAATTCGTTCATTATCCAGCGTAGCAGTAACCTTATAGCTTTCTACACGGGCACCAATCTGGTAAGACCATTTTTTTAATGTTTTTCCATAGGTAACATATCCTGAATGGATGTCACGATCATACGCATAATCAGAATTTGCAAAAAGCGATGAAATGTATCCGTTTTCAGTTCTTCTTAATCGCGCTTCGTAACCAATCTCAAGTTTATCAGTTTCTGAAATTGGATTGATATAATCCAAGTTTATAGTCGTATTTTCTCTTTTGTTATCGATTAGGTCGGTGTAGTTTTGAAGAAAGGCTGTATTGCCGGTAAAGAGAAATTGATCGGTTTTATCCTCATCAAAGACATTGTAATCTACCTCAAGTTCGATGCTGTGCTCTTCTTCCTTGAACGTATGTTTGTAATCAAAGTTATAGGTCGAACCAATATTTTCTCCTTGATTGAATAAAAGTTGCGATAAATTATTTTGTGGATTTTCAACAAACCTAATATCGGTTGTACCCGTGGTACCCCCATCATAAATATTCTGATTCGTATAGAAAGAAAGGGTATTGTGATCATCTAGGTAGTAATCAATTCCTACCTTAAACAAATGAGAATTTGTATTATCGAGAAATGAGAAAAATTGTTGAGAGTCTTCATCCTCTCTAAACACGTAACCTGCACCTAAACTTTTACGAGAGCTGTTACCATAGTTACCATAAATGTTGAATTTACCACTGCGATAATTTAAGTCAATTGAACTATTAAATCGTGCATTTTTATCAAAGTTCAGCCCGAAATTGATATTTCCATTAAGTCCGATATTACTGTTTTTGTGGAGTACAATATTAATTATTCCGCTCATCCCTTCCGGATTATATTTTGCAGACGGATTTGTAATTAATTCGATGGTTTTAATTGATGTTGACGGAATTTGCTTTAATAGCTGTGCAGCGCTAATATTAGTGGGCTTACCATCTACAAGAATTCTTACGTTTTGATTGCCACGCAAGGTAATATTACCGTCCTGATCAACATTCACCGATGAGATGTTGTTCATAATCTCAGCTGCGCTACCTCCTGTAGTTGTAAGATCTTTACCAACGTTAATTACTTTACGATCTATTTTTTGTTCGATGGTCGTGCGCTCGGCAACAATGGTAACATCATCAAGTGACTCCGCCTCTTCCAGCAATTCTATGGTACCAATGTCAAAATTTCTATTTTTTCGGTTGATGGAAATAGGTGTAGCATAACTTGCATAGCCTATAAATTGGATTTTCAAGGTATAGTTCCCATTTGGAATGTCATTTACAAGGAACTCCCCCGATTCAGTAGTAATGCCACCACTAATAATCTCTTCTTTAAGATCCTGTATAACGATTGTTGCATAAGGGATTGGCTCTTTCCGAAGTTTGTCAATGACTCTCCCTTTAACAGAGCCTAGAAGATCAGGGTTTTGTGGTTGAGCAGATAGCAGACTGGTAAGTATCAGGGTGCAGATAGCTGTTAGATAAAGTGTTAGCTTTTTCATTTGTTCATTTTTTGATTGATTAATGTTTTGCATTGTACTTTGTTATACCAAGTACATATGCGTGTTGTTTATTTTGTTGCGGTGATTAAGCGCAATTATAGGTAAGACGATCATCATTAAAATTTGTTACAACCGTTAGAGTACTTTTTTAAAAAAATAAAAGCCGCCTCAAATTAAAGGGGCGGCTTTCTATAATAATCAAATAGTAACACTAACCATCAACTATGAATAAAATTTGATTATTAAGTAATTAACTAACTAAATTTATGAAAAATCATATCTTACTAATAAGACGAGTGGTAATTTGTAATGTTACAGCGCAACTCTTACTTTAACATATTCTAAATAGATTTTAACGTTTGCTTGCTGTAACGCAGCAAATAGTACTCTTACTTTGTACTCAAAATAAAAGATTTATGAAAAAAACATTAGTACTCGGGGCTTCCTTAAAACCGAATCGTTATTCTTTCTTAGCCATTAATCGCTTGCGCAATCACAATATAGATACCGTAGCATTAGGTCTTCGCAAAGGTGAAGTAGCAGGAATTACGATAGATACCCAAAAACTACCTTACACAGATATTGATACAATTACGTTATATCTCAACCCCAAACGACAAGAGGAGTTTTATGATTATATAGTTTCCCTTCATCCAAACCGGGTAATTTTTAATCCGGGAACAGAAAACCCTGAGTTGTACAAAATACTTAAAGATAACACTATAGAGATAGAAGTTGCATGTACTTTGGTATTATTGTCTTCGAATCAGTATTAGACCTAAAAACGTAAGAAGTCCGTTTAGTATGAGGATAAAAAATCCAAACTCAAAACCAAACCAGGCTTCACTATTTACACTAATAATATAAGATAGGATAGGAGAGAGTATCGCAACCATGGGTACGAAATTATCATAGACTTTCCACTTGGTAAATAATCCATAGGCGTATAATCCAAGTAGTGGTCCATACGTATAGCCTGCAAAAACGAATAGTTTTGCGATGACACTCTCGTCCTTAATAATATATTTGAACGCTACAATTACAAGTATTAAAACTACCGAAAAGAGAATATGAATTCGCTTGCGTATTGCAACTTGTTTATCAACATCATATTTTTTCTCAATATCCAGTATGTCTATACTAAAAGAAGTAGTCAAAGAAGTAAGCGCGCTATCAGCGCTGCTATACGCAGCGGCAATAAGACCTAAAATAAAGAAAAGTGCGATCCCAATACCCAAGGTACCTTGCGTAGCGATTTCGGGGAATAATTGATCTTTATCAGCATCAATTCCGTTTTGTGCTGCGTATTGTGTAAGTAATAGTCCTAAACCAAGAAATATAAAATTTACAACTGTCAGGACGATGGTAAACCAAAACATATTCTTCTGAGCATCTTTTAGACTACGACACGTTAGGTTCTTTTGCATCATATCTTGATCCAATCCGGTCATCACAATGGCAATAAATGCTCCGGAAATGAATTGTTTCCAAAAATAATTAGCGCTTTTGAAATCATCAAAGAAAAACGTCTTTGATAAATCGCTATCTAAGATGTAACCTAATAAATCTGTGCTTTTAACACCTAAGTCTGTTGATACATAATAAATGGCCACGCCCACTGCTATCAACATAAAAAGAGTCTGGAGCGTATCGGTCCAAACAATGGTTTTTATTCCTGATTTAAAGGTATACAACCAGATTAAGAGTATGGTTATGATAACCGTCATCCAAAAAGGAACACCCATGGCATCAAACAAAATGCTCTGTAAAACATTTGCTACCAAAAATAATCTGAAACTCGCACCGACAACTCTGGAAAGCAAAAAGAAACTAGCTCCTGATTTATATGCTTTCGGACCAAACCTACCTTCTAGATACGTATAGATCGAGGTGAGATTAAGTTTATAATATAAAGGTAATAAAACTGTTCCGATCACTGCATAACCCAAAATATAGCCCAGCACTACTTGCATATAGCTGAATTGAGAAGCCTCAACCCAACCTGGTACCGAGATAAACGTCACTCCACTTAACGAAGCTCCTATCATCCCAAATGCTACAATATACCAGGGAGATTGCCGATTCGCTTTAAAAAAAGCATCATTATTTGACTGTTTACCGGTAACGTATGAAATCAATATGAGTACGCCAAAGTATCCCCCAATTAAGAGTAGTATTTGTAGAGGTTGCATGCAACAAGATTTAAAATTTGTCGCAAAATACAAATAATCTCAATGCATGATACATAAGGAGTTTAGGCTACCAAGTATTTTAAAAGTATGGCGTTCGGGCGGGCTATTCGTTACAATCCTTGTCGCATTAGTACGACTTCGGGATTTACACTGCTATCCCTAACGCAAAATTACTGCTGTCATATCGAATTACGGGTATCACTTTCAATCATCCCATCTCGCAATCTAATGACACGGTGTGCATGTGCAGCCACTTCCTCTTCATGCGTCACCAGAATTACAGTATTTCCCGCTTTATGAATAGCATCAAATAACTGCATAATCTCCAAACTAGTTTTAGAATCTAAGTTCCCTGTAGGCTCATCTGCTAAAATGATTGATGGTTTATTGACTAATGCACGACCTACGGCCACCCTTTGGCGTTGTCCTCCGGATAACTGATTTGGTTTGTGATCCATACGATCTGCTAATCCAACATCGCTTAATACCTCTTCGGCACGCAGAGTACGCTCTTTTTTAGAAGCTCCGGCATAGACCATCGGTAAGGCTACATTTTCTAAGGCAGTCGTACGGGGCAAAAGATTAAAAGTCTGAAAAACGAATCCAATCTCACGGTTTCTTATTTCGGCCAGTTCATCATCTGTCATCTTACTTACATCATTACCGTTCAGAATATAGCTACCTGAGGTTGGCGTGTCCAGGCATCCCAGCAAATTCATTAAGGTTGACTTTCCTGAACCAGAAGGCCCCATAATTGCCATGTATTCTCCACGTTCGATATCGAGATCAATATTTTTTAAAACATGTACAGTTTCCTGTCCCAGTTGAAAGTTTCTAACAATTTCGCGAATTTCGATAACATTTCCCATAAAACTAATTTAGTGCGCCAGCAGTAAGTTGTAGGCTTCAAAATATAACAATTGATTGAAATATAAGATAGCTACTTCACATAATTGGATTACTAAGCTATTTATAGTTCTTAAAATAAGACGCAATCCTGATTGATTAGTTACATAACAGACCGACTAAAACCTTAAAATTCATATACACTGATAAATATCATATCTCGACAGAAAAGGTGCTCTTATCTTTGAGGCTGATAATTTTATATATACAACTATGGCAATAATTAGCAAACCCACGCCTGTTATGGAAGAAATTGTCTTGGATCCTAGCTAGACGATTATAAGTAAAACTAATCCAAATGGAACAATCGAATATGCAAATGACTATTTTATGGAGATCAGCGGTTATGCGAGCATGAGCTTATAGGTCAGCCGCATAATGCAATTCGCCATCCGGATATGCCCAAGGTTCTTTTTAAGTGGTTATGGGAACGCCTTCAAAAAAAAGAAAATATTCATGCGTTAGTTAAGAACTTGGCTAAAGACGGACGGTATTATTGGGTGATTACTGATTTTGAAGTTAAAACAGATGATAAAGAAGTTATTCATTCATTTTTCGCAAGAAGAAAATATCCGCCTCGTTCTGCAATTAAAACAATAAGTGATATGTATAATAAGCTTTTGGCGATCGAAAAGGCACAAGGTGTTGAGGTATCAGAAAAATATTTTATTGGATTTCTGGAAGAGCGTAATCAAACGTATGATGAATTTATCGAAGAGATTTGTCTTTTTGAAAAGCAACGTTCTTTGGATCTCAAAGATTTACAATATCACAAGCGTAAAGGTCTATTTGTCCGCATGTTTAAATAGATTGTATCAGATAAGTAATTTTTAGTTAGAGGAGATACCCTCAATTATATCGGTTTTGCGACGATATTTTTGAGGGTATTGTGTTACCACCGAATGGTAAATTGTTCTTGTAGCTGCTCTCTTCGTATAAATAAAAGTCCCACCCTATATAAATCAATAGAGGCAGTAACGCTTTCGTTTTTACATAATGTCTGCCATAAAGTTTCACTATCAGGATCTGAATGAATACCACGCAGTACTAGAATGCTATCATTATGCATTGCACTTAGAAGCATTGTGATAGCGTTGTTTGCTTCAGCTACCTCGTTGCTTTCAGCGATTATTAAATCATACGGTGCGCTTGATAAAGCGGTGTCAATAGTTAAATTACCGGTATATAATTCCATCACTTGCGCTAAGCTTCGTTGATCCTTACCCAGAACCAAAACGGTTTGTATGTCCAGATAGGAGATAAGTCTAAGTAACAGCCTTGATTCTTTGACGGAAAGATTTTTAGAATTTTTGCAGATTTTTTTTACTTGATGATCTGTTGCCTTTCTTTTTCGGACATACAAACAACGAGTAATGAGCAAATATACAAAAGGTGAATGTACGCCGTGCTGATTAGTCGATCGTAACAAAAATTTAGCATACGAAACTATTTTAAACATATCCGGATTCTGTTTTTTAGACCAAAAATCATTAGGGAAGGGTTACTCCATCTTTTCAGAAAGCTCTAACCAGCGAATCTCACCTTCTTCTATGTTTTTAATAACTTCCTGAAGTTCTAAAGAAGCCTCATTAATTTGTTCTTGAGATAGCGAAGTGTCGAGAAAAACTTTTTCTAATTCAGTTTTCTTCAGTTCCCATTTTTTTAAATCACGTTCAATGCGACTGAACTCTTTTTGTTCTTTATACGACAAACTAGGTGTCGCTTCTTTTTTCCAGTTGCTTTTTGTGTTACCGACTGTCGCTTCTTTTTGGACCACAGTAGCTTCGGGAATTTTGCTGCTTTCATAAATACGATAATCGGTGTAATTACCGGGGAAATCCTCAATGACACCATTACCTTTAAAGACAAACAAGTGATCTACGATTTTATCCATAAAGTACCGGTCGTGGGATACAACCAATAAACATCCGGGAAAATCAAGTAAGAAATTTTCAAGAACATTGAGGGTTACGATGTCAAGATCGTTTGTCGGTTCATCGAGAATAAGAAAATTTGGATTTTGAATTAAAACGGTGCATAGATACAATCGCTTACGTTCACCACCACTTAACTTCTCTACAAAGTCATATTGTTTTTTACGATCAAACAGGAAGCGCTCTAATAATTGTTGCGCAGAGATTTGTCTTCCTTTTTTTAAAGGTATATACTCTCCGAACTCTTTAATAACATCAATTACTTTTTGACCTTCTTTGATAGTTATTCCTTTTTGAGTGTAGTATCCAAATTTTATGGTTTCACCAAGAATAATCTTACCTTGATCCGGAACTATCGCACCTGTCAGCATATTTAAAAAGGTAGATTTACCGGTTCCATTTTTACCAATAATACCAATGCGTTCCCCTTTTTTGAAAACATACTCATATTTATCCAGAATAACCAGATCCTCAAAGCTATGAGAAACTTTATGCAATTCTAAGATTTTGCTTCCCATACGTTCCATATTGATCTCTAATTCGATCGCATGGTCGTTACGCCGCTTATGAGCTCGTTCTTTGATTTCATAAAAATCATCAATACGAGATTTGGATTTTGTAGTTCGAGCTTTGGGTTGCTTACGCATCCAGGCCAATTCATTTTTATAGAGCTGCTTAGCCTTATTGGTGTTGATTTGCTCATTTGTAACTCGAGCTTCTTTGTTATCAAGATAGTAGGCGTAATTACCTTTGTAGGTGTATAACTGACCATCTTCGAGCTCTACAATTTCATTACACACATTTTCCAAAAAGTACCGATCATGCGTTACCATGAACAACGTGAAATTCTCTTTTGCAAAATATTCTTCGAGCCACTCTATCATTTCAAGATCCAAGTGGTTGGTAGGCTCATCGAGATATAACAAATCTGGTTTGCTAAGAAGTATATTGGCGAGTGCAAGACGCTTCTTTTGGCCTCCAGAAAGCATCGCTACTTTTTGATCCAGATTTTCTAATTTTAATTTAAATAAGATTTGTTTGTACTGTGTTTCAAAATCCCAGGCATTTAAAACTTCCATACGCTCAAAGGCTTTCTGGTATGCATCTGCATCATCGGGATTTTTTAATGCTTTATCGTATGCACTGAGCGCTCTTAGAATTTCATTATCAGCGGCAAAAATTGTTTGTTCTATAGTAAGTGTCGGATCCAGATCCGGTTCTTGCGGCAAGAAAGCAACTTTTAGATCTTTACGATACACCACTTGTCCTTCATCGGGATGCTCACCACCGGCAACGATATTAAGTAACGACGTTTTACCGGTTCCGTTCTTAGCAACAAATCCAATTTTTTGTCCTTCATTTATTCCGAAAGAGATATTCTTAAAAAGTACTCGTTCCCCAAAAGATTTGGCTATATTTTCTATCGATACGTAATTCACAATGAACTTACTTTATATTATTGTTTATGAGTTCTTAAAAGACTAAAAAATGAGTAGTTATGATACAGTAATAATAATATAACACATTCATTTATCATGCCCTTCAAAAGTGATGCAAAATAACCACAAATTAAAGAATAACGTAGGGAATACCTGAAATACTTTTTAATTATACGGTATGTTGGTGTGGTCTGTATACTATAGAATTGTTATAGTTTCTTTTTTCTGATTGTAAAAGTTATCAGAAAAATAAATATTGCTATAAAAATGGCTATCCTAGCGATATAATCCCCTGCACGAACATAAAATGTGATTGCATCGTTTGTGAAAAGGTGTCCTTTTATCACGCCTTGGGTGTTATATGACAAGTGTTGGGTTATCGTACCTGTTTGATCGATAAGTGCAGATATTCCGGTATTAGCGCTACGCGCGATACTGCGACGAGTTTCTATTGCTCGTAATCGTGCATAGGCTAAATGTTGTTGATGTCCTTGTGTAGCTCCCCACCAGGCATCATTTGTAATTATGGCTAAAAAACCTGCTTTATTTCTTACATATCCGGTCACAAATTCTCCGTAGACACTTTCATAACAAATTATTGGGCCAACGCCAACACTATCTCTGGTAAAAAATACCTCTCTGTTTTCTTGCGTAGTTTTTTTTGCTACGGTACCCCCCAAATCAATCATAGCATCTCCCAAAATCGGTTTTAATACACTTTGATATGGAAAGTTCTCTACGCCGACAACCAATTTTGTTTTGTGATACAATTCAGAGGAACCGTCGGGTCTTACAAAAAATGCTGAATTGTAATCATCATAGAAATCATTGGGTCCAAATTGATTCGTTTGTTCATGAACTCTTTCGGGATCGGTAAATCTGTCATACATTGAGATTCCTGCAATAATGTGTGTGGTTGGGTAATTACTTATCAGACGACGCGAAGTACGTTTTGCTATCGAATATTCAAAATTAGAGAGTTTGTTATTATCTGCGTACACAGTTTCTGGCGCAATAATAAAATCAACCGATGACGACAATGTGTCCTGCACTAAGGTAGTAATAAGCTCGCCTATACGGGCATCTGTAGTATTATATTTTTCAGTATATGGATTGATATTAGGTTGTAGAATTAATACTTCTTGCTTTTTGCCGGTTTCAGTATAAGTGTTTAGGAGTATGAGGGAGATCAGAATAGGGATTATAATATAGGCGATATTGAAGATCGCAATACGTTTTAATACCTTAGTTTCCTGATAGCGTTTATATCGTAATATACCTTTGAAAAGGCTGATATTTACTATCCATACCCAAAGAGAACCACCAAACGTACCCGTGTATTCATACCATTGTATCCAGGAGGTATAGGTTGCAAATCCATTACCCAGGGTTAACCAAGGCCATGAAAATTCCCACTGTAAGTGCATGTATTCAAACCCTAGCCATAAACAGATTAAAAATAAGGAGGCATTGGTAAAAGTAGTTCGTTTGGCAACCATGTGGTATATGACAAAAACCAGTGACATGAGCAGTGTGTTCGCAATTTCTGCAAACCACATCCCAAAGGCGGTAGAATTATATATCCACCAAGTAGTAATCATATTCCAAATAAAAAATGCGAAAAAACTATAGGCAAAAACCATAAGACCACTACGTTTTTCCTCTCGGATGCTATGTTCTACAAGAAGTAGCGGACTAAAACCAAAGAATAGAAATAATGGGAATCCGTAAGTCGGCCAGCCAATGGCTAGCACGAGACCTGAGAGTATAGCAAAAAATAGGTTTTTCATAAAATGTAGCACTGATCAGCACGAAAATAAACCTATTTGTTTAGAAATTTTAAACTTCTTGAAACAAATATGGATTGTACTTAATATATAAATAACAAAATACGTAAAATACAAGTACTGAAAAGAAGCTGTATGTGTTGTTGAGAAGAATGTTTGACAGGTTTTGTGTGGTAGCTAAATAGTTTGCTATTTTTACGTAAATTTTAAATGTATGTGGATTAAGAAGCAAGTACCTAATATAATCACGCTGGCAAATTTATTTTGCGGTTGTATAGCAACATTATTTGCCGTACAAGGTAATTTGGAAATAGCTGCGTTATTTGTAATGTTAGGTATATTTTTTGATTTTTTTGATGGGCTAGCAGCAAGAGTTCTTGACGCACAAAGTGAACTTGGGCTCCAATTGGATTCTTTGGCAGACATGGTAACGAGCGGTGTCGTACCGGGAATTATTATGTTTCAACTCTTGACTCAGGTGGTGGGCAAACCATTTTATGTCACTCCGCCTGCATGGGCATCTGACCAAATATGGACTAGCTTGGATTATTCTTATATTTCGCTGTTAGGTCTGCTGGTAACACTAGCTTCAGCGTACCGTTTAGCCAAGTTTAATATTGATACCAGGCAAACAACCTCTTTCATTGGATTGCCAACTCCCGCCAATACGCTATTGATTTTGAGTTTACCTTTAATTTTAAAATTTCAGGCAGAAACCTGGATAGTCAAAATTATTTTAAATGAGTATTTCCTGATTGGATTAACTTTGATAAGTTGTTACCTTCTAAATGCAGAAATAAAACTGTTCGCCCTGAAATTTAAGACCTGGGGATTTGGAGAAAACAAGATTCGCTACGTGTTTTTAGTTGGAACAGTATTATTAATCATATTTTTTAAGTTTATCGCTATCCCATTAATCATTCTATTATTCATCATATTGTCTTTATTGTTTGGGAATCAAACTGAGGATGAAGGTGCCGAAATATAGAACTGATTGCGAGTGAACCGTTGTATAGTAACGGATCGAATAGTTGGTGGTCAAGTAAGTAAGGTGTTAGGTAATATTGAAACGCGCTGTATCAAAACAGTTTAATGCGCTGATGTGTTTTGCAGTTTTTAAGAACTTTTGAGTTCAAGCTGAGTGTTTTGATCAATTTTTAAAAATCAAGTTTCTTTTTTCTGAGCTCAAAATTTTGTCCGAGATATACTTTTCTCACCATTTCGTCTTCGGCTAGTTCTTCGGGTTTACCAGCTTTTAAAATACTTCCTTCAAACATCAAATAGGTGCGATCCGTGATGGCCAGTGTTTCCTGCACATTGTGATCGGTAATTAGGATACCAATATTTTTATTCTTTAATTGTGCTACGATACGTTGAATATCTTCTACTGCTACCGGGTCTACTCCGGCGAAGGGTTCGTCAAGAAGGATGAAATTTGGATCTGTAGCTAAAGCGCGGGCAATTTCTGTACGACGTCGCTCCCCACCACTCAATAAATCACCTCGGTTTTTGCGAATATGTCCTAACCCAAATTCTTCAATAAGAGACTCCATTTTATGTAGTTGTTCCTTTTTAGAGAGTTTGGTAAGCTGTAGCACACTCAAAATATTATCTTCGATACTCAGTTTTCTGAAAACAGAAGCTTCCTGCGCCAGATAACCAATCCCGTTTTGAGCTCGCTTATACATGGGGAATTTGGTAATGTCCATGCTATCTAATGATATTTTACCGCTGTTTGGTTTCACCAGACCTACAATCATATAAAAAGAGGTGGTTTTACCCGCCCCGTTAGGACCTAATAATCCAACGATTTCTCCTTGATTTACTTCCAAAGAAATTCCTTTTACAACCTTACGGCCCTTATATGATTTTATTAAATTATCTGCTTTTAATTTCATAATCGAATACCTGATGAATTATTAAAACTGATTAGGATACGTGAACGGTAGAAAAAACACTACGTAAAGCTTCTACGCGTTTGTTCTAGCCTCAAGAGCATCCCAAAATTCGTACGCGCGTCGTAAGTGCGGAATAACAATAGTACCTCCTACAAGAGTAGCGATACCTAATGCCTCAGCCACTTCATCTTTTGTAAGCCCTTCTTTATGGCACGTTTCTAAATGGTAGCGAACACAGTCATCACAACGCAATACTGCAGAAGCTACCAACCCTAAAAGTTCTTTAGTCTTCACGTTCAGCGCACCCCCCATAAAGGCATTTGTATCCAGATTGAAAATCCGTTTGATAATTTTGTTATTATCTTCAAGAATTCGCGAATTCATTTTTTCGCGATATGCGTTAAAATCATCAACAATATTGCTCATTACTTTTTTGTATTTAATTTTTCTTTTTCCTTTTTAATGACATATTTTGAGATAAAGATACTAATCTCATATAAGATTAAGATGGGGATTGCAACAATGATTTGACTGGCAATATCCGGCGGAGTAATAATGGCGGATAAAATTAGTACTATGACTAATGCAAATTTCCTGTATTTTCTAAGCGATTCTGGTGTTACTAATCCAATTTTAGTTAAGAAAAACATGATCACAGGCAACTCAAAGATAAGGCCACAGGCAATCACTGAAGCTCTAACTAGCGAGATATAACTATCAATATCAAATTCGTTTATGACTTCTTCACTCACTTGATAACCACCTAAGAAATTTATGGAAAGCGGAGTGATTATGTAATATCCAAATAACACACCCGCAAAAAATAGTAAAGAACAAACGATAATAAATCCTTTAGAGTGCTTTTTTTCTGTATCATACAAGGCCGGAGCTATAAATTTCCAGAATTGATAGAGCACATAGGGAAAAGCAATGATAAAACCTGCTGTAATTGAAGTCCATATATGAACAGAAAATTGTCCTGCTACTTTCCTGCTTTGTACACTAAAAGGCAGCTCCTTAAAACAAAGGCTCTGATCAAGGCCCAAAAATTGGGAAAGATCACATAGGCCCTTATAAGTGGGGAAATCAGCTTTTTTTGGTCCAAAAATAATCACATCGAATATTAATTCTTTTGAAAAAAAAGCGATAACTCCCGCAACTAGGACAGCAATGGTTGCTCTGATAAGGTGCCATCTTAACTCCTCCAGATGGTCTAAAAAGGACATGGCTTGTGGATTTTTATTATTATTTTTTGCCATTATAGAATCCCTTCTCTCATTAGGTCATGAATGTGAATTAAACCGGCATATTCTCCATTTTCTTCGGCTAGCAGTTGTGAGATACCATTTGATTCCAATATCTCCAGTGCATCGATAGCCATTGCATCATTATCAATTCTCTTTGGATTGGCAGACATAATATCTTTTGCCGTTAAGCCATCAAACGATTTTCCTGTGGATAACATTCTACGCAAATCTCCGTCTGTGATGATCCCTACAATTTTATTGTTAGAAGTAACAGCAGTTGTTCCAAGCCTTTTTTCGGTCATCTCAACAATGACCTCTGTGATACTTGCATTCTCGGTAACCTGTGGTTTTTCATTTTTTGAAGTTATACCACTTACTCTGAGATATAACTTTTTGCCCAACGCGCCTCCAGGGTGATATTTTGCGAAATCCTTGCTGGAAAATCCTTTAAGGTTAAGTAAACATACTGCAAGAGCATCACCGATAACTAATTGTGCCGTCGTACTGGTAGTAGGAGCCAAGTTGTTTGGACATACTTCCTTTTCAACAAATGCGTTTAACACATAGTCCGCTTCAGTTCCTAAGAAAGAATCTTTATTAGCTGTAATTCCGATTAGTGTATTTTTAAAGCTTTTGATTAAAGGAACTAATACTTTGATTTCAGGCGTATTTCCACTTTTAGAAATACATACCACCACATCATCAGTTAAAATATTACCTAAATCTCCGTGAATAGCATCTGCAGCATGCATAAAAACTGCTGGAGTGCCTGTTGAGTTCATTGTGGCTACAATTTTTGTAGCTATTATGGCACTTTTACCAATACCGGTAAAAATAACGCGACCGTTTGAATTGTGTATCGTTTGTACCGCTTCTGCAAAATCCTCATCTACAAGATTTTCCAGGTTTGCAATAGCCTTAGCTTGTTCTGCGATTGTATTTCTTGCGTGGGATATTATCGTATTTGATGTATTCAAAATTTACTAATTTTGCGTGTTATCATTAAAAGATTTTATTATCTTTAAATATGCAAAGGTATGTAATACCTTATAATATTTAAATACTCATCAAAAAAAGCTTAATAAATTAAGCTTTGTTTATATTTGGGGGTAGTATAGAAAAAGATAGGTACGCTATAACTGTGTTTGGGGAAACAGGCTGTAGTGATGGATTTAATTTAATTGGATATAAAAGGTACATAATTTAATGAGTTTGAACGAGAATGACTTACAGGATGCATTAAAGAAGCATTTTGGCTTTAGTCAATTTAGAGGATTGCAGGAAAAGGTTATACAGAGTCTTTTAAAAAAAGAAAATACTTTTGTGATTATGCCTACAGGTGGAGGGAAGTCCCTATGTTACCAACTACCTGCTTTAATGTGTGAAGGTACGGCTATCGTTGTTTCTCCTTTGATAGCATTAATGAAAAATCAAGTAGATGCGATACGCAGTATATCTTCAGAAGAGGGGATAGCGCACGTATTGAATTCTTCCCTTAATAAATCGGAAATCAAGAAGGTTAAGGATGATATTACTAGTGGAGTTACTAAACTTTTGTATGTAGCACCAGAATCACTAACTAAAGAAGAGTATGTTGATTTTCTAAAACAACAAACGATTTCTTTTTTAGCTATTGACGAAGCGCATTGTATCAGTGAATGGGGACATGATTTTAGACCCGAATATCGTAATTTGAGGAGTATTATAAAGCGAATTGGTGAAAATATTCCTATAATAGGATTAACAGCCACAGCAACTCCAAAGGTGCAAGAAGATATTTTGAAAAATTTAGGTATGACTGACGCTAATACTTTTAAAGCGTCGTTTAATAGACCTAATTTATTTTACGAAATACGTCCGAAAACGAAACATGTAGATTCGGATATTATCCGTTTTGTTAAACAGAATAGTGGTAAAAGTGGGATTATTTACTGTCTAAGCAGAAAACGAGTTGAAGAGCTAGCGCAAACACTCGAAGTAAACGGTGTCAAAGCGGTACCATACCATGCCGGGTTAGATGCTAAAACACGTGCCCGTCATCAAGATATGTTTCTGATGGAAGACGTAGATGTGGTAGTAGCTACAATTGCATTTGGTATGGGAATAGATAAACCAGACGTACGCTTTGTTATCCATCACGATATCCCTAAAAGTATAGAGAGCTATTATCAAGAAACCGGTAGAGCTGGTCGTGATGGGGGCGAAGGCCATTGTTTAGCCTACTACTCTTATAAAGATATTGAGAAACTTGAAAAATTCATGAGCGGTAAACCTGTGGCTGAGCAAGAGATTGGGCACGCTTTATTGCAAGAAGTAGTGGCATTTGCCGAAACCTCTATATCAAGAAGAAAATTTATTCTTCACTATTTTGGAGAGGAATTTGACGAGGTAACCGGAGAAGGTGCTGATATGGATGACAATGTACGTAATCCAAAGAAAAAGCATGAAGCACAGGATGACGTCAAGATGCTTCTTGAGGTTGTAAATAAAACGGGAGAGATCTATAAATCAAAAGATCTGGTTAACACACTTATAGGTAAAAGTAACGCATTGATTATTTCTCACAAAACGCATAATCAAGAGTTTTTTGGTGCTGGTAATCATCGAGATACCGGATACTGGATGGCATTGATTCGTCAGGTTTTGGTCGCTGGGTTTCTCAAAAAAGATATTGAGACTTATGGTGTAATCCGTATTACTAAACAAGGTAAAAACTTTTTAAAAGCTCCGGAAAGTTTTATGATGACTGAAGATCACACCTACGAGGAAACGGGTGATGATAATATAGTTGCTGCCAGTAAATCCAGTGCAAAATCAGGAAGCACCGATATAAAGCTGGTTACTATGTTAAAGGACCTTAGAAAGTCCGTTGGTAAAAAACTAGGAGTACCACCGTTTGTCGTTTTTCAAGATCCATCACTAGAGGATATGGCGCTTAAGTATCCAATCACAATAGAAGAATTAGCGAACGTTCATGGTGTTGGAGAAGGTAAAGCAAAGAAGTATGGAAAATCATTTGTAGATTTAATCTCAAAATACGTTGAGGATAATGAAATAATGCGACCGGATGATTTTGTAGTTAAAAGTACCGGTGCCAATAGTGGATTGAAGTTGTATATTATTCAAAATGTTGATCGCAAACTCCCATTAGATGATATAGCATCAGCCAAAGGGATGAGTATGAACGATTTTATTAAGGAAATGGAAGCTATTGTGTATAGCGGAACAAAACTTAATATAAGCTATTGGATAGATGATATTTTGGATGAAGATCAGCAAGAAGAAATACATGAGTATTTTATAGATGCTGATACCGATAAGATAAATGAGGCTCTCGAGGAGTTTGACGGAGATTATGATGATGAAGAGCTTAGATTGTATAGAATTAAGTTTATCAGCGAAGTAGCAAACTAATTTTTCTGAAAATAGTAGATTTAAAGGCTTTATACCATCTAGGTATAAAGCCTTTCTTTTCATAGATCAATATATCGTACTTATGTGAATGGCGGTATTGGGTGTTACACTACGTATTGTTATCTTTGCATTTCGATAAAAGTTTAAAAAGATAAAAAACGCTAGTATGCAAGACGGATTATACGCAAAATTTACTACTACTCAAGGAGAAATTCTTGTCAATTTAGAATACAAAAAAACTCCGGGAACGGTAGGGAATTTTGTTGGTTTAGCTGAAGGTAATATTGATAATGAAGCAATCCCTCAAGGAAAGCCTTATTATGATGGATTAAAATTTCATAGAGTTATAGAAGATTTTATGATACAAGGTGGAGATCCTCAAGGAACCGGAGCTGGTGGGCCAGGATACCAATTTGATGATGAGATTCATCCGGATCTTAAGCATGATGGTCCAGGAGTGCTTTCTATGGCAAATGCTGGAGCGGGCACTAACGGTAGTCAATTTTTTATTACTCATGTTGAGACAGCATGGCTTGATGGTAAGCATACTGTTTTTGGCAAGGTTGTAGAAGGTCAAGACGTTGTTAACAAAGTGAAGCAAGGTGATGAAATTAAGTCATTAGAAATTGTAAGAGTAGGTGAGGATGCAGAAAAATTCAATGCGGTAGAATCTTTTAGACAATTTAATGGTGCAAAGGCAGAGCGAGAAGCAGCAGCCAAAAAGAAGGCCGAAGGATTATTGGATGAGATCGCTGCCGGTTTTAATCAAACAGAGAGTGGTCTGCGTTATAACATTATTCAAAAAGGTGATGGAGCACAGGCAGAAAAAGGAAAAACGGTTTCTGTACATTACAAAGGAAGCTTAACTGACGGTACCGTATTTGATTCTTCTTACAAACGTAATGAACCTATTGATTTTCCACTCGGTATGGGGCATGTAATTTCAGGATGGGATGAAGGGATTGCTTTACTTCAAATAGGAGATAAAGCCAGATTTGTAATTCCACCACATTTAGGCTACGGAGCTCAAGGAGCCGGAGGTGTGATACCAGCGAATGCAACGCTTATTTTTGACGTTGAACTGGTAGCTGTCAAATAAATAAAATATAAAATACTATTGAAGCGTCTTAGACTATAAGTTTAAGACGCTTTTTTGTTATAGATAGAATATGATTTTATGAATAGCCTCTAAGTATTACTAGTAAAATCAAATAAAATCTTTATTTTTAACTATCGAATGGCTTATTTTAAGACTAAATATACTATTTTGTCGTTTAATTGTAGCTAGAGAACTGTTAATATGATACTCTTAATAGTAATCATCTTACTTCTTTTTTGTTAAATTTGTGTATAAATCAAAGTTGAACCCCTAAATTATGAGACAGTTTATAATAATGCTTTTAGTCTGCCTCTACGCCAGTACAGGTCTTGGGCAAACGAAAGAGCAACTTTTAAAAGATATAAAAAATCAAATTGAGATAATAAATAGTTATACTGAGTTTGATATTTTGAGCTTGGAACCTGAAGAATTTCTGACAGAAATGGTGGATCACGGACCCTCTTTTAATGGGTATTACGAGCATAATCGTTTAAAAAAAATGGTTAAGGTGATAGGAACACCTAATGCTGACATTGTTACGGATTTTTATTTCTGGAATGATCAACTGATTTTTACAAGCTACAAACAGCGTCCTTATATGAAAAGTGCCGCCGGCGGGCAAGCGTTGGATTACTCATCTGCTTATACCAAATATGAAGAACAGCATTTTTATAATGATGGTAAAGAGATTGAAAAAAAAACTATCGGGAATGCGTTGCCTGATTTGCCTAAACAATCCAACTATTTATCTTATACCAAAAAGATGAAGAAGTTATTGGACACCAAGTTTATTAACAAAAATGCATACGATGCCGTGCAAGGTAAATGGGTCTTTATTCAGGATCGGGCAAAAACGGTGGTATTTGACGGCGTTTTAAAAATTAATTATAAAGACGATAAATATGTAGATCGTTATAAAATGAAAATTGATGGCGATGTAATTACCTGCTGGACAACTTCAGCAAATAAGCATCAATTCAAAATTGAAGAAATAACAGATACTACCCTTACATTGGTTCAACTACCTTCGAACGAACTGTTGTTTTATGATCGTGTAGAATAAACATTATTTCACAGTTGTTCTTATGAGAATACGTTAGGTTTATTTCCACTTAATGTTACATCCAATACTTGGTTTCTGATTGGAGCTTACTTTTGTGTTTCTTAGAACTGCATCCATTGCTGACCTTAAATCCTTCCCGTTAACCGGGATTCCGTTACCCGGCCTGGAATCATCTAACTGTCCTCGATAGATTAGTTTTAGCTCTGTATCAAATAAATAGAAATCCGGTGTACAAGCTGCTTGGTAAGCTTTGGCTACTTCTTGAGTTTCATCGTATAAATAGGGGAAAGTATAATTGTTTTCTCGAGCTATCTTACGCATGAGTATTGGACTATCTTGTGGATAGTTCTCTACATCATTACTGCTAATGGCAATAAAAGAAAATCCCTGTGTTCTATAATCATTTGCGATTCGAACTATTTCTTCATTTATGTGTATGACAAAAGGACAATGATTGCATATAAACATGATAACAACACCTTTCTCTATCTTTTCTTTTTCTAAAGAAAAAAGAGAGCCGGTTACAGTGTCAATAAGTGTAAAATTTGGAGCTTTAGTTCCCAAAGGAAGCATTGTCGAAGGTGTTCTGGCCATAACGTTGTTTTGATTATACCTATAAAATAATGCATTATTATTAAAACAGCCAATTTTATATTACCTTAGTTTATAAATATATTTTTATGAAATCTTTGCATAGTTGGTTCGAGGAGTACGCCGTAAGTCATAAAAACGAAAAAAATATCTTGATACATTATATTTGTGTGCCTTTAATATTTTTTTCAATTGTTGGTTTACTAATGAGTATTCCTCCGGGACCTTTGGATAAAATACTGCCCGAATCTTTTTGGTTGTTAGAAAACTGGGCTGTAGTTGCACTTTTGGTAGCGTTAATCTTTTATATTCGATTATCTATCAAAATGGCAATAGCCATCGGGATATTTTCTTTTTTGTGTATTCTAGGTAATTATTTCCTATCCCAGATAGGAACGCTCTGGATCTTATCATTGGGTATTTTTGTGCTAGCTTGGATAGGGCAGTTTTACGGCCATAAAATTGAAGGTAAAAAACCATCATTCGCCAAGGATTTACAATTTTTACTAATTGGGCCTGCCTGGATACTCCAAAAGTGGTTTAAGATCGTTTAAAAGGGGTGAAGGCTAATTATAAACTATACTGATTACATAGCTTTATCAAAGAAAATAGCGTTCATCATCAGCTTATTTGTACCATACCAAAAGCCTCTGAAGTTTACATTATCGGTAAACAAAATTACACGACCATTATCAACCTTTTTATGCACGAAGGGAACAGTACCCGCAAGGCTATCAAGATTTTTTTTACTTATATAACCACTAAGCAATGGCTTTTCTGTATACTGAATTGGATTGTTAAAGCTTTCTCTATCAGGTTTGATAAATTTTGTTGTGTTACGAAATAGCGCTAGCTTTTTTGTATGATATCCAAAATTAATGGGATGCGAACGGTCTAATTGAGCTTCAAAAATAGCACCACCTATATTTTGGGCTCCAGAGAAATCATCTTTCTGTTCAAATGAAATGTTTTTTGCAATATTGTCAGGCTTAAGAAAGTTCAAATCTAAAAGTTTCCAATCATTGAAAACTTCAGCGGTGTTTCTAAAACCAATTAGAGTTCCTCCGCTTTTTAACCAATTTGTCAATTTTTCCTCTTGTGATTTAGTAAAGGACTCTGTTTTACTATTTGGGATTATAAGATGTGAATAGTTTGTAAGCGTGCTATTTTCTATACTTGAAAGTTCAATCTTATTTAAAGGTATATCGAAACGTTGATCTAACAGGTGCCATATCTCACCGGCATCATACGGAGTAATACCTTCGCCCACTAACATTGCAACAGTAGGTTTTTTGAGAGGTTTAAATTTAGAACTTCCCAGATCTATCCCTGTTGTTAGTCCGGTGGTAACAGGATCAATTTGTATATGATTTTTTGCTGATAATGTGTTTAGAAACTCAAAGAGCTCTGACTGTGTTAGCTTTTGATTTTGTACAGGAATGAATACTGTTCCGTAATCGTACGTTTTGTTTTTGATAGTAAAGGGTTTCATACCAACTTTTGCACGCAAGCCTTTATTCAAAATTTGGTAAAGTGCTTTTGGGGTGTAATATTCATGCCATTCCATAACGTAACCATAAGCGCTGGCTGAGGAAATTTTGGTAGTTTTATTTTCAACTGAATCTACTTTGGTTCCGCGCTTAATATCTTTGAATACTTCCGTATACTGCTGATTAAATGCCAGAGGCAGTGTCCATGCGGAAACATCGTAAAAAAGACTGTCCTTGAAACTAGTTCTTTTTTCAAAAATCGCCTCAATCAGTTTATGTTGTCTTTGATTTTTAGGCACTATATAGCTATTCCCTTTTTTAAAGGAGATGTCGTTATAAAATTCACTTTTTGTTAAGTTGTAAAACTCAATTTTATGGGCGTCTAATATATCAGCTAATGCATTGGTAGACGCAGCGTCCTTCTCATTACCAAAAACATAATATCCCCTGAGGTTATTTTTATTTAAACCGGTATAAAAATCATTTTGGTATTTCAGTAAGGATACCCGCATACTATTTGCTGCTTTTAGAGTTGATAGTGCAGCAGTCAGTTGATTTCTGATTGTAAAAGGAAAGGTGATAGTCCCATTATCACTATTCTGCGCATGTCCTCTCGAGCTTGCTTGCTCGAATAAAATACCGACACTTCCATGAATATCAGGAAAGGTTGAGCCTTTACCATAGTAAAAATCATCAAAATTCTCTTCGGTATAATATAGAGAGCCAATCTTATCCAAAGCAGCGGCGTGATAATTTCCAATTTCTCTGGTTAGTTCTTGATTTTTAGCAGGTGTAAGCGGATGTGTACGGGAAGGGATACCTGGTTGAAAGAAAAACGTGCTATTAGTACCCATCTCATGGTGATCGGTAAGTATATTGGGATACCAATTGTGAAAAGTTGTTATTCTGGCGCGGGATTCGGGTAGTTGTACGGGTAGCCAATCACGATTCATGTCAAACCAATAGTGGTTTGTACGACCCCCTGGCCAGGTTTCATTATATTCTCTGTCTTGAGAATCAGGGGTTATGTTTTTGTTTTTGTTAGCATTTACCCAGCTGGCAAAACGTTGCAGGCCATCCGGATTGAATGAGGGATCTAATAGAATTACTACGTTGGATAAGAGTTCGTTGATAGCCTTTCCTTCAGCTGCAGCCAGATGGTAAGCTAATAACAAAGCAGCATTTGATCCACTAGGTTCATTGCCGTGTATGGAGAAGCCCTGATAAACAACCACAGGCATATCGTCAATGATTGCATCCGTTAGTTTTTGGTGAACTCCCTCTACATGCTTTTGTTGAATTGATGAAAGATTACTATGATTTTGTTCAGAAGTGATAGTTAATAATAGCAACGGACGGTTTTCATACGTTGTCCCTCTGTTCTCTAGCGTGATTCGTGGAGAAACATTCGCCAGCACACGCATGTATTCGACTAGCTTATCATGTGTAACATGCCATTCTCCGGGGATATATCCCAATATGTCTTGTGGCTTAGGGATCTCAGGATTGTAACTAATGTCAGTATCAGATAAATAATAATCCAGAGACAATTGCTTTTGCGCAGTTAAAAGATTTGCAATAAAAAACACGAGAAGCAAACTGTTTCTTAACATGGGAGTAGTTTTATAAAGTTACGAGGGCAAGATACTTATTTTAGGTCCTAAAAAAAACCGTTTCTTTCAGGAAACGGTTTTTGAATTTTTTTAAGACAATCTGAGTTTATATATCGTCAAAACTCACATCGGTAAAGCTTTCAGCAGATGCTGCAGTGGCTATTTTACCATTTTCTTTTGAAGTATAGACTTCTTGGTCTTGTGATTTTTGATAATCTTTTTGATGTCTTTCACTAATTACTTCTTCGCCTTTTTCATTGATAACAAAGTCGGTCATTTCATTTAGAATCTCAGTGAAACCGGCAAAATCTTCTTTGTATAAATAGATCTTATGCTTTTTATAGTGAAAAGATCCATCGTCGTTGGTGAACTTTTTACTTTCTGTTATAGTTAGATAATAATCTCCTGCTTTTGTGGCTCTTACGTCAAAGAAATATGTTCTTCGTCCTGCTCTTAAGACTTTTGAGAAAATTTCTTCTTTCTCCATCATTTCATGGTCACTCATAATCCTATTTCTTAATTAATTAGTATAGTATGATGAATTCAAAAATCCAAAAAAAATGTTAATCGCGCAACAAAAACTCAAATTTCTTTTTCGCTTAATTGTTTTAAATACAATTTTTTATAGTAACCATCAGTGTTTAAAAGCTGGTTATGAGATCCTTGCTGTATTATTTTTCCTTCGTCCAAAACAATTATTTGATCTGCATTCTTAACAGTTGAGATACGATGACTTACAATAAATGTGGTTTTGTTTTTTGTTATTTTGTTGAGATTGGATAAAATCTGTTCTTCGGTTTCGGTATCTACCGCAGATAGACAATCATCAAATAACAAGATAGCCGGATCTTTTATGATCGCTCTGGCTATTGATACACGTTGTTTTTGACCGCCAGACAGTGTAATTCCTCGTTCACCAAGTACGGTTTCATATCCTTTACTAAAATTAGTAATATTTGAATGTACTACTGCTTTTCTTGCAGCGGCTTCAATTTCTTCTTGGCTGGCATCTTCTTTTCCAAAACTTATATTATTCTTAATCGAATCACTAAACAGAAAAGCATCCTGCGGTACATACCCTATATTTTCTCTTAGATCAGTAAGGTTTAACTGGTCGATTTTTTTATTATCAATACGTATCTCACCGGTGGAAACATCGTAGAGTCTACCTATTAAATCCAAGATAGTCGATTTTCCGGATCCTGTTTTACCAATAATTGCCAAAGTCTCACCGCGTTTGACGTTAAGATTAATTCCTTTTAGTGCAGTAATATTGGTGTCATCATATGTAAAAGTCACATTGTCGAAAACAATGTTTCCGTGTATGGGTGTAGTGTGCTTTACATGATTTACGATTTCTGGTTCCTGACTCAAAAATTCGTTGATACGTACTTGAGAAGCTTCAGCTTGTTGTACAATGGAGGTAACCCATCCTACGGTTGCTACAGGCCACGTGAGCATATTGACAAAAATAATGAATTCTACAATTACGCCAAGTTCAGTTATAGTCCCATCGATGTATTGTCTTCCGCCAATATATATTACGATCAAATTACTAAACCCAATTAATAATACCATCAATGGAAAAAATAGTGCTTGCACTTTAGCCAGGTCAATATTTTTATCCTTATTCTGATCTGATAATTCAGTAAAGTTATCTTGAGTTTGCGCTTCAATACCATACGCTTTGATGACAGTTATACCACTAAATGATTCCTGTGTAAAGGTGGTTAATTTGGATAGGTACTGTTGTACAATTGTACTTCGTTTATGGATAGCAACACTCAACTTATAAATGGAAAGTGATAATATTGGTAACGGGGCAACTGTATAGAGTGTAAGTTCTGGAGCGATACTGGCCATATAGCCGATAACCACTACAAACAGGGTAACGGTATTGACGCTGTACATTATTGCCGGTCCAACGTACATTCTAACTTTACCAACATCTTCACTAATACGATTCATTAAATCTCCGGTACGATTTTTTTTATAAAAATTTAAAGAAAGACGTTCATAGTGTCGATATACTTCGTTTTTCAGGTCATATTCGATATGTCTTGATACTACGATAAATGTTTGTCGCATTAAAAAAGTAAAAAACGCAGCGATGAGAACGGATCCAAGAATTAAAAGAATATTCATGATTAATTCGTCCTTCACCAGTTCTAAATTCTGTACTTCATTTTTTAGATACAAATCAACTACATCAACTGAATCTCCTATGAATTTAGGAACTGCTATAGCAAAGATTCTGGCTATTATTGTAATAATCAAGCCAATAATTAAGCGTGATTTATATTTGCGGAAATATTTATTTAAATGCCTTAATGCACGCATATAATGTAGGTGTTATTGAAAATATTTATTGACATATTCTTAAAATTGTGCTATGATAAAACATACATTCGTAAAAATAAGTTATTTTAGCAGCCTAATTTTGATTATAATTTAATTGTAACCATTTAAAATTTCCAAAAATGACGACTGAAGTGCTTACTGCAAATCAATTAAAAAAAGAAGCTCCTGTGTTTGGTCAGCTATCTTTTAATGATCACGAACAAATTGTTTTTTGTCAGGACAAAGATACAGGTTTAAAGGCAATAATTGGTGTGCATAACACAGTTTTAGGGCCTGCTTTGGGTGGGACTAGAATGTATGATTATCAAACTGAGTGGGATGCCCTAAATGATGTGCTACGATTATCGAGAGGGATGACCTATAAATCTGCGATTACCGGCTTAAATCTCGGAGGAGGAAAAGCAGTAATCATAGGAGACCCAAAATTAATTAAGACGCCTGAACTCATGAGACGTTTTGGGAAATTTGTAGATACTTTAGGAGGAAAATACTATACTGCCGAGGATATTGGGATGGAAACATCTGATATGGATACTGTACGTGAAGTAACACCGTATGTTACCGGTATTTCTGAATCCAAAGGAGGTGCGGGAAACCCTTCTCCTGTTACAGCTTATGGAGTATATATGGGGATGAAAGCTGCTACAAAATATGCCTACGGAAATGATGCCTTATCCGGAAAACGTATTTTGGTTCAAGGTATTGGTCATGTAGGCGAAGAATTGGTACGCTTAGCAAAAGAAGAAGGTGCTAATGTTATTATTACCGATATTAATGAAGAACGTTTACAAGAAGTAAGTAAAAAGTACGGAGCTGATATTTACAGAGGATCAGATTTGTATGCTGAAACAGCGGATATTTATGCACCTTGTGCTTTGGGAGCTACTATAAATGACGATACAATTAATAAGCTAAATGTTAAAGTTATCGCCGGGGCAGCAAATAATCAGTTAGCTGTAGAGGGTGTACATGGGGCCTTATTGCAAGAAAAGGGAATAGTGTATGCTCCGGATTTCTTGATTAATGCAGGAGGTATTATAAATGTATATGCTGAAATTGAAGGCTATGGTAGAGATCAGATTATGGCTAAAACAGAAAATATTTATAATACAACCTTAGAGATTCTTTCTAAAGCTCAAGAAGCCAACATTACAACAAATGCTGCTGCAATGCGAATTGCTGAGGAAAGAATAGAGAATAGAAAAAAAGAGAATTTAAGATAAGTAGATAAAAAATAATACTATTTTTGCAAGGCGAAAGCAACGACGCTTTCGCCTTATTAATGTTAAGTTCTTTGTAATTTTCTATGTTGACCAGAAGACATATTCGAGTTAAGGTAATGCAGTCACTCTATTCTATGGAGCAGACGCAAAGCGATGACCTAATTAAAGAAGAGAAATTTCTTCTTTTCAGTATTGATCAGATGTATGATCTATTCCTAATTAATCTTCAACTTCTGGTAGAGATCAGAAAACACGCCGAGGATTTTCTTTCTAAAAGTAAAAAGAAATATCTGGCTACCTCTGAAGATAAAAATCCAAATACCAAATTTGTAAATAATGAAGTTTTACTGCTTTTAAATAAAAATGAAGAGCTTAAAACTATCATGGAGAAAAAGAAGCTCAATTGTTGGGAGTTAGACAGTGAGTATGTTGTGATTCTTTGGGAAGCTATTAAGGAGAGTGACATTTACAAAGAATATATGCGTACTACGCTGAGTTCTTTTAAAGAAGATAAGGACTTTCTACTAGCAATTTTTAAAGAAGTCATAGCTCCAAATGAAAAGTTGTTTGATTATTACGAAGACAAACGACTAACCTGGGTGGACGACTTACCTCTGGTAAACACAGCTATTCTTAAAACATTGCGAAAAATAAAGCCTACGCACACCGAGAGTTTATCGCTGCCTGATTTATATAAAGATCACGATGACAGGAGGTTTGCGATAGATATTTTTAGAAAAACTTGTTTGAATGGTGGGGAATTTGGCAAAGAAATTGATGGTAGAACACCAAACTGGGATAAGGACAGAATTGCAGAGCTCGATAAGGCAATTATCAATATGGCTATCTGCGAGTTTGTGAAATTTCCTTCGATTCCGGTAAAGGTAACCATTAACGAATATCTTGAAATAGCCAAGGAGTATAGTACTCCAAAAAGTAGTATATTTATCAACGGTATTTTGGACAAAATTTCAAAAGAATACCAAGAGAACGGCAAGCTGCAGAAAGTTGGAAGAGGACTTATGTAGTTTAGTAAAAAATAGTATTTTTAACCCAAATTAATTAAAAACCCAAGTAATGAAAAAAGGAATCTTAATTTTAGCTGGTATTTTTGCTATGACGATAGTGTCTTGTAAAGATAATGCAACGAAAAAAGTTAACGAAGAAAATGTAGAGATCGCAGCAGAGCGTGATGCAAAAAACACAGAATTTCCAGTGATGACATTTGCAGAAATTGAGCATGATTTTGGAACTATAAATGAAGGTGATGTTGTTGAGCATACATTTTCTTTTACAAACACTGGTAAGACGCCATTAGTAATTGTAAACGCTAAAGGTAGTTGTGGATGTACTGTGCCAAGTTACCCAACAGAGCCTATCGCTCCTGGTGCAACTGGTGAAATGTTAGTTAAGTTCAACTCTAGTGGTAAACCAAACCAACAAAACAAAACAGTTACAATTACTGCAAATACTGAGACAGGTAAAGAAGTTATTAAGATTAAAGCTCTAGTTACACCTAAAGCTCAACCAGTAAGCGGAACTCCTGTAAGCGAGTAATTTAAATTTATGGAACAACTACAATCATTTGCTCCTTTTATATTGATTTTTGTAGTGATGTATTTCTTTATGATACGTCCGCAAATGCAAAAAGCAAAAAAGGAAAGAAAATTTTCTGAAAGTCTTAAAAAAGGCGATCGTATAGTAACCAAAAGTGGGTTGCACGGTAAAGTTTTTGATTTCAGTGAAAAAAATAATGCAGTTATTATAGAAACCGGATCAGGTAAATTAACATATGACAAATCAGCGATTTCGTTAGATATGAGTCAAAAGTTAAATGCTCCTCCAAAGGAAGAGAAAAAGAAATAATAACTTAGAGTAGGAATTAAAAAGCGGAATAGTAGCATTACTATTCCGCTTTTGTTTTTATGACTAGTCACTTGTTGCTTAGTTGTTACCTGCAGCAAGTTCGGCAATTCTAATAATAACTTCGGTCGCTTTTACCATGCTCTCTGCGGGTACATACTCATAACGACCGTGAAAATTATGCCCACCTGCAAATATATTTGGACAGGGAAGTCCCATATAACTTAATTGGGATCCGTCTGTTCCTCCTCGTATAGGTTTTATGATCGGAGTAACATCCAAAGATTTCATCGCTTCTTCTGCAAGGTCTACGATATGCATGACGGGAGCAACTTTTTCACGCATATTGTAGTACTGATCTTTTATAGTTACGGTTATGACTTCTTGTCCATGTTGTTCATTTAATGCACCAGCTAGCTTACTAAGCATTTCTTTTCTAGCTTCAAAATGTTCCTTATCGTGATCTCTTATAATGTACTGCAATGTCGTTTCTTCTACATCACCCTCCATTTGGTGCAGATGAAAAAATCCTTGTCTGTCTGAGGTATGTTCAGGAGTTTCTAGTCGTGGTAAAGAGTTGATAAAGTCTTGGGCAATATACATGCTATTAATCATCTTTCCCTTTGCATATCCCGGATGAACAATTTTACCCTTAATTTTAACTACAGCACCGGCTGCATTAAAGTTTTCATATTCTAACTCTCCGATTTGACTTCCATCCATAGTGTAGGCCCAATCAGCATTAAATTTTTTGACGTCAAACTTATGAGCACCTCTTCCTATTTCTTCATCTGGTGTAAAACCAATTCGAATATCACCATGCTTAATTTCCGGGTGATTAACCAAATATTCTATGGCAGAGATGATTTCTGTAATTCCTGCTTTGTCATCAGCACCTAACAGCGTAGTTCCATCTGTAGTAATTAGTGTTTGACCAATGTAAAGTTTTAAATCTTCAAAATAATCTGGAGAAAGGATGATTTGCTCTTTTTTATTTAAGATAATATCTTTTCCATCATATGCATCTATTCGTTGAGGTTTTACATTGGCTCCGGTAAAATCCGGTGTAGTATCAAAATGCGAAATAAAACCGATAGTAGGGACTTTATGATCAACATTGCTGGGCAGCGTAGCCATGATATAAGCATTTTTATCAATAGTTACATCAGTTAATCCAATGTGTTTTAATTCTTCAACCAACATATTAGCAAGATCCCATTGTTTTTTTGTACTGGGCGTGGTATCGCTATTAGGGTCACTCTCTGTATCGATCACTACATAGCGCATAAATCTGTTGATCAAATTCTCTTTATCTATGCGTATCGTTGTTAAATCTTCAATTTTATCCTGTTTCATAGCGAACTATTTAAAGTATTCTTATTTTTTTAGATAATTACAGCATTGATAATCAATATACTAAGTATTTTGTCTTATTTTTAGGTATCACAAATTATCAATAATCAAAATTAAAACTATGTTTAGAATTTACGCAATGTTCTTGCTGTTTTCTTTTGGGTTGTCTATTAATGGTAACGCACAGGAAATAACGGGAACGGTTTTGGATGATCAATCTCAGCCATTACCCGGAGTATCTGTTATCTTGAAGAATACCGAAACAGGAGTGATTACAGATTTTAACGGACAGTACACAATCGCGGCAGCACAAGGGCAAACTTTAGTTTTCTCATATGTAGGATTTGAAACACAAGAAAAACTTATCACAGGCACGGTTATAAATGTAACCATGCAATCGGGAGTTGCTTTGGATGAAATTGTTCTTGTAGGAACCAGAAACCCCAATCGTACCGTTGTGGAGACTGCAGTGCCGATCGATGTTTTAGATATTAAAGAACTCGCCAGTGCTACACCTCAAGTCAATTTAAATCAAATCTTAAATTATGTGGCACCGTCATTCTCTTCTAATACGCAAACCATATCAGATGGTACCGACCATATTGATCCGGCTTCTTTAAGAGGTCTTGGACCGGATCAGGTGCTGGTGTTGGTCAATGGGAAGCGGCGACATACCACTTCATTGGTCAATGTAAATGGTACTTTTGGTCGGGGTAATGTAGGGACCGATCTTAATGCAATTCCAGCTGTTGCGATCAAAAGAATTGAAGTTTTGCGTGATGGTGCAGCAGCGCAATACGGATCTGATGCTATTGCCGGGGTTATTAATATAGTACTTAGAAGCGATGTAAACGAACTTGATTTTACAGTAACCACAGGTGCAAACGTTTCTCGCAATGCCGAAAAGCAAACCGGAGGTGTCGATGGTGAATCTGTCAACGTAGCGGCAAGTTATGGATTGCCAATAGGGGAGAAAGGTGGGTTTATCAATTTTAGCGGCGATTTTGACTACCGCGAACCCTATAATAGAATGAAGGCTTGGGAGGGAAGTATTTTTAATGGCTATAATGCCATCGAGTACGAAGCGTCAAAGGATAATGCAAGTCTAAAAGAGTTGCAAACAGATTTAACTGAAATAAAGAGCTATGCAGAACGGGTAAATTATTTTTCTCCTCAGCTTCAATCGGATATACAATCCGCTGCTACATTAGAAGATTTACAACCAATTCTAGATATCGATGTTACAGAACAGGAATTACAAGCTCGTGGACAAGAACGTAGTGATTATAATATGCGTGTTGGACAGTCTGGACTTCGTGGTGGACGTTTTTTTGCAAATATATCCTTACCACTGGATGACAATGAGACAGAATTATATGCTTTTGCAGGCTTAAGTTCACGAAAAGGGAATTCTGCTGGTTTCTATAGGTTGCCTAATCAAAGTAGAACTTACACTCCTGTGTATATCAATGGCTTTTTGCCTGAAATTAATTCGAAAATTAGTGATCAGTCTATTTCTATCGGATTGAGAGGTAAAATTAATAATTGGGAAGTAGATTTTAGTAATACCTATGGTAAAAATAGTTTTCTATACACCATCACAAACACGTCTAATGCCTCGTTGCTCAATGCTACGCCAACTACTTTTGATGCTGGTGGATTTTCATTTTTGCAAAATACAACCAATCTGGATATCACTCAATTTTATGAAGATATCTTTGCGGGGCTCAATGTAGCTTTTGGCGCAGAGCATCGTCTGGAGGTTTATGAAATTACTGAAGGTGAAGAAGAGTCCTATGCTCAGTATGATAATAACGGCGATGTAATTACAAATTCATCGCAATCCCCACCAACAGATTTCTTTGGCCGTAACCGTCCGGGAGCTTCTCAGGTATTTCCGGGATTTTCACCAGCCAATGAGCTCTCCAGAGACAGAACAAGTATTGCGGGATATTTGGATATTGAAGCGGACTTTACCGAAAAATGGTTGCTCAGTTTTGCCACCCGCTATGAAAACTACAGTGATTTTGGATCGACTATAAATTTTAAAGTGGCAACACGTTATAAATTGACAGAAGATATTAATTTGAGGGCTGCTGCGAATACAGGGTTTAGAGCACCCTCCCTGCATCAGCTTAATTTTAATTCCACATCTACAATATTTGATAATTCGGGTAACCCTCAAGAAGTAGGAACGTTTACTAATGATAGCCGGGCTGCCGAACTGCTCGGAATTCCAGAATTGAAAGAAGAAACCTCCCAAAGTATAAGTATTGGTCTCACAGCTAAAATACCAAGCTTAAATTTATCAGTAACAGTAGATGGATATTTCGTAACTATCGACGATCGTATTGTGTATACCGGACAGTTTGAGGGTCCCGGGACGGATAGTGAATTGGACCGGCTATTGGCACAGGCAAATGCGACAGCTGCATCATTTTTTGCAAATGCGATTGATACAGAGTCCAAGGGATTAGATATCGTCTTAACACATAAAGCGAGTTTGGGAGCAACGATGGAGTTAAAATCTGATTTGGCTGCTACTTTATCGCAAACCAGACAAGTAGGAGATATTAATGCTTCAGATGTATTGCGAAGAGCAAATAAAGTGGAGACCTACTTCCCAGAAGATAGTCGTGTTTATCTGGAAGAAGCGGTGCCAAGAACTAAAATTAATCTATCTAATAGCCTGACTACAGATACATTTAATGTCTTTCTTAGGAATGTGTACTTTGGCGAAGTAACCGAAGCGTCTACATTTGTGGAGCGTCAACAGGATTTCGGAAGTAAAATAGTGACCGACCTTTCTTTGGGGTATAAAGCCTCTGAATCGCTCACGGTGACAATAGGTGCTAATAATTTATTTGACATTTATCCGGATAGAGCGGATCCGGCGTTTGATAATAGAAGCGGTGGTAGGTTTGATTGGTCCAGACGTGCGCAACAATTTGGTATTGGAGGAAGATTTGTATTTGCGCGATTAAACTTTATTTTAAAATAAAGCAAACAAAATACTACGGTATAAATGCCTGCTACCTATTTGGGTAGTGGGCTTTTTTAATGATAAGTTTCGGTTTTCGCACTAAAGCACTACTTTTGTTTGATCAAAATAACTTTATGTATAAAACTATTCTTCGTCCGATACTTTTCAACTACGATCCTGAAAAGGTACATCACTTTACCTTCAGAATGATCAAAAGTTTATTTCGAATACCTTTAGTTTCAAAAATAATTAAAAAGATATATAGAGTTAAAGATAAGCGGCTTCAAAAGGAAATTTTTGGACTGACGTTTGATAACCCGGTGGGCTTAGCAGCGGGTTTTGATAAAGATGCCAAATTATTTAATGAGTTATCAGATTTTGGTTTCGGCTTTGTTGAGATAGGTACATTAACTCCAAAACCACAAGGAGGGAATCCAAAAAAGAGATTGTTTCGTCTTAAAAAAGATCAGGCTATCATAAATCGTATGGGTTTCAACAATGGGGGTGTCCAAGATGCTGTAAAACGTCTTAGAAAAAATAAAGGAGTTCTGATTGGTGGGAATATTGGGAAAAATAAAATAACTCCCAATGAAGACGCCGTAAATGATTATGTAATTTGCTTTGAGGCTTTGTTTGATGTTGTTGACTATTTTGTGGTTAATGTAAGTTCACCAAACACACCTAATCTAAGAGCTTTACAAGATAAAGAGCCGTTGATGGAATTGCTCAATACGCTGCAGGCTAAAAATAATGCAAAATCCAAGCAAAAACCTATCCTACTAAAGATAGCACCGGATCTTACTGACGATCAGTTAATGGATATTATTGAGATTGTAACGACAACCAAGATTGCCGGAGTAATTGCAACCAATACTACAATTTCAAGAGATGGGTTGCATGCTGATAAAGCTTTGACAGAAGAGATGGGAGGGCTTAGTGGTAAACCTTTAAAAAATCGATCCACCGAGGTAATTCGCTTTTTGTCCACAAAGAGTGAAAAAGCATTTCCAATTATTGGTGTAGGAGGTATTCACTCAGCTCAGGATGCCTTAGAAAAATTGGATGCGGGTGCATGTTTAGTTCAGTTATATACAGGTTTTATTTATGAGGGCCCAAAGCTGATTAAAGATATAAATAAAAGTTTGTTAGCTCGAATTAAGGAATAGTAAGTAGCTCAAAGATAGCTGATATGAACTATGAACTTCTATACACCTTTGTGGTTGCAACATCAATACTTGCCATAACCCCGGGACCCGATAATATATTTGTATTGCTACAGAGTGTAGTTAATGGTAAAAAATATGGGTTGGCTACCGTAGCTGGTTTGATGACAGGCTGCATTGTGCATACTACCTTGGTGGCTTTTGGGATGTCAACTCTTATCAAGCAAAGCGATGCACTTTTTTTGATCATTAAAATTTTTGGGGCATGTTATTTGTTTTTCCTGGCATTTCAAGTTTATAAGGCAGATAGTAGCATCGAACTACAATCAAATACGGTTGCCAAAAAAAATCCGTTGCAACTATTTAGGCAAGGATTTATAATGAATGTATTGAATCCAAAGGTTTCTATATTTTTTCTTGCTTTTTTTCCAGCATTTTTATTCAGTGATCACTTAAATACTGTACTACAGTTTTATGTGTTGGGTGGAATTTTTGTTTGCGTTTCATTTGTAGTATTTGCGCTCATTGCTATTTTAGCAGATTATATTGCGGGCTATCTAAAACAGTCAAAAAAAATTGGATTAATACTCAAGTGGGTTCAAATTATTGTTTTTGTAGCTATTGGAATTTTTATTCTCCTATCAGAAAAATAACCTTACTTTTATAGTGCTTAATAAAAACTTAAACGACGTAGTGTTTATATGATCGAAAAAGTCAAAATTATTGAATGTCCCCGGGATGCAATGCAAGGAATCAGAGATTTCATACCCACCGATCTAAAGGTACAGTATATTCAATCCTTACTACGCTGCGGTTTTGATACTATAGATTTTGGTAGTTTTGTTTCGCCTAAGGCAATTCCGCAAATGGTGGATACGGCAGAAGTGCTTTCTAAGTTGGATTTATCGAAGACAGAAAGTAAGTTATTGGCCATTGTGGCAAATGTTAGAGGAGCAAAGGATGCGGCAGAGCATCCGGAGATTAAGTATTTAGGTTATCCTTTTTCAATTTCAGAAAATTTTCAAATGCGTAATACGCATAAAACAATAGCACAATCTATTGAAATATTACAAGAAATTCTCAACATAGCGGATCGAGCAAATAAAAAAGTGGTGGCGTATCTCTCTATGGGATTTGGAAATCCGTATGGGGATCCCTGGGATGTCGACATCGTAGGAGAATGGACAGAAAAATTAAGTAAGATGGGGGTTGAGATTCTTTCTTTATCAGATACTGTAGGGACCTCTTCACCCGAAATTATCGAATATTTGTTCTCTAATTTGATTCCGAGATACCCATCGATAGAGTTTGGCGCTCATTTGCATACTACACCGGATAAATGGTTTGAAAAAGTTAATGCAGCTTATCAATCAGGGTGTCGAAGATTTGATGGAGCAATTCAAGGATTTGGAGGCTGTCCGATGGCAAAGGATGATCTGACCGGTAATATGCCGACAGAGCGTATGTTGTCTTACTTTACCAGTGTAAAGGCTGATACAAATGTAAAAATGCTGAGTTTTGAATCAAGTCACAATGAGGCAACAAAAATTTTTAGTAAATACCATTAATTAGATATAATAAAATGAAGAAAATTTTAAAAAGTATAGGATTACTTCTTGTGGGGGTTCTGATTATTATGCAATTCATACGAGTCGATAAAAATGAATCTGGATATGAATCGGTTGCTTTTTTTGAAAAAGACACACAGCCTTCGAATAAAATAAAAACTATTCTCAAAAATAATTGTTACGATTGCCATAGTAATCAAACTACCTATCCATGGTATGCTGAGATTGCACCAATTTCTTACTGGTTAGCTGATCATGTAGAAGAAGGAAAAGAACACTTTAACGTTTCAGCATGGGAAAGCTATTCTATTAAAAAGAGAGATCACAAGTTAGATGAATTAATAGAAGAAGTAGAAGAGGGTGAGATGCCTTTAGACTCATATACTTGGCTACATGGAAATTTAAATGAAGAAGATAAAGAGCTGTTAATTGAATGGACTAAAAGTTTGAGAGCTAAGTACGCTGCAGAGCTTTAAGAGTTTACAATTCATCTTCTTTGAAAGTCTCCATACGTATGGAGACTTAGCATTAATTTTATTTAGATTTATTACAAATAAAGTTTGACAAATCCATTTTGATCAATATATTTGCAGCTGAGTAATTAGCTATTTAAATTAAGTCTAAATAAAAAACAATGAAAATCAACCGTATTTTTAATGTAATCTGTGTATCGGGAGTACTCGCTTTAAGCTCATGTTCAAACGATGATGACGCTACTCCAATGAATCAAATTGAAGAACCTGCCACCTACGTTTTTGAGCGCAACGGAGAAAGTACAGTAAGTTTTAGTGGACAAACTACTAGGATAGCAATGTCCGAAGAACTTGTAAGTGCTTTCAAGAATACTACGCTTACAGAAGAACAATTAGATGCAATGTTTGCTCATATAGAAGGGGCTAATGATTTTTCTGAAGCATCGCTAAATGCTTCTGATAAAAGTGTTCGTAGTAAAACCGCCGCATCTAGAGACTACTTTTCTGCAAATACGACCGAAGCGACTGCTATCAAAGCTGAGTTTGATGGATGGATAAAAGGTCAGGTAGCTGAGGTTTTTCCAAATTGGAATACTACTGCGACCGCTGGTGCTGCCGGTGTTTTGCAAGAAGCAGGAGGTGGGTCCAATCGTTACGTAAATGCTAAAGGATTAGAGTTGAATCAGATTTTTGCCAAAAGTTTGATCGGAGCGTTAATGACTGATCAAGCCCTAAATAATTATTTGGGTACTGCTGTTTTAGATGAGGCAGATAATATAACCAATAATAATGACGAAGTTGTAGTAGAAGGAAAGAGCTATACTACGATGGAACATAAGTGGGATGAAGCGTATGGTTATGTATATGGTGCTTCTGATACTCCAGCAACTCCAAATGCAAATATTATCGGAGAGGGAAAAGCTGGCGATGATAATTTTTTAAGCAAATATTTGAGCAGAGTTGAAAGTGATTCGGATTTTACCGGAATTGCTACCGAGATTTATAATGCATTCAAATTAGGAAGAGCGGCTATAGTTGCCAAGGAATATACCGTTAGAGATCAACAAGCTGATATTATCAGAGAAAAACTATCCGAAGTAATCGCGATAAGAGCAGTCTATTATTTACAACAAGGAAAAAACCTTCTTACGAATCCTACAGTAGATTATGCTGCGGTGTTTCATGATTTGTCAGAGGGATATGGTTTTATCTATAGCTTGCAGTTCACAAGAAACCCGGAGACTAACGCTCCATACTTTACCAGATCAGAAGTCCAAGGATTACTTACTCAAATGGCAGGAGGTACAGATGGGTTATGGACGGTAACTCCAGAGGTATTAGAAACTATTTCTGTAGCTATCGCTGCACGGTTTAATTTTACAGTGCAAGAAGCAGGTAGTTAAAAGATTAAACAAAGTATAAAATGTAAAAAAAGAGGTTTGAATTCATTATTATTTAAACCTCTTTTTTTACATTTGCACAGCTTTATTAAGAATAAATAAAAATAACATGAAGAAGTTTTTGCTTTCCATCCTTACAGCTGTTTTGTTTTTATCGGCTTGTTCCAGTGGAGATGATAATGAAGAGCAGGTAACAGGAAAGGATGCCTTTGATAGAAAGGGAATGCTAATAAATATAGCGGATAACATTGTTATGCCAGCTTATCACAATTTTGCATCTGATATGGCTGTGTTAAAGACTACTACAGCTGATTTTGTTGCAAGTGCTAATGTAAATACACTTCTTAACCTTAGATCGGCATGGTCAGAGGCCTATATAACTTGGCAAACAGTTAGTATGTACGAAATTGGTAAAGCAGAAGAACTTTCGTATAGAAATTTCATGAATGTTTATCCAACCAATACAACGGGTATCGAAGCAAACATCAGTGCGGGTTCTTATGATCTTACCACAGTCTCTCAACAAGATGAGCAAGGGTTTGCAGCGCTGGATTATCTTATTAATGGTTTATCTGACACAAACACTGGTACGATTGAGTTTTATGTAGACTCATCAGATGGTGCCAAATACAAAAAGTACCTTACCGACTTAGTAGAAAGAATGGATATACTTACAACTACTGTAGTTGCTGACTGGACTAATGGGTATCGTGATACTTTTGTAGCAAACAATGGGTCATCGGCAACTAGTTCTTTGGATAAATTAGTTAACGATTTTATTTTTCATTATGAGAAACATTTAAGAGCAGGTAAAATCGGTATTCCTGCAGGAGTGTTTACTACTGAAACTTTTGATAATAAAGTAGAGGCATTTTATAAAGGGGATCTTTCTAAGACTTTGTTCAATGCGAACTTGTCTGCTATGCAAGATCTTTTTAATGGTAAGCATTATGCAAGTACTACCACAGGGGCAAGTTTTAGTTCTTACCTTGATTTTCTCAATACAATTAAAAATGGAGAGGACTTAAGTCAAATAATAAATGATCAGTTTGATTTGTCCAGGTCCAAAGCTTCTAGCTTAAATGAAGATTTTTCTGATCAGGTAAAGACTAACAATACACCTATGCTCGAAACTTTTGATGAGCTACAAAAGAATGTAGTTTTTCTTAAGGTCGATATGTTACAAGCATTTTCTGTACGAGTTGATTTTGTAGATGCTGATGGGGATTAAGTTGTAATTTAGTTTATGAAACTTCATCTAAAGAAATATTTCAAAAATAACACAGAGGCTGCACCACTTGCAGTCTTTCGTGTTTTTTTTGGAATTATGATGTTTTTGAGTGTTGTACGTTTTTGGAGTTATGGGTGGATTGAAAAGCTGTATGTGCAACCTAAATTTTTCTTTTCCTATTATGGTTTTGAATTTGTTCAACCAATTGGCCATTTAACGTACGTAATTTTTGCGCTCTGCGGACTTTCAGCAATTTTTGTAGCATTAGGTTACAAATATAGATTAGCCATTCTTCTATTCTTTTTGAGCTTTACGTATATCGAATTGATGGATAAAACCACGTATTTGAATCATTACTACTTTATAAGTGTTTTGAGTTTTTTAATGATATTTCTACCGGCAAATGCGTACTATTCGTTTGATGCCAAAAGAAAAGGAATTTCCTTTCAGAAGATTCCTCAATGGACTATTGATAGTATAAAGCTATTACTCATCATTGTTTATCTATATGCCGGACTGGCAAAACTTAACTCTGATTGGTTAGTCAATGCAATGCCTCTTAAAATTTGGTTACCTTCAAAGTATGACATTCCTGTTTTAGGCTATCTAATGCATCAGGAATGGATTCATTACTTTTTCAGTTACTCAGGAGCTATTTATGATCTTTCCATTCCTTTTTTACTGATGTACAAAAGAACGAGGGTTTTTGCTTTTATGTTAGTTGTCATATTTCATATTCTTACCCGTGTGCTTTTTCCTATTGGGATGTTTCCTTATGTCATGATTGTCAGTACGCTTGTATTCTTTGATTCGAATTTTCATCATAGAGTATTGAAAGTCTTATCGCGAATTTTTAGAATAAGAAAGCACTTTTTTGATTCGGGAAAGACTTTAAAATTTAAGCCAAGACAAAAAGAAATTGTATTATCATTTTTGTCTTTGTTTTTTGTAATTCAGTTATTTTTGCCGTTTCGCTATTTGTTATACCCGGGAGAATTGTTTTGGACCGAAGAAGGCTATCGTTTTTCTTGGCGTGTGATGTTGATGGAAAAAGCAGGATATGCTAATTTCAAAATTGTAGATGGTAAAACGGGTAAAAGATTTTATGTGGACAATGATGATTTTTTAACATCATTTCAACAAAAACAAATGGCTACTCAGCCTGATTTTATTTTACAATATGCGCATTTTCTAAAAGAACATTTTGAGAATGACGGACATCAAAATGTAGAAGTGTATGTAGAAAGCTATGTAGCACTTAATGGAAGATTAAGTAGTCAATATATCGATCCGACCGTGGATTTAGGGAAACAAAAAGAATCATTTAAACACAAAAATTGGATTATTCCATTTAAAGATGAAATTAAGGGATTATAAAATAGTAGCACTTGTATTATTTATTACGGGTTCTATGACTGCACAGTTTAAGTTAGTTGGAACTGTATCTGATGAGAATAACCAACCGATTGACAAAGCAGAACTATACAATCAAACTACAGGTGAACAAGTTGTGACCCAAGCTGATGGTCGCTTCGAGTTTGTAAATATTGATACGGGGGACTACGTTATTACGGTTTTTAACTATGACTTTGATATTCTCGAAAAAAAAGTAAGTGTAAGTGGAGATACAACCGTAGATTTTGTATTAAGTCCCTTAGGCGAAGAACTTTCTGAAGTGCTAATTACACAAAGAAGAGAACGTATTTTTGGGCTTAAACAGTTAAAACCTGTGGAAGGTACTGCAATTTATGCCGGCAAAAAAAGCGAGGTAGTGTTGCTCGAAAATACCTTAGGGAATCTTGCCTCAAACAATCCACGACAAATCTATGCTCAGGTGGTAGGATTGAATATTTATGAGAACAGTATAGGAGGATTACAGCTTAATATTGGAGGGAGAGGTCTCGATCCAAACAGGACAGCCAACTTTAATACACGTCAGAACGGATATGATATAAGTGCAGATGTATTAGGTTATCCTGAAAGCTATTACACTCCGCCGGCAGAGGCATTAAGTGAAATACAAGTAGTTCGAGGAGCCGCCTCTCTACAGTATGGTACTCAGTTTGGAGGACTCATAAATTTCAAGATGAAACGGCCCCATACTAATAAAAAAATTGAATTAGTTTCTCGTCAGTCGTTGGGTTCATTTAATTTGTTTACTAGTTTCAATAGTTTGAGTGGAACGGTAGGTAAGTTTAGCTACTACACCTATTATAATTATAAGCAAGGAGATGGGTTTAGACCCAATTCTGAGTTTGAATCCAAAAATTTATATGCGCATTTAGGGTATCAGCTATCTCAAAAAACTAAACTCATCGGAGAATTTACATATCTCAATTATTTGGCCAAACAGCCGGGTGGGTTAACTGATACACAATTTGATAAGGATCCTGATTTTAGTAATCGAACAAGAAACTGGTTTCAAGTTGACTGGAAGTTATTTTCATTGAAACTTGAGCATCAGTTTTCAGAAAAAACGGATTTTAGTTTCAATTTATTTGGGTTAGATGCTTCCAGGAGTGCTTTAGGTTTCAGGGGAATTACAACCGATCTTAATTCAAATCCGATAACTGCACCCGATGAGACTGATGCTGCAGGTAATTTTGTAAATCCAAGGGATTTAATTGTTGGTGATTTTCAAAACTGGGGAGCAGAAGCGAGACTATTGAGTCGTTATAAATTCTTAGGAGAAGAATCTGTTTTCTTAATCGGTTCCAAATATTATCAGGCAAATAATGAAGCCAGACAAGGACCAGGTAGCTTGGAAACTGATGCCGATTTCGAATTTAAAACTGACAGATTCCCTGATTATGCAAATCAATCAAAATTTGAATTTCCAAATTTAAACATTGCGGTGTTTGGAGAGAACATATTCAATCTTTCAGATAAATTTTCAATTACTCCCGGTTTTCGTTACGAGTATATCAAGACAGGGTCTGATGGTATTTATAATAATGTGATCTTTGATAATGCGGGTAACCCATTGAACAATATATCCGAAAGAGATGATGAAACTCTGGAGCGCTCATTTTTATTGCTAGGTATTGGATCTAGTTATAAATTTAAGCCGGGACTAGAGTTGTACGCTAATATATCTCAGAATTATAGATCAGTAACTTTTAGTGATATTAGAATTGTAAACCCGTCGTTTAAAATTAGACCGGATATTAGGGACGAAAAAGGATATACGGCAGATATAGGGATGCGAGGGAGAATCAATAATAGTTTTACATTTGATGCGGGAGTCTTTGCTATCTATTATGATGATCGAATTGGTGAGGTCTTTAATGATAGAGCGCAACGAGTACGTGGAAATATCGGAGATGCTATGATTTACGGACTAGAAAGTTATGCGAATTGGAATATTGCTAACTCTTTATTTGCAGATGCTGACAATTACGTGCTAAACACTTTTGTTAATCTGGCTATCACTGATTCTGAGTATTTAAATTCAGAAGATATCATTGAGGGTAATAAAGTAGAGTTTATTCCCTTAATTAATCTGAAAGCGGGTGTCGGTTTTGGATATAAAAACTTTTTAGGAAATATTCAGTTTACCCATCTTTCAGAACAGTTCACGGAGGTAACAAATGCTGACAGAGGCCAGATAGGCTCCAAGGAAGAAGGAACTTTAGGTAAAATCCCAGCATATTCGATTGTAGACCTATCATTTTCTTATACCTACAAGCAATTCAAACTGGAAACAGGGATTAATAATCTTTTGGATAAAAACTACTTTACGCAACGTGCAACTGGTTATCCAGGACCAGGAATAATTCCCGCAGCTCCGATCTCTTGGTATACAACCCTTCAAATAAAGCTATAAGCTATTGTTCTTATTTGGGAATTAACTTTTGTTCAATCTGTTATATAACTATTATTCAATACATTTGAAACTATAGATAAATTTTATTGAGATTATAAAAAAAAATCTAAGCTTAATTTCAGAGGTAATGAATGATTTATTGACTTATGAGACGCACGTATCCACACAGTATAGCAACCTGACTAATGCTATATTACCCTTATCATGTTGGGAGTTTTATGGAGAGCATTTTGACGCCAAAGCTGAGTTTAAACAAGATATCGAGAATCTTAACCAATTGAGTGCGTCTTGGGAGTATCAGCTGGACTTTTATAAAGAATTGGTTGTTAATAAAAGCGTAATAGTAGTTACCAATTCTATACTTAAAATTGTATATGCTAGTCATAACCTCGAACGCATGAATGGTTATCAACCTGAAGAGGTTATAGGCAGAACACCAAAAATGTTTCAGGGAGCAGAAACGTGCGCTAAAACATCAAAAAAAATTCGAAGCGCCATACATTCCAGACAGATGTTTGAAGAATCTGTAATTAATTATCGCAAGGATCAGTCAACATACGTATGTGCTATAAAGGGATTCCCTATTCTCAACGCCAAAGGGGAACTAGTTAATTATGTGGCTTTTGAAAAAGCAGCATAATTAGGCATACTAATTTCCGAGGCCCTTAATGGAAAATAAAAATTCTCAAAATCTTATAGACAAAAAGTATATTCTCGAAAATGAGTATGTACAATTACGACCTCTAGCAATGGAGGATATTAAGTATATCAGACCCTTTGTAAAAAACGAACCTGAATTGTGGAAATATTCATTAGCGTCAATGCGAAGCGAGATGGATGCTGTTGCCTATATACAATCCGCTATCAATTTACGGACTAAAGGATCTTCCTATCCGTTCATGGTATATGATAAATTAAAGCATGAATACGCTGGAATGACTAGGTTTTATGAAATTAATCATATTCATAAAAGCTGCGCCATAGGATATACCTGGTATGGTAAAAATTTTCAGGGAACAGGCGTGAACAAAAGCTGTAAATTTTTAATGCTCTCCCATGCTTTTGATCAGATGAATATGGAGCGAGTCGAATTTACAGCTGATGTGAATAATGTGCATAGTATCGCTGCAATGAAGAGTAATGGCTGCGTAGAAGAAGGAATACTTCGCAATCACTTTACTACACCTACCGGTAGAAGAGATACTATTATTTTAAGTATACTGCAATCCGAATGGACGTCGGTCAGCACATATTTACAAAAGAGAATAGGTAAATAATTTATATTATAAACCTAGTTTTGACATCTATTGAGTATCTTGTTTTTTATAAAAACGTACTTATGAGGAATAAGGTTTTAGTTGTAGCCATTATTTTACTTGTATGCTCTTCACTTACTGCACAAGACTGGACAAACAAGTTTAAAGAAGCACAGCGAGTAGCTCAACAGGAGGATAAAAAAGTACTGCTACTTTTTGCCGGTTCTGACTGGTGTGCTCCTTGTATGAAATTAGAACGTTTTGTATTAGATACCGAGACGTTTGTTACGTATGCTTCAAAAAATTATGTCTTAGTCAAAGCAGATTTTCCGCGTAAAAAGAAAAATCAGCCACCTGCTTATATTAGTGAACAAAATGCTGCGTTGGCTGAGAAATATAATCCCAACGGCTATTTCCCTTTGCTGGTTATGCTTACTTCAGAAGGTGTAAAATTGGGAGAGATTGGTTATAAAAAAATAGCAACAGACGCATATATTAATATTTTGAAATCATGGGAAACGCGTTAAAACTATTTTTTTACACATTTCAATTTTTATTTCTTAGCATTTCTCCTGTTAAAGCACAAGTCGTTGTCAAAGAAACGTTTACTAAGATGGGGAGTGATTTTGAAGTCACCGTGGTAGCTGAAACAGAAAACGAAGGTACTTACTTTATAAATTTGGCTATAGAGGAGATTGAAAGGATTGAACAGCTTATTTCTTCGTGGAACGTCAATTCTCAAACTTCATTAATTAATAGAAATGCCGGAATTCAAGCTGTTGCTGTAAAAAAGGAATTATACGATTTAATTGAGCGCACAATTGGTATATCAAAGATTACAGATGGTGCATTTGATATTACCTATGCGTCGATGGATAGAATTTGGAGGTTTGATGGGAGCATGCATACCATGCCATCACATGAAGAGATAAAAGCTTCTGTGGCTAAAGTTGGCTATAAAAATGTGATCCTATATCCCCAAAATACTGCTGTATTTTTAACAATGACGGGAATGAAGGTAGGATTTGGAGCTATCGGTAAAGGCTATGCCGCTGATAAAGCTAAGCAGGTACTACAGAGCAAAGGAGTAAAAGCAGGCATAATCAATGCATCTGGAGATATGAATGCATGGGGTAAGCAGCCTAATGGGACCGATTGGAAAGTAGCGATAACAAATCCATTAAATAAATCCGAAGCGTATGCGTTATTACCATTGTACAATAAAGCAGTGGTGACTTCTGGCAATTATGAAAAGTTTGTTACCTTTAATAATAAAAGATATTCCCATATAATCGATCCCAGAAGCGGTTATCCGGCTTCAGGAATTTTAAGTGCTACTGTTTTCGCTCCCAGTGCAGAACTGGCAGATGCACTGGCAACTTCAATTTTTGTGATGGGTGTTTCTCAAGGAATTAACAGAGTCAATCAGTTACCTGATGTTGATTGTATTATTGTCGAAGATAATGGAGCAATTAGCACCTCAAAACATATTCAAATTAATAATGACTAACTATGCGCTTAAAAGGAATATCTTTCTTACTAGTATTTGTGACGATCATACAGTCTTGTGCTACAGTAAAAGAATATGAAAAAGTTGCAATCAATGACCCGGATATGGAACTGAATACAAAAAAAATAGATCGATTTCAAATAAATTTTCAAGCGTACAGAGAAGCTGCGGCAGGTGCCAACGGAGGTAAAACTGGAGGCGGTTGTGGCTGTAATTAAAAGAGTATTCCGCATGACCGATTCTGATAATGGTAAACTGGATACCTCGATGAATTTACGAGTTTTTACGTTTCTCGGGTGTTTATTGATATGTATAGGTAGTTTTGCTCAAACAGATTCTTTATCAACTAAGACGAGTTATAAAAAAAGAGTATTAGATGCTACAGAATTGGATTTTTTAATGAGTTATTATACGCAAGAGGGTGAGAATGCAGCAGTAACAGGCGGAATAGGAAACGAAGAGTTAACAGATGTCACACCCACTATAGTGGTGACCATTCCATTAAGCGACGACGAAGTGTTGTCGATAGATGCAGGGATCTCGGCATATACTTCAGCTTCGTCAAGTAATGTAAACCCGTTTGACGGAGATCAAGAGGCTGATCCATATGTTGCATCTTCGGGAGCTTCTAAGAGTGATATCTTGAGCACCTTACAATTAGCCTACAGCCATAGTAGTAATGATCGCAACACGATTTGGTCAATAAACACAGCTGTTGCTACAGAGTATGATTACTTTTCAATTGGATTTGGAGGAAGTTTTACAAGACTGTTTAATCAAAAAAATACTGAGTTCAGTGCTAATATAAATATATATTTAGATACTTGGAAAGCAATCTATCCTTCTGAATTAAGAGATCAACCTTCTTTTGTTCCTTTTGAGGACGAAGCGCGTAACTCCTATTCATTAGGGCTAGGTTTGTCTCAAATTCTATCTAAAAAACTTCAAGGATCCTTGTCCGTTGATGTGATTTATCAAGAAGGCTTATTGTCAACTCCTTTTCAACGTGTCCAGTTTTCTGATATACCTGATTTGATTATTCAAAATTTCACATATGCCGATGATGTAGAAAGATTGCCAGACTCACGATTCAAAATAGCCGGCGGTGGTCGCTTGCATTATTATCTAAATGAAAAAATCATTTTTCGCTCTTTCTATAGGTATTACGCCGATGATTGGAATATACAATCACATACGGCTTCTATAGAAATTCCGTATAAGATTACAGATAGTTTTACAGTCTATCCTAGTTATCGTTTCTATAATCAGCGTGCAGCAGATTATTTTGCACCATTCAACCAACATTTGTCTACCCAGGAGTTTTACACATCAGATTATGATCTCTCAAAATTCAATGCTAATCAGTTTGGCTTAGGTATTAGCTATACGGATATATTTACAAAGATTCATGTCTTTTCATTTGGTTTGAAAAAAGTTGACATTTCTGTACAATACTATGAGCGCGATAGCGGTCTCAATGCAATGATAGTTTCAGGCAGCGTTAGTTTTGTATTGGAATGATCGTTCATGTAAGTATATAAAACTTCAGTGTCCAACTTTTTTTAAAGTTGGACGCTGATCAAATATGCAACCCCAAATGCATGACTAAAATTGTGTTCGGCGTACTTTATCAATGTAAAGTATTCGCTATATAAATAAAACGCTTAATGATGATTCTACCCTACCTATAGCTAAAAAAAATGTTAGCTATAAAAGAAAAGACTCATCTTAAAATTAGATGAGTCTCTGTCAAGTATGCAACCCCAAATGCATGACTAAAATTGTGTTCGGCGTACTTTATCAATGTAAAGTTTTCGCTATATAAATAAAACGCTTAATGATGATTCCACCCTACCTGTAAGTGAAAAAAAATGACTTTAAAAGAAAAGACTCATCTTAAAAATTAGATGAGTCTCTGTCAAGTATGCAACCCCAAATGCATGACTAAAATTGTATTCGGCGTACTTTGTCAGTGTAAAGTATTCGCTATACAAATAAAACGCTTAATGATGCTTCCACCCTACCTGTAAGTAAAAAAAATGTTAGCTATAAAAGAAAAGACTCATCTTAAAAATTAGATGAGTCTCTGTCAAGTATGCAACCCCAAATGCATGACTAAAATTGTATTCGGCGTACTTTATCAATTTAAAGTATTCGCTATATAAGTAAAACGTTTGAAAGTGTCTGCACCCTACCGAGGATATAAAAAAAATAAACCTCAAGATGCGTATGTGATGATTTTTGAAAGCTTCCACTGTGCCGGTCATCCCCTACGTTTATTGAGTTGATGATCATTATTGCTCCGTCCGGCTGGCCCACTTTCAAAAGAAGAGCGTAGTTACGATATCTTGACGTTTATTTTTTTTTTAGATGATATAGCATATTTAAATAACTATATAGTCAAAGATACTATTAGTCGTTTATTTTTCTTCAGGTGAATCCCTCACTTTATAAAGGAAAAAGCCTGCATTTTTGGCAAAAAATTTATAGCAAAGAAAAAAGAAAAGCTGCGATAACTCTTAAAAATTTATTAACGGAACTGGCGTATAATGGTAAGAAAATGCTAAAACCACTCTTTTAATCATAAAGTTACCTAAATGCTCATTGCAGTCATGGTATCCGGTAATAATTTAGTCAATTATATCAGGCACCAGATTTACTAAGTTATACAGCGTTTCTTTCTTTTATACGTGAGACTTTTTAAAAGGTGTTTATAACCTAACATCAGACAAATGAAATATTATTCCGCCGTAAGTGCTAGAATAGCCCTATCAGTCTTTTCAATTTTTTGTATCATATCTTGTGCGACCTACGAGCCCCAATGGTTGTCAGAGCCTACTGCTAAGGTTACTGACAAGCGCCCGACTCACACTATTTACTTGGCAAGTGGATTGGGGAATGCTAAAAGCCCTGCCGATAGTAAAATAGTAGATAAACTGGCAAAAACGCTTCAGAAGGCAGATAAGAATAGTACGATGATTTTTTTAGGAGACAACGTTACTCCTAAACGAAAAAACAAAGACAAAGATTTCAAACTACTCGAACAGCAATTACAACTTGTTGCCAGTTATAAAGGAAGAACACTTTTTATACCCGGAAACAATGAGTGGAAATCCGGTGATATTGATGATCTTGAAGAGTATGAAGATTATATTAAAGAAAAAGAACAAAAGAAAGTAGAATATCAAGAAAAAAATGGTTGTCCGTTAGAATATATTGAAGTAAATGATCAACTAGCAATCATCGTAGTAAATTCTCCTTGGTTTATTGCAAATTGGGGTAAAGTAGAAGAGATCAACAAAAAATGTACAGATATTTTTACGAGGAGACGATTTGCTGAAGAGTTAGAAGGGTATATAAATGATGCTCAGGATAAAAACGTGATCATCGCAATGCATCATCCTATTTACAGTAATGGAGAATATGCGGGAAAAGACACCTTCTCGAGTCAATTACTTCCTTTGCCCTTAGTTGGAAATATCTACGATGGTTTTAAAGATATTGCTGGTTTTTCTCCAGAGCAACTCAATGCCAGACGATACCGTTATTTACGTATTCTGGTAAGTTCTATCGCCAAAAATTCTGACCGTGTTACTATTGTTTCGGGCCACGAAGAAAATTTACAATATTTAAAAGGTGGAGATCTTCATCAGATCATAAGCGGGTCATTAGGTTCAAAATCAGCAACCAAAAGATCTAAAGGAGTATTAACTACAGTGGGAGGCTCTTTGGATTTTGAAGGGATATTTACACACGGAAAAAAAGGTTTTGCTAAAGTTGATTACTACGAAGATGGATCTTCCCAAGTTACTTTTATAACTAATGATGAAAAAGAAAGCGGTTATAGCTTTGCTGTAATGCCACCTTTTAAAAAGGATCTAACTGTCGAATATCAGAGAAAACAATATGGTAAAACTGAGAAAGCCTCTGTTCTAACCGACGAAGATAAGCTAGAGAAATCAGGATTTTACAAGCTTTTATGGGGAGATCGTTACCGAGATTATTTTGGAACTCCGGTAACAGCAAAAGTCGCGTATCTGGATACTTTGCATGGTGGACTCACCGTGAAGAAAGAAGGAGGCGGACATCAGTCATTCTCTTTAAGACTTATTGATAAAGACGGTAAGCAATATGCTATGCGTTCCTTGCGTAAAAATGCTTTGAAATTTTTGAAGTTTAAGGTGAGAGGAATTGCTTATACGGCAGAAGATTATAAAAATACTATGGCAGAGGATCTGATTTCAGATTTCTTTACTACTACCCATCCTTTCATGCAGTTGGTCATTGATCCTCTCGCAAAATCGGTGGACGTGAACCATTCAAAGGCTGAACTTTATTATATACCTAAACAAGAACGATTAGGAGAATTCAATGTTGATTTTGGAGATGAACTATATTTTGTGGAAGAAAGACCTTCTGAAGAGCAGAAGAACTTTGAGGGTTATAATAGAGCCAATCCGAATGAGCCGGGAGAGATTTCTGATTTCGAGAGCACTACAGATATGCTTGAAAAAATAAAAGAAGATGAATCGTATACCATCGATCAAAGAGCCTATGTTCGGGCAAGAATATTTGACATGTTGATAGGAGACTGGGATCGTCATCAGGATCAATGGAGATGGATGGAATACAAGACTGGCGAGGATGATAAGATGTTTATACCAATTCCAAGAGATCGTGATAATACTTTTTCAAAATTTGATGGAATAGGAATTCCTGTAGTGCAAATGTTTATGCCCAATACTCGATTCTGGCAAACGTACGATTCCAAAATAGATAATGTAAAATGGTATAACGCACAAGCAAATGATCTTGATAGAGCGTTAATAACCAAATATGGCGCAGAGGTATGGAAAGAAGAAGCGCAAAAAATTCAAAAGCAGCTGAACGCAGAGACAATCGATGCGGCTTTTAAGAGGATTCCGGCTGAGGTTCAGGATAGCACCGCTTCTAAGATTAAGCAACACCTCAAAACGAGATTATCTAAATTAGACGAATATGCTCAGGCATACGGGGAGTATCTTGATAATACCGTGTCGATAAGAGGAACTCATAAAGATGATCATTTCTTGATAGAACGTCTTACAGAAGGTAAGACTAAGGTGACCATTAAACGAAAATTATCTGACGAAAAGAATAAGGAAATATTCAGTAGAACCTTTGATCGTGATCAAACAAAAGAATTATGGATTTATGGGTTAAATGATGACGATACTTTTGAAATTGTAGGGGAAGGTGACCATGAAATTTTTATTCGTATCATAGGAGGTTATGGTAAAGATAAGTACATAACTAAGAATAAAAAACGACTAAAGGTATACGACTGGAAATTTGAAGATTCAGATTTTGATGAAAAATCACCGGCAAAATATTTATCTAATCTATATGAAACCAATACTTTTCATTGGAGATATTTTCAAGAAAACCACAATGTATTATTGCCTACGCTAGGGTATAATCCTGATGATGGATTTTTTTTAGGTGCTGTAAATACGTACACAAATAATGGTTTTAATGGGAATCCGTTTAGATATCAACATAAAATAGGTGCAAATTATTACTTTCTATTGAAAGGAATAGAGTTGTCGTATAAAGGTGAGTTTGCAAATATTTTCCCGCAATGGAACTTTGAGGTTGAGGGTTATTTTACAAATGAACTATTTGCTAATAACTTCTTTGGTTTTGGTAATGAGTCTGTAAATACAGATGATGAAAATGGCTTATCGTATAACCGAGCAAGAATGCAACAGATCAAATTTTCTGCGGGGATCAGACACAGATCTATTTCAGTAAAAGCATTGTATGAATCATTTAATGTCAAAGAAGAGCAGGATCGCTTTTTTACTGAGCAAAATATTAATCCTTTGGCCTTCGAGCAACAACAGTATGTTGGAGGGGAAGCCGGGCTCTATTATTATAATCAGGATGCCAAAGATTTTCCAACCGAGGCCATCTATTTTGGAATCAAGGGAGGGTACAAAACTAATATTGCCGAAAGCAATAATCAATTTGGTTATGTGTCGTTAAAATTAGGCGCAAGTCATAAACTAATACGCTCAGGTCATTTGGTATTAGGGACCACCTTAGAAGGGAAAACAAATATCGGAGATGATTATTTATTTTATCACGCTCCGTCGATCGGTGGTAATAACGGATTGAGAGGATTTAGAAACGAGCGTTTTAGTGGAAAAGCATATTTCTATCAAAGCACAGATTTAAAACTTAGAGTCAAACGCTTTATCACGGCAGTGGCACCGATTACCTTTGGAGTATATGGTGGATTTGATTACGGACGCGTGTGGGTTGATAATGATGACTCCAACACCTTGCATACTTCTCAAGGAGGTGGTTTGTGGATTAGTGGACTCAACGCTTTGGCATTCAATATTGGGGTCTTCAATTCTGATGAAAGGAATATGGTTCAGGTAGGTTTTGGTTTTGGATTCTAAACGGAAAGTCTATAGAAATTAATTTTATGATATCCTCTTGTTTTTAACAAGGGGATATCGATTTTTAAGAAATAAAAAAACGTATATTTGCTCGCAATTAAATCTTAATTGCCATGACAGCACACGAATCCAAAATCGTTGGTGAAGGTCTCACCTATGATGACGTCCTTTTAGTTCCCGCCTTTTCAGAAGTATTGCCTAGGGATGTAAATATTCAATCTAAATTTACCCGTAACATTTCGATCAATGTACCAATTGTCTCTGCGGCGATGGACACTGTGACTGAAAGTAGTATGGCTATTGCTATGGCACAAGAAGGAGGTATTGGCGTGCTTCATAAAAACATGACGATCGAAGAGCAAGCGATAAAGGTTCGTAAAGTAAAGCGTGCAGAAAGTGGAATGATCATCGATCCTGTAACTTTACCGCTTAATGCGAAGGTGGTAGACGCTAAAAACAATATGCGAGAGCATAGTATCGGCGGAATTCCAATTGTAGATGACCAGAAAAAATTATTGGGTATCGTAACGAATAGAGATTTGCGTTTTGAAAAAAATGATCAACGACCTATCTCTGAGGTAATGACAAGCAATAACCTTGTGACCGTAGGAGAAGGAACTTCACTGCAAGAGGCTGAGGTTATTTTGCAAAAGAATAAGATAGAAAAACTACCTGTCGTTAGTAATCAAAATACTTTAATTGGTCTTATCACCTTTAGAGATATAACAAAACTTACTTTGAAGCCTAGCGCAAATAAGGACGCCTTAGGGAGACTTCGGGTGGCGGCAGCTATTGGTGTAACAGGGGATGCAGTTGATAGGGCAGAAGCACTGGTCAATGCAGGAGTAGATGCTGTAGTAATTGATACAGCGCATGGACATACAAAAGGTGTGGTTAGTGTGCTTAAAGAGATAAAACAAAAATTTCCTGAGCTTGATGTTATCGTAGGAAATATTGCAACGGCAGAGGCAGCAAAGTATTTGGTTGATGCGGGAGCCGATGCTGTAAAAGTAGGGATTGGACCTGGTTCTATCTGTACCACAAGAGTAGTGGCGGGAGTAGGATTTCCTCAATTCTCGGCAGTATTAGAAGTAGCAGCGGCAATTAAAGGATCAGGAGTTCCGGTTATTGCGGATGGAGGTATTCGCTATACAGGTGATATTCCAAAAGCTATAGCAGCTGGTGCTGACTGTGTAATGTTAGGATCGCTTTTGGCCGGAACAAAAGAATCCCCCGGAGAAACTATTATTTACGAAGGAAGAAAATATAAAACATATCGCGGAATGGGTTCTGTAGAGGCTATGAAAAAAGGCTCAAAAGATCGTTATTTCCAAGATGTAGAGGACGACATTAAAAAACTGGTGCCAGAAGGTATTGTAGGTCGTGTTGCTTATAAAGGAGATTTATACGAAAGTATCCATCAATTTGTAGGGGGCTTACGTGCAGGAATGGGGTACTGTGGTGCTGCAGATGTAGCTACCTTAAAGGATACAGGAAGATTCGTGAAGATTACAGCTAGTGGAATTAATGAGAGTCATCCACATGATGTGACAATCACCAAAGAGTCGCCAAATTACAGTAGGTAAGTCGTAAGTATAACAGGATACTAAAAAATGCATGATGGGTTCACCGATCATGCATTTTTTTATTTTGGAAAGAAGTAATGTAATTACTCTTCTGTTTTTATACCCAATTTTGTCATTACTGACTTGGTTAAATCAAATTTAGGATCAATGTAAGCAAGTCCGCTACTGGTGATGGTAAGTACTTGTGAATACCCTTCTGCCTTCGCGATATCTTCAAGTGTTTTACCTATTTTTTGATATAAGGGTTGTAGTAATTGATTCTGCTTAATCTGAAACAATTTAGAACCGTTTTGACGAAACTTGGCTATATCATTCTCAAGGGTAATGATCTCTTCTTGTTTCGTTTTCTTCATTGGATCACTAAAAGTTTCAGCTTGTGTTTTATAGGCTTCGATTTTTGCTTGATACTCGTCGACTTTTACTTTTAGATCCCCCTCTAGTTTTTTGTTATAAGCGTTTAAGTCTTCTTGAACCTTTGTAAGTTCAGGCATTTTGGATAAGATAAATTCACTGTCAATGGTTCCAACCTTACTTTGTGCGTTGATTTGAAAACCAGTTAAGAAGATCAAAACTAATAAAGTTATTTTTTTCATTATGGTATGTAAGTTAAAGTAATAAAGTGCAAATATAGAAGTACTTTGCTAAAGATTAGAGTTGTAACTCAATTATTCACTATAAAGTTGACCACGATGTGGTTTCAGGGCATCTCGTACCTTTTTCATATCTTGATTATTTACAACCATAAAAGCGATACTATGCATATCAGAGATATCAATTTGTCCGGTTAAAAAATAGGTGAGTTTCTCAATAGTAGCATATTCTTTCAAATGGATTTCATGATGTTTCGCTGTTAACTCAGCCGAAGGTCCTCTAAAATCCCAAATTAGTTTTATTTTCTTTTCCATTGCAATTTTTATACGAAAGAAGCAAAGTATTACAAAATATTTAAATATATAAACTGTTTTAGAAATATATTGAAAATAGGGGTAAAGAGAATTGTTTAATAAGATCAAAAGAAAATAAGGTAGATACGATTCTATTGAAGGATTCGTTAGTAAGGTAGTTGTAGAATATGGTAATATTGTTATTTTTGTCCGATCCCGGGAAATTTTCTGTACATTATGAACAAAAACATCTTTTTTATACTACTGACAATGTTAGTTGTTACAGTGCTTTCGGGACAAGATCAGCGCACTGTTTTGCTTACTATTGATGACGAACCTGTGTTTGTTGACGAGTTCAAAAAAGTATATTTCAAAAACAAGGATGTGACCATAACGTCAGATCCACTTGAATTTGATCAATATTTAGATTTATTTATACACTATAAGCTTAAAATTAAAGAAGCTAAGCGTTTAGGGCTGGATAAAAAAGAATCGTATTTGACTGAATTATCGGGATATCAGAATCAGTTAAAATCGAACTATGTTAGCGACACCACCGTTTCTAAGACTCTGTTGCAGGAAGCTTATGATCGCTATATGTATCGCGTACGTGCAAAACATATTATTCGCACGGTGGGTGACCACGCGCTGCCAAAAGATACATTACAAGCCTATCAAACTCTGGTAAAACTTAGAACTTCAATTTTAAATGGAGCATCATTTGAGGACGTAGCTCTTAAAAACAGTCAGGACCCTTCAGTCAGCAATAATAAGGGGGATTTAGGATGGTTTACAGTGTTTTCAATGGTGTATCCGTTTGAAACAGCGGCATATAAAACAGCTGTAGGACAACTCTCTATGCCTTTTCGTACACCATTCGGGTATCATATTGTAATGCCCATTGCTAAAGAAAAAGTTGCTGGATATGCGACTATTGCCAGCTTACTTATTAGAGAGAATACGGATCGCACAGGGATGCAGGCAAAAAAAAAGATTACGCTTCTTTATAATCAACTCCAACAAGGAGTCTCTTTTGAATCTCTTGTCGCGGCACATAGTGAGGATAAAGTGACAAAAAAAGTAAGTGGTAAGATGAAACCTTTTAAGAAAGGGGGAACTAATTCCGAAATATTAGAAAATACAGCCTTTGCACTTGATACTATAGGAGCTATATCAGAACCATTCAAAACTAAAAAAGGCTGGCAAATTATAAAACTAATAAATAAACAGCCCTTAGAATCTTTTAAGGAGATTGAAGATAAATTGAGAGATCAAATTAAAAGAGACGATCGATCTAAAGGAATTACAGATTCTTTCAGTACAAAATTAATAGAAAAATACAAGCTTTTCTTGAGTGAAGAGAGCAAGACATTTTTTAGAACACTTCTGTCAACTACTCCTGTATCAGAGGTAGCACTTAGTAAAGAAGATGAAAAAAAAGAGTTGTTTTCTATAGGTGCAAAAAGTATTAGTTATTTAGATTTTTTAACTTTTATAAAAGCATCTCCTTCAAAGATGGAATGGGATACAACCTCTATTGACAAACTTTTTTTTACCTTTCAAAGTAAAATTGCAAGAGATTATTATTTAAAAAATTTAGAATCAGAAAACTCAAATTATGCGGATGTTTTAAACGAATATCGTAATGGACTTTTACTTTTTGATTTAATGGAATCAAATGTTTGGAATAGAGCACAAACTGATTCTCTTGGATTGAAAGCGTTTTATCTTCAAAATATTGATCAGTATCAACAGGAAAAACGTTATAAAATAATAAAAGCCTCTTCAGTAAATAAGAAGACTTTAGAAAAGGTGAAAGCTTTACTTCAAAAAGGAATATCTTTGGAACAAATTAAAAGTACAGTTAATACAGGCGATCTGGTACTGGTAATTTTTGATGAAGTGATAGTACCGAACAGTGAATTAAATTTTAGAAAAGAGCAATCTTTAAAGGTTGGAGATCATATGCTACAAGACAATAAAGATTATTCAACGTTAATATGGATTAAAGAATTACTGCCGGCTGCAACTTTGACCTTAGAAGAGCATAGAGGGCTAGTGATAGGAGATTATCAAAATTTTATAGAGCAAGAATGGTTGCGAAGTCTCAAAAACAGGTATCAGATTTCAATTGATACTACTACAGTAAAGAATCTTAAAAAAGAACTGAAGAATTAATGCGTTATATATATTTTATACCTGTATTGGTAGCTTTGATCTCATGTGAGAATTTTAAAAAGCAATTACGTCAGAATGCGGTTGCCAGAGTTAATGAGTCTTACTTATATGAAGAGGATGTGGCAAATTTGGTTCCTGTTGGAGCGAGCAAAGAGGATAGTATAAGCATCATCAATAACTTCATCAATCAATGGGCAAAAAAACAACTATTTATTGATCAGGCGAAACTCAATTTGACTGAAGAGGAGCAAGCTTCATTTGAAGAATTGATAGAAGATTATCGTAGCTCATTATACATTAACGCTTATAAAAATGCAGTGGTGAATGAAGCTATAGATCTTGAAATTTCAGATTTTGAAGTAAAAGAGTATTATACTTCAAATATCGAGAATTTTAATCTCAATACTGACATAGTACAATTACGTTACTTACATTTACCATCGAACTATGATGAAATTGTTGCAACGCAGCGAAAAATTGAGCGTTATAATGATGAAGATAAGCAAGATCTTTTAGATAATAAAATGGAATATGTTACATATTCTTTCAATGACTCTGTTTGGGTGACAAAGGATAGAGTTTTGAATTTATTACCAATACTTAAAGAAAATAATAGGGAGAAGCTAATAAAAGATGGTAAATTTGTGCAGATTAGAGATTCTTCAGGAATTTATATGATTAAAATTTTAGAAGTTTTGGAAGCGGGTAAGCAAGCACCATTGAAGTATATGGTTCCCACGATAAAACAGCTAATCTTAAACCGTCGAAAACTTAATTTGACAAAAAATTTAGAAAAGGATATTACTAAAGATGCGATTAAAGACAAACAATTTGAAATATATAATTAAAACAGCGCTTTGCGGTGCATTATGCACCTTATTCAGCGGGATGACAATTACTGCACAAGAAATTATTGAGGATGAGGTAACGAATGAAGCTAAGCTTGATTCCTTAGCAGTAGTAGAAGCAACAGAGAACGATTCAATTAAGCCTTTTCAACGTGTTAAAATTGACGGAGTGGCAGCTGTAATTGGTCAACATGTTATTTTGGATAGTGATGTAAATATAGCCTATCAACAACTTATCAGTGAGGGTGTATCTGCAGCAAATGTAAGTCAATGTCAGTTGGCAGGAAGCCTTTTTGAAAGTAAATTATACGCACATCACGCGGTGCAGGACAGTATTTTGGTGCCAGAGGCTGAAGTAAACAGCATGGTAGATCAACAGTTGGATTATATGACCAGAGAATTAGGTTCTGTTGAAAAAGTGCTTAAATTTTACAAGAAAGATGATGTTGATGAGTTTAGAAAAGAGCTATTCGAAATCAACAGATCTAACAAACTGGCAGAAAAGATGCGAGCAAAAATTATTGCGGATATCGATGTAACGCCAGAGGAGGTAAGAGAGTTTTTTGATGAGATCCCTGAAGACGAACGACCTTTGTTTGGAACAGAAGTTGAATTGGCTCAAATCATCATAGAACCTAAAGTTCCGGAAACGGAAGAACAAAAAGTTATTGATCGTCTTAATCAGTTTAGAGAAGATATCGTGGAGAATGGAAGTAGTTTTGCAACCAAAGCGGTATTGTATTCTCAAGATCCGGGTTCTAAGTCTACAGGAGGAAAATATACATTAAACCGTCAAACACCATTTGCCAAAGAGTTTAAAGATGTTGCCTTTAGTGCGCAAGAAGGAGAAGTTAGCGAACCTTTTAAAACAGATTTTGGCTGGCATTTATTAAAGGTAGATAAAATTAGAGGTGAAGAGATTGATGTTCGTCATATTTTATTAATTCCTGATGTGACAAGAGAAACGGTAGAAACAGCTAAGAAACTTGTGGACTCGATCCGTCAGGAGTTGGTGGCAGGAACCATAAAATTTAAAGATGCTGCCCGACAGTTTAGCGATGAGAAAGAAACCCGTGAGGATGGAGGTCAGTTAATCAATCCAACGACAGGTGATACCCGTTTTGAATTAACAAAAGTAGATCCTATTTTATATGATCAGGTTTCAAAATTGAAGACCAACGAGATTTCGCTTGTAATACCGGATCAAGATCGTCAAGGAAGAAAAAAGTTTAAACTGATTACTGTTCTCAATCGATACGATGAACATATAGCAGACTACGCTAATGATTATCTTAAAATCCAAGAACTAGCCCTAAAGAAAAAGCAGATTGATGCGATTCGCGAGTGGCAGGATGAGAAAATCATGGACACGTACATCAAAGTAAATGGTGAATATAGAAATTGTGAGTATAGTGGTAATTGGTTAAAGAACGAATAATATATGTCAGATGTTGCTGCTGTAGAAAAATTGGTTATAAAGCATAAAGCGCTTAAACAAGAAATAAGCAAAGTTATCATTGGTCAAGATGCAGTTATCGACCAGATATTGATTGCTGTCTTTTCAGGCGGGCATGCCTTACTGGTAGGAGTACCGGGTTTGGCAAAAACTTTAATGGTAAATACCATAGCCAAAGCGTTAGGATTGGATTTTAAAAGAATTCAATTTACTCCCGATTTGATGCCAAGTGATATCTTGGGGAGTGAAATTCTGGATGAAACCAGACATTTCAAATTTCTTAAAGGTCCTATCTTTTCTAATATTATCCTGGCAGATGAAATAAACAGAACTCCACCTAAAACACAGGCAGCACTCTTAGAAGCGATGCAAGAGCGTGCGGTTACTGTAGCAGGACATCACTATCAGCTATCTTTGCCATACTTTGTGCTTGCAACCCAAAACCCTATAGAGCAAGAAGGAACATATCCTTTGCCAGAAGCTCAGCTGGATCGATTCATGTTTGCCATAGAACTGCAATATCCAACTTTTGAAGAAGAAGTGGAAGTTGTAAAAAGTACTACGGGAACTACGAATAATCATATCAATGCTTTATTTACTGCCGAGGAGATTGTGGAGTTTCAGGAATTAGTGAGACGTATTCCGGTAGCAGATAATGTAGTGGAGTATGCGGTTCGGATTGTAGGCGCTTCACGTCCTAAAAGTGAATTAGCATCCGATTTAGTAAAGCAGTATATCGATTGGGGAGCCGGACCCAGAGCTTCACAAAACTTAATCTTAGCAGCAAAGACCCATGCTGCTGTTCGAGGTAAATTTTCTCCTGATAACGAAGATGTTAAAGCAGTGGCTTTTGGAATATTGCGTCATCGTATGATTAAAAACTACAAAGCCGAGGCAGAAGGTGTATCTATTGAATCAATAATAAAAAGTCTCTTTTAGTATATTTCTCTTTACTAATAAACCTTTTCCATTTCAAACTGTCTAATTATTAAAATTTAAAATTTTAATGATATGAAGAAAGAAATGAAACAGTGGTTGTTGATAGGTGTACTAAGTATTTTTTCAATTGGAGGTGTTATGGCGCAACATACGCAACATCGTGAGCAGCGCAAAGAAAACAGGAAAGAATTTGTAGCCTCTCTTGATGAGAACCAGAAAGCAGCGTGGGAAGCGTTGCGCGAGTCAAGACAGACGCACAGATCAGCGCTAGAAAAAACTTTGAATGATGAACAACGAGCTATCTTAAAAGACGGTAGCGGTGTACGTAAACGTAAAAGAAAAGAATTGAAAAATCTTTACACCGAAGATCAAAAGGCAATGATAAAAACTCATAAAGAGCAACAGCGTCTAGAAAAAGAGGAGTTTAAAGAATCACTAAATGAACAGCAATTAGAGCTTTATGACAAGCTTCGTAGTAAGAATAGAAAGAAGAACAAGTCTTAGGTACTTAATTTTTGAGTTATAGAAAAAGGAGTAGTGTGATGCTTCTCCTTTTTTCAATTTTGAACCGTTTTAGGGTTTTTAACGATAACGTTTTCGTGAATAATTGATAAAAACGAATGCTCAACTTTGACTTTTTTTGGTAATTTACCAAATTTTTTATTTCAATTTTGTGGATATGAGTAATTCGTAAGCGATATTTTTTCAATTATGCAAAAAGAAAGGAATGTAGCTAATCATTTAATAAAATGCTTTAAAATTCGTATTTTCGCAAGACTTTTCAATACTAAAAATTGTAATATATGGCATTTGATATCGATATGATTAAAAAGGTGTATGACCAAGTGGCAGAGCGTGTGAATGCAGCTCGTGAGCTTACTGGTACACCCTTAACGTTAGCAGAGAAAATTTTATATTCTCATTTATGGGATGGTAATGCAACATCTGTATTTACCAGAGGTAAGGATTATGTAGACTTTGCTCCAGATCGTATTGCGTGTCAAGATGCTACAGCTCAAATGGCTCTGCTTCAGTTTATGCAAGCAGGTAAAGATAAAGTTGCAGTACCTACAACAGTGCATTGTGATCACTTGATACAGGCTAAAGTTGGAGCAGAGAAAGATTTAAAATCTGCGATGAGTAGCAGTAGTGAGGTATTTGATTTTCTTGAATCGGTATCTAATAAATATGGTATAGGATTCTGGAAACCTGGTGCAGGAATTATTCACCAAGTAGTTTTAGAAAATTATGCGTTTCCTGGAGGAATGATGATTGGTACAGATTCTCATACAGTTAATGCCGGAGGACTAGGAATGGTCGCTATCGGTGTTGGTGGTGCTGATGCAGTAGATGTAATGGCAGGAATGCCTTGGGAATTAAAATTCCCTAAACTTATTGGGGTTAAATTAACGGGTAAACTTAGCGGATGGACGGCGCCTAAGGACGTTATTCTAAAGGTAGCCGAAATTCTTACTGTAAAAGGAGGGACCGGTGCAATTGTAGAATATTTTGGTCCGGGAGCTACAGCAATGTCGTGTACAGGTAAAGGAACTATCTGTAACATGGGTGCAGAAATTGGAGCTACTACCTCTACATTTGGTTATGATGAATCTATGGAGCGTTATTTACGTGCAACAGACCGTGCTGACGTGGCTGATGCTGCTAATGCGGTAAAAGAACACCTTACGGGAGATGATGAAGTTTACGCCAATCCAGAGCAATATTTTGATCAGGTAATAGAAATTAATTTATCTGAATTAGGACCGTTATTAAACGGGCCGTTTACTCCGGATTTATCAACGACTGTTGGGAGTGCAATGACCGAAAAAGCAAAAGCAAATGATTGGCCTTTAAAAGTTGAATGGGGCTTGATTGGTTCTTGTACGAATTCATCTTATGAGGATTTGTCAAGAGCATCTTCGATTGCTCAGCAAGCGATTGACAAAGGGTTGAAAATGAAATCTGAGCTTGGTATTAATCCGGGATCAGAACAAGTGAGATATACAGCAGAAAGAGATGGTTTGCTTCAAATTTTTGAAAAATTAGATGCAAAAATCTTTACAAACGCTTGTGGTCCATGTATTGGTCAGTGGGCTAGATATAGTGACCCTAAAAATGCACCAAAAAACAGTATCGTCCATTCTTTTAATAGGAATTTTGCGAAGCGTGCAGATGGTAATCCTAATACACATGCCTTTGTTGCATCTCCAGAATTAACTGCTGCAATAGCAATTTCAGGACGTTTAGATTTTAATCCGTTGAAAGATGCGTTGATTAATGAAGATGGACAAGAAGTTATGTTTGATGAACCCACTGGATGGGAATTACCTCCAAAAGGTTTTGAGGTAGAAGATGCAGGATATTTGGCACCGTTGGCAGATGGTTCTGGAGTGGATATAAAAGTAGCTCCTGATTCTGAACGATTAGAGTTATTAACTCCTTTTGAGCCGTGGGATGGTAAAAATATAACAGGAGCCAAATTGCTTATCAAAGCTTTTGGTAAATGTACTACCGATCATATTTCTATGGCGGGTCCATGGTTGCGATACAGAGGTCACCTTGATAACATTTCTAACAACTGTCTTATTGGTGCAGTAAATGCTTATAATAAGAAGACAAACTTTGTTAAGAATCAATTGAACTCAGAATATGGAGGAGTACCGGATACGCAACGTGAGTACAAAGCTGCCGGAATACCCACAATTGTAGTTGGAGATCATAATTACGGTGAAGGGTCTTCTAGAGAACATGCTGCTATGGAACCTAGACATTTGGGTGTACGAGCTGTTATTGTGAAGTCATTTGCGCGTATTCATGAAACAAACTTGAAAAAACAAGGAATGCTAGGTCTTACCTTTGCTAATGAGGATGATTACGATTTAATACAGGAAGATGATACATTTAACTTCTTGGATCTGGATCAATTTGCTCCAGAAAAGCAATTGACATTAGAAATTGTTCATGCAGATGGTTCAAAACATGAAATAAAACTGAATCACACGTATAATGCTCCACAAATTGAGTGGTTCAAAGAGGGATCTGCGTTAAACTTGATTAAAAAGCAAAACGCTTAAGAATTTCAGTAGTTGGATATAAGTAAACTCTCAAGATTTCGGTCTTGGGAGTTTTTTTTGTTTTCAATGGAAGTGTAATCAGTAGGTTACGACTTAAGGGTTACGGTACATTATTTAACTAACCATGAAGGCAATTTGGTTTTTTGAGAATACTAATTTATTAAATCTTCTGTGCCCTCATAAATTTAAAAAACATAAAGAGAACCACCGTTTCCTAAACTTTCGCAAGTATGACTATATCTATTTTGAGTCTGACGCTGCCACCAAAATTTATTTGATAGTACATGGAAAGATTAAAATAGGAGCCTATACCCAAGACGGCAGCGAGATTATCAGTGCAATTCTTTCAAAAGGAGAAGTTTTTGGCGAAAAAGCAATTTTAGGAGAAGTGCAGAGGACAGACTTCGCACAGGCAATGGATAACACTACCTCAATTTGTCCTATTGGAGTAGACACAATGCATGAGATGATGAGGGCAAATAAATCATTCAGTCTTAAAATCTATAAATTTATTGGATTGCGTTTTCAACGCATGGAGCGCAGGTTACATCTTTTACTTTTTAAAGATACCAAAACGAGATTGCTAGAGTTTTTAAATGATCTCAAAGAGGATTATGGACATTATTGCCCTAAAACGGGTGATATGGTCATATCGCATCCTTATACACAAAAGGAGATAGCAAATCTTATAGGAACTTCAAGACCCACCTTAAACATACTTTTAAATGAACTAAAAAAATCTAAATATATAGATTTTTACAGATCAAAAATCAGGATAAAAATTACTAATAGTGTTAGCTAGCTAACGTTTTAAGAACATCGTTGTTCTTAACTTTATAGATACACTTATAAAACACACAGACATGATGAAAAAATTAATTTTTTGGGCTTTAGTAATCGTTTTTTTTGCAGTTTACTGTAGTAATGACGATGACAACACAGCAACTGTAAACGCAGGTACCATCGCAGGAGGACCTTTTGAATTTGATATTGACGGGAAAGCGGATTTTGTAACAGGAATTACGCTAGATGACACAAACGCTTCAGGGACGAATAGTTCGTGGGTAATTACTGATGAATCCGGTATCATTTTGGGGTTGCCGCCCACGTTAGAAGCGGTAGAAAGTGTTGACTTTGATGGAGCAGGACCGGGGACATGTTTGATTTGGTATTTGAGATTTGAAGATGGCTTACAAGGTGCCGAGGTTGGCTCAAATGCAAATGATCTTACAGGTAATTTTGATTTGTCAAATTCTATCAGTGTGCTACGTAATCAAGTTACCAATGCAGGTACCATCTCAGGAGGACCTTTTAACTTCACCATTGACGGACAAGCAGACTACGCTTTAGGGATCGTGTTGGATGATACGAATGTATTTGGAACCAATAGATCATGGGTAATTACCGATGATCAAGGAAATATTCTTGGATTACCGCCTACACTTAGCGATGTCGAAGGAGTGAATTTTGATGAGGCCGGAGCTGGTGTTTGCTTGATTTGGTATATAAGATTTGAGGATGATTTACAAGGCGCAGAAATAGGATTGAATGCCAACGATCTGGTAGGAACATATGATTTATCCAATGCGTTAGAAGTTGTTAGAACTTGCGGAGCAAGTGCCGGCACAATTTCAGGCGGACCTTTTAATTTTGAAGTGGATGGCAATGCTGATTTTGTGAGTAATATAGTTTTGGATACTTCTTCTGCATCAGGAACTAATAGTACATTGGTAATTACGGATACTTCTGGCACAATCTTAGGAGTACCTCCTACTTTGGCAGATGTAAAAATGATCAATTTTGATGATGCGGGTCCTGGAACCTGCCTTATTTAGTATCTTAGATTTGAAAATGGTTTGGAAGGTTGTTTAGTTGGAAGCAATGCTAATGATTTGGAAGGTTGCTAAGCGCTTTCGAATGCGATTGAAGTGATAAGGAACTGATCGTTAAATAGTATATAATCTAGTTCATTTTTTTTGGTTGAAAAATTCTGTTTTAAGGAAATAACTGGATTGATAATTGTAATCATTAATTTTAAAGCGCGATCTTTGGTTGCGCCTTTTTACGTTCTATCAAATATGGTCGTATTCATGCAATCTTGATGATTTCAGAATATATCGATTGATTCGCTACATTGTTCATAGTCGACTTTTTTTTCAGATCGAAATTATATGAGATTTAATAATAAAAATATATCGAATTTAATATTTGTTTTCATTCTTGTCTTATTTTTGATTCCTTATACCCGAGGTGTTATACAAGTGTACATAACAAGAATTCTTGCTTTTAGCCCTTCTGTGGTCGAGCAGAAGGATCGGCAATACATTGCTTCTTATGATTGGAAACTAGAAGGTGTCAATACTAGTGGAGTAGATCTCAAGAATCTCGAAGGAGAGGTGATCCTCATCAATTTCTGGGCTACGTGGTGCCCGCCTTGTATCGCAGAGATGCCATCTCTACAAGAATTACATACAGATTATAAGGATACAGTAGCTTTCCTCTTTGTGTCGAATGAAGAGAATGTAGTTTTAAATAAATTCATAAAATCTAAGGGCTATAATTTTCCAATATATAGAAGCCGTTCAGAGTTTCCTGAGCCGTTAGATGGATCCTCGTTGCCTACCACTTACGTGATCGATAAAGGAGGTGCTATTATTATGCAAAAGGTCGGAGCCGCAGATTGGAATAGTAAGAGTGTAAGACGTTTACTTGATTCATTAATAGTGAAATAAATGGAAAATCAGATTACAACACTCACATTTTTCAAGTACAAAGGGATTTATAATAAGGTATGGGCGTTTTGTATGATGTTGTATATGCATCTTCCTTTACGAAAGACCTCCGGTCAGTCTTTCTATAAACTTTTAGGTACGGGAAAAGAAAACTTCAATCCTATGCCTGATTGGAGTGAATATGCGGTGCTACAAGTGTGGGAGAACGAGCATTGTGCAGAAGCGTATTTTGAACAATCAAAAACTTTCAAGACGTACCAGCGTCATACTATATATCAATACACTGTTTTTTTAAAAAACGTCAAATCTAAAGGATTGTGGTCAGGGAAATCTCCGTTTGTTCCTGCATTAAATATTGATCCAACTATCGATGAATTAGCGGTAATAACGAGAGCGACTATAAAATTAAGTAAGCTATTTGTTTTTTGGAAATTTGTACCCAAATCTCAAAAGGGAATACAGAACAATACCTCGCTTTTATTTACTCGAGGTATAGGAGAAGTACCGGCTTTACAAATGTCAACTTTTAGTATCTGGAAAAGCGAAAAGGCTTTACATGAATTTGCGTATAAAAGCAGGGGGCATGTAAAGGCTATACAGAAGACCAAAGCCATCGATTGGTATAAAGAAGAGTTATTTGCTAGATTTCAACCCTATAAAACGATTGGAGACTGGCAAGACAAGCCACTTTAATTAAAGATATAGTTTTATTTAGTTTTAAAATATTTAAAAGGCACTACCAACATCCCAAAACATTCGCCTTTATTTTTTCCAATGTTTTTATGATGCGTTTTATGTGCACGTCTCACACCCTTAGCATACCAGTGATTTACATTTCTGAATATTTTAAATCGTTGATGAATAAAAATGTCATGAACCGTGAAATAAGCTATGCCATAGGCTAAAATACCGAAGCCAATTGGTTGTCCTACCCAGAAGGTAGTATCGTCGTGTAACATAATGAATGACATACTTACAACTGCATAAAAGACAAAAAACAGGTCGTTTCTTTCCCACCAACTTTTATGTTTCTTATGATGATGATCTTTATGTAATATCCATAGGAATCCATGCATCACGTACTTATGCGTAAACCACGCCATAAACTCCATAATCAAAAAGGTACCGATGAAAACAAGAAGCCAAAGTAAAACTTGCATAAAAAATATTAAATAATTCTTAATCTATAATCTAAATAAGACTTGGCTAATAAACCAATTTTTTGATAATTAGAAACCCGTATTCTTTTGTTTTTAAGTTCTAAGGACGGTGTTGTTTTTAATTTTTGTAATAACTTTTTGTAATATATAAATGCTGTGTATACTCCAAATTTAGCTTCGATGGGAAGTCTTAAAATACCTTTAAGGCCAAGCTTAAAATCGTTTTCGATGTCTTCTATTATCATAAGTTTGGAGTGTTCATCTAATTGATTTAAATCAGTGTGAGGAAAATAACTTCTGTTTAAACCTTCATAATCAGCTCTAAGATCTCTTAAAAAGTTTACCTTTTGAAAAGCTGAGCCTAGATGCATGGCACTCCCCTTCAATTCATCATATATCAATATATCGCCTTTAACAAACACTTTTAGACACATGAGACCTACTACGTCAGCTGAACCATAGATATATGCCTTGAACTCTTCTCTTGTCAAATAATCACTCTTGTGCAGATCCAATCGCATGCTCTTCATAAATGCTTCGTAAAGCTCGGCCGGAATCGAATATTTATGAACTGTCTCCTGAAATGCATTTAAAATAGGATTGAGACTTATTTTTTTATCAATTGCATCATACATCTGTCTTTCAAAATCATTAAAGAGCTCATTCTTATCATAAGCGTGGAAGGTGTCTACAATCTCATCAGCAAACCTCACAAAACCATAAATGTTATAAATATCTTGACGAATTGTATCCGAAAGCATTTTTGACGCTAGTGAAAAAGAGGTACTGTAGGAATTGGTAACTAATTTGCTACAGCCATGAGATACGTTGTCAAATATTGTTTTCATTTATCTTAATTAAAATCTTATACTCTTAATCTATATTGGCTTAAATCATTTCGGGTTCTTTTGTTTCTATAGGTAGAAACTTTTGTATGAGCCCCGAAACTAACTTGCCAGATATAAGCGCTGGCGGAACCCCTGGTCCGGGGACGGTTAGCTGTCCGGTAAAAAATAAACCCTCCACTTTTTTACTTTTCAACTTAGGTCTTAGGAATGCAGTTTGAAGCAAGGTGTTGGCCATACCATAAGCATTACCCTTATAGGAGTTATATTGCTGTTTAAAATCGTTAACACAAAAGCTTTCTTTAAATATAATATTATTTTTTACGACTTGGTTGGTGATCTTTTCAAATCGCTCGATTATTCGGTTAAAATAGTCTTCTCGTATAGTAGCGTTATCCTCAATTCCAGGAGCAATCGGAATCAAGAAAAATCCATTCTCACAATTCTTAGGTGCTGTTTCGGGATCGGTTACTGAAGTGAAATTGGCATAGAACAAAGGTTTGTCCGGCCATTTTGGATGATCATAAATTTCACGAGCATGGGTATCAAAATCTGTGTCAAAAAACAGGTTATGATGATCTATATTTTTTAGCTTTTTATCGAATCCAACATAAAATAGTAAAGAGGAAGGGGCGAAAGTTTTTTTCGCCCAGTAATGCTCAGAATATTGACGATATTTTTTATCTAAAAGTGTCTCAGTATGATGGTAGTCGGCACCGGATAACACAATATCTGAAGCAATGAATTCACCTTGAGATAGTAAGCCTTTACAAACTCCATTTTCTACAACTATCTTATCAACATCGGTATTTGTTCTAATTTTTACTCCCAGAGATTCGGCAAGTACAGACATTCCCTTTATAACAGAGAACATTCCGCCTTTGGGCTGCCAGGTTCCCAAACCAAAATCTGCATAATTCATGAAATTGTAAAAAGAGGGGGTGTCACTAGGTTTGGCTCCCAGAAAAAGCACTGGGAATTCTAAAATTTTTATTAAACGCTCATTCTTAAATTCTTTTTTTACATCCTTTGCGATTGTGCTAAAAAACTGTCCGATACGTATGATAGTTTCTGGGGTAATAAGTTCTAAAGGAGATACCCCTGGGCGGTACACTAAATTTTTTATTGCGATATTATAATTTTCTTTGGCAGATGCAATAAATTTCGTCAGTTTTTTTGAACTTCCGGGTTCTTCTTTTTCAAAGGCATTATATATTTTTTCTAAGGTGTCACCAATGGAGATGCTATTTTCTTTTCCGAAGTACACACGATAGGCGGGATCAAGTTTTGATACATGGTAAAAATCAGCAACCTGCTTATTGAAGTCGTTAAAAAAGCTCTCAAAAACATCCGGCATCCAATACCAGGAAGGCCCCATATCAAATGTAAAACCCTCTTTTTTGAATTGTCTAGCTCTCCCCCCAATACCGTTATTTTTTTCAAAAATCGTAACATCATACCCTGCTTTTGCAAGGTAACAAGCGGCAGATAAAGAAGAAAAGCCTGAACCTATGATATGAACTTTTTTGGACATAAATAGTTGTTATAATTGTTTTACGAGTGCTTCAATAGATTCAAAGTAGCGATGTGTTTTAGACTCACGATTAGTTATATGCTGTATCTGCTTTCCGAGCATCCAGAATTCTCGTTGTTTTTCAGAATTAATCATGGTATCAAATTGCTCTATATAACTCTGTACTGCATTCTTCTCTGGCTGAACAGTGAAATACGATAGAAATGTAACATCCGGATGTATGGTAATTAAGTGTTTTAAATCTTCCAAAGGGATACTAGCACCTAGATAGATAGTTTTGTATCCATGAGAAAGTAGCTCATAATTAACATACAGAATTCCCAAGTCATGAATTTCATTTTGTGGTAAGAATAAAACAAAGGTGCGCTTTTTTGTTGTAGCAACTGAGTGCTGTAATTGTTCAATAGATAAAGTTAACTTCTGTTTGATTAAATGGGTTATAAAATGTTCATGAGAAGGAGTTATAGTACCAGTTTGCCATAAAAATCCAATTTCGGTGAGAAATGGTATAAATACTTCGTTGAAAATAGATTTGAAAGTTCTTTTCTCTTTCAGTTCGTTAAAAGTGGTATGAAAAAGAGCTACATCAAAATTAAGCATGGCAATTTTAAAAGCATTTATGGCTTGACTTTTCGTGCTGTTTTCTGTAACGATACGTCTGGCATATTCATCAATCTCATTTTTTTGAAGTTTTGAGATACGGGATATTTTATAACCACTGTTAACAAGATATGAAACGTTTAGTAGTTTCTGTAAATTGGTTAAACTGTATGTTCGTATATTAGTTTCAGTTCGCTCCGGGGTAAGAAGATTGTATCTTTTTTCCCAAATTCTAATGGTGTGTGCTTTTACCCCGCAAAGATTCTCGAGATCTTTAATGCTGAAATTTTGTTTTATGTTGTTCACTTTTTTAGAATAATCGTTAAACAAACTTAAGTAAAAGAATGGAAGGTTTTACGCGGGAGTTGTTAAATAAAAAATAAAATTCGAGTTTTAAGTACTTTTTGAACTGTGAAACTACTGTAAAGGAAAGATATTCATCTAAGAAGAATAAATAATATAGTGCCCAGGATGGGAGTCGAACCCACACGCCCTAATGGACACATGGCCCTCAACCATGCCTGTCTACCAATTCCAGCACCTGGGCAAAATAGATGCTTCACAAAGCTACGTAAAAAAAAAGTATCGCAATTGCGATACTTAATTATACGGCTTGTATAAACCTAAAAAGTATCAATATACTTTTTAAAAGTGACCGGGCTGGGGCTCGAACCCAGGACCCTCTCCTTAAAAGGGAGATGCTCTACCAACTGAGCTACCAGGTCATTAAAATTATCATTCGATTCTTAAGAACATTTAAACAAATTTTACGTTGTTTAAAAAAGTGACCGAGCTGGGGCTCGAACCCAGGACCCTCTCCTTAAAAGGGAGATGCTCTACCAACTGAGCTACTCGGTCATACACTCTTAATCCTCGAATGCGGGTGCAAATATACTATCATTAATTTATTTTTCAAGAAGAAATTCATTTAAATTTGTAAATAATTAAAATTCCCTGTTTTTACAGGGAGTAAGCATACTTAAAAATACAATATGAACATAGTATTACTCGGTTATATGGGGAGCGGTAAGTCTCTGATAGGTAAAAAATTATCGCAACGAACAGAGCGTCCATTATTGGATTTGGATGTTTATATTGAAGAAAACGAAAAAAAATCAATTTCTTCTATTTTTTCTGAAAAAGGGGAGATTTATTTTAGAAAAAAGGAAACTTTCTATTTAAATGAACTTTTGAAAACGTCAAAAAATGCTATTATTTCTTTAGGCGGTGGTACGCCATGTTTTGGTGAAAACATGAAATATATTCAAGAAGATCTTACGAATAAAAGCTTCTACTTACAAACTTCTTTGGAAGTGTTAACCAATCGCCTTTTTAAAGCGCGAGAAAAAAGGCCGGTCATTGCTCATATAGAAGATAGAACGTTGTTACACGATTTTATAAGAAAGCATTTATTTGAGCGTTCCTTTTATTACAATCAGGCGGATTATAAAATCCATACCGATGAAAAAACAGCCGATGAAATCTCGTTAGAGATAGAAAGTTTACTATTCTAGAGTCACTACGTCCTGTGATCCAAATGTAACTGCTACGTGCTCATGCAGAGAGGTGGATAAAGAAATACCCTTAAAGTCTGCTTTAACCGGATACTTTTTATGATTTCTATTCACAAGAACGGCAGTTTTAAAACGCTTTAGGGGTACTTCAAGAAAATGCTTTATACCGTAAATCAAGGTTGTTCCCGAATTGAGTACGTCATCAACAAGCACCAGAGATTTATTTTGGTATGTCGATGCTGCTATGGAGGTTTGTATTGGTTGTTGCGGATCTTTTTTATCCACAACTACCTTGCAAAGTGTTATTTGTAGCGGCGAAATGGTTTTTAAGACGATTGCGAGGCGTTCTGCAAGTACATATCCATTATCTGCAATCCCTGCAATTATAATCTCTTTTTCATCCACATTCGATTCATAAATTTGATACGCAATGCGTTTAACTTTATGCTGAATTTGAGTATGGCTTAAAATAGTGTTGTTGACTGTGCTCATCAATGTTGAGATTTAATTTAAAATTATAAGTAAGCTGCTACTAGTTAGTAAAGATAAAGAACAGTTCGTTACCTGCTCTTTCTGGAATCGAATTATAGCAGGGCTCTAACGTTTTTATTTTCATTGTCTTTGCGAATATATTTTTATATTCCTCTAGGGTGCCTCCAAAGGGAGGGCCTGGTTTATCAAAAATTCTATTGAATAGAACTCCGGCAATTTTACCTCCCGGAGCAATTAGTTCCTTCATTTTTGAAACATACAAATCACGAAGGGATGGGTCTAAGGCGCAAAAAAATGTTTGTTCCAAAATTAAATCAAACTGATCGATAAGTTTAAAAAAGTCCAAGGTGAGAAGTTGATCCTCGGGAAACTTCGGAACTCTTTTTTTAAACTGGGCGATGGCTGCGGTTGAATAGTCCAAAACAAACACATTGGTAAAATCATTTTCTATCAAATATTCTGCTTCATAGGAATTACCACATCCCGGAATTAAGATTTTTATTTTCTTATCAACAAGTTGATCAATGTAAGAAACCAGAGGAGTTGATGGATACCCGATGTCCCATCCTGTTTGGCTCTTTTTGTAACGTTCATTCCAATATGCAGGCGTTAACTTCATTCTTCTTCCTTATTAGCGTCTATATCCTTATCAGGCTCCTCGAACCAGTCATCAATATCTCTTCTATCTTTTTTAGTGGGTCTACCACTTCCTTTTTTACGATAATAATCTTTTGTGTATTTTAAAAGATCCATTTTTTGCAACGTTTCTGCCGGAGTTATGTCTTTACGATACATATCAACAAGCTTAGCACCAAGTCGACTTTTTGGCGTGTCTAAAACTTGAAGTTCGTAGGTAATTTGATTTTTTCTAACAGTAATTTTGTCGTTAGGATAGACATCGCGAGAGGGTTTTATGGAATCTCCATTAACCTTAACCTTTCCGTCTTTACAAGCCTTGGTAGCAATACTTCTGGTTTTGAAATATCGAATACACCATAAATATTTGTCAACTCGCATAAAATTGAATTATAATGCGTTTTTAATATAAAAAATCTTTAAACAAAAGTACGAGAAAATTGTATCTTGCGCCATCAAAACAAAGAACATATGAGGATTACAAAATATACGATACTAGTGGGTACTTTATTGATCGCTCTACAGGCATGTAATAAAGATGATGATGGGGGACAAGAAATTGTTCCGCCAAGAGACCGAGCAGAGCAGCAAATTGCAGAAGCAGCTATACTGAAATCGTATTTGGAAACGCACTTCTTTGATACCATTCCAAATCCTGCGAATCCGGATTACAATATTGTAACTTTTGATACCATTGCCGGGGATAATAAAGATCGACAGCCCATCAGTAAATCAACTCTCTTACAAAGTAAAATCGTAAAATTCGAAGAGGTGGATTATACACTTTATTTTTTAAATTTTAAAAAAGGAGCAGAAAGTAAAAGGAACCCAACGTTCGCTGATTCTACTTTGATTACTTATAGAGGTGAATTATTGTATGATTTAACTCCGGATGACAATAACATAAATACAGGCAAGGTGTTTGATAATAAAGTAACTCCGGTTTGGTTAGATTTATTTAGTCCTACCGCCCCTGCTATAATTGGTTTTAGGGAATCTATGGTTGATTATAGTGGCGCTTCAAGTGCTGTTGAAAATTCTGATGGCACCGTTGATTTTTCTCAGGATTTTGGAAATTTCACTGTCTTTATGCCTTCTGGCGTAGGTTACTACGATCGTGGAAGTCTTAATATACCGCCATATTCTCCGCTGATATTTACAATACAGCTATACCAGATTAATGAAGCAGATCATGATGGAGACGGAATCCCCTCATATCTTGAAGATTTGGATAATGATAGGAATGTTTTGGATAATGATGATAATACAGATGGTGATTCTCTTGCTAATTATTCGGATAGGGATGATGATGGAGATGGAATATTGACTAAGGATGAAATTACAAGTATCGATGCCAATAATGATGGTTTTATCAGTAGCGACGAAATTACCTATTATGATGATGATGGTGACGGAATCCAAAACCATCTAGATAAGGATGATCGAAGCATAAAGAATTAAGTGCAAACAATAAACCCGATATTTTTAATTATATCGGGTTTTTTGTTTCTACTATTTACTAAGGATGTTAAAAGTCCAAACCAAGACTTAAAATGAATTGATTAGGTCTTGAGTCAACACGTATGGTAGCTCCTGTATTTTCTTGAATTCCTTCTGCTTGATTTTCATTTAAACCGCGCTCATAACGAATGTCAGCATTCAAGCGCCCTAACTGAATTCCAGTACCAAACTGCAAGCCCACTGTAAATTCGTTCTCTACATCTTCAAGCTCAATATCTTCCAGCTCTGTATCGATAATATATTGTAATGAAGGTCCCGCGAATACGTGTAGGGGACCAAGAACTCTAATTCCAGCTAGAATTGGTACATCAATTCTCTTTACTTTGTAGTTTGATTTACCAAACGATGTCTCGTAGGAGCTGTTGTTTTGTGTGTATAAGAATTCTGGTTTTAAATAGATGTTATCGGTAATGTTTGCTCTGATGTAGGCGCCTATATGATACCCAACTCGGTCATCGGCATCTTCTGTGGCTATGTTTTCCCCAGCATTTGTAACATCTGAGAATTCAATCTCGCCATTATCCCCATAGTTTAACCCGGCTTTAATACCTAAATTAATTTTCTTGTCCTGCGCAAATGCTATCGTTGTGAGCGATAGCATTGCTAAAATGATTGCTTTTTTCATAAGATAAAACGTTTTAGAATAAATAAGTAAAATGAAAATGTGTTCAAAATTATAAACGTCCAGCTAAGAATTTTATTCTAAAAAAAGATATTAAAAAAGCCTTCGGAAAAACTTTCCGAAGGCTCTGAATTTATAGGTGAACGCTAAAATTTACTTACGCTTAACTACTTTTTTGACAGCTGAAACAATAGCGGTAGCATTTAGTCCGTACTTTTCCATAAGTTGTTCCGGAGTACCGCTTTCACCAAATGTATCCTTGGTTGCTACAAATTCCTGCGGAGTAGGATGTTTTTCTGCCAATACACGAGCAACACTTTCTCCAAGTCCTCCTAAAACATTGTGTTCTTCTGCAGTTACCACACAACCGGTTTTTGCAACAGAATCGATAATTGCTTCGGCATCCAAAGGTTTGATTGTATGAATGTTTATAACCTCTGCACTTACTCCTTCTTGAGCAAGCGTTTCAGCTGCTAGTAAGGCTTCCCACACCAAATGTCCTGTGGCAACTATGGTCACATCACTTCCTTCCTGTAGGTGTATTGCTTTTCCTATTTCAAAGGTTTGGTCCTCTGGCGTGAAGTTAGCAACCTTTGGCCTTCCAAATCTTAAATACACAGGGCCATCATGGTCTGCAATAGCCAAGGTAGCAGCCTTGGTTTGATTATAGTCACAAGTATTAATTACCGTCATGCCCGGGAGCATTTTCATCAAACCGATATCCTCTAATATTTGATGGGTTGCTCCATCTTCACCTAAGGTAAGTCCGGCATGTGATGCACAAATCTTTACATTCTTGTTGCTGTAAGCAATCGATTGACGAATCTGATCATACACTCTACCTGTAGAGAAGTTCGCAAAAGTTCCGGTAAATGGGATTTTGCCACCTATGGTTAAGCCTGCAGCTATTCCCATCATGTTAGCTTCTGCAATTCCTATCTGAAAAAAACGATCAGGATTGTCTGCTATAAAAGCATCCATTTTGAGGGATCCAATCAAATCTGCACATAGTGCGACTACATTTTCATTAGTTTTTCCAAGTGCTTCTAAACCAGCACCAAAACCAGAACGTGTGTCTTTTTTGCCGGTATCTATATATTTTTTCATGTTGTGTCTATTCAAAATACCAACAGTTTATGTTGGTATATAAAATTTGTTTTAATAATCTCCTAAGGTTTCAGGGTTTTGTGCGAGACCTAAAGCTAACTGCTCGTCATTAGGTGCTTTACCGTGCCAAGCATGGGTGTGCATCATAAAGTCTACTCCATTCCCCATTACAGTATGTAGTAAAATACAAACGGGTTTCCCTTTACCGGTACGATTTTTAGCTTCTTTAAGGCCTTCGAGAACATCAGCAATAGAATTTCCTTTTTTAATTTTCATCACGTCCCATCCAAAAGCTTCAAACTTAGCTTTTAAATCACCCATGGGTAAAACATTGTCAGTAGCACCATCAATTTGCTGCCCGTTCAAATCAACTGTCGAAATTAGATTATCTACTTTGTTACCTGCAGCATACATGGCAGCTTCCCAAATTTGACCTTCTTGTAGTTCCCCATCGCCATGAAGGCTATACACAAGTTTATCGTCATCATTAAGTTTTTTAGCTAGCGCTGCGCCAATGGCAACAGACATTCCCTGGCCTAGGGATCCCGAAGCAATTCTAATACCTGGCAATCCTTCATGAGTAGTAGGATGTCCCTGCAGTCTGCTATTAATTAATCTAAAGGTGTTAAGTTCGTCTACAGGAAAATAACCGCTGCGTGCGAGCACGCTATAAAATACCGGTGAAATATGACCATTTGAAAGAAAAAATAAATCTTCTCCAATACCGTCCATGTCAAAACCGTCTTTACGATCAAGAATTTCCTGATAGAGTGCTACAAAAAATTCAGCGCAACCCAAGGATCCTCCCGGATGTCCTGAGTTTACCTTGTGAACTTGGCGCAAGATATCCCTGCGTACTTGAGTTACAAAATCTTCTAATTGTTGTGTTTTTGGCATTATGCTGCTTATTATCTTAATAATGAAAGGTCAAAAATAGTTGATTTGTAGAGGGTGGCAAAATGTCTAAGCAGCTTTTAATTAAGATATTCTTGTTAATAACAATCTGGGTGTAATGATGCTATCCAATACGTACTAAGTTTTGCTTTAGTCTTAAACTTGATATATTGTACAGGTATTTAATGGTAATACTTATCTTTGCCGACGACGAAAAAGAAATTATGCAATTTGAACTTTTATCAAAGGACGCTCAAAGTAGCGCCAGAGCAGGAAAAGTAACCACAGATCACGGAGTAATTGAGACTCCTATATTTATGCCTGTAGGAACTGTAGGAACAGTCAAAGGTGTACATCAAAGAGAATTAAAAAATGATATAAATCCGGATATAATCTTAGGGAACACCTATCATCTGTATTTGAGACCTCAAACCAAGATCCTTGAACAGGCGGGAGGGTTGCATAAGTTTATGAATTGGGACCGAAGTATCTTAACAGATAGCGGAGGGTATCAGGTATATTCGCTTTCAGCAAACAGAAAAATTAAAGAAGAAGGGGTTAAGTTTAAATCCCATATCGATGGCTCCTTTCATTTTTTTAGCCCGGAAAGCGTTATGGAAATACAGCGTACAATAGGTGCTGATATTATTATGGCATTTGATGAGTGTACTCCATATCCTTGCGATTATCGATATGCAAAGCGTAGCATGCATATGACACATCGATGGTTGGATCGTTGTATTAATCATTTAGAGAAAGTACCAACTAAGTATGGGTATGATCAAACACTATTTCCAATAGTGCAAGGAAGCACGTATAAAGATTTACGTATGCAATCTGCAGAATATATTGCAAATGCCGGCGCACAAGGGAATGCTATTGGCGGACTGTCCGTAGGGGAACCTGCAGAGGAAATGTATGCTATGACCGAAGTGGTTACTGATATTTTACCCGAGGATAAACCTCGTTATTTGATGGGAGTGGGAACACCTATTAATATTTTAGAAAATATTGCCTTGGGAGTGGATATGTTTGATTGCGTTATGCCTACAAGAAATGCACGTAACGGAATGCTGTTTACTGCTCATGGAACAATCAATATTAAAAATAAAAAATGGGAAGATGATTTCTCTCCTATTGATGAGATGGGAATCACCTTTGTGGATACAGAATATTCTAAAGCATATTTAAAGCATTTATTTACTGTTAACGAATTGCTAGGCAAACAGATTGCTACAATTCATAATTTAGGTTTTTATATGTGGTTGGTTCGTGAGGCAAGAAAACATATCTTAGCCGGAGACTTTAGAACATGGAAAGAGCAAATGGTTAAACAAATGGATAAAAGACTGTAAGTGAAAATACTGGATTGGTATATACTAAAACGCTATTTGGGGACCTTTTTCACAATGATCCTATTGTTTATTCCAATAGGTATTATTGTAGATTTATCCGAAAAGATTGATAATATGCTTGAACACAGTGTCCCGCTAGATGCTGTAATAGCTTATTACCTAGACTTTACTGTATATTTTGCGAATCTGTTATTTCCATTGTTTGTTTTTCTTTCAGTAATTTGGTTTACCTCCAAACTTGCTAATAAAACCGAAATTATCGCATTTTTAAGTTCAGGTGTTTCTTTTTGGCGATTTTTACGTCCTTATATGATTGGTGCGATTATAATTTGTATTGGAGCATTGGCGATGGGATTGTTTCTGGCGCCTAATGCAAGTCAAGGGTTTAATGAATTTAAGTACTCCTATTTAAAAAAGAATAAAAAGGTTCAGGAAACCAGTAATGTCTATCGACAAATAAATGATAGTGTGTTTTTATATGCTAATGATTTTAGACCCTTGGATAAATCCGCAACTAATTTTACGTTGGAATATTTTGATGGTAATAAGTTGAAAACTAAAATTTCTGCACGTAAGATTACATATAATGTAACTGATAGTATTTATGAGCTTCGTGATTATGTAAAAAGAGAAGTGAAAGAGAACCAGGATATTATAGAAAAATTGCCTGTCAAAGACACCATCTTACCTTTTAATATTGACGAGTTTACTCCCGTAACCTATGTCGCAGAAACACTGGATTATTTAGAACTAAGAAAATTTATAGAAAAAGAGAGCAAGCGAGGCTCTTCTGATATTAATCGCTATAAAGTGGTGGCTTATAAAAGATGGAGTATACCTATTTCAGCATTTATTCTCACAATTATAGGGGTAGCAGTTTCTTCAATGAAACGAAGAGGCGGGATGGGAGTCAATCTAGCAGTCGGAATTTCCTTAGCCTTCCTATTTATTTTTATTGATAAAGTATTGGGAACTATGGCAAATCAGTCCGATTTTCCTCCCTTGGTTGCAGTATGGTTCCCCAATGTTTCTTTTGGATTGTTAGCAATTTATCTTTTATATAATGCCAAACGTTAAGCTTCAAAATTATTTACACTTACATCTTATTGTATTTGTATGGGGGTTTACTGCTATTTTAGGAGAGTTGATTTCAATTGAGGCCCTGCCATTAGTTTGGTATAGAATGCTTTTGGCTTCCGGATTTATTCTGGTGTTTATTTATTTCAGAAAAATCAAATTAAAAGTTTCCAATCAATTACTCTTACTTTTGATAGCAGCCGGGGGTGTGATAGCACTGCATTGGATCACGTTTTTTGCAGCCATTAAGGTATCTAATGTTTCTATAACACTCGCGCTATTGTCTACCGGTGCTTTTTTTACTTCTGTATTAGAACCGGTTTTTTATAAAAGAAAGGTAATCTGGTATGAACTACTGTTTGGGATATTGGTGATTGTTGGATTATACATTATTTTTAATGTAGAAGGAGATTATTTTTTAGGAATAGTCTATGCATTATGTTCAGCATTTTTATCAGCCGTTTTTTCTTTAATTAATGGAAAGATTGCTCAAAAATACGATCCTTCTATGATTTCTTTTTATGAATTGTTGAGCGGAGTAGGAATTATTACTGTATATTTATTAGGTGTAACATTATATACTGGCGGTATGAACGGTTTTACAATTCAGTTTTTCAATTTATCCCTTTCAGACTGGATGTATATGTTGTTATTAGCATCTGTGTGTACTGCATATGCATTCATAGGTTCGGTTAAAGTAATGAAATATCTAAGTCCTTATACGGTGATGTTAACCATAAATATGGAACCTGTGTACGGAATTTTTTTGGCATTCTTAATTTTTGGAGAGTCAGAGCAAATGAGTCCATCGTTTTATTATGGAGCGTTAATAATTATTAGTACAGTAATTCTGAATGGTATTTTCAAAAATTTCAAAAAAAATAAAAAGACAAAGGTCATCGTATAACTTTCTCAAGTAAAGTTTTATATTTGTCGGCTAACCCTAGTAAATAAAAATATATTCTTATTATGGAATATTTAGATTTTGAGCTTCCTATTAAAGAGCTGGAAGAACAGTTTAACAAAGCTTGCGCGATAGGTCAGGAGAGTGAGGTTGATGTTACAGATACCTGTAAACAGATTGAAAAAAAACTCAACGAAACTAAAAAGGAGATATATAAAAATCTTACAGCTTGGCAACGAGTTCAGCTGTCAAGACACCCATCCAGACCCTATACATTAGATTATATTAAGGCGATATGTGGGGATTCTTTTTTAGAACTTCATGGCGATCGTAATGTAAAAGATGATAAAGCTATGATCGGTGGACTTGGTAAAGTAGGCGATCAAACCTTCATGTTTGTCGGTCAGCAAAAGGGCTATAATACAAAAACAAGACAGTACCGTAATTTTGGAATGGCCAACCCAGAAGGGTATCGTAAAGCGCTTCGTTTAATGAAAAGCGCAGAAAAATTTAATATCCCTGTAGTTTGTTTTGTAGATACTCCCGGGGCATACCCTGGATTAGAAGCAGAAGAGCGTGGTCAAGGAGAAGCGATTGCACGTAATATTCTTGAAATGACACGTCTGAAAGTGCCGATTTCTGTTATCATTATAGGAGAAGGTGCCAGTGGTGGAGCATTAGGTATTGGGGTAGGTGATAAAGTAATGATGTTGGAGAATACCTGGTATTCGGTAATTTCACCAGAATCCTGCTCTTCTATTCTTTGGCGCAGTTGGGAATACAAAGAACAGGCAGCCGAAGCTCTTAAGCTTACCGCTACTGATATGAAAAAGCAAAAACTGATCGACGAAATTATCAAAGAGCCTCTTGGAGGTGCGCATAGTAATCGTAAAAAAATGTTTGAAACGGTTCAAGAAAAAATATATAGCTCTTATATGGAGCTTAAAAACTTATCACCAGAAGATTTGGTAAAAAAGCGTATGGATAAATATGCTGATATGGGAGTCTTCAAAGGGTAAGTACTAAAAAACCACTTACTAACTAAATCTGAAGTTTGTAACTTCAGATTTTTTTATGCTTATTAACAATAAAAACAAGTTATTAACAGTTCAATTGTTTATGAACAGTTAACAATCCCAACTAGGGATTTTGCTTGTCTCTTTACAATTTGTTTACATTCGTAGCTATGGAAAAAGTACAACAATCTCAACAAAAAAATTACGGAAGGGGAAACGTAATTTCGCTTGAAAAAGGAAAAATACCTCCACAAGCAATTGATTTAGAGGAAGTTGTTTTGGGAGCGATGATGATTGATAAAAAAGGTGTTGATGAAATTATCGATATTCTCAATCCGGATGTTTTCTATCGGGAATCACATCAATATATTTTTGAAGCTATATTTAAACTCTTCGAAAACTCCGAGCCTATTGACTTATTAACGGTTTCGAGCCAATTAAAAAAGGATGGGAAATTGGAAATAGCCGGTGGAGACTACTATTTAGTTCAGTTAACCCAAAAAGTATCTTCTTCTGCCCATATCGAGTTTCATGCGCGTATTATTTTACAAAAATATATTCAGCGTAGTTTAATTAAAATTTCTAATGAGATTATTGAGGAATCGTATGACGAATCAACCGATGTCTTTGATCTGTTAGATATGGCCGAATCACGCTTATATGAAGTTACTCAAGGTAATATTAAACGTTCTACAGAAACTGCACAAAATCTTGTTATTCAGGCCAAGAAAAAAATTCAGGAAATTTCAAATAAGGAAGGACTTAGCGGGGTGCCCTCAGGGTTTGATAAACTTGACCGGTTAACTTCAGGATGGCAGCCCAGTGACTTAATTATTGTAGCAGCGCGTCCAGGTATGGGTAAAACAGCGTTGACCCTCTCTATGGCGCGTAATATGGCTGTAGGTCAAGGGATTCCTGTGGCCTTCTTTTCTTTGGAGATGTCATCAGTACAATTGATTACGCGATTGATCTCTTCTGAAACAGGACTCTCTTCAGAAAAGCTCAGAACTGGTAAATTAGAGAAACATGAATGGGAACAGCTCAATGTTAAAGTAAAGGATTTAGAAAAAGCACCTTTATTTATTGATGATACACCTTCGCTTTCAATTTTTGATCTACGAGCTAAAGCAAGACGTTTAAGCTCGCAGCATGGTATTCGTATGATCGTTATCGATTATTTGCAACTGATGACTGCAGGAGGAACTGGTAAAAACGGAAACCGTGAACAGGAAATCTCTACAATATCAAGAAACTTAAAAGCGCTGGCAAAAGAATTAAATGTACCGGTAATTGCGTTATCACAGTTATCGCGTGCTGTAGAAACTCGTGGAGGAAGTAAACGACCTCTCTTAAGTGACTTGAGGGAGTCCGGAGCAATTGAGCAGGATGCAGATATTGTATCGTTTATTTATCGTCCCGAATATTATAAAATTGATGAATGGGATGATGAAGAACGTTCTCCGACCCAAGGGCAGGGTGAATTTATCGTAGCTAAGCACCGTAACGGTGGTCTGGAAAACATAAGGTTAAAATTTATCGGGCATCTGGGTAAATTTGATAACTTAGATGACTTTGGCACTCCTTTTGAATTTCATTCTAAAATGAATGATGGTAAAGAAGAGGAAGATCCTTTTAGCACAGGGCATTTACCTAGTGCAGAGGAAGCTTTCGGGAGTAGCATAAATGAAGCTAATGATGACGACGATATTCCATTCTAGGATAAACAAATGTAATAAAGAGCCTGTGCTTTCCTTTCTTTCTAAAGGAAAGTATGGCTTTTTGTTTTTTATACTATTTTTTTGTTTTCAACTCTCCAATGCCTCCTATATTTTAATTCCGATGGATGCCGAAGGTCAGCAAAATCATCTAAAAGCTTATGGTATTACCTATTGGACATTGAGCAAGGATTTAAAGGTGAAGTGGTTACTTAATTACAGAGGGGGATCATTTTTGTTGCCCAACACTGAACTTATCAAAAAAGAATGTGTTATTCGAGGGATATCTTTTGAAATACTGGATGAGGGAGAAACAGCGTCAATTTTGGCTAGCATTAGCAGCCCCTCGCAAAACATGGAAGCCGTTATATTAGAAAAAGCACCCAAAATTGCAGTATATTCTCCAAAAGGAAATCAGCCTTGGGATGATGCTGTTACGATGGTGTTGACATACGCAGAGATACCTTATGAAACGATTTATGATAAGGAAGTTTTAGAGGATAACTTGATTCTGTATGATTGGTTGCATTTGCACCATGAAGATTTTACAGGGCAGTACGGAAAATTTTATGCCACATATCGAGCTACACCTTGGTATATAAAAGAGAAGAAACAGGCAGAAGCTCTGGCAAAATCCTTGGGTTATGATAAAGTTTCGGATGAAAAACTCGCTGTAGCGTTGAAAATAAGAGATTATGTTGTTGGAGGTGGATTTATGTTTGCCATGTGCAGTGCAACCGATAGTTTTGAGATTGCCTTATCTGCAGAGCATGTAGATATTTGTGAACCTATGTTTGACGGTGATCCAAGTGATCCAGGATATCAATCAAAAATAGACTATTCTAAAACGTTTGCTTTTAAGAATTTTACATTAGAGCGAAGTCCCAATATTTATGAATTTTCTTCAATTGATATGACGAGAAAGAGGCAAGTTTCTAAGACAACTGATTATTTTACACTCATGGATTTTTCTGCAAAATGGGATCCTATTCCTACGATGTTATGTCAAAATCATACAGCACTGGTCAAAGGATTTATGGGACAAACCACAGCGTATGATCCACAGGAGATTAAATCAAATGTTTTGATTCTAGGTGAGAATAAAGCAAATGGAGAGGCTAGGTATATCCACGGAATTAAAGGAAAAGGTTTTTTTACGTTTTATGGAGGCCACGATCCGGAAGATTATCAGCATAGAGTAGGAGATCCAAAGACGGAGCTAGAATTACATCCTAATTCTCCCGGGTATCGACTGATACTCAATAATGTATTATTCCCTGCTGCAAAGAAGAAAAAACAAAAAACTTAATTTTTAAACCACGAGTGCGTGTTGTGCCTATTATTTTTTTCATAAAAATGATAGGGAATTTTAGTGAATTGACAAATTTGATAAATTCCTTCACTCTATTTTTATCAAATTCTCAGAGGATTACGAAGAGTTTTGTTGAGACAGACATTTGTCTGTATGCTTCCAAATAATTATTTCATAATTTTAATGGCTTAACAAACAGGTATACTGTAGCTATAAAAATAAGTGTGAAATGATGTCCGAACTAAAGACAAGTAAGAGAATTTTAATGGGACCCGGCCCTTCAGATGTACACCCCAAAGTACTACAAGCTATGGCTACACCACTTATTGGTCATCTCGATCCTCAATTTGTGCAATTGATGGATGAGGTGAAACAGATGGTGCAACAGACTTTTATGACTAAAAACGAGTTGTCTTTTGTGGTATCAGCTCCTGGCTCAGCGGGAATGGAAACGTGTTTTGTCAACTTATTGGAACCGGGGGATGAGGTAATTATTTGTGTTAATGGGGTTTTTGGAGGTAGGATGGTTGCTATTGCTGAACGGTGTGGTGCAATAGTCCATAAAGTTGAATCTCCGTGGGGATCTATTATTACCCGGGATCAGGTTAAGTATGCCTTAGAAAAATGTAAGAAACCAAAACTGTTAGCAATCGTACATGCTGAAACCTCTACCGGAGTCTTACAACCGCTTCAAGAGATTAGTGAGTTGGTTCATAATGCAGGAGCTTTGATGGTGGTAGATGCTGTAACTTCGTATTGCGGAATGCCGCTTAAAGTGGATGAATGGAATATTGATGCAGTGTATACAGGTACCCAAAAATGTTTGAGTGCACCCCCCGGTCTATCTCCAATTAGTTTTTCTAAAGCAGCGGTAAACGTATTAGAAAACAGAAAAACTCCGGTGCAAAGTTGGTTTATGGATCTTAATCTTGTAAAGGACTATTGGAGCGGCTCTAAACGAGCATATCACCATACCGCTCCCGTTTCTTCAATATTTGCATTGCACCAAGCACTACGGCTTGTTTTGGAAGAAGGGTTAGAAAATCGCTATAAAAGGCATCAAATTGTTCATAAAGTATTAGTTTCAAAACTGGAAGGACTGGGGTTCAAATTTTTAGTTGATCCATCGTATAGATTGCCAAATTTGAATTCTGTTTTTTTACCGGAAGGAAATGATGAAGGTGTTATACGTAAAAAGTTGTTGGATACTTACAACATTGAAGTTGGTGGGGGGCTAGGCGCTTTTGCCGGAAAAATATGGAGAATTGGTATCATGGGAGAAAGTTGCACGCTTAATCATGTTAATATGTTGGTTGGTGCATTAGAAGATATGAAAGAGTTTAAACATTAAAATTATCATATAAATACTTAAAAAAAATGCTCTTACAAGAACGTAAGAGCATTTTTCAGTTATACTATAGTTCACAACTAGTGTCCATATTTGTTACTATAACGCTTATAAAGAGTCGTTTGATGAGTTTCCAAACTAATATCTCTTCCTTGAATGTAAGCCTTTTCTAGTTGATTGGTCCTCATATCCAGAGCATCCCCTTTACTGATGAACAGCGTAGCATCTTTTCCAACAGCGATGGTTCCCATAGTATCTTCAATTCCAAGAATTTTGGCATTATTTTCAGTAATTAATTGCAGTGCTTTTTCTTTATTCAATCCGTGTGCTGCTACAGTACCCGCCTGAAAAGGTAAGTTTCGCGCATTCGCACGCTCCATTTGTCCGCTATTTTGTAAACCGACTAATACGCCCATATCCACTAGGTTTTTGGCATTTTTATAAGGTAGATCATAGTCATCATCCTCATTTTTGGGAATTGAATGGGTCCTGGTAAGCAATACGGGAATATTGTTGTCTTTCAGTGTTGTTCCAACCTTGTAAGCATCATCACCCCCTACAATAACCATCGATTTGATATTATTTTTTTTAGCAAAAGCGATTGCTTCAAGAATAGCCTTTTCATGGTGTACGTGAATAAACATTGTTTGAGATCCTTCGAGAACACCTTGCATGGATTGATACGGTAGGTGCTTTGAAGGAGTTTTAGAAGTTGCCAGTGCTTTTGACTGATCAAAAAATGCTTGTAATTCGGTCATTTGTTCATCGTATTTCTTATTGGGTTTGTACCCAGGCTCCTCTCCAAGCCACCATCGTCCTCTTGAGTATAAATCCGGCCAGTTAATATGCATCCCATCATCTGCTTTTATGACAGCATCCTCCCAATTCCAGGCGTCAAGTTGAACGATGGATGACGTACCGGATATGCGTCCGCCGCGAGGGGTTACCTGAGCTACCAGCACACCGTTTGGTCGCATGCTTTCTACTATTTTACTTTCGGCATTATAGGCGATAAGACTACGAATATGAGGGTTGTACTCACCAATTTCACTGATATCGTTAGTCGCTCTTACCGCTCCAATCTCTACTAACCCCAAAGTTGTATTGGGAGCAATAAAGCCGGGATATACATGCTTATTGGAAGCGTCAATAGTTGTTCCTTTAATTTTATCAGAAACATTCTCACCAACATAAGTGATTTTTCCATTTTCAAAGACGATCAGACTATTTTCTATAATTTTTCCATTACCGAGGTGCGCGGTGGCTCCTTGAATAGATATTGACTCTGATTGCTTAGTTGCCGGAGTTTGTTGCGCCTTGACAGCACAACTCAGCAAGAAGCATACTATGTAAATTTTAATATTTTTCATTTGTTACTAGTTGTAGTTTTTTACTTGTCAGTTATGCTTGATTCTAATTATACCAATTTATGAGAATCGCTTATAATAACCCACTTTGCAAATTCTTATCCTAAATGTATAAAAAGGGTAAATAATATATAAGAATTAGTTCTAGTAGATTGTTTCAATCGTTTCACATTCCAGTCGCTGTTTTTCCTTTTTCTTGGCAACCTGGGTTTTTAATCCTTTGTTTTTTTCTGCGATCATGAGTGCAGCTAATCTGTTTTTTTCAGTGGCAATTGCCGCACGTTGCTTTTTATCTTGTTCCAGGTCGAAATAAACTGCGCCTTCGATGATAGTTTTTTCAGCTTTGGCATACACAGATAGGGGGTGGTCGGTCCAGAGGACAAGATCTGCATCTTTACCTACCTTTATGCTGCCCACGCGATTATCTATGTGCAATAACTTGGCAGGATTAAGGGTCACAAATTTCCATGCATCTTCTTCGCTAATACCGCCATACTTAACAGATTTTGCAGCTTCCTGATTTAATCTTCTTGACATTTCTGCATCATCACTATTGATAGCGACGGTAACTCCTTCATTGTGCATAATCGCTGCGTTGTAAGGAATTGCATCATTTACTTCAAATTTATATGCCCACCAGTCAGAGAACGTTGAACCTCCTACACCATGTTCGGCCATCTTGTTTGCAACTTTATAGCCCTCAAGAATATGAGTAAAAGTGTTGATCCTGAAATCAAATTTTTCAGCTACCTTCATTAGCATATTAATTTCGCTTTGTACGTAGGAATGGCAACTAATGAAACGTTCTCCATTAAGGATTTCTGCTAATGTTTCCATTTCTAAATCCTTACGATAGGGTAGGCCGGCTTTTTTCTTAGTGTCATAGTTTTTAGCTCTTGAAAAATAATCCATATATAATTGCTCAACCCCCATTCGCGATTGCGGAAAACGACTGCGACTTCCCCAATTACTTTGCTTTACATTTTCTCCTAGTGCAAATTTTATAAACTTTGGAGTGGCATCATAGATCATATTTTCAGCAGTTTCTCCCCATTTCAATTTAATGATCGCAGAACGTCCTCCAATAGGATTAGCAGATCCGTGTAAAATTTGAATAGAGGTTACACCCCCGGCTAAATTGCGATAGATGTCTATATCATCTGGTTGAACAACATCTTCTATGGTTACTTCTGCAGATGAGTTGTGCCCGGCTTCATTGATTGCGGCCGCTGCGATATGACTGTGTTCGTCTATAATGCCTGCGGTCAAATGTTTCCCTGTTCCATCTATAGAAACAGCATTATTCGCTCTAAGGTTTTTGCCTATGGCAGCAATTTTTCCATCTTTTACCAAGACATCTGTAGCCTCCAGGATTCGATCGGTTTCATTTGTCCATACCGTTGCATTTTTAATAAGAAGTGTTTGCTGTTGAGGAAGCCTTGTATTTCCAAACGCAATATTAGGATAGGTAATCGGTGAGGTAAAAGAACGCTCAATTGATTTTGATGCTTCTTCCTTTTTCTTAGACTCTTTAGTAGTTTCTTGATTTTTAACCAGACTGAATTTAGAAATAGAACCAGTAGGTTGAATGGCCTTTGTGTTTTCAAATACACCATCAGAGGATACTCTTGTTGTAAGTCTTGTAAAGTTAGTCGAAGTAGTATCGGTATCTGCCAACACAAGAGTCAACCAATTGTCTTTATAAGATACAGTATTTTTTATACTCAGTGTATCTAATTTGACAGTAGCTTTTGGTGCATTTGGTTTACCTTTGAGTGCTACATTGTATTTCGTAGTTCCGACTGTTAAGGTATAGTTCCCTGTAAGATCAACAATATTCATAGGATTGACCACATGTTTTTTACCTAAAACCCAATTCTCATAGATAACTGTTTTGTCAGAAAACAGTTCACCATCAGTTATCAAGAAATTGGCATAAGCATCTTTTTTAAGAGTACCCAATTCATTTTCTTTTCCTAGAAGTTTTGCCGGCACAGTGGTTAATGCAGCAAGCGCATCGGTCGGTTGTAAACCATTGCTGATAGCCTTTTTAATTTGATCTTTAAACGAAGCAATTTTCTTCAATTTGTACGTAGTGATCGAAAATGGCACCTTATTTTTTGCCAGAATACCGGGGTTAGATGGAGCTTGGTTCCAATAGCGCATATCTCCTAAACTTAACAAAGAAGTTAGATAGGGATCTGTGGCATCATAAGGTTCCGGAAAGTTGATCGGTATTATGTAAGTAGCATTTGTATTTTTCACCTCATTAATTCGTTCATATTCATCTCCTCCACCCAGCAGTGTGTATTGAATATTGAACTGATCTCCTATTTTATCTGCTCTCAAACTATTGATTCTGCTCCCGGCCTCAAAAATTTGTGGTAAGCTGTTGTTTTTTTGAAGCGCTTCTAGCGATAAATCTTTTGAATCAGCCATTCCCTTAGCATACCAGTCAGCATCCAGATACATTTGTCTAAGGAGCGCCATGGCTCCCATTAAGGAGGTAGGGTACGCTTGTTTGCTTAGCTTGCTTTTTTCGAAAGAAAAAAATTGCGCTGAGGTATCATCTAATAGACGTTCATTATTTTTTTTGGTAGCACTTAAGGCAATGAGCATCCCCGTACCTCTTGCAATACCATCTGCAAAGTGTGTTTGCAAGACCCCAAAACCTTGGTCAAGGTAAGTCTTGGCTTTGGTAGCATCATAATTAAACGAAGTTAAAACGTTAGTTTCTGGTCGTATATGATCGTTCCAGTAATATCCTTCTCGAGATGCATCGTACTGAGGTTCTTGATTTCTATTTCCATTATCTTTCGATTTTGGCAAGGTCACACCAAAATGAGTATATAGGTCGATAAAGGATGGATAGATGTGTTTTCCTTTCAAGTCTATAATAACGCTATTTTCTGGAAGTGCAAATTTTGATCCCACTTGTAGAATTTTATTGTTTTGAATGGCAATCATCCCATTCTTTACAATATTTTTAGCATCTGTATGAATTGTAGCATTAGTGAATACGGTGACGGTCGTATTTTTAGTTTTTACCCCGTCATTAACCGGAAAATAATCCTGACTATAACTATAAACAACCCATAGAAACAGGAGTAGTGTAGTTGTTAAATTTTTCATGAAATTTTATTAAAGAAATAAGATGACCTAAAGATAAAAGTTGATCAGGGAAGGGTTGCTTTATTAAGAAAATTTTAACGAAGACTACAAAAAGTGTTCTGATGAAAAGGTTGACGAAGACTTATTTCAGATAATTAACCAGGAGGGCAACCATATAATTATAAGATTCCATTCCGTTAGGTTGGTTATTAATTTTTAGATACCGGTCATAGGTGCTTTTAAAATAAGGTTCAATAGGATTTTGATACGATTCCCAAAAAGCATTGATTTCACGATAATTTTCACGTATTCCAGGTCGTAATTCATCTGCCAGGCACATCGCTATTTGTTCATCACGTTTATAGAGATCATTTAAGCAGAATTTAAGTGCAAAGGTAAGTCCGCTATACTTGAAATACGGGTTTTTATCGTGTATGGTAATAATTGCTGCAATAAAATTGGCTTCATTCTCTTTGGCGTAGCCTGCTTGATGTGCTTGTTCGTGACAACTTGTAGTAGGTGCTCTATAGTTTAAAATATAGCTATTGACCTGAGCCTCGTTGGTAACCGGGTTAAGATATCCGCTAAATCCCATATACGTCAAGGGTAAACTGATTAATGAATTTTTGATACTTTGAGGATATAATTTCAGACTGGGGAAATCTATACTTGCCTGTTCGTAGGTTTTTTTAGTAATATCAAAGATATCCTCTTTCGTATAAGGAGAGTTAATAGGCAATGAATCGTTCGGTTCTAATTGTTCATGAATAGCATTGGCTTTTTTAATAAGTGCTTCAGTCACTGAGATTAATTCTTGTTGCGTATACTGATCGTCAAGATGTAAGGTTTTATACAAGGGCACTCTGTAATAATTCATCCCCCAAAGAAGGTGAAAACAAGCATATAGTATTGAGCAGGTAGCACCCGTATCCCAAGCTATCGTTTTCCAAGCTGGTTTTCTTTTAATGATATTGAGATAGCTATAGCGCAGCAAAAATATGATCAAAATTATGTAAGCAATATCCCCAAAAGAAAAAGGCAACCATCCAAAAGTATAACGCAATCCACGAGAGATATATACATAGATACCATTACTGTAATATTCTTCAATGAACTCAGGAAACAAAGAAAGCAATTGAATGCCTATGATTTGTATGGGAAGTAAAATGGTAAGTAGTATTTTTGTTCTCGATTGCATGTGGTAAAGATAGGAGGTAAAATCAAAAAATCCTTACATTGCGTGCTAGGATTAATTTTAAAAATTGTTACAAAAGTTTACTATGAATTCAGAGATACGAAATCTAGAACCTAAGGCATTGTGGAATAAATTTGCAGATTTAAACGAAGTACCAAGACCTTCAAAAAAGGAAGAACGTGTTATAGAGTTTATGAAGCAGTTTGGAACATCCCTGGGGTTACAAACCGAAGTTGATGCTGTTGGAAATGTGCTTATTCGGAAAAAGGCAACCCCCGGATTTGAAAATAAAAAAACAGTAGTGATGCAGTCGCATTTGGATATGGTGCATCAAAAAAATGCAGATACGCAGTTTGATTTTGATGCTCAGGGCATAGAGATGGTTGTTGATGGAGACTGGGTCAAAGCAAAGGGCACGACCTTAGGTGCTGATAATGGACTAGGAGTTGCAACTATTATGGCGATTTTAGAATCCGATACGATTGAACATCCTGCTATTGAAGCGTTGTTCACTATTGATGAGGAAACCGGTATGACGGGTGCTAAGGGATTGCAAGGAGGCTGGCTGACAGGAGATATTTTATTAAATCTCGATACCGAAGAGGATGATGAAATCGGTGTAGGCTGCGCAGGCGGCGTAGATGTTACCGCCAGTTGTTCTTATACCGAAGAAACCATTCCTTCTAATAGTGTGGCCTATTCACTTACCGTTAACGGTCTCAATGGAGGTCATTCTGGGATGGATATAGATAAAGGATTAGGAAACGCTAACAAAATAATGAATCGCGTTTTATATGAAGCTTCTAAGGTAACAGCGCTTCAAATTGTATCAATTAAAGGAGGTAGTTTACGCAATGCTATCCCAAGAGAGAGTTTTGCTACAGTTGTAATTGCTGAAAAGGATCAGGCAACTTTTGAAAACAAAGTGAATGAAATTTTACAGTTAATTAAGGAGGAACTTAAGTTGGTAGAAGAAAATTTAGCGATCAAGGCTCAAACAATTGAAACACCAAAAATGACAATGTCTGTCGAATTAAGTACCCAATTGATGCAATCACTGTATGCGGCTCATAATGGAGTGTATACTATGAGTGCAGCGATTCCTGATTTGGTTGAGACTTCAAATAATATAGCCAAAGTCGAAGTAGGCGCAGGTACTATAATTATAAAATGTCTTACGCGAAGTAGTGTTGAATCATCAAAACAAGACTTGGTCAATAAATTAACGGCAACCTTTAATTTAATTGGATGTGATGTGACGACGGGAGGCGATTATCCGGGCTGGGCTCCTGATATGAGCTCTTCTATTTTAAAAGTGATGGACGCTTTGTATACTGAACTACATGGTGAAAAAGCAAATGTCGCAGCCTGCCATGCAGGTTTGGAATGTGGAATTTTAGGACAAAATTACCCCAAGATGGAAATGATTTCTTTTGGTCCGACGATCAAAGGAGCCCATTCACCTGATGAACGTGCGAGCATTTCTTCGGTACAAAAATATTGGAACTTTACATTGGAAACCTTAAAACGTATTCCAGGTAAATAGAAGGTTTCAGAAAGATAAAAAAAATCCCGCCAACTGATGTTAGCGGGATTTTTATATAATAAGAAAATTCTTTCTTATTTTTTGTCATTTTGAATATCCGTAATCTCTAATTCAAAGATTAAATCAGTGTTTGGAGGGATAGGACCTTGACCACGTTCGCCATAGGCTAAATGGGCCGGTAAAAATAAAACTGCTTTATCCCCAACTTTCATTTGTTGGATCCCTTCTTTAAATCCGGCAATCATTTGTGCATCGGGAGAGTAGGGTACCGGCATGGGAGCGTAGCCTCTCGGATCGGCTGCTCTGCGCTCATTAAATACACCTAGCTCCTTGGCTTTATCAGCAATGTTTGTATCAAAAGCAGTACCGTCAGCAAAATATCCTTCGTAATTTACTAAAACCACATCGCCAATTTTAGGTTGTTTACCTTCACCTTTGTTAATAAAAACAATTTCTAATCCGCTTTCTAGCTTTTCAGCTTTTGTTTTTAATTCACTGTAGCGTGCTGCGATTTTTTCACTTTTTTCTTTTTGAATACGCTCTTTTTCGGCAGTTTCTTCTTCTATTTGTTTAATTCTATCAGAAAAAACGGCTTCACTATCAAATGATTTAGCATCCTTACCTTTTCTAATGATGTTAACCTCAAGCATTTTTACATCAGTTTCAGGCTTGTCAGCAATTTTAGTTGTTACTGTTCCGATACTGTCTACAACTTCTTGACCTTCGACGATTTCACCAAAAACAGTATGCTTACCGTCTAACCATGGAGTTGCCTTCAGGGTAATAAAGAATTGGCTACCGTTGGTGTTTGGTCCAGAGTTGGCCATAGATAAAATTCCTTTATTATCATGTGTCAGGCTATCAACGATTTCGTCTGGAAACTTATATCCCGGATCTCCCGAGCCTGTTCCTAACGGATCTCCCGTTTGTATCATAAAATCCTTAATCACACGGTGAAATATAATACCGTTATAGAATTTTTTACCTTGGTAAGCACTGTCAACTTTAGTATTGTTACCTTCGGCTAATGATACAAAGTTGGCAACCGTCATTGGTGTTTCTTTATAAAATAATTCGGCAACCGCAGTACCTTTATTAGTAATTATTTCTGCGTACATACCATCCTTTAGATCTGGATATTTCTCTTCACAGCTACTTATAATTAGCGTTAATACGGCTAGGAATAAAAGATTGAGTTTTTTCATTTTTTAAGTAAATATTAATTTTTAAGTGTTGATTCTCGTTTAATTGTATGTAAGGTAACTTTCGCTTTAAGCGGAATGTTAGTTCCTATTTTATTATCATCTCCATAATATCCATAGCCCTGATATGATGGAAACAAGAAAGTGATAATTTCTCCCGGCTTCATGAGTTTAAGTCCTTCTCTCAAACCTAGAAATAATTCTTCTTTGTCAATAGTATAAGAAACGGTATCTAATTCCTTTTTAGTATAAATAACATTATCATTAAGGTCATTAAGTTGGTAACTGAAGGTAACATGATCTCCAAATTTAGGAAATTCGACCGTTGAGGTTGTGTCTCTTGTATGATAGTAATACCAAAAACCCCCATCGGATGCTTTATAGTCGTGGATTGTATCTTGTTCGATAATTTTGAGAATGCGGGATTCTTCCTTAGCAGATAATTTTTTATTTCTGGTAATAGATTCATCCAAAAATGAACCCGTCTTTATATTTACCGGTTTTCTAGCTTCGGGTGTCTTGCAACTTGTAACCATCAGGGTTAGAAAGCCAAAAATTAGACATATCGTTCTCATGAATTCAAGGCATTTTTATAGTCGGGTAAGATACTAATTAATTTAGCAACTGTTTCTTCAATCGAAAGATTACTTTTTCCTCCGGCTGCGTTATGGTGCCCGCCACCTTCAAAATGAGCTCTGGAAAATTCATTGACAGAAAAGTCACCTTTTGATCTAAGTGATATCTTAATGATCCCTTCACTTTTGTTTTCAATAAATATTAAAGCAAATACGATATTATGTAGCGACAAACCGAGATTTACAAACCCTTCGGTATCTCCTTTGCGAAAATTATGCTTATCCAATTCTTCTTGCGTAATGGTAATGTATGCAGTACGATATTCGGGTAGTACTTTCAAGTTTTTCAACGCAACACCTTGTAGTTGAAGTCGAGAGTAGGTATTTGTGTCATAAATTTTTTCATGAATTGCGGTATTGTCTGCACCATGATCTATTAATGAAGCGATCACCCTATGTGTGGTGCTTGTTGTGGATCTAAATCTGAATGATCCCGTATCTGTCATTATACCTACGTAAATGCATGTAGCAATTTCTGGCGTAATGTTATTTTGATCTCCCATCATTTCTATAAAATGATATACCATTTGGCAAGTAGAACTCATGGTGACATCGCTATACGTAAAAAAAGCATAGTCATCAGGTTGTTGATGATGATCAATCATTATAAAGGTAGCCGCTGCATTGCGTAATGGAGTCTCTAATGCGCCGCAGCGTCCGAGATGATTAAAATCTAAGGTAAAAATAAGATCTGCCGCTGCGATTAATTGTTCTCCTAGCTCATTATTAGTATCATAATTTATGATATTTTCTTGACCTGGAATCCATTTTAAAAAATCAGGATAATCATTAGGTGAAATAATAGTTACTTGATGATGTAATGAGGTTAAATAATGGGTAAGCGCTAATGTAGAGCCAATTGCATCACCGTCAGGATTCTTATGAGGCACGATAACAATTTTTTTTGATTCTTGTAAGAGTGCTTTTAAAGCTTCAATTTCTTGTGTTTTCATAGAGCAGCGAATATACAATAAATGTTATTAAATTGTTGTAGAGATGGGTCTAGGAAACAACTGATGGGCTAGGAGTGCAACGAGATTATTAAATTGGAAGGCAGAATTATATACGGTACTGATTGTTTCTAAGATTTTATATTGTATTTGAAGCTTTTATATATACTTTTGCAAAAAAAAAGGATATGCTAGGTGTGTCCAAATTAATTTAAAGCCTCGTTAAGAGGAAAATAATCAATACAATAATAATGGCAACAAACAGAACATTTACAATGCTTAAGCCGGATGCGGTAAGAAAAGGATATATCGGAGCAATCCTTGAGCAAATTGCAGCTTCAGGTTTTAGAATCGTAGCGATGAAATTAACTCAACTTACTACAGATGACGCCAAAGCGTTTTATGCTGTTCATAGCGAACGTCCTTTTTATGGAGAACTTGTTGAGTATATGACAAGTGGACCTATCGTGGCAGCAATTCTTGAAAAGGAGAATGCAGTTGAGGATTTCAGAACGTTAATCGGAGCTACAAATCCTGAAGACGCGGCAGAGGGAACAATCCGTAAAAAATTTGCAACTTCAATCAGTGAGAATGCAGTACACGGTAGTGATAGCGATGAGAACGCTGCTATCGAAGGTGCTTTTCATTTTTCGGGTAGAGAGCAATTCTAATATAGTAGAGAGTTATAAGAAAAGTCCATTTTGAAGCTTCAAAATGGACTTTTTTAGTTTACCATAAAACTCTTAAACTAACGTTAGGGGTAAAACGTATGCCATACTTGTCAGAAAAGATATACTCGTTTTCGAGGGTATTGGTGGATCGTACCTCTTTATTAATTAAAGTTTTATTGTCATAAATATTAAGAATTGAAAGGCCAAGTCTGTATTTTAATTTAGATTGTTGTTTTAATTGAAAATTATAAATCACTGAAAAATCCATTCGATGATAGGTTGGCAAAGAAGTACTGTTAATAGTTCCATATTGCAACGTTACCATGCCATTTTCATCCTCAACCTCTTTAACTTGCGTATAAGCTTTTCCAGAATGCCAAAACCATCCTAGAGAAAAACGGAAATTGTCTAAATCGTAAAAGCTGGTCCATCGAACGGAGTGTCTAATATTCCAATTACCAGGGAAATATTTATTATCATTAACACCAGAAAAAAAATTTTGAGTATTAATGTACGAATAACTCAACCAAGAGTTAAAGCGTTTAATTTTTTTCTTGACAAAAACGTCCATTCCATAGATTTCGCTTTTTCCTTCATGATATTGATTATCAATAGGGTTTATAAAGCCGGCAGTAAGTGTTGTAATTCCTTTTATGTGTTTGTGATAAAAATCAGTATCAAAATTCCATCCTCTTTTTTTAAAGCTTGCTCCCATTGAATACTGTGAGCTCGTAGCAATAGGGTAATTGATGGTGTCTGCAAGTTTCCATATCTCGTTCTCTAAGGCAAGATCACTTAATACAGATTCTCGGATGTTACTATCACTTTGTGAACGAAACTCTGCTGTTGCATTAATTTCAAAATTAGGAGTTAGATGTTTTTGAATGACTATTCTTGGTTCTATAAAAGTCTTTTGTAATCCTGCATAATGACTTAGTCGCACACCCGTGGAGAAAAACCAATTTTTTGCATCATCATACTGATAGCCAAAATGCCCTGCATGAGTTTCTAATTTTCGATCATCTTGATCCAAAATTAAGAAATATTCAGGGGTAGAAGTAGCAAAACCATGTTTAAAGCGTTTTTTGGAATATTGATATCCTGTAGAAATAGTATTTTTTTTGTCAAAAGCGTAGTTTAGACTAATTGCTCCACCAAGGTCACGTATGCTATTTTCCTTAGCGCGTACTTCAACAGTTTTGGTGATAGAATCAGTTTTGAAGGCATAATTCAATGCATATTTTGTATAGTAAAGTGAAATTTCTTGCTTTAGGTTTGAACCGTATCTATGATTCCATTTTACGTTATATCCTTCATTTTCGGTAAATAAATTATCGGTATAGAATTTTTGGTCAGTATTTTGATCAAATTGTAAGGTGTTTTTACTGTATAAGGTGTTTAGTTGAAGCGTATCATTTTTGGTTATTTTGTAATTTATACTGGCATTGTAATCTAAAAAGTAAAATGTATTGTCTCCTAATTCTGATTGTTGTGTATCTCTTAATTTAGTGTTTTGGTAAGCTCTATCCGCTAATTTTTTATAAGTAAATGTTTCCAGTTGATCGGTATAAGAGCGTCTTCCGGAGAGTTTAATTGACATCTGATCTTTTATAATCGGGATATCAACGATGGCATCAGCATTGATCATATTGATCCCAAAACTTCCCTTGAAGGTATCTGAAATTTCCGAGCTGGTTCGAATATCAATAATACTTGCTAAGCGGTCACCATAATGTTCCGGAGTACCACTTTTATAAAACAAAACTTCATCGACCGCATAGGGATTAAAGGCTGATAACATACCGTATAAATGTGAGTGATGGTATGTCTTGATTCCGTTCCATAATACTAGATTTTGATGGGGAGTGCTACCGCGTACATATAATCCGGAAGCAGTCTCATAGGGACTATTTACACCGGGGATTAATTGAATGCTGTAGAGAATATCAGGTTCTGTTAGCCCTGGTAGGGCTTGAAGATCTTTGATTTTAATCTGTATGGTTTTACGGTTTAATGAAATCCCCTTAGCTATAAAGTCCTTGATCAACACTTGATCCAACGATAGCGTAGCGCTAAATAACTGTAGATAGGTGCAAGTAGAATTAAAAATTTCTGAAGCTAAAACCTGTTTCTTAGCATAGCCTGGCAGATCGATTTCCAGAATAGAACCGTAAGGGATTTCTTCAATAATAAAATATCCTCTGTCATCTGTAACAACCACGCTGTTTTCTGGTAGCGTAGTGATTTGAGCATTTGAGATGGAGATTTGCTGTTCGTCTAGTAAAGTTGCGCAGAGTGTTATACGGTCTTGTGACTGATAAGGTCTCAAAGAATAAATAGTGGTTCCGATATTTTCAATTTTCAATAAAGCTTGTTGCTCGATCTGTGTTAAAACATCAGTCAGTTTCAATTCAGGCGTTAGACGTATAGAAATAGTTTTGTCAACTAGAATTTGATCGAGATAAGAAAACGTAATATTGTAATACTGCTCAATTTGAGGTAAAGCTTCTATTAAATAAGCATCTTTAAACATAACAATATTGGTTTTCTCTTGAGAGAAAACCAATACGTTACAAAGGAATAAAATTACGCAAATTTTTTTAGGCATGTGATTACTTTTCGATCATCACATCTTTTTTGTTTTCTGATAATCTGTAATTCATCCCTAAGGTACTAAAAACACTTCTAAGTGCCACATCTAAATTGTCGTTTGGGAACGTTCCTGTATATAATATGTCTAGTTTGAGATTACTATTGTTAATTTTAATGTTGTATTGATCTTCAAGTTCCTGAATAACAGTGTTTAAAGGTACGCTAGAAAAACTGCTTGTATTATCTATCCATGTAGGTTTTTCTTGAAGTTGTGAAGAGAAATCTTGCGGGGTATTCTTTATAGAACGAAATATTTGATTTTTTACAAGTATTTTTTCTTGAGTGGCGCTTTTAACTTTGACCTTCCCCTCATAACAGCTAACTTCAAAAAATGAATCTTCAACATTAACATTGAATTGTGTACCCAGTACCGTTATATCTCCATGTTTTGTGTGTACCGTAAAAGTATTGCCATTAGTAACTTTAAAGAATGCCTCTCCAATCAGATTAAGTGATCTTTGCGCGTTCCAATCTCTTTTGTTAAAAACAACTTGTGACATGGCATTAAGCATAACTTGTGAACCATCAGGTAGATCAACGGTTAGCATTTGCCCATGTCCGGTGCTAATTGTGGTGTCGGGATTGTAAAAAAACAAACCAAAGATAATTAGTATCGACGCAGCAATTGCGAGAACTGGAAACAGTCTAAACACTTTTTTAGAATCTTTTGTTTCTTTTCGTTCCTTGTTGTCGTGGATACGTTGTAAATGCGTATCTACATCATAGGCGAGTGAAGGCAGGTGTTCTGTTGACTGCTTTAATTTGACATAAAAATTGTAATCAGGATGTTTCTCAAACTCCTTTAAATCAATTTCTGTCAATTCGCCGTTTAACCAACGAGCAAGAAAAGTCTCATCTTTTTTTAAATCAATCATAATACTGTATATATAAGGTAAACGCGTAAAAATGAATACACCCTACCTTTTTTAAATATTTCCGATACTTTCTCTTAAAGATAGTAAAGCTTTGTGCATCAGCTTTTCAACTGCCTTTACAGAAACATCGGATAATTGCGCAATTTCTTTATATGTTTTTTTGTCAATTCGGCTAAGTAGGAAAACTTCACGTTGTCTGTCAGAAAGTTTAGCAAGGGCGTTATCGAGCTTAACTTTAAATTCATCTTCTAAAGCTAAAAACTCGGGAGACTGATTATCTACATCAGACTTCACATGTTTTACATAATCCTGATATTTAAATTTAACTTTTTGATGACGCGTAATGCTAATTCCTAAATTTGTAGCAACAGTATAGACGTAGCTTTTAGCTTTACCAGTAGATACCTTAGAGCAATTGTTCCATAACTTTATAAAGGATTCTTGAACTAAATCTTCTGCCTGATCTAGATCGCCAAATTTGTAGTAAAGATAGTTTCTTAAAAGCCTGGCATTGCTTTTAAAAAAATCATTAAAAATACGTTCATTACAGATCGTTCCTTCCTCATTTTGCATTATAGTTGGTTTTAGATGCAGTTTCTTTTTATAGATATTAAAAGATACAAAAAAAATATTTTTTAATAGTGAGGGTGGGGTGTCTCCTATTTAGTGCGTTTAATATCTGTAGGCAATGATAATACATTTGTTTTACATCCAACAACTTTTAACATTTTGACGATGCGCATACTCAGTAAGCTGTTTTTTTTGTCGCAATTGCTAACATTTGGATTATACTCTTGTGAAAAAAATGAGATTGATGAGAGTCCAGAGTTTAGTATAGGTTCTGAGAATAGTTCATTTAATTCTCTGTATACTTTTGCAGCAGCATATCAGTCGTCTGGAGAATACGATAGTATGTGGACTGTAAATGGAAGAAAAATAGCAAATGAAACTATAGACAAAACCTCAAAAGGCACTTTTATTTCTCAATTAGATGATGAATTAAATATCATTTGTTTTATCGCATCAAAAGATGGTCGTTTTATTGAAGAATGTGTTGAAGTTGATAATACGAAGAAAAGAACTGAATGTCCTAAGCTATTTTTTGAGGTACAAAAGGATAAGTCAAATGACAAAATATTTAATTTTCATTCCATGTTTAGAAACGTATCCAAAACTTCATACTGGTGGACGATAAACGGAGTGATAGTGGACAAAGAAATGGTAAACCATAGAATTGGGAAGGATGATTACCTAAAATACCAATTCATCGCAGGAACACATGAAGTGTGTATGGTTACAAGTTCTGAATCGTGCGAACAAATTATTTTCTGTACGGAAATATATATAAAGTAATTAAAGATTGGTTAGAGTGATTAGGTTATTCCCTCGGAGGCTGTAGTAGCTTTCGGGGGATTTTTTGTGGTGACACAGAAAGAATATATTGCTGTCAAAACTGATGTGACGAATATGGAATTAATCTAAAATATTTTTATGCTATTGAGCTTTAACTGGACAAGAGCTAGAGAAGTGAGGTTATACAGTTAAAAAACTGTGATAATTTTTCTTAGCAGATTGTATAAATCAATCGACTATTAGTTATAGAGGATGCTCTATAAAAAGATTTTTTTCATAATTTAAATGTATACCTGAAATATCTAAGACATCGAGATCATTTTTAGTCTTACGGTGCTATCTAGATACTCCATGTTGTTTGTGGTAGGTTAAAAGAATAATGCATCATCATGCTATATTTATTATTTTAAGATTGTCTATCCGCAGAAGCTGGGTTTTAGATTGTTGGGTAAAGTCACTTTACAAAAAAAGATGTGAGGTCTTTAAATTAAAAAGCCCTTCACAAGGAAGGGCTTGGATTAATTATTTTGTTGATGTCATTAATTAACGTCCCAAAAAACCTTTGTAGTTACAAGGTCACCACCAATTGCTGCCGAAGCTGCACCGTAGCTAGAACCGTTTAATGTTTGTTCTACTATCGGGTAAGTGTATCTAACAGGAGTATCGGAAACGGGATCTGCAGGAAGCTCTAAAACCGGATAGTCAAGAAGTTTCCATGAATTCCAAGCAGCATAACCTCTGTTGTAAAGAGCTATCCACTTCTGAGTTCCAATTTTTTCTTTCCAATCTCCAGAAGCGGTAGCATAAGCAACTTCAGTTCTAGCTAGGTGAGTTGCGGCCTCATCCATAGTACCACCCCAGTAAAGGATTGATGCTTCGATTGCATCGTTGTAATTAGTTTCAACAGTCCCAGGCACCACATAGCCTCTGGCTGCAGCTTCAGCTAAAAGAAACTTGACTTCAGCATAGTCCATGATCACCCCCTCTAAGGTAGGATCTTTTGAAATTTTCTCACTGATATGAGTAAAATCACTATAAGAATTACTTGCTCCGGGAGTTCCACCTAAATAAACTGTCTGAGCTATCGATTCATCAGCATCGACATTGTTATCAAAATAAAACTTTGCTCTTGGATCTGTATAAGTAACAGAACCTGGAACAACTGTTTCATTATCATTCTCATCTATAACTCCGTCTTCATTACTGTCTTCTAATATTTCATAAGTTCTAGGCTGCATTTGATCAACAATTGTACTTGTTGGAACAAAATCATCTCGTCCGCTTAGCGTAAGGTCTACATAAACAGGGTTGGTATTCGGTGTAGCACTCAAATACGTCAGCGCTGCATTGTCCTCATTGCTTTCAAAAACATTAGTAGCAGCATCTTCTATCGTGGCTTGCGCTAAGGCAGCTTCTGAGGATAAGTCTGATATGGTAATTCCCATCTTTAGTTTCAGTGAATTTCCAAATTTTAACCATTTAGAAACATCACCATTATACATATTATCTTGAATACCAAAACTAGCTGATGAAGTATTTAGCTGATCAATAGCGGTATTAATTCTAGCAATAAGATCTCTGTAGATAGCAGCGTCATCATCATATCTTGGTAGTAAATTATCTGAATCTAATGCTTCAGAATACGGGACATCGCCAAAAGTATCGACAAGCACAGAGTACGCATAGACATTTAGGATCTCTATAATCGCTAATTTATTAGCTTTTTGCGCAGGATCATCAGTAGCTAATAAAGGCGTTTCTTCAATAACTTTAGAAGCTTCATCCAGATCTTTTAACACATCCTTGTACAATGCATCCCATTGAGATTGAGGGATGTTTCTAGTCACTATATCGTAGTTACTTTCATCTGTATAGGTAGTTTCTGTCCATTGTTGCATCACTAATCTGAATATATTACGATTCACATTAGTACTAACCATTAGATCTACCAGGCTTTTTTGAGCACTTGTGAATAAGGCCTCTCCGGGAACCGATAAGGGATCCTTTTTGTTCTCATTTAAACTTTCCAAATTATCAGAACATGAAGCTATCCCAATAATGGCAATTAATAGATATATTATCTTTTTCATTATAGTATGTTTTAAAATTGAAGTTTTACATTGAATGCAAAATCACGTGTTGAAGGTAAAGAACCAGTTGAATATCCTTGTAAATTTCCAGCACCTAATCCAGATTCCGGATCTGCATGTGGAAGGTTTTTATCAATAATCCAAAGATTTGATCCGATAAAGCTAAAAGTGGCAGTATTTAAGAAGGTTTTATCAAGTAATTTCTTTGGAAAATTATAAGATAATACTACTTCTCTCAATTTTACATAGCTAGCATCATAAACAAATGCAGCGTTAGGAAGTCCTCTACGGTATCCAAAAGCTCCAAATCGATCAGCACGGATTCTGGTAGTATTTGTAGATCCATCAGGGTTCACACCAGGATTGATAAAACCTCCACCATCGGCTAGGCTATTACGAACAGGGTTTCCTAAATCATTTGTGAAAGCAGTTTCTTCGTATAATCCAGTAGCTCGACCATAGTATTGATCCAAAGAAAAGATATCTCCTCCTTTTTGTATATCAATTAAGAAGCTAAACCCAATGTTTTTATAACGGAATTTGTTGTTAATTCCTCCATTCCAATCAGGTGTTATGTTTCCAATAACATTATCAGAGGTTCCCGTTTTTATGTATTCGCCACTGCTTGCGTTAACAACTCGTTCTCCGTTGATATAAGTGTAATCCGTTCCTTGGATGGTACCGAATGGTTGACCAACTGTGGCATTCACTGATACTCCTCCTTGGAAACTTCCTAGTTGATAGTTAGTGATTTCATTTCCGTTTGCATCTGTAAATAAAGAAATGACTGCATTTTCATTTTTACTCCAGTTGGCATTTATTTCCCATCCAAAATCTGGGTTGTCTATAACTTTTCCAAATAAAGAAACTTCTACTCCTTTGTTCTCAATTTCTCCAGCATTAATTAGTCTGTAAGAATAACCAGTCGCGGTAGAGATACTTAAAGGAATGATCTGATCCTTCGTATTATTTTTGTAATAAGAGAAGTCAAAACCAACACGTCCGGTTAAAAATGACATTTCTAAACCAGCTTCTATACTAGTAGTCGTCTCAGGCTTCAAGTCCGGATTGTTTTTCGTGTTTTTTACACTCGCGCTAGCACCTCCAAAAGCCGTGTTGATAGCATATGTGTCTAGGACACGATCAAAGCCCGGGCTATTACCAACTTCTGCATAATTTAATCTAAACTTACCAAATGAAATGGCATCAACTTCCAATAATTTTGAAAATATAAAACTTCCTGAAACAGATGGGTAGTAAAAAGTACTGTTGTCAGCAGGTAGCGTTGAGGATTTATCTCTTCGAATGGTAGCATCTAAATAGTACGTGTCGTCGTAACCAATAGAAGCACTTGCGTAAATACCATCTACGCCAATTTTCTCATCTCTCTCAAAAGGATAGAGCAAAGGTGATTTTGTGTTCTGTAAAGCATAAATATTTGGTACTGCAAGTCCACCATTAGTAGAGGCAAACACAGATTTGTAGGAAGAACGTCGTACGTTAAGACCAACCAATCCGCTTAAGTTTAACTTTTCTGTGATGTCTTTATTGAAGTTTGCAATTAAGTCATAATTATATTCTGTTGTAACAATATCCTTTCTTGAATAACCGGACTCAGTTGCGATACGACCACCACTACGATCTGCTCCGCTTGTTCCCAAACCAAAAGCTGAAGGAACACTTCCGATAGCTCTACGTTCTTCCTGCAATTCATTATAGGTATCGACAGAAACTCTTCCTAAAACGTCAAACCAATCCGCTACCTTATAATTTAAAGATGCAATTCCGATAAAACGATTACGCTCATCACTCTGATAGTTCTCGTAACGTGTCCAATATGGGTTATCCCAATAAATCGGAGCAGGGTTAGTTGTGCTTTTTCTGTTCCAAGTAACATTTCTACCTGTTGCAAAGTAAGCATCTCTTTGTTGTTTTAAATCAACATTTGTTTGCCACCATTGACGGAACATTCCCATGATGTTGTCATTATAACCCGTTGAGTTTCTACCGACAGCATCTGTTTTGATATAATTGGCAAAACCTCTGGCAGTTAATTTTTCTGTCAATTTGTAATCGGCGTTAAGCGAAAAGTTATTCTTCCTTAATTCACTATTTGGCAATAAGCCTTTTTGATCAAAATTAGTATATCCTAATCTAAAGCTCCCTTTGTCAGTTGCTCTGTCAAGTGATACAGAATTAGTCAATGTAAAAGGAGTTTCAAAAAATTCGATCGGGCCATTTGCTGCATTCACATACGGAGTAGCCTTTAAATAATTCGGAGACTCCGGATAAAACGCATCCCATTGATATACCAAAAGATTTGGATCGAATCTACCTCCGTATGAGGCGTCTTCTGTAAAGGGCACAACAAGATCTAAATTCCCATCGTTATCGATATCTTCTGTATTAAAGAAACCATCACTGCTAGAATAGTAAGGGCCATAGCCAGCTCCATACTGATCCTGATACTTTACAAAAGTAGATTCATCTACCGTTCCGAAAGTTACACCAGAATTAACGGTTACTCCATAGCCATCACCCTTTGTACCTCTTTTGGTGGTAATAATAACAACACCGTTGGCTGCTCTAGATCCATATAGGGCCGAAGCAGCTGCTCCCTTTAATATGTTAACACTTTCGATATCATCCGGATTAATGTCTGATGCAGCATTACCATAGTCATATCCTGTTCCAGCTTGTTCTTGTGCTCTAGAGTTAGAGTTATTGTTGTTAATTGGTACACCGTCAATAACGAATAATGCTTGGTTGTTTCCGGTCAATGATGAATTTCCTCTAATTACAACATTAGTCGAACCACCCATATTGGTGTTTTTTCTAATCTGAACACCAGATGCTTTACCTGATAAAGAGTTTACGAAATTGGCTGTTTTTACCTGATTAACTTCTTCTCCACCAACTTCCTGAGTAGAATATCCCAATGATTTTTTTTCTCTTGAAATACCAAGAGCTGTAACAACCACTTCATCAAGTTGGGCTGCAGATTCTTCTAATACTACATTCACAGTATCATCACCACCAACAGTTATTTCCTTATTTGTAAAACCTAGATAGCTAAAAACTAAGGTGCTACCTGTAGATGCTTGAATAGTATAAAGCCCATCAAAATCAGTTTGTGTTCCCGAATTGGAGTCTTTGATAATAATATTAACTCCAGGAAGTGGCATGCCACCCCCATCAGTAACCTTACCGGAAATAGATTTTTCCTGCGCAAACGATAGTTGCACAACTAATGCAAAAAATAGCATTAGAATTTTTGTTGTTCTTGTTTTCATTATTGTTTAAATATTTGAATTAGATTCCTCAAAATTGAGTAAAAGAATTCGATTTATCAAGGATTGTTGTTAACAATTTGTTGATCTTATTAATGTTTATTTAATATTGAGTAAATTTTGTTACATAATGCATAAATCTATAATTTTTGCAAAGCATTTAACCAATCCAATTTTTCAACTACGTAAATTAATATTGAATTTGTATCTTTAAATTGAATATAACGAGGTAGGGTAGTAGGTAAGTAGTACGTTACATTAGTATAAAACACTAATTTTGAGATTTTTAAACTATTTTTTGAGAGGTTTTCTGATGCTAAGCTTGGGAGTCATTGTTAGTTGTGTCAATGATGATACTACTATAAGTACTACTAATGAGCCGGCGTTATATGATCAAAGTATCCACTTGGTATCAGTTTTAAACGATTTTTCCAAAAATATCGCGCAACAGCCAGAGACCGACCAATGTTTTAGTTTTAAGTATCCTATTAAACTTTCTTATAACACTGACGCTACAGTTGAGTTAAATTCGTATGCAGGTCTTCGTACAACAATTACGAATCAAAGCGATAATTTTAACATAGTAGGGCTCGTATTTCCGATAGAAATTTCATTTCCCGAAAATTTAGCAACGCTAAAAATTACTTCTGAAAATGAGTTTTTGGAGGTTCTTAATAACTGTCGTATTCGTTCATTTAGAACTGAATTTAATGAGTTTTATAATCGTTGTTTTGATTTAGATTTCCCTTTTTCTATACTTCAATCAAACAACCAGCCTACTGTAATCAATACATCGCAGGAGTTTAATATTTTTCTACAAAGCCAACAAACTGGTTTTCAGCCTGTTTTCGATTTTCCTATTACACTAATAGATAAAGAAACACAGGTAAAGAGAACCGTAGCTACCTATTATGAAATTTATCAGACGATAAATTCATGTCCTGATATTTTTGAGCTATGTCCTGCATATGACTTTTCTGTAGAATCAACTTCTTCACTGGAGCTTACCTCCACCTTTGTGCGAAGTAATCCTACTTCCATTGAGTTTTCACCCTATACGTGGTCGGTTGATGGTGTAGCTGTCAAATCAGACGGTGGTGCCTCAGGAAATAATTTGCTGGAGTATTCTTTTTCTCAACCCGGATTTTATACGGTTTGTATAGAGTCTCAAGAAGCGTGTCTAGATGCAACCCAATTTTGTAAAGAAATTGTGGTACCAGAATATTGTGCACCACTCTCATTTATATCGTCACAAGTGACTAATAGTTTAGAATTCAATTTTACAGCAGATTTTGCAGACCGTGATGCTTTACAGTATAGTTGGTTTATTGACGGGGTGTTGATTGAGGCGAATGACGGTGGTCTTCTAGGTGATAACGTATTTAACTTTACTTTTGCTCCAGGATCGCATACTGTCTGTATTGAAGCAGTATCAGCTTCTTGTCCTCAGGGAATGGAATATTGTGAAGAAATTATAGTTCCTGAATATTGCTCTTTGCTTTCTTTTGTAGCATCTCAAGTGCCTAATAGTTTGGACTATACATTTACAGCAGATTTTAAAGATAGAGATGTTCAAAAATATAATTGGTTAATTAATGGAGTATTGATAGAGGCAGACGATGGGGGTCCCACCGGTGATAATTTACTTAATTATACTTTTGCTCCAGGATCGTATACTGTCTGTATTGAAGCAGTATCAGCTTCTTGTCCTCAGGGAATGCAATATTGTATGCAGATAGAGGTCGCGCCAATCTGTCCACAATTAGAATTTACTTATGAAAAACTATTACTGCTGCCGCTTTACAGCTTTACTGCAGATTTCCCTGAAAAGAATGACGTGACCTATTCGTGGTATATTGATAATGTGTTTATAGAAGAAGATGGTGGAGGTGTAGGAGGTGATAATGTCATGCAATATAATTTACTTGTGGGGGTCTATGAAGTCTGCATACGGTATCAATCACCGGAATGTCCGGACGGAATTGAATTTTGTGAGACAGTAACAGTTTTGTGATTACTAAAACTGTAAAAAGGATCATTACATTTTATGGATCGTTCAAAAAAACTTCATGTTTTTTTAAAGCTGATAAATCTTATAAGATTCCCTTTCGCTCTTAACTTGTTTGGTTAGGTTTTTCGTAACTTTAAAATGTTAACCTAATGATACTTTTACTATGAGATACCATACAAGGAAAATGGTGAAACCCGAAGATTTAAACCCTAATGAGACTTTGTTTGGCGGTCGACTGCTGGAATGGATAGATGAAGAAGCTGCTTTATACGGCGTCATACAATTGGATAATAAACGGGTAGTCACCAAGTTTATTTCTGAAATTAATTTTATCAGCTCAGCAGTTCAAGGGGATATCGTAGAAATAGGAATGGATGTTGTTAAGTTTGGTTCAACCTCCTTAACCTTGCGCTGTGAAGTTCGTAATAAACTAAGTAGAAAAACGATTCTTAAAGTTGAGAATATCACCTTGGTAAATTTGAATGAAGACGGGATCCCTGTACCTCATAATAAGACCAAAATCGAATATGTGCGAGACCGACTGGAAGAACTATCTAAGGATTAGTTTTTTAATTAAATCTTTTTTTAAAGCTTCGTTGAGATTATTAATGATTTTTTCGCGGCCATAACTTAATTCTTCTCGCAAAACAGATGAGGTGAGTTCAATATACAATGTGTCTCTATCTAATTTTATGGATCGGGTATAATTTACAATGGCCGGACCCATAACATCAGCCCAAACATCTTGCACAGCTACCTTGTCCAGTCCTGTTTGCAGTTTGTTTGAGTCAACAAAATCTTTTAGAACATCTCCTATACTAAAAGAATCTTCGCCTCTTTTTTTCATTCTAAATTAAGTTTAGCGTATGGTCGGTAAAAGTACAAATTTCCATCCGGGTTGCGCAGAATTAACTCATCTTCTTTTGCAGAAATTAAAGTCTCTCTCCAGGAGTCATAAGGCGTACTATATTCTAAATACACACTGTCATTTTGAATCATAACCCTAAATTTTTCACTGTTTTTAAAGGTGATAAAGGTGCCATTCAATTGAGGTTGTAATTTCTTTCTCACACCTACAGAATCTCCTGCTAGTTCGATGAAATCTATGGACTGATTAAAATTATATACTTTTTCTTTACCTTCAGCGGTTTGAACCTTACTAATTTCCCAATAGCCGTTTAAGTTAGCTATCTGATCTTTAGGACTCACCTTATTACAAGAAAGAGTTCCGAATACTATAATGAGTATAATAATTCCTTTATAACATTTCATATGCTCACAATTTAAATATTTTATAAGACTGAGATATTTTTTTTACGACAGTTTCAGTTCGGTCAGCATGTGTGTCGCTTATGAACAATTGACCAAAATTTTGTTCATTTACCAGCTTAATAATGTGTTCGACTCTGGTTTCATCTAATTTATCAAAGATATCATCCAAAAGTAAAATTGGATTGACGTTACTTTTTTGTTTAATAAAATCAAATTGAGCTAATTTTAGAGCAATCAGAAAAGATTTTTGTTGCCCTTGACTTCCGAACTTTTTGATGGGATGTTGATCGATTTCAAAAGATAAATCATCCTTGTGTGTACCTACACTGGTATATTGTAACATCCGATCTTTAGAAAGGTTTTCTTCTAATAGGTTAATCAAAGGCAGCTCTGACAACCTGCTTTGGTAGGTAACAGAAACCACTTCATTTCCAGAGCTGATGGCTTTATATCGTTCGGTAAAAATAGGTGTAAATGTCTCTAAAAAATCTTCTCTTTTATTATAGATAACAGTACCCAGGTCATGTAATTGTTGGTTATAAACGTCCAAAGTAGTTTTGTCGAATGTAGCATTAGCCGAAAAGTATTTTAAAAGCGAATTACGTTGAGAAACAACTTTGGAATAATTAAGTAGTGTTTTCAAAAATTGAGCATCACTTTGCGCAATGACTCCATCTATAAATTTTCTACGAGTTTCGCTTCCTTCTGTAATTAGATCCCGATCGGCAGGAGAAATAATAACTAACGGCAAAAAACCAATGTGCTTACTAATTGTAGGATATACCTTATTATTTCGTTTTACTACTTTTTTCTGTCCTTTTTTCGCACTTACCAGTACATGTTCTGTTCGCGCTTCTTTTTCATAAATGCCTTCCACTACAAAAAAATCGCTCGAATGTCTTATATTTTGACTGGTAATAGGATTGAAATAACTCTTTGCAAACGACAGGTGATAGATAGCATCCAGAACATTCGTTTTACCAACCCCATTATTCCCGACTAAGCAATTAATATGGTTATCAAATTCAAAAGATATGGAGTCAAAATTCTTGTAATTTAAAAGAGAAAGCGATTTTAAAATCATAAACTACTGGTAGTCAAGGTGTACTATGGATTGTGTTATTCATAGAAAAGTACTGCAAATTATCGAAAAATAACAAATATTTTCGCTTTTAAATATGAATAAAAATTTTATTTTTGCCCTTCATTAAAGAAAATTTATGGCAACTTACAAGAAACGAGGATACAAACCTAAAAGTAAAGAAGAAGAAGTTGAGCAAGTAGAAGATCAATCAACTACTGCCGAAGTATTCAATACCTTAGATGAAGGTGCTTCAAAAACTGAAGAGTGGGTAGCGGCTAATCAAAAGTATATCTTTATTTTTATTGGCGTTGTAGCCTTTATAGTTTTAGGATATCTTGGGTATCAAAAATTGGTTCAGGAGCCAAAAGAGCAAGAGGCATCTAACGAAATGTTTAGAGCACAACAGTATTTTAACGATGCTGTGACCGGTAATGAAAAAATCAGTGATTCTTTATATGGCTTAGCGCTTAACGGGGGAGAAGGAAAATATGGTTTTATTGAAATCATTGAAAATTACGGTGGAACTAAAGCTGCAAATCTGGCTAACTATTATGCAGGATTCTCGTATCTTAATATGAGCAAGTACGAAGAGGCGATTGCCTACTTGGATGAGTTTAAAAGTGATGATCAAATGCTAGGTCCGTTAGCCTTAGGAGGTATCGGGGATGCATTTGCACAACTTGATCAGCCAGAACAAGCATTATCGTATTATGTGAAAGCGGCAGAAACGAAGACGAATTCTTTAACAACTCCGAAGTTTTTATTGAAAGCAGCTATAACTGCACTATCACTGGATAAAGCAGATGTTGCAATTACTTATTTGGAAAGAATTAAAGAAGAGTTTCCTTCAAGTGTTGAAGCTAATCAAGTTGAAGTACACTTAGGTAGAGCAAAAGCGGCAACTAATTAATCGCTTTCACTTGTTCCTTTGATCACGGTTATAAGTGCTGCTTAAATAGCATGAATGACTAACATATAATTTTATTATGGCTACAGAGAATAAAAATTTATCTCATTATAATAAAGCTACAATCCCAAACGCGAAAGATTTTCGGTTTGGGATTGTTGTTTCTGAGTGGAATGACACTATTACCGAAGGTCTTTTTCAAGGAGCATTCGATGCTTTAATAGACTGCGGAGCGTTAAAGGATAATATCGTACGATGGAACGTTCCCGGAAGCTTTGAGCTTATCTATGGATGCAAAAAAATGCAAAAAAGTTATGATATGCTTGATGCAGTTATTGCCATTGGATCTGTTATCAAAGGCGAAACGCAGCATTTTGACTTTGTATGTCAAGGGGTGACTCAAGGGATTAAAGATCTTAATGTAACAAGTGATATTCCCGTTATTTTTTGTGTGCTTACTGATAATACCATGCAACAATCGATTGATCGTTCTGGTGGCAAACATGGTAATAAAGGGACCGAAGCCGCAATCGCAGCCATAAAAATGGCACAACTTAAGAAAGAGGCGCATTTCTAACAGATGTAGCTTTATCAGGACGCCTCTGGAACGTTTCTTGCTATGAGTATTATTCTGGATTGTATGCGTAAAGACTTTACATTACAATCCATTTTGAGTATATTTGAAACTTATAAAAAGAGAGGAGCTGATCGTGAAAGTAAATATTTTAAAGAAGAAGGTTAGTAGAAGATTTAACTACACTCCCCGATATTACAAGGGTAAAAGTAGTGGTAATATCTATAGTTTTGAAAATAGAATTACTAAATATCGAGAGACTACTAACGACATAGATTTTGGAGCGCATTGGGCCGAAGTGCGAAAAGCAAGTCGAACGCGCGGAAATCGTGAGATTAACAAGCGAGTTATTTATATTGCGATGGTTTTAATCTTTATCTTTTTGTATATCATAGATTTTGATTTATCAATTTTTACTTCACGACAATAAATGTCTGATATTATTCAATTATTACCTGATCATGTAGCAAATCAAATTGCTGCAGGAGAGGTTGTTCAACGTCCCGCATCTGTAGTTAAAGAACTATTAGAGAATGCTATTGATGCACAAGCATCTCATATCAAGCTTTTGGTAAAAGAAGCAGGTAAAACTCGTATCCAAGTGATCGATGATGGGATCGGTATGAGTGTCACAGATGCCCGACTTAGTTTTGAACGGCATGCAACTTCAAAAATTAGAAAAGCCGAAGATTTATTTCAATTAGATACCAAAGGTTTTAGAGGAGAAGCATTGGCTTCTATTGCTGCCATTGCTCATGTAGAACTTAAAACAAAGCAAGCTGGTGATGAAGTAGGAACCGAAATCAAAATTGAGGGGAGCGAAGTGAGTTCGCAAGAGGTGTGCGTTACGCCTACAGGAACCTCTATCTGTGTGAAAAATCTTTTTTATAACATTCCTGCCCGCCGTAATTTCCTTAAGTCAAATACAGTCGAACTACGTCATATCATAGATGAATTTCATAGAGTAGCGATGGTACATCCGTCAATCAAGTTTGATATGTACCATAATGACAGTGAGGTATTTAGCTTGCCAGTAGCAAACCACAGACAACGAATAGTGCATATTCTCGGCGGTAAAACAAACGAAAAACTAGTTCCGATTCAGGAAGAAACGGATCTTGTTAAAATTAGTGGTTTTGTAGGCAAGCCTGAGTTTGCAAAACGTAGTAGGGGAGAGCAATTCTTTTTTGTGAATAATCGGTTTATAAAAAGTGCCTATCTCAATCATGCCGTAACTTCGGCATTTGAGGGTTTATGCAAAGAAAAAACGTTTCCTACGTATTTCGTGTATTTGGATGTTGATCCAAAATCTATCGATATTAATATACATCCTACCAAAACTGAGATTAAATTTGATGACGAGCATTCCCTTTATGCTATGTTGCGTTCTACAATTAAACATAGCCTGGGACAATTTAGTGTCGCGCCTGTATTAGACTTCAATAAGGATGCATCGATGGAGACACCGTACGACTTTAAGAATAAGGAAGCACGCGTACCCACTATAGAGGTAGATCGCAATTTTAACCCCTTTAAAGACGAAAAAACCAGACCCACTACTAATAGTAGTATGGGCAGAACTTGGCATAAAGAAAAGAAGTCTTCGGACTGGGAGAATCTGTACGTGGGGTTACAAGCGGATACCTCGGCTATTGATCAACACAAAAAATCAAATGATTTTTCTTCTGTACAGTTTGAAAGTACGGCAATTACGGGATCTCTATTTGATGAGAAAAAAGAGTCTGATCTTAGTCATAACCCTACCTATCAGCTAAAGCGAAAATATATCATTACCACTATTAAGAGCGGTATGGTTATTATCAACCAACATCGGGCACATCAGCGTATTTTATATGAAGAGTTACTGCGCAACATAACAATGGCTAATGCCGTAAGCCAACAACTTATTTTTCCGTTAAAAATTTCTTTAACAACGCAAGAAATTGAACTTTTGCAAATGGTTAGAGAACAATTAGAGCATACGGGATTTGTTTTTGATGCTATTGTTGAGGAGGAAGTAAGTATTAGTGGTATTCCTACAGCTATTACAGAGAGTGAAGTCAGTGTATTGCTAGAGCAGTTATTGGGGGATTTACAAAATGAAGTTCCGGATAGCGGATTTTCTCAAACAGATTTTTTGGCTAAATCTATGGCAAAAAGTATTGCGGTGCGCACAGGTATTGTTTTAGAGCAAGAACAGCAACAACATATTGTCAATAGTTTATTTGCCTGTACAGAACCGACGATAACACCAGATCATAAACCAACATTTACGACTATTACTGTAGATGAAATAGATAAAAAATTTTAAAAAAAATATGGGTAGAATTACTGACACGGTAAAAGCCATACTGATAATTAACGTGATTTTCTTTTTGGGAACATTGAGTCTTGGAGAACAAGCGTATAACTTTTTTGCGTTATGGTTTCCCAAAAATGATAATTTTCAGATTTGGCAAATAATCACGCATATGTTTATGCACGGTGATGCCGGGCATATATTTTTTAATATGTTTGCGCTCTATATGTTTGGTAGCCATTTAGAGAGCGCTATCGGTCAAAGGAAATTTCTTTTTATATATTTTTCCGCGGGATTGGGTGCTGTTGCCTTTCAGATTCTGTTTACGTATTTTCAGTTTCAACCAGGATATCAGGCGTACATTGAGGCAGGATTTACTCCGGATCAAATACAAATCTTTATTAATGATGTAATTTCTACGGGCCAGTATCGGGTATATGATACTATTCCTAAAGAAGTAACAGAGCGAATGATAAAAGCTTTTGTCACCCCTATGGTTGGTGCATCTGGTGCAATATTTGGAGTTTTGGCTGCGTTTGCTGTATTGTTTCCCAACCTGCCACTATATATTATTTTTATACCTATTCCTATCAAAGCTAAATACTTAATTGGAGGATACTTTTTGATGGATTTATACGGAGGGATTACCGGACAGGCTATTTTAGGACCATCAAACGTAGCTCACTGGGCACATATTGGTGGGGCGGTTATAGGGTTTATAACTATGTGGTATTGGAAGCGTAACTCGTTTAATCAAAATAGATGGTATTAGCATGACATCAAATTCATTAAAATATCAATATCAGACGGCTTCTATATTAATAAAGCTTATTGTCATTAATGTGTTGCTTTTTTTGCTGGCTACCTTAGTTTCTTGGGTGATAAAAAGTAACCCGGGAGCTTTGATGCAATGGTTTGTACTGCCTATTCAATTAGAGGAATTGGTGATACAACCTTGGAGTCTGTTAACCTATAGCTTTCTTCATTTTGACTTTTGGCATATTTTCTGGAATATGCTGGTATTGTATTGGTTTGGTAAGATTGTACTAAATCTGTTTGATGAGAAACGGTTTTTGACCATCTATTTGTTGGGAGCAATTAGTGGAGGAGTATTGTTTGTTGCTGCTTATAATCTGTTTCCTGTGCTTCAAGGCTCGATGGCGTACTTAATCGGAGCTTCTGCTGCAGTTCGTGCTATTATGATTTTTATCGCAGCATATACGCCAAACACCGAGGTTCGTATTATTTTTTTTAATGTTAAACTCTGGCATATAGGCGTATTTGTAGTATTATCTGATTTAATACAATTGCCCAATTCTGGCAATGCCGGCGGACTTATTGCACATATGGGTGGCGCCTTATTTGGATACATTTATGCACTTCAACTTCAAAAAGGTAATGATATTGGAGCAGGCTTCGAACGTTTTATGGATACGTTGACAACTTTTTTTAGCTTTAAAAAGAAAAGTCCGTTAAAGACGGTTTACAAGGCCAGTGCTAAAAAACAGCCTAAAAAACCAAGCTCCAATGCCAAAACAGTTCAAAAAAATAAGGATCAAGCTCAAATTGATGCTATTCTTGACAAAATAAGTAAGAGTGGTTATGAGAGCCTTACAAAAAAAGAAAAAGACTTTTTGTTTAAAGCCGGTAAGGAGTAAGCATGAGAAAGTTAGTTAATCGATTTGTTTTCTTATTGAATTCGATAGTTGCCTTTGCGTTATTATTATCTTATTTGCTACCCTATATTTCGCCTAAAACATTTCCTTTACTCTCAGTACTAAGTTTAACAGTGCCCATCTTGATTTTGATAAATGCCCTCTTTATGGTGTATTGGATCCTCTTGGTGAACAGACGGTTTTTGCTTTCGTTTATAGTATTGTTATTGGGAATCTCTCATGTATTTTCTTTATATAAATTTCGTGGCAAATCTGTTAAGGCTGATAAAGAGAATACCCTTTCTTTACTGAGTTATAATGTTCATAGTTTTAATCGATTCGAATGGATTGATAATGAACGTATTCCTCAAGAGATTTCAGCGTTGGTGAAGGAGCAAAATCCTGATATTTTTTGCGGACAGGAATTTTATAATAATCCCGATATTGATTTTTCTCAGTATCCGTATTCGTATCAGGATTTTAATAATGATAATGGAGAATTAGCACTAGTTATTCTTTCCAAATATCCAATTATTAACAAAGGATCTCTACAATTTGAAGGCACGGCAAACAATATTATTTTTTCTGATATTGTTGTCCAAATGGATACGCTACGCGTGTATAATGTACATTTACAATCGCATCGTATTACACCCAGTACAGATGCCATAGCCAAAGAAGGTTCTCAAAAATTGCTCTCCAGAATGCAAATGTCATTTATTAAGCAACAGCAACAGGTGGATCTGCTTACCGATCATATTAAGACATCGCCCTATAAGGTCATGGTCATGGGGGACTTTAATAACTCTGCATATTCCTATGTTTATAATACAGTGTTAGCCCAAGGGCTTAAAGATGCATTTAAGGAAGCGGGGAAGGGCTTTGGGAAAACCTATGAATTTAAGTTGTTTCCTGTGCGAATTGATTTTATTCTAGTGGAAGAAGAATTCGAGGTGCTGACGTTTAAAAGTTTTGACACCAAACTGTCAGATCATTATCCTGTTGTTACCAAAATTCAATTATAATAACTCATAAGCCGGCAATCAATAGCATCTGTGGTTATATGCCATAACAATGCGATTGCCATGATTCTACTTTTTTTTGGGAGTAGTAGTAAAATATATATTGCTATTGCGAGAGTGCTATGCAATGTATGATAGCCTACGCTACAGCGATCCGGATCAAAAATTGGCTGTGCCCAGAGATGGTCGATGTCAATTAACATTGCAAGTAAGAAGTAAATATATACCTGTTTCCATTCTTTTCGATACCAATAGAGACTTACTATCAGAGGTAGTATAAAATGAAAACCATAGTGGATAAAAGTCCTGGTCATATACAGATCGATTAATCGCTTAGCCTTAGCGCTTGTTACAAGGCGATACTTTGTTCTTCCAGATACGTTAATGCATTGGTTCCTTCATTAAAAATAAGGTCAAGTATGGACAAATTTTTAAGAGAGCCATGCTTATCCTGAAAAACCTGATTGTAGGAAGCAAGTTCATGCTTTTCGTTCTTGGCTATAATTAAAGATCGTAAATCTCTATGCTCAGTTACTTCCTTTTTATAACGATTAGTTTTTTGATAGGACAGATCCAGTTGTAAACAATCAGCGACAACTTCTAACGTTTCATAATTAAAATCCAGAAGAAATTCTTTTTTCTTCTCAAAAAGCGGAGCTAAGTCATCTTCATAAAATTCAAAAAAAGGAGAGGTGCGATAGGCGGTCTCCAAGGATCTCCAATGTAACTTCTGCCATTCAAAATCATTCTCTATTCGAATATCTCTGTACAATTGACGTCGATTATCTTGCGAATGCTTAATCGGAATGGTCAAAAGTAGTCTACCATTGGCTCCATAGATATAGGTGCGGTTGCGATAGGTTTGTTTTTGATAATTGTCCTGATCTTCAAAAAGTATTTGGTCAGCATTTGCAATTGCCACAAACTGCGCAATAGATCCAAAATATGCCGGGTGAAGTAATGTAGCCTTTTTAGTTGATGTCATTATACCAGTACTCAAAGTAACCTGATCAAACTCAGGTTTGTCAATTCAACGTTTCTTACTTAAGATTTTTTCTTACTTTTTTTATAGCGACTATAGCCCAACCATAAAATCAATGCAGCTAAAAAGTAATAGAAATAGGATACAGGTTCGCCATCACCGCCTACGGTTGTAAACAGGCGCTCCCATCTTATTTTATTAAATAACCCTTTTCCATACGTATCATAGCTGAAGAAAATAAACACTGGTTTACCCACAATGTGATTTTCAGGTACATATCCCCAGGCACGACTATCTTCACTGTTGTGACGATTATCACCCATCATCCAGTAATAATTTTGTTTAAAAGTGTAGCTGGTTATAGGCTGATTATTCAGTAATATTTGATTCCCTCTAGCTTCTAAGGTGTTATCAATGCCCATTTCGGATCCTTCGTATACCTCAATAACACGACGATACAACGAAAAGTTCTCTAAGTTCATTGGTATAGTCGCACCCGCTTTAGGAATATAAATCGGACCAAAATTATCAATGTTCCAGTCAACCTTCCCATTATTCGGAAAAATTCTGGGATCTTTTACCCCTTTAGGTAAAATGGCACGCTCTAAACTCGCAACATTTGGATGATTTGCAAATTTAGTAGCAGCCTCTTCAGTGAGTCCCTGAGCACCAAATTCTGTAGCTGAGGTTAAACCAAATTCGTTAGGCTTTATTTTATAACGATCGTATAGATTTTGACGGTTGAATCCGGATCCTTTTGTAGTGCCTCTGTATGAAAACTGTAGTTGGGCACGGTCCGGTAATTCTGTACGCTTACCATTGATATGAACATAACCATCTACGACAGACAAAGTATCTCCCGGTATCCCTACACTACGCTTTACGTAATTAGATTTTTTATCAATTGGTTTATAAAAGCTCATACCTGAGCGATCTCTAAAATAGCGCACCGTATCGATGGGCCAACTAAAAACAACAATATCATTTCTTTCTATATCTTGAAATCCCGGCAATCTAAAATACGGGTATTGTGGTTCAGATAAATAGGATTTTGTTTTAATTACAGGAATTGTATCATGAACCATAGGAAAAGAAACAGCAGTCATCGGCGTTCGGGCACCATAATGAAACTTACTTACAAACAGAAAGTCTCCAACGAGTAACGTACGTTCGAGCGATCCGGTTGGAATGGTAAACGGCTGAATGAAATAGGTGTGAACAATAGTCGCTGCAACGACTGCAAAAAGTATAGAGCTTGTCCATTCTCCTGCCGCAGTACGTGGCTTTAAACTACGATCGGCAATATGCTTTACATCCAAGGCATAATTCACATAATAAATATAAAAACCTAAGGTAAGTACAACCAAAATGGTGTCTTTGGTCTCGTGCTTACCAAAACTTCTGATAGTTTCTACCCAAATAACGGGTAACATGATCACATTGATCATAGGAACAAATAAGAGAATAACCCACCACCAAGGACGGTTTATAATTTTCATTAGAATCACAGCATTATAAACTGGTACTGCAGCCTCCCACGCTTTTTTGCCTGCTTTCTGATAGAGCTTCCATGTACCTGCAAAGTGAATCAGCTGTACTATTAGAAAAAATATAAACCATTCGTAAATTGTCATCTCAAAATATGTTTTAGTATACGTCGCTCAAGTCACGGCAACGTTACGTAGTTTGTATAATATATTATTTTATAATCCCAACACATCCTTCATCGTATAGACGCCGGTTTTGTTTTGAAGCCACTCTGCGGCGACTATTGCACCTAATGCAAAACCATTGCGATTATGGGCAGTATGTTTAATTTCGATGGTATCTACTTGTGATGTATACTGCACAGTATGCGTTCCCGGAACTTCGGGTTCGCGTTTTGCAGTAATTGGGATACCATTGGTGGCAATTGTATCAGTTGTATCTTTTAAGAACCAATTGGTAGTGTCACTATTAGCTATAATGTCCTCAGCCAAGGTAATTGCGGTACCGCTAGGAGCGTCAAGTTTCTGTAGATGATGAATTTCTTCGATAGCAACGGCATAGGTGTCCAGAGGCTTCAACATTTGCGCTAGTTTTTTGTTTAGTTCAAAATAAAGGTTTACACCCAAACTAAAATTTGAAGCATATATAAAAGCACCCTTTTTTTGATGACACAAGCTTACCATTTCCTCAAAATGATCAAGCCAACCAGTCGTTCCACAAATAATAGGAACAGAAGCTTCAAAACATCTAGTAATATTTTCAACCGCCGCGTCCGGAATGCTAAAATCTATGGCTACATCTGCGCTTGTTAAATCGTAGTTCTTATCATTTTTACCAACTTTAAGAATGATAGCGTGACCACGTTCTAACGCAATTTGTTCGATGGTTTTTCCCATCTTACCATAGCCTAATAATGCGATTTTCATAGTGATTAGTTAAAAGCTGTAGTTTAAAGACACGCCATAACTTGGCTTGGCATTAAAATCGTTCATATTTACTTTCGGTTTAAAAGACAGGTCATCAGAAATATTATATTGCTGTAAATGTGCCGTGACATTTGCATCAATAATGTTTAAAATATAAATTCCTACCGTTACAAGAAGCGATAGTTCTTGCTCTCGTCTAAAACGACGTTGTAGTTGAATCAACTGATCATCGCTAATGTTAGCGAACTCATCATCTGTAAAACCAGCTAATCTCCTTTTGTAAATATCTCGTACTGTATTGTACTTGTCTGTATTGTCAACGTAAAAATATATACCGGTACCTAAGGCAGCATATACAATCGGCATTTTCCAATATTTACCTGTGTATGCTTGTCCTAAACCCGGGAGTACTGCCGAATAAAAAGCGGCTTTGGCCGGTGCCAACGGTTCATAAGGTCGAATTTTTCTCTTTCTTTTTACCTTAACCTCCTGAATTTCTGTGTCTATTTTCAATGAATCTACGTCCTGTGCAAACAACATAGTGCTTGACAAGAGACAAAGAATTAAGAATATATAAGCATGTTTATTTTTCACTACTTATTAATTTCTTTATGCGGTTAAAATCTTCTTCAGAAGAGAAGGGTATGATTAATTTTCCGCGACCGCGACCCGAAACCTTGACATCAATTTTTGCTCCGAAAAAATCAGAAAACTCATTCATGCTATTTTCCACATATTTTGGAACCTTTGAAGAAGGTGCAGGTTTTGTAACGGCAGTTTCTTCTTGATCAATAGTTTTAACCAACTTTTCCGTTTCTCTTACTGAAAGGGTGTTGGCAATGATTTTTTCATAAATATCAAGTTGCTTTTGCTGATCGTCGATATTAATCATTGCGCGACCATGTCCCATAGAAATAAATCCATCTCGGATTCCCGTCTGTACAATTGGATCCAGTTTTAATAAACGCAGGTAGTTTGCAATGGTAGATCGTTTTTTACCTACACGGTCGCTTAATTGCTCCTGTGTCAAATCAATCTCATCAATCAAACGTTGATAGGAGAGTGCAATCTCGATAGGATCGAGATCCTGACGTTGAATATTTTCTACCAAGGCCATTGTCAGAGATTCCTGATCATTGGCTATACGAATATATGCTGGAATCGTTTCTAGACCTGCTAATTTTGAAGCTCTAAATCGACGTTCTCCACTTACCAGTTGGTACGTGTTAAAATCCAATTTACGAACGGTGATAGGTTGTATCACACCTACTTCTCTGATCGAAGTTGCGAGTTCTTGCAATGTCTCGTCGTTGAAACTGGTTCTTGGTTGAAAAGGGTTGACATCGATGCTTTCAAGTTCTAGTTCTATGATATTTCCAACTACCTTGTCAGCATTCTTATCCTCTGCGGATTTTATATCATTTTCGGGATCCTTAAGCAATGCCGATAATCCTCGGCCTAATGCTTGTTTTTTTGTTGCCTTCGCCATGTATCCTTAACTGTTTTTCTTGATAATTTCGTGCGCCAAACTTAAGTAATTACTTGCTCCTTTACTAGCAGCGTCATAATTAATTATGCTCTCTCCATAACTTGGGGCTTCACTTAATCGAATGTTTCTTTGGATGATGGTTTTAAACACCATCTCGTTAAAATGTTTTTGCACCTCTTCCACTACCTGATTAGATAAACGAAGCCTCGAATCATACATGGTAAGAAGTAATCCTTCTATATCCAGATTCTTATTATGAATTTTTTGTACACTTTTAATTGTGTTCAAAAGCTTACCTAATCCTTCTAGAGCGAAATATTCACACTGTATCGGTATAATCACAGAATCTGAGGCGGTTAATGCATTAAGCGTTAATAGCCCTAACGAAGGAGCGCAATCGATCAATACATAATCATATTGTTCTTTGAGGTGACCAATAGCTTTTTTAAGCATATACTCGCGTTGTTCTTTATCAACCAGCTCGATCTCAATAGCAACCAGATCAATATGAGCCGGTATAATATCAACATTTGGAGAATTGGTCGGAATAATTGCCTCTTCGGGAGTTATGGTATGCTCCAGAATTTGGTAGGTTCCCTTCTCAATGCTCTCAACATCCAATCCAAGCCCTGAGGTTGCATTGGCTTGAGGATCAGCATCTATAAGTAATACTTTTTTTTCAAGTACACCTAAAGAAGCAGCTAGGTTAACTGAGGTTGTAGTTTTACCTACACCTCCTTTTTGATTGGCAATAGCGATAATTTTACCCATAGGGGACGATTTGGATTTAAGAGGTAAAAATACAATTTATTATACATTATAAAAATGAAAAATATTAACAGTACTTTATAACTCTCTACAAAGAAGTTTTAAAATGAGACAAACAAGGAAAAGAGCCACTGAATAAGCGACTCTTTTGAAAAAAAAATAGTATGATAGCTTATTTTATTTATTCTTCTTTGATCGAATCATAGCCTCTAGCATGTCCCACATTTCTGAAGGAACTTCTTCTAAAAGATTAAATTGACCTGCACCTTTGAGCCATTCTCCTCCATCCAGCGTGACAACTTCTCCATTGACATATGCAGCAAAATCTGATACTAGATATGCGGCTAAATTAGCAAGTTCCTGATGATCCCCAACGCGTTTTAAAGGCACACGTTTGGCTAGATCAAATTTTTCTTTTAATTCACCGGGAAGTAAACGATCCCATGCTCCTTTAGTAGGAAAAGGTCCCGGAGCAATTGCATTAAAACGCATTCCGTATTTTGCCCATTCTACCGCGAGTGATCTGGTTAATGCCAAAACACCAGCCTTAGCCGTAGCGCTTGGTACTACATATGCAGAACCAGTCCATGCATAGGTGGTAACAATATTTAATACCACCGTATTTTCATATTTGGTGTCAATCCAATGCTTACCAAAAGCTAAGGTGCAGTTTTTTGTGCCTTTTAGTACAATGTCAATAATGGTATCAAAAGCATTAGCAGATAAACGTTCTGTAGGTGAAATGAAGTTTCCAGCAGCATTATTCAGCAAAATATCAACTGTACCAAATGCATCTAAAACCTGATCTCGCATCGCTTCGACCTGGTCATAATGACGCACATCACATTGCAATGGTAAACACACGCTGCCGGTTTCATCCTCTAATTCTTTTGCTGTGGTCTTTAATTTTTCAAAATTACGGGAAGTGATTGCCACTTTTGCCCCCAGTTCCAAGAAGTATTTGGTCATTGATTTTCCTAATCCACTTCCACCACCTGTAACTACGATGTTTTTTCCTTTGAGCGCTCCATCACGAAGCATTTTATTTGTATAATTCATGAGCGTATATGTATCATATTTGTGTGAAAGATACAATTAATACGTTAAAAACTATGCATGCATAGTAAATTAACTGCGAACATCAATCAAGATATCCAGTATAGTAATTGCAGCTTTGCTTATTTTGGTTCCAGGTCCAAAAATTGCTACAGCTCCGGCATCAAAAAGATAGTCATAATCATCTGGCGGAATAACGCCTCCAACGATAACCATAATATCCTCTCGGTTGTACTTTTTAAGTTCATCAATAATTTGTGGGACTAATGTTGTGTGTCCTCCTGCTAATGAGGATACACCTACAACATGCACATCATTTTCAACCGCTTGTTTGGCAGCTTCTTTTGGGGTTTGAAACAAGGGGCCTATATCCACATCAAATCCTACATCAGCATAGCTTGTAGCTACCACTTTTGCACCGCGATCATGTCCGTCTTGACCCATCTTGGCAATCATGATTCTTGGTCGTCGTCCATCAAGCTCAGCGAAACGATTCGCTAATTTTCTGGCTTCTTCAAAAGCGGCGTCATTCTTTATTTCTTTTGAGTACACTCCTGTAAATGATTTTATTTCTGCTTTATAGCGTCCAAATTTCTTTTCTAAAGCATCACTTATTTCTCCTAAGGTAGCTCTTTTTCTAGCAGCTTCAACCGCAAGTTCTAATAAGTTTTCCTGTTTACTTTCGGCTGCTTTTTCAAGAGCTGCTAAGGTAAGGGAAACTGCATGATTATCTCGGGTTGCTTTTACGCGATTAAGACCGTCAATTTGTTGTTTTCGTACTGCGTTGTTATCAACTTTTAAAGTGCTTATGGCATCTTCTTCTTCAAGTTGATATTTATTGACGCCAATTATTACATCTTGTTCACTATCGATCCGCGCCTGTTTTCTTGCAGCAGCTTCTTCGATTCTCATTTTGGGAATTCCTGCTTCAATGGCTTTTGTCATTCCGCCCAAAGCTTCAACTTCTTCAATCAATTGCCAAGCTTTGTCAGCAATCTCTTGCGTAAGTGATTCTACATAGTAACTCCCGGCCCATGGATCTACCGTACGAGTAATTTGTGTTTCATCCTGCAAAAAAATCTGGGTATTACGTGCTATTCTTGCTGAGAAATCAGTTGGTAAGGCTATGGCTTCATCCAACGCATTGGTGTGCAAACTTTGTGTGCCTCCAAAAGCTGCGGCACTAGCCTCTATACACGTTCTTGCGACATTGTTAAAGGGATCCTGTGCTGTAAGACTCCATCCACTAGTCTGACAATGTGTACGCAACATTAGCGATTTAGGATTTGTTGGATTAAATTGTTTAATAAGTTTTGCCCACAACATGCGGGCAGCTCTCATTTTTGCAATTTCCATAAAATGATTCATGCCGATGGCCCAGAAAAATGAAAGGCGAGGGGCAAAAGAATCCACATCCATACCGGCTTCAATACCTTTACGGATATATTCGAGTCCGTCAGCCAAGGTGTATGCTAATTCAATATCACAGGTAGCTCCTGCCTCTTGCATATGATAGCCCGAAATACTGATAGGATTAAACTTAGGCATATTTTGAGAACAATAGCTAAAAATATCACTGATAATTCGCATTGAAGGAGTAGGAGGATAGATATAGGTATTGCGTACCATGAATTCTTTAAGAATATCATTTTGAATGGTACCGGCGAGTAGCTTTTTGTCTACGCCTTGTTCCTCGGCTGCAACTATATAAAAAGCCATAATGGGTAGTACTGCGCCGTTCATTGTCATAGAAACGGACATTTTATCGAGTGGTATCTGATCAAACAGCACCTTCATGTCTTCTACGGTATCAATAGCAACACCAGCCATACCCACATCTCCATAGACGCGTTCATGGTCACTGTCGTAACCTCGGTGCGTTGCCAAATCAAAAGCTACCGATAATCCTTTTTGACCCGCAGCCAAATTACGTCGGTAAAAGGCATTACTTTCTTCTGCTGTAGAAAATCCTGCGTATTGTCTAACAGTCCACGGACGCCTGACATACATTGTAGAATATGGACCTCGTAAAAAAGGAGGAAGTCCTGCAGCAAAATTAAGATGTGTAAGGGAGTCAATATCCTGCTTCGTATAGCCAGATTTTACTTCGATACCTTCTGGCATCTTGTTGCTAACTATTTCTTTCTGAGGTGAATTTAATGAGTTCGACTCAAGAGTTATATGTTGAATGTCTTTTCGGGTCATGTACGATATATTGGTGTAACAATACGAATGACCAAATTTAATGTTTTATAGGGATTACCCAAAGGCTTTTTCGATAACCATTAGGATAGAATAGTAAATATCGAATGCAATGAATTTTTTTACTGAAATAGAGTTAAATTCTGAATCCGGAATGTAATAAATTCGTTGCGCAATAAGCGAGGTGCTAACATTGCCGTCTTCTTCAAGGATGTCTATGATTTCTCTTAAATTATCGCCTTTACTGGTATTTTTTAAGCATTGAATAAAACCACCTCTGTAGTTAAAAATCATGATCGCTTCTTCGTTTTTCTTTTTTGCTACTGTTGTTGCTGTCTTATTTTCAGCACGTTGGTTTTCATACTCGCTCAAAGGTATCCATATGGATCCTTTGTTTTTGACACCTTTTTTAAAAAGACGTGTATGAGTTATGGAATTTTTAGAAGGTAATTTCTTTAGATCTATAGATAAACTAGCTACCTCTGCCAAAAAGGTTCGGTATGTTTTTATAGAATCATTGCCAAAATTATAATGACTGAAAATGTCCTTCTCAAACGATTGAAAGGCTTTAGTAATTAAACCGGTATCGTCGATGCTTGAACAATCAAAAGATTCTTGCGCATAGATGGATTGAGTTGTCACAATGATGAACAACATCAAAAGTAATCTAGATCTAATCATAGGGGGGTGATTCAGATTTAGTAGCTTTAATAAAAGGGTTAAGTTAAATAGATGTTAAATGTAAGAATATATTCTGAAAAACATCTGAAATTATAAGTTTTTCTCGATTTTTTCAGCCAATCTTCGCATTATTACAGGTTCAATTAACGTTTTACGTGATTTTTTTTCTAAAAAGGGAGATTTCTCGAATTCCGGGAGCACTTCGTCATTATTTCTATAAGTATTTGCACCGGTTAATTTAATCTTCGCCTTATCAAATAAAATTTGCTCACGCGTGGCGCTTTCTTTAATTTTCTTCTGAATTTGTCCGGATTTTAATTGAGTTAAAAAACCACCGCCTTTTTCGATACTTTTAAAAATATCCAATGCTTCCTTTGCTAATTGATCAGTTAAGGTTTCTATATAATACGAGCCGGATGCCGGATTGCTAACCATATCAAAATTACTTTCATGTTTGAGCACGAGTAACTGATTGATGGCAATGCGATTTCCAAATTCATTTTCATTGTGATAAACCGCATCATAGGGCATATTGTAGACTGCATCAGCACCTCCTAATATGGCACTCATACCTTCCATTGTTGTTCGCAACATATTAACGTTATAATCTAATATCGTCTTATTACGCGTAGAAGGAAAGGCTACTATATGACAAGAAGAGGTAAAATTATTATATTCGGTACTTAAGCTTTTCCATAGCAATCGCAACGCTTTTAATTTTGCAATTTCAAAAAAATAATTTCCACCAACAGCAACCGTAAAAACGATTTCCTTTTTATTCAACCCTTCGGAACCAGATTGTTCAAACTGATTTAAATATTCATTAGCCTGAGCAAGACCGTATGCTAGTTGCTGTACCATGGTTGCTCCTGCATTTTGATATAAACTTATATCAACTGAAAGGGTGCTTTTTAAATGTGTTCCGGTTTTTGAAACTGTATCTACATTACTCTGATCCTTCTCTAATGTCTCATACCAGTTACCTGATTTTGCCAAATTACCTATGCTATCTGTAAGGAGATAAATGGCATACTTATTATGTGCTGCAAAAGTGTTTACTGTCTCACTAAAGGAAATAGATAAAAATTGTGGCGCAAGATATATGGGTGTCTCTTCAGGAATATTATTTAGGAGTATGCTTATGTCGACGGCGTCATTCTCAATGACAAAGTATAATGATTCAGCGCCCTTAGAAATACTATCCAGAGCTGCTTCATTGCCTTGACTACTATCTTTAACTTCAATTTTTTGAGTAACCTTCCAACGGGAGGGATGGTAATTTTGAATATGTAAACCTTCAAGATCTTCTTGATTATAGAAAGGTTTAATGTCAATTCCTTCAAGTGATTTGTATATCAATGCTTCATTATAATCCGCACCTTTCAAGTCCACCTGAATTTTTTGCTTCCACTGTTTTGCTGTAACTTCGTCAAAACCTTCAAATAAAGATTTAGTCATTGTCTTTAAAATTTAAAATGCTGTCCTGATACTCGATAATGTAAATTTCTTCATCATCCCGTTTCATAAAGTAGGTCTCTCTTGCAAATTTTTCAAGTTCACTACTGTCTTTCAGAACTTTTATATCTTTTTGATCTTTTATAATTTCTTTTATGTAATACTCTTTGTTATTTTTAAGTTCTTGTATTTCACCATCTAATTCTCGATGGATAAGCCAAGAGTTTGTATCCAAAAAAAGCATCCAAATTACAAATACGAGAATAATAAGAACGTATTTATTAAATAGAATAGCAAAGACAGGAATCAGTGCTGGCTTACTTTTTAAATCGTTAAGAAACTTTTTAAACTTCAATCAGTAATAGGATTTGTTGCTGTGTAAAGGTACAAAAAGTTAATCCAAGCGTTCCTTAATAATTGAACGAACTACATCAACGGCCACCGTATTATAATGATTATTGGGAATAATCAAATCGGCAAATTCTTTTGTGGGGTCTATAAATTGCTGATGCATGGGCTTTAACGTGGTTTGATAACGATCTAAAACTTCCTGCATGTCACGACCACGTTCTGCAATGTCCCTTTTCAAACGACGTATTAAACGTTCGTCACTATCAGCATGAACAAATATTTTAATATCGAACATTTCCCGAATTTGCGGATTCGTTAATATCAGAATACCTTCTACAATTATAACTTTACTAGGGCGTGTGGTGATAGTTTCGCCGGTGCGATTGTGTTCTACAAATGAGTAATTGGGTTGCTCAATAGTGTTACCTTTTCTTAATTCTCTCAAATGTTCTACCAGCAGTTCAAAATCGATGGATTTTGGGTGGTCAAAATTAATCTTTGTACGTTCTTCATAGCTTAGGTGGCTTGTGTCTTTATAATATGAATCTTGCGATATCACACACACCTCATTATCAGATAGTTCGTTGATAATTTGATTCACCACTGTGGTTTTTCCACAACCTGTACCTCCTGCGATCCCAATAATTAGCATTTCTTGATTTTTCGGCAAATTTAAGGAAAGCTATGTAATCTTTTTGATAAAGTTTTACGCTGGATTAAAAATTACTCCCGAAGAGCTGTCTTTTCTGGCACCGGTAACTGCGCTTAAGCAGTTTATCTCATTTCGTTCTTTGAGTACCCCCATGAATGCAAAAATAAGAGATTCTTTATGATCAATCAGTTCTTCTTCAGGACATACGATGGTAAATTGATCCCCTAATTTTTGTCGAAGTACTTCTATAAAATAGATGTTTTTTGCGCCACCTCCGGTCGCAAGTATTGTTGCATTTGAAAGTTTGTGTGAATGGATTGCTTTGGCAAGTTGTTGTGCGATATGATGAACAGAAGTGTGTAATAAATTTTCTGTAGTATCAGGATGACGATCCAGTACAGGTAGTATCTGTGATGCAAACCACTCATATCCTAATGATTTGGGTATGGATTGCGAATAATAGTCCAGAGAATTTAAGTGCTGGAGTAATGCAGTGTTTAGCTGTCCGCTTCTTCCTAGTTTACCTTCGTCATCATAGTCGAGGTTGACGCTATTACAGATATGATTTAGTAACATATTTACCGGAGCGATGTCATAGGCAATACGAACCTTATTTTGTTTGAGAGAAATATTGCTTATACCGCCAAGATTTAAACAATAATCGTATTCTGAAAATAATAACTCGTCACCAATAGGCACTAACGGAGCACCTTGTCCCCCGTAATAGACGTCATTTGTTCTAAAATCACAGATCACTTTTTGTCCTGAGCTATTTGCTAAATGTTGTCCTGATCCGATCTGATATGTAATTCCTATATCCGGCTGATGTAGTACAGTATGTCCGTGACTTGCTATAAAATCAACTACGAGTTCGTGCTTTTTAATAAAATCAGCAACCTGAGTTCCCATCCATGAGCCAAAAGTATTGTGTAACGCTATCATAGCATGACTTTGCAAGTAAATTGCTTTTTTTAACTGTGCTTTAAAATCGGGATTGTAGTTAATACTATCCGTTTCTAAAATTTGATAGGACCATCGACCATTTTCTAATTTAAAATTGCAGTAGGCGATATCCAAACCATCAAGAGAGGTACCCGACATTAAACCAATTACACGATATTCTTTAATAACTGTCATAGCTCTTAAAAATTTATTTTTTAATTGCTGCGACTTCTTCAATGGTTACCATAGTTTTTTGTGTGTTTCCCCAACTATTCATAATATAATTCATGACATCTGCAATTTCTTCATCTTCCAGTCCGAGGGGTGTCATAGCACTGTTGTAGATCACATCATTCACTCTAATTTCGCCATTCAGCCCATATTTGATAGCATGAATGCTTTCCTTTCGTTTGTTAGTGAGCCAATCAGAGCCTGCAAGGGGCGGAAACGCGTTGGGAACACCCTTGCCATCTGCCAGGTGACACTGCATGCAAAAATCAAGATATATTTCTTCACCGGCTACCATGCTTTCTTCAAGTGTTTTTACTTGAAACATGTTTTCTTTTATAGGCTGGTACTCTGATAACTCGTGTGATTTAGAATAATCATGCAGGTTCAAAAAGAGTATAGTACTCAATATGATACCGGGTAGTGTTACTAAATAACTCATATTAATTAGGAATAATTTTAATAATACCTTTTGACTCGACAGCTACATACAGATAGCCATCAGGTCCTTGACGTACATTACGTACTCTGCCAATATCGGCTAGCAACTTTTGTCTTTTGACTATCTTGTTTTCTTCAAGGATTAATAACTCCAAGTATTGAAATTTTAAAGAACCCGCAACAATTCCGTTTTTCCAGTCCGGATAGATTGGACTGGTAACAAAATCCATTCCGCTGGGAGCAATTGAGGGAACCCAATAATAGAGTGGTTGTTCCATACCTTCTTTTTGAGTCTGATCTGTTATAGAGGTGCCGCTATAATTAATGCCGTAAGTAATTACAGGCCATCCATAATTAACCCCTTTTTTAATAGGGTTTATCTCATCACCACCACGAGGACCATGTTCATGCACCCAAATCATTCCGGTCTCAGGATGTATAGCCATTCCTTGCGGATTGCGATGACCGTAAGAGAAAATTGCTTTTTTAGCATCTTTTTTATCTATAAATGGGTTGTCGGTAGGGATACGTCCATCATCATGTAATCTGTAAATTTTACCTCCGTCACGGGTGATGTCCTGTGGGTTTTGATCGCGATCTCCACGATCTCCAATACTAAAATATACATAGCCATCATTATCAAATTCAATTCTGGAACCAAAATGATGTCCTTTTGTGGTGTTTGGGCTTCCTTTATATAGCTTTTCAATATCAGTTAACGAATTATTTTGCAGTTTTGCTCTAATTAGCGCTGTGTGTCCTCCTTTCTGTTCCCCCTCTGTCGATGAATATGTGATATAGAGCCAACCATTCTCTTCATATTTGGGATGCACCTCTATATCTAACAAACCTCCTTGATTACGATTATATACCTCGGGAACATTAGTAACTAAAGTTTTCTTTCCATCTTTAAAATGGATTAGTTCGCCGCTTTTTTCCGTAATAAGCATACTTCCATCAGGCAGCCAGGTCATTCCCCACGGAATTTGTAATTCGGAAACGACAAGCTCTGTTGAATAATTTTTTGGATCTTCTTGAAGTTCAATATCATTAATTTTTTCTTGTGCACAAGCAAAAAATAGCGGAAGCAAGAATAAAATTCTAAAAAAATGCTGTCTCATAAATAGTGAGTTTTTAAAGATTGAAAAATACGAAGAATTATTTTTTAAAGGCTATATTTTATGTTAATGCCAGCAGAATAGTTGAATGGTATCCCCGGATAAAAATAGCGGGGAGCATTGTTTCCAAATCCAATGGCATTCACTTGAACCTGTGCGGCGTATTTAGAATCTGTTATATTATTGACGTTCAGGAAAAGATCATAGTGCAGTCGTTTCAGCATTTTGTTTTTATAGCCAAGCTGTGCATTGAGTAGTGTATAATTGTCAGTATACACAGTGTTTCCATCATTCACCGGAATATCCCCTACATATTGCATGCTTAACATGCCGTAAAATGAATTTCTTGTCACCAGATTGAGGCCTGCATTTAAAACTTCAGAAGGTACCCCGGTCAGCTCATTGCCCGAAAAATCTTGTTCCTTATCAATAAAGGTTCTGAATCGGTGGTTATTTAATGTAGCATTAGCATAGGCTGTAATACGAGTCTCTTTGTGAGTAAAAATCGGGTAAGATAGTTGGGCTTCAATACCGGAATGTCTTGTTTTACCTGCGTTAATAGCAAAAAAATTATCTTGCTGTGTACGTCTTGAAACCAATAAATCGTCAATACTCATAGTATACAGCGCTAAGCTGCCGTTCAATTTATTATTGAATGAGCTAAAACGTGTTCCAATCTCAAAATTCCAGCCAATCTCCGGCTGTAAATTCCTGTTACGTGTGCCATCGGGTAAAATGGTTTCGGCAGTGGTAGGCATGGAGAAGCCATGGGCAACAGTTCCGTAAATATTTAGATTCTTTGTAAAGGTATGTATGAGACCAAATTTTGGCGAAAGAATGAGATCAAAATTATAATCTCCCAGTTGATTTATGGTAGTACTGGTGAGTCGATTATCTAATGTATAAAAGGTGTAATTGGCATGAACCCCTGTATTAAATTTTAATTTCGAAGTCAAGTCCCAGGTAGTTTCTGCAAAAAGATTGATGTAACTTCGCCGCTCTTCAAGATCGGATAATTGCTCTCCGTAACTGCTGCCACTGCCTTTAGGAGTATCTCCGTAAGTATTTTCAAAGGTTTGCGCATTGTAGGAGTCAGTAAAACCTTCGACACCGACCATCCATTTTACGGCTAAGTTTAATAATTGATTATTTCCTTGTAGTTTAGTTCTTAAGCCGAGACCATGGGTTTGTTCCTCAAGAATATTAAAAGGACGCGGTTCTTTGTTGTCTTTTGCAGAAGTGAATATGCTAGTGCTTTGTAAGAGGTTGTCACTATAATCATGTGTCCAGGTCAAACCTAAAAGACCTTGATTAACATGTTCAAAAGCCTTGGAAGCTCCCCAGGTAAAAGCTGCTTTTTTCGGAGTAGCGTCAAAATCTTCTTGAGTTAACGAACTTGGAATTTGAGCATTAAGGTGTATGTAACTAGCCAATACAACAAATTCATCCTTGTTGCTAAGGTCAAACTTCATGACACCGGTAAAGGTGTTGCGATTATAGGCGTTGTTCTCACGATACCCATCACTGTGATTGGAACTGTAAATTAAGTTGATGGACTGTCCTTTTTTTGAAAAGCCAGCAGTACCGACAACTTTTTTGAAATTATAGCTACCTAATTGTTTAGTAAAAGTCACCTCGGGTGTTGCATTGTTATGGTACAGAGGTTGTAGAATCATAGTACCTCCTAAACCTACACCAAAATTACTGGCTGCCGGACCTTTGTAAATTTCGATCTGAGACACCGAGGCAAGTTCAAGATCTTCAATGACTGATTCTCCATTACCATCAGTTAGCGGAATTTCTCCAAAATATGCTCGAATATTAGCAGTACCAAAAAGACTGCGGGCACCGATACCACGAATCGTAATACGATTGGTATTAAGGGTACCGCTTTGCATAAATACTCCGGGAACTTGATTGATTAGTGGGGATAATGTAATAGGCCGTTCTAATGCTAGTTTGTTTTTACCAATTATGGAAACTGATTGTGAGATCTCAGTCAGCTTAGTAGTTAGGCTAAGTCCTGTAAGGGTTACTTCGTCCAACGGAATAACTTCTGATTCGATTACCTGAACAGAATCTGAAGCATTGCGATCTGTTGAAACTTTATTAGTTCTTTCTTGCGCAGAGAGATGAGCAGTAAAAGAGACTATAATTAAAGATAGTAAGAGTGCTTTCAATTTTTTTATTCAAATATCCGAAACTTATAAAATATGAATCGCAGAAAAAGTTTTTAATGCGATCTTATAAAAAATAATTAAATGTTTTTGCGATTTATTGGGTTTTAATAAAACAGTTTATTTATATTTGCACCCGCAAAAAGGGATAACCTTCTCGGGGTGTAGCGTAGCCCGGTTATCGCGCCGCGTTTGGGACGCGGAGGTCGCAGGTTCGAATCCTGCCACCCCGACAAAATAAAATGTGGAGTTTTTGTAGAAAGTTTACTTTCTTAAGAAAACGGAGGGATTTATTTAAAGTTAAAGCAACGCTTTAATTTGTCACAACCTCTAAAAGGATCAACGAAGTTAATCCTGCCACCCCGACTAAGAAAATCCAATCACTAAAGTGGTTGGATTTTTTATTTGGTATTGGAAGCAAAGAGAACAAAAAGGGAATGCCGATTATATATAACCAATAGGGTGATTTGATAATATGCACAATTGGTTTGGGAAGGCACCGAAACCAGGGGAGTGCTAATAGTCTAAACAAGCTGTTGAGTAAGATCAAAACACTCCCAAAACCTTCAACAAGAAAGTTACTCTGTATATTGCTTAGCGTAAAATATACTTCAGCAAGTATGGAAAATGACCAACATAAAATGGATAAGGCCAGCCATACCTGCCCAAATTCATTTTGTTTTTTACCTATGTGCCACCAAATTGCCAGTAATGCTATCAATGAAAACAAACAGGCTGCAAATTGGCACCATTCATAAAAGAGTATAGTCTCAACGTTCATCGCTACTATTCTGAAATACTTAGGTTAAGTATAGATAAAACTGTAGTCATTAGATGTATTATTAGTAATAATGGAGAATTCTAAGACGTTATGGAGCATTTCCTCCATGCTGTGAGGTACTAATTGTTTGCTAATGGTAATAAGGAATAATTCTTGCTTAGTTCTAGGGATATCTCATATTTATTATGATTAAAGATGGTAGAAAAATTTTAAAAAAGTTCTAAATTTATTCAGGATTATTATATTTGCACCTCACAAATCGGGATGTGGCGCAGTCCGGTTAGCGTACACGGCTGGGGGCCGTGTGGTCGCAGGTTCAAATCCTGTCATCCCGACATATTAAAGTATTAATCAATACTAAAAACCTGTTAATCTTATGAATTTCAGGTTTTTGTTGTTTTTAATAGTATCGAAATAAATTAATTGTTACCTATAAAGCCGTCAACAAATCGGTCACCAAATTTATAATTTGGAAAGTGTTGACCGATTTGTTAAAATGTTAATGTTTTTGCTAAATAAATGTATCTTTATAAGTGATTTGACTTTCGTCTGACAAACATATATAGTGTTAACTAAAAGACGAAATCATGAAAATAACTTCAACATTCAATATGTTGTTCTGTGCTTACTTTTCCAGAGTAAAGGAAAACTAAGCATCTCTTTACGGAAGAATCACAGTAAATGGTAAAAGAGCTACCATTAGACAGAAGCGTAAAGTTTTATTTACTGATTGGGGTGTCAACAAGAACAGAGCCAGGGGTACAAGTCAGAAGACAAGGATTCTAAACAGTTATTTGGATGAGACCTATAATCCATTATTTCAATGATACCGTGATTTAATGAAGATGAATAAATTGATTACTTCAAAAGCCATAAAGGTAGGATTCCTTGGATCAGATGAGGCAATCATTCAATAATGGATATTATCTCCTACCATGATATGGATATGGAAGGTAAATTGAAATTGGGAACACACAAGAATTATTTCACAACTCAAAGCTATATTCCTAAATTTTTATTGAATTCCTTTAAGACTAATTATGTGTAATTAAAGGAACTGAACTATAATTCCATGCTCAAATTTGAAAAATATTTAAGGAGTTAGATACCTGTCGATCATCAAAAACAAATGAGCAACCGTCGGTAAATAGACCACTGTAATAGTTACTCAAATAGATTATCGCCTTATTTCGTTCTTGAGAAATGGTTCTTGAACCTTGTTAAGCGTTGTAAGTGTTGGTTCTCAAATTATTGTAAAAGCGTTTTTTAAGTACGTCCTGTAGAATCTGTTTGTTCGAACTAAGGTCGGCCATCAGTTTCTTTAAATGCGAGTTCACCTCTTCGAGGTTCTTCAGTCTACGTGGCTCTGATACGCCTAGTACACCGTATTTCTTCTTCCAATTGTGAAAGGTGGTCTCGCTGTTTCCTACCTTTTGGCAGATCTCTTGAATACTTGTACCCGTTTTCACCTTTCTGATCGTAAATACAATCTACGACTCTGAATACTTCGATCGTTTGATAAGCAAATAGTTGTTTGAAGTTAACCTTTTATTCGCTTTGATTTTAAATGGCCCGGTTTATAGGGAGGGGGTGAAGTTTGAGGTAATAGAATACATCCTAATACTGAATCTTTCTTAGGTCTAAGGCGCTATAGTTTTGATCAAAATGTATAAAAGCACCTAGGATTTACAGCATACCATGAACAAATTTTAAGCGGAAAGTAATCAAAAAGAGCTCTATATTCTTTTACTCAAGAAATTTGGAAATGATGAATCAGAAGAAACAACATTACAACCTAGGGATATAGGGTTGTGGTGGAATAAAACAAAAGCGTATTTACTCGGTCGGTATAAAATTAAATCTGAGATAGAGTATTTTGAGGAGTATATATATAAGTATCGTGACTGTTCAAGTCACGATACTTTTAAAATTTTAAATGAAAAATTAAACAGTGCTAATTAATATAATACATCTAATGCGATCTTATCATTGTTATTGAAATTATTTGCAGGACCGCAAGATTGCATTAACGAAGTGGCATCAGAAACCGTGGGTGTCCCACTAATATGAATGGCTCCCACACGCGCACTTCCTTCGTTAACATTTTGACCACAACTTTCTCTAGTCATATAGTCAGTATGACGAAACCCAATGCAATGTCCAACTTCATGAGCCATAGTTCCTGTAACTTCGGCCAATGATGGGTTGAGAAGTTCAAACCAGCGACTATTAATTCCAAACCCTTTAGCTGGATCTCCTTTCCGTGTGGGGAACCCGGCAGCTCTCCCCAAAGTAATAAAGCCTCCAGATTCTAATTCATAAAATTCGGTTACTTCAATAGCTGCTTGATTTTTACCTTTTAGTCCAAATGCAACACGCTGAAATGTCAATTGTAAATTTTCAGAATTATACATGTTTATCATAGCATCTAAGGCGTTAGATCCTAAGGTTCCTAGAGATGGATCAACGCTTACTGTAATTAACCTTGGGAGACCAGTAACCAAATTGGTTGTACGATACTGCTTTTGATTAGGTCCAATCTCAATTTGAGATAATTCATCAATTTGCTCAAGGGTAAAAAACATATCCTCTACAGCGATCCCTGTTTCTCCCATAAACTCTATTTGACGTGCATTTTGTGTCTTAAAATGAGCTTTCTCTAATTTTGAAAGTGCTTCTTTAAAAATAACATGTTCAGACACCTCTTCGATGGCAGTAGATTCTTTTTCGCAGGAAATAAATATACTGGCTGCTAGTAAAATTACCCCGAAGAGGGACAATAGGCTCCTTTTTTTCATGAGTTGTGTGTTTAAGTTAAAAAATAATATAACAAATTTAGAGAAAAAGTTATATAATTAATATATTTGTATTTTTTTAACTAAAAAATTATTTAAAATTCATAAATAGTTATTTTATTAAAGGGAATCTCAAAAAAAATAAAAAATAGACTTGAATGGTAAATAGACGATATGGAAATTTCACGACATATCAGGTGTTAAAGAATTAGCCCATAAAAAAATCCTTTAAAAAATATTTCTTTTCACTTTGGTCAGTAGGGATTTATGAAATTGAGGATAGTATATTAGAGGCTGCAAATTTTTGAGATATAAGCTGCTTTCAGAAAATATATCCGAGCGGATATATTTTCTTAATTTTAGTAAAATACTTAACCAAACAACCAAACAACCAAACAACCAAACAACCAAACAACCAAACAACCAAACAATAATTCCTGATATTAAAAGGCTACGTACAGATTCCTTGCTAATAACTTTATTAGCAATTAATCGAATAAACCATTCTGTAATTACGATAGTTCTGTAAGCCTCTCTTTCTAATCTCTCTATTTATATCATACACTACCTAAGATCGTGAACTCACCCATAATCATACGATTTAAATTAACATAATAGAGTTATTAGGTGCTTCTAAACAATGTATATATATTAAGAAGTGTGTAAAAACAATTGAATATTAGTGTGTTAAAGTATTAAATATCTGTGATCACCGCTTAATTATAGAAAGTTTTTTCTTACATTTATTTTAAATACATGTTTAATAGTAAAACCCCTATAACGTTTTACCAAGCACTATATACTATGAAAGCATTATCTTCAATAACTATTACTTTAGATGTTGGTCTTTTAAAACGATTCAATAAAAGTAAAATAGAAAAAGAAACACAAATGTTTCGGCCTAGTATCTTGTAAGAGAATGCAACCATTTTCTAAACCTCAAAATCTTCCATTATCCAATTTTCTCTATAGTCACTGATTTATTACTTAATCTAATGCTGTAGACTAATCAAGTCTCTTATGGAACCAACTCACCACAAACAAAGTAATGGAGTGGCAACAGGATGTATTATGTTAATTGTATTATTCATCATAATCATTGTCACTTCCATTGTGACACAATCTAATTCAAAAGAAATTTTGGAAAATAATTATAAAAAAAATACTAAATCACATTCTAAAACAAAGGCGCTATTACATTCACAACCTTTAGTAATAAAAAAATTAAAAATACCGAGCAGCGCTATTTTTGGAGAAAGTATAGAACATGTAACAATAATTAATGATTCTACTTTTAGAGTTATAAATTATGTTGATTCCCAGACTTTAAAAGCTTTTACTACTCGTAATTATTACAGCTGTACTGTAATTTTTGCTAATGACGGGAAAATTTATTCTAAAGATTTAATATTTATAGAATAAATAGTTTGTATACTTTTTTTTTAAACTATTTTTATTGCAAACCCTGTAGAAATTATTCTAATGCTAATAAGTATTTCTGACAATTTCTGTTTCATTAAATTTTTTTAATTCTCTTCTTCAGCTATAGTAATTAGCACATTTGTTTTGTCAAGCTGTTCGAACGACGAAAAATTGTATTGCAAATAATGATAGATGCTTGACTTTTAGTCAGTCTATTTTATTTTCCTTTATTCAATGCTGCAGTAAAAATATCCTCTATCTCCATATCAAGTGTTTTTGCAATCTGATAAAAAAAGAAGGGTTTAAAATCTTCAAGTCGTAATAATTGATTCCAATTTTTTTTCACCTGATAAGATAGAATAACTAAATCTTCATCATTGAGAGTATCCCTGTTTGTTATAGATGAAGTTTGATCCGTATTTGTGCTTATACCTAAAAAGGATGCGATCTCATTCAAAGTGGCAATTCTTGGGTTTTCTGTAGCTCTATCCTTAATTTTCCGTATTCCCTTTGGAGTTAGGTTTGTATGCTGGCTGATTTTGTAAGCTGATAGGCCTCTTTTATCTATCTCCTCAAGAATTCTATTAAGTCCTTTTGATTTTACCATATTTAAAAGTTAAAGGTTTTTATGAGATTTTGTGTTCAACTTAGGTAATTAGATATCTATTATTTAGTGAGTTGTATATTGATATATTTGCATAACAAAAATCAAGAAAGATATGAATGCTTTAATTTAAGAATTTTAAAAAGGCCTGCAACTTAAAATTCAATCACGGTTTTACCTATCGCCTTACCGGATTCTTGTAAAGCATGTGCCTCTTTTAGATTTTCCACCGTTAGATCTTGCATTGTTTTGTTTAAAGTTGGTCGTAAAGTGCCACCATCTAATAAATCTGCTATTCTATTCAAAATCTCATGTTGCCGCTTCATAGTTAATCTGTATCTATATTGAAAGGAGCAGAAATGCTCCATTCTTGTTTTGTTTACATACTAGATTCGTTGAATTAAAAGATGGTCTAACATTAGCCCCTTCCCTTATTGAAATTTGGTTTACTGTTTAATTGTTGAAAGAGAAGTTGTTAAAAAATCACGATTTTATTGCAAGTTAAAAAATATAATCTATATTTGGTAAACCAATCTGGTAAACCAATTTTATATAATTAATTATGCGTTCAAGAAAATCTAGCTATGTTTCTACCTTCTATCTTTTTGCCACAATTGCTTTATTACTTTTTTCAGGCTGCGTGAAAAACAGGAAGCAGACTTCGGTGAACAGTTCAGAGGAAGCAGCAATACGTACCAATGCAAATGAGGTTATACCATTTTTTCAACATTGGAATTTAATCTTGGGTGATGGAACTAACGTAGGTCCTGCAACAAACTATGAGAACGAGAATTTCTTTTATACCACAAATGATGGTACCGAAGACTGGGTAGTATTTAAAAGTCCCAACGCAGGGAACACCCATGGGACTTCAAATAACACACGGACAGAACTGGCGCAACTAAGAAAATGGTTGCCCACAACCGATGCCAAAATGAGTGCTACTCTTAAGGTGATGAATGTGTCAAGCACAGGGGATGCCCGCGTGGCGGCAACGTACTCGGTGGTTGTTGGACAGATCCATAGTGCAGATGGTCATGAGAATGAGCCTCTTAAAATATTTTACAAAAAATTTCCCGGTCATACTAAAGGTTCAGTCTTTTGGAATTATGAAATCAATACTGAGGGAGAAGATAATTCCAAAAGGTGGGATTATTCCTATCCCGTTTGGGGCTATGATTTTTCAGTAGTCGGTAGTGAAGAGAGTACATATCCGCCAGAACCAAAAAATGGAATTGCCATAGGAGAAGAATTTAGCTATGAAGTAGAAATTAAAGACGGTATCATGCATCTAGCCTTTACTAGTGAAGGTCATGAAACTAAAATTTTTACTAAAAATCTCGTTTCTTCTGAATATGTTCAACGCAAAAATATTCCAGAACAAGTCAAACAATTATTTGTACCAATAGACCAAGATGGGGTGGAGCGAGCAAGTGCTTATGCTAAAGAAGGTCTCTTTTTTAAAATGGGCTGTTACAACCAAACTAATGGTAAAGACCCTAAAATAAACAAAGTTTGGTGTTCTGGTGCCGAAATCCACCGTGGTGATCTTAAAGAACAATATGCAGATGGTAATTATGCCGAAGTTTGGTTTAAATCAGCAAGTATCGAGATCAGTAATGAAGCCATATCCAATTCAGGATATTTTGAGGCAAATGATGGATTGGCCCAAAAAACGGTTTATCCCAATGAGGTAATTCCACATATGGATAAATTTAAAATATTGATGGGGAATGGAACAACGGTAGAAGATCTTACTGAGTTTGAGCACAAGGACTATTTCTACAGCGTAATCGATGGCACCCGGCGTTGGGTGGTATATAAAACGCCAAATTCCGGTGTCACTTCACCCAACTCCAGTAATACGAGAACAGAGTTACAAGAAAAAAGAAACTGGACACCAGAAGAGGGAGGTAAGTTAACTGGCACCTGCAAGGTTATGCAAGTTTCCATCTCTGGCGATGCCAGAGTTGCTGCCTCTTACGCCGTTGTGGTTGGGCAGATCCATAGTGGCGAAGGTCACGAAAACGAACCTCTAAAAATCTTTTACAAGAAATTCCCGGGACACGATAAAGGCTCTGTCTTTTGGAATTATGAAATCAATACAGCAGGCGATGATAATTCCCGTAGGTGGGATTATTCAACTGCGGTATGGGGGCATGATATGTCTGTCATTGGAAAAAGCAAAAATGACTATCCTGCAGAACCCAAGGATGGGATTGCATTAGGTGAAGAGTTTAGTTATGAAGTAAATGTATATAATGGTATTATGTACCTCACATTTAAAAGTGAAAACCATAAAACAAAAACGTTTACTAAAAATCTGATTACATCCCAATATGTAAAGCAATCCGACATTCCAAATCAAGTCAAGAAATTATTTGTGCCAATAGGACAAGATGGAAGCGAACGTCCCACGGCATACAGCGGGGAGTTAAATTACTTCAAACAAGGAGCCTATAATCAGACTAATGGAAAGGCCCCGGAAACAAATATGGTCTGGTGTGCAGGCGCCGAAACTTATGGAGGTGATATTGCCAAGCAATATGAAAATGGCTGTTATACTGAAGTATGGTTTAGAGAGGCTACCATCGGTCCCGGGGTACCACACAATAAACTTAGGAAAAGCAAGTAAGAATATACTTTATAACTAATCTCAAAAACAGAATATATTATGAAATCATTTGGACCAAGTAAGGAATTTATATTTGGAGACGAAATTGAATGGGAGATAGTGGGAGAAGGACTGAAACGTAAGATTATGGGTTACGACGATAAAATTATGCTGGTTAAGGTCGACTTTCAAGTAGGTGCAATTGGAGTTATGCATGAACACCATCATTCTCAAGTTACTTATGTGGAAAGTGGCGAATATAAGTTAACTATTGGCGATGTGACAAAAATCGTTAAAGGTGGAGATTCATTCTACATTCCACCCCATGTAATGCATGGTGCTATATGTATCAAAGCAGGCGTACTTATTGACGTTTTTAGTCCGATTAGAGAAGATTTTATGGAATAAAATAAATTTAACTCGTTAAGTTCTTGCTAGTTATCAGAAATTTAATATATTTGGTAAACCAAATTGGTTTACCAGTTTGGTTTACCAAATAGAACCCCATAAAAAAAGGACAGGTGCACGCCCATCCTTTTAACAACTACTTCTTTGGAGGGAAGTAATAATTCACGTAGTAGCTAACTAAAACATGAGTCGCAAAAATACTAATTAGTTTATTATTTTTCGACAAACAGTCTTTTTAAGTTCCTATCGATTACAAATCAAAAAACTTAAAAACTCAATTATGAATTTAAAAACGAAGCTAACTTTAATCATAATGCTTTTTAGTTGCATTGTAATTATAGCACAAGACAACTATACCCTAACAGGTACTGTGGTTTCCGCCACCGACCAACTTGGGATCCCTGGCGCTAACGTTCTTATTCAAGGTACCTCTAAAGGTACATCCACAGATTTTAATGGAAATTTTCAACTCGAGGTAAAACGTGGCGATATACTACAATTTTCTTATCTAGGATTTGTTACTCAAAATATAACCATTACAAATCAAAATAATCTCACGATTGCATTAGCCGAAGATGCTAATACTTTAGATGAGGTGATGGTGGTTGGTTATGGTACACAGAAGAAAAGTCACGTAACAGGTGCGATTGCTAAAGTAGGAGGAGATGATGTGGCAGCAATTCAAACGACTCGTGTGGATGAAGCGTTAGCAGGTAAATTAGCGGGGGTACTGATTCAGAATCAGAATGGGTCACCGGGAGCAGATCCTAAAATCCAAATCAGAGCTGCTTCTTCTATTAATGGCAATTCAAATCCACTAATTGTTGTTGATGGATATCCAATTTCAGGAAGTTTAGCAACGGTTAACCCAAATGATATCCAAAGCGTGGAGGTATTAAAAGATGCTGCTTCAGCTGCTATTTATGGTTCCAGAGGAGCTAACGGAGTTATTTTAATTACAACCAAAAAAGGAAAAGAAGGCAAACCAAGTTTTAGTTACAATGCTTACGCTAGTATATCAAATAAATATAAGGGTGATAGAATAAATATGACAGCCGGAGAATGGGCAAACACATTAGAAACTGGCATAACCAGTGGCAAGTATGATGTTTCTGAATTGGATCCGGATTTTTTAAATTACAAAATAAATGCCTACAAAAACTCACCCGATGTACAGGCTGTAGAAGATTGGCTTTATGTAAGCGGTTATACTACTAATCATGACTTCAGCTATAGCGGTGGTACTGAAAATTCAAATTATTTTGCTTCAATTGGTTATCAAAATACCGATGGTATTGTAAGAACTGAAGGTTACGAAAGACTTAATGCGCGTATAAATGTCGATGCAAAATTGGGAGACAAGTTTAAAACAGGATTGAGTTTCAATGGATTTGCAGCCGATAGAGATATTGTAGGTCATGATCAGAGAGATCTTTTAAGAGCGTATAATATCAGCCCTATTTATCATACAGAAGCCTCTATTGCGTTCGTACAACAATTAGATCAACAAGCACAGATTTTGGGACTTGATCCATTTGATAATGGCTATCGAGCAGGTCCTGATGCCCCATTTAATCAGAGTATCTATACATTACAGCCTGGTGATACGGCCCAAGATTGGCATTATGGAAGAAGTGGTAATGGTATCGGAGGATCTGGAGATGCAGGCCCTGCAACGAAGCTTGACAACACAGACCGATATCAAAAAACGTACTTTGCAAACGTATCTACTTTTTTACAATATAACCTTATGGAAGGGTTAAAATTAAAAGCTGTTCTAGGAGCAGATATCAGAGATACCAAAGACTATTTCTGGAGAGGACTTGAGTTTGATTCCAGGGCACGCTCTAATCAAACTGCCTTGGATGAAACTAATGTAAAACAAACCTCAACGCTAAGTGAAACTACTTTGAATTATGCGAAAGAAATAGGAAGTCATGACATATCTGCAGTAGCTGGAATTGAATTTCAAAAGATCTATTTTAGAGGTACTTCTACAACGGGTTCAAACGTGCCCTTTAGTGATATTGTAAATTATAATCTCCTAGAACCTGAGGATATTATAGTAAGAGAAAGAGACGAAACTATTTCAAGATGGAGCATTTTTGGAAGAGTTAACTATGCCTTTGACGATCGTTATTTGATATCGGCATCAATAAGAAGAGATGGTGATTCTCGTTTCGGGGCTAACGAAAGATACGCAACATTCCCGGCGATTTCCTTAGGATGGAATGTGCATAACGAATCTTTTTACAACTTTGAATTCTTGAGTTTATTGAAACCAAGGTTTAGTACCGGCTCTTTAGGGTCTACTTCAGATCTGGGGGCTTACAATTCATTAAGTCTTTTAAACTCTCAACCAACAGTATTAGGGACTGGATTTTTAATTCCTGATGATATAGCCAATTCGAATCTAACCTGGCAAACTAATACGGAGACTAACTACGGAATTGATTTAGGTTTTATAAATAACAGATTAAGATTAAGTGCAGATTATTACACATCTGATATTGAAGATATATTAATTAATCTAAGTGTATCTGAAGTTTTCGGTACCCCTTCGATAAGAGTCAATGCTGGTGATGTGAGAAGTTCTGGTTTGGAGATTGAACTAACAGCAGGCATTATTCGAAAAGAAGATTTCAATTGGGATTTTGGAGGTAACCTATCAACGGTGAAAACAGAAATTACAGATCTAGGGGGGCTGGAAGAACTACCTCAATCAATTTATGGTCAAAGTGGTAGAGGTCCCGTATTTAGAAATCATGTAGGTGGAGAAATTGGTGAAATGTGGGGATTAGAAACCATTGGACAAGTTGAAGATAGATTTATAGAAGATCCCACGCGAGCTATCGACGTTAATAGTTCAGCGTTTTATGTGGTAGATCAAAATGGTGATGGTGTAATTGATAAGACAAAAACAGTTGAAGAGGGTGGAGATTTAGTCAAAATAGGACAAAATACCCCGGATTTTTATTATGGTTTCAATAGCTCAATTAGCTATAAAGCTTTTGATATGTCTTTCCAAATTCAAGGAGCCCAGGGAGGGGATGTTTGGAATGTCGACCCGATTTACTATAATTCAGAATTTGGAGGAAGAGTACGGGGTAGTTTTGATGCTAATAATGATGGTATTGCCGATCATAATGGAGAATACTATTTAGATTCAAATAATCAACTAGATGCGCAAATACAAGACGCTTCTTATTTAGCGTTGAGAAATTTGACTTTCGGGTATACCCTTAAGCCAGAATTGATAAGTAAAATTGGTATAAGTTCGGCAAGAGTATATGTGGCATCGACAAATTTGTTGTATGTGTGGGGGGATGATTATACTTCGTTTAATCCGGAGGGTGTGAATACTACACAAAATAATTACTTAGGGCCAACTACTTATGGCGTTCAAATAGGTGCCAGTCCAATTGTCAGAAGCTTTACGTTCGGTTTTAATGTTAATTTTTAATGAAAGAAATAATGAAAAAAGTATATATATTATTTTTAGGAGCAGTATTATTAACAATCTCATGTAGTACTGATTTGGATGAATTTCCACCAAATATTGCTAGTTCAGATTCTTTGACCGATTTTGAGGGAGTTTTGAATGCGGCATATTATTATCAGCTTGGTGCTGTTACTCCAATAGCAGTGATGGGCGACTTTAGAGCAGACAATGCTTTTATGTTCGAATCTCCATATACCGAATTTGATGTCTACGGTCCTGGTTTAACAGCAATGGAAGATCAATTTTTTGGACCTTTGTACACAGCTTTATACAAATCAATATTAAGCTCGAACAATGTAATTGAAAATTCAGAAGATACTGCTCAAATAGGGGAGGCTAAATTTTTAAGAGCTTTGTCCTATTTTAAACTAGTGCAAGCTTTTGGTGATGTAACTGTAATTCTAACATCACCAGATATAGGCGATATCCCTACTTTCGATTTAACAAGACAACCGGTTGATAATGTTTACAACAGCGTGATCATTCCGGATTTACAAGCTGCAATAAGTGTTTTGAATAACACGAATGCAAATGGTAAAGCTTCAAAACTCGCTGCGCAAGCCTTATTAGGTAAAACATATGTACATATGGGTAATTTTACTAGTGCAGAAGCACAATTCAAAGCTTTTTTTAATGCAGCCACCGTAGCTGGGATTAGTTTAGAAACAAATTATGCTGACATTTTTAAGGTAGAAAACATTGAAAATTCAGAAGTAATATTCGCAACTCAAATATCTAGTTCTGTGATAGATGAATATGGTTTTTCAGAGTTTTGGGAATGGTATTTAGGTCAAGACACAAAATCGCCTACTCCGTTAGATACAGATTTAATTGCTGCTTTTGATGCAAGTCCTGGAGATTTAAGAAGAGCGGTAAATATAGATGAGATAGCTTTAAGATCGCCAAAGTATACTCAATCGGGAGGGCCAGATCATGACTGGATAGAAATAAGATTAGCAGATGTTATTATGTTATATGCAGAAACATTAAATGAGAATGGTTCTTCTCCAGAAGATGTACTTAATCTTTTGGATCCTATTCGAACCAGAGCTGGATTAGCTCCTCTGGATCATACGGTACTTAATACGGAGGCGTTGGTTAGACAAGCCATTCAAGATGAAAGAAGATTAGAGTTTGCCTTTGAAGGACAAAGATGGTTTGATTTGGTTAGAACAGGAACCGTTGACGCTGAAATGGGCCAAACGATTGACCCTAATTATTATGTGTTCCCAATTCCAATTTCAGAAGTTCTTGTGAGTGAAGGAGTTATCACTCAAAATCCTGGCTACTAATTTATTCAAGAGCAGTTGGATTTAATTAAAGAACAATAATTGAAAGGGGTCTCATTAAAGGATATTGGATTAGCTATATCAAATTCATTAAAATTTTTATTAGTCATAGTTGAGAGCCGATAAAACTTATCTGAATAATAAAAAATGAATAGTTAATCGTGGTGTTAAAAGAGATTTATATAACTTTAAGAAAAAATATTTTGGTTAACCAATTTATGAAAATAAAAATGTATGAAGGTTGAAATTCTTAATTTAATGGAAAACTATTCCGTTCAGGAAAAGGTGATTGATAAGATTAGAAAACTGATCAATCATAAAAATTTGGAGCCGGGAGATAAACTACCTTCCGAACGAATGCTTTCTGAGAAATTTGAAGTTCCTAGAAGCACCATTCGTGAAGCTATTCAGAAATTGGAGTTTTATGGATTACTTAAGTCAATCCCACAAAGCGGCACTTTTGTAGCAAATATTGGGGTGGTTGCAATGAATGGTATGATAGATGACATCTTAAGTCTTGAAGATCCTGATTTTAAATCCCTTGTTGAAACAAGAATTCTTTTAGAGCTGAAAACTTCAAGATTAGCAGCGCTAAGAAGAACAGAAGAAGATCTTGTGATTATGAAAGATTGCTTGGAAGCCTATGCTGCTAAAGTTGAAAACGGGGAAGACGCGGTGCAAGAAGATCTCCTCTTCCATTTAGCCATTGCAAGAGCAAGCCGTAATAGTACAATGAATACGTTTATGTTAATAATAACTCCCGAGATAATCACGAATTTTGGAAAGTATCATGTTTGTGATAAGGCCTCGGCTTATTCGGGAATCGAAGAACACCGACTTATTTATGAGGCTATTAAGGATCAAGATCCTCAATTAGCTAAAAAAAGAATGAAAAAACATTTTAATGAACTTTATAAATATTGTTACAATGTAGAATTGTAATGTTAGATGCATTGTTGCACGCTTGTATTTAACAAAGATTAAAATTATTGGAGGGAGGTAGTATTTACGTTTAAGAATTATTTATTCTACACGAGATTCAAATTACCTGCGTATTTAGGATTGTAAGTTATTCAACTACATAAGTAGAATGAAATAATAATTAGCTGCCATATTTTAAAAATATGACAGATTATTGAACAATAAAAACATGAAGATAAAAGGACTTAGGTGGTGGATTATAACATTAATTTGTTTAGCTACTGTTATAAATTACGTCGATAGAACAGCTTTTGGAGTTATGTGGCCAGAGATGGGGAAAGACCTACGGATGGACGAATCGGACTATGCGATTATGTTGAATGTTTTTATGATTACCTATGCTTTAGGAAAATTTTTATCAGGAAAATTATATGATATTATTGGAACGAGAATGGGCTTTACGGTATCTATTATTGTTTGGTCTGTTGCATCTATATTTCATGCATTTGCTCGAGGATTATTCTCTCTAACGCTATTTAGAGCGCTCTTAGGTTTGGGAGAAGCTGGAAACTGGCCTGGAGCAGTTAAAAGTAATGGAGAGTGGTTTCCAGTCAAACAACGCGCCATAGCGCAAGGAATTTTCAATGCTGGCGCTTCACTCGGTAGTGTTATTGCACCCATCCTAATTGCATATCTATATGGACATTTTGGTTGGAGAACAACTTTTATAATTATTGGAGCTGTTGGTTTACTTTGGGTAATTCCTTGGTTATTTATAAACAAGACGACGCCAGAAACACATCCTTGGATTACAGAAAAAGAGAGAAATGTTATTTTGAACAGTCGAATTGAAAAAGAGGCTTGTGATTCAAAAAAAGAAAAAGGATTAACTATAGGGAAAATTTTAAGTTATAAAGAGTCATGGGGAGTACTAGCCTCTAGATTTTTTATTGAACCTATCTGGTGGCTATTTGTTGGATGGATGCCTCTTTATTTGAACTCAAAATTTGGATTTAGTATCGAAGAAATTGGTTCTACTATATGGATATCATATTTAGGAGGTATGGCAGGGAGTATAATAGGGGGCTGGTATTCAGGAAAGTTAATGGAGAAAAAATCAGTCGATGCAGCCAGAAAGATTACAATTGCCATTGGTTGTTCATTGATATTTTTAGGATTACTAGGTATTATTTTCCTGATAACAGAAAATAATCCGATGACATTTATATATATAGTCGCTGTCGTTCTTTTCGGGTTTCAATTCGCAATAGGAAATATACAAACCATCTCGAGTGATTTATTAAAAGGACCATCGGTTGGTACCTTAGCGGGATTGGCAGGAAGTGTTGCTGCAGTTTCGGTAATCATAATGAACTCGCTAATACCAACTATTGCCTCTGTATCCTATACGCCTGCGTTTATAGTAATTGCCATTTTAGCCCCAATGGCCCTAATATCAATATTTATACTGATTAAAAAGATAGAACCAGTTGAAAACAAGTAAAACAAAAAAAATAAATTTAAGAAATATGAGTAATGTAAAAGAAAAAGTTGCTGTAATAACCGGAGCAACAGGAGGAATAGGTTTTGCAGTAGCAAAAAGATTAGGCAATGATGGTTATACGGTACTAATAAACGGGATCAATAATGAAGCTGGAGCTAAAAGAGTGAAAGAACTTGCTGCTGAAGGAATCACTGCTGAATATTACGGGTTCGACGTTACGAACGAAGAAGCTGTAACATCTAACATAACCGCAATTGGGCAAAAGTATAGTAAAATTGATCTTCTTGTTAATAACGCAGGAGGGTTAGGAGGAAGATCTAGATTTGAAGAAATGACCACTGAATTTTACAGAAATGTAATGGCTCTTAACCTCGATTCTGTATTTTTTGCTTCAAGAGCAGCAATACCATTCCTTAAAAAAGGAGAACATCCTTCTATTATTAATTATACATCAAATGCTGGATGGACCGCGGGAGGTCCCGGAGCAGGAATATATGGAACCTCTAAAGCGGGCGTTCATGCAATAACTAGAGCATTAGCAAAAGATCTTGCTGAATATGGTATTAGAGTAAATGCAGTATCTCCGGGTACAATAGATACCCCGTTTCACGCCCAAATTAAAGCCACAAAGCCAGAAGTTTTTGCATCTTGGGCAAATAATATTATGTTGGGTCGTCTAGGGAAACCAGAAGATGTAGCTTCTGTAGTTGCATTCTTAGCCAGTAAGGATGCAGCTTTCATAACTGCTGAAACTATTCAAGTGGGCGGGGGACAAGCTCTAGGAATTTAAGACAGTAATAAACTGTAAAGCAATTGTATTTTAAATTATGATTTTCTAAACTTAAGTTAAGTGAGGAAGAGACATTAAATAATAATTCCTTTTAGTTTTCAAAAATACAATAGTACAGAAGAATAAACTATGAATAAAGTTGTCACATTTGGAGAAATCATGTTAAGACTCTCCACAGAGCGTCATTTAAGATTTTCTCAAGCAAAAACATTTGCAGCTTCTTATGGTGGCGGAGAATTTAATGTGGCTGTATCTTTGGCAAATTATGGAGTGCCTGTCGAGTTTATTACTAGATTACCTAATAATGAAATCGGAGCCTGTGCACTAAAGGAGATGCGTAAGTTAAATGTAGAGTCCAAAAACGTTGTATATGGCGGAGATAGACTAGGTATTTATTATCTGGAAACAGGTGCCGGTACTCGTGGTAGCAATGTTGTATATGATAGAGCAAATAGCTCTATGGCAACAATCTTAAAAGGCTCAATAAAATGGGAGTCTATTTTAAAAGATGCAACATGGTTTCATTGGAGTGGTATTACTCCTGCCATTTCAAAATCTGCTGCCGAAGTATGTCTAGAAGCAGTAAAGGTTGCACATAAATTAGGGGTTACAATTTCTTCAGATTTAAATTATAGATCTAAGTTATGGCAATACGGTAAAGAACCAAGCCAAGTGATGCCTGAACTTTTAAAATATACTAACCTTATTTTAGGAGATATTGACACTGCATTATTTATGTTAGGGAAAGATAAAGTAAACCCTAACTATCAAAACGAAAAATCATTACCAGGTTTATATGATCAATTATTTAAATTATGTCCTAATTTACAAACTGTGGCCACAACATTAAGATATTCTGTTAGTGCTTCTCATCAACGAATTGGAGGTATTTTATATGATGGCAAAACTATATATAACGCAGATATAAAGGAAGTAACTCCTGTAGTTGATAGAGTGGGTAGTGGTGACGCATTTATGGGCGGATTAATTTACGGATTATTAAATGATAACAACAACAAACAAAGGGCTTTAAATATCGCCGTTGCTGCCTGTTGTTTAAAACATACTATATCTGGTGATTACAATTTAATTACACTCGCTGAAATTGAAAAATTATTAAATGGAGATTCATCTGGTAAAGTCTCAAGATAAATTACACTACAATGGCACAATACTTAAGAATTGAAGTTGCAAATATCATGAATAAAACAGGTTTAGTACCATTGTTTTATGATAGCGACATTTCAACATGCAAAAAAATATTGGATGCTCTATATAGTGGTGGAGCAAGATTAACAGAGTTCACTGCAAGAGGCGATTTTGCCGAAGACGTTTTTAGTGAACTAAATAAATATGCACTATCAAAATTACCTGGAATGGTTTTAGGAGTTGGCTCTGTAACCGATGGAGCATCTGCATCAAGATACATGGGATTAGGAGCCAATTTTATTGTGACTCCAGTTTTAAGAGAAGATGTTGCCGTTGTATGTAATCGTAGGAAAGTGCTTTGGTCACCCGGGTGTGGTTCTTTAACTGAAATTGTGAAAGCCGAGGAGTTAGGTTGCGAAATCGTAAAGCTTTTCCCCGGTGGGATCTATGGCCCGGACTTCGTTAAAGCTATAAAGGGACCTTCCCAATGGACTAGTATTATGCCAACCGGAGGAGTTTCTCCTACGAAGGAAAATTTGGAAAGTTGGTTTAAAGCAGGAGTTACTTGTGTTGGTATGGGTTCAAAACTCGTGGTAAAAGATTCAAAAGGTATGTACGATTTCACTCGTATTGAGGAACTAACCAAAACATCGTTACAGATCATTTCAGATCTTAAAAAATGAGTTCTATAATACCTTGATCTAAAAGAATTGTCATTTTTCGTAGGATTTTCTGTTTAAACAGTAGCACTATATCCAATAGTTCCCCAAACATTCAAGCAATTTATGATGATGAATTCAAGGAATTATAATTTACATTCAAGAGAAAGCTTATCCAAAAGCTATTGTATAGCTTCAAACTAATATATCGAATATAAAAACTTTTAAAATGTCAAATATTCAGCAGATAATTCCAGATGGTATTAAAATAGATCCAATTTTTAATACATCATATCTTATTGATGGAGAAATTAAAGAATGGAAAGGATCAACTACAAAAGTATTTTCGAGCATACAGAGTCCAAATAAAGAAAATGTAATGAAGCCAACACTGCTAGGATCCGTTCCAGATATGGGAGAAGAGACAGCTTTAGAAGCTTCATACGCCGCAGAAAAAGCTTTTAACCGCGGACAGGGACTATGGCCCACTTTACCCGTCAAGGAGCGTATAAAATGTCTTGAAAATTTTGTGGAAAAAATGAGATTAGAACGAGAATTGGTTTCTAAACTTTTGATGTGGGAAATCGGAAAAACACGTATAGATTCTTACAAAGAGTTCGATAAAACTATCACTTACATTACAGATACTATTGAAGCATATAAAAAGTTAGATAGAAAAAGTGCGCGTTTTGAAAAAGAGTCCGGAATTCACGCCCATATAAGAAGAAGCCCTCTTGGTGTAGTTTTATGCCTAGGCCCCTACAATTATCCTTTAAACGAAACATTTTGTTTATTAATTCCCGCTATTTTAATGGGTAACACGACTGTTTTTAAACCGGCAAAACTAGGTGTCTTGCTAATTACCCCACTACTTAAGGCCTTTCAAGAAAGTTTTCCGCCAGGAGTGGTTAACATAGTCTTTGGACGAGGAAGAACGATTGCATCTCCAATTATGCGAACGGGAAAAATAGATGTATTGGCACTCATTGGCCATAGCAGTTCTGCTGTAGCCCTTCAAGACCAGCACCCCAATAAAAATAAATTAAGATTGGCGCTGGGCTTGGAAGCAAAAAACCCGGCTATAATATTGCCGGATGCCGATTTAGACATTGCTGTAAAAGAATGTATTAGCGGATCTTTATCTTATAATGGACAACGATGTACGGCACTTAAAATTTTGTATGTACACGATGGTATTGTAGACGAATTTAACAAACGCTTTGCAAAAGCTGTTGATGAGTTAAAGTACGGTATGCCTTGGGAAGAAAATGTATTTTTAACTCCCCTTCCAGAACCTAATAAACCTGAATATATTAGAGACTTAGTTGATGATGCTTTGCAAAATGGTGCGAAAATTCTTAATGCCAGAGGAGGAGAAATGACATCAAATTATTGTTACCCAGCAGTATTATTCCCGGTAAGCAAATTGATGAAAGTGTTTCATGAAGAACAATTCGGCCCCGTAGTTCCTATTGTTTCTTTTTCTAATATTAATGAACCTTTAAATGATATTGCCGAATCCAATTATGGACAGCAAGTAAGTATTTTTGGAAAAGATACCAAATCAATAGGTCCGTTAGTAGATATTTTAGCAAACTTGGTTTGCAGGATAAATTTGAATAGCGCTTGTCAACGTGGACCAGATGTTTATCCGTTTACTGGAAGAAAAAATTCAGCCGTTGCTACATTAAGTGTATTTGATGCGCTAAGAACATTTTCCATAAGAACATTTGTGGCTTCTAAAGATAATGAGATAAACACGTCAATTTTAAAAAAGTTAGTTGAGTCCGAGGATTCTAATTTTATGTCCACTGAATATCTATTCTAAAAAATTGCAAAAAACTCATCATCAAATAATTTATAATAAAATTTGATGAAGTGCAGTATCATGATTAAAATAATCCTGTCATCCCGACTAAATTAACTGTATAAAAAAACCTTTAACTTAAAATTCAATTACGGTTTTACCTATTGCTTTACCGGATTCTTGTAAAGCATGTGCCTCTTTTAGATTTTCCACCGTTAGACCTTGCATTGTTTTGTTTAAAGTTGTTAGTAAAGTGTTATCATCTAATAAATCTGCTATTCTATTCAAAATCTCATGTTGCCGCTCCATATCATCGGTAGTGAACATCGATCGAGTATACATAAATTCAAAAGAAAAGGTAACGCTTTTATTTTTAAGAAGTGAGAGGTCCACAGGATCGCTACTCCCCGTAATGGATACGATGTGACCTTGCGGTTTGATAGTATCGATCATAGTTTCCCAATACGCATTCATATCCACAAAATCCAAAATATAATCTACTTCTCTATGACCAATTTTGTTTAGTTCATCTTTTAGATGATAATGATTTACCACAAAATCAGCTCCCAATTTTTTACACCAATCTTGGGTTTCGCTCCTTGATGCGGTTGCTATCACGGTAAGTCCTGCAATCTTTTTTGCTATTTGTATGGCAATAGAACCTACGCCACCCGCTCCGGCAAGAATTAATACAGATTTTCCACGGTCAGTGTCGGGGTTTACTTTGATTCGGTCAAAAAGGGATTCCCATGCCGTAAGTCCGGTGAGCGGGATGGCTGCCGATTCAGCATTCGACAATTTTTGTGGTTTTTTACCTACGATACGTTCATCAACCAATTGATATTCGGCATTACTTCCGCTACGTGTAAGATCTCCTGCATAATACACCTGATCCCCGACTTTGAATCTGGAAGTTTTATCACCTACGGCTTCTACTGTTCCTACGGCATCCCAGCCAATTATTTTAGGAGTATCCAATGCAGTGTCCTTTGCAGCATTTTGTCGGATTTTAAAATCCACCGGATTCACAGAAACAGCTGCAATTTTAATCAGGAGATCATAGCCTGAAGCTGATGGTTTATCAGTTTCAAAAGCGATAAAACTTTCTTTTTCAGTAATCGGGAGGGAGGTTTTAAATCCTATAGCTTTCATAGGGGTGGTCTTTATTTTGATTATTTTATCTTTACAAATTAATCTACCTTTTTATCTGAAATAAAAGGCTAGTAACATCATATTTAGCTATTTTTTAACTTTATCTAGCGCTTAGTCTTTCCATATTATTATCATCGTAATGCTTTTACCAGTAAAAGATTATTATTTTTAAGCATGGGATTCTATAGACCTCTTCTTAGGTAACCAATATCAGAAGTTTACTAAATGCTTAGACTTTAATGACACACTTTTAGAAAACAGCTACCTTAATTTGGTAGACTTTTATCATTATCACAAAACAATTGCATACCCGACGGAGTATAAATCGAAGTCGTGTTTAAATAGGTACGCAAACATTTAAGAGTAGTAGTCTAGATCAATATATCAGTTGATATGGTGGGCATTTTTCTTATTTTTTTCCTGACTCTTTTTACAAAATATCTACTTTTTTCCTTAAAAAGTTGCTAATTTAACTAAGGATAGTGGTAGGGTAAAAGACATTTCACATGTTTAAGTTACGTAGCATCCCCATTTTGCAGCAGAATTCCATGTGAATTCTATAAGGTTTTATTTATACCCTAGTATTAATTTTTTAAAATCAAAACGCAAAATGATTACATCATTACCAAAGAGAATAATTTTTGGAGTCACGCTATGCTTTCAAGGATTATTTTTATCAAACGCTCAGATCTCTCAGGATATCTCGGCGAATTTATCAAAAGACGTGAGAGTCTCAGACTTTATTATGGAACCCAATCGGGGAACACCATCACTTATCAAAATGAAAAACTCTGGTACTACTTTGTCATTACCTGAGGTTCCAGAGTTTTTTAGATCTGCTTTAGGTGTAGGACAGGAAACACAATTCGTAAACGAAGCAACTACTGTCGTCAATGGTATACAAATCGATAAATTTCAACAATATACTAACGGAATCAAGGTTGAACACGGTGTTTTTAAAGCAATGTCCAAAAATAGTACAGTGTTAGGTTTTAGCGCAGAATACTATGCATTACCTTCGACACTTACCTCTACACCGGCCTTGAATGAAAGCGTAGCATTACAAAAGGCATTGGATCATGTTGGCGCTACCACCTATGCATGGGATTATCTTAAAACTCTTGGAAATTCTGAAGAAATAACTGCTGCTTATAATGAGCTGTATCCACAAGGAGAACTGGTTTTTGTGGACAACTATTTGACCAGTGTGGTAGATCTAACATTAGCATATAAATTTAATATCTATGCTGCTGAACCATTATCCCGAGCCGATATCTATGTGGATGCTGCATCAGGGCAGGTTTTATTATTGGATGCCATTATTAAACATGTAGATGCAAACCATACTAAAGAAGATATCGCAAAAGAAATAAAGACCACAGCTGCGGTTGTTTATGGACCGCAACCATATGCTGCTGCCACTGGTGATACCAGATATGCAGGAAGAAGAAATTTTGATACCTCTCAAGATGAAAATGGAAACTGGGTTTTAAAAGGTATGACACCTTCTGGTGTTGAGAACGAAACCCTTTCTTACGAAGGGTTTGGTGGTCTTCCTATTAACGCTCCAATTTCGGGTTTCGCAGTTCCAGTTGTAGATGGTGACGGGGATGTCCTGAATCCTGAAATGTCAGATAATAACTGGACCGCATCGGAACATAGAAAAGATGATTTTTCGTTGGTATATGGTCCGGCTATTCCAGTAAATGGTGTGCCGTCGATTGGTCATAATGAAGCACATAATGATGATGTTGCTTTAGATGCACATTGGGGTGCCGAAGTAGTATTGGATTATTGGAAAAATGTCCATGACAGATCCAGTTATGATAATTTGGGGTCTAAGATTACGAACTATGTGCATTATGGAGATGCCTATGACAATGCTTTCTGGAATGGTACTGCTATGACGTATGGTGATGGAAGCTATCAAGGAGGACAATATCCAAATGGATCGTTTGCGCCTTTAACTTCTATGGATGTTTGTGCTCATGAAATCGGTCATGGAGTTTGTGAATTTACAGCTGACCTTGTGTATCAAAGAGAGTCTGGAGCCATGAACGAAGGGTTCTCTGATATCTGGGGTGCATCAGTAGAAGCGTATGTGTTAGCACAAATTGATAATTCTTTGGAATATGATCCTTGGGGAATCGGGGAGCAAATAGACGAACGTGACGGGGGGATAGGACCTGGTACAGAGAATTCGAGAGCGTTGCGATGGATGGATGATCCAAAAGCTTCAGGAGATCCGGACGCCTACGGAGGCGATAACTGGATCGATCCGGAATGTGGTACGCCAACATTGGCAAATGACCAGTGTGGAGTACATACTAATAGTGGTGTACTTAATAAATGGTATTATTTACTAGTATCAGGTAGCGGAAATTCTTTTTCCCCAGGATTTAATAAACAGACATCAGACGATGCAGTTACGGATAAAGGAAACAGTTATATGGTGAATGGCATAGGCTTTTTAAAGGCTGCGAAAATTGCCTATATGGGAGAAACTATGTTATCGCCTAATGCAAAATTTATTGAGATGCGTGAAGCATCTATATTAGCTGCGCAATTATTGTATGGACCGGGGTCCAATGAAGAAGTACAAACCACGAATGCATGGTATGCTGTTGATATAGGAGAATCTTATTCTACTGGAGATCCAAATACTATCAATTTTAACACGAGTAATGTTACTATTTTATCAGAAAACAACCTTATAAATGGGTGTGATGATATTAATACATACGCTGTTTATTTTAATGGGGTAGAAGTAGATCCATCGGCTACTATTACGATAAGTACTGCTGGAAGTACCGCAACCAAGGGTATTGATTTTGACCTTTCAACTGCCTCAATGACATTTGCAGGAACATCCGTAGAATCCTTAAACCTTATTGTCTATGATGATGCTCAGGTAGAGGATACAGAAACCATCGTGCTTTCTTTTAATTACAATGGTGAGTTTTTCTCTCAAGAGTTTTTTATATCTGATGATGATTTTACTCCGAGAACTGGAAATACGGCTTTCAGTTTGTTAGAAGAAAATTTCTCAAATGGCTATATTCCTGTTGGATGGTCTGTGATATCTTTGTCTGATGGAAACAATGTTTGGAGGGTAGACGGTATGGCTTCAGCTGAAGGAAGAGCATATATTAGTGATGGAATTTCTGAATTACCGGTTTATGATACCAATTCAACTTCAAATATTGTTTTAAAATCAACAATGATTAATGCTGGAGCAGCAGCAGATGTTACAGTGTCATTTGATTGGGAAGCGGGAGGAGAGACTGATGCGATTGAAGGAACAATTTTTGACTATGGAGAATTCATGTATTCTCTTGATGGCTCTAACTTTATTACAATGCAACAATTTTATGGATCCGGACCAGTAGGGGTTATCACTGAACAAGGACAGTACGCTGCAGTCATCAATGAATTGGACGGTAAGTCCTTTATGTTGGCTTGGAGATGGTTTAATGATACGAATGCTGGAACTGCATTCAGCTTTGCAATAGATAATGTAAAAATTACTGCGATACCAGCCGGAATCGAGACAGAGAAAAATGAGACTGCAACTACCAAAGTGCATGTTGGGACTACTACATATTTTTTAAGTAATTCTGATAAGGCTCTTATCGGTAAGATAGAAAATGCATCAGAAGATTTAGGTTGTGTTACACTTTCTGTTATTGATCAGGGTACAAGCTTCGAGATATTTTCAAATATCAATACTGCTAGACCATCAAAAGCATATAGTATTTCGACTGAAAATCAAAACGCATCCTACGACCTTACGTTGTATTTTACAACAGAAGAAATGAAGGCTTTTGATCAAAATACGGTGATGATTCCGATGAAAGTGAATTCAAATGTCATTGATGATGCAATTGAAGATCCAAATAATATGCAATATAACGGAGCATTAACAGCTGTAAATAATGAAGATGGTTTTAAAGCTTATACAGGTAGCTTCACAGGTTCTGGAGCGTTAAGTATTGTTAGAGAATTTGATTATGCCCCTGTTGAAGCCGCAGATCCGACACCTCCAACGGATCCAACAAGTCCTACAGAGGAAGAAGAGGAAGAGTGTCGTTGTGACAAACATAATAAAAAACACAAGTGCGATGACAAATATGAAGACAGATATGTGAAAGGCAATAAGGGTGGATATCATCATTTCACAATGTATCCTAACCCAGCTATTACTGTGGTTAATTTAACCACCGATGCTCAGGTAAAGAAAATTGCGGTGTATAATCTATACGGTGTACTAGTCAGTACAGCAATTTATGCGACTCCGACAAACTATTTGGAGTTGAATACAAATGGTTTTGATACTGGTTTATACGTAGTGAAAATAACCACTAACGAAGGCGAGGTTTTTGACACCAGATTTGTTAAAATTTAAATACTTAGGTTTATTTTTTGTGATGAAAGAGGGTGGGATTAATTCCACCCTTTTTTTTATCGTTAAATCTTCAAGTCATTGTCCTAAGTATATAAAGACAGAGTCTGTTTATTAAAATTCTTTGATATGATCACTCAAATCATACACTTTTACAGCATTCTTTAAATCATCGATTATACTACTACCTGCTGCACTACGATAGCCACCGGCACAATGAACTACTACAGGTTTGTCATCAGGAATCGTGTCTATAGAATCTCTCAACGTATTTAAGGGTATGGCGTAGGCATGCTCAAAAATCTTACCGTCACTAACTTCACTTCTGTTACGGACATCTACAATTGTATAATCTTTTGGATTTCGTTTGAAAGTTTCCAAGTCTAAGGGCTCGGTACTATGCAAAGATACTTGTGGTTCCAGCGTAAGTAAAGCTTTCATCTGATTTTCGTATCCGATTTTTGCTACACGACTTAGTATGTAATTGCTATCGGAGATAGAATTCAATACTATATGAAACTTTTCTTCAGGTTCTACAATAGCACCTAACCAGGTTTCAAAGCTATCATCATCATTTCTTGCCATAATATTAAAACTTCCCGGCAAATGATTCTTCTTAAATACTTCTTCATCCCGGGTGTCAATGATGATCATGTCAGTGTCTAGGGTAGACACCCCAATTTTTGTAGCCACATTGTGAATGGACTTGGCATAGTGTTCAACTCCTGTTTTATTGAGATCTACATTAAAACCAAAATAGGATGGAATAAACGGTTGATCACTGAGGATATGATTTACAAACTGTTCTTCTGTTTGTTTTTTGAAAGCCCAGTTTTCTTCTCTCTCTCTTCCTAAAGTACTTGATGAATCTGAGCTCATATTTTTACCGCAAAGGGATCCTGCTCCGTGTGCAGGATAAACAAGGGTCTCGTTGGGTAGATCGTTATATTTGTTTTGCATGGTGTGATACATTTGTTTGGCCAGCTCTTCTCTTTTGGCTTGCATTTTACCTGATTTCTCTCGTAAATCAGGTCTCCCAACATCACCAATAAATAACGTATCGCCGGTAAATAGGGCTGGAGCTTCATCGGAATCCTCTGTAGAGCTGGCTACAATCGAAATACTGTCCGGAGAATGACCCGGGGTATTGATTCCTTTAAATAGAACCGATCCCATTGTAAAGGTATCATCATCATCAAACGTTTCATGAGGATAGGCGGCATCTACTAATTTACTGGTGAAAATCGTGGCTCCGGTTTCTTTATGGATCTGTAAATGACTACTTATAAAGTCAGCATGCGGATGTGTTTCAAAGACCGCAACTATTTTGGCATTATGTTCTTCTGCAAAAACATAATAGGGTAAAGGATCTCGTGCCGGATCTATAATTGCTAGTTTATTATCACTAAGAACGGCATATGAGTAATGCGCTAGGGGTTTGTCTTTGAATTGTTTGATAATCATAGATGTATTTTTAAAGTTTACTGTAAAAAGAAAGTATGTTCATTTTGACATACATTGCTGCATTTCTTTTAAAATTATAAAGTATCCTTTAAAACAGTGTAACTTATGTTACATTTAAAGAGAGGTTTAACAGAGTTTAACGTGATTATAACGCTAAAGTAAGGAATGGAAAACTTGAACCGTATTTAGATACTAAAGCGAATCATCGATGTCGTGAGATAAGATTATCAAAACGCAAAAAAATAGCATTAGATTATAAAAGAACTTTAAACCGTTCACGATCCAATACCCACCTGCACACATCTTGCTCAAAATTTAACGACCCTGGAATTGTCCGATAGGTTTTTTCATAGGTAAATCCAACCTTTTCCAGAGTTTTATTAGGTGCCGGATTTAAAGCGTAGGGCTCACAAATTAGACGTTGTAATTTTAAATTGTTAAAGTAAAAGGGAAGGGATTTCTTAACTAATTCTGTACCCATACCACGCTTTCGATACGATGTTGTCCACAGGTGTAAGTGTATGTTAGCTTGTTGTCCATACCTAATTGCATTTACATTAGAGTGTCCAACGGCTACACCATCACATTCCCAAATTAGCGCATAGGAGGCTCTTTCTTTGATAGGCAAAGCTAATTGATTCGTTAACATCTTGCTAAGTGACTCCCGAGACGGAAGTTTTGTGAGATCAACACCCATGCCTTCTAAAAAATCAGACGGAGATGTATGCCAATACGCTACTATGTGGGGTATATCTTTGCTGATTAATTCTCTTACCTTCAAATCCATTTCAAATTGGTTGTGATGTTTAGCTAAGCTATACTTTTTTGCCCCAAAATCAAAAAGTGTTTTGCACGTGATATGCTAAGACAGGTTGATAGTTATAAAAACCTACATATAATCGGCGTAATACTGTGTGTTTTATGGATTATTGGGTTTGGGTTGTGATTTTTTGTTGTATTTCGGTACGCTCGCCCATATTGAGTGCATAGTTATAAGCTTCGCTAGTTTTGACAAATAAATGGTCACGTTTGATCACCTCTGCAAGGCCGGTCTTAAAGATAATATCACGTGTAGGACCTATAGCTCCGGCTATTAGTAGCGTTATTTGTTTCTGTTTCAGCTCTTCGATTAGATTAAACAACAAATTTGTAGCACTACTGTCTATATAATTGATAGCCTCTGCATTGAGTATCACATATTTTAATGAACTTCCTTTCTTCAGTATATGTTTTTGCAATTCATTCTTAAAATAATCTTTGTTTCCAAAATATAACTGAGCATCGAACCGTAGAATTAATATTTCTTCATGAATTTCTACCGTATTTTCAAAACGTATTACATTTTTAAAATAATCTGTGTTCTTTATCCTACCGAGTATGGCAATATGAGGATTCGAAGTTCTGTAGACCAGAAGCAACAAGGACAATAAAACTCCTAGTAAAATGCCTTCTTTGATGCCCACAAATAATGTTATAGCAAACGTAATGAGCAGTAGAAAAAATTCATCCTTCGCATTTTTTAAGAGCTGAAGTGGATATTTAATATCAATGAGTCCAAACACCGCTACCATGATAATAGCAGCCAAAACTGTATTGGGTAAATAATAAAATAGTGGCGTAAGAAAAAGTAAGGTCAATCCAACGATCAGTGCACTTACTAGAGGAGCAATCCCGGTTTTGGCTCCGGATTGATCATTAACCGCAGTTCTTGAAAACCCGCCTGTAGTTGGATACGATTGAAAAAATGATCCTACAATATTGGCTGTTCCCAGTGCGATTAATTCCTGATTGGCATCGACCTCGTAGTCAGAATGTTTTTCTTCGACGGCCTTTGCGACCGATATAGCTTCCATAAAAGCAATTAATGCAAGGGTGAGTGCAATAGGAACTAAATCAGAAATACGAGAATAATCTACCGTTGGTACTCCAAATTCAGGTAAACCTTGCGGAATTTCGCCAACAATTTTGACACCTAAGTCATTAAGTCCTCCTAGGTATATTCCTAGAATAGATACCACTACAACCACTAAGGCAGCCGGGATACTTTTATGAATTCTCTTTAACCCTTTTATTAAAACAATCGCAGCAATACCAATGCCTACCGTATACAAATTTGTTTGATCAATTGTTTCTATGGCGTTCAGAATAACCAGATGAACTTGATTGCTTCGTTCAATAGAAGTACCTAATAAATGCTTCAACTGACTTAAACCTATGATAATTGCGGCTGCTGAGGTAAATCCACTTATAACTGGTTTTGATAGAAAATTAACCAAAAATCCCATACGAAATAATCCAAGCGCTAATTGAATTACACCCATAAATAATGCTAAAAATATAGCCATGGCGATATATTGATCAATACCCGAAATAGCCAATGCCCCTAATCCTGAAGCAACCAATAATGAATCCATGGCCACAGGACCTACAGCAAGTTGTCTTGAGGTGCCCAATAATGCGTAAATAATTTGAGGAATTAAAGAGGCATATAATCCAAAAACAGGAGGAAGACCGGCAATCATAGCATAAGCCATTCCTTGTGGAATCAGCATAATACCAACGGTAATACCGGCAGCTAGATCACCTGAGAGGTACTCCTTCTGATATTTTGGTAACCATTGTAGTATAGGAAGATATTTTTTTAACATAGTGCACTTATAAGAATGTCAAAATTATGAGACGCTAAGAGATTTTACAGTAACATGAGTTACACAACTAGGATAAATCAACAATAGTTATATGATTACGATGTAATTCAATCTTACCAAGTCTTTCAAGCTTTTTAAGCAATCGTGAAATAACGACACGTGAACTATGGAGCTCATAAGCAATTTCTTGATGTGTTTGATATAGCACATTGTCCTTATTCACCCTGGCTTTCTCCTTCAAATGGCTAACCAATCGTTCATCCATTCGATCAAATGCGATCGTGTCTATTGTCAACAGCATCTCATTAAGACGATTGTGATAACTTTCGAATACAAAGTTACGCCAACTCTTATATTTGGTAATCCATTCTTCCATCTTGCGAATAGGCACCATAATGAGTTTGGTATCGCGTTCTGCAATAGCACGGATTTCACTTTTAGTTTCGCCCATACAACAGGTCATTGTCATTGAACAAGTATCCCCTTTTTCCAGATAGTAAAGCAGTAATTCATCACCATCTTTATCTTCGCGTAAAACCTTAATAGCTCCGGATACCAGTAGCGGCATACCTTTCACATAATCACCGATTTCCATGAGTTTATATCCTGCGGGAAGTTCTCTAAAAGTACTGACTTGTGCGATTTCCTGTAATAAGGCATCTTCAAATTGATGGCCATAACTTTTTTTTAATTCCTGAATCATGTTTGTGATTGTTTAACTTTTATCGCTAACTCTTTATCATACTTAAAAAAAAGATTAGCCCAAATAGATTTAGAAATTGCACCTATATAGGGCATCAGCAAAACTAAGGTGGTAAGGATGCTAAAAAATATGGTTAACGGTTGCAAATCTAATCCTAACAAATATAGGGTTGCAAAAACAACCACTGCCAGTGCTATACCAACACCGTAAGAGACATACATTGAACCATAGTAAAAGCTAGGTTCAATACTATATTTGAGTTCACAATTTTCACATCGCTCTTTAACTTTATTAAAATCAGAAAACGTATAAGGATGTGATTCTAAAAAATCTCCTTCATGACATCTTGGACATTTCAAAAAGAGAATACTATACAATTTAAAGCCTTTACCAAACATAGCTTGTATTTTAGTTAAAGGTACAAAAACTTCAATTTTATTTGGTAACAAAGGTTACATAGAACAGCTGTAAACAAAAAAAATCTTACGATGATGTAAGATTTTTTTGTTTATAGCTAAGTAAGAAGATTACTCCTTCATATTATCTTTGATCTGAATATAAAAGTCTTTGAAACCCGGATCAACACGAATTCGTGTAACGGTTTCAATTCCTTCAGTAGCATATTCACTTTTTCCCAAGACTTCCATTTGTTTGGGAAGTACTTTAAACTCTTCTTGTAAACTTTGGATAACAGCAGCGGCCTGTAATGAACTCAAATCCCAGTTACTTCTCAATTCAGTTTTTTCAAATTTAAGAGCATTGCTATTACCTTCAACAGCAATTTTTAGATCAGGATTAGCAACCAGCACAGTACCTATACGGCTCAATAAGGCTTTAGACTTATCTTGAAGACTATAATTTTTATCATCATCGCCAAAAAGTAGGCTATTAGGTATGGTAATATAAACAGCTCCTTGTTGAACACCGATAGCTGCATCGTTACCAACGGCTTGTTTGAACTTTGTAAGTACCGCTAATTTAATTGAGTCATTTTTGCTAAAAGCATCATTAATTGCATTAATCTTTTTGTCTTTTAACTGTAAACTAACTAAAGAAGACTCTAGATTTTCTGCTTTTTTCTTTGATAGCGCAGTGAAACTCCCCATATTAGAAAGTAAGGAGGTGTTAGATTCTCGTAGATCTTCAACCTGTTTTTCTAGTGAGGCAATTTGTGCTTGACTGGCTACCTCTTTGCGCTGGTAATCACTTACTTGGCCTTGCGAAACTCTAAGTTCCTGACGTAATTGATTAATTTCTTCAAGTAGATCTTTTTTCTTCTGAGCATTCATCGTTTGAAACGAGACTACAAGAAGAATAAATAGGGTATATAACTTATTCATGAATATATGATTTGTTGCTGCTAAAATATAATTTTCTCCAGTTTTTAAGACTATTCCTCTTCAGTAATTTTTAATACTGATTTGGCGTTTTGAATGCTTGAATTAATTTGATCTCTCAATTCTTTGACTTCGACTTCCTCTTGCTCTAAAATTTTCATTTTAACATTGAGCTCTTCATTAGAGAGTTCTTTGTTTTTATCATCATGTGGAAATTTCTGACTAAAATCGCTCATCCATTCCATCATAAAATCATATCCGTCTTTTAAATTTTGTTGCGCTTGTTTATAATTTCTAGTAGCATTTGTAGTGTCAATTTTTGACTCAAGATTTTTAATCAATGCGCTCATTTCTCCCATTTTTGGCATCACTTCATCGTGAACATCGATTATTTCTTGCATTTTTTTATCAAAAGCTTCTTCTTCTTTAGATAGGGAATCACAGCTGTACGTAAGAAGTAAGGCTGTAAGTATAAATACTAGGTTACTTAGTTTAGTCATAATATAATTTTTTATCATTCAAATATATTGATACTTCTCAGTATTTTTTTGATATAAACGTAAATTCTTACAAATAGTTGTACACTAGAAAAAAATCCAGTTTTTTGATGAAAGTCTTTCAGGTCATAAAGATGTAAATTGTTTTTTCTTACGAAATATATAGTTTGTGGTTGCTATGAGTAAAATACTAGCGCCAAAAAGCGGAAAGACAACACTTAGGAAAATAATACTTCCCAACACCCAATACCCTGCGGTAAAACTGGAAGGTACATTGGGAACGCCCCAAATGTTTTTTCGTTTTCTTACCAAATAGTGCGTAATCGCGGCTACACTTATTACAATCAAAAATAAGGCTGTAAAGAGCATTAGCAACCAATTCCAGTTGCCAAACTGACCTTGATGAAATGCCATTACCCACATACGGCTTCGCATTAAAACACCTACATCATCCCACTTTTTTTTCACCAACGTTTTACCTGTGTATTGATCAAAATGCAGCATGATTTGTTGTGATTGATCTAGAGGATAAGTATTAGATACACTAAACACACCAGTTTTATTTTGAGGTAACGTTATTTTTGTAATGCCGGGAAGCTTCTCCTGTTTTGCGGTAGCTATCATTTGATCAAGTGTGATAGGAAGTCCATCCCGAGTGGAGATAATCGTAGTACCATTCCAGTCATTCGGAAATCCTGTATGAGTGATTTTTTGTACCCACTTAAAGTTATTACCAAATACATCGGTCCAGGGGAAGCCTCCTGCCAAGGTGATTAGCAAAAGTATAGAAATCCAAAATCCGGTAATAGCGTGTAGGTCTCTGTAAAAGGTTTGTTTACCGCTTTTAATTCGTGGTACAAAAAAACCTTTAATTCGCCAACCTCTGGCGGGCCACCAGATAAAAAGCCCTGTAATGATAAGTACTACCATCCAACTGGCAACCAATTCTATCAATAGAGTGCCAGTTTTACCCAGTAGAAGCTCTCCGTGTAATTTACGAATTTTGAACATAAAAGAATTTTTAGGCAATAGTTCACCGGATACTTCTCCCTTGTAAGGATCTATAAATATACTGGTAGCATTGCCAAATCGCCCTGATACAAATTCGGTTGCTTCTGTAGTAGTTGTTGGCACTACAACAGCAGATGGTTTTGTAAGCGCATTTTCCTTCGCAATTTTCCACTGTTCCTGATAGGACAATGCTTCACCGTCAGGTATCACCTCCTTTATTTCTTTGTAAATTGGTTCTTCGTAGATAGATTTAAACAAGTAAATACCACCAGTGATTGAAAGGATCAGAATAAACGGTAATGAAATCAAGCCGGCAATAAAGTGCCATTTCCAAAGCCATTGATTCAATTTTTTATTTTTTTTCATAGTATCTGATAAAGATGAGGACTTGTTATTAACTAATGCTACAAGTCCTCGGCATGTTGAATTAGTTAAAAATTATAACGCACTCCAAAATGGAAGGCTCTAGGTGTACCAATAGTGTAATTATTTTGATTTGTGTAGGGGCTATATGATGCTCTTGCAGCATATAGCGAATCAAAAATATTCAGTACATGTCCCCAAACCTCCAGATTGTAAATATTTACGGTTGCTCTCAGATTAAAAATATTGTGTCCAGAGTAGGTAGCTGTATCCGTGACAGGGTTCCCATTAGCGTCTGTCATACTGTCGCCGGCTTCCTTAGTTACAATAATTTGATTTTCATAACAGGTAGCATATTTTCCGACAAGTTCATGAGAAGCAGTAAGGCTAACGCCAAGTTTATTGGAAAAAGAAGTTCGGTAAGTTACTGAAGAGTTTCCCAATAAATTAGGCGCGGTTTCTCTATCGGTGTTGGAGTAATCAATTCCTCTGTCAAAAAAATCGACATAGCGATGTTTGGCATAACTACCGTTATGAGTTAAACTTATGTTTTTTATCGGTGTATACGTAATTCCATATTCAATACCATACGATCTGGTAGCTCCGGCATTTGTGCTTAAAAATGTGTCATCCGCGTTGCGTAACGTAATTAAAGTATTTTTTCCATCTAGAACATACAATGCTACATCCAGTTTCCATCTGGAACCGGAGTTAAAATAACCTCCTATTTCATAATTATGGTAGATACTGGGTTTGATGCCTGTTAGTTCATTTTTGCTTCGATATAATGTTGAAACTTGTGGCGGAGTAAAACCTTGAGAGTAGTTGGTATACACTCCTGATTGATTGGTAATAGTATAATTAATCCCTAATTTTGGTGTCCAATTATCAAATCGCTCTTGATTTTCATAGGTCTCCTGTGTAGCAGCTAAATTGTTGTAATCGTATTCGAATCTATCATAACGAAGAGCTGCAGTAAGTTTCAAAGCTCTGATAGGAGATATTTCATATTGAATATATCCGGCATAGTTTAAAATATTAGCTTCGTAATTGAGAATATAATCTCCGGCGTTTAATGTAAAACCTAAATTCTTACCTGTCGCTGGATCTAAAAGGACAGCAGTTGTTTCTGCACTGTATTTCTGCGGAGAATAATCTATGGATGCTCCAGTAATTAAGGAGCTTTTCATATAATTAAAACGTTGTCTGTGTTGGATAAGTCCTACATAACTATTGTATTGATTGCTGTTTATTTCTCCCGAACCAATACCAGTCAACTGTCCCTGATTACGAAACTGACGTATACGATAAGATGGATTTTGATCCATTTGATTACTTCTAAAGACAAAATTGGCTGTAGTTTTGGCTTTATTATTCCAAATCATGTCGAGCGTGTTTCTCGATCTAAACGCTAAGGCATCTCGTTGAGTAAAAGTCTGATCACTTTGATAATTTCCTTCGCGATAATCTTTTTCGTTAAGCGATCCACTCATATCAGATCGATATTGAATGAGGTCTGTAACCGTCGTCCATTTTAGGCTGGGGGAGAAGTCGATAACTGTTTTGAAGGTTGTTGCAAATTTCTCATAATCACTATGAGCCACAGGTCCGTCGTTACGAAATGTATACTGTGAACCTAAATAAAAACCAAAAGTCTCTGAAGTTTCGTTAGAAACTTCAACGTCATATCTTGTTAGTCCAAGATCATTGGTCTGAAAACCAAGAGATCCGCTTAAAGTATCCGTTGGCTTTTTGGTTACAAAATTGAAACTGCCACCAATAGCCTCGCTTCCATAGATACTTGAAGCCGGACCTTTCAACACTTCAATTCTGTCAAAAGACAGATCATTCATCTCTAATAATGCATTATGATTAAATACTGAAGTGGGTCTAATAGGCATACCATCTTCTAGGTATAGAAACAAGGCCTTGGTTGAAATAGGAGATCTAACAGCCATAAAATGTTGCTCATTGCTGGCCGCTTGCGAGGTGGACATATAAACTCCGCTAATTTGATTGACTAATTGATCAATACCAAAAGCTTTGGATTCTTTAATATCCTTTGCGCTTAGGATTCCGATAGCTCTGGGAATGTCAGATCGTCTCTGTAATTCACGACTTGCAGAAGTAATAAGTACTTCACTTAAGAGGATGTTTTCCTGTTGCAATGAAATTTGATTTAGCGATGTCGATAATTCAAGTTCTTTAGCATGGTAACCAATAAATTGTATCGAAACTTTTGTCGAATCATATAATAGGATTTTAAAAAAACCGTCATTATTTGTTACCACCCCATTCTTAGGGTGTAATAGGTCAATTACTGTCGCTCCCGAGATAGGATTTGTAAACTCATCGGTTACGATACCTGTATATTCCTGTTGTGCGTTCAATAAATTGCTGAGTAGAAGCAAAATTAATGCTGTATATTTTGTTGTCATGAGTGTATAAGTAGTAGCTTCTACCTATTATAGTACAGGTAGAAGTTTTGATTTTCAAATGCTAGATATCGCTATGAAATGAACAATTGTCATTCATAGACATCTTTTTCAGATGATATTAATTTTAAATTTGATTGTAGAGTTATGTCATAAACAGAAATACCGTTTATGATACAAGTTGTTAACCTTAAGAAAAATAAAATTCGGGAGGATGATCTAGCGTTGAGGTGAAGGATTGCATCTGTAATATAGCATACTTCCAATTCGGGCTTGGTGCTATGGCAAAGTTGTTGTTTTGTTCAATTTGGACAGATAGATCTTCAAAAAATAAGGGGATGAAAGCCTTAGTACTTATAGTAGTTTTAGGTGTCTTCTCTTGCGATGGGGTTTGAGTCTTTATTTGACTCATTAAATAACATTTTCCATTACAATTAAGGCTGGGACGCTCTTTGTTTACACAATATTTTTCAACGATGTAATCAATATTAAGTTGGTAATAGAGGATATTACTTATCTCAATTGCAGGCCGTAGAACAAATGTCGCCAGTAATAGTATAGAAAACAGAATCCTCACAATGGATTGAAAAAATTTTCAACAAAGATACTGAGCTTTTTTAAAATGATACTGGTTGATGCAATGAAAAGTGTTTTACCTAAAATTTTTGTTTTGCTGTTAGGTTTTGTTACTCAAAATAAGGCGCAATAGTTTCAAAATTTTGATACTTATCAATGTTCTTATCACGTTTGATAGCTAATTCAAAAATTTTCGTTGTAGCATCCCATGCTATCACATCTAACTCTTCTAGTCTCATTTTCTTGCCGTTGGATGAAGTCACTTTTTCCATCTCCATTTGAGGATAGATGATGTTACCATCTACTAATTTGAGATTAATAAACTTACCTACATCACTAAATTTGTCAAACGTAAAGGTGATTGTGATATCTACAGAATTTTTTTTGGCTTCTACGGCAACGTTAGATAAACTAAGAAATTCGTAGGAGGAGTTAAACTTCGTAGCTTGCTTTATACGCTTTAAATCTTCTTGGATAAATAATTTTTCAACATTTTCAGATGTTTCCAAATCATAATAGGTAATAGTCGCAGTTTGGTTCTGTAAATCCAGAAGAAGCTCTGACCTATCTGCCACTATTTCAGAATTGACATTAAACAGTGTAGAGAAAAGTATTAAAACTTGATTAAAAATGCTTGACATAACTAGTAGGATTTTAGATTAAATCGGGAAAATAAAAATTTTATAATTTGTTTAAGGTACTGATTTTTAATTAATTCAATCAATGTTGGGGTTTTTTACTGTAAACGAGGGTAACGTTATCTGGTAAGTCACTACTAATAACCGTATAACAATAATTAGAAGTGTAGTAGCGATATAGGTCAATGTCATATCTAAGCCAATGCTATACATAAACATAAAGCAGATTCCCCCAACGATGGTAACCGTAGCGTAAATTTCCTTTCTAAAGATTACCGGAATTTCATTACATAATATATCTCGTATTACACCTCCAAAACATCCAGTAATAGTTCCCAAAGCAACAGAAACAATAGGGTCTAAGCCTGCTCTAATACCAGTTTCTACTCCTGTAATTGTAAAAATCCCTAATCCTATAGTATCAAATAAAAAGACTGATTTTTTAAGATAATCAAGTTTGTTTCTGAAAACAATTGCGAAGAGGGTAACCAAGCTAATTAAATAAATAGTAGTTGTATTCTGCATCCAAACCACGGGGGTCTGGCCAATGAGTACATCCCGTACGGTACCTCCACCCACAGAGGTAACAAATGCAATAATGAAAATACCGAATAAATCAAGTCTACGGTTCATAGCACTCAAAGCACCTGAGATCGTAAATGCCATCGTTCCTAAAATATCGAGTATATCAAATACGGTAAGCTCAATAACCATTGATTGAAATTTTGGGCAAATGTACCATTTAGAAGGGATATCCAAGAACTCTTAGGCTGTTTTTTCATAACTTAATATTATAAGATTATAACTTTTCTTAATAACTTTATTGTAAGTTTTTAGCTCGAATTACTACTTTTACCAATGTAAACTGAATTGATTATGTCTGAAACTATTGAAAAAGTAAAGTGTCTTATTATAGGATCCGGTCCTGCTGGCTATACAGCAGCTATCTATGCAGCGCGTGCTGACATGAAACCTCTTATGTATACAGGTATGGAGCCCGGTGGGCAATTAACTACAACTACCGAAGTTGATAATTTTCCCGGGTATCCTGAAGGTATTGATGGTCCTACAATGATGGTACAACTCCAACAACAAGCTGAGCGCTTTGGAACCGAAGTACGTATCGGGATGGTAACCGAAGTAAATTTCAGTAAAGAATTAGGAGGTATCCATAAAGTGATCGTTGATAACTCAAAAGAAATTGAAGCAGAAACAGTCATCATTTCGACAGGTGCTACAGCAAAATATTTAGGACTGCCAAGTGAACAGCGTTTACGAGGTGGGGGAGTATCTGCCTGTGCCGTTTGTGATGGATTCTTTTATAAAGGTCAGGATGTAGCAATTGTGGGAGCAGGAGATACTGCTGCCGAGGAGGCTACATACTTAGCAAATATCTGCTCAAGTGTAACAATGTTAGTTAGAAAAGACGAAATGAGAGCATCCAAAGCGATGCAGCATCGTGTCAATAATACTCCAAATATCAAAGTACTTTATAATACCGAAGTTGATGAGGTCTTGGGAGATCAGGTAGTCGAAGGATTACGTATGGTGAATAATCAAAGCGGAGAGAAAGAGGAGATCGCTATTACCGGATTGTTTATAGCTATTGGTCATAAGCCGAATACCGAAATTTTTAAAGGTAAATTGGATATGGATGATACCGGATATATCATTACAAAAGGAAAAACGACTAAAACTAATGTTCCTGGTGTGTTTGCTTCTGGAGATGTTCAAGATAAGGAATATCGTCAGGCAATCACTGCGGCAGGTACCGGTTGTATGGCAGCCCTGGATGCCGAGCGATATCTTGCCACTGTAGAATCAGGTGAAGAAGTAACTGCTTAAATGGCGGTAAATTTATACTTTTGAAATCAACCCCTCAACTTTTGAACATGTTTGGGGGTTGTTTTTTATAATTTTAATAATCCGGGAGAATAGTCCAGTCCCTTTTTATAAAGTGAAGCTTCACCGCTAAAAATTTCCAAATATACTTTGGGCTCACCCAGAAGATAAATCTCCGAGGTATCTTTGGCTTCAATAGTACAAACTTCATTAACCAATAGATAAGAATCACTTCCTCCCTCGGCAATGAGTTTAGCTGTATTGATACTAAGTTTTTCTCCTCTAAAATTAGTGGAACTGTCAACACGTATTAATGCACCGTTAACTTTTCCTTCCAATTTACTAGAACCTTTTTGGTACAAGTCTACCTTTAGGCTGTCAGCAGTAACAATTCCTTGGATTTCCGAATTTTCATTTACTTGATAAGACACTTCATCGGCTTTGGTATGAAACTCTCCCGAAGCTTTTCCATATGCGTATGCAGTAAATTTTGTGGACTCGGTAGACATAAAAGCTTCTGTCTGGTCATAAAGGTGTAAAGAGAGTTTTTCTGCATTTACCAGACCGGCAGTAGTCAATTTGACCTCGTTACGTAGTTCAATATGTTTTAAAATGTTGGTATACGAAATCGTGAGATGTAACGATTTGGCGCGTCGTATGTCTTTGTCAGAAACTATTTTGAGAATACTATCTTGAACTGTAAGGATGATAGCATCTTGTACATTGCTATCAGCTTTGATGGCCACCGAATTTTCTAACCCTTCCTGAATGCTTATCTCAAAGTTATCTTCAACTTTGATGGTATGAAAAGCATCAATTTCTCTAAGCTCGGTCATTACGATTTTATTTCCCTTAAGACGTTCTTTTTGAGCAATACTCGTACCGCTAACAAAGATTAATACAAGTAGGATAGGTAGTTGTTTCAAGATGTTCATAGTGTGATTTTTGGATAAAACAATAATTCGGATACTGTTAGTGCAAAGATAAAAGACTCTATGCGCAAATTCATGTTACAGCTTCATAAATTATTCTTATCTGATGTCTATACTTCTAACGAGTAACTTTAAAAAATATGATAAAAAAATCCTATCATTTGACCAATGATAGGATTGTGATAATTTTTTTGTGAAACCAAGTACGATGTACGCACTATCTTTTATTGGTTTTTTATTTTTTCGATAAATTTTTCAGCATTTTCGTTTTCCGGATTTAATTCAAGTGATTTTTTGTAATTTTTGAGAGCAAGCTCATTTTGTTTGTCCATAAAGTAAGCTTCACCTAAGCTATCATAAACATTTGATGATTCCGGGAAAGCCACCACATTCATTTTAAAAACTTCGATAGCCTCTTTTGTTTTGCTATTCTGAAGAAAATAATAGCCCACACGATTCATTTCATTTTCGTTGAGATTGTAATCCTCATTGTTTTGATGGGTTTCGAAAGTCTTCATGCCCTCTTCGGTATTTTGTGATTTGATAGACTCCATAACCGCTAGAGCCAACGATTGTTTTGGCATTTCAAAAGGCTGATCGTATAAGATTTTGGTAAGCTTCTTGGCCATATCAAACAGTTCGATTCTTCCTGTATTATTTAATAAAATAATAGTATGATTATCTTCGGGGATGCGGTATATCAACGTATTGAAGCCATTGATTCCGCCTCCGTGTTCTACCACTGTAATACTATCGCGATTAGCTACTTTTTCTTTGCCGATACTCCATCCGTATCCGTAAGAAGCCCTACCCGTAGGCATATACGCAGTAAACATGAGATCTCGGAATTTTTGTGTGAGTACCTTGTTTGTATATAAAGCACGATCCCAAGTATACAAATCTTCAACGGTAGAATACATAGATCCTGCAGCATACGGCAAAGACATGTCTAAATACTTAGAATTAGTGTACTTTTTGCCTTCTCTGTCATATCCTGTAGCTCTGTTTTTGAGAATACGATCGTGATGGTCGTATCCTGTGGCTGTCATGTTTAAAGGACTTAGGATATTCTCATGTAACAGAGTTTCGTAAGATTTTCCGGAAACCTCTTCCAGGATCACGCCCAATAAAAAATAGCCGGAGTTACTGTATGCAAATTTTTCGCCCGGATTAAATTCTAATATGGAGTCCTGAAACACTGTTAAGAATTCTTTTGGTGTATATGGATTTCTATAGATATCCTGAAAAGTTTCTAAACTTGTATAATTCGGTATCCCCGCACTGTGTGTTAATAAATGATGAATGGTTATCTTATCACCCTGAGCTTTAGGATAATTTTTAAGATATTTAGCGATAGGTGCATTTAAATCCAATTTTCCTTGTTCTACAAACTGAAGAATTAAAGCAGCAGTAAATTGTTTAGTAATCGAACCTAATCTATGTTTAGTATCTGAAGCATTAGGAATGTCCCACTCCATATTGGCCAGGCCTAAGCCTTTGCTGTATATGACATCGCCCTTCTCTGCGACCAATATGGAACCATTGAATTGATCATACTCATGATAGGTCTTCATTAATTTATCAATCTGATCAGCTTTACCCTGGCCAAATGTGGTGCCAAAGGCCAGGAGAGCAACTACTATTATGAGTGAGGAAATGGAGCGTGTTGGATAACGATATATTGTTTTCATTTTAAAGAGATATAATTTGTGTAAAGTTTTATGATGAATGGTATCAGTACGTTACATTTTTTTGCATCATACATGGATCATCATCATTTTTGGATTAATTACGACTTACATTTCCTCCGGAATTATCAACCTCTGATACTTTTTCCGGTGCTCCGAAATATCGAACACTTGCACCACTTGTAGCACGTCCGTTAAATTCATTTTTGGCATGAACCTTAACTGAAGCTCCACTGGTTGCTTTTGCCTCGGTAACTAAGCTCAGCACTTCCTTTGCTTTAATTACAGCTCCGCTGGTGGCAGAAACTTTGTGAGAATTTACCATTCCCGATATTTCTATAAAGGCGCCACTGGTGGCCGAAGTAGTTAAGGATTCTGATTTAATCTCTAATTCAATATCGGCTCCACTTGTTGCACTTAATTTCATTTTTGGCTGTTCAATCACTTGAGTCGAGGTGACACTTGCTCCACTGTTAACAGCAATTTCTTCTAAAGTTTCATAGGATATCAATACACTTTTTTGATCTGCACTATAGATATTTTCTTCTGACTTGATAACAAGCGTCTTATCTTTTACATAAATATCAATTAGATCATGTAGGTTCTCATTGGCATCAATAATAATTTTGTTGTCAATATCTTTTGATAAAATAACGTCCAGACCGCTACTTGCTTTAATACGATTAAACGGTTGGCTGATTGCACGTTCGGTTTGTATAACTTTTCCTGTTCCTTTTACTCCGTTGAACGGAATATTACAGGAACAACACACTAAGGTTAAACAAAGAGTTACTAATATTTTGGCTAAAGTTGTCATAAGGTGATTAGTTTAAAATTACTGTTCGATTTTTGATTGTTTTAATTTTTGGTTTTGATTTCTATACCATTCTCGTCGATTTTTACTTTTACGGGTTCGTTATTAAGTTCTAGGCCATCTTCATCTATTTTGAGATTGAATTCCTCATTGTTGTCTGATTTATAGTCATTTTGATCCTCATCATCGTTCCATTCTTTATATTTCCACTCACCATCCACTTCATTATCTAGACAGTCGTCACAAGTAAAACCACCTTCCTTAAGAGTAACATACTTTCCTTCTTTACCTGATAAGGAGACATATTCATCATATTTCCATGAATTGTTAAAACTGTAGGTATTCTTATCTGCTAATACCGTTGTACCTTCAGGAAGTGAAAGAATTATTTGAACTTCCTGATCCCGGTATTTATTTTTGATTGCCGTTAGTGCGTACCCATCTAGTGTTAACACATTATCTTTTAATTCATACTTGTAAAGTAAAGCGTCGGCAGCATTGCTGGCGTTATCGTATGAAAACCCTTCAGCTTTTTTTAGGACTGAAATACGAGCTATGGAATCAGTGCTTTCTTTGATGTATAACCGAACATCCTGTAATACAATCACTTTATTTCCTTTTGGATCTTTACGAATGCTGTAGTCGTTACGATGGGATAAATGGTGTATGTACCTTCTGTTATTCTTCATTTTTACTTGCAGTGTATCATTTTTACTAATAGGAAGAATGATTTCTTCTGTAGCTACCTCTGCAGTGTAGTTTTCGAGCATGGCCTGTCTAATTCCTATGACAGCTAATCCAACCGTTGAAATAATCCATAAAGCTAAAAGACCGAGTTTTGCTGTAGTTCCGATTGATTTTAGATTAGGTATCATAATCTTTAAACCCAAAATAAAAAGAAAGAAAAAAGGAATTCCTACGGCTAGAAAGGTAAAGATAGCGATCAACCAAATAGAAACATCACTATGATTCAATACTTGTAAATGTTCATTTAGCGGCGTATCAATTACACCAAAAGTACTTACAGCAAACAGACCAAAGAACAAACTTATAAGCGTCACACCTGCGACGATCATTAATATGACTCCGATGAATTTTATAGCAATTTTGAAAAGAAAGATAAGCACATCTCCTAAGGCATCAAAGAAAGAAGTAGAACTGCTCTTTACCTTTGAGCTATACTTTTGATAATCTACATTTTTTACTGAATCTGCAACATCATTAAAACCTTCCTTTATTTTTTTTTCAATCGTATTGATGTTTACCGGTTTTCCTCTCATAGCTAGCTTATCTGCCGTAGTTTTTGCTTCTGGAACAAAAATCCACAATGCGATATAAATGAGAACGAATCCGCCACTAGAGAAAATTGTAAACAGAATCCAAGCTAATCGAATCCAAACAGGATCTATGGCCAAATAATGACCTAAACCGCTGCTTACACCTCCTACATATGAATTAGTCGTATCTCTAAAAAGAGATTTAGAACGTTGTGGGGCTGCTTGAGTTGTTGCTTTTGGTTCATCTTCAAAAATGTCTTCGTCAATTTGATAATCCTCAGGTTGTCCCATAACTTCTATTACGGCATCTACCTCTTTATGTCCAATTACCTGACGTTCATCTTTAATTTTTTCATTAAAAAGCTCGGCAATTCTGGCTTCAATATCAGCGATGATCTCGTCTCTTCCTTGGGAATCGGTAAATGAACGTTTTATGGCGTCAAGGTACCGTTGAAGTTTCATATAGGCGTCTTCATCAATATGAAAAAATATTCCGGCAAGATTTATATTAACTGTCTTGTTCATTTTATTTATTTTTTTGTTTGGTTACCAAGTTTACAGCGCCCTGTAGTTCGCTCCAAGTTGTGTTAAGTTCGGTCAAAAATACTTTACCGGTATCTGTGAGTCCGTAATATTTTCTAGGGGGTCCTGAGGTAGATTCCTCCCAGCGATAGCTAAGTAAACCTGCATTTTTGAGGCGGGTTAATAAGGGGTAGATAGTGCCTTCTACAACTAGCATTTTTGCGTCTTTTAATGTTTCAAGAATTTCTGCCACGTAGGCATCATCATCCTTGAGTATAGAAAGAATGCAATATTCTAGAACACCTTTGCGCATCTGCGCTTTTGTGTTTTCGATCTTCATAAAGAGATTTTTTAAAAGTTAAACTGTTCATTTTGATTGATTGATGATTGTAATTTTTACTTAATAAATTTTATAGTAAGCGGGTATTGATATAATTCTCCGTTTTTAGCTTTGATTGCAGCATTGATTATAAAAATAATTTCTAAGAAGAATCCTATGAGGGCTATAATACCTATAAAAGAGGCACCAGCGAGCATCCATAAGCCTCCACTGTGATCAAAATTGATATGCCAATCATGTCCATGCATGATATCGGAAATTGACATATGTTTGAAAAAATTAAATACAAAAAAAGGAAAAGAAAGTGTTCCCAAAATTATAGTATATAAAAGAATACTTAATTGAAAATTGATAGCTTCTTTTCCATGGCTATTTACAAAATTAGATTTGTCTTTGTTAGTCGACCATAGAATTATCGGGATGATATAATTTCCAAAAGGAATAAAAAATTTAGAGAATATTCCTAAGTGAATAAAAGTTGCGATGTTTTTGTGATTAGTGTCTGACATGATGAATGATATAATAGTTGCTTATGCAAATATATGTTTAAAAAAAGGTATTATGCAAAACATAGTACCATAATTTAACATTTATTTAAGATTTAAGTTTAATTTGGACGGTATGTTTATTATAAATATTTTAGGAGTCTAAAATGATACTTATGACCATTACACCGCGTAAATTAAACCTTTTCAGTCTTTTTAAACTTCCTTCGGCATGGCTATGTGGGGTGCGGGTAAAATCTATTGACGATGAGCAATGTACTGTGAGTGTTACACACAAATGGATCAACCAAAACCCTTTTAATTCGATGTTTTGGGCAGTTCAAGGAATGGCAGCAGAACTTAGTACGGGAGCATTAGTAGTCGGGTATATAGAAGATTCTAAAAAGAAAATTTCTATGTTGGTTGCTCAGAATAACGCTACGTTTACAAAAAAAGCAACTGGCAGGATTACCTTTCAATGCACAGATGGCTCGCTAATTAAAGAAGGAATTCAAAGAGCGATTGCAACCGGAGAAGGTCAAACCGTATGGATGCGATCTGTAGGGAAGAACAGTGAAGGTATCGAAGTCTCTCAGTTCAATTTTGAATGGACAATCAAAGTAAAACAATCAACAGTTTAAGAAATCCTCAATCTTCTTGTAACAATTTTTTTTTGTTAACGTCGTATAGATAGAATGCACAATAACTAAACATACGATAATGAAAGCACACGAAATTGATTACGAAATACACGGAGAAGAAATGCAATATGTGGAGATAGAACTTGATCCACAGGAAGGGGTTATAGCCGAGGCAGGAAGTTTTATGATGATGGAGACCGGCATAAAGATGGATACCATATTTGGAGATGGTTCTGAGAATGATCGTGGATTTATGGGAAAGATATTTGGAGCAGGTAAACGATTACTTACAGGTGAGAGTCTTTTTATGACGGCTTTTTATAATGAATTGAATGGTAAAAAGAAGGTTAGTTTTGCCTCTCCATATCCGGGTAAAATAATTCCCATAGACTTAACGCAATTTCATGGCAAATTTGTGTGTCAGAAAGACGCGTTCTTATGTGCAGCCAAAGGCGTCTCTGTCGGAATTGAATTTTCAAGAAAATTAGGGCGTGGACTTTTTGGCGGAGAAGGGTTTATCATGCAAAAATTAGAAGGTGACGGTATGGCCTTTGTACACGCAGGTGGAACTACGGCTGTAAAGCATCTTGCCGCCGGAGAACAACTCAAAGTAGACACAGGGTGTATCATTGGATTTAGCAAAGAGGTAAATTATGATATCGAATTTGTAGGAGGTATCAAAAACACCATTTTTGGAGGTGAAGGTTTATTTTTTGCAACCTTAACTGGGCCAGGTACAGTATTTATTCAATCATTGCCCTTTAGTCGATTGGCAAATAGGGTGTTAGCCTTAGCTCCAAGAGAAGGTGGTAAAAGTAGAGGGGAAGGGAGTATTTTAGGAGGCATCGGTGATCTCTTGGATGGCGATAACAAATATTAACAATGTTAAATAACGGATTAAAAACAATAATTTTGGATTTATTTCGCTATATTCGTTTAGACAACGTTAACAGCGTAAATAAATTCCTACAAATAAATGTAGGATAACTAACAACTTTAAACCCCTAAAATTTATGGCTAGAGCAATGTTTGATTACACCAAAACTGTGCTAGACAAAGTAAGTTTTGATGTAAATTTGTTTACAAAGGAAGTTATCAAAGCAATGAAACGCTTACTTCCACATGAGATCGACGAATTAAAAATTTGGATTCAATCTCTAGCGCTCAATAGACCAGAACTACAACCGTGTCTGGTGTATTTAAAAAAGTAAATATTGAAATAAAAAGCGACTTACGAGTCGCTTTTTATTTTTCCGAGCGGGCTGATAATTTGTACGTTCTGAAATGTTATCGCGCCTTTTACAATGCCAGCAATGGTATTGTGAAGTACTTCGATAATTTGCATCTTCAATTCACTTTTATTATAAATCAAGCTCACTTCCCGCGCAGGGCTTGGTTCGTTAAAGTAATGTAGATTATGCTTCTCATCGTCTTTTATATCTAGCGTATGAAGATAGGGTAGTAATGTCATGCCTAAACCTTCATTAGCCAATTTTACCAAGGTCTCAAAACTTCCGCTTTCTAACTGGAAGTGATCGTCATCATAATTTTTATCAATTTTGCACAGGTTGATAATTCCATCTCTAAAGCAGTGTCCATCTTCTAACAATAGCATGTCATCAATATCTAAATCGGCAACATCAATTTTTTTCTTTTGGTTAAGGCGATGCATTGGAGGGATGTACCCTACAAAAGGCTCATAATACAGCACTCGTTCCTTTATATGCATATGCTCAAGAGGTGTAGCGGCAATTGCGGCATCCAAATGACCGTCTAATAATCGTTGGATAATCGTCTCAGTATTGAGTTCTTCAATTTTGAGTTTTATTTTAGGGTATTTCTTTATAAACGTATTTAAAAACATCGGTAAAAGGGTAGGCATTACCGTTGGAATGACACCTAATTTGAACTCACCTCCAATAAATCCTTTTTGCTGATCTACAATATCTTGAATACGTTCGCTTTCATTAACAATATTTCGAGCCTGCTGCACAAGTTTTTTACCAACTTCGGTTAGCTCAATAGGCTTTTTTGTTCGATCAAAAATTTGTATGTCCAACTCATCTTCCAATTTTTGTATTTGCATACTTAAGGTGGGTTGAGTCACAAAAGTCTTTTCTGCTGCTTTCGTAAAATTTTGATGTTCTGCTACCGCTAATACGTAACGTAATTGAGTGATCGTCATTTTTTTATCTTTTACGCTACGAAGATACAAAAGCTATTGATAAAAATTATACGTAATTTTTTAAAAATCTATTTTCTCTATATTAAAAATGAAGTAGTAATTCTATAAAATGCCTCTTGCCTTTATTTCGAGATATTTATTAATGGTATCTGTAGTCAACTGTTGCGGAGTAGTAAGTATTGTTTGTATTCCGTATTTCTGTAATTCTTTTACCATTCGCTTTTTCTCTTGTGCAAATTGGAGTGCGATAGTTTGTTGATAGATTTCCGGGATTGAGGTTCCGGGTAAATTTATTAGGCTGTCAAGCTCTGTATTTTTGAAAAATATGACAACAAGCATATGTTTTTTTGCCAAAGTTCTTAAATATGGGAGCTGACGTTCTAGCGCAGAAAAATGCTCAAAATTTGTGTATAATAAAAGGAGACTACGCTGAGTAATTTTCTGTTTTACATGGGCATACAACGTCCCATAATCCGCGTCCAAAAAAGCCGTTTTATTATTGTAAAGTGTCTCAGAGATCACATTTATATAACTGCGCTTTCCCATAGGTGGCAAAAAGCTAGAGACCGTATTAGAAAACACTAAAAGCCCTGCTTTATCTTGTTTCCGTATGGCGATATTCGAAAAAGATAAACTGCTATTGATAGCATAATCCAGTAATGATAATCCGTTAAACGGCATTTTCATGACTCGACTCGCATCGATAATGGAATATACTGGTTGAGATTTTTCATCCTGAAACTGATTAATCATGAGACTACCACGCTTGGCCGTTGCTTTCCAATTAATGGAACGAACATCATCCCCGGTTACATATTCTTTGATTTGTTCAAAATCCATAGTATGTCCAATACGTCGGGTCTTGCGTACTCCCAAAATATAGGACCGGGTATCCAATGCTAAAATATCGTACTTTTTCATCTGTATAAAAGAGGGATACACTTTTACGAGATACTCTTTTTCAAACCTATAGCGTCTTTTGATCAAAGCGATACGAGAACTTATATATACATTAAGAAACCCAAATTTGTATTCACCTCGGGCTAGCGGTTTTAGCTGATACGTAAATTGAGTTTGTGACGCTGCATCTACAGTCAGTGTTTTATTAAAATCTCGTTTTTGGAACTGATAGGGGATTTCATCAATGATTTCGGTTCTAATCCTAAATCGATATCTGTTTTCTAAGCGTATTTGAACTTCGTTGTAATCGCCATTAGAAAATTTATCAGCTAATTCCCGGGAACCCTTAATCCCATCTTTTAGACCATACAAGGCGGCAAAATCTATAGCAAAAATGATAAAAATTCCTATGCATAACAACCAAATAAATGGGTATAAGGCCACAATCCAATACGATATAAAGAATAACAGGATAATGGCACCCAATACATAATAGGTGCGATTTGTGAGATATAAAGATTTGAAAAATCGGATCACAATTATCGTGGAATTTCTATAGATTGTAAAATTAGTTGCATAACTTTTTCCTCGGTCATACCTTCCATTTCTCTTTCAGGAGAAACGATAACACGATGCCTCATAACCGGTGCAACTGATTTCTTAATATCTTCCGGTGTAGCAAAATCACGACCATCAATGGCAGCAAAAGCCTTGGCGCTTTTCATGATAGCTATAGATGCCCGGGGCGAACCTCCCAGGTATAAGTGAGGATGTGATCGGGTTTTGGTTACAATTTCTGCAATATATTGAAGCAACTTTTCTTCTATAAACACTTGTTGAACCTTGTCGCGATATTCGAGAAGCTTATCTATGTCCAGAACAGCATCTATGAGTTCTAACGGATCTTTAACCGTACGCTCATGATGTAATTTTAATATTTCAACTTCATCTGCAAATGTTGGATAGGTTACTTTTATCTTAAATAAGAATCGATCCAACTGCGCTTCTGGTAGGGTGTAGGTTCCCTCTTGTTCGATCGGATTCTGAGTTGCTAGCACCATAAAGGGAGGTTCCATTACATAACGAACCCCATCCATAGTAATTTGTTTTTCTTCCATTACTTCAAACAAAGCCGCCTGAGTCTTTGCTGGAGCACGATTGATCTCATCAATAAGAATGATATTTGAAAAAACGGGACCCTTTTTAAAAACAAATTCGCTTGTCTTGAGATCTACGATTGATGTACCTAAAACATCACTTGGCATAAGATCCGGTGTAAATTGAATACGACTAAAGTCAGTTTGTAATGTTTTGGCAAATAATTTGGCCGTTATCGTTTTTGCGATACCGGGAACGCCTTCAATTAAAACATGTCCATCTGTCAACAGAGCAACCATAAGTAACTCAACAAAGTCAGACTGACCAATAATCACTTTTGATAGCTCCTTTTTAATGCTGCTATAGGATTGTTGCAAGTTAGTAAGGTCTATTCTGTTTTTAAAAGACAAGGATGGATTAGCCGTTTTATCATCGGTGTTGATGGGTGTTTTATTTGAGTTTTGGTCTGTCATGGAATTTTTTTATTTGATGAACTCAACTGTGGTTTTCAGTTTCATTTTTGTTCAATATAGATTATTTTTGAATGCTTTTATTTTGGCTACAAATTTAATAAGCTCTTCATTGGTAACGCTTGATTTGTTTTTAATAGCTTGCATGTTTTCAAAAAGCTGCTTTGTCTCTTTAATTGAGTTACCACTTTTTAGTGAAATCTCTTTATAATCTATGCCGGAAAATTCATCAATCGTTAAACGGAACTCTTCACGTAAAAAGTTTAGAAACTCCTGAATTTGCATTATAGCGATAGCTTTATGATCGTTTCTTTCAAGGTACATGGCACTAATCGTTTGTGCAAACGCCACCGATTGATTTTGAAGCGGGTTGACCACAGGGATACTTCGCTGTTTGCGTTTTCCTTCAAAAATTACAAATAGAACTAAGCCAAAAATTATGGTGTAATATGCCCATTTTAATGATTTGGTTCTGAACAATAGGTATAGGGGAGAGGAATAGGTAGTTTTTCCGGATTTGTAATGATTATCCCAAAATAAAGGTTGATTGTGATCTATATAGGCCAAAAGATTTTCTGTGTACTGGTAGTTTTTGTTCGTCAACATAAAATAATTAGCAAAAGCTTCGGGAAACATTTGAAGCAAAATTTGTCCGTTTCCAAAAGATTGAGATATAAAATTAAATTGCCTTTGTTGTAGGCTGTCAGTAGTAGTTAAAAGTTTTACCGTACCTAAAACTTTGGTGGCAGATGTGTCAATACTCGAGAAGTAAGGAACATGTATATCACGATTGTAGTGATAGCTATCATCACCCGGTAAGTTGGAATTGGTTAGTGCAATTTCCGGTTTGGTCTCAATAGATTTAAGCGAAATCAGATGATCCGCGGAAAGATTTAAGGTGTCCAACAGTTGATGGCTTATAGTTTTTGCAGAAATAAATAATGTATTTCCATTCGTAACCCATTGCAATACCTGATCTAGTTCTTCATTTTCAATATTGACATGTCCGTTTACAAAAAAATACACTCCATTTATGGAATCGCTGCTTGCTAAAAATTCATACGGAGAGGTGTTAACTTCCTGAATTTTTTTATGGGAGTCTTTTAAAACATTATAAAAAACATAAGTGCCTAACGGAATCTTATCCAACTTGGAATAGCTAGGGTACCAATTGACAGGTGCTGGCTCTGTGGCTTCATAATATGTGAGAAGCGCGAGCAATCCCAATAGTAATATAGCAATTATTTTATATCCTTTACTCATATGGATGCTGAAGTGATCATATTACGAAACTGTTCAAATTTGATTTCAAAGTGTGTATAATTCTTACTGTCCACCTCAAAATTACCATACCATATAAAATTATATACCTGTGTAAGATCTTTAAAACCAGATTTTAGTATAGTTGACTCAAGCTCCAACACATAATCTGCGTTTGTTTTTTGTGCAACCAATAAGATATGGTTCTCATCAGATAAAAGTTTTATAACCAAAAGGTACTGATAACGAATGGCCAAACGATAGTTAGCTTTTGCGACGGCATGTTCTATTAACTGATAAATATTTTTATTTTTTATAATTTCTTGATCCTCTTGAAATAAGCTATCGGGAAACTCTTCTTTTTCATCAAGCATTCGCCCCACTTTACCACGTATAAATAGCCACACGATAAGCCCTAAAACACCCAAAAGTAGCAGGTATGGCAAAATTTCCAGGATAATCAACCATGGTCCCGAAACTTCATCTATATCAAATAATGAAGCAAAAAATTTATGCCACCACTCTTCTAACCAATGCTTTAATTGTGTCCACCAAGAATCCTCAACCGGTATTTCGGTATAATCGAAATCTTTGGATTCTTTATATTCTGATAGTTTTGTTCGGTCAAAAAATAACGGTTCTATAACACTTGAAGTGTCAATTTGAATTTGAGAACTATCAGATTCAACACTTTTAAATTCCGCTGCCTGATGCGATCCAAAACTCAAACAGAAAATATAAAATATCAGTACTTTAATCTTCAAGATGATGATCTTTTCCTATCGTATTAATTTCTTCCAAGGCTCCGGTATTATATTTTCGTTCATGTAAATTGAAATAAATAAATGCAGAAGCTACTGCAGTGATGGTATATAAGATGTATTGTGCTGCCGATGATAGGGTGTTTAATCCTACATAAATCCAATCGATGCTATCAGCGGTATCAAGATAAGAACTTTCTGAAGCTGCTACAAAACCTTTAGAAAAGGTGTAAATCATCGCCGGAACAGAAAAAATAAGCCCAATTAAGGACACTAACACGCCAACAACTAGTAATGTACCAAATGTTACCCACCAGTGGCCTTTGATTAATTCAAAACTTTTTGAAATGACATCTGTCGTAGAGCCTCCTTCGAATACCATAATAGCAAAAACTAAACTTAAGGGAACATAGAAGTAAATGCCTGGTAGAAAACAAAGCATAAAACCGAAACCGACCATTAGACTAGATAGTATACCGAGTCCCAGAAATTTCATGAAATTTTCGCTAACTTGATTTTTAATTTCGTAAACGTCAATTGCATTCTCGTCTCTTATGTAGGCTTTTATATAATGTAATACAGTGCTAAACAAAACTGCGTAGAACAAAATCATCGTAATAAATAAAAAAAGCATTGCAATAAAAATAGTGCCAGTATCTCCTATGTCGTAAGGGGAGTAGCCGCCGGGATTAAAAATTTTTGAAGAGACTTGTGTATAATATCCTGTTGCTACTAAAGCTAACAGAAAGGGTATAGTTGCAGTTTTTACCAGAACTGTCATTATAGCTTTGGCATGATTTCGCAAAAAGGAAAAGGTATCATTGATGATGTCACCTAGTTCACGTTTTTGTCTAAAATTTATCTTCTTTGAAGCGTTCATTGATAGGTAGTTTTATGTAATCGAATTGGGTAGAAAATATAATAGTAACAAATTAGAATAACAGAAGCTGTAATGATAAAGATGGCAAGCCAGTCAGGCATTTCGGTATGTCTGGTTACAAACCCTTCGAGAAAACCGGCTATGATAAAAAATGGGATGGTACTTATAACAATTTTAAGACCGACTTTGGTACCTCGAACAAAAGAGGTAAGCCGCGTATATGTTTTAGGAAAAAGTATGGATTTACCAATCACCAGTCCTGCGGCGCCAGCTATAATAATTACTGAAATCTCGATAACTCCGTGTATCCAAATCGTTCTGGCACTTTCCCATAGGAGCCCTTTTTCATAAAAAAAGTATTGGAAAGATCCCAACATTATAAAATTTTGCATTAAAATAAAGAGTGTACCAATCCCAAAAAGTACTCCAAAGACAAAACATAATAGGGCCACCCGAATATTATTAATGGTGATACCAAGAAACATATCAGCCTCTCCCATTTGTTTATAAACCGCCATGGGATCACCATTCGCAATGTTCTCTAAAGTCATGTTTACATATGTATCTCCCAAAATAGATCTTACAAATGCTCCTTCGGTAGCGGCGGAGTACGCACCAATAGCAGTGAACAAAGCAGCAATCAAAAACGCAATGAGTAATTCTTTTTGGTAATGATAAAATTCCGTAGGAAACTCTTTCAACCAAAAAGAGAGCAAACGATTACGTTTTTCTTTTTTTGTTTTATAAATTTTATGGTGTGCTTTTGAAGCAATAGTGTTCAAGTAGGCCAAGGTTTGACTTTGAGGGTAAAAAGTTTGAGCATAACTTAAGTGATCCGTAACCTCGATATATAGATCCGAAAGCTCTTTTGGAGAAATCTGAGCAGTATTATCTAAAACACTTTCAAATCTTAACCATTTATTCTTATTTTGCTTCACAAATGCCGCTTCGCGCATGGATCATTAAATTAAGAGGATAAAGTAACATAATTCATGGATAACTTTCAAATAGAAACGGCGCAAAATGTGAGTATTCAGCAAAATGTTGCGGGCGTAGGAGATCGTATTCTAGCTTTTTTTATAGATTCACTATTTTTGGTCGCTTATATGATTTTGGCTGTATTGCTAATGAGTCAGCTTGGAAGTAGTCTATCGCAAGGTTGGGTATCGCAAATGCTTATAAGTTTACCTGTATTGCTGTATTATCTGTTATGGGAAGCCTTATGGAATGGAAGAACCCCTGGTAAAGCTCTTGTAAATCTTCGGGTGGTACGCGTTGATGGCACGCCGCCTACATTTTCTAATTATCTAACGCGCTGGTTGCTACGAATTATAGATATTACGTTAGGCTTTGGTAGTATAGCTATTGTAACCATTGTGTTCAAAGGAACAGGGCAGCGTTTAGGTGATCTGGCAGCAAATACCACAGTGATTAGCGAACGCAATCGCATACCTCATAAACATACGATATTTGCAGAGTTGCCCGAGGATTACCAACCAACCTATCCTCAGGTAACTAGGTTTAACGATTCGGATATTCAGAAAATAAAGAGATTGTTTTATGATGCTCGAGCGCATCGTGAACAAAAAGTTTTAGAACAATTAGCCGATAGAGTATCGCAGGTTTTGGAAATAACTCCAATAACGCCTCCCGCCGAGTTTATAAGTCGAGTACTAGAAGATTATAAATATTATGCTGAACAAGCATAAGTTTTTTATTGTATCACTTTAGCCTTTATAAAAATATTCTCTTTGGGCCACTCGCTTTGGTCAACCGGAACATTCGAAATTTTATCTACTACATCCATGCCTTCCACTACCTTTCCAAAAATAGTATGCTCACCATCCAGATGATGTGCTCCATTTTTTGCGACAACTACAAAAAACTCGTATGGAGTTGATCTGTTTGAAGGATTGTCTACCCAACGTTTGGATAAAGCTACAGCACCTCGTGTATGTTTTAAGCCCTTAACTTGTTCTTGCGGTACTGTGTAATCGCCAATATCGAATCTTTTTAATGCCATTTGATTGCGATCGCTATTACCTCCCTGAATCACAAAATTTTTAGCAACACGATAAAAAAATGTTTCGTCAAAATACCCTTCATTTACCAAGTAAATAAAATTAGCGCGATGAATAGGAGTTTTTTGATACAACCTAATTTTAAAACTCCCTAAACGTGTTGAGATTTCAACTAAGGTTTCCGGGTTTTTGGCACCATATGCCGTCATGAATTCTATCAGATTATCGTTGGTAATTTTAGAGAGGGTATCTTTTGAGGTAGCAGACTGCTCAATTTGTGGGTTAACAGTATCAGTAGTAAGGCTTTCTTTTAAGCCCGATTCAGTTTTAACTTTTTTTGAAGGATCATTAGTAAACTGGGTGTTTTTATTTTTAGTAGATTGTGTATCTTCACAACTCGAAATAATAAAAATCCATATAAACAGGCTATACTTTAAAACAATTCTGGTCAATGACATTTGAAACATTTAAACAATTGATTCCAAAAATAAAGAAAATGTCAGTACCAGGCGAACGTTCTCATTTTCTTATGGCTCCTGACATGCGTATTCGTGAATTGGATACTATAAAAATAGAAGAAAAGAACCCGAGACATGCTGCCGTAATGATGCTTTTATATCCAAAAGAAGAAATTACAAATTTGGTATTGATATTAAGACCTGAGTACGAAGGCGTGCATTCTGGGCAGATAGCTTTGCCCGGTGGTAAGGTAGAGGAATATGATCGTACCTATGGTGAAGCAGCGCTCAGAGAAACTTGGGAGGAGGTAGGTGTTGATCGTGAGACCGTAGAAATATTATCACCTTTAACAAAGGTTTATATTCCACCTTCAAATTTCTGGGTGCATCCTTTCTTAGGGTTCACCGATATTTTGCCTGATTTTGTTCCGCAGTTGGAAGAAGTTGCCAAAGTTATTGAGGTACCGATAAGTGAATTATTAGATGATGATAATGTAATTTCTAAAAACTTAACTACTTCGTATGCAAAAAATATTGAAGTACCTTCCTTTGAATTAAACGGTTATATAGTCTGGGGAGCAACAGCCATGATGTTAAGTGAACTTAAAGTCTTTATAAAGTCTGCTATAGGATAAGGATTTTGTATCTTTGATCCTCGTTTTTTCTAAAACTAAATGAATCAGCAACTTTTCAAGTGATAAAAGAGTTTAATTTTAGAATAAAGAATAGTTTAAAAGAAGCAGTCTAGGCTGTAAATTCAACTAACAACACAAAAAAATTATGGGATTATTTAAAAGGAATCCTTTTGGTCATATATTATTTCTAAAAAAATGGCTCATCCGTATAATGGGAGCTTTGACACATCGTCGTTATCGTGGTTTTAATGAACTACAGATCGAGGGGAGTGAAATTTTTAAAGAACTGCCAGAGCAAAATGTTTTGTTCGTGTCAAATCATCAAACCTATTTTGCAGATGTGGTAGCCATGTTTCATGTGTTCAATGCTAGTTTAAGCGGACGGGTTGACTCTATAAAGAATATTGGATACTTGTGGGACCCAAAGCTTAATCTATACTATGTTGCGGCAAAGGAAACCATGCGCGCAGGTTTGTTGGCCAGAGTATTGGCTTATGCCGGAGCAATTACCGTAGAACGTACTTGGAGAGCAAAAGGTCAGGACATCAACCGTCAGGTTAAAATGAGTGACATTACCAATATCTCGCGTGCACTCGAGGATGGTTGGGTAATAACTTTTCCTCAGGGAACTACGAAACCTTTTAAACCTATTCGTAAAGGAACTGCTCATATTATTAGAAAATACAAACCTATTGTCATACCTATTGTTATTGATGGATTTAGACGTTCTTTTGATAAAAAAGGAATTCGAATCAAAAAACGCGGTATTTTACAGTCGATGGTAATCAAACCTCCTTTGGATATTGATTATGAGAATGATTCAATTGATGATATCGTAAGTAAATTAGAATATTCTATTGAACAACATTCTTCATTCTTAAAAGTCATTCCACAAGAAGAGCTTGAAGCTGAAGAAGCCTTGAACGAAAAGCGTCGTTGGGAGTATTAAGTACATGATGTGGAGGGTTTACTAATATGCTACGAATCGAACTATTCCAGCCATTCTTTAAAATCTTTAACGCGTTCACGACTTACAATAATTTGATGATCAGCCGTAGCCTTTAGTTTTAGCTCCAGGCGCGAATTGGTATATGAGATAATGTCATCGATTGCATTTACATTTACAACATACTTACGGCTTACCCGGTAAAATAATTTTGGATCGGTTTCATTTTCTACCAAATCCAGTGTGGTATCCAATAAGTAATTTCGTCCTTCTAGCGTATGAATGTAGGTGCCTTTATTTTCTGAATAAAAATAGCTTACATCACTTGACTCAATGATCTTAATACGTTGACCGAGCCGTGCGGTATAGCGCTTTTTATACGTTGGAGTAGAAGTGTTTAATAATTTTTTGATATCATCAATGTTAAACTGCTGTACTTCGTTTACCGCAAAATAGTCTCTAAACTTTTTGATTGCAACTGCTAGTTCATCATGGTCAATAGGCTTCATCAAATAATCAATGCTGTTCAATTTAAAAGCTTTTAGAGCGTATTCATCGTAAGCAGTTGTGAAGATTATAGCGCTTTTAACGGATATCGTGTCAAAAATCTCAAATGATAATCCATCACTGAGCTGAATGTCCAAAAAAATCAAATCCGGATGCGGATTTGAAGTAAACCAGTCTATGGATTCTTCTACAGAATGCAGCATGGTTTCAGCCTTTAGATTTAGTGCTTCAAGCATTCTCCTGAGTCTTCTGGCTGCGGGACGCTCATCCTCAATTATCAAAATTTTCATCGGGCTAGTTTACGATTTAAATTTAGGTTACACGTTATATTACTAGTTACTATTCCCAGCGTTGTTGGGTCTCTTGTTCTTCTTCCATATATTTTTGTATGCGTTGTTCTTCCCAATCCTTATCAAATACGGGATTTATACGATAGGCTTTGATCGCATGAAAGGCTAATCCAATTCCCCAACCAAATGCAGCCCAAAGAAACCATGGATTTCTCCATTCATTTGTATAATAATTCAGTCCTGCCAGAAAACTAATAACTACGAAATATGAAAATAAATTATTATAAAATTTTTTTAACTCATCCACCCGTTCTTTTGCGCGTTGATATCTTTTTTGCTCTTGATAATTTTCCATAATGGTTTTATTTTATTGGTTATTCTTATAATTGCTTTTGTACTATCAGTTAAAAATCATCACGATCCATATATTCTTTAATCTTTCGTTCCTCCCAGGCTTTATTAAACACGGTACCTTTACCAAAAACAGATAATCCATGAAAAAGTAAACCAATTCCCCAAAGAATGGGTGTAATTAAAATATTCCAGTCGAACCAATTTTTAAAGTCAAGGGATTTATTATCCATAGTAAAATAATCGATAACATCATTTCTTAAGAAAAGTAGGATTACATTTACAATTATGTAAACTATTAAGTGACTGTAGAATCCTTTTTCTCGTTGAACTCTGGCTTTTGCTTTAGTATAAGCGCTGTGTTGTTCTCGGCTATTCATAATCCCTTGTTTTTAGATTCTTTTATAAATTTTTTAATCTTTTTTTCTTCCCAGTTTCTTCCCAGTATAGGATTGTAGTTATAGGCCTCCATCGCGTGAAAGATTAATCCGAATCCCCAACCTATTATTGGAAACCATACCCATGGTAAGTCAAACCCTGTCGTTTTATAGTTAATAAAAATTAAGAATGGAATGACAATGCAATAGGCTGTCAAACTAAAATAAAATTCTTTAATTTTTTGTACACGCTCTTGAGCACGCTTGTATTTTACTTCTTTTGGGTTTTCAAATGTTGCAGTCATATCAATATTTTTATTGGTAATTAATTTTGTTAGCATAGGGAGCTTTGCAATAAATGCATCTTTTGACTTATAGACAAGAAATTCTCTTCTGGTTAATAATGCAAAGCGCTGTTTAACGTTAGTTAATCCCATCCCGCTGCTTTGTGCAAGTACGGATTTGGGTTGTAAATTGTTTTCTACGATCAAAAAACCATCTTGTTCATAAATTCGAATATACAAGGGTTTTGAGGGTGTTACCATATTGTGTTTGATGGTGTTTTCTAATAAAATCTGTAAAGAAAGCGGAACCACTTTGGCTTCGGGATCAGACGATTGTATAGGAATGTCAACCTGAATACTGTCTTCAAATCGAAGCATCAATAGCTTCATATATATTTTTGCAAACCTCAATTCTTCATCAACACTCACCAATTCTTTATCTTTTTGTTCCAAAACGTATCGATACACTTTTGATAAAGAAGTTGTAAAATCTTGTGCTGTAGCAGGATTTTCTTCTATAAGGGATGTTAATACATTCAAACTATTGAACAAAAAATGCGGATCTAGTTGGTTCTTTAAGGCTGCAAATTTTGCCGATGCTGTTCCTGCTATAATTTTTTGCTCGGTAACCTTCTTTTCCTGTAATGCCTTGTAAAAATACATTGCATGAAAAAATAATGAAGCGATTGTTGTGAACAGTAAAGGAATTACATAGTCCTTAAACGACTGATCTGCTAAAAATTCTTGAGTGGTTTGTTCTCCCAGAATTAGAACGATTGTAACATACGTACAGATAGCGTAACCAATCATGGTAACTACAATAGATCCCCCCGCACCAATCAAAACCCGTCGTAACCCTTTGTTTTTCCATGCAAATCTGTGATTAATAAATCTAAAATAGACTATATTGATAATCGTAAGAAACATTGAATACATAATGTTTATTCCCCACCATTGCGCCGTAAATATATAGGTAGTATTAAACCCATTATTGAGAAGAACTATCAATGCAACAGCTATCGATATTATCCCGGTGATGATGAGTACGAGTTTCAGATCTTTCATGAGGTACGTTTTGCGATACAAGAATGATAAAGTTAGCAAATATTACGTGTTATTCATCACAGTTTTTCTGTATGCGAGCTACTTGATTTAATCCCCATGTAGGATAATAGGGAGTTTTGTTTTCAATATTTTCAAAAAGGGCAATAGCCTTATTAATTTCGGGACAATACTGCTTTGGGTCTGTTCCAAAGTACTTAGCAGAACCCATTTTCCACTCCGCATGATTTAGTATTGCTCTGGGGTTCATTGAGTCTAAGCTTTTTGCTTGTTGATATAAAGCTTCCACTTTTGGAGAATGTGTCATGCCGTAGTTTGAAGGGTTATATACTACGTAAGCAGTGTTTAACATGGCTTCTAGAATAAATAATTCGGCGTTGTCTTTTGAAATTAAATTCGCGTGGTTAATAAACTTTTGCGCTTTTTTCAATCGTGCTTCAATGGCAGCTGCATCTTTTGTGCGATACGTTTGAATAATGTTAATTTGAGCTGCATAATAATAAGGTAACCAATGTTGGTCCTCAGCATTAGCGATGCGTTCAAAGAGGTTGGCTGCTTCATCAGCTTTGTCGCTTTCCCAAAGTTCGAAAGCTTTTTTCATTCCCTCATCATAGTGGGTTTGTGCGGTGAGCATGTTTACGGTAAAACTTACTAAAATTAAAATAACTGTTTTCATGAGTGTTTGTTTTTGTGAGTTGTAAAGATGCTGTAAGAGCAGTAATTTTTAAATTTAAAATGACTGAATTGTCAATATTGCCTACTGAGTTGTCTTACAGCCTATCCAATTGGTTATCTTTTTTGTCGGTACTTATAGTCCAAAAGAACCCTACGATAAAAAATCGATCTGCAGCGGGTTGAATAGCACGTCGTTCAAAAGTACCATTTGAATTGGGCGTATTGGCGTATTGATATCCAAAGGTTGCAGGAGTGCCTAAGGCATTGGAAACAGAGATATATAGAATTTTTTGTTGACTTATCAAATAGGCCCAGTTCAGGTTTAATGCAGAAAATCCTTTTGTTTTTTCAGCTTGGAACTTCTTTGTATTTGGATTGTCATACGGCCGTCCGGAAGCAAGATTTAGTGATGCACCAACCATTGATTTCCAATCTTGAATCCAATACTTACCAACTAATGAAGCAGTATGAGTAGCCGCAAAATTAGGAGTGGCACTTCTTTCAAAGTTTTTGTAATCCCTTTGTGTATTCAGATAAGAATAACTTATCCAATACTCAAAATTTTTCAGTGACTTTTTATCTTTCCAGAGAACATCAATTCCCCCGGCATACCCCTCTCCGTCATTACTATACAAGCTACTATATTCGGGTTGCGCGGTAGTGTATTTTATAAGGTTGTCATAGGTTTTGTAATATCCTTCCAATCGCAACATTCTTCCCTTTTTTTGATATAGATAATTGAAAATAAAATGAGAGGCTTTTTCCGGAGCTAGCTGACTTGAATATTTTAGAATATCTTGCTTAGGTGCTTGGTTAAAATCTCCGTAAGCCAAGGAAATCTGAGAGGTAGTATTGAGCTGATATGCCAGCGACGCACGTGGTGATACTTTTGTGTAGTTTAGTGAATAATTATGGACACCTCTCAAACCTAACTTCATAGCAAATTTCTTACTGAAAAAGACGTTGGCTTCAGTATATAGTGCAGTACTTGTATTTTTAAAATCACTTGTAAAAAAAGGAAAATTTGGATCATCAACCGTTTCATCGAATTTTTCGATAAACTGTTCTACACCAGTAAACCATTGAAACCTATTACTAAATCGCTTTTTCAACTTCAATTTCAAATGAAAACTTTGCGTCTCATTATGCACCTTGGTTTCTTCAATTCCGATGCGATTTTTGTCTAAGGCAAAACTGGCTCCTGTCGTTAATTTCCAGTCCGTTTCTAAAGTACCAGTATAGGAAGTATTGCTATAAAAATTTTTGTTTCTAAGCTTAAAACGAATTCCCTCTGCAATATTTATATCCTCTTGTGTAAGTTCAAAATTAGTATCACTTAGCGCACTGTATACTTTTAATAAACCATTTTTGAATTGTTGACGATATACGGCTTCACCAGAAAAGCTTTCGGGTGCTTTTATCCAATCAACACGTTGGGGAACAATATCTTGATAAGGTTTTAGATTTAGGTAAAACGTATTGATACTTAGTGAGTTTTTCTTCCATTTTTTGGTATGTCCTATACCTGCGCCTACATTTATAAGCGATATTTCTGTCTTATCTTGATCAGGCGTATCAATTGTATTGAGTAATAAAACACCCGATAGCGCATCTCCATATTCCGCAGAAAACCCACCGGTAGAAAAATTGGTACCTTTAAACAAGAAAGGAGAGAATCTCCCGCGGGTTGGTAAGTTACTGGCTGAAGCATTGTAGGGTTGAAAAACTTTTATGTCGTCAATATATACATTGGTTTCATCGGCGGTGCCACCCCGTACAAACAAGCGACCATCTTCACCAACATTGGAGGTTCCGGGCAAGGTTTGAAAGGCTCCGATATAATCCCCCGCGGCTCCAGCCGTGGTTACAATATCCAACGGACTAAGTACGGATGCTTTGCTATTATCACCTGCAGCAAAGTTACCGGCGGTTAGTACAACGCTTTCCAGACTGTTTACATCTTCTCTTAAAACAATCGTCAGCGCATTCATTTTAGAAACCGGCATAGTTTTGGTGAACGTTTCAAAGGATAAAAAAGAAGCCGTTATTGTCTGTTGTGCTGTTAGAGAAGTTGTAAAGGAAAATTCTCCATTTTCATTTGAGGAACCTCCGTCATACGAGCCTTCTATATAGATATTTGCTCCCTCAATTGGACTTCCTGTTTTGTCTGTCACTTTACCAGAGATAGCAGTTTGTGCAAACAGTGCATGGGCATACATACTTACAATTGAAATCAGAACTAATTTGATCATTGGATACTAGATGTTTTGGTTGAGAGCTCAAAACTCTAGGATATCAGACTTGATTCAAATAAATTGTGACCGAACTGTAAAGATCAGTAGATGAATTGCAAAATAAAAAAATACGTATTACGAACGTATACTATACACGCTGTGTGGTATCTGCTTCCTTATTTTTAAAAGGTCGTACGATTAAACGTGCTGCTTTGTCGTAGTTGATGTAGTTATAGGTCCAGTTGAAGAAAGTAACCAATCGATTTCTAAAACCAACCAAAAACCACAAGTGGATGAACATCCAGACAAACCAAGCTATAAAACCTCCGAAGCGTAGTTTTCCCATGTCAACGACGGCTTTATTACGACCCACCGTTGCCATTGCACCCTTATCAAAATAAGTAAAAGGTTTCATCGCTTTATTATTAAAATGACGCTTTAGGTTTTTGGCCAAATGTTTGCCCTGTTGTATGGCAGGTTGTGCAACCATGGGATGTCCCCGAGGGAAGTCTTCAGTTTCCATGTAGGCAATATCTCCCAAAGCATATATATTGGTATATCCTTCAATTTGATTATACCTGTTCACCTTATATCGATTTATTTTATCAATCAAAGAAGATGCCTGTATACCTTCAACAGGTGCTCCGGTTACACCGGCAGACCAGATAAAAGTGGCACTTCGTAAGCTAAGATCTGTATTGGTAGACACTAGCTTCTTCTCATAATTAGTAACCTGTGTTTTGAGATGAATGATAACCCCCAATTCATTCAAGAATTCCTCAGCTTTTTTAGAAGCATGTTCGCTCATTGGTGGTAGCAAACGTTCTGCGCCCTCAATAAGGTGGATCTCCATCTCGTCAAAGTCCATATCAGGATAATCTCGGGGTAATACGTGATTTTTGAGCTCTGCGATACCGCCGGACAATTCTACGCCTGTGGGTCCGCCGCCGGCAAGAACAAAGGTCATTAACTCTTTGCGCTTTTCAGGATCTGTAGTAATCACCGCCTGTTCTAAATTTTCAAGCATTAAACTTCGTAAATTTAAGGCTTGCGGTAAGTTTTTCATACGCATAGCGTTGCGTTCAATAACCTCATTTCCAAAGAAATTAGTTCGCGTACCCGTCGCAATCACGAGGTAATCATAAGAGATTGATCCTATATTCGTATGTACCTGAGTTTTATCAGGGTCAATGGATTGTACCTCGGCCATTCTAAAATAAGAGTTTTTGCCCTTTTTTATAATTTTTCTAAAAGGATAGGCTATAGAATCGGGTTCTAATCCCGCAATCGAAACTTGATACAGCAAAGGTTGAAACGTATGATAATTATGACGATCCAATACGACGATTTGTAAGTTTTCTTTTATTAGATTTCGAGCTAAGGCAACACCGGCAAATCCACCTCCGATAATGACAAGTCGGGGTAGATTAGAGAAAGGAATATTCATATACAAAAGGATATACCGTAAATTTAAGCCGAATTTTTGTTACCTCCATAATTTTAAAGATTTATTAAGATTTGTACTTAGTTTAAAATTATTTTTCTCAAAATAGTGCTTATCTACAGGTGATTACAGTTAGTTTGTAGTATAGGTGTAACAAAATTAATTTTTTGTATACTTATCATGAGTAACCCAACCAAGTGAATAAAGAACTAGAACATAATTTTGTAACCCATTTGGAGCAAAATCAGAATATAGTGCACAAAGTATGTCGTATTTATACACACGATATTGAGTCACATAATGATTTGTTTCAGGAGATTACTATACAATTATGGAAAGCATTTCCAAAATTTAGAGGAGACGCAAAGTTTAGCACCTGGATGTATCGCGTGGCATTGAATACGGCTATAACTTTGTATCGTAAGTCGAAGCGTAGTATACCGACTACAGATTTTGATACGGTAGATTTTAAAATAAGTGCCGAAGAATATGATGATGAAGAGGAACAACAACTCAAATTAATGTACGCAGCTGTAAAAGAATTGAATGATATTGAAAAAGCTTTAGTTTTTCTATACCTCGAAGATAAATCGTATCGTGATATCTCAGAAACCATGGGGATAACAGAGGTCAATGCAAGAGTGAAGATGAATCGAGTGAAAACAAAATTAAAGAAAATATTAAATCCGTAACTATGGATGAATTAGAGGTATTAAAGCAACATTGGAAAAAGCAGGAGCAAGGTCTCCCAAAGCTTTCTTATGATGATATTTATAAGATGATCTTAAAACGATCTTCTTCAATGGTTAAATGGATTTTTATCATTAGTGTTCTGGAGTTTTTACTTTGGGGATCATTGGATGTGTTTTTTAGGGTGAACGGACAGTATGATGAGATCAAAACTTCTGGTATGGAGAACTATTTGACGATTTCATCGGTGGTATCCTATGGTATTTTGATTTATTTTATCATACGATTTTATTTGAATTACAAAAAAATACAGACCACAGATTCTGCAAAGGTTCTAATGCAGAATATTTTAAAAACCCGTAATACAGTTAAATTATATGTTTGGGTCAATCTTAGCTTTTTGGCCATCTTGTTTTTGACAACCATGTCTTACAGTATTTTTTTTACAGATGATTTTCAGAATGGGGATACCAAAGAGGTTCCTGTTTGGATGATTATGGTAACTGCTGTCATCGTTATAATCGTTTTTATAGCAGTTATTGCTTTATTTTATCGGTTAGTCTATGGAATACTTACACGAAGGTTAAAAAAGAATTATGATGAACTTGAGCAGTTACAGATGTAAGATTGCCGACCTCAGCTACAAAGCTATTTGTTTTCGTTAAATGCTGAAGGCAATAGCTGCGGAATAAATTTAATTAACAAAGGCAATAACAAGCTACCACCCGGTAATATAAAGATGGTTAATGATGGGACCGATTTACAGATATCCAGTAGTTGATCTTTAACACGTTTTTTTTCTTCTTTTGATAAATCACGTACGGTGGACTGGCCCAGAAGAATCATTAAATCCTTACTTTCAGAAATTTCTTTTACTAATCTTTTTTTATTTCTCAATATTAATACCCGAACCGTTCTCGAGGTTTGTCGATAAAAATGATGAGCCGGATTCGAATAATTGAAAAAAGAAATCTCCTGACGATGGTTTTGAATAAACGTTTTTACTTTTTTTAAAGATGCATTAATTTGATTCTCAGAGATATTTAGCTCCATCCCCAGAGTTGCTAGAAAATCTAATTCGCCTTGATCTAATTCATGATCGTTCCAAACAGCAAGACTAATCAAATCAAGTAGATAACGTTTCTCTAATGCATCCGTATACCGTTCCAGATGTACATTATCAAAGGTTACATCATCCTCTGATACTTGGTTGTAACGAACGGATGAAGAAAATAGTTTTATTAATAATCCGTCATATTCGTCTTTCTGACTTTTAGATTTTAAGGCCAGAAACACGGTGTTGGTAATTGATTCTTCCAGTTTAGTCGCATAGTCGATTGGATTGATATCATGAATTAAAAAATGTTCGAATGCTAACACATCAATAAATAAAAGCGCATTGGTAAGTAAGTGACTAAAATTTTTAATCACTACCGATTCATTAGTTTGTATCCTGGCGTGTAAAATCTTTTCTAACTTCTCACTTTTGGTTGAGGTAATTAAGGTTGTCCAGGGAAATATAGATTTTTTGGTGTTTAAATAATTATAAAACTGTAGAAGTGCTGTTATACAATCTTCTGTACTGCCATCTTCAATAGTGTCATAATACATACTCACCAGCGCAGTCAATAAATTGATCTTGGTACGCTCTTCCTCAGAATATACGATACCGGAATCTTTAAAAACCAAGGTTTCTACCGAAGCACCATATAAAAAGCCTGACTGCAGCAACGCCTCATAAAGCACCTCCATGCTTGCGAAGGATTGCCTCTGATCTCCCGTAAACTCTCGTAAAAACTTATCAAGCCAACCTGATGTAGATGGATTCATGGATTCGTTGCTTAAGCTTAGTTAGGTTTCTTTAACAAATTATTAACTCTTTTAGGCAAACCGTGATTGGTTTCTGGACGTAAATATAACTGTAAACTTTAAAAATAATTAAAATGAACAGTATGAAAAAAACAAATTTATGGATTCTTGGCGGTCTGGTATCGTTAGGAGTTGTTTTGACAGCGGCAGATCACCTAGATGCGCCAAAGGTTGCAGGAACCACAGCAGATATCACAGACTTTTATGCTTTTGAAGGCGCAACCGCATCCAATACGGTTTTTGTTGCCAATGTACAAAGTTCATTAGCACCGGCAGGAACTACTGCTTCATTTGATGAAAATGTGCTCGTAGAAATCAATATTGATAATGATGGAGATTTAATTGAAGATTTGGTTATACAAGCAATTCCAAGAAATAGTATAATGTATTTCTTCGGGCCATTTGCACCTGGTGCCACGGGTCTCAACAGTACAATTAATTCGGATGCTTCTTATTTAGGGGAGGTTGAAATTAGTACTTCTTCTGAAGCAAAAACTGCTACAGCAAACGGAATTTCTTACTTCGCAGGTTTGAGGGAAGATCCTTTCTACTTTGATTTTAGCCAGTATAATAAAGTAATCGCCGGAGATGCACCTAATGGATTTAATGTTCCGGGAACAGATGACTTTGATAATACAAATGTACTATCCATAGTTGTCGAAGTGCCAAACGAATTTTTAGGAGGAACTTTTGATCACCCGGCAGGCACAGGAGCCAAAGTATTTAATGCCTGGGTAGAAGCTAAAACAAAACAATAAGCAATCATTTATTTAAAAATTAAAATTATGAAATTACATACAATAAAATATTTAGCAGCATCAATAGTATTAGCAGCAGCAGTCGGTAGTTGTGGAAATGATGATGATGGTATGACTAACGAAATGGAAATGATGACCGCAGATTTTAGCGGAACTTACAGCCAGCAAGATCAAATGGGACGTCCTGGTATCAATACAGTTTTGAGTGGTTCATCAGAAACGAAAAACAGTTTTAATGTGACGATTCCTTCTGAACAAACTGCAAAATTTCAACCTTTATTTCTAAATCAGGCAGTAGCATTACACGCAGCTTTCGGTGCAGAATATGAAAACAATATTCTTGGATTAGACGCCACAACCTTGACTACAATTTTAGCTACAGATGTATTACAGGTTGCTCCGGATTTACCTACTACTTATTATGATGGCACTAATGTGTTAACCGGTAGAAATCTAACCGATGATGTGATCGATGTTACTTTGATTTTATTATTTGGAGGAGAAACAGGAGCACGTTTTAACGGACAGGACACTAACGGGGACGGAGTAGCAGATTTACCAATATTAGTAACCGATGGTGTTAGTAATGAAGGGGAGACACCCTCTAACAATTTCCCATACTTAGAGGCACCTCATAGTATCTAATAAAACCCTATAAAAGTTAAGGACTGGGCATATTTCTATCAGCACGTAAGTACGATAAACCCTTGATACGCCCAGTCTACTTTTTGATCACTTAATTGAGCAAACGACCAAACTTAAAACAGCTCAACACCTTATTCTATTTACCAAACAACAACAACATCTTCAAAAACTAAATCTAATGAATTTAAAAACCTTAACCAGTCTACTAGCACTTGGTATAAGCTTTATAGCATGTACAACGAGCGAACCAAAATTAACAGATCCTAATGATTATGCTATGTATCTGCAATCGAATGATACATCAGCCCTGAAAAACGCACAAATAAGATTAAATTTTTGGAATGGCAAACTTGATGCAGACACGACAAGGATTATGGCAATTCATCCTGTGAGTACAGCATATTCTCAACTTTTTCAAATTACGGGAGATATAAAATACCTCAAAAATTCTGAAAAGATTCTGAGAAAAGGTGTCACTATTGCCGCTATTAAAAAAGAAGAATATTTACTTGCACTGGCTAGAAATTACATTTCGCAACATCGCTTTTTGGAAGCAGAGTCCAGAGCGATTGAAGCTCTGTCTCTGGATCAAAATAAAAAAGAAACTCAGATGGTGCTTTTTGATGTTGCTATGGAATTAGGAAATTATCTCGAAGCCGAACAATATCTCCATCAGTTTGTAGATCAAAAGGATTTTAATTTTTTAATTCGATTGGCAAAATGGAATGATTACAAAGGGAATCTCGATGCAACCATTAAATATATGGAAAAAGCCAAAGTGATTGCCATACAGAGTAAGGATGATGAATTGATGCTTTGGACATATACTAACCTTGCAGATTATTATGGTCATGCAGGTAATCTTAAAGCGTCGTATGCACACTACCTTAAAGCCTTAGCTATTGATCCTTCAAACGCGTATGCTAAAAAAGGAATTGCCTGGATTGTATACTCTCATGAGCATAATACACAAGAGGCGGGTAGGATTATTGCATCGGTTATGCAGACACATCAATCTCCGGATTATCATTTGTTTAAAGCAGAATTAGCGGAGTTTGAAAATAAGGCAATCACTAAAGAAAAAGAAATTCAGGCATTTTTAAAGGTTGTAAAAGAAGATAGCTATGGTGATATGTATAATATTCCGGTAGCGTTACTAATAGCCGAAGAACATAGCAAGTTTGATGAAGCTTTGGCTTTAGCTCAAAAAGAAGTCGCGAATAGACCCACACCACAAACCTATGATTTGTTAGCCTATATCTATCATTTAAAAGGAGAACATAAAAAAGCATTGACGATTGTAGAAGATCATATAGCTGATAAGACATTTGAACCCGAAGCACAGTTTCATATCGCTGAGGTATATAAGTCGAATAAATTAGAATATAAGATGCTTCCAATTAAAGAAAGCTTATTAGAAAGCACTTATGAATTAGGTCCTGTACTGACCAAACGTATTCAACAGCTATAAAACCCATTGTAAATCTACTATCATGAGATACCCTACTATGCTATTTTTTTTACTGAGCATCGTGGTTCAGGGTCAGGAGCGTCTGGTGCAAGGGGTGATTCTAGACGAATTTGAACTACCTGTTGCCGAAGTTTATGTATACAACACGAATTCTCAAAAACATGTGCATACCTTAGAAAACGGTAGCTTTTCATTAATTCAGAATAGTGTTGGAGATACGTTGAAACTGAGATTACTCGGATTTGAACCTGAGGATATCGTACTCAACGAGCGTATGCTATCAGGAGCTACTACATTTCAGATAAAATCTAAAGTTTTTCAGTTGGATGAAATGGTCTTACAACAAGAGCTTAACCCTTTGCAAACGATAGAAAAGTTTGACAATACCATTAACCCGGTGAATTCTTCGCAGGAATTACTACAGCGTGTTCCCGGTTTATTTATAGGACAACATGCTGGGGGAGGTAAAGCAGAGCAAATATTTCTACGTGGATTTGATGTAGATCATGGGACCGATGTGCGTATTACAGTAGATGGTATGCCGGTAAACATGGTGTCTCATGCACATGGTCAGGGCTATGCTGATTTACATTTTGTGATTCCGGAAACTATGGATCGTATGGAATTTGATAAAGGACCTTATTATGCTACGCAAGGAAACTTTAATACCGCAGGATATATCGCTTTTCAAACAACTGATCGGTTTGAGCAAAACAAGATTAAGGTTGAGGCAGGAGATTTTAATACCTTGCGTACCGTTGGTTTATTTAACTGGAGTCCAAAAAATGATGATGAACAATTTATTACAGCCATAGAGTATATGGAGGGGAACGGACCGTTTGAGGCTCCGCAAAACTTTAATCGTCTTAATCTTTTTGGTAAATACAAAAAAGTCTTCGATACGCAACAATTTGAGATTTCGGCATCATATTTCAAAAGTCGATGGGACGCCTCGGGTCAAATTCCTGAACGCGCAGTAGCACAAGGAATCATTTCCAGATTTGGCGCCATAGACGCTACTGAAGGTGGCGAAACTTCGCGTAGTAATGTGAATGCAACATTCACCAAATATTTGACTGCCAATTCAACGTTTAGAGCTCAGGCGTATGTCAGCAAGTATGACTTTTTATTGTTCTCTAATTTTACATTTTTCTTAAATGACCCTGTTAACGGAGATCAAATCAAACAATACGAATCTCGTAATCTCATGGGTATTACCAGTACATTGACAAACAACTATGTGGTTGGTGGCACAGAAATAGACGCAAAAGCAGGTTTTGGGATGCGATATGATGCCGTAGATGATATCGAATTATCTAAAACACTCAATCGTAAAACCGTATTAGCGTATGAGCAACTCGGAGCTATCGATGAGACCAATATTTTTAGCTTTTTGGAAGCTGAAATCACACGAGGAAAACTTAAAATAACACCCGGATTGCGTCTGGACTATTTCAAAAACATCTATGAAGATGAACTAGCAGCTACTTATGAATCAACTGCAGAAACTGAAACTTTGATCAGCCCAAAACTACGGTTGGATTATGCTGCGACCTCTAATCTGAATTTGTTCTTCAAGGCAGGGATAGGTTTTCATAGTAATGATACTCGTGTGGTCGTACTACAAAATGGCAGAGAAACCTTGCCCAAGGCAAGCGGAGCTGACTTAGGTCTGTATTGGAAACCTGTTCCCAAAATCTTTCTAAGTTCAGCATTATGGATACTAGATTTAGAGCAAGAGTTTGTATATGTGGGAGATGAAGGTGTCGTAGAACCTAGCGGAGCAACAAGACGATTGGGTGTAGATTTTAGCGCGCGATACCAAATGAACGATTGGTTGTTTCTCGATAGTGATTTTACCTATACGCATGCACGCAGCAAAGAAGCTGAAACGGGCGAAGATTATATTCCCTTAGCTCCAAAAGTTACAGTGGCGGGCGGACTCGGTGTAGATAATTTGAATAATTTTTCTGGCGGAATTCGATATCGTTATTTGGGAGATAGAGCAGCCAATGAGGATAACAGTATAGTGGCCAAAGGTTATTTTGTAACTGATGCCAATGTGAGTTATACCCTCAGCAATATTACGTTGGGTGTATCGATGGATAATATGTTTGATGTGGAGTGGAATGAAACACAATTCGCGACTACCTCAAGATTGGCTAATGAGACAGAACCGGTAGAAGAAATTCACTTTACACCGGGAACCTCAAGATTTTTGAAAGCAAGTATCACATACAGTTTTTAATTGCTAAGTATATGAAGATCCATGGTTTGTTTTTGGATGTTGTTTAAGGAGACGGCTTGTTTGAGGTGGTTCTCAAGCAAGCCTTCCTTTTTTTGCCCTTAGTTTAAATCCTCTGTGCTCTTTTTGAGCTAGAGGATTTTTCAGTTCAGGGTATATATTAGAATTAGAAGATGTAATACAAAACACTAATTTTATCACAATCGCAAGAAATGGATTGTACGCTTGAGCTGTCTTTTTCATATTTGTGATAGATATAAAACGTATGACTGAGCAGAAACATATCAATTATGAACGTATAGCAAAAGCTATCAGATATCTGGTGTCAAATTACACCGAGCAACCAGACTTGGCCGTATTAGCTAGTCAGGTGCATATGAGTCCGCATCATTTTCAACGTATTTTTACACAATGGGCAGGTACAAGTCCGAAGAAATTCTTGCAATATATCAGCATTGAGCATGCTAAAGCTATTTTACGTCAAGAACAAGCCACTGTTCTTGATACGACCATTATGACCGGATTGTCAAGCTCAAGTAGATTACATGATTTATTTGTAAGTATTGAAGGCATGACGCCGGCCGAATACAAAAACGAAGGTAAATCTTTGTCATTGTACGTTGACAGCATTTCAAGTCCGTTTGGGACACTGCTTATCGCTGCAACGCAAAAGGGCATATGTCATCTGGCATTTAAAACTGGTGAGACTACACAAATTGAGACAATTCGTAATGATTTTCCACAAGCTACAATTATAAAAGCACGCAATCAATTGCATGCTCAAGCTGAAGCTTTCTTTACAGATCAAAAAGTAACCAACAAAGTGCCTTTGCATATTAAAGGAACAAATTTTCAGTTGAAAGTGTGGGAAGCCTTACTTAAAATTCCGCAAGGACAACTCACAACCTATGGAGCGATTGCCAAAAGTATTCAACAGCCAAGGGCAGCAAGAGCTGTAGGCACGGCAATTGGCAGTAATCCGGTAGCTTTTCTGATTCCTTGTCATCGGGTTATACAAGCCTCAGGAGTATTGGGAGGGTATCGTTGGGGACCCACTAAAAAAGCAACACTTATAGGATGGGAACATGCAAATCAAGAAAAACCAATAACTCTATAAACAATGAACATAACAAACAGCACGATACGAGATCTGGAAACAATTTTTGAACTGTATGCTATAGCAACTGCTTATCAAAAAGCAAAAAATACGGTAGTGGTTTGGCCGGAATTTGATCGGGATATGGTGATTGGGGAGATTCAGGATAATCATCAATGGAAGCTACTGATTGAAGGAGACGTTGCTTGTGTTTGGGCAACCACCTTTAGCGATGCACAAATCTGGGAAGAAAAAAATAAGGATGCCGCGGTATATATACACCGTATTGCAACAAATCCGAAATATCGTGGACATAATTTTGTGAAGTCCGTCGTAACTTGGGCCAAAGAGTATGCGAAGCAACATGACAAACGATTTGTGCGATTGGATACATTAGGCGATAATCAAAAATTAATAGCGCACTATACCAACGCAGGGTTTGATTTTTTGGGAATGCAGGATTTAAAGGATACCAGCAGTTTACCTGATCATTATAAAACTGCCCCGGTCTGTTTGTTTGAGCTTGAAGTTTTGTGAATAATCTTTGTAGTAAACCAAGGGATGAAAAAAAGGAATGAAGATAATGAAGCAAAGGAAATTGTCAGACAATTAAGCTGTCCAGAGGGTGAAGCAGGAACTGAGATGGGGAAACGGATGGACTCCACCAATGCAAAAATGATTAGAGCTTCAATCGATTTGATTCCTGAGGAAAATAGTAATAACCTTTTGTAAATCGGACATGGTAATTGCGGGCACTTAGTATATCTCTTGAAGAAATTTTCAAATCTTAGTTATTTTGGGTTGGAAATATCTGAAGTCATGCATTATCAGGCAAAAGAGATCAATGCACATTTCGTATCAGATAATGATATCAGTTTTCAGCTCTATGACGGCAAACATATTCCTTTTTCAGATCATTCGTTTGAAACCATTATGACGGTCAATACAATTTATTTCTGGCAAAATCCCAAAACTTATCTAAGTGAACTTTGTAGAGTTTTGAGACCTAACGGAAATTTTATTCTGACGTTTGCTACTAAGAAATTTATGAAAGGACTCTCCTTTGCAAAACATGGTTTCACACTATATGAGCTTGAAGATGTAAAAAAGCTGATTAAAACTACTGGGTTTACAATCTCAGAAACTAAAGAATTAGAAGAGGTTGTGCAAAGTAAGGATGGAAGCATGGTCCATAGAGAATTCGTAGTAGTTAAGTTGCTTAAATAATAGTGGTCAGTATTAATGAAAAATACAGTGTGCTTTAAAATAAAATTTGTTCAAGAGAAAGCACCAATTCTTGTAACAAATTTTAAAATTTTATATTTATAGTCAAAACCTGTACGTATGAGTAAAGTAAAAATTAAGACGCTCTCGTCAACCTCGCTTTTTGGTAAGAATAGTATAGCATTTTGGATCAGTTTAGCTTCGTATGCGATTCTGTTGACCCTTTTAATAGGATATTGTGCGGGTCACCTATATTACAATCTTACCCATTGATGGTTTGCTTAGATCGAATTGGTAGCTAAAAGATTATAAACACGAGGCTATCTAAAAAGGGTATTTTTAAAAAAAATGTCACATTGAGCGGAGTCGAAATGTATTGAAATCCAATATATGTATCTCTCGACTTCACTTGTGTTGACAGAAGAATTGACTTTATAGATAGCCTCGTGTTTTAAAGTATCAATTTATTGAGTTATGAGTTTACCACACCCAAGGTATATAATTGTTCCATAGTAGGAGATTCACTACCTCCTTCAGGCTCCAGTGTAATACCAAATGCTTCAGATTCGTTGGCATTGTTTAAGGCAAAAACCTTTGTTGCTTCTTCGTTAAAACTATCCAATGTACCCAAGCTTGTTGGCGTCAGAGGATCTAATTTTAATGACCATACCTGATACACCTTTCCCGGGGGAGGCGTAGGCAAACCGGCAACATCAATATAGGCAGTCTGACTCTCTTTATCCCAATATACGGCGGCATATGCTTCAGGAGCTACTTGTTGTGCTTGTAATGGCACTTCGATCACATCCTTGTTACGCAGCACGCTAAGAATAGTTTTGGTTTTTGTCAAGTCTTCTTCAGCCACCTGAATTTTACCTTCGAGGAGATTTTTTTCAATTTGAGATTGTACCACTTCCTGACGTAGCTCTTTGTTCTTGTCAAATTGTATAAACAATCCGATAAGCAATGCCACAGATGCAGCCCAACCAATATAGGCAGGCCAGTTGGTACGTTTGCGAGTGATAGGAATCATGGCTACCTCCTGATCCTTAAAATTTAATTTTGTTTTAATTTGCTGATATACCTGATCCGGCTGATAAGGTGCTGCTGCGGTAGACAATTGAGTTAAGGAACGCTCTATTGCCTCAACTTCGGCACGTATTTCGGGATGCTGCTGCAATGCCTGTGAAACTTCCATGCTTTCTTTTTCAGAAAGGGCACCGTACACATACAATTCAAGAATTCCAGAGTCTATATAGTTTTTACTATCCATAATTATACGTCCAATATTTCTCTAAGTTTATTAATGCAGTTTCGGTTTCTTGTCTTCACTGTGCCTAATGGCATATCAAGTGCCTCCGACGTTTCTTTTTGTGTAAACCCTTTAAAAAACAGATAATCAATAAGTTTTTTACAAACAGGTTCTAATACATCAATATACTTTTGGATGCCGATTGCATCAATTTTATGAGAAAAACTATTTTTCTCTTCCAGTATATCTACGAAATAATCGGCTGTTTGGTTTTGTTTTGAGTTTTTAAATACCTTAGAGCGAGTTTTATCTATCGCTGCGTTGCGGGCAATGTTTAAAATCCAAGTAAAAAATCTTCCTTTTTTTTCTGAATATCGTGCTGCATTATCCCATACTTTTATAAATACATCTTGCAATACTTCTTCAGCTAAAACTTCATCTTTTAAGATGCTGTAGATAACACCAAACGTATTTTCCGAATATAACTCGTAGATACGCTGAAAAGCCTTTTCATTTTTCTGTTGTAACTGAAGAATCAGTTCTGTTGGTTGCATAAAGTTCTGTTAGAATACCTCTAAGGTACTATAAAAATCATTTAAAATAAAAAAGAGCATGATGAATAATCATACTCTCTATAATTTGCTCGGTAAGTACTTATTGAATCACTGCTGCACAACTTATTCTGGTGCCTGCAGCCCCGGAAGGTTGAGAGGTAAAATCATCTGTACCTTGGTGTACAATTACAGCCTTACCAACTATATTTTTTTGATCATCGTCACAGCCAATACACCATTCGTTGGTAGCAAAGGTTATAGTACCTTCTCCTTGCGCATTCGCATTAAAATTACCGATATCACCCTTGTGATATCCTGATTCTGCACCCCATTTACCATGCGGCTCAGCGGTTGGATTCCAGTGGCCCCCGGTGGATTTACCATCAGCAGACGAGCAATCAGCTTTCTCATGTAAGTGAATAGCATGTTGTCCCTCAGACAGTCCGGTAATTTTAGCTTCCATACTTACGATACCTTCAGCTTCGGTAAACCGTACAGTACCTTTGACATCGGACTCACTTTTTGGTTCCAGTGTTATTTCGAGAATTTTTTCTTCGACTTCCTCTTCCATTTCCATATCCGTGTCGGAAGTCATATCGGTTGTCATTGTGTCGTCAACAGTCTTATCTTCTTTTTTTCCGTCCTTGCAGTTTACAAGAACAACAGAAATAAGTGCCAACACTGCTAAATTAAGCGTTTTCATACTTTTTAATTTTGTTTTATTTGTTGATTAGTAGACAAGGTAATGCAGTTTTTGTAGTTAACAAAGTATTTAAGGTAGATTTAAGTGTAAATGTTAAAAGAGAGTAACTGCTTTTTAACGTATCACAAATGAATACGCTCTTCAGCATGCTGAATTGTAGAGTCATCTGTCTTTGTCAACTTTTGCTGTATGATGTAGGCTATTAATGGAACTATACCGTGCGGAAGTCGATAGATTGTCTCATACAAATTTTGATGCAGGCTTTGCCAGAAAAAAATGAAATCTATAGAGGCAACAATTCGTGCCATGGCTGTGAGAAATCCCCAAATAACAGCATAAAGCAAGATATATAGTGCTGTTTTAGGCACAAAAATAAGAATAGCAATAGCAAAATCCAGTATTCCTGCGATGTACAGTAGGTGTATACTCATCGTTTCATCAGTTCCTAAAATCTGTATGACCATATCCACAAAAGTCCCCGGTACAGGGTAAAATCCGAATGCATATAAGCCATGTGAGAAGAAGGTGATTGCAATACTGAGATTCAGTAAAAAAAGGAACATTTTTTTGTCGACACTTTTGGATCGATAATAAAGGAGTAAAAAAGGAAGGCCGAACTGTATTGTATGTTCAAAAAATTGTGCGGTGTGATAGAATTTCTCTTTAGTTAGTAATATTGATAGGAGCACTAAACTACAGCCTCCCGAAAAAATGATAGTCGTAAAAAGCTTGTGCTTGTACTTTAAAAATGCTAGGGTAGCCATCGCAGCAGATAGATATAAGTATCCATTGATACGTATGATAGTGGTAATTAGTGTATCGGTTTCCAGATCGGTTACATATTCTTGCCAGGAGCGATTGAACAGACCTTCGACTATTGGTTTGAGTAAGGCTTCGTCCCAAAAGAAAGTACGATAGGGAGCGTCCCAAAATAAATGTTGATACGCTCTGCCGATAAAAATGAGAAATACCGAAAGATGCAGGAGTTGGTTGGTTCTAAGAATATTCATGTTATAAATAAAAGGTTTATTGCCTGGAATTTGATACCTACAGTGTTAACTTTTTAAAATGATAAAGTTAACAGGTTTAAGTTTTGGTTACTAATGAATCAAGTTCATTTTTAGTATGAGATAAGCAGTTATTTTAGTAAAAAAAACTAACTTGACAGTACCAACTTAAATATGTATTCATGAAAAATTTCTATGCACTCTTTTTAGTATTTTTAGTTGCTTTGCAACTTAATGCCTCAAATGATAAGTATCGACTGACGCTACGAGGTAATCCGGCCACCTCTATTGTTATAGGATGGGACCAAACCTCGGGTTCCAATCCCGTTGTATATTATGACACGGTAGATCATGGAACGAATGTCAGTAAGTATTCCTATGCTAAATCCATAGATCGTAGTGTCTATTATAAAGGTATGAACAATACCTTTGCACGATTAACGGAATTACAACCTAACACTGCGTACTATTTTGTAATTAGCGACAGCCAGGGAGTTAGTGAACGTTTTTGGTTTAAAACCGCTCCGGCAGATAATAGCCGTTTGTCTTTTATCGCGGGAGGCGATTCTCGTAATAACCGGACTCCGCGTCGTAATGCTAACAGTTTGGTGGCAAAACTGAAACCTCATGCGGTGTTGTTTGGTGGGGATATGACCAATGGCGACAGTAATAGTGAATGGAGAGAATGGTTTACGGATTGGCAATTAACTATCGCCGGCGATAATCGTATGTTTCCTATAGTCGCTACTCGTGGTAATCATGAGGATAGTAACAACAGTATCTATAATCTTTTTGATGTACCATCATCCAATGTCTATTATGCGATTACTTTTGGAAAGAATTTAGTTCGTAGTTACACACTTAATACCGAAATATCGATAGCCGGAAATCAAACTAGCTGGTTAGAGAATGATCTTAATGCAAACACAGATGTGTTATGGAAGATGGCGCAATATCATAAGCCTATGCGTCCACACGTATCTGCAAAGCGTGAAGGTAATAATCAGTATAATTATTGGGCTAATCTTTTTTATACCAAAGGGGTCAAACTTGTAGTGGAGTGTGATGCGCATACCGTAAAATCCACCTGGCCGATACGCCCCAGTTCAGGATCGGGTAATGATGAAGGATTTGTAAAAGACAATCAAAACGGAACTGTGTATGTCGGAGAAGGTTGTTGGGGAGCACCATTGCGTTCTAATAATGATGGCAAGGCCTGGACTCGTAACTCGGCATCCTTCAATCAATTTAAGTGGATTTTTGTAGATGAAAATACAATCGAAACACGTACGATAAAGGTGGATAACGCTGCTCAAGTTGGCGAAGTTTCTAATGCCAATATATTTGCAGCACCTGCTAACCTTGATATTTGGAATCCTTCTAACGGAAGTGTGATAACCATAAACAGAGATGGAACCGTAGATCCTGATCCGGAGTCGGGAACGATCACTGTACCCATTGTGAGTGGAGCAGATGATGTTGAAGAGGATAAAAATGGAGCTCTATACACTAACAGTTCTGACTTAGAGTTGGTGTATGATAGTAGTAACAATTCAAGTTATCAAACCATAGGATTACGTTTTCAATCGGTACGCCTTCCAAAAAACGCAACCATAACCAGTGCGTATTTACAATTTACTGCAGATGAGAGTAACAGCGCAACGACTGAACTACAAATAGCGCTTGAAAATAGCAGCAATTCTCCGGCTTTTTCGTCAGCAAACAATGTATCGGATCGTTCGGTATTTAGCAATCGTGTAGTCTGGAGACCTGCTGCTTGGACGAGTGGACAACGGGGTAGTGCACAACGATCGCCGGATCTGAAAGGGATGGTACAAAACCTGGTAAACAGTAGCGGATGGGTGTCATCAAACAGTGTCAGCTTCGTGATTACAGGTATAGGTGTAAGCGGTACGAGCAGCGCGGCAAAACGCGTGGCAGATTCTTACGAAGGGGGTGCAAGTAAAGCTGCCACATTGATCGTAAGTTATACAACGACTTCTAATCCTCCAAATGATATTTGCGAAGGTATCACAGAGTGGCGTAGCGGAGTTTCTTATCAAACCGGAGATAAAGTCACGTATCAAGGAAATTTATTTGAGCGAACCTCCTCTGATTGGAAATTTCTAGGTGCATGTACTACTACACGATTGGCAGCAGCTACACGCAGCGCAATAGCGTATCCTGAATTTAAACCGGAAGTTGCGGATGAACAGGCGGTAGCTATCTATCCGAATCCATTCTCGGGAGACCTTCAAATCGATGTCCCAACTCAAGAGGGGAACGTAGCCATAGAAATCTATCGCGTAGGAGGTACGTTGGTGTATGCGTATCAACACAAAGCCGGCAGAATTACCTTGCCTTTGCAAAGACTTGATAAAGGAATCTATTTTATAACAGTTCGCAATGAAGTAGGAAAGACGCTTCAGGTCAAAAAGCTACTCAAAAATTAGAGATTGTAAGAAGCCTACTAGTTTTAGAAATACAAAAGAACCGCCGAACGGCGGTTCTTTTATTTATAGTAAGTTCGATTAACACTATTAACACTATTTACACAATCTCAGTAATGACCTGTGTTTCGGTATGTAAGGTTTTGTGGACCGGACATTTATTAGCAATTTGTAAAATACGGGCAATTTGTTTTTCATCCAGGGCACCCTCTAACTTGATATCACGGTAAAAGGTGTCAATTTTAGCTTCCGGATCTTCAGAATGGTCACTATCGATTTTGTGTGTTTTCTTATAATTTGTATGTACTTCGACACGATCTAAAGGCCAACCTTTTCTGGCAACATACATCTTTATGGTCATTGCGGTACAGGCCGCTAATCCGGCTGATACAAGTTCGTACGGATTCGGACCAAAATCCGTTCCGCCAACGGCGATAGGTTCATCGGCAGTCATATGATGATTTCCAACTTTCATCTGCGTGACAAAACTATTGATGTCATCCAGACTGGCCACTACTTCGTGGGTAGTAGATAGTTTGGTTTGCTCTGGCATCGGTACATAACGCGAGGCCCAGGTAGCGATCACATCACCTGCATATAAAGAATCCTCTTTTTTCATTAATAAATGATCGGCACCGTCAAGCGAAACAAAACTTTTAGGATGGTACGCAGCGACATAAATTTCTTCAGCATTTTGAATCCCAACTAAGCTATCCTGTGGTGAATGCATGACGAGTAAGGATTTACCAAAATTTTTGACCACATTGGGCAGAGATTTGGTTTCCAGATCCTCCAGAAATTGCTTTTTGATAGTAAAATCTCTTCCGCTGAGGTTGACCACGGCCTTTCCGTTTTTTTGTATTTCCTCCAGTTCACTTTTTAGCAGATGTTGCACATGAATAGGGTTAGAGGGTGCACCGATGGTAGCCACTGCCTGTACAGAAGGTAATTGAGAAGCCGCAAAGATAACTGCTGCTCCGCCCAGAGAATGTCCAACAAGCAGGCTAGGTGCCTTGTGATGTTCTTTAAGATAGTCGGCTGCAGCGATCAAATCCTCGACATTCCCTGAAAAGTTAGTGTCTTCAAATTCCCCTTCACTTTCTCCCAAGCCTGTGAAATCAAAACGCAACACTCCGAAACCTTTCGCTACCAGCGCTCGGCTGATGTTACGTACGGCGCTTAGGTTTTTGGTACAAGTAAAGCAATGCGCAAATACCGCAAAATTATGCGGATGTTGATCTGCCGGAAGTTCTAATTTACCGGACAAGGTTTGTCCGTCTACATTGGTAAAGGTAATTTTGGAAATACTCATAAAGAATTCGTTTGTATAAAAGTCGACCTTTTGACATAGACTAACAGCATAGCGCGGTTAAAAATCTGTTAAACCTAAAAAAGACCTGAACAGGAGCGATGCTTCTGAGCAGGTCTTCGGTGTATCGAGTAGTTAGTGGGCTTACTTGCCCCTCATAAGCAATTCGCTACACACCACCTCGGTAATATAGCGTTTAGCCCCTGCAGTATCTTCATAGCTACGTGTGGTAAGTTTGCCTTCGATTGCCAGTTCCTGACCTTTGTTTACATAATTCTCGATCACCTCGGCAGTTTTACCCCAGGCAACGATTTGATGCCATTGTGTATCGGTTACTTTGTCACCCTCTTTGTTATAATAATAATCATTGGTTGCCAGTGAGAATTTTGCCAGTTTTTCACCACTATCCAAGGTGATGATTTCCGGATCCTGACCTAAATTACCGATTAACTGAACTTTGTTTTTAAGTGTACTCATGATATAAAAATTTAAATTGATTAAAGTAATTAGTATGGCTTTAACAGCACTGGGACAAAAGTAGGGTGAGGGTGGAGTGGGAGGTGGTTATCAAGTATTTGCTTTCGTTTATATTCGGTTACAGTCGTTTGTTGTCGGTTTGAATAGCTGTAAACACTGGGATGTGTAAAAAGCGACGGAATTATTATTTTTTTTGTATTTCCGCTATTTGTCCTAAAAGCGTTTCTATTTATATAGTGTGCTTAACATCTCTCTAAATCTCTCTTCAAAGAGAGACTTTATGCTCCTTCCCTTTGAAGGGAAGGCTGGGATGGGATGTAAAACCTATGTTTCAAAATGATTCCAAACCTTTATTTCACAAACTGGACGCTTTACCGGTATATTATTATTTTTTATGGTTTTGGAAGATAAAACCGAATAGCATGTTTAAAAACGTATACTATATATTGAAGGGAAACCCGATAAACAGTCAACCTAATGGTGAAGAGTCAACACATCGATTTTTTACGAACCCTTGCTACCACTGCTTGGAAAGTTGCCGCACTTGTCAGGAAGGTTTCCCGAAGGTGGGAAAGTGTGCCGCACTTGTCAGGAAGGTTTCCCGATGGTGAGAAAGTCTCCCGCACTTGTCAGGAAGGTTTCCGGGAGGTGGGAAAAGGATATATTTAGATTACTGAATAAAAAATATCGAACACTGAAGTTAGCGTGTTGGAGTTTAAACATACTATTACAAGCTAGCAACTATTGCATTCTGTTTCCTGTCATCATGATTCCTGGTTCCTATCGAACTAGTGGCTTATAATCCTATCTATATAAAAAATCTTCTATGTAAAATAAAATCTGTAGTTTAGTGACATTAAAACCCACTACTAACTCCACTTTGTATCCTTAGGGTAGTGATCGTAAAAGAAAAATATAGTTACCTTTAGTAATTATATAAAAGAATATAGTTACCAAAGGTGATTATATAACAGTGTTAGCAAATATTTGAATTGAATAACTGGAAAGAATATATTGAACGAACATTTCAACCGAAATCGGATTTTCAAATTGAGGACGGAACAAATGATGATGGTAACGGAATTTATAGGATTACCCATAGTTTGACGGGTACTATATTCCACTTCATTTATCCTGAAGATAATTGGAAAAAAATCGGGGACGTTCAATTTTACAATCCGAAAACTAAAGGTAGTTCTGGCGAATTTTGGGAATCAGAATTTTCAGAAACGGAAAAGAAAAAGTTAGATGATTTTCTTAAGCCAGCTATAAAAACCGGTTGGTCGAGTCAGGATTTTTACATAGCCAACAAACATTATAAATCTTACGTTTATTGGAACCAAAAATTTGCCGGAGATAGATTTAATTATAATACCGGATTTGGTTGTTTTTCGATTTTGCTTTTTCCATATTTCTGGATTACCACTCAATTGAAAAAAAGGAAAATAATCAATGGAATGGAGGAAGTAATAATTGAACCGACGGAAAAAACATTTGCTAACAACTAAGCATTCATGCGGTCGGTACGACCGAGCATGCAGGCCGTGTTGACTAAACCGGGTCGATATTCCTTAGTATGGGGTTTGATATGTATTTCTATAGATCTGCGTGAGGTGGAACCTATTTAAAAGAAGTTCGCTTTACCGATTTATGAGTGCCATTTTCTTCTTTCTATAGAGGTTGTAATGATTTTATAACGTAATTGTATCCTCTTTTTAATATTTTTTTGTTTTTGGTTATAAGTATCCTGTTACACCACAAGGGTGTTACTTTTTGGGGCAGTATGTTTACTCTTTATCATTTTGAGCCAGTGATTTGGCGGTCCTCTGCTACCAAAAGTGTGCACCGTTACCAGTATTCCTTTCTTACAGTTTGGACACCTGCGATGTTGTATGGGATGTTTATTTTTTATTGCTGGTTTTTCTGTTAATAGACCTTTAAGTATGGGTAGCACTTTGTTCTTTATGCTACTACTTAAGATACCATAATGCCGTATTCTGGTAAAGCCTTTTGGCAGGATGTGTAAACAAAAGCGTCTAA
>NZ_VNHU01000005.1 GCF_008124785.1 Aquimarina intermedia | reverse complement strand
ATCTTTGACTCTAAATGGAATGAGCCCGATACAATATCGAGCTCATTTCCAAAATTAAATTTTGTTTAACCGTCCAACTTTTGGGGTTCAGTCCATAAAGATGACTTTTTTTAATTTTTGGGCAAAGTTTAATTATTTAGCATTCACCATCCATTGTATACCGTATTGGTCTGTGCATCTGCCATAGTGTGCATCCCATGATGTTTCTTGAAAGGGCGTGTTTACCTGTCCCTTCGCGCTTAACGCATCAAACGCCTCTTTGGCTTCTTTCTCATTATCATAATCAATACTCATACACACCGAATTTCCAGAATTCAAAGGGGTATCAGGAGCTACATCATATCCCATAAAATGAAATCCTTTTCCTTTTAATTCTGCATGTTGTAATTTATTACGATAATGCTCTGGGATATCTTGATCTTTATTCTGCCAGGTCTCGCGATTTACGATATCCCCTCCTAATATGCCTTTGTAAAAATTAAATGCCTCTTGACATTCGCCTCTAAATGATAGGTATGCTTGTACTTTCATAATGTTATATTTTATTTTGTCATCTCTAAAATAGGCACTTTCCAATGTTTCCTCAATGCTTTTATAGCGAGCTTATAAAATGTTTAACGTAAGACTCATTTTTTCTTAAAATTACGATCTTCTTTACCTCAAATATCTCCCTATACGCTTAACTAAAAAGCTTTTTACTCACCATGGCTTTATTTGCTCTCACTAATATTCTGTTTTTTTAAGCTCGTGTATATTCAAAAAATTATTTCATCTAATAGCTCCCAGATCACAGATTTTTTATCTAACTTTTCTAACCGTATCCCACCCATCATACGGCAAGCTGAAATACAGCCAACCTGCTCAAAATTGCGTTACTCCATATTCTAGGATACTGAACTAGGATATGATGCAACTAGCTCAGTATCAACATATATTCTATTTTTTATAAACCAATTTAAAATTCAAACAATGAAAATCGTTATCCTGTCACAAAACCCCAAATTGTATTCAACTAAGCGACTTGTCGAAGCCGGAGAAAAGAAAGGCCACGAGATGGTGGTTATCGATCACTCACAATGTAATTTAGTCATTGAAAAAAAGAAACCTTCAATAATATATAAAGGAAAAGAGATCACGAATGTGGATGGTGTCATTCCACGAATCGGAGCCTCCATCACATTTTACGGCACAGCTGTAGTACGTCAATTTGAAATGATGAAAGTCTTTACCGCTACAGAATCTCAGGCACTGGTGCGATCCCGGGACAAACTGAGAAGTCTACAAATTCTATCACGAGCAGGTTTAGGATTACCTAAAACAATTTTCAGCAATTACTCTAAAGACGTTACACAAATTGTCGAACGTGCCGGTGGAGCTCCGCTAGTGATAAAACTTTTGGAAGGAACACAAGGCTTAGGCGTAGTACTCGCTGATAATCAAAATTCTGCCGAATCCATTTTAGAAGCTTTTAATGGATTACAAGCACGGGTTATCGTGCAAGAATTCATCAAAGAGGCTAAAGGTGCCGATTTAAGAGTATTTATAGTCGACGGTGTCGTAGTGGGTGCGATGAAGCGACAAGGGAAAGAAGGCGAATTTAGATCCAATTTACATCGAGGTGGCAGTGCTAATATTATCGAACTTACCGAAGAAGAAGAAAATGCAGCGCTCAAAGCTGCACGTGCTATGGGACTTGGCATTGCCGGGGTTGACATGTTACAGTCTGAACGTGGACCACTAATTCTGGAGGTAAACTCCTCACCGGGATTAGAGGGAATCGAAGGTGCCACAGGCAAAGATATTGCTAATCATATTATTCGTTACGTAGAGCGTAATATAGAATGAAATTTTGAAGCTTGACCTGGATAATATAAGAAAAGGAATCTTACTCCCAAACGGAATTAAGATTCCTTTTTCAATTCATCACTATCATGGTATCGAGATGTACTAATTGTATAAAAAAACACTGTATTTTTAGTCCATACCCTGTTGATAGCATTTCTCTATTATGCCTTTTATCTACATGAAACATCAGACAACTGTTGATATAAACGCAATTTTAATTTCTGGAAATCTTGTATCGACTGAAGATAAACCTCTCTTCTCTTTTCATGTTCTTTTGCCCGGGTAACATCATATTCTTGAGTTCCATATTCATATTCTTTTTTTAATTGTTGCTCATACTGACATAACGTCCCCATATTCAATGTATTCGTTCTTCGTAATCCTTTAATGTTTGAAACGAAGGTTGGGTTATTCAAAAACTTTTTTTCAATACGAATTATAACATCAAGTTCTGTGTTAATGTTTTCCAACATGTCCATCCACTGATTTAATTCAATGGCATCTTTTCTTATACATAGCCGCCTATGAGTATCAACTTTATAAGCCAATGATGCGTTATTCATTCTTTCGATTTTCGTGGATTAAGATGATCTATTTAACAAGGTGAGTTGCTGGCCTTGTACTTTAATGAAGAATTCATCCTTTAGTCTTCTATATTTATCCAAATGATATAAATAACTTCTTCGATAACTTTCGTGCTCTGTAATAAAGACCATATCACACTTAGTATCCTCACATTCTGTTATTTTTTCTCTGGAGAGCATATAGGCACTAAATGCATTGAGCAGATGATCATTTTCTGTCTCCTTTTTTTTAAATTTATCAAGCACACTTTCATCTTTCAATTTGCCATTCAGCTCTTCTGAGCAAAGACTGATCAAATTGTTCAACTCCTTATTGATATATTGTAAATGGTTGATCCAGTTCTTTAACTCTATGGTATTAATTTTATGGGTTACATCCAAATCATTATCATGATTGTATATTTCTGTATTTGAAGCTTCCATTCTTATATTTTTCAAGTTGTTACATTTATTTTTTGATCTTCCATTTGAATGACCGAAACAATCTTAAGTTGCTGTTTTCCGGTAAGAAAATCCCACGTCATACTATCCCCTTCAGCATAGCCGAAGAGTGCAGCGCCCATGGGTCTGAGAACTGATATTTTATCGTTTTTTGCATCTTTCTCTGCCGGAATTACGATTTGTATCGTTTTCTCCCATCCTATCTCTGAGCGCACTGTTACGTGACTCGTAAACCGCACGATATCCTTGGGTATGTCATCTTCATCTACGATAAGCGCATTTTTCAACTCCTCACCCAATCGGATTAACGACTTTTGCGTCTGAAAATCTTCAACATACTCCGAAATATTAAGTATACGTTTTAAGTATACATACTCTTTTTTCTCTATTATTAAACTGCCATACTTCATTTCTCTTTCTTTTAAATAATTATTACTTATGGAAAAATCCCTCGCTGTACATATGCTTTTTCAATACGTCTGATCGCAATACAATAAGCAGCGGTTCGCATGTCCATACCCTCACGCTCAGAATATTCAAAAACTTTATCAAAAGATTCTTTCATCTTCTTATCAAGCTTTGCCATGACTTCATCCAGTTGCCATAACTCTCCATTACGGTTTTGTAACCACTCAAAATAACTAGCTACAACACCTCCTGAATTACATAGAATATCGGGAATAACCGTTATACCACGTTCTAATAGAATTTTCTCACCATCACCATTTGTAGGTCCATTGGCTCCCTCTGCAATTAATTTCGCTTTTATTTTTGGAGCATTGTCTTTGGTAATCTGGTTACCCAGTGCTGCTGGGATACAGATATCACAATCCGTTTCAAAAAAACTTTCTTTAGCTATCTCAGAAGCTTCCGGAAAATCAACAATGCTTCCATTGTTTGCCTTGTTATAGTTCAAAAGGTTTTCTACACTAATACCTGTTTGGTTTTCAATACTTCCAAAAGCATCTTGTGCCGCTACTAATTTTGCGCCTTCTTTTTCTAAGAAATAAGCTGCCCAATAGCCCACATTACCAAAGCCCTGTACACTAAACTTTTTGTCATACAATGCCTCATTAGTACGTTCTGCCCAAAACTTTATATTTAGAAACACGCCATAACCTGTGGCACGATCGCGACCTTCAAGTCCGCCACTACCTTCCGGTTTTCCGGTTACCACATGTTGATTTGCGGTACGCTCAGCTGGCGGGCGCGTACTCATATAGGTATCTGCAATCCATGCCATGGTCTGGCTGTTTGTATTCACATCGGGGGCTGGTATATCATGCTCCGGTCCAATATTATCGGCAAGTGCATAGGTGAACCTTCGTGTAATACGTTCTAACTCTCCTTGAGAATAGTTGGAGGGATCCAGTTGGATACCGCCTTTACCACCACCATACGGCAAACCAGCTAGCGAAGTTTTCCAGGTCATCCACATGGCCAGGGCTCTTGCAGCATCAATATCCACCGTTGGATGATAACGCAATCCACCTTTATATGGACCTAAAGCATTGTTATGCTGTACGCGATAACCTGTAAAAATTTCAACTTCGCCATTGTCCATTTTTACCGGAAAATGGACAATGATTTCATTGTTGGTAATACTTAGTATCTTGCGAATATTAGGATGTAAATCAATGTGATCTGCAGCACTGTTAAATTGCTCCATCACATTCTCCATCATACCTCTTACCGGTGCTTTTTTGATTTTATTATTGAGTTCTACTGTTATTGCTGTCATAATTTTTGTTTTTTGGGGTCTATGCTTATTATTATTATTTGAAAAGTCGGTTAACGATGCTTCTCTCGTGATACTTTTCTGTGATATACTTACTTCTACGTTTCCTGATTTCGGACTTTTGAGAAGTCTTAGTCGTTACTATTGCTTGTGAATTCATAGCGTGTAATTTTAAAGTTACTTTTAAGTCATTACCATTTCTTGCTGACTTTCGGATTTTATTGATACCGGCTCTTGAAAATTATGTGATTGGGTAGTCTCTTCATCGTATTCACTACACGACCATACTTGACTTTTCTCGGTGGTTAGCACACACGTTTCATTATAGACGCACGTAGGACAAATATTAAATGGGTTTGTTTTCATAGTCTTAACTGTTATTTCATCTACTAAAAGGCAATGTGCATGCCACCAGCATACCCAAAAACAGATAGAAACAAGAAATCCCTTATATAGCAAGGGATTATAGACTTTTTGAAATGATAGGAAATTAATTAGTATCGGTACAAAATTACCCGGTTGGTGCAATTTGTACCGAAAATCATGACTATTCTGAAAGCTTTAGACGTATCGTTTTACGATCTATACCTAGAATTTCGGCAGCTTTAGTTTTATTATTATTGGTAACACGAAGTACTTTTTGAATATAACGCTTTTCCATTTCTTTCAGTGGAAGTAATGAATCTTCGGGAAATTCAAGGTTTAATTTTAACGAATCCGGTAGATGTTTCACATTAATTATTTTGTCACACATGATCACTGCTCGCTGAATCACATTTTCGAGCTCACGTATATTCCCCGGCCAGTCATACCGTTCTAAAATAGCCGAAGCCTCTGGACTTATTTTTACAAAGCCATCTTTATATTCAACCCCATATTTAAACAAGAATTTATCTACTAATAAATTTATGTCTGCTTTCCGTTCTCTAAGAGGTGCAACCTCTATTTCTACCACCGTAAGTCGATAATATAGATCTTCTCTAAAAGTTTCTTTTTTAATCATCTCCTTTAGATCGCTATTGGTAGCGGCAATGATTCGTATATCAACTTTTTCCGCTTTTTGGGAGCCTACTTTTACTACTTCTTTTTCCTGAAGTACACGCAATAATCGAGATTGTACTGCAGTTGAGGCATTTCCTATCTCATCGAGAAAAATAGTTCCACCATTAGCAGCCTGAAAGAAACCGTGCCGATTTTTTTCTGCTCCAGTGAAGGCACCTTTAGTGTAACCAAATAATTCAGCCTCTAACAAGTTTTCAGGAATCCCACCACAGTTTACTGCAATAAAAGGTGCTCTTGAGAATTTACCTTGATAATGAATGGCACGCGCTACCAGTTCTTTACCTGTACCGCTTTCCCCTTTGATAAAAATCGTGGCTTTATTATCCTTAACACGCTCAATAATTTGAATGACCTCCCTAATCTTTTCTGAGTTGCCTATGATCTCACTATAGGCTTTACTTTTTTTAGTTTCCGCTCCTACTTCTGCGAAAGCGGTATCTGTAGTAGCGCTTGTATGAGTGCTCATAGATTTATCTATCGCCTTTTTTAACTCATTCTTAGTAAAAGGTTTAGTTAGATACTCCACGACACCTGACTTAATAGCCGCCAGTGAATCTTGCACTGAAGGATAGCCGGTCACAACTAGTTTAGGTAATTTGGGATAATGTTCGGAAACAAATTTGATCAATTCAAATCCATCGATTTCCGGCATTTTCAAATCTGTAACAAGTAAATCAATCTTAGTATCACGTAAAATCTGAACCGCTTCTTTTACCGATACGGCCTTATAAGTATGATAGTTCCAGGATTGCAAATGGCGCTGTAATAGCTCTAAGATATTGATATCATCATCTACAATTAATATGTTTTCCTGTTTCAGCTGCATCGATTGACTAAATTAATTAAGATTTAGGAAGTTTTACGGTAAAGGTAGCACCTTTTCCTTTATTATTTTCTACTGAAATGGAGCCTTTGTGACTCGTAACAATTCCGTGGACAACGCTCAACCCCAATCCAGAGCCATCACCCGTAGGTTTAGTAGAAAAGAACGGTTGAAATACTTTAACCTTCGCTTCTTCTGATAACCCCGGTCCTTCATCCGAAATTTTTAATATGATATCATTTTTAGATTGAAAAGCTTCAATGGTAACAACTCCCTTTTTGGGTGAAAAGTAAATAGCGTTAATAATCAAGTTAAAAATAATTTGCGTGAGTTGGACGGTGTCTGCTTTTAACCATAAGGTTTCTTCCTCTATTTTTACAATATATTTAACTGCTTCTTTTCTGAAGGTAGCATCAAGTAGTGCAATCGCATTTTTAATGCTTGGGACAATATTTACTTGTTGCATCTCCTGCGGCATCTCACAGGCAAAAAACATTAGCTTTTTAACTACCTCACGTGAAAAAATTGAATTTTGAATAATTTTATCAAGATCATCGGCAACCTTTATATCATTCTTAAAATCGTCTTTTAAAAGCTCTGCAAACCCTAAAATATTAGCAAGTGGTGTATTGAGTTCGTGAGCGATCCCTGCGGTTAGTTCTCCTAAAATAGAAAGTCTGTCGGCATGTTCCATTTTTCGCTTAAGCAAGGTTTCATTTTGTTGCATCTCGATACGTTCTAACAGGTTACCAATTTTTAAGGCAACGCTGTCAAGTAGCTGTTTTTCTTCTTTTAAAAACGAACTTTTATCGTCTTTAAGCGAAGCAATGATTTCGCCATTTGGTTTATTAAATACGTTGATTTTTGCAGAAACACTCAGTGGCATAGTAATATTGCCGGTTTCTATAGAATTCATGGCAGTTGATATTGCTATTTCGGTCTCTTTGGGATATTGAAATCCTTTTTTAAGACTGAACGCAATAGCCTGTAGTGTTTCGGTCATTTGCCCGGCATCGGCATTTACAATAATAGAAGAAACTTCGTATAAGCAGGTGAGCTCCTTAATACGTTCTTTCAAGGCATCTTCGGTAGTATTCATCAAGGGTCGATTTAGCACTGCCACAATAATATATCATTAACACATCGTGATGGTAGTATCCTTTTACTTTTTCAAAAACAAGATAAAGATATCTCTTATTATTTAAAAGCCATGAAGATTTCTGACATTCCACACAGTATGGAGATGATTACCTAGTTTATCTCAATAACGTTTTGTAAATGCTTTGTTTATGGGTGCTTATTCGGTAATGAGGATCCCATCTTTCATTTCAGTTTTACTTGGCCTTTCAAACCAATCTTCCATAAAATCAAAATTTTCTGTACTTACTTCGAATTCAAAGGTAGCACCTTTTTCTTCGTTTCGTTGCAGTACCCTACTCAGGCGTGTTTCTTTTGATATATCTAAAAAATGAAGCTGTACCTCATACCCTTTATCGCTCGCAAAGGTTCCGAATTTTTCTCGGTGCTTAAATTTTGATAAACCCAAATCGAGAATTGAATCTGTGTTGGCCGCTTCTAATTGTTCGATCAAATTCATCATGATACGCTCTGCTCTCTCAATCCGCTCCAGAAACCAGTCTAAACCATCTTCTGGCTTTTTATCGGCAAGAAACAGTGTATTGTTCCATTTGTCAATCGAAAAAACAATACCCTTTGTTTTCTGTTTTAACTCAGCCGCATAGGTGGTTTTTCCTGAGCCTGTATTGCCAACGATTAGATGGATCATGTTGTTGATTTTATGATAATAATTTTTGCGTGTCAACCTACTATGAGACTTACAAAATATAGTTATTTGTTTTTCCATGTATTATAAAACCCCATTCGATTCAGTTGGGATTCATATTCAACGTTTTGGTCTGCAAAACTAGCATTTGATTTGCTAATTGTATTCATCTTATATTTAGTCTGAATAGTTCTTATCGGCTCTCCATCAAAATTGAAATAAAGTCTCTTTTCCACAGTTAAAGGTTCCTCTGCCTGATAAGTATTCATTCTCCAAAATACAAAATAAAGGTTATTATCCTTATTAAAATAGTAATCAGAGCTAATGTACCAATCCCCAGATATTGAGTAGTTGTCATAATGAACATAGGTTCCTAAGTTGATGTCTTCAATAACACTCGCGATTTGACATAGAAGCTTATCCTCATCATATGTTTCACTACTACACCATTCATCATTTCGATAATTCTCCCCCCAAACATAGTGGTAAAATTTAGATGAAGTTTTCAATTCATCTTTAACAACTGGTTGCCATTTTTGAAACTTTTCCCGAATCGCATCAATAACCTTTCCCTCCTGCCCAAATGAGTAAGTGCAGATCAACAGGCATAGTTGGATAAGTAGTTTTTTCTTCATTGCTAATTTATCTATTCTATAATTCAACTGTATCCATTTATCACTCCAAACTCATCTGATTTTCCTAATCCGTTGTAATGAATCGAGATTGTTTCTGGCAAATGATTAGACGATAAGATACGAAAATGATACGATTCACAGTTAAGAATGATACATGAGGGAGCACCCTTTTCCTCATTTCATACATTATACATCATGACCCTTCTCCCACAAAGAAATTTGGGGAAGAAGGGACCTTGGATCTAACAAAAAAATCGCTTCTGATCTTTTTATTCTAGAACAGCATGAACGCTCTCACGCTGCTCCACCATTCGTGCAATAAACCATATAAAAGGTTCTACTTGCCCTTTTAGCACACAAGTTCCCTCGCAAATGCTATTGAGTAATCCTTGAACGTCTGAGGACTGCAAAGCAGTTACTGTTTGCTTATCTGTAAGAAGCATTGAACAATAAGATATATCACAACTTCTTTGCCCATTTAATACTACTTCTCCATCTTTTACCAAAATAGTGATAGGCTCAGATTGCCCAGAAACACTAACAGCTATAGCAAGATTTGGAGTAGAAACAGTTACCTCAGCTATCGATTTTTTTAGAAAGTCTGTAAACGCATCGGCCCAGACTACTAAATCAGCGCTTTTAATAGTAATATCCTTTTTCTTATCCTTTTTTTCTTCAAATTGTTCCTCTACTTCACGTTCTGCTTCGATAAGCGCTTTTACCGTTTTGTCTATATCATCACGCGTATGGGATGCCGAGCAAATAAATCTCAAGCGCCCTCGTCCGATTTCAACTATGGGATACGTAACTGCTAATGTTTGAACACCACGTTCATATAAGCCTTGCACTATTGCATATAACTTATCTTTGTCTCCAAAATGAGGTGTGACAATAGGACCGTCTCCGGTTCCCAGATCATAGCCTGCTTCTTCAAATTGCTCGCGCATATAGCGTGTCGTGTCCCATAATTGCTTACGTAACGTATCATCAGAGCGTAGACGTCGTAATGAAGCGAGTCCTGCTGCTATGTCTGCAGGACTAATAGAAGCTTGAAAGATATACGCTCTGGAGGATGATTTCAAAAGATCAATGTGCTGCTGGCTAGCCGCTATAACGCCTCCAATACTTCCCAACGCTTTACTAAGCGTCGTCATAATAAAATCCACCTCTTTAGTGACACCTTGCGCAGCACATACTCCGGCTCCATTCTCACCATAAAAACCAAAAGAATGGGCTTCGTCCACTAACACAAGTGCATCATATTTTTTAGCGGTACGCACTATTTCTGCAACCGGTGCAGTACCTTCCCCCATACTATATACGCTTTCTAACACTACCAGAACTGTGCGATAGGGTGACACTTCTGATTCAAGGACAGCCGCAAGATCAGATGCATTATTATGCTTAAACGTTCTCATAGTTGCACCGCTTAGACGAGCGCCATCAACAATGGATGCATGACAGAGTTGATCGATCACAACGACATCGTTTTGTCCAAGAAGACCAGAAATCGCTCCCAGATTAGCTGTATATCCGGTAGGAAACAAGCATGCACTAGGTTTCCCTACTAAATCGGCAAACTCTTTCTCAAACTCCAGATGTTGAGTAGTCATACCAGTCGCTGCCGCCGAAATACCCATTCCGGTGCCGTAACGCGCTAAGGCATTTGAAGCTTCCTCGATAATTTGTGGATCCCGGTTCAAACCAAAATAAAGATTGGTCGACCAGATAATAGCTTCCTGCTTTTCATTAGTATAGGAGTCCCCTATGGTCCCTCTGGCCGCACTACCCGTTTGTAATACTTTCCCATAAGGATTTCTGCGATTATTATTTACCAAGTGCATAAACTCCTGAACCAGCTTGCTTTTATCATTAGCACTCCATGAGGGGGCATTCGCAGCCTGAAATGTTGGATGACTGGACTGAATATTAATTTGGAAACTGGCAAGCGTATCCCGAACCACCTTAGGTCGTTTATTTGCTAAATGATTATCAGGACCACTTCCTGCCGTAGTAATAATATAATTTGCTAACGTGTTTGGGGTAGTATATTCAAAAATCTTTTGAGCTGACACCTCCTGCCCTAACACTTTGCTAAGTCGACTACTAAACTCTAAGGTACTCAGTGAGTCGAGACCCATGTTTTCAAATGCATCGTCTGGCACAACATCCTTGGGATCACCAAAATTTAGGATTGAAGCCAGTTCATTCTGAATGATTGACAGGATGGCTGCTTGCTGATTATCTTTGGAGCCTATAAATTGTTGTACCAGTTTACCTGTGCCATTTGCTGTATGTTCTCCTGATGTAACTTTCTCTACAACATCTTCTATCCGTACCTCTGTTTCCATGCTCACGAGTTTCTTACGATCGAGTTTGTCATTGGGTAAAAACGGTAAAGATTCTAAGTGTCTTACAACTTGAGGTACCATGTACTTGGGTAGGCGTTCTGATAAATAGGATTTGACTTTTACTTCAGTTACCGCTGCATCCCGACTTACCACGTAGACTACCAATATTTTTTGACCTATACCACCATCTACGGCAGCTGCAGCTGCAGCGTCAACACCCTCCATTGACTCAAGTGCCGACTCAATTTCTTCAAGCTCTATTCTAAAACCTCTGATCTTTACTTGTTGATCAACTCTACCCAGAAATTCAATTTCTTTATTTTCTGTCCAGCGACACAAATCTCCGGTTTTATATAATCGATTGTCCGGTATCAGATCACAAGGTTCCCTTTCTATAAAACGTTCTTTCGTTAGCTCCTCATCATATAAATATCCGCGTGCAAGCTTGCTTCCTGCAAGGTACAATTCACCGGCCTCTCCGACAGGAACTGGTTGCATAGCATCGTCCAAAATATATGCACGAGAGTTCGCTACCGACTTGCCTATCGTAACTATTTTAACTCCCGAAGGAACCTCGGCCAGGGTTGAATATACCGTGTCTTCAGTAGGACCATAAGCATTTAAGATACGTAGATTCGGTGCTAAAGCGTATACCTGTTCTACCACTGAGCGTTTGAGCGCCTCGCCTCCAAAAACTAAGCATCGTAATCCCTTGGGCAATGTTTTAGTAGTTAATAGTGCTTGCAGTGCCGAGGCAACGATTACAACAGTTCTCAACTGATCCGCCGCAGGAAGCGTGGTCAGCTCAAGCGCATTTTTTGCAAGGATAATGGTACCACCAAGTGATAAGGTTCCCATAATTTCCATCACCGAAGTATCAAAACAAACCGAAGCTCCGGCAAATACACCTTTTAGTTCTTCATCACTAAATTTCTCACGCATGGACTGACGCATGGCAACAACGTTTTTATGTTCTACAGCTACTCCTTTTGGGCGCCCTGTTGATCCTGAGGTATAGATGACATAAGCCAAATCATTTGCAGAGGGTCGAATTGTAGCATCCGTATAAGATCCAACTGAATTAATCCATAGCAGTTCACGTACACCTTTACAAAGGGCTGCTGCCTTATCCGTATCAACAATGGCTGCTACCGCACGAGAATGTTCTAACATATATTGCACTCGATCTTGCGGGTATGCTGGATCCAAAGGTACATAAGCACATCCTGCTTGCATCACTCCAATAAGTGTAGCAACAAGTTCCCAGGTACGAGTCATGCACACCCCAACTAATGATCCCGGTACTACCTTACGATTATTGAGCTCTCCTGCCACTTCACTAGCCCGTTTCATAAGGTCCTTGTACTCAATATTGGTATTACCATCAATAATTGCCGTCCGTTCGGGATGTGCTAACATTTGTTGGATAATTAACCCGGATATGGTTGTTTTCATTACCTCACCGGATTTTGGAAACAACTCTTTCTCCATAAACTTTTGCAGATCTTGAGCAGACATTGTAATAATCTCTTCTGAATGTTCAACTCCGGCTGCATGTAACATGCGTTTTCGATTATTGGTAATTTCGCCTTCTGTAGCACCGGAATTAAAATGATTGAATGCTTCTGTATTGGTCAACAGTTCGTTGAAAAACTGAGTTAATTTGTCCATTCTTTCCTTCTTTTATAATTAGTTAGTATGATTAAAAAACAAATGATTGAGGGCGTCAATTGTATGTACATCTCTTTTATCATAACATTCAAATTTGTAAAAACCTAAGGATCATGACATCTGTTCAAACTTAATTGCTTACTACCAATGGCTTCTTCAATTAGCTAAATGGTCTAGTCTTCTATTTTAGCAATGCTAGCAACAAGAGATGAAAAGTTTATAATCAGAATCAGTGGATATTTTGGTTTTAAGTAGTACTAAACTACCGATTTTTTTTGAAACAGATATTTTATCAAAGTCTTTGTAAAAAGAAAAAGAAGGGAATGGGAAACATGAAGTGGAATAAAAGGAGAGCTCAAACACTGGAAACCTTATCTTGATCTTAAACATCTGAAAGACCAGAAATTTTATCAATTCGTCTTTATGATCTTAAGCAAAAAGTAAGCTATCGAAATAAACATGACTCCAAGTGATACCGGAAAAAGCCAAGCCCCAAGATCATCGATAGTTCCTGTTGCTTTTTGTAAAGTTGTTAGAACAACTAAAGTAAAAACAACTACAATAGTCAATTTAACCACCCGTATTAATCGTGTTGCCAGCGTATAGTTTTTTAAAGCATTTTCGTTTGTGATTGTCTTAGGATAATTGAAAATGTGTGGTTTTCTAACCAATAGCATTATCCCAATATAGCATATCAATGCCAGACTCGGACCTAAAAAAATATTCCCTTTGTGACCAAACTCATCTGCTTTTCCTAACCCATTATAATGAATCGGTATTATCTCTGGTAAATCAGGATACGTTGATAAAGGCAATATCCAAATTATCATCAATAGGATAGCCGCTACCACTTCGATACTTTTATCCAAATTAGTTAATGATATTTGAATTTTTGGACGCGCTGTTTGAGTCATTTTTTGTTTGTATTCTATTAATTAATATCAAAAGTATCAATCCATAAACATAACATTTATACTATCTGGGTTATAAATTGCCTTCATTGAAACACTCGATTTTGATTAATCCTTGTCTACTTAAGCCAACCTTTTTTAGCAGCTTTTTTACTATAATAATAAAGAAAAGCTGCGATCCCAATAACCATCATAGGTATAACAATAGAAAATACAATAGAAGTTTTTTTAATGTCGAAAAAAAACAGCCAATAAAATTCAATAAAAAGTAAAGTTATCAATGCAATTGCAAAGAAGACAGTGGCAACCTTTCGTCTCATAAAAAGCATAAAACTACCAAGCATTTCCGAGAATAGGGCGATCAAAAATATAACTATATACCAAAAAGGGATGGACTGCATACTATCAAATTCCTCAGTAGTCATATTTTCTTGTAGCATGTCTAGCTCAAAGGAACTAAAATAGATTTCTATGATATTCCACAAAAGCGCAAAGGTAGCCACAATCCAAAAGGATGTTGGCGGTTTAACGTTTACAACCATAATTTATATTGTTTTGACTGAGTGCTTTATAAAGATAGGTAAATTAACGTGGATTTTGAATTAATAGTTTCAATAGTAGTTATTTAGATGATAAACGCAACTTTAAAAATACTTGCGGTGTTAACCAAGGCTAGCTACATTCTTTTACCGGTATTCAAAGTATTCTTGGTTTTTTTCCTGTACTGTTATCTACGAATTAAAAAACTCGTTTATTTGTATTAAAATTTTTACTTCTTAGCATACTATTAGCAACTACTTATTCCGTATAAAAATCATTATAGTAATAAATCATATCCTTTACCGTAGATTTTCTGAACTCCCCACTATTCACCTTATTAACCAGTCCAGTACAATCAGAAAAATATTCTTTTACTTTTCTCCTAAAATTACCTGTCAAGGCTACCGGAAACTCATCTCCCTCTTTTTGAATATAAATTTTCGAAATTGAAAATTGTTGTCGTGATCTTGATGTTGGCAAACCGTTCGTCATTCCGTGATTTGCATAAAAATAATACGTGGTTACATCAGAGAATAATTTTGTGTTTTCATATACAAGTACTTCTACTAGTGTTGCAGGTTTATCAGGTTTTAATTGCACGTATTCAAAAGTAGTGCTCATATTGAAGCCATAGAAAGTTATCTTTTTGACCATTAGTTTTGTCCATATATCCGGTTTGTCATCTAGGGAAATACGAAATTTGATTTTATCAGTTTTATGAAGCATGCCGTACCCCTCGATGGAGGTTCCATCATTAAAAAACAATTCTGCATCCGTATCTTGTGAAGTCACTAGTCCATAACAGGCAAAGGCTATAAAAAATAGCATACATTTTTTCATTTGTAAATGATACTTACCACCAGTTTTTGTTTGTGCTAATCCTTGACCAATGATTAAAGCTTTCTTAGTACTATTTCTCTTAATTTTATAAAATTATTAAAAAACTATTCTGTTTGTATTATAGCATTTGTACATTTTTTTATTGCAATGGTACGAGCACAAAGTCCGTGGTAGCGAGGGAATTTTTTACTTTAATTTATCTTCTTGATTTATTCGTATTATTATATCCTTTCGCAAACGTTTAATTTATTTAAAGTCATTCTTTGTTGGAATTGAAAAATAATTTCCTTCTTCAAGATTTTGTTTTTGAGTGGCAAGTGAATTATTAGTGCCAATAATCTTCAAATTTTTAATTATAAGCTCAGACACTCCAAGTCCGCCATACTTCTTCTTCCAGTAATAAAAGGTGCTTAGCTTATACCCATTTTTCTACAAATCCCACCCCGTGAAAGCGGTTCCTGTTTCAACTTGTTTAGTCACAAATACAATTTGGGATTCGGGATATTTTGATCGTCTCGTATTAAATAAACTGTTTTAAAATTAATCATTATTAACTCAGAATTCTCCAAATTTTAACTGTGCTGTATATCAGAGGAGATCAATCAAAACCTTGTAAAATAAGGATATTCGAAAATTGGCAAAATATGGGGGCTAACGAATGATTTAAAAACTCTTTCTCTTGAATTTGAACTTAAATAAAACGGATTAGAGGTTACCAATACATTTCGAAGATAATCTTCATATGAATTGAAAGAAGAATAGTTTTCGGCGATTGCCTGAATTGGTTCAAAATCAGCGTTATTAAAAACTTCATGAATATTTCCTTCAAACAGCCCCTGTGGTATTTTAGGTATTATAATCTTATCAACTGTGCCATCAAAAATAAATTCTAAAACAACGCTTGGGTTGTCAATAGAGATAGGAACGCCAGCTTGAGTTTCATTTTCTATCCGAATTTTACCAACTTCATAATTAGATATTCCTTGAAAATTAAGTTGGTTTCCAATTAATGAAAAATCCATAGATAAATTCGGAATATCTATTGACTGAGGAGGCAAGCCTAGTCCTTCTTTATAATAATTGTTAGCACGTACTGAATAAAAATAATTGCTAAAAATATCTGGAAAATGATATTTATATAATTGAAAGGCTACCGAAGGCATTCTTGAATCATAGAGGTCGTGACCACTAAAAACATTCATTAATTCGGTGTTTTCAAAACCATAAATTCTTAAAAATTGGTTATTAACTGTTGAATTAAGATCTATAGAACTAGTAATTACATTGTTGCTACTAAAATCAGAAGATTGTAATGCAGAAACATTTTCAAGATGATCGATAAAAGCCCATTTATAATCATCTGTTGTCGATTGGCTATCATATGCTTTAATCAATGTCTTTGAAGATCCCAAATTATTTGCATAAGAGGTTGTTAGAGTACCGCTCAAAGTGTTACTGATATTGACCATCGAATACCCTTGTCCTGAAGCTTTTATATTTCCTGATAAATTAAGATTGCTAGTGCTTAAATCTATGACTGCATGCGAATTTGTTAGAGGTCTTGGTTTTAAAGTGATTTCGTTTCCAATTCTTTTTTTCGATAAATTACTGTAACAAAATACATTATAAATACTATTGTCAAATACTTCAAAAAATGTTAGCATGTATTCAGCATCAGGGCTAATAGTAATATTACAAAATTCTAAGGTTTCTGGCTGATTATTATAGGTCTTGCTATCAATATAGTTTCCTTCAGCATCTGAAAGTACAATTATCAGTTTTTCTATGGAAGCTCTAGTGAAATCGTTTGGTAAATTAATGTTAACAAAAGGCTTCCCTATCAATACATTAATTGAATCAGATGACTTGTTGCCAACCTCGTCTTCCATTAAAAATTTTAGTTTAGTTTGACCTTCTGAATATAAATTTGGATCTATTTCAAATGTGTAATTAGAATTTCCTTGGATTTCAGAAACGAATACATCATTGACTAAAAATTGTACGTTTCTAACATTTGTGACAGCATCTTCGATAGTAGAATTCAGTATTATTTTATTGCAAATAACTTGACCAGGAATAAGCTCTAGATTGGAAATGACAGGACCGTTATTGTCAGTTCTAAATTTCAGTGATTTCTTTACTGAATTTTGATTTTTTTGAAAAGCTTCTACTTCAAATAAATGCTCTCCGTCAGAATATTCTGATCCAATAAGATTGAATTCATATGGAGGTATCGATAGGGTTTTCTTTATATCACTATCTACTGAAATAATAATTGAATCTATTACAATGTCATTCTCAATTGTAATTGAGATAGTTTTTTGATTCAAAATCTCAAGAGTATCAAAATTTAAAACAATATTGGAAGATTCTAAAACAGGTTCAGAAATCACATCATCTTCACCACATGATACTATAAGTATTAGTAAAAGTAATTTAAAAAAAGGATAATTTTTCATTTCATCTTATTTAATAGTTATTATGTAGCGTTGTTGAGTAAGAAAAGGAAACTTCACCCTACGTATCACTAACAACTTAATGTGATAGTCTCACATCGTGTAGCTCATGTTGTACAAATCTAAGCAATTAAATATATAATGATGTAGCCAATGGAAAAATAAGCAGTTCTAATTTGGGGAAGCTGACACCGGAGTTGGAAAAAATGTTGGATCAAAGCTGCTTTCTATTTCAACACTTGAGGTTTCCAAATTAATTTTCAGCTGATATTGTTTATACAATTTATGAAAGTATTCGACATCTATAAGATCCTCTTCTAATCTTCTTATTGACATTTCATATACCCTATTGTTTTTAGTATCCGCAGTTAAGGCGATATGATAATTTTTGATTAACGCTGGTATTCCCTTAGAAGCAAAGGGTTCAATTTCTTTTAATCCTGCTGTTATCAACACGTCATGTATGTTTTGAAGAATTAGATAATATTCTTTACTAAGTGTATTGCTAGCATAAGAGTCTTCTAAACGATATAAGTTCATCATTAGGTCTTCAGGTTGTACTGCACTACCCAATTGAAATTCAATGCCTCCATCGGCCGTTCTTATTACAGCGGGATCCTCCCAATCCACACCAATATTTTGAATCCCTAGATTAACATCTCCCTTTTTGTAAATTTTAGGGTTAATAAGAAATGTTATTTCATTATAAGCATAGTAATCTTTAACATTGCGAATCTTGTTTTTAAGATGAACTCTTGTCAATTGATTCAAAGGATATCCATTATTTCTTAATTTTTTGGCAATGTCTACGATGAGTTTTTGTTCTAAATCTGTAAAATTAGCAATGTTAGGTGCAAGCCCTCTGGTAATCTTCATAGATAGTTTTTGGTGATCTGCTATATTTAAAAAAGGTATTGTTGCATCTGTATCCTGTGCAGTTATTAGACCATGACAAGCAAGGACCATTAGAAGTAGCATACATTTTTTCATTTGTAAATGATTTTAGCTGCCGCTATTTCTCAACTGATAGATACTGCTTTCTTGATCATATCCTCTTCCAATGTCTAAAAATAAATATGCTGTTTGTACAATAATTCTTGGGTGCATTTTAGTAGTCTTTAATTCTTGTTGTTAGAGATTGTCTATTGCCAAAGTCAAGTTCTGCACTAAATACGAAGTCGTAAATTTCTGATTCTATTTCCCAAACTGTTGAATCTTTTCGAGTTAATTCCATCTTTTCATTTGAGTCCAATGGATTAATTCCGTAATCAGGTGAAAAAGCAATCAACTTTCTAAACAATTTTGAATTTGTAGGCTTTGAAGTGGAAACTAAACTATCTGAAATGTCTAATTCTATTAATAATGATTTTGTGCTATACAAGTCGCTAAGTTCTTTTCCTTCCTTGAAAATTGGATTTCTCTCAACCGATATAATCAAGACTTGATTTATGCCACCTTCAATTTTATACGCGTTTTCGAGAGTATCAATAATCAACTCAGAATTGTTGTATGTCTCAAACGTTCGAGTTATTTCCCAATGGTCCACATAGTCGCCTATAGCTAAGTCGCTCCTTCCACCACAACTTGCCAGTAGCAGAACAATTATGATCTGTATTAAGTATAGAATTTTCATTGTTCGTTTAGTGCCACACAAAGTGTTCTGATATGATTAGTTGCGTGTTTTATGCTCCTAATTTAGTAAATTAGGTGATAAAATAAGCATTTGCTATTGCTAAATCTAGGTGGTCCCATGATGAAAAATGTTGTAACAAGGTTAACATAAAAAACTTGATTCTCAATTCAGTTCCTTATTGTTTATAGTTTTTTTATTTCATATTCAAATTGCAGAACTCTAAAATTCCATAAAGTTAGAGTTTGTATGGCCGTAATTCTATCATTCACACTTTTCACTACTAGCCTATCCTTAAATGACTTAATAAACTTAGTCCATAGCTGTCCTTTTGAGTCTTTTAGCAAAAAGTAAAATCCGCTATCACCAATTTTTTGACCTGAGGAATCCAATATCAGTTCCCCGTTTTTACTAATCTTAGGAGTTAAAATGACTGTTGCGTTCCCATTTGGTAAAGGAAAAATTGCTTTGATGCACGTCTTACCTGATGGAATAGTACAAGTTTCATAAACACCAGAATAGACTACTTGACCTGTCGATTTAAATTCTCGAAGCCAAATTGTTCTTTCAACTCTATTGGTTTTAGAATTGAGTAGTTGAATTATATCACTCGTCAATTCTGATGAATCCTCTAGATCTTGAATTGGAACATTCAATTGTTCTATTCTCTTGCTGAAAATTAGTCTTACCAAAATGCCAAATCCTTTAAATAGTGGATTCCATTTTGCTTTTAATCGAAGTTCATAATCAGATGTGTTTTCATAAAAGTCAATCACATCTTTAGATAAAGCATTTATTTCATTTACAGACAGATTTAACTGGTCAATTGATTCTATTAGTCCTTTGCCTGTTTTTTGGTTACCAATAACTAACTGTTCTTTTACCGCTAATTGCTTAATAAATTTTTGACCAATACCACTTGTACCACCAAAAGGACCCAAAAGCCATTCATGATTTGTTTTGTCAATTTTTCTCCCAAAAACAATGACCCATTGCTGAGTAATCCAATCTTGTAGATTTTGTTTTCCGTGTGCTATCGCCATTTTTACTAGAGTGCTGAAGTGTTGGGAATAAAGTTTGATTGTCCTTTCCATCTACCAAACTCGGCCAAAGGTTTAAATCTCAATGTGGTGAATTCAAAATGAAAGTCTTTTCTTTCTCTTTCTCTCATTGCTGAGGCATGTCTCTTAGGTTTTTTAACCGCACTATGACCATGAACCATATCGGTCATTTCTTTTTCAGTTTTCCAAATTGAAAAAGTTGATACTGTGTTTGGAAACTTTACTGATGCCAATGAAAGGGTAGTACCGGAATGATCTCTTACTAGTTTTTCTACAGGCCTCCCCCAACGGATAAATCTGGGCACTGCAAAAGGTTTCATTCGTGCTATTGTTACAGCAACTACTGGAGAATTTGGATTTTCTAATTTGTCCTTATCGACCGGTATTTTAAATCCACTAAAACTTCCCCATTCTCGAATAAAAGACAAACGAACATACCATCCTTTTGACAGAACTTTTCCAAAATTATCTTGTTCCAAATAGCTGTTAAGTGCAGTTTCATTTTCCCATTGTATAAAAATTGCTACCTGTCCTATTAAGACTCTAGAAGGAGAAAAAATTGGAGAACCTAGAGTCATTGCTGTCATGTATTCGGAGTGAATCAGTCCCTTTGTATTCTTGGAAATTGGATTCGAGAAGATTCTTTTTGCCGCAACAAAAAAAGGTAATTCGACTAAATGATAAGAGAATATACTCACTTTGACTTTGATTGATTTATTAGTTTAATAGGTTCTTCAAGTTACGCATAACGTTCTGTTTATAAAAAGCAGCAAGGCGAATTGCTGCTCTGCTCTACGAATTTTCTGCGCATTGGTTGCCAACCTTTACTTTCTGCAAGCCTTTGCCATTGCAGAATCAGGATTACTATACAATGATTCTTATAGAAGTGCTTTTGTGAGAAATAAACACAGTATTGCTTGTTTTTTGGAACAGTACTCTGTTATTATACGACGTTTTTGTTTTATTTAAAAAATGGTAAGATTTGTGTCTCTAGTTTATTTTGAAACTCATTAGATCTCTCATTCTAAATGATTTTGCATTATTCCATTTATCTTTACTTATTCTATACCAGAAAAATGATATACTAATTTCATCTATTCCTTTAATTAAATCTATATGAGATATTAAATCTAAATATTTTTTTGAAACTAATTCAATTAGTTCATTTTCATTCAAATCGGCCTGTTGTCTAGTCATTTCAACTCTTTTTTAGAATTTAACCAGATGATTCTATAATTTAGAAAGTGTATAATACAAGTTTCACGTAACTCGAAAAATTGTTTTCCAGATCTTTCAATAACATACCAGTTAAAGAAACCGTCATCTACAGTATCAGGCATAATTTGAAAATATGGAGTTTTTTCTTCTAATGGAGTGTGTTCAGATTTGCCCCATTTTCTATGTGCTCCTTGAGCAAAAACATAATTATGTCCAGTAAATTGTTTTAGAAAAATTCTGGCTTCTTTTTCATTAAGGTATTCGTTTTCTAGTTCCATTTTCGTTTTTTAAATTTTCGTTAAGGGACATCCTTTACACAAGTTAAAGATTAGACTTTACACTAAATTAGTTTCTAACCTTGTTGATTGTTTTTTATTTCTTTCCTATCCAAACATCACCCATTAGTCTAAAATACACTTTACCATCTTCATTTTCAATGACTCTATAAGAGTTTTCCTTCAGTTTCTTATAAAATCTTTGGTGAGTAAAATAGTCTTTGTTACTACCATATTGTTCTTTAGGCCATTCGATTTCCCATTCAAATGTCGCTTCTAAGTCAACTTTTCTAGTCCAACTTAAGTCTGCTAGTTGATGCTCAAAGGGTCTGAAATTGTCAGGTACAAAATTTTTAGTTTTCTTAGATTCTAGAAATACCTCATTTTCATAATAGTCGATTTTAGAATCTATGCAACAAACAATTTCGGATAATTCTAATCTTGGATCATAAAGCCAGACTGCTAAATAATATTCGTAATTAAGTTTTTGCAACTGTACATCCCATTCATTATGAATTCTAAGAAGATTTTCAAGCACAAATTTTCTTCCCTTTCCTTTCAAGCCTATATTCGCTCCATACCAATCCTCGAATTGAAAGTTGAAGTATTTTTCTTCATTCAGAAAGTTTAGGTCAAGTTGACTATCTTTCATTATCGAATCCTTAATACTGTCAAAATATCTTTTATATCCTCTAATCTTTCTCATTTTGCAGGGTCTCATCAAATGCAATACAAAACCATTATACAATCACCTATGGTAGCTATATTTCTCTTATAAAAGTAACTCAACGTTACCAAGCGGGGTGGGGATTTTGGTTTTAATGATGACTAAACTACAGATTTTATTTGAGATAGACGATTTCTTTTAAGGCGCTAGTTGTCGCTATTTACTAGGCAGAAGGCAAAAGTTTATCGAAAAGAACTAGGAACCATGATGACAGGAAACAGGATCATGACCTTTAAATCTTAATTTTCCATTGACAACTGATCAACTACTCATCACTTTTGCATCCAAAACTTTTCATTTTACATTTAATATTTAGACGCCACCCTTTCCGACCGCGCGTTGCTTGGCCACCTTTCCCTGTCTAGGGAAAGGAGCATCTTCTACATGTCTCACTAAATATAGAGGCAAACGATAAAGTACGGTAGAACCCGTATTCGGCACGCAAAATCAATGTTTTAGATCTAAAAAGGCCAATGAAGTAATGCATCTATCCGCTATCGCATATAATTTGAAGAAGTACTTAAAAATCATCAAGAAAAACCCGATACGTAAAGCGGGAGTGTATTTAGCCCCTTATTTTTCGATTTGAATGCCTTTTAAGACCTGAAATAAAGCGTTTCGAGCTATTTAGTATTGCAATAATTACTAGTATATCGTTTCAGAAAACCAGCGCTTAGACCCAAGATTTTATACCAATTTTATCTTTTTTGAGGGCTTTTGCAACGGTTACCGGTGTTAGCAGTATACCTTTTTATTTTTCTCTGTTTTCATAGAAATATTCACCAAGTTTGACAACCTTATCCTCTATCGAGTCTTTCGCTTGATTTCTGAATTGGTTTAATAGTTTGTTGGCTTTTTCATTATCGAACGTCTTTAGTGTCTCATATGCATCAGCCCGATAAACTTCGAGTTCGGAGTTGTCAAAAAGAATTTGTCCCATTTGTTCAGTCGCAGGTTGATATTCAATTTTCTGAAGTCCAAGAATGGCATAGCGTCTTGACTTCATTTCCTTATCTTTGATTTTATCAGTCAGTATTGGACCAATTTCATAACCTGCTTCTTCAATCGGTCTGACAATGAATCCTTCGGCAACTGATTGGTTATGAAAAACAGAGTAGTAATGGAAAGCACATTTTTTGTCGATTACTTGTCTAACTGTGAAGTGATAAGTTAAAGTCAATACTATTACGATTCCCGCTGTTTTGAAATTCTTTTTTCTCAGTTGGAGAAGTCCGAATATAACTAAGTTTGCTGTTACCACCCAAAATATTGTCTTGTAGAAGAATATCGAAGTCAGGGCAATGTCAAGCATTAGCAATTCTTTTCCTTCCGGGTTCCAAGCGTAATTGTCCGTCCAAGCCCACATTTTCCAAAATCCAATTACCAACAAACTGGTAATCAAATAAGGTAATATTTTCTTGGTGAATGTCTTCATTTTAGGTTGCTGCTAACGTCTCTTGTATTTATTTTTTTATTCTTTTCCCTTTCACGAACTTTACTTCTTCTTTAAGCTTTCCATCACAGCTATAAAATCTCCATTTTCCTTCCATTGAATAATCTGCAACAGGATGTTCATCATAAATTCCAAATCCTTCTGATTCTAATGAACCATCCGTTCTATAATTTTTCAAATAACATTTTGTTACCCCATTTTCAAGTTCAGTTGGGTTAATTATTTCAAACCAAACCTTTCCAAATAATAATTGTTGGGTTGTTGAGTCATTTAATTGTTTTGGAACTACATTTCTTGGTTCGTCAGTAGGTCCATTTAAATTCCACTCTTCGGGACAAGGATTTTTTCGAGGATCATCTGAATCATTAGCAACCTTAGTTTGATTTACCGTCTTACTTTTCGATTGATCTACACAACCTAGAATTATTATCCCAATTAGGAAGATTAAGATTAGTCTCACCTTTTATTCAATTAAATACAAAACTATTATACAATCATCCTTCGTAACTATATTTATCTTATAAAAGTAACACAAAGCTACCAAGTGGGGTGAGGATTTGGTTTTACTGATGACTAAACTAATAATTTTATTTTGAATAAGCTAATGTCAGGTAAAAGGCACGAGGCAGAAGACAAAAGATTATAGAAGGGAGACAAGAAACGGGAAGGCAGGATACATGATGATAACCTTCAATTCTTGATTTTCGATTGACAACTGATTAACTATTCATCACTTTTACCTTTAGCATTTAAAATGCAATGGCCAAACTTCGATATTCGATATTTTATTTTCGATATTCAGTATTTCAAATAAATCCTTTCCCACCATTGGGAAAGTTTCAGGACTCGGGCGGCACACTTTCACACCACCGGAAAAGCTTCAGGACACGGGCGGCAACTTTCCCACCATCGGGAAACCTTCAGGACTCGGGTGGGACGTTTTCCCACCACCGGGAAACGCTCAGGACACGGGCGGCAACTTTCCAAGCAGTGGTAGCAAGGGTTTACAAAAAATGACTTTTTAATGAATCATGTGTTTTTAAGGCAATTTTTGCTAAAATACAAGGTGAAAGTCTGTGTAGATGAAACAGGACCTTAGGAATCAGGAGTCAGGAACCATAATTCTCTATTCCGTGTTCTTTTCTCTCTGTTCTTTTCTCTCTGTTCTTTTTTCTCTGTTCTTTGTTCTATACTTCTTGTTTCTTACAAAACCAATCTCCTACTCTATCGACACCCCCAACACATTAAACAAGCTTGCATTGGCATGTAGCAATTTTACCTGCAAGGCATTTGCCTTCAATAAGATCTCTATCAATTTTTGTTCGCGAGAGTTAATCAAAAACAACGAACTCTCTCCCAACTCAAATTTACGTTCTTCGGCTATTAAAAGCTTTCGATAATTACCCGCCATATCCAAAATAAGCGCATTCTGCTCTGTCAATGAGGCTATCTCCACACGCGTAGCTTCAATCTTATTTTGTAATTCAACCGTTACGGACATACGTTCAAACGTAGCATCTTGCAGCTTATACTTCGCTAATTGTACCTCGCCTCGCTCCTTTCGTAGAAATAATGGAAAACTAAAATTAACACCGACTTTATAGTTCGCAGTGTTCAGCGTATTCACCTGCTCGGCTTCCTGCGTCAAAAAGTTATATTGCAAATCAAGTTTCGGTAATAATTTATTTCGTTTCAATCTGCGATCGATCGCCAAGCCTTCTATTTTGGCAGTTAGGCTTCGCAATTTAGGATGATTGGTTTCCAGATCGTTTTGCATTTGATTGGTTTGTAGGCGCAATGAAGCGTCCAGCATTTGCATAGTAGGTAATTCCGGCTGTACATCGTCCTGTATTTCCAGTGGTACTTCATTCAGCCATAAAAAGTTGCTGGTCTTAAGTGCTGCTTTTCTTTTTTTGAGTTGCGCAGCTTCCAGATCAAGTTGTCGTGTTTGATAAATAATACGTGCTTCGGTAGCATCGATGGCTGCTTTTTCACCTACCTCAACATTACGTTGTACACCCTCATACCGTATTAGGGCATTCTGTAAAAAATTCTCGTAAATATCTTGTTCGTTTGCTGCTTCAGCCCATTCAAAATATGCTTTACTAGCTTCAAATATCAAGGTGTTGACTAATAAGGTTCTGTCAGCTTCCGTTTGATCCATAAACACGCGTGCTTTTTTAAGCATGGCCATCCGTTCGTTCATCAAAAATCCCTGCGCCAGCGAAAATGAGACTCCTGCACTATACAAACCATCTTCGGGTACGGTGAGACTGGGATCCAAAAACTGTCCGCTGTTTTCTTCGTACTTAGCGTTTAGCTCGATTCCATACCAGGTCGGTATCTTAAACGCTCCGTTTAACTGATCATAGTATTCGGTTCCTTTAAATTTTTTACGATCATAATCTACCTCAATCTTCGGATCAAAACCTCCACGAGCCCGTAGCAAGGTAGCTTCACCCACGCTGAGCTGTAAATTTGCTTGCTTGATCAACGGATGATACTGTTTTACATAACCCAAATACTCCTCAAATGTCAAGATTTGTTGTAGTGAATCTGTCGAGCTTTGCTGAACCCGCGTTTCTGATTGCTGACTATAGGCTGCATGACCAACCACAAGACTGCATAGTGCCAGTATGTATAGAATAGGTGTGTTCATCTATTTTTCAGTTTTATCTGATGTATCGGATTTGGTTTCTTCTTGAGTTTTAGCTTCCGATTCATAATAATTAGGAGGAAAACCGTTAAGCTGACGCCAGATTTCATACCAAATAGGAACATCTTCCAATAGTGCAATGGTATAGGCTCCGGAGCCTACACGAATATTTTTTGGCCAGCTCGTATCTTCTTTATCAGGCGCAATTAGGATTCTGAATTTACCATTTTTACTAATAAAATTTTCTATAGCAACTACCTTACCGCCAAAGGTTCCAAAAGAGGCATTGGGCCAGCCATTAAAAAAGATTGCGGGCCAGCCGTCAAATTGAATACGTACATCTTCTCCCAAATGAATTAACGGCAAATCTAAAGGTTCGACATAGGTTTCAACTGCCAAATCATAGTTAGCCGGCATAATACCCACCAATTTTTCACCTTCTTTGAACGTTTCTCCGATTCCGCCGAATATTGCTTTGGTTATATATCCATTTTGTGGCGCAGTGATATAATAGAGATCATTACGCATCTGGTAGTTAGTGGACTGACTTTCCAGCTTGGTCACTTCTCCTTCAGCTTCAAACTGGTTGGACTCTGCGGTAAAGCGATCACTACGTGCTTTTGAAATCTTATCAGTGTATTCTGCCAACGTTCTGCTAATTTCTAATTGTGCATTGATAATTTCGTTTTGGCTTGACAATAGTTTATTTTCTTGCGAAATTAATTTTGCCTGCGTCTCTTGCAATTTTAGTCGTTTTTCCTCTACATCGGTTACTGCCTTTAATCCTTCGTTTTGCAGTGTCACAGTTCTGTTGTATTGACGTTCGGCAATATCCAGATTTGTTTTTGCTGCCTGAAAGTCGATACTATCACTTTTCACCTTAAGCCGAGCTTGTACCAGCTTATTTTTGGCCTGTTTTAATTTGAGTGCCTGTTCAGCTTGTAATGCTTCAATCTGGTTACCCAGTGCTTTTATTTTTTCCTGATAGGACTGTACTGATCGACTCTTGGCATCTTTTTGCTGATTGGTACGCTCCACTAATCGAGGATCCTGGTACTCATTTTTAATTTCTGAAATATGTAAAATTGTATCTCCCTTCTTCACATAATCCCCTTCTTTGATATACCATGCTTCTATGCGGCCGGGGATTGGGGACTGTATCGTCTGTGGACGTTGATCGGGTGTTAAGGTAGTCACATAGCCATTACCGGTTACATTTTGAGTCCATGGCAAAAACAATATAATGACTCCTAAGATCGCAAAACCTAAAAGGAAGCGATTAAAAAGTTTAAAGTGCGCCGTTTTGAACGCTTTCGCGAAAGCGGTATACCCTTCTAACGTTACCGTTTTATTAAGTTGGTTATTTGATATATTAAGCATTGCGCGTATGATTTAAGGTTCCTTCATTAAGTTCTAAGGTTGACGAGGCCTTGCGAAGCCAAAGTGGGTTACGAGAAGCCACAACAATTGCCCAGGATTGTTCCGGTCTCGTTAGATATTCGATAATCGCAGCAGCTTCATTGGGTTCAAAGTGTTCCAGCGGATCTTTTAACAATAAAAGCTTCGGTTCGTGAATGATGGCTCTGGCCAAAATAATTCGCTTTGAGATGGTGTAAGGCATTTGCTGTCCTTGAGGATATAACATGGTCTGCAATCCATTAGCTTGTTGCTTTACAAACGATAATAAGCCCAGACTTTTAAGCACTTCATGTACGCGTTCTCTGGTAATAGTGGTGTCTCCAAAAGTGATGTTTTCCAAGATTGTTCCTTCAAAGGGTTGTTGCTCGGGTAACACCTGCCCAATATGACTGCGATAACGATTAGGCCAAATTCCTTTGATGGAAGCATCGTTAACATACAAAGTACCGGAAGTTGGGTAGATAATACCTGAAAGCAATTTAAGCAACGTAGTTTTTCCTGAACCGGAGGGACCCCCCAGCACAATTCTATCTGATTGAGAAATTGTTAGATTTATATTTTTTAGAATTGAAAAGTCATCGGTCGTAGTATAGGCTACATTTTCTAATTCAATTTTAAGATCTTGCTGATTTTCGAAAGGATCCACACCCTCTTGAGGTTCGAGCTCTTTATCTACTACTTGTCCGATTTTTTCTAAAGAAGTCAGGACATCATAAAAGGTCTCTAGCCCTTTGATCAGTTTTTCTACCGAAGTAATTACCAACAGTATTATAATCTCTGCAGCTACAAATTGTCCGATATTCATTTGCTGATTAAGTACCAATAGCCCACCTACAATTAATAGACCGGCAGTAACCAAAATCTTGAAACCCACCATTTGTATAAACTGAATCAGTAATATCCTGAAGTGACTTTCTCTTGCTTCCAGATATTCGGTAGTGAGTTTATCATTGCGATTCATGGCAAGCGAAGTATTACCTGATAGTTTGAAACTTATCAGAGAACGCGTCGTCTCCTGTATCCAGTGCGCAACTTTATATTTGTTTTTGGATTCTTTAAGACTGGTTTCTAATCCCTTGTGTGCTGTAAATTTGAAAACGATATAAATTAGTACGATTAATAATAAGCCGTAGATAATAAAAAATGGATGGTAAAAAGAAAGCAGTAAGATTCCAAAAATAATCTGAAGCACCGCAGCCGGAAAATCGATCAGGAGTTTAGATAATCCTTTTTGCACAGTTAATGTATCAAAAAAACGATTGGCCAACTCCGGAGGATAATAGTTGCGGAGTTCACTGGTTTTAATTTTAGGGAAACGATAGATAAATTCAAAGGAAGAACGTGTAAAAATTTTCTGCTGAATATTCTCTAAAATCCGAATCTGCATAATTTGCAAGCCTCCCTGAAACGCTACTCCCAGCGTTACCAATACTACCAAAACGATCCAAGAGGAAGATACCTGTGCCCCTTGAATCAGATTGATTATTGCCTGAATACCTAAGGGCAAGGATAAGGACACCAATCCGGCGAATACGGCATAATACAATATTTGTCGGATATCGCGTCTGTCTAATTGCAACAAGCCAACAAATCGTTGCCAAGGCGACATAGTTTTTTTCATTTATTTTGGATTTGTAGCGACACATTAGATATGATTATAATGTATCGGTATAATAAAAGGGTTTACTAAAAAGCAGGAAAAAGTTGTTGTTAAGCACAACACTGAGAAGTATTAAGATAAGACTATATCGGGAGGCGGAATAGGAATATCCAGAATAATTTCTGAAAAACCAAAGGTCGTATAGTTCCCAAAATTAGTTGAGGACATGATCTCGCCCCATAAGAAAGAAACTAACAAAGGTTGATCTAACTTATAATGATCTACCGTGGTTTGCAAGTTATGATCTTCCTCATTATTTTCTTCACTTCCTAAGATTAAAACAGTAGGAGAAGTGTCTTCCAGAAAAAACATAATTTGCAAAACCGGCTGTATAAAAACTAACGACAGTGTCATGATGACTGCCATTAACCTAAGTGATGCTTGTGTTTCTCTTAACCCCTTTTTCATTGAATAGTTTTTTGAACAAGTTCTGTATAAAAACGAACAATGTAGTTTTCACCTTCCTTTATATCGGTAAGTGTTGGCAAATGCTTAGAGAAATATCGCTGATGATGGGCTCCTTCGATCACAGTAGAAACCAACATATGCGGAAATTCAAATGCAGGATTCACATTCAGCACCAATTCACTAACACGTTGTACAACGCGCTTATAGGTTTTGTAATATCCTTTTTCATTTTCCGCATCAATATCTTTGGTATAATAGGCTTTGGTAGACTCTGAAATAATAATCTGATATAATAAAATCTCATTAATATAGGAGAACGAATGATCCTCGGTAACATCTTGAGTTAATAGAATGATAGCTTCGTGTAAACGGACTTTGGGATCGGTAACATTAGTTGTGGCAAATACCAATTTGTATTCGATCCAACTCCAATACCAACTAATAAGGTAAACTAACAAAGCATGTTTACTACTAAAATAGCGATAGACAGAACTTTCATTTGAACCTATGGCTACCCCGAGTTTTTTAAAAGTAAAACTCTCGAAGCCTAACTCATTGATCATTTCGATACCTTTTGAAATAATCTTTCGCCCCAGTACCGAAGAATCAGGATCTTTGGTATAGAGTTCAGGGCTAATAGTAATATGAAGTGATAATCTTTCCATTTGTTTATCTTACAAAGGTAATAGTATTACTATTGAATAATAAAAGTTTAACTTTTATTTAGTAAAGATCCTTCTGACTTCATGGAAGAAAATAGAAAGAAAAAAATCCTATCAGCTATGCCAATAGGATGTATAAGATTGGGTCTATGCATTATTTAGTCAACCGCTACTTCACGACCATCAAACTTCCATTGTGAAATTCCGCCATTTAAATCATAAATCTTGGTAAATCCAGCCTCTTTCATGATTTGAGAACATTTTGAACTTCGTCCTCCACGTTCGCAATAAACGATAACCGGTTTAGACTTATCTAATGTTGCTATAGAATCCATAAAGTTTTTATTCCTAAAATCTATATTTTCTGCCGCACCGATATAGCCGGTTTCAAACTCTTCTGGTGTACGAACATCGATTACTTGAATCTTTTGATCTTCCATCAATTTCACCATCTCTTCTGATGTAATTCGTTCGATAACCGCCTCGGTCGTTACCGGTTTCTTAGTCGTAGTAGTACAATTAGAAAATACTAAAAGCATTAACAGCACTACAATTCTGGGTAGGTAGTACATATGATTATGATTGTTCAATTGGACCCTCATAATTCATAATGCCACCTTCCAAATTATAAGTGGTCTCAAAACCCATTTGATTCATAAGTGTACAAGCTTGCGCACTGCGTGCTCCCGAGCGGCAATACACATAATAATTTTTTGATTTATCAAGCGCTCCCACTGCATCCAGAAACCCTTGTCCCTGTCTTATATCAATATGCTGCATGTTAGGCAAGTGCCCTTCTTCTACTTCCTCTTCGGTACGAACGTCCAAAACAATTGCATTATCATCCTTAGCTAACTGCTCATCCCACTCATTTTGACTTAAATCTACTGCCATTGGTTTATCTTTTTTAAAATTTCATACAAAGATAAGAAGTCTTGACAATATCTTCTGCTTTCTACTTTTTTTAGTTTTTGAAACTGACTTTAAGATTTGATACTACATCCTATGGCACGTGTAGTCTCTACTGGAACTGCCTTACCGGATAAGAGTGCATCTACAGCATTGCCAACGTATTTTTGATCCGCTTTATCAGCGTCCTTATAGTTATTATCAATTGCCCCGATATACTTAACTCTTAACGCTTTATTCTCTTTTTTAAGTACATACACATGGGGAGTTTTAGTAGCTCCGTATTGAGGGTAAATAGTTTGATCCTCATCAAAAAGATACGGAAAAGTAAATTGCTTGGAAGCTGCACGTTCCTTCATTTTTTCAAAACTATCTTCGGGATACGCCTTTGGATTATTTGGATTAATAGCAACTACGGGATACCCTTGTGATTTGTATTTTTGATCCAAGGCAATAATCCGATCCTCGTAAGCTACCGAATAAGGGCAGTGATTACAGGTAAAAATAATAATAAAGCCTTTTGCCTCGGGATAATCGGATAAAGAGACAAAAGAGTCATCTATATTTCTCAATTTAAAGTCAGTGGCAGCATCTCCTATCGCATAGCCGCTATCAGAATTTGAGTTCCCCACTTGATTGATCGCAAAAGAGCTTATCAGCACCATAAAGGCAACAGCTACTATAATTCTTATACTTTTCATAGTGAGAAATTCTTAAGGTTATTTATTACTTTTTAAGGAATAAACTTTTTTAGTTCTTTTTCCAATTCATTATAGGAGAATGATTGTTCGTAAAAATAACATTCATTTCCTTTATATATGTAGGTTGCAGGAATTGCCCCTGTCCAATCTTCATCTACTTTTGGTATCCATGAATTGGCATCCGGGTCATCCAAAACAACTACTTGACTCTGTATATTTTGACGCTCCAGATACGGAATTAGTTTAGATTCTATTTGTGAAGGCACGTCTAAACTTACCAAAATTACTTCAACGTTCTTATCTGCATAGGCGCTATTTACCAATTCAAAATAAGGCATCTCTTCAATACAAGGCTTACACCAGGTTGCCCAAAAATTCACCACCCGTATTTTGTCATCCTTTTTACCCAAAAGCACTTTGAAGTTTTCAAAATCATATACCGGAATAGCATAGCCCTTTGCCTCAACGATCGCAATGGGATCCATAATTATGGCCGGCTTCTGTTTACAAGAAAGCAAAAAACCGATCAAAACCAGATAACTCAAAGCAAAAGATATTTTTTTCATAGCAGTGCAAATTAGCATCTCCTAATTGCAACAAAAAGTTAATTAACAGCAATTAATACGCATGTTAGCAGAGTTTAAGATTATTTTAGTAACACCATACCTTCCTGTGATATCGAAAAAATTAACATAAGTTTAATGTATGAACCACTCCTACATTCTGTAACGTTACCTTATATTTGTACAAACAATTGTTGTGTATACAAATGAATATAGAAACCCTCATTAAAACCAAAGCGAAACTCCCCTTGCACAAAAAGGTGTTGATCAATTTGATTTATACGGAGCGTATCTTGAAAGAGCAGATTAATGCCGAGTTAAAATCATTTGATATCTCAGTGCAACAATTTAATGTACTTAGAATTTTAAAAGGTCAAAAAGGAACACCTGCCAATCTATCAACTATTCAGACAAGAATGGTAAGCAAGATGAGTAATACAACACGATTGGTAGATAAGCTTATTAACAAGGGTTTGGTAGAGCGTCGTGTATGCCCTTCCAATCGCAGAAAGATTGAAATCACAATTACTAAGGGAGGTCTCAACTTTTTAAGCGAAGTGGATCCGGTAATAGAACATCTCGAAAAAAAACTAACAGCTCCCTTCACAAAAAGTGAGTTGGAACAATTCAATACACTTTTAGACAAACTTAGATCATAAACAATCACTAATTTAATTTAATACTTATGAAAACAATAGTAACTTCAATAATTCTTGTAACTGCAACATTATTTACAACAACTGCAGACGCACAACGTAAGGACATCGACACTTCAGAGAGCACTATCGAATGGACCGGTAAAAAAATCACAGGATCTCACAACGGGACATTAAATTTTTCTAATGGATTCTTAGAATTTAAAGGTGATGCGCTGGTAGGTGGAGAGTTCACAGTAGATATGACGTCTCTTGTAGTAACAGACCTTGAGGCAGGTGAAGGAAAGGAAAAGTTAGAAGGACATTTATCTTCTGATGATTTCTTCGGAATCAAAAATCATAATACAGCAATGCTTACAATTAAGTCAGCAACTATGTCTGATGATGATACATACGAGGTTGTAGGAGACTTAACAATTAAAGGAAAAACACGACCTATCACCTTTGATATGTATGTAGATGAAGATATTGCTACTACTACTCTGGATGTAGATCGTACTAAATATGATATTAAATACGGATCAGGTAGTTTCTTTGATAACTTAGGAGACAAAGCAATTTCTGATGACTTCACATTAGATGTGACATTAAAAATGTAATTTTTTTGCATCTCACTATAATTATTTTATATCTTTGAGCAAATTAAAAGTAGAAATGAATTTAATCTTAACAAATACTTGGTGGTGGTCATATCAAAACGAAATCTCGTGAGATAGCTGCTATCATTATGTTAAGTAAACATATCCAAGGCTTGTCATCACGACAAGCCTTTTTTTGTGCTTAAAATTCAACCAGTGAACAAATCAAATAATTGCCAAAAAGATTAAACATTATTATGAGTTATACCTTAACCACACAATTCAAACAAATTCTGGCTGACACAATTACTCCGGTAAGTGTCTATCTCAAGATACGAGATCGCTACCCAAACAGTCTTCTGCTAGAAAGTAGCGACTACCGTGGTAACGAAAATAGCTTTTCATACATATGTTGTAATCCGATCGCAAGCATTAAGATCGAGAATGAAATCATAACGCAGACTTTTCCCGATGGTATCTCGTCTACTTCAAAAGTTGATGAACATACTGATGTCCCGGGAGTCATTGAAACTTTCGGAAAGCAGTTCCACACAGAAAAAAATGATTTCAAGTTCATTAATAACGGCCTCTTTGGATATATCTCTTATGATGCCGTTCGTTATTTTGAGGATATAGAAATTAGTAAGAAAAAAGGGGATCTAAAAATTCCTGATGTCTACTATGCTGTGTATCAAAACATCATAGCCATTAATCATTTTAATAACGAAGCTTATATTTTTGCACACTGTTACCAAACCGAGAATAATATTGCGCAAATAGAATCTCTGCTACAAGTTAAAAATTTTGCTTCTTATACCTTTGAGACGATTGGTGAGACCACTTCTAATCTTAATGATGACGAATACAAAGCTCAGGTAACTTTAGCTAAAAAGCATTGTCTACGCGGTGATGTCTTTCAACTCGTACTATCCAAACGATTTTCGCAAAAATTTAAGGGCGATGAGTTTAACGTATACCGCGCCTTACGTAGTATTAACCCATCTCCCTACCTATTTTATTTTGATTACGGAAATTTCAAAATTTTTGGGAGTTCTCCAGAAGCGCAGTTGGTAGTCAAAGACAAAGTAGCTGAGATTCATCCGATCGCCGGAACCTTTAAGCGAACCGGTAATGACGAACAGGATGCCGAACTGGCTAAAAAACTGGCAGAAGATGAAAAAGAAAATGCAGAACATGTCATGCTCGTAGATCTGGCACGTAATGATTTAAGTCGCAACGGCTCACACGTTATGGTAGAGAACTATCGCGAAGTTCAGTTTTTTTCTCACGTGATTCACTTAGTAAGCAAGGTGACCGGTAATATACACGCCGAAACCTCAACCATGCGTGTGGTAGCAGATACGTTTCCTGCCGGAACTTTAAGTGGAGCTCCCAAACACAAAGCCATGCAACTCATAGAAAAATATGAAACCGTCAATCGTGATTTTTATGGGGGTGCCATAGGCTTCATGGATTTTTCAGGCAACTTTAACCATGCTATTATGATCCGTACATTTTTGAGTAAAAATCACGAATTACATTGGCAGGCAGGCGCCGGTTTGGTGAATGAATCCAATGAAGAAAGTGAGTTGCAAGAAGTATACAATAAACTTGGTGCACTTACTAAAGCATTAGAATTAGCAAAAGGAATATAGGGGTATTACCCTTCGGGTCGGGCTATTTGCGCTACATGCCTGCCTTGACGGCAAGGCAGAGTAGCCGGCTGCTATCCCTAACACAAACAATATAAGAAATCATTCGATTCATACTCGAAAACAGCATACAAGCAATGAAAAAAATATTAGTTATTGACAATTACGATTCCTTCGTTTACAATCTGGTTCATTATCTGGAGGATTTAGATTGTGCAGTCACCGTACGACGTAATGATCAAATTCATCTGGATGAGATCGAAGCTTTTGATAAAATCTTACTTTCTCCCGGACCCGGTATTCCCGAGGAGGCAGGATTGCTCAAAGAGATCATACAGCGTTATGCCCCTACCAAAAGTATTTTTGGCGTATGCCTTGGTCAACAAGCCATAGGAGAGGTTTTTGGTGGCAGCCTGACAAATCTTAACGAAGTTTATCATGGTGTAGCTACCCAAGTAAAAGTAACTGTACCGGACGAGATTTTGTTTACGGGTCTCAATGAAGAATTTGCCGTTGGCCGCTATCACTCCTGGGTAGTTTCTGATAAAAATTTACCTACCTGTCTCAAGGTTACTGCCTATGATGAGAACGGACAGATAATGGCGCTGCGACATGACACATATGATGTTTGTGGTGTACAATTTCATCCGGAATCGGTGCTCACTCCCGATGGTAAAAAAATATTGGAAAACTGGGTGAATTTATAAGATCCTATTCCGTAAAAAAACGAACACGCTCAAAATTGTAAAATGAAAGATTTACTAAATAGATTAATTAATCACGAAACCATCTCAAAGGATGAGGCCAAGCAGGTATTGGTAAACATCTCCAATGGTGCATACAATCAAAGTCAAATTGCTTCTTTTCTTACCGTATACATGATGCGAAGCATTACTGTACATGAACTTGAAGGGTTTAGAGATGCCTTGCTGGAACTCTGCGTCGCTATAGATCTTAGCGACTATAATGCCATCGATTTATGCGGTACTGGAGGGGATGGCAAAGACACCTTTAATATCTCAACGCTCTCATCATTTGTTACTGCCGGAGCAGGCATACATGTAACAAAACATGGAAACTACGGAGTATCTTCTACTTGTGGGAGTTCGAATGTGATGGAACATTTAGGTATAAAATTTAGTAACGATAAAGATTTCTTAACACGTAGTATCGAAGAGACTGGTATATGTGTATTGCATGCGCCTCTTTTTCACCCTGCAATGAAAAATGTAGCACCCATACGTCGAGAACTTGCCATAAAAACATTTTTTAATATGTTGGGTCCTATGGTAAACCCGGCATTTCCAAAAAATCAGATTGTCGGCGTTTTCAATTTAGAATTAGCACGGATGTATGGATATCTCTATCAAAACACAGATAAAAACTATACTATCGTACATGCACTGGATGGCTATGATGAGATTTCACTTACCGGTGATACCAAAATCATATCGAATCATTCTGAAGGTATGTTGCGTCCACAGGACTTTGGCACTTCCGTCTTATCTCAGGAGGAGATTTCGGGCGGAAACTCTATTCAAGATGCAGCCACAATTTTCATGAATGTACTTTCCGGTAAAGGAACACAAGCTCAAAATAATGTAGTGTGCGCCAACGCAGGTATGGCAATCGCTACTGTAGAAAATTTAACGCCATTGCAAGGTTTTGAAAAAGCAAAAGAATCTTTACTTTCAGGCAAGGGATTAGAAGTATTAAAGAAGGTTCAACAGTTAAGCGCTTAAAAAATGAATATTTTAGATAGAATAGTTGCAGATAAATATAAAGAGGTTGCGCTGAAAAAACAACTCATTCCCGTAAAACAGCTGGAACAATCCGTATTGTTTGAGCGAGACACTAAATCTCTTGCAGATGCTTTAAGAACGAGTGATATTGGTATCATAGCAGAGCATAAACGAAGATCTCCGTCAAAATCAGTCATCAACAACAACACCTCTGTCGATACCGTCACCAAAGGGTATGAGAATGCAGGAATTAACGGAATTTCTGTGTTAACTGACGGAAAATATTTTGGAGGCTCCTTAGATGATTTATTGTTGGCTAGAGCAGCTGTACAACTTCCTTTATTACGTAAAGAGTTTATCATTGATGCCTACCAAATACTAGAAGCCAGAGCCTACGGGGCTGATGCAATTTTATTGATCGCTGCCGTGTTGAGCAAAGATCAAATCAAGGAATTGTCAACTTTTGCCAAGCAATTAGGATTGGATGTCCTTTTAGAAGTTCATAACCAAGAGGAATTAGAAAAATCTCTTATGCCCTCGCTGGATATGCTGGGGGTCAATAATCGCAATCTGAAAACTTTTGAGGTTAGTACCGACATTAGTAAAGATCTAAGCAGTCATATCCCAAATGACTTTGTAAAAGTATCAGAAAGCGGAATTAGTACAGTGTTAGCGATCAAAGATTTAAAGCAGTATGGGTATCAAGGATTTCTAATCGGAGAAAACTTTATGAAAACTGAAGATCCCGGTGCAAGCGCGATGGAATTTGTAAAACAATTGAGTGGTCAATAGATAAGCTAGTATGAAGAACTCAGTACAACTTAAAGTATGTGGTATGAAGGTGCCAGAAAATATCGAGGATGTGGCTGCATTGCAACCTGGATACCTGGGCTTTATCTTCTATGCGAACTCTCCACGAAATTTTGAAGGAAGCATCCCCAAATTATCGGAGGAGATTAAGGGTGTAGGCGTGTTTGTAGATGCCGAAATTTCTTTTATTCTGAAAACGGTAAAAACACACAAATTAAAAGCCGTACAGTTGCATGGTAACGAATCTGTAGCGTTTTGCACAAAATTGAGAAATGAATTAAATGTACAAGAGGCTAACCACAGTTCAAAAACGTCTCAAAACCAAATAGCACTATGGAAGGTCTTTTCGATAAAAGATCAGTTTGATTTTAGCCAACTCAATCCGTATGAAGGAATTGTTGATTGTTTTTTGTTTGATACCAAAGGAAAAAATAAAGGTGGTAATGGCGTAACTTTTGACTGGACTTTGTTATCAAAATATGAGTCAGATACTCCTTTTGTTCTTAGCGGTGGTATCGGACTTGATGAAGTTGATAGTTTACGAGAGTTTATGAAGCAACCGCAAGCGGCTAAGCTTCACGCAATAGATGTAAATAGTAAGTTTGAAAGCAAGCCGGGATTTAAAAACGCCGATCAATTAAAGATGTTTATAACTGACTTGTATCATCCAGGTCAGTGAATTAGTATAAATTTTCACACATAGAAGTTAATTAGAAAAAGCTATGAGTTATCAAGTTAATGAAAAAGGATATTATGGAGATTTTGGTGGAGCGTATATCCCTGAAATGCTCTATCCCAATGTTGAGGAATTGCGAACGCAATACATAAAGATCATGGATGAACCTTCCTTTCAACAGGAGTTCAATCAGCTATTAAAAGATTATGTAGGACGCCCTACGCCTTTATATTTTGCAGAACGTTTTTCTAAAAAATATAACACCAAAATCTATCTCAAACGTGAAGATCTGTGTCACACCGGTGCGCATAAAGTGAATAATACTATCGGGCAGATCTTATTAGCGAAACGACTGGGCAAACAACGCATCATTGCCGAGACAGGTGCCGGTCAACATGGCGTAGCTACAGCCACGGTTTGCGCTCTTATGGGGATGGACTGTATTGTGTATATGGGTGCCATAGATATCGAGCGACAAGCGCCCAATGTTGCACGTATGAAAATGCTTGGCGCGACAGTAATTCCCGCCACCTCGGGAAGTAAAACTTTAAAAGATGCTACGAATGAAGCAATTCGGGATTGGATTAACAATCCTGTCGACACACATTATATAATTGGCTCTGTGGTAGGTCCTCATCCGTATCCTGATATGGTGGCACGTTTTCAATCTATCATTTCTAAAGAGGTAAAATGGCAATTACAAGAAAAAGAAGGGAAACAAAACCCTGATTACGTGGTTGCTTGTGTGGGTGGCGGTAGTAACGCTGCTGGTATTTACTATCAATACCTGGATCAGGAAGACGTTGGTATTATAGCGGTAGAGGCGGCCGGAAAGGGAATTTATACAGGAGAAAGTGCTGCAACATCGGCTTTGGGAAAAGAAGGGATTATCCATGGTAGTAAAACCTTATTGATGCAAACAGAAGACGGTCAGATTACCGAACCCTATTCTATTTCTGCCGGTTTGGATTATCCAGGGGTTGGACCGATGCATGCTAATTTATTCAGGACCGGAAGAGGCGAATTTATCTCTATAACCGATGACGAAGCTATGGCTGCCGGCCTGGAACTCTCAAAACTGGAAGGAATTATTCCGGCGATTGAAACTTCGCATGCGCTCGCCATCTTTAAAGAACGTAAATTTAATCCGGATGATGTGATTGTCATCAATTTATCAGGACGTGGAGACAAAGATTTAAATACGTATATCGATTATTTTAAGTTGTAAAATACTTACTAAAAACATCGCATTTCTGAATTGTATAGAAATGTCTTAATAAAAAGTACATGAATAGAATACATAAAAAATTAGCCGAAGATAAAAAACTGTTATCTATCTATTTTACCGCTGGCTACCCAGCACTGACAGATACGTTCAAAGTACTGGAAGCTCTTGAAGAAAGCGGCGTTGACATGGTCGAGATCGGTTTACCTTTTAGCGATCCCTTAGCTGATGGCCCCACGATTCAGGAAAGCTCTACACAAGCGTTACGTAACGGGATGACTACCGCAGTGCTTTTTGATCAAATCAAAGATATTAGAAAAACGGTTAGCATTCCCCTATTGATTATGGGCTACTTTAATCCAATGCTGCAATATGGGGTAGAGGCATTTTGCGCAAAATGTCAGGAGATTGGAATCGATGGATTAATCATCCCGGATCTTCCGGTACAGGAATATACTGAGCACTATAAAGAGATTTTTGAACAGTATGGCCTTTCTAATGTTTTTTTAATCACGCCACAAACTTCTGAGGATCGTATTGACGAAATTGACAGTATTTCTAACGGTTTTATTTATATGGTAAGTTCTGCAAGTACTACGGGTGCCAAAAACAGCATAGGCGAAGAACAACAGCGTTATTTTGACCGTATCGCCGGACTTGGTTTAAAAACACCTCAAATTGTAGGTTTTGGTATTAGTAATAAGGAAACTTTTGAAAAAGCCACCAAAACTACAAAAGGTGCTATTATCGGCTCTGCTTTCGTAAAACATTTGACAGCACATGGAGTGGATCAGATCGATAGTTTTATAAAAGCGATACGTTAATTAAGATATTTTCATTGTATTAACACTCTGCTGTTAAACTATGTTATCTATTCGATATCAGTGAAGTTAGTGCTATATTTTTATATTTCACTTGCGTGATTTATTTTGTGTCACGCCAAAAAAATGTAGCATGAAAAAGTTTTTTAGAATACTCACAGTTGTCCAATTAGTGTATCAAGGGTATCGATACATAAAAGAGAAAAAAGAAGAACGAGCTGTCACGAAGACGCAATGATTTTTGAGAAAACTCTTAATTAACCTGAGTTTATGAGGGCTTTATCATTTTTTAAGACCTTAATCATCTATCTTTAGGTAACTCTAAAAATAATGATAGTATGGGAAGCATTGAAGATAAAAAGCTAAAAAGAAAAGATCAGGATAAACCGTTAGGTTCATTGGCCCCTAAGGATAAACCTAAAGACATATCGACTACCAAAAAAGGTTCGCTTAAAGAGAAAAAAGAAGAAAAATCATAGTATGGGAAAAGGAGATCGTAAAACAAAAAGAGGGAAAATTTTTTTGGGATCGTATGGAAGATTACGACCTCCACGTAGAAAATTTAAAATAAAACCTACCTCCCTGCCTCATGACCCGGATAAGGAACTCATGTAATTTTAATTTAAAAGAATTTTTTATATTGCAACACCCTGAAATCAATGGTATTGAATTCAGGGTTTTTATTTTTTAAGTGTTTGTACAACTCCATACTCCCGATAGCTCTGTTTGCAGCTCCGGAAGGTGCAGTTAAAGATACGGTTTTTATCGTACGTGTTGCGGTTGCTTCTTCATCATCGAGTAGTTGAAACTGGTGAATTCTTGGAATATCGTTAGTTAGGAGTTCCAGTTTTAAGTTACATTCTTTTAAATGTTTTCTAAAAAAATATTCAGGGCCATTTTTACTATTTCCCCCAGTGAATAGTAGGGTGTCAATACGCTTGTATTTCTTTAAAAATCCAATAAGATCACGTAACTCTATATTTTCCATACCCAGATCTGAAGCATCAATCTTGGTCCGCTGACAGGAGGCGACAATATCGCAAATTCCAATTCCTCTGGATTTCAAAAAGGCTTTGCGTTGCTCGATAGCTGACTCGGTAGTTTCATAGTCCAGCTTAAGCTCAAAAATTCTATCCAACACTGGCCAAAGCAGGCCGCTGATACTACCATAACAAAAATCCACATCGCCTTCTTTAAATTGCCCTACCGTAAATCTTGGCGGCGGTAAGGTCCCAACAATCAGCTTGGTGGCTCCCTCAGGAAAGTATGGTTCATACGGATGTGAATGATGAAACATGTAATAGTTCGTTTTAAATTGTTTTTGAACATCGTAAAGATACAAAGGTATCCTTACTTGCGTAAGCGATAGCAATGACATCCTTTTTATAGTTTTAAAAAAACCGTAAAAAGATATAATGGATAGCGCGACCCAAATGAAATGCCGGGATACGCCCTTCTTATTTTATTTAAAATTGAAAGTATATAAAAGGCTGAAAATCGGCTGCATAGGTTTGATAGCAAACTACAGCAACGATGACGGCTATAGCCCCCTTTATGATAACATGGCTGCGTATAAAACTATGTTCTATTTTGGTTTTCAATAAATTTGGTAACCAATGGGTAAGGTAACCTACGGCCATCACAATGAATACAAGGCGGTATTCATATAACACATTCCACGCATTTGACATGTTCATATTGGTCACTATTTGTTGATAGAAGCGGTCAATATGATCCATACTATTGCCTCTAAAATAAATTCTGGTAAAAGTAATAAAGACAAAAGTCAGGGCGATTTTCCAGCCCGTTATGATCCACAAACGGCTATTTTCATACGGACTTATGTTGCGCCAATATTTATAGAATACAATACCCAAGCCATTGAGCCCTCCCCATATTACAAATTTCCATGCGGCGCCATGCCATAGTCCTCCTACTAACATCGTTATCATAATATTGACATTGGTATTGAAATGCTTGGCCACTTTTTTTGAAAATAGGGTCACTAGCAACGCTATTACAATTACCGTTGCCGCCAATAGTGCTATTGCGTAATTGGAAACTGCTAACACACCTAAAAAAGTAAATAGTAAGATAAAGGTGTACGAAAAAATAGTACCGTTACGATTTCCACCAATGGGAATGTATAAATAATCTTTTAACCAACTGGATAAGGAAATATGCCAACGTTTCCAAAAATCTCCACAATGAATGGCTTTGTAAGGAGAGTTGAAGTTTTTGGGCAAACGATAGCCCATAAGTAAGGCTAAACCAATCGCTATATCCGTGTAGCCGGAAAAATCTCCGTAGATCTGAAGCGAATACCCAAACATTGCCATGATATTCGTAAATCCTGAAAACATTTCAGGCATATCAAAAACACGGTCCAAAAAATTTGCTGCAATATAATCAGCAAAAATCATTTTCTTAATCAGTCCCTTTAATATCATAAAGGTTGCTCTACCAAAATCAACTTTTGAGATACGTATCTCTTTACGAATTTGTGGAACAAAATCTGCTGCGCGCACAATAGGACCTGCCACCAGTTGTGGAAAAAAACTTACAAAGAACCCGAAATCTATCATAGACCGCAATGGTTTGATTTGTTTGCGATAAATATCGACACTATAACTAATCGTCTGAAAGGTATAGAACGAAATTCCAACCGGGAGTATGATACTGTCGACCGTAAAGTAATCTACCTCGCTCCAGGTATTCGCCCATTGGGCCAGATGATTGATCACCTTATGATCAGACTCAAACAAAGCATTGTAAGAGTCGGTAAAAAAATAAGCATATTTAAAATAACATAAGGTGGCCAGGTTGACGGTAACACTTACCGCTACAAGTGTTTTACGCGTCAACTTTGAGGTACTGTTATAGATAGCTTTGCCCAAAAAGAAATCATTAACTGTACTAAAGAGAAGAATACCCACAAAGAGTCCGCTGGTTTTATAATAAAACACCAAACTGATTAAAAAAAGGTATAAACTTCGCAAGCTTTTATTTGGATAAATAAAAGCATATACCAGGTAAATGACAGCAAAAAATATCCAGAAGTTAGCTTGTGTGAAAATCAAAGGAAACTCCTGAGAAAAATTAAAAATATCGTAAAGTCTATTCATTCACGATCTGTTTTAAAATGGAATCCGGTGCTAACTTAAGTTCTTTTTCCCAAGAGTTAGCTAATGCCTGCAACAACAAATCTGCCTTAATATGGTATCCTTTATGGGTAAAATGAATACGGTCTTTTGGCATGAGTTTATTTGCATACCACGCTTTCGACGAGTTAAAGCCACCCATGATCTCATAAAAATCCCAAACTGCCATATTATATTTTCTGGCGAGTTCATAAATAATTCCGCGTGAAATCCTGGTACGTGGATTGGGAAACTTTCGTTTGTAGTAGGAATCATTGGGTACGGTGAGTAGTATCGCACACTCCGGATTAACTTTGAGTACTCGCTGTATAAATTCTTCATAGTTTTTACGAAACGCCTCCGGCTCAAAATCCGGGTGGTAGGCGTCATTGGTACCCACTGATACTATAAATAAATCCGGAGTATACAATTGCAATTGCTCATCAAAATAAGCACTACGATTATAGTAGCTAAAGCTCGCTCCGTTCACTCCAATTGTAGTATACTCAATACCCTTACCATCATTCATCAACTCAAGTCCCATCATTAAAAATTCTGCATCTCCTGTATCTTTAACTTTACATACTTGCAACTCTAGTGTCTCGACGGATCGATGTAATTCAAATTCGATAAAATTAGCAGCGTGATTAATCGATCTACGTTTTATCAGCGATGTATCTTTAAGTAGTACTTCGTAATCATCTGTCCATGCATCATAAAACACTCGGATTTTGTCAAAATTATAGGTATTATCTGTATAATTATTATGATTTGCTTGTACCGCAAAGTTTGCTAAAGAATCTCTGAATTTGGCCGTAACACCAGACATTCCCCATGCAACACTATCTTTTCTGATAGAACATCTGTATCCTTGCCACTCGCCATCAAAATTCACTTGATAATTTGAAGGGTTATTTGTTTCGGCCATACGATATGGAAAAATAAAACCCCGTTGTCCTTTGGCTGTTTTGCTCATATGCTGCAAATAGGATCGTAGGCGGTTTGAGTAAATATCCGCTTGTATATGGGATCCCCCGATATGAAATACATGCACTTTCTCTTCTTCACCATTTGCTATCCTATTTAACTTTTGATATAGCTTTTTAAAGGCCGGTGAATACTCGGCCAGCTTTATTTTATTGGCGTTCCAATTAATAAATGAATATTCTTGCTTTACAGAGTCAATTACATAGTGCTGTGCCATAAGTGGTAAGCAAAGGAGCAGGAAAAAGAAAAATATTTGGTATTTAAAGTTCATTTTTTGAGGCGTTTAGGTCAAGGTATAGGGCTGTAAAAAAAAGTTCTGATATGATTTTAGTTCCTTTAGAGGTAAAGTGAGTATAATCGCTGCCTGCTAATTTTTGATCCACCCAATGTTTCATGGCGCCGGCTCCACCCATGGCATCAAACATACTCCAGTAAGCAACATTATTAGACAAGCAGGTCTCTCGTAAGGTATTGTTGAGATATGGCAATAAAGGATAGGTTTGCATATTCCCATTTACGGGAATACACATATCTGTGGGTCCGATAAAAATAAAACTAACATTAGGGTTGGTACGACGGCGCATCCAATTGACTTGACTTTTAATATAGTCAGCATATTCTCTGACTTTTAACGAGTCTTTCAGGTAAGGAACCGTATTCCCCCCGTATTGCATGATAATAATTTTAGGCTTAATCACCGAGACCATTTGTTTAAAGCTCGAAGCGCTGGAACCGGCAAAGATAGTTCCTGATGAACCTCGCATGGCTACGTTGTCCATTTGAATATCAGAATCTGCACCAAGGGTAAGTCCGTAAAAATCAGCACTCACTTTTCCTTTGAGTTCAATAACTAAGTTGTTCGGTGTCGTTTTAGTGCGAATCTGATACCGATGGTATTGACCATCTGCTATCAATTCATCCTGCTGAATAATTACACCATCATTTTTGACTACAATGCTAATTGGAAATGCACTGTTTCCATAATGCAAACCAATCGTTCTGAAGTTTCTGAATTTTGTATACGTTCTGGATGATTTTCCTATTTTGATTGTAGCGATTCTGGTAGGTAATGAGTCTATAGCTATACTATCTATTGGAACCTCTTGTAAAGGTGTAAATCGGCTAACCGACATAAACATACCATATTTCTTATGTTCGAAACGCTCTTTGGTTCTGTCAAAAATGGCAAAGCGCTCCCAGTTTTCGCTAGGCTCAACAATGGCGCTCACTTGTCGATATACGGGTTTTACAGGAATAAATCCCGGTCCGCTACCACCGTATATCCCTTGAAGTCTGTTTCTCAAATATCCGGTGATACGATCGCCTTCTATCTGTGAATCTCCGTAATGAACAATACGACAAGATGCAGAAGATAGCTGCTTCTTTAAGGTAGCTACAAACTCAGGGTTGCTTTGAGGATACTCAATTCGAGTAACCATCGCTGTGTCCAATCTAGAAAAATCAGGTGGTCGTTGTGATAAAGTAGTATTTAAAGTAGCAATCGTATCTGTACTTAGCGGTGTTTCATCTTCGACCGGTACAATTGCTTCTGTGATCGTTATAATTTCCTTTTGTAATGTTGTTGTGTCTTTGTTTGTCTTTAGAAAATTAGGAACCGTAGGATATTTAATATCCACAAATTCTAAGGCAAATCCATCCTCTGTCGTTTGTGCATGTTGAATTGCCTCGTCTTGGCTCAAAAACATAAGTCCAAACAATGTGCCTAATACCAGGAGGATAAACGTTGCAATTTGTATGGGTTTAATTCTCAAAAGATTGTATGGGTACGTTACTTTCAGGTAAAAATAGTAAGATTTTACTAATATCAAATTTTACAACGAGTGTATCCCGTTAAAGTCGGGAGTAATCACGCAATTCCTAATCAATTATATATAAAAAAAAGAGCTATACGTATATATAGCTCCTTTAGAAGTATGTTTGAAATTTACTTCAAGGTAATAATCAAGTCATCGGCATGTACCATCGTACCTGCTTTAATATTAACTTTCTTAATTACAGCATCTTCATTTGCGGTTATAGTTGTTTCCATTTTCATAGCTTCAATAATGAACAAAGGTTCGTTTTTCTTTACCTCCTGTCCATTTTTAACCAAAACAGTAGACAGGGATCCCTGTAAGGGTGCTGCTATTTGCTTTGGGTCATTTTTATCCGCCTTTACATGAGCAACCTTCTCTACTTTTATAGATTTGTCTTGAATCTCGACATTTCTCGTTTGTCCATTAACTTTAAAAAACACCGTAACCATGCCATTTTCGTGCGGTTCTCCTATAGAAATCAATTCAATCAGCAAGGTTTTACCTCTGTCCAATTCAATGATAATTTCTTCCTCAGGTTTCATCCCGTAAAAGAAATTTTCTGTCGGGATGTTCATTACGTTTCCGTACTCAACATGATGGTTATACGCGCCGGTAAAGACCTTTGGGTATAATTTATAAGATAAGAAATCGGTGATATCTAAATCTCTTCCCATTCCTTTTTTGAACACTTTTACAAAATCATCATATTCAGCTTCAAAATCTACGGGTTCCAAATGTGCATTAGGACGATTGGTAAAAGGCTCCTGATTCTTTAATATTGCGTTTTGTAAATCTTTAGGAAACCCTCCTTCCGGTTGTCCCAATTCTCCTTTGAATAGACTTACCACAGATTGTGGAAAAGAAAGCGACTCTCCACGTTCCTTTACATCCTGTATCGTCAGGTTGTTACTGACCAGATACTGAGCCATATCTCCAACCACCTTGGAACTTGGCGTTACTTTTACCAGATCTCCAAACAGTTCATTAACCTCCCCATACATCTTTGTTATTTCGTGAAAACGATCGGCCAGTCCTAATCCTTCAGCTTGAGGCTTTAGGTTAGAATATTGACCCCCCGGAATTTCATGTTGATACACTTCGCCGGTTCCAGCCTTTAGACCTGACTCAAACACATAATAATATTCTCTAACAGCCTCCCAATAGTTTGCATACTCATTCAGTTTGCTAATATTAATAGGATTTTCTCTCTCATGAAAACGCATCATCTCTGCAATAGCATTAAAATTAGGCTGAGATGTAAGTCCCGATAAACCTGCCAGTGCTACGTCGACCACATCAACGCCAGCTTCGATAGCTTTGGCATAGGTAGCTGATTGTACTGATGAAGTGTCGTGGGTATGTAAATGGATTGGAATATTAATTTCTGATTTTAAGGCAGTAATCAATTCTGAAGCTGCATAAGGCTTTAAAAGACCAGCCATATCCTTAATCCCCAGGATATGGGCTCCGGCATTTTCTATATCTTTGGCGAGTTGGATGTAATATTTTAAGTTATATTTTGTTCGCTTCGGATCCAAAATATCTCCCGTATAGCAAATGGAACCTTCTGCAAGTCCTTGTGTTTTGGTTCGCACCTGTTCAATACATGGCGCTATAGACTGCATCCAGTTTAATGAATCAAAAATTCTAAATACATCCACCCCATTCTTCCATGATTGTTCTACGAACTTGCTAATTAAGTTATCCGGATACGCCTTATACCCTACCCCGTTAGATCCTCGAATTAACATTTGCAACAGGACATTAGGCATGGCTTTACGCAAAGCACGCAATCGCTCCCATGGATTTTCTTTTAAAAATCTCAGGCATACATCAAAGGTGGCTCCTCCCCAGACTTCCATACTAAAAATCTCGGGATGATTCTTAGCATAACCTTCTGCAACTTTAAGCATATCATAGCTACGCATACGTGTAGCTAATAGACTCTGATGCGCATCGCGCATGGTTGTATCGGTATAATGAATCTTTTTTTCGTTTTTCAGCCATTTTGAAAAACCATCAGGTCCTAACTCTGTAAGTAGTTGTTTGGTTCCTTTTGGATGTGAACCTACCGGATCAAATTTAGGAACAATCGGAGTAACAAACTTTTTAGTAGGATCCATTTTTTTTACATCCGGATTTCCATTGATGACGATATCTCCCAGAAACGTAACAAGTTTTGTTGCTCTATTACGTGATTCTTGTATCTGAAACAGACTTTTAGTATTTTGAATAAAATTGACTGTTGCTTCCCCTTTTCTAAAGGTTTCATGAGATAAAATATTATCCAAAAATGGCATATTTGTCTTTACCCCACGAATTCTGAATTCAGACAAGGCTCTTCGCATTTTACGACAGGCTCCATCCAAGGTTCTTCCGCTTGCGGAAACTTTTACCAACATGGAATCAAAAAATGGCGAAATTGTTACACCTTGATACAAACTCCCCGCATCTAAACGAATACCGAATCCTGAAGCACTTCTATACGTAGTTATTGTTCCATAATCAGGTTTGAAATCATTTTCAGGATCCTCAGTTGTAATTCGACATTGCAAAGCGAATCCTGTAGTAGTTAAACTTTCCTGACTCTCGATTTTAATTTGCTGATCGGATAGTTTATATCCTCCTGCGATAAAAATTTGAGCTTTAATTAAATCGATTCCCGTAACCACCTCGGTAACCGTATGTTCTACCTGCACCCGCGGATTCACTTCAATAAAATATATACTACCATCGTCATCGACCAAAAACTCGACAGTTCCGATGTTATTGTAATCAACGGCTTTACATATTTTTAACGCATAGTCATATAACTTATGCTTTGTTGTCTCATCAATACCAAAAGAAGGGGCATATTCAATCACCTTCTGATAGCGTCGTTGTACAGAACAGTCCCTCTCGAATAAGTGTACCATGTTGCCATGATTATCTGCAACAATTTGTATCTCTATATGCTTTGGATTCTCAACAAATTTCTCGAGAAACACCGTATCATCACCAAAGGCATTACCAGCTTCACGCTTGGATTCGGGAAATGCTTTTTGTAGTGTCTCGGCATCACGAATGACTCGCATTCCTCTTCCACCACCACCCGATGCAGCTTTTAGCATCACCGGATATCCTATTCGTTTTGCTTCTTTGAGCGCTATTTTAACATCGGTCAGATCCGCTTTATTACTTTGAATAATTGGGATTTTATTTTCAACAGCAACTTGCTTTGCCATGATTTTATCTCCCAAGGATTTTAAAACAGACACTTTAGGTCCAATAAAAATTATTCCGTTTGCTTCACACTGTGCAGCCAGCTCCGCGTTTTCGGATAAAAAGCCATACCCCGGATGAATGGCATCTACTTGATTTTGCAGTGCTACCTGAATAATGGCTTGTATATTCAGATATGGTTTAAGAGGTTCATTATTTTCACCAATCTGGTAAGCTTCGTCAGCTTTATATCTGTGTAAAGAATATCGATCTTCATAGGTATATATTCCAACAGTTTTGAGACCAATTTCTGTACAAGCCCTAAAGATTCGAATAGCAATTTCACCGCGGTTGGCAACTAAAACCTTTTTAATTTTCATTGTAAGTGTGTAAAATAGATGATTTTTATTTAGCGAACATTCGCAACGAAGATATTGATTCGAGGGTATCTTTGCAATTATTGCTAAAATTTTAAGAGCATTTTATACATCTCGTTATATAGTTAACATAATTCTGCATAAAATAGAAAAACAGCAGCCAAAGCCACTGTTTTTTTATTCATTCTTTAATTGGTTACATACAACTACACGAAGAACAATATTACTGCTGCTGAATTTTATTGTAATATGCCTTTTCTGTAATGTCAGACCATTTGGTAGCTTTTTTCTGAAAATCTGAATAACTATCGTATACTTCTTTTGATAAAGCGTCGTTACCAATCATTTCTTGTATGGCTTCTTTTGTATATGCACGCAACGCATCCAAAGTCTGTTTAGAAAACTCTCTGACCTCAACATTTTCCTCATTAATTAGTTTATCCAAAAATATTGCATTCTGCTTATCGAATTCTGCAAGTACCCACACTTGAGCTTGTTTAGAAGCAGACATTAAAACCGCTTGTAAATGTGGTGGTAAAGCATCATGGAGTTGTTTATTAATAAAAAACTCAAACTGTGTTCCTGGTTCATGCCATCCGGGAGAGTAATAATATTTAGCAATTTTATGAAAGCCCATTTTGTAATCATGATAAGGACCAATCCACTCTGTTGCATCAATCACCCCGCGCTCTAAACTAGTATATATTTCTCCCCCAGATACTAATATCGCCGCACCTCCGGCTTTTTCTAAAACATTACCTCCTATGCCCGGCAAACGCATTTTGAGACCATTAAAATCCGAAACCGAATTGATTTCTTTGTTGAACCAGCCACCCATTTGAACACCGGTATTACCACCGATAAAAGGTACCAAATTAAATTTAGCATACGTTTTCTTCCAAAGTTCATATCCACCACCAGTCTCCAGCCAAGAAGTTAATTGTTGACTATTCATACCAAAGGGTACAGCAGCAAAAAATTGAGCCGCAGGTGTTTTCCCTGCCCAATAATAGGAAGCACCGCATCCCATTTCTATAGTTCCGTTGGATACTGCATCAAATGCCTCGAGCGCCGGTACCAACTCACCTCCGCCATAAACTTTAATTTTAATTTGTCCGTTTGAAGCTTCATCTACCCACGTAGCATATTTTTCTGCTACCTCTCCAAGTACCGGGAAATTTGGTGGCCATGTAGTTGTCATTTTCCAATGAAAAACTTGTGAAGGTTTTGTCACATCGTACGATGTACTTTTCACGGATCCCGGTGGATCGCCTAAACACGAGCTAAGCAGACATAGCATGCTTACTAACAAATAATAAACAGGCTGAATTTGTACCGATCTAACTTTTCTATTAAAAATTATTTGTTTCATCATAAACTTTTTAAAAATTCAATTGAAATAGAATGAATTAATATCATTACTTTTTCTCAACTATTCTAGTCAAAAATTTCATTATGCTAAATGAAAATTATATCAGGAAAAAAGAATACTAAACCAACTATAAATAATTGTATAATGATAAAAGGTAAAATTCCTCTATATATTTGACTTGTCTTTACTTCGGGAGGAGCAACCCCTTTCAGATAAAAGAGTGCAAATCCAAAAGGAGGGGTTAGAAATGAGGTCTGAAGATTTAATGCTATTAAAATTCCCACCCATAACATATCCATGTTTAGTGCATTAAAAATAGGCGTAACCACTGGCACTATGATGAATATAATTTCTATAAAGTCAATAAAAAAGCCTGCTATAAAAACTACCACCATAACTAGCAATAAAAAAACTAAAGGTGTAAGATTGGATGACACTATAAGTTCCTGCAAATATCGATCTCCCCCGAGTGTTCTAAAAACTAAGGTAAAGGTAGTCGCTCCTAAAAGAATGAAAAAAACCATGGACGTAAGTTTGGTAGTTTCTCTAGCCACTTCTTTAAGTATTTTAAGGCTAAATTTCTTTTGTATTAACGTTAATAGTGTAGCTCCGAGAGCCCCAATCGCAGAAGCTTCTGTAGGGGATGCAACTCCGGTAAATATGGACCCTAAGACAATAACTATTAGTAAAATAGGAAGAAGCATAATTTTTATGATTTTACTCACAAAATTATCACCTCTAAATTCTCGAATTTCTTCCTTAGGTATACTGGGTGCGTCATTTTTGTTTAAAAAGGATATAATTAGAATGTAAACGACATATATTGCAACTAGCAGTAAACCGGGTAGAAGTGCTGCGGAAAATAAAGTACCTACATCTACAGAGTCAGAACCTCTTGAAGAACTATTAATTGTATCTGCTAATAAAACTAACACTATTGAGGGTGGAATAATTTGACCAAGCGTTCCTGAGGATGCAATAACACCTGTAGCCAATTCGGTTTTATATCCTCGCTTTAACATAGTCGGCAAGCTAATCAACCCCATAGTAACTACCGTAGCACCAACAATTCCCGTTGATGCAGCCAATAAAGCTCCCACAATCACAACAGATATTGCTAACCCGCCTCGTATACTACCAAACATCATGGCCATAGTTTCTAATAAACTTTGAGCTAGGCCGGATTTTTCTAACATAATTCCCATAAAAATAAACAAAGGAACCGCCATTAGTACATAGTTATTAACCACCCCCATGATTCTGGAGGGCAATAAATAAAAGGTTGTCATAGAAAAATATTCTGGCGCTAAAATCGAAATTCCAAAAGCAAAAATCACAGAAATCCCTCCTAAGGTGAAAGCTACCGGGTACCCTTTAAGTATTAAGATAAAAATGAGAGCAAACAATACAATAGCCAATATTTCCATTAGATATACTGTTTAAAAATAGTTCGAATTGACTTAAGAATATCAGAAACTCCTTGTAGCAATAACAATAAAAATCCTAAAGTAATACTAACTTTTAAAATATATAAAGCCGGAAGACCTCCCGGTTGAGCGGATGATTCATTCATCCCATAAGAAATAGTTACATAGTACCAAGATGAGGCTATGACCACATAACACCATGGTATTAAAAATAAAACGCCCCCTATCAGATCTATCCATGCTTTTCCCTTTTCAGAGAATCGTGCATAAAATAAGTCGACCCGTACGTGCTTTTGAAATTGAAATGTGTATCCTGAAGCAAGGAGAAACATAAAACCGAATAAATAGATTTCGGCTTCTATAACCCAAATATAAGTAAACTGAAAAATGTAGCGAATAACTACATCCAACCCTATGATTATTGCTAAAAAAACAGAAAACCAACTGACTAGTTCACCAATCTTCTTACTGACCCAATCAATTAAAGTAATAATTCTATCCATCTTACAGAATTAATATTAAGTAAGATACAAAAATATCTTAGATTGATTTCAGCTATCTTGTAAAAACCAACTCATTTCTTTTGACAGAGTGCTCCTCACTAAAGCCATAGCCTTCATAATTGAAACCTTTTAAATCCTCAACGGTTTTGGCATTGGTGTCTAATACATAACGTACCATCAAGCCGCGGGCTTTCTTAGCAAAAAAACTTATAACTTTTAATTTGTCATTTTTCCAATCTTTGAAAACAGGAGTAATTACAGGTACCTTGAGTTTCTTAGTGTCTACTGCTTTAAAATACTCATTGCTCGCTAGGTTGACAAACAATTCGTCTATCTCTAATTCTTTATTTAGTGCTTCAGCAAGCATGGGTCTCCAGATGTCATAAAGATTGTCATTTCGCTCGATTGGCAACTTAGTTCCCATTTCTAAGCGATAGGGTTGTATCAAATCCAACGGTCTCAAAACTCCATACAATCCTGATAGTATTCGCAATGTATCCTGTAACGTGTCTAATTTATCTTTGGGAATCGTATAGGCGTCCAGCCCGGCATACACATCGCCATCAAAGGCATATACCGCCGGTCTTGAATTTGACTTCGTGTGCGTTGGCTCAAACTCCTGATTCCTTACGTAATTAAGGTCTGCCAGTTTATCACTGATATGCATTAGCTCTCCGATCTCATTTTTGCTCATTCGAGCTAGTTTACGATTGATTTTAGAGCTTACTTCCAAAAATGCCGGTTGTGTCCCACGTGTTGTAGGCAAAGCATCTTCAAAATTCAAAGACTTGGCTGGAGATATTACGATTTTCATTTGCTGTATTTTATTTCAAAAATACATCCTTGTATTACTACTGAAAATAGTTTTTAGAAATAAATTCTTATTCCGGTATTTAAATTCTTTATGCAAAAAGATTTTGGGCATCAGAATTATTCTTCAAGTAACGTTTGATTTTTGGCATAAGAGCGCCATTTCTCAATACAGTTTTGAATATCTTCAGGGATTTCGCTTTCAAAATACATTTTTTCACCTGTTTCAGGATGTATGAAACCCAAAGTTCTCGCATGCAACGCTTGTCTTGGCAGAACTTTAAAGCAATTATCGACGAACTGCTTATATTTAGTAAAGGTGGTACCCTTTAGAATTTTCTCACCTCCATATCGCTCATCGTTAAATAAGGTATGCCCGATATGTTTCATGTGCACACGTATTTGATGCGTTCTTCCGGTTTCTAACCTACACGATACCAAGGTTACATACCCCAATCGTTCTATTACTTTGAAATGCGTAACGGCTGGCTTTCCTTTGTCTTCCTCTTCTCCATAATACACCGTGTTTTGTAATCGATTTTTTGGATGCCTTCCAATATTACCTTCGATAGTACCTTCATCATCTTCAATATTGCCCCAAACAATGGCAATATACTCCCGCTCTGAGGTCTTATCAAAAAATTGTTTGGCGAGGTGTGTCATTGCCTCTTCAGTTTTTGCAATCACCAAAAGTCCGCTAGTATCCTTATCAATTCTATGAACCAAGCCGGGACGATTACTGCTGTTATTGGGTAAATTATCAAAGTGATATACCAACGCATTAATTAAAGTTCCCGAATAATTACCGTGCCCGGGATGCACCACCATACCTGCTGGCTTATTTACAACTAGTAATACTTCATCTTCATAAACAATATCTAGTGGGATAGCCTCTGGAGTTAGTAGTTGTTCATAAGGTGGATGCGTAAACAGCACCCGAACTATATCATTGGGTTTCACTTTATAATTTGACTTGACCGGTATATCGTTTACGAATACACTCCCGTCCTTGGCAGCCTGCTGAATTTTATTGCGCGTTGCGTTTTCAACAAAATTCATCAAAAATTTATCTACTCGCAAGGGCTCTTGTCCACTGCTTGCAACAAAGCGGTGATGTTCATATAAATCATCATCATTTGTATCAAAATTCTCCGGTTCTTTATAATCTTCCAACGTGAGTAGTATTAAATTAACATATGTGTATAGCAGCGAGCTTAAGAGCAAATTCTCTTATCAATCAGAGCAATCCTAATTATCGTCAGATAAATTAATTGTTGCTCCTTTACCATCTCCCAAAACCAAATCTATCGTAGAAGTTTTCATTAATTTTGTCCCCGGTTGTACACGCTTACCTTTATGACGCAGCTCTAACACCATATCTTCTGCAATATTTGGTTTATAGGTAATGGATCCTATTTTAAATCCTAGTGCCAAAAGTTTTGGTTCTACCTGTCGTCTTGTTTTTTGTATAACATCTTGCGGAATTTCAATTTTGCGGTATCCCGAGGGGTTCAACGTGACATAAATTTTACGATTTTCTTTAACGCTATTACCGGCTGCAGGGTTTTGCTCTATAACCGAATATCTTGGGTACGCAGGGTCAAAATTGGCAGAATCCTGCACTTCATAACGCAATTCCTTTTCTTCTAAAATCTGTTTTACCTCGTCCAATGTTTTTTTACTTAAACTTGGCACGACAATACGTTGATCGTGATTGGTAGTACTGTCCAACCATTGTAAGGTGACAAAACACAAAATCACAAATAAGGCTACAGCAAGTATTAACTGAATCAGAAAAAGTTTGCTAAAAATAAATTTAAAGAAATTCATATACAGATCGATAGTTTGCGCAAAGATATAAAAACGGAAAGTTTTACGCTTTGTTATTAGATAAATGATATTTTTGTTATCAAACATAGCCTTAATGAAAAAGAACATTGCCATTCTCATGGGTGGATATTCGAGTGAATTCGATATATCCATTAACAGCGGAAACGTTGTTTATAAACACATTGATCGAGATAAATATACACCTTACAGAGTGCATATTACAAAAGAGCGATGGTTTTATGTGGATGATAGCGATGCAACTCATACTATTGACAGAAATGATTTTTCTGTACTTATCGATGGTGAGAAGATCACCTTTGACGCTGCATTTAATACAGTCCATGGTACCCCTGGAGAAGATGGTTTGCTTCAAGCCTATTTCAGATTAATTAGGATACCCCAGACCTCTTGCGACTATTATCAAGCAGCGTTATCTTTTAACAAGCGAGATTGCATCAGTACACTTAAACCGTATGGTATCCCGACGGCCAGTAATTATTTCCTTAATCAAGGGGATCCCATAGACCCTGAAGCCATCATAAACACAGTCGGTTTGCCTTGTTTCGTAAAAGCGAATAAAGCAGGAAGCAGCTACGGTATATCAAAAGTTAAAATACTTCAGGAGTTATTGCCGGCAATCGAACATGCCTACAAAGAAGATGATGAAATTATCATAGAGTCTTTTTTAAGTGGCACCGAAGTCTCCGTTGGGGTTATTAATTTTAATGGAGAAGATATCGTACTACCTATAACAGAAATTGTAAGTCATAATGAGTTTTTTGATTACGAAGCCAAATATTTAGGTCAGTCAGAAGAAATCACCCCCGCAAGATTGTCTGAGGAAGATACAGAGAAAGTAAAAGAACTGGCGTTAAAAGTATATCAAACGCTTAAAATGAAAGGTTTTTCTCGTAGTGAATACATTTTTCATAATGGAGAACCTCATTTTTTAGAATTAAATACGAATCCGGGACTTAGTGAAGCTAGCATTTTACCGCAACAAGCCTTAAAAGCCGGCATCTCACTTCAAGAATTATTTACTAATGTTATTGAAGCGTGTATAAACAAACCCGCATGGAGCGAATAACAATTTGATTAAAAACATCATGAGAAGAGCAGTTTTTCCAGGGTCGTTTGACCCGATCACCTTAGGACATTATGACATCATCGAGCGGGGACTTACACTCTTTGACGAAATTATTTTGGCAATCGGTATCAATGCTGATAAAAAATATATGTTCTCCCTTGAGGAGAGAACCCGGTTCATGAAAGAAGCTTTCAAAAATGAGCCCCGAATCAAAGTAATGACCTATAAAGGGCTGACTGTTGATTTTTGTCGGACTCAAAATGCACAATTTATTTTGAGAGGACTCCGTAACCCCGGTGATTTTGAGTTTGAAAAAGCAATTGCCCACACCAATCGCAAAATGTCTGAAATTGAAACTGTATTTTTATTAACCTCTTCGGGAAAAAGTTATATCTCCTCATCTATTGTGCGAGATGTTATACGTCACGGTGGCGACTATACGGGACTCGTCCCCGACACAGTTCGCGTAAACAAGTAAACCATGAAAAAATATCTGGGAGGTATTAAGATCGTTGTAAAAGACTACGACGAAGCTATTTCGTATTACACAAAAGGCTTAGGTTTTATTATAATTGAAGATTTTAAAATCGATGATACCAAGCGCTGGGTAGTACTTGCTCCCAGTCAAGAGTCAGAAACCAGACTTATTTTGGGCAAAGCCACTAATGAAGCTCAAAAATTAGCTATCGGTAATCAAACCGGCGGACGTGTGTTTTTATTTCTCCATACTGATGATTTTTGGAGAGACTACAACAGTATGAAAGGCAAGGGAGTAGTTTTTAAAGAAGAACCACGAGAAGAACCGTATGGAACTGTAGTTGTTTTTGAGGACTTATATGGAAATACCTGGGATTTGATAGAGAGAAACTTTACAAATTAGCTGTTGATTTTGAAGAACTAAATTGGATATTTAATATATTTATTGAATTGAACAAACTATTTGTAATCCATGCAAATCCACGAAACTGCCTTTATAATATCCACGTATCGATCCATGCATCCCGAGGTAAGTAAAGATCCATACGCACATCTTTGGAACAACTCTAAAACCGACAGTCTTCTTCCTGAAATTTTAGATTTTATTTCTGAACATGAGCCTCTACTGCATAGTCTAAGAAACCGCTTCTTTCTGGAAGAGATGACCGCATTCTTTGAGCGCTATCCAAATGCAACTTTATTAAATTTTGGTGCAGGTTTTAGTATGTATCAATTTGTACTTCCTGAAACTGTACAAACGGTTGAAATCGATAAGGAAGATATCGTAAATTATAAAAAAGAAAAAATTGCTGCATGGATGAAAGATGGCACGCTACCAAAACGTAAAATCAACTATTTATCGATGGATTTTAATACGATTGCGGTAAATAAAATAGTACATGAACTAACAAAATCATTAACTGATGCCCCTACGTTTATTCTTTTGGAAGGGGTACTGTTTTTTCTAAATTCAAAAACAACCAACGAGTTATTTCAACTATTCGGAGCGATTCAAAAAAGTGGAGATCTCTTAGGTAGTGTGTCCTACGATCCTCAAGTCCAGACAACGGATGTTTATCAAAAGTTATTGGCTTATTTTGATAAGAATAATGACACCAACGATACATTTGCGCATCAAACACTTCCTGTTTCATTCTATCAAAACTTAAAAGAATATACGCTATTAAAAAATACTGATGAATTTGAAACTGCCCGTGTCTATGCAGTAAACTATAAGCTGCCTAAAAAAACCGAAGTATTGAACGAAAGTTTATATATTTTAAAGAAAAACTAACTCCCTATTATCAGGGCACCGCAAATTCCCAGTCCAACTATAAGATATACACCGGCCAGGATAAAGAACACTTTTGCTGCTTTTTTTTGTAATGTCTTCCAAAGCACTAAACCTATGAATCCTAAAACCAGTGGTGGCCCAAACATGATTCCCAGAATAAAATAAATGATACCGTCGTAATTACCTCCTTCCAGCATTATTAAAGTAGCTATCATATTTCGTTATTTCTAAGTTTCTCTAAATAGTCTCGTTTATCATCGCGATAAAAGAGGTTCATGGTTTCAAAAGGAATAATTTTATAATCTTTATCCACTATATGAACACAGGACTTTTTAATGGATCGCACATCAAAGTTGTATGCATCAATAAATTGCATAATTATGATGCGAAAAAGATTATCATATCCCAAATCTGGTGCTTCGATTTCAGGCAAACAACACATGATAGATTTTAAATTTTCGTTAGCTGTTGCAACAGAATTTCCAGTACTAAACAGTTCAAGCATTTTGCCGTGTAGTTCTTGATCCTGCTCGTACACGATGGTGTTTTTACCATTATCCAATAGATCTGCCGGATTGATGTATCGTGTTAAGGGAAGAACCCCCTCATCATTTTTGAGCGCATATCCCATAACCAAGGCATCAGGATTACATGGCACGGGAATCAGATCATCTGACTCAAAAACAGGAAATTGCTCTAGTATTTTTCTGCGTACTTCGGTCAACGTAATACGGTTTTTTTGAGCATCAAAGTCCTCTAAACGACCCGCGATTTGTGTTGGCTGAAAAGTGACACCCCGTACACATTTTTGTTGTACTGCGTACGCTAAAATTTCTCCTATTTCATGATCATTTAAATGCTTTTCTAAAGTTACTACCAGCGTAGTAGACAAGTTAAATTCATTTAAATTGTCAAGAGCACGTTTGCGTACCTGAGTAAGATCTTCACCTCGCATCTTTTTCAGCACTTCAGGTTGTAACGAGTCGAATTGTAAATAGATTTCAAAGTCAGGCATATAGCCAGCTAAACGCTCTACAAATTTTTTATTCTTTGCTATTCTAATTCCGTTAGTATTTAACATCAAATGCCGTATGGGCAATTGTTTTGCGTAATCCAAAATTTCAAAAAACTGAGGATGCACCGTAGGTTCACCTCCACTTATTTGAACGACATCAGGCTCGTTTTCATTAGCTACGATCGTATCGAGCATCTTTTTTATTTCATCGAGCGTACGATGTCTGCCATACGTTGGGGACGACCCCGCATAACACGTTGGACAGCTCAGGTTACAACGATCTGTAACTTCAACTATCGACAAACAGGAATGCTGCTCATGATCCGGACATAACCCACAATCGTAGGGGCATCCATAATCAGTGGTTGTATTAAATTTATATGGAAATTCTGAAGGTTTATTATAATTTCGTAGGTTTTTATAGTATGCGATATCATCGGCTATTAACACTTTGGATCGCCCATGCACCGGGCAGCGTTTCAGCATATATACTTTTTCATCTTCAAATACTATTTTAGCATCAATTCTTTTGAGACACGTCGGACATAAACTTAAAGTAAAATCATAATACGTATAGGATCTTGTAGGCATGGTATGAGCTTAGTTTTTTTGCTTTTTGTTCGAGTCTAACAACACCTATCTCAACTGTGGTACGTTTGTACTTGAGAAAAGTATTGCAATCGTTTTGCGATAGTAAAGCAGACACAAAATACATAAATACTGGATACTACTGAGTCCCAATATCAAAAATTCATTTGGTTTAAGAAATTCTATCAGAAAACGGAAGGAAAAATATCCAATCATAAAAACTCTAAAAAGCAACCCTTGATTACTCTCAAACTGCGTCTCTTTATACCTTAAAAAGATCCAGAGCGCTATTAAAAAGAAGATTTCATATACTGATAACGGATGGCGATGTATCCCATCCCCAAGATCCATTCCCAAAAAAAAATCAGTTTCAACGCCGTAGGTAAATTCATTAATTCCGTTTAAAAAACAGCCAATTCTACCAATAAGGATAGCTAATAGTAAAGGATATACAAATAAATCGCCTGAGGATCGCTGCTCCCCGATTATCTTTTTACTCACCTCAACTCCTAACAAACCTCCAAACAATCCCCCCATAATAGTTTTAGAATTAAGCAATTGCAATACTTCGGTTAGATTGGAAATCGCGATGGGATGTTCTAAATAACCAAACACACGAGATCCTAAAAAAGCACCAAACACTGCACCTATAATTATAGACAGCCGATTAGTAGACGAAATGGTGTTGTTGGATCTCTTTCGTAAATAAATATAATAACGAAAACCAACAAAGAACGCCAGATACTCAAAAAGTAAATGGATATTCAATTGAACACCAAAAACTATAGGCTCAACAGGAATATCCATTTTATTTAATTGATCAGGTTGTTAGACCTGCTAAAGATATAAAATCTTATTTATTTCATTACTTTGGCCATTACATGGTAACGAGGATCGTCGACATTAGGCTCTATAACACCTGCTAATTTAGGAGAAGCTTTGATCATTAATGCCTGACATTCTTCACTCAAATGTTTTATACGCACCTGTTTTCCAGCATCCTCATACTTCCCTACCAAATTGAATATGGCTTCAAGCGCTGAGTGATCTGTTACGCGAGATTCCATAAAATCAATTTCAACCATATCCGGGTCATTCTTTATATCAAATTTCCCATTAAAATCTTGAATAGAACCAAAGAATAAAGGACCCCAAATTTCATAAACCTTAGTACCATCTTCCTTTATATGTTTACGCGCTCGAATACGTTTTGCATTTTCCCATGCAAACACAAGCGCCGATATGATCACCCCGACAAACACGGCAATTGCTAAATCATATACCACCGTTACTGCAGAAACAATAATTAGCACTGCCGCATCTGATTTAGGAATTTTTCTGAGGATTCTAAAACTGGACCATGCAAAGGTTTCAATAACCATCATAAACATGACCCCAACCAATGCGGCAATTGGTACCTGCTCTATATATTGATCCGTAAACAATATAAAAGTCAATAATGTAAGTGCCATCATAATACCGGATAGTCGTCCGCGTCCACCCGCGTTGATATTAATTACGGTTTGGCCAATCATTCCACATCCTCCGGTACCTCCAAACAACCCACTCATCATATTACCTAATCCTTGTGCCATACATTCACGATTACCATTTCCTCGAGACTCCGTCAACTCATCAACCAAGTTCATCGTCATCAAAGATTCTATAAGACCTACAGAAGCAGCCAAAAATGCATATGGAAGAATAAAGGAAAACGTATCGGCAGTAAAAGGAAGATACTCCCATAATTCGAGATTTGGCGTTGGTAATTCACCAGAAAGACCATCTCCTCCTCCTTCACGAATATAAGAGCCCACGGTACTAACATTTAATTTGGCGAAAATCACCACTCCGGTGGTCACAAGAATCGCCGTTAAAGCAGCGGGGATTTTGGTAGTAAGTTTTGGTAATAGCCATACAATACCCATCGTTAATAGAACTAAAGCGAGCGTTGTATACAGTTCACTGCCTTCCATAGGAATATTGATATATTTTTTAACTCCGTCAGCAGTAACTTCTAATTGTTTATGCGAAAACATTTTAACTTGCGCAATAAAAATCACAATTGCCAATCCGTTAACAAATCCCATCATAACCGGGTGGGGAATCAAGCGTACAAAACGACCCAATTTTAAAACACCGGCACCGATCTGTATAATACCCATTAAAATAACTGTAGCCAGGAGATAGTAATATCCCATGTTCTCTATTGGTGTTTCAAAAGCAAGACCTCTTGCATGACCTTCAGAAATCAAATGCACAAATATCACAGCAACTGCACCTGCAGCCCCTGAAATAAGACCTGGTCTTCCTCCAAAAATAGCTGCTATCAACCCAATAATAAATGCACCTGAAAGCGCCACCAAGGGGTCTATCTGAGCTACAAATGCAAATGCAACCACCTCTGGTATCATAGCTAGTGACACTGTAATTCCCGCCAGTACATCATCTTTTGCATTCGGAACAATTTTTCTAACAAACTCAGTCATAGTAATTTTTTTGAAGATGCAAAAGTAACGTTATTTTGATTTATGACAAGAAAATCCGGTTTTATAGCACTTTTAAGACTTGATGAAATTTACGTAAACAAGGGTCAAAAATCTTTTTATCTTTATCCAATAATTCAGAAATTCATGGACAATACACGTTTCAATTCAGTTTCCTTACTAGTTTTCATAGTATTCACGAATATTATATCTTTTTCTTCACAAAGTCAAACCACATCATATCAAACGCTTTTTGAAAGAAGTGAAGGCATGGAAACTCCCACGTATCCCGAAGTTATTGAATTTTATCAAAAGTTAGCTGACGATTTCAAGGAAATTGAAATAAAAGAGATGGGTATCACAGATAGTGGTCATCCCTTGCACCTAATTATTTATGCTGCAGACGGTAATTTTAGTTTTGAAAAGCAAAGAAAAAACAAGAACGTCCTTTTAATCAATAATGGAATCCATCCCGGAGAAAGTGATGGGATAGATGCTACGATGCTTTTATTTAGAGATCTTGCTCTTAAAAAAAATGAGATCCCAAAAAATACCGTCATAGCTACGATTCCTGTGTATAATATTGGAGGCGCATTGAATCGCAATTCAGGCACACGTACGAATCAAAACGGCCCCAAAGCATATGGTTTTAGAGGGAATGCACGTAATTATGATTTGAATCGTGACTTCATCAAGAGCGATACTAAGAATGCAATCGCTTTTACCGAAATTTTTCATAAAGTCCAACCGGATGTTTTTATAGACAATCATGTTAGTAACGGAGCTGATTATCAATATATCTTAACCCATTTATTTACTCAGCACAACAAACTTGGGGGTGCATTAGGCGATTACTTGTTAAAGAGTTTCCAACCACAACTAGAGACATCCCTGCAAGCCAAAAAATGGGATATTACTCCTTACGTCAATGTATGGGGTACTACTCCGGATAAAGGATTTTCACAATTCATAGACCATCCCCGTTATTCCACAGGGTACACAGCGTTATGGAATACGCTAGGCATGATGGTAGAGACACATATGCTAAAGCCTTATAAAGATCGTGTGCTGGGAACCTATGAATTAATGAAATCTATGCTACAAATCATTGAAAAAGATGGTGCAAAAATTAAAGAGTTAAGAGCCCGTGCTTTTGATCAAATTGGAGCCTTAAAGAAATACCCGGTACAATGGGAGCTTGACACTACCAAGTCGTCCAAATTACAATTCAAAGGATATAAAGGTGACATGATACCCAGCGAGGTAACCGGTCAAAATCGCTTAAAATATTATAAAAACAAACCCTATGTTAAAGAAGTGGTCTATCAAAATTATTTTAAACCGGCCGAGAATATTTTGATCCCTAAAGGATACATCATCCCAAAAGGTCAGTGGGAAATCATTGAAAAATTACAACGCAATCAAATTAAACTTAAGGAGTACCAAAAAGACACCACGTTGATTGCTGAAATATATTATATAAAGAGCTTTACTACTAAAGATAGCCCTTATGAAGGTCATTATTTGCATGCCAACACCAAAGTCACACCAAGTATTCAACAAGTACAAGTGAATCAAGGCGACTTTTATGTTAGCACGAATCAAGAAGGAATACGCTACGTATTAGAGACCTTGGAGCCGGAAGCTATAGATTCTTTTTTTAACTGGAACTTTTTTGATAGCATTCTTCAACAAAAGGAAGGTTTTTCTCCTTATGTATGGGAAGATAAAGCCTTGGAAATACTAAAGGGTAATAAAGAGCTGCAAGCAGCATTTGATCACAAGAAAGAGGATACTGCTTTTGCCAAAAACTGGTACTCACAATTAGATTGGCTACATAAGCAGTCCAAACATTACGAAAAAGCACATAAACGCTATCCTATCTATCGTATTTTGAAGTAAAGCTTACGAAAGGTATTCGTGAGAAAATAATTCACGAATATTAGCATAGGAGTTTTGCAATGCTTTTTTGGCTTTTTTTGCATCCTTCCACTTCACCTTTTTAATGCCTTCATCAATTTGAGGCGTTAATGGGCCATCGTATTCTGTTTTCATTTCAAACCAATAGGTAACTTTTAAACGATATTCGTCATTACGCTTAAAAACATGAAAGGTTTTATAGAGAAATTTTGTTATTTCAAGATCCTTAACCCCAGTTTCCTCTTCTACTTCTCGAATAGCAGTGGTCTCCATATCTTCCTTTTTCTCCGATTTACCTTTTGGAAGGTCCCACTTTCCATTTCTGCGAATAAATAATATCTCTTTACTATCATTATAAACTTTACCACCACCAGCGAGCACCACAGGAAGTTTAGTGTACAAGTGGTCAATTAGTTTTTCTTGATTTTTATGATATAGGTGAAATTTTAGCTTGTCATCCTTCAAAATTTTAAGAATCAAATCATTAAAATCGACCTCTTTTATAGGAATTGTAGTATAATCCTGAACAGCCTTTTTGGTAGAAAGAATAATTGGGGTATTATTCACAAAAACTTTATACATTTGCACTATGATTTTTGATAAAAATACAGCAAAAAAAACCGCTGAATTATTGTTGCAAATTAATGCAATAAAATTACAACCACAAGAACCATTTACATGGGCTTCGGGATGGAAATCTCCTATCTATTGCGACAACAGAATAACTCTTTCTTATCCATTGATACGCAATTACTTAAGAGAAAATTTAGCGAAATTTATAGAAGATAAATATGGTAAACCCGATGTAATCGCCGGTGTTGCCACGGGTGCTATTGGAATTGGTATGCTTGTTGCAGAACAGCTAAATCTTCCTTTTATCTACGTACGCCCCGAAGCTAAAAAGCATGGAAGAAAGAATCAAATTGAAGGAATTGTACCTTCTGGAAAGACCGTAGTAGTAGTCGAAGATTTGATTAGTACCGGTCAAAGTAGTCTCAACGCGGTTAAAGCTTTGCGGGAATGTAATGCGCATGTCAAAGGAATGGTTGCGATTTTTAATTATGGATTCGATATTGCCGTTCAAAATTTCCAAACTGCCGAATTGAACTTACATACTCTAAGCAATTACGACAACCTATTAGAACAGGCGTTAGACACAAACTACATAAATAAAGAACAACACCAAACCTTGCAAAGCTGGAAAAAAGATCCGGCTTCATGGAGTCCAGTAACCTTATAATTATCATATGAATTTAGAAAGTCCTACGGTTACCGTAGAAAAAAGCCCTGCAGAAGTCTACCAATTTTTAACGCAAGTTGAAAACTTTGAGAAAATAATGCCGGAAAGCATTCAGAAATTTGAAAAATTGAGCGATTCAAGGTTTTTATTTCAACTTAAAGGCATGCCCGAAATAGTACTGGAACAAAAAGAGAGTACAGCTTCTTCTCAAGTAGTTTTAGGTGCGGCAAGTGATAAGCTTCCATTTACCTTAACAGCAAACATTAATGAAGTAGCACCCGGTAAAAGCACTACACAGTTATTATTTGAAGGGCAATTTAACGCTATGATGGGGATGATGATTAAGAATCCAATTCAAAAATTTATCAGTACACTGAGCGAAAATTTAAGCAAGATCTAAGTACCATACATATAAATGAGGCAGCTTCTATATGACCATAGTTGCTGCCTTTTTTAATAAACAAACTTCAACTCTTTGAGATCATAGGTTTCAATCTCATTGTCCTCGACAAGCAATTGCAATTTACCCGAACTATCAACCCCTTGAATGATACCAACAAATGATCCTTTAGAGGGTGCTGTAAACATAGAAGGCTTGTCTTTTCTAAAAAGCTTTGCCTCGTAGGCTTCTTTTATAAGGTGAAATTTTGTTGTCTTCAGCATTTTAAAACGGTAGACTATCTTTTTTAATAAAATATCCAAAATTTCTTCCACTTCATACCGAATTCCCAAAATAGCACGTATCGAACCTGCCTGTGGAAGATTCTTAAAGGACAGTTGATTAATATTAAGGCCAATTCCGATAATCACGCCTTGCAACCTGTCATTACGTATACTGTTTTCGATTAAAATCCCGCAAACCTTCAACTTGTCTGACAGAATGTCGTTTGGCCATTTTATGGTAAGTTTAGGTAAGGAAATCTCACGTAAGGTGTCATAAATTGCTAAGGCTACAACCATCGAAACATTAAACTGCTCCTTAATGTTAAGATCCTCACATGGCATAAACACGCTAGTAGTCAAATTTTCTCCTTTCTCACTTTGCCAAGTCGTTCCCATTTGACCCCTTCCGGCTAATTGTTCATTTGTAAAGACACAGGTAGGTTCGGTCAACGCGTTGTCCCGAATTAAATCACGCAAAAACGAATTTGTTGACTCAATGGCATCAACTTTGATTATATGCATATAAAATGGTGTGAAAGTTTTATAAATGTTCCTTTAATACGAACATAAAAATCATAAAAAATAATAACTTTACACAAATTAAAAAAATGCATGAGTAAAAAAGAAATAAACTCTGATGAATTAATTGCTCAAATAATAAAAGGCATAGAAGAGGTAAAAGGAAATGATATTGACATCCTTGATTTAAGAGAAATTGAAAACACCGTTTGTGACTACTTCGTAATTTGTAATGGTACCTCCAATACTCAAGTTAATGCTATTGTAAGCTCAATTCAAAAAATAGTTAGTAAAGCACTTAAAGACAAACCCTGGCATATTGAAGGAAGTGAAAATGCTGAGTGGGTACTAATGGATTATGTGAACGTTGTAGTTCATGTTTTCCAAAAACATATTCGAGAATTTTATGATATTGAAGGCTTATGGGGAGACGCAAAGACCACTTCAATTCAAACTAAATATTAAAAGACTAAGCATACATGGCTAAAGAAAATAAAAAAATGGAACCTAATAAAAAACCGAAATTTAGTGCATACTGGATTTACGCTATCATTATAGTCGGTTTTTTAGCATTGAATTTTATGGGAGGTAGTGGGTGGAACTCCGCTCCTAAGACTACGACTTCCAATTTCCAAGAGTTTTTGCGTAATGGCGAAGTAGACAAAGTTGTCATTTTAAATCGTCGTGATGCAAAAGTATATTTAACACAAGAGGCTAAATCTCTGGAAAAACATCAAAGCAAGAAAAATAAATCCCTTCTCCCTTCTACTGCAAATGAACCCGATTATCAATTTGAGTTTGGAGATCTTCAAAACTTTGAAAATCAAATAGCCAAAATCAAAAGTGAAAAAGGGCTGGAAACACAGGTTATTTACGATACCGAGAATAATTTCTGGGGAGAAATTTTAATTACTTTACTTCCTTTTGCGCTGATCATTGGAGTATGGATTTTTATCATGCGACGAATGAGTGGTGGCGCGAGTGGTGGCGCCGGTGGTCAGATCTTTAATATTGGAAAATCAAAGGCTAAGCTTTTTGATCAAAATACGGACGTTAAAGTTTCTTTTAAGAACGTAGCCGGACTTGAAGGTGCAAAAGAAGAGGTTGAAGAAATCGTAGATTTCTTGAAAAACCCTGATAAGTACACTTCGTTAGGGGGTAAAATACCGAAGGGAGCATTATTAGTTGGACCTCCTGGAACAGGAAAAACCTTATTAGCTAAAGCTGTTGCTGGTGAAGCAAAGGTACCGTTCTTCTCCTTATCAGGATCTGACTTCGTTGAAATGTTTGTGGGTGTAGGTGCCTCAAGAGTACGTGACTTATTTAAGCAAGCTAAAGAAAAATCTCCTGCAATTATCTTTATTGATGAGATTGATGCTATTGGTAGAGCTCGTGGAAAAAGCAATTTTTCCGGATCTAATGATGAACGAGAAAATACACTGAATCAATTGTTAACAGAGATGGATGGTTTTGGAACCAATACCAATGTTATTGTAATTGCAGCTACCAACCGGGCGGATGTTCTTGATAAAGCTTTAATGCGAGCAGGACGTTTTGACCGTCAAATCTATGTGGATTTACCAGACGTTAGAGAACGTAAAGAAATTTTTGAGGTGCATTTAAAACCTCTAACTAAGCTTGAAGAAGAGCTGGATACTGAATTTTTAGCTAAACAAACTCCGGGATTCTCTGGGGCAGATATAGCCAATGTTTGTAACGAGGCCGCGTTAATCGCAGCGAGAAAAGGCAAGGCTGCCGTTGGAAAACAAGATTTCCTTGACGCAGTGGATCGAATTGTAGGTGGGTTAGAGAAAAAGAACAAAATCATAACACCAGACGAAAAACGCGCTATTGCTTTTCATGAAGCTGGTCACGCAACCGTTAGCTGGATGCTCGAACATGCTGCTCCACTGGTTAAAGTAACTATTGTTCCAAGAGGTCAATCTCTGGGAGCTGCTTGGTATTTACCAGAAGAGCGTCTTATTGTAAGACCTAACCAGATGTTGGATGAAATGTGTGCCACCTTGGGCGGTAGAGCTGCAGAAAAGGTTATTTTTAATGAAATTTCTACAGGAGCTTTGAGTGATTTGGAAAAGGTCACAAAACAAGCGCGTGCAATGGTTACTATTTATGGACTTAACGATAAAGTAGGAAATCTTACCTATTACGATTCCTCAGGACAAAGTGAATATAATTTCACTAAGCCATATAGTGAACAAACCAGTGAATTGATCGATAAAGAAATTTCTAATATAATCGAGGAGCAATATCAACGTGCTATCGAACTGCTGGAGAATAATAAAGACAAACTGACTGAACTAGCTGAAGTATTGCTAGAGAAAGAGGTTATTTTTAAAGACAACTTAGAAAAGATATTTGGTAAGCGACCTTTTAACAATAAAGAGGAAGTAATCACCGAACCTTCTTAAATATATATTATTTTTTACTAGTATCATGAAAATCTTAACCCAACGGAAACGTTTAGGTTAAGATTTTTTTTATCTTTGGTTTCAACGTCAATAAAAATCCCAATTAGCAGTTACCAATGAGTCTATTTAGAAAACTTTTTTTTTCAAAATCTAAATCAGACCAAAAGAATAAAGAAAGACACATAGAAGATCGCAGCAAGTACATGCCCGAGATTAATCTTCCAATAGACGAAAGTTTCATGATAAACTTTAAAAGAAATGGAGGAAAATTTTTATACTGTGATAATGAAAATGAAATTCTAGATTCTTTTGACAAAATTCTATTAGAAAATGATTGGTATGAAAAAGACGTTTGTTGCTTTGATATCGGATTAGAACATAGGTTTTCAAATTTTAATCTGAATTTCACCAAAAACATGTCTGCGTCCTTCTTTTTTGCGACCTGTGAATATCTTATCTCTGATAGTGGCTCTATATTAGTTTCATCTAATCAACTTAAGGAAAAGAAGTTACCCGAACTCCCTGATAATTTTATTATTTTTGCTTCAACAAGCCAGCTGGTAACAAGTATCGGAGAAGGCCTTAAAGGCATCAAACAAAAGAACCGAAAATCCATTCCCTCCAATATTACAACCATTAAAAACTTCGAAACGCAAAAAGAAAAAGACTTCTTAAGCTACGGAAGTAGTTCAAAAAATCTATATTTGCTGCTTCTGGAAGATTTATAACATGAAGGAATTGCTCACAAGATCTTTATCGGGATTCTTATACATTTCGATCTTACTGTTTTCTATTTTTATTTCCAAAGAAACTTTCGTTGGTGTTTTTTTTGTTTTCGGACTTATTTGTGTTTATGAATTTCAAAAATTAATACACCTCAAGAACAAATGGTTGTATGTGATATTTACCGTGCTAATTCTGGTTGTCAATTTTACGACCATACATCCTTATTTCCTGTATTTTCTGCTTACCGCAACGGTTTTGACTGAATTGTTATTGGTTCGAGATTTATTGATCATACGAATCATACCAATGTTTGAAAAGAAAAAATACATGACCAGTATTTTTTACTTAATAACGGCGATTGCATTCTTAACCATGATCCCTACATTTAGAGGAGAATACGAACCCTTTATCGTTGCCGGATCTTTTTTTATCATGTGGACTAATGATACGTTTGCCTATCTAGTAGGAAAAAACTTCGGAAAACATAAGCTCTTGGAACGAATCTCACCGAATAAAACCATCGAAGGTTTTGTCGGCGGTATGTTTTTTGGGTTAATCGCAGCAGTAATTATTGCGCTCTCCACACAAACATTATCTCTCGTAATTTGGTTGTTTATCAGTCTAATATTGAGTATTTTTGGAACTTTAGGAGACTTGATACAATCAAAGTTTAAAAGACAGGCAGGTGTTAAGGATAGTGGTTCGATAATGCCCGGACACGGAGGCATTTTTGACCGCCTAGACAGTATCATATTCGCCAGCCCATTTTTATTTGTTTTCTTACAATTATTACAATATGTTTCATAAAGAAGGTTTTAAAATAATATCAGTAGCCCTAGTAATTTTTCTAGGTATTAATGTAGCTTCATATGTTGCTCTACAGCTTCCTGAACTGCAATTAGCTATTCTTATTATAAGTTCTGTATTTTTACTTTTAATACTTCAGTTTTTTAGAAATCCTAAACGTACCACCTCTCTTAGCGATACTTCGGTTGTATCGCCTGTAGATGGAAAAGTTGTGGTGATTGAAGAAGTATTTGAAAAAGAATATTTCAATGAGAAAAGACTGCAAGTCTCCATATTTATGTCTCCTATTAATGTTCACGTAACGCGACATCCTATTGGTGGCGAAGTTGTTTTTAGCAAATATCACCCTGGAAAATTTCTTGTAGCTTGGCATCCAAAATCGTCAGAAGAGAACGAAAGAACCACGGTCGTAGTCAAAAACAACAGTGTTGAAATTTTATATCGTCAAATTGCCGGAGCTTTAGCTAAGCGTATCGTTAATTATGCGGTTCCGGGCGAAAAAGTGGCACAAGGATCTGATAGTGGTTTCATCAAATTCGGATCCAGAGTTGATGTCTTTTTACCGATTGGAACTAAAGTAAACGTAAGCTTAAATCAAAAGGTACGTGGTGGAGAAAGTGTTATAGCTACTGTATAAGACCATGAATGACGAAGATCTAGATATTGCTTTTGAGAAAGCCTTCACCAAGGCCAGCAATACAAAGCTAAAACTTCCTACGGATATAATGCTGCATTTGTATGCACATTATAAGTTAGCGACTCATACCAAGGGATTTTACACCCCATCTGGAACCAGTGAACTTCGTAATGCTTTCAAACTAAATGCCTTGTTTCAGGTTAAGCATCTATCACAAAAGGAAGCAAAACTTAAATATATTGCTTTAGTAGATCAGTATATTACAGATATGAAATAAGCTACAGTTAATTCAAATAAAAAATAAGGCTTGATTTTAAAATCAAGCCTTATTTTTTATTTGAATATGTTTATGATAATAGTTACAATCTATGATTGCAAACTTGCTAAACTGGATTTTAAGGTAGCAATCTTAGCTTCTGCATCCGCCTCTTTCTTACGTTCATTTGTAATTACTTGTTCAGGAGCGTTGTTTACAAAACGCTCATTTTGAAGTTTTTTCTGAACTGATTTCAAAAATCCTTCCGTATATTTCAATTCTTCTTGTAGCTTATTAATCTCCTCATCCACATCAATAGCACCAGAGATAGGTATAAAATATTCATTAGACTTAACTCGGAACGACAAAGCACCATCTACTTTCTCTGTAACATAATCAAGATCAGAAATATTACCCATTTTTTTAATAACACTGTCAAATGTAGTAGTAAGTTTACCACTATTAAGTACAGATAAAGTGATCGCATCTTTAAAAGAAATATTTTTTTCTTTACGCACTGTACGTATCCCTGATATCACTTCTTTTGCTACCTCAAAGTTCTCAATCAATTCCTTATCTATATCTGTCATTGTAGGCCATGAAGCTATAATAAGCGCTTCATCCGTATTTCTAACTCCGATCTGTTGCCAAATCTCTTCTGAAATAAAAGGTACAAAAGGATGCAAAATCTTTAAATTTTCTTCTAAAATTTTTAGAATGGCATCGTAGGTTTTTTTGTCGATTGGCTTACCAAATTCTGGCTTTACCATTTCTAATAACCAACTACAAAAATCATCCCATATCAATTTATAGGTTGTCATGAGCGCATCACTCATTCGATATTTTGAATAATGATCTTCAAGCTCTGCCAATGCTGCCTGAAACTTAGCAGTATACCAATCAATTGCAAGTGCAGATGCCGCAGGCTGATCGATTGTAGAGTCAACCTCCCACCCTTTGATTAACTTAAAGGCATTCCAAATTTTATTTACAAAACTACTTCCTTGTTTACATAACTCCTCATCGAACATCAGATCATTTCCCGCAGGTGAACTCAATAACATCCCCACACGAATACCATCAGCTCCATACTGATCTATAAGATGTAAAGGATCCGGAGAATTTCCGAGAGATTTTGACATTTTACGACGTTGTTTATCTCGTACGATTCCTGTCAGATACACATTGGTAAAAGGTTTTTCTTTTCTATATTCATATCCCGCAATGATCATCCTAGCCACCCAGAAAAATAAAATTTCAGGCGCAGTAACCAGATCATTTGTTGGATAGTAATAGTTTATTTCTTCATTATCCGGTTCTAAAATACCGTTAAATACACTCATCGGCCATAACCAAGAAGAGAACCAAGTATCCAGTGCATCAGGATCTTGAGTCAAGTCTTCGCTTCTTAAATCTGCATTACCCGACTTTTCTTGGGCTAATTGTAGTGCAGCTTCTTTTGTTTCAGCCACTACAAAATCTTCCTTTCCATCACCATAAAAGAAAGCAGGAATTTGATGTCCCCACCATAATTGCCTTGAGATATTCCAGTCTCTTACGTTCTCCATCCAATGGCGGTAAGTATTAACGAACTTTTCAGGTACTAGATTTACTTCTTTATCTAAAACCGCGTCGAGGGCAGGTTGTGCAAGATCTTTCATTTTTAAGAACCACTGATCGCTCAATTTTGGTTCAATAACCGCTTTAGTTCTTTCACTTGTACCCACCTTGTTCATGTGAACTTCAGTTTTTAACAAGGCTCCTATAGCTTCGAGATCTTTAATGATTTCCTTACGAACTATGAAGCGATCTTTTCCTTCGTATTGTAATCCATTCTTATTCAAAGTAGCATCATCATTGAAAATATCAATCACCTCAAGATTGTGCTTATCTCCTAACACTTTATCATTTTGATCATGAGCCGGAGTCACTTTTAAACAACCTGTACCGAACTCAATATCAACATACTCATCTTCAATAATTGGAATGGATCGATTAACTAATGGAATAATAGCCTTTTTCCCCTTAAGATGCGTAAAGCGAGTATCATCGGGATGTACACAAATCGCAGTATCCCCCATGATGGTCTCAGGTCGGGTAGTAGCGATTGTTAAAACCTCATCGCTGCCCTCCACTGTGTAGTTCAGGTAATACAGATTACCTTGTTTTTCTTCATAGATAACTTCTTCATCAGACAAGGTAGTTTTGGCTTCGGGATCCCAATTAACCATTCTGTACCCACGGTATATCAACCCTTTGTTATACAAGTCAACAAAAACTTTGATTACCGATTCAGACAAATTGTCATCCATGGTAAATGCGGTACGTTCCCAGTCACAAGATGCCCCTAGTTTTTTTAATTGTTCTAGAATTATCCCACCGTGCTTATGCGTCCACTCCCATGCGTGCTCCAGAAACTGCTCTCTTGTAAGGCTATTTTTATCAATACCCTCTGCTTTGAGTTTTGCCACAACTTTTGCCTCTGTAGCAATCGATGCATGATCCGTACCCGGTACCCAGCAGGCATTGTAGCCCTTAAGACGAGCTCTTCTGATCAAAACGTCCTGAATGGTGTTATTCAACATATGTCCCATATGCAACACTCCTGTCACATTGGGCGGAGGAATAACGATGGTATATGCTTCACGTTCATCAACTTCAGAATGAAAATAATTATTTTTCATCCAGTAGTCATACCATTTTTCTTCGACTGCTTTTGAGTCATACTTTCCAACTGGAATCATACTTTGGTGTGGTTTTTGAATTTTAGATTGCAAAAGTAATTATTATAAACGACAACTTGAAAGTCTTTTGCTATTTTGAAGTTGCGTAAAAAGTAAGTACTTTTACGTTTAATAAAAACCTACATTATGAAAAGAATGATGCTAATTTTATTTGTTGGCGTACTGAGTACAACCCTTAATGCTCAGGATACCAAAGCTCAAATAGAATTTAAAACAGACGTTGTTGATTATGGAGAAATAATGAAAGGAAGTGATGGTATTCGTAAATTTGAGTTTACAAATACTGGTAATGCTCCTTTAGTTATCTCTAGAGTATATTCAAGTTGCGGATGTACGATTCCTAAAAAACCTGAAGGGCCAATTGCTCCGGGTGCCACAGGAATAATCGAAGTAAAGTATGACACTAAACGAGTAGGACCCATTCGTAAAACAATAACAGTGTATTCTAATGCAGAAGAGGGCACAAAAGCTATTAAAATAAAGGGAACGGTTCTAGATGAATCTTAAAATATTTAAAAACATAACACTAAGGCTCTTCATCGAAGGGCCTTTTTTTATTCAATCACCTTTTTCAGGAAAAAGGAGTAATTCAACCGAACCCCTGCTCTATCTATAACTATTCTGATACGTTTTCCTTCTTTATTGAAAAATAAGTTATTGATTTCCTCTAACTGGTATTCATATGCATTTTTACCATTAATACTGAGTATTCTATCGCCTCGTTTCAAACCGGCATGAGCAGCAGGAGATCCGGGTCTCACGTTTACTATTTCAAAATTAGGCTCCATACTGTAACGGTAGCCAAAGGTATAATCAATCACAATAGCATTGTTTGCTTTTTGTCCTGATCGGATACGTTCTGGTTTTATCTTATCTTCTCTGGTATACACTTTGGTTAACCGTTCACCAGCATGCTCCACTGTGATACCACTCATGTTATAATGGAAGGGTTGCTTAAAAAACCTATTTTTTCTGAATGAAATTTTTTGATCTGGATAATCCACTATCAAATCAAATCTTTTTAATACACCACCACCTAGCGACCCTTGCCGTTGAAGTGTGGAAATTCCTTGTATATACACGCTATCCGGAAAAGAGGCTGTAACACGTTTCATGGTGAATTTTCCAATATGTAACGCCTTAATCTTAGAGCGAGCACCATGGATATCGCCATTAAATCCTTTTCCTAAAAATTCTCTGTAAGAATCCTCTGGCACCTTTATACCCAGCGTCTTATTTTCAAACAGCCACAACGCAGACCCAGAACCCGAGTCTATCAATAAGTTGAGATCAATTCTTTTATCTACACCATATTGTGCCTTGATATATGGTCGCACACCATTGTTAAAATCCAAAGAAGTCTGATAACACTTTCTGCATTTTTTGGCTACGTATGCTTTAGGGTTTGAAATTTTGATCACTTCTTTGGAGTATTTGAGATCTACAATAAAATTTTTAAAAAAATCATACCCTATAATACCATGAATAGGAAATCCCATTCGCGGAGAGAAATCAATAGTTTCATCGAATATCAAATAAACAGTGTGATTGGCACTAATCGCATCCCCTATTTCCAAAGTATTACCGGTTGATTTGATAGCTTCGACCGGTTCTCCATCTCCTAAACCTCTAAGATAAATTTTTGTAGCATTACTAAGTTGTAATTTTTTGTCATCTCCCAGACTGAAAATAATCGTAGAACTCACACCCGTATCAAGAATAAATGAAAGCTCTTCCCCATTAACACTTACAGGTATTACTATCAAGTTATTTGCTAACTTAAAATTTAACTTATCGCTTTCAACCCCTGGACGAAGCTTAAAAATATTCTCTCCCCCATTTTGTTGTGAAGTGACTATGCTTATACCAAAAAGAATCAAAAAAATCAAACATCCTCTACGTAAATCTAAAAATACTATCATTTAACGTACAATTTAACAAAATGATCGAAAAAAAATATCTTTTTGAGCTTCTTTTCATAAATAAACAGGAAATTTACCCAACCAAAAATTACAAGCATGCCTTCAATCTCCAAAAAGGGTATCCAAATGCCCGAATCTCCTATACGCAAACTTGCGCCCTATGCAGAACGAGCCGTAGACGACGGGAAGCAAATTTTTCACCTCAACATTGGCCAACCGGATATAAAAACCCCACGACTTGCTCTAAACGCTATACGCAATCATTCCTTAGAAGTTCTTTCTTATAGTGAATCAAGTGGCTTTAAAAGTTTTAGAGATAAGATAGCCTCCTATTATAAAACTTTAGATGTCGATGTGATTTCAGATGACGTAATAATTACCACCGGTGGCAGTGAAGCCCTTCTATTTGTTATGGGATGTATTGGCGATATAAATGACGAAATAATAATCCCAGAACCTTTTTACGCCAATTACAAAAGTTTTGCTATACAATCAAACATTCATATAATAACCATCACCTCAACGATCAATGACGATTTTTCACTTCCTGATATTAAAGAATTTGAACGATGTATTACTTCTAAAACAAAAGCAATTCTCATCTGTAACCCAGGTAATCCTACCGGCCATTTGTACTCCAGAGAAGAAATAAATCAATTAGCTCAACTTGCTAAAAAGTACGATTTATTCTTAATAGCTGACGAAGTATACCGCGATTTTGTTTATGACGACAGCCGGCATTATTCAGTTCTTGAACTTAATGATATGAATGAGCATACCATAGTAATTGATTCTGTATCCAAGAGATATAGTATGTGTGGGGCAAGGATAGGATGGTTGATTAGTAGAAATAAAACTTTGCTTGCCACTGCCACCAAATTTGCCCAAGCAAGATTGAGTCCTCCTACGTTAGCTCAAATAGCAGCTGAAGCAGCTTTTGATACTTCTATCGCTGACACTAAAGAAACGGTTGCAAAATATAAAAAGAGAAGAGACACTCTCATTCAGGGACTTGAGCAAATTGATGGGGTGATCGTATCAAAACCAAAAGGAGCATTTTATTGTATTGCAGAACTTCCTGTTGATAACACTGAAGATTTCACTCGGTGGTTGCTTGAGCATTTTTCGGTTAATAATCAAACCGTGATGTTGGCTCCGGCCGCTGGCTTTTACGCTAATGAGAAATTAGGAAAAAAACAAGTTCGTATTGCATACGTGTTAAATCGTCGAGATCTTTTACAATCAATTCATATCTTGCGACTCGGATTACAAGCCTACAATAAGAAAAAATAAAATTTTACTAAATAGCTGTGAGTATCATACATAATAAATCCCTCAAGCCCTTCAACACTTTCGGTATTGACGTACAAGCACAAGCATATCAACGTATAGATAGTGAAGAAGAACTAATCAGTACTTTAATTAATTATAAAGATGCCCCACTATTTGTCTTGAGTGGCGGCAGTAATATGCTATTAACTAAAAACATAGATGCACTGGTACTACATATTGCTATTGAAGGGATAGCAACCGAATTGGAATCAGCTAATACAATCTTAGTTACTGCAAAGGCTGGTGAGAATTGGCATGAGTTTGTACAGTTTTGCATACGTAATAATTACGGCGGCCTAGAAAATCTATCGCTCATTCCGGGGTATGTTGGTAGCGCGCCTATACAAAATATAGGAGCCTATGGTACCGAGTTAAAAGACACATTTGTCTCATGTAAAGCTATCGAAATAAAAACCGGTTTAATTAAAGAATTCAGGAATTCTGAATGTGCATTTGGGTATCGAAGTTCCATTTTTAAAACTACACTAAAAGACACACATATTATAACTGAAGTCACCTTCAGACTGACAACTAATGATCATAAGGTAAATACCTCTTATGGTGCAATTCAAGAATTACTTGCAAAACACACCGTTACAGCGCCTACTCCTAAGGATGTCGCAGAGGCCGTTATTGCAATAAGAAAAAGTAAATTACCCGATCCACAGAAAATTGGAAACAGCGGAAGTTTCTTTAAGAACCCGGTGGTTACTCAAGAAACCTTTACAAAGCTAAAAATTAAATATCCCGAAATACCCTCCTATCAGGTTACCAAAGATCAAATAAAAATTCCTGCAGGATGGCTTATTGAAAAATCCGGCTTTAAAGGAAAACGTTGGGGTGATGCAGGCGTTCATGAAAAGCAAGCGTTGGTATTAGTTAATTATGGGAATGCAACAGGATTGGAAATCCTTGATCTTTCAAAAAGAATAAAAAAAGAGATAAAAGATAACTTCGGCATAGAATTGGAAACAGAAGTCAATATTATATAAAATACCTTCAATACACGGTAAACCGTGTGAAGGTATTTTATGGACTAACTCAAATAAAAAAATCACAATTAAGTGATTAAACTAAAGATAATCAATATTTTACAAACACAACTACTTCATCTCCTTAAAACTTCGTTAAGATACATACTAGCATTCGTTTAAATTATAATTCTGCTATTGCACCTTTTATATTCTTCGTATATTTGCAGTTCATTTTAAAACATCATTTATGAAACTTCTACTACTCACTATTGGCTTATTGTTACTAGCTGTTTCTGGCATTGCCATAAAACTGTGGGCAAAAAAAGACGGGAAATTCGCAGGTACATGCGCTAGTCAAAGTCCATTTTTGAATAAAGAAGGTGAGAACTGCTCAATGTGCGGTAAAACTCCTGATCAGTATGCCTCTTGTAGTGAATCAGAAGCTTCTAACAAAGCTTAATTCATCCAGATTTAAATTTATATAATTGAGTCAAGACTCTCAACTTCTTTTACACCATATACAAAGCGCTAAGGACGGAAAACAAATTTCTTTTAACTACCTTCTTAACACGTTTTGGAATCCAGTATACTTTTTTCAGTTAAAACGGGTAAAAGATGAATATGAAGCTGAAGAGATTACCATTCAGACTTTTTCTAAAGCTTTCGACAGAATTGAAACCTTCGATGAACAGTATAATTTTCAAACATGGTTGATTCAAATATCAAAAAACATTCATGTTGATTTACTGCGAAAGAAAAATGCATCTATCAGATCGCAAACTACAACTGAAGCAGATGATACAGTATACAAGATCGCCGATGATAATCCTTCACCGGAAGACAAGTTAATAACAGAGCAAAATTTAGCACAACTTTTACGCTTCATAAAACAATTAAAACCGCACTATCAAGAAGTTATCAATCTACGGTACTTTCAAGAATTGAGCTATAAAGAAATTGCACTAACGCTCGGTGAATCTATTAACAACGTAAAAGTTAAGTTAATGCGTGCTAAAAAATTGCTTTCTGAAATTATTACAGATCAAAAAAAATAGGTCGGAAGACCTTATCTCAAACCAAAAGAAGTTATTGATTTCAAAATTTCATGCAGAGGAGCTATCCATTTATCATGAATTATTTTATCATACTTTATGAATTTTTGTATAAGGCCTTTGGGTGCAGAAATTTCCTTTTCTATAGCTGTGATGTTGATATAGTTTTGATTTTTTAGTAACCAACGTTCAACACGTTTTCTATCATTAGTTTTAGTTACCCGTGTATTATATAATTTTCGTGACATGCAGTACTGATGATTTGGTTATATAAATAACTTTGTTTTACTCCAAAAATTTTGCTTTAACTTAATTTTAACGCTATTTTTTTTAAAACCTTTACTAAACCAACTGAATATCTTCCTGACCCAAAATCACTTTTTGCAACTTTCTGTAGAAGTTGACAGTATTCAACTCAATCTTTGTATTTTTGTATAAAATATGTGCGAATGAATTCAAATGCTGCAACAGTTGCCCCACCGAAAGGAAAACCAAAATGGTTACGTGTTAAGCTTCCTACAGGAAAAAAATATACAGAACTACGAAGTATCGTAGATAAATATAAACTTCATACGATTTGTACCTCAGGTAGTTGTCCAAATATGGGAGAATGCTGGAGTGAAGGTACTGCTACTTTTATGATTCTTGGAAACACCTGCACACGTTCGTGCGGTTTCTGCGGGGTAAAAACAGGAAGACCTGATACCGTAGACTGGGCAGAACCGGAAAAGGTTGCACGTTCGATTAAAATAATGAATATTAAACATGCCGTTATTACTTCTGTAGATCGCGATGATTTACAGGATGGAGGCTCCATTATCTGGGCAGAGACGATAGAGGCCATAAGACGAATGAATCCATCCACAACGCTGGAAACCCTGATCCCTGATTTTCAAGGTAAAACCAAAAATATTGATCGAATAATAGCTGCTAACCCTGAGGTTGTTTCACATAACATGGAAACAGTAAAGCGCTTGACACGAGAGGTTCGTATACAAGCAAAGTATGAGCAAAGCCTGGAAGTACTTAGGTATTTAAAAGATCAGGGCATCGGAAGAACAAAAAGCGGAATCATGCTTGGATTAGGAGAAAAAGAAGACGAGGTAATTCAAACATTACATGATTTGCGAGCAGTTGGTCTGGATATTGTGACCATAGGTCAATATCTGCAACCAAGTAAAAAACATTTACCCGTTAAGCAATTTATAACACCGGATCAGTTTAAGAAATACGAAGAGGTAGGCTTAGATTTAGGTTTCAGACATGTGGAAAGTGGTGCTTTGGTACGTTCCTCATACAAAGCTCAAAAGCATTTAACATAGCATTGTCCGCCCTTACAAATTGAACTATGAATAAACCTATACGAATTGCAATCAACGGTTTTGGTAGAATTGGACGAAATCTTTTTAGATTAGTATACGATAATCCTGCCATCGAAGTTGTTGCGATCAATGATCTTGCCGATGGTATAACCCTTGCCCATCTTTTAAAGTATGACAGTATACACGGAGTACTGCCATATCCAGTTTCTTATAAACAGAATGCTATTGTGGTTGGTAATAAAGTTACTTCATTATCACATATTGCAAGTCCCGAAGATTGGAATTGGAAAGGGTATGACATTGATATTATTGTAGAGGCCACTGGGAAATTTAAAACCTATGAACAGCTAGTCAAACACATTCATGCAGGAGCTAAAAAAGTAATCCTATCATCACCACCGTCAGATGATGTTACGAAAACTGTTGTTCTAGGTGTTAACGAACATATTCTTGATGGCTCAGAGCTTATAATCTCTAACGCCTCATGCACAACTAATAATGCAGCACCGATGATTAAAGTGATTGATGAACTTTGCGGTATTGAACAGGCGTATATAACTACTGTCCATAGCTATACTACTGATCAAAGTCTCCATGACCAGCCCCATCGTGATTTGCGCCGAGCGAGAGCAGCAGGACAATCAATCGTTCCAACAACAACAGGAGCCGCGAAGGCATTAACTAAGATTTTTCCGAATTTACGTGATGTTATTGGAGGCTGTGGCATAAGAGTTCCTGTCCCGGATGGTTCTTTAACTGATATTACCTTCAATGTAGCTCGAGAAACCTCTATAGAAGAAATAAACGCTGCTTTTGCTAAAGCCGCTAACACAACGCTAAAAAACATTCTGGAATATACAAAAGACCCCATTGTCTCTATCGACATCATTGGTAATACACATTCTTGTGTTTTTGATTCGCTAATGACTTCGGTCATCGGAAAGATGGTAAAAATCATTGGTTGGTACGACAACGAAATAGGGTATAGCAGTAGAATAATTGATTTAATTACTCACATTTCTAAGAAATAACTATATTAGTCATGATATTTTATAAAAATGCCAGCCCTACTTAAAACACTTTTCGTCAGCATTACTTGTATTATCTGGTCGTCGACACAGTCACAAACTATGGATTATACAGTTTTTAATGACGCCATCAATGACTCTATAGAAAATTATCTACAAGAGGCATCGTTCTCTATTAGTCAAGCACAACTACAAAGCGCTTTAGCAAATATAACCTTGGCTCGTGAACTAGCATTAAATACTCAAAACAGGATGTATCGTGCTAAAACCAGTAGAGTGTTAGCTGAATTATATTTTGAACTAGGTGATCTGAAAAAGGCTGAAGAGCAAATAAATGATGCTATTAAAATTCAACAAGAGGAAAATAATGAAATAGCACTCGCCTACTCTTATAATATTTACGGCTCCATTCTGACCAAGCTTGAAAGGTACAGCCAATCAAAAAAGCAACTGGATTATGCTGCTGAATTGATCAAAAAGAACGGTATTAAAAATCTGGAAGGCCCGGTTCGACTTAATCTAGGACTTTTGGCGTTATCAAATAATAACCCGAAGCTTGCGATCAATCATTTTAATTCTGGTTTACCTATTATCAATTCTCTGCAACAACATTACTATAAGGCTAAACTTTATACAAATAAGGCGCGCGCTCAACTTGCGCTCAACTTAATTGATGAGGCCAAGAAAACTAATGATCTTGCGATGCAAATCGGAGAAGAAAGGGGATATTCTGAGATACGTTCAGAATGTTTTGAGCTCTATAGTGAAATTTATGAAAGAAAAAAAGACTTTGCAACCTCTTTAGTGAACCTAAAAGCACATCAAAAGTTCAAAGACTCTCTTTTCAATATCAATAAGGAAATAATAGCACAAGAAGCCGGAGCCAAATTAGATCTGAACGATAATAATGTTCTAATTGAAGAATTAACCGAAGAAAATATACAGCAACAAAAGTCGTTAAAGCTTGGGCGACTAACTACTATCTTAAGCATTGCACTAATTACAATTTTATCCCTACTCACCCTTTCGCTGTATAAAAACAACAATTTAAGAGCTAGAGCTAATGAGCTTCTTCAAAATAAAAACACCGAATTAATCTTAGCCAAAGAGAATGCGGAACGTGCCAGTGAAGCAAGAGTACAATTTTTATCGACCATCACACACGAACTAAGAACTCCTTTATATGCAGTAACCGGGTTAACTCATCTACTTTTAGAAGAAAGTCCCACACCTAATCAAAAAGAGCATCTGAATTCTTTAAAGTTTTCTGGCGAATACCTGCTTTCACTTATCAATAACATTCTTGATTTAAACAAACTTGAAGCAAATAAAGTTGAATTAGAAAGCACTTCGTTTAATCTTCAAAAAAGAATCAATGATGTTTTAATTGCATTGGGCAAATCAGCCAGTGACAGAAATAACACATTACACTATGAATTTGACAGTACTATTCCTGCAAAGTTAAAAGGAGATCCTCTTAAAATTTCTCAGATCTTAATTAATTTGATCGGAAACTCGATAAAATTTACACAAAGTGGAGATATTTGGATTCGTGTCAAACTTATAAACAGGATCGATTGCAGAGTATATTTAAATTTTGAAGTTGAAGATAATGGGGTTGGAATTTCTGAGAAGAAACAACAGTCGATTTTTGAGAATTTTACTCAGGGCTCTGTTCAAATAAACAGAAAATTCGGAGGCACCGGTCTGGGATTATCTATAGTCAAAAATCTATTAGCCTTAATGGATAGCGAAATTACACTTGAGAGTCAATTAGGCAAAGGTTCCAAGTTTATGTTTGATCTAAAATTTGACGTATATCAAGACGAAACTACCGATATTAAAAATGAAGCCAAAAAGCTTGATTATGATATTTTAATCAATAAAAGAGTTTTAGTAGTCGAAGACAACAAAATAAACCAATTAATTACACGGAAAATTTTAGAAAAAAATCAAATTATCTGTGAGGTTGCAGATAATGGAGATATTGCGGTACAAAAAACCAAAAACGGTAATTTTGACCTTATTTTAATGGATATTCATATGCCGGGGATTAGTGGTATCGAAGCAACCAAGCAAATTCGACTTTTTGATACCGAAATTCCAATAATTGCACTTACAGCAGTAACGTTGGATGATAATCTTGATGAGTTTTACAAAAACGGATTTGACGATATAATCCCGAAACCCTATAAAACAGAAGAATTTTTTCTAAAATTGCACAAAGCATTCTCCAAAAAACAAATCACCTCCTGAGATATGCACAAGTTTTAAGCTAAAAGCAATAGAGCTGCTTTAATAATAGCTGTCATTTACAAAACTCTTATAACCTATAATTGATTAATAAGATACTCCCCTATTATCTTATCAAAATTTTCTTTTTGGTCTATAAACGATACTTCTATAGGCTGATAGAATAATGTTTCCGGACTTAGACGCTTTTTTAAACGTACATAATCCTTTTCAGTGGTTATGATCAATCCTCTTTCTTTAAAGTCGTCAATATCGGTAGCAGTAAAATTATAATGATCCGAAAATGATATATGTTGAAATTTGAGACCTAAATTCATATAATAATCAACCAAAGGCTTAGGATTCGCTATACCCGTAATCAATGTGAAGCTACTATCTTTCAAATTCTCTAGATCTAATGTTGCTTGCGCGCTCATTAACTGTGAACCATACGCAATAGATGTGAAAAACACCCTTTGATGTGATTTAACTTGAAGACGCTGAGTAATTTGCTCTCGTTCCTGAATTGATATATCAGGTGGGCATTTTGTAACCACAATAATATTTGCTCGATCAGCACCACTACGAGGCTCCCTCAAATTACCAGTTGGCAAGACTATATCATCTACATACATCTGATAATAAGTAGTTAACAAAATATAGAATCCTGCCTTTACTTTACGATGTTGATATGCATCATCAAGTAGAATTACATCGGGTGGATGCACTTGCGTTCTCAGCATTTCAATTCCCTGCTGTCGATTCGCATCCACTGCCACCAGTACATCCCTAAATTTGAGCTTAAACTGCAAAGGCTCATCTCCAATTTCCTCTGCACTATGGGATGTGCGCACTAATTGGAAACCGACTGTGCTTCTTTTATACCCTCTACTTAAGGTTGCAACAGTACACCGCTCTTTAAGCAATCTTATAAGATATTCGATCATTGGCGATTTGCCCGTACCACCAACACTCAGATTCCCTACTGCAATTACAGGAAAATTATAAGATTTTGATTTTTTGATTCCCGCATCATATAACTTATTACGTAACCAGGTAATGAAGTAATAAGCAGGCACAAAAGGATAAAGTAATTTTCGTAAAGTTTTCATCATGTAACAGCACTAAGGCTTCAAAAATATAGATTCTTACTATCGTATTCCTTACGAAAGTATCACATTTTACCAACAACACTAAAAAAATAAGCGACCTTTGATAAGTTATGAAAGATTTTTACTTTTAAAAACAAGTATTCTAATTAAAATAATGCTTAGATAATTTATACAAAACAGCACACATTAAATATACACAGATGAAAATAAAGCAGGTCATTGAACATCTTGACTCCTTATCCCCATTGCACTACGCAGAAGATTTTGATAATGTTGGATTGCTCGTAGGATCAACTGATACTAAAGTAACAGGAATTCTGGTGACGTTGGACACCTTAGAATCTGTAGTAGATGAAGCGATTGATAAAAACTGTAATCTTATCGTAAGTTTTCATCCAATAGTATTCAAAGGGCTAAAAAAATTCAATGGTCAAACCTATGTGGAGCGGGTGATTCAAAAAGCAATCAAATATGATATTGCCATTTTTGCCATTCACACCGCCTTAGATAATGCTAGAAACGGTGTCAATGACATGATCTGTGAGCAACTTGATCTTATCAACAGACAAGTGTTACTTCCACAAAAAGCTACGATCAAAAAATTAACAACTTATGCACCAGAAAATGAGATTGATCAAATTAAGCAAGCGTTGTTCAAAGCAGGAGCAGGAACTATTGGCAACTACGAACATTGCAGCTTTACTACCTCGGGAATCGGAAGTTTTAAACCTCTCGAAGCTACAAACCCTACAGTTGGTGCTATAGGTGCTACACATAGCGATAAGGAAATTCAGCTACAGATCACCTATCCCACGCACCTTGAAAGCAATATTCTCAGCGTGCTTTTCACAACTCACTCGTATGAAGAAGTAGCATACGAAATCCTCACACTTGAAAACACGAATCAACATATCGGTATGGGTATGCTAGGGACCTTAAAAGAGCCTATGTTAGAGAGTGATTTTTTACACCACATAAAGCAGACTTTTAATGCAGGATGTGTTCGTCATTCAAAATTATTAAATAAACCTATTCAAAAGGTAGCTGTATTGGGCGGAAGTGGTAGTTATGCGATTAAAGCTGCTATTCGGGCAAATGCTGACATATTTATTACAGCGGACATGAAATACCATCAGTTCTATGAAGCTGAAGAACAATTAATTATTGCAGATATTGGCCATTACGAAAGCGAACAGTTCACAAAAAATCTAATTGTTAGTTATCTTAGAAAAAAAATCAGTAATTTTGCCATCATTTTATCGGATATAAACACCAATCCAATTCAATACATATAATATGGCAAAGAAAGAAGTTACTGTTGAGCAAAAATTAAGAGCACTATTTGATCTGCAATTAATAGACTCTAGAGTTGATGAGATTCGTAACGTACGTGGAGAGTTACCACTAGAAGTAGAAGACCTTGAAGATGAAGTAGCCGGATTAAACAAACGATTAGAAAAACTAAATGAAGATCTTGAAACTATTGATGAAAGCATCAAGAGTAAAAAGAACTTAATTGAAGAAGCCAAAGTGCTTATTAAAAAATACGGTGAACAACAGAAAAATGTTCGTAACAATCGTGAATTTAACTCATTAAGTAAAGAAGTTGAGTTCCAAGAGTTAGAGATTGAACTTTCAGAGAAACATATCAAAGAATTCAAAGCTCAAATCATTCAAAAGAATGAGATAATCGATCAGACAAAAGATCGGTTAAAAGAGCGTAATGCTCACCTTGCACACAAAAAAGGTGAATTGGATGCGATTCTTGCAGAAACTGAAAAAGAAGAACAAGCGTTATTAGCAAAATCTGCTAATTTTGAAAACGACATCGAAGAACGTTTAGTGAAAGCTTATAAAAGAATCAGAAACAATGTGAAGAATGGATTAGCAGTTGTACCTATCGAACGTGGGGCATCCGGAGGATCTTTCTTTACAATTCCGCCTCAAGTGCAGATGGAAATTGCTTCTAGAAAGAAAATTATCACAGATGAGCACAGTGGACGTATTTTAGTTGACGAGGAGCTTGCTCAAGAAGAAAGAGAGAAAATGCAAGCTATGTTTGCAAAATTATAGGAATAAATCATTCCAAATATTTTAAAACCTCAGGCAGCTGAGGTTTTTTTATTTACAGTATTTTTGAATCTATGAAATTTCTAGAGAAGAATATTCTTATCGTTGGCTCTGTCTGGCCCGAACCCAATTCGTCGGCAGCAGGATCCCGTATGATGCAACTCATTGATATCCTATTGGCATCACGATGCAGTATTACATTTGCAAGTACATCAGGTACAACAGACCATATGGCAGACTTAAATAAGTTCCATATTAAGCAATACCAAATAGGAATTAATGATTCAAATTTTGATTCATTCTTAGCCGAACTACATCCCGATATTGTCATTTTTGATCGTTTTATGATTGAAGAACAGTTTGGCTGGCGGGTAGCCGACACGCTTCCTGGCACTCTTCGGATACTTAATACAGAAGATCTTCATTGCCTTAGAAAGACAAGAGAATACTGTTTTAAAAAAGGACGTGAGTTCACTGTTTCAAGCTTACTGTCAGAAGATATTACAAAAAGAGAACTTGCGAGTATTTATCGCTGCGACCTTTCGATAATTATATCTGAGTACGAAATTTCCCTATTAAAAAATGTCTTTTCAATCAAAGACACACTACTTCTATATCTTCCTTTGCTATATACCCCTGATACAATCAATCAAAATAAAGAGATTTCAGGTTATGATAAAAGGAAAAATTTTATCACTATTGGAAACTTCAGACATACCCCCAATTGGGAAAGTGTTTTGCACTTAAAAAAGAAAATATGGCCGTTTATATCAAAAGAACTCCCTGACGCCGAATTACACGTTTATGGGGCCTATCCCCCGCCAAAAGCTACGCAGCTCACCAATTCAAAAGAACGTTTCTACATTAAGGGCTGGACAAACGATGCACATAAGGTAATGAGCGAAGCTAGGGTCTGTCTGGCACCGCTTCAATTTGGCGCGGGCATCAAAGGTAAATTACTGGATGCTATGCGATGTGGCACTCCCAGTGTTACCACAACTATAGGTGCAGAAGCCATGCACGGCAAATATCCATGGAACGGATTTATCACAGACGACCCACAGGATTTTACAAAGAAAGCCTGCATACTGTACACCGAAGAACACCTTTGGCAAAATGCACAAAAAGCCGGATTTGAAATTATAAAAGATCGGTTCAATAGGACTAAGTTTGAGGATAGCTTGATAACCGCAATTGATAACGCCTTGCTAAACCTGAAAGAAAATCGCACCTTAAACTTTGTTGGAAGCATGTTATCGTACCACAGCTTAAGAAGTACCAAATTTATGTCACGCTGGATCGAATTGAAGAACAAACAAGCAGAAGATTAAACCGAACATCATCCACTTGGACAAAAAACAACAAAAAGCTCTTCATTAAAATGAAGAGCTTTTGATATATACTAAGATTCTAAATTACTACTTATAAAGCAGCAACATGTTTTGTCAATTTTGACTTTAAGTTAGCAGCTTTATTCGAATGAATAACATTACGCTTAGCTAACTTATCGATCATAGAAACTACAGAAGGCAATAAAGTCTCTGCTTCTTTCTTATCAGACTCACGTAATTTCTTGATAGCATTACGAGTAGTTTTATGCTGATACTTATTTCTAAGACGTTTTGTCTCACTGTTTCTAATTCTCTTTAATGCTGACTTGTGATTTGCCATCTCTCTTTTCGTTAAATTTTTTAATCTAAAATTTGTAGCCCGTAGGGGAATCGAACCCCTCTTACCAGGATGAAAACCTGGCGTCCTAGCCGATAGACGAACGGGCCATTACCTCTTTCAAGGAATGCAAATTTATAGCTTTCACTATAAACATGCAATTAAATTTATCTTTTGTAGCCCGTAGGGGAATCGAACCCCTCTTACCAGGATGAAAACCTGGCGTCCTAGCCGATAGACGAACGGGCCAAAACATTTGCTTAATTGCGGATGCAAAAATACAACTATTTTTGAATCGTACAAATGTTATTGATTTTTTTTTAAAATTAATATGCCTTCGCAAACAAAACCCTCTGATTAGAAGGCTTTCCGCTATAAAAACAAATTCCACTTTCTTGTACCGCATCAAAAGGAATACATCGAATTGTTGCCTTAGTCTCCTCTTTTATTTTCTGCTCGGTTTCTATACTTCCATCCCAGTGTGCGGACAAGAAGCCTCCTTTAACCTCTAAGACCTCTTTAAACTCTTCGTAAGAATTAACCTCCGTTATATGCTCATCCCGATACGTTGTAGCTCTCTGATGCAAATTACGCTGAATGTCTTCTAAAACTGAAGGTACTTTCTGTTCAATCTCATTTTGACTTACAAACTCTTTACTTAATGTATCTCTACGCGCAAGTTCGACTGTTCCTTTTTCAAGATCTTTAGGGCCAATCGCAATTCGAACAGGCACGCCTTGTAACTCGTATTGAGCAAACTTAGCTCCCGGTCGATATGTATCGCGATCATCATACTTTACACTCACTCCTTTTGCACGGAGCGCCTTTACCATTTCGTTAGCCACTTCACTAATTTGCGACAGTTGCTCTTCGCCCTTGTAAATCGGCACAATTACCACTTGAATCGGAGCTAAATTTGGCGGTAACACCAAACCATTATCATCACTATGAGTCATGATTAAAGCGCCCATCAATCGCGTTGAAACCCCCCATGAAGTCGCCCAAACATGCTCCTGCTTTCCTTCTTTGGTTGTAAACTTTACGTCAAAAGCTTTTGCAAAATTCTGTCCCAGAAAATGTGATGTACCCGCCTGTAGCGCTTTTCCATCTTGCATCAAAGCTTCAATACAATACGTATCCACTGCGCCTGCAAAACGCTCACTCTCAGTTTTTCTACCACGTATGACAGGTATCGCCATAAAATTCTCAGCAAAATCAGCGTATATATTATTCATTTGTTCAGTCTCATCAATAGCCTCCTGTCGCGTTGCATGAGCAGTATGCCCTTCTTGCCACAAAAACTCTGCAGTACGTAAAAAAAGACGTGTACGCATCTCCCAACGCACCACATTTGCCCATTGATTAATTAACAGAGGCAAATCTCTATAAGACTGTATCCACCCCTTGTAGGTATTCCAAATGATAGCTTCAGAGGTAGGACGTACAATAAGTTCCTCTTCCAGCTTTGCATTGGGATCAACAATCAATTTTCCGGCATCCTCAGGATCTGTTTTAAGGCGATAATGTGTCACTACCGCACATTCTTTAGCAAATCCCTCTGCATTTTTTTCTTCAGCCTCAAAAAGACTTTTGGGAACAAATAAAGGAAAGTATGCATTTTGATGCCCGGTTTCTTTAAATTTTCGATCTAATTCGGCCTGCATTTTCTCCCAAATAGCATATCCATATGGCTTAATTACCATACACCCTCGTACTGCAGAGTTTTCTGCTAAATCTGCTTTTACGACTAACTCATTATACCATTTTGAATAATCTTCGCTTCGTTTAGTTAGGTTCTTCCCCATATATTATTATTTGGCACAAATGTTGTGGCTTTGTTAAATAAAAATTTGTTAATGCAAAACTAACTAAATTTGTAACGTTCAACAATTAAATAAGTAGATATGCAACTTAAAAATATATTAACTAAACACCCCGTGCCGGGAATCTTTTTGTTGGCTACGCTTCTTTTGTTGACATCGTGTGGCTCTTATGAATATGCTTCTTATAATGATGGAGTCTATAGTGACACTGATAGATCACGACAAGAACCTATTGAAAGAGAAGAAACTCAGGTTTCTAACAATTATTACTCGAATTACTTCGCAGAAAAATCTTCAGCATACGACAATATCACTCAAGAGGGTGCTATTTTTACTGATATCGATAGTTATTCTGATAGCGATTATGAAGCGACAGACTCAACAGACCTAGCACTAAATTATGAAGTAGGTCAACCTTCCTGGGGTTCTAACCCTGACATCAGTGTAAACATCTACAACAATGGATGGAATCGCCCGTTCTTCAATCAGGGCTGGTATGGTCCGGGATTTGGTTTTGGGTGGTACGGATATCAAGATCCGTTCTGGTTTGATTACGGATGGGGATGGTCTTTAGGATGGGGCTCTCCATATTGGTATGGTAGAGGATTTTATGGACCTTTTTACGGAAATCGTTTTTATAATCGGGGATACAATCCATACTACAGGAACCGTTATTACGCTTACCATAATAATCCAAGAACATTGTATCGTAGCCGAAGTAACACCTCTTACAATCGCTCGAGCTACAATAGAGCAAGAAATTCTCAATACAGCCGATCGCGCTCAAATTATATAAGACGCAATAATGTGTCTGCAGACCGTAGTCGAAATGCTCGTTCTAATTCCTATTCAAGAAGTTCTAATACACGATACAATAATAACCGATCAAGCGCACCCTCGGTAAGATCCAGATCCACAAGATCAGCGTCACCCGCTGCAAGATCTTCTTCTAGAAGTCGCTCAAATAATCGTTCCTACTCTCCAAGTTCTACGAGAAGAAACAACTCTTCTGTTCGCAGCAGATCAGGGTCCTCTCGTAGCTCTGGCTCAAAATCAGGCGGCAGTAGATCTTCATCAAGAGGTGGTAGAGGAAGAGGTTAATTCTTAATTTTTACAAAAATAAGCTATGATAAATAAATCACTTTTTTTCATATGTACGCTTGTGACCACATGTTTCCATGCACAAGACATTTCTGATGCCGTTCATTTTTCTGATCAGAGCATTAAAGGAACCGCAAGATACAGAGCTATGAGCGGAGCATTCGGGGCATTAGGTGCTGATCTTTCGGCATTACAAACAAATCCGGCCGGCTCGGCTGTCTTTTTAAATTCATCTGCATCGGTTACTTTATCCTCGCAGCGGATTGAAAATGAAACTTCTTACTTCAATACGTTCAACACCACCAAAGAGCGGGATTTAAATTTTAATCAATTAGGTGCTGTTTTTGTATATAATAATCTCGATGCAGAATTTCCGATTAATCGCATTTCGTTAGGAGTTGCTTACGATCAAACCGCTTCGAATGTCGATGAATTTTATGTTTCCGGAAATTCTCGAAATTCAATAGATTCTTACTTTTTGTCACAAGCGCAAGGAATTGAAGTAGGCACATTAACTGTTCAGCCCAGAGAATCTATTGAAGGGGTTTATAGTTTTTTAGGCGAGAATCAAGGGTATGGAGCGCAACAAGCTTTTTTAGGTTACGAATCATTTGTTATCGATGCGGTCGATCCTGACGATCCGAATTCAACACGTTATGTTTCAAATATAGCAGGTGGTCCTGATGGATTTGATCAGTTTTATATCAAAGAAAGTACTGGCTTAAACGGAAAATTTACTTTGAATGCCGGTTTACAACTGCATACCAATTTTTATCTGGGTATAAACCTTAATTCCCACTTTTTAAATTATGATCGCGTTACTCAGTTTACTGAGTTTAACAACAATGCTGGCAGCAATATTAACGAAGTACGATTTAATAATCGTTTATCTACGAACGGTTCCGGTTTTTCAGCTCAAATTGGAGGTATTGCAAAACTTTCTGATCAGCTTAGAGTAGGACTTGCACTTGAATCGCCTACCTGGTATTATATCTCTGATGAGACGCTACAGGAAATTGAAACTTATAGTGATGCTGATGGTCGCGCTCTGGTACGTCCTAATGTGGTAAATATATTTCCCGAATATCAATTAAGAACCCCAGCTAAAGCAACCGGTAGTATTGCCTGGCTGTTTGGAACACGTGGCCTATTAAGTCTTGATTACTCTTATAAAGATTACAGCACTACCGAATTTGATTCTGATGAAGGAGTTTCTTATACGCAGATAAATCAAGGTATTGAGAATTCTTTACAGGGTGCTTCGACATTACGTGTAGGAGGTGAATGGCGAAATGGAAACTGGAGCTTTCGCGGCGGCTTACGATATGAAGAAAGTCCGTATAAAGATGATCGTTTGCTAAGCGAAAAACAAGGCTATTCCTTAGGTTTAGGATACACTTTTAGAAAAGTCAGGTTTGATGCGGCTTATGACCATACATCACAAGATCGTTCCCAGCAATTTTACCCGGGATCTGAATTCATCAACCAAACACTTATCACCACCAAAGAGGAACAATTTATTTTTACCGTAAGTTTCAATTTATAACTACAACTTCTCGTATTCCAACTATGGAAAACTGAGAATTTAAGATTAAAAAATCCATCTGTTTACAAACAGATGGATTTTTTGATTGTATTATTTAAAAGACAGCTTTTTAACGGATTAAAGAAAAATTGCCTGCTACAACTCGACGTCGTTGGTTTGGATCTCTAGGCTCATTAAATTCTACACGAAACCAATAATCTGATGAAGGCATTGGATTACCATTGTACGTTCCGTCCCATCCCGGTCCTCCCGGTCGTAATTGCTTCAATAATTTACCGTATCGATCAAAAATATAAATTTTAGCTAGAGGCTGATCTTCTATATTTATGAGACTCCAGGTATCATGAAAACCGTCTCCGTTGGGTGTGAAATATTTAGGATACCCCATGATAATGATTACTTCAGAAAGCACCTCACTACAACCGGCACTGTGACGCGCGGTTATTTGATGTTCCCCGGGAAAAACATTTTCAAAAACCGGCGATGCCTGATAAATACCATTATCTATTTTATACTCGATATCCTCAATATCACCTACAACAACTTCCGGAATAGCAGTTATGGTGTAGGTTCCCGCAAAGGATTCTTCGGCAATGGTGTAACCAACCCTGCTAACCGCAGCTGAAACATTTACAACCTCAATATCATCTGTACCTACCGTTGCTCCCGTACTGTCATACCCTTCCATTCGGTAAGTTCCCGAGCCGGGCGCGGTGTATACCGGTGCAGTTTCTCCGGCAATAGTCACAAAACTATTAGCTGCTTGTGAAAATGTAAACCATTGGTACGATACCGCATTATCAAAACGTCCTTGCAAAACTACAGCGCGATCTTCACAAATTGCGATATCGTCTCCCAAACCAGGCTCCAGAATATTACAATCTGTAGTTCCTGCTTCCAGCTCGTCCATATTGGTTTGCTGTAACTGGATAACTCCGGATTCATCCGCAAAATTTGTAATCAAAACAATATAATACTCGCCGACAACTGCATTAGGTATAGTTAAGGTTTCGATAGAGTTACGAGAATAACTGCAATCTACAATATTACTATTATCTTGATTTTCGATATAATACAAGGGATCATCTGCGTTATTTTCACACTCTGAGGGACGACCATCGCCGTTATTATTGTTGTCACATTCTTTGGACAATATATCACAATCTACATAAGAAGTTTCAAATGGACCCCACGCTATAAAATCAACATCCAACTGTCGCTCTCCCCTATCAAAAAATCCATCTTCATCAGCATCCACCCATTGCACAATATCAAACGTTAGTTCACCACTGCGATCAATCCGCATGAAATACCAAGCAGGATTAGGGGTGGTGTTAAGACACCCTATTTCACCTAAACTTTCTTGACTAATTGTATTTGCAAATGTAAGTTCTTGCGAAATATCCGAACAAAAGGGAAGTACATTACGGCACTCTTGATCATTTGTCTGTGCAAAAAACGCACATGGAAGCATCAATAAAAACAGGTGTAAATAAAGGATTTTGTAGATTGATTGTACCATAACTTAGAGAACGTTTAATACGCTTATGTTCTTATATTTAGTAAAATTTGGGAGTTAAATATACATAACTTCTTCAAGATTTACGAAAATAAAGCATATTCTATAATAGTTTACCAACGCAACGTTTGGGAAACTACAAAATCGTATCTTTGCAGCCGATTACAGCATAAGATCTGTTTTCTATTGAACAAAAAATGTTAGCCCCTAGAGAAAATTACCAAATCATAAGGATGATATGATGTCTTTGGCTCTCATTTGGATTAAAGAAAAAACCATAAAAAAGTAAACTCGTGAAAATTGACAAGGCCCTTGAAGCAATCGAAGCATTAGGTGACAATCATGTAGCGACCAGCGCAACTACGCCGCTTAGAGCAGACGCTTTTGCACTAACGGATCAAGAAAAAATCGCATCGATTAAAGAAGATGTAAAGCATATTATGGAAACCTTGGGTCTCGATCTTACTGACGATAGTCTTAGAGGTACTCCGCAGCGTGTAGCCAAAATGTTTGTTAACGAAATTTTTTCTGGACTACATCCCGGACGCAAACCCGATGCCTCAACTTTTGCCAACAATTATAAGTATGGTGAGATGTTAGTAGAAAAAAATATCACTGTATATTCTACTTGTGAACATCATTTATTGCCCATCGTAGGTCGTGCCCACGTAGCCTATATTTCTAATGGTACGGTGGTCGGGCTTTCTAAAATGAATCGTATTGTAGATTATTACGCCAAGCGTCCACAGGTACAAGAACGCCTCACTATGCAAATCGTTCAGGATTTGCAAGTTGTTTTAAACACAAAGGATGTGGCATGTGTGATCGATGCAAAACACTTATGTGTCAATTCAAGAGGTATTAGAGATATTGAAAGTAGTACCGTAACCTCAGAATTTGGCGGACGTTTTAAAGAGGAATCTGTACGTCGCGAATTTTTGGATTATATTAAATTAGATACTACATTTTAATCTTATTTTTGAAGTAACCCTTTAAACGATTTATCCAACCATGGCTGAAACTCCATTGTACACGCATCAAAAGTTATCACTTTATAATTCTATCTCCGGAAAGAAAGAAACATTTACTCCCATCACCCCTGGTAATGTAGGAATGTATGTTTGTGGTCCTACGGTGTATAGCAATGTGCATTTGGGTAATTGTCGTACGTTTATTTCTTTTGATCTTATTTATCGTTATCTCAAACATTTGGGCTACAAAGTGCGTTACGTACGTAATATTACGGATGCCGGACATTTAGAAAGTGATGCCGATGTTGGAGAAGATAAAGTCGCAAAAAAAGCGAGACTGGAACAATTAGAACCTATGGAAATTGTACAGCGTTATACGCTTGACTTTCATAATGTTTTAGCAAAATTCAATACGGTACCACCGAGCATTGAACCTACAGCAACCGGTCATATCGTAGAACAGATAGAGATTATAAAAGCCATCATAGAAAATGGTTTTGCTTATGTTGTAAACGGATCGGTCTATTTTGATGTTCTCAAATTCAATGAAAGCAATCATTATGGTAAACTCAGTGGTCGCAATCTCGAAGACATGATTACCAACACCCGAGAATTAGCTGCCCAGAGTGATAAGAAAAATCCGCAGGATTTTGCCTTATGGAAAAAAGCCGAACCGCAGCATATCATGCGATGGCCTTCACCATGGAGTGATGGTTTTCCGGGATGGCATTTAGAATGTACTGCGATGAGCAGTAAATATCTGGGTGAACATTTTGATATCCATGGTGGTGGGATGGATTTAAAATTTCCGCATCATGAATGTGAGATTGCTCAAGGAGAAGCAGCCTGTGGTCAATCTCCTGTAAACTATTGGATGCACGCCAATATGCTTACCCTTAATGGGAAAAAAATGTCTAAATCCACGGGGAATAGTATTTCTCCGGCTGAAATATTTAGCGGAGAAACCGACAAACTTTCTAAAGCATTTGCGCCAACAGTAGCGCGATTTTTTATGCTGCAAGCGCATTACAGAAGTGTGTTGGATTTTTCCAGCGAAGCGCTTGAGGCTTCAGAAAAAGGTTTTTATCGTTTGATGGATGCCGTACAAGCCCTGCCTACTATCCAAACAGGCAGTGAAACCAAAGGTCTGGATGTATCTGCATGGAGACAAACTTGTTACGATGCCATGAATGACGACTTTAATAGTCCCATTCTTATCGCTAAGCTTTTTGATGCTGTTAAGTTTATCAATACCCTTAAAGAGGAAAAAGCCAGCATCACGGCAAATGATCTCGAGTTGTTAAGCACTATGCTACGTGGTTTTGTGTTTGATGTTTTAGGACTTTTGGATTCTAATGAAGCATCTTCAGATATTGGCGATAAACTTTCCGGGACAGTAGAACTACTGATTCGATTGCGTGCAGAAGCACGTGCGAACAAAGATTTTGCTACCGGAGATAAGATCAGAGATGAATTGGCCGATATGGGTATTCAGCTAAAAGATGGTCGTGACGGAACTACGTTTTCGCTTAACTAACATACAAAGGAATGGCTATTACCGCTACTATAAAAAGAGTTTTAGCCATTCCGTTTATTGGTTTAGTCCGCTTTTATCAGTTGGTAATCTCCCCTCTAACCCCTGCTACCTGTCGCTACCACCCTACCTGTTCGCAGTATACACTGGTAGCTTTACAACGATTTGGTATTTTTAAAGGAGGTGCTTTGGCACTTAAAAGAATTTTTAGTTGCCACCCCTGGGGCGGTAAAGGGTATGATCCAGTTCCAGAAAAAGATACTAAGTAATTATATCGGAAAAATTGCTTTGGGCACTACGTGAAATCCCGCTTTGAGCACTTGCCTTTCAACATCTTTTACTTTCAATAAAGCCGAAGTATGTACGGTTAACTGTCTAGGAAAAACATTTTCGTTGATCAACACATCCCTTACCGCTTCGAGCTCACAAATAAATGATTGCACACGCTCAAGATCTTTACGACTTTTAGCGTTTGTTTCAAATATCTTTCCGTGATCTCCCGGGATTACATGTTCTGATAGTAAACTCATGGTCTATACTATTAAAATTGTACCTATTAAAACAAGTAGTAAGAGTAGTTTAGACTTCGTTTGGACTATAAACGGCATCCTTTCTAAAGTTACAAAATCTATGCGTAGTATATCGTGTGATTGTTTAGGAAACTTATTAATATTTTGCTAAATATTGAAGAACCATCCCACAGAATATTATATTGTTAATGAATAGTTCGGGACGAGATATTGGTGTGATGTAAAAAACCAGCTACAAATCATTGTAACTGTTTCTCGTCTTTATTTTCTTACTCCTGTTGGCACGGTATGCAATTCCACGCTATCATATCTGAGCGATCGGGTTTCTATAAATAGAGATAGCGCAGATTTGTAACCCGTGCGGTCAAGGACAAATTATATTATTCCAAAAAAAAAACGGCACAACTTTTACAAACGTGACTGTTATTTGCTGTGTTTTATACTCTTATTAATTACTCATACTTGGTACGGAAAACATTTCCGCGCGATCATATCCGCGCGATGTGGATCAGTCAACACTATAAAGTCTATTCTTCGTAATTATGGTGATAGACGCTATACTTATAAACACAACAACTTGAAGCCAAATATTTGTTCTTACATTATTAAATAGAGCAAAAATAGGACGAACATAATACGCATCAAATAAGACAAAAACTCCTAATCCTAAAGTCATGCAAATTATATAGAACAACCAATCAATATTAAAAAATCTTTTAATTGAAACTGAAACTATTAAGCCTAAAATATAGGTGACTAGGAAATACACTTTATCATAAATAAACCTCTTTTCAGAAAATTGTTCTTTTCCAAAATCAAAATTATAAAAATAGTTATCACTGTAAGCTAAGAACAATAAACCAAACGATCTCACAACTGATAAGACACAATATGTAATTAGTATGATTAAAAGAATGTTGAATGACCTTTTTAATTTGTAACCCATATGTCAATAATGCTTTTTGCTGTTTTGGTTATATTAAACCAGTTTGGGTCATCAAGAATTTCTAAATCACTTTTATCTTCTTCCATATAATTATCAATCATTTTGTCTAATTCAATGATTCTAGAAGGAAGTTGGCTTTTGTTTGATTCATTGACCTTAATATAATCAATATACTTTTTAAAAGAATTGTCATCATATAAAGTATTGATACTGTCAACAAAAGAAGACACATAAAAAGGATGTTTACCCGTCCATGCTAGCTTTTGTAATTCTAAATCAGAAAGGTCTCTTAATGAGTTAAAAATATTAATTTTCCAGCTATCCAATTGTTCTTTATTCATTTCTTAATTATTGACATTAAGTTGATCTTTAAGTAAAAGCTCTTTAAGAATACTAGATCCTGTGGTATTTCCTTTCATTTCATCATAAATACCATTTTTAACATGCTTATATAACCATTAATTGCCCGGATTTCTAATTCATCTAATAATCTTGGGTCTAAATACATGAACAATAACTACATCTATCCTAAATGCTGTAGCAAAACTTACAAATCAAAAACCAAATTTGCTATGAGAATTGTATTTTCTATTTAAACAACCAAAATACAAAAAGCTACAATAGTAATGTTATTTATTTAATTACGCTTAACAAATCACCAATCTATGACTGCACCCGTCACAGACGAGCGCTAGCGGTATATATACTATTATCTAAACTATCTTAATAAAGATGGTTCTCAAATCCATTTAGCTTGTTTTTGACTTCTCAGCCAAACGCTCATCGTTCTAATATAAATACCTATATTTACCTTCCTTAAAAACAATTCTTGTATATGATATTTTCTCAAATTACCTGGAACCCGGTCGAGGGTATTGATTTAGGTTTTTTTATGATTCGTTTTTATAGTCTCATGTTCGTAATCGCCTTTTCACTAGGGTGGTACCTCATGAAACAGATTTATGTCCGCGAAAACATATCGATGGAAAAACTGGACTCGGTTTTTATCTATGCTGTTTTAGGTACGTTAATCGGTGCACGACTGGGGCATGTGATTTTTTACGATTGGGATTATTACCGCAACAACCTGCTCGAGATCTTTCTACCAATCCGTTTTAGTCCGGAGTTTGAGTTTATTGGTTTTAGAGGACTTGCAAGTCACGGTGCGGCTATTGCTTTTATCATTGCCATGTACTATTATTCTAAAAAAGTATTGAAAAAGCATCCCTTGTGGATCATGGATCGCGTTACGATTCCGGCAGCTTTTGGTGGTATTTTTGTACGTTTAGGAAACTTTTTTAATTCTGAAATCATTGGTGAACCCACCGATTCTGTATTCGGAGTTCGTTTTATTCGAGAAGCTTTATCGAAGTATGAGGTAGTAAAAGCAACGGGAATTAAAAATGTAAATGAAGCGTACTCAGCAGTAGTTACCAATCCGGAATATGCAACTTTGCTTGAAACGGTGCCCTTTCGCCATCCTGCACAGCTATACGAAGCGTTTGGATATATATTTGTATCGTTTATTTTATGGTTCCTTTACTGGAAAACTAATAAACGTAACCATCCGGGATTTTTGTTTGGAATGTATTTAATCTTAATCTGGCTTGTACGCTTTATTGTGGAGTTTGTAAAGAAAAGTCAAGGTGGGTTTGAAGATTCGTTGGGAGATGTATTATCTACCGGTCAGTGGTTGAGTATTCCTTTTATCATCGTTGGCTTATATTTTGTGTTACGACCTGTAAAGAAAACTGAAGCAGTATAATTCAATTCTAATTCAGCTTTAATATAAAAAAAATCGTTGCTAGGATTAGCAACGATTTTTTTATGTTCTCTAAGAGTTGTTTTATTAAATCTAAAACAACTCGCTCGATTCTTTAAGTTTCTCTGTATTGGCAACTAACTCCAGTTCATCAATAATCTTTTGAATATCTCCGTCAATAATATTACCAAGATCATATAGCGTTAAGCCAATTCTGTGATCGGTAACGCGTCCTTGTGGATAGTTGTAGGTTCTAATTTTTGCCGAACGGTCACCGCTCGATACCATACTCTTACGCTTCTCAGAGTCAGCAGCCTGCTTTTTGGCTAATTCGATCTCATACAACCTTGATCGTAAAACTTTTAATGCTTTTTCAAGGTTCTTATGTGAGGATTTTTGATCTTGACAACTTACAATCATTCCCGTAGGCTCATGATGTAATTTAATAGCAGAATAGGTCGTGTTTACCGACTGCCCTCCCGGCCCTGTGGATGTTGTACGTTCAATACGCACATCCTGCATATCCAGTTCAACATCAAATTCTTCAGCCTCAGGCAACACCATAACAGTAGCTGCACTTGTATGTACACGTCCTTGGGTTTCTGTTTGTGGAACACGTTGTACACGATGCACCCCAGCTTCATATTTCAGAGTACCATATACATCTTCGCCATTAACTTCAAAAATAACCTCTTTGTACCCCCCACTTGTACCTTCATTAAGGTCAACAATACTGGTCGACCATCCTCTCCCCTCACAGTACTTCGTATACATTCTAAAGAGATCCCCGGCAAAAATACTTGCTTCATCACCACCTGTTCCTGCACGGATTTCAACCACACAGTTTTTAGCATCTTCAGGGTCTTTAGGCACTAACATAAAGCGAATCGATTCTTCTAATCCCGGTAGTTCCGTTTTAGCTTCCTCTAGCTGTATCTTAGCCATATCCACCATTTCGGCATCACTCCCATCGGCAATGATTTCCTCGGCTTCTGTAATATTGTTAGTCAACTCTATATATTGATCTCTTTTATCCATCAAGGCTTTGAGATCTTTATATTCTTTATTTAGTTGTATATAACGCTTTTGGTCCGAAATAATATCCGGCTGAATGATTAAATCATTCACTTCTTCAAAACGTTGTTTTACTATATTTAATTTATCAATCATAATAGGTTCTTCCTTCTGTAGAAGCTACAAAAGTAATCTTTTTTGTCTAAAGCGCATATTGCTTTAATCTTATTATGAAGCAATTTATGGCAAATATTCATTCATACAAAGAAAGAAACTAATGTTGTTTGTTGCTACCAAAGTGATTCAATCTTATAGGGGGAAAACCCGTATCACACTCCAGTAAACCACTAGTCTATTACGCTCGATAAACCTAATGAATTTCAGTTAATTGACTCTTTCCTTCGTTGATCTTTTGAAGTAGGTTTGAATTTCACAAAAGGGCATGGATCCTTTTGATATTTCAGTAATTCATAAAATTAAATACATATATCATGGAAAAAATCTCAAAGTCAGTATCAAATCTGCGCAGTAATTTCAACATTTTACTGCTAGCGGCTAAAGATTCGCAAAATAATGTTCTGTCAGCTACAGAAGCTATTGGCGATCTTTCTTCTATAAACCAGAACACACAATTCGAAGAAATCGTATGCGTTAGTTATATCCCTAAAAATGAAGTGATCAATGCAATTGTAAAAATTAAACAAGCATCAGGCTACGGAGGTAATGCGTGTAGTAAAGGGACATTTGAATATGTTCGTTTTTACTTCGACTATGATCGCAACGGAAATTGGGTAGATGAAGGGGTCACCAATTTTAATGCACATAGTCTGGGTTTTGACGAGGATTTGTGTTATAACGTCCAACTTAAAATTGATCCGGACAAGCGCAGATGTTGCGATAAGAAACCTGTGCTCCCTAAAGTACGTGCCATTCTATCATGGAACGCGGCACCACCGGCCAATCAACCAAATTGGACACCTTATTGGGGCAATGTTATCGAACGTAACGTTCAAATCGAACCTTTACGCGGATTTCAATGCTTTTTTGATGATTTCGTTTTATATCCAAAATTTAAAAAAATCGACACCATTTTAAAGAAAAATAACCTGTTACCCGATTTCAAGAATATTTCAATCAAAGACCAGGTGGAAATCATTAAGAAACACAAAATTCCGGCAACACGCTTTGGGTATGCATCTGCGATTAAGAAAATAAATTCTCAAGATGCAACACCCTTTGCATTACCGGGATACCTTAATCAGCTTGATTTTGATTTTTCTAATATTTTGGATTTCCTGTTGAAACCAAAGTTTAACACAACCTATGAAGAGTTGACCTGTGTCGCACTTAATCGTGCAATGACTACCTTGCATGGTACCATCCACCTCAAAAAATCAGCAGGATACTCCGGTAATCTTTGTCAGACGGGGAGTAAAGAGTATGTTGCTTTTTACATGGATTTTGGCAGTGGCTGGGAATATATGGGAACCTCTTCAATCACGGTTCACAATATTTCAGAAATTCCGAAAGATGGACTTAATTACAACGCAGCACTCGCCGTAGATTTAGACAAAAAACGCAAAGAGTGGTGTGAGTCCGGTAAAGCCAAACTAAAAGGTATTTTAAGCTGGAATGTTGCGCCACCAATAAACCAACCAAATCATGTGGCGCATTGGGGAGATTGGGAACAATGTCATGTTGAAGTTAAGTCTTTACCTAAAGGGATCATTCCCGGTAATTTAAGTCTAAACATAGAAACATTGGGAAGTATGCATATTGATGATATCGATCAAACCGATGGTTTAGCAAATGGATCAGATGCTTTAGGTCTAAGTATGAATGCCGAGGAAAGTCCATTTGATGGTAAAATTAATTTTACAGGAAGTCTCATCAACGGTGGATCTACAGCCCTAGAATATCGCCTAGTTATCACACCTCCAAGTAGTGGTTCCTATAATTTGTTGAATCATGTTACTGCAGATAAGATAGGATTTTCTGGAGAAGAGACGCTTATCCCGGATGCAGATGGATGGATGCCGTATACTAAATTTGTGGGCAACTATTTAGGATATTTCATTCCAACGCAAAGTGGAATGCATACTATAAAAATTGAGGTAAGAAATGCAGGAAGTGCTACGCTGTTACTTACTGGTAACTCAACTAACTTTATGGCGCACAAGGAAGCTCCGGTGGCTGATGTTGAAATTACTTCTGGTGCGGGAAATTGCGGAAGCTTTAAACCCGGAGATGTCATCTCTGGTGAATATAAAGCCTTATCTGAGTATCCAAGAGTGATGAGTTTTGTAGCAACACCGAGTCCGGAGTCAAATTCGGGAGTCATCTCTATCGATGGAGTCCCAGGAAATTCTATTAGTTATAATGACATTGTTGCTCCAGGTAAAACCGGTACTTGGGAGTTGGCAACCAACAACATGCCACAATGTGGATATAACATTCGTTTATCAGTATACGACAGAACAATTATGCATAGTAAAAATATTACTCGGCATGCTACTGACATCGAAGGATTTTGCTTAATACCAAAATAGCTTTCGATCTAAATTAAATAAGAAAAAGAGGCCTTTTGGGCCTCTTTTTATATTTGTAGACATGAAATTATTTTTTATTTGTATTCAAATGTTCCATACTCTGATGTAATCGTCAGCTTTTTAGTATCTGAAGCTTCTACCCTCCCGACAATTTGTGCATCTACATCAAAACTTTTTGATATAGCGATAATATCTTCTGCTACTTCTGGCGAGACGTATAGTTCCATACGGTGTCCCATATTAAACACCTGATACATTTCTTTCCAGTCAGTTCCTGAGTTTTCCTGAATCAATTTAAATAAAGGTGGCACATCAAAAAGCGAATCTTTGATAACATGTACCCCATCTACAAAATGTAATACTTTAGTTTGCGCACCACCGCTACAATGCACCATTCCATGAATGAGATCGCTTGTATACTGTTCCAAAATTTTCTTAATTATGGGCGCATACGTGCGTGTAGGCGACAATATCAGTTTCCCGGCATCAAGGGGGGAATCAGCAACCTCATCAGTCAAGTTAGTTTTTCCTGAATATACCAACTCCGTTGGTACAGAAGGGTCAAAACTTTCAGGATATTTGGAAGCAAGACTTTTATCAAACACATCGTGACGTGCAGAGGTTAGTCCGTTACTACCCATACCGCCGTTATATTCTTTTTCATACGATGCTTTACCAAAAGAGGATAAACCAACGATCACATCACCTGGTCTGATATTGGCATTATCTATGACATCGCTTCGTTTCATACGCGCCGTTACAGTAGAGTCCACTATAATGGTTCGAACTAAATCTCCGACATCAGCAGTCTCTCCTCCTGTAGAATGAATCGTAACGCCGAATTCTTTTAAATCAGCCAACAATTCTTCAGTCCCATTGATAATTGCAGACAGCACCTCTCCCGGAATTAAATTTTTATTTCTTCCGATCGTAGATGAAAGCATAATATTATCGGTTGCACCAACACATAACAGATCATCAATATTCATGATAAGTGCGTCCTGGGCAATTCCTTTCCAAACAGAAATATCGCCAGTTTCTTTCCAATACATATAGGCTAAGGAAGATTTTGTTCCTGCACCATCAGCATGCATAATTAAACAATATGCTTCGTCTCCGGTTAAATGATCCTCAACAATTTTACAAAATGCTTTAGGAAAAAGACCCTTATCAATATTTTTGATCGCATTGTGTACATCTTCTTTGGCGGCAGAAACACCACGTTGGGCATACCGTTTGCTTACTTCTTGACTCATGAATGTTGTGTTAAGCCACAAAGATAACCGAATTTAAGAATTCTGAAATCCGAATTATAAATTATCTTATTCCCAATCAGGCATGGATGCATTTTCAATTATTGATGTTCGGGCTGATCCGCCTTGTATTGCAAGTGTCTGTATGTTTTTCATAGATAATCCATCATTTGAGGTATTTGTAAGAATCACACTTACCTCATTGGGCGAAAAGCGCGCATCCAAATCATTAGTTCCTGCAGGTTTGTCCGAAGAAATATCAGTTGTGGTGCTATCTGCAAAATTGTAGACGAATAATCTGGTATCCAACTGTCGATAAGAGCTACTTTCAAACGCTGAAACATCGCGACTAAATAATAACAAATTACCACCTACAGAAAGATTAATTCCTCCGGCTGCACCGGCAACACCAGAAACTACCGTAGTGAGAACCGTTCCGGATGCATCAATAGTAAATATCTCGACGTTATACCCTTCCAGGTTATTAGTTTTAAGCGCCGTTATATCACCTGCCTCATAAACATCAATTTCTGTAATTACATTCCCGTTGGTTGTTTGAAACCGCTCAGCTAATCCACTACCATCATTATTAATTTCGTACAACTTGTCCTGATTAGGATATAAAAGTTTGGCCCCATTTTGATCCCAGGAAAAATCAACTTCTTCCAAATTGAAACCTACTACCGGTACCTGTGAGGTAATTTGCTTTTGATTAGATCCATCCAGACTCATGGTAAATAAATGTACTTGAGATCCGACAGATTGTAAATACGCTATTTTACCATTTTGTACATTTCTTCTTGGTCGAAAGCTATTTTTTGAAAGTGAGGTTAAGCGTATCGGATTCTCCCCTGCTTCATCGACAGAATATATCACACTATTGCCTTCAACGAGACGACTAAACACTATTCTGTTATTGGATGCTGTTGCGATTGTGAATGCAAATGTTTCACTATTGACAGGATCATTAATAGCATCTGTAGTCGTCACCTGCCAAAAATATTTGGCTCCATATATCAACCCCGTAACAGTGTAGGTAGTATCTTTGATTTCTTCAAAATACGCTACGGTATCATTTTGATCGTTTCGTAAACTAAGTGTATATTCTAAGACATCTTCTTTGTCCGGATCACTCCCAGACCAAATCAATTGTACCTCGACCGGTTGATCTGTAGCATTATCCGGAGGTGTTACCAATTTTGCCGCATTGGGTGGACGATTCGCGGCAGTCTCGACATCCATTTCAAATACTACTTCGAGGGTTTTGTCAGTTAATACCGAAATAGCCTCAAATTCTGCCAACAAACCTTCTCGTTGTGCAGAGATTGAATAATCCCCTGTCGGTATGTTTTCTATGACATAATTCCCGTCTTTATCAGAAAAGACTGTACTAGTAGATGGGTTGGTTGAAATCTTTACATTTTCTAGAGGTTCATTCGTATTTACCGCAACTACTTTTCCTTTTACTGCACCTAAACCTTCAAGTTCAATTGTATCTTCACTACAGGACATAATGCTATATAGTGTGATGCATACTAGTATTGAATAGAATATTTTCATATATCTTATTTATTGAATATTTACTGGAACGTAAATTTTTATTTTAATCTTTATTTATTTGCTTTGAGAGTTGATCCTTGTTAATTCTGCATAACTATTCTTTTGGTTTTACCAAAATACCAATTAAGTCCTACCACAAAATTAAAATACTGATCATCCCGTTTTCCCTGAACGACATCATCTAATTTATCGCTCATGACAACATTATGTGTTCCGCTGAGACTAATGCCAAAGGTGTCCTTCATTAAATATTCAACACCTCCCCCATATTGTAATTGAAATAAGGTTTTATCAAAACTGTCTGCGTTCACAACGCCGGCACCACCAAACAGAAGGGGCGTAAACTTTTCTTGTGGCAGCAGAATAAACTCACTATTGAGCTGAAAAGCATTAAACCCATTTACAAAAGAAGGATCATTTTTGAGTTCAAACTTACTTATAGATGCTGCAAGGTTCACGTATGGATTAAAAAACCATTTCATTCCGAGTCCGCCGTTATATGAAAGCTCTGAATTACCATAGTCTCCGCTAATAAGGGAGGTTCCCCCTTGAATAAAAAAAGCATGTTTGTTACGTCGATCTCTCATATATCGATCATACAGATTGGTGTTTTGTGCCTTAAATTTTTCGGTTTTGTAGTTAAACAGCAATTGTTCAACTTCTTCCGGCTCGGCAGTTGGCGCCCATAAGTTATCTTCAATACCTTCAACAATTAAAGAAGCGACCGCTTTTTCAATGGCTTCGGTGACTGCAAGTTGTGCAGGCTCGTTCTTTGTGATACCAGTTTCGGCTTCTAAGAGTCTTTTAAATTTCACATACCTAAAAAAACTGGCATCCAGGGCCTGAGATAATATCGTTTTAGATACATAGACCGTTTTAAGAATTTTTCCGCTTGACGTTGATACAGCACGCAAATATATTGTAATTCGGTCTTGACGGTATTGTGTAGAGCCACCAATACCAAAGTATCGCGCTCCTAACCCACCGGTAATGATGTTTGAATCATAAGAAACGATACCGCCTTCAAGAATAATGCCTGCATAAAGTAACGGTGGTAACTGTGGTTGATCCGTATTTTGAGTTTTTTGATATTCTTTTCTGGTGGAACGAATAATATTACGCTCGTTCAGAAGGTTGCTTAAATTCTCTCTTTCGATCGGCACGAACCATTTTGAATCTTCAAGAGCTTTAATTAAAATTGTGGTTGCACCTTGTGTAACTGCAGTACTAAAGGTACTTCCATTTTCTGTAGGTTTATATTGACCTGTTTGATCGCGAAATTTATATACGCCAACCACTACGGGCTCTTGGGGTAAAGGAAAATTACGCAACTCTTCCGATAATTCCGTATCTTCTCCAATGCGAGCTTCTTCTATTGTAAGTGGCTGATTAAAATAGGTTCCGCAACTGGATAACGAGATAGAAAGTGAAATTATAAACGTTACTGTGTAAAATTTTGAATTCATTAATGATTAGTTAGGTATTACTACTTGAGATTGGTCTCCTGTACTCGTATCGAGTATGTTGATGACCAGTCCCTCTCCTGAAGGAAAAATTTCAATAAACAAAGTTCCGAAGGTATAGGTCCCTTCTTGCAACCCTTCATTTCCAAATTGCTCTGTAAATAAAGTTCTTGAAATTTGACTCAACAATTGATTATTAAGGCTTTCGGTAAATCGCTCTAAATCGGATCGTTGATCTCTCCCGGAACTGGTTTCTTCGGTAAATTTATTCTGCGATTCGGCCGAGCTCAACAGCCATTGGTAGTTGAATGTATCCCCTCCAAATGCCGGATTTTTAGGTTTGTACACAAGTTCCTGTGCTTGTAACACAGAAAACGCGGGTATACATAAAATACATAATAAAATTCTCTTCACGATTTTTAATTTTTAGAAGTAAGTCTGGCGATATTAATCACCAGACTTAGTCTAGTTGAATATAATTAGGCTCTGTAATTACACCTCATTAATTGGTTTGAGTTATATTGATACTCCCCATATCACCACTCTGCGTAATTGTAGCCTCAAGCCCTGAACCTTGTTGTGTATATTTTAAAGAGTTATACATTCCGGTTTGAGTAGTTTCCATCGTATTCATATCTCCAAATTGACGTGCTACTGTAATATTTCCTTCTCCAGACTGTGTAGAAAGCAAAACATTCGAATCTCCTTGCTGAATTTGAGTCAGGCTATTCTCATAACCCATTTGTAATGCCGTAGCTTGATTGAGGATTCCTATTTGCGATTGACTTAAACTACTATATTCGGCATTGTCCTGAGTTGCAGTGACTACATTTTGATTTTCTTCTTGATTTTGAACTATAGAGCTATTGTACCACTTAAATTGATCATTACCGGTTTGTACTGCTGTTGCCTCATTACCAGAACAACTATGCAAACTATTTTGAGTTATTGTTATAGATCCAGCAGTAAATCCGTTCTGCGAACTAGTTGCAATATTTTTATTTCCTTCTTGTGAGATCGTAGCATTGGAACCACGCGTTTGAATAGACGAAATTTGATTATTATCACCAATTTGAATTTGTCGAACCTTACCTGGGTACAAATCATTTACTGGCATAATTTGCTTGGATGAGACTTGATTATAATTACCTGTTTGTTGCTGAAAGGTGGTGCTAACGTGGGATTCTTGAATATCGGTACCTTGAGAAGTGATTGCTATGTTGCTATTACCTATTTGAATTTGTTCTATTACGCTACTTTCACCAAATTGATAGCCTGTGGCTTCATTGTCTAACCCTGTTTGCTTTTGTTTAACTAAAAGTTCGGGTTCTCCCGGATCTGCAGTACTATTCATACGAACTCTTCTTTGCGTAGAAGTTGCTATATTTCTATCTCCGATTTGTCGTTGTTCTACTCTATTAAAACGAGATGATTGTGTGGCTACAGCCGTGTTGCCATCCCCTTCAATACTTTCTTGATATTGATAGGAATAATTGCCGAAACTTGAAGCATCCATTGATATCGAAGTTATATTTCTATCTCCCACCTGTATTTGTACCGAGTAATTAGTGCTCAAATAGTCAAAACCATCGAGTAAAATTTCTGCTGTATTCAGGTTACCAGTTTGAGTAATCTTAGCAATGTCATCAAAAATCCCATTCTGAAAGATGGTTGCATCATTGTTATCTCCTATTTGAATTATCTCTGCCGTAACGCTTTCACCTCTCGAAAAAATATCTGCTGTGTTTAACTCTCCTTCTTGGGTAATGCGAGCGAAACTCTCATAAATATTATAGGTATTATTTTTTTGATCGATTTTTGCATAATTATCCTCTCCGAGCTGGATAATAGATGCGGTTCCCCACCCTCCTGTTTGATCAATAATTGCTGTATTATTCTCTCCTTCCTCTTCGGGGGTTTCGCCTACTTGCGTAACATTTGCATATAAATCCTCACCAACCTGTGTCACGGTTATAACACTGTTTTCTGAGTTTTGATCTATTACAATTTCATTGCTCGTGGTTTGTGCAATTGTAAATTGAAGACTTGAAAGCCCCATGACTAGTAAAATGTTGTTTTTCATAAGTGTGTGATTTAAGTTACTATATATTTAAGTTGGTAGGTGAGTCTATTAGTTTACAAGTCTATATCAAATACGTTCTATAAAAAATGTTATTACACTCTTCAAAAGTTTAGTTTGATTGTTGAATGGTAATGGTGCTAAAGAATCCTGCTTGGACTACTTCTGTATGAAGACCATTTCCCCTCTGCAAAGCTTGCACGACATTCCATTGCCCGCCCTGTTCTGCATTTATACGATTATTTCCACCTACTTGATTCATTAGTAAATTATTGTCTTCCCCAAATTGTAATGAACTTATTTGATTGTCATTACCGAACTGTATTTGCTCTACAAAGTTATAATTACCACCTTGGGTAACTGTTATTAAATGACCACCACCTTCCTGCTTAGATCTCAACATATTCGAATAATCCTCCTGTTCAGTTTCTATAGTATTCTTCACGCCTACTTGATATATCTTTGAAGTATGAGAATCGCCAGATTGCAATGAATTTATTCGGTTATTATCTCCTAACTGCTTTTGCTCAAATGCACTATAATACCCATCTTGCTTAGCATAACTTATATTGCTATCACCGATCTGTTCCTGATTCAAGTTTAGGGATTCAGAATAACGAGTTGTCCCCTGATCGGCAATTGCACTATTCAAGTTTCCTTGTTGGTTTTGCGACACTTTAGACCCAAACAAATTTGTTTGAATTACGTTCATCCCGTTACCAACACCAATTTGAGATTGTACTATCTTACTGGCTCCCTGTTCAATATCTTGATACGCTTGAATTTTATTGGAATTTCCTTCTTGAGTTTGAATTGTTTTAATATCTTCTCCAAATTGAAAAGCTATTGCCGAGTTATCATTACCTGTTTGAACTTGACTTGCATAAGCCGAAAAAACAATTCCTCCCCAACCATGTTGGTTGCTTTCAACATAATTACCATCACCTTTTTGAAACTGTTCCAACTTGACACGTCTACCCTGCATCACTCCTATAGCCACATTACCCAAATCAGTATAACTCTCTTGGTGCTGTAATGAATATCCCGTTATTATGTCGTTTTGAAATAACGATATTGAATTATTATTTCCGATTTGAATTTGATGAGCATCAGAGAACCCCCATATTTCAGAACTTACGTTAATTGAAGCCAAATTGTTGTATCCCTGTTGTTGAATAGAAGCAATCATTTCATTTTCCCCATACGTAATAATATTACTAGTATTAAAATTACCTATTTGTGAGATCGTAGAATTAATAAGATAATTTCCTCTACTCGAACTTTTCGCTAAATTATTAAATCCCTCTTGTAAAATAGTAGTATGGCTGCTATAAGCATTTATGCTTATTTCGCTTTCATTATTATTTCCTCTCTGTAAAATTTCTGTGGTGTTTACCGAACCCAATTGCTGGATTATCGCTGTATTATTATCCCCTAACTCACCATCAATCAACCCACCTTGGGTTACGCCAGCGTACAAATTTTCTCCAGTCTGTGTGACTGTTATTGCACTGTTTGTGGATTGTTGATCAATTACAATCTCGTTTGTCGTTTGAGTAAATCCAAACTTCACTCCCAGTAGAGTTAAGACTCCTGTTAAAATAAATGCTTTCATGACACAAGAATTTTGTTTATTATAGATAGTTTTTCTCAATATTGAAAAATATTTTCTTTCTGCTCTTTTAAGTCTTGAAAATAACGATACACCTTACGCACAGCGGTGTTTGACATTTGTTCCAGATACTCTAAATCCGGTTTTCCTAGAAATTCAAAGATGGTATTATCTTCTATAGTGACCTTAATAATAGTACTACGGCCAAAACTTAAATTCTCTACCACCTTGACTATTTTATTACCATTAATTTGATTCAAAGAGTAGGTACTATAAAAAAAGTCGTAAAAATCCTTTCCTGGTTTCGTCTTGGTTTCCTCGACTACAATTCCTTTTAATTCAATTCCGTCATTAGGGTTGTTTTTTGGGTTTTTATTAGATTGTTCTGCATTAGAGGTTCCATTAATTTCTAAACGATCTGTAGCAATAATTCCTTGATCGCTACTAATCAAAAGCATAATTACTAAATGATCCCGCTCTTCCTTATTAATAGATGTCTGTGATAATTCTTTATACTCGCTCGCTTCGAGTGTAAATCTTCCCTCTTGAGAGTTTTTTGATTTATTATTTGACGGAGTAGTTCTGAATACAGTGAGCGTATATTTTAAAGTTTTAAGAACTTCTGTGGTGTTTGTTGCTGTTGCTTGAATAGTGATGATATCGTCAATTTGCTCCAATTTGATTTTAGCTACAACGTCATTTGAAATTTTTTTTTGAGCGTTTATCGATATTGACAATAAAAACACAAATAAGAGTATTCCTTTAGGTTTCATAGGTTGAAATATTAAAAGTCATCTCATAGTTAAAAATTTCGGAGTATTATGGTTTTAGAATTCCCAGTCATTTTTAGTTTAATTTTATTGGCAAGTGCATTACTTCCAAATTTTTCAAAATATAGATTATTTCCCTCTTGGTTGATATCAATCATTGTATGTTCACCGATCGTATAAGAATTTTCAAAATATGTATTGTTGTCTCCATTTTGAATGATGTTTTTTGAAATCTGTAATGCAGATTCGTTTATATCAACTGCATTGTAATCTCCGGATTGTGTTACCTCTATTGCATAGGAGTTTGAAAAAACATCTACAAAAGCAGTGTTGGTCTCACCTATCTGTTTTATAAATACCGATTTATTAAGATTTGCTTGTATTTCAGTTGACGGTCTGTCAATAGCTGAAAATATTTCTTGTTGATCCAGCTGCCAATCCTGTAAATCTGATCTTACTTGATCAGCGTCTATATCTTGAGCATACCCTAATGTTGTAAGCATGAGTAAACTCATTACTATGCCGAGATTATTCATTATTTCTATATTTTATTATTAAAGTAACACTGCACTTAATTTGTGCAGTGTTACTAAAAATTTAATTTATAAACCTCCTACTTGGTTTACAACTGCTGCATTACTAGTCCCTACCTGAAGAATTGTGCTGTTATGCATAGCTCCGGTCTGACGAACCATTGTTGAATTGCCGATACCAAATTGCGTATCTGAAGCTACATTTTCTACACCCTCTTGCCAAATATCACTTACATTTTCAGCTCCATTTTGAGAAGATGTTGCCATGTTTCCTTCACCTAATTGAACTTGCATTACCAAGTTGTCTTCACCAAAAATCCCAAAGTCTCCTTCTTGAGAAGCTACAGCAACATTATTGGACCCTAACTGTCCTTGCATAGTGACATTGTCACCACCAAAGAAGGCTAGATTTTGTGTAGCTGATGCATTATTGCCATCCCCTAACTGAACTTGATAGATTTCATTATTATCCTCCTCATGTTGAGCAAAGGCTGTATTCTCTTCTCCCAATTGTATTTGTTCTACAATACCATTACGAGAATCAAAGATGGAACTTCCCTGCAATGAAGTTGCCATATTACCACTGCCTTCTTGGTATTGAAGGAGTGTATTACCTGTACCCCATTGCTCGCCGGCAGCCATATTAGCTTCTCCTATTTGAAGTTGCTCAGCATAGTTTTCATTTCCAACCTGAGCCATCGTAGCTACATTATCGCTACCTTCTTGCAGTATTCCACTAAAGTTATCTTCGCCGTTTTGTCCGGTAGTAGCAGTATTCATTTCACCAACTTGAATTTGAAAAGCAACATTACCTACTCCATCTCCAAAAAAGCCATTTCCTTCTTGAGAGATCAATGCGGTATTACGATCACCCTCCTGAGACTGATCCGCATAATTATCTCCTCCAAAATTCAATAAATTTTGCGTCGCGGAAGCTGAGTTACCATCACCTACCTGCACTTGATAAATTTCATTACGATCTTCTTCGTGTTGTGCAAATGCATTGTTTTTGTTACCTGTTTGTGACTGGACAACAACTCCATTTCTTGAAGCAAACGCCTCACTACCTTGAATTGTTTCTGCGTTATTAGACATACCATCTTGAGTCGTCAGGGCATCGTTTTCTAACCCGTCCTGATCAACACTTGCGGTGTTTGAAGTTCCAGTCTGTAAAATATTACTAGTATTAGATTGCGCAACCATTATTGTGGTTGAAAATAAAAGGGCTGCTAAGCCAAAAATCATTTTTTTCATGTGTGAAATGTTTTAAATTGATAATACAATTATTGCCATTTTTAAAAACATATGCATCATACTTATCCGCACACTTCGTGCTCCGATAATTATCGTTAACTCAAAAAATAGTGTAAGGGACTAGGGGTATTATCAATCGTTGCAACTATTGACTCTTGTAAATTTAGTAAAATTAATTGCCTAGGATTCAAAATATTATGACATTTCGATGAAACACTACAAAAAAAGCCATAGAACTCAGTTCCATGGCTTTTTTAAACATTTTGTTAAAATTATAATACGTTATTTCTTACTTATCTTGTAAAAAGTAACTCTCTGTACTTTGTTAACGGCCATAATTCATCATCCACTAACAACTCTAATTTATCACAACTGTACCTAATATCATCAAATAATGGCTTGACTTTATCGCAATATGCATACGCCATTTCTTCGGAGTCAGTTAAGTTGTTAGCATCCTTACGGGCATTGGTCATATCACTCACTTTTGAATTGATTTGACTTATATGCCTTGATATTTCTTCTATAATCTCCATCTGCTCTTTGGCATGCATTTTAAAATCGTCTCCGTACAATCTTTTTAGACCTGAAACGTTACTAATCAACGTATTCTGATATTTGACTGCTGTCGGAATTACGTGATTACGTGCAATATCGCCAAGAACGCGTCCTTCAATTTGTATACGCATTACGTACTCTTCCATTTCAATTTCGTAACGCGCTTCAGATTCAATGCGGTTCATAACCCCCATCTCTTCAAACAGTGCTAAAGATTTCTCTGAAATTTTTGCTTTTAAAGCAACCGGAGTGGTTTTGTTATTACTCAATCCTCTCTTTGCTGCTTCTTGTTCCCAAGCATCACCATATCCATTACCTTCAAACAAAATATTCTTTGATTGTTTGATATACTCTCGCAATACATTAAAGATAGCTTCGTCCTTTTTCAGTTCTTTTGTATCAATCAATGCATCTACTTCTTTCTTAAAATTACGTAACTGCTTAGCAACAATTGTATTTAAGATCGTCATAGGATTTGCACAATTCGCTTTTGATCCCACCGCTCTATATTCGAACTTATTACCGGTAAACGCAAAAGGCGAAGTACGATTACGGTCTGTGTTATCTAATAAAATCTCAGGAATTTTACCTACAACATTTAATTTTAAATCTGTCTTTTCCTTTGGTGAGAGCTTTCCGTTAGTTACACTTTCCAACTCTTTTAGAACAGCCGTCAGCTGCTCTCCTATAAATACAGAGATAATTGCCGGTGGAGCTTCATTGGCTCCTAATCGATGATCATTACTGGCTGATGCAATCCCCGCACGCATCAACTCCTCATTATCATTAATTGCTTTGATTGTATTTATAAAAAAGGTCAAGAATTGTAAGTTGCTCATCGGTGTTTTACCCGGGCCCAATAAATTCACTCCCGTATTAGTACTAAGCGACCAATTGTTATGTTTTCCAGAACCGTTTACACCTGCGAAAGGTTTTTCATGAAATAACACTTTAAAATCATGACGTGCTCCAACTTTATCCATCACATCCATAAGTAGTGAATTGTGGTCTACTGCTAAATTGGATTCTTCAAAAATAGGTGCTAACTCAAATTGATTAGGTGCTACTTCATTGTGACGCGTTTTGACAGGAATACCCAAACGCATACATTCAATTTCAAGATCCATCATAAAATTTAAAGCACGTAATGGAATGCTACCAAAATAATGATCATCTAATTGTTGTCCTTTTGCCGGAGAATGCCCTAATAAGGTACGCCCTGTCATCACCAAGTCCGGTCTGGTATTAAACAAGGCACTGTCTATAAGAAAATATTCCTGTTCCCATCCCAAAGAGGCATTTACCTTCTTTACATTTTTATCAAAATATTTTGCTACTGCTGTCGCGGCTTGATCAACCGACTGTAAAGCTCGCAGTAATGGTGTTTTATAATCTAAAGCTTCTCCTGTATAAGATACAAATACTGTAGGGATACATAAAGTAGTACCATAAATAAAGGCAGGAGATGTTGGGTCCCATGCAGTGTACCCACGTGCTTCGAATGTATTTCTTATTCCTCCATTAGGAAATGATGAGGCATCAGGCTCTTGTTGAACTAGTTGTCCGCCACCAAATCTTTCTATCGCTTTCCCATCTCCAATAGTTTCAAAAAAGGCATCATGCTTCTCGGCTGTAGCTCCGGTTAATGGCTGAAACCAGTGTGTATAATGCGTAACTCCTTTTGACAAGGCCCAGTCTTTCATAGCTGAAGCTATCTGATCAGCAATCTTACGATCCATTTTAGTGCCGCTGTTTATAGCGTTCATCACACTTTCGTAAGCGTCATCTGTTAAACATTGTTGCATCGTTTCTTGATTAAAAACGTTTTCTCCGAATAAAACCGATCTACGATCAATTTCTTTAATTGTTACGTTTTTACGACTTAATGCTTCTTGTAAAGCACGGAACCTAAGTGTTGACATAAGAGTTTTTAGTTGTTATTATTTCGGTACAAATATAGTGATTTATTTTTTCTAAGTATTAAATAAATCTTAACCCCCTGAAAAAATAGGGGCACAACCCTTGAAAAACACTCTTAAACAGAAACCAACCCTTATAAAATCAATGAGGTTAATCAAAAAACATAATCTATTTATAATTTATGTTAAATAAACATTAACGCTGTTTAGAAACTACCGTCATTTCCAGTTCCTGTGACAAAAAATAAAAGAGTTCTTTATACTAAAACAAAAAAAACCTGAGCATCGAGATGTTCAGGCTTGTTATTTTCAAATAATGAAAGCTTACTTCACAAAAACTAATGCTATAAATACGCAGTATGCTCCAAATATAAAAAGCCCTTTGATTCTTCCCAGCTCCATACGTTTTGGTATAAAAGCCAGCGGTAATAAGATTATAGCAAAGCCTAACATCCAAAATATATTGGTATCCATTAAAGTTTCATCCTTGATAGCAATGGGCTGCACAATTGCTGTTATTCCTAATACAGATGCAATATTAAAGATGTTTGAACCAATCAAATTGCCCAAGGAAATTGCTTTTTCTTGTTTCAATGCTGCAATTACTGAAGCTGCTAATTCGGGAACACTCGTACCCACTGCTATAAGTGTAACTGCAATAACCCCTTCAGACACACCCATCACAATAGCAATAGCCTCGGCACCATTGACTAATAATTCCGAACCAAAAAAGAGTGCAGCTCCACCAATCAATAACCAAATACCTATTTTAAAATTAGATGTTTGTTGTAGCGTATCATCAACTTCATCGGTAACTGTTGTCGAGAATTTTCTAGCATTCCGAATTAATATAAACAGATACACACATAACGATAGAAGTAAAATAGCACCTTCTGTGGTGGACAATACATCATCATTGTTAAGAAAAAGATAGAGAACAAATGATAACACAACCATTACAGGCCAATTGAGCTTATAAAAGTCCTTATCAATTGCTAAGGGTCCTATCAAAGCAGTAATTCCTAATACCAGTCCTATATTTGCTATGTTAGAACCCACTACATTACCTAAAGAAATATCGGACAATCCATCCAACGCTGCTTGTAAACTTACCAACAATTCTGGTGCTGACGTTGCAAATGAAACTACGGTAAGACCAATTACCATACGCGATAATTTAAGTCGAAAAGATAAAGCAACCGAAGATCGCACCAAAAATTCCCCTCCTACAACTAATAATGCCAGTCCGATAAAAAGATAAAGTATATTTAAGAACATGTTTAATGAATTTTGACAGCGAAGATAATAAGTCTATTTAAAGTAGTTGTTTTCATTTTATCATTTATTTACACCATCAAGGTATCTTACTATAACATAAATGTTTACTAATTTTGCATTATGAAAAAACAATTTTACCAATTTTTGGCCCGTCTCAACAAATTAGTTTTACCAAGTTTTAGCAAAAAACAATTGGATTTATCCAAAGCGTCTAAATTTCAAATGCTACTTTTTGGATGGAAACTCTTTGTTACTAAACGAGCTTTGTAACATATTACCATCCATTATTTGCAACATTTCTGATTATAAATCGTCTTTTTATTGATTTTAGAAACTTATTAATTCAAATAACACTATTGATATGAAACGATGGCTACTTGCAGGAGCTTGCGTACTAGGTATGCTCTCCTTATCAGCGTTTACTGTTGTAGAAAAAAATAATAGTTTTTGGCAAACTTTTGAGAACAATGAGGTAACTGCCGTAATTAACAAAGACACTACTGAAGAAGAACTTAATGACCTCAAAGCTTTCTTTGCCGATAATGGTATCGAACTATTTGTTAAGAATGTAACCCATAATGATCAAAAAGAAATAACAGGTCTTTCAATCATTTTAAAGAAAGGCAACTCAAAAACCAATTATACTTCTTCCTCCAATGTTCCTATAACCCCTATCGAGCTGGGTTACAAATCGGGTGGCTTATTTATAAGCAATCAAGATAGCTTGAAGACAACCACTTGGAAAAACAATAGCCCTTTCAAACATCCACATATTGATATTGATAGTCTAATGCAAAATCATGGTTTTGCATTCAATTTTGATTTTGACCGTGAGGCGGATTCCTTATTTTTTAAAGGCGGAATAAACCTGCAAGAGTTAAAAGATCAGATTATGAATTCATTTTCGTTTGATTTTGATGAAGATGACCATGGTAATTTTAGCTTTAACGGGCAAGCACTCTCACCGTTTCAAGGTAAACAACGCTATCATTTTATAGATAAGCCGGGAGTTGATAAACTCATCATAATCGATGGAAAAGAAGAAAATTTTGAAACTTTAGACAAGTTAGCAAAAGACGATAAATTAGATACGGTTGATTTTCTAAAACCAGAGACCGCCAAAAGTTTATATGGAGAAAAAGCGAATGACGGAGCAATCATCGCAACCACAAAAAAATGATAAATGCATAACCTGCTTTATAACGCCTTCAATGAAAAAGCTTTGAAGGCGTTTTTTTTATATATTAAAAATTAAATAAAGACGCAACGGGTTTCTTTAATTGCTCTCTTCCATTTAAAAAATCTAATTCTATAATAAAATTACATTGCACCACTACACCTCCAAGTTCTTCAACTAGTTCACACACTGCTTTTGCAGTACCCCCCGTTGCTAAAACATCATCATGAATCAGCACGCGATCTCCAGGCTGTATGGCATCTTCATGGATTTCTAACTCATCTGCGCCGTACTCCAAACTGTAGGCTTTGCTTTTCACCTTATATGGTAACTTTCCTTTTTTACGGACGGGTATAAAACCTGCGTTGAAGCGTTCTGCCAACATCCCTCCCAAAATAAACCCGCGAGCTTCGATTCCAATTACTTTATCCACCTTTTGCCCTGAATTATACAAGGCCTGTAGACGATCCACACAAACTTTTAAAGCTTCTGCATTTCCTAAAAGCGGTGTAATATCTTTAAATACTACCCCTTCTTTTGGAAAATCAGAAATATCTCTGATATATTTTTTCAAATCCATCTGGCAAAATAACGAATTATATAAAATGGAAACAATTTTTAATGAAATCTCTCTACATAATTTAAAAGCAAGCTATAAAACTCCTTGAAAACTTTCAATACAATGCCAAAATTACTCTATAAGCTACAATTTATAACTTTAAACAAGCACAAGGCAAAAAGTACGAAACGATAATCATTAATTTACTTATAAATACAAAATGAGTTTCATAAAAAGCTTTCTAAAAATTTTGTTAACAAGAATCTTGCTTATATATTGAGAAAACAACTAGTAAAAATAGAGAAATCATGTAAAAACTAACCGATACATACTAACAATTAAAAAATAATACCTAACCAATTAAACATTATCTATGCTAACATTTTTCGGAATCTTAATTTTAATTATAGGAGTCATAAGTCTCGTAATTACTCCTTTTTTCAACAGTTCTAAAGCACTTGCTTGGTTTACTAAAACCAGAAGTTTACAACTCATTGCGTTCGGGTTTGTATTAAGTGTACTTTCAGGATTATTGTTCTACGCCGAACCTGGTACTGCGTATGCGGTGCAATACCCTTGGGGTAGTCAAAAAGCGGTTTTCAGACAAGGAATTCATACGAAGATGTGGGGACGTCTCATCCCTATTCAGTTCGAATTACCAATAAAATATGTAATCCCTGATAGTGAAGGTGATCTTGGAGAACAAAGTCAATACGCCAATGTAGACAAAGCAAAATATTGGGCTTTCAGTGATGCTGTTAAAGCTAGGATTGCTACCTCTGTAGTTATTAGTATCAATACTGTTGATGAGGATCAATTTTTATCGGTGGCCGATCGTAATAAGACTGAAAGAAACCTTATTCGATCCCGAATTATACCAAACATTGATCAATCTATCAAAAACACCTGTAAATTGATGGATGCCCAGGACTATATTTCAGGACAAGCTTCTGATTTTGACCGATATTTTAAAGATCAATTAGAGAATGGAATGTATGTACTCGAAGAGTATATTACTAATGAAAGTGTGGAGACTATCGGGGACAGTATGACTATACGTACAATCACTAATAATAAAGAGTCTAAGCAAAAACGCTTTAGAATCAAAAAAATCAATGGTGAGCCAGTACGAGAAAGAGGGAATTCATTAAAATCCTACGGACTAACTGTAATTCAGGCTGTGGTTACCGAAATTGATTGGGAATCTACCTTCGATAAACGTCTACAGCTTCAAAAAGAAGAAGTTGCACAAACACAGTTGGAGAAACAACAGGCAGAACGAGAATTCTATCGAGCTCAAAAAGAAACTGCTAAAGGAGAAGCTGAAAAAGCTACAGAGCGAGCCAAATTAGAAAAGCAACAAATTCAAAAAACCATCGAAGCAGAGACACGTGCCAAGGTAGCCGAATTTAATCTTATAGAAGAGCGGAAAAAATATGAAGTTGCGCAGTTTAAAGCTAAAACACAAAAAACAATGGCTGACGCGCAATCCTATGAAAACGCAAAACTTGTTACTGCAGGACTTACACCACAAGAACGTGCTGAATGGGAATACAAAACCTCAGTTAATGTCGCCCGAGAACTAAAAGATTTAAGATTACCACAAATTTATTTTGAATCGGGAGGTAAGCAAGGCGAGCAAGGAAATCTGTTGCAAAACCTAATCGGAGCAGAATTAGCTAAAAAAATGCTCTCAAAACCTTCTTCAAAGCGTTAAGTAATAGCGTAAATTAAATTCCTACTATAGAGTCACTTATCCGTTATCTTTCATTTGAACCAGAGAATAATGGTGAGGGGCTCTATTTTTAATTACAAAAATTAATTAAATTCCTTTGGTTACTTTATAAAAACAGTTATATTTGCACCCGCAAAAAGGCCTCGTAGCATAACTGAATAGTGCACCACATTACGGCTGTGGAGGTTGCAGGTTTGAATCCTGCCGAGGTCACATCATTCAAGAAACCACGTCCAAAAGACGTGGTTCTTTATTTTATAAAAAAGCCAAACGTGAGTTTGAAGCTTTGGAATAAACTAATGGACTAGCAGCGATAGCTGTGTGGTTTCTTAATTGCAGCAGGGAATTTTATCAGCATCATGAAATAATCCTGCCGAGGTCACGAATAAATCAACAAAAAGTTGAAAGTAAGCAAGTTCAAAAAAAAGAGCTTGCTTTTTTTGGGGTAAAGCGTAGGTTTCTTTTGTTGATTTTCAAAGCGGAGCTTTGCAGGATCATGAAATAACCCTGCCGAGGTCACATCACTCAAGAAACCACGTCCAAAAGACGTGGTTCATTATTTTATAAAAAAGCCAAACGCAAGTTTGAAGCTTTGGAACGAAAAATTCTGCATAATCTTGAAAGGCAATACATATAGTTTATCCTATCAGGATTACCAACGCACCATCTGGCCTCTTATTATTAAATGTCCACGGACCTTTAAAAGCCATTCGATCCTTGCCGAGGTCATGAAAAAATCAACAAAAAGTTATCGCTCAAAAGAACCTATTAAAGTGCTCATTTTATATTTATAAGTAATCATTAAAAAATAGAAGATGACACTATGAAGTTTTAAATAACTAAAACAATTCATACCTACTTACCCTTAGTAAAGTTTTAAATTTTTTAATTCTAACACTGTGGTCAATGCCTTGTACACCCAAACTACTTTGTTGAATTACAGGACAACCATTTGATTATTAAAATTTTAATTTTATGTTTGTAAGACATCAACTTAGTAATTCTGCTGATTTTAGATTGAAAAGATATTGATTTCATTTAGATTTTATATCTACTTAAAAGGTCTATAAGCGTAAACTATGCCCACAGTACGCCGACAACTTTACAAAGGAGCAATTACTAAAAGAGCGTGTTTTTCTAAGGGAGATTTTTAACTATATAGCTACTGGTCATGATACATATACTTACCACAGGAGGCACCATAGCAGGATTGGATTATGAGAATAATCAAAATTTGAATAAAGAGAATAGTGTACAAATTGATTCTTTTTTTGAAACTGCAAACGTAGCTTTTGAATATGTGATGGAAGAAGTATTCAGCAAAGACAGTCGGTTGATAAAAGATGAAGATAGAGAGTTGCTCGCACAAGTGGTCCAAAATTCTCCATATGATAAAATATTAATTACCCATGGCACTTTTAGCATGCAAGAAACTGCCGAGTATCTGGGCAACTTAAAAATTAATAAAACTATAGTCCTGGTAGGATCCTTTATTTTGGGATTTGACAAGAGGACAGACGCTTCTTTTAATTTGGGATTTGCTATTTCATCCTTACTGTATTTGACTCAAGGAGTATTTATTGCAATGAATGGAAAAGTCTTTGAGTGGTATGATGTATATAAAAATTTGGATGAAAATAAATTTCAAACGCTTAAAGGTTAATTGATATGTTTGATACTTCAATACATTGGACAACTTTTTTCTATTTACTCATAGATCTATTTATCGTTTTATTCGTTTTTATTAGATCTGTTGCTCTTAAATCCTACAAGCTAGATAGGTTTTTGATTCTCGGAACCTTATTTATTTTATACAATGCAAGCGGAGGCTTTCTTCCCTTAAAAAATTTCACTGACTTGCTTCTCTTACAATATATCATTTCGTATAGTGTAGCCATTACCCTATGCGTTTACACTATCTATTTTATTTACAAAGAATATGATTTGCGTATCAATATTTTCATGTTTCGAATTAAAAATATGTCTATATGGCTTACCCTCTTATTTGCCGTGATGTTCATATTACCATATGCTATAACCAACTCCTTAGCTTTTGCAAGATTTTCATTTAGCGCCCCATTAGCGTTTATAGCCCTATACTTCTTCTCGCTTTTCTATAAAAAAGTGAAAGCGTCAAGAGAATCTTGTCCATACATTCGTCGTCGCAAGGATCTCGCTATACTTAGCATAGGCGGTGTAACCTTATTACCTATTATGACAATATTAGGCGATTATCAGTGGCTTACTTTTACGATAATGAATGTTTCCTTTTATGCGCTCCTTGCGATTGAGATTGATCGATACATCCATTCAATCAAAGAAAAGTACAAGTTTATAACTTCAAGGGTTCGCAATGAAAAAAACGACATTAAATTTTCCTCGCTTGCCAATTACAAGCTGACTCCTCGAGAAATTGATATATCTGTTTCTATTTTAGAAGAAAAGACCTACAAAACCATCGCTAATAATTTTTTTATTGCAGAGAGAACCGTTTCTAAGCATGCCTCCAATATTTTCAAAAAAACGGGAGCTACAAACAGAAAAGAATTTTACAAAAAATTCAGTAAAAACAGCGCTTGACCTCTTAGTATTACCTTAAGCGATGATTTATCGACAGGTAACTTTCTTATACCAAAAACTGCTCATTTTAAACAAATACGTACAAAACTACGTACTGTTACGTAGATAAATACGTACATATTCAGGGTTCTTTGGTCAATTTTAATTTAGTTTTATCCAGATGATTAACAGTTGATGCTTAAGGGGATATCAAATAATCTCTAAAACTGTAAGGGAAAATTAAAGTTATTTGTTCGTAAAATACACCTACGTTCATTCTTGCGATTAACAAAGCTATTCCGTTAATTTTTCTCTATAAAATTATTTTGCCCCCTTGCACATTGATTTAGTCGTTTTTTATGAAAAATTTACTTTAACCAACTTTAATTATATAAACGATTTTGATATAGCCGTTTATTAAATACATAAACAAGATCTGAAACTTTTAAAACCTAATGTATACCCATAAAAGCTTTTTTAACGTATTTGATAGTAGAAAAGAAGTTGTGTGTGTGTTTTGTAACCTCAGTAGTGAGAGATATCGGGCACTTTTGAATCAAAAAGGCAGTAGCGAAACCAATTCTAACAACCTTTGATTATTTGTCAAAAATAAAGTGTCCGATTATCTATTGAAATCGCATCCTAAAAACTGTTTACACAACAATCTATTAGCCAGTAAATTAGTATAGCTTTTGCCTATAAAGTACTCTAATTAAACCAAAAAGCACGCGATATATAAAATATCGCGTGCTTTTTTAAGTCGTATGTATGCTCGGTTTAATTGGAACCTTCAACTAAACCAAGTTGTTGTAAAATACCCCACTGATTGGTACTTCCCCAGCGTTCGGCAAGTTTTCCATTTTCAAATCGTCCAATTTGCATTCCGCGAACTTCAAAGGATTTCCCGGTAGGCTCATATCCCATAAAATTTCCTTTATGAGTACCCTTGGCAGTATACGCAAAGCTCACATTATCTTCATCTGTCACCATATGATCTACCTCAACTTCAAAGTCAGGAAACGAAGTTCGCATACCACTGAAAAAGTCTATAAATCCTTGCGGACCCGGTCCTTGATCTGGTGCTGGATCATGATCTTTTATATTTTCTGCAACAACGTCACGAATCAATTCCAGGTTTCCCGTATTTACCGCTTCGCCAAATTTTTCTTGTGCTTCAACGTTCTTTGCTTTACTCATTGTCTCCATATATTTTTTTTGTTTAAACTACCTTTTTTCTTGCAGACTCTTCCTAGAATTAGCATTCTTTAGCACCCTTTTGGTATAGGTTTAAAGATTTCTCCATTTATCCCCAACATTGTAAAAGATTTTATGAAATATTACGTCTTGACCCTCAATTTTGCCGCTCCAATCCACTGAGTTTCCCTTTGGACATGACATATCGATCTAACAAATCTTTGAGCCCGTTTAGATATTCATTAAAATCATCCTGCTCTATAGTACGATGTTTAGGTATCACCTGAGGATTTTCATCTAAAAATGGATATAATTCGGGATACTCATACTCGATTTTTGTGGTAAGTTCTAGGATCTCCTTCAATGTACATTCTAGCGCTTTCATATGAATTTAGTTAAATTAATAATCCTTGAAAAATTACATAGAGTAGCCGACATTTCATATGACAATTATCAGGAACCTAACTTTAAATTTATTTCAATGAATTAGATTAACACAGAATTAGAAACATTTGAAAAGGTTTTATGTTATTTTGTGTTATCCTAATTATATATTATGCATTATTCTATTACCGTTTCCGGAAAAGTACAAGGTGTTTGGTATCGCAAACATACACAAGAAAAAGCTACTGCTTTGGGGCTGAAAGGTTATGTGAAAAATCAATCAAACGGATCAGTCTACATCGAGGCCGAAGGGTCTAAAGAACAACTTGAAGAGCTACTGACCTGGTGCGCTACTGGTCCAGAGTTAGCGAATGTCGCTCGAATTGATCATACTGAAGGTACGCCTAAACATTTTGAAAGATTCGAAATCAGATAGAAATCTACCCTGTAATCGTAACGCCTATTAAGGTACCAACCCCATAGGTCACAGCCGCTGCGACCAAGCCGAAAAGAACTTGTCTAAAGCCGGAGAAACCCAAAGATTTACCCGTAAATAAGGTAATCGAAGCCCCTATTACAAAGAGTCCAAAAACACTGCATCCCAGACTCCACCAAAGTGCCAAACGATCTGAAGTAAAAAAATAGGGTATTACCGGTAAAATAGCGCCAATAGCAAAAAGAAAAAAAGATACGAGTGCGGCTTCCCAAGCGGATCCTCCTAATTCTTCTTTATCAATACCAAGCTCTTCAACAATTAAAGCATCTAATGCAGTATCTTTATTCTCGAATATTTTATCTGCCAGGGATTGCGCGGATTCCTCATCCATTCCCTTAGCTTGGTAAAGTAACACCAATTCTTGCTTCTCTTCTTCGGGCGCAGCTTCCAACTCTTCAGCTTCCAATGCTATTTGTCGTTGATAAAGTTCTCTCGAACTTTGTACCGATAACCACTCTCCTAATGACATCGATATAGCTCCTGCTAACAAACCTGCAAGACCTGTTAGTAATATTGTAGAACTTTGCGCTGCTGCACCGGCCACACCCATAACCAGACTCATATTGGATACCAAACCATCATTAGCCCCCAATACCGCCGCTCGTACCGCATTACCCCCGACAGATTTATGACGTCCTTCAAATTTTGATAACAACCCACCTGATATCATATGATCTTTGTTCTTACTTACCGCTTCGATGATGCGTAAATGATTATGTTCAAAACCCGAGAGCTGTTCTCCGGCTTTCAGCTTTTTTTGCACTGCTATACGCGCCATTTGTCGTTCGGTACCCGACAACATTCCGATGATATGATCATATCCAAAAACCTTACCGAGACGCAGCTGGATTTTGGCACGCAGACTGGGCTGAGGATACTCATACATTGGTGTGACTTCTTGTATGCGAACTAACATATGCTTTGCATGTCCCTGTTCTATTTTGGCCAGTGCAAGTAACACTTTTTTTAACACATCGTCTCGTTCCCTAGCTGCCATAGCAGTATATAAAAAAGCAGTATCAACTTCTACCTGTAACTGTTGCTTCAATTTTTTCATACAAATTAGTTCAATTGCCATAGTAATGCAGTCCACAACTCGATTGCGGAATATCCGGTTTAAAAATAGGGAACTTCTCTTTACAGTTTCATGAGATTTATCATCCTTATAACATGATTAATATCATTTTTTATCAGTAGTATTTCTCATAGTTTTAAATTTCACACACAATTTTATTTCTATGAAAACATCACATATTTTATTCGGTTTACTCTTATCATGTTTTGCCTTTGCACCTGCTCAAACAATCGATAATCTAGAAACTATAACACCGTTTCATGAAGATCTTGCAGCGATTCAAAAAGGTGATTCCTGGGCGTTTGTTGATAAAACAGGATCTATCGTAATTCCCTATCGAAAGGATTATGTCTGGAACGAAGAGAGTGATCTAAGACTTGGAGAAGACATCCATACGATAAAGTACCCTTATTTTTCTGATAAGCGATGCTTAATTCAAAAGGAAAAAGATGGCGTCATATACTACGGCTATATAGACACGTCAGGTACTGTGATAATACCTCCACAATTTCTCAATGCGACCACCTTTGCTAATGGGAAAGCTATTGTTTTGAAATTGACTAAGAAGCAGCTGGGCACCAATGATCTGTTGGGTAAAGAAATGGTGTCTTACAGCTATGATGAGGTAATTATTGATAATTTAGGCAATGCCATTGAGCATGTCTCGGGGCCGGAGCATCTGGTTTTTACTAAATCAAAACTAAGAAAACGTCCGAGAATCTATTCGCATTTCATATCAGACGATCTCCTCGCAGTAAAGCAAAAAAACAATACCTGGAAATTGCATAGAATAGCTGCGAACGAGTAAGGGGTCAAATTACATACAACGCTTTAGCTCGCTCTAACCAGTTGTTTTCATTAAGCACAAAGAAATAATTAAGTTGCCACTGTTGTGTACGCAAGGCTTGGGCGCTGGTTGGAGTATCCCACGATGGATATACTCTAAAACCACGCTTTCCTTCTTTTTTTAAGTATGTCACGATTCCTTTTATGATCAGCACTGATTTAGGAAACACAAATTGTCCGGAAGCATCTTTAGAGTTAACATTGACTACGTAAAAGTCAAAGTGGTCAGTAGCATGAAACGGTTCAATCGGACCCGTTGCACTTCGTTTCCAAAAGGTTACAAACTGCCCTATTTTCTTAGGAGTGATCTTGGCGTTTCGCGAAATAATTTTTAATGAGTTAAGCTCAAACTGACATGCTTCGTACTCCCGACTTTCTTCTTCTATTTTCAAATTAGAAATCTCAAATCCGCAGCGTTCGTACATTTCTTTTGTCATGTTACTTAATTCCTTTTTCATACTTACTTCTTACAACAATCTCTATAAAGCATAATAGGATACAAAGAAAGTGTATCCTATTAGAATTTAGTTATAAAAAATATAATAGTTGTTACAAACAATTCTTAAGTACAGGAAGTACGATTTAACTCGTATATACACCAGAAGAATACGTTAACTCATAACTATGAGTATAGATTTCGAACACAATACCAAAAGGGTCCTCTACATAACACATCTTAAACGGTTTATCATCCGGATAATACGATCGGATAGGCATGCGCTGCTTCCCTCCGTTGGCTACGATGTTATCAACAAGCTTCTCGATGTTAGGATCCTGAATACAAAAATGAAATAACCCTGTATTAAATGGGTTGAATGCCGCAGGATCTTTTGGCATATTTGGAAAAGAAAACAGCTCGATCCCAATACCATCAGAGGTTGATAGATGGGCAATTTCAAACTCCTCCCAATCTTCGCCAAAAACATCTATACACATTTGACCGATGGCAGTATCTCTTTCTTTTTTTACCTTTGATGGTTCCATAATTGTATACCATCCCATAACCTCTGTATAAAATGTTACGGCTTTATGAATATCGGGGACGGTAAGTCCTATATGCGAAAAAGATTTTGGATAATTTTTACTTGCTTTCATAGTATATAAATTTATATTGTAAAATTAAACCATAACGCGCAGTCAAACAATACCTTACCTAATTGTTCGATACTTACCAAAAGGAGTACTACGCACACTATAAAACGTTTAAAAAGCTAAAATGAATAAAAATAATCACTGCCCTCTACATTATACCATGAACTTAATTGGTAATAAATGGAAACCGTTACTCCTGTTTCATCTATTAGAACAGCCGCTTCGCTCAGGTATGTTACAAAAACAGACGGGCGAAATCTCTAATAAAATGTTTACGCAATCTGTACGAGAATTAGAACGCGACGGTCTTATTGATCGTAAGGTTTTTGCAACTGTTCCACCCAAAGTGGAATACTCGCTGAGTGCAAAGGGACGATCGCTTGAATCGATTTTAAGAAGCTTAGATGCCTGGGGTGCTGAGCATAATCATCTATGAATTGCCTCATTTGAATTTTTAAACAAACATAGTTATGTCTAAAATTGATTTTCATCTAAATCCTTTGCTAAACTAGCAACCTTTAGCTTTTTGTTTGTCATTAAGAATTTGGCATCCGATTGATTATCAATCATAAGTTGCCTATGGTAAAAGTTAATATGTTCTAAAACTCCAAAAACATTAGCTACAACTGCCCAATTCATGAGGTTCTCCGGAATAAAGGACCAGTCATTTATATAGAGTTGAAATAAGAAAACGATGGGTATCAAAGCCATCAAATAGAAATTAATAGTTTTAGCCTTTCTAAACAATTTGAGATTCTGAATCTGATCATAAGGTTTATTTAATAACCGATACAACTTTAATTTCCAGTAGTGTTGTCCCTGAATAAGAATAAAGATGACAACCCCTATGCCGTAGAGTAAAAATATCACATCTTTAAACGTGTGGTGATACAAAACATATAGCATGATTGCAGGAAAAGTTATAAAAGCATGAAACCGTTCCAACGGGTAATAGCTCTTTAAACGTTTGATAAGTTTTTGTTTTCCCATTGTTTATACTATTTACAAGCTCAACTCATCTGGCTTTGTTCAATGAATTGATGAAGTAAAAATTAATTCCGCGCTTCAATAAGCTCCATCGACATTTTTCTTCCTCTAAAATCAATATCCTGCTGAAGAATTTTGCGTGTATTTTGATCAATATAGTAAGTGCTAATAGCTGTATTATCAAAAATATCATCGGTCACTTCAACTTTCCAAACAGCTACTTCCTTTTGTTTTAAATTCATCACACTACTACCTACTTCTTAAATAGTTGCTATCAAAATATGGTACAGTAGTTTCTTCTGAAGTATTTCTTTTCGTTCCGATCTTTTTATCTAAATAATATCCGGTAACTTATGCTCCCAAATTCAGAACCATCCCTCTTTGCTGGGTAGAAGCAGAATGATATATGGGTTTAAATTTTTTGATTGCGACAATTGAACTATCATTCCACAGTGTAAGAGATTGTTTTGTTTTGAAGTGTTTAATTACATAGAGCTTATCTTCCCTCTTCTTAATTTTGGTATGCACTTTACCTAGTTCAATTTTGAGTGAATCATGTAAGATAAGCCTTGATATGGTCGATGTTTCATTTTCCACCAGGCTCGTATTCACAGAACTATTTTCAAGATTTAAAGAGCCCCTTGACTAAATGCTTCTGTTATAAAACATATAACGAATAATAAGAGATAGAGTAAGCTTTTCATATTCTTGTAATTAAATTTTAATCTTTAAACTGTTAGTCAATTAATTTTAGGATTTGTTACACTTTTAAAGCATACATCATATAATTATCATCCCATCTCGTTCATCAAAACCTGCGCTATAACCGTTTTCATCTTTATAATTTTTATAGGTTTAAAGATTGTATTTTATAAATTAATCACTGGTTCTTAGTAGTACGAGTAGTAAAACACACTTGTCGATCGCATGTTATTTAATCACCTTTTTAGATTCAAAAATTTTCCTACTTTAGCGACTCCTTTGTAGATTCTGATTATAAAACTTCAAAGGACGGATGCAGACAAAACCTTAAAAAAACTATTTAATGAGAAAAATTTACGTACTCTTAACCCTTTGTTTATTATCAATTAGTTCTTTTTCACAAGACAAAAAATTTAGCATAGAAGCCAATTATCCGCTAGCAATCTCCAACGGTTACGAAAAATTTACAGGTATTGTAAATGGGAGTTTTAAATATCGTTTTGCAAAAAGTAAACTTTTCCAATACGGTGCTTCCCTAACCTTTGATTATCTAAAAAGTACAGTTCCTTTTAGTTATGAAGATCTCAAAACAGATTATTTTTTCTATCATATCAATGGATTTGCTGAAATGAACATTGCATCTGCTAAAAATTTTCATCCTTTTATCGGTATTGGGTTTACCTATCTCAGTTATGAATATGAATTTTACTATACATACTATGAGTTTGACAATATAGAGACACGTAGAGCAAATGATTTAGGTATGAACTTTAAATTAGGAGCTCAATATGATTTTACGAGTGTATTTTTTATACAAACCTATTTTCATTATATCAGAACTTTTAATGACAATAATTTCAATAATGAAACTATGGGCGTGAATAACAACCAACTAAAACTTGGTTTAGGTTTTAGGTTTTAATTAAATCAACGAACACTATTATTGAGAATACCTTTTATAAAATAACATCCGTTTTTGATATTCTTGATTTATATAGCTGTTAACTACTTGACCCAGCTAAAACGCATTTTCCATACTAAAAAAGGAACCACTATAAACAGGGTCCTTTAGTTTGATAAGCAGATATATTTGCCCTAATGATTCAAAGAATGTGTACAAACGCTATTTATAGGGCACATATCCCAACCATTCCCATGGTATAGAACTGTCTGCTAATATATATTCTAGAAGTCTTTGATAAATACCTTCAGCATTATCAGAGTTGCTCATGATTAAAACTCCTTTTCCAGATTCGGGAAAAAGTATTGAAAAATGCTGAAATCCATTGCCATGACCACCTTTAAATACACCTTTACCATGAGGTGTTTCCAGATAGCCCCAACCAAGTGCGTAACTCAACTTAATATCTCTGTATGTATCGGTAGTAATATTGGATCCCTCACCAAACTGAGTTAACGAATGAATCTTAACCTGTGGGCTAAACATTTGGTTGGTTGATTTTTCACTAATGAGCTGATGATTAAGTACGGCTGTCAAAAATTTGATATAATCATCAGCTGTAGTTTCTAAGGTACTCCCACCCCTTGGTTCGTTGTCCTTATCTTTCCTGTAGATTCTTCCATTCATGGTATGTCCATACGCAAAATCGCTTTCAAAAGCTGGTTGCCATTGGTACGAAGTTTTGGTCATTCGTAACGGGTCAAAAATATATTCTTTTGCCAGCTGCTCCAGTCCTTTACCCGTTAGCTTTTCTAAAACTACTTGGAGGTATACAAATCCTTCGCCACTGTAGCTATACTTTGTACCCGGCTCCCCGTTGACTTTTAACTTTTGGTCAGGTTCTACAAACCGCCAATTCGCAAATCCGGTGGTATGTGCTAAACACATACGAGCTGTAATTTTATGATACAAACTATCCTCTTTCAGATCCGCATAATGATCATGCCAACGCGTCAAGGGTTTATACTCATATAGTTTCTTTGGCAAGTAGGATTCTAGTGGAGTATCCAGATCAATTACATTATTTTCGACCAGCTTCATAACCAATACACTAAATACTGCTTTACTCAAAGAGGCTCCGTAGATATTTGTTGAATCTGTCAAAGTCAACCTTTCAGGAAGGTTTTTAAATCCTAGAGTGTTTTTATATACGGGTTGCTTATCGTTAAAAACAGCTATTGCCATACCTTGGACATTTCCTTCTTTGGCAAGTACATTGATTTTTTGGGCAATAGAGTCGTTAGAAATTCTGCTCCCGTCTAAACGCTGTATTGTATTATTATCTACAGTTGCACATTGACTAAAGGTTACCATCAATAACAGCAGTGCTATTACTTTTGAGAAACGTCCCGGTTTGAATTTTAAAAAAGGGATGGATAAAGGGTAGTAACATCTTTCTTTTTGCAATACATAGATAATATTGAAAATTACAACACCCACACAAATAGGAAGTGTAGTAATAAATATGATGAAGCCCCACTTTTCTATCGTTAGCAAACTAACAAAGGAAAGTACAGCCAACAACAAAACAGTAATCTGAAAGTTGATTACCTTCACCCCATGCTTGTCGTATATTGGATTGTCCTCTCTTTTATGAATCCAAATAAAAAGTGGAAGTAGCACATTACACAAAGGAATAAAAATTCCCAGTAACGGAATGGCATGTAGCAATAAGAGCCATTTTTTCTTTATGGTTTCTTCTTTGGGATTGTCTAAGGGCAGCAAATCGCTTACTTCAACCTCTAAGGCAACTGCCAATAATTTTACAGTGTTCAGGTGTGGATTTACCTCAGCTTTTTCGATACGTTGTATGGTACGTACGGCAACATTGGTACGATGAGAAAGTTCTTCTTGAGAGAGCCCTTTGAGTTGTCGTTGATATTTTAACCGTTCTGCAAGTGCTTGATTGTCCATGAATTTTTGATTTTTAAATTATGAAACAAATGTATCTCATACCCCTCGCTTTTTATACGACATATAGATGTCATGTAAGTGTCATTTCCTTTAAAATAGGGTGTTTTAAGATGTTATTTCATATAAAACACCCATAAACTACAAAGATTATTTTAAACATCGACGTTCGGTATAAAAATGAGTGAATGTTGAGAAACACCCTTTCCGACCGCGCATTGCTTGGCCACCTTTCCCTGTCAAGGAAAGGAGTTATTAACTATAAATATATATGGCTCCCGCATTTAATTCCTTAATGAGCAACATAGGTGAATGGGTTTGTCATAATTTGCGGATTTACGTAAGAGTCAATTTCTGCTGTTAGCGTTCTAATTTGATGAATTTTATTAGTACTTTTAAGGAACTTATTAACCAAATTCTATAGAAACCTTAAATATATTTTATATGAAAACTAGATTTTTAAACATCGACAACGCAAAAGTTCTGTGCAAAAAAGAACAACAACTCATTAACGGAGGAAGCTCATCATCCGAATGTTTATTTACAGGTTGTTTTGATAATTTTGTAGGCTTTGAGGGAGGACCCTGTGCGCTGGAAACTCCAACACCACAATCATGCACCGGCATCGTACGTAATGGTGAGTGTTGTATTTTCTAAACACTTCTCTGTCTCACACTAAAATATCTCCGTAACAACCTAAATTTACTACGGAGATATTTTAGTTTTAAGGATATGCTAGGACAACCTCTCGACTTCGTTCGAGGTGACAACGAAGTTTGTACAGTGGGTTAAAAAAAAATCAAGAGTCGGTACATTTTTAAACTTAAAGTTTTAAGTTCAACTTCGATATTCAGAATTCAGTATTCGATATTGATTTCTTTCTGTCCGACCGCACGTTGCTTGGCCACCCTCTATCATGGAAGATGTTATTAAAAAACTACCCTTCTCTCGAATCAATAAACGTAATCGGTTTACGGCTCATTTCGGGAAATTTCATTGCCTTAAGCGTAGCCAGGGGTTGCAGAACCAGATCCGGGACCACTCGAAGATTCGCTCTAAAATGTTCTTTTAACGCTTTACAGTCCGCAGCACTCAAAGCGTCTGACACATGAATCAAAAGTTTGTCGGTTCCCAGTTCGTTAGTGATGACTTCGATTACGTACAAGAGTACTTCTTCAAAACTAGTCAATACCTCAACCACACTTTGTGGGTAGAGCGTCGTACCTTTATATTTGATCATATGCTTTTTACGACCCAAGACCGGGCTGAGTCGCATCGTAGTACGACCACAACTACAGGGTTCTTTATGAGCACGCACCATATCTCCGGTGGTATAGCGCAATAACGGCATGGCTTCTACCCCCAGGGTTGTGATAACCAACTCCCCTACTTCGCCATCTTGGACTGCCTCTCCATCATCATCCAAGATTTCGGTTATAATCAGATCCGGATGGTGGTGTCCTCCATTGTGCGCGGCACACTCCGTAAAAGCCGTACTCATCTCGGTAGAGGCGTATGTTGAGTATAACTCAATATCCCATTTTTCTTTGATCTTAGCTCCCAGAGTATTGAGCTCAAAGTTTTGATCGCGCAAAGGTTCACCAATACAAATCGCAGCTTTTACCGAAGAAGCATTGTAATCAATACCATGCGCTTCGGCATAGGCGATTAATTTTAATAAAAACGACGGCACCACTATTAGATAGGTTGATTGAAAACGATGTATCGAATCCCATTGCAACTCAGGAATACCCGATCCTACGCGCACCATAGCGGCCCCTAACTTACGCGTCCCTAAAAAATACGCTAATCCTGCCATAAAACGTCGATCCAGTGTGGTGGTTAGTTGCACCACATCTTCTTTGGTGACTCCGGCAATAGCAAAAGAGCGGGATTCATTATCGGTAAGGCGTTTCAGATCCCGATCGGTTAACGCAAAAGTAACGGGCTTACCCAAAGTACCCGAAGTGGTAACATAATCTACAATCTCGGTTTTTGGGACGCATAAAAAGTCATCATTATACGCCTGAAGGTCTTCTTTGGTAGTTAGCGGTATGTATTTCAAATCTTCAACTGTAGTGATTTGATCGGCAGTTATTTTGTGCTCGGCAAACAATCGCTGATAATAAGGCGAATGTATCTGCATATACTGTAACAATACTGTAAGCTTCTCGTTTTGTAGTACTGCTGTTTGGGTAGCTAGCTGTTGTTCATTTTTCATAGGCATACTTACAATTTACGGTAGCTTTTTTTAATATAATTCTGTAGCATCTCCTCATCAGGAACCGTAGTTACTTCGCGTTGCAATGCTTTTTTAAAAGCAATAATTGCTGCTTTGTATTCTTTGTGCTCGTAATGGTATTTCCCCACCGTATAATGGGCTATCCAATAATCGGGATTGAGCTGTACAAGAGCCTGTAGCTCAGCTTCGGGAATCGTTTCTTTTGCTTCAATTAAGCTTTCTATACGGCGCTGTTCTTTACGAAAAGTTTCATAATCTTTGTAGGCTTGCGTTTCCACAAACGGATCTTCGGGAATCAGCAACGCTTCATTAGCTACACTACTTAAATCCTGTCGGGAACTAAATTTGTCAAATACAGTAGTTAAATCATATCCTACAAAGGCACCCAGTTGGTACGGATTGCTGGAGATCCATACTTTTAGTGCTTCCGGCTGAAAAATAATCCCGTGATAGGCCAACAATTGGTTCAGTGCTTTTTCGTTACCATAACCAATACGTGTATCGCCTAGCCCTTTGCGGTCTCTCAAAATTGAAACTCCGTGCTCCGGAGTTAGTTTTTCTGTTTGATTTAGCAATTCGGTCATTCGCTCGTAGCGGTATAAAGAGTGACTTTCTGCAATCGCTTTTTGGTTTCGCTCATCTGCTGCATACGCCTCACTTTGAAAATGATTCGAACATACCAGCTGATTGTCATTAGTAACCTCATACACTCCAAAATTCTTCGGAGCCACCTCTATCAGTACGGCTTTTTGATCAATAGCGCTTCCTATCATGATAGATTCTGAAACAAATACTTCTCGTTTTTTGGCTATAGCTATCGCTTCTTCAATTGTTGAAGCATACTGAAGGATTTCGCGTGTCAGGATCGAAATCGGTGTTTTAGCCACTAATGGTATTTTTGATTTTCCTGCGTTGATCGTTACGGTGAGTCCTTTTACATTCATCCCGGATACGGTACCCATCATTCCCGCCCAACCGTACATCATAAATCGATGTCCGTCGTTGGGCTTCATAAATACCACCATTTTTTCTTTTGCAAAATCATCACCTGCATAGAAATCAAAATTACGTCCGATTAATAAGTTTCCGTCAGCAGTTTTCTCATTCCACGCTGCAAACGAAGTGCAACCTACCAACATCAAATCCTGCAATGCATGACCAATATCGTGCGCGCCGTGTGCATAGAGCATGCGCACATAGGGTTCGGCAAAGGTATTGTAGTCATCGGATCCGTATCGGGAGAGTCCGTAAATTTCTTGTTTATATTCTTCGGGTACATGCAGATGTAACCTTCGGTTATACCAGGCTACGAGTTTACTTAGAAATTTCAAGTACCCTCGTGAGGGTACAAGTTCGGTCACCTTGCCGATAAATGCTTCTTCCTGTATTTTGATCAGCTCCCGGGTAAGACTCCCTGCGGCCAAGCCACGTTCCAGTGGATCACCTTCCAGATAGAGCTCCCAAATGCCTTGTTTATTTTTGCGAAGACTGTTGTTATTAAGTGTAAAGGTTGAATCATTAATGGTTGTTCGCGCCGTGTCAATCGTGGCCAGTCCCGTGAGATCTGGACGTGCAGACAGAGACTTCTTTACCCCGCAAGCAGAAACTATGCAAAGCATCACGCTACTCACTATGATCAAACGCAAACTCATCATGCTGTTCGTTGTTTTTCTTTTTCCTCGAGCGTCGAAGTGATACGGTTAAGCAAATAGTCTTTACCTAACAATTCTCCACAGGTAACCACCGCACTTATAGTTACGCCTAATACCCCATGCATATTTAATCCTTGTCCGGTAAATAATAGGTTTGGTATTTTGGTTCTTGGCGAGAGAAATGATTTCATCGGACTCTCAGCATCTTTGGCAAAGCCATACATCGATCCTTCATAACAACCAATATAATCACGATAGGACAATGGCGTGGATGTATGCACTGACTGAATACACTCCCGAATATTGGGAAATTTCTTTTCAATTTCTTTGAGATACGCTTCAATCTTACGTTGCTTAAATGCTTCATAATCCTCGCCGCGATCATTTTTTATCGCTACAGTATTAAAGGTATCTTCCCACGGCTTGGTTTCTTCATAGCGCATATATGCTATCGAGGTCAAATTATCTGCATACCCGGGATGTTTGCGATCCTCATTCATCGAAATCAAATACGCTTCGGGCCAAGACTCTTGCGTATAATTTTGTGTGGTCCACACTTTATCAATCGATTGGGTATGATAATAGTTATGATTTACATACGGGAAAGTACCCGGTTTAAAAACCAAATACAAACTGAAGGATGAAATGATACTTTCCGTATTCTGAATACGGTTATAATAGATGTTTCTGAAACGGTCCTTCCCAATAATCTGAAGCGTTAACTTGGGATCTACATTTGAGATAAACGTATCTCCAGAAAACACATCACCTTTGGTTGTAGTAACTGAGACCAATGTATCCTGTTCAAAATTAAACGCATTTACTTCCTGATATTTATGGATTGTTCCGCCCAAATTACGAAAACGTTTTACGAGTAATTTAGCAATCTGACTCCCACCATTAATACAACGCCATGCACTCTCTATATATGAATTGACCGATAATGCATGTACATAAAAAGGTGTTTTATCGGGATCGCCTGCATACAATAGGTTCGATCCGGCCAGAACAGCACGCAGGGTTTCATTCTGCGTAACGGTATCTATAAAATCTTTGGCTTTAAGCGTCAACAAATCTTCACCGTAGTACCGATCTCCTGATTTTAGGTTGTATAACGGAAAATTATAACATGTATCACGAACCTTATCGATATACTTTTTAATCCCTTCTGCTTCTTCGGGAAAATAGTGTGTGAGTTGTGTAACAAAATTATCATATCCCTGGGCGTGCGGATATTCAATATCCACACCATTAAAAGAAATCATGTCATAACCATCCGGATCCATCTGCTTGATCTTAAGATCGTCCATAATATCCAGATAATCAAAATAACGATACAGATTCTGACCTTTAGCTAAACCTCCGATATAATGAATGCCTGTATCAAAAATACTCTTATCCCGTACAAAGGTTTGTAGGTTTCCCCCAAACTGATTGTTCTTTTCGAGTACACATACTTTTTTACCTTCACGTGCCAGAATGTTGGCCGATACTAAGCCACCTAATCCGCTACCTATTATAACGACATCAAATGTTTCCCTCATGTCTGTCTTCTTTTCCATACGGTACACTCACCTTCTATAACACACTCAAAACTAGTTGTTAAATATGATGCAATTAATTCTTTGCCATTTCCTGCGATTATTTTAGTAATCTCTTCGTTTTTAATTATATCCTGAATCATTTGGCTATCCACTTCAAGCGTGTCCAGCAAAAATACATTTATTTTTGAGGGAAGAACAGTATGGAGGTCTACAAACTGAATAGTAGTACGCTTAACTGAAAAGCATCCCTGAGCTATCTTGCGTGCTTCTTGCGAAGTAAGTATTCCTGTAATTTTCGCATTTGGTTTTTTATAGCTTAGGTATATAGGCAACGCTCCGTGATCATCTGTAAGGGTGATTATTGAAGCATTATAATCAATCTGATTTGCCAGTACATACCAATTTTCAATATGATTAGACACATGCTTTTTTACTTCAGAAAAACAAGTTTTATATCGATAGTTATTCAGCACTTCTCGTTGATAATGCTTGACTCCTTCAACCTCTTGTTGTAATGAGGTGAAGGCTCCTTTAAAATATTTACTGATCTTTTTTGTTCGTAGTGCATAACCCTCTCCGTAATCTATATCTTCCGCACTGATGCGAGGTAAAATTTTGGCTGTTAAATTTCCATCGTTTATAATAAAATCTCCTTTGGGAGAAATTTGCGAGGTTCCATGAATTACTACAGGCACAATATCTAAACTCAATTGCTCTGCCAAGTAAAAGGAACCTTTATGAAAACGACGCATCTTGGCTGTATCCGTTCGGGATCCTTCGGGAAATGCAATGAGCGAATATCCTTGCTCCACTTTTGTCCGCAAATGCTCTACGCCGCCTTCTATACCAGAGGATACCGGATAAAACCCTGCTAATCGTACAGCTTTACCAAACACCGGAGATTCGTACACCCAATCTTTTACAAGATAAATCAGATTAGAATGTAACATCCCCACGGTTAAAATATCCAAAAAAGACGCATGATTTGCAATAATAATACACTGCTTATCAAACGTTTCTCCTGTTGGATTAAGCACCTTCTTTTTTACAAAGGGATTAGAGTATAACACCGATGCCATCATTCTGGAGACAATACGATGAAAAACTGCCATTTTTTTCTTTTTGGCTATTGGTAACCACGGAATGATAAGACTACTGAGTAACGATATAATAAACCCGCCAATGATGAAATACCCAAAACTGAATAGCGACCATAATGTCTGACGTACTTGCAACGGAGCAAGACCTTTGGCCGCTCTTCGTGTAATACAAAACTTGAAAAGCAAAGGTTGTATAGTAAACGCTACTATAGCAGCTGTAAAAATACCTATTAACGAGACCATCGATATCGAACGAAGCGCGGGATGTTTTGCGAAAATTAATACTCCAATACCTAAAACCGTTGTAATTACAGATAATAAAATTGAAGTTTTGTAAGTCGGTAATTCACGCGAGCCGTTGGTATACTCTTTGGCTAATCCATTGGTTATAAAAATGCTGTAATCTACACCCAATCCAAAAATAAAGGTGGAAATAATCACGTTGAAGATATTAAAATTGATATCCAGCAACTGCATAACACCTAAGGTTATTACCCACGTAATTGCAATCGGTATGATGGTAAGCAACACTAACAATATATCGCGGTAAAACAATAAAAGCAGTATTATCACCGCGATTAATGAGTAACCGATAAGCGCGTTAAAATCATCTTTAAGTGATCCTAACAACTTTTCATTAAGTTGCTTTCGATCGATAATTAAAGTATTAGAAACTTTATTGAGGGCCGCATACAATTGCTCCGTATCATCATCTGCTACCTTAACAGCCGACATAACTGTTGCAAAATCCGGTTGATTGGTGACAAATTCTTTAAGATACAACTGATCTATCTCTTGATACCGCGCATATAAAATTGGCTCGATCGGTGTCCGGATCAGGGTTTCAAACTGATCAAATACTGTCGGTTTAAACCCGAAAATTCTTCCTTCAGATCTTAATATGTTAAGCAGGGTATCACTTTTTTTCGGAGTCCAAAAGCGCTGCCATTGATCGATTTTTTCCTGTTGGGCTTCTTTTGACAACACGACGCCTCCTACAGAACTATAGTTGAGTATTTGTTGTTCCTGTTTATTAGCCGCTAAAACCCTATGTAGGGCATTATTGGTATTTAAGGCAGCATTTAATGAACTACCATAAGAAACAACATAAATTGTTTTAGCCTTATTATTATTTACACGATCCAGATCATTCTCTGCGGCAACCAGTTCTTCCGGCTGATAATTCATTTGATTCAAATCAGTGTCAAATCCAACCTTATGAAATAGCAACAACCCTATGATGAAAACCACCAGAATTATTACAATTAATGGTTTATTTTTATCGAACTGAACGTTCGAAAAATGATCCAACAGCGTCTTTTTTGGTTTTGTTTGCTTGGAAAATCGATATACCTGCGGAATAAAAATTAACGCAAATACGGACGCTCCAACGACACTGACCGCTGCAAAAATTCCAAGATCATTCAGTGCTTCTGACTTTACGAAAACCAAACATAAAAAAGCAACCGCCGTAGTAAGACTACTCATTAGTACCGGTAAGGCAACATCTTTGTAAAGTGCTTGTATGTTTTGATTATTTCTAAAATGTGTTAGAATATGTAAGGAGTAATCTAGCGTAATTCCTAATAATACGGATCCAATACCTAGGGAAATTGCTGAAATCTTACCTTTAAGCACATACAGAATGGCAATTGCCAACAAGGCTCCGAATACCGTTGGCGTAAAAATAATTAGCGGTACCGTGAGTTTACGATAAAATGCAATTAAAATAATTAATAGCAAAGTCATCGCAATGCTAATTGTTAGCTGAATGTCTTTTTTAATTTGCTTTGCATTGGCTACTGCATACAAGGTCGATCCAAATAGTACGGCTTTGGTGTCAGCATTCTCATAGTGCTTATTGACATGCTTTGTCAGTGATTGCAATTTTTCAATAAATATTGTATTCTCACCGGTTTCATTTGCGGCAAGAGCCGGCGTTATAAAGAGTAATAAATTACGATGATCCTTGGTGATTAAAAATCCATTATGCAATGTATAATTATCTCCCAATTGTAATTGAGTGAATTTTTTTAATCCAACGGGGGTAAGACCTAACGGATCTTTGACGATAAATTTTTTGGTTACAATGCCGGCTGGTGAAACTAATGCTTTATAATTATTTTTAACACGCTGTGCTATAGAATCCTGATTGAGTTGCTGTTCAATCTTAGCATAATCACTTTCGTCAAGAAAAAACGGAAGATGCTCATACACAAAATTATAAAGTTGCATCACATTGTTCTCTGGTACGCGTCCTTGGATTTCACCGATATACTTAGAAACTTTACCATCAAGGCTATCAATATAGGTTTCGGCAAACTGTGTAAGTGCATCAGGTTCTCCATTCGGATTACTAATGTTTACCACAATTTTATCTGCAAAGGACACTGTTTCTAACACTTTTTTTGTGACAGTCGATGCTCCGCTATCCGGTAAAAGTTTAGTAATGTCCTCTTCAAAGCCAATACGACTGGCCAACAATGCTACGGCAATTACTAATGTAATCATTAATGGCCAAGCCCAAAGTCGATGCTTTTTGAACCTATGATACATTGTAAGAAAAAATTTATGCATCTCGAGACTCGTGTTTTGATTTTGTTTTATTGAGGTACAGGTATGAAATACTCCCGAAGAGCAACGCTGATACAGTAGCTAAGATAAAGCTCCCTATAATATAATATGTTAACCCTTGCAGTATATCAGCTCCAGTCGTAATAGTTTCTATATCGAGCGTAAGATCCATAGACTGACCTGTAGCGAATCTGCCCAATTGTGCACTGCCATATATGATAAAAGGAATCATGGGTGGAATACTAATGTTGGAACAGATAAAAGCAATAGTTCGATTAAGTTTTAAGGCCGTTGCCAAAGTAAGCGCTAATAAAGTTTGCAGTCCCCAAAAAGGAGCAATGCCTATAAAAATTCCTAAAGCAATGGCAGCAGACTTTTTTAAAGGTGAATCAGTACTTCGTAAAATATCTTCTTTTATAAAGCGACGAAATCCTTTTTTCTGAAAGCGCTGAACTATTCTTTTAGGTCCATACCATAACAAGGTAAGTGTAAACAACCATGTGTTGAGCACACTTATTCGACTAAAATCCTGAAAAGGTCTGAAGTGTGAAACCCGTTCTTTTTCATCATATAAAACACGAATAGGTAAGTTACGTACTACGGCTCCGCGCCAGGCTAACTTAACAATCACTTCAATCTCTAATTCAAATTTGGTCGTGTATAATCGTAAGGTATCGATCGCTTTTAACGGGTATAATCTAAATCCGGACTGTGTATCGGTAAGTTGTATACCTGTCTCTACGTAAAACCAAAAGTTTGAGAATTTATTTCCAAAGCTACTTTTGCCGGGCACCGAAGGGTCATCCATCTTACGCGAACCTATTAGCAATAATGGTTCTTCTGTAGTATGATTTTCTAAGGCTTCAATAAATAAAGGCAAATCACTGGGGTAATGCTGTCCATCGCTATCGATCGTTATTGCATAATCAAAACCCATTTCGCTTGCTTTTTTAAACCCTTCCCGAAGCGCAACTCCTTTACCCCTATTTTGTTCAAAAGTAATGATTGTACACCGATCTTTATAGTCTTCTAGAATCAGGGGCGTTGCATCCGTAGCACCATCATTAACAATAATCAATTGATTTGTATAAGAAAGCACTCCCCTAAGTACCCTATCCAAGGTTTTTGCATTATTATACGTAGGTATAATTACACAGCAATGCAGCATATCAAAGCGTTGATTATATGTAGGTACTACAGTCACGTATTGTAATTTATTGGGGTTACGCAAAAATAGAATATTATTTAAGATAGTTAACCTTTGTAGAATGCTTTTAGTTATTTCTGATATATTGTCACATCTTCCTAATGTTTTTGATTAGAAATACCCATAAAAAGACGACAATACCCACTTAGGGTAAAAAGCATCATAAATTCATCTAAAAATTGTAAAGAAAATGCTCTAGTATAGCATGACGTTTTATTTCGTTTGTATTTTTGCTTTAGACGACAACCACACCAGTTTACGTATGAGTTTAACTATTGAAAACATTTTATTCATCGGTTCGCTACTATTATTTATTAGCATTATTGCTGGTAAGACCTCGTATCGATTTGGGGTACCAACGTTGATTCTTTTCTTGCTAATCGGAATGCTTGCCGGCTCAGACGGTTTAGCCAACATTCATTTTGATGATCCCAAACTGGCTCAATTTATTGGAATTGTTTCTTTAAACTTTATTCTCTTTTCAGGGGGACTGGATACCAGTTGGCCGGCAGTAAAACCTGTCTTATGGAAAGGCCTAACCCTATCTACTGTTGGAGTTTTATTAACCGCAGTATCGCTAGGAACCTTTGTTTGGTGGATTACCGATTTCACTATCTATGAAAGTATGTTGTTAGGATCCATCGTATCTTCTACCGATGCTGCGGCGGTTTTCTCCATATTACGCTCAAAAAGTTTAGCTCTAAAAGTAAACCTGAGACCCACCCTTGAGTTAGAAAGTGGTAGTAACGACCCTATGGCGTATGTCCTAACTATAGGCTTTCTCGCTGTGGTAGTTAATCAAGAGCTCAGTGTTCTGTCGATTATTCCCTTGTTTCTACAACAAATGATTTTAGGAGGGCTTTTTGGTTTTGCCTTCGGAAAATTAAGTAAATATGTAAACAACAAAATCAATCTTGATTTTGAAGGTTTGTACCCTGTACTTATTATAGCACTTATGTTCATCACCTTCTCTGCTACAGAGTTTGTAGGGGGAAATGGTTTTTTGGCGATTTATATTTGCGCAGTATATCTGGGTAATCAGGATTTGATTCATAAGAAAACGATTTTGAAGATGTTTGATGGATTAGCCTGGTTGATGCAAATAGTGCTCTTCCTTACTTTGGGGTTATTGGTTTTTCCTTCAGAAATATTACCGGTTATGGGTATCGGTCTTCTGATATCGGTCTTCTTAATTGTAATTGCACGTCCATTAAGTGTTTTCATCAGTTTACTGCCGTTTAAAATGAAATTGCGCCGTCGTTTCTATATATCTTGGGTTGGATTACGTGGTGCGGTACCTATTGTTTTTGCAACCTATCCGTTACTTGCCGATATTGATAAAGCGGATATGATTTTCAATATTGTATTTTTTATTGCAATTACGTCCGTACTTATACAAGGAACTACTTTATCTCTTGTAGCAAAATGGTTACACGTCGCTATACCTGAAAAGGTAAAGCCTATGGCTCCGACAGAAGTTTTTTTATCAGAACTTCCTAAAACTACTATGCAAGAAGTGACTATTCAAAAAGATTGGTGGGCTGTAGATAAGAAAATTGTTGAACTCGCTTTTCCCTCTACTGCGATTATAGCTATGATCAAACGCGGACAAAGCTATATTACTCCCAATGGATCGACCGTTATTGAGGCTAATGATGAGCTTATAATCCTTTCGAATTCAAAATTAGCTATTGAACAAATTTATGGGGTTTTAGAAAATGAATAAAGCTGCATACAGAAAAATGGAACTATATATTTTATAGGTATTTACAGTTACGCTGAAATAGATCAAACGAACAACGTATTGCTTTTAAGAACTTAATTTAGCAATTATCGCGGTAAAGAACGGCTCGGTAATAATTTTAATAAAAAAAGAGGCGTTCAAATAATTGAACACCTCTTCTATATAAAAGTTCAAAGCTATGTTTTATTTCTTAGTAAAGTGCGTTGATCGCAGTTATATCAGTACTAGAGAATTCTCCATCTTCATTAGATCCAAAACAAGCTAACATGATTGAATCAGTATAATCAGAACTTGGAGTTCCTGGAATCAAGATCGCTCCAACACCAGCTGAACCTTCGTTAGTATTTTGACCACAACTCTGACGAGATTGGTAGTCAGTATGACGGAAACCGATACAGTGACCCATCTCATGTGTCATTACGTGCTCAATAACATTAGTGCTGTAAGCATCAGTACCTTGATTAATTTGAATCCACTTATAAGCAGCTCCACCTGAAGGGAATCCAGCAGATCCACCACCACCGGCAGCTCCATTGTTATACACAACCATATCAGCATTAGTACTAGCACTAAAAGATACTGTAAAGTTAAGAGATGTATTTAAAGCGTTATAGTTATTTACCGCCCACTGTAAAGCAGTTCTCATTTTACTTGTCAAAGCGTAACCAGAACCAGTATACCCAATTACACTAATGTTACGGTTACCACTGGACACTAAGTTTGTAGTTCTGTATTGTTTGTTACCATCAGCTACTGCTTCAAGCTCAGCTAATTTATTTAATCCATCAACTGGGATGTTGATATCTCCAGCAACTAAATAGTTACCTGTAGTACCATCTAACATCGTTAATTTTTGAATAGTAACATCAGATGTATTCACACCTAGGTTAGCTAAACTTACTAATTGTTCTTTTGTAGGTTCTAGAGCAGCTTCTTGTGTCTCATTAGCAATTTCTTCTTTTTGACAAGACGTTGAGAATCCTGCTACGATAGCGCAAAGCGCCAATAATTTGATTTTTTTCATTTTTAATAAAGTTGAGTTTGTGTAGTTAATTTTTTATGAAAATAGACGTAACTAAGATCTATTTTCTTTACAATTTTGTAATAAGCTTTGAACTTTATCACATTTTCTGGGGATGAAGATATGATAATTTATTAAATAAAAAAGCCAATTATTTATACAATCCATTATGTTTACTGTAAAACCGTAAAATATCTTCAATAAAAACAGCAAATGCTTGCACTTTAAAAAGTGTTTATGTTTTAAAAAAAATCGATGAATAACATCATTTACGCTGCTTTAAAATAGTTTAACCTACTGAAAACGTAGAGTAACGAAAAATAGAATAGAAATTTACCTCTGAAACAACGCAACACTATAATAGGATGTTTCCTACAAATTATAAAATTTCCCAATAGCTGTGTTAAAATTTTAAAGTACACATAACCATAATCAAAAAAGACTGTCATTTCTGACAGTCTTTCAAATAATAATTAATGCTTTTATATAATCTCGGCACTCAATCCAGCCTCTTGTAATTTGGAGCATCGAGGTACTAACTCCTCATAAATTCCTGTCTTAACTATACACTTACCTTTAAAATGTACTAGAAAAGCACATTGCTCGGCCTGTATTGGTGTATGTTCACAACTATATATCAACGTATCTATAACATGATCAAAGGTATTTACATCATCGTTATACAAAACAATTTCGTTATTTTTTTGATCAACAGTTTGTTCTAATACTTCTTCTAAAACTTCCTCTTGAATACTCATGACTTATAAATTTTACACAAAAATACTATATTGAACTTAAAAATACAGTAGGAATTAGATTATTTTAACAGGTAACTCGCTGCTATCCAATTGTTTCTTTTCTTACTTGAAATAAATTTCAATTTGTTGCGCTCACATGCTGCATTAATGATTTCAAGATCTTCTTCATAAAATCCACTAAGGAATAACTGCCCATTAGTATTTAGGCATTTTGAGTAGGTGGCGATATCCTCCAATAAGATGTTTCTATTAATGTTTGCAATAATGATATCATAATTCCTCCCTGTTAACAAGGAAGCGTCACCCTCAAATACCTGTACTTTCTTTGCTAAGTTGCGAGTAACATTTTCCATCGTATTTACATAACACCAATTATCTATATCAATAGCATCGACTGCAATTGCACCTCTCATTTCTGCTAAAATTGCCAAAACACCTGTTCCACAACCCATATCCAAAACTGTTTTATTCTCAAAACCATTTTCCAGAATGTGTTGAATCATCATGTGAGTAGTTTCATGATGCCCCGTTCCAAATGACATTTTAGGTTCTATTAAAATATCGTATTTCACGTCGGGTTGTTTATGAAACGGTGCCCTCACACTACAGATATCATCGACCAAAATAGGATCAAAGTTCTTTTCCCATTCGATATTCCAGTTTACCTGCTCGATTTCCTCATACGTAAAGGTAATTTTAAAATTATCGGATGAAAGAATTTCAATTCCTTCCAAAATAGCATCATTCCACTCCTGTTTTTGAATATAAGCTTCTACTCCTTCTTCTGTTTCTACAAAACTTTCAAACCCAACAGCTCCTAATTCTGCAATCAAGATATCACTTGCTGGTTGTAGTGGTGTAACTGTAAAATAATAACCCACATAGATTGGCGTTGTCATACTTCTAATTTTGCGCAAAGTTATGCCTTCAAAACCAAAAAGACACCTATAATCGGTGTCTTTTTTAATACATAATTACTTTACAATATAAATGCAATTTTAGAACGCGTTAGCGATCGCGACAAAACTTTTTGCATCCAGTGCTGCTCCACCAATCAATCCTCCATCCACATCGGGATTCGAAAATAATTCTTGGGCATTCTCCGGTTTAACACTGCCTCCATAGAGAATAGAAACTTCATCTGCTATGTCATCGCCATATTTTTTAGCTACTGATTTACGGATAAAATCATGCATTTCTTGGGCTTGCTCTGGTGAGGCTGTTTCACCTGTCCCTATCGCCCAAACCGGCTCATAAGCCAACACAACTGACTCCCAATTCTCTTTTGCTATATGAAATAGTCCTTTTTCTAATTGCGTGAGCACTACGTCGAAATGTTTTTCGGCTTTTCTGTCTTTCAATTCCTCACCAAAACAAAAAATAATGCGCATATCATTTTCAATCGCAGTAGTAACTTTTTTTGCAAGTAACGCATCGGTCTCACCGAATAGCGCTCTGCGTTCGCTATGCCCCAGGATAACTGTATTCACTCCAATACTTTTAAGCATTTCTGCAGAAATTTCACCTGTAAACGCTCCGTGATCTGCAGCATTCATATTTTGCGCTGCTAACTTAATACCCGTTCCTTTCAATAATTCAAAGGTGTAATACAAATTCGTGAAAGCAGGTGACACTATAATCTCAGCATCCGGCATTGTTGATAATTCTGCTTTTATACCGGCAATCAACTCACCTGTTTCAGGCAGTGATTTATTCATTTTCCAGTTCCCGGCTACAATTTTTTTTCTCATATTTTGGTTTTTGTGTGATTAATAAACAATTTTTTTATCATATTCTAACTCTAGGATCCAACCATCCGTAAATAATATCAACCATACTATTGATAAGAATAAACAAAGAGGCTATGATCAATACTGCTCCCATAATAATAGGTAGATCCAACGCGTTGAGAGCATCTACTATTTCTTTTCCTAAGCCGTTCCAGCCAAAAATATATTCAACAAAGACTGCTCCGGCCAACATTGATGCAAACCAACCTGATACAGCGGTTACTACAGGATTCAATGAGTTCCTCAAAGCATGTTTTCTAATTATATTAAATTCACTAAGACCTTTAGCTCTTGCCGTTCTAATGTAATCCATGTTGAGCACTTCTAATAAAGAATTACGCATAAGCTGAGTGATCACTGCCAGTGGACGAATACCCAAAACGATTGAAGGTAATATTAAATTTTTCCATTGAATGTAGCTCCCTTCTCCGAAATCATCAACTTCATACAAACTACCTGTCATATTAAGGTGTGTATATTCTTGCAGCACATATCCAAACAACCAAGCAAAGATGATCGAGCTAAAAAATGACGGTACACTCATTCCAACTGTACTCACCAATTGAATTACATGATCCGGCCACCTATTTTTGGTTAAGGTGCTGATAATCCCAAAAATTACTCCGAATATTATCGCTATACTGATAGCCGACACTGCTAGCAAAGCAGTATTAGGTAAAGTTTCTTTAATAACCTGACTTACCTTTTTTCCATTTTTCTGAAAGGATTCTCGTAGGTAAGGTAATTTAAGCACTATTTGAATTTCGTCAAGATCCACAAGTACGGTTCCTGAATATTTACTGGTATTATAAAATGTAAAAGCGTCCTCTTCTTTATTATGGAAAGATAATGGGGACAAATCGTTGAGATAATATAGGTATTGTACTCCTAGAGGTTGATCGAAGCCATATTTTTTTCTCACATTTTGCAACTGTTCTTCGGTTTCATTTTGACCCAACATCATTTGTGCAGGATCACCGGGAAGAATAGTGAATAGGAAAAAAATCACGGTCACAACGCCAAAAAGCGTTAATAACGCATAACCGAACTTGGATAAATACTTATACATATTTTTTTAATCTTCACCGTTAGTTTCAAAATTGAGTTCATCACTGTCGTTCCAATGCAGTTTTTGCTTAATTGTACCTCGTTGTAATCTAAGTATTCCAGGATTGGAGCGCACTATTGTTTTTAAGGCTGTCTCATCTACGCTATAAAAATCTAAATCAAATTTAAAAGCTTGTTTAGCCTCCATTATTTGATCTGATATGGATGCTGACAGACCTATAACTTTATATCCGGCTTGTTGAGCATCCTTAACTAATGTATTTATTTTTTTCATGCCTTGTTTTTCACTCTTAAGCAGATTGTACATAACGATAACCAGTAATTTGTCTTCGTTTAAAAACTGCTTCGTATAATCTACCCCATCTTTTTCAATTGAAAAATCATGAATTGGAGGCACGTAACCTTCAGAAATTGTCTCTGTATCGACTGAAATAAATTCCCCGGAGAAAGATGGATAGCTTCCGGATGTAGTAATTATATGATCTTCTCCATTGGATCTGAATTTCCAATGGTACGCCAATTCAGCCTCAGGAGCGCCATCAGGAGTTTGCATCGCTTCTTCAATATTGACCCCAATTTTATATGGTCTGAAATCCAACCAAGGTAGATGCATCAAAACATAATAACCAAAGCCTAAGCATAGCGTAAAACATACAAAAACGATCCACTTATGTGAAGCTACCGCCCCAATAGGTTGAATATACTTTTTACCCACAAATAGAACAATTATGAACACCAAGAGTATAACGTCTTTGATAAACGACTCCCATGGAGTTAACGGAATGGCATCCCCAAAACAACCACAATCTGTTACTTTATTAAAATATGCAGAATAGAAAGTTAAGAAAGTGAAGAACACAATCATACCCATAAGTGACCAAAGTGTTACTTTCTTAAGATACCCTAATAATAAAGTTACTCCTACAAGTATTTCAAAAATCACCAGAAAAATTGCTATTAAAAGCGCAAAAGGAATTAAAAATTCTAAGCCAAGTACATTAGCGTCAAAATATTCTTGCAGTTTGTATGAAAATCCTAATGGATCATTAAGTTTTATAAACCCTGAAAATATAAATAATACACCGACTATAATTCGTGAAATATGAACAAGTATCTTCATTATCTTTATTTAATTTTAAATTGTTAGGATTAGATCCATTTTTCATCAATAACTCGTTACTTTTTATGAGCCTCAAGATGAATCATAGCAAAAATAGAATAATTAATCATGTCCTGATAATTTGCGTCGATCCCTTCGCTCACGACAGTTTTACCCTGATTATCTTCGATTTGTTTGACCCGTAGTAATTTTTGTAAGATCAAATCCGTTAGTGAACTCACCCGCATTTCTCTCCATGCCTCTCCATAGTCATGATTTTTATCCAACATGAGCTGCTTGGTTATCCCGATATGTTTATTATAAAGCTCTATAGCATCTTTTGCTGAAAGATCAGGTTGGGTAGCAATACCCCTTTCAATCTGTATTAAGGCCATAATACTATAATTAACAATGCCAATAAATTCGGCTACTTCATTCTCCTCGATTTTTTGAGTTTCGTTTTCTTGAAGACTTCGAATGCGTTGTGCTTTAATAAATATTTGGTCAGTGAGAGAAGGTAATCTTAAAATTCGCCATGCGCTTCCGTAATCTTGCATTTTTTTGGTAAATAAATCACGGCATTGGGCTACAATTATATCGTATTGACTGGAGGTATCCTGCATTTTGTTCTTCTATTTTGCGTAAATTTCGCGTTATTAAAGCAATTATGCCAAATTATCGACAAAATAACTGAAAATTACTTTTGACTACTCTTAAGTTAAACAGAAATTCGTTTAGTTACTAAAGCGATATAGCATAAATGTAAGTACTAAAGTATAGATTTTAAAATAGCTCTCCATGATACCAACTCAAAAGTTGAATTATACTCTCAATTGTAAAGGCACATTGGTGGATTTATCAACTCCCAAAGTTATGGGCATTCTTAATCTTACCCCGGATTCATTTTATGACGGCGGTAAGCACAAAGATGTAAACGACATCCTGAATCACACCGAAGGCATGTTGAGTGAGGGTGCAACTTTTATTGACTTGGGAGGTTACTCATCACGACCGGGGGCAACCAATATTACGGTGGATGAGGAGTTAAAAAGAGTACTTCCGATTATTGATATTCTTACAAAGAAGTTTCCAGAAATTTTAATTTCAATAGACACCTTTAGAAGTGCAGTTGCAAAAAAAGCAATTGAGGCAGGAGCAGCACTCGTTAATGATATTTCGGCAGGTATGTTGGACATAGAAATGATACCAGTTGTCGGAAAATTAAAAGTTCCTTACATCATGATGCATATGAAAGGTAGTCCGCAAACCATGGCATCCAATGCAGTTTATGAGAATGTGATTATTGAAATGAAATCATACTTTTCATATCGGATCGCCGAGGCACGTAAGTATCAGATAAGTGATATTATAATTGATCCAGGCTTCGGATTCGCTAAAAATAATTCTTATAATTTTGAGATTTTGAAGCAGATGAATCTTTTTCAGTCGCTTAATGCCCCAGTATTAGCAGGGCTCTCAAGAAAATCGATGATATACAAGACTCTAGATAAAACACCGCAAGAAGCACTTAACGGTACCACATGTCTTAATACGATTGCCTTACTTCAAGGCGCTTCAATTTTAAGAGTACATGATGTAGCTGAGGCTAAAGAATGTATTACGCTTCTAAATGCCTTTAAAAATTAAATTTCATATTTTTACAAAAACATCTTTGGATTGGACATAATAAACCTAAGAATACTTGATATAGTTGACATCGTACTGGTTGCATTTCTATTATACTATATCTATAAGCTAGTAAAAGGAACAGCAGCAATCAATATTTTTATCGGAATTGTGATGATTTACTTGGTTTGGAAATTGACACAATTATTAGCCATGGAAATGTTGAGTAGTGTTTTAGGTGAATTCATCGGGGTGGGAATGTTTGCACTTATCGTGGTTTTTCAGCAAGAAATAAGAAAATTTCTTTTAATGATTGGTTCTACTAATTTCGGAAGAAGGCGCAAGTTTTTAAGAACCTTAAAATTCATGAGAGACGCTCCAGAAGAGAGCTTAACGGATATCAATTCTATTCTTGCTGCATGCAAAAATATGAGTAAGACCCATACAGGAGCCATTATTGTAATTAAACGCAGTACCTCCTTAGATTTTGTCAAAACCTCTGGCGATGTAATGGACATCAAATTGAACACACCGATTATACTAAGCATCTTTTATAAAAATAGCACATTGCACGATGGGGCTATGATTATTGAGGACAACAAGATCACAGCAACGCGTGTGATTCTACCCGTAACCAATGACAGAGATATCCCCCTACGCTACGGTTTGAGGCATAGAGCAGCTTTAGGAATTACCGAAAAAACTGATGCAGTAGCTTTAATTGTGAGTGAAGAAACCGGCCAAATCTCGTACGTAAAGAATGGAGAATTCATAAAATTTGAAACACTGGATGAACTCAATGAAAAATTAAAAAAAGAGCTTATTTAGATACTTACTCCAAAACAGTTGCAAATTGAACATCGTATAAATTTTTATAATATCCCTGATCGATCGTAAGTAATTCATCATGACTTCCTTGTTCCACAATTTTACCTTGATCCATCACGATGATTGTATCCGCTTTTCTGATCGTAGCTAATCTGTGAGCAATAACGATAGAAGTTCGCCCTTGAGTAATTTTATTTGTTGCATCTTGAATTAACTGTTCACTGTGCGAGTCTATTGAAGAGGTAGCCTCATCCAATACTAAGATACCGGGATCACTAACATAGGCTCTCAAAAAAGAAATCAATTGCCTCTGACCTGACGATAACATCGCTCCACGTTCTTTAACATTATAATGGTAACCACTTGGAAGCGTCATGATAAAATCATGAATTCCTATTTGTTTGGCTGCAGCTATAACATCCTCTTCACTAATCTCAGGGTTGTAAAGTGTTATGTTATTCAGAATAGTATCTGCAAATAAAAATACGTCTTGCAATACCAAAGCAATATTATCACGCAGTGATTTTAAATTAATTTTAGTAATATCTACTTGATCAATATAGATAGATCCTCCGTCAATTTCATAGAATCTACTCAACAAGTTGATAATAGTGGATTTTCCGGCACCGGTAGCTCCTACAATTGCAACAGTTTCTCCATGCTTAACTTTAAAAGAAACTCCTTTTAAAACCTCTTCATCCTTAACATAACTAAATCGTACATTCTCAAATCTAATATCTCCTTTTAACGCTTCAATAATTTTCGTGCCGTCGTTTATGATCCGAGATTCTGTATCAAGGATTTTAAAAACCCGATTAGCAGCTACCATTCCCATTTGAAGCGTATTGAACTTATCTGCTATTTGACGTAGCGGGCGAAAAAGCATCTGAGCAAGTTCAATAAATGCAATAACGATACCTAGACTTAGTCCATCACCTTGTGCTGCCTGTAACCCCCCAAACCAAACAATGAGTCCTATTGTTATTGAACTAGACATTTCTGCTATAGGAAAGAATATTGAATTATACCAAACGGTTTTAACCCATGCTTTTCTATGCTTTTCATTTATGGACTTGAATCGCTGGTATTCTGTTTCTTCACGTGTAAATAACTGAACTATTTTCATACCAGTTATACGCTCTTGAACAAAAGAGTTAAGGTTGGATACCTGAGTTCTTACTTCTTCAAAAGCAGATTTCATTTTTTTCTGAAATACTCTGGTGGCGTAAAGAATCAATGGGAGTATGGAAAAAACAATCAAAGCTAGTTCCCAACTTTGATACAACATGAATCCCATAATGACAAGCATTTTGAGTAAATCGCTGATGATCATAAACAATCCCTGGCTAAAAATACTCGAAATGGTTTCTATATCGCTCACCGCTCTGGTAACTAAACGTCCTACCGCAGATTGATCATAATATTGCTTTTTGAACGCTATCATATGACCAAAAAGATTGATCCGTAAGTCACGAACTACTTGTTGTCCCAACCAATTTGCAAAAAATATAAAGAGAAATTGAAAAATCACCTCCAACATCAAAATCCCAAACATGAGTGCTATATAATAAAATAACAAATCGTTATCTTTAGGGATGATGCTTTCATCAATGGTAATCTGAAGAATATACGGTCTCAGTACCGTGACTACCGAAAGTAAAATTGCGGATAGCCCAACAAAATAAAATGTTAGACGATAAGGATTCGTATAACTAATTAATCGTTGAAATAATTTAAAATCAAATGCCTTTCCTGATTGCTCTGCCATTTATTCAATATATATTGTTTTAGGATACTCAACTGCCGTAAGAAACAATCCCGCAGCGGGAACCGAATATCCTGCCTCTCCTCTATCTTCGCTCATGATAATTCGTTCGAGATCTACTACACTTAATTTGTGTTCTCCAATTTCAATAAGCGTTCCAACAATCGCTCTTACCATATTACGTAAAAAACGATTTGCAGATATTTTAAAAATTAATCCATTTTCTATAACCTCCCATTTAGCCTCGGCTATATCACAGTTGTATGTTTTTACATCCGTTTTAGACTTGCTAAAGCACTTAAAGTTTGTATAATTTAGCAACATTTCTGCCGCTTCATTCATTACTGTAAGGTCTAACTTCTTTTTCAAATAATATGTTGTATCAATTGCAAACGGATTCTTTATAAAGGATATGTGATACTCATACGAACGGCTAACTGCATCAAATCTAGCGTGTGCCGAAGGTCTTACTTTGCGCACTCCGTATACCGCAATCTCTTTGGGAAGGATACAGTTGAGCTTATAGCGTAGCGTTTCCTCATCCAAATTTTTATCAACGTCAAAATGAGCCATTAGCTGTTTTGCATGTACACCAGTATCTGTTCTACCAGCTCCCATTATCCCAATCTCTTCTCTAAGTATCATCGATAAAGCTTGTTCTATGGTTTCTTGTACCGATACTGCGTTTGGTTGTCGTTGCCAACCATGATAAGGTGTGCCATTATAAGCAAGTTCCAAAAAATATCTCAAATCAATACCTTATTTTTGCGTAAATCTAAGGAACAAATATAGTTCTTCTGCCCTAAACTTTGGATACTACTATGTAACTGTTTCTTTATTATAACATAAGTTAACCTTATATATTTTGACAAAAATTTTACTTCTCAGCGATACACATAGTTATATTGACGATCGCATATTACATTATATACAAGAAGCGGATCAAATATGGCACGCTGGCGACATTGGAGACAATGCCGTCACTGATAAAATTAAAGCTCTTAAACCATTAATCGCAGTGTATGGTAATATTGATAATCATACGATCAGAAAAGAATTTCCTCTACACCAACGCTTTACTTGCGAGGGTGTCTCAGTCTGGATAACACATATCGGTGGGTATCCTCCTAAATATAACAGCAATACAAGGGATGAGATTAAATCAAATCCACCTAAGCTTTTTATCTGCGGACACTCACACATACTCAAAGTTATGATGGACAAAAACAATGGCGTACTGCATATGAATCCCGGTGCAGCAGGTAAGCATGGTTTCCACAAAACCAGAACAATGTTACGATTTACTATAGATTCTGGAAAGATTGACAACCTTGAGGTAATAGAATTAGGAGCAAAATAAAACCCGAAGTTGGCATACTTCGGGTTTTAACGCACTAATACTACTAAGATTTTAGGTTTATCGTAATCGGTCTACAGATTTTACAAGATCTTCATCCCGTTTAATGGCACGATTGGCCATTACTAATAAAACGATAGAAATAATAGGAATCAACATCCCAATACCTTTCTCAGAAACAATTGTCTCTCCAGATACCGTTAGCGACCAATAAACAAATACTCCTAGTAAAATAAAGTTTAATAAGATATTGATACGCCCCAATACAAATTGAAGCTTTCGATTTTTAAATAAAAAAATTGCTACTAACGACAAACAAGCCGAAGCGATATAAAACCCAAAAATAGTAGGTTCGGTATACGCATACAATCCATCGCCTTGTTTATTTAAACCATATGGCAAAAATAGACAAACCGCACCAGAAACCCCAGCGGCAAGTAATAAGTATATCGTTTGTATTCGTTGTAACATAGTACTGTTTACATATAAGGATAGCAAAAATAAGAGTTTCTTTTTATTATTAAGACTAAAAATTTAAAAATAAAGTCGTATACTTGCATCTATAATAGCGTAACCAATTCAATTAAGGTTACTTACCTTCAAAATAAAATTTTCCTAGAATTCTTCTTTAGAAAATTTATACCAAAACAAAAATTATATTACATATTTAAATGTTAGAAATTTCTGAATTAAAAGCGAAAAAGCTTCCTGAATTACAGGAAATTGCGAAAACCCTCAATGTACCTAAATTTCGTACTATGAAAAAATTGGATTTGGTATATCAAATACTTGATTATCAGGCTTCAAATCCAAACAAAGTGAAGGAAGTGGTGAAAACCGAAACATCCCCAAAAGAAAAAGAAGAAGATACTTCAAAAAAAACGGAGCAGAAACCACGACGTCCTCGTGCAAAGGTTATGCAAAAACCCAACCCTCCTTCAGAAAAAAGTTTTGATAAAAAGACAGCTTCCAGTGAGCCTGTTGAAACTAAAAAAGAACTTCCGACAGAAAAAACACCTCCTCCTGCACATCAGGAAAGAAAAAAGCCTGTACACAAGAGAGAAGATAAAAAAGAGGATAAAAAAGACAGCAGAAATAGACCTAGCGACAAAAATAAAAACAAGAACAACACTCCTAATAAACGTGACAACGGTAATCGTGACCAGGGAAACAGAGATAGCAGAAATCGCTATAAAGAACCCGATTACGAATTTGACGCCATCATTCAGAGTGAAGGTGTTTTAGACATCATGCAAGATGGATATGGTTTTCTCCGTTCTAGTGATTACAACTACCTATCCTCTCCTGATGATATTTATGTCTCTCAGTCACAAATAAAACTTTTTGGACTAAAAACTGGTGACACAGTACTCGGTCAGGTAAGGCCTCCTAAAGAAGGAGAAAAGTATTTTCCTTTAATTAAAGTGAATAAAATAAATGGAATGGATCCTCAAGTAGTACGTGATCGCGTATCATTTGAACATTTAACACCATTATTTCCACAAGATAAATTTAATCTAGCCGACAAACAGAGCACCATCTCTACACGTATTATGGATCTTTTTGCCCCTATTGGTAAAGGACAACGTGGTATGATTGTATCTCAACCTAAAACCGGTAAAACAATGCTACTCAAGGATGTTGCTAATGCAATTGCAGCCAACCATCCGGAGGTATACCAAATGATTCTACTTATAGATGAAAGACCTGAAGAGGTAACCGACATGCAGCGTAATGTTAGTGGAGAGGTTATTGCTTCAACTTTTGATAAAGAAGCGCATGAACATGTTAAAGTAGCGAATATTGTTTTGGAGAAAGCAAAGCGATTAGTAGAATGTGGACATGATGTTGTGATTCTTTTAGACTCTATTACTCGTCTTGCACGAGCATACAACACCGTACAACCAGCTAGTGGTAAAATTTTAAGTGGTGGTGTTGATGCGAATGCTCTGCACAAACCGAAAAGATTCTTTGGAGCCGCAAGAAATATCGAAAATGGAGGCTCTTTATCAATCATTGCTACTGCATTAACAGATACCGGATCCAAAATGGACGAAGTTATCTTCGAAGAATTTAAAGGAACGGGTAATATGGAATTACAATTAGATCGTAGAATAGCGAACAAACGAATCTTCCCTGCTATTGATTTGATATCTAGTAGTACCCGTAGAGATGACATCTTATTAGACGACACTACTATACAACGCATGTGGATTATGCGCAAATACTTGGCTGACATGAATCCGGTAGAAGCGATGGAGTTTATTAATCAACGCTTTAAGCAAACACGTAACAACGAAGAATTTTTAATATCTATGAACGGATAACCAAGAAACTTCTTTACACCTTATCAAAGCGGCTGTTGTTTTTAAAAATAACAGCCGCTTTCTTGTTTTATTCATTAACATATTATTATATGAAAGGTTGTTCGAGAAAAAGAGACTACCTTAGAAACAAAATCTTATACGCATGAAATTTTTATCTTTAATCTTTATCATCATCCTTAGCGCTTGCAAAGGAAACAGTCAACAAAAAGAGTCTGATCACCAGCACACAACATCAGCAAATCAAAACCCTATACAAGTTGCACCCCAAGATGGCTATGAATTTGCATACTTTGCCAGCGGATGCTTTTGGTGTGTAGAGGCAATCTATGAAAGTGTACACGGAGTAAAAGAAGTTGTATCGGGATACGCTGGAGGACATACCAAAAACCCAACCTATGAGTCCAGCAATACAGGACGTACGGGACATGCCGAAGCAGTTGAAGTGCTATATGATCCAAATATTGTTTCGTTTAGCTCTCTAGTTGACATTTACTTTGGTTCACAAAACCCTACACAGACAAATGGACAGGGACCCGATAGAGGATCACAATACAGATCCATCATTTTTTATCAAAACGAAGCACAAAAAGAGATTATAATTAAAAAGAAAACTAAATTAAGCCAAAAGTTAAATTCAACAATTGCAGCAGAAGTCTTACCATTTCATAAATTTTGGGTTGCAGAAGCATATCATCAAGATTATGAGAAAAGAAACCCTTCGAATTCCTACATACAAAATGTTTCAATTCCCAGATTGAAAAAATTTCAATCAAAATTTCCGGAGCTTTTAAAAAAATCTAACAGTCATTAAAATTTTTCAGTTTCTCGTTTTCCAGTGAGAACCGTATATAGCTTTAACAAAAACCATAAACGGCAAAATAATTAGATAAACGGAAATTCCTGTTTTACGATACTATTAAAACCAGACAACAATAATCTTAAAACTACTTAAAATACAGGTGTAATACACAAAATTATCGACGAAATACACTTCTAGGAATAGAATAAATTAAAAAAAACGGGAAATAAAGTAAAAACATGTTGGTATTTTAAATATAAAAAGCTACTTTTGTTTATACCTTAAAGGTTTTCTTATCAGGACTTTAATCAACAACATTAAAGTTAAACTAAAGGGATTAAAGCCTAAATAACTGATAGACAAGCCTTTAGAGTGTTTTAGATTGCTTTTATTCACTTGAGTTATTAACCAATTGTTGAAAAGTAATTTAAATTGACAAAAACTTAAAAGTTTAATTTTCGTTTTTATTAAAATGAATTTTTAAGTTTACCGAAAGTAATATGAAAGAAATTTCTTTACAGGATTTCAAGAATATTAATAGATAACCAAATCTACAATTTGAATTTTAACATGTAAACCCTAAGATTATGAAACCAATTTTTACATTTATCTTGCTCTTGGTGATCACATTTTCAAACTCTTTTGCTCAAACGTCAGAGCGTTATTTGATGTCTGAACGCAAACTTGAAGTGCGAAGTGGACCTGGAGCTAATTACAACATCATTGCCGAGGTTCCAAAAGGAACTCAAGTTTATGTAATTAGCAGTGACTACGGAGACTGGAGTACAGTACAGCACAAAAACATTAATGGATTTGTTCTTACTACTCTTTTAACCGAAGACAGTAGAATTGCAGATGCAGAAAGAGCTGCGCAAGCTGCTGAGGCCAAAAAAGATGCGGCAAGAGCTGCTGCTGCAAAAGCAATTGCTAGTGCAGAGGCTGCTAAGAAAGCTGCAGAAGAAGCTGCTAGAAAAGCAATTGCTGAAGCTGAACGTTTAAAGAGAGAAGCTGAAGCACAAGAAGCTAAAGCTATTGCAGATGCTGAAGCTGCAAAAAGAAATCAGGCTGTTGCTGCTCGAAGAGCTGCTGCAGAATCTGAAGAAACTAGAAGAGCTGTTGAAGAAGCTAATAGAAGAGCGGCAAATACCGACCTAGCATCTTCTCCTATCGAATCAACAACACCGTCTTACGGATCTTCTTCTAGAGGAGCTGCTGCTGCACCAATGGCTGTTACTAAAGAAGATAAGTATTCTTCTTGGGAGAAAAAGACTTATAAGTCAGGTTCTGCACCGAAATCATCTTCGGTTAAGGCTAAGTATGACTATAAATTAGATAACTACTTAAAAATTAACGTAGGTAAAAATACTGAGGTTGTTGTTAAGTTATATCAAATGGGTAAAACGGCAGCAGATGATGTATGTGTTCGTGAGACTTATATTAAGAGTAACACTACACACTATATCAAAAACATCCCTGCAGGAGAGTACTACGCAAAAATTGCATACGGTAAAGACTGGAGAGAAACTGAAAAAAATGGAAAGAAATACGGAACTTTTACTCAAAACGCTTTGTACGAGAAAGGTCAGGATATCTTAGATTTTAACCCAGTTAAAACTTCAAAAGGAATAAACATTCCTTCATACACACTTTCATTAGACCTATTACCTAATGGAGGACTTGGATACGGTAACGAAGACCAAGATAACATTGACGCTGATTCTTTCAACGATCAATAAGAATACTTGGAATGATTAAAAAAGTCAAGAGTTTTTAATCACCGTTTCCAATTTAAATGTAGAAAATATAATAAAATCCTCGTAAGCAATTACGAGGATTTTCCTTTTTTAGATTGGTTGATATTCTCTATCCTTAGTAGTCATAGCAATTGAATTGATTGTTTATGCATTAGAACGTATCGTATATAGTGACGATCTAACGTAAGCTTAGTATTGTTATCAAGCATAGGCCTCCCTATCGAATTATCCTCATCTACTAAACTCATCTTCCTCTTCAATCATTCCAGCACAGAAATAGCGAAAGTATCGCTTAACAAGGAATTGCATATTTAAACCACAAAAAAAAGCGAACAAATATAATTGCTCGCTTCTATATGTTATACTATTTATTTAAGTCTATGCTATTCTAGCGTAATAAATTTTAACCTGAACAAAACCTATCTAAAAGCTCCAACAGGAATTAATTTGATACTTTGCGATGACGCTCTCTCGCCAAAAGGGTATTTTTTAATAACATAGCTATAGTCATTGGCCCTACTCCACCAGGTACAGGTGTTATAAAGGAGGCTTTTTTACTTACGTTATCAAAATCTACATCTCCCACAATTTTATAACCTTTCTCCGTACTATCATCTGTTACACGTGTAATCCCAACATCTATAACAACAGCATCATCCTTTACCATTTCGGCTTTTAAAAAGCCCGGTACTCCCAATGCAGAAATGACAATATCAGCTTGAGATATTATTTGAGTAATATTTTTAGTATGACTGTGAGTCAAGGTAACAGTAGAATTTCCAGGCCAACCTTTTCTCCCCATTAGTATACTCATAGGTCTGCCAACAATATGGCTGCGACCGATAACTACTGTATGCTTACCTTTTGTATCTACCTCGTATCGCTCTAATAATTCTAATATACCAAACGGGGTGGCAGGAATAAAAGTAGACATATCCAATGCCATTTTCCCAAAATTCATGGGATGAAAACCATCTACATCCTTATCGGGATCAACAGCTAACAATACTTTCTGAGTGTCTATTTGTGGAGGTAATGGTAATTGTACAATAAAACCATCAATATTAGAATTATTATTAAGCTCTTCGATTTTAGTAAGCAATTCAATTTCACTAGTAGTACTAGGCATCTTTACTAAAGTAGACTCAAAACCGATTCTTTCACAAGCACGCACCTTGCTGCCAACATACGTAAGACTTGCACCATCGTTCCCGACAATTACCGCTGCAAGATGAGGCACTTTTTCTCCTCTGTCCTTTATCTTTTGTACCTCAGCTGCTATTTCATTTTTAATATCGTTACTTACTTTCTTACCATCGAGTATTTTCATTGTTGTCGTTGTGTTGTGATCTATAAATAATAAAAGGTTATTGCATCTTATTCATCATCTGCATCATTCGTTTGCCGCCCCCACCTTGCATCATCTTCATCATCTTACTCATTTGATCAAACTGCTTTAACAACTGATTTACCTGTTGCACCGAGGTACCTGATCCTTTACCAATACGCTTTTTACGACTCGCATTAATAATTTGGGGCTTAGTTCGTTCTGCAGGTGTCATAGAGTGAATTATCGCTTCAATATGTTTAAACGCATCATCATCAACATCTATATTTTTGAGCATTTTGCCGGCTCCGGGAATCATCCCCATAAGATCCTTCATATTACCCATCTTTTTAACCTGCTGTATTTGCTTTAAAAAATCATCAAACCCAAACTGGTTTTTAGCAATTTTCTTCTGAAGTTTTCTTGCTTCTTCTTCATCGAACTGTTCCTGTGCACGTTCGACTAAAGAAACTACATCACCCATCCCTAAGATCCTATCAGCCATACGAGAAGGATAGAACACATCTAATGCGTCCATCTTTTCTCCCATTCCGACAAATTTAATAGGCTTATTTACAACGGATTTAATAGAAATAGCGGCACCACCTCTGGTATCCCCATCCAGTTTTGTGAGAATAACCCCATCAAAATTAAGGACTTCATTAAAAGCTTTAGCCGTATTAACCGCGTCTTGACCGGTCATAGCATCCACTACAAACAAAGTCTCGTTAGGCTGTATTGTTTTGTGAATATTCGCAATCTCAGTCATCATCATTTCATCAATTGCCAAACGACCAGCAGTATCGACAATAACCGTATCAAAATCATTCGCCTTTGCATATGCGATTCCTGCTTTGGCAATAGCTACCGGATTCGTATTACCCTTATCGCTAAAGACCTCAACATTAATTTGATCTCCTACTACATGTAACTGATCTACAGCAGCGGGACGATATACATCACAAGCAACTAACAAGGGTTTTTTCTTTTTCTTATCTTTTAAGTAGTTTGCTAATTTACCGGAAAAGGTAGTCTTACCAGATCCTTGTAGCCCTGACATTAGAATTACAGATGGATTACCAGAGGTATCGATACCAACTGCATCTCCTCCCATAAGCTCAGTAAGCTCATCCTTTACCAACTTAACCATAAGCTGACCAGGCTTCAAACTTTTAAGGACATCCTGACCCAAAGCTTTTTCTCTTACCCTTGCAGTAAAATCTTTGGCTATTTTATAATTTACATCTGCATCCACCAATGCCCTACGAACTTCTTTAAGAGTTTCGGCTACGTTTACTTCTGTAATTTGCCCGTGCCCTTTGAGAATATGTAACGCTTTATCTAACTTATCACTTAAATTATCAAACATATGTTTTACTTATAAAATTGAACCCTACCCTGACGGGCAGTAAAGCTGCAAATTTAACGATTTTGAAGCATAAAAATCAACAAGAAGTGAAGGAATTATTTGAGGCCTAACCATTTCGTCATTTTGGATGACTAGGCTAATTTTTGATCTTTTTAAAATCCTGAATTTAAATAAAAACAAAGAACCACTTAAACCTTTCGGCTTAAGCGGCTCTTTCCATCTAACCTACCAATCAAATCTTTATTACATATTTTCAGGATGAAAATTGAACTTTTGACCGCCGATGGTAGCTTCGGCCATTAATCCACCTTTTTGGTGAACAAATACAGCAACTCCATTTTCAAATTGTGCTTTTTTTGCTACTCCTGTTTTAATTGCGATAGCGGATACTTCTGCAGATAGCTCGAATTTATCATTTTTAAAATTCTCCAAGGCTTTTTCTGTTTCAAAGAAGACAATTTCGGTATATGCTTTACCTCCTGCTTGCAATCCTACATCTAATTGCTTCAGTTCTGCAGTTCCAACATACATTCCATTATCGTATACAACCCCTTTTCCATAAGCTCCCCCAACAATGAATCCTCCTTTTCCTACGGTTGGGAATATCACATATCCTGCAGACTTATCAAAAAAGGATGCCATTGTAGGATCTGTTTGCAAAAGTTCAGTTTTTATTTCTTTCGCTTCGGTTTGTAATTCAAGAGACTTTTCTTGATCTATCTGAGCGTATCCTATCGACACTAAAAATATCATCAATAGCATACTTATACAAGTTTTCATTTTCATCGGTTATTGTTTTAGTTATATTTCAAAAGTATTGATATACAACCCAAAAGGCTGTTAACGATGCGTTAGTATTTACTTACAGAAATAATAATTAAAATGAATTACTCTTAAAATATGCAAATAATCCTACACACAAGAGTTGTCTTGTAGGAGTTCATACTATATAAAATGAAAATTATGTTTCAGACGAACTACATTCTTTCCGGAACTACAATTCCCAACAAAGCGAATGAAGATTTAATGACAACCCCTACCAAATTTGATAACTGAACTCTAAAATGCATTTCTGCTTCGTTATCTGCTCCAAAAATTGAAACATTTTGGAAAAATGAATTATATGATTTTACTAAGTCATAGGTGTAATTCGCAATCACGGCCGGGCTTAGATCTCTGGCGGCTGTTTGTATAATTTCTGGATAAAGCTCTAATTGCTTAATCACTTCTCTTTCTTTATCGAGCAGCCCAATATTCTCTACTGGCGCTGACCAGTCAAAATCAGCTCTTCTCAAGATGGCTTGAATACGCGCGTAAGTATACTGAATGAAAGGTCCTGTATTACCTTGAAAATCTACAGATTCCTCCGGATTAAACAAAATTCGCTTTTTTGGATCTACTTTGAGAATGTAATATTTTAATGCTCCTAATCCTATATTAGTATACACCGCTTGTTTTTCCTCGTCAGAATATCCATCTAACTTTCCTAAATCTTCAGAAATTGTTTGTGCCGTAGTGATCATTTCTGCAATTAGTTCATCTGCATCTACCACAGTCCCCTCTCTACTTTTCATTTTCCCACTTGGCAAATCTACCATTCCGTAGCTTAAGTGATGTAAATTCTCTGCCCAGTTGTACCCTAGTTTTTTGAGAATAAGAAACAGCACTTTAAAATGATAATCCTGCTCATTACCTACGGTATAAATCATACCACCCACATCTGGATTATCTTTTATACGTTGAATTGCCGTTCCGATATCTTGTGTCATATAGACCGATGTACCGTCACTACGCAACACCAACTTTTCATCCAATCCTTCATCGGTAAGATCGCACCAGACAGAACCATCTTCTTTCTTAAAGAACACACCTTTCTCTAAGCCTTCATCAATATTATCTTTACCCAATAAATAGGTATTACTTTCATAATAATAACTATCAAAATCTACCCCCAGGGCTTCATATGTTTGAGCAAAACCCTCGTATACCCATTCGTTCATCCGTTTCCATAAGGCCACAACCTCAGGATCACCAGCTTCCCATTGTATTAGCATCTGCTGCGCTGCCAATAAGCTTGGAGCTTGTTGTTTAGCTTCTTCTTCGGATACTCCCTGATTGATTAATTCTTTAATTTCATCTTTATATACCTGGTCGAACTTAACATAATAATTACCAACCAACTTATCTCCCTTAAGACCAGTTGATTCTGGGGTCTCCCCATTCCCAAAATTTTTCCATGCAAGCATCGATTTGCAAATATGTATTCCGCGGTCATTAATAATTTGAGTTTTATACACGCTAGCTCCACTCGCTTTAATTATTTCTGATACTGCATACCCTAACAAATTGTTTCTGACATGACCAAGATGCAACGGTTTATTGGTATTGGGTGAAGAGTACTCAACCATCACTGCTGGCTCATCTTTCTTTGGATCAACTAAACCATAGCTTTTATTATCCTTGTGACTATTGAAAAAGTTAAGGTAGTACTCATCTGCTATCTCAAGGTTCAAAAAGCCTTTTATCACATTAAAACCTTGAATTTCTGACACATTTGTTACCAAATACGCTCCTATTTGCTCTCCTATTTGAACAGGGTTTCTCTTTACCACTTTTAATACAGGAAAAACTACTACTGTAATATCTCCGGCGAACTCTTTACGTGTTGGCTGAATTTCTACAGTGTCCAAAGTTGCGTCATAAAGTTGCTGTACTGCTTGTTTAACGTGCGTTATAATGGTTTGAGAAAAGGTCATTTGCAATTCGCTTGGCTTATTAATAATTAAAATACTAAATGTGACTACTACGGTCTAAAAATCAGTCTGCAAAGATAAAAGAAATAATACGCTATCACTATAAGAATTATTGTCAATTGCTTATCTTGTAATAAAAATGCTAATCAACACTTCTCACAATGACCCTGAAGTAAAGAAAAAAATTATTTCGGAAGTGGGTGCACCCTTCACTTTAAAAGAACGTTTCAAATTAAAAGGTGTAGGATCTCCTAAACTTTATATTACTCAAGCCAGCATTCAAATTTACAATTTGCTACAACTCAACAACGACTTGAACACTTGTAATATTGAATTGAGACCATCTGGAATTATACTTGGTTTTCATATACGGCTGGAAACCTATGCACTGGTAATACCTTTTTATAAACTTTCCATCTACAAGGGAACCGCCGACGAATATTCTATTTATCGAGATAACTACTACGTTAAGATCAAAGCTAGTAGCCATGATAAAAAGACACACTCCTTTATCAAAAAGATTCTCAACTTAAAATCTGATCAACGCCCAACAGCTATTGAAGATTTATAACGATTAAAACAAACATAAAAATATGCGAATACTTTTGACAGGTGCAAATGGTTATATTGGTAGACGACTACTCTCTGTGTTAATTGATAAAGGTCATTATGTTATCTGCTGCGTTAGAGACACGAGCCGTTTTGTCGTTCCAAAGGAGTACAGCACAACTATGGAAGTGGTTGAAATTGACTTTCTCAAAGAACCGACACCCAATGATTTACCCCAGTCTATTGAGGCAGCGTATTATTTAATCCATTCTATGAGTTCTTCTACGTCAGATTTTGACAAAAAGGAAGAGCAATCTGCTTATAATTTTAATACGCTCGTAGCAAACACTGATATTAAGCAAGTCATCTACTTAAGTGGAATTGTTAATGAAAAAAACTTATCGAAACACCTATGGTCCAGAAAAAATGTTGAAAGCATCTTGTATGAAGGTAATTATAAACTTACAGTGTTAAGGTCCGGAATTATCGTGGGCTCGGGAAGCTCATCATTCGAAATAATTAGAGATTTATGCGAGAAACTCCCCTTAATGATCACCCCAAAATGGGTAAATACAAAAACACAACCCATCGCTATAAGAGATGTACTGAGTTTTATGGTAGGTGTTCTCAATAATGATCAGTGTTATGATCAATCTTTTGACATCAGCGGACCAGATGTGCTTACGTACAAAGAAATGCTTAAAATTTATGCTAAATCAAGAGCTTTAAACTTAACAATTATATCGGTGCCAGTTATGACACCCAAGCTATCCTCTTACTGGTTATATTTTGTTACCTCTACTTCCTATAAATTGGCCCTCAATTTAGTTGACAGTATGAAAATACCGGTAATAGCTAAGGATAAAAGGCTTCAAAAAATACTCAATATTGAACCAATGTCTTATAATAGAGCGTTGGATTTAGCCTTTACTAAAATTGAACAAAACCAGGTAGTATCAAGCTGGAAAGACTCTATGATCAGTGGTCGCTTCAAAGAAGATCTCCAAAAATATATTACCGTACCTACACATGGCTGTCTAAAAGACACAAAACGTATGAAGGTTAAAAATCCCGATAAAGTACTTCAACGAATATGGCGTATTGGAGGTGATACCGGGTGGTACTATGGCAATTGGTTGTGGAGACTAAGAGGCTATATAGACAAATTATTTGGCGGTGTCGGGCTGAGGCGAGGAAGAACACATCAAAATATTATACACTCTGGGGATGCTTTGGATTTTTGGCGTGTATTGGTGGCGGATAAAAATAATAAAAGATTACTACTTTTTGCAGAAATGCGTGTACCCGGTGAGGCGTGGTTAGAGTTTGAAATTGACGATAATCAAATGCTTTATCAAACTGCAACCTTTAGACCAAAAGGTATTTGGGGTCGGATATACTGGTACGCCATGGTGCCTTTTCATTATTTCATTTTTGGAGGCATGATTAAAAAAATTGTTAATAATTCTTAAAAAACATCGATCAAGTAGATGTTTTTATCGATTAATTACGGTTTTTACGTAATAAGTTGTATTATTACACCTTATGACAAGACGTTTACTTATACCAATCTTACTTTTAACTTTATCTGTCGGCTGTATTTCTAATAAGTCCATTGATATAGAGTTGCAGAAATTCTCCTCTTTATTCATCGGAAGTTTTAGCACTAAAGAGCAAGCTTTTAAAGATGCCAGCTACAAAGCAATTGTTCTCAACATTACCCCTGTTTGGGAGAATACATCAGGATATTGGATGTTTGCGGAATGGACTGATGGTAATGATACCTCACAAATTATACAGCGTAGAGTTATTCGGTTTGAGCGACTGGATAGCGTAACAATTGTCAGTAAACTCTATAAACTTCCTGAAAACACAAAACGGATTACATCTGACTTAATTGCAGAACATGTGGCCAAAAGAATTTCTTCAAAAGACTTACTTCTTAGAGAAGGCTGTGACATTAAATTTACAAGACAAACATCCAATATCTATGTTGGAAAAACCGAGCGTAATACTTGCAAAAGCAACAGACCCGGTATATCACATATAGCTAGCCAAATTATAATAAGCACCAACAGATTGTCAGAATGGACAAAGGGATTTGACACTAAAGGAAAACAAGTTTGGGGAAAAATAAATGGTCCTTATCTATATAAAAGAATTGAGGATTAGTCTACGTAGTCTGCAATTGTTTTACCCTCTAAAACACTCAAGGTTTTATCTCTAACCTCAATCATTAGCGCATGTACTGCGCACGCATCCTCATCCGGACAGTCTGCGCAACGTTCATAAAAATTGAGACTAACACATGGAACCATAGCAATAGGTCCCTCAAGTATCCTGATAACACTTGCCATAGTAATATCTGATGGAGATTTTATTAAATAATATCCCCCACCCTTTCCTTTCTTAGAACCTAACAAGCCATTTTTACGCAAGGTTAATAAAATGCTTTCCAAAAACTTTTGAGATATGTTTTCGCTTTCAGCGATTTCCGAAATCAAAACAGGCTCACTACATTGCTTACGCGCAATATAGGTTAAGGCCTTAAGTCCATACTTTGTTTTTTTAGAAAGCATTCTTTTTATGTTTTATTCTTTGGGAAGAAATACTTCGGCCATCATGCAGCGAGCACTACCCCCACCTAAGGTCTCAATAGTCTCTAAGTCACTATGTAAAATATCACAATGTTTTTTGATAGCGGCAATTTGGGTAGTTGTCAATGCAGCAAAAGCAGAAGATGACATAACCAGTAAACGCTTATCATCCGTCCCATGTACTTGCAATACGTTTCCAGCAAAGTTATTAACCTGTTCTTCGCTGATAGCAATCACTTCTTTATTATCACTTCTTAAAAAGTCTACTACGCTTTTCTTTTCTTTTTTATCATCAATAGCGTCCAAACATACAAGCGCAAATGTTTCGGCTATACCCATCATAACATTGGTATGATATATTGGCAATCTTTTTCCTTCTACAGTTTGGTACGCAGTAAATATTACCGGTGTATATTCAAAATCTTCACAGAATTCAATTAATAGCTCTTCATCAGCTCTAGCTGATAAGGCACAATATGCTTTACGACCCACTCTATCCAAGACAAGACTTCCAGTACCTTCCAGAAAAACATCTTGCTCCTCGGCACTTGTATAATCAACGATATTATCAATTCTAAAACCGGATGATTCAACAATATCTAAAACTTCTGGACGGCGCTCTCTACGACGGTTTGGAGCAAACATGGGATACAACCCTACAGTTCCATTTTCATGAAAAGAAATCCAATTATTCGGAAATATAGAATCAGGGGTATCTAACTTTTTATCATCATCGATCACAATCACTTGTACTCCGGCAGCTTTAAGCTTCGTGACAAACTCATCAAATTCGCGTTGTGCTTTAGTGTTTGCTGTTTCAGGTATAATATTTAAATCTTCCTGATAGTAATTATTGACAGCGGTTTGCTCATTCATTCTAAACTGCACCGGACGTATCATTACCAACGTATCTGTAACTTGTTTCATGTATTATAATGTGTTAATCTCTTATTAGCGGAAGTGTGGAACACCTTAATAACCCCTCTTGCTTTGCTATTTCGGCATAAGGAACCTCTTCTACCGTTATTTTATTCTTACGCAACCAGTCATTCAATCTATTAAAATTTCGTTCAGAAATAACTACATCTTCAGCGATAGAAAAAATGTTCGAATTCATGTGATACATTTCCTTTTTATCGATATGAAATAAATTATCAAACCCAAATAAATCTACCAAGAACTCATATTCTTCGGGGTTTCTAAATCCTTCTTTATGAATAATAGCTTTATCATGCCCAACCGGTTGAAAACAACAGTCTAGGTGCAAAGCGTTGTCACGAGGATCTGTCATAGATTTATTTAGATCAAAAGCCTTTACTTTTTTATGTGGAAATAGGGAAGCTATGTAGGCTACCCCTTCCATATTAGTACGTGCTACGATACAATCACTGTAATCATCTCCCAAATACGTTCCTATAAAGATATAATCGTTATGCACCATAATATCCCCACCCTCAAAATGTATATCTTCTGAAGCTGCCTTATAAACATGGTCAGCATCGATCTTTGCAATTACATGCTTTATAGCGTCAATTTCTTTTTCCCTATCCGGTAAAATATTAGCCTTAATAAACTTATCCTCTATTACCAGCCCTATATCCCTAGCAAAAATTTGGTTATAATCCTCTATTATCTCAGGTCGATACACCGCTACATCATATTTTTTTAATACTGCTGCGACACTCTCAATCTCGTGTATCATATCTTTTACTGTAGGATATGTTCCTGCTTTGATATGTTCAATTGATTTAGGATCATATGCCTCTTGGAGAGTAGGTGTCGCTCCATTACTTTTTGCTGTACCCAAGATTACCGCTCGTAATCTAGAGGTTTCATTCTGAATATTTAGTTTCAAAGAAATTAATTTAAAAATTGTATGCTTAACCTATAAAGAAGTCACAATCTGTCAAAAATAAAAAGTCTCTGACATATACTACTCAAAAATGGTTGAAATCTTTGCGTATTATGAAAATCAGAGACTATCTATACTGCTACAAATTCTATCGAACTTGTTATGATTTTAAAACTCTATCGTTCAGCAATTGATTTGAATGAACGTTCTGTCTCACCAATATAAATCTGTCTTGGACGACCAATTGGTTCTTTTCTTAATCGCATCTCTCTCCATTGCGCGATCCATCCGGGTAATCTACCTAAAGCAAACATAACAGTAAACATTTCGGTTGGTATATCAAGAGCTCTATAAATAATTCCAGAATAGAAGTCTACGTTAGGATACAATTTACGCTTAACAAAATAATCGTCCTCTAACGCGACCTTTGCCAAGCCTTTGGCAATATCCAGCACAGGATCGTCTATACCTAAATCGCCCAACACTTCTTCTGCTGATTTTTTAATAATTTTGGCTCGTGGGTCAAAATTTTTATATACTCTGTGACCAAAACCCATAAGTCTGAAAGCGTCATCCTTATCCTTAGCTTTTTCAATATATTTTGCAGTATCACCACCGTCAGCTTTTATAGCTTCAAGCATTTCGATAACTGCTTGATTTGCTCCTCCATGAAGTGGCCCCCAAAGTGCTGAGATCCCTGCTGATAATGAAGCAAATAATCCGGCATGGGATGAACCTACTATTCTCACAGTCGATGTAGAACAGTTTTGTTCGTGATCTGCATGTAAAATTAAAAGTTTATCCAAAGCGTCATTTACCACTTTGTTAGTTTCATATGCTTTATTAGGCCTTGAGAACATCATTTTATGTAAATTCTCTACATAGCCTAATGAATTATCTCCATAGTCTAATGGCAAACTTTTTCTCTTACGCATGGTCCATGCAGCCAAAACCGGTAGCTTACCCATGATCTTTACGATAGCATTATACATCGCTTCATCGGAATCAACATCTACAGAGCTAGGGTTAAAAGCAACCAATGCACTGGTTAAAGAAGAAAGAACACCCATTGGATGTGCGCTTTTTGGGAAGCCATCCAAAATCTTTTTCATATCCTCATCTACATGAGACTCCTCTTTAATATCTTTATCAAATTTAGCTAACTGTTCTGCATTAGGAAGTTCTCCAAAAATCAACAAGTACGCTACTTCAAGAAAATTAGCTTTTTCTGCTAATTCTTCAATGGCATACCCTCGGTATCGTAAGATTCCTTTTTCTCCGTCCAAGAACGTAATTGCACTCTCACAACTACCTGTATTTTTGTATCCCGGATCTATGGTGGTAACTCCGCCGGTAACACCACGAAGCGTTTTAATATCGATTCCTAATTCATTTTCTGTCCCTTTGATAATGGGAAACTCATATGTGTTGCCGTCGATTTCTAATCTAGCTATTTTTGACATGTGTTTATATAGAATTTTGCTGTTATAATAAAGGTTTGCTAAATTACAAAATATAGACTAAATAAGTGATTTTTCCAAGTATGAATTTGCTATCTTAAGATTAAATTATTGCTTTTATCGCAAAAAAATAGGTCATTAAGAGAAATGACCTATTTAAACACATTATATAGTGACGTTCTTAAATTTTAAAAGCATTTTGCTTAGGATAGTATGCTACATCTCCCAACTCTTCCTCTATCCTTAAAAGTTGATTATATTTTGCCATACGATCACTTCGCGAAGCAGAACCTGTTTTGATTTGCCCTGTGTTAAGCGCGACAGCTAGATCGGCAATAGTAGTATCTTCGGTTTCCCCGGATCGATGAGACATTACTGAAGTATACCCGGCATTATGAGCCATATTGACAGCTGCAATCGTTTCGGTAAGTGTCCCGATTTGATTTACTTTGATCAAAATAGAATTTGCTGTATCGTTCTGGATACCTTTATTCAAACGCTCTACATTGGTAACAAACAAATCATCTCCAACCAACTGTACTTTATCTCCGATTTTACTCGTCAGGTATTTCCATCCTTCCCAGTCATTCTCATCCATTCCATCTTCGATAGAAATTATTGGATACTTTTCAGATAGCTCAGCTAGATAATCCGCTTGCTCTTCACTGGTTCGGATTTTACCTGTATCGCCTTCAAATTTAGTGTAATCATATTTTCCGTTCACATAAAATTCGGCTGCCGCACAATCTAAAGCAATCATGATCTCGTCACCAAAGCTATAACCGGCATTTTTTACTGCCAATGCAATAGAATCCAACGCATCTTCAGTCCCATCAAGTGTAGGAGCAAAACCACCTTCATCACCAACTGCCGTACTTAATCCACGATCATGCAACACTTTTTTGAGATGGTGAAAAATCTCTGTTCCCATTTGCATGGCATGAGAAAAGTTAGTAGCCTTAACAGGCATTACCATAAATTCCTGAAAAGCAATCGGAGCATCACTATGGGAACCACCATTGATAATATTCATCATCGGTACAGGCAAGGTATTTGCGCTTACTCCTCCAATATAACGATACAGCGGTAAATTGAGTTCATTGGCAGCTGCTTTAGCTACAGCCAAAGAAACTCCAAGAATTGCATTTGCTCCAAGATTAGATTTATTTGGTGTCCCATCAAGTTCGATCATTTTTGAGTCAATTAAATTTTGATCAAAAATTGAATATCCGAGTAAGGATTCGGCAATTGTCGTATTAACATTCTCAATGGCTTTACTTACCCCTTTCCCCATGAAGGCTTTGCCTCCATCACGTAATTCAACGGCCTCATGTTCTCCTGTAGATGCACCCGATGGCACGGCCGCACGGCCTAAGACACCATTCTCGGTAACCACATCCACCTCTACTGTTGGATTTCCTCTAGAATCTAAAATTTGTCTCGCGTGAATATTTATTATGATACTCATAAGTTTTAATTTTGGTTGATTGATAAAATTGATAGGCAATATACAAAACAGGAATAGTTTTCTACACCCGTTATACAGCCAACTTATTGCTAAAATCATGTAAAACCATAGAAGTTATTAACTACAACGTTTTAGATCGATTTCAGTGTAAGCTTTTCAAAATATCTTATTTATTTACGTACTCCCGTTTCTTAATATTCTCTATAAACTGATCAAACAAATAGGTAGCATCATTTGGCCCAGGACCCGCCTCGGGATGATATTGAACAGAAAAACAGTTTTTATTAACCATTCTCAATCCTGCTACGGTATGATCATTCAGATGAACATGCGTAATTTCAACTTCTGGATTAGACTCTGTTTGCTCTCTATCCACAGAAAAGCCGTGATTCTGCGAAGTGATCTCACCTTTGCCTGTAAGGAGATTCTTAACCGGATGATTAATTCCGCGATGACCATGATGCATTTTATATGTAGCAATACCATTAGCTAACGCAATCACTTGATGCCCCAGACATATCCCAAAAAGAGGCAGATCTCTTTTAATAATTTCTTTGGTTACTTCAATAGCGTTGGTAAGCGGATCTGGATCACCCGGTCCATTAGACAGAAAATAACCATCCGGCTCCCATGCACTCATTTCTTCAAAAGTAGCAGAATGTGGAAAAACTTTTATATAAGCATCACGTTTAGCAAGGTTACGAAGTATGTTTTTCTTAATTCCTAAATCCATAGCTGAAATCTTAAACTCCGCATTTGGATCTCCATAAAAGTAAGGTTCTGTGGTTGAAACTTTTGACGCAAGTTCTAACCCGTCCATATTAGGAACTTCTGCCAATTGCGCTTTTAAGCCCTCTATATTCTCCACATCAGTACTTATCACGGCGTTCATCGCACCATGATCTCTTATATAACTCACAAGGGCTCGCGTATCAACATCTGAGATAGCCAAGACTCCGTATTTATCCAAAAATTCCTGCAAGGATTGATCAGCATTTTCTCTGGAATAATCATAACTAAAGTTCTTGACAATCAAGCCTGCTATTTTTACAGAATCAGATTCCATTTCTTCCTCAAACGTACCATAGTTCCCAATATGCGCATTGGTTGTAACCATAAGCTGACCAAAATAAGAAGGATCAGTAAAAATTTCTTGATATCCGGTCATCCCTGTATTAAAACATACTTCACCAAATGCATTGCCATCTCTACCTACAGCCTTCCCATTAAAAATAGTGCCGTCAGCTAATAAGAGAATTGCTTTTTTACGAGATTGATATTTCATTGTCATCAAATTTAATTGTGCCGTTTAAGGTAATAAAACGGCTGATTTCATAAAATTTAAATTAAAAAAAAAGGATAAACGTTGAACGCCTATCCTTTTTTCATTATGTGTTAACCACTTAATCATCTATTCTTCTTCAGAATTTGTAGTTTCTGATGCCGGAGCAGCAGGAGCTGTTTCTGTTTTCTTAGATCTTCCTCTACGTGTTGATTTCTTTTTAGCTGGCTTATCAGCATTGTATAGCTCATTGTAGTCCACTAATTCGATCATTGCCATATCAGCGTTATCTCCCAAACGATTTCCTAGTTTTATAATTCTAGTATATCCTCCTGGACGATCTCCGATTTTTGCAGCTACATCTCTAAACAATTCCGTAACTGTTTCTTTACTACGTAATTTACTAAAAACGAGACGACGATTGTGCGTTGTATCCTCTTTAGACTTCGTAATTAATGGCTCTACAAATTGCTTTAAGGCTTTAGCCTTTGCTACTGTAGTATTAATTCTTTTGTGTTCAATTAGGGAACAAGCCATGTTTGAAAGCATTGCTTTACGATGCGCTGTTTTTCTTCCTAAGTGATTTATTTTTTTTCCGTGTCTCATGACATTTGTTTTGAATCATCATCTTGCTACAACCCACCTTGGGGAGCAAACTATGATGGATTAATCTTTGTCTAATTTATATTTGGAAAGATCCATACCAAAGTTAAGCCCTTTAACATTCACTAATTCTTCTAGTTCAGTTAAAGATTTTTTACCAAAGTTTCGGAACTTCATTAAATCGTTCTTATTATAAGAAACTAAATCTCCTAAGGTATCTACCTCTGCAGCTTTTAAACAATTAAGCGCACGTACAGACAAGTCCATATCAATAAGCTTCGTTTTTAACAACTGTCTCATGTGTAGAGACTCCTCATCATAAGTTTCTGTTTGAGCGATCTCGTCAGCCTCTAGCGTTATGCGCTCATCAGAGAATAACATGAAGTGGTGGATTAAGATCTTAGCAGCCTCGGTCAACGCATCTTTAGGATGAATTGAACCATCAGTAACAATCTCGAAAACCAATTTTTCATAATCCGTCTTCTGCTCTACACGATAGTTTTCTATACTATACTTAACATTTTTGATAGGCGTATAGATAGAATCTGTAAAAATTGTACCGATCGGTGCATTTGCCTTTTTATTCTCTTCAGCCGGAACGTATCCTCTACCTTTTTCGATAGAAAGCTCCATATTAAGAGAAACTTTTTTATCCATGTTACAAATCACCAAGTCCGGATTAAGCACTTGGAAACCTGAGATAAATTTTTGGAAATCTCCTGCAGTTAACTGCTCTTGGCCAGAAATAGAAATAGTAACAGCTTCATTATCGATATCCTCTATTTGACGTTTAAAACGTACTTGCTTAAGATTTAAGATAATCTCGGTTACATCTTCTACAACTCCAGATATAGTAGAGAATTCATGATCTACTCCTTCTACTCTTAAAGAAGTAATAGCGAATCCCTCTAAAGAAGATAGCAAAACTCTTCTCAAAGCGTTACCAACTGTTAAACCGTACCCTGGTTCTAATGGTCTGAATTCAAACTTACCATCAAACTCAGTTGAGTCGATCATGATAACTTTATCGGGCTTCTGAAAATTTAATATTGCCATGTTATTGTTTCTTCTATGAGTTATTACTTAGAATATAATTCGACGATGAATTGTTCGTTGATATTTTCAGGGATCTGAATTCTACCAGGAACAGATACAAAAGTACCTTGTTTAGTGTCGTTATTAAAAGTAATCCACTCATACACTTTGCTATTATTGGCAAGTGCATTTTGGATCACCTCTAAAGATTTAGACTTCTCTCGAACACTTACAACATCACCAGGTTTCAATTGGTATGAAGGAATATTAACAAGCCCACCATTTACAGTAATATGTCTGTGTGATACTAATTGTCTAGCTCCTCTACGAGAATTGGCTAAGCCCATTCTAAACACCACATTGTCTAAACGAGATTCACATAATTGCAAAAGAACCTCACCAGTAATCCCTTGAGATCTGGTAGCTCTTTCAAACATGTTACGGAACTGACGCTCAAGAATTCCATACGTATATTTAGCTTTTTGCTTCTCCATTAACTGGATAGCATATTCACTTTTCTTACCTCTACGTCTGTTGTTACCGTGTTGCCCAGGAGGGTAATTTCTTTTTTCGAATGATTTGTCATCTCCGAAGATCGCTTCACCAAATTTACGAGCGATTTTAGTTTTTGGACCAGTATATCTTGCCATTGTAATTAATTTAGTTAATGAGGTGATTATGAATTAAGGTCACTGTCCTTCGATAATCAGAATTCCTCTTTTAGGATTTACTTAAAAAGAATGCACGATAGTACATCACGCATTCAAGTTGTTATATAGAGAAACCGGAAACTAACAGCTTCCGGATTCTTTTAAATTATACTCTACGTCTTTTTGGAGGACGACATCCGTTATGTGGCATTGGAGTTACATCAATAATTTCTGTAACCTCAATTCCAGAATTGTGAATAGAACGAATCGCAGATTCTCTACCATTACCTGGTCCTTTCACATAAACTTTCACTTTCTTAAGACCTGCTTCGATAGCTACTTTTGCCGCATCTTCTGATGCTAATTGAGCAGCATATGGCGTGTTCTTTTTAGAACCTCTGAAACCCATTTTACCAGCTGAAGACCAAGAAATAACGTCTCCTTTTTTATTTGTAAGTGAAACGATGATATTGTTAAAAGAAGCAGTTACGTGAGCCTCACCAACAGATTCTACAATTACCTTACGTTTTTTTGAAGTTGACTTTGCCATACTACTTATTATTTAGTCGCTTTTTTCTTGTTAGCAACAGTTTTTCTTCTTCCTTTACGTGTTCTAGAGTTATTCTTAGTACGTTGACCTCTTAAAGGCAACCCAGATCTATGACGAATACCACGGTAACACCCTATATCCATAAGACGTTTGATATTCACCTGAACCTCAGATCTTAACTCTCCTTCAATGGTATAGGCTCCTACAGCTTCACGAATACGACCAATTTGATCATCATCCCAGTCAGAAACTTTAATACTCTCATCTACTTTGGCAGTGTCTAAAATTTCTTTAGCTCTACTTCTACCAACACCGAAGATATAGGTTAATGCTATAACTCCTCGCTTTTGTTTAGGTATATCTACCCCTGCAATTCTTGCCATAATTACCCTTGTCTTTGTTTAAATCTAGGATTCTTTTTATTAATTACGTAAAGTCGGCCTTTTCGACGCACAATCTTGCACTCGGCACTTCTCTTTTTTATTGATGCTCTAACTTTCATCCTTATTGTTTTTTGTTTCTGAAATATTAACTACTAATACTTCAATCGAAATCATTAACAAGATTTTTGAGCCTGCAAAAGTACACAAAAAATCTTAAATAACTAATTTTTAATTAGTATCGATATGTTATTCGAGCCTTTGATAAATCATAAGGACTCATTTCTAATTTTACTTTATCTCCAGGAAGTAATTTAATATAGTGCATTCGCATCTTACCAGAGATATGAGCTGTCACTACGTGACCATTCTCCAATTCAACACGAAACATTGCATTTGACAATGCTTCAATTATACTACCATCCTGTTCTATTGCTGGTTGTTTTGCCATTATGCTACTGCTTTTCTGTTTTTACCAGTTTTCATTAAACCATCGTAGTGTCTATTCAATAAATATGAATTAACCTGTTGCATTGTATCGATCGCAACACCCACCATAATCAATAAAGAGGTTCCTCCAAAAAACAATGCCCATCCTTGTTGCACATTCAGCAATTTAACTGCTATCGCAGGAAATATTGCAATTAATGCTAGGAATACTGATCCGGGAAGAGTTATCTGTGACATGATCTTATCCAGATACTCCCCAGTTTCACCACCAGGACGAATCCCAGGAATAAAACCACCACTTCTTTTCAAATCATCGGCCATTTTATTGGTAGGTACAGTAATCGCTGTATAAAAATATGTAAACACAATAATCAATACTGCGAATAATACATTATACCACAAACCGAAAATATCACTGAAAGCAGCCGCTACACCTTGTGAAGTCTCTGAATCGGATAATCCAGCTACCGCAGCAGGTATAAACATAATTGCTTGAGCAAAAATAATTGGCATTACACCAGATGCATTAAGTTTTAGCGGTATATACTGACGTGAACCGAATACGTTTTTCTCGTATCCTCCACCCGCAGTTCTTCTCGCATACTGCACGGGTATTTGACGTACAGCCATTACCAATAATACCGAAGCCATAATAATCGCAAACCATATGACAAGTTCAATAAGAACCATAATCATTCCCCCGGTATCTCCAGATACTCTAGAAGAAAAGTTTTGCACAAATGACTGTGGTAATGTTGCAATAATACCAACCATAATTAAGAGTGAGATACCGTTACCAATACCTTTATCGGTAATCTTCTCTCCCAACCACATTGCAAAAATACAACCCGTAGTTAAGATGATTACAGATGACACAACAAAAACAGTTTGATTTGGAAGCACAAAAGCTTCTGCTGGTAAGGTTGCAAACAAATTATAGATATATCCAGGTCCCTGAACCAAGGTAATAGCTATAGTCAACCAACGTGTAATTTGGTTGATTTTCTTTCTACCACTTTCGCCTTCTTTTTGAAGTTTCTGAAGATAAGGTATAGCAATACCCATCAATTGTACAACAATAGAGGCCGAAATATAAGGCATAATACCTAATGCAAAAACAGAGGCATTAGAAAATGCACCTCCCGTAAAAGCATTTAACAGACCAAGTAAACCTTGGTCTGTTTGTGAAGCCAAATTTGCTAATTGAGAAGCATCTACTCCAGGAAGTACTACTTGTGCACCAAATCGATATACTAGTAATAATCCTAAGGTAACAAGAATTCTATTTCTTAGCTCCTCTATTTTCCAAATATTTTTTATTGTATCAATAAATTTCATGAATCGTTTATTATAGGGTTACTGCCTCACCACCAGCTGCTTCAATAGCGGCCTTTGCAGTGGCTGTAAATTTGTGAGCTGAGACTTTCAACTTCGCCTTCAATTCACCTCTTCCCAGTATCTTAACTAAATCATTCTTTCCGACAAGACGGTTATCCATAAGAACCTCAAGATCTACAGAATCTTTAAACTTACCTGCATCCACATAGGCTTGCAAAGTATCTAAATTGATTCCTTGATATTCTTTACGATTAATATTAGTAAAACCGAATTTTGGAACACGTCGTTGCAATGGCATCTGCCCTCCTTCAAATCCAATTTTCTTTGAATATCCAGAACGAGATTTTGCTCCTTTATGACCACGGGTAGCAGTTCCACCTTTACCAGAACCCTGTCCGCGACCTACGCGCTTGCTGTTATTTTTTACTGAACCTGCAGCAGGTTTTAAGTTACTTAAATCCATGTGCTTATATTATTTTGTTTCTATCGAAACTAAATGTTTAACTTTATTTACCATCCCAAGGATATTAGGAGTGTCGTCGTGCTCCACTACCTGGCCGATCTTTTTAAGACCTAAAGCCTCAAGAGTTCTCTTTTGTCTCTGAGTACGATTTATCGCACTTCTTACTTTAGTAATTTTAATCTTTGCCATCGTCCTAATATTTAACCTTTAAACACTTTATCAAGTGATACTCCTCGTTGACGTGCTACTTGCTCTGCATTACGCAATTGCAATAACGCATCAAACGTTGCTTTTACCACATTGTGTGGGTTAGAAGATCCTTGGTTCTTTGAAAGTACATCATGAACACCTACAGCTTCTAATACTGCACGTATTGCCCCACCTGCAATTACTCCGGTACCTGTTGCTGCCGGCATCAATAAGACACGTGCACCACCATATTTACCTTTTTGCTCATGTGGTAACGTTCCTTTAGTCAAAGGAATACGTACTAAATTTTTCTTTGCATCTTCTACTGCTTTTGCAATAGCTTCTGCTACTTCTTTAGATTTACCTAGACCGTGACCAACTACACCATTTTCATCTCCTACAACAACTATTGCAGAGAAACCAAAAGCTCTACCACCTTTAGTTACTTTGGTTACACGTTGAACACCAACTAAACGATCTTTTAGTTCAAGTCCACTTGGTTTTACTAATTCTGCGTTTTTATATTTTTGATACATAATTTCTTAGAATTTTAGTCCTGCTTCTCTAGCTCCTTCTGCCAATGATTTTACTCTTCCGTGATATAAATACCCACCTCTATCAAAAGAGATAGTCTCTACACCGGCTTTCACAGCTTTTTCAGCAAGTGCTTTACCAACCAAGTTCGCTTTTTCTATTTTATTTCCAGATGCCGAAGCAATGTCTTTATCTCTTGACGAAGCTGCACTGATTGTTACACCAGTAACATCATCTACGATTTGTGCGTAGATTTCTTTATTACTTCTGTATACAGATAATCTAGGACGTTGTTCTGTACCGCTAACCGTTCCACGGATGCGTTTTCTTATTTTTGCTCTTCTTGAATCTTTTGAGAATGCCATACCTTAGTGATTATGCAGATTTACCTGCTTTTCTTCTTAATTGTTCTCCTACAAATTTAATTCCTTTTCCTTTGTATGGTTCCGGCTTACGGAATGCTCTAATTTTAGCAGCAACCTGACCAACCAACTGTTTATCAAAAGAAGTTAATTTGATGATAGGATTCTTACCTTTTTCTGAAACTGTTTCAACCTTTACTTCTGGAGCAAGGTCCATAACAATACTATGAGAAAACCCAAGTGCTAAATCTAGCTTTTGTCCTTGGTGAGTGGCTCTGTAACCAACTCCTACCAACTCCAACTCTTTGGTAAACCCTTCAGAAACTCCAACAATCATATTGTTGATAAGCGATCTGTATAATCCGTGTTTAGCTTTGTGGTCTTTCAACTCACTAGGTCTCTCTAAAATTACTTGCCCTTCTTCTACTTTGATATCAATACTATCAAAAGTTTGGGTAAGCTCTCCTAATTTTCCTTTAACAGTAACAACATTACCTGTCACATCAACTGTGACACCAGACGGAACAGTTACTGGATTTTTTCCTATTCTTGACATTTCTTTTGTCTTTTATACTGTTAATATACGTAGCAAAGTACTTCTCCTCCTACATTCTCTTGCTTAGCACGTTTACCGGTCATAACACCGTGAGATGTAGAAACAATTGCAACTCCTAATCCGTTTAAAATTCTTGGGATTTCATTAGAACCAGCATACTTACGTAAACCAGGCTTACTGATTCGCTGTAAATTTTTAATTACAGGCTCTTTGGTCATCTTATCGTATTTCAACGCGATTTTGATGGTACCCTGAGCGGTAGTATCTTCGAATTTATAACTTAAAATATACCCCTGATCGAATAATATTTTAGTGATTTCTTTTTTAACCTTAGACGCAGGAATTTCAACAACTCTATGTTGAGCACTATTCGCATTACGAATTCTGGTTAAATAATCTGCTATAGGATCTGTATTCATTATATGTAATTTATGGTTTTGGTTTTCAAACTACTTTAGTTGAACCTGAAACCAATTAATGTATTTGTTATTACCAACTAGCTTTTGTAACACCAGGTATTAAACCTTGGTTAGCCATCTCTCTAAACATAACACGAGAGATACCAAACTGACGCATATATCCTTTTGGTCTTCCTGTTAATTTACATCGGTTGTGTTGACGAACAGGAGAAGCATTTTTTGGCAATTTTTGTAATGCTTCGTAGTCACCAGCTTCTTTTAAAGCTTTGCGTTTCTCAGCATATTTTTCAACCGTTTTAGTTCTTTTAACCTCACGGGCTTTCATTGATTCTTTAGCCATAATTAATTCTTTTTAAAGGGTAAACCTAGTTCAGTTAACAATGATTTTGCTTCCTTATCAGTATTCGCAGAAGTTTCAAAAGTAATATTCATTCCTGAAATTTTATTTACTTTATCAATATCAACCTCTGGAAAAATGATTTGCTCAAGAATTCCCAATGAATAATTTCCTCTTCCATCAAAACCTGTAGCTTTGATTCCGTTGAAATCTCTTACACGTGGTAATGCTGAAGTGATTAAACGGTCTAAAAATTCATACATCTGCTCACCTCTCAACGTAACTTTTGCACCAATAGGCATCCCTTTACGTAATTTAAAAGAAGCAACATCCTTTTTAGAAATAGTTGCAACAGCTTTTTGACCTGATATCATAGTCAACTCATCCACTGCGTGATCGATCAGTTTCTTATCTGCTACGGCCGCACCAACACCTCTACTCAAAACAATTTTTTTAAGTTTTGGTACCTGCATTACGTTTGCGTAACTAAATTCTTCTGTAAGAGCTGACACAATTCTGTCGTTATACTCTTGTTTTAATCTTGGAATATAAGCCATAACTATATTACTTCATTAGATTTTTTAGAAAATCTCACTTTCTTATCTCCTTCCATTCTATACCCAACTCTTGTTGTTTCTCCATTTGACAACAGAGACAAGTTTGAAATATGAATAGGCGCTTCTTGCTTTACAATACCTCCCTGCGGATTAGCTGCACTTGGCTTCTGATGTTTAGAAACCATATTTACACCTTCCACAAGAACCTTGTTCTTATCTTTTAATACTTTCTGTACTTTTCCTTCCTGGCCTTTATTATCTCCAGCAATGACACGTACCGTATCTCCTGATTTAATTTTATGCTTTGTCATTTTATTTACAATTTTAAAGCACTTCCGGCGCTAATGAAACGATTTTCATGAATTGCTTATCACGAAGTTCTCTTGCAACAGGACCAAAAACACGTGTACCTCTCATCTCGCCAGCAGGGTTTAATAAAACACATGCATTATCGTCGAAACGAATGTACGAACCGTCTGGTCTGCGCACTTCTTTTTTTGTACGAACAACAACTGCAGTCGAAACAGCTCCTTTTTTAACGTTACCGTTAGGAGTCGCTTCTTTAACACTGACAACTATCTTGTCACCTACAGAGGCGTATCTTCTTCCTGTACCACCTAAAACACGGATTACCAAAACTTCTTTTGCTCCAGTGTTATCGGCTACTTTTAATCTAGACTCTTGTTGTAACATAATTACTTCGCTCTTTCAATTACTTCTACTAATCTCCAACATTTAGTTTTACTCATAGGTCGTGTTTCCATGATCTTAACAGTATCACCAATATTGCAATCGTTTTTCTCGTCGTGTGCTACGTATTTTTTCGTCTTTAATACGAACTTTCCGTACATCGGGTGCTTTACTTTTCTAACTTCAGAAACCACAATTGATTTCACCATTTTGTTACTAGTAACAACACCTATACGCTCTTTTCTTAAATTTCTTTTTTCCATCTTTCAGCAGAATTAACCGTTTAATTCTCGTTTTGTTAACTCAGTAGCTATTCTCGCGATAGATTTTCTCGCTTTACGTATCTGTAAAGGATTTTCTAATGGAGACATTGTGTGAGCCATTTTTAAATCCGAATACTCTTTTTGAGATTTACCAAGTTGCTCTTGCAATTCAGCTGTAGATAATTCTTTTACTTCTGATTGTTTCATAATCTCAAATATTAAGCTTGATAATCTCTAGCTACAATAAACTTAGTTTTAACTGGTAATTTTTGAGCGGCCAAACGAAGTGCTTCTTTAGCAACATCGTATGATACACCACTGATCTCGAATAAGATTCTTCCTGGCTTCACTACTGCTGCCCAGTATTCAACCGCACCTTTTCCTTTACCCATACGTACTTCAAGAGGTTTCTTAGTAATTGGCTTGTCCGGGAAAATTTTAATCCACAGAGATCCTTCTCTTTTCATATAACGAGTAGCAGAAATACGTGCTGCTTCTATCTGACGTGCAGTAACAAAACTTGAATCCAACGATTTAATCCCAAAAGTACCGTTTGAAAGTTGATTCCCTCGTTGAGACAATCCTTTCATACGACCCTTTTGTTGTTTACGGAACTTTGTTCTTTTAGGCTGTAACATTGTTAATTTACTTTAAAAAATTACTTTCTACGACGTGATTTCTTCTCACCACCTCGACCGGCTCTGTCACCTTTTCCTTGTTTCTTGGATAGTCCAACTAAAGGAGAAAGCTCTCTCTTACCATACACTTCACCTTTCATAATCCACACTTTAACACCTAATCTACCATAAGTAGTATGTGCCTCAACTAAAGCGTAATCTATGTCAGCTCTAAATGTTGATAAAGGAATACGACCATCTTTATAAGACTCAGAACGTGCCATTTCAGCCCCATTCAAACGTCCAGAAATCTGTATTTTAATACCTTCAGCATTCATTCTCATTGCAGCTGCGATCGCCATTTTAATAGCTCTACGGTACGAAATACGGTTCTCAATTTGTCTAGCTACACTAGAACCAACCAAGAATGCATCTAATTCTGGTCTTTTGATCTCAAAGATATTGATCTGTACTTCTTTATCTGTAATCTTTTTAAGCTCTTCTTTTAACTTGTCTACCTCTTGTCCACCTTTTCCGATAATAATACCAGGTCTAGCAGTAGTGATAGTAACGGTTACAAGTTTAAGCGTACGCTCAATAATTACTCTTGATACACTAGCTTTTGATAAACGTGCGTGTACATACTTTCTAATCTTATCGTCTTCAGCAAGTTTATCGCCGTAGTCATTACCTCCGTACCAGTTGGATTCCCATCCTCTAATGATACCAAGGCGATTTCCGATTGGATTTGTCTTCTGTCCCATACTATTATTTAGCTTTGTGTATTATTTTTAGCTGCAACCACGATTGTAACGTGATTAGAGCGTTTTCTTATTCTGTGTGCACGACCCTGTGGCGCAGGACGAAGTCTTTTTAACATACTTCCTCCGTCAACACGAATCTCTTTTACAATAAGCTCAGCATCCTCGATGCTAGCGTCTTCATTCTTCGCCTGCCAGTTAGCAATTGCTGATAGCAAAAGCTTCTCTAAACGACGTGATGCTTCTTTAGGGTTAAATCTAAGAATATGAAGCGCTCTTTCAATTTTCTCACCACGCACAAGATCCGCAACTAAACGCATCTTTCTAGGTGATGTTGGACAGTTATTAAGCTTAGCGAAAGCAACTTGCTTTCTCTCTTCTTTAATTCTATCCGCCATTTCTCTTTTACGAACTCCCATAGCTTAAATTATTTTTTACCTTTATTTTTAGCACCAGCGTGTCCTCTAAAGGAACGAGTTGGCGAAAATTCTCCTAATTTATGTCCTACCATGTTCTCTGTAACATACACAGGAACGAACTGGCGACCATTATGCACTGCTATTGTTTGACCAACAAAATCAGGTGTTATCATAGAGGCTCTTGACCATGTTTTGATAACAGACTTCTTGTTAGCTTCAACGTTTGCAGCTACTTTTTTCTCTAACTTATAGTGAACGTAAGGTCCTTTTTTTAATGAACGTGCCATATCTTATTATTTCTTTCTACGTTCTACAATATACTTATTACTCGACTTCGTCTTAGAACGGGTTCTGTATCCTTTAGCAGGAAGACCTTTTCTAGAACGAGGATGACCTCCTGAAGAACGACCTTCTCCACCACCCATTGGGTGATCAACAGGGTTCATTGCTACCGGTCTTGTTCTTGGACGACGTCCTAACCATCTTCCTCTACCAGCTTTACCACCAACAACTAATTGATGATCACTGTTAGAAACAGCACCTATTGTCGCAACACAATTAACCAAAATTAATCGTACTTCTCCTGAAGGAAGCTTAACTGTAGCAAACTTACCGTCTCTTGCCATTAACTGAGCAAAAGAACCAGCACTACGCGCCATAACAGCACCTTGACCTGGTCGAAGTTCTATACAAGAAATAATAGTACCTAATGGAATATCGCTAAGTGGCATTGCATTTCCAATTTCTGGAGCAACATTACTACCTGCGACGATATTTTGCCCAACCTGTAGTCCATTTTGAGCAATAACATAACGCTTTTCACCATCTTGATAGTTCAAAAGCGCTATAAATGCAGTTCTGTTTGGATCGTACTCAATCGACGCAACCGTAGCAGGAACACCCTGCTTATCACGTTTGAAATCGATGATACGATATCTTCTTTTATGACCACCACCAATATAGCGCATGGTCATTTTCCCTTGACTGTTTCTACCTCCAGATCTTTTTCTCGGAGCCAATAGGCTTTTTTCCGGCTTATCAGTAGTAATGGCGTCATACCCATTTACTACTCTAAAACGCTGACCTGGGGTAATTGGTTTTAATTTTCTTACTGACATCTGTTAGTCTTAAAGATTACTGTATAAATCAATTACTTCACCTTCCGCCACCTGTACAATTGCCTTCTTAATTGCATTTGTTTTACCAGTGATCATTCCTGTTTTTGTAAAACGGGTTTTACGATCCGGACGGACATTAATAGTACGAACTTTAGTAACAGAAACACCATAAGCTGCCTCCACAGCTTTCTTAATCTGCACCTTATTCGCTTTTTTATCTACCTGAAAACCATAGCGGTTAAATAACTCACTATCGCTGGTAGCCTTTTCCGTAATAATAGGTTTTATTAAAATACTCATGGCTTCTATTTACTTAAATTCGCTTCAATTCCTTTCAAAGAACCTTCCAAAAGCACAACACTATTCGCATTAAGTATTTTATAAGTACTTAATTCTGAGGCGGTTATAACTTCTGATCCTTTTAAATTGCGTGACGACAAATATACATTATTATTTGACTCTCCCAACACAAACAAAGATTTTTTACTATCTAGTCCTAAAGACTTTAGAACTGATGTAAAATTCTTAGTTTTTATAGTATCAAAATTAAAATCCTCCACAACCATAATTGCTTTGTCATTTGCTTTGATACTTAGCGCAGATCTTCTCGCTAATCTTTTCAAGTTTTTGTTCAATTTGAAAGAATAGTTACGAGGTCTTGGTCCAAATATTCTACCACCACCTTTGAAGATCGGAGACTTGATACTACCTGCTCGGGCAGTACCTGTTCCTTTTTGCTTCTTAATTTTTCTAGTACTACCTACAATCTCTGCGCGCTCCTTAGCTTTGTGCGTACCTTGACGTTGATTTGCCAAATACTGCTTCACATCTAAGTATACAGCATGATCATTTGGTTCTACACCAAAAACAGCATCAGAAAGGTCTGCCTTTCTACCTGTTTCTTTTCCGTTAATATCAACAACTGCTACTTTCATTACTTCTGAATCGTTACATAAGCGTTTTTGTGACCAGGAACACATCCTTTTACAACAAGTATATTCTTTTCAGCAACTACTTTTAACACTTTTAAGTTTTGAACTTTTACTTTATCTCCGCCCATTCTACCGGCCATTCTCATTCCTTTGAATACTCTCGCAGGATATGAAGCAGCACCAATAGATCCAGGAGCTCTTAAACGGTTATGTTGACCGTGAGTCGCTTGACCTACTCCACCAAATCCGTGTCTCTTAACAACACCTTGGAAACCTTTTCCTTTAGACGTTCCTGATACATCAACAAATTCCCCTTCTGTGAAATGTTCTACCGTAATGGTATCTCCTAATTTGTGATCCTCCTCAAAACTTTTGAATTCAACAACTTTACGTTTAGCAACCGTACCTGCTTTTTTAAAGTGACCAGCGGCCGCTTTAGTAGCATTTTTGTCTGCTTTGTCATCGAAACCTAATTGAATAGCTTCATAGCCATCAACCTCATTAGTTCTGACTTGGGTGATCACACATGGTCCAGCTTCGATAACTGTACATGGAATGTTTTTTCCATTCTCATCGAAAATGCTGGTCATACCGATCTTTTTTCCTATTAACCCAGACATATTTAATAAATTATTAATTAATACTTACTCTTATTTATTTTCCTAAAAATAAAACAGGGTCAAAATACATCAACCCTGATTATATTTTTCCGTTTTTCCCTCGCACACAGCTCAGGACATTTTTTGTATATCATACTTATTCCCAAAGCAGCCAAACAAGCTGCTTTGGGACAAGAATATAATTACACTTTAATCTCAACTTCAACTCCACTTGGCAATTCAAGCTTCATTAGAGCATCAATAGTTTTTGATGAAGAGCTATAGATATCCAAAAGTCTTTTGTAAGAACTTAATTGGAACTGCTCTCTAGATTTTTTGTTTACGTGTGGTGAACGTAATACAGTGAAAATCTTTTTATGTGTTGGCAAAGGAATCGGCCCAGTTACTACAGCGCCGGTACTTTTAACCGTCTTTACGATTTTCTCAGCAGACTTATCTACTAAATTATGATCGTAAGATTTTAGTTTTATTCTGATTTTTTGACTCATTTCTGTAATAATTAAGCGTTAACTCCTTTTGCAGCTGCGATTACCTCTTCTGAAATATTAGACGGAGTTTCAGCGTAGTGTGAAAATTCCATAGTAGATGTAGCTCTACCAGAAGATAAAGTTCTCAATGTCGTTACGTATCCGAACATTTCTGAAAGAGGGACAGTAGCCTTTACAGTTTTTGCACCAGCACGGTCTCCCATATCACTTACTTGTCCTCTACGACGGTTAAGATCACCAACGATATCACCCATATTTTCTTCAGGAGTAATAACTTCCAATTTCATAATCGGCTCCATAATTACGGCTTTAGCAGCTTTCGCTGAATTTTTAAAACCTAATTTAGCAGCTAATTCGAACGATAGTTGATCCGAATCCACATCATGATAAGATCCATCTTTCAATGTCACTTTCATAGAATCTACTTCATATCCAGCTAAAGGACCATTTACCATAGCCGCTTTGAAACCTTTCTCAATCGATGGAATAAATTCCTTAGGAACGTTACCACCTTTTATTGTAGATTCAAATTGAAGTCCTACAACACCTTCATCAGCCGGCTCAATTGTAAATACGATATCCGCAAACTTACCACGACCACCAGATTGTTTCTTATACACCTCTCTATGATCTGCAGCTTGTGTAATAGCTTCTTTATATTCAACCTGTGGCTGACCTTGATTCACCTCTACCTTAAACTCACGTCTTAGACGATCCACAATGATATCCAAGTGCAACTCACCCATTCCAGAAATAATTGTCTGTCCTGAAGCTTCATCAGTTTTTACTTGGAAAGTCGGATCCTCTTCGGCAAGTTTAGATAATGCCATACCTAATTTATCAACATCTGCTTTAGTTTTTGGCTCAACCGCGATACCGATAACGGGATCAGGAAAATCCATACTTTCCAAAACAATAGGATGCTTCTCATCAGACATCGTATCACCGGTTTTAATATCTTTAAAACCTACAGCAGCACCAATATCTCCCGCTTCTATATAATCGATTGCATTCTGCTTATTCGAATGCATCTGGTAAATTCTAGAAATACGCTCTTTTTTACCAGAACGGTTGTTTAGAATGTAAGAACCTGCATCAAGTCTCCCTGAGTATGCGCGGAAAAATGCCAGACGTCCAACAAATGGATCTGTAGCGATCTTAAATGCAAGAGCAGCAAAAGGCTCCTTAACATCAGGCTTACGCAATTCTTCTTTTTCAGTATCAGGATTTACTCCAACAATACCTTCTTTATCTGTAGGTGAAGGTAAATAACGACATACCGCATCTAAAAGAAACTGAACCCCTTTATTTTTGAAAGCAGAACCGCAAATCATAGGAATAATTGACATGTCCATTACAGCAGCACGAAGTGCGGCATGCACCTCTTCTTCTGTAATAGAATCTTCATCTTCCATATATTTTTCAAGAAGATTCTCATCATACGCTGCAACCTCTTCAATAAGTTTACCTCGTAAGATTCTTGCCTCTTCCTTCATATCTTCAGGAATATCAACCACATCAAAAGTGGCTCCTTGTGTTTCATCATGCCAGATAATAGCACGGTTCTTCACTAAATCTACGATACCTTTAAAATCTGCCTCATCACCAATATTAAGAACTATAGGAACTGCATTAGAACCTAACATATCTTTTACTTGTTGACAAACAGCCATAAAGTTAGATCCTTGACGGTCCATTTTGTTAACAAAACCGATTCTAGGAACTTTATAATTATCCGCTAGCCTCCAGTTAGTTTCAGATTGTGGCTCAACACCATCAACTGCACTAAATAAGAAAACCAACCCATCCAAGACACGCAATGAACGATTCACCTCCACTGTGAAATCAACGTGACCCGGAGTATCAATAATATTAAAGTGATAATCCTTTGTTTCCGGTAAGGGCTGTGCATTTTCTAATGGAAACTTCCATGTACATGTTGTAGCCGCCGAAGTAATCGTGATTCCACGCTCTTGTTCTTGCTCCATCCAGTCCATAGTAGCCGCACCATCATGCACCTCACCTATCTTATGACTCACACCCGTATAATAAAGTATACGCTCTGTCGTAGTTGTTTTACCCGCATCAATATGCGCAGCAATACCTATATTTCTTGTATATTTTAAATCTCTAGCCATTTCTGTTCGTGATTAAAATCTAAAGTGTGAGAATGCTTTATTTGCTTCTGCCATCTTGTGAGTATCTACTCTTTTCTTAACAGCAGCACCTTCTTCTTTTTCTGCAGCCAAAATCTCTCCGGCTAATTTCTGAGCCATCGATTTTTCATTACGCTTACGTGAAAATTGAATTAACCACTTCATTGCAGTAGAAATCTTACGATCCGGTCTAATCGGATTAGGAATCTGGAAAGTTGCCCCTCCTACTCGTCTACTTCTTACCTCTACATGAGGCATAACATTAGACAATGCATCCTTCCACACCTCTAAAGATGTTTTTTCTTCGTTCTGTTTTTTCTCTTCCACGATATCAATCGCATCGTAAAAGATTTTGAAAGCTGTCGACTTTTTCCCATCCCACATCATCATGTTAACAAATCTAGTTACTAACTGATCGTTGAAACGTGGATCTGGCAAAATAGGTCTTTTTTTAGCCTTTCTTTTTCTCATCTCTTCTTCTTAAAAGTTTTAAAATTACTTCTTAGGGCGTTTTGCTCCGTACTTAGATCTACGTTGTGTTCTTCCTTCAACACCTGCAGTGTCTAAGGCTCCACGAACAATGTGATACCTAACTCCCGGTAAATCTTTTACCCTTCCACCTCTAACTAATACTATCGAGTGCTCTTGAAGATTGTGTCCCTCACCACCGATGTACGCGTTAACCTCTTTTCCGTTTGTTAACCTAACACGCGCTACTTTACGCATCGCAGAGTTTGGTTTTTTTGGAGTAGTGGTATACACACGAGTACATACACCGCGGCGTTGCGGGCAAGAATCCAAAGCAGCCGATTTACTCTTCTTAGTTATTTTGGCTCTACCTTTTCGTACTAATTGTGAAATTGTTGGCATAATTTGCTTTACACTATAATTAAATTTTTATTAATCCTCTTTTATGAGGGCTGCAAAGGTAGAATTATTTTTGAAGTATTCAAATCCAAACTAATTAATTTTCAAATAGTTTTGAGTCCGCAAACACTTACATGTATTAATAGAGTAAGTTCTAACACAAAAATTTAACAATTCTATTAATGTTATCAGTCCTAACTACTAATTGATTTAGATTAAAAATTGAAACTAACCTCCAGCAAAACATCGAATATTATTGCCAGAAATAAGTATTACAAAAAGCTATAATGCCAAATATAACCAGATATTTAAAAAAAAATAAATCATAATAAAACTAAACTTATCATCAATTTTAATCAACATTTAAACTTAATTAATAACCATTATTCAATTAAACTGCTAAAAAGTTGTTTATCAGCTAAATTATTTTGATTTTTGACCTAGGCTAATTCAAATAAATTATAACATGAAAACAAAGTTTAATGGAATTTTAACGCTTTTTCTAGCGTTAATTGTGCACGTATCTTTTGCGCAACAAAAAACAGTTACCGGAAAGGTTACCGATGATAGCGGGTTGCCGCTGCCAGGTGTAAACATTGTAATTAAAAACACATCCTCTGGAACACAAACAGATTTTGACGGGCTTTATACTATTTCATCTGCCGAAGGCAGTATTTTAGTATTTAGCTATTTAGGTTTTGCTGATAAGGAAGTAGCTGTTTCATCTAACGCTACAATTAACGTTCAACTTGAAGCATCGGCTGCTGAGCTGGAAGAAGTAGTTGTCACAGCTCTCGGAGTTAAATCAAACCCAAGAGAATTGAGTTATTCAGTTCAAACCGTAACGTCAGACGATATTCAAAATACAGGAGAAACCAATTTGGTTAATTCACTTTCCGCAAAATCAGCGGGGGTAAGTATAACCAGCTCATCTGGGTCCGTTGGAGCTTCTGCCAACATTAGAATCCGTGGTAACACATCTGTACTTAGGACAAACAGCCCTTTATTTGTTGTAGATGGAGTACCTATTGATAACTCCAGCGAAAATAACGGAAATGATGGATTGAACGATGCTTTAGGAGGTACTGACCAATCAAACAGAGCGATAGACATTAATCCAAACGATATTGCTTCTATCAACATTCTAAAAGGAATTGCAGCGCAAACCCTGTATGGACTACGTGCCGCGAATGGTGTAGTATTGATCACCACAAAAAAGGGACGTACTGGAAAACCTATTATTACTATCTCGTCGAATGTGCAATTTAGCGAACAAAATAAGCTCCCCGGATTTCAAAAAGAATATGCTCAAGGAAGACCAGTTGGTGGTGTTGCTACTTATAGAGGCCCAGAAACTTTTGAAGGGTTTAGCTGGGGACCTGCTATATCCAGCTTAGAGTTTGATGGTGATAGCTCATATCCTTATGATAGGAACGGAAGACTTGTACCTGCGGGTACAGGAAATGGTCGCCCGGCTGTCGCATACGATAATTCAGACTTTTTTGTAACAGGAGTATTAACGGATCTAAATATTTCGGTTCGTGGAGGTACAGAAAAAACAAAATATTATATGTCTGCAGGAAATACGGAGCAATCCGGTATTTCGCCCACCGAGCTTTTTGAAAGAAAATCATTCCGCTTGGATTTAAGTACAATGATCACCGAAAAATTGGAACTTTCTGCCAGCGGTAACTTTGTGAATTCAGGGGGAACCAGAGTACAAAGAGGTTCTAATATTTCAGGGATTACACTAGGTTTGTTTCGTACTACTCCAACATTTGATAACGGAAATGGTTTATCCGGACGTGCTGCGGCCTCTAATCCGGACACCTACACTACCCCGGATGGCGGACAAAGAAGTTACAGAGCGGGTGTTTATGACAATCCATACTGGACTGTTGCCAAAAACCCAACAACAGATGATTTAAATCGATTTATAGGAAGAGCTAGTTTTGAATATAAACCTACTGACTGGGTTACTTTAAAAGGAGTCTTGGGATATGATCGATACTCAGATGTAAGAAAATCAGGCATAGATGTCGGATCAGCGACAAATAATGCGGGTTCGGTATTTGATAATAATTTATTTAATGAAAATATAAACACTCAATTACTAGCATTATTTAATAAAAACATAAATGAAGACATATCGTTCAATGGTTTAATCGGGTATGATAATTACTCAACCAATTTGAGAATCAGAAACGTCCTTGGAAATGGATTAACTATTCCAGGATTTTTCCAAATCTCTAACAGTTCTTCTCAGATCAACTTTGAAAACATCGAGCGTAAACGTGTGGATGCATTTATATCTAACGCATCTTTCGGTTACAAAGATCTAGTATTCCTAAACGGTTCGTTAAGAAATGATTGGTCATCAGCCTTACCCGATGACACGAATAGCTTCACTTCTTATAGTACAGGATTAAGTTTTGTATTTACCGAACTATTTGAAAGCTCTACTTTTAATTATGGAAAATTAAGAGCATCTTATGGTAAAACCGGTAATGACGCACCAATATATTCGACTATAACATATTACACACCTGGATTAGCTGGTGGTGATGGTTTTATAACCCCCAATGAATTTCCGATCTTCTCAACCGTGGCTTTTGAACAATCGGTACGTTTAGGAAATGACGACATTCGCCCAGAGGTAACTACCGAGGTTGAATTTGGAGGTGAATTTAAATTCTTTGATTCAAGATTATCCCTGGATGTTACTTACTACGAAAAAGAAACTGAAGATCAGGTAATTCCAGTTGACCAATCTCCAACCACCGGATTCACCGAACGTGTAATTAATGCAGGTACCATCTCCAATAAAGGTTGGGAAATAGTAGGAGGGTTGGCTCCAATCAGAACCAATGATTTTAACTGGAATATTGATGTAAACTTCACAACTTTTGAAAATACTGTTGAGGAGTTAGCGCCTAATGTAGAAAATATTTTACTGTCAGGATTTAACTCTACATCATCTAGAGTTATTGCAGGAGAAAGTTTTGGCGCCATCTTCGGAAGTAAATATCAAAGAGATGATAATGGAAATATTTTAATCGGTGATGATGGTTGGGCATTAGTAGATTCTGAGGACGGTATTATTGGCGACCCCATACCTGATTGGACAATGGGTATCCGTAATACATTTACTTATAAGGATTTTTCTGTTACAGCGCTTTTAGACATTCGCCAGGGCGGAGATATTTGGTGTGGTACTTGTGGAATTATAGATTACTTTGGAGTTTCAGAAAAAACTGGTGACCTAAGAAATCAGACAGTTGTTTTTGAGGGGATTAGAGAATCTGATGGACAACCCAATACCACAGCAGTTTCGCTAGCAGATCCTGCAAATGGGCTAGGAGGAAATGCCTGGGTACGAAACGGATTCGGAGGAGTTTCCGAAGATAACGTTTATGATGCTTCATGGGTTCGATTGAGAGAAGTAGCCTTAACATATACATTATCTTCTAAAATCATAGACAGAATACCATTAACCTCTGCCAGTCTTACTGTATCAGGAAGAAATTTATGGTTAGATACTGACTACCCTGGAGTAGACCCGGAGACAAATCTTACCGGAGCATCTAATGGTATCGGACTGGATTACTTTAACCAGCCTAATACTAAAAGTTATGCAGTTTCTTTAAAACTTAACTTCTAAAAAAATTAGCAAAATGAAAATATTTAATTTATATAAAAAGCTCAGTGCTGCATTACTGATACTAGTAATAAGCTCTTGTGAGCATAGCAGTATCAACGAGGATCCAACCAGACCTGGCGGGGACAACGTACCGTCACTTGCTATCGTCCCTATAATGCAGACCCAGACACACAGAAATCTTACAGCCGTTCTAAGTAGATATGCTGGAATTTTTATGCAACAATGGGAAGGTTTTGATGCTCAGCAGATAGCATTTACAAGTTACGTTGTGGGAGAAAGTGATGTAGCTAATCCATGGGATTTTGGATTGTACGCCGGATCAATGCGAGATTGTGATGATATCATCAAAAGAACAACCAGAGACGATGATGTAAAAACTAGAGGACTCGCCAAAATATATATGGCTGCCAACCTTGGTTTAACAACTTCGATCTGGGGAGATATTCCATATACTGAGGCTTTTGAAGGATCGGAAAATCTTACACCTTCTTATGATTCACAGGAAGAAGTTTATATATCGATCCAAAGGTTGTTGGATGAGGCAATAGTGGATTTATTAACCGATAGCGAAACTGGAATCCAAGGGGACCTAACAGGCACATCAGAAGCAGATTGGATTAAAATAGCAAGGTCTTTGAAAGCTAGATTTTATTTGCATCAGACATCTGTTGACAATAGTGCTGCACAAAAAGCATTAGACCAAATTTCTGATGGCATTACCAGTAATGCCGAACAAGGAACATTTACTTTCGAAAACACTCAGAATGGGGGACATCCTGCTGCATTGTTTGGATTTCAACGACCTAACACTATGGTAATTGACAAAAACTTAGCTACCACTATGAATGGGGATCCAAGAAAATCCAAGTACATGGTTGCAAGTGGTGATGGTGGTTTTCTTTACTATCAGGATGGAAATTCAGATTTATTCTGGGCACAACTTAATTCTCCCTCTTTTCTTATTTCTTACGCTGAAACAAAGTTTATAGAAGCAGAAGCTTTAGTAAGAACAGGACAGGACGGAACTGCTGCGCTCATAGAAGCTATCACAGCAAATATGGAACTTTTAGGAATTAGCGCTTCAGAAATTGACGCTTATTTAGTAGGAGTAGTTCTCACTGGATCCATCGAAAACCAGATCGAAGTGATTATCAATGAAAAATACAAGGCGCTGTATGGCAATTCAGCAATTGAAATTTGGAACGATTATAGAAGAACAGGGTACCCTGATCTAACTCCAAATATAAATGGTGTTAATGGAAATAATCAAAGTGGTGTGATACCAAGAAGATTATTATATCCGATTACAGAGCGTACAACTAACTCAGAATCATATAATGCAGCAATTCAAAATCAAGGAGGGCACTTGTTAGATGACGATACCTGGGTTTATCCATCTAATTAATATTTATTCTCAACATCTAAACATATTGAAATGAAAAAAATAAATCATATAAAGCGATATTTAGCATTTACCATTCCTGTAATAGCTATGATATCCTGTAGTGATGACGATGTGAATGGAGTCACCTTTCAGGAAAATGCAGCTGCAGTTTCCATAGCTCCTTCCCGTATCTCTACACTGGATCAGAATACAGAATTTACAGTTACCGCCACTTCTGCAAACGAGGCTTCTGTCGAATCAGTTGTTATATCTTTACAGGGAGAAAATGTAAGCAATCTTACAGAGATAGGAACAGTTTCTTTAGTAGGCAATGAAGGCACCATTTCTTTATCAAGTGCTACTCTGGATCTTTCACTCGAAGAAGCTAATAAAGACCAGGCTGTTGTTCACTTAACGACCTCTGGTATAGCCCCTTCTTCAACCTCAATTAAAACAATCTCTATATATAATCCCGTAGATGCTTCTGCAACTTCTTCCGTCATCGAAGCTGAAACAACTATTAATGATACTTTAAAATACGAGATAACAACAAGTTCCGCTGAGGTAGATCGTGTAATTATCGAACAAAAAGTGTTTTTTGATGGAACTTATACAGAGATTCCTGCTCCAACAGGAGATTGGCATACTTCTAAATCGGAATATATTTTTCAAGGAGAAGACTTTACATTAAATGATACCATTTATTTTAAAGTTACAGCTTTCAGCGGTGCTCTTTCTGCTGTCGGTGATGAAGTCAAAGTATTTGTTGACACACAGCGTATCGACGGTATCTCAGGAGGTGCAACTTTAAATACTACAACCAGCAATTATAACTTGCTAGAAAGTTCTTTAATTGCGGATCCTGAAATTACTTTCGACAACACCATTTTTGGTTTTAAGGCCGCAGCGTCGACACAAATAACATTTGTGAAAATTACATCCAGCGATGCTACTGAAATTTTCGATGAAAAAGATCTACTCAGAGCAGAAGCTGCTTACGATTTGGGAACACCGGTAAATGAAATATCTAATGTACAGCCTAATGATGTTTACGTGTATAAGATTCAAAGAACTAATGAAGATGGCGAACAAGTAAATTCAACTGGTTTAATTAAAATTGATGTCGTATCAGTTATCAACAACACAAACTCTTTTGAATTCAGCTATGCAGAGGAAGAAGATGCTGTTCAATAACCGTCCATACCCAATTGGACATTGCAGTAAAATAAGAATCGAAATTTTACATATAGATTCCACTCTAGTATAAATTGGTATTTTTAAATTTGAAAAATCCGGCGAAGTTAACTTCGCCGGATTTTTATTATCAATAGCAATTGATTTCTTACAGTTTAAGTAATGATTCGTCTTTTATAAAAATAATATGCCATAGAATCTTTATCGAAATCTAAGTTTTACTCCTTATAATGTATACTATAAAACTTTCCGTTTGAAATGTATTTATTAACCCTACACCTTAATCTAATACCTACTTTGAGAATTTATCATTAAGTGCCACGTTTTCGATTCAAAATACTCCTCAAATATCATGTAGCTATACCGCAGAATTACTCAGGTTGCTTGGCGAGCTTTGAAGAATGTTATCCTATTCGAACCAGCCATATTCCAATTCGCTATCAGATTTTATGGTAACGAACAATCATAGTCAGTCGGATTCGATGACTCAACTATCTTATAACATGACGCTTTTATTAACAGATGAACTACCAAACAAAGAAGCAAGCATAGTTTATAAGTTCATACTCTTCCAAGAATTATTCAGATCATCTATCAGCAGACTGCTATTTGCTTATCGCTTTTTAAAACAAATTTACTAGTAACTAAACCAAATAATTGATTTAATTTTTTAATGGTACATCCATTTAAACTATTACTACCATAAATTAAGATTACGTCAAGTTTAATCAGAACCCTGTGCCTGATAACTCACTTCACATCACTTTTCATTTGAAATTCTAAAATTCAACATTGCAATTAAAATACTTTGACATAAATAACTCTTACTATTCAAAGAAACAAACCTCTTCCTTCTAAAGAATAATACATAGTTAATATTACTCTTATCGGATACCAACAGTCGTTTTACATCAAAAAGCATCTATAATGCTCAACACATTATTCATACTATAAACAAATAATTAAAAGAGTTCAATGTAAAAAATCTCCTGCCAGCAGAAAATATTGTATAATCTACAATTATCCACAGAACTTCGCTAAGACGGAGTCTACACTAAAATTTATCTCAAAATAATACAATTGAAACAGCCCTATCAATACTAAGTTATCAACTTAACCATAGCTAAAGAGCACTTATGAAAACTATATTTAAGCAATGAAAAGAAATTTATGAAAGAATATTTCCGAGAAACAATCATCCAGAAATACTTCAAAAACATGTTTTCTGTTTTAAGAAATTGCAAAAATAAATACGCACACCCTTAATATAATGCAAATTTCACAGATTAATCTCAAATAATTTAATTAACATAACTAATTACAAATCAAATAAATGGTTGAAATTTAAACATTCATACAACTCTTTGGTTGAGTTTAAAATTTCCAAACCCGAGGTAAAATGATACCTTCAAAAAATCATTTTCAAACTAAGAAATTCATCTATCCAAAATATATTCGTGTTAAAATTAACGGACAAAAGTTGGTTTATATCGATTAAATTATCATTTTTGGAGCTGGCTAATTCAAATAAATCATAAAATGAGAACAAAGTTTAGTGGAATTTTAACGCTATTCCTAGCGTTTATTGTGCAATTCACATTTGCACAAGAGAAAACAATCTCCGGTACAGTGACCGACGACAAAGGTCTACCTCTACCAGGAGTTAACATTATTGTCAAAAACACAACAAACGGTACACAAACCGATTTCGATGGGAATTATTCTATCCTTGCAAATCGTGGTGCTGTGCTGACGTATAGTTATGTTGGTTTTGAAACAAAAGAAATTGCAGTGACTGATTCTGATGTTATCAACGTCGAATTAGCTGCTTCTGCTTCTGAATTGGAAGAGGTTATTGTTACCGCTTACGGTGTAGGTCGAAGATCTACCGTAACTGCTGCAATATCCACTGTCGGCGCGGAAGACATTGAAGATTTTGTCCCTACGACAAGTATTGACAACATCCTTCAAGGTCAAGCAGCTGGGGTACAGGTTACAGCAGCAAATGGTAGACCAGGTAACACTGCTTTCGTACAAATTCGAGGTACAGGTTCAATTAATGCGAGTACTACACCGCTATATGTAATTGACGGTGTTCCTATTCCAATTAATGAGGGTGAAAACTTCAATCCTCTAAACAACATTAATCCTAATGACATTGAATCACTTTCAATTCTTAAGGATGCTGCTTCTGCTTCAAAATACGGATCTAGAGGAGCAAACGGTGTTGTATTAATTACTACTAAAAAAGGTAGAGCAGGTGAAGCTAAAATCAGCTTTAATTCATCATACGGTTTTGGAGAACGCATTGCTGATCCATTTGACCTAATGAATGCTGAGCAGAAATTAGAGATCGAAAGACAATATGCTGATTTAGGTGTTGGTGCTGCCAATAGATTGCCTGGTAACACTGCTACGCCTGCTGAAAGAGCTAGGTTAATTTCTTATGACACCAATTGGGAAGAGGAACTTTTGAGAACTTCTGTTGTTCAAAATAACTCTCTATCTATTGCTGGAGGTACAGAAGATCTTACGTATTTCTTATCATTAGGTTATAATATTGATACTGGTATCATTGATCGAATCGATGGTTTTGAAAGAGTATCTGCAAGATTGAATACGACGTATCAAGCAAAAAAATGGTTAGCAATAGGTGCCAATGTTTCTGCTGCACGCAGTACTACAGATTTACCTAGAGATAGAAACAATGTGCAAAACCCGTTTAGAGGTATGTACGATTATAACCCGTACGCACCATTATACGCAAGAGATGATAATGGTAACATTGTAAACGATGCCGATGGAAACCCTGTTTTTAATAGAGGGGGAGGAATTTTCTTTCCGATAGCACAAGCGCTACAAACGGAACTTGAAGATAATAGAAACCTTCTTTTTATTGGAAATTTATCTGCTGATATTACTTTATCTGAAAAGTTTTCAAATCGATTTGCTGTAGGTGTAATAAACAATAAATTTAACAGAACTAATCGTTCCTTACCTGGTGGTGTACTACAAGGTTTTATTGGGGATGCAAACTTTCCGGGAACGCAAACAGAAAACGTAAACGTTGATTTTGAATACAATGTAAATAACTTGTTCACCTATACGGACACATATAACGACCTACATAATTTAACAGCGAGCGTCTTATTGGAGTATAATGAGAATATTAGAAATGAATTAAGAGTGGACGCCAGAGGGTTTCCTTCTCCTAAAATCCCATATTTAGATGTTGCAGCTGAAGCTACAAGAGCTGATAGCAACGAATCTAGAAGAATCTTATTCTCTCAAGCAGTCTTTGCTGATTATAATTACGATGAAAAGTATATCCTTTCAGGATCTCTTAGACGTGATGGATCTTCAAGATTTGGACCAGACAATAAGTACGGTACTTTCTATAGTGGAAGTATAGCTTGGAATATAGCAAAAGAGAATTTTCTTGAAGGATCAGTTTTTAATGATTTGAAATTAAGGGCTTCCTATGGTACTTCAGGAAACCAAAATATTCCTGATTTTCAATATATTGATGCAGCGGATTTCACAACATACAATGGAAATACTGCTTTAAGACCTTTGAGAGCTGGAAACCCTGCGATTCAATGGGAATCTCAAGCTATCTTGGATATCGGTTTAGAATTTGGATTATTTAACAACCGCGTGAGTGGGGTTATTGACTATTTTAAGAAAAATTCTCAAGATTTATTGTTAAACAGACCTATTTCTCACACTGCCGGAGATGAAGACAATGGTATATTCTCTAATATCGGTGAAGTTGAAAACAAAGGTTTTGAGTTTAGTCTTAATGCTGACGTTATAAGAACGGATAACTGGTCAGTTTCTTTAGGAGGTAATGTTACTTTCTTAGATAACGAAGTTGTGAAATTAGTAGATGGTGATGATATTATTACCGGTACTTTTGGCAACAATATCTTAAGAGAAGGTGAAGATATCTATTCTTATTACTTGGTTGAATATGCAGGTGTAAACCCGGATAATGGAGCACCTTTATATGTCGATCTTGATGGAAATACCACTGAGACTTACAGTGATTCTTTCTTGCAAATTCAGGAAGGAAAATCTCCTATTGCAGATCTTCAAGGTGGTTTTTACGGATCTTTTAAATACAAAGGTTTTGGTTTAAGAGGTGATTTTGTTTTCCGTGGAGGAAACTATATCCTAAACAACCAACGTCAATCTGGTATTGCTATCGGTAATATTGATGCAAATCTAAGAACGGAAGCTTTTAACTACTGGAAGCAACCAGGAGACACTAACGTGTTACCTAGCCCTACATTCCAGGCTACTGCGGATCAAACCTCAACTAGATTTTTGGAGAAAGGTGACTTTATTAGACTTCGAACCCTAACGCTTGATTATACTTTACCTAGCAAGTTCTTAGATGCTTTACCAATAAACAAACTAAGAATTTATGCAACGGGTCAAAATGTTTTAACGTTTACTGACTATGAAGGAGACCCTGAGATCGGACTCGGTTCTGCGGAGTCTGGGAACCAAGGAGACGGTACTTTTGTGCCTGGATCATTTTCATTATTTAGTTACCCTCAGGTTAAATCATATATTTTCGGTCTAGAATTAGGATTTTAAAATTAAAAAAACAAACAATGAAAAATAAAATTTCAAAAATAATTATACTATTTATCGCATTTGGCTTTATCGCCTGTGATGATGAATTGAATGATTTACAGCCTTTTACCGAGGTTAATCCCGAGGCATTTTTAACAGATCTTGCATCTTTCCAAAACGGAATTGATGGGATTTATGGTCAAATGTATAACTATTACGCAGCATCAGCTTCTGGTTTACAAGGAATTCCAGACATCCTTTCTGATAATACAATTCAGGTTCAAAGTGGAAGACGATCAAATGATGATTATCATGATTTTAGATATGTGGCAACAACTGGGGGAGCTATCCCGCTATATTGGAGTGAAGCATACGAAGCTATCAACGTAGCCAACATAGTAATTGGTCAAATTGATAACCTTGCTGATAGTGATGACAAAAACAATATTTTAGGTCAAGCATTAGCAGCTAGAGCTTGGGCGCATTTTGATTTAGCGCGTATTTACGGTAAAATACCAACTCAGAGTGCTGATGCTAACAGTTCTTTAGGAATTGTGTATTCGAAAGTAGAAGATGGGGATACTGGAGATCCTCTTGCCACTCCAAGTAGAGAAACCATAGGTCAAAACTATACAGAGATTATTGGAGATTTAGAGCGTGCAAGTCAACTTATTGGTACCGGTAACGGTGAAGGTAGATTAGACAGAAATGCTGTATATGGTCTATTATCGAAAGTTTACTTATACAATGGTGATTACCAAAAGGCTATTGACGCTGCGAACGAAGTTAGCACTGAGCTTGCAACGGCAGAAGAATTACCTGGAGTATACACTGATGTTAATGATGCTGGTATCGTAATACAACTAGCTGTAAATACAAGTTCTGAATCAAACTTTGCAAATGTTGGAGTATTGTACAGTCAATCTAATGCTGATAATGATATCTTAGAATTTGCAATAGATTTTGATTTTTTTAATAGCATAGATGATACTGATGTGAGACAAGATATTATTCAATATGTTGGAAATAACACTGGAGTTGACTACAATGCAATTAAAAAATTCTTAGGAGAAGAAGGACAGGTTAATGGTCGTGTGGATATCAAAGTGATGCGTGCTGCAGAAGTTCTTTTAAATAAGGCAGAAGCACAATATGAGCTTAACCAACAAGGTCCTGCTCTTGCAACGCTAAATGAATTGAGAGCAACACGTTATGAAGCTTTTACACCTGGAACTGAAGCAGGTCAAGCTTTAGAAGATGCAATTCAATATGAAAGAAGAATTGAATTATCTTTTGAAGGACATAGATTTTTCGACCTGAAAAGAAGAGGAGAAAGTATTACACGCTCTGATAATGGTGAGGTAATTGATGGATCCGGAACTAAACCTGAGGCACTTGTTATTCCAGCAGGTGATTTTAGATTTCAATTCCCTATTCCACAAGCTGAAATGAATGCAAATTCAGGATTTGACGGACAGCAAAATGCAGGTTATTAGAAAGTAATTTCTATTAATTTTCATCAATAAGAAAAAAACCCCTTTCAATTCTTGTAATTGGAAGGGGTTTTGTATTTTGTTATTGATAAAAATTAAGCAACTACTAATTTTTGAAACAAACCATTATGAAATATGCAATTTTACTTTTATTCGTTATTCAAATAAATTTTTTGAAAGCCCAAGCAAATATAGGTGCATCCTATGCACCCGGGCAGGCAACCGTCGTTAATGCTTTCAGTGTTCCTCTAGCGATAAGAAATGAAAAACGTGACGATGTAATACAAGGTCATCCATACTATGAAGAAAAGGAAAAATTAGCTATCGTATATTCTCATGCTACAAAATCTTCTACAAGATGTCTAATACGTTATAATGCATTAAGGGATCAAATAGAAATCTTTCAAAACAATGCCGTTCACAATATGATTAAGAGAGAGGATATCAAGGTAGAGGTTGAAGGAGAGGACTATTACTATAAAATCAAAGAGTACGAGGGTGACAAAATGTTTTTTGTTTTATTCAATGAAGGAACCAACACCCTCGCGCTCAGAATTGAGAAAAGGATAAAACTCGGACAGAAAGCAGTGACTAACTACGATAAAGATATACCTTCTAGGTATGCAGAAAAAAAACAATATTACTTAATTAAAAAAGATTCCATTTTCCCAATTAGATTGAAAAAAAAGGACATTTCCCCTCTTTTAATTGACCCTAGTGGGAAGCTTAAAGCAAAAATCTCTTCCGATAAATTAAAATTTAAAAAAGAAGAGGATCTAATTGAAATAATTGATTTCTACAATACTCTATAAAACAGTAATTTCGTAGGTATTGAAAGAGATTTTAATTTTAAAGGTTTGACAAGAGCTAAATAAATGCAAATCTCACCTTAATATGTTTCTACAATTTTAACAGCCTACGCTTCAATCATCAAATAAAAGTTTCCATTAGATTCAGCATGTTGATTAAGCTACGCTAATTCTTGATAACATTGATTCGAACTCCAACATATGAGATCCAACTGGATCTTAACTTAGATCAAACAAAACTATTATTATTTGCATCCTCCTAAATTTTTAGGAGGATGTTTTCTTTATATAACACAGCTCATGAAGCATCATGCCTAGACTTTTCGAATACTTCTACTTTTTATCAGAATTGCATTCTATTGATTATATAAATCAAAATGATTTGCAAGTTTTTTTGTCCTCTCGCTCCTTTATAGTCTGTGAAACCATCTTGGTTCTGACTTTCATGTAAGTTTTCTTTGTTTGATCAGTAAATTCAAAATTCTATTTTGAGTACTCAACTTGCTGTACCGATGTTTGTAAATAATCCATAATACTTTACAACCTCCTGAAATTGTCAGGGGGTTATTTTTTTGTACTATATTTGTGCCCATGAAAAATGACTCTCAGATATTTGGAATACGCGCGGTGATTGAGGCTATTAATGCAAATCAGACCATTGATAAAGTTTTTGTTCAAAAAGGCTTACAAGGGGCCTTGTCTAAAGAATTAATGGATCTTTTGAATGATCAACACATTACCTACGCATTTGTTCCTGTTGAGAAACTTAATAGACTTACACGTAAGAATCACCAAGGTGTGGTTGCACTAACCTCCCCTATCATCTTTGCTGATCTCGAAAATCTCGTAATGAACGTTATTGAGTCAGGAGAAACTCCCTTGTTTTTGATTCTGGATCAATTATCTGATGTACGAAATTTTGGCGCTATTATCAGAACTGCAGAGTGTACAGGTGTACACGGAATCATTATTCAGAAAAAAGGTGGAGCTCCGGTAAGTGCAGATACTGTAAAAACATCTGCCGGCGCAATTTTTAAAATGCCTATTTGTAAAGTAGATCATATCAAGGATGCTGTCTTTTATATGCAAGGTTCAGGAATTCAAGTAGTTGCCGCTACAGAAAAAACAGAACAAACAATTTATCAAGCTGATTTGACGCTTCCTACTGCGATCATTATGGGAAGTGAAGGTAAAGGTGTTACTTCTTCTTTACTTAAAATGGTTGATCAAAAAGCAAAGCTTCCTATGTTTGGTTCTATTGGCTCTCTCAACGTTTCAGTGGCTTGTGGTGCATTTCTATATGAAACGATCCGACAACGATTGTAGTTAAGTCTCTTTTACTTTTTTTCTTGCTCTTTGTACTCGTAGATTATTTCTATACCAGATTCCTTTTCCTCTTCAATACGCTCTATGAAATTTCCGTTTTTGTCAAAGTGCTTCATAAAATCATCTTCTTCGGGATCATAATTCGGATGCTCCCATGGGTATAATTTTTTTTGAACTATTCCATTCTTAATAAAAATCGCCAATAGTAATCCGGTTACTAACCCGGACAAATGGCCCTCCCACGATATGCCATCTTTAATCGGGAAGATATACCACAACATACTTCCATACATAAAGACCACAATAAAAGATAAAGCAATTAACCGATAATATTTAGTTAGAATACCTTTAAAGAACAAAAAACTAAAAAGCATATAAATCATTCCGCTGGCACCAATGTGTAACGAAGATCTTCCTATAATCCATGTCAAAATTCCGGTCATGATAAACCCCAGCCCCAAAACCGTCCAGCTGCGAGTTGGATAAAAATAAAACAGTGCTGTTGATAAGATAAGTAATGGTAATGTGTTGTTCCAGAGATGAGAGAGCCCTGAATGGATAAAAGGAGAGAATAAAATACCTTGTAAGCCGGATAAACTACGCGGATACACTCCTAAATAATTAAAATTGAAACCAAAACGTGACTCCACCCAAAAGACTATCCAAATTAGCAAAACAAAAAGAATTGGATATCCAATTACACCGCTTGTAAAACTAAAGTCATTATTACTCTTCATACATTACATATATCAAAAAACCCTCCACACTCGGGGCTATGGAAAAATTGTCAGTTCTTATCATATCGAATATAACATACATATAAAATCTATAAAAAGCCTTATGAAAAACTTAGCGTAAACGATCACTTGATATTTGTAACTTTGTAGCATGAATACAAATGCACCACTTGCAGAACGCATACGTCCAACTACCTTAGAAAGTTATTTAAGCCAGGAACATCTTGTAGGAGATCAAGGATCGCTTAAACAGCAAATAACCCGAGGCATAATTCCCTCTCTAATTCTCTGGGGACCCCCTGGTGTCGGTAAAACAACCTTAGCTAACATTATAGCAAACGAATCAGGACGTCCGTTTTACACTTTGAGCGCTATCAGCAGTGGTGTGAAGGAAGTACGCGAAGTAATAGAAAAAGCCAAAAACAGTGGTGGTCTTTTTACCGCTAAGAATCCGATTCTTTTTATAGATGAAATTCATCGATTCAGCAAATCTCAACAAGACTCCTTGCTAGGTGCAGTAGAAAAAGGATGGGTCACCCTTATTGGGGCAACTACAGAAAACCCTAGCTTTGAAGTTATTCCTGCATTGTTATCCCGATGTCAGGTATATGTCCTTAATCCTTTTGGAAAAGATGAGTTAGAAAAGCTATTGTATCGAGCCATTGAGGAGGATGATTTTTTAAAAACTAAGAAAATTTCTTTAACAGAAACACACGCACTACTCAAATTAAGCGGAGGAGACGCCAGAAAGCTACTTAATATTTTTGAGCTCATTGTCAATAGTCAGGATCAAGAATCCATAACGATTACGGATGACCTCGTCACCAGATTAGTTCAACAAAACACAGTTCGCTATGATAAAACAGGAGAACAACATTATGACATAATCTCTGCCTTTATTAAATCTATACGGGGTAGTGATCCTAACGGAGCAGTTTACTGGTTGGCTCGCATGATAGAAGGTGGTGAGGACTTAAAGTTTATTGCCAGACGCTTGATTATTGCTGCTTCTGAAGATATTGGAAACGCCAACCCTACAGCACTTATCATGGCTAACAACACCTTTCAGGCTGTTACTACTATTGGATATCCTGAATCCAGAATCTTACTGAGTCAATGTACGGTCTATCTAGCTACCTCTGCAAAAAGTAATGCTTCTTATATGGCAATCAATAAAGCGCAGCAACTCGTCAAACAGACAGGCGATTTATCAATACCACTACATCTTAGAAATGCACCTACCAAACTTATGAAGGATCTGGGATATGGTGAAGATTATAAATATGCCCATAATCATACCAATAATTTTGTAGAACAGGAGTTTTTACCCAAAGAGATCAGTAACACAAAACTTTATGACCCCGGCAATAATCAACGTGAAAATGCATTACGCTCGTATTTAAAAACACGTTGGGGAGAAAAATACAACTATTAATTTCCTAACTTAGAAAATGTATCCTTTGATAAAGAATCTGAGCCTTCAATAATTCGCTCAAGAATGAAATTACCTTCGGTATCAAAAAATGCATAACCCCTTAAAGATCCTGCTTGCACCATATAACTATTAGAAACTGATGTTTGATATACCTTTCCCACAAATGCGCTTGAGTCGGCTTTCTTTTCTTCTAAGCTATAACCATAAGACTGTTTTTTCAGAATATATATTTTAGCATTAAAGGTATATTTTGTCTCTGCCGTAGGAGCATTGGAATTTTTCTCTATTGCATTTACTTGGGTAGCGCCTTCTGTATTTGAGGGAACAATACCTGAGGAGACGATGACAACATTTTCATCAACCGGAGTATTTATCTGCGTATAGGTATATAGTAATTGAGCTACTGAAGTAAAAGCATCTCTTAGCGCTTCATGATAGGCAGTCTTAAATTCTTTCTCTCTACTCTCCCCTACTTTAGACGTAAACAACACATTAACATTGCAATCTTTTAACTCGACTACTAACTTGGTAGTAAATAGTCCTGAGTTCTTTTTTACATCGGCATGCAAAGCTAAACAACCATTCCTTTTTAGATCATCCGGCAAAGACTCACCCTCCATAACGGTCGAAAATCCATTTTTCTCAAATAAAAATTTTGTTAACGCATTCACCTGATATGCATTCTCACTTTTGAGAAAATCATATTTTTTAGGAACTATCACATATTTATATGAATTAATCTCTTTTTGAGCAGTGAGTAAGCCACTACTTAAAATAACAATTAATACTAATAAAACACGTTTCATAACTTAAAATACTACATTAATTCCTAATTGAAGAGAGGCACCTCTGGCTTTGGCTACATTAGAATAAGCAAAAAGATTATCCGCTGCAATATACATATTAATTGGTTTAAAATGGGTCGAAACTAGAAGACCAACGTTGTAATACGAGTGCTCATCAATAGTATAATTGATCTTGGTTCTCAAAAAATTAAACCAGCGCTTGTAATAAAAAAAAGAGCCCGCAAACACAGGTCTTTTGGGTCTAAATTGACTAAAAAACTGAAACCCAAAGGCATCGGTATATGGCGGAGTTTTACCTTCAACATAGCAATTACAAGTTCCGTCATCATAGCGATTGAAGACATGCTTAATAGATCCATTGAGTTTAAGCGGACGCATAGCTGTATAGGATGTTGACAAGGTATCTGCAGATAACGATTCTTTTAAATCATCCAGAAAATCTTGCGGACCACTACCCGTAAATTGAATCGGACTCTCAAAACCATCAAATGCATAATCTCCGGATGCCGCATAGGTTTCAACATCTTTATTGTAAACTATTAATCCAAAATCAGTCAAACTACCGGTAACTATCCACTGTTCTTCAAGTTTGTAACTAAACCCTACATCAATCCCTACTCCTAAATTACCTCCTAAAAAGGCCTTCTTAAGAAGCGTACTTTTATACTCTTTGGCTTTTTCTTCAGAATCACTATCATTTATTTCTCTCAAATCCGCATACCCTGAAGTTTTTACAACAACATTAGCATCAGAAATAATATGACGGTAAATATTATTACCATCGGGGGTTTCAATAGTAGTAAACGTTCCTTTATTTTTAGTGCTTCTCACATTAAACATGCTTGAATAAATTTTAGCGCGTGCACCAAATGTTAAGCGATCATCAATTTGTTTAGTATATCCAAAATGAAAAACAGTTAGCAATTCTGCAGTTCCTGCAAAATCTGAAAAGCTAAAATCTTGATTTAAATACTCCTGATTTCCCTCATAAGCCAATACGGCCAAGTCCTTTGGAAAATACCCCATAAAATCAAACTCCTCATACATTCCGCCAGAAAAATAAGTATCTGGATTCTTTTTGCTCCTCCAGCCAAAGCTCAGTAGCTCTAACTGCTGATTAATCGTCAAATAGTCATCGCTGGATAGCTCCTCAAGTTTAGCCGTTATCTTTTCATCCACTGTGCGTCCATCATCTGCTATAATATCATAGAGCGATCCTCCCTTTAGACCAGCGTTGATATGAAATTGAGAAAATAATGGCACACCAGCATGGTAATCAAATTCTATTGTCGTCCCGGGGTTACTCATCAGAGATTGAGGCAAATCTGAATAATCATAGAGCCCTGGCTTATTTTGAGAGAACGCACAAAAGCTTAGAATAAAAAAAAATGTCACCAATCGCCTCATAGTGGATAATTAAAATAATAGGTTCCCTTGGATCTAAGAATTAAGAGCCCCGTTAATGTGGTATCTACCTGTGTTATACGAAAAGTAGTAGCTAATTGAGTGGCATTGGCGATGGCTGTTAAATCGGCTCTGGCCAAAAGAATTGTCTCGGTTGTAAGAACGGGTACCGAATTTTCTCCATCCCCCTGAGCAACCTCTATTTGAAACGATCTTCCTACTCGCATAGAAGCCTCATTCAGAAATTCAAAAGAGAAATCAGCATCGCGTTGAATGGTGTTCTTAAACTCAAAGGTTAACGCAACACTATCCAAATTTTCAGTAACAAATTCTTCTCCCAAAAAATCATAATCCAAGGTATCCCTTACTTCGACGACCGGAATTCCCTGTGGGGGTACTGGTACATCTCCTGTTAAATCCGGAATTTGTATTTGAGAAAAAATAAAATCAATTTCATAAACAGGTGATAATTCAACCTCCTTGAGTTGATCGGCATCCACATCTTTTACGCAAGCTATGGATAACGTCAGCAACACAGCGCCAAACCCTACATATATAAAAATTCTTAGCATACTAGCATCTTATTCTTTATGTCAACGGAAAATCCTTTGTTTATATTACAATAATTCTTTAATTTCTTTTAGATGAGCAACTTGAACTATATGCTCGGGAATTGTTTCGTTGTGATAATTATAACAAATTGCACGTAATCCAATATCTTCTGCACCTAATACATCTGCCTCATAATTGTCTCCAATCATAATACTATTTTCACATTGTGCTCCCGCGCTTTGTAAAGCGGTATCAAATATCAATCGATTGGGTTTTTTGACGCCTACTTCGTCACTATTGGTCATAGTTTCAAAATAATGTTCAATCCCAGATGCTTTTAATTTGAGTCCTTGGACCTCTTTAAAGCCATTGGTAATGATATGTAAGGTGTATTTTTGGGAAAGATACAAAAGGATATCTTCAGCCCCGGTAATAAGATGATTATGTAATGGTAATGCATTGATATAATCCTCTGCAAGCGCATCTATCATTGTCACTGAATATGATAAATTCAGTTTACTGAAGGTGTCATTTAACCGTCCACGTCGCAAAGCTGTTTTGGTTACTTTTTCTTCACGATACAACTTCCAGTAGCCCAAATTAATCGGTTCGTATACACTGAGAAATTGCTCAAGTGCTATATTAACTTCAAACTTTTTGAATATGGTCTCAAACGCTAAGGCTGAGTTTTTATCAAAATCCCATAAGGTATGATCTAGGTCAAAGAAAATATGTGTTATATCTTTTTTATTCATCGTCATAGTTCCAAATCAATTCGTAAACGGATTTCCAATACTGTTCATGTTGTAAATCACTAAATAAATCATTGCTGAATACAGGCATAAAGCATCCATTCACTTTTTTAATTTTATCAATATAAGTATTTATTTTGAACGTTAAGGATGCAGAAGTCCTATGATGACTTAAAGCTTCTGAAGTAAAATAAAAAGAATGGACTAATAAAGGTGTTTGCACTTCATAGTCCAGATCATAAAACAGAAATGGAGTGCACGTGCCTGCTCTAAATCCAACATGATCGGGGTATCCCATAGAAAAATCGTTTTCTATTTCTAATTCTATGAAATTTCGATATGCTTCGGGAAGCTTTAATTTATAGAAGGAACATACGCAATGTTTTAGTTGCCTATTAAAGATACTTTCTATTCGTTTTTTTTCTTTTTTCAGGACCGATACATTATCAATTGCTTCATAAGAAACTTTGAGTCCTACATCTATATAATCTGAAACGTGTTTAATAACTGACTGATGCGCCTGTTTATTAAAATTTATGTTTTTCTCATAGCTAGAATAGTCTCCCAACCCGAAAACTACTAAAAGATCCCGCTTTTTATGTTTTTGAAATTCAATGAGCAGGTCAAAAGTATCATAAGGATCTTTCATGAATCCGCTTAGCACCTTCAATCGATCAATCAGTCGTCTAAACCGAAGTTTTAAAACATCTCGTAATGAAGCACCCACAGATCGGACTACACCTTTTTGCTTATAAATAAAGGTTTGAGAAACTTTAACTATCGGACGAATAGAAAATGATCCAAGGTTTATAACTATATCCGGATATTTACTTTTTAAAAGATCACACAAACGATAAGCCCAAATATCTACCACCGGATCTTGAAGAAAATCTTCGGTGTACCCAAGACTCTCGGTTGCAGGAAACCTACCTAAATCGTCCTTTACATGTGGTAAGTATTCCTCATACCGTGAAAGCAAGTAAAATGTTGCTGAAAAAATATCAAAGGGTAAAGCAGAAGCTTCATTTTTAACAGGAAAAAAACACTTAGTATCCTCCCAGGAATACACTGTAATGTCGGTATCCGTAATTCCATGTTCAAAAAGTAAGTCAACACTTTGAAAATACAATTCTTTTCCTAAAGGCTTTTTTCCGTAAGAGAATTTTGGTCCATCATGCGCAATAAAAGTCTCAATTTTTGAGGTCAACTCCACCTCTATTCCTAATATTCGTTTACAGATATGCCTAAGCGTATAGGAAACTCGTGGAGTAATTTTGTGAACGTAAATTAACAGCATATATAAAAAATTGTGCTACAAACTTGACCAGCTTGCTAATCAGCTAGTTATAAATTTGACATCGAATACCTGTTAGTCGATTAGATCATGGCTGCGTCTGCAAAGCTAAAATACTCTTTTTCTGTGACTATCAAATGATCCAAAAGTTTAATGTCGAGACAAGCACCACCATTTTTGAGCTTGGTCGTTAATTCCTTATCAGCCTTGCTTGGTTGTAATGTTCCACTAGGATGGTTATGAGCCAAAATCACAGCGGTAGCACCAAACTCTAATGCCGCCCCAAACACAATACGAGCATCTACCAAAGTACCTGTTTTACCCCCAATACTAATTTGCTTTTTCTGCAAGACTTTATTAGAATTATTAAGGTAAATCACCCAGAACTCTTCGTGCATAAGATCTGCAAGCTCCGGGTACATTAATTCATAGACATCCTTACTACTTGTTATTTTTTCAATTCTAGACGATACCTCTCCCCGTCTTCGTCTGCCCAGTTCTAGCGCTGCAATAATTGCTATGGCCTTTGCTTCTCCTATTCCTTTAAATTTTGTTAGCTGCTGTACTGACAATTTACCTAAGGCATTTAATTCATGATCCACATGCAATAATAAACGTTGGCTTAACGCTACTGCACTTTCGTTCCGATTACCGGATCCAATTAAAATGGCTATCAACTCGGCATCTGTTAAAGTATTCTTTCCTTTAGCGATTAATTTCTCTCTTGGTCGATCGTTTTGATTCCATGACTTGATCGAAATCACTGTTTTTTCTGTATTCATTTGTTGGTTAAATCAAGGTTGTAAGATGTGAATTTTTGAGACAATAAGTTTACATTATTTATCTCAAAAACAATACTTTAATTATCAAAAAAATAAAAAAACCTAATATTATTAATCAATTTAACATTTATATTTGTTTGAAAATGAAACTTTTACTATATTTACCCACCCTTAATTCTAAAAATCTATCATTTATAACTTCAAATTAACCTATTTATGAAGAACATTATTACTATCGTATTATTGATGGCCACTTTCACTTTTTACGGCCAGCAACAGAAAAAAATATCCTTCTTGGATTTAGTAGGAAACTGCATACAAGTGCCAAGAGGATGCGAAGCGAAATCTCAGTATGAGTTACAAGCTTGTAATGGGACATCCATCAAATGGGAATATTATGGTGACGATATGCTGACAGCTGTCTTCGATCAAATCATAAGTACGTTTGAAGAATCAAATTCAAGTAAAACTCCAGTTACATTTAGTTCTTTTGGACATGAACTTAAAGGATTTAAATTTAAAATGGGTACTTCATACCAATATTTCTTAAGAGGAAAAATAAAGGATCAACCTGTTATGATTAATTTGGGAACTCCAACTAATATCTCAGGAAAAGCAGATCTTGATAATTTTCTAGGAATGGTTTTTGACGAAGTTAGCTAGTACATAAAGCTTGATTTAATAATATATTTAAAAGGTTTGATCATCTAAAAGATCAAACCTTTTTTTATTTGCATCTGTCCAATCTAAAATTAATACTTTATTTTTGATATCATTCACTCACAAATCACAGTTTATGAAATCATTATTTGATATTGCTAGTAAAAATGAAATTGAAGATAGAATCCATATACTTTCAATCAGCAGTCCTGCGCAATGGGGTAAAATGGATGTAGCTCAAATGCTACATCACTGTCAATTCCCTCTACGTATTGCCTTAAATAAAGAAGATTTCAAACTAAAGTCGAACTGGATTGCACGTGTCTTTTTTAAAAAGCTATTATATAATGATACCCCATGGCGAAAAGGCCTGCCGACAGCACCTAATTTTAAAGTAAAAGAAAATAAAGACTTTGACCACGAGAAAACGGCGCTGATAAATTATATTAATGAGTTTTATCAACTCGATGATTCACAAGAGCTACCTGTACATCCGGTATTTGGTAAATTTACAAGACAACAATGGGGGCAAATGCAATACAAACACCTAGACCACCATCTTAAACAATTCAAGGCGTAGTATGTCACATTATCCTCCGGCACACCATCAAGACACTGTTGACGCTCACAGTCATCAAGTGGTATTAAAATATCCGCTTGCAACACTTGTTTCTGTTCAAGATAACATGCCCATGATCACTCATGCTCCGTTGATTCTTCAAGATGATAAGCTTGTTGGTCATATTGACAAAAACAATCCACATTGCCAAGTTTTAAAAGAAAATAAGCCTATAACGGTTATCTTTCAAGGGCCGCAAACCTATATTTCACCTTCAATCTATACCACAGAGCAACTACCTACCTGGAACTATATTATTGTTCATGCCACAGGAACAGTCGAGGAGATCAGTGATTCTAATAAAATTAAAGAAAGTATGGTTGCTATGACCACCTTTTTAGAAGCTCCCCATCACCCTTATCAGCTAAAGCTCGATGACCCGAGAATGGATCGTGCCGTCGCATACGTTCACGGATTCACTATTAATGTAAGCAACTGGGAAGGGAAATTTAAATTAAGTCAAGATAAATTGCCCGCAGATATTGAAAATGCAAAACAACAACTCATAAAAACAAACCAGCAAAATATAGCGGATTTTGTAGAGAAGATTTTTAGTTCACACTTTTAAAATATTCTGTTTTCAACCTTTAAACCAGTCTTTTACCTCATCAAAATCCAACCCTCCATAATTACCACTGCTCATTAAAAGCAACGCTGCATTATCAAAATTTTGTTGCATTAAGTACTGCTTGAATTCGGTCGGATGCGTATATACTGTAAGCTTTTTATTCTGAAAAGCTTCTTCAATTTGATTAGAAGATACTTCATCCAATTGTTTAATTTGTACGGCATCGGGAGAGTAAAATACTACAGCCTCGTCTGCTGCATCCAAAGCTCCTTTATACTCTTTAAGAAATTCTGCGTTGAGACTACTATAGGTATGTAGTTCCAAACATGCTATTAACGAACGATTCGGATATTGTTCTTTAACTGCTTTTGTAGTGGCAGCTACCTTAGATGGACTATGTGCAAAATCTTTATAAGCTACCGCGCTATTCGACTCTGCAATTTTTTCTAAACGCTTTGAAGCTCCCCTAAACGTAGCAATCGCTTCATAAAAATCATCTTCATCTACTCCCATATGCTGGCAAATCCATTTTGCTCCGGCCAAATTACTTAGGTTATGCGCTCCAAAAACTTCGATCGGCATATCACCATCAGGGGTTTCTAATAGTGTTTCCCCATCTACAACCTGGTATTTTGGAGTTTCATAAGGAAATTTACGAATTTGCTTTTCTGTAGTTTCTGCCAATTGCGCGACCTCAGCATCTTCATTATTATATACTAGCGCTCCACCATTAATAATAGACTCTATAAAAATTTGAAATTGCTCAACATACCCTTCATACGTCGGAAAGACATTAATATGATCCCATGCAATACCACTGATCAGTGCTATATTAGGTTGATATAAATGAAATTTTGGCCTGCGATCAATTGCAGATGATAGATATTCATCCCCTTCCAAAATCATAAAATCATTATCTTCTGTGAGACGTACCATCACATCAAAGCCTTCTAATTGTGCTCCCACCATATAATCCACATCCTTACCATGATAATGCAAGACGTGCAAAATCATAGAAGTTATAGTAGTTTTACCATGAGAACCTCCGATTACTACACGCGTCTTATTCTTTGCATGCTCATATAGAAACTCAGGGTACGAATAAATCTTTAACCCCAACTCTTGTGCCTTTAATAATTCAGGATTATCCGCCTTAGCATGCATTCCTAAAATGACTGCTTCAATATCACCACTCAATTTATCAGGATACCATCCAAAAGCTTCGGGTAATAATCCGTGTTTTTCCAATCTGGATTTTGAGGGTTCAAATATAGTGTCATCACTTCCGGTAACGGTATCTCCTTTTAAGTGTAAAGCAATTGCAAGATTATGCATTGCACTGCCGCCAATGGCTATAAAATGTATGCGCATAGTGTAAACTGTATTGAAAGAGTAAAGATACAATTAACGTCGAGGAATAAAACCTGATTTAATAAAATATTGCAGGCCTGCAACCCTGCTATACCCTTAATAGTTAACCCCGAAATTTCCTATTGCAACGATATCTAAACAATTATTTAACAGTTTTACGATAACTTAGCAGTAGCTTTATACGGTAGTAACTGTATACAAAACTGAGTGTCATATTTAGATATATTTTAAAATATTAAAATTAATGGTACAACAATTGTATTAACAGTTCAAACTCAAAATCTCAAAAAGATGAAAAGGTATATTATTCTAGTATTCTTAATCTCAATATCGATGCTTATGGCTCAAGAATCGTTTACTACGGAATGGAAACAAGTCACCGAGTTCGAAAAAAAGGGATTGCCCAAATCAGCAGCAGAGGTTGTTACCAGCATTTACAACCAGGCTAAAGAACAGAATAATACCACTCAGCTTATCAAAGCGTTGCTACACAAGTCAAAGTACACCCTAACCCTTGAGGAAGACGCACAACTTAAAATAATTAACACCTTTAAAAAAGAAATTGAGCAAGCTAAACCCTTAGAAAAACAAATATTGCAAAATATTCTTGCTAACCTCTATTGGCAATATTTTCAACAAAATCGATGGAAGTTTTATAACCGAACACAAACTGCAAATAAACCTGAATCCAACGATTTTAGAACCTGGGATTTACAAACCCTGTTTGCTGAAGTACACAGTTACTTTAAAGCTTCCTTAGAAAACCCGGAGCTTTTGCAAGAAACTCCTCTTAAAGCATTGGATGTTATTTTAACTACCGAAGAAAACTCAAAATTATACCGTCCGACAGTGTATGATTTATTAGCACATCAGGCACTTGATTTTTATAAAACGTCAGAAACAAATATTACCAAACCAGCATATGCTTTTCAAATTGATGCGACTGATTACCTACAAGACCATACCACCTTTATCAATCTTGAACTAAAAAGTAAGGACTCCGTATCGCTTCAGCTGAATGCTTTACAGCTCTATCAAGACTTGATTCACTTTCACGCTAATGATAAAAATCCTGCAGCCCTGATCGATGTCAATATTGAGCGTTTATTATTCGTAAAGGAGCATACTACCGTAACTGATGCACAAAGCATACTACTGAACACCTTCCGAAAGGAGAAAGAAAATGTTGCAACAGATCCGGCAGCTACACTTTATGATTATCAGATTGCTTTAATTTTACAAGAGCAAGCTTCCACCTATGTTCCAGATACAAATGAAACACATCGCTTTAAATTAGAAGAAGCTCTGGCGATATGTAATGCTGCTATCGCAGAATTCCCAAAATCCAGAGGAGCCAAAAACTGCGCTGCCTTAAAGTCTCGTATCCTTGCTCCCGAGTTAAGAGTACAGACTGAGTCAAACGTTCCTGTGCAACAATCGAGTCGTGCACTCATCACCTACAAGAATGCGAAAGACTTTCATTTTAAAGCGCTCAAAATTAGTCAGGAGCAGCTACAAACTTTAGAGAAAAGCTATAAAATCAATGAAAAAATTAAACTAATTAATTCACTTGCTACGCAAGCAACTTGGCATATCACTACGTGTAGTGACCAGGATTATCAACGACATTCGGCCGAAGTGGTAATACCTCAACTCCCGCATGGACAATATTTGATAATTGCCTCGCCTACAGAAAAAATTTCGTCTTCTTCACTTTTAGCGTATGGTGAATTACAAGTCACCAAGCTCGCTATTGTAGAGCATCGCGCCCCGCAGACCCAAAATTTTCAAGTCTTGGATCGCTCTAGCGGATCGCCGATACCAAACGCAAAAGTTCAATTGACCACTTCAAAAAACAGCGGTAGCCGTAACCCGCTTGATATTACTTTGACAACAGATGATAATGGAATGGCTAAGCTCGACATAGATGGGAACTATTACAATGTTATGGCTATGGTTACGCACAACGAAGACATTGCTTATTTTGACGGGTATTACATCAATCGACAGTATAACGAAAGCCCCGATACCTACAAACCCCTTTTTACCACCTACCTTTTTACAGACCGCAGTATCTATCGACCGGGACAGACTGTTTTTTTTAAAGGTATCATGGTGAATTCTCAAAATGAAAGCAAACCTACAGTAGTTTCAGAGCAAAAGGTAACGGCCACCTTACGTGATATTAACGGACGCGCATTACAATCCTTGGATTTTACAACAAATAGCTTTGGCTCTTTTCACGGACAGTTTATTTTACCAAGCTCAGGCTTAACCGGATTGTATGTAATTCAAATGGATAATTATCATAATACGACCTTCTCTGTGGAGGAATATAAGCGGCCAAAATTTGAAACAGAATTTAAACCCGTAACTGAAACCTATAAAGTGAATGATAGTATTACGGTTCAGGGTACCGCTATGGCCTATGCCGGTAGTTCGATCACCGATGCTAAAGTAGTGTATCGCGTATACCGCAAGGTGAACTATCCGTACTGGTACTATTGGTCACGCCCGGCGTACACAAGTGAAGCACAAGAAATCAAACATGGAGAAACTACCAGCGATAGTAAGGGTCTTTACACTATAACATTCCCTGCACTACCTGATACTAGTGTGGATAAAGAAAATCTACCGGTTTTTAATTATGAAGTAGTTGCCGAGGTCACCGACATCTCCGGAGAAACACGGGTAGCCACGACAACGGTTCGTGTGGGCTATCATTCAACCCTACTCACCATACAGAGTAAAGAGCAACTGAGTACCGCTCAAAAATCAGACACGATTAAGATCAGTACCAAAAACCTTAATGATGAATACATTGCAGCCAAAGGCACAGTAACTATTCATAAATTGATTGCACCAACAAGTCCATTGCGTAAACGCCCATGGTCATCTCCGGATTGCAAGCTGTTGACTAAAGAGGAGTTCAAGAAATTGTTTCCGCATGACGCCTATGATAAGGAGCACGATTATCATCAATGGAAAAATGGCACCCAGATGCTCAAAACCTCCTTTGACACCCAAAAATCTTCAAATTCGATAAAAGGAGTAGAAGCAATTGCACTCACCAAATTATCCAGTTGGAAACCCGGCGTATATCGTATTGAAGCAAAAATTAAAGATAAGAATGGTCAAGAAGTCAAAGCCGTAAACTACATAACAATAAACGACCCAAAAGCTACAACCGTAGCTGATCAACAACTGTTTACAATCAGTTTAGATAAAACCACCTATCAAATAGGCGACAAGGTTCAGGTACGCATAGGATCTGCTGCCAAAGATTTACAGGTTACACTGGTAACCGAAAAAGATCGAAAAATTATCGATACGCAAATTATCACCGTATCCAATACCATCAAAACGATAACCATACCGGTGACCAAAGAGGATTTAGGTGGTTTTGCCATCACCTATAGTTATGCACAGTTCAACGATTTTGAGTCTGGCAATATACTAGTTCCTGTACCCTATCCTGCCTCTGACTTACAAATTACAACCAGAACGTTTCGCGACAAGTTGCGCCCGGGACAGGAAGAAACATGGAGTTTTACTATTACAGGTCCTAAGGGAGAAAAAGTTGCCTCAGAAATTCTGGCCAGTATGTACGACCTGTCTTTAGACCAGTTCAAACCGCATCAATGGCAATTTTCGCCCATTGCGCATCCTACCTACTACTCTGTATACGATTTACAGGCACGGCAGAGTTTTGGTATTCATAATTTAAGAATTTATCAACCGGATAGAGGATTTAATAAGTATAGTATTCAGCAATACGATCAGCTAAATTGGTTTGGCTTTACCTTTGGTTCCCACTATTATCATAATAGGATGTTACGTAAATCTGCGACGCCAATGGTACAGAACGAAATCATGGAAGAAAGCAAAGCTACTAATTTGGTCGAAGATTCCACTAGACTCGAAGAATTAAGAATGACAGCTGGTTCAAAAGATGAAGATGCAGCTAAAACTGAGCAAAAGAAAACAACGGAGTCCGATATGATACGGAAGAATCTGCAGGAAACTGCCTTTTTCTTTCCGCAGTTATCGACAGATGAGGATGGAAATGTAACTTTTAAATTCACCACCCCCGAAGCTTTGACCCAATGGAAATTACAGTTGTTAGCACATACTAAAGAGTTACAATCAGCCCTGCAGTCCCTAGAGACCGTCACACAAAAAGAGTTGATGGTGATCCCTAATCCCCCACGATTTTTACGTGTAGGAGATACTATTCAATTGGGAACTAAGATTGCTAATTTGAGTGCTCAACAACTTACCGGTACTGCAGAGCTTCAGCTAACCGATGCCTTTACTAATAAGTCGATTAATAGTAAACTTCAGTTACAAAACGCACAACAATCTTTTTCGGTTGATCAAGATGGTAATACGGTTGTTTTTTGGGAACTTGTAGTTCCGCAGGACGTGCAAACCGTTCAATATACGATTACAGCAACTGCCGGTGACTATAGTGATGGCGAACAAAATGTATTACCTGTACTTACCAATCGTATGTTGGTTACCGAGACTTTGCCTATGTGGATTCGTTCGGGGCAAACCAAAACTTTTACATTAGATAAATTACAAAACACGACCTCAACCACCTTATCGCATCATAAGTTAACGTTAGAGATGACCTCTAATCCTGCGTGGTATGCAGTACAGGCGATGCCCTATCTGATGGAATATCCTTATGAATGTTCAGAACAGACCTTTTCGCGGTATTATGCCAATGCCTTAGCACAACATATCACCCAGTCTAATCCCAGAATTGAGCAGGTATTTAAGCAATGGAAATCGAGCGATGCCTTATTAAGCAATCTGGAAAAGAATCAACAGTTAAAGTCACTCATCCTTGAAGAAACTCCGTGGGTACGTGATGCAGCCAGTGAGCAGGAACAAAAGAAGCGAATTGCCTTATTGTTTGATGCAAATTTGATGCGTCAATCCTTAGAAACCTCATTAAATAAATTGGTGCAGATGCAATATCCCTCGGGAGCATTTCCTTGGTTTGAAGGCGGAAGAGCTAATCGTTATATTACACAGCATATCGTTACCGGTTTTGGTCACTTACAAAAACTAGGAGTTACCACCCCAAACCCTGCGATACAGAATATGTTGCAAAAAGCATTACAGTATTTGGATCAGGAATTTGTAAAAGAATATCAGGAACTGAAGAAGTATACTAAAGGGAAAAAAGCAGAGATGACTAAAAATCATCTAAGTTATATGCAAATTCTGTATTTATACATGCGCAGCTTCTTTAAAGACGCTAAACCCTCACGTACGGTAACCAAGGCTACCTCGTATTATATGTCACAGGCACAAAAGTACTGGTTAGATCAAAATCTATATGCACAAGGTATGTTGGCCTTGATAACACATCGTGCTTCACAAACATCAACTGCCAAAGCAATTGTCAAGTCGCTTGAAGAACGTAGTATCAACAGTGAGGAACTAGGTATGTATTGGAAATCAAATACTCCCAGTTGGTATTGGTATCAGGCGCCTATCGAAACGCAGGCCTTGTTGATCGAAGCATTTGGAGAAATTATTGAAGAACCTAAGCGCACTGAGATTATCGACAATTTAAAAATCTGGTTACTTAAACACAAACAAACCAATCGTTGGGCTACTACAAAAGCAACCACGCAAGCAATTTACGCCTTGCTGTTACAGGGTACTGATTGGTTATCGATTACGGAAACCATCGCTGTTAAAGTGGCTGATCAAACAATCGATCCGGGTACGTTAGAAGCGACCAAAGTCGAAGCCGGTACCGGGTATTTTAAGACTTTGTGGAATGGCAACGAAATCAAACCTGAACAGGGCAGTGTAACGATTACTAAAAAAGAAAAAGGGATCGCATGGGGTGCTTTGTACTGGCAATATTTTGAAGATCTTGATAAGATCACACCAGCCGAAACTCCGCTAAAGCTCAAAAAAGAATTATATCTAAAAAAGAATACAGATACCGGAGAGCAAATTACCAAAATCGATGCAAGCACCAACTTACAATTAGGAGATTTGGTACGGGTACGTATCGAGTTACGCACAGATCGTGATATGGAATTCATACATATGAAAGACATGCGAGCCTCGGGATTAGAACCGGTCAACGTGATTTCTACTTATAAATATCAGGATGGTTTGGGTTATTATGAAAGCACTAAAGATGCAGCTACCAATTTCTTTTTTGACTATTTACGCAAAGGAGTTTATGTATTTGAATACGATGTACGCGTGAATAATGCAGGTCATTTTTCTAACGGTATCACAACGATTCAAAGTATGTATGCGCCAGAGTTTAGTAGTCATTCTGAAGGAATTCGTATACAGATCGGAGAGTAATTTTTTGAATAGGCACTAGGCATAAGTAACAAGCCAAAAGTTTTTGAAAGAAATACCTTGTCACTTTGAGCGGAGTCGAGAGATTGTTTGAAACCATAGTATGTGAGTCTAGACTCCGCTCGACCTGACATCGGTTTTACTATTAAAAATTGGATGTTGACTATTAAAGAATACTCAATTGATATAGCATACTAGTCGCTTCTGGCTAACTACTATCACCTAAAAAAAACTCCTCACCCTGATTAAGGGGAGGTGCCGATGAGCGGAGGCAGTGGTCTGTATAAAATATTTTGCAATAATTTTGCATACAATTATAGACACAATAGCTAAATATAATCATTCCACATAGTTCCAGCATCATTCATTTTCTTTGCTTGTCCAAAGAAAACGAACCAAAAGAAAAGACACTTTTTTCAAGGTATTTTTGTCTTCGACAAAACCAGATTTTGTTTGCTAAAATCTTTCCAAGGCTTCAAGATTTTTTAACGTAAACCAAATCTTATACTAGTGAAAAAAGAATTATAAAAAACTAATGCCCTTTACCTAGTCACCCTTGGCTACTAACAGAAAAACTATTGCCTCGTGCCTACTAACTAGTGACTCATTTGCAACATCTATTCTGGCAAGCCGTTTTCTATGTATAATCAAGATCTTATGACAGCTAACACTACTCCGTGGATTAGAAGAAATTACAAATGGGCGCTCCCTGTGGGATTTGCTCTTTTACTTTTAACCTTCTTCTTTAGCATGACAGGTGATGCGACACTACGTGTGGGATCGATAGTCGCAAATCCATCTCTCATTAATAATGCGATTGAAAAAGCTAACAAAGACGATGCGGTCATTGCCGAGTATGGCACCCTATCCCCTACAAACTCACTGGCAATTATAGAAGGGGAAGTAGTATACAGTAACAATAATGAAACGGTTAATATTTCGCTATGGGTTCAAGGCAGTAAACGCAGAGGCAAATTAGATCTCACTGCAGATTATAAAAACAACACTTGGCATTATCGCATGATTCGTATGCGAAATAAAAAGACTCGTGAGTTATTAATGGTGTTAGAGTAAAATAATAGGCACAAGTTTTTGAAAGAAGTAATTTGTCACCTCGAGCGGAGTCGAGAGGTTGTTTAAAACCACAGTATATAGGTCTCGACTCCGCTCGACCTGACACTGATTTTACTATTAAAAATTGGATGTTGACTATTAAAGAATACTCAATTGATATAGCATACTAGTCGCTTCTGGCTAAGCACTATTACCTAAACAAAAAAACTCCTCACCCTAGTCAGGGGGAGGTGCTGACAGGCGGAGGGGGTGGTTTGTATAAAGTACTATTCAATAATTTTGCCTGCAATTGTAGATATTATAGTTAAATACCACCATTTTACATAGTTCAAGCATCATTCATTTTCTTTGCTTGTCCAAAGAAAACGAACCAAAAGAAAAGACACTTTTTTCAAGGTATTTTTGTCTTCGACAAAACCAGATTTTGTTTACTAAAATCTTTCCAAGGCTTCAAGATTTTTTGACGTAAACAAAATCTTATACTAGTGAAAAAAGAATAATAAAGAAGTTTAATAAAAAACTAGTGACTTGTGGCTCGTCTCTTCCTACTAATTAAGAGAACTACTGCCTTGTCACTTCCTACTATTGCCTAAACTAACTAAAACTGCGCAGCATAACATACCCCCTCACGCCATGGGGTCACCCCCCCTATCCGCAGCCCCCTTACCCCTCGCGGAAGTAGTTCGATGAATGCTTTTAAAGATTGTTATGCCTAATGAAAGGGGTCTTAACCCTTCGTAGCATAGGCTATAGGCCATAATTGACACCTTGCAAGGGTCACTAAAAGGCCTTGATGCCCTCTTCCCAGGGGTTAGAGCCCATATTGGGTGCCTTCGAAGTACTTCGACCACGCATCGAAGTCATTCGATAAGGGCTCTTAGGGATCTTGGATATCCTTAAAAGCTGTAAAACACTTCGTATAGCTATTGATTTAATGGGTATCAGCCCTAAAACAGCTCCCACTAATCTATATTTAATGGAATTTGGACTAGCATTAGCGTTTTCTAACTACTGTTGCTATCCATTGAAGGGTCCGATAATGGAGTAATGATTATTCATTTAATACGTAGAAGTATTGTTTTAATTGGTGGAAGGGGTTGAGTTATGGGGAAACCTTTTAAAATAAAACATTTCTTAATTTTCCAATAGTTGCCTTAGATTCGCGGTATCCATTACCTTGAGATTAACTTTTATCTTTTCCTGTTTCAACTTCTTTAACTTTAATTTAGAACCATAAATAAATTGCTCAGATTTTGATGTAACAATCAAATATGTTTCATTCTTTATTGGAATATTCTCAAATGTTAGGTTATCCTTTGTTCTGTATAGAGAAATGAATGAATTAAATCCTTTATAAATCATGTGAATTTGATAATTATCAAGTTCTTCTCTAGCATCAATATCCAATTCAAAATCTATCCTGTAATCTGGATTAACAACTTTGTCAATATTAATCCATTTGAATTTATTGATTAATACTCTTTCTGAATAATTTTGAAGCTCCATTTCTTGAGATGTTTCTGCATTTGCCAAACTATCTTTTTGTTGATAGAATTGTAAAGAATCTATTGGAATGGATTTTATTATATCAATTCTATTAACTCTATCATAATGAATAACACCAATATAAACCGGTTCTTCTATCCATTGAAATTGAGCCAGCGTATCTAACTGAGTGTAATACAACTCATTGCCTTTCAATCGTTTATCTGGAAAAATAATTGACAACCTCTTTTTATCTTTAAGAGGCACACTTTTATCACCAACTTTAAAATCCAAATATATTACACCTGAGGATTCCAACAGCTCATTTTTATTAGTGATCGTATTGATATTATTAAAAACCAAATCTTTAAAATCATACAATTCTTTTAATTCGACAGTAACTTTATCCCCTTCATCTAGCTCAAAATCTTCACGAACAAACCATATTTTTGTCCCCTTATTTCCTTCAATTATTTTAAATGTAAGTGTATCTAAGTCAAAATATTGCGTTTGAACTTTATTAAAAACCTTAAAACTATTATAAGGTTTGATATTTATTTTATAATCTTCACAGCTTGTAAAAGTACTAGCGTAAATGAGTACGAAAATTTGAATATAAATTTTTATCATATCACGTTGGGTAATGTCAAACATTGGACTTACAAAAAAATTCTCAATTCTATGATTCGGGAAACTTAATTATTAAATTTCAACTAGTACCTTTTCGAAAAAAATAAAAGGATTAGCATACCTAATTATAACCACCTCCAATCTACAAAGATTATTTAAGACGATTGGCGTCACCCAATCCATGTTTTTGTTCGTGGGTAAGCAGCCATTGTTTTCTTGCGATAACCCCGCCATACCCCGTCATGCTGCCATCATTACCAATGACGCGGTGACAGGGAACAATAATCGCTATTCGGTTGCATCCGTTTGCTGAGGCAACGGCACGTACTGCCTTGGCTTTTCCTGTTTTTTCAGCTTGTTGCTGATAGGTAACTGTGGTTGCATAGGCTACATCCAATAGACTCTTCCAAACCAATTGTTGAAAAGCTGTTCCCGGAGTTTCCAGTGCAACATCAAACGTTTTTCTCTTTCCTGTAAAGTATTCTTCAATCTCTTTTTTCGCTTGACGGATATGTGCATTTTCGCCCATCAACATCGTAGCATTGAGTAGCTTTTGTAAGGCTGCAAATTCAGTTTCTAACATGCGTCGATCTACAAATTCTAACAAACAGATACCGTTTTCTGTTGCGCAGATAAGCATTGGCCCCAGTGGGGTGGTCAACCGACTGATTAAAATACTGTTCTTATCGCTACTATTCTTGGGCGATTTGCCTATAAGCTTTTTGAACGTATAGCCAAATCCGCTCAAGGATTCATAGCCTGAGTCAAACGCTGTATGAGTGGTTCGTTTGCCGCTTTTTAACTCTTGAAAGGCAGTGTTGATTCGGTACATTCGCTGATATGCCTGAAAGGTCATATTGTAGTGTTTTTTAAACCATCGACGTACTGCCTCAGGACTGATATGATGCGCCCGTAAGGTGGCATCAGTTATCTTTTCTTTAGGATGGTCTTTGACTAACTGTATAGCTGTCTCTACATGCTTAGGAGCCTGATTAGCATTTTCGGTAGGCTTGCATATTTTGCAAGGCCTGTATCCGTTGTCCAACGCTTCTTTAAAGGTAGTATAAAACACAACATTTTCTCGTTTTGGCTTTCGTGCCCGACAGGTCGCAATACAAAATACAGAAGTAGTTTTTACGCCAACATAAAAAATCCCGACAAAACGTTGAGATCTATCAAGTAGCGCGGTGTAATAGGTGTCGATTGTTTCTTTTTCAGTAATCTGCATGCTAGAAAATTGAATTAAACGATTGTTGATTCAGTACCGTTTGGGCTGTTTGTTCTAATCGAGTGTACATAGTATCAAATAAAAAGTTACCCATACTAATCCGTTTTATCCCTAAGTTGCGCAAAGTTTCAAAATCAGGAAGCTTAGGCATACACATAACATTGATCGGTAACTTCGTACATTTAACTAGTTCGCTAATATCGGTTTCTTTTTCAACACACGGTACAAAAATACCATTTGCACCGGCTTCTTGATATAAACCAATTCTTCTTTTAGTCTCTGCTATAGGGTTTGGATGATCCATCAAAAAAGTGTCTGTTCTTACATTTATAAACAGGTCTTTATCGATACTCCTTATTTGCTTAACTACTTGTGTTAGTATTGCTGCAAAAGATTCGGCATCGCGTAGCTTTCGATCGGTATCAACAAGGCTGTCTTCAATATTGATTCCCACAACACCTATGGTACTTAATCTTTTAATATGCGCTGCGATTTGCTGGGGATCATCACTATACCCAGCTTCGATATCCACCGATACAGGAAGTTTTGTATTCAATACAATTCGTTTGACTATATATTCTAATTCAGCAAACGGAATTTCTTCGCCATCCCGGTACCCTAAAAGAGAGGCAATTGCTGCACTTGAGGTGCCAACGGCCTGAGCATTTAGTTTTTCGGCTACCTTGACACTAGGTACATCCCATACATTAAAGATGAGTAACGGTTCTTTTTGATTGTGTAAGTCTTTGAAATTCATCGTGTATAATTTTTCACAAAGTACTGAAGACACGAAACCACCTGCAACCGAAAATTGGACATGTATTTTTTGTGGTCAGAAAAATCTATATAGCGAATCGACGTCCCCTATAAACAAAACACCCCAAATACAGCTATATATTCGAAATAATTAGATTACAATACCATAAGTATCATATATTTAACTATCATTCAAATTTTGAATGCAATTCATTTATTAGGAATATACAGCTTTGATTCGCTTCTAATCTCTTTTATCTCATGCAGCTTTACAAGACCTTTCTTGTTTACAAGACCGTAAATCAGTAAATAGTCTCTATTAACTTCTTTGACAGGAACCATCCACATTTTATGATCCTTATTTGGATAATATACGATAAAATAAGTCTCATCTAATTTTTCCAATCTATACCTCGGACATTTTTCTATACCTACCATCTCTATAACCTTTTCTTCACATATAACTCCCTTAAATTTAATTCTTGATTCTGTCCTTATAATTGATTTTGAATAAAAATGTTCATATTGTTTATTTATTATACTGTCAATTGGATATTTCAATACTGTGGGAAGTAACTTTACGTAGTTTACATTATTAATTATTGATTTGTTCCCATTACGATCCATACCAGATAATTTATGTGTTGTTAATAGAAAATTACTTTTATCATGAGTAAAATGGTAGTCTGTATAGTTAACTCCATCATTGTGTATAAACAATTTATTTTTTAAGTCAATTTCTAATTTTGTTTCCCCTAATAATGTATCAAAACTATAAGTCATCAATTTATCATGCGTAATTTCGATCACTGGGCACTCTATACTAGTGAACGTATAATCATCGATAATCATAGCCCATTTACCGGTTAAGTCTTGACTTACCATAAATTGTACTACAAAAAAAACAAACAAGGACAACGTATTTTTCATAATTACTTAATTCGTTTTAGCTCAAATTGTTTAGCCAAAATATGAGGTTGTCCAATATTAAAGCCATCAGGTGAAATATAATCGTTGGTAAATATTAGAGCTTGCAATTCTTTATCACTAGTCGATTGAGATTCTAACAAACTTACGTCAACAAACTCTATCTGGTGATTTTTGCAAATTGTTTCAACACTTGTTTTTAATTGCATAGGTATCGTGAGGTTCATAGATCCATTTTTTTTAAATGCATATTCAATAGCAAAAAAATCACGACTTGCTTGAATCCAATTTCTAGAAACTTTTAGATAGGCATAATATACATCACCTAAAAACAAGTTTTGATTTTCTGGAAATCCTACTAGTTTGCATTCAACCATTTTACTATTATTATGCCATACTAGAGGGTGATCTTTGTGTAATTTCAACTGTATATACGGCATAAAAAACTTACCAAGCATATTGTACATAAAGTCACAACCAATAGCAGACAAACGCCATGTTTCCTTTGTGGGTTCTCCAATAACACTATCCAAATTTACAAGCAAATCAAAGTAAATGTTTTGAAAATTAGACGCTTCGGATTGTATGTGTACACACGAAAGATGAGCATTTTGATAATACTGCTCAGAATTCGTGAATTCTATAAACTCTTCAATATTCATGTTTTTTTTAATTAAACCGATGAGTTTTGATACTCATCGATGTAATCTATACTAATTAATTACAATTTCCAAAACCGAACCATGCATGTTGAAATTGGGTAGGTTGTAATCCAAATAGATTACCAGTTCTAACTTTACCTCCTCCAGTCATAACTTATACAATTACATAATGTGATTGATTTCGTAGCCTATAAAAAAACACCCCGAACACAGTTTTGTATTCGGGGTGGTGATTTTTATATATTAGGTAACTTCCTATTCTACGTCAGCAGTGTTTAACATGGTCCACAAGGTATCTTTCAATTCTTGGAGTCCTTGTTGTGCTACAGAAGAGATAAACAAATACGGTACTTTTAAATTTTTATCTAGTTCTGCTTTCATTTCGGCTTTTAGCTCCTCATCCAACATGTCACTTTTAGAAATAGCTACCAAACGTTCTTTATCCAGTAACTCGGGATTATAGCGTCGTAGTTCATCTAACAAGATTTCATATTGCTCAGTAATATCCGGTGCATCAGCGGGCACTAAAAACAACAAGGTCGAGTTACGCTCAATATGACGTAAGAATCGATGTCCGATCCCTTTACCCTCTGCTGCCCCCTCAATAATCCCAGGGATATCAGCCATTACAAAGGTTTGATAATCTCGATATTCGACGATTCCTAAGTTAGGTTTAAGCGTTGTAAATTCATAATCAGCAATCTTTGGCTTAGCTGCTGTAATTACCGAGAGTAAGGTAGATTTACCTGCGTTGGGAAAGCCTACCAATCCCACATCGGCAAGAATCTTTAATTCCAGGGTTATGTCCAGCTCCTCTCCATCGACTCCGGGTTGTGCATATCTGGGGGTTTGATTTGTAGAACTCTTAAAGTGCCAGTTACCACGACCGCCCATACCACCTTTGACAATTATATATTCCTGTCCCTCTTCGGTGATTTCAGTTATAATTTCCTGCGTTTCGGTATCGCGTATAACAGTTCCCAAGGGTACATCTACGTACACATCTTCTCCATCGGCTCCCGTGCTACGTCCCTTACTCCCATGCTCTCCATGACCAGCTCTAAAGTGGCGTTTAAATTTTAGGTGAAACAAGGTCCACATATTTGGATTCGCACGTATAATTACATGTCCTCCGCGACCTCCATCTCCCCCATCGGGTCCACCTTTGGTGATATATTTTTCACGATGTAAGTGCACCGATCCTTTTCCTCCTTTACCCGAGGAGGTGTATAATTTTACGTAGTCTACAAAATTCCCTTCTGTCATAATTCAATACTTAAAATCAGCCATCTAGCTGGAAAACTGGTATAAAAATACCAAAAAATGCAATTGTATAATTGCTATGTATGGATTAAAGCTGATCTATTACTGCGCTTAAGCGTGTAGTAATTTCATCAATAGCTCCAACGCCATCAACCCCATAATATTTATCCTGCTTTTGATAGAAGTTCTTCAAAATTGCAGTTTCGTCGTAATAGATCTTAATTCGGTTACGAATCACAGCTTCGTCGGCATCATCAGGGCGTCCTGAGGTTTTGCCTCGTTCCAATAATCGCTGTACCAATACCTCATCATCTACCTCTAGTGCTACCATTGCACTTACCTCGGTCCCTTTGGATTCGAGCAGTGTTGCTAAGGCTTCAGCTTGTGCTTCGGTTCTTGGGAAACCATCAAAGATAAAACCTTGTGCCTCGGCGTTTTTATCAACTTCGGCGTTCAGCATCTTAATTGTAACCTCATCGGGTACTAGTTGCCCTTTATCCATATAGGATTTAGCTAAGGTCCCTAAATCGGTAGCATTTTTAATGTTGTATCTAAACACGTCTCCGGTAGAGATATGTTTAAGGTTGTACTTTTCTTTCAAAACTTCTGCTTGTGTTCCTTTTCCTGCTCCCGGAGGGCCGAATAACACCAAATTGATCATGTGGTTTGATTTTAATTGATATACTTCTGTTAAGTTACGTCCTAAACCATCGTAGTCCAGACCGTATCCAACAATAAAACGATTCGGTATTTCGAATCCTATATAGTCTAATTTTATATCCTTTTTATATACTTCGGGCTTGTAAAAAAGTGTTGCAATCGCGATAGACTCGCTACCTTTTGACTCAAGAATTTTGAGCAGTTCTTCTATCGTGTTTCCGGTATCCACGATATCCTCCAGTACCACTACTTTTCTACCCTTAATCTCTTCATTTAGGCCGATAAGTTCTCGTACATTCTCGGTAGATTGCGTACCGGAATATGAAGCTAATTTCACAAAACTTACTTCGCAATTATAGTCAAAGCGCTTCAGAATTTCTGAAACGAACATAAAACAACCATTTAAAACTCCGATAAACAAAGGATTATCATCTTTATAATCCCGGTTTAACTGCGCTGCAATCCTGTCAACAGCCTTTGCAATGCGCTCTTCACTAATGTAAGGTGTAAAATATAAGTCGTGCAATTTGATCATACGGATCAGGCTGTTTTTTTTACTAAAGGCGCAAAGATAGTGATTACATATTATACTTATCAAACAATCACAACTGCATTTAGCGTGTAAATTACTGGTTAGTGTTCTTTAAAAAATTATTTTTGCTGTCTCAAAGCGATAATTCAACAGTAGCACTATGGTAAATTATTTCTCTTCTGAATTCAAACTAGGAATTTTAGGCGGTGGGCAATTAGGCAAAATGATGCTTTATGAAACACGTAAATTAGACATCCAGACCTATGTGATGGATCCAAACCCACAAGCTCCGGGTCGTCTTGCCTGCGATCATTTTACCGATGGGGATTTAATGGATTTTGATACGGTGTATTCCTTCGGAAAAAAAGTAGATGTGCTTACTTTTGAAATCGAAAGCGTAAATGTTGATGCCCTTGAGCTGTTAGAGAAAGAAGGTACCAAAGTGTATCCTGAAGCAGCCACATTGCGAAAGATTCAGAACAAAGGAAGACAAAAGCAATTGTACGCTGATCGAGGTATACCAACTGCCGATTTTGCTGTTTTTGCAACCAAAGTAGAGTTGGTGGCAAGTATTGAGCAACAAGACACTAAACTTCCCTTTGTATGGAAAAGTACCCAAGGAGGGTATGATGGCAAAGGTGTTGCTATCATAAAAAGCGAAAAAGAGCTGGCAAAATTACCGGATACCGAATGTATTGCCGAAGCGCTGGTTCCTTTTAAAAATGAATTGGCTGTTATTGTGGCGCGCAATGTGAGTGGCGAAATAAAAACGTATCCTGTGGTTGAGATGGAGTTTCATCCTGAAGCTAATCAGGTCGAATATGTACTATGTCCAGCACGTATTTCTGACGCTATTGCAAAAAAAGCAATCGATATTGCAACGCGCGTATCTCAGGCTTTTGATCATGTAGGGATCTTGGCCGTTGAATTATTTTTGACACAAGATGATGAGATCCTGGTGAATGAAGTGGCCCCCAGACCTCATAACAGCGGACATTATAGTATTGAGGCTAGTTTTACCAATCAGTTTGAACAACACATTCGCTGTATTCTGGACTTACCACTTGGAGCTACAGAAAGTAAACTTGCCGGTATTATGGTTAATCTTACCGGTGCCGAAGGTTTTTCTGGTCCGGTAACCTATGAAAATATAAAAGAAGTGATGACACTTCCCGGGGTAACGCCCCATATTTATGGTAAAAAAGAGACCCGTCCTTTTAGAAAGATGGGACATGTCACTATCGTAAATAAGGACATAAACACAGCAAGACAAATAGCTGAAAAGGTAAAGGATATGCTGAGGGTAATCAGCAAATAACTTTTGCCATATAAGATTTGAACAACGCAACAACACAATAAAACAAAAAGACATGAGTAAAGTAGCCGTAATTATGGGAAGTACCAGTGACATGCCTGTAATGCAAAAAGCGATTGATATATTAGAAGGTTTTGATATCGAAGTAGAGGTTGATATTGTGTCAGCTCATCGCACGCCGGAGAAATTGTTTGATTATGGTAAAAATGCGCATACCCGAGGAATTAAAGTTATTATCGCCGGAGCAGGTGGTGCAGCCCATCTACCGGGAATGATTGCCTCGCTCTCTCCGCTTCCTGTTATCGGAGTGCCTGTTAAATCAAGCAACTCAATCGATGGTTGGGATTCTGTGTTATCCATACTACAAATGCCCGGCGGTGTCCCCGTAGCAACCGTAGCGCTTGATGGTGCTATGAATGCAGGAATCCTGGCTGCTCAAATTATTGGAGCATCTGATTCGTGTATCTTAGATAAAATTTTACTGTATAAAGAAGGACTCAAGACTAAAGTTATCAAGGGCGCAGAAGACATTAGAAAATCTTAATCAAATTCTTATTTCGTAAAGGTAAACAACTTGAGAAATGCCTAAAAATAGAAAGAGCTGCCGGAGAGGCAGCTCATTTCATTTAGACCTTACAACAGAATATAACAATATTTATTAACCAACTTAAATATATTACACAAAAAATTCATCGTAAGGTCCTACTCTTAAAACCTGAAACAAAGGTAAAACCTTACTTTGATTACGGCACTATAATACCTGGATTTTTTTCATTTTTTCGATGAAATACAAATATTAACGATGAAATACCGTTTCAATAGATTTACCAGCTAACGAATCTAGTTTTGAAATTACTTTTAACGACGAAAGGCTAACTTTTAACAAAGAAAAAAGAGCTACCGTTACTGTAGCTCTTTTAAAAATATGATCTTTACCAACAAAAAAGATTAATATTCATACCCCCTGATTATTAATTTAATTGAAATCTTTTGATAAGATCAACACGTATAAACCTGAGACAAATCTAATGCTCTTGTACAGCGTATTGTAAATTCTTATCAAATCAAAATGACATAAATCGATAAAAGACACGTTTAATCGATAAAAAGAAAATTTATATGGATACGACGCAAAATCCTTTACTTCAATCTTTTGATACTGCTCCTTTTTCTCGCATTGAGACTTCGGATTTTATTCCTGCTATTAAGGAAGGTATCAAACACAACCGCATAGCTATCGATCAAATAACTTCTCAAACATCACAACCTACGTTTGAAAATACTATTGCTCCATTGGATTATAGCGGACAGTCTCTGGATCGGGTAACAAGCATCTTTTTTAATCTTAACAGTGCTGAAACTAACGACACTATTCAAAAAATAGCGCAAGAGGTAGCTCCTATGCTTTCAGAATTACGTAATGACATTCAATTAAACGCAACTTTATTTGAAAGAATTAAAACTGTTTTTGAAAACAAAGACAATATAACGCTAAGTGAAGAGCAAAAAACATTAGTAGACAAGACCTATAAATCATTCTCTCGCAACGGTGCCAATCTTAAAGAAGAGGATAAAACCAAACTCAGAAAAATTGATACAGAACTCTCTAAGCTTAGTCTAAGCTTTGGAGAAAATGTTTTGGCCGAGACAAATGCATTTGAATTATTAATCACGGATAAAAAAGATATATCGGGACTCCCGGAGGGCGCTAAGGAAGCAGCCAAAGCTTTAGCAGAAGCAAAGGATAAACAAGGATGGCTTATAACGCTGGATTATCCGAGTTACGTTCCTTTTATGATGTATGCCGATAATCGCGACTTACGTAAAAAACTTGCTTTAGCTTTTGGTGCACGCGGTTTCCAAAGCAACGAAAACGATAATCAAGAAAATGTTTTGCGTATTGCAAAATTGCGTTACGAGCGCGCACAATTGCTGGGATATGCCTCTCACGCACATTTTGTACTTGAGGAACGTATGGCGCAAACTCCGGAAAAAGTGTTTGACTTTTTAAATGAAATCTTAGTCAAAGCAAAGCCTGCTGCAAAAGAGGAGTTTGAATCGCTTGAAAAATTTGCAAAAGAGCTGGATGGTATTGAACAACTTCAAAAATGGGATGGAGCCTATTATTCCGAAAAACTTAAACAAAAATTGTTTGATCTTGACGATGAAAAGCTAAAACCTTATTTCCAGTTAGAACACGTAATCGATGGTGCATTTGCTATTGCCTCCAGACTTTTTGGACTAAATTTTAAAGAGACTAAAACCGTTGATACCTACCACAACGAGGTTTTAACGTATGATGTTACAGATACTGACGGAAACTATATTGCTTTGTTGTATGCAGATTTTCATCCGCGACCAGGTAAACGCAATGGTGCCTGGATGACCTCATACAAATCCCAAATGATAAAAGATGGCAAAAATGAACGACCCCATATCTCTATAGTTTGTAACTTCACTAAACCCACGCCCAGTAAACCTTCGTTACTAACTTTTAATGAAGTGACTACCTTATTTCACGAATTCGGACATGCACTACACGGTATTTTGGCAGATACTACGTATCCGGGACTTTCCGGTACCAGTGTGTTCTGGGACTTTGTAGAACTACCCAGTCAAGTAATGGAGAATTGGTGTTATGAAGAGGAAGCACTTGCGTTGTTTGCAAAGCACTATAAAACGGGAGAAAACATCCCTATGGAATTAGTGAAAAAAATAAAAGAATCTGCTACCTTTTTAGAAGGAATGGCAACCTTAAGACAATTGAGCCTCGGTTTATTAGACATGTCATGGCATGCTGAGAACCCTAATGCTATCGACGATGTCAAGAAGTATGAGACACAAGTCTTTGCAGACACTTCACTTTATCCGGATGTGGCATCGAATTGCATGAGCACTTCTTTTTCTCATATCTTTCAAGGAGGGTATGCTGCAGGATACTATTCTTATAAATGGGCAGAAGTACTGGATGCCGACGCGTTTGAATACTTTAAAGAAAACGGAATCTTTAATAGCACTATCGCTACACAATTTAAAGAATATGTTTTATCAAAAGGAGGAACTGAAAATCCAATGATTCTTTACAAGAAATTTAGAGGACAAGAACCTAATCCGGAAGCATTATTGCGCCGTGCTGGTCTTATAAAATAAAGAAAGTGAGCTTGACAGGATATAAAGATTCCTGTCAAGCTCACTAATTACTTCGAAATTACTACTTCTGTAACTAGTTACTTTTTAACAAATTGCTTTGTATAGTTTTTGATCCCATCAAAAAGTGATACAAAATACGTTCCTGATGCCAGACCATTCATATCAATTGATGTTGTTTTTGCAAGCACTTGAGCTTCTCTCAGTACATTTCCTGAAGTATCGAATATCAAAACCGTAAATTGAGAAGGTGCCTCATTCGCAAGCGTAATATTTAACAATTCTGAGCCTACCGGATTGGGAGACAGCGTGAATACTTCCGACAACTCTTTGCCTGGATTCGTTTCCTTTACAAGCACTGCACATGTTCCCTGCACAACCCATCCCGTAGCATTCTTTTGATAAATCTTACCCTCGAGACGCATCTGATCCCCTGTTTTATAGGAACTCTTTGAAGAAAATGAGTTCACCTCATTACATGATCTTGAGGATGATGAAACTTGCACATTATCTATCGCAACATCTCCTTGCCATCCAGATCCCGTAACCGTATTAAACCTAAGTTTCAAATTTCCTCCGTCATATGCAGAAAGATCAATGTTTGATATATTCCAAGCAGAACCTTGTGCACCTGTCTTACTAAATATAGAGGACCAAGATACTCCATTATCACTACTTGCTTCAATTTGTAAGGACCCTATAGCACTTCCTGTCATATGATAGGAAAAATTGAGCGAAGCCCCTGTTACAGGACTTAAATCAAAACAAGGCGAATTTAATATCGCTCTTTTATTAGGATATCCTGAACCATTGACAGAAGCTTCAACATATAAATAGTAGCTCCCCTGCTGTGCCGAGCTTGGACCTGTACCTCTTGATGGCGTTCCATTGGCATCGATAGACCAATTGAGATTGTCTGAGGTATCCTGCGTCCAGGCTCCCAGTGTATTTTCAAAACTTTCCGCATACGGGTACGACGAAACTACGTTGATACATTCATTAGAACCTCCCGAAGATACATCATTTGAAATTTCAATAAGATATTCAAGCGCCAGCTTAGCAAATTTCGCCGCATGAGTAGCATTGGCCGTGGGAGAACGATCAAAGGTATCATTAGGCGTGTGTATATATGGATTACTTTGAGAAAATGTGGCTTCAAATGGAAAAGCAACTTCATATCCTTGTTGCGCCCAACTATAATGATCAGAACAACCATAATTACAAATCGTGGTTCCATAGGTGAACTGATGTGTTCCCGTCGCGTTATAATAATTCATTAATTCGATAAGAAAATTATTCAAACTTGACGAATTATAGGAGTCTGTAGAAACATACACATCCTTTGATGACCCTTTATAATTAGTCATATCAAGTTGCATATAACTAACTACATCAACATTTCTACTTTTATAATCCTGAGCAATTTCTTTAGAACCTCGCAACCCTACCTCTTCTGCTGCAAAAGCCATAAATTCGACCGTTCGTTTAGGCCTATAATCCATAGAAAACAATACCCTTGCCGCTTCTGTTATTGTTGCGATTCCCGATGCATTATCATCAGCGCCAGGAGCGTTCCCGTTATTTCCTCTTGCTGTAGAATCGATATGTCCTCCTATAATTACAAAACTATCAGGTTCATCTGTTCCTGTTATCGTCATAACAACCGATGGCATAGCAGTACTGCTATGATTAACGATTCTCACAGATACATCTGAACGGTTGCCTGCAAGGCTTTCCCATTTCGTTTTTAGATCCAAAACCGCTTGTCTTGCACTATTGGTTGTGTGATAGCGTGTTCCGTAATTTTCTAATTCAATTATTTGGTTTGCTATATTGGTATTATTTACCAAATTTAAACTTTGATTTACCAACGTTGGCTGTGTTATTTGAAAAGAAGTCGCTGCACGTTGCATGGTATTTAACCTCATCTTATCCAAAGAAGCAATTGCAGATTTCTCTGAAGGTTCAAATATGAATCCCGGTCCATGTACGAGTACCTTTTCATGTAAGAATTCGGCAGCATCTTCCGTTAATTTGACAGCACTAAAGCCATTAGCAGCAGTAATAACCTCAATCATTTCAGGATGTTGCTTCTGTAGTTCGTTTGCATCAACAGTCTGAATGGTCGCATAAAACATTGCAGATTCCTGTTGTGCGTAAGTGTTCGATAAAAATGTCAAAGCAATAAGCGCTGACAGAAAAGTGTTGGTTATTTTCATGTTCAAAGAGTTTGTGTTTAACAACACTAACTTACACAAAATCGGGGTTTTACCACGATGGGTATCCCACAAAAAAACAACTGTATAAAATTGTGCTTTTGCTTTCAGTTTAGACTGAAAGCAAAAGCACAATTTTACTATATTTACTTATGAAATTTATAGAAGCCAAAGAAAAACTACTTGAAACCTGGGGAGCATTGGGAGACTCTTGGGGAATAAACAGAACAACTGCACAAATACATGCGCTGCTCTTTATCGCTCCGAAACCCTTGGCTATGGAGGATATCATGGAAGAATTAAAGATTTCGAGAGGAAGCACCAGTACTAATTTGAGGATTTTATTGGATTGGGGAATTATTTATAAGGAAAATAAAATGGGCGAACGTAAAGAGTATTTTGTAGCCGAAAAAGATGTCTATAACTTATCCAGACAAATTGCCACGGAACGAAGTAAACGAGAAATCACACCTGCCCTACAGACATTACAAGAAATAGTCCAAATTAAAAAGGATGGAACCGCCGAAACCAGAGAATTTATTAAACAAACGCAGGCTTTATTAGTCATAACCAAAGATGTAAATGCATTATTCAATCTTTTGAGTACTCAAGAGCAAGGTCGTTTGCAAAGAATAATTTTACATTGGCTAGGAAGTAAGAATACTTAAAAAGGTAACGAAACAGATGTTAACAGATTCTTAATACTATAATTCTTAAGAGTCCTTCGAGGTTTTTATTCTATTTTTGAAGTCTAGCTATTCAACATATGCCAACAAACGTTATAGATCCAAATACATGGATAGATAAATATAGTAATTACTTATTCAACTATACCATAGGTAGAGTGAACAATAGAGAAATTGCTCAAGATCTGGTTCAGGAAACCTTTTTTGCCGGTCTCAAATCCATGAAAAATTTTAAAGGAGAGGCAAGTGAAAGAACTTGGTTAGTTGCTATCTTGAAGCGTAAGATAATTGATCATTATAGAAAAAGTAACAGTAAGAAGGGGAAAGCCGAAGTTCGCATGCAACAAATCGGAGACACTGAAACCGAAGGTGATTGGTTGGAAGAAAAAGTTGCTGATCCTTTTGAATTAAATGCAGAAAGCGAAATAGAGAACAAAGAATTAGGTAAGGCAATCTACCAATGCCTAGATAAACTTCCAGAAAAACACGCGGATATCTTTAGATTAAAAACCATTCAGGGGTTTGATACTGAAGCTATTTGTAATGAATACAATATTACGGCGTCTAATCTATGGGTCATTATACACAGGGCACGTACTGCGATGGCTTCATGTCTGGAAAACAATTGGTTTAAATAGTTATTATGAGTAAAAGAAAAGGAATTTTTGTTAGTTGCAACGAAGCTGCGCTTTGTTGTGATAAAAGTCAGTACAAAGAAGCCTCGTTGGCAGAAAAGATACGACTCAATATTCATTTGATTTTTTGTAAAGCTTGTCGCCTTTATTCTTCTCGCAACTCCAGATTAACTTGGTTGTTAAAGCATATTGAGACAGAAGAACTTTCTGAAGATGATAAAAGAATAATGAAACAAAATTTGGAGAAGCAAATGTCTGATTAATGAACTTTACTTCTTTCTCAAATTCTCTGTCTTATAGCAAAGCGATATAAATAACTAACCAAAAGAGCGGAACACTCTCCACCCAAAAAGAACAATAATATTCAGATTGTCTTTTTTTTGCATTCCATAAAAAGAGCAAAATAAGTATAGTAATCAACAATGTACTATAAATTTCATGTAGCTCAATTTGTGACTTTAATAATGTCAACAACAAAAATATAATCATTAACGCACTACCAAAAATCTTGGTATTTGTTATACCTATCAGCTGCGGAATAGTTTGTAAGGAAGTGTCATCATATTGAAGGTCTCTAATCTCAAAAGGCAACATTACCACAACAATAAATAAAAAACGTTGCAACGTTTCTACCCATAACGCCAAAGTAAAATCAGCTTCTGCAACTGCCGAAGGAACCACGACGGTGGCTATAGCCCATACCAATCCTATGATATAAATTTTGATTCTAGCCACATTTCGCAAGCTTTTGCCTCTGGGAAATATAGGCAGTGCATAAAGTGCAGTTAAAATTACTACCGGAATCATGTAAAGTAAGGTTCCTATCTCAAAATACAATATACTTCCTAAGAAAAACAGCGCAGACAGTACTGTAAACCACTGTATCGCTTTCATCGATTTTGTTAAACGGCGATGATACAAATTAGAAACACTAGTATACTTAACAATATTATATCCTACAATAGAACCCGAAAACATAAAAATCAACAGCTCGGACCTGAACTGCAAGCCAAATTTAAATTGTGTTAAAATTACCAATGAACAAATAGCTATAGCCACATGAATACTGCTATTGATATAAAATTTAAAAAAGATTTGAAACTGCTTCACATTGCAAATTTAACTTTCTCTGTTAATAACCCACATAATTGGTTGAAAACTTACAATCCTTGTATAAAAAAGGGACTGAATTTTCTTAATTAAATACGTACTTTTGCCGACTCAAACACAACGTTTTTAGCATATGAAAACTGATTCTTTCAAACTTCGCCATATAGGCCCTTCTGAGAAGGATTTACAAGACATGTTACACACTGTAAAAGCTGAATCTATGGATCAGCTAATTTATGAAACAGTTCCTGACGATATTCTATTGAAAAACCCACTTCAGCTTGATGAAGCAATGAGTGAGCAAGAATATGCAGCTCATTTATTAGAATTAGCTGCCAAGAATAGTGTTTTCAAAACCTATATCGGTCTTGGTTATCATGAAGCAAGTCTCCCTGCAGTAATTCAACGTAATATTCTTGAGAACCCGGGATGGTACACAGCGTATACTCCGTATCAGGCAGAGATCGCGCAAGGAAGACTGGAAGCTTTATTAAATTACCAAACGATGATCTGTGATTTGACAGGCATGGAGTTGGCTAATGCTTCTTTATTAGACGAAAGTACGGCTGCAGCAGAAGCAATGACAATGTTATATGCCGGCAGAACACGTGATCAGAAGAAAAGTGAGTGTAACAAATTTTTTGTTTCCGAAGAGATTCTTCCACAAACGTTGTCACTATTAAAAACCAGAGCTATACCATTAGCCATAGAATTGGTGATAGGCAATCATGAAACTTTTGAGTTTTCATCAGAATTTTATGGTGCACTACTACAATATCCGGGTAAATCCGGTGAGGTATTTGACTATGCCGCATTTGTAGAAAATGCGCATGCTGCAGATATTAAAATTGCAGTAGCTGCAGATATTTTAAGTCTAGTAACCTTAAAATCTCCGGGTAGTTTTGGAGCAGATGTAGTAGTTGGTACTACTCAACGTTTTGGGATACCATTAGGATATGGAGGGCCACACGCAGCCTATTTTGCAACGCGAGAAGAATACAAGCGTAATATTCCTGGTCGTATTATCGGTGTGACACAGGATACGAATGGTGATCGAGCGTTACGAATGGCATTACAAACAAGAGAACAACATATCAAAAGAGATAAAGCTACCTCTAATATCTGTACAGCACAGGTATTATTAGCCGTTATGGCTGGTATGTACGCGGTATATCATGGCCCAAACGGACTTAAATATATTGCAAACAAAGTTCATACCTCTGCCACGATATTGAGTAAAACCCTTTCAAAACTTGGTTTCACTCAATTGAACGAAAATTTCTTTGACACTATACGCATTACAGCAGATGCCGATAAAATAAAAACGTTGGCCGAAGCAAAGCAAGTTAACTTCTTTTACCCTGATGCAACTACTGTATCGATTGCTCTAAATGAGGCGACAACTGTAAAAGATTTAAATACTATTATTTCAATTTTTTCAGAAGCTTCAGGCAAAGAAGCAGTTGTTATTCGTGATATTTCTAAAGAAGAAACCAGTATTTCTCAAAATTTAGCTAGGACTACAGATTTTCTGACTAACGAAGTTTTCAACAGCTATCATTCTGAAACTGAATTGATGCGTTATATCAAGAAATTAGAACGCAAAGATCTTTCTTTGAATCACTCTATGATTGCTCTAGGCTCATGTACGATGAAACTGAATGCTGCAGCCGAAATGCTACCATTAAGTGATCCGCAGTGGGGGAATATCCATCCCTTTGTTCCTATTGAACAAGCGCAAGGATATCAAGAACTATTATCTAAATTAGAAGATCAACTTACAGAAATCACCGGTTTTGCCGGGACATCCTTACAACCCAATTCAGGCGCACAAGGAGAGTTTGCAGGACTTATGGTTATTAGAGCGTATCATGAATCACGTAATGATCATCACCGTAATATTTGTTTAATTCCCTCATCAGCACACGGAACCAATCCAGCATCTGCGGTAATGGCAGGAATGAAGGTTGTGGTAACCAAAGCTACTGACGAAGGAAATATTGATGTTGATGATTTACGCGAAAAAGCCGAAAAGCATAAGGATAATTTAGCTGCCTTGATGGTTACCTATCCATCCACTCATGGTGTGTATGAATCGGCAATTAGAGAAATAACATCTATAATACATGACAAGGGCGGACAGGTATATATGGATGGCGCTAATATGAATGCTCAGGTTGGTTTAACAAACCCAGGCGCTATTGGGGCTGACGTTTGTCACCTTAACTTACATAAAACATTTGCCATTCCACATGGTGGCGGCGGACCGGGTGTAGGTCCGATATGTGTAGCAGAGCAACTTGTTCCTTTCTTACCCGGTAATCCGGTAATTAGTACAGGTGGCGATCATGCTATTACAGCCATATCTGCTGCACCATGGGGATCCTCATTGGCCTGCATAATCTCTTACGGATATATTACCATGTTAGGTGCAGATGGTCTAAAGAATGCTACAGAATATGCAATTCTCAATGCCAACTATATTAAAGAACGACTGAACGGTCATTATAGCACGTTGTATTCTGGAGAACGCGGTAGAGCTGCTCACGAGATGATTGTAGATTGTCGCCCTTTTAAAGCAAATGGAATTGAGGTAACAGATATCGCCAAGCGTTTGATGGATTATGGGTTTCATGCCCCTACAGTCTCCTTTCCGGTAGCCGGTACAGTTATGATTGAACCTACTGAAAGCGAAGGCAAGGCAGAGTTAGATCGTTTTTGTGATGCTTTAATCTCTATCAGAAAGGAAATTAGCGAAGCAACCAAGGATAACACCAATAATATGCTAAAAAATGCTCCGCATACATTGGCCATGGTAACAGCTGATACTTGGGATTTTCCATATTCAAGAACTGAAGCCGCCTATCCACTATCGTATATAGCTGAAAATAAATTTTGGCCTTCTGTACGTCGTGTAGATGATGCCTATGGAGACAGAAATCTAATATGTACCTGTGAGCCCATTGAAGCTTATATGGAAGAAGCTTAAAAACTAACGAACTCTACGTACATAAACAAAGCGGGATCTTTAAAAAGATCCCGCTTTGTTTATGTACTCCTTTTTATACCACTAGCTACTCTTCAATCTGCTGAGCAGTAACTATATCTTTGATTTTATTTTTAATATCCTCATCATCAAGATACACCAATAGTGCTTCTTTTAAAAAGTCTCGCTTTCCATACAGCGCCTCTGACTCATTAACTCCGATAGCATGAGTCTCAAGTAACATATCTCCTTTGCCTGTGAGTAGCCATAGAGGGTTCAACTGTTCGTAGGTAGCTATAATTCTTTCTATAAAATCTCCACCTATGTTACTATTCGAAGACTGCAGCCGATGTAAGTATCCCGGGCTAGCTTCAATTGACAAGCTAAAGCTACGTAAGCTATATCCCAAATACTCTGCAAAAATAATCACTCTATCTAAAATATTATCTTTTTTATCCAAAATAGTAGCTTAAAACTTGTTAATGTACAATATTTTATATATTATTGTATAGCGAAACTTCAACATTTCGTTCACAAAGATACTCATCATTTTAACATTAGCCAACTATCATGATAACGCAAGAAGAACGCTCGGCTATTATTAATAGTTTAGGAAGCAAACACATCAAAAAAATTCAAGAGTACTTAAAAAAGAGCAACATCTCAACCTCACAAGGAAGGCCCTACTCTAAAGCCACTATTTCTTACATCCTTTCAGGTGAACGAGAGAATGAGGTAATCGAAAATGCTATCTTTGCTTTTGCTCATCAAAAAGTTATAGAGAAGGAAAAACAACAGGAGCTAAGAGAGTTATTAATTGCCAAACAAAAAAAATGAAAAATGATATAATCTGTAGAGATGACTTAGAATGTTTAATGAATTCATTTTATTCAAAGGTGCTGTATGATTGTCAGATAGGTTATATTTTTACAGACATCGCTCAACTCAGTATGAAAAAACACTTACCGATTATTATTGATTTTTGGGAAATGAACTTATTCAGAAAAGGTACATACCGTAATAATGTGGTAAAAATTCATCAAGACCTCAACTCAAGACATCAATTAAAAAAACACCATTTCGAAATATGGCTAACTCTTTTTAATAAAACTGTAGATGAACTGTTCGAAGGAATAAATGCCCAATGCATTAAAACGAATGCTATATCTGTTGCTACGGTGCTTCAAATTAAGCTAGGAAAAAATTGATTTTTAAAGGGCATTATTTTGTTATAACAACTTTTATCGGAAGAAACATTAGCCGTAACAAAGAGGCAGTACTTTTGATTTGCTGTGCATTGGCATTATCGCTAAAATCCTCCTTTTTTAATTAATTACGATGAAAAATAAATTATAAATTCTATATTTCGACATCGTTGATTTTTTAACCAAACGCATCTTATGTACGAAGGTACTTTTCCGCATAAAAGATTTGAGAAAACGCTGAGTTTTCTTCGTAAACATGTTCCTGCGCCTACTACTGTATTAGACTTGGGGGTTGAAAACCCTTTTTCTGACATTATGAAAAAGGAAGGTTATGAGGTTCAAAATACGACCGGAGAAGACTTGGACTGTGACACTTCAAAATTAAAAGAAAGTACGGCAAGCGTTGTTACTGCTTTTGAAATATTTGAACATCTACTTTCTCCATTTACAGTGCTTACTGATATCAAAGCAGATAAGCTTGTAGCTTCAGTTCCCTTGCGTTTGTGGTTTTCAAAGGCGTATCAAAGTAAAACAGATCCCTGGGACAGACATTTTCATGAATTTGAGGATTGGCAATTTGATTGGCTCCTGGAAAAAGCCGGATGGACGATTATCGCTAAAGATTCATGGACACATCCTGTTAATAAGATAGGATTTCGTCCTTTCTTAAGACTTTTTACTCCGCGTTATTATATCGTGTATGCTGAAAGGCGAAAAGTATAATTAACATCAATTGTAAGCTTATTCAGACACTCTTTTTATGTCAAAGATCTATATTGTCATACCTGCTCATAATGAGGAAAAATTTATCTCAAAGACACTTGATTCCTTAGTGAATCAGTCTCTGTTACCCCATAAAATTGTGGTAGTGGATGATAATAGCTCGGATAACACTAATAAGATTTTAAAAACATACGTCGATCGATATCCATTCATTACAATTGTGCACATACGATCTAAAGAGCAACACCTACCAGGTAGTAAAGTTATAAATGCTTTTAATGCTGGCTTAAAAGTACTGGACATGGACTATGATATTCTATGTAAATTTGATGCGGACCTAATTTTTCCATCTGATTACTTAGAGACTATTGCTTCGCATTTTAACGCTGATCATAATATCGGTATGGCCGGAGGCTTTTGTTATATTTCAAAAAATAAACAATGGGAGTTAGAAAACCTCACTAACAAAGATCATATTCGTGGCGCTTTAAAAGCATACCGCAAAGAATGTTTTAAAGATATTAATGGACTTATGCCTGCTATGGGTTGGGATACTATCGATGAACTACTGACTCAATTCTATGGTTGGTCAATCAAAACCGATGCGTCTTTAAAGGTTAAACATTTAAAACCTACAGGCCAGACATACCACACATCTTCAAAACTTAAACAAGGGCAAGCATTTTATCAAATACGTTATGGCTTTTGGTTAACCCTAATCGCTTCAATCAAATTAAGTGTCTTAAAAAAACAACCTAAACTCTTTTTTGATTATCTACAAGGGTACTTTAAAGCGGTAAAAAATCGAACTCCCTATTTAGTCACAGCTGAGCAAGGCAGATTTATTAGAAAACTACGTTGGAAGAAAATTTTTGGTAAATTATTTTAAAACCTCTTTCAAAACAGTTCCAGTAGTTCCGTTAGGAAACTCAATCCTTAACAAACTAGAGATAGTAGGCGCGATATCGGTTATAAATACTTTCTCGACACTACTCCCTTTTTGTATCCCTTTTCCAAAAAACAACAACGGAGCATGTGTATCATAACTTGAGCCACTGCCGTGCGTTGATCCTTTTTTTGAATAGGTGATTGTAGCCGGATCCAATACGAATAAAACATCTCCACTACGTTTTTGATTAAACCCTTTTTGTAATAATGCCGGAACTCCGAATTGATAAGTACTTCCCAACATTTGGTTGCGAGTATATGCTTTATCGACTTTTGGATATGCAAGGATATACTCTGCTGTATATTTCTGTAAATGGGAGTGATTCAACTCTTTTTCCTTAACCAGTGCATAGTTGAAGAATATCTGACCATTAGAAACGCTTTCAACCAATCCTTGAACTCCATATTTTTCAGTCAATTGTGCATTAAGCTGTTCAGAAAATTGCATTAAATCAAAATATCCTGCCGGTATTTTTAAGGCATTTAAATAGGCAGGCACATTTACTGCTCCATGATCTGCTGTCAAAAACACTGTATAATTTCCTACTCCGACTTTCTTATCAAGTGCAATCAGCAGGCGCTCCAGATCTTTGTCCAAACGTACATAGGCATCTTGAACTTCTTTAGAATTTACTCCAAAATTATGTCCAATATAATCCGTACTAGAAAAACTTACCGCTAGTACATCTGTATCGTTGTCTAATCCTAATCCTTCACCCTCTAGCGCGGCAATGGCAAAATCTGTAGTTAAACTATTGCCGTAGGGAGTAGCTTTTAAAATATCAAAACCGCCGTTTTCTTCAGCCAGAGCTGCTAATTCATAAGGAAAAACTGCCTTTTCTTTCCCCTTAAATCCTGCCTCATACATATTTTCATCAATTCCACTAGCGCTATATTGTTCGCTATCAACCATAGTGTCCCACGTTTTCAAATAGGATTTTATCGTTCCCGAAGCATTAAATTTTTGCACCCATTGGGGTAGTATATCCATATAATAAGAGCTTGTGATCCATTGCCCTTCGTCACGGCCTCTAAACCAATAGGCAGCATTTGCCGTATGCCCCGCCGGTAAAATGGCTCCGCGGTCTTTTAGAGAAATCCCTATGGTCTTTCCGCGCATTTGTGTATGCATACGATTTTGATCTGCAAAACTGGTTGTTTTCATGCGTCTGGGTGACATCTTATCAAATTTACTGGTAGACCCAACCGCATTCACCAGCGTATCTTCGACACAATATACCTTTGTTTTAGCAGTTTTATCATACCAATTATTCGCTATTATACCATGGTTAAAAGGAGTTGTACCTGTATATACGGATGCATGTCCTGGTCCTGTATAGGTGGGGATATAGTTGAAATGCGCATTCTTGTATTGGAAACCTTCCTTACTAATTCGCTTAAAGCCTCCGGATCCAAAGGAAGTATCAAATCGTGTTAAGTAATCATAGCGCATCTGATCAACCACAATTCCTACCACCAGCTTTGGACGATCGTTCTTTGATAGTACTGCCTGTGTATGTCCCTTAAAAATAAATCCTACCGTTAGTATTAAAAAAGCTATTCTCAACATTCCTTTAATTTGTATTTGAATATGCAAAAGTAGCATTTATATAAAACTAAACTTTAGTATAAGGTTAAATGCTGTCGGATATTTTTTTTCTATTTTAGCCGTTCTAATCAAAAATACATGTTTTACCTAGACGATATTGGACGTTATTTTTTAATGATTAAGGGAGTCTTTAGTCGTATGACCAAAGGTTCTGTCTTGCGTACATTAATTTTTAAGGAAATTGATGACCTTATTATCGGGTCTATAGGGATCACCGTATTTCTTGCTTTTTTTATCGGGGCTGTTGTAGCTATACAAACTGCATTAAACCTTACCAACCCCTTGATTCCGAAACAATTAATCGCATTTGCCTCTCGCCAATCCGTAATTTTAGAATTTGCTCCAACGTTTATTTCGGTCATCATGGCGGGTAAAGTAGGTTCCTTTATTACTTCTAGTATTGGAACGATGCGGGTTACAGAACAAATTGATGCCTTAGAGGTTATGGGGATCAATTCTTTAAATTACTTAGTTTTCCCTAAAATTATCGCCATGTTGATGTATCCCTTTGTCATCGCAATCGCTATGTTTGTGGGAATTTTTGGAGGTTACATCGCCGGAGTTTATGGAGGTTTTGTTTCTAGCAGTGAATTTATTACCGGATTACAGGACGAATTTGTTCCCTTTCATTTGGTCTACGCTTTTATTAAGACATTTTTGTTCGCATTTCTACTAGCGACGATCCCGTCATTTCACGGGTATTACATGAAAGGTGGAGCACTCGAAGTTGGAAAAGCCAGTACCGCTGCTTTTGTTTGGACGACTGTTGTGATTGTAATTTCAAACTATATACTAACACAATTATTACTAAGCGCATGATAGAAGTTAACGATATACATAAAGCTTTTCATGGCGAAGAAATATTGAAAGGTATAACTACTACATTTCACCGTGGAAAAACAAATCTAATAATTGGAACCAGTGGTAGTGGGAAAACGGTTTTTTTAAAATGTTTACTAGGGTTATTTACACCAGAAAAAGGCACGATATCATATGATGGTGAAAATTATTCTGAATTAGATGAAGAAGAAAAGAGACGATTACGTCAACGAATGGGGATGGTTTTTCAAGGCAGTGCCTTGTTTGACTCTATGACTGTTGAGGAGAATATCATGTTTCCACTTAAAATGTTTACCCGACAGAAAAAATCTGAAATGATGGATCGTGCAAATGAAGTAATCGATCGGGTTAATCTTGAAAATGCTAATAAAAAACTTCCTTCAGAAATTAGTGGAGGTATGCAAAAACGTGTTGCAATCGCCCGTGCAATTGTAACCAGACCTAAATATCTTTTTTGTGATGAACCGAATTCCGGTTTAGACCCTAATACAGCGATGGTTATTGATAACTTAATTCAAGAAATTACAGTTGAAAATGATATCACCACAGTAATCAACACTCATGACATGAATTCTGTGATGGAAATTGGTGAAAAGATCATTTTTTTGAAGAAGGGATTCTTAGAATGGGAAGGTGACAAAACACAAATTTTCAAAACCGATAATGAGGCTGTAACTAATTTTGTTTACTCGTCTAACTTATTTAAAAAAGTACGAAAAGCACAGTTGCAAGGTTTTTAAGCCATCCTATATTAATCCTTACAATTACACAATTATAACGAAACGTGCTTATTTCACTATCAGCGTATCTACTCCTATTTGACGTGTAGACCATTTTCTTAGATCAGTTTGTCGCAATTCATGAAGACTATCGGATAGTTGAGATTTCCAAATAGGAAATAGCATCGGAACCGTATCCACCCTCAGAAAATTAGACTGTAACACTAAACCGTAGCCCAGGGCTGAAAGATCCGGAAATCTAATTTTAGCATCTTTTGCAATAGAATTATAGGGTAATACTTCAACAGGCTCTACTTTATTTGCATCACGCAACTGTAATTCCAACGCCGCAATTCGGTTTTTAAGATCTTCATTTTGCGCAGTTAATCGATCATTAGCATTCTCGAGTCTTCCGAGTTCAACGATCGATCGATCGTAGGCTTTTGACACTTGTTCCAATCCTCTTGACTTATTTCCGTTAATGGTTAACTCGAAATCTTTTATATGATCATACTTCTTGATTTCGTTTCTAAGATCGCTAACAACAGCTTTATCTATTTCACCATCAAAAAACAGCTTAATGGTTCCCTCATTATAATTATAGAAATCTTTACGCAGGTATAGATTTTCGTTACCTGAAATTTCACTCTCTAAAAAGTTGCGGTAATCACGCTCACTATTGCTTTCTCCCAGTACTTTAACAAAAGTAAAAATTGCAGGAATCATAGCCAATAATGCTATAAAAGATGCTAATTGCGCAGTACGCTTCCGCTTTGCAGAGTTTGCATATCTGATCATTGGAAAACGCAATAGCTTAGCTGTTATAAACGTCGATAGCGCAATAAAAATCGCATTAATAGTAAAAAGGTATAAAGCACCCCCTGCATAAATAAAGTTCCACTCTGCTATACCATACCCTACGGTACATAGAGGTGGCATAAGTGCAGTAGCAATCGCTACTCCGGCAATCGCATTTGGCATTGTTCCTTTTTTGGACTTGGCAACTATTAAGGCCAAACCTCCAAAAATCGCTACAAAAACATCCAATATGGTGGGTGCTGTTCTTGCTTCCAACTCTGGTGTTAACTCTGTCAAAGGGGATAGTGAAAAATACAAGGTAGCAGTCAGAACACTCAAGCCTACCATCACACCAAGGTTGATAAGCGATCGTCTAAGCGTATCAATATCGTTAATTGCGATGGACAATCCTACTCCAACAATTGGTCCCATAAGAGGTGATATAAGCATCGCTCCGATAACCACAGCTGTAGAACTAACGTTGAGCCCTATAGATGCAACAAAAATAGAGAAGACCAGGATCCATGCATTATGACCTTGAAATGGAATGTCATTCTTTACATCAGCGACAGTCTGATCTCGATCTGTATCTGACCGTATATCCAGTAAATCACTCAAAAATGCACTGACACTCTCAAAAAGACCTTTAGCCTCTTTTTTTATCGTTTCCTTTACCTCCTCTGCATCAATAGGAGATTCTGAGTTTGAATTTTCTTGCATAATCTAATTAGCCGTAATGTTCTCCAAATTTTGTTTTTACCGCCGCCAACACTTCTTTGATTTGTTGTTCTTTAGTTTTTGGATAAATTAAAAGTACCTCCTCATTATCGATGATAATATAATCATCCAAACCATCGACAACCACCACCTTCTCGCTGCTAGTGCGAATCATATTGCCCTTAGCATTTTGAGCTAAAAGTTTCGCATTAACAATTGCGTTTTCCGCATCAGTTTTATCCAGTTCATTATATAAAGAACCCCAGGTCCCCAAATCATTCCAATCAAAACTAGCAGGTAGCACATAGACATTATCAGCTTGTTCTAAAATAGCATAATCTATTGATATATTTTCAGCTAATGGATAATTATCTTTGATAAAACCTTCTTCTGCACCTGTATTGAACTCTGGCAACCCTTTAACAAACAAAGCTGTCATTTGTTTTTGATAGTTTTCAAAGGCTTTAAGAATACTCGATACACTCCAAACAAATATACCTGCATTCCATAAATAATTTCCTTCTGCCAGAAACTGTTTGGCAGTTTCATAGTTCGGTTTCTCTGTAAATTTTGAAACTTCTTTAATAGTATTCTCATCTTTTTTATACTGAATATAGCCATAGCCCGTGTTGGGAAACGTTGGTTTTATCCCTAAAGTGATTAACCTATCATGTTGTTCGCATGTTTCAAAGCTCTTTTGAACATCCTTTGCAAAAGCTATCTCATCTTCTATCCAATGATCACTGGGAGCAACAATCATTACCGCATCAGGATCTAGTTTTTGGATTTTTAAAGATGCATATAATATACAAGGTGCTGTATTCCGCATCGCGGGCTCTCCAATAATTTGATCTTTGCTTATTTGTGGTAAATGTTCCTGAACCAAATCACTGTAGCAAGCATTAGTTAGAATAAATATGTTTTCTTCTGGTATACTTTTAGTTAATCTGTTAAATGTATGTTGAATTAAAGATTCGCCGGTCCCTAGCATATCGTGAAATTGTTTCGGGAATTTAGTTGTGCTTACCGGCCAAAAACGTGATCCAACTCCGCCTGCCATTAAAATGGCATAATAATTCTTTTTCATCTGTATATGTTTCTTTTACATCGTTCGATATAAGCGCAAAAAATCAACTATGTTGATACTGGCTAATTATATCTCAATGTATTATTTCAACTTCTGCATTAGGATTAAAAAGATAGACTCTACCCGTTTTAATTTCTACGCATTCATACCGTTTTATTTTTTTGTTTCCTTTACGGAATAATTTCCCGTTATATAATCTAAAGGTACTACCAAAAGGAAGTTCAAAGATATAGTTTTTATCATTTGCGGGATCAAATTGTTTAAGAAGAAGCGATAGGTGTGCATCGGTATCACTACTTGCCTTTGGGTTTTTAAAATGATGTGCAATTGCCGGAAGTAAGGAAGCGGGAAAAATCTGAGGATTGATAAAAGGAAGCATTAACCTTCGAAACGTCCTTTTCCATTCTAAGCCATGCGGTTTAATGATTTTACCATAGTGCTCAAAGGCTAATAAATGCGCTATCTCGTGAATCAATGTGATTAAAAAACGATATTTATTAAGCGACGCGTTTACAGTAATTTGATGGCTCCCATCTGCTAACCTGCGATAATCTCCGTGGCGTGTGACACGTTCATTTACAATTTTAAGATATACGTTGTTTTGAACAATTAAGTCAAACGCAGGATCGACAGCCCGTTCCGGTATGTATTTAGTCAAAATCTCTTTCACTCGCACAAAATACAAAATAGCGCTATAAGTAAAGAAAAATCTTGTTTTAAATTATCTATTTCGATTGAGACGAAATGTTTAGGGTGTACTACTTGACACCTGTAGCACCTTACCTTGATAGAACTTTTGTCCGGTTTCTGCAAAATCCTTGATATATCTAGCCATTTCGAGTGCTGTCAACGGAGCTTCATAGCCAGGAAAAGCTTCTTCAAGCATTTCTGTCTGTACTGCTCCCAGCGCTAATGCATTAAATGCGATACCCGTTTCTTTATATTCTTCGGCCAACAATTCGATTAACGTTAGTACTGCACCTTTACTTGAACTATAGGCGGCTAATCCCGGAAACTTGAGACTTCCTTGAATGCCCCCCATACTGCTAATAGCAATAACATGACTCCCTTTTACCAAATACGGTAATATACGACGCGTTAGTTCTGCCACACCAAAGACGTTTACTTGATACACCTTCTCAAAATCCTTGGTCGTAAGCTGAGAGAAAGGTTTGTTAATTAAAAGCCCCGCGTTATGAATTAAAATATCTACTTGTTGCCATTGAGACTTTACAAAATCAGCAACTGTATCCAAGTCTTTCCCATTTTCTAAATCAAAAGAAAAGGCATGAATTTTCTCATGCTTCAACGCAGCAATTGGCTGCTTGTTTCTGGAAAGAGCTAAAACATTATGTCCTTGATCAGCAAATAATTTTGCCAGTTCAAAGCCAATACCTCTGCTGGTTCCTGTGATTATTATATTCTTCATGTAATTTTTTTAACTAATTTAATAGAATCTCATTTTCTGTAGTATTAGCCATTGCCGTAACCGCCGGAATTATTAGCTCAACCAAATCGCTCATAAAATCGTAGTTCATTTTATCAGCCTCATCATCAACATGATGATAAAAGTCATAATTTGAAAAATCAAAAGTGGAGAGCGTATGACTAGGTACCTCTAATTCTTTGTAAAATGAGTAGTTATCACTACGCTTGAAAAGCTGGTACTGTTTAGCTTTTGGCAAAAATCCAATCCACTCTTTATCACCGTAATCATTAAGTTTTTCTGCCATATTTGATTTGGAATAACCCGTGAGATATGCTACATACTTCTTCCCATCCATAGGCATCCCAACCATCTCAAAATTTAGCATAGTATAAATGGGAGTATTGAGTTCCTTAAGTTTATTCGCCAAATGTTTAGACCCTACTAATCCACTTTCTTCCGCACCAAATAACACAAAAATCAGGCTACGCTTTATTGATTTCATCGTAGCAAAATGTTTCGCAAGCGCCAAAACTACGCTAACTCCTGTCGCATTATCATTTGCCCCGTTGGCAATACTATCACCTCCTATAACCTTTGCAGTGCCGATATGATCTAAATGCGCCCCTAATACAATATATTCTTTTGAGAGCAACGAGTCATTTCCTTTTACAACACCTACAATATTTTTAGTCTTAATATCATTAACCAAAAAGGAATCGTTATATGTTTTAAAAAAAGGTTGAATACCATACGTTTCAAATTGTTTAATTACATAGTCAGTCGCCAGGTCATAGCCTACAGTGCCTAAAGCTCTTCCGTTCAAAGAGTCGCTCGCCAGAAACGAAACATCTTGCGCGAGGGTTGTTTTGATTTCCTTTAAATTCAGGACATCCGATTTTTTCTCAGATTGCTGTCCATATCCTGGAGTTAAAACAAATAATAAAACATAAAACCCGAGAGTCCTTTTAAAAAATTTTATAGCCATGTGTTAATGTGATTAGATTTTTATAAGATTCCCTTCTGTGTATTCTTACGTTGAACCGCTTGTAGTAAAAGTACGGTTTTGGCATCACATATCTCACCGGACTCCACCATTTTCATAGCGCGATCCACTGAGAGCTCTAACACATTGATATGCTCTTGTTCCTCTTCTAACCCTCCGCCAGATCCAACGCTCATGGTTTCATCATATGCTGCAAGAAAAAGATGAATTTTTTCGGTCAGTACTCCCGGAGATGTAAATACTGCTCCCATAGCTTCTAAGTTACTCACTTTATATCCAGTCTCTTCATAAGCTTCCCGAATGGCACATGCTTCAGGGCTGTCTCCATCTAATAATCCCGCACAAACTTCAATACTGGTATCTTGTTTATTAACTAAATATACCGGGTATCTAAATTGTTCAGTTAGAACGACAGTATTTTTGGCGCTATTATAGAGCAGTACAGCAGCGGCATGTCCTCTATCAAAGACTTCCCGAGTATGTGTTTCCCATTTAGTTTGGTTGGCAGGCAAAAAATCAAAGGTATATTCACGTAATGTATACTTCTTATCTGATAAGATCCGACTTTGTTCGTTTTTAATCTGTGATTTCGCCATAATTAAATATAAAAAAATCCCGCTTTGGATAAAGCGGGATTGATATTAATTGTATCCTAAATTTAAACTCTTGTTCGGTTGGTTATGCCAACATCGTTACCGGATTTTCAAGATATTGTCTCAACGTTTGTAGAAATTGTGCTCCCGTAGCGCCATCAACTGTTCTATGATCACAAGCAAGTGTTACCTTCATGGTGTTACCTACTACAATCTGCCCTTCTTTGACTACTGGTTTTTCAACGATCGCCCCAACAGACAAAATAGCAGAATTAGGTTGATTAATTATGGAGGTGAATTCCTGAATTCCAAACATTCCTAAGTTTGAAACCGTAAACGTACTTCCTTCCATCTCCTGCGGAGTCAATTTTTTATTTCTGGCTTTGCCTGCTAAATTCTTAACGTTCCCTCCAATCTGAGTTAGTGACATCTGATCTGCAAAAGGCAATACCGGAACTACAAGACCCTCGTCTACCGCAACTGCTACTCCGATATGGATATGCTTTGCGTACTTCATTGCAGTATCTGACCATTGTGTATTCACCTGTGGATGCTTACGCAAAGCCATTGCACATGCTTTAACCACCATATCGTTAAATGATACTTTTGTATCAGGCAATTGGTTAATGTTTTTACGAGAAAGCATAGCTTGCTCCATATTAACCTCTATAGTCAAGTAATAATGTGGTGCTGAAAATTTTGATTCTCCTAGACGCTTTGCAATTACTTTACGCATTTGAGAATTCTTAACTTCTTCAAAAGCTTCTTCTCCCGCAGGTGTATACATCTGTGGCGCTGGAGATTCTGTCTTAGTTTCAGTTTTTTGCGGAGCTGCTTCAGCTTTTTTGGAAGGCGTATACGACTCCACATCTTTTTTGACAATACGACCTTTATCTCCCGATCCTTTTATTTCAGAAAGACTAATTCCTTTGTCAGCAGCTATTTTTTTGGCTAGCGGAGAGGCAAAGATTCGTTCTCCGGAAGCGTTTGAAGTTTCTTCAGACGAAGAGGTCTCTTCCTGCTTCTGTGTATCAGCACTATCTGCTTCTGTATCTTTTGATTTCGCCTCAGTTTTTGCGGCTGAAGGAGTAACTTTTCCATCTTTTAATCCGGAAATGTCTGTGCCTTCAGGACCAATAATTGCTAATAATGCATCTACCGGAGCTGTTTCTCCTTCTCCTATTCCAATATGAAGTAACGTACCATTATAAAATGATTCGAACTCCATCGTAGCTTTGTCAGTTTCAATTTCTGCAAGGATATCTCCTTCCTCAACGCTATCACCTACTTTTTTTAACCATGTAGCTACGGTTCCTTCTTCCATCGTGTCACTAAGCCTTGGCATAGTGATTACTTCAACTCCTTCAGGAACTTCTGAAGAGGATGTATTAGTTGCTTCAGCTTCTTCAGGCTTAGATGCATCCGACGTATCAGCCTCTTTATCTTGAGTCTTTTCAGCAGCTCCTCCGTTTAGAAGATCGGATATATCCTCACCTTCCTCACCAATGATTGCTAAAAGCTGATCAACCGGAGCTGTTTCTCCTTCTTCTATTCCAATATGAAGCAAGGTTCCTTCATAAAAGGATTCGAACTCCATGGTAGCCTTATCGGTTTCAATTTCTGCAAGGATATCCCCTTCACTTACTTTATCGCCTTTTTTAACAAGCCACTTTGCAACAACGCCTTCTTCCATCGTGTCGCTCAAACGCGGCATATTGATTACTGTAGCCATATCTTATTGTGGTTTGTGTGATAAAAACGGGTAATCCTTTTGATCGTAAACAACGTCATACATAACGTTTTTCTCTGGGAACGGAGAATCTTCGGCGAATTTTTGACACGCTGCTACATTTTCCTTTACGCGTTTGTCAATCGCCGCAATCTCATCATCTGTTGCATATTTCTCTTCCTTAATTACATCCAACACCTGAGTAATTGGATCAATTTTTTGGTATTCTGCAACTTCGTCTTTCGTTCTATATTTTTGAGCATCACTCATCGAGTGTCCTCTATAACGGTATGTTTTCAATTCTAAAAAGGTTGGACCTCCGCCTGTTCTTGCTCGTTCGATAGCTTCATCCATAGCTTCTGCCACCTTCACTGGGTTCATAGCATCTACAGGACCGCAAGGCATCTCGTACCCCAAACCAAGCTTCCATATATCGGTATGATTAGCAGTTCGCTCTACAGAAGTTCCCATAGCGTACCCATTGTTTTCTACACAAAAAACTACTGGAAGTTTCCATAGCATCGCTAAATTGAATGTTTCATGTAAAGAACCTTGGCGAGTAGCCCCATCTCCCATAAAGGTAAGGGTTACTGCATCTCTTTTATGATATTTATCTGCAAATGCTAAACCGGCTCCGAGAGGAATTTGACCTCCAACAATCCCATGACCACCGTAAAACCTATGTTCTTTAGAAAAAATATGCATAGATCCACCCAAACCTTGAGAGGTTCCGGTTCCTTTACCATACAATTCTGCCATCACACGTTTTGGATCAACGCCCATTCCTATTGGCTGTACATGATTACGATATGCCGTAATCATACGATCTTTTGTCAAATCCATCGCATGTAATGCGCCTGCCAAAATTGCTTCCTGACCGTTATACAAATGCAAGAACCCTCTTACTTTTTGCTGGATATATACTTGAGCTAGTTTGTCTTCAAACTTTCTCCAGAAAAGCATATCTTCATACCACTTCAGGTAAACTTCTTTGGTTATTTTTTCCATTTAGAATGTAATAATATTTCTATTTATTTATAGATGATCTACAGTTCGCATAAACAACATATACATTTTACGAACCTGATCCTTCGTGACGACACGAAAAGCAAAAATAATATATTCACCTGTAAGGGAAAAGGAGTTTATTGATAAATATTAACTCTTTACTAGAGATATGATTTGTCAAAAATCAACGGCAACAAGTTCGCTAGTGAATTTGAACATACTACTTTGCCGGTTTCACCCATAAAATAAATTTCAATCGGTTGCTTTTGTTTAATTTCGTACTCAGCTATCGCTTGCCTACATGCTCCACAAGGTGGCGTTGGTGTAATAAGCTGATGTTTTAAGGATCGTGCAGATAATGCCATTTTTACTACGGGTACATCAGGATAATTAGCTCCCGCATAATAGATCGCTGTTCGTTCTGCACAAAGACCTGATGGATAGGATGCATTTTCCTGATTATTTCCAAGTATTACTTCCCCATTATCAAGCAGCAATGCTGCTCCGACTAAAAATTCTGAATAAGGCGCATACGCTTTATCCCGTATTTGCATCGCTTGCTTCATTAATCCTTGAATGTCGTCAGTGGTTTCTTCTAACGAATTATACACCTGTAACGTGGATTTTATTTCTATCTCTTTCAATGTAAATGCTTAAAAAATTATTGCCTGACAATGTACTACAAAGAAAAAAAGTATCAAACAGTTCGCTTGATACTTTTAACCTACTTTTATTTACTAAAATTAATTTTCAACATATTCGTCCCCAAAATTAAAAGACAATCCAAATCTCAACGTTCCTTCTAATGGACTTTTTACAGGAGAGGTAGAGAAAAGATATGAAATATCGATATTTACAATAGTGTATCTAAAACCTGCCCCTAAAGAGACAAATTTACGCGCTCCTTTTTCCTCTGCTTCGTTAAAGTATCCCGCTCTAAAGGCAAACACATCCTGATACATATATTCTGCTCCTAAAGACCAGGTTAATTCTTTTAACTCTTCGCTAAATCCATCTGGAGCATCCCCCCAAGAAGAAAAAATAGCCCCAAACGAACTGATATCCTGATACTCTTCGCTATCGCCTCCATTTATCTCTCCGTCACCATTGAAATCCTGCGGTGAAGGCACCAACAGTTTATTAATCTCTATAGAAGGTGTGATACGATTGGATTCGTCTAAAAGAAAGTCAAAACCAGCTCCTAATTTGAAATTAGTAGGAATAAAGTTTTCCTGCCCCGCATCATCGTATTTTATTTTAGGTCCGATATTAGAAATATTTACTCCGGCTCTCCAGCGTCCATTAAACGAATTATAAGCAATTTCTTCACTCTGATAAAATCCGGCAATATCGACACCAAAACTACCCGATGCAGAAATATCTTCTGTCCCATTAGAAAGTCTTAAATCCGAGCGTAAATATCGTCCGGCAACAGCCATCGAAAAACGATCACTTAATCGCAAGGCATACGAGACATCCACTGTCAATTCATTAGGCTTCTCAATTAACCCTAAATCGTTTGGGTTCTCCCTAAATTCTATTTCACCCAAGCTAAAATACTTAAAACTTGCTGCAACAGCACTTCTATCATTAATACGATTATAGTATGTCAAATTACCAAGTCCTATATCATTAACTAACTGACTTAGGTAAGGTGTATAATTAACCCCAACACCTTGTTTTTTCTCTATGAAAGCATATTTAGCCGGATTCCATTGTTGGGAAAAAGCATCTGCAGTTGTTGCTACACCTTGGTCCGCCAATCCTGCAGCCCTCGCGTCAGCAGCTATTAAGAGGAATGGTACTGCGGTAGTTATAGCCCTCTTATCTTGCGCATGTAGTTTAGTACCCAAAATCGATATAAGCCCCAAAGCCAGGATGATAATTTTTTTCATAATTGAGTTTAGTTTAGACAAATATAAAGTTATTTCGTTACTAAAAAAGAACAACGTTTTTAAATTAAGGAACGCACTACGTACCTAACGTTTGTTTTCAAGATATCTTATTAAAACCATTAAATTTAATTAATAACCTTGTATTAGTATTTAAGAGCCATAACTTTTAGCTAAATCTGAAAAAAGAACGTTTTTAGTCGGGATTATTTTACACTTTATCGAGGTTAGATTCTTAAACATTCTTATAAAAAACTAAAATCTACTATAGCGAACCATTCATCTTAACATTTAAAAATGATGATTTTAAACTGTCAAAAAAAAACTCTTTTCCGCGCTCTTCTCAGAATTCATGGGTATTTACAAATCATTTCACAATAAACTGATACATCTGTCGTTATTGAGAACTCAGGGCAGATATAATTATTTAAACCGAAATGATAATAATTTAAAAAAATTGGGGTAAATTTAGCTGTAATTATTATATTGCGAGCCCTAATTTCTACTTTAACGAACTTAAGATTATGAAAAAAGCGTTTATTTTTAAGTCGCTAATGTTACTCACCATTAGCACTTTACTGTTAAGCTGTAATCAAAATGATTATGGTGACAGTTCTCGAGCCACCGGCTGGAAATACAATTCCAAAGAAGGTGGATTCCAAGTAAACACAAATTATAAAGAACAAGAGACAGGTCCGGGACTTGTTTTTGTTGAAGGGGGTACCTTTACAATGGGCCGTGTTCAAGACGATGTTATGCACGATTGGAACAATACTCCAACGCAACAGCATATTCAATCGTTCTATATGGACGAAACCGAAGTAACCAATATCATGTATCTGGAATATCTTGACTGGTTAAAAGGTGTGTATCCTCCGACAGAGCCTAAATATAAGAATATCTATAACGGTGCGCTTCCTGATACGCTAGTTTGGAGAAATCGTCTTGGGTTTAATGAAATGATGACCAACAACTACTTGCGTCATCCCGCCTATGCAAATTATCCGGTAGTGGGTGTAAACTGGATACAGGCAGTAGAATTTAGTAATTGGAGAACAAACCGAGTAAACGAACGCATACTCGAAGAAGAGCAAGTAATTCGAGAAAACGCTCCTTTTGAAGACGTATCGGCAGAGAGCACATTTGACACGGAAACATATCTAAACGCTCCATCTCAAACCTATGGTGGAAATGATGAAGCTATACGTGGAGGAAGAGCTTCAGAAAAATACGAGCAGCGTAATGATTCTACGGGATTATATATCCAGCGTAAGGATGGGTTACTGCTACCAAAGTATAGACTTCCTACAGAAGCAGAATGGGAGTATGCTGCTTTAGGATTAGTTGAACTTAGAAGTTACAACATCTACAGAGGGCGTAAAAAATATCCTTGGAACGGAAAATACACACGTTCTGGCAAAAGAAGAACACGTGGAGACCAATTAGCTAACTTTAAGCAAGGTGATGGTGACTATGGTGGAATCGCAGGATGGAGTGATGATGGAGCGGATATTACAGCACCGGTTAAGTCTTACGATCCTAATGACTACGGTCTCTATGACATGGCTGGAAACGTTGCAGAATGGGTAGCGGATATCTATAGACCTATCGTAGATGATGAATATAATGATTTCAATTACTACAGAGGGAATGTATATACTAAAAACGCTATAAATCCTGATGGTACAGTTAAAATTGTTACTACAGATTCAATCATCTTTGATACCTTGAGTAACGGTAAAATTGTTGCAAGAGTTTTACCGGGAGGTATTTTACAAACTCCTGTTGACGAAAACGAAACCTACCTAAGAACAAATTTCACCCAGAGTGATAATAGAAACTTTAGAGATGGTGACAAAAGTTCTTCACGTTATTATGAAGGTTATCAAGATGAGAACACACCTAATCGCCGAATGTATAACGCTCCGATTCACAAAGTAGGACCAAGTGCAGAAGACAGTACTAAGCTAGACAGAAGTTATGACGAATCTAGCAAACGAACCACGATTGTAGGCGAGAATGTACGTGTTTACAAAGGCGGTTCTTGGAAAGACAGAGCTTATTGGTTAGATCCTGCACAACGCAGATTCTTCCCTCAAGACATGTCCACAGACTATATCGGATTTAGAAATGCAATGTCCCGTGTTGGAACTAAAGCAAAAAACAAAAAAACACCAAGACATCGTAAACCAAGATAATTACTATTCCATCAATAAGACAACTGAAAGCCCTGCATAAATTTTATACGGGGCTTTTTTTTACCCTATCATTCTATGACTATTGCAGCGTTACATACCATTTTTTTAAAGAGTTCAGGCATCTGTACTGATACCAGAACGTTAAAATCGAATCAACTGTTTTTTGCTCTCAAAGGCGATAATTTTGACGGTAACCAGTATGCCGAACATGCTATTAACCAAGAAGCCCTTTACGCTGTTATAGATGATCAAAACATACCTAGCAATAATAAGTTTATACACGTCGACAATGTGCTCGAGACGTTACAAAAACTAGCCACCTACCACAGAGAATATTTAGAAATCAAAATCATTGCATTAACTGGCAGTAATGGCAAAACAACCACAAAAGAACTTATCAACACTGTTCTTAAAACAACCTACGCTACCAGCGCCACAAAAGGCAATCTCAATAATCACATAGGAGTACCTCTCACGTTACTGTCAATGAACAAAGAAACCGAGATAGGCATTGTTGAAATGGGTGCTAACCATGTAAAGGAAATAGAACTCTTATGCAGTATAGCAAAACCTGATTTTGGATATATTACTAATATTGGAAAGGCACATCTGGAAGGGTTCGGTAGCCTAGAAGGTATTTTGCAAGGTAAAACAGAATTATACCGTTATCTGCAGAAAACGGACAACTTAGTGTTTTTAAATACAGAAGACAACAAGCTTGCAGATGCGGCAGCGAACAATAAAACGTTTACATTTTCTCAAAACGATAGTACCGATACTACCGTTTCATTTATAAAAGCAACACCAATGGTTTCCTTATGTTTTAGAGCATTAACCATACACAGTAATCTTATAGGCACCTACAATTTTACAAATATAGCCGCCGCAATTGCAATTGCAGACTACTTTAATATACCAGCTGAAACCATAAAAACCGCTATCGAATCTTACACTCCAAAAAATAACCGTTCTGAAATTGTAAGGTTCAAAAATCATAAGATAATTCTGGATGCTTATAATGCAAATCCAACAAGTACCTCTGCTGCCATAAACAACTTTGCAACGTTGCCTTACACTTCTAAATCAGTATTTCTTGGTGACATGTTTGAATTAGGCGAATACAGCCTTATAGAACATGAAAAAATAGTAGAACAGTTACTCTCAACGGACATTGATCAAATCATACTTATTGGTCAAAACTTCTATAAAACTACTACCAACCATCCTAAAATTACAAAGTTCCCTTCGTTTGACACTTTTAAAGAACAATGGAACATCTCACTTTTATCTAATGGAAACCTCATTAAAGGCTCCCGTGGAATGAAATTAGAGCGAATAGTGAGCTTACTGAATGATCCTGAGTAACAGTCATTAAAGCTGTTCAACTACAACGCTTTATATTTCAAAGACATAAACTTCTTACAACCGTTAATTCTAAAATTATCCGTTAACTTGGTATTAACACAAATATTTGATTACTAGCGCTTTGTTAACTACTAATTAACAAGAAAAATCCCTTATAATAAATATTTTTACGAAGTCACACAAAATATTTATCATGAAGGAACTATTAATCACGCTATGCCTTTTTGCGTATGCAATTGGGTTTACTCAAACCGAACCACAGAAAGCCGAATCACAGGATACTTTATTAATTCAGATGGTAGACAATCGCGTCAAACTACTACAGGATGAGCTTAATTTAACCAATACAACAGCAAACATCCTCAGAAAAAAAATTGTGGAGTATTCGGTCGAAGCCGATAAGATCATTCAATCGGAGCTACCATATAACGAAAAAGCACGTAAATTAAAGAGTCTCCTATACTATCAGGAGATTGAATTAAAAAATTTACTTACCGTACCTCAATATTACAAATATGTAAACCTCACGGCAAGCAACTAGGAATTACAATAAAATGCGAAGTGTATTGTGGGTCATACTGGATTCGAACCAGTGACTTCTACCCTGTCAAGGTAACACTCTGAACCAACTGAGTTAATGACCCGCTTAATGCTATTTTTTAGAAGAAAAAATAAACATCATACTAAAAATAAAACCCATACAAATGTATGGGTTTTATTGTGGGCGATGAGGGATTCGAACCCCCGACCCCCTCGGTGTAAACGAGGTGCTCTGAACCAACTGAGCTAATCGCCCTTGTCATTTTCGCAACAGTTATTCCCTGATTGCGGATGCAAATATAGCACAGTTTTACACTCTACCAAAGCTTTTTGAAAAAAAAATCAAATTATTTCTGCCACTGTAAATGTACTTCCTCCAACAAAAATCAAATCTGAATTTTTAGCAGCCTGTAATGCAGCTTTATAGCCCATTTGAACACTGTCAAAAGTAGTCCCATTTAATTTAAATTTTTTTCCAAATTTCTCCAGATTTCTTTCATCCATCCCCCGTGGTATGTCAGGTTTAACAAAATAATAAGTGGCTTCAGTCGGAAACAAGGGTAAAATCTCGTCAAGATTCTTTTCGCTCACAACGCCCAAAACTATATGAAGGTGCTCATAAGATTCTTCAAGCAGTTGTTCTAATACAATTTGTAAGCCATCAAAGTTATGAGCCGTATCCACTAGCACCTTGGGATTTGACTGTAAGCACTGCCATCTACCAAGTAGGCCTGTATTTTCAACAACCTTGGCCAGACCACTTCGCGCATTCTTTTGATTAATTCTCCATCCAAGCCCGTTTAAGACAGCTATAGCTTGCACAACCGTTCGAACATTCTCTTTTTGATAAAATCCTTTTAAATCTGTTTCTATGTCTGTAGAAATATTTTCAGCTAAATACAAAGGGGCTTTATTATTACCTGCGATTGTTTCAAATACCTCTTTGGTTTCTGTAGTAGAAATACCTATAACTACAGGAGTGTATGGTTTGATTATACCCGCTTTCTCCTTTGCTATTGCTTGCCTCGTCGTTCCCAAAAACTGTGTATGATCTAACCCTATATTCGTAATTATCGAAACTTCTGGCTTTACAATATTTGTAGAGTCTAAACGACCACCAAGTCCGGTTTCTATAATTGCAATATCCACTTTTTGATCTGAAAAGTATTGAAATGCCAAACCCACTGTCATTTCAAAAAATGACAATGCTTTACTTTCAAAATAACTTTTGTGTCTTTTCAAAAAATCAACGACAAAATCCTCACTTATCATCTCACCATTAATCTTAATACGCTCTCTATAGTCTTTTAAATGTGGCGAGGTATACAAGCCCACCTTGTAACCAGCTTCTTGCATTACAGAAGCTAACATATGACTAGTAGACCCTTTACCATTAGTTCCGGCAACATGCACACTCCTAAATGTAGTTTGAGGATTTCCTAGATGCTTTGCCAGTTCAATAGTATTAGAGAGGTCAGCTTTATACGCATGTTTACCTACACGTTGGTACATTGGTAACCGGGCAAACATCCAATCCAATGTTTCCCGGTAGGTTATTTGAATACTCATTAATTATTCTGAAATTTCGAACTGATACACTATCGTGCCGACTTGTTTTACAGGAGCCTTAGCATCACTATTGAATCGGGTTGCTAGTGCTGCTCTTTTTGCCGGCTCCATTAGACAAGCCGAATTATTAGTTGTTCCTTTAACTCCGGGAGTCGCTCGCACTACCCGACCTTGCTGGTCCACATCGATACGAACAACTACAATACCAGACTCATTACAATCCTGAACAAACTTTTCCTTATTTAGCGCTTTTCTACCCCCTAAGCGATAATTACCATCACCATCAAGTCCTTTACCAGTCCCATAATACGATTTTGCATTAGGGTCTCCTGCAGTACTGCCCTTATCTCCAGGCTCAATAGTATTACCCTCTCCTCCTTTTGCCTTACCATCAGTCTTAGGTCCATTAGAAAAGCTTTCCAAGATATCTAAAGTAGATTTATCAGGTTTTGGATCAGGTTTCTCTTCAACAGGCTTTTCTACCTCTTTCTTAACTTCTGCCTTCTTAGAATCTATAGTCTTATCAGCAGTTTTTTTCTTCTTATCTTCAGCTTTCTTTTTGACCTCTGCTTTCTCCTTTATCACAGGGGCAGTTTCATTATTCTGAGTAACTACCTTTTCTGACAGCTCTGACGCCTCAGACTTTTGTTCCTTCTCTACAGAAGTAGGACTCACAACTTTGGGTTTAGGCGCAGATCTTATGGGCTCCTTGGATTGTACATTTCCATTACCAAAATCTGAGGTACCAAAGTTCACTGCGATTCCATTCTCCGGTGCAGGATCCAGATAACTTAAACTAACATAAAATAATAATACTACAATTGCTATATGCAGCGCAATTGTAATTATCATGGATTTTCGTTTATGTTTTGTATCTAGATTAAACATACTTTTTATTCCGGCTTAACGGCCAAGATCACTTTAAATCTATTTCTATTTGCTATATCCATAACGCTTACTGCTTTTTCTATAGGCACACCTTCTTCAGCTCTAAGAATTATAGTAGGTTCAGGGGTTCCCGACAAACGCTCTAACAAGGTAGCTTCCAAACTACTTTGACTCACCCGCTCTGTGTCGATATAGTATTGCAATTTATTCGTAATACTCACCGATATGTTTTGAACATTTGAGCTTTTTCCACTGGCTTTTGGCAAAATTAAATCAAGAGCCTCCGGAGTAATTGTTGGAGATGTCAATAAAAAAAACACCAACAATAAAAACACAATGTCTGTCATTGACGACATACTGAACTCTGGACTGACTTTATTTCTTCCTCGTAAATTCATATTATACAGGTTCGTTCAATAAGTCCAAGAAATCCACAGCTGTTGCCTCCATCTGGTGTACTACCTTATCAGTTCGTACAACTAAATGATTATAGCCAATATAAGCCACAATACCTACCACAAGTCCTGCCACGGTAGTTGTCATGGCCGTATAAATCCCTTCTGCCAGAGATCCCATATCCGCACTTCCAGCACTTGACGCTAAGTTATGGAAAGCTAAAATCATACCAATTACGGTTCCTAGGAAACCAATCATTGGCGCAGCTCCTGCTACAGTTGCCAGGATACTAACGTTCTTTTCCAGTTTGTAGATCTCTAAGCGACCTGCATTTTCTATAGCTGTATTAATATCATCCAAAGGACTTCCGATTCTGGATATTCCTTTTTCTGTCAAACGAGATACAGGATTATTAGTTTGTGCACATAGAATTTTGGCTGCCTCAATTTTACCATTTGCTACATGATCTCTAATTTGATGCATAAAGCTTTCGTCATACTTCGAAGCCGCTTTGATTGCAAAAATTCTTTCAAAATAAATATATACTGCGACAAAGAGTAAAACGAATAAAATTGCAATAATCAAAACACCAGCAGTACCACCGCTAAGTAGTAAATCTATAATGGACAGTGATTTTTCTTCTGCTTCTGGAGCTACTTCCTCGGCTATTTGGGCTAGTGAACCAAGTGATAATAAATGCATCATATTGTTGTTGTTATTTTAAGGTTACTACAATAACGTAAATTGGATAGGTTAAGTATACTGTTACAAGATAAAAATTATTCCCAATAACCCCACTGTACCAAGTACTATCGTATAAGGAAGTGCCATTTTGACCATTTTACCATATGATAGTCCGATTAACGGTGCTAAAGAAGAAGTAAGTAAGAATAAAAATGCTGCCTGACCATTGGGCGTAGCAACACTTGGTAAGTTTGTACCAGTATTTATTGCAATTGCCAGCTTCTCGAACTGCTCTCTGGAAATAACATTGTTGTCAAAAGCTTGTTTAACTTCACCTATATATACAGTAGCTACAAAAACGTTATCACTAATCATTGATAGCACTCCATTAGCAACATAAAACATAGCCGGTTGATCTTCCGGTTTTAAAGTAAGCGCCCAATCGATAATAGGTGTAAATAAGTGTTGATCATGAATCATAGCAACCACTACAAAAAAGACAACTAATAAACCGGTAAATGGTAACGCTTCTTCGAAGGCTTTACCAAGAGAATGCTCTTCTGTAATCCCCATAAAAGCAGTTTGTACAACAATCAATGCCAAACCAATAAAACCAACCGGAGCAAGGTGCAATGCTAATCCTATAATTAACAGAATTGCAGATACTGCCTGCACTATTAGACCATATTTTTCTTGAGGAGAACGCTTCTTATCCTCTTCATCTGTATAACTCTCAATAATTCTTCTGGCTACACTCGGTAATTTTTCGCCAAAACCAAACCACCCTGTCGTTTCTAACAAAACAGTCGTAAGTAATCCAAAAATTAATACCGGAATCGTAATTGGCGCCATTTGTAGAAAAAATTGAATAAAGTCCCACCCCATTTTTTCACCTATCAATAGATTTTGAGGTTCTCCTACCAAGGTGCAAACACCTCCTAAAGCGGTACCAACAACACCGTGCATAATTAAACTACGTAGAAAGCTTCTAAATTTCTCGAGAGTTTCTCCACTTAATTCTTTTCTATCCAAAGTACCATCATGATCAAAATCAGCATCGGGCATAGAGTGAATTTTATGATACACACCATAAAAACCAACAGCCACACTAATTAATACAGCTGTTACCGTTAGTGCGTCTAAAAACGCAGACAAAACCGCCGACAAGAAAACAAATAATAAAGATAAGATCAGTTTAGACCTAATTCGTGTAAACACTTTACTAAAAATATACATTAGTAGAGGTTTCATGAAGTAGATCCCAGCAACCATAAAAACCAGCAGTAAAACTACCTCTAGGTTTTGTGCTACTTCATTGTATGCATTTTTTGGTGTAGTCAGATTCAGAATCAATATCTCAATAGCCAGCAATCCTCCAGATTGTAAAGGATAACATTTGAGTGCCATGGCTAAAGTAAAAATAAACTCACCAATAAATATCCAAGCAGAGACCGTAGGTCCCAAAATGTAAATGGAAAATATATTGAAAATTAAAAATCCGATCATTATCATTTTGAACCATCTCGGACTGGTTCCTAAGAAATATTTAAACATAATTTGCTTGCTAAATTGGGTTAAATTTATATCAGCTGTTTAAGAGCAATCTCAAAAGCTGTTTTACTAATATTTGTTCTGGTTGGGTTATTGGAGTAGGTATGAGCGATCGCTTTGCGTATCGTTTCAGAAGTATCCATAAAAATAGCCTCATCTGTCATTTGTACACGACGCTCCATAAAATATGAGAATACTCTGGCCATACCACAGTTAGATATAAAATCCGGAATCAAACTTACGCGTTCGTCTGTATATTCCATAATGGGTCCAAAAAATATTTCTTTATCTGCAAAAGGGACATTGGCACCACAGGAAATAACTTCTAATCCAGACTCAATCATTTTTGTAATTTGATCTTTAGTTATCAGTCTTGATGCAGCGCAAGGAGCAAAAATTTCAGTCTGTAATTCCCAAATTTTATCATTGACCTCTTCAAAAGGAATTAGTGAATCACTAAACAATTTATTACCGACCTTATTAAGGTACAGTGTTTTAATATCATCAAAAGTAAAACCGTCTTCTTTTATAAGTCCTCCTGCATGATCAATAATCCCGACGATCTTAGCACCCATTTCAGAGAGATAATATGCAGCTGCAGAACCGACATTCCCAAATCCTTGAACAACGGCACGTTTACCTTTAACGTCTCCTCCATAAATTGCATAATAATGACGAACAGCCTCTGCCACACCATACCCGGTGATCATATCGGCAACGGTCAATTTACGAGATACATCCGGAGAAAACATCGTGTTTTCTAACACCTTGATTACGCCTTGACGCAATTGACCAATACGGTTAATTTTATCAGCAATTGACGGTTGAAAATGCCCGTTAAACACCCCCTCTTGCGGGTGCCATACACCACAATTCTCTGTAATTGGAATTACCTCATGGATTTCATCAACATTTAAATCTCCTCCAGTACCATAATAACTTTTTAACAAAGGAGAAACAGCTTTATACCACCGTTCTAAAACACCGGTTTTACGAGGATCATTCGGATCAAAATTAATTCCTGACTTAGCTCCTCCAATTTTAGGGCCTGAAACTGTAAATTTCACCTCCATAGTCTTAGCAAGAGATAAAACTTCATTTTGATCCAACCCCTTTCGCATTCTGGTTCCACCACCGGCAGCGCCACCTCTTAATGAATTTATTACCGTCCATCCTTCAGCTTCAGTCTCCGGATCCTTCCAATTAAAAACTATTTCTGGACTTTTATTTTCGTACTTCTTTAGTAATTCTTTCATAAATAAGATTTCAATTCAATTAAAAAACTTGTTTCCCACAATACTGATTCATTTTTAAGTTTTCACAGTTTCCCTTAGGGGAAGTTAACACTGTGTCATACTAAGAAATTTAACTGTTAATTGAAGTTTGATAAAATTCAAAATTTCACAAATATAAAAAACAAAATATGGGAAATACGTAAATATTTCAAAAATAATGTTTGCTTAAAACAAACTTTCACACTTCTTGAATAACAGAATAAATGAGACAAAAAGTATTGTGTAATTATATGCAGAAATCATCCTTTCAAAAAATGAAATAAATACTAAAACTATTGTTTTATAACTTATATTTGTAAGATTAATAAAAATACCCTGCGTAATGCAATTTATTTTTATCAAATAGTACAAATCGCGTGTTATGCACGCATAGTAAATTATAATTATATATGGACTTTAAGTTAACCGAAGAACAATTAATGATACGCGACGCAGCTCGCGATTTTGCTAAAGCAGAATTATTACCTGGAGTTATCGATCGTGATAACAAGCAAGAGTTCCCCACTGAACAGGTGAAAAAAATGGGAGAACTAGGATTTTTAGGAATGATGGCTTCTCCAGAATATGGCGGTGGCGGTATGGACACTGTATCCTACGTGTTAGTGATGGAAGAACTTTCTAAGATCGATGCTTCATGTTCGGTTATTGTATCGGTAAATAACTCTTTGGTATGCTGGGGTCTGGATACTTATGGTAATGACGCTCAAAAAGAAAAGTACCTTACAAAACTAACCACAGGAGAATCGATTGGTGCATTTTGCTTATCTGAACCTGAGGCTGGTAGTGATGCAACATCGCAAAAGACTACCGCTATTGATAAAGGAGATCATTATGTTCTTAATGGAACTAAAAACTGGATTACCAATGGTGGAAGTGCAGATTATTATCTGGTAATTGCTCAAACGGATAAAGAAAAGAAGCATAAAGGTATTAATGCTTTTATTGTTGAAAAAGGATGGGAAGGTTTTGAAATAGGCCCTAAAGAAGATAAATTAGGCATTAGAGGAAGTGATACACATTCCTTGATCTTTAACGATGTAAAAGTACCTAAAGAAAATCGTATTGGTGAAGATGGTTTTGGTTTCAAATTTGCTATGAAGACATTGGCAGGCGGACGTATTGGCATTGCGGCTCAAGCTTTAGGTATAGCGTCAGGAGCATACGAGTTAGCTAAAGAATATTCTAAAGTACGTAAAGCGTTTGGTACAGAAATCATGAATCATCAGGCAATTGCTTTTAAATTAGCAGACATGCATACTTCTATCGAAGCTGCCAGAATGCTTGTTCTGAAAGCTGCAATGGATAAAGACAATCATGAAAATTATGATTTATCAGGAGCTATGGCCAAATTATACGCCTCGCAAGTTGCAATGGATGTTGCTGTAGAAGCTGTCCAAGTTCATGGAGGTAATGGTTTTGTAAAGGAGTATCACGTGGAGCGATTAATGCGTGATGCTAAGATTACTCAAATCTATGAAGGTACAAGTGAAATCCAAAAAATAGTAATCTCAAGATCCATATTGAGAGATTAAATTACAAATCTTTTTATTAAGTACTATCCCAAATAACTAAAGCTATTTGGGATTTTTTTATCTCCGCAAAAAAAAAGACTTCGAAGAATACTATATCGTCTTTAGACATTTTGAGTATTAGGAGACAGAAATTACAGTATTAAAATAATTACAATCCATTAAAGCACTTTTCAAGCTATTCTATACAAGGAAAGCCCACAATTATAGGTCTATAAAATATTGAAAACACGTTTACCTAGACCCCGCTGCGTACTGTATTAATATACTAAATCATACGCTACCTACGCAACGCCGTACCCCAGAGAGATACATACGACACTCTAAACAGGTAAAACGTATAGATAATCTTAAATAATAAGGAAATACTACGTGTCCTACATCAATGTAATAAGTAATACTAACATTTTCAGGCATAAAAAAACCCTTCATCGTTACGATGAAGGGTTTCAAAAAAGGCGGTGACCTACTCTTCCACAGTAGTAGTACCATCGGCGCTAACGGGCTTAACTTCTCTGTTCGGAAAGGTAAGA
>NZ_VNHU01000004.1 GCF_008124785.1 Aquimarina intermedia | reverse complement strand
GCTACTACTTAAGATACCATAATGCCGTATTCTGGTAAAGCCTTTTGGCAGGATGTGTAAACAAAAGCGTCTAATGAACTCGGCATCGGATAAGATCAGTTTGTATTTTCTAGGTTTTCAGTTTCGTGTGATCCGATCCAAGTTCAGTCGGAACAAGAAAAATTATACCAATGTTCGTCCTAGTATGCGATCCCGAAGTAAACTATTTGCAAAACTAAGGGAATTGTTTAACAAATGACGCCATTGGAGTATAGCATGGATTGTTTGGAAACTGAATCAAACACTGATCGGATGGTTAAACTACTTTTCGATAGCTAAAACCACTCATATCTGGGAAACGGTGAAGATCCTCAAGAAACATCTGGATTACAAGCTTTATAAATGGATGAGAGCAAAAGGAAGAAAAGCGCATCGGGTGCGTCGCCAGCGCCCCTATGATACCTTAGTTAAGTTTTATAAACTATTGGATATAGAAAAGTATGCTCGCTTAAAAACACTTTCGAAAGCGCAATGAAGAACGCTATCGGTAAGCCGTATGAGCGAAAAGTTCACGTACGGTTTGATGAAGGGGGCACTGATAGTTCTAGAATATTTATATCTTTAACAGATACAAATAGGAGTAGGACTATCAGGCTCTACTCTACTGCCCAATTAGAACAAACCAAGAACTGAATCAAAATAGACAAGAAATTGCAAGCCAGAATTAAATACGAGTTTTCAGGTAAAATTTGGAAACACAATGCAAGTGGAGGATGGTTTTTTGTCTCTTTGCCAAAAGATATTTCTAAAGAAATTCGAGAACACTTAAAATGGCAAGAAGAAGGTTGGGGAAGAATGAAGGCCACTGCTAACGTAAATGGAATTGAATGGGAAACAGCGATTTGGTTCGACAAAAAACTTGATACCTATCTACTTCCAATAAAAGCTGACATTAGAAGAAAAGCCAATCTGAATTTAGATGATAAAATTTCAGTTATTATATCAATATGAACAGACTCACAAGAATAACTGCAATACTTATTCAACTGCAATCAAAAAAGGTTGTAACAGCAAAAGAGATAGCTGAACGCTTTGAAATCAGCCTGAGAACAGTATATAGAGACATTAAGACACTGCAAGAGGCAGGAGTACCAATCGGTTCAGAAAATGGAGTTGGGTACTTTATAGTTGATGGTTATAGATTGCCACCTATATCACTAACCGAAGAAGAAGCAAACAGCTTAATTGCATCTGAAATATTTATTAAAAATCAAGGTGATAAATCACTATCCAAAAATTTCAATTCATTGCTTTTTAAAATTAAAGCAACACTTAAAAATTTTCAGAAAGACAATTTAGAATTACTTTCAAATCGAACTATAAACTTTCGCAAAGGTGATATCATTGAGAGCAATTGGCTATCGGATATTCAAAATGCTATTTCAGCAAAAACACAGGTTAACATTTCATACAACTCGCTTTATAAAGAAGAGCTTACTAAACGAAATATTGAACCACAAGCTATCTATTTCACCAATAATGTATGGATTGTAATAGCTTTTTGCCACCTTCGAGATGAACTGCGAGAGTTTAGATTAGATAGAATCATTCACCTAAACAGCACTTTATTACCTTTTGAAAAGCAAAATGACTTCAGTTTACAAGAATATTTTGAAAGTTTCCAAACATAGTTGACATAGGGCTGTCACTTGCTCATTTTACTTTTGACCTATGAAAAAATTAATCATTGGTTTAATCGTCTTGTCTGCATTCAGTTGTGAGCAGTCGGACACAAAGAAAAGTAATATGGAACAAGCAAGAATTATCGAAATGGTACTGTGGAAATCTGTAGATGGCATAGGTCCAAAAAAAGCAAAAGAATCCATTACAAAGCTCAACGACTTTGTAAGTAGACAACCTGGATTTGTAGCAAGAAAAACCGCTTTGGCAGAAGATGGAAAGTTTTTAGACATTGTTTACTGGACAGACTTAAAGTCGGCAAAAGACGCGTCCGAAAAAGCAATGAAAACCGAAGAACTAATGCCTATTTTCAGCACAATCGACCAAAAAGAAATGGCTTTCCAACACTTTGAAATATTCAATGGAATAGAAAAATAACTGGGCACAATAACTAAGCCTTCATGCGGTCGGTACGACCGAGCATGAAGGCCGTGTTGACTAAACCGGGTCGATATTAATTAGTATGGGGATTGCTAAGTGTTTCTATAGAGTTAGATGACGTTGAACATGTTCAACATACCTTGTTCTTGCGGTTTTATGAAGGTCTCTTTCTACTTGTTATAGCGGTTGTGATGATTTTATAACGCGATTGTATCCTCTTTTTGATATTTCTTTTGTTTTTGGTCATAAGTATCCTGTTACCCGACAAGGGTGTTACTTTTTGGGGCAGTATGTTTACTCTTTATCATTTTGAGCCAGTGATTTGGCGGTCCTCTTCTACCAAAAGTGTGCACCGTTACCAGTATTCCTTTCTTACAGTTTGGACACCTGCGATGTTGTATGGGATGTTTATTTTTTATTGCTGGTTTTTCTGTTAGTTGACCTTTAAGTAAGGGTAGCACTTTGTTCTTTATGCTACTACTTAAGATACCATAATGCCGTATTCTGGTAAAGCCTTTTGGCAGGATGTGTAAACAAAAGCGTCTAATGAACTCGGCATCGGGTAAGAGTAGTTTATATTTTCTAGGTTTTCAGTTTCGTGTGATCCGATCCAAGTTCAGTTGGAACAAGAAAAATTATACCAATGTTCGTCCTAGTATGTGATCCCGAAGTAAACTATTTGCAAAACTAAGGGAATTGTTCAACAAATGACGCCATTGGAGTATAGCATGGATTGTTTGGAAACTGAATCAAACACTGATCGGATGGTTAAATCACTTTTCGATAGCTAAAACCACTCATATCTGAGAAACGGTGAAGATTATCAAGAAACATCTGGATTACAAGCTTTATAAATGGATGAGAGCAAAAGGAAGAAAAGCGCATCGAGTGCTGCGCCAGCGTCCCTATGACACCTTAGTTAAGTTTTATAAACTATTGGATATAGAAAAGTATGCTCGCTTAAAAACACTTTCGAAAGCGCAATGAAGAACGCTATCGGTAAGCCGTATGGGCGAAAAGTTCACGTACGGTTTGATGAAGGGGGGCACTGATAGTTCTAGAATATTTATATCTTTAACAGATACAAATAGGAGTAGGACTATCAGGCTTTACTCTATGCAATAATGAAATACACAAAATAATTCTTGAAATTACTGAGAAAATGAAGTATGAATTAATTTTAAAAAATATCAGTCGCTTTATAAATCTAAATCAAGAAGAACAAGATTTATATATTTCTTTATTTACAGAAAAGAAAATTAAAAAAAAAGATTTCTTACTTAGGCAAGGAGAAATAGCTAGGCATGACTACTTTATTACTAAAGGTTGCTTAAAAGTCTATAATATAGACACTAAAGGCTCCGAACACATATCTATGTTTGCGGTTAAGGATTGGTGGTCAGGTGATATGGCAAGTTTTATAACTCAACAACCTGCAAATTATTTTATACAAGCTCTTGAAGAATCTGAAGTGTTACAAATTTCAAAAGAAAATTTTGATTTATTATTTGAACGAATACCAAAATTTGAACGTTTTTATAGAATTTTATATCAAAGATCATTAGTTACCTATATTCAGCGATCTGATCAAAATATTTCATTTAGTGCTGAAGATCGTTATCTCAACTTTATCAAAAAATATCCTTCCTTACTCAATCGAATTTCTCAAAAAAACATTGCCGCTTACTTAGGAGTTACACCTGAATTTTTGAGTTTGTTACGAAAAAAAATGGCTTCTATGTAATTTCTTAATGTACATTATTTTTCTCTGCTGCAAAGATCCTGTTCTTTGTAATATGAAAAAAATAAATACTTTTTTAATGCTATCCCTTTTGATTTTTAGTCAAAAAGCGATAGCCCAAATCACACAATTAGAACTTGCTTCTGGAATTGCTAAAACTGATTTCACTTATTTTTCAATTCGACCAATTGATGACAATAAAATATTCTCTATTTCAACTTTAGCTTTCTTTCAAAAATATCATGAAAAGGAAAATATAATTTTTGACGAACTTGGAGTACAAACTACAGCTTTTTGGAATTTTAGCAAACATATATCTATCGGACCTTCTCTTTATCATAATAGTGTTGCTGGCTTTTCTGAAAGAATCTCTTTACTATTCTCCACAAAAGCAAAAAGATTTTCCTTCACTACTATCCCTTCAATTGCTCATTTAGAGTTAACGAATTTCATTAATGGAGAATTGTTTGTTCAATTGCAATATATGCAACCTTTAAAAAAACAATGGAGTTTATTATTTAGCGCTCAAATACTTACCCATTGGGATAAATTTTCAACACATGCACGAAGTTTTCAACAAGTAAGAACAGGACTTTCCTATAAAACAACCCAATTTGGTCTAGCTGCAGACTTTGATCAATATGGTAAAACACCAATAAAAAAAATATCGGTAGGGCTCTTCGTAAAGAAAACATTTCTTCATAATTAATAACTAAAAACAACAAAAATGATACGTAAAATTATTAAAACAGATGACAATTGGGGGCAATTAATTGCTCGCTTCACACTCGGATTAGTGCTATTTCCTCATGGAGCGCAAAAAATGCTAGGGCTATTTGGCGGTTATGGATTTACAGCAACTATGGATTCTTTAACCCATCAAATGCAATTACCTTGGCTAATAGCATTTTTGGTAATCATAACAGAGTTTTTTGGAGCAATCTTCTTAATTATTGGGTTTTCAAGTAGAATTTGGTCATTAGCAATACTATTTCTATTCATAGGAATAATTTTCACAGCACAAATTGAACATGGTTTTTTCATGAACTGGTTTGGAGTTCAAAAAGGAGAAGGTTATGAATATTCGCTACTTATTATAGGTTTAGCTACATCAACTCTAATAAATGGTGGCGGAAAATTTTCTTTAGACAATGAAATCATACAAAAATAAGCAAAGTATAAAATGAAAAAAATAATAGCCTTAGGAGGAAGTAATAGTAAACACTCTATAAATAAAACACTAGCCACTTATGTAGCTAATAAAGTTGAAAATGTAGAAGTAAATATTGTAGATTTAAATGATTTTGAGTTACCTCTTTATGGAATTGATTTCGAAACTGAAAATGGAATTCCTGAAAATGCAATAAGACTAAATAGTCTAATAGAGTCTACAGATGGATTGGTTATCTCATTGGCAGAGCATAATGGGTCTTATACAGTATTTTTCAAAAATACGCTGGACTGGCTATCCAGAATTGATATTAAAGTATGGAAAGATAAACCAATATTACTATTGGCAACTTCTCCAGGTGTTAGAGGTGGCATAATAGTCTTGCAATCTGCCAAAACATATTTCCCGTATCTAGGAGGTAATGTGATTGCAGATTTTTCATTGGCAAATTTCTATGAATCCTTTTTAGATAATGAAATTTCTAATGCCGAATTAAAAAAAGAATTGAATCATAAAATTCAACTTTTTGAGCAAAAATTGAATGATAAATAGAGCTAGATGACGTTGAACATGTTCAACATACCTTGTTCTTGCGATTTTATGAACGTTTCTTTCTACTTGTTATAGCGGTTGTGATGATTTTATAACGCGATTGTATCCTCTTTTTGATATTTCTTTTGTTTTTGGTCATAATTGTCCCGTTACCCGACAAGGGTGTTACTTTTTGGAGCAGTATGTTTACTCTTTATCATTTTGAGCCAGTGATTTGGCGGTCCTCTGCTACCAAAAGTATGCACCGTTACCAGTATTCCTTTCATATAGTTTGGACACCTGCGATGTTGTATGGGATGTTTATTTTTTATTGCTGGTTTTTCTGTTAATTGGCATTTAAGCTAGGGTAGTATGTACTTCCCTTCTTAACTTAAATCGCTATTAATATGTCAAAAGAATAATAAGCAGTTAGATTATAGCATATTTATTCGGTGGCAATGTGCTAAATTTGTATGTAACTCTGATGCGATGAATAAATATTATATCATTTTATTAATAGTGGGCATTACATCGCTATTTGCAAGTTTTCTACCCATTCTATTAAAGAAATTTAAGATCAGTTTTACCATACCACTACTATTTCTTGGAGCTGTTTTATATCTGCTCGATACACCCTTACCATGGCCGGATCCTACATGGCCTTTGGATTTTGCTCTTCATTTTACCGAATTGGTTGTGGTTATCAGTCTTATGGTCGCGGGATTAAAAATCGGTCTTAACTATTCCTGGAAGGAATGGAGAAATCCGCTTAGATTATTAGCTATTATGATGCCGTTATATATCGTCATCGTATTTCTGATTTCGTACTATTTTTTAGATCTTGATGGTCCGGTAGCTTTACTCTTGGCAGCCATTTTAGCACCTACAGATCCAGCGCTTGCTTCAGAAATTCAGTTGAACAAAAAACAGACCGTCGCTAGCAAAAATGTCGGGGTACAGTACAACCTAACCGCAGAAGCCGGACTCAACGATGGGATGGCTTTTCCGTTCGTATTTTTAGCCATTTTGTGGTCTAAAAATGAAACGATGGGATTCGACCAGTGGGCAGAATGGATTGGTTTTTATGTGATTTATAAAGTTGCGGTAGGTGTGCTTGTGGGTATGATTTTAGGTTATTCATACAGCTTTGTCACTCACAAGTTAAGTGATGTAAACGAACGACGGATACATCCGGCCTTTGTAGCGTTATCCTTAACACTTATATCTTACGGACTAGCTGAAATTCTAAATTCGTACGGATTTTTAAGCGTGTTCTTTGCCGGACTTTTTGCGAACTACAAAAAACATCGAGAAAATAAAACTACTGAAAGTGACCCAAGTTTATATTTTATATCCAACACAGAAAAATTCCTGATCATTTTTTGGATGGTCTTTTTCGGAGGGTCAATCGTTGCCGGCATCTTAGAATTTAACACAACAAATTCAGTAATCTTAAGTGTAGTCCTTGTATTTCTGTTAAGACCCTTATTAGGTTTTGTAAGCCTTTTGAAAACAAACCTCAGCAAAAGGAAAAAATTGGCTATATCGTTTTTTGGAATCCGCGGAGTTGGCTCTGTATTCTACCTCACTTATGGTATCAAACATGGTGATTTTGAAGACGTTAACAACCTCTATTCTATTGTAGCGTTGGTAATTTTGATCTCTATTTTTTTACATGGATTAACTGCGAAACGTGTAATGGAAAAATTAGAAGATGCCACAAACGAACGTGAATAGCACCTATATTATTTTGTTTTTGGTGTTGAGACATGTTGCTATTGAACATTTAGGAAATGGGATTTGGAAAGTCTTTTTTAGAAATGTATTTTTAGGTTTCTTTGATGAGAGAGATCTTAGAAACAAACAACAATCGACAAGGTTAAAAACTAATTTACTGTAACGTTTAATCTTAAACCTGTGTAAAGGATGTCCCTTAACGAACATTTAAAAAACAGAGAAGAATGAAAAAAAAGAAACAATTTTACTACTAACAATCTTACTTGGTTTTGTTACACACGTCATTTCTCAGGAAACCACTGAATATACAATTGTGATAACCAACGTTACAATAGTAGATGTTGAAAATTTATCTCAATTAGATGATATGACTATCATAATTGAGAACGATAAAATCAAATCTATCCAGCAAAGTGATATCGCAAATGTCAGTAGCGTTGGACAAACAATTAATTTAAAAAGACATTATGTCGTTCCCGGTTTAATTGACTCACACGTTCATCTCTTTAGGCCAAAAAATCGAAATAAAATTTTAAATCAACTACTTTATTCTGGAATTACAACAGTTCGAGATATGGGAGGAGATGCGAGAATATACCAATCATTAAATAAAGAAATTAAACAAGGTACTTTACTGGGCCCTGACATCTATTATTCAGCCAATGTTTTTGGCCCAAAATTTCTCAAGGACCCTAGAACCAAGTTTGCTAATATGGGCTATGAACCTGGTACTGCGCCTTGGATGCGGCTGATAGAAAACACATCTGATATAGAAAAAATTGTAAGTGAAGCCAAAGAAGCTGGCGTGACGGGACTAAAAGTGTATTCTAACATAAGTCCTGAATTACTCTCTAAAATTAGTTCTGTTGCTCATAAAAATGCTCTAAAAATGTGGAGCCATTCTAGCATTTTCCCAAGTAAGCCATCTGATGCAGTTAATGCACAAATAGATGTTCTATCTCACAGTGTTGGAATGATTTTCGAAAAGGAAAGTAATATGCCTGACTCTTTCAACGAGGCTATAAGAAATTCGTTACCCAGTCAAGACTTTAAAAATACCACAGCGAATGATTCAGAATTTATAGAACTTTTTCATAAAATGAAATCAAAGGACATAATTTTTGAACCAACATTATCTGCTTGGAGCCTAAAACTTCGACCTAGAAAGGCTAAAACAGAAAATAATTCAGAAAGTGATAATCCAACTAAGCATCTTTCTATAGCTGGAAGTAAAATGGATGTAGCCTCAATGGATAACTGGGCACAGAGAATAACCACAGAAGCATATAAAAATGGCGTAACCATAGCTGCGGGAACTGATTTAAATCAAAACATTAAATGGGTTCAAGATGAAGTCAAATTACTGACTGAATGCGGATTTTCTAATATCGAGGCTATTAAGGCAGCAACTCTAAACAATGCAAAAGTTATTGGAATTGACAATATGTATGGTTCTATTTCGGAGGGAAAGGTTGCAAATCTTTTAGTACTTTCAGAGAATCCTTTAGATGAAATTGAGAATATTAGGACAGTAGTTTCGGTATTTAAGAACGGAATTGAATACAAAAAATAAAAAGGTATGCTAACAACTAAGCATTCATGCGGTTGGTACGACCGAGCATGAATGCCGTGTTGACTAAACTGGATCACTATTAGTTAGTATTGGGATTGCTGTGCAAATAACCACGTGCTATGATGCCATGGTAACTGGTGTAGACAGAACTAGCAAATTTAAAACACTACAACAAGCAGGCGATGATGCAGTCATCGACTCTACAAAGAAGACTTTATTAAAAGTGGGATGAAGTACAATTACAACCTGAATATGGCGAGGCATTGGCCCATGTTAGACAACAAAAAGCACTCAATAAAGAGGGCAGATGCCTGCCCGTTGGTTGCTCCTCTCTGCTCATACTGAAGTGTATCTTATTCGGTCACTGTTTTCTCTGTTCAGCGGCAAAGAGCTATAAATCTTGGCTCATCAATCAAATAAATACATAGATGAGCTGCTGCGTATGGAAAGCGGAAGAAATCTTAAGACGTACGTAGACGGTATCTTTTCCTTGCAGATGAACTATTTTGGGGATGGGAAATGCCTGGGAAAACTGAATATATCAATAAAAAGACTCATTGCAACTAAAATCATTGGCTTCCTTAGGACCTATGTGCTAATAAAGGGCTACAATAAGCAGTAGATATAGGTTGAGACTAAAATGAAGAAATAGCCATGCTTACTGAAAAGCGAAGCATTCAGCAACATATTCAAAACTCTTTCTTTAGGATAAGTGAATCCAATTTATAGACCTCAATTCTGGTGGTGTCTCCAGCACGATTAAAAAATACCCAAGTAGAATCCTTTAAGTATGGCCCATTTGGCTCCAGCCTTTTTCGGTAGGTTAAAGAGACGGGCTTACCTCCTCTATAGGTTACGAGGCGCTCTAATGTTTGACCACCCTCAAGAAAACTGAGCTGTTTACCCGTAGTTTCATACGGATTGGAAGAAATGTAAACCACTGCAATAGGCACCAAAATACTCATAAATAAAAGAATGATCGTACTTCGTGCTCTTTTATTATTAAACCAGCTTTTCCATTTAACCAGTGACCAGATAATGAAAACGAGTGATGATAAAAACAAGTAAGCAAAAAACGCCAATCCACTAAAAATAGCCATACCATGATTTTGGCTTTCTGAGTTGCTTATCAACTTGATTATGATTATCACATGTATAATTATCAACACAGTTAGCTTCCAATTCCAGTTCTTCCTCATGTAGATATTGCTTAATTCAATGTTTATTTAGTAGCTAGACAAATTCAATTAGCAACAAATATACCAAGATTTAAAGGGTGAACCACATTTAGATTGCTCATAATAAAAAATAAAAACTTATAATATGAGATTTAACAATAAAGCGTGATATCATTGGCACTATAATTGACAAACTTCTGTATCGATAATTAATCTCTTATGAAATATCTCTCATATATCTTCATTGCATTTCTAATTGCCTGCAATGATAAAAATGAAACAACGCGTGAAAAAGCACCAAATATCTCAAAAAGGATAGTTGACATGAAGCAGATGGAGCCGGAGATTGCCGATTATTCACATAAGACTCTTCACTCAAGTATTCAATCATATAAAGCACCTATAGCTTTGCTGGAAACAGAGAAATTTCGCATTCGTATTGACAAACTGGAGGACGGAGGTTATCGCTATGCTTCTTGGAACAGAGGGGCATCTATGAAGGTCAAACCCAGCCTTGCACTGAGGATGGACAAAGAGGAGCTTATCCAAAAGGGTGAAAACGACATCTATTCCTTCAATAATGGTAAATATACCTACACCGTAATAATCAACCGTGAAAAGCAAGACCGCTATCACCTGTCTACCCTACGCGTAGATAATGGCAACAGCAATCTCTTGGAAGTAACAGCAAAATTTCGATCCTACACGGATGAAATCAATTTCCCTTGGGCCGTCCTTACCAGGACAGGTTATAATCCCAAGTTTTATAGTGACTCTACGCTCATCATTGACGAGAAGCTTTATGAAAAGCTTCAAATGAACAAGGTTTTTGACTTATCATCTTATGATCGAACCATCGTAAACTACCTATATGAAACCAATGATATTCATCATGTTGAGATCAATGTTGATAGTATGGAAGAATACTTCTACTTCCTTGTCACTTATTCTCATGATTTGCAGCTGATCGATCATCAGCAGGTAGGCAAGGGTGATCCACATCATGGATTTTGGTATCAATCATATGACATCATCCCTCAAGCAGAGGCCAGTTTAATTGTGAGATCTTCCTACAGGTTGAATGACAAAGAGGACATACTGAAAGCAAGAGACACCTTGATGCTGCTGCATAACGGAACCTTTACCAAACTTAGTTTAAACTCTAATAGGTATGGAGGAACTTTTGCTTATCAATCTGAAGGTGACGGACCTTATGGAACTGCATACCTTTATCCAAATAGTGATAACACTTTACTTTTTCATTTGGATCTTAATCGAGGAGCTCCCTCATACAACATGGGCTCAATCACTGGGCAAATGCATTTAAAAACTAATGGTACAGCATCGTTCATCCAAGTAGAGCCAGCATATTTAAATTGTAATCTTAAGTTTGTTTTTAAAGATGACCTTCTAATGGTGCGGACTGTAGGTCAGGCCAACGCTTGCGGTTTTGGATTTGGGGTATCTGCCAATGTTGACTTTAAGAAAACCAATACAGAGGTGCCACAATATTTTCTGAATGGTGAAGGGGACCAAGTATGGTTTAAAAAACTAAACATGAAATCTTCATTCGGTAAAAAATAGCCAAGAAAGTAAGTACTAACACCAAAATTACAAATGAAGCGGATCACTATTCAGATATATAATGGTATTATTTACCCGTTTTAGCCCAATAGTACTTTAATTACGCAAATCGTTTATCAAATTGTTTTTTGCTAACAAAATAGAAAGCGTTGTTGTTCATATTTTACGTCTAATATCAATATCCTTGAACCGTTCATCTTTTAGTTCTTTACATAATAATCGTGGATCAATTTTATCAGTTTTTTGAAACTGAGCTTTGGCCGGTCTATGAACATCTGCAGGATTTACCACTATACATGTCATCCAAATAATATAAATATACGATGAATAGCTAAACTTATAACTTTCAGACTCATAACAGTAATGTACCTGATGGCCCTTGAAATGTCTATCACAATATTTATTGTAGTGCATAGGCAGTTGAAGGAATGGCAAGAGTCGCCCCATCAAAAAGATCTGTGGCTGTATGAATTTTTCAACTTCGCTTGTGTACGTCGATTACAATAAATAACTTTGGGTTGGTGGTATGCTTTGTTTTCATAATAAATTAGTTAAGAGTTCTTTATTATATAACTTAGTATACCGCTTTTACATTGTTGCTAAAATTCATTGCTAATGTAATCTACTTGTCTAATTGGTAGCTGAATACCTAATTAATTTTACACAGGCTGTAAGAATGGAAATTACAGAATACAAACAAGTGTGGAGTATATGGAATAAATCTAAAGAGAAGTTGTATGGATATGTCTTATCACGATTTGGAAATACAGAACTTGCAGAAGAAGTTACGCAAGAAGTATTATTAAAAATTCATAAATCATGTTGTTCACAGCACGAAATAAACAATTTAAACTCTTGGTTATATCAAATTGCACATAATGCATCCTTAGATATTCTAAAAAAAGAAGCAAAAAAAAGAGAATTGATTGGAATAGATGGAGATCAAGAAAATTTAAACAAATGGGAAGAGTTATCATTGTTTTTAGAACCTCTTGTAGATTTTTTGCCTAAAAAATATGCGGTTCCTTTAAAGATGGCAGATTTTGAAGGGATTTCTCAAAAACAAATAGCTGTTAAACTAGGGCTTGGTATTAGTGCAACTAAAAGTAGAATACAGCGAGCTCGGGTATTGTTAAAACAAGAAATTATAACCTGTTATCATCTGGAAACATACAAATATGGAGTTCCCATACATATTGATCTAAAAGGTACTTGTAAGCCACTTATAGCTTTGAAGAAAAAAAAATAGAATTTTTTGCGTCTTTTTATTACAACTGAAGTCTTGACATAAATAGTAATCATTAAAACAATAAAAATGAGAAGATTTCATGTTCACGTAAGAGTAAAAAATTTTAAAGAGAGTATAAATTTTTATAACGCTTTATTTGGTAAAGCCGTCACATTGGTGAAACCTGATTATGCTAAATGGATGTTAGATGATCCAAGCATTAATTTTGCGATATCAACAGGTCACAAGGAAACAGGTATAGAGCATCTAGGGCTTCAATTAGATACTGCAGAAGAGTTACAAGTTGTATATTCTAATATGGAAAAAGCAAAAGGAGAAATATTTGAAGAGGGAGATTGTACCTGTTGTTATTCTAAAAGTCAAAAGTCATGGATAACAGATCCACAAGGTGTTGATTGGGAAGCATTTTACACACATGGCACCGCAACAGTTTATGGAGAAGGAATTAATGCCAGACCAGCACCGGAGGTAATGGAGGAATGGGAAGGAAATGATGGAATTAATGCAACTATAGATCAAACAAGTGAAACTTGCGATGGAAGTTGTTCAATATAAATAGAGTAGTAACATCAGAAACCAGCCGGTACGCTTATATAAAAACAATAGCGGTTTTTGTGTTTACACAAAAACCGCTATTGTTTTTTAATTTAGTAGGTTACTATTTGAAAACCTAGATTTAATCTGTAAAAGTTTGTTTGCTACTCTCTATGTATTTTATAAGTATAGTACGTCCTATGTGGCTTTTTGATCCTATAAAAGAATCTTAAAAAACTCTACTAGCAAAAAAATGAGTTCATTTTGTAACATTTTTCCGAGTCATCTTGTCCAATTAATATGAGCGCTCAATACATAAAGTATTCACAATTAAAATTGACAAAGATGAACCCATTACCAACCCTAATGAAAAATTCTATAATGTTACTGTTTTGCACAGCATTAGCTTTTAATTCTTATGCCCAATCAAATAAGAAAATGATTACCGCAGTTAATGGAAATAAAATTTCTTCAACTACACTTGACGCAAAAATTGATAGTATCCTTAGAGCAGTACATATGCCCGGGTTATCCATCGCAATAATAAATAATTCAAAAATGGTATATCATAATACGTTTGGAGTTATAAATAGTGAAACTAAAGAAGCTGTTGACAAGCAGACTATTTTTGAAGGAGCTTCTCTAAGTAAGCCTATTTTTGCATACTTCGTTATGAAAATGGTCGAAAATGGCAAACTTGACCTAGACAAACCGCTATATGAGTATTTACAACATCCAGGAATAGCTGAAAACTCAAAAGAAGCTTATAAATTAATAACCGCGCGTATGGTGTTATCGCATCAAACTGGATTTCCAAATCATGCAAACGGTAAAGAAATTGAACTCGCCTTTACGCCAGGTACCGATTTTATGTACTCTGGAGAAGCTTTTCAGTATCTAGCTGCTATTATTGGGATGTTGAATGGTGTTGGTTTTAAAAGCGAACTAAATAGCCTTTTTCGAAAAGAAGTCACCCAACCCTTAGCTATGACCCATACAACATTTGTGTGGGATGAATATTTGGACAAACACAAAGCCTTTGGCCACGATGACGATGGAAAGCCCACACAAAATAACCCATCTTATGGTGGTTGGAGTGGTAACTCTTTTAATGCATATTCCAGTTTACACAGTGAAGCAAAAGAATATGCTCATTTTTTAATTGCATTACTTAAAAGAAAAGGCTTGAAAGATGCAATCTTTAGCGACATGCTAACCGAGCATACACATTTCAGAGATGACAATCCATTGAAAAAGGAAATTGGGCAAACAGGCTGGGGATTGGGAATGGCTCAAAAATCTACCGATAACGGAATAATGCATATGCATACAGGGAACAATCATGACTTTCAATCCTATATGATGATACATCCAAAAAAGAAATTTGGAATTGTTTTCTTTACCAATAGCAATAAAGCAATACCTTTTATCGAAAGTTTAAGTACTGTAATTGGACCTGTCTTTTAAAAAAATAAAACTATGAATACAACAACACAAGAGGTTATTTTTGGGATAGCATTCTTCGCCCTAATAACCACAGTAATTTTTATAATCGCTCGCTATACGTATTTGATACGAAAAGCGATGGCAGAAAGTGGATTGCAAGCCCCTAAAACTCTTACAAAGAGCAGGTTGATGCACATTGGCGGTATTTTAATCGGTCTTGGTCTTGGATTAATGGTTTCCTCTGTTTTTACCTTATGGGAGCTTAATGAGGATACTGCAGACTTGCTCATTTGGGGAACGATAGTGCTTTTCGGCGGCTTTGGGCTAATTGGCGCACATCTTTTGGACGAGAAATTTGGGAGATAAGATACAGGATAGTGATATCGAGCTTATAACTAAGGTACGGAATGGCGATTTAAACGCCTTCCGTAGTTTAGTGAATTTGTATAAGGACAAATCATTGTCATTAGCAGTCTCGATTGTAAAGAATGAAACTGTGGCAGAAGACATTCTGCAAGATGTATTCATGAAGATGTCTAGAAACATTGGAACGTTTAAATTTAAATCAAAATTTTCAACTTGGCTGTATAAAATAGTGGTCAATACGTGCTATACCGAATTAAAAAAGAAGAAAAATAATATTTCACTTGAAGAAAATGAAGGTGCTATTTATTACGTTTCTGTCATGGAGGAAGTTCCAAGTCTAAAACTGGAAGACCAACAATTATATATCCATAAAGCAATGAAGCGATTGAAGGCAGATGAGGCATTGGTATTACGACTCTTTTATTTATGTGAAATGAGTCTAAAAGAAATCGAAATAATTACAAAATTTAGCACCTCAAAAATACGGGTAGATTTACATCGGGGCCGTAAAAATTTACATTTAATACTTAAACAACTGCTTGGGGATGAAATTGATAATTTACTATGAAAGATAAAGATATCAAAAAACTTATAGAAAAGAGTGAAGTAGCTACAAGTGTTGACTTTACCGATAAGGTAATGCAGAAGATTGAAGCTCAAAATGTGCTACCGAGCTCAATCACCATCTGGTCATTGCGTCAAATAATTGTTGGATTTATACTGGTAACAGTAATTTCTATTTATTTGATCCATCATTTTTTAGGACTTAAAATTTTAGCTGGCAATATTGCAGTTCCATTTTTTTGGACGTTACTTTTACTAATGGGTTTAAACTATTTGCTAACAATTAACAGATATAAAAAAATATAGGACCGACTCATTTTGATTATTCGATTCGTCTGCATAGTATAGACATAAAATGCATGTCATGTTTGGCAACTTCAAGGTATACGGCCAAGTACACAGCAGGTTCTAATACCTATTACAAAACGAATTTATTGAGTGAATCTTTTTTTACACTACATACTATTACCAATTCAACTGAAAAAACGTAACTTTTGATCCTCAACGAATTGCTATAAGAACCCATTGTGTTGAAAAACCTGTACTAAAAAAATAAGTTAAATTATGCTGGATATACCTTTTAAAGACTTACAAAAAGATATGCGTGACGCCTACGTAGGAGGCGGAACAGGTGTTTTAGCCTCAAGTATTGTATGGTTTGTCTCAGGAATAGTTGCAATTTATGCAACCAAAGAAATGAGTATTTTAACTTTCTTTCTAGGTGGTATGCTGATCTACCCTTTAGGAATGGTTTCTACAAAGCTATTCAATAGAACAGGTAAGCACCAAAAAAATAATCCTCTCGCTTTTTTGGCTTTCGAAAGTACCATAATTTTGTTTATTGGTCTATTCATGGCGTATGCGATCTTCCAAATAGAAAAACAATGGTTTTTTCCTGTAATGCTTATGATAATTGGTGCAAGGTATTTGGTGTTCCAATCAATTTACGGAATGAAAATATATTGGCTATTGGGACTTTTATTGACAGCATCAGGAATAATATGTTTGATTTCTAATCAACCATTTCAAATAGGTGGAATAGCAGGTGGAGTCGTTGAAGTCATTTTTGGGGGGTTGATCATTCAATTAGATAGAAAATCTAATCAAAGTTGATTCCCAAAGAGCACAGGGCGCTAACTAATTTACTGTGGAAGCCTAATTTTAAACTTATGTAAAGGATGTCTCTTACCGAACGGCTGCACTGAATATCAGATCTATTTTGAAAATTTTTCAACCACAGAATCGCCCCAATCCGCAATGGATTGAATTAACGGAATTAAAGTCTTTCCAAAATCAGTTAGAGAATATTCAACTTTTAAAGGCGGTTTAGAAGTAAAGACCGTTCTTTTAATTAAACCATCTTCTTCTAAAGCCTTTAGTTGAAGGCTCAAGGTTCTTTCAGTTACGGTTGGCATTGATTTTCTCAATTCGTTATACCTCAATTTTTCATTCATCAAATGAAAGAGGATAACTGTTTTCCATTTCCCACCAATAATTCCCATTGTTAAACTTGCACAACAAGGATATACATTCCCTCTAAATTCAAGCATTTTTGGTTCCGCTGTTTCCATATATTTTATACTATCATTTTTGACCGTTATTGCAAAGATAGAATACTATACTTAAGTTTGCAACTATAAAATATATAGCAATTAAAAATCAGCACATTATGAAAGTAATGATTGTCAATGAATATGGGGAAAACGCAAGCTTTGAGTCAAGAGAAATAGAAAATCCAACGCTTAAAAGTGGCCAGGTATTGGTAAGGATTTCTGCATCTAGTATCAATACAGTAGATACAATGATTAGAAATATGGGAAACGATTTACCCTTTGCACCAGCAACACCAGCAATACTAGGAATGGACTTTGCGGGAACAATTGAAAAAATAGGAACAGACGTTACTGAATTTTCGGTGGGAGATGAAGTCTATGGTTGCGCAGGGGGACTTGCAGAATTACAAGGAACATTGGCGGACTATATTGCTGCTGATAGTAAATTGATTGCAAGAAAACCAAATAACCTGACAATGAGAGAAGCTGCTGCGCTGCCTTTGGTAGGTATAACTGCTTACGAAGGTCTAATTCGAGCAAATATCATAAGTGGTCAAAAAGTTTTGGTACATGGCGGAACCGGTGGTGTTGGGCACGTAGCTGTGCAATTAGCCAAACATTTTGGAGCAAATGTATATGCAACAGTTGGCGGAGAAAAACAAATGCAAGTTGTGGAAGATTATGGTGCAAAAGCCATAAATTATAAAACAGAACAAGTAGAAGATTACGTCAATAAACATACAAATGGCGTGGGATTCGATATCGTGTTTGATTCCGTAGGTGGAGAAAATATGCTTAAATCTTTTGAAGCAGCAGCTCTTAATGGTCAAGTGACAACAACAGTGTCTTTATGTGAACTTGATTTAACTACAATGCACTTTAAAGGGCTATCGCTACATGTTGTATTTATGCTTATACCTATGTTACACAATTTCAAAAGAGAACAACACGGAGAAATTTTACGCAACATCGCAAAAATTGCCGAAGCAGGAGCATTGAAACCTTTGTTAGACGAACAACAATTTTCTTTAGATACTGTTCAAGATGCATACGCAAGACTTGAAAGCAAAAAAGCAATAGGAAAAGTAGTGGTGGAAAACTAAGAAATAATGTTATGACTTTAAGATTTGTATACACAGCACTAATTGTATCATTTTTGTTTTTAACCTCTTGTAAAGATAACAGACAGCTAAAAAATGAAGCTGAAAACAATAATTTTGAGCAGGTAGAAAATCCAACAAACAAAGTTCTGTTAAGTAGCGAAATTAAATGGGAAAAATTAAATCCTGCAAGAGGAGATCAAAGTCCACAAGCGGGAACCATTTGGGGTGATAGAAACGATGAAGTTGCCACTGGATTTTTGGCAAAGTTTGTTGACGGATTTTCATCACCACCACATATTCACAATGTAACTTACCGAGCTGTAGTTATTAAAGGAAGTATTCATAATGACGATCCACAGGCTGCAACTATGTGGATGAAACCAGGTAGTTTTTGGACACAACCCAAAGGAGAATCACATATTACTGCTGCCAAAGGTGAAGAAAATTTAGCATTGGTTGAAATTGATAAAGGACCGTATTTAGTGCAACCAATAGAGGAAGCGTACGACAACGGAGAGCGACCAATTAACATTAATGCCTCAAATGTAGTTTGGCTAAACAGTAAACATACAAATTGGATTGATTCTAATAGTAAAGCTGAACTAAGTTTTCTATGGGAAGCCAAGGACTCAAAAGGACTTTTTATAAAACTTCCAAAAACATTTAGTGGAAGCCTACAATCAGATAGATCGGTTTTACATTCGGTGGTAATTGAGGGTGAATTGAACTATACACTCCCTCAAAATCAAGAAACAAAAATATTAGACGCTGGTAGTTATTTTAGTTCAACTAACAAAGCAATTCATTCAATTTCAACCTCAAAAAATGACGTTATCCTTTACATAAGAACAAATGGGAGTATAAAAATTAATTAACTATGAAAACAATATTAATTACCGGAAGTACAGATGGAGTTGGTAAACTTAGTGCCCTAAAACTTACGTTTTTAGAACAAGTCTTGATTCTTATTTTAAAAGAAGATAAAAACTCAATTAAACCAAAGTTTTGGTGATGAACCTATAACCATTTAATGGGGTGTATTGTACCTACTAGTACCTGCTGTAAACAAATTAGACGTGGCCACCGTAATTATTCCTATGGTAAATATGGATAATAAACAGCATAGCCCAAATCAGAATATTAGAATCGGAGACATAAGAGATGCTATAAAGATCAGTTTATATATTCTAAACATGCCTTCAAAATATCATTTAAAGCATTTTGTCTAATAATCTTTTAATAGTTCCAATTAAAGTCCTTAAGTAAGCATTAGCGAGGTAGGTGTTACAGGAAATAAAAACAGCGCTGATTGTACTGAGTTAGTATTTTTACTTTTATGGATTGTATAATGCGCGTAGCTACTTCTTAAGTTCCAGAAGTCTGACGAGATATTTGTCTGAGACATAAGCATACTTTGCGCTACTTTAAATATCGCTAATAGCTGTTTTTTCAAAAAGTACTCTTTACTGCAGACCGTAAAAGAAAAGCAAGTTTCAACCCGCTACTTTTTATATATTCATAAAAGCAAAGGTTAATCCTATGGTTGATCCTCATCCGGACACACAGGACAAATGCCACTACTGGTACATGTCACATCACACGGGTCGCATGTACAACTTTGATAGCCGCCACCGTTAATAAATTGTTGTTCTGACTTACTCAGGACTTTACCTATATTTAATAAGGTTTTCATATTAAAAATGTTTAAAAATTATTTGAAACTATGAACATTTACCGGGAATCACGTAATACACTCTTCCTGTTTTCAAGGATGTATTTACTATCCTAAAATAAGAAATATAAACCACATCACAAAAAGTCTTATCTTTATAAATACTCTAGAACGATGACTACGTCTGTTTGAAGCGCATCACACTAAAATAATATGTAATAGATTAAAACATCGAATCAAATTAACTAAGATTTCTTACGCCAGTTCGTTTAGTTCACATTTTGCGAAATCTCTATTTGGATTTGATTTACTATATTAGTTAGTGAATCAGGTAACGCATTAATACAGGAACACGTCGCTTACAACTTTAAAAATGAATTATATAATTAACAGTATACCGTTTTTAATCATCGGAATCATTTTATATTTCTCATTGAAAAAGCAAATGAGAAAAGAGGATAAATATTTTGGTAAAAAACTACCTCTGACAAAAAGGGAAAATAAGATACTGGAAAATTATAAAGCAGTATATGTGGAGATTGCCTTTGATGCTCGACTACCAACTTTTGAGAAGGATAAATTCGAATTAGTGGATATAGCTAAAACTGCTACTGAAATTATTTATGACCATCCAATTCCAACTAAACAGGAAAAAGAACGAGTGGGGACAAAGCGTTTTGTGAAATTAAAATTCTTGGATAAAAATTTTGATGTAGAAAGAATTTGGGTAGAGATAACCGAAAGGGATGGAAAACTTTTTAAAGGAATGTTGAGAAATGAATCGTTATCAAATGATGCGTTGCAAAGTGAAAAGGAGTTTTGGTTTCATTCAAATCATATATTTCAAATTAGAAATAAATAAAACTGGTTACAGTTGGTTTCCCGATTTATATTTACGTTGCAATAATAGGTCTTGACTAAATCTTCTTAAGTTTGAAAGAATAGTTTGTCTAACCTATTCAGAAGAAATTACAAAACGTGAACAATTACGTAAAACGTGAGAAACTGGAGACCTATAGTATTTAAACATAATGTAATTCTCAATAATCGTTTTAGCTATGCATGATAACTGGACCAAAAAATGGGATGATAGGTATGAGCAAGAAGCGTATGCTTACGGAGTAGCACCTAATGTTTTTTTAAAAGATCAACTTCCCAAACTGAAACCCGGTGTCATACTTTTTGGTGCAGAAGGTGAAGGAAGAAACGCAGTGTACACTTCAAAATTAGGTTGGGATGTTAAGGCATTTGATATTAGTGAGCAAGGCAGGAAGAAAGCACTGCAATTGGCTGAAGAGAGTAGGGTAACTATAGATTATCAGGTTGGTTTGCTGCCTCAGTTAGATTTTCAAAATGCATCTTTTGATGCTATTGCCTTGTTTTATGCACATTTTCCGCCCAAAATTAAATCGGGTTATCATAAAATACTGGATAAGAAGCTTAAACGAGGTGGATTCTAATATTTGAAGCGTTTAGTAAAAATAATCTCGAGTACCGGAAAAAAGACGAAAAAATAGTTGCACCTCCGGATGTAGCTTCCTTACTTTCTATCGATGAAATAAAAGGAGTTTTAATAGGTATGACATACAACTCCTAGAAGAAAAAGAAATTCAATTGCAGGAGGGAGGCTATCATAATGGAAAAGGCTCGGAAATACGCTTTGTAGGAGTAAAAAGGTAGTTCAAAAAGGATACGAGGAACATCCATTAGTAAAATAATCAGAAAGTCACCCGAGCACTTACCTAAGGGAGATATTACGTCAATTACCTCAATAATTAATTCTAAAGGAATCATACAAGTTACATATTGTGTCGAGCGCTTTTAAATAGCTACACGTCATATATTCTGTATTCTCATTGTAAGATTTTTGAAGAAATTTATAACAAATAATGTAATGATAGGAACAAATGAAGAAATTGTCTTGCAGTTGTAATGTTCTGATAAACAACTGTTAATATTTACTTGTATTACTCATGAATATTATATGCGTAACAAAAGATACAAACTTGCGTCACACTATAAATACTTTAATAAAAAGATACAATGAAAAAATATTCTATAGTAGTAATACTCGTATTTTATTTATTTCCATTAATGACTAGGGCACAAGTTGATAAAACACAACTACTTGTGTTGGGAACCTCCCACTTACATCAAATGGCTGGTTTTGAAAATCAAATGTTATCCAATGTTATATCGAAATTAGATAGTTTTAATTTTGAGGTTATCGGAATTGAAAAAATGTCTGGTGAACTATTGAATGACATTGTATCAAGACGTGACAATGCATTTGACGGGATTACAAAAGGAGGTTTTGGGAAACCATATCTTAAAATGGCTGACACAATACAAATTGTTAAAGATTTTACGTTTGTAGAAGCTCAGAAAACTAGTGAAACCTTGTTGAGAAAAGAGCAGCTTACACCAAATGAACGGAAAGAATTAATATATAATTTACTCGCTATTACAGATATTCCATCTGCAGTATTGCAATATACTTACCTTGATGACACGTCAGTTTTTAAAACTGATTTTGATCAATATGTAGCAAAATTCTTGGAACAAAAAAGAACCAATCACAACGAATTTTATAGTTTGGCTGTTTCTTTAGCGATACAAGAAAGGATTCCATCCTTAGTGCCCATCGATAATTTTCAGGATGAGTCATTGTTACTAAAATTTTATCCTCAATTCATGCAGGATTTTCAGAATAATTCTGATATTTTAAAGAATATTGGTCAACAACCAATCTTCCATAAACTTAATAAAATTACCCAAGAAGGGATACAAGTAAAAGATTTATCAGAGTTATATACATTTCTCAATAGTCAAGAATTTATGGATCAAGACTATAGCGCACAATGGAAGGTGTGGCTTGAAACCAATTTTCCGTCAAAATCGGATCGTGCCAGATTTTCTTTGTGGGAAATGAGAAATTTGCAGATTACCGCAAATATCATGAATGTCATAGCACGTAATCCGGGAAAAAGAATATTGGTCATTATAGGTGCATCACACAAAAGTTTCTTGGAAAAATATCTTAAGCAAATAGAATATGTTGAAGTTCTTCAATATTAATAAGTAAACCATATACATCATACAACATTTTGTTTGATACGTGAATTACAGCAAACTACAATAATTTGTTGAAATATTAATTTTTGTACCGGATTACTATCTTAAATTTTTCTAGTTCATTGAAGGATAACACTATTATAGGTATGCAATAGATCAAAGCAGCTAAGTAATAGAGAGAATCAAGAACGGTCGCATTTATAGCAGTACGAAATAAGGTTGAAATATAAAGAAATCAAGTAACCAACGCGCAGATGACGAAAAACGACTCACATCATACTGAATATCAATTATTGTGATTACTCGTGTTCGCCCAAACACGATAATTGATTGAAAGAACTTCATTAAAAAAAGAAATCAATTTGCCAACTACATTGCAAAATTATCACATATGAAAAATAAAATAAGTATATTCATAGCTGTCCTTTTACTTGGGTATGGTATAATTAGAGTTGGTGTTGGTGGCGCATTACTCGCTCAAACATTTGAAATTGTAAATATTTCAGAATTGAATGAGGCGACCTTGGAAGTAAAACAGTTTATTGATGCTAGGGCAAGCAAACAACAGGTATCTTTAACGCCCATAGAATATTTTGCATATATCTCGATGATGGGTGTATTGCTAACTGTGGGTGCTATCGGAATTATTGCTCGCAAAAAATGGGGGTTTATTTTGCTATGGATTTATATAGCAAGTCATGCTGCATTGTTCATAAATTTCAAGGAAATTAACCCTAAAATTTTTGTCCTATTACTGCAAGTGATTTTACTTGTTGTTTTGATTTATTTACGACCATCAAGATCCTCGTATGCTTTAGAAGAAACAAATTAAATATAAATAACAAAATTTAAAATATTTTCAATGGAATGGATTTATAATTTTAAGGACCCACTTTGGGAAACATTTGTAGGAAGTATATTAATTTTTGTGGCTGTCGTTACCTTAACACGGATTATTGGGCTGAGATCTTTTGCAAAATTCACAGCATATGATTTTGCATTCACAGTTGCAATTGGTAGTATCATATCCTCAACGCTAACATCGAGTACGAGCATTTCACACGGTGCAACGGCAATTGCTAGTTTACTGATTCTAACATATATATTTTCCTACTTGCAAAGAAAGTTCTCTATGGTGAGTGCTATAATTTCTAATAAGCCATTGTTGCTTATGAATGGGAATGAAATCCTGTACGATAATCTAAAGTACGCTCGTATCGAAAAAACGCAGCTAATCGCCAAACTTAGAGAGGCTAATGTATTAGATTTTGACCAAGTTGAGGCTGTAGTTTTAGAGTCTACAGGGGATATATCTGTGCTACACAAATCAAGCTCGGAAATGAATTTGAATTCGGATATATTAGAAGGGGTTAGAAAAAAACCTTAATCCAAGTATACTAGTAAGTTATCCTAGCGCACAGTTTACTTTCATAACGACTTTAATTATATGTCATAGTAGATACTTACATTTAATACTTATGAAAGAGTTTTTTCTTTTTGTAACTAACAATATTCTTGAGAGTGCCTATAAATTGCTGATGATGTTTGATTATGGTAGAATAATGCTGAAAGAAAGAAGATTAGATAATAACAATCAACCTAATGTTTGTTAATTCAAGCAGCGTATAAATATTAATAATTTATTAGCCTATGACAGCAGCTGAACTAATAGGGAAAGTGTTCCTGCCACTATCTCTAGCAATTATTATGTTAGGAATGGGAATGACGCTAGTTCCTGCCGATTTCACGAGAATCGTTAAATTTCCGAAAGCTTTTTTGATCGGTCTTACCAATCAACTTATTTTCTTACCTATTATTGGCTTTCTGTTAGCCATCACTTTTGATCTGAGTCCGGTCATGGCTGTGGGCGTCATGATTTTGGCAACTTGCCCTGGCGGTGCAACCAGTAATTTGATAACGCAGGTATGTAAGGGAAATATTGCGCTATCCGTTACCTTGACCGCTTTTGCTAGTGTTGTAAGTATATTTACCATACCGTTTATCCTATCGTACGCATTGGCCTATTTTGATAGTACTACAGATATCGCAATACAATTACCTGTACTAGATACTATCGTACAAATAATGGGAATAACGGTTATACCTATTTCCATAGGAATGCTCATTCGAAAATATAAAACCAATTTTGCAAAACGAATGGAAAAACCAATGCGTACGGCTTCTACGATAATTTTTATATTAGTATTTATAGCAGTATTGGGAGCCAATGCGGCTATTTTAGTGGATGGAATGAAAGCTGCCGGACTCGTTACACTAGTATTAAATCTTGTGACCATGGGTGTAGGCTATTTGACAGCCAAATTATTTAAGCTGAAATTAGAAAGCGTTATTTCAATTACAATTGAGAGTGGTATTCAAAACGGCACATTGGCGTTTGTAATTGCAACTTCAATATTAAACAATATAGAAATGGGAATTCCAATCGGTGCTTATTCTATATGGATGTTCATAACAGGGGGAATTCTAATGTGGCAATTTGGAAGGAGAACTGTGACAGCCTCTGTTTAGGATAAATACAATGATCAAAAAATGTAGGTACTAGTCAGCCATATTGAAGTATATTTGTGAGTTTAACATCAATCCTGCTTTAATTGTCAACAAACCTAAGGAGTGCTTTATAATGGGAGCAAGAGTTTTAAGGTGGGTGACTGGGTTGATTTTTATTTTAAACAATTAGGATGGAGCTATCAGAATGGAGTAGAAGAAATGAACCGAAAGAACTACCGAAATTAAATATAAAAGACTGTGTAACTATTCAAACTATATGATTCCTTTGTTTGAGCTTTCGTGTATTGTCTTCGTAAAACTATGTTTAGACGTGTTGGTTTGACTTACAAGTAGTAGATAGATGCTATTCTTTTTTCTATAATAAATGGTTTTTAGTACTTTTATTACTGTATATCGGTCAACGCTTCTTGCATAGTATACTCGGCAGATAAAGTACAAGAAGAAATCATACTATTTCATTTCCAATGATAATTGTAATAGTATCGAATTTGAATCGTCTCTAAAGTAAAGTTAGTAATAATCCATATTTTTTGTTTAATATTTTTAGTACTATTTTGCATGTCAGGATACTCACAGTCAATTTCTGATATTGCTACCCTTGAAATATCAATTAAGAACAAAATATCAAATAAAGAAATTCCTTCTGTTGTATTTGCTGTCTCAAAAAATGGAAAGACTATATATCAAAAGGCATTTGGAAAAGCAGATATAGCAAACAATATAAGTGCTACTATAAATACTACCTATCAAATAGCGTCTATATCCAAAGCTTTAACCGTCACCGGAATAATGGTTCTTGATGAGCAAAATATAATTGATATAGATCTTGCTGCTGAAAATTATATGGGGAAGTTACGTTTCCAAAATTTCTTTGACGTAAAAGGTACGGTTACAGTGCGTAATTTGCTAGATCATACTTCGGGCTTTGGTACCTATTTCGACATAAGTTATGCTGATGAAAGTAGACCTATACCTTCTTTTGAAGAAGCATTTGATACATTCGGAACCCTTCATCATCCCCCAAATCTCATTTCTGAATATTCAAATTTAGGGTATGGGTTGTTGGATTATATTATTACTACTAATAGCGGAAAGACTTATCATGCTTTTATGCAGGAAAAAGTGTTTGATCCGTTGGGCATGAAGCATTCTTATGTTCAAGGATACAAAAATAGTTTGAAGGAAGAGATTCAAGAAGCCAAGAAATATACTGCTGGTTTGGTAGAGCTTCCGGACGTTATTAATAATACTCCGGGCTCAGGAAATATCTATACAAGTATTACTGACTTAATTCAATTTGGAAATTTTCATCTAAAAACACACCCGAAAACCATTTTGTCTGCTCAAGGCATAGAACAAATACATAATTACAAAAATCCAGATGCGCTTTTTCATTATCATAAGTATGCATACTATGGACTCGGATGGTATGTGAAACCAAACGATAATGGTTATAGGATCGTTTGGCACGAAGGAGGGATGATGGGAGCAAGTGCTACACTAAAGCTTATACCTGAAGAGAAGATTGCTATAACGGTCATGATCAATTCATCAAATAGAACTATATGTAATGAAATAGTTGATGAATTAACCAAAATAGTTTTACCGGCTTACTCTCCAACCAAATTAAATGAAATCACAGAAATAAGTGAGTATAGGTCAGTGGTGAACGATGAAAGATTTTTAGGAACCTGGTCTGGAAATGTTACCGTTGATAGTTTACAAATTCCGTTTTCATTAAATTTTAAAGAAGATGGAAGCACCATAGCATCCTATTTAGACCATACATATAAGTCCTAATTTACTCAAAATAACCCCATGCCCAATACAGAAGAACTTACAATGGCTATTTCAAATAAAAATTCTTTTATAGGACTAATTTTAGGGACGGTACCCTATAAAGCTTTGAGAAAGGAATATAGCCACCTACTCTCCCTCAAACTTTACCTCCAAAACGAGAGGCTAACGGGTATAATTATAGCGCTTGCGGCAGCTGAGAGGGAATATTACGCTTATCCATTTCATATTGATCTCAAAAAACAAATAGAAGAAGATTGATAGGGGTATAGCCATCATAATAGTGTAGTATTCGCTACTTAGTAATCATATTTCTTCCTCGTTTGCTAGTCTCTTTTGCATGTATCTTGTTGTTTTATCATTTCCTAAAAGAACAATGTCTTACCTCGTGTATCAACTGCGATTAACCATTCAAAATATTTTGACAACGTTCTGTTGCAAGTCTTCTTATTCTAAGCCAGCTCTTTACATATTCAAATTTTATATTGAAGATTATTTTGCTAAATTGGTACGCATAAATATCATATTTTTTAAAATTTAACCACTATTTACACCAAATTAATCCTTTTTAAGTCAATCGACATGAATCTTATCCATACAGTGTTATTACTCTTATTATCAATATCTACCCTGGGGTACAGTCAGGTAAAATCTAATCTAGAACTCATAGATATTTTTAATATGGAATTTGTATCTGACCCACAGATATCGCCAGATGGCTCCAAAGTTATCTATGTGAGAAATTTCAAAGATGTAATGACAGATAAAAATCTTTCAAATCTTTGGATCGTTAATTTTGATGGTTCTAACAATCGACCACTAACAACGGGCAACCAAAATGACTTTTACCCTAGATGGTCGCATGATGGAAAAAAAATAATTTTTAAATCTAACTCGGCCGATAACAAAATGAAACTCTATCTGATGTGGATGGATACTAAGGAGTATGTAGCTTTGACAAATAGCACTGAGGTACCTAAAGAAGTAACCTGGTCACATGACGATAAGAGTTTAGCATTTAACATGTTTGTTCCCAAAAAGAAAGAGTCCATTGTGAAAATGCCTAGTAAACCTGAGGGGGCCGAATGGAACACACCTCCCACATATATTGATGATATAAACTATCGTGGAGACGGGCAAGGGTATTTAAAGAGCGGTTCTACCCAATTGTTCACTTTACCAATTGAAGGTGGTACCCCAAGACAGCTCACCTTTACTGATTTTGATCATGGACGGCCCGTTTGGTCAAAAAACGATGCATTACTTTACTTTAATGCTAATTTCCACACACCAGATGAAATGGAGCCGATTGATAGCGAAATATATCAGTTAGCCTTAAATGATGGTAAAATCAAACCTTTAACAACGCGTTATGGACCGGATAATACCCCTGTGGTATCACCTAACGGAACTAAAATAGCTTATGTAGGGTTTGACGATACTTATCAAGGGTATCAAATTACAAATCTATATGTAATGAATGCGGATGGGACAAACTCTGAATTGATTTCTGCCGATTTTGATAGAGATATTAAAAATATTAACTGGAGTAAAGACGGTAAGGGGCTTTATTTTCAATATGATGACCAAGGAAAGACTAAATTAGCATATATCACGTTAGCAGGAAAAGTCTCTGATATAATTGAAAACATGGGCGGCTTGTCACTTGGAAGACCTTATAATGCAGCAGATTACTCTGTATCCTCTACTAATAGATTTGCTTATACTCATGGGGGAATAGATCATCCAGCTGATTTGGGTGTGGCAGATTCAAAATCCAACAAGCGTATCACTAGGTTTAATGACGATTTGTTTTCCTTTAGAAATCTTGGAAATGTAGAAGAAATATGGTGGGAATCGTCATTTGATAAGCAAAAAATACAAGGATGGATCGTAACTCCGCCAAATTTTGATGCCAGCAAAAAGTATCCCATGATATTAGAAATTCATGGAGGACCTTTTGCAAGTTATGGATCGGTGTACGCTGCAGAAATTCAGGCTTATGCTGCTGCTGGCTATGTGGTGCTCTATTCTAATCCAAGAGGTAGCACAGGATATGGTGAGAAATTCGGAAATTTGATACATCATGATTATCCAAATCATGATTATGATGACCTTATGTCGGGAGTAGATGCAGTTATTAAAAAGGGATATATTGATGAAAATAATTTATTTGTAACCGGTGGAAGTGGTGGTGGCGTACTTACCGCCTGGATCGTAGGTAAGACCGACAGGTTTAGCGCTGCAGTGGTTGCTAAACCAGTCATCAATTGGTACAGTTTTGTTCTATATGCAGATGGAGTTCAGTATTTTTCAAAATATTGGTTTGCTAAAAAGCCATGGGAAGATCCTGAGAGTTACATAAAACGATCACCTCTATCCTACGTTGGCAATGTAACTACACCTACCATGTTGCTTACCGGGGACCAGGATTTTAGAACACCCATAGCAGAATCAGAACAATTTTATGCAGCCTTAAAGTTAGAAAATGTTGAATCTGCTATGGTTAGAATACCTGGAGCTTCTCATGGAATCGCCAACAGGCCAAGTAACTTAATTGCCAAAATAGCAAGTATTTTAGCGTGGTTTGATAAGTACAAGAGTGTTAATTAAGGATCTTTTTAAAAAACCCATGTATTAAAGTATTGGTTACAGTTAATCTATATAATTAAAGTTTATGCAACCATCGTATTTATGACTTTAGGATGAAAAGAAATGAGACAACAGCTTTAAGAATGTTTTACCTCATATAATTGAGCTAGAAAAGTGATACCTCAGTTAATACATTGTAACCTTTTCAACATAGATTTCCTTTTGACAAAATTTTAAATTATCGGATTTTAAAATTTTAAGTTTATTTTCACCGGACACTTACAATTAGATTCATAAAATATATAGAATGAACAAATTAATTTTATTATGTACCGCAGTAATACTTTTTTCATGTAAAAATGAAAATACTGAGAAGGAAGAATCATCGCAAACTAATTTCTCAACACTTCTCAAAGAATATAATGAAGAAGGCTATGAGTTGGATCCTATGATGGCAACCAATGCAGGTGATAGCAGATTTAATACGAAGTTTCCAAATGTTTTATCAGAAGAGTATAAGGCTAAAAAGAAAGCTTATTATACAAAATATAAGACAGTTCTAACTCAAATTGACACTTCTCATTTAACTGAAACAGAAAAAATGAGTAAAGCTGTGTTGTTGTGGGATTGCAACATTAATTTAGAGGCAATGACTTTTAATACCGATTTAATGCCTTTGGATCAGATGTGGTCTATTAATTTGTACTTCAATCAATATGCAGGTGGAACAAATGCGCAACCTTTTAAAACTGTTCAGGATTATAAAGATTGGTTAGTTCGAGTAGATGCATATCTCATTTGGCTCAACTCAGCTAAAAAAATGATGAAGAAGGGTATGGAAACCGGATACGTTTTACCCAAATCGTTAATTGTAAAAGTAATTCCTCAATTTGAAGCATTAGCAGAGCTTCCTGTTGAAGAACATTTGTACTACGCTCCTATAAAAAATATACCAGACAATTTTACAAAAGAGGAGATAAAGGAACTAACCGAAGCTTATAGAAGTATGGTAGAAACTAAAATCATACCGGCACATAAAGAAATGGTAACATTTTTGAATGGGGATTATTTGAGCAGCGGAAGAATGTCCAGCGGCATTACAGACACACCACTTGGTAGTGAGTATTATGCGCATCAGGTAAAAAAATATACTACTACAAATATGGCAGCTGATGAAATTCATGAACTAGGGCTGAAGGAAGTTTCCAGAATTCGTTCAGAAATGGAAGCTGTTAAAGAAGAAGTTGGTTTTAAAGGAGATTTAAAAGCTTTTTTTATGCATGTCCGAACAAACAAAGATTTAATGCCGTTTACAGAGCGTTCTCAAGTGATTGCGTTTTATGATAGTATTCACCAAGTTATGAAACCACAAATTGATAAACTTTTCGGAAATCAACCTACAACCGCATTCGAAGTAAGAAGAACCGAACCTTTTAGAGAAAAATCAGCAGCGGCAAATTACAATCCGGGCTCCATTGATGGTAGCAGACCAGGAATATTCTATACACCAATTCCAGAGGTAGAAAAATATAATATATACGATAAAGAAGATCTGTTTTTACATGAAGCCATCCCGGGACATCATTTTCAAATTTCATTGGCACAAGAAAATGATGAACTTCCGGATTTTAGAAAAACATTGTGGTATAGTGCCTACGGAGAGGGTTGGGCATTATATACCGAATCAATGGGTAAAGAGTTAGGATTGTATAAGGATCCCTATCAGTATTTCGGAATGTTAAGTGGAGAGATGCATAGAGCTGTCAGATTAGTAGTAGATACGGGTTTACACGCTAAGGGTTGGACTAGAGAACAAGCCATTGCATATTCTTTAGATAATGAAGCCGAATCCGAGGCCAGCATAACAAGTGAAATTGAAAGATATATGGCCAATCCAGGTCAAGCCTTGTCTTATAAAATTGGACAATTAAAAATCAGAGAATTACGTGCAAAATCGGAAGAATTGCTTGGTGAAAAATTTGATATTCGCGAGTTTCACAATCAAGTGTTGGAAACAGGATGTATTCCCCTTCAATTACTTGAACAAAAAATTGATACTTGGTTAATGGCTGGTAAATAGCTAGGTTTTGAGTACACTATATCTCATGGACTGTTTTAAAACGGATACTCATCCATTACTTAAATCATTTTTGGCAGCTCTGGATCGTAGAGCTGCCATTTTTATAATTAGATTACTCAAGTACTTTTTGCTAATAAATATTAACTGAGAGTTGATTATAATTCAACTTCATTCGTAAACTACTTTTTTATTGTGTAATTACCTAGGATCAACAGGATGTTGATTTCCTAACACAATTGTGCCCAGTATTATGAAATGCTAATTAATCAGCGTAAAAGGAGGGTATTCTTATTGACCTCTTCTGCTTTTCATTCTCTTGAAAAAAGACAGTTAAAATTTTAAATAAAAATACTGTCCTAATCTATTTTAGCTGCTATTTTAATGAAATATGATTTATTTTTACTTTAAAAAAATTGCACATGAATTTGATGATTTATAAAGAGGAATTGGTGTATACTTTAGCACTTATATGCTTGTCGATAGCTATTATCATAATTACTAAAAGAGCGATCAAAAAATTCACCTTTGTGCGGGCCATCGAGGTAAATCGAAGAAAAGTAATCTTTAATCTGGCATATTTATTAACATACCTGATTACCGGAACGATTTTGGCAATTATATGGGGCGTGGATATTAAACAATTTTCTGTTTTTATTTCTTCAATTCTGGCAGTACTTGGCGTTGGTTTCTTTGCGCAGTGGTCCATACTTTCCAATCTAACCTCAAGTGTAATTTTGTTTTTTAATCATCCTGTTAGAATAGGGGACAGGGTTAGAATATTAGATAAAGATTTTGACTGGACGGGAATTGTTCAAGACATTACCGGGTTTTACTTTTTTATGCAAACAGACAAGGGTGAGAATATATCGTTACCCAATTCGTTGGTTATGCAAAAAGGTATACAAATATTAGATAAAGAAGAAATATTAGCTGATGAACTATATGCTAAAGATTCTGCATCTCCAGTAGTCAAAAAGAATGAAGATTTTACCGACTAGCTGGTGATATAAGAAACATTTAATTTAAATCTTCAGGATCCATTAATTTTTCTTCTAACAACTGTTTCATCACAATCTCTGTCATGTCACTTTTGAAAGCAAACTCATAACGAATATCGATAACATAGGCTTTTAATCTCATTTTTAAATAGGATCGTTTCTCCTTTACTTCGTTAAAAAATAATACAGCAATAGGTTTATTCAGATAAATATATTTTGATACTTGGGCTGATTCTATAGCGACTTGTCTAACGCGGTTTGTATTTACCGTAATCGGAAGATAAATTTCTGCTACCACCTGGCAATTAGCTTCTCCATTATTAGCATTTGAGACAGATTTGTTCATCAACTCGCCATTAGGAATACTTACCAAAGAATCATCAGGTGTTATAATGCGAATCGATCTCAATCCTATTTCGATTACCTCTCCATAAAAACTACCAACCTCAATTTTATCACCCACTTTGAAAGGGCGATCTAACAAAATCATCACTCCGCCAAAAACATTTTTAAGAATATCCTGAGCAGCAAATCCAATAGCAATACCAAGGGAAGCCATGACAGCGATCACGGTAGCAGCAGGGGGTTGAAAAATACCAATAACAATAAGTATCATGACAAAAATCCATCCAAAGATTTTTACGATAGGAATCAAGCCTTTGATAGTAATACGTTGCGTAGTAAATTTTTCAGCAAAACGTTCGAGAACTGTGACAATAAAACGGATTAGAAGGTATCCAATAAGGACCAACAATAACGACCAAAATATTTTACTGAAAGAAAAGAATTTCCAAATAGGAGGGGGGGTAAGATCTTCAATTAGTTCTTTTTCTACTTTTTCTGCAATTTCTTGTGTAGTCCCTTCTACCTCAATAACTTTTAGGGTGTCTACACGTACCGTGCTATCCTTTTGTATAGGTGCTATTTGTTGCGCGCTAGCAAACAGGCTCACCAATACTAACAGTAGGATCCAAAAATTTTTGATCATGGTTTTTAGTATATAAAGTTTTTACTCCTTAAGAGGGTTGTTATTTGTCGGTATAACAAGATGTTGATGTTATAATAACCCTCCTCATCTAGTGTCAATAAGCCATTTTCATACAAAGAATTGATGATACGAGATACTTTTTGCCTATCAAAACCTGATAAACTAACAATTTCCTCAGCTTTTAATTTTTCTTGTAAAACTATAGCATGTAATATAAAGAGCTTATTAGAAGCTAATTTCTCAAGAAAGGTTACATCAATACTTTTTAGCGAGCGCAACGTAATCACGTTGTCTGATACGGTTGTAGTAGAGCGTAACCAATAGGTGAATGCTATCTTAGAATTACTTCTTGCAATTTTGTTTAAATCCTTAAAGAAATCTTCTCTTAACATTCGCTGTTTGTCTTTATCGTTAGATTTCAATAATTTTTTAGTCATGTATTCTTTAGGAGGTTCTTCAAATAACAGATCGTAGCCACTTTTTTTATGCCGCTGCAACAAAGCATGGGTCATGGTATCATTATCAATGTCATCAATATCTATTCGATAGGGAAAATGCTCCGAAATTTGTAAAGATTTATCGAGGTATTGATAGGAATATTTTGAACAAGTAAGTATCCATAATACTGAAGCATGCGTAGCGTATAGGAGTTCGGAAATTTGGTGTAGTACTGCAAAGCCATTGACTTTTCTGACAAATAAAAATTGAATATTCTCTAAAACTACAACTTTCTTACTACCCGAATTGAAATATGTGACCCACTCCTCAAAAGTTTGATATTGCTGTCCAAAAGATTGATTTAAAAAGGCAAAAAATTCTTGCGTTGTATATAAGGTGTCTTTTGGCGCTAATAAATAGGTTTTAGTCGCTTTAGGAATTGTATTGATGAATGAATGTAGCAACGAAGTTTTACCAGATCCTCGTTCTCCGGAAATAATAACCGTTGCGTAACGATTACGTTTCCAGGATTCAAGCGCTGTGTTAAGGGTAGCCAAATCTTGTGTTCTACCCACAAAAAGATCCTCGTTTGTAAAAGTTTCCGAATGAAACAATCGTTTATAGACAAAAGGTAACTGTTCCAGAGCTTCTTTTTCTTCTTTCAAAAATTCAGAAAGATCCTTTGATATGGACGTTGCAGGTTTATAAATCCCGGTTCGCAATAAAAAACCTTGTATAGTACCTTTGGACTTGACCCATGTTGACCGTAGCGTAGCGAGTGCAATGGGTATAAAGTTTTTGATGGTTGTTACAACCTTTTGTTTGAGCGCTTTACTTTTTTCAACAGATTTAGCCTTGGCAATTGTTAGTCGTATATTATAAATGTTCTCTGTCTCGGTAAGCGCTATACTGTTTTTAATAAAATCATCTATTCCAGGATATAGTATTTGATGGTTAGTAGTTTCCCATTCGAGTACTGATTGTTTTAAAGTTGTTATTTTATCAAGACTTCTTTGTATTCCGTCAACTGCTACTGTCTTAGGATCATCTCCAATAGATTTTTCATCAAACAATGATAAAGCTGATTCCAGATTAAATTCAATAATCTGACCAAAAGCTTCAATGGTTTCTACCACCTCATTAATACGAACTGACATATCAATCTTTGCGGTATTTATTTTTTTAGAAAATAACGGCCAACTTTCATAATTAATTAGTTCAGAAGGCGAGGTGTAATTTATATCTGATGCTTTGGTAGGTGTCAAGTAATCACTATCCGTACTGATTGCTCGCTTTTGCGAAACGTTTTTAAGCTGCTCTTGTATTGCCGACTCAAAATTTGTTAGCACTACTGGGAGATCTTGTGATGAGATGAAAGTAGTAGAATCAACTATGATTTTCGGAATGAATTTTTTGCGTATCGTCTCAATTTCGTCCTTGATCATTACTTTGAGCTCCGAACCTTTGTCAGTTTCTAAAATTCTGTTTTTAATTACGTTTAAATACGCAACTATAGTATTGAGATGTGTAGAGATTAAAACCGCGCGATCAGCGATTTGTTTTTTAGCACTATAATAATCAGACAATATGGTAAAAACTATACTGTAGATTTCATTATCCAGTCCCCAATCGTCTTTTAGCACTTCATAGGTACTGTCCCAGCGCTGTTCATTTTTGAGTAATAACAGCTCTGTTTGCTTTTGTCTTTCACTTAACTTTTGAGGGCTAAATTCGTTTTTGGACAACTCAACTGTATCAGCTTTAGAGATAGCATCCTTGTATAAGGTAAAAACTTCATTAAAAATAGCATCGACCTTTTTACTCAGCGCTTCAATTTTGTCAGTTATCCGTACCCTTAATTCTAAGGAGGCTATAGAGAGTGAGGATACATCAAAACTCTCATTTCCTTCTAGAAAGGAATTAATTTTTTTATCAATTTCGTAGTCTATAGACCAATACATGTTTGTTACCGCAGTAATTTCTTTATAAGCTTCATTAACCAGCGGCAGGAGTCTGTGTGTAAACTCAGATTTAAAATAAAATTGAGTAAGGTTTTTTAAAGGAATTGTTTGCTTCCAATAATGAATTGGTTTTTCAGTTTTTTTGAATAATCGTCTAAAAATGTTGGCAAAGCGAACAGGAAGTTTACTTAACTTAAAGGCTGTTCGCTTAGTGTATTTTTTGAATTTTATAGTTCTTGTATCTGTGGTATCTGGATAAAAGCGCGCGCTATCCTGAACTCTGCTAACCGTTTCTTCCAATGTTTCAAGATATTGATCGAGAACTGCATGATATTCTTGAAATGGGTGATTGGAAATCGTATACTTATGGGGTGTGAAATAGTTCTCTATGTATTTATTTAGATCTTTCTTATAAGCTATGAAACTTTTGAGCGCATCTTTCTTTTCAGAAGCTGTAAAAGTCTTGGATTGCAACACTTTTTGAACCTCCTGAATGCTCAATATAATAGTATGATGCATCTCTAGCCGCTGGTTAAAAACCGGTAGAAGTTTTTCTCGATAAATGTTTTCTAGTGATTCCCTAGACTTTAGTATACTTTCTTCCATAGAGAAGATTCGTTAGGAATTAGGTTTTTAATGTATAGTTACTGTTCTATTAGAGAGGCGAAATATAACTAAAAGATTTAGTATTGGATGATAAAAATATCATACTTGAAAATTATGGTAACCGGTAGCATTATTCACACTTCATAGTTACAATTTCAAAGTACATGTATTGTAATGTCTTTAAGTATGAGGTACAATTGAGTATTCTAAACGGTCATATGATACTATGATTTTTCAAATATACTGTACTAATTAGTGGTTGAAGTTAAAGAATTAGAAAGAAGTAAACCAGTATATATGTTTACGTACTTTATAAAAGATTTAACACGATTAACGCTATCCATGCGAAATTTGGGAGTTTAATTATGTATTGATTTCACAATATTATGTACTTTTGTAGGTAATGAGAAGTCTATTCAACAAATTTATGGCAGCTTTCATGGCATGTATAGTGCTAGGGACTACTATGTCATTCACTGTTGATATGCACTTTTGTGGGGATACCATAGTAGATTTTTCATTTGTTCAAAAAGCCAAATCTTGTGGGATGGATATGATTCATGGATCTTTGGATTGTGAATCTCCTTTAATCTCGCAAAACACGTGTTGTTCTGATACTCAACTTTTGGTAGAGGGACAAGATGAATTAAACACCTCTTTTGATTCATTAGCTTTTGAGCAACAAACTTTTGTTGCAGCATTTTTTTATTCCTATTCACTTCTTTTTGATGCGGTTGATAGCCATACTTTGACAAAACCTGATTACAGGCGGGCATGGGGAGCACAAGATCTGCATATCCTTCATCAGATCTTTCTTATTTGATTTTTAAATAGTTATCCAGTAGGTTCAAAAACTTAAATTTTTTGGATCCATGCGGGTGCAGTTTTTATTTCATAAACTGTACTATGTTTATAACATTTAACTATCTAATGCTATGCTTAATAAAGCTATTAAATTTTTAATCGAAAACAAGCTTGTTGCATTTCTTACACTGATCTTATTTATTGGTTGGGGACTTGTACATGCTCCATTTGGTTGGGATACCGGCTTTTTACCATCAAATCCCGTCGCTGTAGACGCTATTCCGGATATTGGTGAAAATCAACAAATTGTATTTACAAAATGGGAAGGTCAATCTCCGCAAGACATAGAAAATCAAATTACGTATCCCTTGACCACCTCATTGCTGGGAATTCCCGGAGTAAAAACGATTCGAAGTTCTTCGATGTTCGGTTTTTCCAGTATTTATGTCATTTTTGAGGAGGATATAGAATTTTACTGGTCCCGTAGCCGTATTCTTGAAAAGTTGAATTCATTACCTTCTAATCTACTGCCGCAAGGAGTGAATCCATCTCTTGGTCCCGATGCTACTGGTTTAGGGCAGATTTATTGGTATACTTTAGAAGGTCGAGATACAGACGGAAATGTAACCGGAGGATGGGACTTACACGAATTGCGTAGCATTCAGGATTACTATGTGAAGTATGCATTATCCGGTGCGAGTGGTGTATCAGAAGTGGCATCCATAGGGGGGTATGTACAAGAATATCAGGTGGATGTCAATCCTGAATTAATGCGCCAATATAATATCGGACTTACCGATATTGTCAAAGCAGTCAAACAAAGTAATCAGGATATTGGCGCGCAAACCTTAGAAATTAATCAAGCCGAGTATTTAGTGCGGGGCTTAGGGTATATAAAGTCTATATCGGATATAGAGAACGCTGTAGTATCTTCAGAAAATTTTACGTCCCTTAGAATTAAGGATGTGGCTAATGTAGTGTTGGGACCTGCCACCCGACGCGGAATACTTGATAAGGAGGGTGCAGAAGTAGTAGGTGGTGTGGTGGTAGCTCGTTACGGAGCCAATCCAATGGAAGTAATCAATAACGTAAAGGAAAAAATCGATGAGTTAAAAGGTGGGTTACCTGCTAAAACTTTGTCTGACGGACGTACCTCACAACTTACCATTGTTCCATTTTATGATCGTACAGAACTTATAAACGAAACTTTAGGAACGCTTAGTGAGGCACTTACCTTGGAGATTCTCATTACTGTTTTAGTGATTATTATCATGGTATTTAACATAAGGGCTTCTATTCTTATTTCGGGACTTTTGCCGGTAGCTGTGTTGATGGTTTTTATAACAATGAAGCTTTTTAATGTAGATGCAAACATCGTTGCCTTGTCTGGAATTGCCATAGCTATTGGTACGATGGTGGATGTCGGTGTTATTCTGGCAGAGAACATGATACGACATCTGGAAGACCCTGATCGTAATCCTGATCTGTCAACCAATGAGATTGTGTACAATGCAACTGCCGAAGTTTCCGGAGCTATCTTAACAGCCGTATTAACGACTATCATCAGTTTTGTACCTGTATTTACCATGATAGGTGCCGAAGGAAAATTATTCAGACCCTTAGCCTTTACTAAAACTATGGCGCTGTCGGCATCTCTGGTAATTGCCCTTTTTCTAATTCCGCCGATTGCAGCTTACTTATTTAAGAAGAGAAAAATCAAGACTTCCTTTCAATATATTGTCAACGGCGTATTAATGCTTGCAGGAGTTTTAAGTCTAATCTACGGCTACTGGCTAGGAGGTATTCTAATCGCTTTTGGAGTCACTGGTATCTTGAGTTCAAAAGGATCGCTTTCGCGAAAGCAAACGAATCTGATAAACATTGTTATTTCAGCTCTCACAATTGTATTGTTACTGGGAGTATACTGGCGACCCCTTGGTTTTGATCGCAGTATTTTGATAAATCTCATTTTTGTGGCAATAATCTGTTTTGGGCTATTAGGAATTTTTTCGCTCTTAAGGATCTACTACGGCCGAATATTAAAGTGGGCTTTGCAACATAAATTCGTATTTCTAATCATACCGGCAACCATTCTGATATTGGGAGCAATCATCATGCAAAACACGGGAAAAGAATTTATGCCCTCACTCAACGAAGGCTCTTTTCTATTGATGCCAACCTCACTTCCGCATGCCGGAGTTGAAGAAAATAAACGTGTATTACAACAACTGGATATGGCAGTTGCTACGATTCCGGAGATAGAAACGGTAGTTGGAAAGGCAGGTCGAACCGAATCAGCGCTTGATCCTGCACCGCTTTCTATGTATGAAAATGTCATTCAATACAAGTCAGAATACATGCAGAATGCACAGGGTGAGGAGCAGCGATATAAGGTGAATGAAGATGGATGGTTTCTACTGAAAGATGGGAGGTATACGAATAATCCAAATGCCGAAACAGAAGAGAATGCCGGAGCATATGATAACTCAAAAGTAGTAAGTCCTTTTACTATTCATAAAGAACAATTAATAGCAGATGATGAGGGTGAATTCTACCGAAACTGGCGACCGGAGATTAAAACTCCAAATGATATTTGGAATGAAATCGTAAAAGTCACAAAATTACCCGGTGTCACTTCAGCTCCCAAATTACAGCCCATCGAAACCAGATTGGTAATGTTACAAACCGGTATGAGAGCTCCGATGGGCATCAAGGTAAAAGGGCAAGATCTGGCCAAAATAGAAGCTTTTGGTTTACAACTGGAAGAAATTCTGAAAAAGGTAGAAGGGGTAAAGAAACAAGCAGTCTTTGCAGACCGTATCGTAGGAAAACCCTACTTACTTATAGATATAAAGCGTGATCAACTAGCACGCTATGGAGCATCAATTACCGATGTACAAGAAATTTTGCAAGTGGCCGTTGGTGGCATGAGCCTCACGCAAACTGTAGAGGGACGTGAACGCTACGGGGTACGTGTACGCTATCCAAGAGAACTTCGCAGTACCCCCGAAGATCTCAAAAATATTTATGTTCCGGTAGAAAATGGAAGTCCGATACCTTTGGGTGAACTTGTCGAAATTCGTTATGAGCAAGGCCCACAAGTTATTAAGAGTGAAGATACCTTTTTGGTGGGGTATGTACTCTTTGATAAACTGGATGGTTTTGCAGAGGTGGATGTGGTTGAGAATTCCCAAGCTTTGATTCAGGATAGAATAAATTCTGGAGCACTCAAAGTTCCTAAAGGAATTAGTTATCAGTTTACAGGTACCTATGAAAATCAACTACGTGCCGAAAAAACACTTTCGGTGGTGGTACCATTAGCGTTGGCTATCATTTTCTTAATTCTTTATTTCCAGTTCAAATCGGTGTCAACCTCTCTCATGGTTTTTACCGGAATCACGGTGGCTTTTGCAGGTGGTTTTATTATGATCTGGCTCTATGGACAAGATTGGTTTTTCAATTTCAGTCTTTTCGGTGAAAATATGCGAGAACTCTTTAATATAAAAACTATTAATTTGAGCGTCGCTGTATGGGTTGGATTCATTGCACTGTTTGGTATTGCTACAGATGATGGGGTCGTGATGGCAACCTATCTTACACAAACATTTGACCGAGAGCAACCACGGGATGTAAAGCAGATAAGACGTGCTGCCTTAGAAGCTGCCGAAAAAAGAATACGTCCATGTCTTATGACTACAGTAACCACTACCTTGGCATTACTGCCCGTACTAACGTCTACCGGTAAGGGAAGTGATATTATGATCCCGATGGCCATTCCGATTTTTGGTGGGATGGTAATCGATATCACCTCCTATTTTATTGTCCCGGTACTGTATAGCTGGAAAAAAGAGTTTCAGCTAAAAAGAACTGAGAGAATAGCTCTCAAAGAGTAAAGATTTGTCTGGTCCAAGAAGGGGCTAGCATGAATTTGTAATTACTCTTTTCAGGAATTATATAAAACAAGTTTAATAGCTTTTAAATAAAATTAAAAAAGAACCATAAGTAACAAAAAAATCTATTCATTTTGATTTTGCCCTACATCTGAATCAAGTACTAAGGTAGTTTGTATAAAATAAAAACTACTATAAAATACTAGCGTTGTTAAAACATGTAATTGATAAGTATATGATGAAGAATATTAAAATAGAAATAAAAAAAGTGATGATGCTATTTTTCGTATGTACCACAGTTGGCACATTTGCACAGGAGATACTAATCACAGAGGGCAATGTAAATAATTTACCAGTAAAAGAGTACAGCTTAACATTGAATGAGATGGCTGTAAATAAGGCAGGAAAGCAGGTTAAAGGTATGACAATAAACAGGAGTATTCCAGGTCCTGTTTTGGAGTTTACCGAAGGTGAATATGCAGTTATTCATGTAAAAAATGAGATGAGTGTAGAAACTTCGATTCACTGGCATGGACTATTATTACCTAATTTTTATGACGGAGTTCCTTACTTAACAACACCGCCGATTGAACCGGGGCATACATTTACATATGAGTTTCCTATAAGACAATCTGGGACCTATTGGTATCATTCGCATACAATGCTGCAGGAACAAAGCGGAGTCTACGGTTCTATTGTCATACAACCCAAAGAGCAAACCTTGGAGTATGATAAAGAATTAGTTTTAATGTTGTCTGATTGGACCAACGAAAAACCGATGAATGTTCTTCGTAATTTAAAAAGAGGTAATGAATGGTATGGTATCAAAAAAGGAACTGCAACACCGCTTAATCAGGTGATTGGTAAGGGAGCTTTTGGAGCGCAACTCAATTTTTGGAAACAGCGCATGGAAGGGGCCGATATAGCGGATGTGTATTATCCTGCTTTTTTAATAAATGGAGAAGAACGAATAGAGTATCCCAACTTCAAACCTGGTGAAAAAGTACGCCTTCGAATTATAGATGGTGCGGCATCCACCTCTTTTTGGATGACTTTTGGTGGTGGTTCTCCGGTACTTGTGTCGTCAGACGGAGTAGATGTTATTCCAATTGAAAGACATAAAACTTTTATAGCTGTTGCCGAAACCTATGATTTTATCATAACAGTTCCCGATGAGGGAACGATAGAATTTAGAATTACGGCACAAGATGGATCCGGTCAGGCCTCTGCTTTTATTGGTAGTGGTAAAGTATTGCCAGCTATCGATATTCCAAAACCGGATAAAATTGAAATGATGCAAAAGATGGCAAAAATGGATATGAAGATGGGAGCGCATGCTTTAAAATTTCAACCCGATAAAGATGAACGATTTCAATTAAAACAAGAATATGGTATGCAGATGGATCATTCAAAAATGAATCCTACCCAAATGCCAGAAAAGGATGAAACTAACGATACACTTACCAAAAAGAAAAATGTTCAAGATTCTATGGAGATGGATCATTCAAAGATGCACCACTCCAAAGGGAAAGATACAAATACTAAGGATACTCAAATGGAGGGAATGGAGGATATGCAGGAAAAGGGTATGTTTTCTGAATACAACTATGACTATCTTAAATCCCCTCGAAAAACGCAGTATGATGCTTCTATTCCTGTAAATGATATTTTATTAAATCTAACAGGTAATATGAATCGTTATATCTGGAGTATGAATGGGGTGCCACTATCAGAAACTGATAAGATAAAGATAAAGGGAAATGAGATTACACGCATAACATTCAATAATCTGACCATGATGCACCATCCTATGCACTTGCACGGTCACTTTTTTAGAGTTATTAATGAGAATGGAGCATATTCACCGGTTAAGCATACGGTAAATGTGCCACCAATGCAGAAGGTGATAATAGAATTCTATGGAGATGAAGTAGGAGATTGGTTTTTTCACTGCCATATTCTCTATCATATGATGGGAGGTATGGCGCGTGTTATGAGCTATGATACGCCTAGAGATCCTAGAATGAATGAATATCCGGTGCAAAGTCTTATTGATGAAACCAACCAGTGGTATTCTTGGGGAATGGTGGATGTTGCATCCCATACAACCGGTGTTAATTTGATTACATCAAATATTAGAAACCAGTTTAACGCTACGTTTGAATATGGTTGGAATGAGAATTTAGAAGCTGAAATAACATATGAAAGATACTTCCATGATTATCTGCGCATTTTTGGAGGTGTAAATACAGAAAATGAAATGCCTGATAGTCTGGATCAATTTGAAACGACGGCGATCGTAGGAGTTCGTTATCTAACGCCCTATTTGTTTGATCTGGATGTACGAATTGATAATCAATTAAGACCTAGAATTGCATTGGGTAGAAGCATCATGTTATTTCCAAAACTATCTGTTTTTGGATATTACGAGTATCAATTAGATTTAGGATTCATCAATAATCTCCCAGGAAATAAAGATTTTATTTCAGAAACGGTGTGGAATGCTGGGGCAGAATATATGCTGTCTAAAAATTTATCATTAATGGCAAGTTACGATAATCGATATGGCGCCGGCGGTGGAGTATCGATCAGATTTTAAAATCATAATTACACAATAATAAAAATAATAATCAGTAAATACAATAAAAATGAAAAACTCAAAGATTACAACAGGAATTTTATCAATCGCAATAGCCACTTTTACAATTTCTTGTAAAGACGCTAAACAAGATCTAAATAAGGATCAAGAAAATCATTCAGAAATGAATCATGAGCGTACGAACGAACATCAGGATGCAGATAAGAAAGAAATGGCGATGTACACCAATCAAAGTGGTGATGCAGAGATTGTTTTGAAAGATTATTTTAACCTCAAAGACGCATTAGTAGGAGATAATAATGAAAAAGCAAAAGAGCTCGGAGTAACATTGGCCGAGAGTTTTAAGAATTTAGATGTCTCAAAATATACGGATGCTCAACAAACGGAATTAAAGGAAATCATAGAGGATGCCGTAGAACACGCAGAACATATATCGGATAGTGATATCAAGCATCAACGTGAACATTTCAAAACATTAAGTAAAGATGTAACCGATTTGGTCACTATAACTGGTACAACAAACATTTTGTACGAGCAGTTTTGTCCAATGTATGATGGGGGTAGTACTTGGTTAAGTATGAACAAAGAAGTACGCAACCCTTACTATGGTAGTTCAATGTTGAAGTGTGGTAAAATACAGAGGGAAATTAATTAAATGAAAGCTATTAAAATTATAGCAATTATTATAGTTACAGCGCTCGTGGGTATTCAATTTATACCCACAGAGCGCAATCAAATTGAAGGTAATCCACTTACAGATTTTAGGAATGTATATGAGGTGCCAGATACGATTCAACGCAGGTTAGAGGTTAGCTGTTATGACTGTCATAGCAACAATACTTATTATCCTTGGTATAGTAACCTACAACCAATTGCTTGGTTTCTTGAAACTCATATCAAAGAAGGAAAATCTGAATTAAATTTTAATGAATGGGGGCACTATTCGGACAGAAGAAAGAAGAGCAAGTTACGTTCAATAATAAAACAAGTTAAAAATAACGAGATGCCACTTGAGTCCTATACATTTATTCATGGTGATGCAGTGCTTACAACTAATGACAAAAAAAGACTGATTATTTACATGAATAAATTACAGGATAGTTTAGAATAAAATTCGTTATGACTAAGGGTCGAGGAAATGTAATAGTAAACCTTGAGCTGGTAACTATTCAGGATTAAAAATGCAAATTTGAATCTGAGCCTTTAGAAGTTAGTGAGATTGAAAAAATTATTAACAATTGAAGAATTAAAATTGTTTGGCTAAAATTAACTAAGAAAATACACGTAAGAAATTTGACGAGTTGCATCCATATTTTTCATACATCAAATTGATATTTTATGAATTATTTTTTATTGAGCTTTGGCATTTTTATCTATATAGTGGTCGTTAGTGATATGGTAATGACAACGCTCACTATGAAAGGTGGTGGTTGGTTAACAAGTAGACTCTCTCATTGTGTATGGAATTTAGCCTTACGTAGTTGTGGCAATGAAGGAAGATCAAATTTGTTGACTCACATTGGCTATCTATTACTTGTACTTATAGTATTGGTTTGGATTGGTTTGTTGAATTGTAGTTTTAGTTTAGTGTTAATAGCTCAAGATGATTCTGTAATTAATGCTAGCACTAAAGTACCTGCAAACATTTGGGAAAAAATTTATTATTCTGGTTTTGTATTATCCACGTTAGGAATAGGAGATTTTGTGGGATCCACCGTTATATGGCGAATAATTACGAATGTGTATGCTTTTACTGGGTTTGTTCTGATAACCATGTCGGTAACGTACTTTATACCGGTTCTGGGTGCTGTCAAAAAGCAACGAAAATTGGGTATCAATATAAGTGGTTTAGGACCAAGTCCACAAAAAATTATTTTAAATGGGTGGAACGGTGAAAATTTTGATTTTTTGAAGTTTCAATTGTTTAGCCTGTCAGATGATTTGGTTGAGCATAATCAAAATCACAGGGCTTATCCTATAATTCATTTTTTCCATAATAGCAAAAGTGATAATGCTATTATAATCCAGATAGCAGTTTTAAATGAAGTTATTCTTCTTTTTGAAAATTATATAAGAAAAGATATAACATTAAATAAAAATGATCTGTTGTCCATGCATTCTGCATTGAATAATTATGTAGATGTAATCAAAGAGGTAACTAGAGTAAAAATCGGGAAAACGCTAAGCAAAGATACACCCCATGAACTGTTGGCAGCAGAAGGACTCATAGTTGACAACAATGAAAGAATTGATCTAAATGAAACACTACGTAAAAACCAAAGGGTATTTCAATCGCTAATTGTACAAGACGGTTGGCAATGGGAAGAGGTTATAACATAAATAATTACTTATGATATGGTTATTTTAGAATTGAGATATTGTTCACTACATACGACAATATTTATATAAATAGTACGATTAAAAATTAAAATAAGGCTTAAATATTAATAATTATAAAATCAGAAAACAATGAATTCACACAAAGAAACAAACAGTAAAATGAGTAACAACAATTACACAAAATTTATTTTGATGCTCGCCGCATCCTTTATCGCGATGTATATAACGATGTATCTAAACACCTATGCAATCGACCATGTCTATTTTAGCCTTACTAGATTTTATATGAGTTGTTTAGGTATTTCAGCTATGGCAATCATTATGTTTGTGGCGATGCGCAGTATGTATCAAAATAAGAAAAAAAACATAGCCATTATTGCAGGTAGTATCCTTCTCTTTGTAGGAGCCTTAGGGTTAGTACGAGCACAAAAGCCCATCATCGGTGATATATTGTGGATGAGAGCGATGATACCGCATCACTCAATAGCCATTTTGACCAGTGAACGTGCCGATATTCAAGATCCGGAAGTTAAAAAATTAGCAGAGGATATCATCAAAGCTCAAAGAAAAGAAATTCAGGAAATGAAAGATATGATTAAACGTTTGGAGGAGCAATAACATTTGTCATAAACAAACTATAGAAAGACCATAATGCTTAATTATGGTTTTTTTTTAGAAAATTCAAACTGTTCCTTTATTAGTTGTCAATGCGTTTTACTTTTGAAGAATTGTTTAGTCCTAGTTAGTAATTCAATTCTAAATTATAAGTAATTTGGAAGAATATAGTTACTTCCTTAAAATTTCGTTGTCCTTTTTAATAATTGTATATTAAAAGACTTATCTAAGGAAGAACAATTATCAAGTTATAAATATCTTCTAAGCAGAAAATGCTATAAATACCTATACAAAAACTATACAACCGTAGTTTTTTAGTTTATTTTTAAGGGTTTAATACATAATAACAATAGTTTTAAGGATTATATAATTATTAAAATTTTAACATGGTTATTATTTCCTTCGTGGCATTTACTCTTTTGGTTGCTATTATCTCCTATGTTGCTACCTTAAAAACAGATGAAACCTCATCAGATGGCTTTTTTCTAGGCGGTCGTAGTTTAACAGCTGTGGTAATTGCAGGATCTTTATTATTGACTAATTTATCAACAGAGCAAATAGTGGGTCTCAATGGCCAATCCTTTGCAGAAGGGATATTGGTGATGGCTTGGGAAACGTTGGCAGCGGTAGCTATGGTTATTACTGCAATTTTTTTATTACCAAGATACCTAAAGGGTGGTATTACCACAGTTCCTCAATTTCTGGAGAGAAGATATGATACTACAACAAAAGCGATCACATCAGGATTGTTTTTAACGGGATATGTTGTGGTGTTATTACCTATTGTGTTATACTCAGGATCCTTAGCGATTAGTACCATGTTTGATTTACCAGGCATGTTAGATATATCTAAAGGGGCTTCTATTTGGGTATGCGTCGTAGGAATTGGGGTCATAGGATCTATATACGCCATATTTGGAGGTTTAAAAGCGGTCGCTGTTTCTGATACACTTAATGCCGTAGGGCTTCTTGTTGGGGGTATTATGATACCGGTATTTGGCTTGTTAGAAATAGGAAATGGAAGCATCACTGAAGGAGTTGAAATTATCATGAGTACTAACCCTGAAAAATTTAAAGTATTAGGCAGTGATAATTCTTCAGTTCCCTTTGCTACGATATTCACGGGAATGATGCTCGTTCAATTGTTTTACTGGGGTACTAATCAGGCTATCATACAAAGAGCTTTAGGTGCTAAAAATTTAAAAGAAGGACAGAAAGGGTTATTACTAGCTTCGTTTATAAAAATATTGGGACCTATTATCGTAGTATTACCGGGGATTATTGCCTTTCACATGTTTGGAGCAACCTTAACCAATGCTGATGAAGCATATCCTACCTTAGTGAGTAAAGTACTGCCGTTATCGTTAGTCGGCTTTTTTGCTGCCGTTTTATTCGGTGCTATTTTAAGTTCTTTTAACAGTGCATTAAACAGTTCTGTGACACTCTTTGGAGTAGATCTTTATAAACAGTACATAAATAAACAGGCTACAGAGAAGCAAACTGTCAAAGCAGGAAAATTATTCGGTGTTGGATTAGCTATTCTGGCAATCGGAATCGCCCCATTAATCGCAAATGCACCCGATGGATTATTTGGGTATTTACAGCAAGTTAACGGATGTTATAGCATACCAATCCTTACTATTATCATTGTGGGTTATTTGACGAGACGAGTTCCTGCAATTGCAGCCAAAATTGCAATCGTCCTAGGAGCAACTTTATATTTGGTATATGTCATTCTGGATGCTACTATTTTGAAAGGTGCATTTCCTCACTTTCTCCACGTAATGGCTATTCTTTTTGTTGTCAATATACTTATCATGTTAATAATTGGTAAATTGTATCCGAGAGAAGAAGCGTATGTACAACAGTATACCAAAGAAGTGGATATTACTCCTTGGAGGTATACCAAAACAGTAGGAGCTGTAATATGTGTCATTGTGATAGCTATCTACGTATATTTTAGATAATTGACTGTTCAAAAAAAAATAAATTTTTCCTTTTTGTTCCTACTATCGTTAATCACGATGGCGCAGGAACTTCCGCCAATTGAGAAATATTTACCCGAAAGTTATGAAGGCGAAACTCAAAACTGGTCCATATCTCAAGCTACAAATAAGAATATTTATATCGCCAATAACGAAGGCTTGTTAGAGTTTAACGGGGCTGATTGGACGTTGTATCCGACACCCAACAGGACTGTGATGAGATCTGTTAATGTAGTGGATGACCGTATATACACGGGTTGTTATATGAATTTTGGCTATTGGAAAAAAAACGATTTAGGAAAATTAAAGTATATATCCATTAGTGATACCATCAAGGATCAATTAATCGAAGATGAGCAGTTTTGGGGCATCGTATATCAGGATAACTGGGTGCTTTTTCAGTCACTCCAAAGGATTTACATGTATAATACGACTACTCAAAACATTACAATCATTGACTCGCAGTCTGGGATACGTAGTATATTTAATGTTGACGGTATAATTTATTATCAGGATTTAGTAAAAGGTATTTTCAGAATAGAAAAGGGTAAACCCATTCTGGTTACTAATTCTCAAGTATTGGCAAATGATAAAGTTGTAAGTATTTCAGGTACTCAAAATAATCTTTTAATACTGACGAGTAATAACGGTTTCTATAGATATACCCCAGATAGTTTTAGCAAGTGGGCTATTGCAGCAGATGAAGTGTTACGGGGATCAAAGATATATAGTGGAATACAGCTTAAAAATGAAAATTTAGTTTTAGGAACAATCTCCAAAGGCATAATTTATCTTTCATCAACGGGAGATGTTTTATATCAAATTGACCAGAACAAAGGGTTGAGCAATAATACGGTATTATCTGTTTATGAAGATATCGAAAGGAATGTTTGGATAGGTCTTGATAATGGGATCAATTGTATAAATATTACATCACCAATTACACTCTTTAATGATGAAAAAGGGAATTTAGGGACTGTATATGCTTCAGTTATTTTTAACGACCATTTGTATTTGGGTACCAATCAAGGCTTATTTTATAAAAAAGTTGATACTGAGGATACTTTTCAATTTGTTAAAGGTACGAACGGACAAGTTTGGAGTCTTTTTGTATATGATGACACCTTGTTTTGCGGTCATGATTCAGGCACTTTTATCATTGATAAAAACGAATCTGAGTTAGTATCTGAGATTACGGGAGCATGGAATTTTAAAACCATACCTGGGCAGCCAAACAATTTGTTACAGGGAACCTATAGCGGATTGAGTATTTTAGAAAAAACAGGTAATAGCTGGAGTTTTAAACATGTGATTGAAGGATTTAATTATTCGGCAAGGTATGTTGAAGTAGAGGATAAAACGATTTGGGTAAATCATGAGTATAGAGGCCTCTTCAAACTCACTATGGATGATCAATTTTCAAAAATAATTGATATAGTTGAAGACTTTTCAATAGAAAAAGGTAGGAATTCGAACATTTTAAAGTTTGAGGAGAATATTCTGTATACGCATGAAACAGGTATTTATTCTTACAATAAACAAAAAAAAATCTTCGAGCAAGAATATCTGATAAGTAAAAATTCAGATACCAAAAAAGAGTATATAGGTAAGTTGATAACTGATAATATTGGCGGGCTATGGAGTTTTTCTGACGATTATTTAGGTTATATTTCTTATGATCAGTTTTCAGAAAAATTGCAATTGATAGAAGTAGCTATTCCGAGATCACTTCGAAAAGAAATGTTTGGTTTTGAAAATATCACCTATATAAAGCAGGACTCCTATCTATTAGGAACAACAAATGGCTATATGATTATAGAATTGTCCAGAATAAATTTTAAAAAGTATAGCATTTTTTTAAATAAAATAGAAGGTAAAAATAAAGGATCAGCCTTTGAGACCATCTCATTGTTACAAGAAGAACCAACTTTTGAATCTCAGCGTAACACTTTCAAGATTTCGTATACTGTTCCGGAATACGACAAGTTTTTAATTACTAAATTTCAGTATAAGCTAGAAGGGTTTTATGAGCATTGGAGTGGTTGGAGCACAAATTCAACTACTACTTTTGAGAACCTTCCATTTGGTAGTTATACCTTTAAGGTAAGAGCTAAGACAGGAAATATTTTGTCCGATAATACTGCATCTTATAGCTTTAATATAGCCAGACCATGGTATTTTTCAATGACCGCAATTTTCATGTATAGTTTGGTTTTAATAGGAGTTTTATTTCTTACTCATAAAGCTTACAAAAATTATTACGCAAAACAAAAACAAAAATTAGTAGAGTATAATAAAAGACAATTAGCGTTAAAAGCCTTAGAGAGCGAAAGAGAAATCATGAAGTTGAATAATGAAAAGCTTATGCAGGATGTTGAAAGTAAGAATCGTGAACTTGCTACATCCACCATGAACATTATTAAGAAAAACGAAATACTGAATACTATTAAAAAAGAACTTCAAAAATCTGAAGCCGAACGGAGCGGTTTGACCAATGTAGAACGAATAATTGATAGAAACCTCAATAATAAAGATGACTGGAGACATTTTGAAGAAGCCTTTAATAACGTAGATAAGGATTTCTTAAAAAAGCTAAAAGTTAAACACGACAAGTTAACACCAAATGACTTAAGATTTTGCACCTACCTAAGATTGAACCTGTCTTCAAAAGAAATCGCACCTTTATTGAATATCTCTGTTAGAAGTGTAGAAATCAAACGTTACAGACTTAGAAAAAAACTTGATCTAAAACACGAAGAAAGTCTAGTTAATTATATTTTAGATATTTAACACTACATCATAATCTTATTTTACCACAACATTACCTATACTCTAACGTTGTAGTTGCGCTCAAACAGGATGATTCTGTCTAGTTTTAACAGTTTAAAATAGCTATTTTTTTAAGCAAATACAGCGATTATGATAAATTTTATCATAATTATTTGATATTTATTCACTAGTGTTGATTTTTTGTTGTGGTGGTTTTTAACAGTTTCTTAATCATTGTATATACATTTGAGTAATCAAATAATACTATTTATGAAAGTTATATACTTCTTATTAGCTGTGTTTCTAACAACGTTCTCCTACGCACAGGAAATTCAAGTACAGGGAAATGTAAAGGATAACGATGGATTAAATTTACCAGGAGTAAATATTATAGTCAAGAACACAAATAAAGGGGAGGTTACCGACTTTGATGGAAATTATAGTATTGGTAATATTTCCAGAGGAGACATTCTGATTTTTTCTTACTTAGGCTTTGCTAGTAAAGAAATTACCGTTGGTAACAATACTACTATTAATGTTATTTTGGAGGAGGATAGCGAATCTCTTGAACAAGTTGTTGTTATTGGTTATGGTACACAAACTAAAAAAGAAATTACCGGGGCAGTCTCAATTGTTTCCTCAGAGACTATTGAAAAATTAAATGTAGTTCAGGTCGAACAGGCACTACAAGGACAAGTCGCAGGGGTAAATATTACTTCACAATCCGGAGCACCGGGAAGCAACGCAACAATTTCCATTCGAGGAGTTTCTACGAATGGTGATAACCGTCCGTTGATTTTGGTTGATGGTAACGTGATAGAAGATCTGAGCGTTTTGAACCCAAATGATATAGAAAGTATTAATGTATTAAAAGATGCTACAGCTGGTATTTATGGTGTGCGAGCAGCTAATGGGGTTATTTTGATAACTACCAAAACGGGACGTAGAGATCAGGAGCTGAAGTTTGAGTTTGATTCCTATGCTGGTTTTCAGGAAACTACCCGAAAGATACCGGTACTCAACGCTACCGAATATGGACTTATAATAAATGAATCGTTTACCGCTGGAGGTGGTTCCCCTCAATTTTCTAATATCTCTCTATTAGGAGAAGGTACAGACTGGCAGGATGAAGTGTTTAAAACAGCTGCAATTTCAAGTGTGAATTTAAACGCTTCAGGTGGTACTAAAAAGTCTACTTACTCAGGCGGTTTATCCTACCTTACTCAGGATGGTATTGTAGGAAGAGGAAAAGCCGGATTTGATCGTTTAACCGCAAGATTAAACTATGGGTTTCAGATCACTGAAAATTTGAAGTTGACAACTACTGGAATTTTTACCAGAACAAATAGAAAAACACTTCCAGAAAATGCTTTAGGATCGGTACTATTTAATGCACTTAACATGACGCCCATCTTATCAGTTTACGACCAAAATGGAGATTTTACAATTGCCGAAGGATTGGGGAATGAAGTAATTAATCCTTTAGCTCAAATAGAAAATACATTCAATGACAGTCAGGTGAATAAAATTGCTGCAACTATTGGCCTACAATATAAGTTTTTCAATGATTTTACGGCAGAAACCAGATTTCAAGCGAATTATGCAGATGTAGAGAGTATAACCTTTGCTCCAGAGGTCTTCTATGGATCCGGTAAGGTTTTTAACATTGATAGAAACAGAGTCACAGAAACAGATAATTATTTTAGAGATTATACGTGGGATAATTTTTTAAAATATGAAACAGTGATAAAAGAGGATCATGATATAAAGGTACTTTTAGGAATGTCCGTTTTTCAAACCACAGGTTTATTTAATGAATTAACCGGATTTGAAATTCCTGGAAATTCTTTTGATAATGCATCTATAGCGAATGCTGTTGATATTGCCGATAGGTATGTTAATGGGGGAGATGAATTTGATGCGCGGTTATTATCCTATTTTTCGAGATTGCAATATAGCTATAAAGGGAAATATTTACTATCTGCAGTTATAAGAAGAGATGGGTCTACGAAGTTTGGCCCCAAAAATAAGTTTGGATATTTTCCTTCGGCATCTGTAGGATGGGTAGTGTCTGATGAAGCTTTCCTTGCAGAAAACAACTATTTGAACTTTTTAAAATTAAGAGGTAGTTATGGAATTATTGGTAATGATAGAATTGAGGATTATCGATTTGTTTCGTTATTAAATGGTCAGGGGCGTTATGTAATTAACGGAGAGGTTGTTGATGGCAAAGCTATCGGGGCGCTTTCAAATCCTGAGATTAAATGGGAATTACAAAAGACACTAGATATAGGATTCGATGCAAAATTTTGGAAAAACAAATTTGACATAACTTTTGATTATTTTGTAAGACGTACAGAAGACCTATTACTTCAAACCCCTGTGGCTGGTATTCTCGGCGTACAGGCTCCCGGATCCGCAGTTCCTTTTGTGAATGCAGGAACTATTGAAAACAAGGGATATGAATTTGCAATAGCATTTAATGATAACTTTTCTGAAGATTTTGAATTCAATGCAAGCTTTAATATGACTGTATTAAAAAATGAGGTTATTGAGGTATCAGGAGAGAATAGTTTTGTAGAAGCTGGCAATTTTGGTGTAGGCACAAGTTTACCACCTTCCCGTATGGAAGCAGGTAAACCTATTGGGTATTTTTATGGATTACAAACCGACGGTATATTTCAAAGCCAGGCAGAAGTAGATGCGCATGCTACGCAGGTGAATGCCGCGCCTGGCGATTTACGTTACGTGGATATAAATAACGATGGTCTAATTGATTCTGAAGATCGAGTAGACATTGGCGATCCTATACCAGATGTTACCATGGGACTCAATATCGGATTTAGATTCAAAAATCTGGATTTCAGTTCGTATACTTTTGCCTCCATTGGCAATGATATGATTCGTAATTATGAGCGTAATCAAAATCTTGTGAATCGTAGAAATGCTTCTTTAGGTCGATGGACGGGAGAAGGAACAACCAATGACTTTCCAAGAGTCACCACCAGCGCAAATTCTAATGGTCTGTTTTCTGATTTCTATGTAGAAGATGCTTCGTATGTTAGAATACAAAATGTACAATTGGGATATACGATCAATGACAAGTTTATGGATGTTATGGGCATAGATAAGTTCAGAATTTATGCTTCGGTAAATAATTTGTACACGTTTACAGAATATCAAGGCTACGATCCATCAGCTTCATCGGGAGATCCTATTGGTGGAGGTATTGATCAAGGCTTTTATCCAGTACCCAGGACTTACTTGGTAGGTGTTAACCTTAAATTTTAAAAAATGAAAAAGATGAAATATATAGTGAAATCCGCAATCTTTTTTATGACAATGTCTGTCTTATTCTCTTGTAGTGATGACTTTGTAGACGTGGCTTCACCTGATCCAAACTCAGAGGATTTTTTTAATACAGAACAGGAGTATCAGGATGCTCTAATCGGAGCTTATGATTTATTGCAATCCACCTATCTTAATGTTATGCTAGGTGAGATAGCTTCAGATAATACCATAGCGGGAGGAGAAAGCGCATCTGATGTACCGGGAATACAAGAAGTGGATAAGATGGAGCACACTTCGGTGAATGCCCAGCTCAGAGATATTTGGAACTGGATGTTTGCCGGAATAAACAGAGCAAATTATATTATGGAATTTCAGAACAAAATTGATTTTTCTGGGAAAGAGCAAATTATTGCTCAAACCCGTTTCCTCAGAGCCTATTACTATTTCGAATTAGTAAAATGGTTTGGTGATGTGCCGTTAGCGATTGATAAAAGAATTCTTTTTGGGGAAGAAAGTGGGATTGAACGCACCCCCAAAGAGGTTGTTTATACTCAGATTGAAGAAGATTTACTATTCGCCGGAGCTAATTTACCTGCAACACAGGCAGAAGCAGGTAGAGTGACGTCAGGTGCAGCCCGAGCTTTATTAGGAAAAGTTTATTTGTACCAGGATAAATTTTCTGAAGCAGCAGCGGTTCTGGACCAAGTAATAGCGGGACCTTACGATTTGGTAGCAGACTATAATTCTATTTTTGAACAAGAAGGAGAGAATAACATAGAATCTGTTTTCGAAGTGCAGTACGACGATAATTTTCCAGGAGCCGGTTTTGATTGCCTGCAATGTAGTGAAGGGAATGTAGCAGTTGGGTTTAATGGAATACGTAATTACACGGGGCCGCTATTTGAATCTGGCTTTAGTTTTAACTTGCCAAGACAAGAAGTAGTGGATGCATTTGAAACCGGAGATATCAGAAAAGATGTGGCGATTCTGGATATTGAAGCGTGGGCGGAAGAGACAGGAGCAACATATTCTATTGGATATCAAACAGGTTTCGAAGTTGGACATACAGGATATTACAATCGCAAATACATAGCACGTCAAGGGGACCTTAATACCGGAGACCCAAACCTCACAAACCCTAACAATTACCGTGCAATTCGATTTGCAGATGTATTATTAATGGCTGCAGAAGCACATAACAGAAAGTCCCCAAGTAATGATGGGCAGGCACTTATTTATCTAAATAGAGTGCGCAATAGAGCACAATTACCGGATGTTACCGCTACAGGGAATGCACTAACAAATGCTATTTATCAGGAAAGAAGAGTAGAATTGGTTGGTGAAGGACATCGCTTTTTTGACTTGGTTAGAACCGGAAGAGCGGCTCAGGAAATAGAAGGTTTTATGACAGGAAAACACGAAGTATTTCCTATACCGCTAATAGAAATCCAATTAGCTGGAAATAGTTGGGAGCAAAACCCAGGATATTAAAATATAAAATAGAATAAAATGAAATTTTTTAAACACACATTCAGATTATTTCTTTTGCTATTGATCATTCAAGGATGTAACGACGACGATAATTTCGATTACCTTAATAAAGTGGATGCACCTGCAAATATAGCTGCTGCTATCCAGCTGACTCAGGATAATACCGGGTTAGTAACCATTACTCCAAAGGGAGATGGCGTGGTATCCTTTGATATATACTTTGGAGATGAAACTGAGGCACCAGTTAACATACAACTGGGAGAGGTGATAACGCATGCATATACAGAAGGAACCTATGATCTAAGGATAATCGGTATAGGAATTACAGGATTAAAAACAGAAGCAATTCAACAAGTTGTAATATCCTTTAATGCTCCCGAAAACTTAGAGGTTGTGATCGCAAATGATGAAGCTACCTCCAAACAGGTAAATGTTACTGCAACCGCGGATTATGCGATGTCTTTTGACGTGTATTTCGGAGAAGAAGGAAATGATGCTCCTGTATCTGCTACTATCGGTGAAGTAGCATCGTATACCTACCAACAACCGGGAACTTATACAATTAAAGTGGTAGCAAAAGGAGGAGCTATCGCTACTACTGAGTATTCTGAAGTATTTGAAGTTACAGAAATTCTACAACCGGTGGCATCTGCACCAACCCCGCCCGCAAGAGCCGCTCAAGACGTAATGTCAGTATTTAGTGCTGCTTATACTGATGAACCGGGAACCGACTATTTTCCGGATTGGGGTCAAGGAAGCCAGGGTAGTAGTTGGTCGTTATTTGATCTTAATGGCGATGCAATGCTACAATACATAAATTTAAGTTATCAGGGTATTCAATTTGGAGCAGCTGTAGATGTTAGTGCTATGGAATTCTTTCATATGGACGTATGGACGTCTGGAGACGTAACTGCAATCGAAACATCACTTATTAGTCAAACAAATGGTGAAAAGCCTTTTTCTAATGATTTGGTCGCTGGGCAATGGACAGCTATTGATATTCCTATTTCAGCATTTACAGATCAAGGACTTACAGTAGCAGATATTCATCAGTTAAAATTTGTTGGAACTCCCTGGGCAGAAGGAACAGTTTTTATAGATAATATTTATTTTTATAAAGGAAGCGCACAGACGGTTACAGCAGCACCAACACCTACTGTAGCGGCAGCAAATGTCATTTCTATGTTTAGTGATGCATACACAGATGTTACCGTAGATACATGGCGTACTTCATGGTCAGATGCTGTATTAGAAGATGTGACAGTAGAAGGTAATGCAACAAAAAAATACAGTGCTTTAAATTTTGTGGGAATTGAAACCACTTCGGCACCTATCGATGCAACGGCTATGACGCATTTTCATACCGATGTATGGTCAGATGATTTCACAGAATTTAAAATAAAACTAGTAGACTTTGGTGCTGACGGACTTTTTCAAGGTGGTGATGATGTAGAGCATGAAATCACTATCTCAAATCCGGCAGTAGGAGAATGGGTTAGTTTAGCTATTCCACTGTCAGATTTTACTGGATTAACCACAAGAGCCAATATAGCACAATTAATTTATGTTGGATCTCCTACAGGAGCTACAACCGTGTATATTGACAATGTATATTTTCATAACTAATGGTAATAAATAAAAGTATGAGCTCAATAATAAATATAAAATACCTCCTGGGAACGATTATTTTTCTCTTAATAGGCTGTCAAGAAGATGACGTGTCAGTAGGAGCAATAATCGCTCCTACCAATATACAAGTCACAGCAGATATAGTAGGTTCAGATGAGAGCAATCCAAATGGCGACGGTAGCGGCACAGTGATTTTTAAAGCCAATGCAGAAAATGCCATAGCTTACCAATTTGTATATAACGGCAATGTGCAATCATCGCCATCTGGAATACAGGAGTATACTTTCGGAAACACCGGGCTGAGTACCTATCAGGTAACTGTTATAGCGGTAGGGGCTGGTGGCGTGTCATCAAGTACTACGGTTGAGGTAGATGTTTTGGTGCTATATGAACCTCCTATCGAATTAATAACGATGTTAACTACGGGTTCGTGGAGAATAAAAAGTGAGGTTCAAGGACATTTTGGTTTAGGACCCGTTGAAGGTGAAGAACCGGGACAATTTTTCTCTGCACCACCAAATAGTAAAGAAAATGTAGGTATGTATGACGATCGCTATATTTTTGGGGAAGATGCAACATTTACCCATATTACAAATAATGAAAATGATGATCCAACGTTGAATCCTGAAGGTACTGTCTTTGGCAGGATAGACCTAATTGATGAATTAGCGGGACCGGGTACAGGAACCGTTGATGGCGCCGATGTATTAAATTATCCGTATAGTGATTACACAGGTTCTTGGGCAATTAGTGCACCAGGAGGCGTGGAGACCATTAGCTTAACTGGTACCTCATTTATCGGTTATTATACCGGAGGCAACCATAAGTATGAGCTTTATAAGTACGCAGAACAACCCGCAAACGAATTAATTCTGAGAACCACAGACGGAAATAACGAATTTGACTGGTGGTTTATAATTACCAATAAAGAAGAAAGTTTTCAAACTACATTTAATTCCTTATTGTGGTCTGATGAGTTTGATGTAGAGGGAGCTCCAAATTCTGCGAACTGGTCGTATGATTTAGGAACAGGAACCAATGGTTGGGGTAATGGAGAAGCTCAGACTTATACAAATGATCCGGGTAATGTTTCTGTGCAGGGAGGACTGCTTAGGATAACAGCAAAAGCAGAAAACGGGGGTTATACCTCAGCCAGAATAAAAACAGAGAATTTATTCTCGTTTACTTATGGTAGAGTGGAGATACGTGCAAGATTACCTGTTGGAGGAGGAACTTGGCCTGCACTCTGGATGTTGGGAGCTAATTTTGAAACGATAGGATGGCCGGCTTGTGGTGAGATGGACATTATGGAACATGTAGGGAATAATCAGAATAACATATCAAGCGCTTTGCATTTTCCTGAGAATAATGGAGGAAACGCAATTGTCAAAGAAATAACTGTTCCTGGAGTTTCTACTGATTTTCATGCTTATAGTGTGGATTGGACACCAGAAGAAATAGTTTTTTTAGTAGATAATCAGGTATATCATAGATTTCAGAATACAACAGCAACGCCGTTTTACGAAAAAGACTTTTTTTTAATACTGAATCTGGCTATGGGAGGTAATTTGGGAGGTGCTATTGACCCTGCCTTTGTATCATCTTCCCTGGAAGTTGACTATGTAAGAGTATATCAATAGAACTTTTTTATCAGCCATTTATAACGTACAAGTTGGTAGGATGGGGTTATTTATTGTAATGATACCCCTCAACCTAACATTTCAAAACCGCTTAAATCCTATACTTTATATGAGAAATAAAATCTTTATTATCATAGCAATTGCTTTGCTTACTTTGACGGCCAGTTTTGTACAAACACATCCTGTAAGTAAAAGACCATCTTCAAGTTCGAATACCGATGTCATTAGTATTGATAGTGATGTGGATCGAAAAGTTGATTCGTTACTTTCTCTAATGACATTAGAAGAAAAAATAGGGCAGATGAATCAGTACAACGGTTTTTGGGATGTAACAGGTCCTAAACCAAAAGACGGTATGGCTGCAAAAAAATATGAGCATCTACGTAAAGGCTGGGTAGGATCGATGTTGAATGTTCGCGGCGTAGAAGAAGTACTTTCGGTACAAAAAATTGCTGTAGAAGAGTCACGACTGGGCATTCCGCTAATTATTGGGTTTGATGTGATTCATGGTTATAAAACGATGAGTCCAATTCCCTTGGCAGAGGCTGCTAGCTGGGATTTACAAGCTATACAAAAATCTGCTGAGGTCGCGGCAGATGAAGCTTCGGCAGCTGGAATTAACTGGACATTTGCTCCTATGGTAGACATATCCAGAGACGCCCGGTGGGGACGTGTCATGGAAGGAGCAGGCGAGGATCCCTTTCTAGGGGCTAAGATCGCCATAGCACGTGTAAAAGGCTTTCAGGGAGAGGATCTATCTAAAAACAATACGATTGCAGCATGTGCCAAACATTTTGCTGGCTATGGATTTGCCGAAGCAGGCAGAGACTATAATACAGTGGATATTGGAACCTCTACCTTACATAATATTATTTTTCCTCCTTTTAAAGCGGCCACTCAGGCTGGAGTGAAAACTTTTATGAACGCGTTTAACGAACTTAATGGTATTCCTGCGACGGGTAATAAATTTCTACAACGTGATATCTTAAAGGACGCTTGGAATTTTGATGGTTTCATGGTTTCGGATTGGGGTTCTATTACCGAAATGATAGCTCATGGCCATGCAAAAGATGGAAAAACAGCAGCAGAAATTGCTGTTAAGGCAGGATCCGATATGGATATGGAGTCTTATTTGTACGTGGAGCATTTGGCAAGTCTGGTACAGGAAGGTAGTGTTCAAGAAAGCACGATTAATGATGCTGTAAGAAGGATTTTGAAGGTAAAGTATGAATTAGGTTTGTTTGATGATCCTTATCGCTACTGTAATAAAGAAAGAGAACGCACAGTTATAGGTAGTAAAGCCAATCAAGAGGCTGTTCTGGATATCGCAAAAAAATCCATTGTATTATTAAAAAATGAGAAGCAACTATTACCACTTAAGAAGGAAGGTCAAAAAATAGCACTTATCGGTGCGTTGGCGAGCGATAAAAATAGTCCGTTGGGTAGTTGGAGAATAGGGGCAGATGACGATACAGCCGTATCGGTGTTAGAAGGAATGCAGGAATACAAAGGAAATACATTGATGTACGCCAAGGGTGCGGATGTGTCTGTAGGTAAAACGGCTTTTATAAAGAAAGTAAAGATCAATGCTACAGATACAAGTGAATTTAACGAAGCACTAAAAGCAGCGCAACAAGCTGATGTAGTGGTGATGGTTTTGGGAGAAGTTGGTTTTCAGAGTGGAGAGGGAAGAAGCAGAACAGAACTAGATTTACCGGGAGTCCAACAGGAATTATTAGAAGAAGTATATAAAGTAAACAAGAATATTGTTTTAATACTTAATAACGGTCGTCCTTTAGCTATCAACTGGGCAGATAAGCATGTGCCTGCAATTGTCGAAGCTTGGCATTTAGGTTCGCAAAGTGGGCATGCAATTGCTCAAGTGTTGTACGGGGATTACAATCCTAGCGGAAAATTACCGATGACGTTTCCTCGGCATATAGGTCAAACGCCTATGTATTATAATTATAAAAATACAGGGAGACCTGTAGAACCTGATCCCGATGTTGTTTTTTGGTCGCATTACTCAGATCAGAAAAATAGTCCGTTGTATGCATTTGGTCATGGCTTAAGCTATACTACCTTCGCATATGAACATCTAGAAGTTATCCCCGTAAACACTTCACATAAAGCGCCAAAAATTGAAGTTGCTGTGAATGTTACAAATTCTGGTGATTGTGAAGGCAAAGAAGTCGTTCAATTGTACATAAGAGACCTTTTTGCCAGTATAACCAGACCGGTTAAAGAATTAAAGGGTTTTGAAATGATTTCATTACAACCCGGTGAAAAAAAGAAAGTCCGCTTTGTATTGGACAGCACTACCTTGGGCTTTTATGATAATGATGGTCATTGGGTCCTAGAGCCTGGGGAGTTTAATGTATTTGTTGGAGGAAGTTCGGACACAACTATAAAATCTAATTTTGAAATACAATAACAAGAGCTGCAGGAAAACCTGAAGTATATATTATTTATGATGTTTATTGCTTACAGAAATTCGATAGGAGTAATCTAACCAAATAATTTTGATGGAACTCAGTCAGATACCCCTTGTTTGTCAACTACGATAATATTTATAACATCTAGTTAATATAACATGAGCCCCTCCCTATAAACAGGTCCTATTAAAATTGGAGAATTCAGGACGAATAATTCTTTAACTTTGAATACCTAATTGCTTTTGAAAGGATTCAAGTATTCTTAGTCGCAGATTGTATTTACAATTAAATAGGTGGAAACGGGTATAGGTATCCAAGAGTTCTACCGAAAGGAGGGAATCAGCGAGCCCACCTTTTACAATTGGAAGAAGAAATGCCGTGAACCAGACGTATTGTAACTATGCAGACTGAAGAAGCTTAAAGGGGAGAACTCGCTGTTAAAGAAACTGGGCGTCGTCTTTAGTTTGCGAGTAACAGATCCTATAGGACGTGCCTACAATAGTACTGAGACAGTCCCGAAAACGCCGGATAGTCCGTTAACATCGGGATGGAGTATAATATTTCCATTCAGCGTTGCTGCATTTTAATATTGCTTTATAAGGCGTAAGATTGTTTTTTACTTCAAGGCCGAGAGAGGGCATATCGATGAGCTACTCTGCATGCGGATGTACGAGATAACCTCATTAAGCGTACTCTATGGGGCATAACGAATCCATATCCTGTTGAGAAGGGAAGTCTTCATATTCAACCACAATCGTATGTATTTGGTTTATTGCTTGGAAAGTTTGAAACTAAGAAGTAAGCGCCCAAAACGAAGTCGTATGGGTGTACATAGACACTCAAGTTAGGAACAAGAATTAAAAAACAATAGTTTTAAGCTTTAATATCTTTAAATTTTTATTAAGGTCTAAATAACCTATTTCTCCAAAAAAGTAAGCCTCAACCTTATTTATTGTATCCTAAGTCCATACTCATTATTCTTTTTGTGTTTTTAAATTGCTTCAAAAAGTTAACGTGGTAGACTGTTTGATAATTGATAAAGATAAAAAGGCCGTTGAAACCATAAAAGCGGTGTGTGAGGATTTTACTGAACTATCATATAGTGTGATAAAAGAGAATCAGGAAGTTGCTTTAAACACTATTCTCAAAAAAAAACCAGAAGTTATTTTTATCAATATTGATTCAACCGAAATCAATTTTTTAGAATTTCTTTTTGAATTATCACAATATAGTGAATATCAACCCTTTTTTGTAGCGCTTTCCACTTCAAAAGAGAAAGCGTTTGATTCGTATAAGTATAATTTTTCAGACTTTCTATTGAAGCCTTTAAATGAGCTCTCCATAAGAAAGAGTCTTCTAAAATATCAAAAGAAGCATCAATTTGATGAAATCGAAACCATTTGTTTAAAATCTTATAAGGATTATCAATATTTAAATATAGAGGATATTTTATACTTAAAGGCAGATAATAATACTACAGATTTTCATATGGCTAATGGTAGAATTATAAGAGCCTATAAAACACTAAAAATTTTTGAAAATTTATTACCTCAAACTTTTTTGAGAATTCACAAAAGTTATATCATAAATATACATTGTATTTCTCGAATTCATTATGGAAAATCTGTATGTATCATTAATAATGAACATAAAATCCCCTTTACTAAAACCTTTATAACTAATATAGACTTGATAAATCAAGTTTTATTGAAAAATACGATGCTCACTTTAAACTAACTTTACCATAGTAAAGTAGCGTTTCACTCGCAGATTAATAGCATTCACTAAAAACATGTTTTTTTTATAGTTAGCATATAGTTAGCTCTCTATTTTAGCCAATGAATATTCTTAAGATTGCGATTAAAAAGCAATCAATTGTGCACAATTTTAGAATTATAAGGCTGTGTTTTACTGCCTATAAACTTTGTTTAATCTTAAAATTCAAAAAACATGAAAACCTTAAAATCAATTTTTTTCTTATTTCTGTTCTCAACAATTGTCTACTCTTGTACACCAGAGGAAACTGAAGACTATTCAACCAATACGATTGATAATACACAAGCAACAGGTGATGATAGTGCTACTACTGATGATGGAAGTAAAGATTGAAACTCAGATAACAAAATCAGCCTTTAATTTAATAATTAGAGGCTTTTTTATAGATTTGTCTAAAACACAAATTATTTGAGTTGTAATCGAATATATCAGATATTATTTATATCACTATCAGTTAGTTTTATTAACCAATCTTGTGTTCATAATAATGAAAGAGTCAACACCGAGTTGTTGAATACTGCAAACGATAGTGTTAATTCTTGGATCAACGCTGCAAAGAATTCTTCATATTCTAAAATAACAAGAAAACAGTTCCTCAAAAAATCTTATCAAAGTATAAAATCTTCAAAAATTGACACTTCACAGGTTTCAAATTTAAGTGTTATAGCATATCAAAGTTTAAAACTTGGAGATACCTTACTTTTTAAAAAACAAAATAAAGAAGCTCTTAGTATTGCTAAAAAATTTAATGATTCATTTGCATTGGGTGATGTGCATTGGAATTATGCAAGCTATTACAACAAAAAGCAAGTGTATGATTCTGCATTCTATCATTTTAATTTAGCACATACCTATTTTGATAAAAGCGGGCATTTATATGAGTCTGCAAAGACTCAATATGGTATGGCTTTTACTAAAGGGCGTTTTAAGGATTATTCAGGTAGTGAAGTATTAACGTTTAAAGCAATTAACAAATTTGAAACATTAGAAAACTATAAGTCTTTGGCCTCATGTTACGATCACCTAGGTCAATTACAAAATGATATATATGAGTATGATAGAGCCTTGTTATACTATAACAAAGCAATAGAATATTCTAATAAGGTGGCAGGTAATCACTATTTGAAAGAAGCTATTCTTAACAACATTGGAATTGCATTATTAAGAAAAAAGGAGTACGCCAAAGCAGCAAGTTACTTTAGTAAAGTGTTAGAAAACGAGAATATTAAGTCACAAAACATAAGTCACTATGCTAGAGTTTTAAGTAATAAGGCATACGGTAATCTTTTAATGAGAGATACAATTGATATTGCTCAATATTTGAAAGAAGCTTTGCATATTAGGGACAGTTTAAATGATAAAGGAGGTATCATAATTAGTAAAATTCACTTAGCCCATTATTATGTCTACAAACAAGATACCGCTGCTGCTATCAGTTTGGTGAAGGAAGCAAATAGTTTAGCAGAAAAAATTAAGAACAGCAGAGACTATCTAGAAACCTTATCTTTATTAGCACAATTAGATATCAAAAATGCTGTAGAACATCTAAAAAAACATATTCAATTTAGTGATAGCTTACAAACGGTAGAACGTAAAATTCAAAATAAGTTTATGCGGATTTCTTATGAAACCGATGAATATATAGAAGAAACTGAACGCTTATCACAGAAAATAATCTGGGTATTACTAACTAGCTTTGGACTAATTTTAACTTTAGGATTACTGTATTTTATAAAGATTCAAAATGCAAAAACAGAAAAATTACTATTAGAAAACGAGCAACAGAAAGCGAACGAACAAGTCTATCTTATCACCTTAAAACAGCAAGAAGAATTAGAAAAGGAAAAAATTGGAGAGCGTAATAGAATTGCTGAAGAATTACATGATGGTATATTGAGCAAATTATTCGGGACAAGAGTAGGTCTTGGCTTTTTAGACTTTGAATGCGATGAAAATATAAGGAAACAGCATCAATTATTTTTAGAAGAATTGCAAATTATAGAAAAGGAGATAAGAGAAGTGTCTCATCAACTAAGTAACAATATCGATAGCTCGCAGATTGGTTTTTCTAAAATTATTTATAACCTCATAGAAAGTAAATGTAAAATAGGAAATTTCAAATATGAACTTGATTTTGATGAGCATATCAATTGGCAAAAAATTAATGAAGTTATTAAAGTAAACCTATATAGAATTATACAAGAAGCTTTATTAAATATTATTAAATATGCTTCTGCTAAAAATTTAACTGTATCTTTTAAATACAATAACAGAAATTTGGTTATAATAATAAAAGACGATGGTCTTGGTTTTGACGCAAAACAAAAGAAAAAAGGTATTGGAATAAAAAACATGAAATCCAGAGTTAAAAAAATAAATGGCGTATTTTATCTCCATTCCAAGCTAAATGAAGGTACTACAATAAAAATTCAAGTTCCTATTTAAATTATCAAAAATGGAAAACAAAGAATATTCAGTTCTTATTATAGATGACCATCCTTTAATTACAGATGCTTATAAATCTGCTTTTAATTACTATAGCAAACTAAATGAGTCTATTGTATTTTCAATAGTAACAGCTCAAGATTGTGATAGTGCTTTTAAGTTAATCAAAGAATTTTCTAAAAGTGAGAAAAACCTTGAGATTGTTTTTTTAGATATTAAGTTGCCACCATCGATAGATGGTGAGATTTTATCAGGAGAGGATTTGGGCTTGAGAATAAACAAAATGTTACCGGATACAAAAATTATTGTATCTACTACATTTAACGATAACTATCGTGTACATAGTATTTTTAAAAATTTAAACCCCGATGGTTTCTTGATTAAAAATGATATTACACCAAAAGAGCTTATAGAAGCGATTGACACTATTTTAAATGATCCGCCTTATTACAGTAAAACAGTTATAAAATTACTTCGCAAGCAAGTTTCAAACGATTTTTTACTGGATAATATTGATAGGAAAATTTTATATGAGTTATCTATCGGAACAAAAATGAAAGATCTTCCCAATATTTTACCACTTTCTATAGCAGGCATAGAAAAAAGAAAACGGCAACTAAAACAAATTTTTAATATTATAAGCTCCGATGATAAGGAGCTTCTCCATATAGCCAAAGAAAAGGGTTTTATATAGTTTAGTAACCCAAACAGAAAAAAGTAAGGATCATCCTTACTTTTTTTATTCCATATATTTTCCAAAGACTACATTAATTGAATAGTTTTGAAACAGACAAACCTTAGCATATTTTTAAGAAAATGTGACTCAAGGAAGCGTAGCTTTTATAAACCTTCCATATTAAACCAAATATTTTGATGAAATTCTTTACAAAAGGATGGCACGTTATCTATGTGAAATCTCGACAGGAAAGAAAAGTGTATGATTCACTAATGAAAATGTCCATAGAGTCGTTCTTGCCTCTCGTTAAAACTGTACGACAATGGAGTGATAGAAAAAAAACAATAGAAATACCTCTTTTCCCCTCTTATGTATTTGTTAATATTCATTCTTCGTTGGATTTCTATAGAGCATTATCTGTAGAAGGAGCATGTGCTTATATACGTTTTGGAAACGATTACGCGGTGGTTAGGGATAGTGAAATTGAAAAAGTAAGAATTCTCTTAAATATTGATGGAGTAACAGATATTGCGACCACAGAGGTTTTGCCTAAAGTTGGGGAGATTCGTAAAGTAGAATATGGTCCATTAGTTGGATTAGAATGTGAAGTTCTTCGAGTTGATAATAAAGATATGATTTTGGTTCGAATAGATTCGCTTGACAAAAATATTTCAGCAACTCTCTCTTCAAGCATATTGTCAGATTGTATATCAAGTGCCATTTGAAAAAAAAAGATTTCAAGCCTTCTGTGCTGAAACAAATATAACTCAGTAGATTACACTTTTTTAAATTTTTCTGTTCATAATTAGTACATATGATACAACCCAGTACGCTCTCTGAAATTCTCTTACAAAGAAGTAACTTGTCTTCGGTAGGAATAACATTTATTGAAGGTAGTTCAAAAGAAACTTTCCTGTCTTATGAAGAGCTGTACAAGGAAGCTTTAATAGTATTAGCAGTATTACAAAGTCGAGGAATGGGTCCGGCGGACGAATTGGTTTTCCAGATCGAAGACAATAGATCTTTTATCATTACTTTTTGGGGATGTATTCTTGGAGGTATAATCCCTGTGCCACTCACAATAGGTCATAAAGAGGATCACAAAGGAAAAATATTTAATGTGTGGTCCGTATTAAAAAAACCTAAGCTTATTTCTTCAAAAAAGAATTTAACCTCTTTAAAATCCTATGCAGAGGCTCATGATTTAATGGTTATCCATGACCATATTGAAAAGAACGTTATTGAATTTTCAAAAGGTATGGAGGTGAAGGAAAATGAACCGGCTATTGTCCATAAGGCTAGAGAAAATGATATAGCATACATTCAATTTTCATCAGGATCCACAGGAAGTCCTAAAGGAGTAATCTTGACTCATAAAAATTTAATTTCGAATGTTTCAGCTATTGCAAATGCAGCTTCTTATTCTGAAAATGACTCTATGATAAGTTGGATGCCTCTTACTCACGATATGGGTCTTATAGGTTTTCATATCAATCCTCTTTTTAGTGGTATGGATCACTATTTAATACCCACAACTCTTTTTGTGAGAAGACCAGCACTATGGTTTGATATAGCTACAAAGTATGAGGTGAGCATCTTGTGTTCTCCTAATTTTGGTTATAAGTATATTCTACAACACTGTTCTGACAGACAAGCGTATAGTTGGAACTTGTCTCATGTTAGAGTACTTTATAATGGAGCTGAACCTATTTCAGAGCAACTGTGTAAGGAATTCTTAGAAAAAATGGAGCCTTATGGACTTAGAAAACAGGTGATGTGCCCAGTATACGGATTGGCTGAAGCGAGCTTAGCGGTTTCAATTTCACGAATGGACGAAGAGCTTAAATCATATAGCGTGGTTCGTGAACTTTTAAATTTCGGGGATATGGTGATGCCCTCTCGGGAAAATGAGTCGGTTAGTTTTGTGAATGTGGGAACTGCAATTGACGATGTTTCAATTCGAATTACCGATCACCAGAATAAGGAACTTTCAGAAAAAACTATAGGTCATGTCCAAATAAAAGGGGCTAATGTAACTTCGGGATATTACAATAATTATGAGGCTACAGAGGAAGCTATACAAGATGAATGGCTTAAAACGGGTGATTTGGGCTTTATGAAGAATAATTGCCTGTACATAACGGGAAGAATTAAGGATCTTATTATTGTTAATGGGCAAAATTATTATCCACACGATATTGAAAGCGTTGCGGAAGAAATTGACGGAATTGAAATTAATAAAATAGCTGTTACCGGATTCTTTAATACTATTACAGATAATGAGGAGACCGTTGCATTCGTGTTCTATAGAGGCAAGAATTTTAATAAATTTGCAACTTTAGTAATTGAGTTGAGAACGTTAATTAATGCTAAAATAGGTTTCCAACTGGATCATATTATTCCCGTTACAGATATTCCTAGAACTACAAGTGGTAAACTTCAACGCTACAAACTACTACAACAATACCAAAAAGGTGTTTATCAGGAGGTTGAAGAAACGGTATTGCAATTATTGTCTACTCAGGAATCAAAAAATATGGAGGCGGTAGCTCCAAGGAATACACGAGAGACTGCTATTTACGATATATGGCAATTAGTTTTAGGTAGAGATGATTTTGGAATAAATCATAAATTTTTTGAACTAGGAGGGACCTCTCTAAAAGCTGCACAAGTAGCTATGCTGTTGTCAAAAAATCTTCAAATAGAGTTGCCAATTGATTTGCTATATGAATGTCCAACAATACGTGAATTAAACAAGGCAATTGTATCATTCGAAAGTACGGGATACACTGCTATTTTGCCGTCGCCTACTGAAGCTAAGTATGTACTTTCCGAAGCACAAAAAAATATTTTTAACGCATGGAAAGTAAACCCGAAGACCGTGGCGTACAATATTCCAGTTGCTCTTTCCATTGACGTACGGATTCAATTAGATCAAATAGAGAAAGCTCTGAATACGCTTTTAAAGCGTCACTCACTTCTTCTTTCGGTATTTGATGATGAAGATGAAGCATCATTTTTTCAGGAGAAGTATGAATTTGTTGCCTTAACCAAATTAAATTGTGATCCTGATAAAATAGAGGAAACTTTAAAAGAATTAATCACTCCGTTTGAACTTACAAAACCCAAATTATTCAGGTTTTATCTGTTAGAAGTTATTACACAAAATAACATTTTATTTTTAGATTTTCATCATAGCATAGCTGATGGTCAATCTCTTCAAATTTTTATAAATGAATTTGCTCAATTATTACAAAACTCAGAATTATCACCGATTTTAATAGACTATAAGGATTATATTCATTGGGAAAATTCAACAACATATCAAGAAAAACTTTTAGATCAAGAATCCTTCTGGCAAAGTAAACTTAAGGAGCCTTTACCTTTATTAGAATTACCAATAGATTTTGTAAGACCCCAACTCTTTAATAATTCTGGGGTACGGGTAAGAAAACAGTTAAGTGAGAACCTAAGTAATAGCTTACGTGATATAGCCACTTCAAATAACACTACCTTACATAATGTTTTATTCACAGCATACAAATGGTTCTTGTCAAAGATTACAGGCACTAACGTAAATTGTATAGGAGTTTCTGTCTCTGGAAGAACTCACATTGATTTACAGCCTATCTTCGGAATGTTTGTAAATTCACTACCGGTGGTCACTTCGGTTCAAGGGGACGACACCTTTCTTGAATCGTTATCTATTGAAAATAAAAATTTAAGAGCTACATTTAAAAATCAGGAATATCCTTTTCATAAATTAGTTCAATTTGATCAACGTGAAAGGGATGTAAGTAGAAACAACCTTTTTGATACAATGTTTCTCTTTCCTGATGTTTCAATTAATTCTTATCAGGACGGTGTTGCTTTGGAAAATTTCTTTTTTGATCCTGGCTATTCTAAATACGATCTTTCAATTGAACTGTATAATGAAAATTCGATCGTCTATATTTTGGAATATGCTTCGGCACTTTTTAGACCGGAAACAATAGCTAATTTTCAGAGCTATTTTGAACAAACTTTAGAAACGATAGCTAACAATCCCGCGGTAGTATTTTCAGAATTATCACTTCTGTCAAAACAGAAACAAAATGAAGTGATTGTTGATTTTAACAATACACCTCACAGGTTCCCTAAAGAGACGGTTGTTGATTTGTTTCTCGATCAGGTTCATGAAACGCCAAATAATAAGGCAATTTGTTATGGATCTTATAATGAAGATTTTATAACGTTGAATGATAGATCTTCTAAAATTGCAGCACATTTACAAAGTTTTGGTGTGAAAAAAGGAGATGTTGTTTCGGTACAATTAGATAAGCATCCTGAATTAATACATTGTATACTCGGAATTTTGAAAGTGGGAGCTGTGTATTTGCCTATAGGAGAGGATTTACCCATAGATAGGATAAACTTTATGTTGTGCGATGCCTCTTGTAAATTATTGATATGTAAAGAACCAGTAGAAAATCTGGATATTGCGAAAAAGCTGATACTAACATTGTCAGCACTAGATGCGGCCTTGACCAAAAACGAGTTTGAATTTACTCAAATTGAATCAAGCGACCTAGCTTATATCATATATACCTCTGGAACCACGGGTCGTCCTAAAGGGGTTATGATATCACACAAATCACTTGCAAATTACGTGCAATGGGCAAAAGACGCATATCTGGATTCAAATTCGGAAAGCATAGCACTCTTTACTAATATAGCATTTGATTTGACGCTTACTTCTATCTTTTTACCCTTATGTAGTGGAAACCCTATGTACATTTATTCAGGCGATTCAACAACTCTAGATTTTGAACAAGTGTTACAAAACAACGAGACGAATATTTTAAAAGTGACCCCCTCTCATCTTAGATTATTACTTGCATATGACTTCGGATCTATTGCAAATTGTCGTTTAAAGAAATTAATTGTAGGCGGTGAAATTTTGGATACACAATTGGCTAACGCTATTCACTTAAAATTTGGAGGAGCAATCAAAATTTTTAATGAATATGGTCCCACCGAAGCTACTATTGGGTGCATGATTTATATTTATAACCCTACAGATGACTACGCTTCTGTACCTATTGGTAAACCGATTGCAAATACTCAAATATATCTTTTAGATTCATTTTTACAGCCGGTGCCAACCGGGATTATTGGAGAGTTATTTATTGCCGGAGATGGTTTAGCAAAGGGATATGTTGCAAGTGAAGATTTGACAAATGAAAAATTTCTGAAGAACCCCTTTATTAAAGGATCAAAAATCTATAAAACTGGAGATATAGCCAAGCGTAATCTTCACGGTGATATTGAATATATTGGTCGGGCAGATGAGCAGGTAAAAATAAATGGCTACAGAGTTGAACTGGAAGAAATCAAAAGAGTTCTTCTTAATCACAGATCTATAACTTCCTGTGTGATAACAACCAAAATTGAAAATGACACGTTAAAACTGGTCTCTTATTACACTGAAAAACGAATATTAGAAAAACCACTTACCGTAATTGATTTAAAAAATTATTTGGCTGGAAGCATACCTCATTTTATGATACCTGAGATGTTTATAAAAGTGGATACTATTCCACTTACATCAAATGGTAAAATTGATATCAAAAAACTTTTACAACTTTCTAATCAAGCTACAATTCAAAATGAAACCACTGACGTATCGCAAAATGAAATATTTAAAGTTTTAAAGGAAGTTTGGTCAGAGGTTCTAAAAAAAGAAAACTTTAGTGATAAGGATAGCTTCTATGAGTTAGGAGGAGACTCTATAAAAGCGACTCAAATTGCATCAAAACTTCAGGAGCGAAATATTCTTGTTAAGGTCAAAGAAATATTAACCTATAATACCCTTCAGCAATTAGGACTCTACATAATTTCTAGAAAGAAAGAAATCGCCGTCCGAAATAAAATGTCACAAGAGATGGTTCAGGGGTCCAAAAAGTTATCACCTATTGAATGGTGGTTCACCAAAAATACTTTCAAGGATCCTGGATTTTATAATCAATCCATCGTGTTGAGTTTGAAGCGTAAGGTGATAAATGAATATTTAGAAAGAGCGTTTGAATTGCTAATTAGGCATCATGATGGGCTCCGTCTCAATTATAATACTAATCACGGAGATTTATTTTATAATACTAATCATATAGAAAGAAAATTCGAACTACAAAATTATTCACTTGCAGATACAAATGAAGACGATAGTATACAGCTATTTGAACGGATAAAGTCAGATTTCGATATTTCATCATCATTATTATTTAAGGCCGCTATCATTAAAAGCGAAGGTACATGTGATAGATTATTTCTTACGGCTCATCATCTTTTGGTAGATGGCGTTTCTTGGCGTATTCTATTAGAAGATTTATTAACTATATATCTGGCTTTAGAAAAAGAAGAGGATGTTTTGCTTCCATCTAAAACAGCTTCAGGTATCATTTGGCATCAATATATGGAGGAATTTTGTGAAACGGATGATTTTGTCAATGACACCAAGTACTGGACTAAAAGCGATACCTCCACTTTCAAAATTCCTTTAGATTATGAAACCGACGATTGGCAAGTTTCAAACGTTACAGAGCTGATAGGAACTTTTAGCAAAAATACCATTGATACACTTCTTAAAATTACAGGACAAAAGAATGTGTTTAACTTAGATATACAAATTGTATTATTCACAGCTTGGGCTTTGGTACTTAAAAAGTGGACTTCACAAGAAACGATTGTAATTCAAGTTGAAAATAATGGTAGAACAATGCTTGATCTTGATGTATCGAGAACAATTGGTTGGTTCACAACATTATTTCCGTTACAAGTTAAATTGGTGAGCGAAAATTTAAAGGAAACGCTTTTACTGATAAAAGAAAAGTTTAGAAGTATCCCCAACCAGGGCATTGGATATATGTTGATGCAACAATCAAACAACGCTACCAGCAATAATTTTTATCTTCCTGAAGTACGCTTTAACTATTTAGGAGAGTTTGGAGCTGAGTTTGCAAATGAGTTATTTGTTTTAAATAGTTTATTCTCTGGAAATGAAACCTCTAAAAACAATCAAATGACCGCCAAATTTGAAATTAATATGATGATTATTAATGGAGAATTACAGTACAAATTACTTTATAATACTAAGAGTTTGAAACGTGAAACAGTTGATCAATTACTTCATCAATTCGACAAAGAATTATCCTCAATTATTGAGATGGTTATGAAAGAAGAAGAGCATCATTTTTCACCTTCAGATTTTAGTAATGCCAATTTGATGCAGGAGGATATTGATAGCTTGTTTCTATAAATTAATATTTCTAACGACAGATAATTGAAAAACCAGTTCATTTATACCGGCCATGAATATTTTAAATAGATTACTATGGATAAAATAAACAGAGACATTAATCAACTTACAAAAGAGCAAATCATCATGTTAGCCTCGGCATTTACTGAGGATACTTTTGAAATTGTTACAACGGTTCCATCGAGTGATAATATTCCTTTAAATCTTAGCGAAACCTTACAGAATAAAGAAAATTTTGCTGTGCTAATGGAAGACGAAAATGCAAACTTTAATTATTTTTCAATTAAGTATCCGATCGGTAAATCACAAAGCGCCATTATGCCATTTGGAGTCTATGGAGTGAGCGATAAACGTAACATACGCTTCCCCTTGGTTATCAATGGCATTTGGGTCTCGCTTTTTATGCTTGATGAAGCAACTTTTGGAGCCGGTCTACAGATTTGTGATGCCAGCGAACTTTCAAAATATTATAGTCGTTTTACAAGTTGGAAGCAGCAGCTTATCTCTAAGGTTTTTAATTATTACTATCTTTCAGAATATAACTCGATCATGTCCTGGCCAAAACGTGGTGAAAGGAGTTTTACCAGGCAATTGGCAGAAGAAATTGGATTTTTGTGGCAGGATTTCAATAATAATGAATTATTTAGCTCACTTTCACTATCTACAAGCGAAATCGATTATGTTAAAAATTCTCTTTTTAGATGGAAGGTACTTGGTGAAAATGACCCGAATCCACGTCCGCCTATCACTCCGCAAATTATTCAATTAATAACCAGTATTATTGGATTCCCGTTAATGGCTGACCATAGTAATATCTAATATGTACTATATCGAACTTAAGTGTACATTTTAGGACATAATTAAAAATATACTAATAGATTAATAATTTGAATATCAGGTGGTTATTAGTTTTTTTACTGATGGCATCAAATTTGTCTCTCTCCGAATAACGATCTGTAAACCAAAAAATATGCTATATCATAACTTTTTAATTTCAATAAGAAATTTTTTCAAGAATAAGCTTTCATTTTTTATCAATGTCTTTGGTTTGGCTATTGGTTTGGCTTCTGTAATTCTGATCTACATGTGGATTAGTTCTGAATTAGGTGTAGATAAGTTTCATGAAAATGATGATCGATTATTTCAAGTTATGGAAAATCAGGTATTGGGTGGAGAGATTGTGACGCAAGGAGCTACTCCAGACTTGCTTGCCGAGACGCTCAAAAATGAAGTATCAGGAATTGAATATGCTGCAGCTGTAGCACCATCATCTTGGTTTGGAGATTTTACATTGCGTGTAGGTCTTGACGTGATTAAGCAAAAGGGACAATTTGTGGGTAAAGATTATTTCTCAATCTTTTCATTTACTATGTTAAAAGGGGATGCAAAGACCGTATTGCATGATAGAAATAATATAGTTATCTCAAAAGATTTAGCGACTAAGTTATTTGGAAGTCCTGAACAAGCTATCGGGCAATCTATAGAATGGAATTTGATTGGTAAACAAAAGGAAAGTCGAGTAGCTGGTGTATTTGAAACACTATCAGCAAATTCTACTGAAGAATTTGACTTTGTTATTCCTTACCAAAAATTTGTGGATCTCTCTAACGAAATAGGCCGGCCAATGACTTGGGGAAATCATGGTCCTCATACATATATTGTATTAGAAAAGAATGTGACTTCTGAAAGAATTGATAAACTTATCAAAGATTTCATAACGAAGAAAGATAAAAATCAGGATAATGTAATTCTCTTTCTGAAAGAGTATTCCAGTAACTACCTTTATGGAGAATTCGAAAATGGTACGGTAAGTGGCGGACGAATAAGTAATGTGAGGCTCTTTGCATTAATAGCCATTTTTATTTTAACCATGGCCTGTATTAACTTCATGAACTTATCTACGGCAAAGGCGACTAGAAGATTAAAGGAAATTGGTGTTAAAAAGGCAATAGGAGCGAGTAGGTTAGATTTAATAATTCAGTATTTAGGAGAATCGGTAATTCTCAGTTTTATAGCAATGTTTTTTGCGATTATCATAGTTCTATTAGTGCTTCCGCAATTCAATGAAATTATAGGAAAAACGTTAGAGTTCAATTTCACTCTAGAAATGATTTTGGCGCTTGCCTTCATTTGCATAGTAACGGGACTTATCGCAGGAAGTTATCCGGCAATTTATTTATCTGGCTTTGAACCAGCGAAAGTTTTAAAGGGAAAGTTGAGTAATTCGTTCTTAGAAATATGGACAAGAAAAGGTCTTGTTATTTTCCAGTTTATTTTATCAGTGATACTTATCGTTTCAGTTATGGTTGTGTACCAGCAAATCCAGTTCATTCAAAATAAAAATCTGGGCTTTGATAAGGCAAATATAGTATACTTTACATTAGAGGGTCGGGCTAAAAGCAATCTGGATCCATTTCTTAAAGAATTAAAAGCAATTCCGGGAGTAGAGAATGCTACCAGTATAGAAAATAGCCTAGTTGGTAATGAAGGTTATACCGTTGATGTAAATTGGCAAGGAAAAGATCTTGATCAATTAGTCAATTTCACCAGCTTTCAAATTAATCATGATTTTATCGAAACATTAGGCATTGAACTTTCAGAAGGTAGAAGCTTTTCTGAAAATTATGTCGCGGATAATACAAAAATCATACTGAATAAAGCAGCTATCGAGGTTATGGGATTAAAATCGCCTATAGGAACGACAATTCAACTCTGGGGAGAAAATAAGGAAATTATTGGTGTGGTTGAAAATTTCTATTTCGAATCATTTAGAAATAACGTCAAACCTGCTTTCATGATTTTAAGTCCGAATAAAACTCTAATTTCTGTTGTTAGGATAAAGAATGGCGCAATGAAAAATACACTGAGTCGAATTGGTAGTTTTTACAAAAATTATACTAATTTTTCATTTGATTATAAATTTTTGGATGATGATTTTGAAAAATTATATGAAACTGAAAACCGAATCGCAGAGCTTTCAAAATATTTTGCGCTACTTGCGATATTTATATCATGTTTAGGTCTCTTTGGTCTTTCGGCTTTTACTTTAGAACGAAGAAAAAAAGAAATAGGAATTAGAAAATCACTTGGTAGCACTAATATGGGAATTGTCTATGTACTCTCTAAAGAGTTTGTAGTATTGGTACTATTCTCTTTGTTTATTTCTTTGCCTCTAAGTTTTTACATAACAAAGTCTTGGTTAATGGGTTTCAGTTATAGAATTGAGCTTCAAGTATGGTATTTCTTATTAGCCGGATTGTTTGCCATTATCATTGCAAGTTTGTCTATCATATTACAGACTATAAAATCTATAAATGTCGATCCTGTAGAATATTTGAGAGAAAACGATTAATTACTAAATCATTTTTAGAATATAAAGTTTCGGAAAGGTGCGCCTTACGGATTCCCTTTTTCTTTTATACTTTACTATACTTAAAACGATTCTAATACATACTATCTGCTTAGCTCATCAAAAAGCTTTTAATTAGATCTGCCTATTTATTTCATATAGCTATCTGCTGATACGAGTGAATACCGTGGTCATTTCAGATAATACTAGCTTAAGAAACCTTGTTAAGGTGCTCTAATATTCATTTCTATTTAGGACCGACTATTTTTTAAAGAAAATTAATAAACAGTTCTACCGCACGTATTTAATATGCTTAACAGTCTCGGCTTGTGTGTTATATAATATGTATATCATAATAATCTAATAACTTAAAATTTGAAGAAATGAATGATAAAGACAATCCATATTATGATGAGCTATTTTCTTTTATTCCTGGGATTGAAAATGCAGGGCAATTACCAGAAGTTGATGCTAAAACCCTTAGCGAAAGTGATTTTCACAATAATTGGGTGAATAAAAATGAAGCTTGTCTTATTAAAGGTGCGGTAAAAGAATGGCCAGCTTGGACCAAATGGAGAAAACCTGATTATTGGACATCTTTTTGTAAAGATTTCAAAATTTTCATTTATCCCCATAGAAATTTTAATGATAGAGATCTCAACAATGAAGGTCGTATGGAAATGTCTTTTTACGAAGCTGCAAAGCGTTTTTTTAGTAACGAAGATAAAGATGAAGTACTTAGCCTTCCAGCCGAAATAATTAATGAACACTCTTTTTTTGGTCCTTTGGAAAACGATATGCTTACTTTTCCGTTTTTGACTAATCCTAAAAGTGCAAGAGCATATCCACCTAATCGTTTTTTCTTGTATAAGAACGCGTCAACCGGATGGCATTATCACGATGTTGATGAAACATTAATGTGTCAAGTAAAAGGTGATAAAATCGTCGCCTTGCTACCACCGGATATTCCAAATGCCCATACGGTAACTAATTATTTAAATAACGAAGAATACATGTCTGGGAAGCGTCTGGATCCTAATATGAACTTGAAGCCAATCTTGGTAAAGGTTATGGATGGAGATGCGCTCTATATCCCTATAAATTGGTTTCATGCCGTAGTACCGGCTGATAATCAGGTAGGAGTTACATTGGCGTATTGCTGGAGAAATTCACTTCATAAGTTCGGTAATTTATCCAATTATTTTGTGAGACGTACGTATAGACAAATACTTTGGCCTATTGGCCCATATACCTTTTTGATGCCATTTATGGGTGCGTACTCAGTCTTTAGTTTCTTTACCCATAAACTTTCTAGACGATAATTCTCAATATTAATAAGTGACATATTAAATCTGTATACGTATGCTCGATAAGAAGAACATTAAGGATATTATTAATCTAAATGCAACCCAAAAGGGAATGCTTTTTCATTATTTACGGGATGAGTATAACAATTCATATAATACTCAGCTCCACTTTATCTTTGAAGAAAATGTTTCTGTACCATTTTTAAAGAAAGCATTTTTAAATGTCCAACTAAATAACGATATACTTCGATCTGTTTTCAGATGGGAGAATATTAGCAATCCGATTCAAATTATACTGAAAGAGATTCCTTTAAATTTTGAGTACATTCATGCATTAACAAATAAAAAACAGGTTGAAACCATCAAAAATAGTGATTGGTTAAAGCGTTTCGATCTAAAACAAGTACCGCTGCGTATCACTGTTATTGAAGAGACAAAAAATCGTTATCACTTGTTAATAACTCATCATCATATTCTCTATGACGGTTGGAGTACAGGAATATTTTTGAAAGAATTTTTTGACGTGTATTCAAAGCTTACGCAAGGTTTCCAAATTAAAAGTCATTCAAAAATAAATTATAGCACGGCGTATAAATTATATAATCAACATCTTAATAGTGAAGTAGAACAAAATTTTTGGAAACGTTATTTAACTGGTTTTGAACCTGTTAACATAACACAGTATCTGGTAAGAAATGAAAGTGATAAGAACGATTTGCATCATAAAGTATTGTCCAGATCATCAATGCAAACCTTAGAACAGTTTGCTATACAAGAGAGCGTTACGAAAGCTTCTATTATTTATGCGGTTCTTGGAATTGTTTTTAGCAAATGCTTTAGTGTTACGGATTTTAGTTTTGGTACTACCGTGTCTACTCGATCCATAGCAAATAATGGATTAGATGAAGTTATGGGTGTTTTTATAAATACCCTTCCACTTAGAATGCAAGAAATAGATAAGATATCGGTACTCGAGCTTGTTCATCAGACTCATCAACATCTTTTAGAAAGAAATGAATTTAATACAATTCCTTACGCTCAGCTAAAAGAAATGAAGCAGTTAGGTCCCAGTAAGGATTTATTTGATATCGTAGTGGCTGTAGAAAATTATCCATTAGACAAGTCTATTTTGAATCTGGATACCCAGATAACACTAGATTCTGTAAGAGAAAGTATCGATTCTCCATTATTAATATCGGTCTTTTTCAAAGAAACGCTGGACATTGAGTTTACATTTGATGCCTCCAAAATCTCTACATTCGGTATTGAGAATTTGAAAATGTGTGTGACTACAATGCTCACAAAGCTTTTTGAAAATAGTACAACTCATATTGGTGATATTAGTCTTGCAACACCAGAGTTTTTAAAACAAATTGATGATTTAAATGCACAGAGTACCCAGCACCCTCATGAAAGTATTGTGACTATAATCAATGAAAGAGTACGCGAATACCCCAATAAAATAGCACTCTCAAATAATGGAAAAAAAATAACATATCAACAGTTTAATGAAACAGCCAACAAGATAGCAAGACTTCTTATAAAGCAAGGAGTAGTTGAAAATGATATTGTGGGAATTTTAGCTGAAAGGTCTGAGAACCTTATTATCTATATGCTAGCTATTTTAAAAACTGGTGCTGCTTATCTTCCAATAGACCCTCAATACCCCAAAAAAAGAATTGATTATATAGTTGAAAATAGTAAGTTATCGTTGTTAATTTCCGAAAATGAACTTAAAAATATCTGCAGTGATCTTTCCGTAAAGGTGATACAAGTCGATTTTAACGGAACACTATTCAGAAATGCGAATTCGGATAATTTAGATATACCTATAAAATCTGATAAAGCTGCATATGTTATTTATACATCTGGCTCAACAGGTAACCCTAAGGGGTGTGTGGTGTTGCATAAAAACTTGACCAATCTGTATTATGGTTTTCTTGATGTAACCGGCTATTCAGCGCAAGATGTTATTTCATGTATAACAACAGTTTCGTTTGATATTTTCCTTACGGAAACGATTATACCACTGTCCATTGGTATGTCTGTAGTATTGGTAAGTAGCGAAGATCAAAAGAACCCAGAAAAGATAGCCGAGATAATAATTGAAGAAGGGGTAAATATCTTCCAAGGAACACCTTCTCATTTTAGAATTTTATTGGATTCAGAAGTGTTTAACTTGGCATTGACGCGACTACGATCCATATTATTAGGAGGTGAAACTTTCCCAAAAGAAATACTTTCAATTTTAAGGAATACATACCAGGGTAAGATCTTTAATGCTTATGGTCCCTCTGAAACTACCGTATGGTCAACAGTCAAGGAAATATCAAAAGACTCAAGCATTTCTATAGGTACTCCTTTAGTCAATACTCAATTATACGTTCTTGACTCAAATCTTAATAAAACTCCTTTTGGCTTTCCGGGAGAACTGTATATTGGGGGGGATGGGGTATGTAACGGATACTTATATAACGAAGAGCTATCTTCACAACGATTTATCGTATTAAAAAATTCAAAAGATCCTGTATATAGAACGGGGGATTTAGTGAAATATCTTCCTAATGGAGATTTAAAATTTTTGGGACGTGTTGATAATCAAGTAAAATTACGGGGTTATCGAATTGAGCTTGGCGAAATCGAAACCAAAATTCTTAGCTGCTATCCTTATATCAAGCAAACTAAAGTTTTGGTAGATGAATCCGGGAACTTCAAAGATTTAGTTGCCTATGTGGTTGCATCAAAAATGGTAGATATCGAAGCGTTAAGAAATGAAATTAAGGGCTCTTTACCTGATTATATGGTGCCAGCTAAAATACTTCAGTTGCCAGAATTTCCTCTGACTCCTAATGGGAAAATTGATACCAAGCGTTTCCCTAAATTCAATGACGAATCGGATACTGTTAAGGAACTAATTGCTCCAAACAATTTAGTACAAGAAAAGCTTATGGGTGTTTGGGAAGAAATACTTTCAATTTCAGAAAAGGATATTAGTATCACCGACAATTTTTTTGAAATAGGCGGAAACTCTTTAAAAGCTATGGTATTACAGAATAGAATTAGAAAGATTTTCAATGTAAAAATAATTCTTAATCAAATTTTAAAGTCACCAACAATAGCTGGCTTATCCGATTGTATTGAGTTAAATGAAACACAAGCGTATGTGCCTATAAAGCCATCGCCTAAGATGCTTCGTTATGAACTTTCTCCAGCACAAAAACGGCTTTACTTATTACAGAGAATCCATCAAAAATCGGTCTCTTATAATATGTTGTATGTAGCTAAAATAAACGGCAATTTAAATATTGAAAAAGTGGTGGCTGCTTTTAAAGAATTAATAAAAACACATGCGGCATTGAGAACTTCTTTCCGTATGGTAAATGGTGCTCTCTATCAAAAAATAAATGAGCATGTATCTTTTGATTTAGAATTAATAAGCCGAAAAAGTTCGATGAATGAAGCTTTTGATTCATTTTTAAGACCATTTAATTTAGAGCAAGCTCCATTGATAAGAGCAGCGATTTATAAAAATGATGAAGAAGACCTTTCCTATTTATTGGTAGACTTACATCATATTATAGCCGATGGCGTTTCTCAGGGTATTTTAATTGAAAATTTTAGCAAATTTTATAATGGACAGAGCATTACAAAACCACAGATAGAATATGTAGATTATGTCTCTTGGCTATCAAAGAGTCTTGCCCATAATACAACAGCGTCAAAAAAGTTCTGGCACGAACAATTAAAAGATATCAATTCGTTATCAGACCTACCCATTGATTTTAAAAGAACGGCAGAAAGACAGGAACTCGGTGATGTTGTGAAGCACAAACTTAGTGTGGATACTACTAATACACTAAACACTATAGCTCTAGCCAATCACACCACTCCGTATGTACTGTTATTTACGGTTTTAAATATTTTACTACAAAAACTCTATAACGACTCTCAAATTTCTGTAGGGACTACAACTTCTGGACGAGAGCACGCAGATTTGGAAGGTGTGGTAGGAATGTTTGTTAATACTTTAGTGATAACTAATAAGATACCATCTGAAGTATCATTTACGACCTTATTGAAAATGGTACAGGAAAAAATATCGGTTTGCTTCGAGCATCAATCTTATCCTTATGAAAACTTGATTAATGAATTAGAAGTAAATCGTGAGAACAGCAGAAACCCGCTATTCGATGTGATGTATACCTATCAAAATTTTGAACAGAATGCTTTAGAACTTGAAAACTTGCAAATTCAGGAGATGGAGTCTTACAATAAAATTTCAAAGTTCGATCTTACACTCAGGGTTTCGGAGATTCATGGAAGTTTGAACCTAGAATTTGAGTATGCTGAGGCATTATTTAAAAGAGAAACTATTGAAAAATATAGTAACTATTTCGTAAATATTTTGCACTGTGTTTTAGAAGAGCCGGATACTCTTGTCTCAAAAGTTAAGCTCTTATCCGATAAAGAATTCATAGCTATTTATAACGAATTTGATAATACAGACATTAAGTATCCTGAACAAGAAACAATAGTAAGTTTGTTTTCAAATCAAGTAATAGCAAATCCTAACAAGGTGGCTTTGAAAATTGGAGATGAGCAACTAACATATTCAGAACTTGATGAAGAAATAAATAAGCTCTCAATGTATCTTCTGGAGTCAGGAGTCAAAAGTGAAACCATTGTGGGTCTGTTTGTTGACAGATCTATGCACACTATAATTGGGATGCTTGCCATTTTGAGGTGCGGTGCTGCTTATTTGCCAATAGATGTAGACCACCCGATATCGAGAATTAAGTTTATGCTTGAAGATAGCAAGTGCACATATTTGTTAACTACTAAAAACTGTATTGTACCCGATAATTACAATAAAAAGGTGCTGTTCTTTGAAGATGCTCAGGAGCATCCGACACAGGCTGCAAGTGATTTTAATATGGTGTCTCCCAGCTCCTTGTGTTATATAATTTATACATCAGGTACTACCGGGAAACCAAAGGGGGTAATGATAGAACATAAAAACGTTGTTCGCCTATTTTTTAATGACTCAACCAATTTTAACTTTAACGAACAGGATGTATGGACCCTATTTCATAGCCCCTGTTTTGATTTTAGTGTGTGGGAGATTTATGGCGCTCTTCTTTTTGGAGGGACACTTATAATTGTTCCGAAGGATACTACCAAAGATACCAGACTTTTCATTGATCTGCTTCATAAAGAAAAGGTTACTATTTTAAATCAAACTCCAAGTGCTTTTTACCAGTTGAGCTATTATAGCGCATCAGAAATTGACAAAAAAACGAAATTATATTTACGACACGTGATATTTGGTGGTGAAGCATTGCAACCAAAGAAATTAAAAGCATGGAAAAAATTATATCCTGAAGTACAATTAATTAATATGTTCGGTATTACTGAAACAACCGTACATGTTACTTATAAAGAAATAACGAGCAAAGAAATAGATAATGGTAAGAGTAATATTGGGGTACCTATTTCTACCTTATCCATGTACGTGCTGGATTCAGATTTAAATAGAAACCCTCCAGGTATAACTGGAGAATTATATGTCGGTGGTAGTGGAGTCGCTAGAGGGTATCTTGGCAATGAAGAACTTACTAAGAAAAAATTTATTGACAACCCGTTTAAACCAGGTAGCAAAATGTATAAAACGGGTGACCTCGGTAGAATTTTATGGAATGGGGATATAGAATATCTGGGACGATTGGATAATCAAATTCAATTACGAGGATATCGTATTGAGCTAGATGAAATTGAAAAAGTGTTACAAGAATATAGTCTAATTAAAGATGCCGTCGTAGCAGTAAAGTCTTTTACTAATGATGATGTGATATGCGCCTACTATATTGCGGATAAAAAGATTAATAATAAAGATTTCCGAAGTTTTTTATTAGAATTTTTACCAGATTATATGTTGCCTTCATTTTTCATTCGAGTTGCTAGTTTTCCGTTGACAAATAATGGAAAACTAGAAAAAAAACTCCTACCAGACCCTAGTATTAAAAGGTCTGTTGACGATCTTCCGAAGAATGAAATCCATAAAAAGCTTATTAAAATCTGGGCCGATATACTAGCGGTTCCCGAGTATGAGATTGGTATATATATGAATTTCTTTGAAATCGGAGGAGACTCTCTGAAAGTGGTACAAATTTCAGAAAGAATAAAAAAAGAGTTTAATAAAGAAATTTCTGTAGCTAAGATTTTCAGCTATCCTATAATAGCAGATCTGTCTGAGTACTTAAGTACCTCCAAAAATCCTGTTTCTTTCTCATCAACGGATACGGGAGATGATGTAGAACAAATCAGCAATGTTATTGACTTGCTTAACAATCTAAATTAAAGATATGAGTACATATACTGGCTTAGAAATAGCAATTATTGGATTATCGTGTAGATTTCCTGATGCCAAAACTCCAGAGGCATTTTGGGAAAACTTGAAGTCTGGCAAAGATAGTATTTCAAGTTTTACAAAAGAGGAAGCAATCGCCGAGGGAGCTACTGCAAAAGAGATAGAAGATCCAAAGTATGTAAGGTCAAGTGCTTACCTGAAGGATAAGGAGAAGTTTGATTCTTCATTTTTTGATTACCTTCCGGATGAGGCAGAATTAATGGATCCACAAACTAGATTGTTTCACGAAACATGTTGGGAGGCTCTCGAAGATTCTGGATATGCTAATGAAAATAATGCTAAAATAGGCGTATTTGCAGCGGGTTCTCCCAATCCAAAATGGATGCTACATGCAAGTATTAAAAATAAACGCGAAGAACTACTAGATGAATTCACCGCATCTCAATTAGGGGATATTACATTTTTAAGTACCCGAATAGCCTATAAGCTTGATTTAACTGGACCTGCGTTATTTGTTCAATCGGCCTGTTCATCATCATTAGTAGCAGTGCACGAAGCCTGTAATAGTCTTTTACTTGGTGAATGTCGTGTAGCATTAGCTGGTGGGGTGAATGTTAATAATTATTCACAACAAGGATATGTATACAAAGAAGGAATGATCTTGTCGCAAGACGGCAAATGTAGACCTTTTGATGCAGAGTCCAGTGGAACAATTGTTGGTGAAGGGTCGGGAGTCGTTGTCCTAAAGCGATTAAAAGATGCGCTTCAGGATAATGATAATATTTATGCCATAATAAAAGGTTCTGCTACCAATAATGACGGTTCCGCTAAAGTAGGATATACTGCCCCGAGTGTGCGTGGACAGATTGAAGTAATTAAAAGAGCCTTAGGCGTTTCTAAGATAAACCCAGAATCTATAAGTTATATTGAAGCTCATGGCACAGGTACGCAGTTAGGAGACCCTATTGAAATAGAGGCTCTCAATGAAGTTTTTAGCGGGGACACGAGAGAACCGTGTGTTATTGGGGCAGTAAAGTCAAACATAGGACATCTGGATAGCGCCTCGGGCATTGCAGGCCTGATAAAAACAGCCTTAGCTTTAAAAAACAGACAAATTCCTCCAACCCTAAATTTTAGGCAACCTAACAAAAAGGTACCTTTTGATGATGGACCTTTTTATGTTAGTAACCAATTGCAGGATTGGAAACAAGACGAACCCTTGCGAGCCGGAGTAAGCTCTTTCGGGATTGGTGGATCTAATGCTCACGTAGTTCTTGAAGAATCACCAGAGCGAATCCCTAGTTCTTCAAGTAGAGATTTTCAATTGCTACTAGTTTCTGCCAAAAGTAAAAAAAGTTTTGAAGGGAATGTAAAGAATTTGGCAACCTACTTTAAAGAACATCCGCAACAAGTTATTGCCGATGTGGCATACACTCTTCAAAAGGGAAGAAAACGCTTTCAATATAGAAGTTCGTTGATATGTGAAAATAGCGAACAAGCTATTGAAGCGTTAACTTCAAAAAGTATTGCCATTCATAAGGCTTCTTTGCAAGAGAATATTCAGCATGTAATATTCATGTTTTCAGGCCAAGGTAGTCAGTATTTTGAAATGAGTAAAGATCTTTACGAAAAGGAAGTATTCTTTAGAGATACCCTAGATGAATGTTTTGAAATCTCAGAAAAATTTTCAAATAAAGATTTTAGAGAGGCGCTTTTTACAAGTGGTCCGGCTGTTACCTCAGATGCAAGTCTAATCAATGAAACTGTCTATACTCAGCCCATTTTATTTAGTATTCAATATGCGATAGCTAAGTTACTCATGCATTGGGGCCTGATACCGGATTATTTAATAGGTCATAGTATTGGGGAGTACACGGCAGCTTGTATTAGTGGTGTAATGACACTTGAAGATACATTAAAATTAGTTATTAAGCGAGGAGAATTAATGGGTAAAACGCCTAAAGGATCCATGATTAGTATAACAGCAACTCGTGAAGAAATTGATGCTATTATTGCTGGACATTCTATGGAAGTCGATATCTCCGTAATTAATGGAGAAAATTCTATTGTAGTTTCGTCTTCTACGGAAGAAATGGAGTACTTTAAACAGGTGTTGGATCAGGAAGAAATAACCTTCGCTAACGTGGTAACATCTCATGGATTTCATTCACGTTTAATGGACACAATTCTTGAAGAATTTGAGAACGAAGTATCTGGGATAGAAATGCATCCTCCACAAATACCTTATATTTCAAATGTTACAGGTGAACTGATCGCTTTTGAAGAAGTTGAGGAGCCTAGGTATTGGAGTTCTCACTTAAGAAATACAGTGCTTTTTCATCAAGGAGTCTCTAACTTATTAAAAAGAGGAACTAGTTGTTTTATCGAAGTGGGACCGGGAAGGATTTTAAGTAATATAGTTCAGAACAATACTCTTAAAACCGATGCTAATGTTGTTTTATCAACAATGAGACATCCAAAGCAGGATGTTAATGACCAAAAGTTTTTAATAAGTAAAGTTGGTGAAATGTGGGTAAATGGTCTTGAGATTCGTTGGGACAATTTTTATCAGAACGAGAAAAGACACAGAATTTCTTTGCCGAAATATTCATTTAATCCACAAACCTATACCACTAATTATAGGATTGATCATATTCTGAGAATGGAAAATGATAAAATTCCTGATGCAGAAGTTTCGTCAAATCTTTTAAATTTTATTTATCAACCTACTTTTAAAAAGTCTTTATACCCAAATAAGCCTTTATCCTTAGCTCAAAAAAGTATAGTGTTCTTTGAGAAAGAGTCAAATTTTGACAATGCCTTGATAAACGACTTGAAATCATCGGGAGCAAAGGTTATTCGTATAAGAGAGAATTCAGAATTTAAAAAAATCGCAGAAGATCTTTTTGTTCTGGATGCTTGCGATGAATTGCATTTGGAGTTATTATGGAAGTCCATCTTGGATGCGGAAATAAGTATTTCTGATATTGTTTATAGCATAAACGACGTTTCAGAGAAAGTTTCGGATACAAAGGAAAATATAAATAACGAATTAAATAAAGGATATCTTCCATTGTGTTTGCTTGGTAAATCCATACAAAAAAATGGTGTTAAAAATAAAATTCATCTTTCAGTTATTGCTTCGGGAATAGCTAAAGTGACCGCTCAAGATGTTATCAATCCGCTTCGTTCCACAATACTTTCACCCATAAAAATTCTTCCTTCGGAAATAAATAATCTTAGCGCAAGATTAATTGATTTACCACAAAATATGGGTGGTGAAGAAATAGCTGAATATGTATCGTTGGCTATTAATGAAATATGCTATAACGCCATAACTCCGATGGTAGCATATCGCCACTATAATCGGTGGACCCAAAGTTTTGATGAGTTTTCAAAATCTGAAAAAATTGAATCTAATGTAGCTATCGATACAAAGAAAACTTATCTAATAACGGGCGCCTTTGGGGGAATGGGATTGAGCATTGCAAGTAACCTAGTATTAGAAAAGAGGGCTAATATAGTTATGGTGTATAGATCATTTTTTCCTTCTGAAGATCAATGGGAATCATGGCTAAAGGATACCACTAAGCCTGATAGTATTAAAGATAAGATTGCGCTTTTAAAACGTATGAAATCATCAGGTTGTAATGTGACACTTATGCAGGCCGATGTATCTGATATCGATGAGGTGGAACGTGTAGCTTCAGAATTACAGAAGCAGAACACCAAAATTAGTGGGATTATTTGGGCAGCTGGTGAAGTGGATCATGGGGGAATTGTACTAAATAGAGACCGCGCTGAGATGATGAAATATTTAGGTTCTAAACTTAATGGTTTGCACAACTTCCAAAAGTATTTTGATTTTAGAAAGCTAGATTTCCTTAGTTTGTTCTCTTCTATGGGTAATGTATTTTACCAAGTTAAATTTGGTCAAGTCAGTTATAATGCGGCAAATGAGTATTTAGATTCCTATGCTCATTATATAAAAGATACTTTTGGAATACACGCTTTTGCTATAAACTGGTGTGATTGGTTAAACGTAGGGATGACTTTTAATATAAAGAAGCAACAGCTTAGTTCTGAAAACTTAAAAGAAATCAACAGCACGATTGATGATGCTATTTATCCAGAACAGGGAATTAGTATTTTTTATCATTGTTTAAACAGCAAAGCGGTACAATCTGCCATTCACAAATCATCCATGACGGCTGCTTTGGCTCAACATAGTAATTATTTAGAAGCTACACGAAGAGAAGTTATCTCAACTGACGATAATTCTCAGATACAGAGCGATACCCTCCATTTAAACACAATAGAGCAAAGAATGATATCGCTCTACAAAACTTTTTTCGGAAAAGATGCTATAGGGCTTGATGATGATTTTTTTGATCTTGGAGGTGATTCTTTAAAAGCCATGACTTTGGCTTCAAGAATTAATAAGGCTTTTGATGCTGATTTATCTATAAGTGATATCTACGAATACTCTACGCTCCAACTGCTTATAGATAATTTATTTTTAAAAGGTTCCAAAAAACACATATCCATTCCGAAGGCAGAAAAGCAAACGTACTATCCGTTATCGTCTCAGCAAAAGAGCATGTATTTTTTGCAGACACTAAATGTTGATAGCATTGCATATAATGAACCAAAACTATATAAATTTAAAGAGGCTCCTAATCGTAAAAAAATAACGAAGGCTTTTGAAGGAGTGTTAAAAAAACATACCAGTTTAAGAACAATATTTACAGTAGTCGCAGGAGAAGTTGTACAATCCGTAAAAGAGGAGTTGTCGCTTGATCTACAAATAATTAAAAATGATGATGTACAACAAGCGGTAACCTCTTTTATAAGACCTTTTAAATTGACAGAATCTCCGTTATTTAGAATTGGTATTATAGAATCTTCTGCATCTGAGCAATATCTTGTTATAGATTCGCATCATATCGTAACAGATGGTACCTCTAATGGCATCATCATTAAAGATTTTATAGATTTATATAACGGAAAAAAACTAGAAGAAAACAGACTTGATTATGTAGATTATGCGGTTCATCAACAATCTGAAAAACAACAGGCTGCTATTGAAAAACAGGAAACCTATTGGATAGGAGAAATTGATAAAAACTATGTTAATTTAGAACTTCCAATTGATTATAAACGCCCGCTCAATCCCGATTATAAAGGTGGTATCCTTAGTTTAGAGCTTGATGATGTGGTTGTTGAACAACTCAAATCACTTTCACTAGCAAATGAAACAACCCTATTTACAACATTGCTCGGAGCGTTTTATATTTTATTGCATAAAATAAGTGGTAGCGAAGATATTATTGTCGGAGTACCTACTTCTGGTAGGAGAGATCCTGAAATTGAATCGATTGTCGGAATGTTTGTGGGTACGCTAGCACTTCGAAATTACCCTAATGGAGATCAATCATTTTCAGAATTTATTCAGATACTTAAAAAACGGGTAACTGAAGGTTTTGATAATCAAGATTACCCGTTTGAAAGTCTTATTAAAAATTTAGGGTTGGAGCGTGACGCAGGAAGAACTCCTCTTTTTGATACTATGTTTGTATTCGAAAACTTGGGTGACGCAGATGTCACTAATTGCTTTATTGAAAATGTCCCGCTTAAGTCAAATGTATTATCCCGTTTTGATCTTACACTATCTGCAGTAGAACAATCCAACAAGCTAATCTTTAATTTCGTGTACGCCTCACAATTATGGAATCGAAAATCTGTTGAAAATATTTCAAATTTCTTTTCAAAAATTTTATCGGAGGTTAGTTCTAATCCAAATCAAAAAATTGAAGCTATTGAAATCCTTTCAGAAAAAGAAAAAGATAAAATACTTTTTGAATTTAATGATACTCTGGAGGAAATCAATCCTAACAAATGTGTTATTAACTATTTTAATGAACAAGCGGTTGTGCACGCTAAAAAAACAGCGCTTATATTTGAAGATCAGTTGTTTACTTATGAGGCATTGCATCATAAATCTAACAAAATTGCCCAATCAATAATTGAAAAAACCCACAAAGAATCTGTACGAATAGCTATGGTTTTGAGTCCAGGCCTTGCAATGGTCTCAACTATATTGGCAATACAAAAAGCCGGTTGTACATACATACCTCTGGACCCTAACGCACCTGATAAAAGAAATACATTTATTGTACAGGATTGCAATGTAGAAATTTTGATTACCGAGGACACTCATGTATCACAATGTGAGTGGTTTGAAGAGGAAATATTAAATGTCTCTCCTCATGTGACTAGTACTAATGATGATATTACTGAGAATGTATTAGTAAAAAGAGATACCCAGCATATTGTATATATTGTATATACTTCCGGTACTACGGGGAACCCAAAAGGAGTTGCGATTCGTAATGAAAGCCTTGTGAATTACACGTTATGGAATATTGCAAATACAAAACTGTCATATAAGGACAACTCAATTGTGTTGGTCCCTTACTATTTTGATGGCTTTTGTTGTAATTTTTATTCCACCTTACTTTCTGGAGGAAGTCTCGTACTTGTATCACCTGATGATATGCTGAATTCAAGATCATTGGTGTCTAAGTTGTTAACTTATAATGTAACGAACTTTGCATCACTGCCGGGGCTATATGGAGCTGTTCTTGATGATCTGGAAGCAATGGAAGTTACTACCAGTATAAAACAAGTTATTCTGGCGGGAGAGAGAGCTAATAAGAAAATGGTTGAAAGACATCATCAAATATTGCCGGAAGTGATGTTGGCAAATGAATATGGCCCTACCGAAACTACTGTTGCCGCAACGCGTTCTAATGAGATGACCGGTGACAAGCTAAATAATATAGGAGCTCCTATATGGAACACATTCACATACATCCTTGACAAAAATCATAAACCATTGCCTATTGGAGTGCAAGGAGAATTATATATTTCTGGTACTTGTGTGGCACAAGGATATGTAAATAATAAAGAACTAACAGAAGCTACTTTTATTGATAATCCTTTTGTAGAGGGTGCTAAAATGTACCGCACAGGAGATTTAGCCAAATGGAACAAGGATGGATCCATTTCTCTACTGGGACGCGCAGATTTACAAGTTAAAATAAGAGGGCACCGTATCGAGTTGTCTGAGATTGAAACGGGACTTTTATCCTTTTCTAAAATAAAGGAAGCAGTAGTAGGTGTTATTAATGAAGAAACAGAAGGTATTCTAATTGCATTTTATACTGAAAAAAATGATACCGTTAATAAAAATGATCTTAATAAACACTTGTCACAGCTGCTACCAAAGTATATGATCCCTAATGATTATATTCTCTTAAACGAAATTCCCATTACAACAAATGGAAAGACTGATTGGAAGAAACTTAAAAGTGTTGAACTTATTTCGGAAGAGGTATATATCGCTCCCGTATCTAAAATCGAACAGACAATTGCCGAAGTATGGTGTCAAGTATTAGAGAAAGATAAAATAGGAATTAGAGATAATTTCTTTACAATAGGAGGAGATTCGATCAAATCAATTCAAATATGTTCTAGACTTTACGCGCAAGGCTATGATGTGTCTGTAAAGGACATTTTTGATAATCAGTCTATTGAACAACTGGCGTTGAAAATGAAAACGTTGAAAATTCACTCCAGTCAAATGAATGTTATGGGAGTTGTTCCCTTAAGCCCTATTCAGTTTTGGTTTTTTAATACTAGCGGTCAAGCCTTAAATCATTTTAATCAATCGGTTCTGCTTCAGTTTACAAAAAAAATAACAGAGGAAGAAGTTCGGTCAATCTTCGAAAAATTAGTAAACCATCATGATGCGCTCCGAGCCATTTTCAAAAAAGAAAAGAACGAATATAGACAAATATATGTAGCTCCTGAAGCATACATGTTAGATTTGGTAAGTCATACTTTCGTAAATGAAAAAGAGTTCGAAGTCGAATTTTATTCTATTGCAAATACATTACAGCAAAGCATTGATATCCATCGAGGCCCCCTCCTAAAACTCGCATTATTTATAACCCCATCGAGCACTAAATTATTGCTTATTTCACACCACCTTATAATCGACGGTGTGTCCTGGAGAATTCTCTTTGAAGATATAGATAGTTTAGTGACACAATTGAATAATGAACGTTCTTTAGAATTACCATTTAAGACAGATTCGTATTCATTGTGGACCGAAAGTTTAGCAAACTATAGTGATACAGAAGGCTATGCAAAGATTCGGGAATATTGGACTGCCATAGAAGCAACAAACTATTCTAAACTTCCCGTTGATAAAGAGTTACCACAGAATTTGTACAAGGATAATACTAAACAGAGTTTTGCACTTACTGAAGCTGAAACGACTTCTTTTAGTACAGATACAAATGCCAAATTTAATGCTTCTACTCTTGAGTTGTTAATTGCGGGTCTATCTATGACACTTAATGAAAAATGGAACATGGATACGTTCAAAATTGATTTAGAGGGTCACGGAAGAGTGCATGAAACGTGTAACCTAAATAGGACCGTAGGTTGGTTTACCAGCATTTATCCAGTAATAATCACTCATCATAAGGAGTTACATACTACAATAATTTCTACTAAAGAACAACTTAGATCGGTACCAAATCAAGGTAATGATTATCTACTAACTCGTCAGAATAGTAAAGAACGGGATGGCATAACGTATACTTCAGAGATTAGTTTTAATTACTTAGGACAATTCAGTAATACTCTTGGAGATAACAACTTTAAGGTTATTACAGATTATACAGGAAATGATGTAGATGGGCAAAAAGAAAGCTTGTATAAGTTAAACATAGCCGCTATTATAAAGGATAATCGGCTTGAAGTTTCAATAGAGTATAATAAGAAAGAGTATAATAATAAAACGATCAAGGAGATTCTATCGATATACGAGACAACACTGAAACAGTTTATTAGCGAAGCAGGTAAAACATTCAAAACCCTTTTGACTCCTTCAGACTTAACTTATAAAAAGTTACCTTTTGACAAGATTGTTGCACTACAAGAGCTTTACGATATAAGTGATGTCTACCCAATGTCTCCTATGCAACAGGGTATTTATTTCCATTCAAATTTTGAAGAAAAGGATATTTACTTTCAGCAAATGACGCTTCATGTAGAAGGTACATTAGATATTCATATTCTGAAAGAAACAATGAATATCATCATCAAGAAATACGATATTCTTAGAACTTCTTTTGTTCATAAGGATTTAGAATTTCCGCTACAAATAGTAAGGAAAGAAAATTTTATAGAATTCAGTTATAATGATATTTCGGATAAAATAGAAAGTTTTTCCTTACAAGAATCGATTAAAACACATGAATTGCTAGATCGTGATAAACCATTCAATCTTCAGAAGGATGTTCTTATGAGATTGAAAGTAATAAAAACAGGTGATAATCAATTCGCACTGATATTGAGCCACCATCATATTTTAATGGATGGATGGTGCGTGAGTCTAATTTTTAAAGATTTAAAAGAAATTTATCAAGCGATAAAAACAAAATCTTTAGCTCAGATAAATTTTGAGGCACCGTCCTATGCTAGTTTTATTAAATGGTTAGGTAATAGAGATTTCCTAAAATCAAAAGATTATTGGACCGCTTATTTAGAGGGCTATGAAGAATCGACTTCTTTACCTAGTGAAATAACTAAAACAGAGGTAACGAAATTGGCTTCCGAGCATGTTTTTGAAGAATTAGTAATAGATTCTGAAAGATTGCAAAAGCTCAAAGTGGTTGCTCAGACGTGTAAGGTTACCATAAGTTCGATACTCAAAGTGGTTTGGGGATTACTATTAGCGAAACATAATAATAGAGATGAAGTGGTTTTTGGTTGTGTTAACTCTGGGAGACCCAAAGAAATAGACAACGTAGAACAAATTGTTGGCTTATTTATTAATACTATCCCATTGCGCATAGCAATACGACCAGACGAATCTTTTAAACAACTTTTCCTGAGAATACAAAACGACTATATAGCGGCCGAATCTTATCAATATTATCCCTTGTATGAAATTCAGAAATTGACACATTTGGGATCAGATTTATTTAAGACGATTTTCGTTTTAGAAAATTATCCGGTTTATGAAACTATGAGTGAAGTTAGCGAAGCGTTTGAAACAGATTTCAACATTACAGGGCTTAGCTCACATTATCTCACAAATTATGACGTATCTTTTGTAATTGTTCCGGGTGATGTTTTAAGAATACGGTTAGAATATAACAATCATTTGTATAATGAAAATCAAGTGAAAAATATTATGCATCAAATAGATGCTATACTGGATGCGGTGATTGAGAATGTTAACATACAAATTAAAGATTTAGAAATTGTTTCTAAAGTTGAACTGGACATGTATCAGCAAATAAATGCAACCACAACTAAGGACGACTTCGAGTTTGATACCGTATTAGATCGTTTTAAAGCTCAGGTTGCCAGGTATCCTGAGAATATTGCAATAAGGCATAATAAAGAACAGTTTAGTTATAGGGATATTGATCATAAATCCAACTTAATAGCTGAATACATGTTAAGTAATGGTGTTAAACCAGGACAAGTTGTAGGATTATTGCTACCCTTATCTTCTAATGTTGTAACTGGTATATTAGCTATCTTAAAAATTGGGTGTACTTACTTACCTATAGATCTTACATATCCTGAGGAAAGAACCACGTACATGTTAAAGAACAGTTCATGCAATTTTTTATTAACCAATAAAACAGAAACATTTTATACTGAAGAAAAAATTAACAAGTTCTTTATAGAAGATGCGATAGAAACTCATTTACCATCCACATTGTTAGATAAAATTATCCCTGATACCTCAACACCTGCTTATATAATGTATAGTTCTGAAGCTACGGGAAAATCCCAGGGCGTTGTCATCTCACATAAATCTCTTTACAATTATATCGATTGGGCTGCCAAAGAGTATGTTAATGATAATGAAAAAACATTCGGTTTATTTACATCCATTGCTCTTGATAGTAATATCACCACTATATTTACCCCATTAGTTACTGGGAGTAACATGGTTATTTACAGTGATACCAATCCTCTGGTGAACTTAAAAAATATCATAAAGGATGATATGGTAACAACGCTTAAGGTTACACCTTCTGACCTTAAAATATTAGCAAATATTGATACATCGAAAACAGAAAAAGGCGGAAGCAAGATAGAACAATTCATAGTTGGAGGAGAAGCATTAAACACACAAATGGTCGACTCGATAAAGAAAAAATTTGATAATGTATTGATCTATAACGAGTATGGTCATACAGAAACTACAGGTGGGTGCATGATCCACGTTTTCAATAATGAGGATAATGCCCTTACAGTACCAATAGGTAAGCCAATACAAAATATGCAAATCTATTTGTTAGACGATACTTTGAACTATATACCTGTTGGGGCAACAGGCGAGATTTATATATCAGGAACCGGCATAGCAAATGGATATATTAATCAATGTGAAACTACAAAAGACAGATTTATAGAGAACCCTTATAAGAAAGGAAGTACACTATACAAAACAGGTGACATTGCTAGATTACTCTCATCCGGTGTGTTTGAGTATATAGATCGTGCTGACAGTCAAGTTAAAATAAACGGATACCGTATTGATGTATCGGAAATAGAGAGAAATCTGATTCAACACCCCGACATTGATGAACTAATTGTCGTCGTTGAGGAAAAGGATAATCCAAAACATCTCATAGCGTATTATAAATCGAAATCAGAAATTGCAGTAGGAAGCATGAAAAAATTTCTTGCAAACCGAATTCCGGTATATATGTTTCCTACATATTATATGCGTTTGGAAGTCTTTCCATCGATCGTTAATGGAGAAATAGACAAAAATGAGTTACCTGATCTTGATGACGTTTTAGTTTTCGAAGAACCAGTTACAAAAATAGAATTAGCCCTAGCCTCTATTTGGTCTGACGTACTCAAAATAAAAAAAGAGGAGATAGGAATTACCGATAGCTTTTTTGATCTTGGGGGACATTCCTTAAAGGCTATGCTTTTGATAACGAAGATGAACAAAGAATTTGATATTAATATTTTACTAGACGAACTTTATAATAATCAAACGATTAAGGAATTGTCGGTTTATATAGAGAACATGGTAGAAATTCAACATAGCGATAGCTTTAATGAAGCACATGAAGACATGTTGGACATTGATATTTAAATTCTTACAATTCGTGATATTATAAGGGAGATATGTGATGTAATAACATACACAAACATTTTCGATACGTTCATAATGCTGGCAAACCAAATTATAAGTCAAACAGTTATTGGGGAACATGAGCCAATGCTGTTCTATGGGTAAAAGGAAAGACAGTTAGTAATTGAAACCCATTTTTTATTAACAAATAAGTTAATACCAAGAGTTTGCTTTATACTGGTTAGCATCGCTTTCAATACAGTTATATCCATCTTAAATATTGTAACGTCTAAAAAGTTTTTGAACCTGTAAATGACGTTTTACCAATGCGTTATAATACGTCTCACCAAGAACACAAACCACGTCATATCCTGTATGGTAAAATACTAATGGAATGAATATTTTCGATGTCTAAAAAAGCTGCTTTAGTAAATGATAGCAACAAACTGAAATTAGAAAAATTTTGTAATTTTTTCGGAATCGTCTGCAGAAAATCCATAGCTAGTGTCGCAAGTAACCGTGTATCAGGATATGCTTTGTTATTTATATTTTTTTAGGGTTCAAACGGTAAACCGAAAAGAATATCTGGTGCACTAAAAGGTATAAATTAAGAGGTACATTGAAAATTAAAAGCTTCAACTAAATATTACGAAACTCCTTATATAAGTGAATTCTCATCGTATACACTTAATGTTTTATACATAATTTATTGGAACAGTTGCGTAATGGTGGGATTGTTTAATTTTCAAAGAAGTCTGGAATATTAGATGTTTAATGAATGTTAGCATTGGAGTGAAATGCTCTTTGAAGTTATCTCTTAAGATAATACGTTAAATGAAAATTTTGAAATTAACTTTTCTACAGAAGATGTTTTAATAAACTATGTATAAAAATGTAAGCCGACTAGCTGTCATCGTTGAATGATAACGGTCAATTAAGAGCTTTACAGCAAGTAGTAATAACATTAGCAGCCATATAAACTAAGTAAACTTTTTATCCCGTAATCCGGGCCTCACTAAAATATTAGTAATGAAAATACACGATTTCATATCAAATTTGAGAAATGAGCATGATATACACATCGTGCTTAATGGAGAAGAGTTAAAACTCAGGGGTACGAAGGAAAATCTAACCAAAGAGATTATTACCCAAGTGAAAGAAAGAAAAGCGGAAATTGTAACTTACTATAAGTCGATTCTTGCTAAAAAAGGTATCTCCAAAATTCCTAAAGCAGAGAACAAAGAGTATTACCCTCTTTCAAATGTACAGAGAACTATTTACTTTAGATATGAATTCGACTCTGACTCTACGGCCTTCAACATGCCAAAATTGATTAAATGTATTGGAAAACTCGATAAGGATATTTTAACTAAGGCCTTCGATAAACTAATTGAAAGGCATGAAAGTTTACGAACAAATTTTATTGTAGTGGATGGGCATCCGTTTCAAAAGATACAGCCTCCATTTTCTTTAAAAATAGATACTATTCGTGTTTTAGAAGATGAAGTGAAACAATCGATGTCTGACTTTATGAAACCGTTTAAGTTGGATACGGATGCGTTAATTCGTATTGCGCTTCTGGAGGTCTCTAATGAGAAGAATTATTTGTTGATTGATACGCATCATATAGTTAATGATGGTGTGTCAGATGGGCTGATCATTAAAGATCTCATTGCTTTCTATCACGGGATCGCAGTACCCGAATTGAAAATTCAATTTAAAGATTATACTGAATGGGAGAATAGCAAAGAGCAACAAGAACGAATTCAAAAAAACGAAGACTATTGGGTATCAGTTTTTAAAGATAAAGAAACCGTACTTCAATTACCGTATGATCATGATCGTCCAAATTTTGTGAGCGATAGCGGTGGAGTGTGTTTATTGGAATTGGATAAAGAGCTATCAAAACAGTTACAAGAATTAGCGCAACGAAACAATGTAACAATGTTTATGCTCTTTCTTGCTGCGTATAATATTCTACTTAGCAAGCTCTCCAATCAACAAGATATAGTGGTTGGAGTAACAACTGCTGGACGTAGTCATTCAGATCTGGATGAGGTGGTAGGGATGTTTGTACGCTCCATACCTATTTTAAATGAGGTGGTTGATTCCCAGACTTTTGAGGAATTTCTACATACAGTTAAACAATCGACTGTAAAAAGTTTTGACCATCAAAATAGTGATCTGGACGCGATTGCAGAGCGTCTCAATAGAAAACGAATTCCGGGTAGAAATCGTTGGTTTGATACGATGTTAGTGTTTCATAATTACGAGCAACCATCTATAGATATTTCGGGTCTTCAAATAGAACCTGTAATTATCGATTTTTCATCTGCAAAGTTCGATCTCACACTTAATGTAGAAAATGCAGAAGATCACTTCGTTTTATTTTTTGAGTACGCAAAGGATTTATTTGAAGAGTCCTCTATTGTCTTATTTGGAAGCTATTTAAAAAATGTACTTACTACTATTGCTACAAATGAATCAATATCAATTGGAGCGATAGAGTTGCTTTCGGAAGATAAGAAGAATACGATTCATGATTTTAATCCGTTACCAATCACAAGACCATCGCAAACAACTATCATCGATTTATTTCATAAACAAGTAGAAGAAAATGCGGATAGCACTGCGGTTATTTTTGAAAAAGAGGATGTCAGCTATTTTGAGTTGAATGAAAGAGCTAATAGGTTGAGTAATTATCTATTAAACAATTATAGCATTGGTAAAGATGATATTATTGGGATTTATGCAAGTCGAGGTGTTGAGATGATTATATGTCTTTTAGCTGTGCTAAAGGCGGGAGCTAGTTATACCCCCATTGATATAGAGCTTAATCAAACTAGAATTAAAGCAATAGTATCAGATTCTGATTTGAATTTTATACTCACCAATCTGTCAAATTCACTCAAAGACATTGTATCAAAGAATAAAATTGTAGATATAGACAACCTTTCAGAAGCTCTTTTAGTAGCTGATACTACAAATCCTCAAATTTCAATTTCTCAGGACTCTTTGGCATATTGCATGTTTACCTCAGGAAGTACCGGAAGACCTAAAGGCATATTAATAGAACATCTTGCTTTATTAGACTTCTGTCTTACTACGAGAGATATGTTTTCTATCTCTACAAGAGATCGCATGATACAGCAAGCATCGCTATCATTTGACACTTCAATTGAAGAAATTTTTCCTGTATTAATTTCTGGAGCATCCTTACTCATTATGCGGGATAAAGGAAGAGATATATTTGCAATTATTGATGCTGTAAAAAATAAAGGAGCTAATATTTTGAATACCTCTCCGGTTGTGTTAAATGAATTAAATAAATATGCTAAAGAAATTAGTTCTTTGCGTTTTATAATTATTGGAGGGGATGCATTGCATCCTTCACAAATAGATCAGATAATCCACTACTGCGACATATATCAAACGTATGGTCCTTCAGAAGTGACCATTGGTATTACCTGTGGGAAACTTTATAAACCTGAAGATGCAGCAAACATCGGAAAACCAATATCCAATAGAAGCGTTTATATATTGAATGAGACCAATACTCTTTGTCCTATTAATGTTCCCGGAGAGCTATGTGTTGCAGGTATAGGTCTTGCACGTGGATATCTTAATAATGATCAGCTTACTCAAGAGAAATTCGTCGTGAATCCTTTACATCCAGATGAGCGCATATATAGAACAGGTGATTTAGTGAAATGGTTGCCAAGTGGTGACCTTCAGTTTTTAGGTAGAATAGACAATCAAATTAAGATAGGAGGGATTCGAATTGAACCTGGAGAAATAGAACTACATCTTTTGGAGCATTCCCAGATTAATGAAGTAGCTGTCTTGTTATATGGTCCCGTAAATAATAAATCTTTGGTTGCATACTATGTCAGCAGCGAAGCAATAGAAATTGGAGAGATACAATCATTTTTACGAGATCGTCTACCACATTACATGATACCAACGTATTTCGTTTATATGTCATCTTTTCCACGAAATATCAGTGGAAAAATTAATAAAGGAGAACTTCCAGAACCAAAAATAAATCTTGAGACAGCTTTTGTTGGATCGTCTACAAAAGAGGAAAAACTGCTGGCTACCGTTTGGGAAAAAGTACTTAAAATAGAACGAATAGGAGTGACCGATAATTTTTTCTCATTGGGAGGTGATTCAATTAAATCCATGCAAATTGTTACCAATCTCAGGATGGAGGGATATTCACTATCGATTAAAGAGATCTTTAAATTTCAAAATATAAAGGAGCTTGCTCAAAATTTAGAGTTGCTTAATGATCCCGACGATCAAGAAATCAATGAGGATAAAACGAAGAAAAACTCAGTGTTAATTCAGGGCGATAAATTAGACGCTTATTTACGGGGATCTTCTATAAGTTCTCAATTAAATATTGATGTACTCCAACAGCTACACAAAAAAGAAAATATAGAATTATTGTATCCCTTATCGCCGATGCAACAAGGTATGTTATTTCATTCTTTATTGATTGAGGATAGTGGAGATTATTTCTCACACATAACTTTTCAGGTAGAAGGAGATTTAAATATAGATTTGTTACAACAAAGCTATTCCGAAATTATAAAACGTCATGAAATATTAAGAGCAAATTTTTTTCAAAAAGGATTTGAAAAACCCTTTCAAATTATTACTAAAAATAAGAAACCAGATTTCACTTTTATAGATGTACGTGCATTGTTAATTAATTCCTCTACAGAGGAATATTTAGATTCATTTCTCAAAAAAGATCAATTACGAGGTTTTCATTTGACCAATGATAATTTAATGCGTCTTACTGTAATACAAACGAAAGAGACTACCTATCAACTTGTCTGGAGTTATCATCATATTATAATTGATGGGTGGTGTATGGCTCGTATTATTAGCGAATTTCAGACTTGCTATAAGAATTATGCATCAGGAATCTTACCGCAATTACCTTCGGTAGTCTCTTATTCCAAATTCATAGAGTGGCTAGGTTTTTTTAACAAAGAGGAGGCTTCTCATTATTGGAGCAACTATTTGGAAAACTATAATAATTTATCTGAGATTCCACAACTTGCAAAAAGTACTGAGAAGGTGGTTTCACCAAATTATGTAGAAAAGGCATTCAAAATTTCAGAAAAAATAACGCAACAACTTCAGGATATTTCGATACGCTCTGGTGTGACACTCAATACCATTTTGCAAACAAGTTGGGGTATTTTATTGTCAAAATATAACAACACATATGATGTAGCTTTTGGTACCGTAGTATCCGGAAGACCTTCAGAAATAGATAGGGTTGAAGAAATTGTTGGCGTTTTTATTAATACCATACCGGTACGAATTCAATTTAATGAGACAACAACTATTGATGAACTGCTAAAACAAACACAGTTACAAGCTTTAGATGGCTTAGATTACTTGCATTATCCACTATCTGACATACAGAATACAAGTGAATTGAAATCAGGATTGTTTAATCATATTATGGCGTTTCAAAACCTTCCAGTAGAGGAAAACAACGCATTAGAGTCACCTTTTAAAATATCTAACGTAACCTCTTTAAATAGAACAAGTTACGACTTGTGGATTATCATTACGCCTTCCACGCAACTTGATATAGCTATTAATTATAATGCAAATGTTTATGACTCACAGACGATTGATAGAATAGAAACACATTTATTACACATATTAGCTTCAATTATTGCAAAGATTGATGTGCCTATTTCAGGTATAAATCTCTTATCTCCTTTAGAAAGCAATCAGATTTTATATGATTTTAACGATACAGCTAAGCCCTATTCTTCAAAAAAGTTAATGCATCAATTATTTGAAGAACAAGTAGTTAAATCTCCTGGTAATGTGGCTGTTATTAGTAATGGAAACTCTTATTCTTATCAATGGTTAAATGAAGCTTCCAATCAATTCGCTCACTATTTACGAGCTATCGGTATTGAGAGAGAAGATGCGGTTGCGGTTATTATGGACCGGGATATCTCACTCTTAGTAACACTATTAGCAATTTTAAAGGCTGGTGGAAAGTATATTCCAATAGAACCCTATATTCCCGATAATAGAAAGCTGGTATTAATTAATACGGTTGCAACCAAATTTGTTGTAACCAATGGCACCAACCATAAAGAGCTTGTAAAACGACTTGAAAGCATCAAAACGTTAAAAAAGCTTATTTCCTATGATAGTATTAACCGGTCAATGGTATGTAAGGAAATAGGAGGAGAAGGAATTAAGGAAATAAATATAGGATCCTATCCGATGCATAATCCAAAAATCATTGGTGATAGTATGGATTTGGCTTATATTATTTTTACATCAGGTTCTACAGGAAATCCAAAAGGAGTAGCGGTACAACATGCTCCAGTTATCAATCTCATTGAATGGGTAAATAATACTTATGATGTTAATACTTTAGATACTATATTAATGGTAAGTTCTGTGAGCTTTGATCTTTCGGTATATGACTTGTTTGGAGGTTTTGCTGTGGGTGCAAGTATTAGAATTGCAAATGAAGAAGAACTCGCAAGCCCAGCTACTTTGGCTAACATCATAATTGAAGAGCATATCACTTTCTGGGATTCTGCACCGGCGATGTTGCAGCAGGTACTTCCTTTCTTGGAACAGAGAAGAGAAGAAGTAAAGGAAAAAGGCGTCTTACGAATTTCTTTTTCCAGCGGAGATTGGATTCCTTTAGCCCTCCCCGATAGAATGAAAGCCCTATTTGACAACTATAAATTTATTGGTCTTGGAGGAGCTACCGAGGCTACTATATGGTCCAACTATTTTGAAGTACACGAGGTAAAAGAATATTGGAAAAGTATCCCTTACGGAAAGCCTATTCAGAACGCTAAATATTTAATTGTAGATGACGCCCTGAATTTATGTCCTATTGGTGTAAAGGGTAACTTAGTTATTGGCGGTCAGTGTTTAGCCCAAAGCTATTTTAATGAAAAAGAACTAAGTGCGCAACGTTTTATAGATAGTCCTTTTTACGAAGATGAAAAGCTATACTATACCGGAGATATGGCGAGATGGTTTGAAGATGGAAATATAGAATTCCTTGGGCGTAAAGATTCTCAGGTTAAAATTCGAGGTTATCGCATTGAACTTGGAGAGATAGAAAAAACAATTTTGCAACATCCTGAGATAAATCATGTAGTAACTCTTGTAAGAGAGCGTAGCAAGTATGATAAATATATATGCGCCTATTATTTGTGTGAAAGAGAACTAACTAAGAAAGAATTGGATGTTTTTTTAGGTGAATATCTCCCGTCTTATATGTTACCTAGTTATTATGTGAGACTTGAAGAGATTCCAATTACCAACAATGGAAAAATAAACAGGAAAGAATTACCCGATCCTTCGTATTTAGACAAAAACAGAAAACTCAAAAAACCTTCTACAGTAACCGAAACCAAGCTAATACAAACTGTAGGTGACCTTTTGCATATAGACTTTGATGTTATTAGTATGGAGGATGATTTTTTTGAACTTGGCGGACATTCTATTCTTGCAGTTCATTTAATGGGACAAATAGAAAAACAGTTCAACTGCATAATAAGTCTTAGAGAGATTTTTGAGAATGGTGTTCTTCATCAATTAGTAACGATCATTAACTCTAAATCACAAAATAAGACTTCTGCCATAACATCTATTGGTGAGCAAAAATCGTATGTGCTATCTTCTGCTCAAGAGCGTATGTACTATCACTATCTATATAATAAAGACAATCTTCTTTATAACATATCATTGGCTTATGTACTTAAGGGTGATGTGGATTATACAAAAATTGAAAGCTGTATTAAACAATTGGTAGCACATCACGGAGCTTTGCGTACAAGTTTTGAACTTACAGATTCTGGTGTTCGTCAAAAAATTGAAAGTACAGTAGAGACACCGTTCGAAATAGGTAAAATTGATAGCGATACTAGTATTGAAGATGAATTTAAAATCTTTAGAAAATCCTTTGATCTTTCTAAGGCCCCTTTAATAAAATTTAAAATAATGGAAGCTCCATTTAAAAAAATACTATTCGTAGATGTACATCATATCATTTGCGATGGAATTTCTTTAAACAATTTGATGAATGATTTCCAGAAGCTTTATTCTAATAAGTCATTAGATGATTCTCTAATTAGATATGTTGATTATGCCAGCTGGCAAAAGGATTTAAATGGATCCATAAACAACATGAAAACATATTGGTCCAATAAACTCACACCGCCTTTGTCTGTAATAGAATTACCTACGACAGAGCTAAATCAAGATTTACAAAGAAATGAGGCGGCAATTGCAAATTTGACAATATTAGAAGAGGATTATAAGAAATTGAAAATTGTTACGTCTAAAGAAAGGGTTTCTGAATACATGTATTTGATATCTGCTTTTTATCTTCTTTTATATAAAATTTCGGGAAGTGATGATTTAATTATTGAGACAGATGCTGTTGGACGAACTTCTATACAATTGGAAAGGGTAGTGGGAACATTCATCAATATAGTGCCTTTGCGTATAATTATTAATCCAGAAACTTCCTACAATGATTTTCTGAAACAGGTAAAAGAAACAGTACTGGAAGCCATGGAAAATCAGGATTTTCAATATAATGATTTGCTTCATCTTCTGAACGAAAAAGAAATAGCTACAGAGCGAACTATGGGACGTGTGCATTTTGCCTATGCGAACTACTATCAAAATGAGTCTAAGAATGATACCATTCAGTTTGAAGCATTGTCATTAGATAGAGATCATTCGTCCGGTTATGAATTAAAAATTGAAGCCCAAGCTAATAACGGAGAGTTGAAACTGTATTTTATTTATAATCTTCATTTGTTCGAAGAGGAGACGATTACTTTGCTAATGAAATATTATCGTGAAATTCTTACAGCCATCATTCAAGACACTAGCATACCCATAGGTGAGATGATATTTAATACTGTAGACTAATACGTACATACCCAGAATCGAAACGATACAACTTTCTAATATGTAAATCAGACTTACTTAAAGTCATGTAATTATATGATAAAAGATTCATAATGAATACAAAAGGTCTCTTTGTAGGTTTTCTGATAAAAAGCACAAATAAGTATAAAAACATTTAGCACGAGTACAAATATTTGTGGCTTGAAAGTTCTTCCGATTCTGTTTAGAAAAGAATTGGAAAAGAGCAAATTAAATTAGATGTCTACGAATCTATAATGGGAGTCAACAACACTGTTATCAGAGGTGTTGTATCGTTAGCAAAAACTTAAAGGCGCTAATACTGTGTAAAACGAGGAACTAAAACGAATAATAATGGTATAAGAAGTATCTGTTAAAGCAGGTTTATACCTACTACCTAGGCCAAATCAATTTTTTAAATTTAATAGGAATACCAAAAACTAAAAGCAACCGAATGTGTGGAATTTGTGGATATATAAAGAATAGCAGAGTTAACGACTCAGATCATGAGATTATTGAGAATATGAATAGGAAACTAATTCATAGAGGTCCCGATGCACAAAAAACACTTATCATGGATAATGTTGTTTTGGGATTCACTAGGCTGAGTATCATTGGTTTAAATAACGGAATGCAACCGTTATATAACGAGGATAAGTCTTTGATTCTTATTTGTAACGGTGAGATTTTCAATTATATTGAATTAAAGCGACAATTGAAGTTGAAAGGTCATGTGTTCTCTACTGAAACCGATATCGAGGTGATTCTCCATCTCTATGAAGACCACGGAAAGGATTTCTTGAATCTTTTGAATGGTCAATTTGCATTTGCACTCTACGATATTAAGAAAAAAGAGATGTTCTGCGCGCGAGATCATATGGGAGTAATTCCTTTTTATTACACCAAAGTTGAGAACACATTTATTTTCGGTTCAGAAGTTAAAGCAATATTGGAGCATCCCAGCGTAAAGACTTCGGTGGATCTTATTGGATTAGATCAAGTTTTAACCTTCCCGGGTCTTATTAGCCCTAGAACCATGTTCGAAAATATCCATAGTTTGGAAAACGGTCATTACTTGGTATATAACGAGAACGGAGAAATTAAGACCACAGAATATTGGGACCTAATGTATCCTGAAGAGAATGGAAACAATAACTATGATCACGAACAACATTATATAGAGACAATGGAGTCATTGTTCGATACGTCCTTAAAGTATCGATTGCGTGCTGATGTACCCTCAGGAATCTACCTGAGCGGAGGATTAGATTCTTCCATGATCGCATCTAAGATTCATAAAAATTTCCCAAATACCGTAAAGGATGCATTTTCAATAGATTTTACAGATTCGTTACATTCAGAATCGTATTATCAGAAATTAGTGGCACAACAAAGTGCATTGGATTTACACCAAAAAGTGTTTCTTTTTGATGATATAAGTGATCGGCTTATACAATCCGTTTATCATAGCGAGTGTCCAATAAAAGAAACTTATAATACAGCTTCTCTTTCCTTATCTGAAAGCGTTAGAAACAATAAAATAAAGGTCATTCTTTCGGGCGAGGGTGCAGATGAGTTTTTTGCTGGATATGTTGGTTATCGCTTTGATAAGATGAGAAAACAGGGATTAATTTCAATTGAAGGAGAAGAAGAGGAAACGAATCTTCGCGAAAAATTATGGGGTGATGCTTCTTTTTTTTACGAAAGAAATTATACGGCTTATAATAAGGTTAAAATGGGACTATATTCCTCTGCAATTAAAGATGTTTTTAATGACATTAACTGTCTTAACCATCCACTTATAAAAAAGGAACGTATAGAAAATAGGCATGTTATTCATAAGCGTGCGTACATAGATTATAAAATTCGCTTGGTAGATCACTTGGTTTCAGACCACGGAGATAGAATGGGAATGGCTAACTCAGTAGAGGTGCGATATCCATTCTTAGATAAAGATATTATAGAATATTCTACAACTATTCCTCCTGATTTGAAATTGAATGGTTTTACTGAAAAATATATTTTGAAAAAGATAGGTGAAACCTGTGTGCCACGAAAAATATTAGAACGAGAAAAATTTCATTTTATAGCCCCTGGAAGCCCTTATTTATTACAACAAAAGATTGAATATATTCAGGATTTATTATCCTATGACCTTATCAAAAAACAAGGTTATTTTGACCCTGATACCATCGAGTCACTCAAAAAGAAATATAGTGAAAAGGGTTTTACAATTAATGCACCTTACGAAAATGATCTGCTCATTACAGTTATTACTTTTGGTATTTTCTTAGATCAGTTTTTTGGTAAAAACTAAACGAGAGAAAAGTTACCTATCATCATTCGCATGAGCGTACGGTACGCTTCAGAAAATTAAATTATCATCTATTTAAAAAAGCATTTATGATTTTTCAGAAAGAATTATTAGAGAGCTTAAAACGCTTTAAGGATAACGTGGCCATACACGATAAGGAAGAAATCAGCTATTCTCAATTGTTAACACAGTCTTTGAAAATAGCTTCTTTTATCAAATCTAAAGGAATAGAAGAGCAATCTTACATTGGAGTAAGTGTATCCCATAAATCCTCCATAATAAAGGCTGCTATTGGAATTTTTCTATCGCGAAATATTTTTGTTCCTATAGACACAGAACTTCCAATAGATAGAAAGAAAAAGATTTTAGAAAAGGCCGAAATTAATACAATTATCACCTCAAAAAATGACAAGCCTCTACAAATTAAAACAAACAATCATTTTTATATAGAAGATATTTTTTCTGAGGCATTCTCTGAAAGTAATATTTCATTTCCGAAATGGAGAAGTGAAGATGATATTTATCTGTATTTTACATCGGGATCTACCGGAGAGCCCAAAGGTATCATTGGTAAAAATGAAAGCTTACTTCAATTTTTAAAATGGGAGATAAATGCGTTCTCTTTTGAACCGGCAGCTAGATTTAGCCAATTTATTAGCCCGTACTTTGATGCATTTTTGAGAGATGTATTTGCACCACTTTTAAGTGGCGGAACAATTTGTATTCCTCAAGAAGATGCTTTTTATACTTCAGATCAAATGATTCCTTGGATAGAAAAAATGGCTATTAATTATATTCATTGTGTACCAAGTGTTTTCAAGTTGTTTAATACTGCAGATATAACTTCCACTCATTTCAAATCACTGCATTATGTTTTTCTTTCGGGCGAACGTATTATTCCTTCAGAATTAGAAAATTGGTTCAATAAATTTAATACCGATATTCGGTTAGTTAATTTTTATGGTGCTACCGAAACTACTATGATTCGTTCATGTTATCATTTGAAACCTTCTGATGTAAGTAAAATGAGAATACCTATTGGCAAACCTATAGACGATACTCATTTTCAAGTATTGAATGAGCAGATGAATATATGTGGTCCCTTGGTACCCGGTGAATTATATATTGCTACCAAATACCTAACTAATGGCTATTTAAAAGATGAGGTATTACAGGCAGAAAAATTTGTTAACTTAACTATTAACGATGAAACATTTACCGCTTTTAAAACAGGTGATACAGTAAAGAAACTAATTGACGGTAATTTTGATTTGCTAGGCCGCACCGATAGACAAATAAAACTTAGAGGGATTCGTATAGAGTTGGCAGAAATAGAAAACGCTATAATATCTCATCCTACTGTGAAAGAAGCTTTGGTTATTCCTAATATCGAGGATGAGAAAAAAACCATAGAGTCGTTAGAAGCGTTCATTGTGCTTAAAAAAGCTAGTAAGGATATACAAAGTGATTTTAAGGAAACATTCCTCCATACAAAACTCCCAAGTTATATGATACCTTCTCAAATCCATGTTCTTGACGAGTTCCCATTATTAGAAAATGGAAAAACTGACGTTCAAAAATTATTAAAACACAGAAATACTGAAGTATCATCTAGTAAAGCGCCATCAAATGATATCGAAAAACTGCTACATGATATTTGGACTGATATTTTGGGGGTTCAAGCGATTTCAATAGATGCTAATTTTTTAAAGGTAGGTGGTAATTCAATTTCTTTAATGCGATTAATTGGAGTAATATATAAAAAGTTCAATGTACGTATTGCTCTTAGTGAAATTTTTAACAACTTAACAATTGAAGAACAGGCAATCAAAATATGTTCACTTCAAAAAGAAGATGTTCTGAAACTAACAAAATCTGATACCAAGAAATTATATCCTTTAACAACCAATCAGGAACGAATATTCTACCAATACGAAACTAACAAGGAAGACGTATCGTATAATCTACCTCTTGCATGGGAAATATCTGAAGAAGTTAGCATCCAAAAGATGGAAGATATTTTTAAGCAACTTATTGCAAGACATGAAGCTTTTAGAACGAGTTTCACTTACCAAGAAAATGTTCTATGGCAAAAAATTAGTGATGATGTGCCCTTTCAAATTGAAGAGATTTTTACTCAAGGTACTGATCAACATATAACCGAAGCAATAAACGTTTTTATTAGTCCATTTAATTTAAGTAAATCACCTTTGTTACGTGTTGCAGTTATTAATGCTGAAGGCTTCAAGAATGTTCTGGTATTAGATACACATCATATTATTTGTGATGGAATGTCTCAAATTATACTTTTAAAGGAATTTGTAGCTTGTTATAATGACAGTAAATTACCACCACTAGAATTTCGGTTCAGAGACTATTCAGAATGGGAGAACCAATTCAGAAAAACAGAAGAATATGTAAACACTAAGAATTTCTGGCATACCATGCTTGGCAATGATATACCTAAACTTCAGCTACCCGTAAACTTTAAAGTTGAAAATCTATCTAATTCTGGAGGCAGTTCTTTCACATTTTATATCGAAAAACACAAGATAGATACTATTGTCCAATCTTTTTCAGAAAAAAATATTACGCCTTTCTCTGTACTATACTCGATATACCATCTTTTTTTATTCAAACTTACCGGGCAACGAGATATTATAATTGGTATTAATACGTTGGGTCGTATACAAAATGAATTGTTAGCTATGATTGGAATGTTTTCAAAAACATTACCTATACGCTTTAACTCAGATAAGAATTCCTCATACAGTGAAATTCTGCCTGAACTACATAACATCTTGCTTCAAAGTAGTGAAAATCAAATTTATGATTTGTCACACATTAAGAAAAATCTGCTCCAAAATACATCTCAAAATATTGCAGATGAATTATTTGATACCATGTTTGTATTTCAAAATTTTGATTTCTCTGTAATTGAGAATTCAGAAATGGATTTTAGATCGTATTCATTGGATAATGAAACCTCTAAATATCCTCTAAGTCTTTTTGCTACTGAAGAGTCGGAGAAGTTTTGTTTCAGGTTTGAATATTATACTGCTCTTTTCACTGAAGAGGATATGAAGCTTTTGGGAAGTCAGTTTGTTCAATTAGTTCATACAATTGCTGAGAACATTGATGTCAAAATCTCAAATTTACTTCAAGATGAAGACATGTTGAACGAGGTAGAAAAAGATGAGATTTCTTTTAATTTTTAATATATCTCAGGCTGAATTCTTACTCTTCAATTGAAATAACAATTTATGTTGTGTAATATCTATAAATATGCTTAAAAAGCTACAGAAAGAACTAATTTGTACTCTCATTAAGTAGGAAGCAAGTAGTTTAAGATCAACTCAACTTATTGCAACTCTATTAATACATCATGGTTATGAAGTGGAGTATGTAGGTGTTTTCAATCAAAAAGCGATCAAATATTTTGAAGAAAATCAATTTAACCACGTCACTTTCGAAAACCCAGATGTCGCTGTCGAATCTACTGTGACAACGGATAAGATGACCAATAAACAGAAACGAAAAAACTTTAAAGCAAAGCTGGAGTTTGAAAAAGGGTTGCTTGTTAAGTGCTATCAACATTATAAGAAGTCACCACCCGCACTTGTTATTTTTGAGGTACTCAATACATCATGGACCGTTCCATTTGTGAAACTTGGAGTTCCTTTATTGGGTATAAGCATTACGTTATTAACAGAATTTAATCTGAATTTGCCATCAGTACATACCAATTATGTTCCATCTAAAAAAAAGAACCTGAAGGATTCGCTATTTATATTAAAGGATTGGCTCATAATTTATGTTTTTGTGCATTGGAAATATAAAATATTGAATCTTTTAGTATTGCGATGGATGTTTGGTTTTTCTAAAATTCCTAAAATTAATTTTAAGCAGTTTTTTAGGAAGAATGACTTTAGATTACTTTGGGGGGATTATCCCTTGAATGATTTCAGAATAAGTATTCCTTGCATTTTATGTTGTCCACAAGAATTTGATTTTCCTCATAGAAAACGTAGTGATGAAATTTTTTATGCCGGAAGCTCCATTCTTTTGAACCGAAAAGAAAATGTGAATTTCGATTGGGTAAAACTTGATTTGAACCGAAAGAATATTTATGTCACTCTTGGTTTCATGCCAGAATATACTGATAAAAAGTTAAGGGTTAACTTTTTCAAATTTATTATTCAAGCCGCTATGCAACTCTAGGATTCGTATAATTTTATAGTACAAATTGGAGACGAATCCGACCTGAAAGGGATCAGTATACTTTCAAATGTTTATATATATTCTTGGGTCTCTCACATGGCGATTTTTGAAGATGTTTATTTAATTATTTGCCATGCAGGATTAGGTACTTTACGAGAGGCACTTTATCACGGAAAACCCTCAATTGTATTTCCTGTCTTGGGAGATCAACCCGGTAATGCTTCAAGAATTCTGTATCATAAATTAGGGCTTTTAGGAAACCTGGACACAATTAATTGTACCGAAATGATCAGGCTTATTGCTGCGGTTACATCCGACGAAGAAATAAAAATAGCAATGCATAAATTTTTTAACATTTTCAGAGAACAACAAGAATTTTCGTTGGGAATTGAATTTTTTGAAAAATACATAAAAAATATAAAGGACAGTCCTTCAACGTATTAAAGAGTGATGCTCTAGGTATATCTACTGCAATGCCTCTCCGGATTAGTCTATATAAACCCTTAGGTATTTTTAACTACTCATATAATTAAAATTAAAAAGAAAATGAACACGATTAATAACTTCGACAGTCTAAATATTCCAAAAGAACTAAGAATTGAAGTTCTGAAACTAAAAGATAGTAATACCCTGTCTGCAGTATCTATTATACTGTTTAATTACTTATTAGTAGCATTGTCAATTTATTTATGTTATAAAGTTTCCTTTTGGTTTTATTTAATTAGTATTGTAGTTATCGGATCCGTGCAGCGTGTTATGGCTAATCTACTTCACGAAGCTGCACACGGGCTGCTCTCTCCAAACAAAAAGTTGAACGATATATTAGGTACATATTTTACTTCCTATCTAATATTACATTTACTAATCCCATATAAAAAAACACACCTTCATGGACATCATCCCCATTGCGGTGATGAAGAGAAAGATCCAGATTATAATTTCCAGCTTTCTATGGGATTGTATGATGATAACGAAAGATATAGTATTTTCTTTTTAAAGAATATTATCTTAACTCTTATTGGGTATAGAACGATTGAATATATACGATTTATTTATAATGACCGCGTATTTTACGATACTAAAAATTTATCTCGCAAAAACAAAAATGAGTTCAAAAAAGAACGCCTTCGTTTTTTTGCATTATGGGTAGTAATCCTCACTACCATAGGTTTTTCTGGTTTATTTTTGGATTTTCTAATTTTCTGGATGATACCTCTTTTTACAACTTATATTACCATAGGATGGATTGCAGAACTGGCAGAACATTATCCTTTACCAGAATCTGAAAATGCTGAATTACTTTTGACAAGAAATCGTCATGGGAATGGTATCGAGAATTTTATATTCGGGAGACATGGCGACCGCTATCATTTGGTGCATCACCTTTGTCCTTCCATACCGTGTTATAGATTAAAGCAGGCTCATGAAATTTTACGGAAAAGTGAGGCCTATTGTCAGTGGGATGATATTTGGGGAGGTATATTTTTTAGACGACTATCAAATACCGAAACACTTTTATCTTACACCAAAAAGTATCGCGAATGGAAAAAAAATCCAAAAGAAAAATCCTTCGGCAGATACATGTTATACACCTCCAAGCCATAATTATTTTTCCAATCTTGGAATTCTCGTTAAATATACTTTGGAACAAGCAGCTATATTTTTTACTTATAGAATTGACTTATGAATACTACACCATATAAAGACGATATTAGACATAAAAGTTATTGGGCTAAACAATTATTAGATTATAACTTTACAGATTTTTTCAACTCTTTTCAACCAAAACAACCGCTTCATATCCGACAAGGACGTGACAGTTGTACTCTAGTTGCTGATAATGAACTAAATCAAAAATTTCTTGCCGTTTCTGAATCTCTAAAAGGGAGACAAATCTTTCTTGCCACCAATTTGTTGGTAATGGCTCAAAAGTGTTCAGGAGCTAACGATGTGTTATTTTTTACACCTGATTTTTTAGATTCTGATGCCAGCAATCAAGAAGGCACCGTACTTCCGATTCGTATAGAAAATTTTCAAAATCAAAGCTTCAAGGAAGTACTCAATACTACCAAGAATAAAATTATAAAAGGGAATACCCAAACCAATTGCTCTATTTTTTCTCTACTCAAAGATAGGGTAGTGAACGCTAACGAAATATCTTCAATAGGATGTTGGAGTAAAGGAGTTCAAGAAGATAGTAGCATCAATAAGCTGGAATTGGATTTACTTTTTATTTTCGACATACATCAAAATTTAGAACTTACTATTGATTATAATAGCCAAAAATATGATGCAAAGACTATTGAGAAACTGGCACAACTCTTTTTTGACCTTTTAAAAAATTTACTTCTTCAAAGCACTGTTTCTATTTCTGAAATCGAACTTACCTCTGAGGAAAACAGAAAGCTGTTGTTACAAGAGTTGGATTTCACTAATGTAAAATATCCTGAAGATGAAACCTTGTGTAGTTTATTTAAAAAACAAGTTGAAATTTATGGAGATAAAATCGCTATAGAATTTAAAGGTGCCCAACTCACCTACAAAGATTTAGATGAGCGAAGTAATCAAGTAGCAAATCTTCTTCTAAACAATAATGTAAAACCCGGCGATGTTATAGGATTTTTAACTGATAGATCAGAAGATACAGTTGTTGGAATACTCGGAATTTTAAAAGTGGGGGCCGCCTACGTTCCTATCGATATTGATTATCCCGAAAAAAGGAAAGAGTATATTATTACTAATAGTAAAACAGAATTAGTTCTTACTGTGACCCAAGATGATGAGATTAGTTCTGTAAAAGTACTTTCTATTCAAGCTGCTGCCTCTTTTAGCATCAACCCCGTATCAGTTACTATATCTCCTGAAGATTTAAGTTATATTATTTATACTTCCGGAACCACAGGTAATCCGAAAGGAGTCATGATAAGCCATAAAAATGTTGTTCGGTTACTTTTTAATGATAATTTCAATTTTTCATTTGTTCCTGATGATGTTTGGCTCATGTTTCACAGTCCTTGCTTTGATATAAGCGTGTGGGAAATTTTTGGGGCACTCTTATATGGTAGTTCCTTGATTATCATCCCTAAAGAATCAGCAGTTGATACCGCTACCTTTATTGAAATACTTAGAGAAAAGAAAGTAACGGTGTTAACACAGACACCAAGTGCTTTTTACAATTTTGTATATCACGATCTGCAGCATATTAAGGCAGATCTCAATTTGAGATATATCGCACTGGGAGGCGAAGCATTTAGTCCGGCAAAAATAAAGGTCTGGTTTAAAAAAAGAAGCCATATCAAGGTTATAAATATGTACGGAATAACCGAGACGACTGTTCATAATACTTTTCACGAAATCACCCAGCATGACATAGATTACAACGTGAGTAATATTGGAAAACCACTGCCTACACTTTCAGCTTATGTAATGGATTATCAAAGAAATTTAGTGCCTAAAGGAATGATTGGTGAACTTTATGTTGGAGGACTTGGAGTGGCAAAAGGATATTTAGGAATGGAAGCTCTTACCAAAGAGCGATTTATAACGAATCCTTATAAGCAGGAAGAAACAATTTATAAATCTGGTGATTTGGTGAGAATTCTTGATAATGGTGATTTAGAGTATCACGGAAGAATCGATCATCAAATACAATTACGAGGATATAGAATAGAGCTTGGTGAAATAGAAAATCAGCTAATAAATTTTTCAGAAATAAGTGATACCGTAGTGTTACTTAGAGAAAAGGAAGAGAGTTCGTACTTGATTGCGTTTTATGTTTCTAAAAAGGAAATAGATAAAGATATTTTGAAAATGTATCTGGAAGAACATCTCTTGGAGTATATGATTCCAACACGCTTTGTTTTTGTCGATAAAATTCCGATTACTTCTAACGGAAAGGTAGACAGGGTTGAGCTTTTTAAACTTGCTGAAACTAAAACAAAAGAAAAAATTCAACCGACTGGAGAATTTGAGATCGCACTGACAGAGATTTGGAGCACGTTACTACGGATAAATAAAGATGTAATTGGAAGAGATGATAATTTTTTTGAACTGGGCGGAAACTCGCTCGCAGCAGTATTATTAAAGCATAAAATTGCGAGCAGTTTTCAATTAAGCATTAATATTACTCAAATTTTCGAGAATGGTGAGCTTAGTGATATGGCTAACTTAATAGCGAATTCCGAGAAATTCATAACGACACCTATTCCTGTAGCAGATATTAAAGATTTTTATCCATTATCTCCAGCACAGAAAAGATTGTATTTTATTTATCAATTCGATAAGCAAAGTACTACCTATAACATGCCTTTTGCTAATGAGTTGAAAGGGGAATTGGATAAAACAAAATTAGAAAAAGCTGTAAGCAACTTAATTGCACGGCATGAAATTCTTAGAACCGTTTTTGAAGTCATTGAAGGAAAGCCAGTTCAAGTGGTGAAAGCTAGTGGCATTTTTGAGATAGAGTATTATCCGGAAGGAACAAATACAGCAAACGTTGTAAAAGAATTTAGAAAACCATTTTCATTGGAATCATTACCATTATTTAGAATAGGGGTGTTACCAACCAGTGATAATGCATCTCTTTTATTATTTGATATTCATCATATTATTTCTGACGGAATATCCCAAACCTTGTTGTTAGACGAGCTTATTTCCTTTTACAATGGAGTTGAGCTCCCAGCACCTAAATTACAGTACAAAGATTATGTAGCTTGGTTTAATAGTAATGAACAGCGTACTATATTGGAACGTCAAAAACAGTACTGGTTATCAAAATTCACTGAGGTTCCTGTATCCTTAAATTTACCTTCAGATCATAAAAGACCTATACAGAAAAGCTATAAAGGAGATACCCTGTCGTTTCAGTTTGACAGCGTTACAACACAAGAGATAAAACGCACGGCACAAGAATGTGGTGTTTCGGTATATATGCTATTATTAGCGTTATATACACTCTTTATTTCTAAAGTTTCTCAAGAAGAGGATATTGTTATTGGAACCATAACTTCAGGAAGAGTACATCCAGATATGGAAAAACTTTTGGGTGTATTTGTAGGTACTTTACCTATTAGAATTGCAATTGACAGTACTAAAAGTTTTGAGCAGTTATTGGCAGTGGTCAAAAAAGATGTGGTTCAAGCATTAGAACATCAAAGTTATCCTTATGAGGATCTAATCGATAATTTAAAATTAGATAGAAATACCAGTAGAAACCCGCTGTTTGACATTTGCATGGTTTTTCAAAATTTCGAAAAAGCTTCTGAAGAAATAAAAAATATTTCAATAGAGAATCATGAGACTAATTATAAGCTCTCCAAGTTTGATCTTTCATTTATTGTACATGAGTTTTCGGATTCTTTATATTTCGGGTTTGAATATTCTACGGAGATTTTTAATCAAGCGACTATAGAAAGATTCATCTCCATTTTTCAAACAATAAGTTCCCAAGCATTGGCGTCAAGGGATGAGAAGATAGCAACAATTAAAATCATTGATGTCAAAGATCAAAATAAGCTTAAACGATCTCTAAGCTCATTTTCTAATGAACCGAAGCTCACTAGTACTGTAATTGAAGTGATTGGAAAACGGGTAAAAGAAACTCCTAATGCAGTAGCCGTGTCATTTGGGAAGGAACAACTAACTTATCATCAACTTGAAGAGAAAGCTAATAGGGTAGCAAGTTTTTTACAATCGAAAGGAGTAAAAAGAGGTAGTATTATAGCAGTATTGTTGGATAGATCACCGACAATGATAACAACCCTCATAGGTATCATGAAGACCGGGGCAGCTTATTTGCCTATCGATCTGGATTCACCAGCAAAGAGAACACAACAACTACTTGATGATAGTAATGCACGTGCATTGCTCACAACGTCAGACTTGAAAAGTAATTTTGCTTTAACCCACGAGGTTTTTTTGGTAGATGAACTAGATTCTTTTTCATTTAATCCATGTACAGTTACTGAAAAACTTTCGCCCAACGACAGTGCATATATACTTTACACCTCGGGTACCTCGGGTAACCCTAAGGGGGTAGTAGTAACTCATAAAAATCTAATGAACATGTTTTTTCATCCGAAATTCTTATTTGATTTCTCAAGTAAGGATGTATGGACCATGTTTCATAGGTATTGCTTTGATTTTAGTGTCTGGGAGATGTTTGGAGCACTTGTATTTGGAGGAAAGTTGGTACTTATATCAAAAGAAGACAGTTTAGACCCTTTGCAATTTATGTATATTCTTAAAAAAGAAAAGGTAACTGTTTTGAATCAAACCCCAACAGCCTTCAAATCACTTATGCAGGAGGATTTAAAACAACATGATACTCCGTTAGAAAATTTACGATACGTGATTTTTGGAGGAGAAAAATTAAATCCTAAAAACCTCTTAGAATGGCATGTTAAATACCCTTCAACCAGGTTAGTGAATATGTACGGTATTACCGAAACTACTATCCATGTTACTTACAAAGAGCTCAGTAATCAAGAGATTAAAAATAATACAGCTTCTGTAGGAAAACCGCTTCCCGGTTATTACACCTATATTTTAGATAAAGACATGCAATTCCTTCCAAAGGGGTATCCTGGAGAATTATATGTGGGAGGTAATGGAGTAGCACAAGGGTACTTAAACAACGCAGAATTAACTAAAAATAAATTTATCAAAGATCCCTATCGTAAGGATGGAACGCTCTACAAAACGGGTGACTTGGTTAAAATAAATCATGAAAATGAACTTGAATATCTGGGTAGAATTGATCATCAAATTCAGTTAAAAGGATTTAGAATCGAATTAGGTGAAATAGAAATAGCACTTTCAAATTACAGGTTTATCCATGACGCTAAGGTTGTAATAAAAGAGAGAGATGATGAAGTTTTCTTAGTAGCATACTATACAGCAGATAAAGAGTTAGAAACCGTTCAACTTCGTAGGCTGTTAACGCGAAGTATTCCCTTGTATATGATTCCTTCTTATTTTGTACATGTTGAACATTTATCATTAACAGCTAATGGAAAATTGAATGTCGGGGCATTACCTAACCCGGTATTCGTTTCAAGTAAAGGGTATGTAGCTCCCAATACACCGGTAGAAAAACAAATAGCACATATTTGGTCAACCACCTTAGGAGTTGAAACCATAGGTGTTAATGATAACTATTTTGCTATAGGAGGAGATTCAATCACCGCTATACGAGTAATAAGTATGTTAAACAATTTACTGATTACTCATATAAAAATTGTAGATCTCTACAACCACCAAACTATTAAAGAATTGGCATCATATGTAACTAATGAGGATGCTGAGGAGAGCGATCATTTTTATAGCGAGACAGAAGTAGAACTTGAACAGTTTAATACATCTTATTTATCTAAAAAACCAGATGAAACTATTGAGGTGGTCTATCCTATGTCCAATATAGAAAAAGCCATGTGCTTTATTCAACTAAAAAATACTGATGACACCCTGTATTATGAACAACTATTATGGGATGTAGCTTATGAGAACTTCAGTATTGAAGCTTTAACAAAGGCCTTATTTCTAATTTCGAAAAAACAAAACGCATTAAGAACTGCTTTTGACTTGAGTGAAAATGCACATGTTATTTACAAAGAACTTTCTATCGATGTACCCTTCAGAGATATTAGTGATGAAACTAAAACAAATCAACTGGAAATTATAAAGAAGGACATGGAGCATTCAAGGAAGAATTGTTTCATGCTTGATGAACCTCCATTATGGAAAATGAGTGTTTATAAAATTAATAAAAATCATCATACTTTACTCTTTGAAATACATCATGCAATTTCGGATGGTTGGAGTATTGCAACATTTACAAACGAACTTAATAATACATACAAGACGCTACTTTTGGACGCCGATTATACGCCCACACCACTTAAGTCTGGATACAGGGAATTTATTATTGAAGAAATAGTACATGATAAAAAACAAGAGGGCATCGCATATTGGAAAAAAGAACTCAAGGATTTTAAAAAATTCACTTTTGGACATACAGCTTCAGAAAGTTCCTTTAAATCTTTACGGGTTCCTTTAGAGAATGATCTTTTCAACAAACTGGATGAATTAGCTTCTAAACGTAATACAACTGTAAAAAATATCTTTTTTGCTGCCTACCTGCAAACTCTCAATTTGTTGAGCTATGAAAATGATATTGTTGCCGGACTTGTAACTTTTAATCGTCTTATTGGGGAGGATGGTATAGATGTTTTTGGAAATTTTTTAAATACAATACCAGTTCGATTTCAATTTAAGGACGCATTTACTTCCAAAAAACTTCTTGACGCTCTTGATGAAAAATTGAAAGAAATTAAAACACATGATCGTACATCGCTATTTAAAATTGGTAGAGCGATTGGTTTAAAGGATTTTACACAAAACCCCATAACCGATCTTCTTTTTAATTTTACGAGCTTTCATGTTACTTACGAATTGTCTTTAGAAAAGATAAATCATTCAGAAAAAATTGAGAAAGTAGAGATAAAAGACTTTATAAGAGGGCATGGATTGTTTGAAGTTAGCGTGAACGGTGTGAAGGATAACTGTTTTATACAGTATGATTATGTTACTTCTTTTTTAAGTGATGAAAAATTTAGACAGTTTCAATCAATCTTTACTAGATTATTATCCTTCTTTACAACAGATTACAATACCGAAATAAGACTGGAACATCTAATGCCTAAGCAGCATAAATTGCTAACGAAAACGTTTAATGACGAAAAAGTGACATATCCAAAAGAAAAGACGTTTTTGGACTATTTCAACGAACAAGTGAAAAAAGCGTCAGTAAATGTGGCATTACACTTTGAAGGGAAAACGCTTACATATAAGGAGGTAGATGATAAATCAAATAAACTTGCAAAATATTTATTGTCGAGCGGCTTACAAGCTGAAGAACTAGTACCTATTTCATTAGAGCGTTCTTTTGAAATGGTAATCGCTATAGTGGGTATTCTTAAGGCTGGGGGCGCATATGTACCTATAGATCCATTATATCCAATCGCCAGAAAAAGTTATATCATCAACGACACAGTGGCTCGATTTATTATTACCAATTCTAAAGAAAAGGAAGTTCTTAAAACGGTTCACGAGACGTTAGAATTTATTTGTTTGGAAACAACCACTCTTGAAAACAGTAATTATTTTGAAGGTAATCTTCCCGATGTTTGCTCGTCGCATTTGGCATATGTTATATATACATCAGGTACTACAGGTAAGCCTAAAGGAGTTTTGAATACACATGCTGGTATTTTTAACAGATTGCTTTGGATGCAATCCTATTTAGAAATTGATAATAGGGACATATTCTTACAAAAAACCACCTATTGTTTTGATGTTTCAGTTTGGGAATTTTTACTCCCCTTGATGTTTGGAGCTCGATTAGTAATTGCTAAGCCTGAAGGCCAGAGAGATAGTCAATACATAGCCAATTTAATACGGGAAAGAGGGGTTACGCATGTACATTTTGTACCGTCAATGTTGTCTGTTTTTCTTCAATTAAATACGACTATAGAGAACCTAACATATTTAAAATCTATTATCTGTAGTGGAGAGGCCTTAAATGTTCCATTAGCTAAACGATTCATGGATAAACTTCCCAATATTACGTTACACAACTTTTACGGCCCCACAGAGGCTGCCATAGACGTCACTGCAATAGAAATAAAGCCGAAACATATAAAATCCGGCATTGTCCCTATAGGATATCCAGTAGCAAACACGCAATTATATATTGTGAACGACACGATGCAACTACAGCCTGTGGGGGTTCCCGGCGAGATTATTATTGGGGGAGTTCAGGTAGCTAAGGGTTACCTCAATAAGAAAGCATTAAGTGATGAAAAATTTATAAAAAATCCATTTGTAAATGATGCTTACTCACTATATCGTACCGGAGATCTTGGGCAATGGCTTGAAGATGGTTCTATACAATATCTAGGCAGAATTGACGATCAGATAAAGCTTAGAGGATATAGAATTGAGCTAGGCGAAATTGAAACGCAACTCCTATCCTTTGATAAGATTGTTGATGCGGTTGCTATTGTTAAAAGTAATAAGGCGGAAGATTCATTTATAGTTGGGTATTATGTAGCTTCTGAAGATTTTGAACACCAAGAGTTAACATCGTTTCTTTTAGAGAAATTGCCATCTTACATGATACCTTCTTTCTACTCGAGGTTAGAAAAAATGCCTTTGACAGTGAATGGAAAATTAGATAGGAAAAAACTTCCCGAGGTAACATTAGATACGACTGAAATATTCGAAGCCCCTACTACAGATTTGGAGAAAAAAATAGTCACTATTTGGGCTGAAATTTTGGATATTGATAGTCATACTATCAGTATAAATAAAAGCTTCTTTGAAATAGGGGGACATTCTTTAAATGCAACTGTTTTAATAAACAAGCTAAGTAAAGAATTTGAAAAAGAATTTCCTCTCCAAGAAATTTTCACGAAAAACACAGTAAAAGATATGGCCGAATATATAGGATTGAGACTCTGGTTGAGTCAAAAGGGAGCCAAAGAAATTAATAAAATTGAACTATAACTAAGCATGAAAGATCTTATCAACAGACTAATAGCTAAAGGTATATTCTTAGAAGCTAACGGGAGTAAATTAGATGTTTATGATTCGCATAAAAATCTAACCGAAGATTTAGTGGCAGAATTAAAAGAGAAAAAGCCTGAACTTCTTACTTTTTTAGAGAATAACACTGTTTCGGAAAATGAATGGTTCTCAATTCCAAAAGCCGAAATTAAGGATAATTACCTTTTATCTTCCGCTCAGAAACGAATGTACTTTTTATACGAATTTGATAAAGAGTCTATAGCGTATAATATGCCTCAGATTTATCAATTTTCGAGAACAAATCTGATTGATCGATTAGAGGTGATTTTCAATGGATTATTTGAAAGACACGAAATTTTGAGATCTAATTTTAACTTTGTTAACGGTAAATTGGCCCAACAAGTTAAGACTTCTGTTGATTTCAAGATAGAACGATTTACGGCATCAGCAGAGGAGGTAGATAATCTTGTAGAGAATTTTATAAGACCGTTCAATCTGCAAGAAGATGTTTTGTTACGGGTTGGTCTCATAACAGTCAAGGGGAGAAATACAATTCTGATGCTAGACATGCACCATATAGTAAGTGATGGAGTTTCTCAAAAAATTTTATTAAAAGATTTTGTAACCCTAGCAGAAAATAAGCCTTTGCAGCCACTTAAATTACAGTATAAGGATTATGCAGAATGGCAACAAAGTGACGTTCAGAAAAAATTACTTCTCAAGGACCAAAAGTTTTGGTTAAATTTATATAAAGAACCGGTTACAGCTCTTGAATTACCCCTAGATTCAAAACGCTCAGAGATTAAAAGCGGACATGGAGCGAGTTACAGTTTTAGATTACCAAAGACAATTGAGAAGGGTTTACAAAAAATAGCAAAAGAAGAAGAAGTAACTATGTTTATGCTACTTCTTAGCTTATTTAATGTCGTACTAAGTAAATTATCCAATCAAGACGATATTGTTGTGGGTACACCCACATCGGGACGTACGCATGCAGATTTAGAAGGTATTGTAGGAATGTTTGTAAATACTTTACCACTGAGAAACACACCTACAAGTTCTAAGTCCTTTACTGAATTTTTAAAAGAAGTTAAGAACAATACAATTCAAAGTTTCAATCATCAATCGTATCAATATGAAGATTTAGTAGAGACATTGGGGGTAGAACGGAATACGGATAGAAACCCTTTATTTGATGTTATGTTTTTATATACTAAGGACGATACTTTGGAAGTGGAACAAAAGTATGAACTCTTTGGAGGTGACATTTCCTCGTATGATACTAATCATACGGTCTCTAAATTCGACATCACGTTATCCGTCACAGATCATACCGAAGGTATTTCTTTTGATATAGAATACGCACAGGATCTCTTTTCAGATGCAACCATAGTAAACTTTGCAAAGTATTTTGAAAATATTGTGACAGACATTTGTAGCAACAAAGCTGTTAAATTAGAAGAAATATCTTTGATTAGTGATGAACAAATAAACCAAATATTAGAAAAGACTACCGACAGGGTATCGCTGTACAAGCCCACTTCAACAGTTTTAGATTTATTCAGGAAACAGGTAGATTCACATCCAAATCATAACGCTATTACGTGTGATGGTAATGAGATTACATACACTGAATTAGATATAAAATCCACACAGTTTGCAAAATATTTAATTAAGAAAGGTGTTAAGCCGGAAGCACTTATTCCTATATGCATCGAACGATCTATTGAATTAATTATTTCAATTTTGGGTATAATGAAAGCCGGGTGTGCTTACGTTCCGATTGATCCAATGTATCCTTCGGCTCGCATCAAATACATCATTGAGAACACCGATCCAACGTTGATTTTAGTATCACCTCACTTAAAAAATAATATCCCAGATATTGGGGACGAAGTAGAGATATGTTCGATATCCAAAGCATTATTTTTGACTGATTATACAACCGAAATTAAATTGCCAAAAGTAGCACCTGATCATTTGGCATATGTAATTTTTACTTCAGGAACAACAGGAAACCCGAAAGGTGTCTTAATAGAACATCATTCACTTACCAATTGTGTTCTTACGGCCAAAGAAGTTTTAACTTTGGATGCTTCTTTAAAAATGTTAGGAGTAACGTCGGCTACTTTTGATATTTCCTTGACCGAATTCTTCTTACCGCTAGTGACAGGAGGAATACTTTTTCTAGTAACACAGAGCCAGCTTGAGGATCCTAATATTTTAGTTAAAGAAATTTCTAAATTAAAACCTACGTTAATTCAAACTACACCTTCCAGATTACAAAGTTTGTTGACCGTTGGATGGAAGAATGTAGAGAATTTAACAATTGTCTCGGGAGGAGAAGCGCTATCCAAAAAGCTTTTGAAAAAACTTCTGATGATAAGTGAACGGGGAATTTGGAATTGGTATGGTCCAACAGAAGCTACCATTTGGTCAACATTTAAACTCTTACAAGAGGATTCACACATTACCATTGGTAATTCATTAGGTAATATCCAAACCTATGTAGTTTCACCGGACCATCAACTTCTTCCGTATGGAATTGCAGGAGAGCTTTGTATAGGTGGAGCAGGCGTTGGTAGAGGCTACCTTAAAAATAAAAAATTAACAAAATCAAAGTTTGTCAAAAACCCGTTCATATCAGGGGCAAGGATGTACAAAACAGGAGATTTGGCGCGTCGTTTAGAAAATGGTGAAATAGAACTTATTGGGAGAAATGACAACCAGGTTAAAATTAATGGTTACAGGGTAGAGCTTGGAGAGATTAGAACACAGTTGCAGAGTATTCCAGAATTAGAAGATGCCGTTGTAACAGTAAGAAAAGATGGAAATGATGATGATCAATTGGTTGCTTATGTAATTAAGAAAAATAATATAAAAACTACCGAAATTTCTAGACAATTGTCTAAGATGATGCCCTATTATATGCTGCCTCATTTGTATATCGTACTTGAGGCGCTACCCAGACTTATTAATGGCAAAGTAGATTATAAGGCTCTACCGAACAGCGTTATAAGTAAGTCTGACAACTTTAGAGCACCTACCAATGAAATCCAACGTAAATTAAGAGCGCTATGGGCGAATGTATTAAAGCAAAATGCTGATAACATAGGTATTGATACTAGCTTTTTTGATCTTGGGGGACATTCTTTAAATGCTATCGAATTGGTTAATAAAATTAATACAACCTTTTCTGTAGAACTACCTTTGAGAGAGTTGTTTATTAAAAGAACAATCTCAAAGTTAGCTATTTTTATAGAAGAAGAGTTTAATGAATCTTTTGACGCTTCGGTGCCAAACAATGAAGCATCGATTTTTGAACTTACTTCTGCTCAGAAACGTGTTTATTTCCTATATGATTTTGATAGAAACGCGCTGATAAATAACAATACGAGAGGATATAAATTTGAGAAAACTTTGAATGCGGATCGAGTAGTCTCTATTTTCAAAAAGCTTATAGAGCGTCATGCTATGCTTAGAACCAAGTTTGGTGTCCTCGATGGTGAACCTAAACAGCGTGTATATATTACATTACCTTTTGAAATATCTGTTTTTGAGGATATAAATGCTAACAATGTTCCAGATGCAATAACTTCCTTTATTAGGCCCTTTGACCTTTCTAAAGAAGCCGCAGTGCGGGTTGGGTTAATACAGCTTGTAGATGAGGGAAGCGTTCTAGTTATCGACATGCATGAAATTGTATCTGATTCGGTCTCACAGCGAATAGTAATAAGTGAATTTCTTAAACTGTACGAAAATCAACAAATATCTAATCTATCTAATAGTTTTGAAGATTATATAGAACTGGTACAAACTGAAGCATATAAAAACAAGATAAAAAAGCATGAACCGTATTGGTTATCTTTATTTAAAAGAGGACAGGATGTATTAGAATTACCGTATGATTTTCCTCGACCTTTAGTAAAAGATGTTTCCGGATCTAATGTATTATTCAATATTGAGCACGAGCAGTACTTGAATCTTAAGCAATTCGCCACTGAAAAGGATATAGTATTAGAGTCTCTAATTTTTGCCTTTTTTGGGGTACTACTTCATAAAATAAGTAGTCAAGACGATATAACTATAGGATTCACTGCAGCCAGACCCAACCACGGTTTTGGAAAAGAATTAGTTGGCTTGTTTCAAAATACTTTGGCCATGCGAAATCATCCTGAAGGCTACAAAACGTTTATAGAGTATCTCAATGAGATAATAAATGAGTATGCCTTAGCCTCCCAGCATATGGCATATCCCTATGAGCTCTTAGTAGAATCTTTAGATGTCAATAGAGATGCTAGTCGAAATCCATTATTTGATGTCTTTTATACGTTTCAAACTCAAAAAGATTACACGCTTACAGATCAAAATAATAATACCTCTCACGTTGAGACCTGCAGATTTGAACGAAATATATCCAAATTTGATTTATCTTTTGATGTGCTTGACACCAACGATGCGTTAAGTGTACAAATTAGCTACATGACCGCCTTATTTGAGAAAAATACAATAGAAAGATTTGCTAATTATTTTACCCAAATTGTTAACGCTGTTCTCGCAGATTCTGAAATAAAGCTGTCAGAAATTGATATCGTGGATACTGTTGAAAAAGACATCTTGCTTCATACGTATAACGTACATAAACCTGTTGTTAATAAAGATACAGTTCTTACAAGTTTTGCTGAAGCTGTATTAAAATATGAGAGTCGAACAGCACTTATTGGTTTACAACAACGTTTATCATACGCCCAATTTGATAAAATCACTTTAAACATTGCATCGGCTCTAGTTGAAGTCTATGATGTAAAAAAAGGAACATTAATAGGGCTCCATTTGGAACGAGATGAAAGTATGGTTCTTATTATTTATGGAATTCTCAAAGCGGGAGCAGCTTATGTACCTCTAGATCCCAAACATCCAATCGCTAGAAAAGAATCCATAATAAAAGACTCTGGATTAAAATTTATTATTACCAATGTAGCTGTGTCATTTGAAGAGAACAAGGTCCCCATTGTAAATGCCTTAACCTTACTAGCAAACAGCCAAAAAGTATCTTCTGATATACAAAAAGTTGTTCCGACTGTAAACCAAAAGGATTTGGCTTATGTTATCTATACTTCTGGGTCTACGGGAACACCAAAAGGAGTCATGGTTTCTCATAGTGCACTCTATAACACAATTATGAGTATGCAACATAGATACCCGGTAAAGCAAGACGGAAATTTCTTATTCAAAACAAATTACGCATTCGATGTTTCTATGTCAGAGTTATTTGGATGGTACCATTCCGGCGGAAGCTTGTCAGTTTTAGAAAAAGGAGAAGAAGCTAACGTCGATAAAATACTACAGACGATTGAATCAAATAAGGTGACGCATATCAATTTTGTTCCTTCTATGTTCTCACTATTTATAGACAAATTGGAAGAGGTTGGAATAGATAAGATCGCACCGTTGTCTTTTATATTTCTAGCCGGAGAGGCGTTATCAAAAGAGCTGGTAGCTCACTATAGGAGGTTAGGCCCTACCGATGTACAGTTGCAAAATGTATACGGTCCTACAGAAGCAGCTATTTACAGTAGTGCGTATTCTCTAAAGACATTTTCATTAGATAGGAACATCTCCGTACCAATAGGGAAGCCATTAGATAATGTATTGCTTTATGTATTGGATGAGAAAGCCAAACTTCAAGGTATTGGTATTGTTGGAGAATTATGTATTGGCGGAAACGGCGTAGCTATGGGGTACTTAAATAACGAGGTTCTTTCGGCAGAAAAGTTCATAAAAAATCCTTTTGGAGAGGGATTACTTTATAAGACTGGTGATTTAGTTCGATGGTTGTCCTCAGGCGATATTGAGTTTTTAGGACGAAAAGACGATCAGGTTAAAATTCGCGGTTATCGCATGGAATTGGGAGAAATTCAATACAGATTATCGCAGTACAGTGAAATAAGTGAATGCGCTGTGGTGGTGAAAAAAGATTCTGGAGACGCGATGCTAGTTGGATATTATGTGGGAGAAAAAGAACTTTCAAACGAAGCTATTACTGCTTTCTTATCTGCCAGTCTTCCTCCTTATATGATTCCATCTCATTTTATGAAACTCGAAGAACTCCCTTTAACTAGAAATGGAAAGCTCGACAAAAAGTCGCTACCGTCTCCTACTATTATTCTTACTGAAGAATATGTGTTACCTAAAGGTGAAACAGAAAAGAAGCTTGCGTGTATTTGGGCTAGTATTTTAAATATTCCAGAGGAAACAATAGGTAGTAAAAATAGTTTTTTCGATTTAGGAGGTCATTCCTTGAAAGCAGGGTTTTTAGTCAGTAAATTATTCAAAGAATTCGGAATTTCTATACCACTTAAAATCGTTTTTTCGCATCCGGATATTAGTGCTTTAGCAAATTATATAGATGATGCAGATAAACAAGAATACGTTTCATTCAGTAAAACTGAAGAAAAAGAGATGTACGCTCTATCTTCTATTCAGAAAAGGATGTTTATACAGGATGAGTACGATGAAAACGTATTAAATAATATGTCATATATCTACCTTTTTGAAGGGGAGATTGATATGAGTCGTTTTAAGAAAGCTTTTGACAAGATTTTTGAAAGACACGAAATATTGCGGGCTTATTATGATATGGTTGACGATAAAATTGTGCAAAAATTCAGAAAGGAAGCGCAATTTGAAATAGCACACTTTAGTGCCACAGAAGATGAAGTAGATACCATAGTGAATAAATTCATTAGACGATTTGACCTCAGGAATGATCTGTTATTTCGAATAGGTATTATTACACTTGCTAAAGAAAAGTTTATTTTGATGATTGATATGCACCATATCGTTTCTGATGGTGTTTCTGTAGCTATTCTAGGTCGTGATTTTGATGCTTTTTATAATAATAAACCTCTTCCCGAGTTGAGATATCAATATCGTGATTTTGTAGAGTGGCAGCAAAGTCCAGCCAGACAGAAACAAATACTTAGTAAAAAAGAGTTTTGGAAGAATTATTTAAAAGACCTTACTATATTAAACCTTCCACATGATATTAAAAGACCATTGGTATCTTCAAACGAAGGGGATAATTATTTTTTCAAGTTTGATAAAGATCTTACCCATAAAATTAAGGATCACTTAAAACAAGAAGGGGGAATTACTGCATATATGTTTATTCTTAGCGCCTTCAATGTGCTGCTTTATAAAATAAGCCATCAAAACGATATTGTTATAGGGACTCCTGTTGCCGGGAGAGAGTTTTCTGAGTTTGATGATCTGGTAGGTCCTTTTATTAATAGTGTTCCTATTAGAACTTTTTTGAATGGTGACCTTACATTTCAAGATTTGCTAAAGGATATAAGAGAAAATGTTCTTGATTGTGTTAGTGCTCAGGCATATTTTGATGAAAATGTATTAAATGATGTGTATGTCATGCAGGATTCATCAAACAATTCTATTTGGAATGTATTCTTTGCAGCGGCAAACTTTGAACCCCCTAAAGTTGAAATATCTGATGTAAAAGTCTCTGATCATACCCATGGTACACAACATGTAATGTTGGATCTGTTTTTAACATTAATGGAAGGGGATGACGAAACAATATTCTGTATGGAATATTCTTCAGAACTATTTTCTCGCAAAACTATAGAGCGATTTGCTAGTTATTTAGAGCATATTGTTACCTATGTAATTGACAATTCGACCACCACGATAGATGCTATTGAGATGCTGGCTGAAGAGGAGCGCACTGTACTTCTAAACGATTTTAATGGAGCTATTCTTCCAATTCCTGAGAATAAAACCCTTGTAGATTTATTTGAAGTATCAGCGGCATCTTTTCCAGATGCTATCGCGGTAACATATAATGAAATTGATGTGTCTTATGCGATGTTAGACCAGCGTGTAAATCAACTTGCGCATTATCTGTTGAGTGAAGGCGTTTCCAGAGGAGATAGGGTGATGCTTTGTGAAGAAAAATCAATAGATCTTATAGTTTGTATCATGGCTATTTTTAAGATTGGAGCAGTATACGTACAACTAAATCCTAATCTCCCTGAGGATAGACTGCGATATATTATGTCAGATACTGGTTCCGACATAGTAGTACTGGGCGTCTCGGTAAAGGATAGATTTTCTGAGAATCTTTTTCCAGGAAAACTGATTAGTATGGACGCAGCTATTTCTGTATTTCCGACGACTCCTCCTGTGCGTAATATTGGTAATGATCATTTGGCTTATATGATCTATACATCAGGTTCTACAGGTCAGCCAAAAGGAACGTTGGTCACTCATAAATCATTAGTAGATAAGGCAATAGCATGGAGAGAGATTTATGATTTGGATACCGACACACGATTACTTCAAATGGCCGATTCAAATTTTGATGTTTTCATTGGGGACTTATGTAGGTCTCTTTTAAACGGTGGGCAAATGGTTTTATGTTCTTCAAAGGATTTCTATCATGAACGATTATATAAATTACTAAGTAAATATAAAATTACAATTTTGGAGTTCACTCCAGGTATAATTATTCCGTTTATGAAATACATCGCAGCTCATGAAAAAGATGTTTCATTTTTAAAAACCCTGATTATTGGATCAGATATGTGTAGTGTTAATGAGTTTAAATACCTAATAGACACATTTGGAGATCAATTTAAAATTATTAATAGTTATGGTGCCACCGAGGCTACCATTGATTCTGTGTACTTTGTAGGCAACGATATAGATAATTTTGATATTTATAGAGCTTTACCTATTGGAAAACCGCTTCCTAATACATCAGTTTATATTGTGGACAATAATCTAAGGTTGGTGCCAATTGGCGTTTATGGAGAACTCTGCATTGGTGGTGTTGGTGTTTCTAATGGGTATCATAATAAAGAAGCGCTAACCGAAGAAAAATTTTTAGAAAATCCCTTTGTAGAGAATTCTAAAGCCAAACTGTATAGAACGGGGGATATTGGTAGATGGTTGCCCGATGGAACTATAGAGTTTATCGGCCGAGAAGACGACCAAATAAAGATTAGAGGTTACAGAGTTGAACTAGGAGAAATTGAATCTACATTAGTAATGCACAAGAATATTAAGGCTGCCGTTGTAGTTCCTTTTGACAAAAATAACCAAACCTATTTAAGCGCATACCTGGTCTCTGACACAGAGTTTAATGATAGCGAACTATGGAAATTTTTGTTCGATAAATTGCCTTATTATATGATTCCGTCTCACTACCAATATATCGATGAAATTCCGTTAACATCTAATGGTAAGATTGATAGAAAATCTTTACCGGTATATGATGCTAATATCGAGCAAATCATTGTTGCACCAACTACCCAAACTCAAAAAACGTTACGCGATATTTATGCAAAGAGTCTTAAAATAGAAGCAGTGGATATAGGTGTGACGGTAAATTTCTTTGAGCTCGGTGGAACCTCTCTTATAGCAATATCCATGTTGAACACGATATTCAAAGTATTCAATATTGATTTTTCGTTGAAAGAGCTGTTTGCTAATCCAACTATAGAACTGATGTCTGAATTTATAGATACAAGTAAATGGATTTCAGAGGAAAACCAGGATGTAAATAAAGAAGAAACCACCGAAATTAGAATTTAAGATTTTTACATTCATAAAATTTTAAACTACTCATTTTATTTTTATTTATCCAACCGTTTACCTTATATGAGAGATTTTTTAGCCGAAATAAAAGCAAATAATATTAAGATTACTGTTGATGATGATCAGCTGGTTCTAAAAGTTCAACAAAACTTCAACAACCCCAATATTATCGCTAAAATAAAGGATAATAAGCAAGAGCTTATCGATTTTATATCATCTATGATGAGTGAGGGTGGTCGCAGGATACTAGTACCGCTGCATAAGGCAGTTGAGAGTAAAGGGAATTTATTTTTTATTCATGACGGTACGGGAGAGGTACAAGGGTATGAAGAATTAATAAAGGAGTTAAGTGAATACAATTGTTATGCTTTGCGCTGTAGAGTTTCAGAAACTTCTGGACCCAAGCACCTTGATATCAAAAATATGGCTTCTGAGTATATGCAGAAAATAATAAAAATTCAACCAGAAGACTCATATACGATATTAGGTTGGAGTACGGGTGGTATTATAGCTTATGAAATAGGAAGACAATTGGAATTGGCCAATAAGAAAGTTGAAAAAGTAATCATGTTTGATTCATTTTATGATGAAGAGCAATTGGAAAATAATTCAAAATACGTAAAACAATTTGAGGTATCTTCTGAAATTGCTCTTGCCAAAAAATTTTTAGATAGATTTGATTATACTAGGAACTTTTCGACAGTAAGCGAGGTATGGGATTATTGTAAAAATTTATCAATTAGAGAATCGCAGCTAGAAGAAGTTAAGTCTTTAATTCCACTATATTTAACAGACTTGTTGAAAGGTAAAAAAAAATATTCTTATGATATAATTAGAACTGTAAACAATATTCGGTCACTCGATTATGCCGTTGATACTTTCCAATTTACAGGTTCCATTAGAGCGCCTATAATTTATTTTAAAGCCGGTAATTCGCTAACGAAATTCAATACGACTTCCGATTTCCATATCAACACTATCATAATAGAAAATAGCGATCACATGAGTATTATGACTGCTCCATACATACACCAAGTGGTTGATGAACTTTTTAAAACTTTGCTTAAACCTGTCAAGGCATAAGTTTGATCAGGTCAGGTAGAGAAGATCCATTTGTATTAACTATTATCATGTTTAAACAAATATTCAATTATTTTCTCGATCTATAGGAATGATAAAAGTAAAGTAGTTAGTACACTAGTTTCCATTTCAATTAATACAATCCCATACTTTTTATGAGAGAGCTCTTAGCAGAAATTAAAGCCCATAATATTAAGATTTCTGTGGATGACAACCAGTTGGTTTTAAAAGTTCCACAAGATTTTAGTAATCCCGATATCATAACGAAAATTAAAAATAATAAGCAGGAGCTCATTTATTTTATTTCTTCGATGGTGGTTCAGGATCAAAGCGACTATATTGAAATTGAAAAGGCTCAAAAAAAAGAGTACTATAAACTATCTTCTGCTCAAAAGAGAATGTATTTTTTATATGAGTTTGATAAAGCTGCAACGACCTACAATATGCCACAAGTATCTAAACTCCCTAGTGATGTAGATGTACTGAAGATTAGTGAGATTCTTAAAAAATTAGTAGTACGTCACAAAAGTTTACGCACTCAATTTCATCTTATAAAGGGTGAAGTGTTTCAAACAATTGTTGATTCTGAAAATTTTAACGTTGAACACTTTACTGCACCTCCTTCTGAGGTGGCTGAAATTAAAAGAAGGTTTATTCGACCCTTTAAATTGTCTGAAGGTTTTCCATTTCGTGCCGGTATAATAAGAAGTAACCAAACATTCTTTTTATTAATCGACATGCATCATATAATTAGTGATGGAGTGTCTCATCAAATACTGTTATCCGACTTTATGTCCTTGCTGTCAGATGCATCGTTAGAGCCACTAGCATTAGATTATCATGATTTCGCAGAATGGCAGTATACGAATAACTATTATAATAAGATTTCTAAACAAAGGGGGTATTGGCTGCAAATCTTTGAGGAAGAGGCAAGAACCCTTACTTTACCATACGATTTTGAGCGTCCTTTAGTTAGAAGTGATTCAGGAGGTAATATTGCATTTGCCCTTTCACCTCATAAGACAAGGATGTTAAAAGCATTAGTCAAGCAGGAAGAGGTTACACTTTATATTATTTTATTTGCAGTCTATGTAGTGCTCTTACATAAGATTTCCAATGAAGAAGACATTATTGTTGGGACACCCGTTGCGGGCAGGACACATCCTGGATTAGAAAATATAGTTGGAATGTTCGTAGATACATTGGCCTTACGTACCTATCCCAATCTCAATAAGTCGTTTAAAATTTTTTTGGCTGAAGTAAAAAAGATTTTTTTGGATGGCTTTAAGAATCAATCCTTTCCTTATGAAGATTTGGTTGAAGCACTTAAAATTGAGAGAAACCCGAATAGAAATCCGTTATTCGATATTTTCTTTTCTTTTAATCAGTCTTTGGATTCAACGAATTCATTTGAGAAGAAAAGCAAGGAGGAACAGGTAGGAGCTGATATTCACTATAATGTCGCTAAGTTTGATTTATGTTTAAACGTAGTAGAAACAGCCAAGGAAATTCAGTTTGACTTAGAATATAGCACGGTCCTATTTAAAGAATCAACCTGTAGAAGATTTATTCAATATTATGAAAAAATAATTGATCAAGTTATAAACAATTCGGCGATTTTGCTTCAAGACATTTGTGTGCTTACAGCAAAACAAAAGAAGACGTTGTTATATGAATTTAATTTGCCTATAAAAACCTATCCTGTCTCAGGAACTATCATAGATGTAATAGAAAGACAGTGCATTTATAGTCCTAATAAAATTGCTGTTAGTTGTCATAATTCCACCTTAACATATCTGGATTTACAACAACAGCTAGTCAATACAGCCATATTTTTACACGATAGTACAGAGATCAAAAAAGGAATCGTAGTTGGCATTTATATGAGTCGGTCTATAGAGGCTGTTATTACTTTATTAGCAGCATTAAAGCTTGGAGCTATCTATGTACCATTAGATATTGAATGGTCCGAAGATCGCTTAAATACGATTGTTACCGATGCCAATATTCAATATATTTTGTATGCTAATGCTGCCAATAAAATTGAAAGACTGCCTTGCATTAAAATAGATATTAGGAAGAAGTTTTTAAATAAGAGTGAAAAGGGTACCAATCCTAAAGATTTACCGACGGTTTTTGTAGAAGATGATGCTTATATAATATATACTTCGGGAAGCACCGGTTTGCCAAAAGGTATTTTGCATCAGCATAAGTCGATTCTCGATTATGCACTAACCTTCAAGAATTATTTTTCACTTAAGCAAAATGACGTTGTTATTCAGCAATCAAAATTATCTTTTGACACATCGATTGAAGAGATATTTCCTATTCTTATTACGGGTGGACACTTGGCGATCGTGCCTGGGAATCATTTCGATATAATCAAGCTAGATGAATGTATCATCTCGAATCAAGCAACACTGTTAAGTACTACACCACTTGTATTAAATGAACTAAACAAAAACTTCGAAAAATATACCTCTCTTAGGGCTGTGATAAGTGGAGGGGATGTTTTGCTACCATCATATGTTACCAAGATCATTGAAAAAGTAAAAATATACAATACCTATGGTCCTTCAGAAACCACAGTCTGCGCAACCTATCATGAAGTTAATAGTTGTGAAAAAGCCTCACATATTGGTAAACCCATTCAAAATAGGACGGTTTATATTTTGAACCCACATAATAGGTTGGTTCCGCTAGGAGTAGTGGGCGAGATTTGTATAGGTGGAAATGGTCTAGCCAAGAGATATGTGAATAATAAACAGCTAACCCAAGAAAAGTTTATTGATAATCCTTTTGAGGAAAACAGTTATTTATATAAAACAGGTGATTTGGGAAAATGGTTGGGTGATGGGAGCATCGTTTTTTGTGGAAGAAGTGATAATCAAATAAAAATAAGGGGTTATAGAGTTGAACTGGGCGAGATAGAAAAGGTATTATCAGGACACAGCGAAGTTAGTGATGTTATTGTAATAGCACATGGAACCGGAGATTCAAAACAGTTGTCAGCGTACTATTTATCGGAAACAAAGATTAAAGCTGAGGTATTAAGAAATTATATCGCTATGCGACTACCTAATTATATGGTTCCACTGTTTTACGTACATATGAGTGAATTTCCTATGACGCTTACGGGAAAAGTGGACCGAAAAGAATTTCCAGAACCGGCTATAGAACTGGATGCGGAATGTATTGCTCCCAGCTCAAAAGTAGAGCATCAATTGGTTGCTATTTGGTCAGAAATTTTAAACCTGTCTAATGATCTAATAGGAACGGATAAAAATTTTTTCTCACTTGGCGGACATTCTATCTTAGCCATTCGGATGCTTCATTTAATTTCAGAAAAAATTCAAGTGGACATACCTCTTCTGGATTTATTTATGGCTCCCACCATACGTGAGTTAGCAGTAAAAATTGAACGTTATTCTGAAAATAAAAAACTGGATGATACTGATATACTGTTGTTGTATAATGCAGGTAAGGATAAGGATAACTTATTTTTTATACATGATGGTACGGGTGAGGTACAAGGATATTTAGATCTGGTAAAAAAGCTAAAAGATTACAATTGTTATGCGCTTCATTATAACTCTTCAGACTCGCTGGAGCCTCAACCTCTTAACATTTCAGAGATTGCTTCAGAATATATTCTGAAAATAATGAAAATTCAGACCGAAGGAGAATATAAGATAATAGGGTGGAGTACTGGTGGATTAATTGCTTACGAGATTACTAGACAGATGGAATTAGTAACTGATATATTTGTTCAAGTAATAATGATCGATACGTTTTATGATAATGAGCAATTTGATGGTATAGCAAATCAAGCATTGGAGTTTACGATCACTTCCGAAGTTGCTCTAGCTAAATATTATTTAGAAAAATTTGATGACACTAAAACCTTTTCTACCATTACAGATGTGTGGAACTACTGTAAAACTCTATCGATCAAAGAATCAAAATTAGAAGAGATAAAGACCTTAATCCCTGAGTATTTAGGAGACTACTTATACGCTAGAAATAATTGTACAGATGAAATATTTCGGGCTGTAAATACTATTAGATCTATCGATTTCGCGGTAAATTCCTTCAGGTTAATCAACTCAATTAGATCTCCGATTACCTATTTGAAGGCTGGTGATTCGTTGACAAAATTCAATACATCTTTAGATTTATACATTCAAACGAAAATAGTAGACCATAGTGATCATATGAGTATCATGACTCCTCCATATGTATGTCAAGTAGGTGATACCATCATTAAGGCTTTAACTGTAGCAGTTAACAACTAGTCAGATATACAAAAGTATGATAGTTTAATTTTCTTTCAGTTAAAAATAATATTCACACGAATATCCAATTATATTCTCAATTTATGATTATGATAAAAAGTACAATTATTAGCACGTTAGTATCATTAGGAACTTCTTTATTGATGGTAACTTCCTTATTTTCTCAAAGCAATCTACAATTAAACCCTAAAATGATAGCTTCTATTGATGAGGAGGTTACAACTATGATGGAGGAAGGTAAAATTCCAGGACTGAGCCTGGTAATTTTTCATAAGGGACAGGAACATATAAGAACCTATGGTTTGGCTAATATAGACTCAAATGAGCCGGTTACTAAGAACACTCGATTTGAGTTGGGTTCAAATAGTAAAGCATTTACGGCTTTGGCACTCCTTAGTTTAGTGGAAGATAAAAGTGTCGATCTGGAAGCTTCTGTTTCTAGCTATATACCGTGGTTTCGTGTGAGGTATAAAGACAGTATTGTAAAAGTAAAGGTAAAAGACCTATTGTATCACACTAGTGGAATTCCTTGGGAAACCTTATCTAAAATTCCTGAAACAAATCAAGACGATGCCCTGGATAGAACCGTAAGAGTTTTAATTGATCAAAAATTAGACCACCTACCAGGAGAAGCGTATGAATATGCAACTATAAATTATGATATTCTGGCTTTAATAATTGAAAAGGTTAGTAACAAGGACTTTGAAACTTATCTTACAGAGCATGTATTCCAACCATTACATCTTACAAATACCTCTATCGGTATTCCCGAAAGCGACAATGCTATGTCTAAAGGATATAAAATTAGTTTTTTTGAACCACGTCTTTTTATAGCGCCGCCCTACAAAGGAAATAACGCCGCAGGTTATGTAATTTCTAACGCTGTGGACGTTTCAAAATGGATGCGTTATCAAATTAATCCAACTGAAAGTTCCTTAACTAAAATTATTGAAAAAAGTCATGAGAGAGATACACGAGTTCCGCTGCATGATATGTCCTCTTACGCGGGAGGCTGGAATGTTTCCTTGGATGGCTCAAACGAATTATATCACTCCGGTTTAAACCCAAATTATAGTTCCTATATAAATATAAATAAGGACACTCAGAATGCAATTGCTGTTTTAACAAATTCAAACAGCAGTTATACAAATAGCATTGCTAATAACGTTTTATCCATAATAAAAGGAAAGAAAGTAGAAAGAGATTTTAATCCTGATAGTGGTATAGATTCTAGCTTCACCATTGCTTCCATAGTTCTAGCTTTCTATTGTTTAGCAGTTTTAATTTATCTATTAATAAATCTCAGCCAGATAGTATTAAGATATCGTAAATATGAAAAAGCTAGCTTAAAGAAAATAAGACATATATTCATTATGATGCTGGTTCTGGTACCTTATCTCTATGGAATCTATTTATACCCAGAAGCATTAGCCGGTTTTGATTGGGATTCTATAAAAATATGGGCTCCTCAAAGTTTTGAGTGGATGATCATACTAATTCTTATAGCAATTTCTTTGAGTATGATTACTTATATTTTGAATCTGTTTTTTCCTGAAACGGATAAATTCAAAAAGAAACTTCCTCAGGTCTTTGTTATTAGTATTTTAACAGGTTTATCTGGTATTGCGGTTATAATGCTGGTTACTTCAGCAATAAATTCGGATAAAGAGTTCTATTACTTCGCATTTTACTACCTACTGGTACTTGGTATTTATCTACTTGGAAGAAAGTTTGTACAAACAAACCTTATTGAACTCACCAATGAAACAGTATATGATCTACGAGTACAAATAGTTGATAAAATCTTTAAGACAACCTATCATGATTTCGAAAAAATTAGCCGTGGCCGGGTGTATACTACATTAACTGACGATACCAATGTCATAGGAAACTCTGCAACCGTTTTTTTAGGATTTATTACAAGTATCATTACTGCAGTAGGAGGATTCATTTATTTAGCATCCATAGAACCTTGGGCGACTATAATTACTATATCAGTGATGATATTTCTATCCGGATTAAGTTACTTTCTTGTGTATACAACCAAAAATTACGTAGAAGAAGCGCGTAGTGAAAAAAATGTATTTATGAGGTTAGTTAGTGGTATCATAGATGGATACAAGGAAATTAGTATGAGTCGTATTAAAAAACTAGAATATAAAGATGATATTTCCTCCAGTGCAAATCGTTTTAGAGAAAAACAAAACATTTCTTCTATTAAATCTTACGATGTATCTCTTGTTGCAGAGCTATTACTTGTTTTGTTATTGGGCTTTGCTGCCTTCGGAATTTCGGAATTCTTTCCGAATGTCAAAAATTACGCTATTATAAGTTTCGTTATGATCCTATTGTATTTAATAGGACCTATTAATACACTTTTACAGGCAATTCCACAAATTTTGCAAATCTCAGTTTCCTGGAATCGTATCAAAGAATTTATTGAAGATATTCCGACGAAATTAAATACAGATACCCCTATAGTTCCTAAATTGAATCCATTACTTGATATGACACTTAACGATATTACCTTTCAATATAAAGGTGATGATGATCATACTAGTAATTTTTCGATTGGACCAATTAACCTTAAAATTAATGTAGGAGAAATCCTTTTTATCGTGGGTGGTAATGGAAGTGGAAAAACCACATTGGCAAAGTTGCTAACAGGGTTGTACTTACCTGATAGCGGACATATTTCTTTAAATGGGAAGAAAATTGAAGACGGTCAATTAAGCGAATATCTCTCTGCCGTTTTCAACCCTACATATCTTTTTGAGAAACTATATAATGTGGATTTCCAAAAACATAAAGCAAAGTTCGAACGGTATGTTGAGCTATTTGATCTGAATGATAAGGTTTATGTAACCGATGAAAATAAATATTCTACTTTAAATTTATCGTCTGGGCAACGTAAAAGACTAGCACTTTTGAATTGTTTTTTAGAAGATTCCCCAATTTATTTATTTGATGAATGGGCGGCCGATCAAGACCCAGAATATAGAAAGTTTTTCTACCGAAATTTACTCCCGGATATGAAACGTCAAGGCAAAATGATAATTGTAATTACGCATGACGATCATTATTTTGATGTAGCAGATAGATTAATGAAAATGGAAAGAGGTATGCTGGTAGATTATCAACTACCAAATTGGTCAAAGAATACTGTTGAAATACTTGATAAATAAAACTAATTTTTAAAAAACATATATCATGAAAAAATATAGAATAAAGAAAATTAATTTGAATAAACTACTCTTGTGTACTATTGGTCTATTATTAATAATAGTACCTCTAGATGCACAAACAGAACAATCTTTTAAATCTAATGGAACTCTAATTAGTGACGTAAATTTTGACGCAGAAATAAACACTATGCGAAACAGAATAGGAATTCCGGGAGTTTCCATAGCGATTATTGAAGATAACAAGGTGGTATATTCACAACAATATGGTTGGAGTCACCTTGAGAAGAAAAAGCCGGTTGACAATGAAACGTTATTTGAGGCCGCTTCAATAACAAAAATGTTTTTAGTGTATGTGGTTAATAGACTTGTGGACCAGGGCAATATGGACCTTGATACTCCGGTTCATCAATATTTGGATTATCCAGAGCTATCTTATGATGATCGATACAAATCATTAACGACACGTATGTTATTAAGTCATACGGCAGGCTTGGAAAATTGGACAACAGAAAATGATCCTGAAAAGTTAGAATTTGTCGCTAATCCGGGCTCAGGATTTACGTATTCTGGAGAAGCATATCATTATCTGGCTGAGGTTGTAAGTACCATATTAGGTTCTTCTTATGAGGACTATGTTGAAGAAATGATTCTCAAACCATACCATTTAAACAATACATACCTTAACTATGGAGGCGGATTATTCGGTAATCGAGTTAAAAATCATCATGCCATGGGATATACCAGCTATAGAAAGGAATTTGAAGGGCTTCAAAATAAGGAATCCATCCCTGCTTCAGGTAGCCACACCAACGCAAAGGATGTTGCTCAATTAATAATCCATACTTTCTCCGGTGCCCATTTATCTGAGAAGCAGCAACAGAAAATGCTTGCTTCTGAGACACAACTAACTTTTATACCCGACACGGATGAATTAAAGTTTGGAGTTGGTTTGGGGGTTTTTTTAATAAAATCTGAAGAAGATACTATTACTTTCTTTAGTGGGGTAAATACAGGGTTTCGTTCTGAATTTTTCTATTCACCGATTACCAAGCGTGGATTTGTTTATATGAGTAATAGTGATGAAGGATGGATGATGATTTCTAAAATAGACGAACTTACAACTCAGTTTAATTTGAGGAGAGTTTTCAAAGATGATGCTTTTCTACAATATCCAAGTCCTTATTTTGAACTTAGAAACATCTATAGTACGGAAGGTGGTGAAAAATTCATTAGTTCGGTCACTCCAAATAACAGTAACAATATTGATCCAGAAGTAATTGATTTGCTAAAGGGATGGTTAGAACAAGTTGATGAATTAACCTTCAATAACTTATTGAAACTATATTCCAATAAGTAATCATAGTTAAGGGTAATACAATATAACTATCAAAAAAGAATGACCATGAAAATAAACGACATACAAGACATTGAAGTAAAGCAAGGTTTACCCATTCTCATAGAATTGGACAATTTTTCGGTTCCTCGATTTATTGAATACTACAATACAAATAAAGAGAATATTGAAAAAATTCTTAGCAAAAGAGGAGCTATTAAGTTTAGCGGAATAGCTATCGATTCGTTACACTCTTTTCAAGAAGCCACCAACGGTATATCTGATAATTTTTTAGATTATATAGACGGAAACTCACCAAGAACCAAACTTCAAGGAAAGGTCTACACATCAACCGAGTATGAGAGCTCTCAGAAAATCACCATGCATAACGAGTTGTCATACTCCTCTAAATGGCCTAAAAAACTTTATTTCAGTTGTATAGAGCCATCGATAACGGGAGGTGAAACCTTACTGGCAGATTGTAGGACTATTGTACAGAATATGAATCCTTCAATTATAGAAGAAATTGAATCAAGAGGAATTACATATATAAGAAATTTACACTCAGGTCAAGGTATGGGGCCTTCTTGGAAAGATACTTTTGAAACAGAGGATAAAAACGAAGTGGAACAATATTGTTTAACAGCTCATATAAAATATGAATGGCTTAATGACGATTCGTTGCGACTCTACCAAAATTCAAAAGGAATTATTAAACACCACATTACCGGAGAAAAAGTATGGTTCAATCAAATAGATCAATTTCATCCAAGTCACCTTGGTACAGAAGTTTTCGAAACACTACAATTGCTCTATGAATCACCAAAAGAGTATCCAATGTATGTGACTTTTGGAGATGGAAAAGAAATACATGAACAAATGATTTCTGAAATTATTGAAAGCATTGAAAAAGAAACTTTATATCCGGTCTGGCAAAAAAATGAACTGCTAATTTTAGATAATGAACTTGTATGTCATGGTAGAAACTCTTATACGGGAAACCGTCTTATTTTAGTTACCATGGGGAATTAATTTTGAGCTAGCACCGTTAAAAGAGCCTCTGTTTATTGAGTTGGCAAGTGGGTGTTCAGAGCTCTCAAAAAAACGTAAACCGTTTTATTATGCCTCTATTGAACAAATGCTTAGCTAATACAAATGAATGGTTGGATAGCGCTCAAAAATAGTCAAGTATGCAAACATGATGTGTAAAATCGATTTAAAATCACCCATGCTTAAAACTGGTGATTAAAATTTATCAAATTACAAGTTCCCAAGGAGCTACTCTAGATCTGTTAACCCAGTCGACCTAATGCGAAACTGTCTCAATGGTATCAAAATAATAAAGAAGAAGTATCATTCATAATAACTAAGTAAACATGGTGCACTACTTTTTCATGACTTCAACTTGGACGTTGTAAATGATTTTAAAAGCTTCGTAGACAGATTAGGTAGGTCTCCTATTACTTATATGGTTAGATATGGCCCCAGATCAGAAATAGATCATTCCATTAAGAATATTGACCATTCTACTTCTTATCGTAACAAATATCATGTGCATTACATAACGAATCTTTATATAGTAGAATTTAGGGGATAAGAACTATGATTTGTCGATCACAACTTGTCTTGTGAAGGAAGATACGACAATAGCAGATTCATGGTAATATTTCATTCTCTACCGCCGATCGTGAAAATGATATACCCAAAGATTTTATCATAAGTAACACTTTCTTTAGGGAGGGAATTGAAATTTATCTAAAAGAACATCAAGTAATTGAAAAAGCCTAAAACAATAATATGGTAGTTTCCCATATAGGAAAGGCGGGGTGCGATCTATAGATATTATACTGGTATGCCATGGAAGAAATCCTTATAGAGGTTATAGAACTATTGCTACAGCTATCGTAGAACCGTTTGGCGAATACTCGTTACTAGTCAGATAATAAAACTAATCTAAAAGACATAATTGATCTTGAATACAAATAAAATTATAGGCATTATTGGTGGGATGGGACCTGAAGCAGGAATAGAGTTGCATAGGAGAGTTATACATTTTTCTGAAGCATCCCGTGATCAGGAACACTTTTCAATTGTACATGTTGGTTTTCCATCTAAAGTTGTGGATAGAACACAATACTTAGAACATAAAACCATTATTAATCCTGCTCAAGCAATATTAGAAATGGTTCATATAGCGGTAAATTCAGGAGCTACAGTGTTAGGTATAGCTTGTAATACGGCACATGCCCCTCAAATTTTTGAACCTGTTAAAATGGGACTTTCTACACACGAAAAACCAGTAAATTTAGTGAATATGGTTGAAGAAGCCTGTGTATCTTGTATACAGGAAGTTCCTCTCAATTCTAAAATAGGTATTCTGTCGAGTAATGGTGTTTTCAAATCAGAGTTATATTCGGCTATGTTACAGCACCGTGGATTTGAGATTGTTTTACCTTCACCAAAATTTCAAGAAGAGGTCATTCATAATATGATTTACAATAGTGTATTTGGCATTAAGTCTAACTCCACTATACTACGTACAGAGGTGTTAGAATTACTACATAAAGCTATGCGCTTTTATTTAAATAATGATGTACAAACTATTATTTTGGGTTGTACAGAATTCTCCCTTTTGAAGGAAGTATTGTCTATCGCCTATCCTAACATTCTCGTCATAGACACTATTGATGTGCTAGCCAAGGCACTTATACGAGAAGCATCTAAACCCGTAACTGCTTAAAACAAATGAAAGTTTATATTTTACTTTTTCTGTTAAATGGTCTTTTGTTGTCTTGTAAAAAAGAAAAAAGTAACGTTTCTATTGAACAGAGCCAAGAGACTATACGCTGGGATAATTGGGGAATACCACATATCTATGCGAAAACCGACACTGCTCTATATACAATGGCGGGCTGGTCACAAATGACCAACCATGCTAATTTAATACTGAAACTCTATGGTGAATCTAGAGGGAAATCTTCAGAGTATTTTGGTACAGGGCTGGAGAGAGATACCTATTTAAATCTATTCGGACTAACTGAGTACAGCGAAACCATTTATAACAAGTTTTCCGAAGAAGAAAGAATGATGGTAAATGCTTTTGTTGAAGGTATTAATCTGTATGCAGAAAAAAACAAGTCGCGACTTAATAAAGACAATCTTCAGGTTTTGCCTGTTGTCCCAACGGATGTTGTTGCTCATTACTTACGTTTATTCTACTTTGAATTTTTGATAAATAGAAATTTATCTGTCGAAAAAAAATGGGTTCCTGGTTCTAACGGATGGGTTGTAAATTCCAGAAAAACTACTAAAGGGTCACCTTTGTTACTTGCAAATCCTCATCTGCCATGGTTCGACTTTTGGATGTTTTTTGAATGTCAATATATCACCCCTAAACAAAATTTATATGGGGTAACATTAGTGGGACTTCCTACTATCGGCATTGGATTTAACGAGAACCTTGGATGGACTCATACTGTAAATCCTGTGGACAATGTAGATTTTTACGAAATACAAACAAAAGATAATACCTATCTTGTGGATGCAGTATATAAGCCCTTTATCACGGATACACTTTTGATTAAAGCATCAAAGAAAGATTCGAATAGTATTAAAGAGGTTATTCGAAATCAAACTGATTATGGTGTAGTTTTGCGAGAGGTAGATAATAAGGCACTGGTATTGAAATTCCCTGATTTAAGTACTATTTCTTCAGTATTTTTGCAATGGAAAGCAATGGGTAGTGCTAAGAATTTCACTGAATTCAAGACTTCAATTTCAAAAAATTCGCTTCCATTATTTAACACCCTCTATGCTGATAAACAAGACACTATTCTTTATTACTTTGGAGGTAAAATTCCTAAAAAGAAAGGAAGTTTTAAAAAATGGGAAAATTCAGTACCATCTCAAGAAAGTAGTGATATTTGGTCCACTTACTATTCATATGATGAATTGCCTAAGAACATTAATCCTACTACAGGATGGTTACAAAATGCCAATGATGGTCCTTTTACTGCCACCATACCTACAGAAGGAGAGGGCACTATTATGAATATCAATAAGATACTCCCCAATACCATGGGATTTAGAGCTCAAAGATCAGCACTTCTTTTATCTGATACAGCGAAGATTTCTTTTGACGATTTCACAAGATTTAAGTTCGATACAAAATCTCAATTAGCTATGAGATTGCAAGATGATATCGTAGCTCTTAAAAGTATAAGTAGCGATAGCCTCCAATTAGCTGCTATCAATATTTTAGAGAATTGGGATGGGGATTTCAGGGCTGAAAGCACGCAAGCAGTTTTATTTTTACAGTTTGTAGATCAATTGTATAAGAACGTTAATTTTAGACATGCGATTCCGTGGTCAATTAAAAAACCATTGACGACACCCGATGGATTTCTTGATCCTGAAATAGCACTTGTAGCACTACAAAAGGCGACTAAACATATGATGAGTATATACGGTTCTCTGGAAATAAAGTATGGTAAGCTCTATAAATTTGCTATAGGTGAATATGAGTTTCCTGCAAATGGTGGAAGTGATGATGTAGGTATCTTCAGAACGATAACGTTTATGAAGCAAAATGACCACAAATATTTAGCTGTACATGGTGACAGCTATATCAGCGTTGTTCAATTTGGGGATACAGTTAAAGCGAAGGCAATACTATCGTATGGAAATGCCACAGAAAAAAGTAGCGGACATGTGGGTGATCAATTGGAGTTATTTTCTAAGAAGCAATTGCGTACTGTCCTTTTTTCTAAACAACAACAATTACAATGCTTAAAGAAAGAAGAAACCTTTCGAAGTATTAAATTAGATATTTTAAACCAATAGAAACTTAAATACATACACTCAATGAGATCAATAAAGCTTTTTTGTCTTCCATACGCAGGTGGTTCAGCTTCAATGTACAGGAAATGGGAGTCATTTGTAGACGATTCTATCGAAATAATCCCGGTTGAACTAGCCGGACGTGCTAAAAGAATTAAAGACCCTTTCTACGAAACAGTTGCAGATGCCGTACAAGATGTAGTAAGTTTTTTAATAGATAGACTTGACGATAGTGATTATGCGCTCTTTGGACATAGTATGGGAGCTATGCTGATTTATGAAGTGGCACTTGAAATTGAAAAGAAAAATTTAAAAAAACCACTACATTTGTTTTTCTCAGGAAGAGGAGCTCCAAACATAAAACCAGTCAAGGACAAGAATTATCACTTATTGGAGGGTGATTTATTTAAAGACAAATTATTAGAATTAGGAGGTACTCCTCCGCAGTTTTTTGAACACAGAGAATTATTAGATCTATTTCTACCTCTGTTGAAAAACGATTTTAGATTGGCATCAGAATGTTTTGTAAAACGAGAGTTAAAACCATTTCATTGTAATATTTCTGCTTTTTTCGGAAAAGAAGAAGATATTTCTTCAGAAGCAATGATAGCATGGAAAGATCATTCCACAAAAATGTGTCATCTGTATTATCTAAATGGAGATCACTTTTTTATTCATGAAAGCGCACCGGCAATGGTAAAGATTATTATGAAGCAACTCAATAGCGATTCTAAACAAAAAGGCAGGAGCTGTATTAACGAATGGTAAGATGGTATATATTTTTTACACAAAATTTTCAGAAAAAATACGGGATGATTTACTACTTACTTATAAGAGTTGGTTGCCCCCACAATTAGTCAAAAAAAATTCAAGTTTCAGGTTTTGGGAGGATCAACATCGCAATTTACTAGGTTTATTATTACTTATAAAAGGGTTGAAAAAGTTCGGGTACTCTAAGGAGGTATTAGACAAATTAGTCTATGATAATTATTTAAGACCCTCTCTAAAAAACATACCCTTAGATTTTAATATCTCACATTCTGGAGATTATGTTGCATGCGCTATTTCCAAGACCAACAGAGTGGGAATTGATGTGGAAATTATTCAGAATATTGATTTTACAGGTTTTAAATCGGTAATGTCTTCATGTGAATGGGAGATCATTAAGAACTCATCCACTGCAACTCATACTTTTTTCGAATTTTGGACTATTAAAGAAAGTGTAATTAAGGCAGATGGTCGAGGTATGAGCCTGCCATTATTGGATATTGAAATTTTTGACGAGCACGTAGTATGTAAAAATGATAAATGGTATATCTACAAATTAGATTTTGTAGAAAATGCTTGTGCAGCTCTAGCTACATGTAGTGATACACAAATAGAGGTTGAATTTTTTAATTTCTATAAAATTGAATCGTAAATATGGTTTTTGAATGCGGTACAGAGGTTACTGTTAATGTGCCATTATGTAATTGGATAATTTCTCTGGAGAGACTTAAGCCTAATCCTGAACCGTCTTCTTTTGTGGTATAGAAAGGGATGAAAATTTTCTCAATAGCTTCTGGTTCTATACCCGAACCATTATCTGTTATACGTATGGAAGCGTTTTCTTCGCAAATAAGAGCGACCCCAATTGAGGGATTTTCAGTTTTGTTTACTGCTTGTATAGCATTTTTTATCAAATTGATTAATACCATTTCCAGTAAGTTGATATCCCCCATAATTTTAGAATTACCTTTGTCAGGAAGTACAAATGAATATGCGATATGACCATCCAGAAATTGAGCTTTCATAAGACCTTTAACTCTATTTAATAGTGTAACAAGTTCAATTTTCACAAAATTAGGTTTTGGGAGGCTAGTGTAATCTCTATAAGCATTTATAAATTTGATAAGTCCTTTGGTTCTCATGCGTATAGTAGAAAAGCCATCGTTTAAATCATCTAAACTTTCTTTTGATATTTCAAATCTTCCGCTGGAAGCATTCCAATAAAAATCTTCTTTTATTATATCACCAAGTGTTGAATTTATGGAGGTTATTGGGGTAAGGCTGTTCATAATTTCATGTTTCAAAACAGAAGCCAATTTTTGCCATGATTCTACTTGTTTGTTTAAAAGCTCCTTGTATATATTTTGGATTACTACCAATTTTAGAACTTTATCAACTAGTTTTAAAGTAGTAGTGTAGACAGCTAGCTGCACAGTACTGCTAACAATAATTACAGCACTCTGTCCAGAAGGAAGTTCAAGTATTCGCGCTAAAAGCAGTTTGTTCTTTAATTCGTTGATGTTCTTGAGATGGTATTCGCCTAAAAGTACTTTTGAACTTTTGTTCATCAGATCTATTTTACCGTCGGGACGATAAGCAATTACGCCGGTATTGACATGATTTACAATTGTGTTTAAAAATTGTGAATGTTCCAGTTTTTCTGAACGTTCTTTTCTAAAGGCGTTTAATACAGAATTGAACGAGGCATTCAAATCGCTAAAACTGTTGTCAAGGTTATTATTAGTTTTGAAATTTACTGAAAAATCCTGGTGTTGAATAGACTCTAAGAAGAGTGTTAAGTTTTTATTAGTGCTAATAATAATTTTATAGGTTGAATACACTAAATAGCAAACGAGCAGAAAACTAACAGCACCTATCATAAAAAAAAGCAAAGTTTTTTTAATAAAAAAGCAATACATGCTAAAACCAATAAGCAATATTGTTAGTATTAAACGTTTCAATGCAACAAATTCGAATGTTTTATAACCCATGTTTCTTAAGTCTTCTGTAAAGTGATTGTCTTGTTAAACCTAAATCTTTGGCCGCCTTAGATATATTCCCATCGTATTTTAGAAGCGTGTTTTTTATAATTTCGTGTTCGTGTTCTTCGAGGCTTAAATCTATAGTTTGTTCCAAGTTTTTATCTTCTTTTTTCTGAAGATTCAAATTAAAATGTTCTTTAGAGATGTAATCTTGATTACACAAGATTACTGAGCGTTCTATCGCATGTTGTAATTCTCTTATATTTCCTGGCCATAAATGGCTTTGCAAATACTTTATGGCTTCAGAATAAAAACCTGTTATAGGTTTTTCATATTTTTCTGAATATATTTTTAAAAAGTGATCTGCTAGCAAAGGAATATCTTCAAGCCGCTCGCGTAATGGAGGAATCACAATTTCTATAGTGTTAATTCTATAGAGTAGATCCTGCCGAAAGGAATTTCCGGACACCATTTCGTATAAATCTAAATTTGTGGCGCAAATGAGTCGAATGTCTATAGGAATTTCTTTACTGGATCCAACTCTATTAATTTTTCTATTTTGCAACGCCGTGAGCAATTTTGATTGAAGGGGAAGCGATAAATTTCCGATTTCGTCTAAGAACAAGGTGCCTTTGGAAGCTTTTTCGAAGCGTCCCAGACGGTCCTCTTTTGCGTCAGTGAAAGCTCCTTTAACATGACCGAATAGTTCACTTTCAAACAACGACTCTGTTAGAGATCCCAAATCAACATTGATAAAGGGTTGGTAGTGTCGTTTTGAGTTTCTGTGAATGGCTCTGGCAATGAGTTCTTTACCAGTTCCATTTTCACCCAAAATCAAGATATTAGCATCGGTTTTAGCCACTTGATCTATAAGTTTGAATATTTTAGTTAGACCATTACTATGCCCTATAATGTTTTTATAGCGTTCACTTATTTGATCGTTAAGTTCTTTTTGAGTATCCTTTAATTTAGCAATTTCTAATTTATTATTTCGAATGCCAAGACTAGAATGAATAGTAGCCAAAAATTCATCATTGTCCCATGGTTTTAATATAAAATTTCCCGCTCCAAACTTAATAGCCTTAATGGCTGTTTTAATATCCCCATAGGCGGTCATAAGGATCACTACAACCGTAGGATCTAGTTCTAAAATTTTTTCAAGCCAGTAAAAACCTTCTTTACCACTACTAGCATCTTTAGTAAAGTTCATGTCTAATAAAATAATATCATAACTTTTCTTTCGTATATATTCTGGAATTAGAATTGGGTCGTGTATGCTATCGACAAGATTAAAATGTCTTTTCAAAAATAACTGGGCAGCTTTTAGAACACCTTTATTATCGTCAACAATTAGAATAGACTCTTTTTTTTTCGATCTGGAGCTCATAGAGATTGTCTTTAATTATGCCTAAAAAATGTACGGTTTTGAACATGATGGCGTACTAAAAGTACGAATACGGACGTAAATGTAGTGAAAATTGACTAAATATATGTTTTTTTGTGAATGGTATGCTTGTTGTCATACACAGTTGCAAATATTAATATACAACCAATATTACCATAAAATGGATAAGAAAATAGAAAAAAAGAAAATTACTGCAAAAAAAATCCTTGTTTGGGGTATGCTATCTTTAATTGTGGTGTTCATTTTATATTTGACCATTTCAGCCAATTCAAAGTCGACTGTCAAAATTGAATACGATAAACTCTCGGTTGCAACTGTCAAAAAGCTACCGTTTCAGGAATACATTATTGAAATGGGAGAAGTGGTGCCCAATAGAACCTTTTATCTAGATGCAGTAGAGGGTGGTAATATTATCAATGTTTTCAAAGAGAGTGGGGCTATTGTCAAAAAAGGAATGCCCATCCTTGAGTTGGAAAATGCCAATTTAAAATTGAATGTATTAAGTCAAGAAAATTCTCTCAATGAACAAATTAACCGAGTTAGAACAACTCGACTTCAGCTAGATCAAAATTTCTTAGCACAAAAGACGGCTCTTGCTGAAATAGAAAACTTTTTACACGTTCAAAAACCTAAATTCTATCGTGATAGTATTCTGTTTAATAAGGGGATTATTTCTAAACAGGAATTTGAGAAAACGCAAGCAGACTATAGATATAACCTAAAAAGAAAACAGTTTACTAATGAATCTTTCAAAAAAGATTCTGCTTCAAGGGTTTTACAACTAGAGCAATTGAGATCTTCAGAAAGAAATATGATTGAAAATTTGAGCGGTGTAAAGCAAATATTGGATAATCTTATTGTAAAAGCTCCAATTGATGGACAACTATATACCGGACAATTGCAAGAAGGCCAAAATATAAACAAGGGAGAGCGAATTGGACAGGTAGATGTTTTAGGTACATATAAAGTGAGAGTACCTATAGATGAAATTTATTTATCTAGAATCAAAAAGGGATTGAACGCTAAAACTGATATTAATGGGGAATCATACTTACTTACAGTACGTTACATTTATCCAACTGTGGAGAATGGTGAATTTATGGTAGATATGGAATTTATCAATGAAGTTCCTGAAGGAGTGATTAGTGGACAGTCTCTTAGATTAAGAATAGAATTGGGACAGTCATCAGAGGAATTAGCTATCCCTGTAGGTGGATTTTACAATAATACAGGTGGAAATTGGTTATTTGTTTTAAATGAGGGGACCAATGAAGCCGAGAAACGAACTATCGAATTAGGGAAAAAAAATATCGAATACTATCAAGTTTTGAGTGGTCTTGAAGTAGGAGAAAAAGTAATTATTTCTTCGTATGATTCTTTTGGCGATAACGAACGCATTGTTTGGTAATTAATATATAATCATTAAAAATATACATTATGATAAAATTAAAAGATTTAACTAAAAAATACATCAGTGATGAGGTTGAAACCACTGCAGTAAATCAAATAAATTTGGAGGTCAAGGAAGGTGAGTTTATTGCTATTATGGGGCCTTCAGGTTGTGGTAAATCATCGTTACTTAATATTCTCGGATTGCTCGATAGCCCGAATGAAGGAGAATATTGGTTCGATAATATTGAAGTGGCGACGTTTTCAGAAAAGAAGCGATCCAAAATTAGAAAGGGAAATGTTGGCTTTATTTTTCAAAGTTTTAATTTGATTGATGAATTAAAGGTTTATGAAAATGTAGAATTACCTCTACTATATCAAAAAATGCCAAAGGAAGAACGAAAGAGAAGAGTAGAAGCAGTTCTGGAACAGATGAATATAGCCCATAGGAGTAATCATTTTCCTTCACAACTATCAGGAGGTCAGCAGCAAAGAGTTGCCATAGCTAGAGCGCTTGTAATAAACCCTAAGCTCATACTGGCCGATGAACCTACGGGTAATTTAGATTCGAAGAATGGTGAAGAAGTTATGGAGCTTTTATCTGATTTAAACAATAAAGGAACTACTATTGTAATGGTGACACACTCAAATTATGATGCAAATTATGCGCATCGTATTATCAATTTATTAGACGGAAAAATTATAACAGAAAATATAAAAGAAGAGCATGTTGCTTGAAATCAAAATTCATGAAAAGTAAATTAACCAATAGTACCTTAATTCTGTTTATAATTATAATTTATTTCTCTTCAAATTGTAATGCGCAGAGAACACTTACTCTTGGAGATGCCATAGGATTTGCTATGGAACACAATGTGACTATTGCAAAGGCTGAAAATATGGTTAGAGAATCCAAAAACTCTGCGGTTACCTCATATTTGCAGTTGCTCCCGTCATTAATTGCAAATGGTCAGGCGAGAAGAGCTAGTGGAACTAATTTTGATGAAATTACTGGAACTGTCTCAACAAGTACCGGGAACTTCTACAATGCTGCTATTAACGTTAATTGGGATATTTTAAATTTATTGCGTAGAGTTTCTGTAATTAAAGCTGCTAAAAATAATGTACAAGCTAATAAGCACAGTAAGGAGGCTTCAAAAGACTTAGTAGTGCTTTTAATTATTGATAATTATTTAGAAATTTTACAAAATATTCAACAAGATAAAATATTCCAAGAGTTTTACACGATCCAAGAGAAAAACCTCAATAGAACAATGGAAATGGTAAAATTGGGAAGCTTACCAGCACAAGATGAATTGATTCAAAAAGCAGAATTAAGTAGATTAAAGGCTGCAATTGTTGAGAATAGAAGAATACAGAATGAGCAGATTAATAAGTTAAAATTAATGCTTAGTATTGATCCCGGGGAACATATAGTTCTACAAAATATAGAACGTACAGCGCCACAGATAACATCAAACGATAATACTATATCTGATTTTTATTCAGAAGCTTTAAATAACCGAGAAGATCTGTTGCAGCGAAGGCACGAAGTTCTCAATTTAAAACATCTTCTTAACATACGGCGTGCAGATTATTATCCTCAAATAAATCTTTTTTACACTTATGGAACAAGTTTTTCATCTTTTCAAGAGCAGAGTTTCGATGATCAATTTTTTAAAAATAACATTACTAATTCTTTCGGAGTGTTAATTTCAATCCCGATTTTTGATGGAATGCGTGTAAGAAACTCTGTATTTAGAGCTAAGATAGCACATGAAAATGCTAAGTTAGACCTTGAACAGTACAAAAGAACCGTCTATGTGGAAATATCTAATGCAAAGAATGCTCTAATTAGTAGTTCTGAAGAAATACTGTATAGACAAGATCAGGAACAGAGTATGAGTGGTGCTTTTGAATTGGAACAAGAAAAATACTATTTAGGGGCGGGTAATCCACAGGATTTTGAAATATCCAGACGAAATTATATTGAAGCCGCCCTACTTCTAAATCAGATTGAGTATCAACAAATGTACAATGCTTATGCGCTCGATTATTATCTAGGCAAAATTTATAGTAATGAAAAAGACAAATAGAATTATATACGGCTCTGTTATGTTTGTACTTTTTTATGATCAAAATAAAGATGAGGGTGTAAATTGAACTCTGTCTGAGTTAATTCTATTCAGGCAGTTTTTTCACAATCGAAAAATAAAAAGAATTAGAGAAAAGGCACTATTATAGCTATACTGGCAGGTACTAAAGTAGATCATATTGTACAGCAATTACTAAAAATTTCAAATTCACTTAGAGATAAAGTAAATGACATTACTCTGGATACGGCTACTTTAATGAAAGTGATTGCTAAGAAATGTTTTTTTAAGATCATACAAGTCACAGGTCGTTTTCACGTGCAAAAACTAGCTTTAGAAGCCTTGTGAGATATTAGAATAAAATATCGTCGGAAAGCTATAGATCAGAAAAATGAGCAAGTCAGACGAGCTAAAATTAAATAAAAAAACTCCATTGCTACAACCTTTTCTATTGGAGACACCAGAAAACAGCTTTTGGCCAGAAACCGTATTTACTCTATGAAAGAACCAATATGTGGGCAGAAAATCAATACTTGAGGTCTAAAAGACTATTCTCACAAGGCCCTGTTATCATCAAAGTATATTGCAAGTATAGCAATCTTAACCCACAATATTCATTGTGGGTTTTCTTTTTCAGAGAAAGAAGGATTGTAATCAATTTTTTTCACTTAATAAATTATCAGTATCTTATTAGTTTTTCTGAAGAGTATTCATCGAATTTCTTACCGTTCAATATTTCATATATTTTGATCTAGGGTATTCCAAAAAATCTATAATCTAACCTTAGCTACTCAACTATTTGCAACAACTCAAAATACATTGTATCATCTTTTCATTAGCCCACTTTTCTTTTTCTAGAATATCTATACCATATTGTGTATAAAAATGATGTTTGCGTAGAAATTTTAAATCCAAATGATGCCATTCAATATCCCTGATTTCCATTACTCCTTTAGTACACCACTCTATCCTAATATGAGCATTAGTGACAACCTCTTTTGGATGCTCAAAATTATGAAACGGAAGTTTGTTGCATGTACTATGTAAAAGTAACTCCTTACACTATTGTTTCACTTGTTGTACCATCATTCCTTACTGATTAAATTAAATGCTCCTTTAATCAGAAATTTATGGGTTTTTTAAATTGAGAAACAAGCTTTAACATGGTAACTAACTTAGCAAAATAATCTAATAGTGATCAGTAACATTTGTTACATTGATTAAAATTAGAGCGAAATAAGTTTTTTACTGCACACGCTTTTTGACTCAATGTACTTGACTATATATTTTTTCTGTGAATTCTTACCTATCCCTGATAATTATCATTAATTCTATCTTAGGTAGGCTATATTTTTACATCATCAGAATCGTACTTGATAAAAGTAGGATTTTTAACTAAGTATGAAAGTGTAACCTTGGTTTAGAGTTGTAATGTAACATAAGTAACTGTAAATCATAAATATCAACACTATTTTTATACGATACTATTAATTAAAATTAAGCACGATGAAAGTAGAACAGATTTATACAGGATGTCTGGCTCACGCAGCCTATTATATTGAGAGTAATGGAGAAGCAGCAGTTTTTGACCCATTACGAGAAGTACAACCTTATATCGATAGAGCACAAAAAGATGACGCTGAAATCAAATATGTTTTTGAAACTCATTTTCACGCTGACTTCGTAAGCGGACATTTGGATCTAAGAAAAAAGGCAGGATCAGAAATTGTATTTGGGCCTGGTGCGAAACCAGCCTATGAAGCGATAATAGCTAAAGACGGACAGGTTTTTGAAATAGGGGATTACAAGGTAAAAGTAATCCATACTCCTGGTCACACGATGGAAAGTACTACGTACCTCTTAATTGATGAAAATAATAAAGAACATGGTCTTATTACCGGTGACACTTTATTTATTGGAGATGTAGGACGTCCGGATCTGGCACAACATGTAGTCTCTGATTTGACAGAGGAAAAATTAGCAGGTCATTTATATGATTCACTTCGTAATAAAATACTACCATTAAACGATGATCTTATCGTTTATCCAAATCACGGAGCTGGATCTGCTTGCGGAAAAATGATGAGTAAGGAGACAACAGACACACTTGGTAACCAGAAAAAAACAAACTATGCATTACGCGCAGATATGACTAAGGAAGAGTTTATTAAGGAATTATTAACCGGACTTACCGCACCTCCTGGATATTTTCCTCAAAATGTTTTGATGAACATCAGAGGCTATGAAAGTCTGGATAGTATACTGGATAGAGCGACAAAATCATTGTCTCCTGAAGAATTCGAAGTGGTAGCTAATGAAACCGGCGCATTAATGCTGGATACCCGGGATGCAGAAGATTTTGCAAAAGGGTTTATACCAAATAGTATAAATATCGGACTCGAGGGTAGTTTTGCCCAATGGGTCGGTGAAATGATTCCAGATGTTAAGCAGGAAATTCTATTGATAACCTATCCTGGAAAAGAAGAAGAAGCCATAACAAGATTGTCTAGAGTAGGCTATGATAATACAGTTGGATATCTAAAAGGTGGATTTAGTTCCTGGAACGAAAGCAGAAAAGATTTTGAAACCGTTACTAGAGTGACTTCTTCAGATCTTGAGAAAAGTTATAAAACTCAAAAACCATTGCTTTTTGACGTTCGTAAAAAAAGTGAGTACGATTCTGAACATGTACTAGGAGCCATTAATGTACCACTAAACGAAATAAACAATCACTTAGCACAGTTTCCTAAGGATAAACCGTTGATACTTCACTGTGCCGGCGGGTATAGAAGTATGATTGCTGCCTCAATTTTAAAGCAAAGAGGATGGGTTGATATTGCTGATGTAATTGGTGGGTTTGAAGAAATTAAAGAAACCAGCGTCCCGAAATCAGAATACATTTGTCCTACCACCTTACTTTAAATTACCTGATATCTGTATAGGATCAGATGGGAGATATGAGCAACATCTTTTTGACCAGTATTTTGCGTGAAAGCTTTCAAATCGTTGGTAAAGGCGATATGCGGTAAGGTGAGGATTACTTTTATTTAGGTGATTTCTGCAAAGAACACATCTGTCATTTGGCTTTTATCAGTATGAATTGGAGTTTTGCTCCATAGTTGGGTACTTTCGAGGAAGTCTTTCACCGTTTATAACAATAATAATCTTGTGTGTAACCTATGTTACTGTTTCTGAAAAGGTCGTTATGTAACTTTGTGAGTATTCGTAACCTGCAAGAAATTATTAAAGATTAGGAATAAGTATAAACTCAAAATAAAAAATGGTTGGTTAGTATTGGTTGGTTTTTGAAAGGAAGTAGTCAGTATGCTACGACTGCTTCCTTTTCAATTTAAAATATAATATGAAAAAAATATTTGTAATTATGACTTTTTTAAGTTCAATTTTTGGTGCGAAAGCACAACAATCTGAAGCTATAAAAATACTGGACGTGGCCTCTTTTAAAGAAGCTGTTTTGGGAAAGAACGTTCAGCTTGTTGACGTACGCACTCTACGAGAATATGAGGCTGGACATATAGACAATGCTATAAACATAGATTATTTTAAGCAAGAAAAGTTTGAACAATCATTCGATGCACTCGACAAAGAAGAGCCTGTGTATGTATATTGTCGCTCGGGTAACCGAAGTCAAAAAGCAGCCAGAAAACTTTTAGGTATGGGTTTCAATACGGTTTATGACTTAAAAGGAGGCTATATGTTTTATAAGTAATTTTAATAGTGTAAAAAGATGTTAGATAAGGAACTATACAAAAAAATAGCTCAGGAGATTCACAGTGATGAGAGTCCTGGGGGATTGATGCTAAAAAAAGCATATCATTATCATCCAAAAGTTGATGAATATTGAAGATCGTTTAACGATTATTGAGAATAAGCTGAAATAAAAAGATTAAGTCGAATTTGTAAAGTAAAAGCTGTTATAGTTTCCTTTTTCAAATATTGAATAAAGGAGTTGTTCTATGTAAGAAAAAATTAAATAAGTAGTCAGTTGTTCTGGTAGAAAAATGTAGAAGAATAAAGGCTAAAAACCGCTAGACTTAACCGAAAATTAAACATAATATGAGAACATTAGGTATGATTGGTGGTACTTCCTGGCACTCTACAATCGTTTATTATAAACTAATCAATGAGTTAGTGGGTAGTAAAATAGGTACGCGGGCTAATCCGGAGTTGTTGTTGTACAGTATTAATATAGAATTGATGCGTGAACAGAATAAGGAAAAGATAAACACAAAATACCTTGAGGTAGCTAATAAGCTGGAAAAAGCAGGAGCCAAAGCTATTATAATTTGCGCAAATACCCCACACATGGTGTACCCCTTTGTGCAGCCCCAAATTAATATACCAATATTACATATTGCTGATGCAATAGGTAAAGAAGCTTCTAGGTTGAAGCTTAGTAAACTAGGATTATTGGGAAACCAGCCAACAATGACAGGGAGTTTTATTCCCTCATTTTTGGAGTCCAATTTTGGAATCAAGACTATCATCCCAGATGTGGAACACATAACCAAATCCCATACGTATGTCTCTCAGGAATTAACACAAGGAAAGTTTACTGATAAGGCAAGAGAATTTTTCCTACAACAGATTCAACTGCTAAAAGATAGAGGTGCCGAAGGGATTATTTTGGGTTGTACCGAGTTGCCTATGTTGATTGACGCAACACATTCAGATATACCACTGATAGCTACTACTCAGTTACACGCTAAAATGGCATCAGACTTTATTATGGAAAAGGAAGTGTAACGATCTGTTATCTATTTCGGCATTTGTTTAATACTAATGTTAAATGATAGCGATGCTGTTGTTTAGAATTTGGCTTTTTATCTATATGAAATGTAAAGAAAATAGCGCAACTAGCATTCGCTAACAATTATTCAGAAGGGTGGCTACATTGACTATGGAGATGTATTTTCTATTCATTTTGAGCACTTAAAATAGCACTATAGTTGCTTCGTGACAATTGTCATAAATCTTATGAATTATTCTCTCTATTTTGGAACAATTTAGAAACAGAATAGAATCAAAAAAATCAAGCACGATATAATCTTTTATATGCTACCACTAACTCGTGTTTCTTTTTTGACAAGTTCACCCATCGTTTATTCTTTTGAGTGCAAATCACTGATTACGAATTACAAAATTTGAAATAGTCAAATCTTATACTCGATTTTGAATTATATCAAAATAATTGAATTTCACCCTTTGTGTAACCTAAGTTACTGTGAAGGTAAAGTTTAATAATTACATTTAATAGGTCCATAAATAGATAAAAATGAAAACACATTATCAAATTTTAGTTATAGGAGGAGGCACCGCCGGCATCATGACCGCTGCCCAATTACTTAAAAAGGATAAAAGTTTAGACGTGGCACTTATTGAGCCTGCTGATATTCATTATTACCAACCTGCTTGGACTTTGGTAGGTGCCGGAACTTATAATTATAATAAAACGGCAAGACCAATGAGTTCTGTTATGCCAAAAGGTGTTACATGGATAAAGGACGCTGCTTCGGGATTTGATCCGGAAAATAATAGTGTTTCTACAAAATCAAGCGGTAATATAGGTTATGATTATTTGGTGGTTGCACCAGGACTTACCTATGACTATTCGTTGGTTCCGGGATTAAAAGAAGCCATTGATAAGGGGGTAGTATGTAGTAATTATACAGACCCAAAACACACCTGGACGGTTCTTAAAAATTTTAAAGGAGGAACTGCCTTGTTTACCCAACCTACAACAACTATAAAATGTGGTGGTGCTCCACAGAAAATAATGTATCTGGCAGAAAGCTATTTCCGTAAAAGTGGTGTAAAAGATAAGACCAATGTTGTTTTTGCTACTAATGGAGGTGTAATTTTTGGCATTAAAAAAATTGCTGAAACCTTGACGAAAATTATAGATAAAAAGGATATTAATGTCCGTTTTGGTCATCAACTTAAAAAAATTGATGCAGAAAAACAAATTGCTTGGTACGCTTTAGGGGATAATGAATCTGAATATAACCACAAAGATATTGAAGTATCAAAAGAGGGTGACTTAGTAGGTATCCATTATGACATGCTTCATCTGGCGCCACCATCTGTTGCTCCTAAATTTATACAGGAATCCATTTTGGTCAATGAAGCTAAATGGTTAGATGTGGATCAATATACAATGCAACATAATAAATATCCTAATATTTTTGGATTAGGGGATATAGCAGCACTACCCACTGCAAAAACAGGCGCTGCTATCAGAAAACAAGCACCCGTAGTAGTCGATAATATTATACGACTTATGAAATATAATAGAATTGGAGACAAATCTTATAACGGGTATTCTTCTTGTCCTTTAGTCACCGACTACGGCAAAATGGTCCTAGCAGAGTTTGATTATCAAAACCGGTTTACCCCGGATCCCAAATTAAAACAAATGTTTATTAAAGATTCATCAAAGGAACATTGGAGACTCTGGATACTCAAAAAATACATGTTACCTTTTTTATATTGGAATAAAATGCTCAAAGGAAAGGAAGTTTAGTTTTCTATAGTTAGCTTAAAACCGATGCTATGAAACTTAACTTTACAGGGTTATTGTAACATTTGTTACAGAAATTAAGAATTTATAATCTTAATTTTAACAAAAAATAAGGTATTTCTGTTATATGGAACGAAGAAATTTTGTTAAGAAAGTAGTTTTAGGCTCAATGGCTACTATTATTGGAGCAGATATTGTTTTTGGATCCACAATGTTGGAAGGTTATCAACCTCTGGCACTTCAGGATCCAGATCCTTTTAAAATGTTCAATAAGGATAAGCAAATGGAAGTTCTTAATGACAAGCCCTGGAATATTGAGGCTAAAGCACATTTGTTAGACGAGAAAATAACATCTAATAATTATATGTTCATTCGCAATAATGGTTTAGTCCCTGATGCTATTGATAGTAACGAATGGACATTGACGATTGACGGAGAATCAGCAAAGGAATTAAAAACTTATACGCTTGCCGAATTACAAACAAAATTTCCACAATATACCTATCAGCTTACTTTAGAGTGCGGCGGTAATGGACGTAGTGAATTTGATCCTCCTGCAAAAGGAAATCAATGGACAGTTGGTGCGGTCTCATGTGCAAAATGGACAGGCGTTCGGTTGCGGGATATTCTGGAAGATGTCGGTATAAAAGATAGCGCTGTGTACATTGGATATCATGCTGTGGATGCTCACCTGAGTCGAGATCCTAAAAAAGAGCCCATCTCTCGAGGCGCTCCTATAGCAAAAGCATTACAGGATGAAACATTAGTAGCTTTCAAAATGAATGGACAAGATATACCATTAGTTCATGGATATCCTTTACGATTAGTTGCAGGGGGATGGCCAGCTTCTGTTTCGGGTAAATGGGTGAACAGGATAAGTGTTCGTGATAAAGTACATGATGGTACCAAAATGACCGGAACTGCATATCGTGTTCCTTGTGAACCTGTCGCACCGGGAGAAAAAGTAAAGGATGAGGATATGTGCATCATAGAGTCGATGCCGGTAAAGTCGCTTATTACATATCCTAAATCAGGAGCAATAATTAAAAAAGGAAATAAATTAAATATTAGAGGACATGCCTGGGCAGGAGAGCTGGAAGTTACAAAGATGGAATATTCTATTGATTTTGGTGCCACCTGGATCGCTGTCTCTGTAGAAAAACCGGTCAATCGTTTGGCATGGCAACATTTTGATGCTACCATAGATTTTCCGAAAAAAGGATATTATGAAGTCTGGTCAAGAGCTACTGATTCACAAGGCTATAGTCAACCAATGCTGGTGCCCGGATGGAATCCTAAAGGTTATTTAAATAATGCTTGCCATCGTATTGCAGTAAAAGTTGAATAGTAATGGATAGGCAGGAACAATTTAGAAAACAGGTTAGGGTAATCTATCAACTGCTGAAAGTGGTCGTTTCTATTATCATTATAGTTGCAATTGCTGGAATTTACCTCATTGTAGATCCAAGCTTCTCGGTTTTTAAGAAATCAGCACCTGATTCCGCATATATTGTTGTTCAGGAGGATGAGGAAGATAGGATAGAAAACGGAATTCATGTTCGTAGTGGATTAGTCGAAGCCGAAGGCTTGATGGAAGTGGTAAATAATTGTACCAATTGCCATTCTTCAAAGTTAGTTATTCAGAATAGGATGACTGCGGAACGATGGATAGCAACCATTCGCTGGATGCAGGAAACTCAAAACTTATGGGATTTAGGTGGTAACGAAGAAATCATAGTAAATTATTTAGTAACAAATTATCCTCCAATAAAAAAAGGAAGGCGTGAAAATTTAAGAAATGTTGAGTGGTATGACTTACAGAATTAGTAGTGTTATAATTTTGAGTGTGTTTGTGTTCTCCTGTAATAAGCAAAGAGATAAAACTTTTCCAAAGTCCGAATTAGAGGTAAGCTCTTACGCTAGTTCAGACCATCTGATAGAAGCAGAGGAGTTACTAAAAGTATACCGACAAAAGCATTTGAAAATTATAGACTTCAGAAAGGCAACAGCGTATGCTGAAAAGCATATTGATGGCGCATTAAATATTTGGCGTACAGATATCGAAGATACTTCGTATCCCTACAAAGGTATGATGGCAAATAAAGAAAAGTTAGAAGCCCTGTTTAGAAAATTAGGAATTAAAAATGATGATCTGTTGATTGTATACGATGATAAAGGTTCTGCTGATGCCTCTCGTTTGTGGTGGGTACTTAAGAATTATAATTTTGAATCTGTAAGGATTTTAAATGGAGGATTGAAGGCTTGGGAAACAATCGAAGGAGCTATGAATGACAAACTTGTGCCGATTATTTCTTCGGAATTTATACTTCCGGTAATGAGTTCTTTGGATTTACTAATTGAAAAAGATGAAATGATAGAAATGGTCAATTCAAACAGAAAAAAAATAATTTTAGATACTAGAAGTCAGGATGAGTTTACTGGAAAAAGGCAGAAGAATGGTGCTGCCAGAGCGGGGAGAATCCCAAATAGCGTTCTTATCGATTGGGCTGAAGCCATTGAGTATGAAGGAACCCAGAAATTTAAAACGTATAATGAATTAGAAAAAATTTATAATAGGCTAGGAGCATCAAAGAACGATCTTATTATTTCATATTGTCATAGTGGTGTACGCTCTGCACATACTACCTTCGTGCTAACCGAATTGTTGGGTTATAACAATGTAAAAAATTATGATGGGTCTTGGGTCGAATGGAGTTATTTCAAGAATTTACCTTTTGAACAAGACAGTATAACAAAATTAAATTAAAAAGTTATGGAGAAGTATATAACTGCTTTTATAGATTCATTTGTGAACAGTGTCGACTGGACATGGCAATCTATAGTATTTGAAGTCCCTTGGTACACCAATTATTTTTGGGGTCTTATGGCGATTTCATTATTGGTATGGGGATTAGAAATTGCATTCCCCTGGCGAAAAGAACAGTCGATTTTCAGGAGAGATTTTTGGTTGGATGGCTTCTATATGTTTTTCAATTTCTTTGTCTTTGCAATTATTATAAGTGGTTTTTATAGATTGTTAGAGGTGTTGTTCAAAGATATTGGAGTTTCTGCAGAGAGTTTAACGATTATTAACATTTCTGGCTTGCCGATGTGGGCACAGCTGGTCATATTTTTTATAATATTAGATTTTGTACAGTGGTTCACACATGTATTGCTTCACAAATATCCATTCTTATGGCGATATCATAAAATACATCATTCTGTCAAAGAAATGGGGTTTGCAGCACATTTGCGTTATCACTGGATGGAAAATATATTTTACAAGCCTCTTAAAACTATTGGTGTAATGGTTTTGGGTGGTTTTGAACCTGAACAAGCTTATATAGTTCATTTTATTGCAATTACCATTGGGCATATCAATCATTCGAATATTAAGATTACCTGGGGTCCGTTGAAGTACATCGTCAACAATCCTGTGATGCATCTGTATCATCACTCTTATGTATTACCTAAAGGAACATATGGCGTGAATTTTGGAATTAGCCTTAGTTTGTGGGATTATATATTTAAAACGAATTATGTTCCTGAGGATAGTGGTACTATTGAGCTTGGTTTTCCGGGAGATGAAAAAGTTCCGAAGGATTTTATAAGACAAATTACCTATGGTTTTCGAAAAAGAGATAAATAATTTATCTTAAGTATACTTGAATTAAAATATAAAGTAAGATTATTTGACTAATTTATGGATGTTTAGCTTTTTATCTAAGAATAGGATGGATTTACACTTCTTAACAATAAGACTTCTAACTAACATTTAATATGTATTTAATCATGTGGAAGGAACAAGATTACATCGTGTATGTATTACTTCTTTTGTTTTTTACTTTCACTTAAATACATTAATCAATTTTTTATATCTTAAATTTAAGATCAAGTATTTAAAATTACAGTAAAAACAACCTGATTTATATTAAAAATATGATTAAAGTGGAGGAAGCAAGGAAATTAATATTGACTTGTGATGATAGGGTTAGGCATGTAATGGAGGTAAGTTTAGAGGATGCATTGGGTTATAGTTTGGCTGAAGATATAATTTCTCTTATTGATATGCCGCCGTTTAGACAATCATCAATGGATGGTTATGCTATAAATATAGGTGACAGTTCAAATTATAAGGTAATCGGAGAAATAAAGGCTGGAGATAATCATGATTTTCATCTTACTTCTGGGGAGGCTGTTAGAATCTATACGGGAGCACCTGTACCTGATACCTCAAATGCTGTACTTATTCAGGAAAAAATTGAGGTTGAGGATGATCAGATTTTTACCGAAGAAACTCCCGATAGTGGTATGAATATACGACCCATTGGAGAACAAATTAGAAAAGATGAGTTGGCTCTAAAAGCAGGTGTTAGAATAAATTCGGCACATATAGGATTCATCTCCAGCGTCGGTGTGAATAAAGTCAAAGTATATAGCAAACCATCTATAGCCATAGTAGTCACGGGAAATGAACTTGTCACCAATGGGTTGGTGCTACCATATGGCAAAGTGTACGAATCTAATGGACCTATGTTAAGGAGTATGTTAGCGTCAGAACAATACAATGTTCCCGAGGTCATAAGAGTTGAAGACAATTATGAAAGTACAATATACACCTTAGGAACTACTATAAGTGATAATGATGTTGTCATAATCACAGGAGGGATTTCGGTAGGAAAGTATGATTTTGTTGGTAGAGCTTTAAAAAATTTGAATGTCCAAGAAATTTTCTATAAAGTAAATCAAAAACCCGGAAAACCATTGTTTTATGGAAAAAAAGGAAATACGTCAATTTTCGCCTTACCGGGAAATCCGGCTGCAGCTTTGACTTGTTTTTATATATATGTTTACCCTTTACTCAAAACGTTGGAAGGAGCTTCAAAAAAAGAATTGAATAGTCTTAACCTTAGTTCATTATCAAACTATAACTCAAAAGAGACTCGTGCTCAATTTTTAAAAGCTGTAATACAAGAGGATGGTGTTCAAATTCTGGGCGGACAAAGTTCGGCTATGCTTTCGGCATTTGGCGAGGCAAATGCATTGATTTTTTTACCCGAAAATACTTTCAATATTACCAAAGGTGATAAGGTAAAAACGATTCTATTACCTTGGTAGCTTTAAGTTTGAAAGATTGTATGATGTGGCTCAATCATTTTTTTTAAGTGAGGGATATGTGAATTATAGAAACTCCTATTGCTTTAGATAACGGGATAGAAAAAGGATAATTTATTAAAACAGCAGAACAAATAAAATGAACTTTAATGATTGAACTACATATTTTAAATGTATTAATTATCAAATATGCGTATGATTAGTGAAGTCAATGATTTATGGATTTTTCTCGGTATTCTGCCGATAATCGCATTCCTGTATGCAGGTGTGGGACATGGTGGGGCCAGCGGATACCTGGCACTTATGTCATTATTTTCTGTGATGCCAGAAATGATGAAACCCACGGCATTACTCTTAAATTTATTTGTAGCCGGAACATCTTTTTTTTATTATTATAAAGGTGGCTTTTTTAATAAAAACCTCTTTTTTTACTTTGCGATTACTTCAATTCCCATGGCTTATTTGGGAGGTTTAATAGAACTCGATGCCACGATTTACAAAAGAATTCTGGGAGTTTTACTAATTTTTGCTGTGCTTAAAATGCTGAATGTTTTTGGGAAAGAGAGTGAGATTCTACATAAAATAAAACTTTGGCAAGGTTTGGTGGTTGGTGCAGTAATAGGTTTCTTTTCCGGTTTAATTGGTATAGGAGGAGGCATCATTTTGACACCTATAATTCTATTGTTCCATTGGGGTAAAATGAAGGAAGCTGCTGCAGTATCTGCATTATTTATTTGGGTAAATTCTATAGCGGGACTTGCTGGACAACTAACAAATGGTGTCGTTTTAAGCAGCCAATCGTTTTTAATGGTTGGAGTGGCAGTTATAGGAGGTTTTTTGGGAAGTTATTACGGGAGTAAAAGAATGAGTAATAACATGGTGCGATACATGCTCTTGATAGTATTGGTTACCGCCTCGCTCAAGTTAATTTTTATAGAGTGATAAATGAAAAATTGTATAACTGGATTCGTTGGTCTTAAATGAAATTAAAAATGATTATTGATATAAAATATTTTGGGATGCTCGCTGAAATAACGGGACGTAGTAATGAGAAGTTTGAGTGTTCAAATACTAAGGTTTCCGAATTAAAAAAAAACTTAATTAATCGATATCCGGGTCTCAATAATGTGAATTTTACAATTGCTCAAAACCAAGAAATAGTGAATGAGAATTGTAAAGTTACCGGAGAAGAAGTTGCAATTTTCCCACCTTTTTCAGGAGGGTGAATCTTTAAAAATTATATATTGAGTAGATACCACAGACATATTATTTTAGAAGAAATTGGAGTTGCTGGACAAAAGAAAATACATGCAGCAAAAGTATTAATTGTTGGTGCCGGAGGACTTGGATGCCCCATTCTGCAATATTTGGTTGCAGCAGGAATAGGAACTATAGGAATTGTCGATCATGATATTATTGAAGAATCAAATTTACAACGACAAGTACTGTTTGGAATGAGTTCTCTTGGCAAAAATAAAGCCATGGCCGCCCGTGAAATGCTTTTTAATCTCAATCCTACAATCAAAATTAATACGTATCCCACAAAGTTGATTTCAGAAAATGTAAAGGATATTTTTACAACCTATGATATCATTGTGGATGCAACTGATAACTTTTCAACTCGTTATCTAATAAATGATGCCGCCGTAATTTTAAATAAACCAGTGATTTATGGAGCTATTTATAAGTTCGAAGGTCAGGTTACTGTTTTTAACTATAAAAATGGTCCAAGCTACCGCTGCCTTTTTCCTTATCCAACTCAAAAAGGACTAGTATCTAATTGTGAAGAAATAGGTGTTTTAGGAATACTACCGGGAATAATCGGCACATTACAAGCTAATGAGGTACTTAAGATTGTTTTGGGAATAGGAGAGCCCTTATCAGGAAAATTATTTTGTTACAATGCGCTCACTAATCAATCAACAACAATTAAAGTAGCAAGAATTAAAGAGACCATACGACTGGTGAAGCAGCGGGGTGAAGATTTTGAAATTTTTGATGAGGTATTTAATTGTAATATAGTTCTTAATCAAATAGGTGTTGAAGATATTCAGGATGATGATGATATTCAATATATCGATGTACGGGGGTTAGCTGAGCTACCTCGATTTTTTCATGAAAACCTTGTTAAAATTTCATTACATGAGTTAACCGATAATTTACAAATGATTTCAAAAGATAAAAAAGTTATTGTCTTTTGTAAAACTGGTCAACGCAGTAATCAGGCAATTTCCCTCTTAAAAAAAAATAATATAACAAATTGTTGGAGTTTAAAGGGCGGTGTATCCGCATTAACCAACTCAAAGTTAATAAAACGTACTGAATGAAAACAACCTATAAAAATGTATTCAAAACCGGAGCGATTACTTCAGGATTTATTGGGGACGCAATACAAAAACATCAATCAAAAACTGCTATTGGAGCACATAATATTTTCTTAGGTCAGGTAAGAGCTGATGTGATAGAGGATAAAACTGTAACTGCAATTGAATATACTGCTCATGAAGAGATGGCAAACAAGAAATTTCATGAAATAAGGGAAATTGCATTTGAGAAATTTGATCTCTCGTGTATGCATATATATCACAGTCTTGGAGAGGTGACAACCGGTGAAATATGCTTGTTTGTTTTTGTGTCATCTCCCAGACGAAAAGTGGTTTTTGAGGCGTTAAATTTTATCGTTGAAGCTATAAAAGCAGACGTTCCTATTTTCGGAAGAGAAATATTTGAAGATCAGTCGCATCAATGGAAAATTAATAGTTAAACAAATGTTTATTTGTTGCATCGTTAAAATTGTAAATTTATAATTATGCCACATACTTTTTTGTTTGAAAAATTAAATTTTTTGGGTGATTATGAGGTATAGTTAAACTATTTTACTTAGTTACCAAAGAATTTTCATGTGAAGAAAAATTCGGTTGGACAAACCAACATAGAAGAGCTTCAATTATCTCTTACTATTATATTTAGCAGAAGGCACATCCAGTTGAACAAATAAAAATAAAGCACATTTTCGAGACAACTTTTAGTGCGTTAAGGGAAGTTTTAAAGTAACTTATCATTATTAGTGAGCTGTGTTTATTCAATGAAATTGAATATCTAATATTTAGAAAAGAATGAAAAATATCAGATGTATTGAACTCATAACGAAACTCACAAATAAACGGTTAAACAAATAGCCAAATTTAAAATTCAAATGGTAGATATCACACATAAGAATACTACGTTGCGTACAGCAACAGCGCAAGCTATTGTAAAGGTAAGTAGTCAAAATACGATTACGGCTCTTGAGAACAAAACGGTGCCCAAGGGTGATGTGTTTGCTATGAGTAAGGCAGCTGGATTACTCGGAGTAAAAAAAACACCAGAGTTGCTTCCGGATTGCCATCCGTTGCCTATTGAATATACAGGAATTGATTTCATAATTGATGAATTAGAAATTAAAGTATTGATAACCGTAAAAACCATTTATAAAACGGGTGTGGAGGTAGAAGCAATGCATGGTGCAAGTGTGGTTGCTCTTAATATGTATGATATGTTGAAACCTATTGATAAAGGCATCGAAATTCATCATATAAAACTCATCGAGAAAACAGGAGGTAAGTCTGGTTTTAAGGACAAATTTGGACGTGATTTAAAAGCGGCTGTTATTGTCTGTTCAGATTCTATTTCTGCAGGTGAAAAACAAGATAAAGCAGGAAAAGCGATTATAGCAAAATTAGAAACCAGCGATGTAGCTATACTAGATTACATTAGTATTCCAGACGAAATTGCAATCATTCAGGAAAAAGCAAAATACTATCAATCTCAAGGGGCAGATTTGATAATTTATACTGGCGGAACTGGTTTATCTCAAAGGGATGTGACACCAGAAGCACTGAAACCATTACTCGATAGAACCATACCTGGAATAGAAGAAACAATAAGAAAATATGGTCAAGATCGTATGCCTTATGCTATGTTGTCTAGAAGTGTAGCAGGAACAATAAAAAATTCGCTAGTTCTCGCATTGCCAGGATCTACCAATGGAGCAAGAGAGTCGATGGATGCTATCTTTCCTTCCCTTTTACACGTTTTTGGAATTCTCAAAGGCGCAAGACACAATTAATATGAAAAACGAAAAAAAAAGCATACTTACAGATACTTTTGGCCGCGAACATAACTACCTGCGTATCTCACTTACCGAACGTTGCAATTTGCGATGTACATATTGTATGCCAGCAGCTGGTATAACGCTTTCCCCTAAGTCTCATATTATGACTTATGAGGAAATCTATACCATCGCCAAAGAATTTGTAGCTAATGGTGTTACCAAAATAAGACTTACTGGTGGCGAACCATTAGTGAGGAAAGATGCTGCATTGATTATGGAAAAGCTGGCAACACTTCCTATAGAATTAGCAATTACTACTAATGGTGTCCTTGTAGATAGATTTATAGAAACATTCAAAAAATGTGGGATTAAAACCGTTAATATAAGCTTAGATTCATTGAGTGCTAGTAAGAATAAGTCAATTACACGACGCGATTATTTCACAAAAGTGTATAATAACATTCAGTTATTACTAAAAGAAGGATTTGAAGTGAAGCTGAATTGCGTCTTGATGAAAGGCTTTAATGATAACGAAATCGTTGATTTTATAGCATTAACTAAGAAACAACCATTGCAAATTAGATTTATTGAATTTATGCCATTTGATGGCAATAAATGGAATATGGAAAAGCTCGTTTCTCTTGAAGATATATTGAAACAAGTATATAATCGTTATGACATTTCTGATTTTATTAGGCTAAACGATAAACCAAATGACACCGCCAAAAACTATCAAATTAAAGGCTATAAAGGTACGTTTGCAATCATCAGTTCTGTAACAAATCCTTTTTGCGATAGTTGTAATAGAATACGACTAACAGCCAATGGACACCTCAAAAATTGTTTATTTTCAACTACAGAGTCTGATGTATTGACACCACTTCGTAATGGAAATCCAATAGCAGCTGTCATTAAAAAAGCAGTGCTCGCAAAGAAAAACACACGTAACGGGATGGATACACTTCAAAAATTTAAAGACCCTGCATTTCATAATAACCGGAGTATGATCGCGATAGGGGGTTAATAAGATGCCCCTGGTATATGTCTTAACTTAAGATCAGTGCTAGTCCATTCTTTTAAAAACTTAAGAAATCATTCAAATTTTAATAGCAATATTAAGTTAGTGAAGATTTAGTTTATCTGTAAATCAATTAATTATGTTTTAAAATTTTGTTGGTTTCAATAAACTTAAGTCTTATTTTATCGATCGGTCTTTTCTGAAGAACATCGTAATGAATTTGGGATAAAGAACGATTTAAATTGCGCATTGTAAAGTAACAATTGTTACTGAAAATAAATGTATTTCCTTGTTCTTTTGTAAAGAAATGAGAAAATAAAACATGGTATGCTAAACATTAAAAACTTCATTTTTTTACTCTTAAGTTTTCTAAGTTGTTCTAATATGTATTCACAAAGCCATAATTTTAATGATAATGACAAGATCACATCTTTAAAAGAAATCTTTACAGAAGCTCATTTAGAAGGTCATATTCGCAATTTCTTTATGAGTACTAGTAATCAAAATAGCTTAAAAGACTATTATACGAACGCCACAGGTGGTTCTATTGCAATTAAGACTAAAGAATTTAAAGGATTTGAGTTAGGGGTCAAAGGTATATTTACCTATCAGACTTTTTCATCAGCCTTGAATAAGCCAGATGCTACAACCGGAAGAATTTCAAAATGGGAACACGAACTGTATGATATCAATGACTTTGATAATTTTAATGATCTGGATCGATTAGAAGAATTATATTTAAAGTATAATTTTGGGCGCGGTTATCTCACCTACGGAAAACTGGAGATTGAAGATACGCCTTTACTAAACGAAAGTGACGGCAGGATGAAACCTTTTGTTTTTAAAGGCTTGTGGCTAAATTATGAATTGATGGACGGACATCATTTTAATCTTAGTTGGCTGGATCGTGTTTCACCGCGAAGTACGGTAGAATGGTATGATTTCAATGAGGCTATAGGACTTACCAACAATGGCTTCCAACCTAATGGGGAGGTCGCGCAGTATCATGAAAATACAAATTCTAGAGGGATTGGAATTTTTAATTATTCTGGAAATGTGAAAGATTGGACTTTTCATTTTTACAATGTGCATTTAGATAGAATAATCAATACATCTTGGTTACAAATTGATTATTTATTTAAAAACTGGAATATGGGTGTTCAATATGCACTTCAATTCCCTTTGGATTATCAAATGAAATTGGCATATAATGAAAGATATATTCAGGATACAGAAAATGGCCAAGTTTTGAGCACACAATTACAATATAAATTTACTAAGATGAAACTTAGTGCAGCGTTTACTCATGCGTTTGATACGGGTAGGTTTCTTTCTCCGCGAGAGCTGGGAAGAGACCAATTATTTACCTCAATTTCAAGATCACGTATGGATGGTTTTGGAAATGTAACTGTTTTAACCTTAGGAGGAAGTTATGATTTTAAACCTGACAGATGTACTATGGAATTAAAATTTACGCGACTTTTTGGGGCAACAGTGAATGAATTTGAAAACAATAAGTATAATCTCGATGCGTATTATCAGGTGAATTCTCGCTTTCATTAAGGTCTTCAAGGATTTTTTGACGGACTCAATTTTGATATTTTATATGTCTATAAAAAGAATGTTAACAATAATGATCCAGCTGTAATTTTTAATAGAAGTAATTATCATCAAATTAATTTTATAACCAATTATAATTTCTGAGAGTCAGATTAAATTAAAAACTCTACTGTACTCTTGCAAAAAACAATACCCTTTTCTTTGGCAGGTGAATTAATATAGATCATGGTGTAGTCATCTTCTTTAATCCAGGCTTTCAAATTCATTTCTCTACCTCAGGAAGGTCTTATGATTCTTACAGCAATATCTGCCTGTGAAGTATTGCCACGCATATTATCATCAGCTTTCTTCACCACACCTAAAGCCTCAAGGTCTTGCTGGCTTTGAATCGATGAAATGGGCATTACTATAATAATGATCGGTATAAATGATTTGGTTGATTTCATACTTTTCATAGCATTAAAGCTAACTGCTCATAAAGAAAAATAATATGACGCATATCATGCGGTAGGTTATTCATGCTTAAAAAATCCAGTTTTTCTTTGCGGCACTTATTCATGGAAAAATGGGTAATGAGTAGAGATTGATTCTACTCCTTAAAGTGTCGGAAAAAGTATATTGAATGATCAATGTCATTATTTTTTAATGTTCTACAGTATATATTACAAAGAATTCAAAAATATAAAGATTATGAAAAAAATAGTACTGGCTTTCGCTTTAGTTTTTATAGGAACTATGGCATTAAGAGCCCAAGTTCAGGATCGTGATCAGACACGTTTAATGTTGGTAGATGGTGATATGCTACAGATCAGGGATCAAGATCAGATGCGATTACAAGAAAGTATTACATTAAATGATGGTACTGTACTCAATCCTGACGGATTGTATGTGACACGTAATCAAGAACGTTTGCGTCTTAAAGAAGGTGAATGTCTCGATATGGATGGGATCAAATATCGTAATGAATATCAATATCGGTACAAAGTAAAACAGGAAAACAAAGGACTGGCAGAAGCGCGTAAGCAGGAGCGTAATCAAAACCGGGTTCATTTTATGTTCATCAATGGTGAGGTACTTCAAATCAAAAACCAATCTCAAAACCGTCTGCAAAGACAACTCAGTCTGGCAAATGGTGTAACGGTAAATCCTGATGGAAGTTACCAAGACCGTGACAGGAAACAATTACGTCTTCAGGATGGAGAATGCTTAAATATGGAGGGGAATAAGATCCAGAATATGCAGCAGCATCGAAAAATGCTGCTTAAAAACCAAACAATGATGAAAAAGGGGGGTAAAAAACCTACAGTATCCAAAAAGAAAGGTAAAAAAGGACTATTTAAATAGCGAAGAAGAGTGTTATTGATATACACAAAATTTTTACATCGTTTCAGATATACTAAAATTGAGTAATGAGAAATCTAATGTTTTTATATACAGTGGCATTTTTAGTGTCGCCAATTATCGCTGTTTCTCAAAATGATGAAAATAAAAATAAATCATATCTATTGCTAGACGTGAGCTATATGAGTGATGCTGTTTTTATGGGAAGGCGTGATTCTATTGCCACACCATATCTTTATTCTTCTGTGGGGTACTACGACAAATCAGGTTTTTATGCCAATGCTTCATTATCTTACTTAACAAGATCTGATGAGGGTAGAGTAGACCTTTCCTTAATTACAGCTGGGTATGAATATACTCATAAAGGATTTACTGCCGAAATCTCTGGAACTGCCTATTTTTTTGATGAAGACAGCTACAATGTACAATCACAGGTTGTAGCTGATCTTACCGGAAGTTTGGGTTACGACTTTACTATTTTAGAGCTCTTAGCAACAGGAAGTAGTTATTTTAATAATAATAGCGGTACTGATATTTTTGTTGGTTTACATCTCAATAGAACGTTTTATGTGTTGAGTAAAAAGCTATCGATTATGCCTTCGGTAAATTTGTATGCTGGGTCTCAGTATTTTTATGAAGAGTATTACAGAAATAATCGTCAGGGTAACGGTAATCGTGGTGGGCAAGGAAGTGGAGATGTGAACTCCTATATAGTTGATATTAAGAAGGTTGATAAATTCAATATTTTGAGCTACGAATTAAGTATTCCCCTCCATTATTTTTATAAGTCATTTGTTTTCTCATTTACTCCAGGATTTGCGTTTCCACAAAGCAGAGCTACTATAACTACAGAAGAACAAACTTTTAAAGAGGACCTGAATAACACTTTTTACTGGTCTGTAGGAATCAATTATTGGTTGTATACTAAAAAAAGAAAATAGCACTTTTTATTATGATCATTTATAAAAATAACCTTTCGATACTGTCCAGTAAAAATATAAAGTAAAGTGCTCGCTGTTCTCGTAATTCTATTGAGGAAATCCTTGGCAAGCGTTGAAACCACAATCAACTGCGTGTGTTTGTTTTGTTACTTGCACAAGCAAATGCAATTAGATTAAGTGTTGTTCTTGTTAGTGCCCTTCCTTGGAAGGAAGGGTTAGGGATGGATGCTTATACAAGAAAAACAGAGATTACTCGCTTTGCTCGTGATCCCAAATTGGTAATCTTTGGCAAGCATAGAAACCACAACTCACTACGTGTGTTTGTTTTTTTGTTTTCCTTCGACTTTATGAAGTAAACTTCAAAGGCTACAGAAAACAAAAAACCCACAATTTCCATTGTAGGTTTCCTTTTGCGGAGAATGAGGGATTCGAACCCCCGGAGGTGTGACCCTCAACAGTTTTCAAGACTGCCGCATTCGACCACTCTGCCAATTCTCCTTTGCGGGTGCAAATATAGGAGCTTTTTTCAATATTGAAAGAGTTTTTTACAAAATATTTAAAAGTTTTTTTAAAACCTTTTTTTACATGTAGGGATATGCATCAAAATCAGTATCTTGCTCTCTGTTTTTGATGAAATATAAAAATTTGATTTTTTATGAGTAGAGGCTCCAATGGCTTATTATTGATAGTATCTCGACTAATCAGCAAATTTTCTTTATGTCAAATCCTTAAAATAAAGTACTATTAATTTAAATTTTTATTGTGTGAAAAAAGTTATCATAGCTTTAGGTTTTTTAGTCATCGGTTCATGTGGAACCTCTCAAAGTTCAAAGCAATCGGTAGTTACTAAAACTTTTGATATAAAAGAATATGCAGAACGCATTACAGCAAAAGATCTAAAATCATATTTGTACGTTTTTGCAGGGGACGATTTTGAAGGCAGAGATACCGGAGAGGAAGGTCAAAAGAAAGCAGCCGAATATTTGAGAACACAGTATCGTAAAATGAATATACCTGCTCCAGAAGGAGTAGAGGGCTATTTTCAGACGATTCCGAAGAGTTTTTTTAGAGGAGACATCAAAGCTTCAGAAAATGTTTTAGCCTTTATAGAGGGCTCAGAAAAGCCTGAAGAAGTGCTTGTACTGTCTGCTCATTACGATCATGTAGGTATAGATAGTAAAGGAGAGATTTATAATGGTGCAGATGATGATGGATCTGGTACAGTGAGTCTTTTAGAAATAGCTGAGGCTTTTCAAAAAATGAAAGATGAAGGTCACGGACCCAAGCGCTCTATTTTGTTTTTGCATGTAACCGGAGAGGAGAAAGGGCTGTACGGATCAAAATATTACACGGAGAACCCTGTATTCCCTTTAGCGAATACCATAGCAAATCTAAATATTGATATGGTGGGCCGTATCGATAAACATCATGAGGGAGAAGAAAAAGAGAATTATATTTATCTCATAGGAAGTGATCGACTGAGTACAGAACTGCATGAAATAAGCGAGAAGGCTAATGCAGAGTATACGAATCTAAACTTAGATTATACGTATAATGCAGCGAATGACCCTAATCGTTTTTACTTTAGAAGCGATCATTATAACTTTGCTAAAAATGGGGTGCCTATTATTTTTTATTTCAACGGAGTTCATGAAGACTATCATAAACCTACGGATACACCTGATAAAATAGAATATGAGCTTATGGCTAAGCGCGCACAGCTCGTTTTTTATACAGCTTATGAACTTGTAAATCGTGAGCAACGAATTGTTGTTGATGGAGAAGTTGAAAAGTAAAAAGAAACAGACAAATATAAAAAAACCTTTATGCAATGGCATGAAGGTTTTTTTTATGATCTTTTCTGAATTAAAGTATTTTATAAAAACGAAAAAGACCTTGCAAAAGCAAGGTCTTTAAGAATATGGGGTGGAAGACGGGATTCGAACCCGCGACCCTTGGTACCACAAACCAATGCTCTAACCAACTGAGCTACAACCACCATTTAAATTCGGATGCAAAAATAAGTCATTTGAACCATTCTGCAAACTTTTTTTTAAATTAAATTAAGTCAAAAATGGAATCTACTGCAGCATAGCGTTCTACGGTGAAACCTTCTGCATGATCGACTCCTATAATACGCCCTAAATCTGCTGCGCGATATGTAATACTATTCAAAAAGTTATCACTGGAGATTGGTGTAGAAGGTTCTTTACTGTTTTTATCATAAAATTGAGAAGTATAAGCTAATACGCTTTTCATTTTAGTCTCTATAAAACCCGAAATATCCACCACAATATCAGGTGTCAGAGATTTCCACTGTATATAGTGAAGTACCAAGCGAGGTCGCCACGGGGATTGTACTTGGTTCTCATCATGGGTTTCTATTTTTCTTAATCCTGATAAAAAACATGCATCCCTAACCAGTCGGCTTCCTTTTCCATGGTCAATATGTCGGTCATCGATTGCATTACATAAAACAATATCCGGACGATATTTTCTTATTTTTTGGATTACCTGAAGCTGATGCTCTTTATCATTAATGAAAAAGCCATCCTTCATTGCTAAATTTTCTCTAATAGATACGCCTAAAATTTCGGCTGCATTTTTTGCTTCTACAGCTCTGAGCTCTTTACTTCCCCTGGTTCCTAATTCCCCTTGGGTTAGATCTAAAATTCCCGCTTTTTTTCCTTTACTTATCTCTTTGGCTAGTGTACCTGCACAGCTCAGTTCTATATCATCGGGATGTGCGCCGATTGCTAGTATATCTAACTTCATTCTTCTAATTTTGGATCAAAGGTACCATAATAAACAGGGATTCCTGACATTGGTAATTTTGATATAATAATGAGACCTTATGGATTAGGCATATTCCTTTTTGAGAACCTCTAGGGCAGCAGTGATATCCTGTTTAAGATCCTCCACTTCTTCAATTCCTACACTAAATCGTAATAAACCATCCTTTATACCTTGGTCAGCTCTCTCTTGCTCAGATAACAATGCATGAGAGGTGAGGGTGGGAGAAAGGATTGTGCTTTCTACACCGGCCAAACTCATCGAACTTTTTATAAGACTTAGTTGCGCTTGAAACTTGCTGGCATCTAATCCAGGTTGTAGTTCAAAAGACAACATGCCTCCGTAACCACGCATTTGTTTCTTTGCTATAGCATGATCCGGATGTGAGGGAAGACCCGGATAGTAGACTTGATCAATGTCAGAGTGATTTTGTAGCCATTCGGCCATTTCTTGCGCATTTTGATTTTGCTGTTTCACACGTATGCCTAAAGTCTTAATGCTACGCTCCAGCATCCACACGGTAAAATCACTAAGACTTCCGCCAAAGTTTTTAGCTACCTGAAAAATGGTGTCCATATGCTCCTCAGAAGCTACCACAGCACCCGCCAGAATATCACTATGTCCTCCTAAATATTTTGTGGCAGAATGAATTACAATATCAATCCCCATAAGGATCGGATTTTGATTCACGGGGGAAGCAAAAGTATTATCAATAACAGTTAGTATATTATGTTTTTTGCCGATATTGGCAATCGCTTCGATATCTATAACGGATAGTAAGGGATTTGACGGAGTCTCAATATATAAAACCTTTGTATTTTTCTTAATTGCTTTTGAAACTGTCTCGGCATTGGTTGCATCTATATAGGTATACTCAATCCCATGTTTATCAAATTCTTCATTGACCAGATTAGCAGTTCCTCCATAAATATTGCGTTGTAGAACTATGTGGTCCCCATGTTTTATGAACGCAAACAGGGTAGTGCTAACTGCCGCCATACCGCTACCAAAAATTAATGCAGCTTCTCCATGCTCAAGTTTAGCGATTTTCTTACAAAGTGCTTCCTGATTGGGTGTATTAAAATATCGTGGATACCTTTTGGTGTCAACATTGTCAAAAGCATACGACGTGGAGAGGTAAATAGGAGAAATAGCACCTTGAAATTGTGTGTCCTCAATTTCTCCATAGTGTGTACATATGGTGTTAAAACCCATTTTTTTTGATTGCATAATAATAGCTTAGAAATTGCAAACTAAAATACTATTTCAAAAGCAAAGTATATGAGAATTGTTTCGCTATTTTTCAAGAGTTTGTAAACAAATGTACCAATAGAGATGTTACAGGCTTTTTACCTTAGAAATGTTCTTCATAATGGTTTGAAAGAACTGTTGCGTATCGTAGGGTTTGACAATTACATCATTCATTCCTACAGCTAAAGCTTGTTGTTTAACCTCGCCTTCTTCTACGGCGGTCAGCGCGATGATCGGGATTGTAGAGTTAAATGTTCGAATCACCTTGGTGGCTTCAAGACCGTCCAGTTCGGGCATATTGATATCCATTAGTACCAGATCATATTCCTCTTTTTTAAGCATAGAAATGGCATCAATACCATTGCTGGCCACATCGCATGTATAACCTTTTTTCTTTAATATATTTTGAGTTACAATTTGATTGATTCTATTGTCATCAACTATAAGAATATTAAAATTAGTGGTTCCTACGCTTAGATTTATACCGGTTGCAGCCAATGTTTCTTCGCTCTTCATTGCTTTCTTATACTTAAGGTCAAAATGAAATTTAGAACCTAAGCCTTCAACACTTTCTACATAAATTTCACTTTGATGTAGCTGAATCAATTTTCTAACAATAGCAAGTCCCAGTCCGGTACCTTCATATTCCTGATTCTGATTTTTAACCTGAGCAAAATTCTCAAAAATAGATTTTTGTTTGTTATCCGGAATTCCGATACCATCATCTTTTACTATAAAACGCAATACGTAATACTCTGGATCTTGCTCCATACAAACAACAGACACCCAAATATTTCCGTCAGTTGTAAATTTTAGCGCATTTCCTATAAGGTTGATTAGTACTTGGGATAGCCTAACAGAATCCCCGATGAGCGTATTAGTAATTTTTGGATCAATATTGATATGGACCGTATTTCGATTACTTTTTTGCTTGGTTCGCAGTGAGCTTGTAATACCTTCAATTAATGACCGTAGATCAAAAGTAACCTCTTCCAGTTTAATTTCGTTAGTTTCTATCTTACTTAGTTGCAAAACATCATTGATGAGAGCTAGTAAGTAATCTCCGGAGAATTTCAAAGATTCCAAGTATTCACTCTTTTTCTTTTCATCAGGATTTTCCATTAATAAGGAAGTTAATCCTATAACTCCATAGAGTGGTGTTCTTAATTCGTGGCTTACAGTAGATATAAATTGTGACTTTAAAGTAGAAACCTGTTCTGCGGTTTCTTTAGCACTTTTGAGTTCTTTATTTTTTTCTATTAAATCCTGGTTTAATTTTTTCTTTTGAAGATTATTACGGTTAGAGCTAATAAGAAAAGCTAATGAGATTAGAATAAGTACTACGCCCAAAAAAATACTCATTTGCCATTTGACAATTTGAATTTCTCTCTCCGCTTTATCAAATTCTGCTTGCTTTATTTTTGCTTGATATTGATCAACTTCATATTTAATATTTGCCCGTTGTAATTCAATAAGATTCTTGATATCAATCGCTCTCAACTTACTTCTGTAGTACTCTTCATTATAATTGATTGCACGCTTGTAATCTTCTTGTGCATAATGGAGTGAAGATTTTGCTTTATAAAGATTGGCTAGCTCTTCATAAAACGTAGATTTGGTTTGATTAGAAATAGACTCGTTGTTAATTTCTAACAAAGCATACGATATAGCTTCTTCTATATGCTCTTCTGCACGATCATAACGCTCCAGGTGAAGGAAATAGCGACCAAGTAAACTGTTTAATTTAGTTTTATCTAAGTTCGATGTATTTTCATTAATTAATTTTCTGGCAGGAGATAAATTAAAATATGCTTCAGAATAATTGTTTTTTAAAATGTAAAAAGAACCCAAATTAAGCAAGGGTCTGATCATTCTGACAGTGTCTTCAACACGTCTTGCTAATTTATATGATTTATCAAAATATTGAATTCCCTTTTTTACCGTAAATTCATGCTTTACATATAGTGTTGCCAAGCTATTGTAAATATCAGTTTCTAAGACTTTGTTTTTTGAAATTTGAGAAAACGTTAACGCCTTAACGTAGTTACGAATGGCTTTTTGGTCATCACCATTTATTTCATAATTTTTACCAATAATCTGATAAATATGAGCTTTACTCTTAGAATCATCATTGTAAAGCGCGTTTTGTAAGGCAGTCTTGGCAAGCTCCAAGGACTCCTCATATTTGTATTGATCCTGTAGTTCTTCGGCTCTTTGTATGTACCTTTGAACACTATCAGAGTTGAGAGTAGCTTGTGGGGTAACGAGTTGAGTAGAACATAAGATAATAAATAAACTTATATGCTTTCTAAGGGTAGCCAAATAGTGGTTAAAAAGTTAATAATAATTAACGAAAATACAAAAATTGTGCTTACCATGTGATATTTCAAGAATTTAACCTTATATTTTCCGTATAAAAGTTACGGTAAAAAATGATATGAGTATTTTTCCTCCTTATGAACTTTGTGTTTATGATAGCTAAAACCTATTATCAAATAAAGAATAAAAATTAGTCTTTTTAACCACCTTCATATCTTAAGTTATATTTGCAGTGAAATAAACGTTCAATAACAAAAAAATATAACTATGACAATTGTAGGAAAAAAATTTCCAGATTTAAATGTTGATGCCATGAACGATATGGGAGACACTTTTAAATTAAATGTTTTGGAAGAAGCAAAAAATAATAATAAGAAAGTATTACTTTTTTGGTATCCAAAAGATTTCACTTTTGTTTGTCCAACAGAACTACACGCTTTCCAAGAAGCACTTAAAGAATTTGAAAAAAGAAATACTATCGTGATTGGAGCTTCTTGTGATACACCAGAAGTTCATTTTGCATGGTTAAATACTTCAAAAGACAATGGCGGTATTGAGGGGGTAACGTATCCAATTTTAGCAGATTCTAATCGTAACTTGGCAAATGCATTGGGTATCTTAGATATCACTGATGAAAAGTATAACGAAGAGACCGGATTAGTTACAGTAGAGGGAGATAACGTCACGTATAGAGCTACATATCTTATCGATGAAGAAGGAACAGTTTTTCATGAAGGTGTGAATCATATGCCTGTGGGACGAAATGTAAAAGAATTTATGAGATTGATAGATGCTTATGCTCACGTTCAAAAGAATGGGGAAGTATGTCCTGCTAACTGGGAAGAAGGAAAAGAGGCTATGTCTGCAAACAGAGATGGTGTTGCTTCTTATTTAGCTTCTAACTAAGATTATACAATTTTTTATCCCCTGCATCCTTTGATGTAGGGGTATTAATTAAATAAAATACTATGGTTCAAGAATTGAATGAAGATAATTTAAAAAATATTGTGAATGATAATGATACAGTTATTGTTCAATACTCTGCAACATGGTGTGGTAACTGTCGCATTATGAAGCCTAAGTTTAAGAAATTGGCCTCAGAATTGACTGACGCTACTTTTGTAATCGCTGATGCTGAAAAGTTTCCGGAATCCAGAAAAATGGCAACTGTTGACAACTTACCGACATTCGCGGTTTTTAAAAATGGAAGCTTTGTAAATCAAGCACAAACTAACAAATTTGACGTTTTAAAAGATTTAGTTCATGAAGTTACCAGTAATTAAACATCTTACGAACTTCATCGAAGAAAATGATGAAGATTATATTATAGAATCCATCGAAACCTTAGAGGCGCTCACAGAGATTCCTTCTCTAAAAGATGAGGAGCTGGATGTTATAGGAGAGCTAATCTCTAATATGTACGGAGCGCTAGAAGTAGATAAAATGATTAAAGAAGGAACCAGTAAAAAAGAAGCACTTAATTCCTTTATGAAAAGAGTTTTAGGAGCTATCGATGCATAGCTCTTTTTAACCTTCCTGCCAGGGAAGGTTTTTTATTTTTCCTCCGATTTAGCTTAAATACCACATAATCTTAGTAATTTTATCCTTTCAAAATAAAGTTTACTATCATGGCTACAATAACACTAAAAGGGAATACATTACAAACTGCGGGAGAACTTCCTGAGATCGGGTCCAAAGCTCCGGACTTCGAATTAGTTAAAAATGACTTGTCGACAGCTACTTTAAAAGATTTTGAAGGATTTAATTTAATTTTAAACATATTCCCTTCAGTGGATACAGGGATTTGTGCGGCATCAGTTCGAGAATTCAATAAACAAGCAGCTTCTTTAACAGATACCAAAGTGGTATGTATATCCAGAGATCTTCCATTTGCACAAGAACGATTTTGTGGGGCAGAAGGAATAGAAAATGTGATCAATCTTTCAGATTTTAGAACCGGAAAGTTTGGAAAAGATTATGAAGTAGAGATGACCAGCGGACCATTAAAAGCGCTGCATTCTCGTGCTATCGTAGTGCTGGATAAGGAAGGTACCGTACGCTACACAGAGCAGGTGCCAGAAATTGTACAGGAACCGGACTACACTGCGGCATTAAATGCTTTGAAATAAAACGCTTATGAGTGGAATTTTTAAATTTTTATCCGGTCGTATTCGGGGTGGCGGTTATGCCCTAAAAGGAGCATTTCTCTTGTTAAAAACAGAAGCAAGTATACAGGTTCAGGTGTCAATTGCTCTGATCGTAACTTTTATGGGTTTTTATCTGGAAATATCAAAGATAGATTGGATGTTACAAATTTTTGCTATTGGTCTGGTACTTAGTATAGAAGCGATAAATACTGCAATTGAGGCGATAGCAGACTTTATTCATCCCGATTTTCATAATAAGATTGGATTTATTAAAGACATAGCTGCAGGGGCTGTATTTTTTGCTGCAATTGCTGCTTTTATAATCGGATTAATGATCTATATTCCCTATTTCAACTAGAAAATTTTTTTAGCATTTCTACGTTCCTATATAGATATTCGTACTTTTGCGATAATACTCCCAAATAATGGCCAAAAAGAAAACAACCACTAAAAAGAAAGCAACTAAGAATCCTACAGCTAAAACAAAAAAAAACTTATCCTTAAGCAGGCAGCAAAAGGTAATTATCGGTTCTTTTTTGTTCTTTCTGGGAATCGCTTTGTTCTTTGCTTTTATTTCTTTCTTTTTTAACTGGAAAATTGATCAAAGTGAAATTGCACAGTTCTCCAAGAGATCTGCAATTGCCAAAAATTGGCTCAGTAAGTTTGGGGCTTCAGTCAGTCACTTTTTTATTTTTAGAGGGTTTGGTGTAGCCGCACTGTTTATACCTGTGCTCACCTCACTGACCGGAGTTTATTTGTTTTTTGATCTTAACAAAAAGCGCTTGGCAGGATTTTGGTTTTGGGGTACCTTAGTCATGCTTTGGATCTCCATAGTTCTAGGCTTTATTAAACAAGAAGGTGGTTTGCTCGCCGGAGTTATTGGCTATGAGATAAATGATTTTCTAAGGGATTATGTCGGGTTTATAGGTACTGTATTAATTCTCACTTTTTTTGCTATAATTTATGTAGTTGTACGATTGCGTTATACTCCCGAGAAAATTGCAGCTTCCATACAACAAGCACAGCAGACAGTTGCCACTAATGCTACTGATCAAACGTCTCAAAGTACCACCAAGAATGGAAAACATACCACTGTTGAGTCTCCTGTTGTAACGACTATAGCTAAAGATCCTATAAATGCTAAAATCACAAATATAGAAGAGGATACGACAACTACCTTAGAAAGTACTAAAGATCTTTCTACAACTAATGTATTGAATGATTTATACACCAAGGATTCTGAACGCACTTCTACGGATGATTCAATGCAAAAACTGGTCATCAAATCCAACGATGATCCTGAAGATCTTGAAATGGAGGTCGAAAGTGTGGTTGAAGAAGAACTTTCAGAAAATCTAAGTGATAAACTTGTGAAAGATTTTGGAGAGTTTGATCCTACTTTAGAATTAGGAAATTATCAATATCCATCTATTTCATTGCTTAAGGATTATACGGGTCAAACCGGGGGAATAACAATTGATCAGGGGGAACTGGAAGAGAATAAGAATCGAATCGTTGAAACCCTTAAGAACTATAAAATTGAAATTGCTCAGATTAAAGCAACCGTTGGACCTACTGTTACGTTGTATGAAATTGTACCGGAAGCAGGAGTACGAATTTCGAAAATTAAAAATCTTGAAGATGATATAGCTTTATCGCTGGCAGCTCTTGGGATTCGTATTATTGCTCCTATACCGGGTAAAGGAACCATTGGTATCGAAGTACCTAATAAGAAATCGACGATTGTATCTATGCGTTCGGCTATATCTTCATCAAAGTTTCAGAATGCAGAGATGGAACTACCATTGTCATTGGGTAAAACCATTTCCAACGAAACCTTTGTAGTAGATTTAGCTAAAATGCCACACCTTTTAATGGCAGGGGCTACCGGGCAAGGTAAATCGGTTGGTTTAAATGCTATTTTGACGTCTCTATTATATAAAAAGCACCCGGCTGAAGTCAAATTTGTACTGGTGGATCCTAAAAAAGTAGAATTAACGCTGTTCAATAAAATAGAACGCCATTATTTAGCCAAACTACCGGATACTGAGGAGGCTATAATCACAGATAATACGAAGGTTATCAATACCCTCAATTCTTTGTGTATTGAGATGGATGCACGATATGATTTATTGAAGCTCGCGATGGTACGTAATATTAAAGAATATAACGTCAAGTTCAGAGCTCGTAAATTAAATCCTGAGAATGGTCATAAATTCTTGCCGTATATTGTGTTGGTTGTGGATGAGTTTGCTGATTTGATTATGACCGCTGGTAAGGAGGTAGAAACACCAATAGCACGTCTGGCACAACTAGCTAGAGCTATTGGGATACACTTAATAATTGCGACACAACGACCGTCGGTGAATGTAATTACTGGAATGATCAAGGCGAACTTTCCAGCGAGAATAGCTTTTAGGGTGACATCAAAGATAGATTCTCGTACAATTTTGGACACCGGAGGTGCAGATCAATTGATAGGAAGAGGGGATATGTTATACACTCAGGGTAATGATTTAATACGTATTCAATGCGCATTTGTAGATACCCCCGAAGTAGAACGTATTACAGATTTTATAGGAAGCCAAAAAGCATATCCGGATGCATATATGTTGCCGGAGTATTCTGGAGAGGAAAGTGGCACAGGTCTTGATATAGATGTTAGCGAACGCGATAAGTTGTTTAATGAAGCGGCCGAGGTTATTGTGACTGCACAACAGGGTTCTGCTTCTTTGTTACAAAGAAAACTTAAATTGGGTTACAACAGAGCTGGTAGAATTATTGATCAATTGGAAGCTGCAGGTATTGTAGGTCCTTTTGAAGGGAGTAAAGCGAGGCAAGTGCTAGTAACTGATTTGGTTTCTTTAAAACAACTATTGGATGGTGAATAATTAATAAAATCGACCGAAAATAAAATCATAAAATGAAAAAATTAGTAGTATTTCTATTATTTGTAGTTGGAGTAAATGCGATGCAAGCGCAAGAAGCTAAATCGTTATTGGATCAGGTGTCGCAAAAAGTAAAAAGTTATGACAATATTGTTATTGGTTTTAAATACGCTTTGAGCAATCCTAGAGAAAATGTTTCTCAGGAAACAAGAGGGGATGTAACGATAAAAGGGAATCAGTATGTTCTTAATTTAATGGGAACTAAACAAATGTATGATGGTAAAAAATTACATTTAATAGTACCTGAAGATGAAGAGATTAGTATCTCTAATCAGAATGAAGAAGATGAGAGTAGTATTACTCCTTCCAAAATGCTTACCTTTTATGAAGATGGTTATCGTTATGATATGGACAATGTTCAGGATATCAACGGACGTAAAATTCAATTCATTAAATTAGTTCCTATAGATTCTAATAGTGAATTAAAAGAAATTTTACTTGGTATAGATAAAGAAACAAAGCATATTTACAAAATGATTCAGACGCAGCATAATGGTACGAATGTAACTTTTACAGTGAATAGTTTTAAGACCAATCAGCCGCTCTCAAAAACCTTATTCGTTTTTGATGAATCAAAGTATGATAATTATTATATAAACCGTTTAGATTAATCACTTCCATTGAAAATCTTAGATCGATATATTCTTACTACATTTTTAAAAACGTTTTTTCCGCTTTTTCTAATTATCATGTTTATTCTTTTGCTGCAAACGATCTGGTTGTTTATATCAGAGTTAGCGGGTAAAGATTTAGATCTCAGTGTTATTTTGAAATTTTTAATGTTGGCGTCTCCTCGGTTAATTCCTATGGTACTACCGCTAACCATATTGCTGAGTTCGATAATGATATTTGGGAATTTTGCTGAGAATTATGAATTCGCAGCTATGAAATCTTCTGGGATTTCACTTAAAAGGGCGATGCGAACCTTATCCGTTTTTATTGTATTAGTGGGTATTGGTGCATTTTTCTTTTCAAACACAGTTATTCCTGCATCCGAAAGGAAATTTATTAATCTTCGTAAAAATATTGTACAGGTAAAGCCCGCCATGGTGATAACGGCGAACCAATTTAATGATCTTGGGGATTTCAATATCAAGGTTGCAGAGAAATACGGTGATAACGATCAATATCTGAGAGATGTAATTATACATTTAAAAGATGATAAACCGGGTAACTTTGTAGTAATCAAAGCAAACGATGGGGAGTTGAAAGGGAGTACCGAATCCGATCTCGTTACACTTGTTCTCAAGGACGGTAACTATTATAACGAAGTACAGCCGACCTCCAGGGAAAATAAGAGAAAATTACCTTTTGCTAAAGTTCAGTTTGAAGAATACGTTTTGAATATTGATCTATCAGAATTAGGAACGGTTGACATGAATGCTCAAAATTATAGAAAAGGGCATAATATGCTCAATGTTGGAGATTTGAGAGCAGAAATTGATACGCTTTCTACCAAAGTGGACAATGAAATGATATCCGCTCGTAGCGAAGTATCAAGGCGTAATGGAGTTGATGATCTTAGTAAAAACCTGGAAAAAGACAGTATTAAAAAATTTACACCGGATAGATTAAATCTTCTCTCGTTATTCAATACCCGAGAAAAGATGCAAATCGCTAGTTTAGCACACTCTAATGTTGACGGGGTTTTGAGAAGATTGAATAGCGTAGAAAACAGTCTTAAGGTTAAGCGAAAATATTTAAACAAATATGAAATGTCCTTGCATGATAAATATGCCTTGGGAATTGCTTGCGTGTTGCTCTTTTTTGTAGGAGCACCTCTGGGAGCCATTATACGCAAAGGAGGATTAGGACTTCCTATCGTTATAGGGGTAACCTTATTTCTTACCTATCATTTTATCGGAGTTTTTGCAAAAAATAGTGCTGAAGAAGGTGGGATTCCACCATTTGTGGGATCATGGTTATCTACCTTTATAATTTTCCCGTTAAGTATTTTCTTAACCTATAAAGCGACAACGGATCAGCAAATATTTAATATGGATATTTTTATCCAGCCGATAAAGAAAATATTTACAAAAAGAAGTACTAAATTCAAATAATTCGAGAGTTTAGGTATCTTTGCCAAGAATACATAAGATAAAAAGTATGTCTCAAACTACTGAAAGTAAGCCCAAATTGAAACTGAATACTATACAAGAAGCCATTGATGATATCCGTCAAGGTAAAGTTATTATAGTGGTCGATGATGAAGATCGGGAGAATGAAGGGGATTTTTTGGCAGCAGCCGAAAAAGTGACACCAGAAATGATCAATTTTATGGCAACACATGGTAGGGGACTTATTTGTGCTCCGTTAACTGAAAAACGTTGCGAAGAGCTGAAGTTGAATATGATGGTTGGTAATAACACGGATCCTTTAGAAACGGCTTTTACAATATCAGTTGATTTGAAAGGAGAAGGAGTAACAACAGGTATTTCTGCAAGCGATCGTGCAAAAACGGTGAATGCTTTAACAAATCCTAACACAAAACCTCATGAACTTGCCAGACCAGGTCATATTTTTCCTTTAAAAGCAAAACAAGGAGGCGTGTTACGTCGTACAGGTCATACAGAAGCTGCTATAGATTTTGCCAGACTGGCAGGACTCAAGCCTGCTGGTGTGATTGTCGAAATTATGAATGAAGATGGTACCATGGCAAGACTGCCACAATTGGTTGAAGTAGCAAGAAAATTTGATATTAAACTTGTTTCTATCGAGGATTTGGTAGCTTATAGGATGCAACATGATTCTCTAATTGAGAAAAAAGAAGATTTTGATATAGTAACGCGTTTTGGAGAATATCGTCTCAGAGCTTATAAGCAAACTACTAATAATCAAATCCATATAGCATTGACCAAAGGGCAGTGGGCTGATAATGAACCTGTATTAACACGGGTGAACTCTACCTTGTTCAATAATGATATCTTAGGTACATTGACTAATAATGCAGATAAGCGCTTGGATGCGATGTTTCAGCGTATCAATAACGAAGGCAAGGGGGTTATCATTTTTATTAATCAGGAAAGTCAATCCCTCAACCTGCTTAATCGTCTGAAAGACCTCAAGGAATTACAAAACGGGAAAGAGGTAGTGAAAGCTCCTGCAATTATAATGGATAGTAAGGATTTTGGTATCGGCGCTCAAATATTGCATGACTTAAATGTACACAAGCTTCGCTTGGTCTCTAACTCAGTACAACAAAAAAGAGTTGGAATGATAGGCTATGGTTTAGAAATAATGGAATATGTAACGTATTAACCATATTCAAATAGTATAAAAAAATGCGTGATTCTTGTAATAGAATCACGCATTTTTATTTATAGTATATATTTGTTCTTTACAAAACACTTTGAATGGCTGATACCATGCGTTCAGCTCTTTCCTGAACCTCTTCTGGAGACCATCCAACCTTTATTAGGCATGAAACTGTTCGTCCCATCCAGGCATCACTCTCCTCGAAGCTTCTGTTATTGTCTTTGAGACGTTTGTTTATTGTATCAGAGAATCGGACCAACGTACTCGGATTCAACAAATGCTCCCATTTTTTGTAATAATGCCAGTTGTTATCGTACCAATAGAAACACGCATCAACCCCATGACTTCCCAAAGCTTTATGTGCTTTTCTAGCTAAATCTTCAGTGGGTAAGAAAATATTCAAAAAAGCGTAGCTTTCTTCTCCTTTTAAAGGAACTTTTCTAAAAGTCACTTCAGGAATAGTGGTTAGAGCGTCACGTAAAACTGTATAAGTTCTTTTCTGTTTTGCTAAGGTTTCATCCAATTTTCTCAATTGTGCGATACCAACAGCAGCATTTAATTCTGATAAGCGATAATTGTACCCTAAGAATGGATGCGATTCAGCTCCACGATCATTACCAATGTGATCATGTCCGTGATCCTGATATTTATGTGCACGCTCAGCATACTCTTTAGAATTAGTAATGAGACCTCCGCCTTCACCACAGGTTATGGTTTTTACATAATCAAAACTAAAACACCCTAGATCTCCTATACTTCCCAGTGGCTTATTATCATAGGTACCTCCAATGGCCTGACAAGCATCTTCTAATAATATAAGGTCGTGCGTATCACAAATTTCTCGAAGGGCATCAAGATCTGCCATAGAGCCACACATGTGTACAGGCATAATAACCTTAGTATTTTTAGTGATAGCCGCTTCTACTGCTTCAGGTTTTAGTGTTAATGTATCATCTATATCACATAAGATAGGAATAGCACCTACGGATAAGACAGCCTCAAAACTAGCTACAAATGTGAATGTAGGTACAATAACTTCGTCACCATGACCAACACCCGCGCTGGCCAATGCAACTGTTAACGCAGCGGTTCCGCTTGATACAACTTGAGCATAATCTGACTCCATTCTTTTAGCTAAAGCTTGTTCTAGCTCCAGCGCTTTATGATGACCATTACGCATGCCATCAAAACCATAACGCATTAAGACACCATTGTCTAATACATCTTGTACCTCTTTTTTTTCTTCTGCTCCAAATAATTCAAATCCTGGCATCCAGTTTTGTTTTAAAAGTGATTATAGTATAATCCGTATATATAGTGTACGGTATTGCTATTGGCAAAAATACCTAAAAGAAGGTGATTCATTCCAATTTATATTGTTTTTTGAATATTGAAAACTTAGTTATCAGCATTGTGGTAGATCACGGTTTCTCCCATATTACGTCTTACTTTTTGTAGCTTAGAAAACATGTCATCTTCCGCTCGATAACCTACCGGTAAGACGAGTACCGAAGAAAGATCATTTTCGCTTAAATTTAAAATTTCATCGTACTTCTCAGGAATAAAGCCTTCCATGGGGCATGCGTCTATTTGTTCTGTAGCGCATACAGTTAGTAAATTTCCCATAGCGAGGTAAGCTTGCTTGGCTGCCCAATTTGTAATATCTTCTTTTGGCTTATCCTTAAAAGAGGTTATTAATTGTTGCTTAAAAGGATCCAGAATTGTGTCATCTGTATTACGGATGGCTTTTACATTCTCAAAATGCTTAGTTATAAAAGTTTCTGCTACACGTTTTTCAATACACAAAATAAGTAGATGTGATGCATCGGCAACCTGATGTTGATTCCATGAATGCTTGGTTAATTCCTGTTGTAGCTTTTTATTTTGGATAATAACTAACCGAAGCGGTTGTAGACCATAGGAGGTAGCCGTAAGATTAAAGGCTTGTGCCAAAATATCAATTTTTTCATTTGGAAGTAGTCGAGAAGGATCAAACTTTTTAGTTGCATAGCGCCATTGGAGACTCTCAATAATATTCATGTATTCTTTTTTAATAGATAGTACAAATATAAGAGGATAAAAGTACCTTTGACATTATACTTTATAATATAAACCAATACGTACCATGATGTCATCTATTACAGAACTTATTGAAACCTCAGAGACTCGTATTTTTAAAGCTGTTTTTCCAAATACTACTAATCATTATGAAACTTTATTCGGTGGAACAGCCTTGCAACTTATGGACGAAGTTTCTTTTATTTGTGCAACCCGTTTTAGCAGAAAAAAAGTAGTTACGATCTCAAGTGATAAAATTGATTTTGAAAAACCAATTCCGGCAGGATCCATTATAGAGCTAGTGGCAAAAGTAAGTGAAGTCGGACGAACAAGTTGCTTGGTTAAAGTTGATATTTATAAGGAAGATATGTATACTTATGATCGAGAAATAGCCGTTTCGGGAAACTTCAAGTTTGTAGCAATTGACCACGATAAAAAGCCTATTCCTATTTTGGATTAAGAGCTTGAGACATAGTTTTCAAGTTTTCCCATTCTGAATTTTTTAAAACTATGACCTTTAAATGCCAGAATCTAATTTGAAGTAACTAACTTCCTTATTTTTATACTAAAGGCCGCAAAGAAAAGGGTCATAAAGGGACTCAGCCAATTAAAGATGGCATATACAAAGTATTCTGCAACCGGCACGCCCAATACACCACTTTGGTAGGCACCGCAAGTGTTATATGGAATCAATACCGAAGTTACCGTACCCGAATCTTCCAAAGTTCGACTAAGATTTTCGGGTGCAAGACCTTTATCTTTAAATGCTTTGGCATACATTCTGCCAGGTACTACAATAGCCAAATATTGATCAGAAGCAGTGGCGTTAAGCACCACACAGCTTAAAGCAGTACTTGCAAATAACCCAAAGATAGAATCAAATAAGCTAAGCAAAGCCTTGCTGATACGGGCAAGTGCTCCTATAGCATCCATGACTCCACCAAAAACCATAGCGCACACTATCAACCATATTGTGCCCAACATCCCTGCCATTCCGCCAGAAGCAAAAAGATCATTTAACTGAGTGCTTGAAGTTTCTACCGCTGTATCAACGGTTATAGCTTTCATTACTCCGATATAAGCCGCATTAAAATCTAATACTTTACTACCGGCAATATTCATAACAATATCGGGTTGAGCAATAATAGCAGCTATCGCTCCTAGAAGTGTTCCCGCAAGCAATGCTATTAATGGGGGTGTTTTTTTTATGATCAATAATATAACCAGCGCAGGTACCAAAAATAGCCACGGAGTAATAGTGAACGCACTATCAATTGCTGCAAGCTGACCACTGATCTCCGGTGCTCCCGTGGTAGTTATAGTAAACCCAATGATCGTAAAAACAATAAGTGTAATTGTAACAGTTGGGATGGTAGTGTACATCATATATTTTATATGAGTAAACAAATCAGCACCAGCCATGGCAGGAGCTAAATTTGTGGTATCAGACAAGGGGGACATCTTATCACCGAAATAGGCTCCGGAAATTACAGCTCCCGCAGTCATACCTAATGAAATTCCTAAAGTATCACCAATACCGATCAATGCAATACCTACCGTAGCCGAGGTGGTCCATGAACTCCCGGTCGCAATAGAAATTATGGCACATATTACCACACAAGCTGCCAAAAAAATAGTAGGGTTTAAAATTTGTAAGCCGTAATAGATCATTGTTGGTATGATTCCACTAATTAACCAAGTTCCGGCAAGGGATCCTACCATTAACAAAATCAGAAGTGCGCTGGAAGTAGATTTTATATTTTTTGCGATTTCCTCCATCATTGTGCTATAAGAAACCTTATTAAAAAATCCCACTATAGCTGCTACCGCTGCTCCCAGAAGTAAAATAAACTGATTACTTCCACTTAGTGCATCATCACCAAAGGCAAATGCTACGTTATAAAATAACATACCCACCAATATGATAATTGGGAGTATGGCTTCCCAAATACTTAATTCTCTATTTTCAATAATTTCATCATTTTCTGGGGCACTAGAAGAATTAGCTTGACTTTTCATGAATGTGTTTAGAAATTTTACGACGTAATGTTACAATAATCTTGAAAAGTATGCAACGAAACTATAAGCTTAGCCGTATTTTTTTTTGAGCAAATGGAAGATAAAAAAACAATAAAAACACTTTATCGATCAATATTGCTTTTCATCGGCTTTTGAACAATTCATTGCTTTTCATTTTTAATATTTTGTGTATAACAAAAGTATATTTGATCAAAGAAAAAGTAAGAGAGATATTGTAGTTGTTTTTTAATTGTTTGTTTGAATTTTTTTTGCCTACAAGTTTACATTATTAATTACCCCGAAACGAAAAAGCCTCAGCCCCAGAGGCTTTTTTTATTTGCTGAGAAAGTAAAATATAAATTATGACAAATCTTCTTCTATAAAGGTAAGTAGCTTCTGCATAGCTTTTGCCCGATGGCTTATTTTGTTTTTTAAGGAAGCGGGTAGTTCGGCAAACGTTTCCTTGTATCCTTTAGGAATAAAAATAGGATCATACCCAAAGCCCTGATCGCCTTTTGGATCTTGGTTAATTGAACCTTCACAGATACCAGTAAAGGTGTGTGTAGTTTCTCCAAGCTGTAACGCAATTACAGTTTTAAAACGCGCGGATCGATCTGATATACTGTTGAGATTAGTGAGGACCTTAGCTATATTGGCTTTAGAATCCCTAGCTGAGCCGGCATAACGAGCAGAATATACACCTGGTTCATTGTTTAGTGCTATTATCTCTAAACCTGTATCATCGGCAAAACAATCATACCCATACTGTTCTTTAACATAGGTTGCTTTTTGAACGGCATTTTCTTCAATAGTTGGTGAAGTTTCAGGAATATCTTCATCACATCCAATATCCTTTAAACTTACAATAGTAATGGAATCCGGAACAATAGACTGAATATCTTTTAACTTATTTGGGTTATTGGTGGCAAAAACAATTTTCATAGGTAGCAGTAAAATTAATTATGTTTGATCATTAATCATATTTGGCATCAAATTGATTCATCCATTTGCCTTGTACTTTTAACACCTGCTCAATTACATCACGTACACATCCTTTACCTCCTTTTTTATTCGATACATATTTAGATATGGCCTTGATTTCTGGAACCGCATCTTGCGGACAAGTTGGTAAACCAATCATTTCCATTACCGGTAAATCGGGAATATCATCGCCCATATACAGGACGTTTTCGGCTTTAATATTGTAGATATCCATATATTCATCCAGCTGATCCACTTTATGGTGCGCACCAAGGTAAATATCCGTAATTCCTAAACCTCTTAGACGTTGTCTAACCCCTTCATTGGTACCGCCTGATATAACGCAAACATTAAATCCATTTTGAACTGCTGTTTTTAAGGCATATCCATCTTTGATATTCATTGTTCGTAACAATTGTCCATCAGTGTGAACTACGACATTGCCATTAGTTAACACCCCGTCTACATCAAAAATAAACGTTGTAATATGTTGTAAATATTCTTTATAACTCTTCTCCATGTGTATTTTGAATAGATTTAGTAAAATTTTCGTAAAGCGCTTTATACAATGGGTTTGTCAAAGCTTCTAATTGTTTTCGTATGGTAGCCTGGTCATAACGTCTGGCCGGACCGGTTTGTGCCTCTAATGGCGAAGTCGAAACTATCTTAGCCGATGTTTCCTGTATCAAAGGTTGTAATATTTCAAAGGGAACCTGATGCTGATCACAAATTTCTTTTCCAATTTGGTACAAGTGATTGGTAAAATTATTTACAAATACCGCTGCTAGATGAATGGTCTTACGCTGCGCTGATGTGATGGCATATACGTGTTGTGATAAACCTTCAGCCAATTGTTGAAGTATGTAATAATCGTCTTCTTGTTCCGCTTCTAAACACATGGGAATGGTTGTAAAATCCACAGGCTTATTGATACTGAAACTCTGTAACGGATACAGTACTCCTTTGCGATGCTTGTCATGAATTGCATTCATAGCTACACTACCAGAGGTATGTACAACTAAGCGATTCTCAAATTGTAAATTTTCCGAAACATCTGATATAGCAGTGTCGCTTACTGCGATAATATATAGATCAGCCTCTTTTATTTTTGAAAAATCAGAGGTCACAACTCCGGGTTCCTGATTAGGATGGAGCAACATCCCGCGTCTGTTGTAGCATTGAATCACAGTAAATGTATTCATAGCTTGTATGGCTTCATATAAATGAACAGCCACATTACCAGAACCAAGAAGTATTACCCGTATCATTCCGCAAAAATAAGGAAGTTAAAACAAATTGTCACCTTAGAAAACGAGTTCTGTTAAAAGCGAATATATACTATAGGTTCATGGCTTAAAATCTTCTTAAAATCATTAAATTTGCCGAGCTAAAAAAGAAAATAGATTATGCAAAATAGATTGCTTAGTATTTTGTTCTCCACACGTATAATGGCCCTTTTGTTTATAGTATTTGCAGTTTCTATGGGGGTAGGAACTTTCTTAGAAGATGATTATGGAACTACAGCTGCGCGTATTTGGGTGTATAACACCTGGTGGTTTGAAGCTATAATGGCTTTTTTTGTTATTAACTTTTGCGGAAATATCGTACGCTATAAATTATATAAAAGAGAAAAATGGGCAACACTTTTGCTTCACTTATCCTTTATTTTGATTCTTTTAGGTGCTTTTGTCACCAGATATATCAGTTATGAAGGCGTTATGCCAATTAGAGAAGGGGAGACCACGTCTACATTTTTATCAGAAAAAACATATTTAACCGTTTTTATGGATGGTGAAATTAATGGAGAACCGAGAAGACGCGTTGTTTCTGAAGATTTAGAGTTAGCTGAGGCGACCAAGAATGATTTTACTATTGAGACAGATTATAATCAACAAGAGGTCATTATTGATTACAAAAATTTTGTAAACGGTGCTGAGTTAGGACTTGTTCCATCAGACGAAGGAACTGAGTATCTTAAGATTGTTGAAGCCGGAGATGGTAATCGGCATGACCATTTTCTAGAAGCCGGTGAAGTATCCAACATTCATAATGTACTAATTGCTTTTAATAAGCCTACCGAGGGTGCTATTAATATCACCTATGAGAATGATGAGTATTTTATTGATTCTCCATTTGATGGAACTTACATGCGTATGGCAGATCAATTACAAGGAACTTTGACTAAAGGTGAAAAGCAACCGTTGATGTTACGTTCCTTATATCAAACTGCCGGAATGCAGTTCGTGATTCCGGATCCCGTAATTAAAGGTGTGTATGATATTGTACCTACTGAGGAGAAAGAGAAAGGACAACAAGACGCACTTACTATTGCCGTCACAACGAATGGTGAGACCAGAGAAGTTAAGTTGTTAGGGGGTAAGGGTTATGCAAATGATATGGAAAAAATTTCTTTGGGCGGTCTTGAGATGTATTTTAGTTATGGTTCAAAACGTCTAGAATTACCTTTCGCATTAAAACTCAATGATTTTATTGCAGAAAAATATCCTGGAACTGAAAAAGTTTATAAATCGTACAAGAGTAAAGTAGAAATTGTTGAAGGTAACAGCTCAACTCCCTATGACATTTATATGAATCATATTTTGGACCACAAAGGGTACCGCTTTTTTCAGGCGTCTTTTGATCCTGATGAAAAAGGAACTATTCTTTCAGTAAATCACGATTTCTGGGGAACCTATATTACCTATGCAGGGTATATGCTTTTATACCTTGGCATGATGTTGATTTTATTTACGAAAGGTTCCCGTTTTAAAGATTTGGATGGAATGCTTTCTAAGGTGAAAAATAAAAAGAAAAGGTTAACCGTTTTATTGGCCCTACTATGTACTGGTTTTTCTTTTGCTCAGACAGAACCTGGGCATGTAGCGGGTCCGTTGCAAACCTTACCAAGCAAAGCTGAGTTGGATTCTGTTATAAAAGCTAATTTGGTACCTAAAGAACACGCAGCAAAATTCGGAAGCATAGTAATTCAGGATGAGCGCGGACGTATGAAGCCTGTAAACACCTTTTCTTCAGAACTGCTTAGAAAATTGAGTAAAAATGATACATATGAAGGGCTGAATGCAGATCAGGTGTTTGTTTCGATGCTTGAAAATCCATTTATATGGTACAGTGTGCCTATTATTGAAATACAAAAAGAGAATGATAGTATTCGTAAAATTCTAGGCGTACCCAAAACAGAACGTAGAATTTCGCTGATAGATTTATTTGAGCCGGATGGTTCGTATAAATTAGATCCTTATTTGGAAGCTGCCAGTACTACAAATACACCTTCTAGTTTTGATAAGGACTTCTTAAAAACACATGAAAAATTTTACTTATTGAATCAAGCCCTGGGTGGCGGAATTCTGCGGGTTTTTCCGATTCCAAATGATGAGAATAAGAAATGGGTTTCGGTACCAGAGCTTAATGAGGCAGGATTTAAAGGTATGGATTCTGTTTATACCCGTCAAATACTTGCAATTTATCGTCAGTCGTTGCAAGAGGCACGTGCCACGGGAGATTATAGCAAACCCGATCAATATGTAGAAAGTATCAAAAGCTTTCAACAAAAATTTGGTGCTGATATCCTTCCTTCTGATAATAAAATCAAAACTGAAATAGCACTTAATAAATATGATATTTTTCGTTCCCTATATAAATATTATGGGGTCGTTGGTTTGTTATTGATGGTTTTTGTGATTGTGAGAATTTTTAAGGATAAAAAAGCAATACGTGGTATAATCTACGGAGTCATAGGGCTTACTATTTTGCTTTTTGCTTTACATACAGCAGGTCTAATTATGCGATGGTATGTATCGGGTCACGCTCCCTGGAGTGATGCATATGAGTCCATGATTTATGTGGCATGGGCAACATTGGCACTGGGATTAGCATTTGGTCGAAAAAGTAACCTTACAATTGCAGCAACTACCTTTGTAGCAGCGATCATATTATTTTTTGCACACCAAAACTGGACAGATCCGGCGATCGCTAATTTGCAGCCTGTTTTGGATTCATATTGGGTACTCATTCATGTTTCTATAATTGTAGCCAGCTATGGTCCCTTCTTTGTTGGAGCAATTTTGGGAATACTTGCACTGATATTGATAATCTTGACAACCAAGTCCAATAAAAAGAAAATGGATCTCAATATTAGAGAAATCACTATTATTAATGAAATGGCTTTAACCATTGGTTTAGTGATGCTTACTATCGGTAATTTCTTAGGCGGTATGTGGGCTAATGAAAGTTGGGGTCGTTATTGGGGATGGGATCCTAAAGAAACGTGGGCACTAATTAGTATTATGGTATATGCTTTTGTTATTCACATGCGACTGGTTCCCGGATTACGAAGTAAGTGGTGGTACAATTTTGCCTCTATATTGGCTGTTTATAGTATTCTGATGACTTATTTTGGAGTTAACTTTTATCTAAAAGGGTTGCATTCGTATGCTAGTGGTGATAAGGTAATCACTCCAAGCTCAGTATATTATTCTATTTTGTTTTTAGTAATCCTTGGTGGCGTTTCCTTTTGGCGATACCGTCTGCATTCAAAGAAAATATAATCAAGAAAAGTTTTTATAAAAAAGTCGGTTGTACCTTAATACAACCGACTTTTTAATTTCAACTTATTTCTTATTTTGCCTTTTTCTTAATATGTGATGCAAAGGTTTTAGCTAGTTTTGCATAACTCTCAGAGATTCTATACCCCGAGTTAAAATCGTATCCCATAGCTCCGTTACCTAGTGCTTTTATATAATCAGTTTTATATAAAATTTTATCAGGATTGTCATTCGCATATACGCTTATGGTAGCATTTAACTTTGCTGGTTGACGCATTACACCAACATTGTAGCCGGGGTAAATCCAAGTTGTTTTAATTTTAATGGTATGGGTTGCTTCAGCTAAGTTTTTGTCGGCTTTCATCTCATCAGCGTCAAACCGTTTATTAAAAGATTCAATGAATTTTGGCTCATAGCGATTTTCACGATCGGCAAACCAATTTTTCTTAAATTCTTCTCCTTTGCCGGCCTCTTTCTCTTCTCGCTTACCCATCTTATCTTCAAGAAACTCTTCTTCAGTATCAAATTTATCAACTTTGAGATTTTCATAATCGAAAACCAAATTATAAGCTGTAATTCCTTTGAGGTTTTTAATACTTCCTTCTTTGTCCTTTCTTTTTTGAGCAGAAGCAATTGTGGTTGTGAGTACTAAGACTAGAATAACTAATTTTTTCATAAATTAAAAGTTTAGATTGTTAGGCTAAAGATATTTATATTTTTTAAATATCAACTTTAAAGAAGAACTTTCTCTTTTCTATTATTTCAAGATTTCGGTGTCCGGTTGAAAGTCAGACAAGGGAACTGATGATTTTTATCATAGTTCATCAACGTGCTTATCTTTAGTTTTAGATGCTTTAAGTATGGTAAAACGATAAATGACTGGGTCGTGTAGACATTTAAGGAACTCAAGAGATCATGGCATATTCGCAAGAGGTATTAGCTCGTTTTAGAAACTTTTTTATCGAAATAGGAGAACTTTCTTTCTTTGCACACCGTTATTTCAAAGAAGTCTTTTCACCGCCTTTCGAATTTAAAGAGCTATTAAGACAATGCTATCAAATTGGAAATAAATCATTGTTACTGGTTGGGGTAACAGGGTTTATACTGGGGCTGGTATTTACCTTACAGTCTCGTCCGACATTAATGCAATTCGGAGCAGAGTCCTGGATGCCATCTATGGTAAGTATATCGATAGTGCGAGAGATAGGTCCTGTGATTACTGCATTAATTTGTGCAGGTAGAATAGGTTCCGGAATTGGAGCAGAATTGGGTTCCATGCGAGTAACAGAACAGATTGATGCGATGGAGGTTTCGGGGACTAATCCATTCAAATATTTAGTGATTACCAGAATAACGGCCGCTACTCTAATGTTACCGATTCTTGTAATTTTTGGAGATGCGATCGCTTTGATAGGTTCAGCCATAGTCGAGAACCTAAAAGGTGCAGTATCTTATCAATTATACTTTGGTAAAGTTTTTAATGCTTTACACTTTAACGACCTTATACCAGCCACGATCAAAACATTTTTTTTCGGCTTTGCCATTGGTCTTGTGGGGTGTTATAAAGGATATTTTTGTAAAAAAGGAACCGTTGGGGTAGGTGAAGCCTCAAACGCGGCAGTAGTTTATAGTTCTATGCTCTTATTCATAATAGATTTTATCGCTGTTTTTGTGACCGATATATTTTTTGAAATATGAAACACGAAATAAATACAGATCCGGTCTTACAAATAGATAGTCTGGTGAAAAGCTTTGGTAACAATAGGGTATTGAATGGTTTTAACTTGAAATTGTATGAGGGTGAGAACTTGGTAGTCATGGGAAAATCGGGATCAGGAAAATCGGTAATGATCAAGTGCCTGGTTGGTTTGATGCACGCAGATAGTGGTACAATAACTATCAGGGGCAAAGATATAACCATGATGAGACCACAAGAATTAGATATATTGAGAACAGAGATAGGGTTTTTGTTTCAAGGTAGTGCCTTATATGATTCTATGACAGTTCGAGAGAATTTGGAGTTTCCTCTGAGACGACATAAGGAGCGATTGAGAATAAGAGAATCAAACATAAATTTAGTTAAAGAAGCGCTGGAGAATGTGGGCTTATCGGAGGCAATTGATTTAATGCCTGCTGAACTTTCTGGTGGAATGAAACGTAGAGTGGCACTCGCCAGAGCCTTGATATTAAAACCAAAGATTATTCTTTATGACGAACCTACGACAGGACTGGACCCGATAACTGCCAAAGAAATTATAGAGCTCATGAGAACTATTCAGAAAAAATACAGTACTTCATCGTTGATTATTACCCATGATGTGGATTGTGCGCGTGTAATTTCTAACAAGATAATTTTATTGATCAACGGCGTAAACTATATCGAGGGTACTTACAAACAATTGGTGCAGTCTACAGATCCTTTGGTAAAAGCATTTTTTAAATAATCATTGATATGAGTGGCATAAAAAATAGTAGTTCTCAAAATTTTAGACTTGGTGTTTTTGTTGTTTTAGGCACCCTTATTCTGATATCAGCGTTGTATTTTATAGGAAAACGACAAAATCTATTTAGTAATACTATCACATTGTACGCGGAGTTTAAAAACTTAAATGGTTTGCAACTAGGTAATAATGTACGACATGCCGGTATTAATGTAGGGGTTGTCAATAAAATTTTAATGATTAATGATTCCAGAATTGTCGTAGGAATGTCAATCCAAGAAGATTTGAGCCAACACATTAAACAAAACGCAATTGCTACGATTGGATCTGATGGGTTGGTGGGTAATATGCTCATCAATATTATTCCGCAATCGGGAGATGGAACAATAGTAAAAAGCGGCGATACCATTCGTACCTATAGTAGAATAGGTGCAGATGATATGCTAACTACACTGAATGTTACTAATGAAAACGCTGCCCTTCTTACCGCCGATTTATTGAAGTTAACCACTAAGATATTGAATGGTAAAGGAACGTTGGGTATGCTTATCAACGACTCCTTAGTTGCTAAAGATCTCAAAAAAACAATGAATAATCTTAAATTAGCTAGTGCTCAGGCATCTCAGGTTTTAAGAGAAACCAATGCTGCGTTCAAGACGATCCAAAGCAACAACTCAGTAATAAATACGATTGCATTTGATACAGTATCAGGTACGCAAATTAAAAATTTGTTAGCTAATCTGGACGAATCCAGCATGAAGATAAAGCAAATGAGTACAGATCTTACTAATTATTTTGAGCAGCTAAAAGACGCGGATGGTGTACTTAATTACCTAACAAACGATGCTTCAGTAGTTCGGTCCATTGATTCAACATTATTCTATATCAAGGAAGGAACTTATAAGTTTAATCAAAGCATGGAAGCTTTGCAGCATAATTTTCTTTTGAGAGGTTATTTTAAAAAGCAAGAGCGGTTAAAAGAAAAAAAAGAATAATTGAGGACCTATATTCTTATTGATTATTATTTATAAATACTACAGATTATTATGAAAATCGAACATCTAGAAGAACGCGTGAACGATTATAAGGAATCGATACGTACGGTTGTAGAAAAGAAGACTGTGTGGAAACAAACAACAAAAAAGCTAATTCATAGCATTTTAACGACAATTGAAAATCAATATCCGATAGGATGGGAGGTACAAGAACTTAGTTGGATTGGCAATAACGAAGCAGTAAATATTAATTTTTATGCTTTTCCGCCAGAACTGATTGACTGTACCAATCAAATTCCGGCATATCAATTTATTGGAGGTAGCGCGTTAGTCTTTTCACAAATGCATAATGGAGATGTATATATTTTTATTATGTTTCCTCTAGTCGAAAGTTCAAGTCAGGAAAGTAATATTCAAGAACTTGGTGTTTTTAAACCTACCGATATTTCAGAAAAACTGATCGTTGAAAAGGTAGATGAATTTTTAAAAGAAATGATTCAATGGGAAGTGCCTTCACTCAAAAACCGTATTGGTTTTTGAGTTTTAACTATGAATGATTCTCCCATCCTCCATCTCAATAATGCGATCTGTCTTATCCGCAAAATCTTTGTCGTGTGTAACCACCAATAATGATAAGCCTTGGTCATCACAAAGCTGTCTGAAAATATTGAACACATTTTCAGAATTATGACTATCCAGATTCCCCGTGGGCTCGTCACCCATAATGATAGCAGGATCATTTATTAGAGCACGTGCAATCGCTACCCGTTGTTTTTCTCCTCCGGATATTCTTGAGGCTTTTTTGTCAGCCAATGTATGGATATCTAAAATTCTTAACTTTTCCATAGCATAGGCTTTAATCTCAGGTAGCGATTTTTCTCCAAGTTTTTTGGCAGGCAGTATCACATTTTCTAAAACTGAAAACTCTGAAAGTAAATAATGAAACTGAAATACAAAGCCGATATGTTTATTTCTAATGCGTGAAAGGATATCTCGTTTTTGTCCCGTAATTAATTCATTATTCAAGAACAGTTGACCTTGATAGTCCGTATCCATAGTAGATAAAATATAGAGCAATGTAGACTTGCCACAGCCTGATTTACCCATTATCGAAGCGAACTCACCTTCTTTTATTTTAAAATTAATGTCCTTCAACACATGAAAAGATACAGGCTTTTCGAAATATTTATTGATATTTTTTGCTTCTAAGACTGGATTCATGGGAGTAAGTTATTGACCTCTGATAATTTGAACGGGATCTATTTTATTTGCTTTTTGGGAGGGAAGGTATCCGGCTAGAAAAGTCGAAAGCATGGCAAAAGTAATCCCGATCACATAAAACCAGATGTTATGGTTGATAGGATAGGTAGTAACCGTAGGAAGCGCTTCGGTATTAAATGGAATTCGATCAATTATTGACGAGAGTACGTACCCGATCAGGAGCCCTAAAAAACCTCCGACAAGTCCGATGATGATAGCCTGACTCATAAATATCATCTGAACGTCTTTTCCCGAGAAGCCGGTGGCTTTAAGAATCGCAATGTCATTCATCTTCTCATAAATCAACATATTTAAAATATTATAAATACCAAAACCGGCAACAATTAATAGTGTAATGGAGACTGCGTAGGTTATCAGATTTCGTATCGTTGTACCCGTTTCAAATTGAGCATTTGCGGTGGTTATATCAATAGCTTTCAAATTAAATTGAGCTTCAATACGTTGTGCCATGGGTATAGCTTCTGCAAGATCATAAAGTTTTACATTGATATCAGTAATATAATTTTCGGCTTCCCCCAAAATACGTTGTATCGTTTTTAATTTTACAAAACTCTGTATATTGTCGATGTCAGCGATACCACTTTGAAACATTCCAACAATTTTTAATGGAAAAATATCGCCTTTTATTGTACTCACCAAGACTCGATCCCCAATATCCAAAGACATTTTATCTGCAATACCCGCTCCTAATAGAATACCATTGTCTGTATTTTGCAAATCCAGGGTAGTTCCATTAATTATATAATCTTCAAAATTAAACAGACGAGCTTCTTCCAAAACTTTAATGCCCGTCAAATTACCTCCTAATTCTATAGACCCTGCCATGTAAAAAATCTGAGTTTTTATTTGAGGAGTGGCACCTCTGACTTTCGCGTCGTTATTAAGATATATTAATAAGGGGAGTGCATTGTGAATTTTTTTTTGGCTTTGTTTTGGTTTGATAGAGTGCACCATATTCAAAGAACTCTCAATTTTAGTATACAGATCGATGGGTTGGTTTTTTGAAGGTTCAATTTCGTTGAAAATATGAATATGCGGAGTTTGGTTGAGAATTAGATCATCAAGCATACTATTGAGTCCTGTCATAAAACATACCAAGGTGATATACGCACCTATACCAAAGGTAACACCTAAAGCAGCGGTGGCCGTTTGTTTAATTTTGGTCACCAGATGAGTCTTTGCTATATGTAGGATTACCGTCCAGTTCATTTTAATCTGGTTTATAGATTTGCGTAGTTTCTTCCAATCCTGATACTATTTCGACATATTCCATATTTTCTATTCCTTTCACTATCTTAATTTCTCCATTTTCAGTGCTGACTCGCTGGTTTTCTATAAGATATTCTTTAGGAATATAGAGACTATTATCTTTGGAAGCGATAATAATATTTGCCTCTCCTGACAATCCCGGGTATAATATTTCAGGATGGTTTTTAAAATATGCTTCCACCGTAAAGGTTTGATTTCGTTGATCTTTTTTAGGATAGATTTTATGTACGCTGGCTTCAAATACCTTTTGATTATACGCATCTAGAGTAACAAGGACGCTCTGGCCTTTTTTAATTTTAACGATATCAACTTCGTCCACCAGCATTTCGAGAACAAATACCGTTGCGTTACCGATTGTGGCAAGTGGTTCCATTGTATTCACGAGTTCTCCTGGGTTTTTATATGTTGCATAGACTTTACCGTCAATTTTACTTACTATCGTATGATCTTTTAGTAAAACAGTAGCATTCTCATATAAATTTTTGGATTGTTTAACCTGTGTACTCAGTTCATTTTTTGTTTGCTGATATTTTGTTTTTAATTGTTTAAGGGTATTAGATGAGAGTTGATAGGTTAAATACTTTGTATCATATTCAATTTTGGAACCAATACTTTGATTCCATAAGTTCTTTTGTCTGTAATAATTGATAGAATCGTTATTGATCTTTAAGGTTGCAGCTTCTATTTCATTTTTTAGTGTTTTAAGTAACTGTGCGTTTCCCTGATAATTTTCTTTAGCTAATTGATACGTTAAGGCTGCGTTCTCGGCATTGAGCCTTGGTGCGGTGTTGGTTATTTTTAGTATAGCTTCATTTTTGGATACCAGATCGCCTTCCTCAACCAAATTTGCGTCTAGTATTCCCTGAACAGTAGCATACGCCTGATAGAGACTGTCTGGTTGTACAGTTACCGATGAATATACTGATTCTGTAATGAGACCTCTAGACGGAAATATAGCCTCCTTTTTATGGGCACACGATAGGTGAAGATTCAGCAAGAGGAAGAATATACAGAAGGTTCTGTTCATGTTTTTTATTTATTATTTAATTTGACAAGGATGCATTATACTTCCTTGCCTTTTAGCATTTTATTCCGTACCAGAAGGGAAGGATATATTTTCTTATAATCCAGAGTCTCCAGTGCTCTTTGGAGGAATCTTTAATAAAAAGCCGTTTCAATTTAGGATCCGGAGTAAACTTTTTTAAATTCAAATACTGCAAGCACTATTTTATCTTACCCCCATGACCATTAAACCGAAAGGCGTACCAATGCATCCATTAGCTCTCAAAATGCATACTTTTTAAAGTATTCTCCTTACGCTAGTTTTAAATCTTTTTTGGCTAAATAGAAATCAATTTTTTCACAGGATGTATCTTTAATTCTATGCTCCATTTGTTGTAAGGTTTTAGGTGGAGGTACAATTACCTTATCGCCTTTTTTCCAGTTCAGCGGTAACGCAACCTTATGTTCATCCGAAACCTGCAATGCTTCCAACGCTCTTAAAATTTCATCCATATTGCGACCAACGTTAAGCGGATAATACATTATAAGTCGTATTTTCTGATATGGATCAATAAAAAATACTGCGCGTACAGCAGCAGTTTCACTTTCGTTAGGTTGTAACATACCATATAACTTGGCAACTTTCATATCAATGTCAGCAATGATTGGAAAATCGAGATAAACATCCGTCTTTTCATGCACATTGTTTACCCACGCTAAGTGGGAGTGTATGCTATCAATACTTAATCCGATTAGTTTAGTATTTAATGCTTCAAAATCATTTTTGCGCTGTGCAAAACCACTAAGTTCTGTGGTACAAACGGGTGTGAAATCGGCTGGATGAGAAAATAAAATAACCCATTTGGAGTCAGCAAATTCTGAGAATTTCATATTTCCATGCGTCGTTGTAGCTTCGAAGTCCGGTGCATCATCTCCTATTCTTGGCATACCGTGTACCTCTTGTGTGATTGTTTCCATTTGTTTTTTTTTAAATTGAGATTTTAAAAGTACTTAGGAACAACGAGCAAAAAAATGAGAATTATCATGTATAATACTTTGAAATTGAATCTGATGCACTTATGATATTTATCATAGTTCAAAACCTTACCAGATAGTACTTTTGAGTATAAATTTTATACATTATGAAGAAATTACTTGTCCCTGTTGATTTTTCAAAATACTCGGAGTATGCATTAGAGGTTGCAGCTACATTAGCTAAACAAAATAATTCTGAAATCATAGTTTTACATATGATGGGATTGTCTGAAGCTATTCTTACCAAGGATGAAGCTCAAGAAGCTACTGAAGCACAGTTTTATATGCGACTCGCCGAAAAACGATTTAATACGTTTTTGGATAAGCCTTATTTAAAAGGTATAAAAGTTAGCGAAATGGTGCAGAATTATAAGATTTTTAGCGAAATCAATACCGTGGTAAATGAAAACGATGTTGATCTAATCGTCATGGGTTCTCATGGTTCAAGTGGTCTTGAAGAAGTTTTTGTGGGCTCGAATACAGAAAAAGTTGTGCGAACTTCTGACGTTCCTGTTTTGGTTATTAAACATAGAGCAAAAGACTTCAATGTAAAGGAAGTAGTGTTTGCATGTGATTTCAAAATGGAGAATATTGGCGTGTATCATAAAGCTATGAAACTTTTTAAGCTACTGGGTTCAAATGTTCGTTTGGTATATGTGAACTTGCCGGACGAAACTTTTAAGAGTACTTCACAAATAGAAGAGCATGTAAGTGAGTTTTTATTCAAAGCTGAGTCAGGAGATTTGAGTGTTATGGATAAGGTAGTTTATTTGAACGATTATTCTGTTGAAAGTGCACTTTTTAAGTATAGCGATAAAATCGGAGCAGATATCATAGCATTACCCACCCACGGCAGACGCGGAATAGCCCATTTCTTTAGCGGAAGCATTACAGAACGTATCGCCAACCATTCAGAATTACCAGTGCTCACATTTAAAATATAAAGAGAAAATACACAATGAGAAGGAGAAAATCTATCATAGATTTTCTCCTTTTTTATAGTGTATGTAATGCAATATTTACCATAGTACTAAAACCGGTTTCCCGATCCTCTGCTGATAATTCTTCTCCTGTAACCAATGAATCTGAAATGGTTAAAATGGATAAGGCATTTACGTTGTGTTTAGCTGCGATGGTATAGAGTCCTGCAGTTTCCATTTCTACACATAAAACACCAAAATCAGCCCATTTTTTATAGGAATCTTTGTTGTCTTCGTAAAACTCATCAGATGAGAGGACATTGCCGGCTTTGAAAGCAATAGTATTCTTCTGACAATAACCTACCGCTTTCATCAACAACTCAAAATTGGCAGTGGGTGCATAATCCGAATTGTTAAATCGGGCATTATTAATGCCCGACGTGGATGATGCAGACATAGCGATCACGATATCACGTGGCTTTAAACCCTTTTGATAGGAACCTGCGGAGCCAACACGAATCAGATTTTTTACTTTATGGTCGGTGATTAATTCGTGAGCATAAATAAGCGCAGACGGAATACCCATACCTGTTCCTTGTACCGAAACACGCTTGCCTTGGTAATAACCGGTATAGCCTAGCATTCCGCGAACTTCATTATAGCATATAACCTTCTCAAGAAAAGTTTCTGCAATCCACTTGGTCCGCATTGGATCTCCTGGTAATAATACGGTTTCGGCAACATCTCCCGGTTGGGCGTTTATATGGATACTCATAGTTTATGATTTACTTGCTAACATAATGGCAACACCCGATGAGGTTCCGATTCTGGAAACTCCAAGGTCGACATAAGCTTTTGCAGTGGCATAATCTTTAATTCCGCCAGAGGCTTTTATCTTAACCATATTTCCAACCTCTTCTTTCATCAATTCTATGTCATCCATGGTTGCTCCGCCGGTACCAAAACCAGTTGAAGTCTTCACAAAGTCCGCACCGGCATTGACACATAATTGACAGGCTACTTTTTTTTCAGTACCGTTCAGGAAACAGGTTTCAATAATTACTTTTAAGACCTTTTCGCCAATAGCTGTTTTGATCTCTTTTATTTCTTTTTCGACCGAGTCATGATCACCAGCTTTAAGCCAGCCAATGTTAAGAACCATATCAATTTCGTCAGCACCATCTGCTATCGCTTGTGTCGCTTCAAAAACTTTAGCTTTGGTTGCCATTGCTCCAAGAGGAAATCCAATGACGGCCGCTACTTTAACAGCGGTATGTTGAAGTAGTTTGACTGCTTGGGCAACATAACATCCATTTAAACAAACCGCATAAAAATTATGGCTTATGGCTTCCTCACATAAAGTATTAATATCATCAGCTACCGCTTGCGGTTTCAGTAGCGTATGGTCAATGTATTGATTGATATTCAAAATTGTTATTTATGTGAATTAATGACCTGTATAATGTCATTTTTTTGCAGAACTCCAGATTGTCGCCAAACTTGTTTTCCGTCTTTAAATAATAACATGGTAGGAACGCCTCTCACTTGATATTGAGAAGCAAGGTTTTGATTGGCATCTACATCGATTTTAATTATTTTAACTTCATCTCCGAGATCTTCTTTTACTTCTTTTAAAATGGGTCCCAACATTTTACAAGGACCACACCAATCTGCAAAAAAGTCAATAAGAACGGGTGTAGGGGAGTCTATAAGTTTATTAAAGTTACTTTTCATCATTTATTGTTTTAAAGTAGCAGAAAGATACACAAAATCATTTTTTGTCAGATCAGATTTAGAAAATAAACAACAGAGTTATAACAAAATATTATCTTTTTTGAGGAGTGTTTTAAAACGAGCTGTGGAAATTTCAATACTATATGTACCCGTATACGAAGGACACACCACACAATCATCAAAATAGAAAGTAATCAGCGCTTCATTTATAACAAAATTGTTTTTATATACTTGGAAATCTCCGGGAGAAAGTTCCCAGCACTCATAATAAAGCTCACCCGATGCTAATCCTTGAGTAATAGTATGGTTGATAATAGTAAGTACTTCTGATTCGGCATTCGGAATAAAGATATCGTTGAATGTCATAAACTCTGATGTATTTGTATTATAATTTATACAATCAAAGCTATAGACTGAATGTACGGTGCCCGAATAATAATTTTCTTTATAAAGCACCACACTCACCAGATTGTCTTTTGCCGAAAACAGTTTATAATCAATAGTACGCTTATCCATAAATCTTTTGATATTAAGTGTATCGCATAATAACGCTTTATCTTCTAAAATTTCGTTTTCGGTAGCGGCGATGTTTAGATAGGTTTCTTTAATATAATTATTGAACGTTTTATACGAAGCATTCATTTCTTCATTTAGATAAGGGTATCGATAGTTTAAAATATAGTCATCGGTTTCTTTACTAAATGTTTTTGTACTCACAAGGTCTTTTAATGCTTCTTTTTTATCTTCAAGAGCTAAAAGCTTTTCTCTTTTAAACCGTTGCGTTTTGTTATAATCAGGAGTTAATTTATCTTCAGAGAAAGTTTGCTGACTCTCAAAAGTATCCTTCATAACTTCTGTTGTGGTAACCCGATTATCTGCTTTAATCGTCTCTTTTTGATTTCTATTTTTGCAGGATGCAAGCAATAACATAAGGAATAGCAGGGATTGAAATTTCATAAGTATTAGTTTTTAGGGACAAACGTAGTTGTATTATGACGTATAAAATATGACGCATATCATAAAGCGTTATGATGCAAGTAATAGTTTTAATTTTGTAAGCAGTATAACCTCAGCTTTATTTCTTCCGGAAAATGCATTGGCAATTTCATTGGCGGTTTTCCATATTAGTTTTTTTATAGTGGTATCAAAATGCGCTGTGTTTTCCTTGTAATATGATTCAAAATCGTCATAGCATTCATTAGGGTCTTTGTCTTCATTCTCAAGCCAATCAAAAACAATTTCTATTTGAAATGCAGCATCTGTTTTGAACTCATCCGTTAATTGATCCACAGCCACCCAATCCTTTTTAACCAACTCCTTTAGCTTTGCATATTCTTTAGCGCGAATTACACGATCAATGGCGGCAATAGCATAGAACAATTTTCCTAAATTTTGATAGATCGTTATACTAGTTGTGCTCATTGTATTTATTTTTAATAATTTAAAATTAAAAATATAGTAATTCAGTCATTTGTTTTATGATATATATCACTTCTTATAGTTATAGTAAATTCCTATTTTTGGTTTATGAAAGTATTTGAAAAAAGCAACAATGTATTTACCAATCTGGCTGAAGCAGTGTCCGAAGGGATTATTGTGGTAAATGAGCAGCAAACTATCGTTGCTACGAATGGATCGGCAGAGCAACTTTTTGGATACTTAAAAGATGAATTAATTGGCAAGTCCCTTAATATTCTAATACCCCGTGAGTATCATCATGCGCACAAGGGGCATTTTGAACGTTTTGTAGAGCATTCAGAAAAGCGTCAGATGGGTCACGGGCGCGATTTACACGGGGTGCGTAAGGATGGATCTATGTTTGCCGTTGAGGCAGGTCTCAATCCATTTACAATTTATGGAAATAATTATGTCATGGCACTTGTTATTGATATTACCAATCGTAAGAAACAAGAGCGAGAAATACAAGAGCTAAATAAAAGCTTAGAACAAAAGGTTGCTGTCCGCACCAAGGACCTCAACACAACTATTTCTGCTTTGCAAGAAGAAGTTAAACTTAGGAAAGAGGCAGAAGAAAGAATCACAGAATCACTTAAGAAAGAGCGTGAACTCAATGAATTAAAAACAAAGTTTTTGTCACTGGTTTCTCACGAATTTAAAACACCACTGAGCGGAATTCTAACATCTGCAACCTTAGCAGGTAAATATACCAAGGAACAACAGCAGGATAAGCGTGAAAAACATTTGGATACTATTAAAAGCAAAGTAAAGTATCTGGATAATATTCTTAATGATTTCTTATCTATAGAACGCTTGGAGACGGGTAAAGTATCCTATAAATTTACTTCCTTTCCTCTGAGTAAGGTGATCAACGAAGTTATTTATAATGCGAATATGCTTCTTAAGGACGGACAAAAAATTGTATATCCACAAAATGCGGATGAATTCACTGTACATTTTGATGAAAAAATATTGGAACTTGTTTTGTCTAATCTTGTCCATAACGCAGTAAAATATTCCGGAGAGCATACAACCATTGATCTTAAGGTGACAAAATTGAAGGAATGCTTTAAGTTTACCATACAAGATGAGGGCATCGGAATCCCTGAGAAAGAGCAGAAATTTATTTTCAAACGCTATTTTAGAGCAGAGAATGCTTTATTGGATCAAGGAACCGGTATCGGACTCAATATAGTGAAGAGTCATCTTGAGAATTTAGGAGGATCCATTACCTTTACCAGTACCGAAGGTGTTGGAACTACATTTGAAATCAGTTTACCCATAAGTACTACAGAAACACATTAACGAATTCATTATGAAAACTATTTTGCTTATCGAGGATGATGCAGCTTTACGAGAAAATACCGCAGAACTTCTTGAGTTATCCGATTATAAGGTCATTACCGCACCAAATGGTACAATTGGAATACAAAAAGCAAAAGAAGTGTTTCCTGATATTGTGGTATGTGATATTATGATGCCGGAGATTGATGGCTACGGAGTGTTGGAATCCTTATCGAAGGGTAATAAGACAAGAAATATTCCTTTTATTTTTTTATCAGCAAAGACTGAGCACAAAGAAATAAGAAAGGGGATGGACTTGGGAGCTGATGATTACTTAACGAAGCCATTTGATGAAGAAGACTTGCTAAGTGCTATAGAAAGTAGGCTTGCAAAATCAGTATTGCTTAATCTGGATAGGGATCAGGAAGAAGAGCAAAACGACACTGATACTCAGGATAGTTTAAGAAATCTTAATGAACTGAAGAATTTTTTTGACGATAATGGTCAATTACTTTCAGTAGCGAAAGGCGATACGGTATATAAAAAAGGCGAACATTCAAATAATATTTTTCTGCTACTTAAAGGGGTGGTCAAAACGCATACCATGGATGAAAATGGTAAAGACTTGATCACAGCTTTGTATAAGGCCGATGATTTTTTAGGTTTTACTACGTTTTTAGAAACTATTAGTTATAAGGAAACGGCGACTGCGGTAGAGGATGTTGAGTTAGCCATGGTAACTAAGAAAGAACTAAAACAAATTTTGGAAAAAAGTACCACGGTTTCTTTGGAATTAATGGAATTACTTACCGATAACTTAAGCGAAGTCAAAAATCAGCTGTTGCAGATGGCTTATAGTTCAGTGCGTAAGAAGACGGCCAAAACCATCTTACAATTTGCAGCGGTACTTAATAAAAAACCCGAAGATGATATAAAGATTTCTCGCAATGACCTTGCAAGTGTTGCGGGTATTGCAACCGAGAGTTTAATCAGAACCTTATCAGGATTTAAAAAAGACGGACTCATTGCAATAGAAGGGCGTAATATTAAAATTTTAGACCTTCAGGCTTTAAAAATGGTAGACTAAGGCTACTTTTTGGAGCAATCTGATTTTTATCATATTTTTCATTCATTGAGGACTATACTTTTGTAAATAATCAAAGTATACTCCATGAAAAAAATACTAATACCAACCGATTTTTCTGAAAACTCATGGAATGCCATTCAGTATGCGGTTGCTTTTTTTAAAAAAACACAGTGCACATTTTATCTATTGCACGTAGCATCAGCAGAAGATGTTGTTATCGATGATGCTATGTTTCAAGTAGAGAACGAACATGAAGCGCTACTTACCGACAACCTGACAAGTGATGCAAAAAATCAGCTAAAATCCCTTGTAAAACGTATAGAAAAACTCCCGCTTAACACAAAACATACTTTTGAACCCCTGTTAGAATACATCTTTTTTGTCGATGGGATACGTAAAAACATTGTAGATAAGCAAATTGACTTTATTGTTATGGGGACCAAGGGAGCTACCAATGCATTAAAACGAGCTATTGGCAGCAATACGGGAGATGTCATTACCAAAGTAAAATGTCCCGTACTGGTAATTCCAGAAAATGCAACCTATAAGCGTCCAAAAGAAATAGCATTTCCTACTGATTATAACATAAATTATAAAACAAGAGTTTTGGACACGCTGACACAATTATTAGTTGATAAAAGTGCAGCATTACGCGTATTACATGTGGCCAAAAAGGATGAGACGCTCTCTGACAATCAACAGAACAATAAAGATTTTCTTGATCGGCACCTGGGAGATACCATTCCGCATAGTTTTCATTTTTTATCCAATTCCAGTATTGAACATGCTGTGCAGTGTTTTGTGGAGAGCAGGGATATTGATATGATTACGATGGTGGCTAAGAATCTCAATTTCTTTCAGCGTATATTATTTCATCCCTTAGTTGAAGAAATTAGCTACCATACCGATATTCCGTTTTTAGTCCTCCATGAGTGACATCAACCCCAATACAACCATTTCATTTCTAATTGTAAAGTAAAACTTATTCTATGTGTCAATCCTTAGTAAATAAAAATAATATTCCCGGACCTCGTTATACCAGTTATCCAACAGTTCCTTATTGGGATAACGAAACATTCTCATTGGGCGAGTATAAAAATACTGTTCGTCAGTCCTATATCGAATCAAATAGGAGTGAAGGATTGAGCGTATATATCCACTTACCATATTGTGAGTCCTTGTGTACGTTTTGCGGCTGTAATAAACGTATAACCAAGCGTCACGAAGTAGAATTGCCTTATATAAATACCTTACTCAAAGAATGGGATCTATATCTAAAGTTTTTTGCAACCAAGCCCAGAATTAAAGAATTACATTTAGGTGGAGGTACACCCACTTTTTTTTCGCCAGAAAATTTGGAGTATCTGATCAAAGGTATTTTAAGAACTGCAACCTTAGCTGACGATTTTGAGTTCAGTTTTGAAGGACACCCTGGCAATACTACTAAATTACATTTACAGACCTTATATGATCTGGGTTTTCGCCGTGTAAGCTTTGGGGTGCAAGATTATAATGAAAAAGTACAAAATGCGATTCATCGTACCCAAACGTTTGAGCAAGTACAGCAAGTAACGCAGCTGGCCAGAGAGATAGGTTATACCTCGGTAGGACATGACATTATCTTTGGCTTACCTTTTCAGACGCAGGAGGATGTTCGCCATACAATTTTGAAAACAAAAGAACTCATGCCGGATCGTTTGGCTTTTTATAGTTATGCCCATGTGCCATGGCAAAAGGGGAACGGACAACGAGGATTTAAAGACAGTGATTTGCCGGCACCGGCAGATAAACGGGCACAATACGAACTTGGTAAAGCACTCCTGGCAAGTGTTGGATATGTTGAGGTAGGTATGGATCACTTTGCACTTGTCACAGATGCATTATATCAATCTATGGAAAACAAGAGCTTGCACCGTAATTTTATGGGGTATACCGCATCAAAAACACAATTGATGGTTGGCCTCGGGGTCTCAGCCATTGGTGACAGTTGGTATGGATTTGCGCAAAATGTAAAAGGAATTGAAGAATACAAGCATTTGGTTAATGAACAGATTCTTCCAGTGTTTAGAGGACATCTTTTGACCGAGGTAGATGAGAGTGTGCGTCAGCATATTCTAGATCTTATGTGTCGTATGCAAACACGATGGGACGAAGGCACCTTGAAAATCCAAAATTTGGATGAAGTCTTAGAAAGACTTGCACCGCTGCAAAATGATGGATTACTGGAATTGGATACCGAAGGGATTACGATCTTAGAAAAAGGAAAACCCTTTGTACGTAATATTTGTATGGCTTTTGACTTGCGGTTACAAGCCCATCAACCCAAGACACAACTGTTTTCTATGACAGTTTGATAAACATATTGCTAATCAATCAATGTTTTATAAGATAAAGGGAGTGACTTGTTTTTTCTAATTATGGTGACAGTTAATTTTGTACTTTTGAGTAAAACCAACTGTATATGGATTTGTCATCAAGAAAAATTACCTTCGTTCAGGAGTTTTTAAAACTACAGGACGAAGAGATTATTGCCCGACTTGAGACCGTACTCAAGAATGAAAACGCCTTTGCTATCGAAGAGACCTTGGTACCCATGTCCCTTACTACCTTGCAGGAGATGATTGATCAAGCAGCGCATGACTTTCAAAATGGTAAGCACGTGCCCATGGCAGCATTAATTTCAAAATTTAAGTAATGGTAAATAAAATTATATGGTCCGCCTTGGCTGAGAATCAGTTAGAACAAGTATACGAGCAGCATATTAAGCGCTCCAGTCTTAAAGCGGCAAAAAAGGTGATACATACTATCATAGGCGAAGTAAACCTTCTTATCGAAGAACCTTTTTTAGGGAGTGTAGAAGAATCTTTACAACGTGATAAGATTACCTACCGATCACTCACAGCCAATCAATATAAAATTATTTATACCGTAGATGAAGCCAAAGATCTTATCAAGATCGCTACGGTTTATAATACGAGACGTGATCCTGTTATCTAAAGAGGATATATGAGCTGAATATGAGTGTTGAGTAAAATTAAAGTAATCCTGTTAAAATCAAAATTAAATAATGGCAAAGGTAAATTTAGATGCAATAATACCAAGAGAAGATTTCGAAGTAATTGGGAGCCAAAACTCAACTAATTTATTCAACTCAATATCAATTTCTAATTTTACAGGTGGATTCTTTTATCCATTTTTGAGAAAACCTGATTTTCAAAGAGAGACTAATGAATGGGATGCAAAAAAAATTGCTGAATTTATTGAGAGTTTTATCAATGGAGAGTTAATACCTGCAATTATTTTATGGAGAAATAATACTGGTTTGTATTTTGTTATCGATGGTGCACATAGGCTCAGTGCATTAATTTCATGGATTAAGGATGATTATGGAGATGGAGAAATTTCGCAAAAATTGTTTGGAGATAGCTTAAACGAGGAATTTAAAGATATAGCGCAAAAAACACGGAAATTAATAAGTAAGAGAATTGGTAAATATGAGGATATTATAAACGCACCAATTCAAGAAAATGGAAATGAGGACCTAATTCAAAAGGCTAAAAATTTAGGTGCTTTTTCAATTCAAGTTCAATGGGTGGATGGGGATGCTAAAAAAGCCGAGAAATCATTCTTCAAAATAAATCAACAACCTTCAAAAATAGACCCAACTGAATTAAAAATACTTGAATCGAGAAAAAAAGGAAATTGTATAGCCGCAAGAGCGATTATCCGAGGTGGACAAGGACACAAATATTGGTCAGATTTTTCGGCTGAAATTCAAGCTGAGATCCAAAAAATATCAAAAGAAATTCATAATATAATTTACAATCCTACATTAAAAACACCAGTAAAGACTTTAGATATTCCAATTGGTGGGAAACTAGCTTCGGCCCAAAGTTTACCTCTAATTTTGGAGTTTGTAAATATGAGCAGTAACATAGGCCCAAATTTTTCAGAAAATCTAAATGATGATATAGATGGCTCACAAACTTTGAGATATTTAAAAAATGTGAGGAAATTAGCTTGGCGTTTAAATAGTGTACATCCTTCTTCTCTTGGATTGCATCCAATTGTATATTTTTATTCAATAGAAGGCAAACATAAACCAGCTTCGTTTTATTTCACGTTAGCTTATGTAAAAGAACTAGACAAAAGAAACAAGTATAACGACTTTATACAAACCAGAGAGAAATTTGAAGAATTTTTACTTGGTTATGAATATATCATTCAACAAATTTCAAGGAAATATAGAACTGCATTTAAAGCTATCCCACACGTAGTGGAATTTTACACTGAAATAAATAAAAAATTACTAGAAGGTAAGTCTGTAAAAGAAAGTGTTAAAGAGATAATTCAAATTACCAGATTTGATTATATAACTTTACAATCAACGCCTGAGTCTAAAGAAATTTTCAGCAACTTTACGACTGATTCCAAATCTGAAGTATTTATTAAAGAAGCATTGAAAAATGGTGTTAGATGTAAAATTTGCAATGGGTTTATTCATAAAAATTCAATTACTATTGACCACATTGACAGAAAACAAGACGGAGGACAAGGAAATCCTGAAAACGGACAAATAACCCATCCTTATTGTAATACGACTTATAAAAACTAAATAGCTATGTCCAAAACTATTGTATAGCAAATTGGGCCATTAGAGTGTAATCAAAAAGTTTATGTCTATTTGTAAAGTCGATAAATCTTTTGATTTATTATTGAAAAAGAAAAATTTAAACAAACCAAAAAAATTACTTTAATAATTAACAAAAAGTTTGCTGCTTTGAAATTCCATACTAATAATAGCTAAATGTTGTACGTAAGTTGAAAAGCTAAAACTAAATTTAACTTTATGATAATCCATCATTTTCTAAAACTAAAAAAAGGAATATTTCTTACTATTGGTATTGGACTATTTGTTTTTATTTTTTGGAATTCGTATTGGCATACGAAGGAATACTATCAAAACTCACTGAACGGAATTGTCGAGTACAAATTCCGATCTAATAGCGGAATTTTAGTTAAAATATATGATATTGAAGACTTTATTGATTTGGAAATTGGTTCTTCGAATATAAAATTTATTGAGAAGGGAGATTCGATTTCAAAACCTGCAAATTCAAATGAGTTATTTTTATTTAAAAAAGACACAACTGTTGAATATCCAATGTACTTCGGTCTTAAAGATGCAGAAAAATTCAATTAGCTGGAATGAAAAAAACCTATGTACAAAATTATTTATGAAATCAGAGTAAAGTGTAGTTCTAGACTGGAAGGTCATTTCCTTTGTGAAACACGCTAAGATTACCTATCGTTCGCTTACAGACAATCAATATAAAATTATCTATGTCGTAGATGAAGCCAAAGATCTCATCAAGATCGCTATGGTCTTAATTCCATATGTGATCCCATATCAAAAAAGAAAATATAATCTTTAAATCATCGGTGAATTAAATCGATAAAGGGTATACGATGTACTACGTTTATTTTCTCGTTTTAAAAAACCAAAATAAACAAACCTATATCATCTTAAACGATATAGGCTTATTCAAACGGAAATTACATATTCACTTAGAACTAATCTTTTTTGGATAGGCGCCTGTTTTAGCGATGGCTTTATATTTTTCAGTATTGGTATCCCAAATAAGGTATCGCGCTGCGTACCCCGGTTGACAAGCCGTATTGGTCACATATTCATTCCCTTTGCTGGCCCACTGCCAGTTGTTACCTGTTATATACTCAGTATCCGTTTTATTTACGTTTTCATATAATCCAATCCAATCGTACTTGCCCACTGCAGTGGCCTCCCAATATAAGGTAAACCAACCTTTTTGATTTGGACCTAATCCCACGGTTGCTTGTGATGCTGCTTTAGCTGTCTCCACTTCGCCACTAGCCAGCGCTTTCATCGCTTCCTCCGGATTTTTAAAATCTTGCTCTTTCATTTTTTCTATCTTTAATTGTTAAACAAATTCAAGCTATTGTGAGGTCCTTTAGTACTGGTATGCTAAAAGCTATAATTCTTTCCACCCACAATCAATTCTTATTCTATAGTATAAAGATCAGATTATTAAGGTGTAGATAAAAGAGCGTAAGTACCCAAATATTATAAAACGTATAAGTACGTGCTCTTCAGGATTTACCCCTAAACCACATAACCTCATGTCGATACCCTAAAACAAAATGCGAAAGCAACCCTTTCAAAAAGGGGTTTTATCCCCTTACCACTTTCGAATAAAGATCATAGTTTTGCTCCAACTTATAAAACGGACTACTAATTATTTTTTTAAATCAATTCATGTGAATTTTTCGGATAAAGAGTTAAACGAACTGGACGCGCATATTCAAGGGATCCAAAACATTATAAAAGCAAAAACCTTTGCACTATCGTCAGAGCAACGAATACATTATAGCGACATTGCTGATCGTAATAAGCAGATAGTAGATCAAGTTATCACCTATATGGGGAAGCATCCTAAGTGGGTTCCCAACTTTATCGATAAAGAAGAATTTGATCGTGATTATTTGGTGGGCAAACACATCGAGGCACGTATTACTTTACTACAAGAATTAACACAACAGTTAATCGATACCAAGACGTTATTGGATCATGACAATTATAACAACACCTTGAGTTTTTACAGAATGGTGCGCTACTATGCGACCAAAAATGAACCGGGAGCTCACACCGTATATCAAGACATAAAGAAATTATTTGGCAACGTGATCATGGATGAAAACATGATGGTTGCAGATTAAAAATTTTCCTTTTACCCTTAGTTTTCAGAAAAAGCCGCAGTGATGCGGTTTTTTTTATTTTTCAGAAGAAATTCATGCGCATAAAAAAAGGGTATTTTTCCCCTGATAAAAATCCATTTATAGGTAGTAGCTTTGGTAAGTATAACCAAAAAACCTAACAATGGCTTTAGAAAACCTAATTAGTGTCAGCTTCTCTGACAAAGAATTAAAAGATCTCGACACACATTTAAACGCTTTTAAAACGATCCTTAAAGGAAAAACCGTGAATATATCTGCGGATCAAAGACAGCAATATGGTCGTATTGCCAATCAAAACAAATTGATCGTTGACAAAGTAAAAAACTATATGGAGCAAAACCCGGAGTGGGTGCCCAACTTCATAGATAAAGAGGAGTTTGATCGTGATTATGCAGTACGCAAGCAGATCGAGGATCGTGTACATTTGATGGAAAATCTAACGCAACAACTCATAGATACTAAAACACTATTGGATCATGATAATTACAACAATGCCTTGAGTTTTTATCGTATGGTGCGTTATTTATCTAAAGAAAATGAACCCGGAGCAAAAACGGTGTACGAGGATATGAAAAAACTCTTTAACAGAAAGCATTCAAACGAGGATACCGATCCATCGGAATAACGATTTTATCCATTTACCCTTACGTTAAGAGAAAGAACCGCAGTGATGCGGTTTTTTTGTGCTTATAGCCTCTCTTTAACACCCTTATAGGTGTTCCCAAACTATCTCGAGCCTTGCTTTAAGTACTTCGAAGCCTTGTGTTAAGGCCTGTAACCCCTGGTATGAACCCAAAAAAGGGTCATCAAATGGGCTATAAGGCCATAATGAACCCCATAAAACCTTTAATGAAGGCCAAATAGTCTATGTGGAGAGGGGTAATAGTTATTAAAAGCATTCATCGAATTACTTCGGTGAGGGGTCAAGGGGGTAGGTGATAGGGGGTACCCCCCTTATCAAGATGGGGTCAACATCAATAAATAATAACAAGAGTATTGGCTATAAAGAATATTTGCTAAAAGATTCTAATGACACTCCATGTCGGCACTTACTTCAGCTACGGGAGCTTTAGGTGATACATAAGGAATGCCCAAACCTAGGCCTCTTACGATAAAAAGGAGCCCGATGATAATCACCAGCACCGGAATCATTTTTTGCAGACGTGCACGTACTTTTACATTCAGCATACTTCCGGCGTAGACCGCAATCGTCATTAACGGGATAGTACCTACACCAAACAGCATCATATATACACTACCCTCCAGTATAGAAGCACCCGCCATCGCACCAAATACCGCCATATATACGAGTCCGCAGGGCAGTAAACCATTTAAAAATCCAATGGTCAAAAATGTATCAGGGGTCTTCTTTTTTAATTCCTTGCCCAGGGCGGTTTTTAGCTTGGATAGGAGACGATATATAGGTTTTGAAAGGTTGTATTTGGTAAAGGTTTTGGTTGGCAGTATTATCACTACAATCATTAACAACCCTATCACTATGGATAATTTTTGTTGTAAGCCGAAAAGGTATAAGCGTTCGCCAATGGCACCAAAAAATAACCCTAAAATCCCGTATGCCAACAGCCGACCCATATGATACAGGGATAGCTGAAAGAATTTTTTAACGGGCTCACGATGATTTAACGGAAGCATAAAAGCAATAGGACCGCACATCCCAATGCAGTGGAAGCTACCCAATAAACCTAATATGATTGCCGAAAGATACATGACTTACAAAGTGATATGTTGTTTGAATAAGTAGTTTGTTCCCTGATGCGTCCAGTTGACATCCACATTCCACCGACCGTCGATTAATTCTGAATTAGGGATCAGTAGGGTGGGGCTGACTAGTTTTATTGGGATCTCAAAATCTAACTTCTTATTTGACGGACGGTACAGCGTAACAATCCCCGTAATTTCTTTGAATTGAATATCCGCGGGAAAGTTGATAACTATACCCTCTACTGTTTTGGCGATGGTAATGTTGGTAGTAAGAGCGTTGCCTTTTTCCTGAGCAGTAATCTCTTCTTGAAACGCCAGTTCTTTTTTATAATATTCTTCGGTAACCAAATCATGTTGGTATGCCGTATTCGTATTCATCCGAATCACAAAGAATAAAATAAAGGATATAAACCCTATAAATGCAAGTACAATTGCTGTTCCCCAATTAATTTTCATAGTTACTTTTTTTAGGCACTAGTTAGTAGCCATTAGGCACTAGTTGTTAGGTTTTTCTCTCTGTTCTCTCTTCTCATTGTTCTCTTCTCTCTGTTCTTCACGCTCTTATGCCTTTTGCCTCTTCACTTTTTCCTTGTTGACTACCGATAACTACGCGGACCGAGAAACGCGGTGGTGGTGGTTTCTATCAATGTATCTGAGCTATAGACGCCGATGCGAAGTTTATCTTTATCGCCGCTAAGGGCAGCACTATTAATCTCTATAAATAAAGTACCTTCTGCCAGTCCCTGTTTGGGAACGATAAAATTTTTATGAGTTACGACTTTGATAGTACCTTCATGCGATAATAATTTAAAATGTACATCCGGGATAGCTTCGGTTGTTTTGTTTATTAGTTTAAACGTATATACATTACTTATAATGTTATGTTCTTTATGTTCATAGAGTTGTCCGGGGAGTCGCAAGATGTTCGCTTCTATATCATTGCGCAGAAACAACATACCGCTTAAAATTCCGGTAAGAATCACTAAAACAGCAGTATTTCCCTTTAACCGCGGAGTAAACGTAAACTTTGCTTTTTTGGCAATGTTCTCTTCACTCGCGTAGCGAATGAGGCCTTTTGGCAGATTCACTTTTTCCATCATATGATCACACGCATCAATACAGGCGGTACAATTCACACACTCTAATTGGGTACCATTGCGAATGTCTATACCGGTAGGACATACGTGAACACATTGAAAACAATCAATACAATCACCCTTTCCTGTAGCTGGGCGACCTTCATTTTTCTTAAATTTAGCCCTTCCAGCTTCTTTTTCTCCTCGCTTATAATCATAGGCCACCACAATTGATTTTGAATCCAACAGCACCCCTTGTAAGCGTCCATAGGGGCAAGCTATGATGCATACTTGTTCACGAAACCAAGCAAAGACAAAATAAAAAACCAGTGTAAAGATCACCAGAGAGATCAGCGTACTCACATGCGCAAAGGGACCATTTATAAAGATGTATTGTATGAGTTGGTCACTGCCGATGAGATACGCCAGAAATACGTTGGCGATGAGAAATGAGATAACAAAAAATATAAACCATTTAAGTAGACGTTTTTTAATCTTCTCTGCATTCCATGGCTGTTTATCTAACCGAATTTGCGAACCACGATCTCCGTCAATCCAATATTCGATACGCCGAAAAACCATCTCCATAAAGATGGTCTGCGGACAAATCCATCCACAAAAAATGCGACCAAATCCAACCGTAAACAAGGTGACAAATACAACTCCGATGAGCATGGAAATAACGAATAAATGGAAATCCTGTGGCCAGAAGGGTGCACCAAAAGTATTAAAGCGTCGCTCGAGCACATTGAAGAGAAAGAGCTGATTACCATTGATTTTGATAAAAGGAGCAGAGAAAAGAAAGATCAGCAATAGATAGCTTACCCATTTACGATACGTATAAAACTTACCACTTGGTTTTTTTGGATATACCCAAGCACGTTTCCCCTCGTCGGTCACGGTACCTATGCTATCTCTGAATTTTTCATTTGTCGGTGTATCCAATGTTTTTTCTTTATAGTTTTTCTAGGCTCTAGGCACAAGTTGTTTTAGCCACGAGCCACTAGTTCTTAGTTTTTGCTCTTTGCTCTCTACTCTCTTCTCTTTTCTCTTGTCTCTTGTCTCTTGTCTCTTGTCTCTTGTCTCTTGTCTCTTGTCTCTTGTCTCTTGTCTCTTGTCTACTTCCCAACCACTTTTGTCCAAAGTTCACCTTGCGGCTCTTTGGGTTCTGACGGCGTAGTGCCATTAAGTGAAAGCACGTAACTTGAGACCTGCGCCATTTCTGCCGGTTTAAGAATTTGTTTCCAGGCGACCATACCTTTACCATCGCGTCCACCTTCAGATATGGTATTGAATACATTTTTGATTCCGCCGCCTAGAATCCAATACGCATCCGTTAGATTGGGTCCGATACCACCGCCGCCATCTGCTTTATGGCAAGCCACGCAATTGCTTTCGAATACAGCCTTACCAGCTTTTAAATCAGCGGGATCTGTCAGTATGACTACCGAGTTTACATCCACAAAATTTTTGGCAGTTCTTTTATACTCCGCAATAGCAACTTTGGCTTCGGCAACTTCAGTTTCGTATTCCTCGGCTTGTGTATAATCATCAAAGACATGAAAACGAACCATATATACAACAGCAAACACGATGGAAGCATAAAAACCATAGACCCACCATGGGGGTAGGTTATTATCAAGCTCCTTGATACCATCATAATTATGGTCCAGGATTATTTCTTCCTCTTCGTCAACAGGAGTGCTATCTACCAATTTGAGATAGGTTCGTTTTATCCAGACAAATTGTTTTGCTTTACGTTCGCTTTCGGTTGTTAAATACCGTTCTTGTGCTTCCGGTTTAAGCGATCTGAAAAGGATGCTTTGTAAAGCAGCCACACAAATCTCAATAGCTACAGCGATTAGCAATACGATACTCATAACCACCCAAAAAACCGGCTGCGTGACTAACGAGTTTTCCCTGGCGCTGTCTTGAGTCAACAGAATTAAAATATAGGTGATGCAGACAAATGCCAGTACTCTAAGGTAGGATGATAGTGTTCTCATGTAATATCTTGATTTTTAGTTTCTAATGGTAGGTTACTTACTTCTTTGATATAAGCTTTATTTGCAGTGAATATCCACCAAAAGAGCACTGTAAAGAATATAAAAAAGATGAGTAGTGAGATCATTGGATAGATCTCGATACCGTCGATACTTTCCATATGTCCTTTTATAAATTTCAACATGATTAGTTAGCGTTAGATTCAACAATCATTTCTTTATTTTTCACTTTTATATCCGTACCTAGGCGTTGGATATAAGCAATAAGCGCCACGACTTCTCGATTGCGCATCTCGACAAACTCTTCACCGTTCTCCTGAGCAAACTTTTTGTCTGCGTCGTAAGCTTTAGCAAAATCAGGATCACTGTACAGATTTTTCTCTATTTGCGTTGCCTGTTCGTCCATCCATTGTTGTGCACGATTAATTTCTTCTATGGTGTAAGGAACTCCCAGCGTTACCATAGCTTCCATTTTGGTCTCTGTATTGGTACGATCCAACTCGTCAATTATCAACCATTTATAGCTTGGCATAATTGATCCGGAAGACGTACTTTGCGGATCATAGAAGTGATTAAGGTGCCAGTTATCAGAATACTTTCCGCCTACGCGGAAGAGATCCGGACCGGTACGTTTACTTCCCCATAAAAAAGGGTGATCATATACATATTCTCCCGCTTTTGAATATTCCCCATAGCGTTCTACTTCACTACGGAAAGGCCGAATCATCTGCGAGTGACAAGAAACACAACTTTCTCTGATATAAATATCCCTTCCTTCCAGTTCTAAGGGCGTATAAGGTTTGACACTTGTGATGGTTGGAATATTAGACTCCACAAGTAGGGTAGGCACAATTTGTACAGCACCCCCAATAAGAATTGCGATGGTAGCAAATATGGTAAGCTTTACTGGTCTACGCTCCAGCCAGGTATGATAGCCTTCGCCCACAGTCCTATGTTTGGTAACACGTTGTAAGGGAGCAGCTTCAGCCAGTTCATCTGTAACCTTACTACCACTACGTATCGTCATGATTACGTTGTACAACATGACAAACGCACCCAGGATAAAAAGACTTCCGCCAATGGCGCGCATCCAATACATGGGAATGATTTCATTGACAGTTTCTAGAAAGTTACCGTAGGTTAAGGTTCCATCAGGATTAAATTGTTTCCACATGGACGCTTGCACAAAACCTGCAACATACATCGGTAAGGCATACATTATGATTCCCAGTGTACCAATCCAAAAATGAACATTAGCGAGTCCGACAGACCATAGTTTAGTTTTTGTCATTCTCGGTACTAACCAGTATACCATCCCAAAGGTCAAGAAACCATTCCAGGCAAGTGCTCCTACATGTACGTGTGCGATGACCCAGTCACTAAAATGAGCAATAGCATTTACATTTTTAAGCGATAACATAGGCCCTTCAAATGTGGCCATACCATATCCGGTGATAGCCACCACCATAAATTTGAGCACAGGATCTGTTCGCACTTTATCCCAGGCACCACGCAGCGTCAACAATCCATTGATCATACCGCCCCAAGAGGGAGCGATCAGCATGATAGAAAAGGCAACCCCCAGATTTTGCGCCCAATCAGGTAGCGAAGAATATAGTAAATGATGTGGCCCTGCCCAGATATAGATAAAAATTAGTGACCAGAAATGCACAATCGATAAGCGGTAGGAATAAATAGGCCTGTTTGCAGCTTTTGGAATGAAATAATACATCAAGCCTAAGAAAGGCGTAGTAAGAAAGAAGGCTACAGCATTATGACCATACCACCATTGTACCAGTGCATCTTGTACTCCGGCATATACTGAATAGCTTTTTAAGGCACTTACGGGCAGTTCTAAGCTATTAAATATATGAAGTACGGCTACGGTAACAAAAGTGGCGAGATAAAACCATATAGCCACATACATGTGCCGTTGTCTACGCCTTAAGATTGTGCCGATAAGATTCCAACCAAAAGCTACCCAAATTACTGCAATAGCAATATCGAAAGGCCATTCGAGTTCTGCATATTCCTTTGAGGTGGTGTACCCGAGAGGAAGCGTAATAGCAGCTCCCACAATAATCAATTGCCAGCCCCAGAAATTAATGTTACTTAGTGCGTCACTAAACATACGGGTTTTGAGTAAGCGCTGCGTAGAGTAGTAGACTCCTGCAAAAATCGCATTACCCACAAAGGCAAAAATAACAGCATTGGTATGTAACGGACGTAAGCGACCAAAACTAAGCCATGAGATGCCATCGGTCAGATTGGGGAATAAGAACATAAATGCCAGCAGTAGCCCGACTGACATGCCAACAATACCCCAAAGCATTGTAGCGTACAAGAATTTTTTTACGATTTGATTATCGTAGTAGAATTTTTCCATTTCCATAGTATCAGGATTGTTTTTTATTGGAAGTTGAGGGTTCAACGGGAGTTTTAATTAATTCGTCATCAAATAACATTCGTACCGAGGGGGTATAGGTGTCATCATATTGGCCGTTTTTGATGGATATGATAAACGCTATAAAAAACACAATCGCTACAAGAATACTAATCGTAAGTAAGACATAAATAACTCCCATACTTTTTTGTTTAGGATTCAAAAATACTTGTGAAAGTTTTCTTAATTAATGACATTTATCAGCTATTGAATGAAAATGACTTTTTGTGATTTTCGAGTGGAGCGACTGGTCGTATCTTGATTCTTTTCTTTGCCACCCAATTGGTGAGTAGCGTCACATAGACTAAGACAGATATAGAGCTAAGAGGCATCAATATAGCTGCGATAAGCGGTGATAATTGACCGGTAACGGCAAAGTATAAGCCTACGATATTGTAAAGAAAAGAGAGTATAATGCTACTCTTGATGATGGTAATCGTTTTTTTGGATAAGGAAGTGAAATAGTCAATTCTATCAAATTGAGCAGCATCCATAATGGCATCACAAGCGGGGGAGAACACGGCGATATCTTCGGATATAGCAATACCAACATCACTTTGAGCCAAGGCTCCGGCATCATTGAGTCCGTCGCCAATCATCCCAACTTTTTTACCTTCCTGTTGCTGTTTTTGAATAAAGTCTAGTTTATCTTTTGGCCTTTGATCAAAGTATGTCTGTATACCTGTAGGCAGCAAACGTTTTAAATAAGAAGCTTCGCCGGCATTATCCCCTGACAGTATAAATAAGCGATGCGTTCCAATTAATTTTGAGAAAAGGGTAGATAAGCCCTGTCTATAAGTATTGTGAAAGGTGTAGTGTCCTTTGTAGTCCTGATCAATAGCAATATGTACTGTCGTATCCAGATGCGAATAAGAGGTTTGTACCCCTGTAAAAGAAGCCGATCCAATACGAAGGATTATATCTTTATAGATGGCCTCAATACCGGCACCGGGATATTCTTTATAAGCATCTAAGGAAACAACTTCATTAGCGTTCAAAGCAGCATATAATGACCTACTCAAAGGATGATTGGAGGCTCTAAGTGCTGTGTTTAATAAGACCGATTGATCAGCATTCAAATCTTTACCGGTATAGAATACGGCATCTCCGGTGTTAGTAGTCATGGTCCCGGTTTTATCAAAAACAAGCGTGTCCAACTGAGATAAACGCTCTATTACAGTACTGTTTTTGAGGAAAAAACCTTGCTTTCCAAAAATGCGTAGCATGTTACCCAGTGCAAAAGGTCTGGCTAGCGCTAGTGCACACGGACATGCGATTATTAGAATGGCGGTACATACTTGTGCTGCCTGACTGGCATCTGCATATATCCAATAAGCAGTAGCTATACAAGCAATCATAAGTATCGTGATTGTAAAATATTTACTAACGGTGTCGGTGATATTAGTATACCGCGAGTCTTTATCTTGATTAAATACATCGTTGCTCCATAGTTGCGTCAGATAACTCTGTTCTACGGATTCTAAGGCTTCAATTTGCAATGCTCCTGCACTTTGACGGCCTCCGGCAAATAGTGAGTCTCCTAATTCTTTATGAACCAAATTACTTTCTCCTGTGACAAAGCTATAATCGATTTGACCATCCCCTTCAATTAAAATGCTATCTACCGGAATAAGTTCATGGTTACGAATAAGCAATCGATCGCCTTTTTTAATATCATAGATTTGAATAGTTTCTTCTTTCTTATACCTGTCGGAAGTAATTCTGGTAACTGCAATAGGAAAGTAGGATTTATAATCCCTTTCAAACGACAGAAAAGAATAGGTTTTCTGCTGAAAAAACTTACCAAGTAATAAGAAAAAAATAAGTCCGGTCAGGCTATCGAAGAAGCCCGTTCCCCAATCCATAAGTATCTCAACAGTGCTGCGAGTGAAGAGTACTATAATTCCCAGTGCAATCGGAATGTCAATGTTGAGCACACCTGCACGTATGCCTTTGTACGCTGAAACTAAATACTCCTGACCGGCATAAAAAACTACCGGTATCGAAAATGCCAGCATGAGATACCTAAAAACGTACTTGTATTGATCTAACCAAAATTCGGATACTTCAAAATACTCGGGAAAAGACAAGAACATCACATTGCCAAAAGCAAAACCCGCAACACCCAATTTATAATATAAACTGCGATCTATACTTTTTTTTATTGTCGCATGATCGTCAAGACTAATATAGGGTTCGTACCCAATAGAACTCAGTTGTAAAACCACCTCTTTGAGTGAAAAATTAACTGCGTCGTAGGTGATTCTAACTGTTTTTTTTGGAAAATCGATTTGAGAATTTTTGATCTCACTTTTTAGCTTATGTAAATTTTCGAGGATCCAGATACATGAGCTACAATGAATCTTTGGGATATACAGGGTTACTACCTGCGTAGTTTCATCGGTGAAGTCTAAAAGTTTATGAATAATTTCGTTAGAATCTAAGTAATCGTACTTCCCTTTAATATCAACAGGTGTACTACCCGGGGTCTGTTCTAAATCATAGTAACAGGTAAGGTCATTATCAGTAAATATCTCGTAGACGGTTTTACAACCGGAGCAGCAGAATATTTTTTCATCAAATTGAATAGGCGTCGTATCACAAGAATCTCCGCAATGATAGCATAAGGAATCGCTCATAAAGAACTTTTATATGCAAAAATCCAAGGAAATCGAATAGTATAATATGATATATATCAGTAAAAAGTAACTATCTATTCTATATCCTTTATTGTGTGATCTTCATACCAATCATCAAAAGTCTTCGTGGACGTACGTTTATCTGTTAGAATATAATATACCATCCAGATAAAAAATAGGTGTCCGCAGCAGACCGTTATATATACCCAGAAGAATGGAGCATTATAGGCCGATAGTATTACTACAAGTAAAAGCAGCAGGGTAGCTAATGATATCACAGCTTTTGTAATGGTACGCATTTCTTTAAACTTTGATGTTCTTTTTAAAGTTAAGGATTTCAGCAGGGTTTATTTATAAAGTTATGATAAAAGTAAGCGGTTACTGATTGTATTTGCGAAGCTGATAAAAGTCATAGTTAAGCAGTACAGATACCCATAGATTTGTAACCAACGTCGTTTTAAAATCTGCCTGATGAAAAAAATTATAGTTCCCACTGACTTTTCTGATAACGCATTGAACGCCTTACACTATGCTGTAGAACTTTTTAAGTATGAACGATGTGAGTTTTTTATTATGCATGCTTATGCTGATGAGGTATATGATAATAACAGTGTAATCTCACGTGAGCTATTAGATGATTATAAGGCCTCGGTGCTTCAAACGTCTGAAAACGCGCTAGCTGCATTACTTAAAAAACTCGCTGAAATATCACCTAATCCGAGACATACCTATAAGACCTTGTCCAGATTTGGCAACTTGGTAGATGAGACTAATGAGTTGGTAGACGAACAAAATATTGATGTGGTTATTATGGGAACTCGCGGTAAAACCGATGACCGTAAAATCACTTTTGGAAGTCATACCCTTCAGGTATTAAAATATGTAAAATGTCCTGTGTTGGCCATACCTTCAGGATATAACTATATCCGGCCTAAAACCATTCTGTTTCCTACTGATTTTAGGTTGCCTTATAAGCGTAGAGAGTTGAAAATTTTGCATTCTTTATCAAAGAGTTATCGATCTATTATCCATTGCTTATATGTATCCAAATTTGAAAAATTAGCTATTCGTCAAGAAGATAATAAGGCTTTTCTAGAGGAAGCGTTGTCTGATAATGAAATAAAATTTCATACACGAGATTCTGATGATTTAACAACGGCAATCAATACATGTATTGATGATTACGGAGCTCAAATGCTTGTTATGATTAACTCAAGACATTCGTATCTGGAAAGTATATTATATCAATCAACGATAGATAAAATAGGATTGCATTTAAAAGTTCCTTTTTTCGTTATGCAGAATCTAAGCAGATAACTACGTAATTTTAAATCTAAATTTATGAAAAATGTTTTATTACCCACTGATTTTTCTGACAATGCGATGAACGCCATTCGTTATGCTATGCAGTTGTTGAAGAAGGAAGAAGTTACTTTTTATTTACTAAATACATTTACACCGGTATCTTACCACACAGGCTATTTGATAGAAAATCCAACCTTATATGGAATGGAGGATGTGGCTATGATGAATTCTAAACGGGATATCGAGCGAACAGAAGATAAGATAAAAGAAGAATTTGATACTTCAAACTTTACATTTGTGCGATGTTCTGCATTTAATACGTTGATAGGTGAGATTAAGGAGATGATAGATAAATATTCTATAGATCTTATCATTATGGGCACTAAGGGAGCTACCGGTGCGAAGGAAGTTTTTATAGGTACGCATACAATGTATACAATTAAGAAAGCTAAATGCCCTGTGTTAGCAGTTCCTGATAATTTTGAATATGAAAAACCACTTGAAATACTGTTTCCTACGGACTTTAATCTGCACACTACCAATGAATTTTTACCGCTAATCAAAGATATTTGTGAAGATCACGGATCCCGATTGAATATTTTAAATGCGTATTACGGGGTTAAGTTAGATGCACATCAAGAAGAAGTGAAAGCATATCTAGACGACTATTTCAAAACAAATGCCCATATATTTCATATTGCAGACGGTATGGATGTGATGGAAGCTGTTGAAGATTTTCAGAAAAAAATAAAGATTAATCTGTTGATTATGATCCATAATCGTCATTCCTTCTTTGAAAACTTGCTTTTTAAACCGGTAATTAATCAAATCGCTTACCATACAAATATTCCGTTTTTAGTGATTCCGTCAGAAAAGCGGTTACAATCATCCTAGAGCTTATGCAAACTGATAAAAGAATATTGATTCCAACAGATTTTTCTGATAATGCATGGAACACTATTGTGTATGCGATGCAATTGTATAAAGGCAGCTCATGTCAATTTGATATTGTTCATGTCTATGATGTACATCCTTCACAATTAGCTACCACCTTAAGTTCACAACGGATTGGATTTTTCCAGGATTTGATAAAAAAAGAGTCGGAAGCGGGTTTAAACAGTATCTTAGATGATATATCCAACTCGTATCCGGATTCCACGCACGTGTTCAATGTTCATTCAAGAAAAGGGGATTTTGTTGACGTTATTAAGGATATGGTAAATACACAAACGTATGAGCTAATATGCATTGGTACCAAAGGAGCAACGGGAGCCAGAGCTTTATTTTTGGGAAGCAATACACATAGTCTCATTAAAAATGTTGATAGGTGTCCAATTTTAGTAATTCCTGATGAAGTGAATTTTTCACCCATCCGTTCTATTGTATTTGCTACCGATTTTGAGAGGATTTATTATAAAGCAGAAATAAAACCAATTAAGAAAATTGCAAAACAGTTTGGTGCAAAGGTTTGTATGTTACACATATATGACGCGCCTTCCTTGTCTCATGTGCAAAACTACAATTCTGGTGCTTTGGATAATTACTTTAAGAATCTGGAGTATGAATTTTATGTGGTCCCCAACTTTTCTGGTGTTACCAAAGGAATTACGAGCTTTATTGATGAAGAGGATGTTGAGATGTTAGCAATGATTAATTATAAACACAGCTTTCTGGAAGAATTAATTAGGGAAGCAGTGATCAGGAAAATAACATTTAATACCAAGATTCCTTTCCTGGTAATTCCTTCAGATACCTGATCTATGTCATAGTTCTGTTCATTCGATCGTAGTAATTTTATATGTATTAGATTTTAATATATAATTATTATGAAAACCATTTTAGTTCCTACTGATTTTTCACAAAATGCTTACAATGCTTTATTCTATGCTACACGACTTTTTAAGGATCAAGAGTGTAAATTTTATCTTTTAAATACTTTTGAGGTTGATACACCAATACTTACAAGTAGAATAGATACCACAAAGGGAAACGTGTTGTATACCAGACTAAGTTGTGCATCCAAAGATGGTTTGGCAGAAACACTACACGCGATCACACGGGATTGTGAGGATTATAACCATAGTTTTGAAACGCTTTCTATTTCAAAAAAATTAGTTGAAACTGTACAAAATACAATCAAACGTAAGAAAATAGACCTTGTAGTAATGGGAACCCAAGGGGCAACACGTGCTAAGGAGTATCTTTTGGGAAGCAATACCATACGAGTCGTTCAAGGCAATACGCTGTGTCCTACCTTAATGATTCCCAGTGAGTATGTTTTTACTAATCCCAAAGATATAGCCTTTTCAACCGATCTACGTCGCTTTTATGGTAAAGATGAGATTGCACCAATAACTAGATTACTGGAAATGTTTAAAGCAGAATTACACATTTTACATATTAGAGAAACAGGGAAGTTGGATGAAATCCAGCAGTACAATTATGATAAGCTCTTGGAGCATTTGGGAGATGTAGAAGTGAGTGTACATTGGTTAGAAAAACAGAAAGAAAAATCAGAGAGTATCAGTAATTATATAAGGGAGTATAACATTCGTATGCTCTTTATGGTCAATTATAAGCATAGCTTTATTGAGCGAATGACTCGCGAATCTGTAATTAGAAAGATCGGACTACACGTGGAAATTCCTTTTATGGTTATTCCTGGTCTAAGCTGATAAATATCATAGTTATATTAGGGTTGAGGGACTACTTTTATTGAGTACGATATATCTAAAGTATATCTTCTTAACTAATCAAAAATCACAACCATTAATCTCCTACAGATGAAAAAGAAAATTTTATTACCAACAGATTTTTCCATGAACGCGTGGAACGCTATTAAATATGCAATTGAACTGTATAAAAATCAGCAATGTGAATTTTATATTCTTAACACTTTTAATGCAACCGGCTATGCTTTAGACAGTATGATGGTGCCAGAACCCGGCGAAAGAATTTATGAGGAATTAAAAGAAAAGTCAGACAAGGGATTGGCTAAAATTCTCGAGCGGTTAGGGATGAGAGAGGAAAATCCCAATCATGAGTACATTCCCATTTCTCAGTTTAATACCTTACTGGAAGCCATACGGGATACTGTGGAGATGAAAGATATTGAAATGATCGTGATGGGTACTCAGGGTGCTACCAATGCGAGTAACGTAATTTATGGTAGTAATACGGTATTGGTCATGGAGAAAATAAGAAACTGTCCGGTACTGGCAATACCTAAAGAAGTTTCCTTTAAGGAACCAAAAGAAATTGTATTTCCGTCCAGTTTAAAAACTCACGTCAAACGCAGAGAGTTGGATTTCTTAATAGACATTGCTAAGTATAACAATTCATCCATCCGCGTTTTGCATGTAACGGATAAAGAAAAGCTCACTCCCGAACAGGAAAACAATAAGCAATTGCTCGAAGAATACTTTGATGGGTTAGAATACTCTTTCCACACCTTGCATAACATAGATATTAAAAGTGCTTTAAGTTGCTTTGTTGAGAGTAGACAGAGCGACATGATTACTTTTATTAATAAAAAGCACACTTTTTTTGGAAGTATTTTGTCCAGACCTATGGTAAAAGATTTGGGTTATCATTCTAAAATTCCGGTATTGGCATTACACGATTTGAGAAACTAAAAACAGAATTTTAAAAAACACACTGATGAAAAATGTAGGTATTTGGATAGATAAAGAAAAAACAAAAATTGTTGATTTAGAAAAGGACACGATTGAAACAGTATTTTCTGAGATCGAAGATTTCCATATTCAAGGAGGATCGGGCACTCGGTTTAAAGGAGGACCTCAGGATGTGGTGCAAGACAGCAAATATTTGGAAAGAGAGAAGCATCAAACAAAGGCTTATTTTAAAAAAATCATTCCTTTTCTTGATGAAGCAAATAGCATCGTAATTTTTGGTCCGGCAGAAACGGGAGAAAAGCTTAGAAAAGAGCTAAGTGAAAATCATCCTATGATCATAAAAAAGCTTCGAGAAGTGCAGAAAGCTGATAGTATGACAGACAATCAGATGAAGGCTTGGGTTAGAGAATATTACAGAAATTAGCTTTAACCTTATAGCAATGCATATATGATAACACAAGAGATTGATGTAATAAAATCTTCTGGTGAACGGGCAAAATTTTCCTTTACAAAACTTAGAAGGTCCTTGCAACGTAGTGGAGCAAATGATACTATTATCCAGCAAATCTTGGATACTGTTCGCAATGAACTTTATGAAGGGATTTCTACCAAAGAAATTTATAATAGAGCCTTTGCCATGCTTAAACAGCAAAAATCGGTGTATGCTTCAAAATACAAATTAAAAAAAGCTATTTATGAATTGGGTCCCACGGGTTTCCCATTTGAACGTTTTGTAGCAGCGATTTTGAAATTTTCTGGGTATACTGTTGAGGTAGGCAAGATCATACAGGGGTACTGCGTTTCCCACGAAGTAGATGTTATTGCAAAAAAGGAGCAGCAGCATCTATTAATCGAATGTAAATATCATAGTGAAGAAGGACGTAATTGTAATGTAAAAGTCCCTCTCTATATTCACTCGCGCTATAAAGATATCCTTAAAAAGAATGAAATTACCAAATCCTATTTCCCACAGTTCACCAAAGGATGGGTAGTGACTAACACCAGATTCACTACAGATGCTATACAATATGGGAGTTGTGTCGATTTACAATTACTTAGTTGGGATTACCCCAAGAATGATGCGCTCAAAGATCGTATCGATCGTTTGGGATTGTATCCCATTACTACATCCACTTTACTCAGTAATAGAGAGAAACAATTTTTGCTTAGTCGAGATGTCGTGTTATTGAGACAACTCATTAAAGATACGTTTTATTTAGACCATTTGGGAATATCAGATACTCGTAAAAATAAAATCATGAGTGAGATCGACATGCTTTGTAATCTTGAAAATACAATATGACAGCAATAAAAATACATTTTTTGGGAGCAGCGGAGACGGTAACGGGTTCAAAATTTTATATTGAAACTCCGCAACAAAATATACTCATAGATTGTGGAATGTTTCAGGGAATAAAGAAGTTGAGAAGTTTGAACTGGGATCCACTACCAATAGATGTTTCGCAAATTGATATAGTATTACTTACCCATGGACATTTAGATCATACAGGCTATTTACCCAGGTTGGTTCAACAAGGATTTGCAGGTGACATCATAGGAACCTCGCCAACCTTGGCTATAACCGAAATCATATTAAAAGATAGTGCAAAAATTCACGAAGAAGAAGCAGAAAAGGCTAATAAAGAGGGGTATTCAATACATGAAGTAGCGCTACCATTTTACACAATAAAGCAAGCAGAACAAACCATTCAACGTTTTAAAAACAAGAAAGAAGGGGAGTGGTATGATCTTTCAACGGATATCAGATATAGATTCAATTATAACGGTCACATACTTGGTGCTACCTTTATCGAGCTTGAAATTAATGGAAAAGTCTTGGTTTTTTCTGGAGATGTAGGACGTAAAAACGATAAATTACTCAGAAACCCTAAGAAACCTCAATGGGCGGATTATTTATTTTTAGAAAGCACCTATGGTAATAAATGTCACCCAGAAGAGAATATAGAAGAAAAATTAATATACCTCATTAAGGAGACTATTCAGAATGGCGGAACTTTAATAATTCCTTCATTTGCAGTAGAACGATTGCAAACACTGATGTATATCTTGTGGACGCTTTATAAAAGGAATAAGATTCCTAATATACCCATATATGTAGATAGTCCGATGGGCAACTCGGTTATTTCTGTGTTTGAACGCTTTTCGGAATGGCATAAAATTTCTTTACCGGAGCTGCGTAATATCTTCGAACATATTAATATCGTAACTTCTTATAGAGAGACTTGGGAAGTTATTGACAACCCTGCACCAAAAATTGTAATTGCCGGAAGCGGTATGGTTACCGGGGGTAGAGTTTTAACCTATTTAAAACAACTTATTGATAATCAAAATACCTCGGTGCTTTTGGTAGGGTATCAAGCAGAGGGTACTCGCGGAAGACAACTACAAGAAGGCGCTCACGAAATTAAAATATTTGGGAAGTATATACCTGTAAGAGCCGGAATTTTTTATGATCAAAGTTTATCAGCACATGCGGATCAATCGGAGCTATTGGACTGGACCAATGAAATTAAAAACATACCTGAACAGGTTTTTTTAATACACGGCGAAGCAACAGCCTTAGACAGCTTACGTGTTAAAATTAAGGATGTTTACAGTTGGCGAGTAAAAATACCGAATCATAATGAGGTGGTAAATCTGTGATGATTTATAACAGTTTTTGCTTTCTCCTGATTTTTGTCATAGTTAATTTGTGGTTGCTCAATTACTTTCGCTACAAGCTGCTTTAAGGATAGGATGTAGCGTGATTTTGATCCTTTTAGAGTGTTAACTTAATACGTAAGAGCTATGAGAACAGAGATGGAGATGGAAGATAAAGAAGTTAAATCCTTTCATTTAGAAGTAATGAATTGGAAAACTAATCTTCAAGCATTGGGAGTTGAACTGTATTTTCTCAAAAAGTTGCTAGCTTCCAAGGCTTTTGAGCCAACTGTACCCAATTTGTATGAGTTGTTAGAAAGATTCAATACTAAACTCAAAGATATTGAAAAAGCATCTTCTGTGTTGTACGAAAAATTGCATCAGCATGAAAATCAGCTGGGAGGTTTAATGGAATGTGATACCATATCATGTGATCACTATTACAATAAGAATCACAAAAAGATGAAATATATCTATAAGGATTTCTGTAAGATGTTTAACCAACAAAAAAATGAAATTTACAAAGTGACAGCTAATATTTTGAAACAATAATATTGTTGTTAAAATATAAATAACATGATTTTTATCATTTTATCTGAGTGAGTTAAACGGTACTTTCATATCAAAATAAACACAAATAATAACATCTAAAACTTAACATTATGTCATTAATTAATTTCAGTAAAAAACGATTTCCTTGGATCAACGATAACGTATCTAATTGGTTAGATACCAATGAATTTTTCTCTGATGATTTCTTTGTAAAAGATAGAGATCTTCCAGCAATGAATGTAAAAGAGCATAAGGACGATTTTGAGATTGAACTTGCGGTTCCGGGGTACTCCAAAGAAGATATTGAGGTGACTATGGAAGATGATATGCTCCATGTGTGCGCCAAGTCTAAAAAAGAAGAAGTAGAAGAAGATGAGACCTATACCCGTAGAGAATTTAATTACCGGGAGTTTGATAGAAAACTTCAATTACCTAATACTATAGATCAGAAAAAGGATGTCAAGGCGACTTATAAGAATGGTATTTTAAAATTTAAATTACCAAAAAAGGAGGAAGCCAAAGAACTACCAAAGAAGATCATTCAAATTGGATAGGTGTACTATAGAAAGAAGTTGTCATCAATGAGTATTAATTCGAGAAACTTTTATCTGTTTTTAAAGAACAGGAAAGCATGGATTTAATACACCATATTAACAGCTTCTTTCTACTTTTAATATAGTTTTTAATACATGTTGCGAATATGGAGGAAGGATTTATATAAATGTATCTATGAAGAGTAACAATAAAAAAACAAACAGATGAAAAGTAAAACCATAAATCCAAAATACATAGAATGGCGCAGTCCTGAAGAAATGCATGAGATTGCCCTTACCTGGATCTCTGAGTTAAAATTTATTAAAGATGAACAACATTTTTTGGATGAATTATTGGAGAGTTTCTCACTGCAGATGTTATCAGATAAAAATTTTGCGAAGAGTAAAACTGTCATTAATGGATTGTCTGATAAGCGCAAAGCAATTGAACCCATGCTCAAAAAGATTATCAATCATCACAACAAACTAACCATTTTGATGGATGGTATAAATCAGTTGGAGGAAGAGAAAGAATATAAAGAAGAGAATAGGTCGTTATACATTGAGGTTACTGAATATTTGAATGAGTATAAAGCTGTAAAGCGACAAGTTTTTGATTTGATCAAGACAATTATGAAACATAATAAACAAAAACGATTATTAAAATAGTCTTACTAACACTAATAAAGCAGCTAACTTTTTGAGAAACCTTATAAAAATAGGAATTTTGCTTTCCCTTTTGTCCGTTGCTTTTTGGATATGGTACGATTACACGTATTCTATGGATACTGTCATTCCGTTTGAGGTAAATTCTAGAGCGTTGCCAAATAAAGTTTTAATTGCCTCTCAAGGTAGTGCATTTAAAGACTCATTGGTTCAGCATATTATTAAACATTATCATAATGAACCAATTTATTTTAAAATTATTGATGCGTATACCCTTTTTACAGTGAAAATTGATAAATGGGATGCGCTCATCATTATTAATTCATGGGAATATGCGAGCCCTCCTAAAAATGTAAAAAAGTTTATTGCAAAACATCCAGATCAATTAAATAAGTTAATAATTCTCTCCACCATTGGAAGTTACAATTTCAGTCTAAAAGATGTTGATATGATTTCGGGAGAGTCTATAATAGAACATACACCTTTATACGCTAAGAAAATAACAAATCGATTAGATTCATTATTAAATGTCCATAACAACCCTAGCACACATGATTAATTTTAAACATATTTTGATATTACTTTTCGGAATCCTCTTCTCAGGCTGTAATTCCAGTGAACTTATTGAGAATTGGAAGCATCCGGATATCGACATCTTTGAAGCTCAAAAAGTCTTAGTTGTAGGGATGACAAGAGATGAAAAAAGCAGAAAAAATTTTGAAAAGAAATTGGTTAATCAACTGGAAAATAACGGTATAAAAGCGTTGGCAAGTTACAAGGTTTTTGAAACCAATTATACAGAAGATCCCAAAACAGAAAAGGAACTACTTACCTTAGAGTCTAATCTGATTGAGCAAGGGTTCGATGCTATATTAATTTCAAAAGTCGTTGGCGTAGAGGAGAAGGTGACCTTGGCCCAAGCATATAAAAATATGGATCGTATGTTTGACAGTTTTAAGGACGATTATTTTAATAATCAAAACATTTATCATAATGAAAAGTATTATGATGAGTACAAAATCTATCATGCAGAGTCCACGCTGTACTGCGTTTGCCCCGATCGGGAACGAGAAACCATATGGAAAGGTTCTATTGATATTACAGAGCCGCAACGCATAGAAAAAGCAGTAAATGATTACATAAAAGTCCTGATTTGGGCCCTCAAAGAACAAAACGTATTGATGCGTGCAGAGACAGATGAAACCGATGACCTTTTCTTTATTGATGAATGAGCAATAGATGTACGCATTAGCCAAAAAAATATACTATGAAAATCTTAATTTACAGTGCCAAGGATTTTGAGATACCTTATCTTGAAAAAGCAAACAATGACCATCATACTTTACATTATGTTCCGGAAAGACTTGCAGCCGATACGGCTATGATGGCGATTGGTTTTGATGGTATTTCAATCTTTTCTGCCGATGATGGTTCTGCTAAGGTTTTGGAGTTATTAAGAGATTTTGGTGTAAAATATATTGCATTACGATCAGCGGGCTATGATAATGTCAATATTAAAGCTGCTACAAAGTTGGGAATACGCATCAGCCATACCCCGGATTATTCACCAAATGCTATTGCAGAACATGCTATGGCATTGCTATTAGCACTGAATCGAAAATTAATAATTGCCAATAAAAATGTTGAAAAATATAACTTTTCCTTGAGTAATTTGGTGGGATTTGATTTGTTCCAAAAAAAGGTGGGCATTTTGGGTGTCGGAAGAATAGGGAAGGTCCTCGTTAAAATTTTATCAGGATTTGGATGCAAATTGATTGCAAACGATATAGTTGAAAATAAGGAATTGTCAAAACAATACGGAGTTTCATATACAGATCTGGATACTTTATGTACTGAGAGTGATATTATCATTATTAGTGTTCCGTTGACATCGGACACGCATCATTTAATTGATGCCTCATGTATTGCACTGATGAAGAAAAATGTGATGTTAATTAATATTGCCAGAGGAGCAGTGGTTAAGACTGCTGATATTATGGATGCATTAGATAAAAACCATATCGGATGGTATGGGTCAGATGTTTATGAACATGAACATGGCATCTTTTTTTATAATCATTCGCTCCATCCTCCAAAAGATACAATGTTGAAGAAGATGATAGCACATCCCAAGGTGTTATTAACGCCTCACCAGGCTTTTGCTACCGATGAGGCATTAATAAATATTGCTAGTACAACCATTAATGCATTTACATTTTGGGAAACTGAGCAATCTTTACCCTATGAACTAACATCAATTAAAGAAAAAGTATAATCATTAATGGGGAAGTTTATCTTTAAGAATTCCATATATGAATGTGCCAAATATAGACGCAAGTAGGACCACTAAAATTGGTAAATATCCGGCACCCGCTAATACAAAAATGGGACCGGGACATGCACCGGCTAATGCCCATCCCAAACCAAATAATACTCCTCCAAACATATAGCGACTAAAGCTTTTTGCCTTTGGCGGAATTGTGATGATTTCTCCGTACACAGACTTCACTTTAAAGCGTTTGATAATCTGAATGGCAATAACGCCAATTACTAAGGCTGAACCAATGATGCCATACATATGAAAAGATTTAAACTGAAACATCTCATAGATTCTAAACCAAGAGGCAGCCTCTGATTTGAATAGGACAATTCCGAAAAAAATACCGATAATTAAATATAAAATAGATCTCATATGCTTAAAATAAAAATGGGAAGATAACGTGGATCATAAAAATGCCACCAATAAAAAAGCCTATCACCGCAATAAGCGAAGGCAACTGTAAATTACTTAGTCCTGAAATTGCGTGACCCGAAGTACATCCTCCGGCGTATCGTGCTCCAAAACCAACCAAAAAGCCACCTAAAATTAAGAGTGATAAATTTTTAATATCAGAAAAGACTGTTGTCGAATAGAGCAATTCGGGTAAATATGCCTCACCTGCACTAGTAAATCCTTTTTGATTAAGATCTGTTATTACATCCGGATTAATAGCAACTGCTGTGGTCTCTGATAAAAGGTTTGCGCCGATAAAACCGCCAATAATTACACCTACAACCACAATAAGATTCCATCGCTGCGCTTTCCAGTCAAACTTAAAGAAGTCAGCAGCCTTATCTGCACCACATAGGGTACACATGGTTCGTAAATTTGATGACATCCCAAAGTTCTTACCGATCAATAATAAAACGATCATAACTAAGGCAATGAGAGGACCAGAAACATACCATGGCCAGGGTTGAAAAATAGCATTCATAAGTTAGTATTTATAAATTGTTAGTTGATTTCTTAAAATTGCAGAAAACGAAATTTTGTTTGGTGTTAAATGGAGTGTTATGATCAAAGAATGCACACGAAGTGGCCAGGAGATCAGGCGAAAAAGTGTTTTTTAAACTAGTATCAGAATACTGCTTGATTTCAATACCACTACATTTGGTAGGACCGGATTCAGAAAAAGTTCCTATGATTGCTTTGCCATCTTCTGTCAAGGTATGATTGAGTGTACTTTTGTATGCTTGCACATCATGTTCACTGGTTAAAAAATGAAATACTGCCCGATCATGCCAAAGATCATACTGTTGTGAAGTTTTAAAATTTGTAATATCTTCAACAATCCAGGTTATTTTTGACGCCAAAATACCTAATCGTTCCTTCGCCCGGTCAATTGCTTTATGCGAAATGTCAAGTACAGTGATGTTTTGGTAACCTAAACGCAATAAATGATCAACAAGTAAGCTATCACCGCCACCTACGTCTATTATTTTAGCCGACTTTGGGAGTTTAGCATCTATTATAAACTTCAAGCTTGTATCAGGGACCTTTTGATACCAACTCACCTCATTAAATGATTTGGAATTATAGATATTTTCCCAATGTTTCTCTCTGTCAAAATCCAACGTAGACTCCATAAGACTTATGAGGTTAAGGTTGAAGGACACACATATTCTGTGGTTTCTACACCCGCTTCTTTAATTGCATTAAAACCTCCGGCCACATCGATCAAATTGTGAATTCCACGACTCTTCAAAATAGAAGCGGCTATTACAGATCGGTACCCTCCCGCACAATGAACATAAAAGTTTTTGTTATCTGGAAACTCACTAAGATGCTCATTAATAACGTCTAAAGGAGTATTTGTAGCTTGCTCAACATGTTCAGCTGTAAATTCTCCATCCTTACGCACGTCAAAAACAGGTATTTCTTCTTCTTCCTTTATTGTTTTAAACTCTTCAGCCGAAATAGATGATATAGTGTCAAAATCTTTACCAGCTTTTTTCCAGGCTTCAAAACTTCCCTCAAGATAGCCTAAAGTATTATCAAATCCTACGCGAGATAGTCTTGTAATTGTTTCTTCAACTCTACCTTCTGGTGCTACCAACAATATCGGTTGCGCTACATCGGCGATTAAGGCTCCAACCCAAGGAGCAAACCCACCATCGATACCAATAAATATAGAGCGGGGGATATGTCCTTTGACGTATTCATCTTGATGACGTACATCTAATACAATTGCACCTGCCTCATTAGCCATGGCTTCAAAAGTGTCTGGATGGAGAGCAGTCGTACCTTTTTTGATAACCTGATCTATATCTGCGTAGCCTTCTCTGTTCATTTTTACATTTAAAGGAAAATATTGTGGTGGTGGTAGTAAACCATCAGTTACTTCTTTTACAAATTCTTCTTTTGTCATATCAGCACGTAGTGCATAATTCATTTTCTTTTGGTTACCCAACGTATCTACGGTCTCTTTCATCATGTTCTTCCCGCAGGCAGATCCGGCACCGTGTGCAGGATATACTATTACATCGTCGGCAAGCGGCATAATTTTATTGCGTAAACTGTCAAATAAAGTTTCGGCAAGTTGCTCCTGAGTCAAATGCGCGGCTTTTTGAGCGAGATCTGGTCTGCCTACATCTCCCAAAAATAATGTGTCTCCACTAAAAATTGCATGATCTTTCCCCTTTTCATCACGGAGTAAATAGGTCGTACTTTCCATGGTGTGACCAGGAGTATGAAGCGCTATTATTGTGATATTACCAAGTTTAAACTCTTGTCCATCCTCTGCAATAATGGCTTCAAAAGTAGGATTTGCGTTGAGGCCATAGATTATAGAAGCTCCGGTTTCTTTGGCCAGTGTTACATGTCCACTAACAAAGTCTGCATGAAAATGAGTTTCAAAAATATATTTTATTTTTGCTTTATCATTTTCAGCCTTTAGCATATAAGGTTTCACCTCACGCAAAGGGTCGATAATGGCTACTTCTCCTTGACTTTCTATATAGTAAGCACCTTGCGACAAACATCCGGTATAAATTTGTTCAATATTCATAAGTATATATTTTTGGGCACTCTAGACTGATAATTGGTCAAAGCACTTGAATTAAACTTGTTGTATTATGGCACAAAAATAGTATTTCTCTAAAGCATACACAGTAACTTTTGTTACAAAACATAAAATCTTGATTTCTCTTGATGAGAAACGCATATGAATTTTTTAGGTGGATGGTACTTTCGTTTAAAGGACAGGGCTAAACATTTTGGCAATTCCCTCGAGCATCTTCTCTTTATTCGATCTTTTTTCAAATTCACTATAATCAATAATAGCGCTCTTTTTACAATCCCTTAAAAAATCATCTTTCAAGCTAATTGCAAAATCATCATCATATATTAATGCATTGACCTCATAGTTTTGTTCAAAACTTCGGATATCCATATTTGTGGTACCTATAGAAGCCACGGTATCATCGGCAACGATTATTTTGCTATGCAGGAAGTTATCAGGATACAGGTAAATTTTTACTTTGGCTACTAATAACTCCTCAAAGTACGAACGAACGCACCATCGCACTAATCGGCTATCTGACTTATCGGAGAGTAGTAATCTAACATCAACTCCGCTTAAAGCTGCAACTTTTAATGCGTCGAGAATCGCCTCGCCAGGTATGATATAAGGATTAGCGATATATACATAGCTCGAAGCTTCAGTAATCATAGAAAAATATAACTGTTGTGTCGCACTCTGTTCAGAATCTGGACCACTGTAAACAATTTGTCCTGTGGCCTTACCCACTGGTAAAGTTGGAGAAAAATAGGAGGGATGTAAAATATCATCTTTTTCTGATACAAATGACCAATCTGTGGCAAAAATAGCATGAATATTATTTACAATGGGACCTTTTAATTCGAGGTGAATATCATGCCAAATGCCGAGAAGCGAAACATTTTTTATGTATTTGTCAGATAAATTAATGCCTCCTGTAAATGCAATTTTATTGTCTACAACGATTATCTTTCTGTGATTTCGATAATTAATAGATGCAAGAAAACGACCAAATCGCACTGGTAAAAAACTATAAACTTCGACACCAATATCTTTTAATTGTTTAATATACTTTTTACTAAGAGACAAACTGCCAATAGCATCGTAGAGTATTCGTATTTGAACGCCTTCTTTAACTTTAATTTTAAAAATCTCAATAAAAATATCAGCAAGTTCACCATCTTCAAAAATATAATATTGAATGTGTATAAAGGATTTTGCACTTCGCAATGCCTCAAAAATAGCTTCAAAGGTAATTTTTCCATTTTTGAGATATCTGAAGGCATTTCCTGTAATTGGTAAAAAAGAGGTTGTATTAATAATTAACTGTATTAGCTTTTTATGCTCTTCGTACTCAAATAAAGAGACAGGTTGACAATGCTGAACAGATTTTTCTACAAATGCTTTAATCTTATCTGTGTGCTTATAGTGAATAAGTTTGTTCTTTCTTCGGTTTCTTCCTAAAATGAAATACAATAAAATTCCGCCTACCGGAATAGTGAAAATAGCAAGCATCCAAGCCAAAGTTTTTGCTGGTCTTAAACCATTCAAGATAAGCTGGATTACAATTAAACTAGCAATTAAAATGTAAACAGCGATAAGTATGTCATAAATCATAGTAATTAAACTTTCCCACGCTTTAAAACTAAGAGAGGGATTTTGGATCCATAACTAATCTTCGAAGTTTCGGATCCTTTAAAGAATCGCTCTAGTAAACTCTCATCATGTAATACCACAGCAGTGATATCAATATTCATAATTTGGACAAAGCTTTCAATAGCCAATGCGGTTGGAATGTTGATCATGGTATGAAAAGTATGTCTAACGTTGCTGAATTTTTCTTTCATGGCTATAATATCATTTTTTTCAGCCTCAGTAACTGTTTCGTCCTCCTTTATCTTGAGAATTTTGAGAGTACTTTTAAATTTTTCAAGGAGGTCGAGTAGAGGATTGGTACTAAGTGAATCAAAATTTTCAAAATAATCCAAAGCATAAAGGACAGTACGAGGCTTTGTGAAAGTAGTGTGCTGTGGAATAGCTAGAACAGTACAAGATACAGAACGAATTACTTTCACAGTATTACTGCCAAAAAGCACTTCTTTGGCATTGGTAGCGCCATTGGTACCCATAACTATCAAAGCTATTTTTTTCATTTTGACAGCTTGTTCAATAGCATCTGTGAAGGAATCATAATCAACTAACACCTCAAAAGAGAATTTTTTTGATGTGTATTGTTTTTCTAATCCATGACGTATGTTTTCTAACTTTTTCTTGGTCTCACCTAATATCGAAGTGTGAACGCTTGTTGTAGCTTGCGAAACCATAAGATCGTCGCTAGTATAATTAGAAGCTTTTTGAACGTGTAAAAGAATAAAATTACAAGACTCTCCCTGGTGTAATTGCAAGGCATAGTGTATTGCAGTTTCAGAATTTTCGGAAAAATCAGTGAGCAGCAGAATATTTTTCATGATACAGTTTTAATAGTTCAAATGTATTTGACACTAGATAAGTATACAATGATTAATATCATATGTTAGGCAGGATAGTAAAAAAAGGCTTCAAATGGAATTTTATATTTCGCTGTAATAACAAGTATTACGGTAAAAACTTTGTGGGTTTCCCGTATGCATTTAAGGGGCTAGCTGTCATATATTTGTATTATCTTAGTTTTTATGTTAAATTAAGATAAACTTCCATGATTGCTTGATATTTTTAAGACTAATCTTAAAAAACAAACATCATGAAAAAATTAATTACAGTATTCGCAGTAGGAGCCTTGTTTATCTCTTGTGAAAAATCAGAATTAAATGAAGAAACTTCAGAAATTAATGAGTACGAAATTTATCAAGTTGATAAGAACCGGGTTTCTCGACCAAAGGGCTAATTTTAATGAAAATAAAAGTGGCACTTTACAAGGGCTAATTGCTTCTTCGTTTATCATATTATCAGGAGCTATGTTATTTACAGATAAAATTTCCACTTTTGGAATAGAAGAGACCTTTGGTTTTTCTGATGTACAAACTATGTTGTGGGTTTTATGTCAAACTTTATCTCCGATGTTTTTATGCTTTGGGGCAATGTTGAAGCCTTATAAATTTGTATACTTCGTGCCACTTTATTTTTATTTTATTCAACTCTATTGGGTAATATATCCTGATGTCTACCATTTGGACGATGCTCTTTTACACGTGTACGCCTTTGGATTCTGTATTTTGGTTTTTGTTTTCTTGGTATTTACACTTTATTTAATAAAATTTTTAAATAAGGAAAAGAAAGTTCTAATTCAAAATATTAAAAAGCTAACGCGTCATATAGCAATTACTATTAAAGGGAAATACATCAAGGAGGAGGATGCCACAGAGTATACAATAGAAACTGTTAAAATAATTGATTCAATGGATTGAGGATGAAAAAGAAAATAGCCAAAAACAAACTTAAAGATAAAAGCAAATACTTAGATGAAGACGTCCTAAAAGCGCTGGAGCAAGATATTGATGCTCGTTTAGAAGATGAAATCAAATTACAGGAAGGATGCTTAAAGAAAAAAATAGATCAGCTTCAAAAGGTAAGCATTGATCTTGACACCGTAAAAAATATGCTGCTCACCCGGTATAACGCACGGATGGTTAAAAATAATTTTTTGCAAGCGGGTTAATCTTTATAAATCTTTAGCCTTTAATGCTTTTTCAAAAATTTCATCAATATCCATATTGAGGGTTTGCGTCATCTTCATATAATAAAAAGCTTTGAACCTTTCATCCTCCATCAAAGCATCCCAATGCTGAATGCACTTGTTTACTAATGCCTCGGTTTTTGTTTTATCAGTGTTCATATATCTAGTGGTTTTAAGCTAAAATAGTAATTTATTCTTCTTCGCGATAAAATTGTTTGCAAAAAGTATTTGCGAATTGGCGAAGTAAATTATTACTGTTCAAAATTATCGAATTTTGGATAAACTCAATAAATGTGAGTTTTTATTGGTTATGGCATTATTGTTGAATGTATACTAAGTGTTCAGCAATTAAAGTTTAGCTTTCCCGGTAGTAGTACTACCAAGGTTGGAATGAAAAATGAGTGAACAATGTTAATTTTGTTTAAACTTTGATTGTTCTAAGTGAACGATTTTGTATGTTTATTAAAAATTTTTGTGTGAGTTTAATAGAAAAAGCTTTAGAATTCGAAAGTCGAAGTATGAGCAATATGTCTACAAGTGATAGAGTGTCAGCTTCAAGAGAGGCCAAAGAGTTAATTTTGAGTCTCAATGACGTGTATAAGGAGAATAAAGATCCTGAGATTATGGATTTAATGAAACTCTTGACCGCCAAGAAAAAAAAGATAGAAAAACGCCTTAAAGGATCCAGCACAGTTTAGATGCGTAATGTTTTCTAATATAAGATCTTTAAGATCTTTAAGGTCTTTGATAAATAGTGCCCAACTCTTTTTAGTTGAGGCACTAAATGTTTATATAGATGTTAATATCAGCCAAACGTCTTAATGACAAAGAGCGAAAAATAATTAATAATAAAGTAGGTGCTCGTTTTAACTTGTTTAAACGAATGACCTCAGACTTAATAAAATCGCGTTCTTTTGTTGTTGAACAACTTAGCCCTAAAATAGGTACGCTACTTGGTGGGCAAGAACTAAAGGTTCAGGCTACTATTGAGCTTAGAACTAAAGGTATAATCATGACGCTTAAGTCTAGTACTGCCCAATGTATTTGGATAGTTCCGTATTATCAATTTTATTTGTATGATAGACAGGTGATAAGTATTCACGCACAAGGTCGTTTTGTTAATTTAACCAAGGACGATAAACTTGCTGAGAGTATGGACTTCTTTAAGAATTTGATATCCAAAAAAATTGAATACGACATCCTGCATCCACATATTGATTCCATTTAATTTTATTTTTGAATCATTCTTCCTTCTTCTTTCAAAACTTACCTATAAAAAGCTGTTGGTAAGGTGAATCGGTCTGACAAATTATTGTTAGCTGTCATATTGGCATAAATTAGTGAGTCTTTGCTCTTTTTTGCTTCAGTTTTTTAGAAATGTAAACTTCCTATTAATTCATAATCAATAATTTAACTAAAGTTTAAAAATTGATAGCTATAGAGAAGAACACTTTATATTTATCTTTATAAAAAAAAAGATTATGAAAAAGATAATGACAATATGTGCATTGAGTATATTTCTTTTTACTATAGCTTGCGCAAACAATACTAAGCAGAAAGAAACAGAGAAAGAGGAGATGGAGAAAGAGGAGACGAATGTAGTTTCAGAAGATCTGTCGACGCCTCTACAAGAAAAGTCTACAATTGTTTCCGTAGCTTCTTCAAACGATAAGTTTACAACTTTAGTGACGGCAGTAAAAGCGGCTGACTTGGTAGATACTCTTAACGGAGACGGACCTTTTACCGTTTTTGCACCGCTAAACTCAGCTTTTGATCAATTACCTGAAGGAACGGTAGATGGTCTCTTAAAGGCAGAAAATAAAGAGAAACTATCTCAGATACTAACATATCATGTGGTATCTGGTAGCATTAGTGCCGCTGACCTTATACAAGCTATTAATGATAACAACGGATCCTACATGGTAAATACAGTGCAAGGAGGTCAGTTAACAGCTACTATAAAAGATGGAAGCGTGATCCTTACCGATTCACAAGGAACCACGTCTAAAGTTGTCATGACAGATGTTGAAGCTTCTAATGGAGTGATACATGCCATTGACACTGTAGTGATGCCGTAAGAATAGAATTAATGACTTCTTATGTAAAACACCTCTTTAATAGGTGTTTTTTTTGTTTCACAGAATCTTAGTGTGGAATTGAAAACTCTAATAAGGTGTATGAAAACAAAAAAGTCTTACTATTTCTAGTAAGACTTTTTGTGAGCCCGATAGGATTCGAACCTATGACCGCCTCCTTAGAAGGGAGGTGCTCTATCCAGCTGAGCTACGAGCCCGTAACTACTTGTAAAAGTCGGGGTGGCAGGATTCGAACCTGCGACCTCCGCGTCCCAAACGCGGCGCGATAACCGGGCTACGCTACACCCCGAAACTGAAATAATCAAAAATTATTGCGGAGAGACAGGGATTCGAACCCTGGCAACACTTACGCGTTGACAGATTAGCAATCTGCTCCATTACCACTCTGGCACCTCTCCAATAATTGTTTGTAAAGAACGTCGCATTACTGTTTCAAATGCGGATGCAAATGTAGTTTTTATGAGAGTATGATGCAAGCCTTTTACTGCATTATTTTTGTGTTTATTTGAATTTTATTTTAAATAATTGAAAATCAGTTTTATTCAAGATAAAAAAATAATATCAATCACACTATTACTAATTGATTTAAAGTTCAGCATACTTCATCATATTCAATAAGTATTTTATATTTGTAGAACCTTAACCTAAGATGCTTATCTATGAATACTATGCAATATTGTCTAAAACCTAGATTTTTCTGTTTACTTATGTTTATTGTGACAAGCTGTATGTTTTCGCAAAAACCCATACTGTCTGAAGATTTTAATTTCAGCATGGGTGAAAAGTATAAGCGAATAAAAAACATGGGAACTTATTTTGTGGCTTCCGGTCAGCGTATGGTCGCCATCAAAAAGGGAAGAAAGGATATGACTATTCAGCGTTTTTCCTTACAAGACCTGAAAGAAGATGTCAAGAAGCGTCAGATTATTGAAGATAAGGGCGATTTTCAATCCGTTATGGAACTGGACGGTAAGGCAGTAGTTTTTTATACTATTAAGGATAAAGCTTATGCACAACAAATTTCTGTCACCGGGGTGGCAGCGCAGAAGCCGATACAATTAGTCACAGACAAAGAAAACATTGATCGAGATTTTGGTTTTGTAAGTACCTATGGATTTGATGCAGGCGGAAGAATCAATAAATTTGTGTTTAAAAAATCATTTGATGGCAGTAAGGTACTTGTTTTATTCAGAGTAGAAACCGGTGGTGAAAAAGCTGACAAGATTGGGGTTGCCATCTATAATGCTGATTTGTCACTTTTATGGAAACGCAAAATCACATTACCGTATCCGTCAGAGCATATGCTTAACGAAGATTTTGCTATTGATGATGATGGTAACTTTTATATGACTGCTTCAATTTTTATCTCATCATCATCTGATAAAGATAAATTGAAAAGTAACTTTAGAACAGAAGTATTTAAGATAGGAGAAGAGGATAAGGAGTTTACTAAAAGTAAAATTGATTTAGGCGTTAATTTAGTACAGGACGCTGTAATAACCAAAGACATTACCGGTTTGGTACGTGTATCCGGATTTTACAGTAATACGAGTTCACAGGACGAAATAAATGGTGTGTTTTCAGGACGTTTATCAGAAGAGGGAGTCTTTGGAAATATAATAAAGGCTGATTTTCCAAATGAAAAACTGGTAGAATTAGCTGCACAGCGAGAAACTCGTGTTAACGAAGGAACTCAAAAAGGTGATGATAAAAAAGATTTTGAAAATATAAAAGTAAATGACATCATTTTTAACCCTGACGGTAGTTTTGTTGTTTTAGGAGAACAACGGTATGTAACTTCACAAACTACCTCTAGTTCGTCTGGTTCGAGAACTACCTACAGATACTATTACAGAGATATTCTATCGTTTAAAGTTTCTGCTTCCTCACAGATGGTATGGATGCATAAACTGCCAAAGTATCAAATAGGGATCAGAGGTAAAGGTAGTATGTCTTATAAAAACTTTAAAACTAACGGAAAGCATTATTTGTTTTTTGTAGATGATTTTACCAACCTTAAAAGGTCTTTTGATGAATTTCCCCAAAAATACTATGATGATAAAAAGGAATTCCTATACTTGACCTCCTATGTGATTAATGACACAACAGGTGAGGTATTCAAAGAACCGATCTTAACCGGAAGTGATATACGAAACTCCAGACTAGAAAGCATGTTGCTTAGCAAAGCTCCATTATTAGCTAACGGAGATCTTATTATTGAAGTGTTTGATGGTAAAAAAAGTAATCTGTTGGTAAAAGTTGAGCGAGCTGATACTAAAAAGTAAAGATAAGTTTAGTTGTGCCTGAACTATATAAACTAAAAAAAACGGGAGCTTTTTAAGCCCCCGTTTTTTTTAGTTTATAATAACATTCTCAGTAGTATTCAATACTATTAATCCGTCATTTTTTCTTCCATCTCTATCAGCTTAGCTACATTACGGATAAGTCGACTGTGCTTTTTGACAAAAGGATTAGTTTCATCCCATACATAACCTGCTAATACTGCGCAAATTTGTTCTTTAATAACTTCGTTGCTATTTTTATGAAAAATGATTTTTTGCAAGTTACCGCTATACCACTCTTTAACATAGGTAGAGAAGACATCCACGCCTTTTTTCATATAGGTAACAAAATCTTCTTCCCAGTCTACCGCTTCGTTGTTTAGTTCTTTAATTACTAATTTTGCCGCCTTTAATCCCGATTCAGTAGCAAAAGAAACCCCAGATGAAAACACAGGATCCAAAAACTCTGCACTATTTCCGGTTAATACAAAGCCTTTGCCATATAGTTTGGTAACATTTTTAGCTATGTTCGCCACTTTGTAGGGTTCAAATAAGTAAGGTACATCTTTAAATTGTTCTTTATAATATATCGATGTTTCCATCATTTGTGATAAAACTTCACTATTTGAACCTTTAAATTTATTCATCCATTCCATGGGGCCTACAAAACCAATACTTGTATTTCCGTTAGAAAATGGAATATACCAGAACCATACTTCGGTCTCAATAATCTCAAAAGTTATCAATGTTCCTTCTGATCCTTCAGGACGATTTACATCCTTCACCTGAGTAAAAATCGAACCGTGTTCTGCGATTTTTGGTGTAGCTTCGAGACCTAATTGTCTGGCAATTACGCGTCCGAATCCACTGGAGTCAATGATATATTTTGCTGTAATTTCAGTCTCAGTTCCATCGGTATGTTGTACACGAGTTACTGAATACTCATCATGAAACTTGATATCTTTCACTTCAGTTTCAAAAGCTATCGGCACACCTTGTGCGGTTAATTCATCTGTAAGTGTTTTGTCAAAATGATCTCGGGGTACTTGCCATGTCCAGTCCCAACCTTCCCCATGTTTTTTGCTGAAATCAAAAGTTCCATGAGCTCCATCTTTTATAAAACGTGCTCCATATTTTTTTTGATATCCTTGTTTTGTCAGACAATCCAGCAATCCTGCTTCTTCAAAATTATCCATACAACGCGGAATTAAACTTTCTCCAACCTGATATCTCGGGAACTTACATTTTTCGACCACCTTGACATTGATGTTGTTTTTTTGAAGATAAGCTGCGCTAACACTTCCTGAGGGACCGGCACCAATTACAAGAACATCGACAATTTCTTTTTTCATGATTTTTTCAGCTACATTAAATACATTACATTTGGCATCGTAAAAATAGAGAGTAATCTCCAAATTTCTACGTTTTATCGAAAAAAATTACCAAATAACGATGTTAGAACCAAGTAAAAGATTAGAAATTAATGACTTTATAAAGGTCATTTTTGAAAACGAAAATGTAACGATACACGACGCTGTCCTCAATAGAGTGAAGGAAAGTCATGAATTTCTGTTGTCTTTTTCTGAAAATAAAGTTATTTACGGAGTGAATACAGGTTTTGGGCCAATGGCGCAATATAAAATTGATGATAAAGATAGAATCGAACTTCAATTTAATCTAATACGTAGTCACTCTTCCGGAACGGGTAAAGCCATGGAACCGGCTTACGTTAAAGCGCTGATGTTGGCTAGACTTAATACGTTGTCTTTAGGTAAGTCGGGAGTACATCATTCGGTTGTGGAGCGATTACAAGACCTGATTAATCATGATATTACACCATTAATTTTTGAACATGGTGGCGTTGGAGCTAGTGGTGATCTGGTTCAATTAGCACACTTAGCACTCGTCTTAATCGGTGAAGGAGAGGTTTTTTATAAAGGAGAAAGACGTGAGACCCAAGATGTTTTTAAAGAATTGGGGATTGACACGATTCAAATCAAAGTTAGAGAGGGACTTGCTCTAATGAATGGAACTTCTGCTATGACCGGGATAGGAATTGTGAATGTGATCAATGCGCAAAAATTATTGGATTGGTCGATCTGTTGTTCTTCGGCGATTAATGAAATAGTTGAAGCTTACGATGATCATTTATCAGTAGAGCTTAATCATAGCAAACTGCATATTGGACAGCAAGAGGTCGCTGAAAAAATGCGTGCGCATCTTGCAGATAGTAAATTGACTCGTGATCGAACAGAACATTTGTATTCGGGGCAAACCGAAGACTTATACTTCAAAGAAAAAGTACAGGAATACTATTCCCTACGTTGTGTACCGCAGATATTAGGTCCCGTTAGTGATACGATAAAACATGTAGGTCGAATTCTTATTGAAGAATTAAACTCAGCAAATGACAACCCAATTATAGATGTAAAGACAAAGCATGTATACCATGGGGGAAATTTTCACGGAGATTATGTTTCGTTGGAAATGGATAAACTAAAATTGGTTACCACCAAAATGTCTATGCTGGCAGAAAGACAGTTGAACTACCTGTTGAACTCTAAGCTTAACGATATTTTACCTCCATTTGTGAATCTGGGGAAACTTGGTTTCAATTTTGGTATGCAGGGTGTGCAATTTACAGCTGTCTCAACAACGGCTGAGAATCAAATGCTGTCAAACTCAATGTATGTGCACAGTATCCCAAACAATAACGATAATCAAGATATCGTGAGTATGGGGACTAATGCGGCCAATGTGACGAAAACTGTTATAGAAAACACCTATGAGGTGTTAGCTATCGAGGTCATGACTATAGTGCAAGCCTTAGAATTTTTAGACTTTGGTTCTAAATTGTCGTCAAAAACTAAGAAATTGGTAAAGGATATAAAAGAGATTGTGCCTCCTTTTACAAAAGATTATATTACGTATCCTTTTGTACAAAATGTAAAGGACTATTTGAAAAATAATCCTGCGATATAATTTTAGCTTCTATAAAAAGAATAAGGGAACGTTTTAGCAAAAATTAGGCTAACACAGATTAAGAAGTTATGACGTGTTAAATTTCCATTTTCTTTTGGCGGTTGTTAATTAAATCTTAAATTCAATTTCTCAATAAGTACATTTGTAACTTATTTTGAAAAAATATAATATTCGAGAATGAAATATGCTTTAGTAACGGGTGGATCCAGGGGTATTGGACGAGAAATAGCTCTTAAATTAGCTATCGATTTAGAGTATCCGATAGTATTGAATTATCAATCAAATGATGCAGCTGCAAATAACACAAAAGCTGCCATAGAGGATGCCGGAGGAACTTGTGACCTGCTTAAGTTTGATGTTTCAGATCAACAAGCGGTACATACAGCGATTGATACTTGGATGTCAGAGCATCCCGATGCGTTAATAGAAGTCCTAATTAACAACGCTGGAATTACACGGGACGGTTTGTTTATGTGGATGAAACCTGAAGATTGGCATCAAGTTGTGGATATTAGTCTTAATGGTTTTTATAACGTAACGAATCACTTGATTCAAAAAATGCTTAGCAATAGATATGGACGAATAATCAATGTTGTATCTGTTTCAGGAGTAAAGGGCACACCCGGACAGACCAATTATTCTGCTGCAAAAGGTGCATTAGTAGGTGCAACAAAAGCATTGGCTCAAGAAGTTGCAAAACGTAAAATTACTGTGAACGCAGTAGCTCCGGGTTTTATTAAAACTGATATGACCGCCGAGATGGATGAGAAAGATTTAAAACGTATGATACCTGCAAATCGTTTTGGAGAAGCAGAAGAAGTGGCGGATTTGGTGTCTTTTTTAGCTTCAAAAAAAGCATCATATATCACAGGCGAAATAGTAAATATAAATGGTGGAATCTATTCTTAAGGTATGCGCAGAGTTGTAATCACAGGTATGGGGATTTATTCGTGCATAGGTAAAAATGTCGACGAAGTAAAGGAGTCTCTGTATGAAGGGAAATCCGGAATTGTCTATGATCAGGCGCGTAAGGATTTTGGATACCGTTCAGCGTTAACGGGTACTGTGCCAAAACCGGATCTTAAGAAAGAGTTAAGTAGACGACAACGAATAAGTTTTGGGTCTGAGTCAGAATATGCTTATATCGCCACAAAACAAGCTTTTGATCAAGCAGGTGTTGATCAGGAATTTTTGGACACTAAAGAAATTGGTATTTTGTTTGGAAATGACAGTACGGCGGAGTCTGTGATGGAAGCTATAGACAAAATACGAGTTAAAAAAGATACGACCCTGGTTGGATCAGGAGGTGTTTTTAAATCGATGAATTCTACGGTGACCATGAATTTGTCTACCGTATTTAAATTGAAAGGTATAAACTTCACAATTAGCGCGGCCTGTGCCAGTGGATCACATTCAGTAGGAATGGGGTATCTTTTGATCAAACAAGGGCTTCAGGATTATGTCATTTGCGGGGGCGCACAAGAAATAAATGAATATGCCTTTGGTAGTTTTGATGGCTTAGGTGTTTTTTCGGTTAATGAAGAGCAGCCTCAACAAGCATCTCGTCCATTTGATACAAAGCGTGACGGTTTAGTCCCAAGCGGTGGTGGTGCTTCACTTTTTTTAGAAAGTTATGAGAGTGCAATAGCTCGGGGAGCAACTATTTTAGGAGAAATTGTAGGCTATGGTTTTTCTTCAAATGGAGATCATATTTCGACGCCTAACCAAGAAGGTCCGGCCAGAGCTATGAAGAGAGCTGTTGAGCAAGCAGCAATGGATCCGGCAGCGGTAGATTATGTGAATGCGCATGCTACGTCAACACCCATTGGTGATGCTAATGAGGCAAAGGCAATAGACGAAGTGTTTGGTAAGTCAAAACCTTATGTGAGTTCTACTAAGTCAATGACAGGGCATGAATGTTGGATGGCAGGAGCCAGTGAAATTGTTTATTCTTTAATAATGATGAACAATTCTTTTATAGCACCTAACATAAATTTGGAACATCCCGACGAGGATTCTGCTAAGTTAAATCTTACAAACAAAACGTTAGATAAAGAAATAAATGTATTTTTGTCGAATTCATTTGGATTTGGGGGAACAAATTCGGCAATTGTTATAAAAAAAGTTTAGGATAGGAAAAAATTACTAAGGATGATGGAAACAAGTGTTATTGTTGAGAAAGTAGATGAATTTCTGATAGAAGAATTCGAAGTAGAATCTGATGAGATTTCTCCAGAAGCAAACCTGAAAGAAACATTGGATCTGGATAGTCTTGATTATGTAGATTTAGTGGTTGCAATCGAAGCAACGTTCGGAGTAAAATTAGTTGGTGAAGATTTCGTAGGGATAGAAAGTTTTCAGGACTTTTATAAACTCATAGAGAGAAAAGTGAATGCTTAATTATGGCGCAATGGCAGGGTAAAGCGAAGGGAACACCCTTAGGGTATAAAATTTTTATTGCATTAATCAAGAATTTTGGTCTTAAGGCTGCGTATTCAGTTCTTATATTCGTAGCTGCTTATTACGTGATTTTCTCATACACGTCAACCCGCACCAGTTATTATTATTTTAGACAAAGGCTTAACTATACATTCTTTAAGTCTATTGTTAGTATCTATAAAAATTACTTTGTTTTTGGTCAAACCTTAATTGATCGTACTGCTATTTCTTTCGGTTTGAGAGAAAAATTTGTTTTCAATCATGATGGTCGAGAACGAATGCAAGCTCTGATTGATCAAGGGGACGGTGGTGTTATTTTCAGTGCGCATATAGGTAGTTTTAATATTGCACGCTACTTTTTTGACGATTTTGATCTTAATGGAACTGCTATTAATTTGATTGTTACCGATCAGGAAAATGAGCAAATAAAACAGTACGTAGGAGCAGTCTCTCAAGATACGAAAATGAATTTTATTGTGATAAAACCTGATATGTCACATATCTTTGAAATGAATGATGCATTATCCAATAATGAAGTTATCATTTTTGCTTCAGATCGCTATGTGGAAGGTGTTCAGTTTCTGGAAGAAGAGTTATTAGGGAAGTCTGCTAAATTTCCTTCAGGACCTTTTAAGTTGGCAGCAAGAAAGAAAATACCAATTCTTTTTATGTATATAATGAAAGGAAGGGGTAAGAACTATAATTTATACGCCAGAACTCCTATTTTTAAAGAAACACCCATTCGCCCCAGACACGTTCTAAAGGAGTATTTAAGAAATCTTGAGGTAATGCTTCAAAAATATCCACTCCAGTGGTTTAATTACTATGATTATTGGGATGATATATCTAACAAGTAAATGAAAAATATTTTAATACTGTATTATAGTCAAAGTGGTCAGCTCAGGGAAATATTATCTAACTTGGCAAAACCATTAGTTGAGAGCGCAGACATGAACGTGGTTTTTCATGCAATTGAACCTGAGCAACCCTATAAGTTTCCATGGAAAAAAGAAGATTTTTTTCAGGTATTTCCAGAAACCTTTTTACAAAAAACCAAACCTAATAAACCACTTCCTCAGCATATAAAAGATACAAAATTTGATTTGATAATTCTTGGATACACTGTTTGGTATCTATCTCCATCTATTCCCATAAATTCTTTCCTAAAAAGTGAAGAAGCCAGAGTACTTCTCGAAAACACCCCGGTAGTTACTGTCAATGGGTCCCGTAATATGTGGATCTTAGCTCAGGAAAAAATAAAAAAGCTTTTATTTAAAATAAATGCTAAGTTGGTCGGCAATATAGCTTTTGTAGATAGACATGTAAATCATATCAGTGTCATTACTATTGTACACTGGATGATGGGAGGAAAGAAAACAAAATATCTGGGCTTTTTCCCAAAACCTGGAGTCTCTGAGACAGATATTAAATCCGCTGATAAATTTGGGGAAATTTTAAAAAAATACATTGAGAAAGCAGAGTTCGCCACTTTGCAAGAAGATATCGTAAGTGTTGGGGGTGTAGTGGTCAAACCTTTTTTAATTCGATCAGATCAGGGAGGAAACAGAGTTTTTGATAAATGGTCGAAGATTATTTATCATACCGGACAAAAATCAGAAATCCGCAGAGCTCGTTTGCTGAAAGTTTTTAATTATTACTTGTTATTTGCCATTTGGATAGTAGTACCTATCGTTTTTATTATATTTTTGTTGACTTATTTACCACTTTACGGAAAAATAAAAAGAGATAAAAAATACTATCAATCGGTAAGGTTAAGATAGGAATACATTTATGAAAGAAGTTTATATTACCAAAACAGCACATTTTTTACCCAATAAACCTGTGACTAATGATGAGATGGAATCTAAGTTAGGTTTTGTTGACGGACAGACGTCACGGGCTAGAAGAATCGTGTTGCGCAATAATGGAATTGTAACGCGGTATTACGCCTTAGATGAAGCGGGGAACAGTACACATAATAATGCAGATATCACTGCTGCTGCGATTCAAAATCTACTTGAAGAAACTATAGCTCCTACTTCAATAGAATTATTATCCTGTGGTACATCGACTCCGGATAATTTATTGCCAGCCCACGCTTCAATGGTGCACGGGTTGATGGATGTAGAGAATATTGAATTAAACACGGCATCAGGAGTATGTTGTTCGGGTATGAGTGCCCTCAAATATGGATATTTGGCAATTAAAGCTGATGATAAGAACAACGCGATTTGTACCGGGTCAGAGCGAGTATCTACTTGGATGCAAGGACATAAATTTGATAAAGAAGTTGAGAATTTAAAAAGTCTTGAAGAGCAACCGGTAGTGGGCTTTAAGAAAGACTTTCTAAGATGGATGCTTTCAGATGGTGCTGGTGCTTTTTTATTAGAAAATGAGCCTAAAGGTGAATTCCCGTTGCGAATTGAATGGATGCAGGCATATTCGTATGCAAATGAATTAGAAGCGTGTATGTATGCCGGTGGAGATAAGATGGAAGACGGATCACTAAAGCCCTGGAGTGAATATGAACCTGAGAGCTGGCTTAATGAATCTATATTTTCATTAAAACAAGATGTAAAAATTCTTGATGAATTCGTTTCAAAAAAAGGGGTTGAAAGTCTTAAAGATGTATTAGAAAAAAAACAGGTTGATGTTTCAACTATAGATTATTTTCTTCCGCATATTTCTTCGTTCTACTTTGGAGATAAGTTACAAGAAGCAATGCAGGATGCAGGTATCGTCATCCCGAATGAAAAATGGTTCACGAACTTGGCAGATGTGGGGAACATCGGTTCTGCCTCAATTTATTTGATTATTGACGCGCTGGTTACTTCCGGTAAGTTAAAGAAAGGAGATCGTTTGCTTGTTGCTGTACCTGAAAGCGGCCGTTTTTCGTATTTTTATAGTTTACTGACTGTTTGCTAATGAAAAATATGACCAATATATCCCATAGTGCCGATCGAGAGTTAATCAAAAAATTAATTCCTCAAAAAGATCCTTTCGTTATGATTGACAAAATGTTAGATTATAGTGAAGATAGTGTGGTATCAGGCTTCACCATAACTTCAGATAATATTCTCTGTAATGGATCACATTTTACAGAAGGCGGCTTGGTCGAAAATATGGCACAGTCCATAGCGTTGCATCGAGGGTATCGAGGTTTCTTGAATAAAGGTAAAAACGAAAAGCCCAAAACAGGTTTTATAGGATCAATAAAACATGCGACTATTTTTAAACTCCCTAAAATAGGAGATGAAATTATAACTACAGTAACGATAGTAGCCGAAATTATGCAAGTTACGTTGGTTACTATTGAAGTACGTGACAAAAATGAGGTTTTATTAGCTTCATCAGAAATGAAAACTATTATTGTTGATCAATAAATCGTACGTATGAAAAAGAATGAGGTGCCACAAGACGAAAGTTGCTTGTCTAAAGTAAACATTAAAGAAGTGGTGTATGCGGTTGATGAGCAAGGAAATTATGACAAAACACTCAGTTCTGGTTGGGAAACTAAGAATAAGGTGTTAAACGAATCTTTGGAGCTTATCGAAGAACGACTTAAGGAAACCAAAGAGGCACTTTTGGCTGGAACCGCAAGTCCAATTGCCTATTATATGGAGCTACACAGAATGGATGTTACCATTTTGGCTAGTTATGTTGGGTTTTGGAAATTCAAAGTTAAAAGACATTTACGGCCTAAAGTTTTTGCCCGACTAAAAAAACGTACGTTAAAGAAATACGCAGAAGTTTTTGATATTTCTGTATCAGAATTAAAAAACCCAAAAGTTTGAAAATAGATTTTCAGCATAATCAATCTGCACATTGTGAGAATGGAGTGGTGTCTAACTTATTGCATCATAATGGATTAGAATTAAGTGAGCCAATGATATTCGGTATTGGATCGGGTGCTTTTTTTATCTACTTACCGTTCATAAAAGTAAATTTTGCACCGGCATTCAGTTTTAGACCTGTACCAGGTTTTATTTTTTCAAGAGTTAGTAAACGTCTTGGATTTAAAATAAAACGCATTAAATTCAAATCTAAAAGTAAAGCGCAGCAGGTTCTAGATCGGGAACTGGCGCAAAACAATCCGGTAGGGTTACAGGTAGGCGTTTATAATCTCACCTATTTTCCTGATGAGTATCGCTTTCACTTCAACGCACATAACTTAGTGGTTTATGGTAAAGAAGAGGACACTTATTTGATTAGTGATCCCGTAATGCCCGAAGTAACTACACTTACAGTAAAGGAATTAGAGAAAGTACGATTCGCAAAAGGGGCATTTGCTCCTAAAGGACATATTTACTACCCAACTGCACTTCCTAAGAAGTTCAAGTTGGAAAAGGCAATTGTCAAAGGTATCAAGCAAACCTGCAAACATATGTTAGCACCGGTTCCTGTGGTTGGTGTTAAAGGGATACTTTACGTTTCTAAAAAAATAAGAACTTGGCCTAACAAAATCGGAGTCAAAAAAACTAATCATTACTTAGGTCAATTGGTACGAATGCAAGAGGAAATTGGTACCGGTGGCGGCGGTTTTCGATTTATTTATGCGGCTTTTCTACAAGAAGCTTCACAAATATTGGCACTGCCAAGACTCAATGAACTGTCCCGAGAAATGACAGCTATTGGGGACTTATGGAGAGATTTTGCTATTGATGCTTCCAGATTATATAAAAATAGAAGTAAAGAGACTGATGCCTATAACAAGGTTGCAGATAAGCTTGAAACTATTGCTTTAAAGGAAAAGGCCTTCTATCAGGAATTAAAAAAAGCAGTTAGTACGTTATAATATGCCGGATCCGATAGTACATATAGAGGGTATTTCAAAACAATATCGTGGTGCAGATTTCAAATCATTAGATACTGTCAATCTCAAGATTTACAAAAATGAAGTTTTTGGATTGTTAGGACCTAACGGCGCCGGTAAAACTACGTTGATATCAATTTTATGCGGTTTACTACATCCTTCTTCGGGAACGGTCTATATAAATGGAAACCCACTAAATGAAAACTTACAGGAGGTAAAAAAATTAATTGGGGTGGTACCACAAGAATATGCCTTATATCCATCGCTTACTGCAAAAGAGAATTTACAATATTTTGGGAGTATGTACGGACTCTCAAAAACTGAACTACAATCACGAATAGGATCTCTGCTTGAGGCAATGGGCTTACTATCTTTTGCTAATAAAAAAATCAAAACTTTTTCTGGCGGAATGAAAAGACGAATCAATCTTATTGCCGGTATTCTTCATAATCCGCAATTACTTTTTTTGGATGAGCCCACCGTTGGAGTAGATGTTCAGTCAAAAAAAGCAATCACAGAACAGTTGAGAATTCTTAATGCTGAGGGCACTACGATAATTTATACCTCTCATCACTTGAGAGAAGCGCAAGAATTATGTACTCGGGTAGGTATTATAGACATGGGTCGTATCATAGCTGATGACACCCCTGAAAATCTGATAAACTCTACGAAGGATGCTAGAAATCTGGAAGACGTCTTTATAACCTTAACAGGAAAAGAACTTAGAGATTATGCGTAAACTAATTGCCTCAATATATAAGGAAACACTTTTATTACTAAGGGATCCTGGAGGGTTAATTATTTTGTTTTTGATGCCGATTGTACTGGTTATCACCATCACGTTAATTCAGGATGCTACCTTTAAGTCCGTTTCCGGAAGTACGATGGATATTTTGTTAGTGGATCATGATAAAGGTGAACTTTCTACAGAAATCAATAGGCGTTTTGATAGTTTACCCTTTCTTAATCCGATTACTAGTTATAATCAAAAAGCATTGTCAGAAGCAAAGGCAGAAGCATTAGTTGCTTCAGGAGACTATCAACTGGCTATTGTGATACCCGAAGGCTTAAGTACAGATCTGAATGCACAGATCAAAGATAATATCGATAAAATTCTGGCAGAACTGCAGGGTGAAGAATTAACAGCTGATACTATTGAAGTTCCTCAAAAACTTTCAAAAAAAACAGTCCGTATTTATTTTGATCCCATTACACAAGAAACCTTTCGCAGCTCTGTAATGTTTTCGATTGATAAGCTGATAGCCACTATTGAAACCAAAACTATTTATAAAGCGTTTGAAGAGGCTTTGGGTACTACCCAAAGCATTGGATCTTTTAAGCGAGAGAGTTTTGTTGCCTACGAACAAATTAATCCTTCTTTGAAGGGTGCGATAGAATTACCTAATTCTGTACAACATAATATTCCTGCTTGGACATTATTTGCTATCTTTTTTATGATCCTGCCGATATCACTAAACTTGGTACATGAAAAGGGGCAGGGTACCTTTGTACGCCTACGTACAACTCCGGTAGCCTACCATACAATTATTGGAGGTAAGGCAGCGGTATATCTTATAGTTAGTCTTTTACAATTTACGCTCATCTTAATTTTAGGGATAGTTGTTTTTCCACAAATGGGATTACCTGAGTTACAGGTAGGTTCAAATCTCGGATTTCTTTATCTCGTTGCTTTTGCAGCTGGTTTGGCTGCTATTGGATTAGGAATTCTTCTTGGAACACTATTTAACAGTCATGAACAAGCGGCACCTTTTGGAGCAGTTTTAGTCGTCATCTTGGCGGCAATAGGAGGAGTATGGGTTCCTGTTTTTGCTATGCCCGATGCAATGCAAGTAATAGCAAAAATATCACCCATGAATTGGGGCCTTGAAGCGTTTTATGATTGTTTCCTACGAAAAGGAGGCTTTTTTGAGATTCTACCCGAGCTAGGTTTGTTAATTGGTTTTTTTATTAGTACTATCGCAATTGCTATATTTTATTATGAAAAGAAAAAATCGATCTAAAGAACGTGTTACAAACCTTACAAACAGGCACCAGGTTCGTGTTCGTTTTAATGATTGTGATCCCTTAAATATCGTTTGGCATGGGATTTATGTAACGTATTTTGAAGAGGGAAGAGAAGCTTTTGGTCGCAATGAAAACATATCATATTTGGATGTAAAATCGAATAATTTTGTAACACCGATTGTGAATTTTAATTGTGATCATAAACTACCGCTTACGTACGGTGATGTTGCAACGATCGAGACCATTTTTGTGGATAGTCCTGCTGCCAAAATGATTTTTAAATACAACGTTTACAATCAACGGGAAGAGCTAGTGTGTAGTGGAGAGACTACTCAAGTTTTTTTGGACATGGACGGAAATATGTCGCTAACAATTCCTGATTTTTTTATGGAATGGAAACGTAAAGTTGGATTGGTTGACTAAGCAACTTGAGAAAAGTATAAAAGAAATTTACATGAAGTCGGTATATATAGTTGATGATAGTATTATTTCTCCTTTGGGGTTTTCTGTAGAGGAAAATTTACAAAATCTAAAAAATAATACAACCGGAATAGTAGAAGTAAAGGATACGTCGATTCATACTGATAGCTTTTATGGAGGTCTTATTGATGAAAAACGCTTAACTGATGCATGGGACGCTCTTTCTGAGATCGCTTCATATACTAAGCTTGAAAAAATGATGTTGCTCGCCATGCAACGTTTGCTCGATAAGAATCCGCAATTGGATATTACACGATGCGGAGTTTTGATCTCAACAACCAAAGGAAATATTGATCAGTTAAAAGAAAATAACACAGATCGTGCGTACCTTGATACCCTTGCATCTGCAATACAGCAATTTTATAAGTTAGGCAATTCGCCAACGATTATCTCCAATGCCTGTATTTCCGGTGGATTAGCTATTGCAATTGCCAAAAGGATGATTCAGGCGGGACATTATGAGGATGTTATTGTGGTTGGGGGAGATTTATTATCAGAGTTTACCTTATCCGGTTTTTTCTCTTTTCAGGCCGTAAGCCCAAAACCCTGCAAGCCTTTTAGCAAAAATAGAACCGGTATTAGTTTGGGAGAAGCAGCTGCAGCTACTTGGATTAGTGGTTCAATCAAGAACACAAATATTAGTGAGGTTGTAGAAGTAGTGGGAGAAGCCTCAGCAAATGACGCTAATCATATATCGGGCCCGTCCAGAACAGGAGAAGGCTTGTATTTAAGTATACAACGTGCGCTTGATGAGGCAAAAGTGTCTGCAAGTGACATTGATTACATTTCTGCGCATGGTACCGCCACTCCCTTTAATGATGAGATGGAATCTATAGCTTTTAGTCGTTCGGGATTAGAAGATATCCCGGTAAATAGTCTTAAAGGATATTATGGTCATACGTTGGGAGCATCAGCATTATTGGAAACTATTATAGCAAAACATCATCTTCTGGCCAATGAAGTAGTTTGTTCGTTGGGGTTTGATGAACTTGGGGTTTCTTATCCCATCGATGTGATAAAAAAAAACAAAGCAATAGCTATGCAGCATGTTCTAAAAACAGCCTCTGGTTTTGGCGGATGTAATGTAGCCCTAGTACTTAAAAAAGTTTCTATATGATGGTTGAAGATTATAAGATAACTTCTTTTTGTAGCATAAAAGACAATAAGGTTATTGTAGATAATAAAGTATTGTACGTTCATGAGGAGCAAGGAACTGTAAAAGAATTTACTAAAGCAATCTATAAAAGTTTAGGAATCAAATACCCTAAGTTTTATAAAATGGATACCTTATGCAAACTAGGTTTTTTGGCCACCGAAGCTTTGTTACGTAACGCAGAAAAGCCCGATAATCAAACAGCCTTAGTGTTATCGAATCGATCATCAAGTTTGGCGACTGATAGAATACACCAAGAGAGTATTGCCAATAAAGAGGATTATTTTCCTTCGCCTGCAGTATTTGTATATACGTTACCCAATATCGTGTTGGGAGAGATTAGTATACGTCACCAATTTAAAGGTGAAAATGCGTTTTTTGTTTCAGAGCAATTTGATGCAAAGCTGTTAACTGACTATTCCCGATTGCTTTTAGATACTAATAAAGCAAGCAATGTAATTTGCGGATGGGTGAATTTGGATAGTAATAAATATGACGTATTTTTGGCAATCATTTCCCGAAAAGGGAATACCATTTTAACCGAAGAACAATTAAATAAACTTTATCATACCTAAACATGGCAGATTTACAATTAGAATTAAAAGAGAAAATAATAGAACAACTAAGTTTAGAAGATATCGAAGTAAGTGATATTGATGATAATGATCCCCTATTTGGTGACGGACTGGGACTAGATTCAATTGATGCTCTTGAACTTATTGTATTGCTAGAAAAGGATTATGGTATTAAATTAAAAGATCCAAAAGAAGGAAAAGCTATTTTTGAATCTATTGGTGTAATGGCAGCGTATATTGAAAACAACCGTACCAAATAATATGAAAAATGGCGTAGCCATCACAGGTATGGGTATTATTTCTTCAATCGGTGACACCGTTGAAGATAATTTGCACGCCTTACGTTCAGAGATCGGAGGTATTTCTAGAATAGAACATGTCGATACCAGAAAACGGGATGAGATTATGGTTGGTGAAATTAAAAAGACCAATGATGAGCTTATTAATATGTTAGGGCTGGATACGATAAATAGTTTTTCTCGAACAGCCATGCTGGGAGCGATCGCGGCAAAGGAGGCGATTCACAATGCTGGTATCACAGATGCCATTACCTCAAGAACCGGTTTTATATCAGGAACGAGTGTCGGGGGTATGGATACTACCGAAAAGCATTATTTGGACTATACCAACACTGATACGTATCATCGCTATATTGAAGCCCAACATGCAGGTTTTACTACACAATCTATTTCTAAGTATTTAGGTATTCGAGGGTATGTTTCTACCATAAGCACCGCTTGTTCTTCGGCTGCCAATGCTATTATGCTTGGCGCCAGAATGATTGAAGCAGGGCAACTGGATCGCGTGATTGTTGGGGGAACCGATGCTTTATCAAAGTTCACAATAAACGGTTTTGGTACGCTTATGATCTTATCTGATGATGTGTGTACACCATTTGATGAACATCGTAAGGGATTAAACCTCGGCGAGGCTGCAGCATATTTAGTATTAGAAAGCGATCAGATGGTTGCTCAGGAAAATAAAAAAGTGTTGGCGAGAGTGAATGGATGGGCCAACACAAATGATGCTTTTCATCAAACAGCTTCCTCATCTAATGGCGAAGGCGCCTATCTTGCGATGAAAGAGGCGCTCGAAGTAGCACAATTGGATCATAGTCAGATTGATTATGTAAACGCGCATGGTACCGCTACCCCAAACAATGATTTATCCGAAGGTATTGCACTTACACGTATTTTTGGGGATCAAGTACCTGTTTTTAGTTCTACTAAAGCCTACACTGGTCACACCTTGGCTGCTGCAGGTTCAGTTGAAGCTGTGTTTTCAATCCTATCCATGCAGGAAGAAATTATTTTTCCGAATTTGAATTTTGAAACTAAAATGGAAGCATGTCCGATTACACCTCAGACAAAACTTAGCTCTCAAGCTGTTAAAACGGTACTTTCCAATTCCTTTGGTTTTGGAGGTAACTGTTCCACCTTAATTTTTAAAAAACAATGAGCGGTAAATGTTTTATCAATGGTATTGCAGGGATTTCTGCACAACTTACTACAGATGGAGATGCTTTCTTTGATGATGTTGTGGAGCACACAGAGCTTATTTTTAGAGCTATAGACCCTGACTATAAAAAATACATCAAACCTGCCGCTATGCGTCGTATGTCCAAATCAGTTAAGATGGGCGTTACAGCTTCTCAAATGGCACTGGATCAAGCGGGTATTGAGATGCCGGATGCTATAATTACCGGAACCGGTATGGGATGTAAACAGGACTCTGAAAAGTTTCTTGAAAATATCTTACATAACGACGAACAGTTTCTTACGCCTACCTTATTTATTCAGTCTACCCATAATACAGTGGGAGGGCAAATAGCTTTAGGACTTAATTGCAAAGCCTATAATGTAACCTATGTACAAGCGGCGGCTTCTTTTGAAGTTGCTTTGATGGATGCCAAACTAAAACTCTTAGAAAAAGAAAACCAACATATTTTGGTGGGGGGAATTGATGAAATTGCCAAAAATTCTTCACGTTTGCATACGCTGGATGGGCATATCAAATCAGAACCCTTAGCTGTTATTGATTTACTTTTTTCTACCAGTTCGGGAACAGTCACCAGTGAAGGTGCTACCTTTATGACGGTAACCAATGACAGTTCCAATAAAAATATTGCTGAAATTCTGGATGTTACTATCTTCAATCAAGCGACTCCTGAGGAAGTCGAGGATGAACTCAAAGAATTTATGCAGCGAAACTCGGTTGAGATATCAGATCTGGATGCTGTCATTTTAGGTACTAATGGAGACGGTGATTTTGATTTATATTACCATAAGCTACAGCAAGGAGTCTTTGCAGATGTACAGCAAATAGGATATAAACATCTAATTGGTGAACATCATACTGCTTCTGCCTTTGCATACTGGTTAGGATGCAAGATTTTTAATAAACAACAGCTGCCGGAGATAGTTAAAATGAACAAAAAAGAAACATCCTCTTTTAAAACTATACTCTTGTATAATCAATATCGAGGTAAAAATCATAGCTTTGCGTTGTTACAGCAATGCTAATGCGGTTATTTGTAAATATTTTATTTTCTGTTCTGGCGATTACCACCTTGATCGGTTTATTTTATAATAAGATTTCCTGGTGGGTACTCCTTATTATAGCATTTTCTTGGTTATTAATCACCGGCTACGGTGTGATTACTATTCGTTCGGGATACTTCTTAAAAGCGTTAAGCGCTGCCAAAACAAATAAAACAGGTGCCATAGCGATTACTTTTGATGACGGTCCCGATATCAATACGCTGACTATTCTCGAAGTGCTTCGCAAATTTAATGTCAAGGCTACTTTTTTTTGTATTGGTCAGCAGGTAGAGAAGCATCCGAATATTGCACAAAAAATTATTGATGACGGACATGTCATTGCCAATCATACCCAAACACATGCACAGTGGATTGATTTGTATGGTACAAAACGTTTTACCGAAGAGATTAAAACAGCAGATTACTCTATTGAAAAATATACAGGAAAGCGTCCATTACTTTTTAGACCTCCTTACGGTGTAACCAACCCTAATATCGCGCGAGCCATAAAGGAAACAAAGCATCATGTTATTGGATGGAATAAAAGATCGTTTGACACTACGATTCCGTCAGCACAACTTATCCTTAAACGAATTACTAAAAACTTGACTTCCGGAGATGTTATTTTATTACATGATACAAAAGAAATAACAGTAACTGTATTGGAACAGTTATTGCTAGTTGTACAATCTAACAATCTTACACCGGTTACTATTGATGAACTATTCGAAATTCCCGCTTATGCGTAACGCATTAACTGCTTTGATATTCTTACTCTCTGTAACTGCTATTGCACAGGAAAAAGAGTTAACACACGATGAGATTCTAAACTTCAAAAAGCAGGTGCATCAATCAGCCAAAACCACGACTTCGTTGGTTAATTCTTTTGTACAGTCAAAACATATTGCGTTTTTATCAAATCCGATAGAGAGTGATGGTACTTTGTACTTTACGGCACCCGATATTATCAAGTGGTCGTATGATAATCCGTATGTGTACAGTGTTATTTTTAAAGAGGATACACTGTATATTAATGACGAAGGCAAGAAAAGTGACGTAAATCTATCATCAAGTAAGGTTTTCAACAAACTCAATGCCTTAGTCTCAAGAAGTGTAAGTGGTGATATGCTTAATAAAGAAGAGTTCGATATGAAGTTTTACAAAAACGATACAGCGTATCGCGTAGACCTTGCACCGCTTGATAAGGCCTTAGGATCTTTATTTAAGCAAATTGAACTCACCTTTGATGCTAGTACCTTGCTGGTATCTGCAGTGAAGTTAATAGAGCCTTCCGGGGATTATACAGCCATTACATTTACAAATCAATCTGTTAACACACCTATTCCCGATGCGGTTTTTAGCCATTAGTCTCCTCGCATTGGTATTTGTGCAGTGTAAGTCTGTTGTACCCAAGAATACCTATAAACCACTTGCAGTAGTACAACAACCAACGGTTAATCCTTTTTTTACGGATTTTGAGTACGATTATGTGTACAAGATTAATATTGAGGTGTATGGTAACGAAATGAGCGGGTTGCTAATTATCAAGAGAATAGGGGAAGACGCACATCGCGTGGTATGTACTTCGCAGTTTGGAACTACTTTTTTTGATTTTGAATTGAGTCCGAAAGGCAATAAGGTTCATACGGTTATCGAAGCAATGGATAAGAAGTTTATTATTAATACCTTGCTAAGAGATTTTACTACCTTGATACAACCGAAAGCTGAAATTAAGAAAGCCTATCAAGGTGTCACTTATAAAGTTCTCAAAACTGCAGGGAGAAGCCAAAAGAATTTTTATTTTTACACAGGTGATTCCGAACAGTTATCGCGTATTATTCGCAGCGGAATGTTAGGGAAGCAAATCACCATTAACTTTGATGCTGTTGATATTAACAAAGCGACTGCAATAACAATTAATCATCACGATATTGCCTTGGCAATGGCGCTGGAACTTATTAAAAACTAAGCATGCTTATAGCAGATTTATATACCACTCAAGAGATTACAGTAGAAGATACTGTTCAAACAGCTAAGGTTCGTCTTAATGCGGACAGTGCATTGTTTAAAGGCCATTTCCCCAACAATCCGGTAACTCCGGGCGTATGTATGCTTCAGATTATTAAGGAACTCACAGAAGAGCGTGTCGGTGCGCCCTTGTTTATGAAAAAAGCTTCAAACGTAAAGTTTATGGCGGTCATAAATCCAGATAAGCATCCGGACTTAGTGATTTCGAATACCTTTACCGACACAGAAGAGGAAATTAAAGTTAAGAATACGATTATGTATAATGAGACGATCGCTTTAAAAGTGGTGGTTCTTTTTGAAAGACTATAGCGATGGGTATAAAAATTCTTATAAGTTTGTTTTGCGCGGTTGCTTCATTTAATAATGCCGAAGAACTCAATGTCATCAGAGAAGCCTATCGTGAGATCAGTGCTAACGAAGAAACAATCGAAGAATTTTATAAGCTTACTCAAGAAACTATGCCTTCTTCAAAACCTGTGTATCAAGGGTATCACGGGGCCGCACTTACCCTAAAAGCATCTGTTGCGGGAAGTATCAAAGACAAGCTAAGCTATTTTAAGGAAGGAAAAAAGTTAATCGAAACTGCGATTACCGAAGACTCTGCAAATATAGAGCTTCGTATGATACGCTTGAGTGTTCAATCCAATGTGCCCAAAATAGTAGGATATCGTAGAAATATGGAGGAAGATAAAGCGTATATTCAAGAAAATATATCGACTGTTACCGATCCTGCTCTCAAGAAGTTACTCAGTGGATTTATTAAAAACTCCGGTGCCTTTTCAAAAGAATAACTTACTCTTTTAAGATCTCTGCCACTGCACTTTGATAGGCTCGTGGATTTCCTGCCTTCTTTATCTTCTTAAAAGTTTTCTGTGGATTAGGAAAAGCTTGCGCAAAATATTCCCAAAAACCCTGCATTTTCATTTTAATTGGAGTAGGCCCTGATAAAGCGGCATCATATTCCTGATAGATGGTATCGTGAAAAGCCTTAAAGATTTTGAATCGATCCTTGGGATACTCTGTAGTATTGTTCTTAATCATTTGTGGTAAAAACGGATCTGCAATAAGTCCACGACCTATCATCCAGTGATGAATCATAGGAAAACGTTCCTGCATAGTCTTAAAACCTGTAACCGAAGTAATATCACCGTTATAATACAAGGTATGCTTGGTAGCATCGATACAACGTGCAAAAGCATCCAGATCTACACCGCCCTTATATAACTGTTTACCGATTCGGGCATGAATCGCAATATTTTTAAGCGGGTAGTTATCGAGAATGGGAAAGGTGTCCAGGATCTCTTCACTATGCTCATAGCCCATGCGCATCTTCATAGAAATCACGACATCGGTTTCATTATGTGCACGCTCAAGGATATGATTTATTTTTTGAGGTTCACAGATCAAACCTGATCCCATACCACGTTTGGTTACCATGGGATACGGACAACCCAAATTCCAATTAAGTTCTTTATACCCCAGTTCCTGTATGTATTTGATGACAAATAAGAACTCATCGGCATCGTTGGTCATTACCTGCGGTATCACTTCGAGTGTTGTATTGTTTTCAGGTTGCAGATCACGCTGATATGAAGACTTGATAACTAATTTACCATTAAGCCGAATATACGGCGCATAAAAGGTATCAATACCTCCAAAATATTTTTGAAACGCATTACGAAATCTAAAATCAGTAAAACCTTGTAAAGGAGAAGAAAGTAGGGTAGTAGCCATGTATTTTAATAAGCGGCAAATATAGTGTAAAGTGTTTAATAATTGGGAGGCTCAAAGAAGGTGTTATTTCATTTGGATTTTAAAAGCATCAATCAAAATCTGCGTCATAATTATCAGAGTCACTGTTATCACTAAAATTAATCTCTAGCGTGTCAAAGTTTTGACTTATTACATTTAGTTGATTATCAAAATCGTCACAAATTATATGATCATATGATAGATGTGCATCGGTATTCTGATAATCTTTATTTGAGTTTTTAAATTTCACTTTATTGAATAAATCATATATTGATCTATCAAGAATAAATATATGACTACCTAATTCGTTTAAAATTGAATGTAACGTGCTTATATCTCCATTTGAAACCCTTTTTTGCGTTTTGTCTAAGTAGCTTTTAATACTTCTTTTTAAAATCGTTCCTTTTTTACTTTGAATTGTTAATTGGAGCAATGCAATTAACCATGAATTTTTGTGAGTATATTCTAGATAAGAGCCTTTTATAACGTAGCGATAGCAAATGTAATTACTTGGGAGATTAGTATATATCTTCTTCAGATAACTTCGTAAATAGTAAAAAGTGGTGTCATCAAGAATTTCTGTAAAGTATTTTTCAAATTGATCGGGAACGTATTTTTTAAAATTTGTACCAGTTTCAATAATAGTATAGTGCCTAAGTTGATTGTCTCTGGAATGTGATTTCCTAAACTCTGTTCTAATCACTAAGACTTTTTTAAATATTAAATCGAGGACTGTAAGTCTGATTATATCCAAAACGTCTACACCAGAACCATCCAGAAGTAACTTTGCTGCAGCTGGTTTAAGGTTATTTAGAGGAGAGTTTTCTTCAATACATTCTTGGTTTAAATCTAAGGGTAGAGGATGATTCATTGTGATAAAACTTCTAACTAAAAAACTAAATATATAATAAAGATATCAAAACTTACTAATCAAGCCCCATATAAAACTTAAATCGATCTGAAGTTAGGATAAGCGTATCTACAGCCAATGTATCAATCGTAAAACGCTTTTGTTCTTCTTTGGTTTTAATGGTTAGAATTGAATCTTCTACTTGCCATGAACCGGTAATTTTTGAACCTGTTTGCGTGATAATTTTTGCCATTTTAGTGGACTCCAGCTTATATGTCGCTTTTTTATGTACTGTAATATTGATAGGAGCTTGTGTATCTGCAGTTACAGAAACCATTCGTTCCATTTTGCGTACTTTCCAATCATTGGTTAGTTGATCTTCTGTACTATTACAAGCCAATAACAAAAGTGCCAGGGTTGCTTTAATAACTAGGATAATGATTTTAATAAGGGTTTGCATGCTGTGGTAGTTTAGAAAGTGTGATTGGTTTTTTTTTTTAAAAAAGCCGAATCGGGTTAGGATTCGGCTTTGATTCAATTATACGTTTACGATTATTCTCGCAGCTTCGTAACCATTATAAAAGTTACTATCCGTACGTTTAAAACTCTTTAAGATTTTGTCTAACTTGTTCGTTAGCAATTCTGTTAGTTGATCAAATAACTCTGATAAGCTCATGGTCGCTTGCTTACTCTCAATACGATATTGTCTCGGCTGACCGTGTAACTCCAAAAACCCATCAAGACTTGTTTTTAGATCTGTAATTTGCTCTGCAGTCACACCATATATTGCTAAGGCTTTTAGATGTACTTCTAACAAGCTTATCGTTTCATTAATGACTAGAATAAAGTCCTGATTGCGCAACTTATATAGTTCTGAAAAAGACTTAGCTGCTTTTTGTTCCAGTCCCTTCTTTTCTTCAATCGCAGCGTAGGCTTCAAGAATGTCATTTAGAATATCTGCTTTTTCGGCTACGATGCGTTTTTGTGCAACCTTGTTACTGCCCAGATAGAGTTTAGCTCCTTCCTGATTTTTACTATCCTCGTGTAAGTTGATAAGCAGTTGATCTAATTCATTCTTAAATTCCAACAGTTTAGGAATTGCACTCCATTTTTTGGTGTTAGTGTCCAGATAAGTTTGTACCGCCTGGTACATGTCCAACTTGTTGATCTGTTGTTTAGTCATATATATTTAAATAAATTGGTTACAATACAGTGTACGTACAACGTAACTAAGTGGGGTGGGTGTTTGTTCGTTAAGAGAGAGCAAAGTAGCAATTAATTATAAAAAAGTAAAATTTTATGTTAAAAAAGAATAGAATTTATTGAGCATCAGTATAAATCCATGAATTTCCTTTTAATAGTTTGCTACTAATATCCTACAACATGAATTTCTTTGTCGTGAGATAAGATTTCTATACTTCAATCGAAAATTTCGGCAGGTCATGATGATATTTCCGTACATCAAGATGACATTTCGGCACCTCAAGATGATATTTCTTTACTTCAAGAGGATATTTCCTTAGTTAAAGATGATATTTCCGTACTTCAATCGGAAATTTCGGCAGGTGAAGATTATATTTCCATTGTGTGAGACCTTATTTCTGTGTGCTAGTCAATAATTCTTCCCATTTTCCGGATTCTGCATAAAGCTTTATAGTATCATTTCTTTTTATTAAAAGTCTTTTTATATAATTTTCAAGAAATAAGCTGTCAGCAATGTTCCCCAATATACCTAATGGTGATTCATACGTAAATAGATCAATCATTTCGGTTCTACCATTTACTTCTTTGAAATAATGATCATGTTTGAAACTTTTGAAGGCTCCTTTGACCATTTCATCTGTAAATGAATTGGGACGATCATATTTCGTTATTTTTGAAGTTAAATGTTGATATATACCAAAGTGTTTAGCTCTCCAGGTTACAAATTCACCAAGTTCTATTAGTCCTTCAGTTTTACCGTCAATAGCAGTTTCATTTGTGTGCTCTGTAGATATTTTATGGAGATCAATACTTCGGGACAGATCAAAAACAATTAGACGTTTGGCGTTGATGATGGTTTTTATTTTAATTTCGGGCATTTTCTTCAATTTTGTAATTATGAATTTATGTTTTGCATTTGATCTTTTTGATTCTGAATAAATGTTTCAATTATTGATCGATACTTTTTATTAAATTTTCCTCTTGATCCAAATCCTTTTTCCAATTTCTCAATTTCTTCTTCTTTCATTGGAAAGGGAAATCTTCCAGCCCAGCTTGTATAAGATAACAGTTCTTTAAAAACTTTTTTTTCTTCAGGTTCTAAAGCTAATTTATAATGCTCGATTATTTGAAAATAATCATGTCCGTGAGATCGCGATTTTTTCCATTGGTTCATGAATGAATTAAAATCTGTAATTTTTCCGCTAAGAATATCCTCTCTTTCTTCATATAGTGCTCTGGCTTTAAATATAAGTTCAACACTTACTGAATATAATAACATTGTTGAGTTTAAAAGTCCGACTTGCAACTGTCGTTCAGAATTTCTATCCTGAATAGCTTTTATAAATAATTCATCATTTTGATCTGCTGCTATTTTTAAGCATTGAGAATGCTCTATATATACGGTGTAGTTTAAAGACGATCGAATATCATAAGGATCCATACTGGTAGATTTTTTTTTAAATTTAGTAATCTCTCTCCAATTATTGCGATGCGTTTTATATAAAATACACACATATTAGAGGGTATAAAACAATTCTCAACAGCATTTTCTTTCGCGAAAGCAAAACAATACTTAAAGCCTTTAACACTCCGTTTTCAATTTAACATTTACTTCTGTTAACTAGTATTAATAAGGGTTAAACAGCGTTAAACTCCATTATACCAAGGCTGTTTGATAGTATCTTTACACTGTTGAATTGCTGGAAATACATAATATACCAATCAAAAGCAACTCAATACATAAAGTAGACTATTAACTTAAAATAAAAAAAACATGTCAAACAGAAGCAACACAATTTTAGGAGTATTATCAGCAGCAGCAGTAGGTACCGCAATCGGAATTTTATTTGCTCCGGACAAGGGTAAAAACACCAGAACCAAAATACAGAAAAAAGCTGTAGATGCTAAAGGTGATATCATGGACAAAGCCAACGCTTTTTCAACAGAAATCAACTCACGATTTACCTCTAAAAAGGCTGAGTTTGAAAATGAATTAGATGGACTGGTAAGTAACATGAGTGTAAAAGCTGATGACGTAATTACTTCTCTCGAAAAGAAATTAGAAACGTTGAAGAAACGTAACGAAGTTATATCTTCTAATTAATTACTAAGGACTAACCATCCTTTACCGGAATTAGTGAAGAAGCATACCAATTATTAATTTAAATACCACATACTTATGAATATTACAGCATTAAAAATGATGGCCTTTGCCTTTACATTGAATTTAGTTTCGATTGCAAGTGCACAGGATCAAAGTATAGAGCTAACAAAAGAAACGATCGAAAAGACGTACGAGATTGATAAAGGGGATAAAAAGATGCCCTATGTCGTAAAGATCAAAAATAAAGAGATGAGCCCGGTAAAACTGGACGAAAATGATATAGATAAAGTAAATCAGGATCGTGTAGAAACTCCAGAAATGGTGACTAAGGTAATCTCAATTAATGATGATAATAACGATGCATTTGATAATGTAATTGAGCTATCGTACATTAAGGAAGCAGACAAAGATTTTAATATCTTTCCTGCAAAAGATGGTTTCTTGATCCGAGTTAAAGGTAGAGAGTTTAATTACTCTGTAGAGGATAAGGATTACATGATTGAAAAAGAAGATGAAGACTTTTTTAAAGTTGAAAAAGCAGTAAGCTCATTTTAATAGTTAGATATATTTAGTGAAAATAGTGGCGTAATCTTAGATTGCGTCGCTATTTTTTTTGACATGTATTACAATCTTTCGCTCATTAAGATCTGTTGTAAAAAATAAATAATCCTCTCCGCCGTCCTTTATTTTGAGCCGTTTACGCAGCGTAGCAACGGTATCAGGAAAATTACGGATTGTTATATTAGCCTTGGTGATGCCCAGTCCCTTTACTTCTTTTTTTGAAAACGGGATGACCTCTATGATTTCAAAAACCCTTCCGGGGAAGGTAACGCGGGTATGGGATGTATAGAGATGACTATTGGGATGCAATTTATCAAGCTCGTATGTTTCTCCTACGTTAGCAAAACTACCACTTTTTAAAATTGCGGCATTCGGTTCATACAAATAGTCTGAAGGTAATCCATAGGATACTTGTTGTAAGGTACGACTTCCGTATTTGAACGTGAATATATCAGTTCCTTGCTTGTGTATATTAGCCGTGGTAATTTTGACAGACCCTGTGTGATCCTTCTTTAGTACCCAAAGCAATTCTTTTACCTCGTTGTTTACAGCCACGACGTGAATCTTAGCTACATGCTTTAAAGTTTCGATTCCGTGTTGGAGATCTAGGAGCGGAGAGGTCTTAATAAGGATATTATCGGCTTTTTCAAAAAAAAGTTCCTGATGCACAGTAACATCCGGCAGACAATCTTGTAAAAAGAAAACTTTTCCCTTTGTATCTGATCGTCGAGAGGGATCAACGTAGATCCAATCGAGTTTTTCACTTGTTTTAAGCACCTCTAATCCATCTCCGCATTTTGTTTTAATATTGTTTGCTTTACGGATCTTAAAATTGTGAGTAGCAAGTTCACTGAGCGTTGGATTGAGTTCACAATGAAGCACCTGATGTATTTGTTGGCTAAAGGCAAATGCATCAACACCCCAACCTCCAGTAAGATCAATCAAGGAGTCGCCGCTTACCAATGTACTTTTATAAGTTGCGGTGGTATCAGATGAAGTTTGTTCCAGATTAAGGGTAGGCGGATAAATAATATCACGACACGAGGCCCAGGAGTTTAGTTTTTGTAAGGCCTTTTGTCGACCCGCAATTTGTTGCGCCAGCTCTTGTATGGTAATACCTTCAAACGGACTTCCTGCCAAGATCAGTTTAGTAAGATCTACGGACTCGTTAGAGGTTTTAAAAATAAAATCCTGTACTTCGGGGAGCAATAGCTTGGTATTCACTTACAAATCTTTTGTGAGTTTAGCAACGATCTTATATTCTGACCAAAATTCTTTTGCAATCACTTTTAACGAAGTATAAGCAGGTATCGCTACGATCATGCCTCCAATTCCAAAAAGTAAACCGCCGATAATAATGACCAAAAAGATCTCTAATGGATGCGATTTTACACTGTTTCCGAAAATAATAGGTTGATTAAAGAAATTATCCACCAGTTGAACGATCATATAGCCAATGACGATATAGACGAGTTTTGGGAAGATTACTGTAGAAAAATCCATTCCCAAATTACTGGTTGTTGCCAGTACAATAATAAACATCCCGCCGACTAAGGGTCCGATATAGGGTATGATATTAAAAATAGCCGCAATTAATGCAATGGCGATGGCATTGTTGATACCAAAAACTAAAAGTAAGATCGTGTAGAGTACAAATATGATGGTGATCTGCAAAAGGAGTCCAACAAAATATCTTGATAACAGGTCTTTAATCTTGTTAAATGCAGTTCTAAATTTTCCCTCGTCACCCTGTTGTGCAAAGGCAAGTAAACTACCTTCCAGAATCTGACTGTCCTTTAAGAAAAAGAAAGAGATAAAAAGAATAGAAAAAATGCCCAACATTACGGAACCAAAGATGTTGAGAAAAGAGTTGACCATATCTGGGATAGACCTGAAATTAATAAAGTTAACCAGGTCTGATTGCTTAACTAATTCGACAAAACTAAGACGATTAATTCCAAAGAATTCACTAATTTGATTGTTAAGCTGATCCAGATCATCACCTACATTTTCAATATTTATTTCACCAATCAATTGAGCCTGTTCGATAACTATTGGAATAAACAGCGTAAATATACTTAGAAAGAGAATGGTAATTATGAACAGGGTACAGATAACTGCAATGGTATTTCTAAAATGCAATCGGCGTTTAAAAAAAACTACCAATGGCCGACCCATAAGAGAGATGACTGCTGCAAAGGCTATATACACCAATACAGACTGAATCTTGTATAAAAACCAAAGTACGACAGCTACAGCTACAAGTACCCCTACAGCTTTGAGTATCCCGAGGGTAATTGCTTTTGAATGAATACGGTTGGGTGAGTTAGACATGGTTAAGTTGTGTTGTTAATTCATATAAAGCGATGCCTGTAGCCATTGCTACATTCATGCTACTATTGTTGCCATACATATTAATATGAACCGACGTATCAGCCTGCGCTAATAATTCTTGAGATACGCCTGTATTTTCTTCTCCCAGAATCAACGCAATGGGTTGCTCCTGATTTATTTTATAGTTATGGATTGGTGTACTGGTATCGGTAATTTCCAGCGCTACTACTGCATATCCTTTACCCCTTAATTCAGGTAACAGGGAGGTAGCATCAGGAAGCACATCATACGAAACTATTTTATGTGTTGCTCTGGCAGTACGTTCCATACGTTTACTCTCTATAGCAATATGTTCCCCAATAAAATAAATATGAGAGACACCAAAACTGTCGGCAAGTCTAAAAATACTCCCAATATTAGCGGGAGAACCTATATGATCACAGATTAAAACGATAGGATGCGCTCTTTTCTGAAAAGCATCAGAGGTATGATGTAATTGCTGGGTCATTAGTAGTTAAATGCGTATTTAATAATGTTCGCTCCCATTTGCAAGGCTTTTAGGCGAACGTCTTCCGGGTCATTATGTACTTCAGGACTTTCCCATCCGTCACCAAGATCACTTTCAAAAGTAAATAGCAGAACAACACGGTTATTCTCCATAATTGCCAACGCTTGCGGAGCGCTACCGTCATGTTCATGAATTTTAGGCAATCCGTCTTTGAACGGAAAAGCAGTTGAAAAGATAGGATGTGAGGGAGACAAGTTTACTAATTCTTTATCAGGAAAAACCTTTATCAATTCTTTTCTAATAAACGGTTCCATCCCATAGTTATCATCAATATGTAAAAAACCACCACTCATGAGGTACGCACGTAGATTCTGAGCTTCTGATTCACTAAAGTAGACATTGCCATGGCCAGTCATGTGTATATAAGGGTAATTATAAAGATCAGAGCTATCCGGTGTTACCACCTCAGGTTTTGTGTCAATGACTGTACCGATTGTTTTGTTGCAAAAGGTAATTAAGTTAGGGAGTGCAGTAGGGTTACTATACCAATCCCCACCACCTTTATAATGTAATACTGCAATTTCCTGTGCCTGTATGGCGATGCTAACTATGAATAAGAGACTACAAAGAATTTTCATACACTTACAAACTCTAATTAGATGTTAAAAGTACTAAAAATTTAATCAGGGAAGCTAACGTTTAGATACTATTAACGCAGCGATATTTTATAGATGATACTGATAAAAATATGTCTGAATTCCACGAAAAATTTTTAAAACTACATGTTTAATTCCTTACGAATTAATAAACGCAACACTGTGAACAGCTGCAATAGCGGCCGTTTCTGTTCGCAAGCGCGTTGCTCCAAGCGTTATCGGTTGAAATTTATAATTCAGTGCCTTTTGGATTTCGTCAGGCGAAAAGTCACCTTCGGGTCCGATCAGTATGGTGATCTCCTGTTTGGGGACAACCAAGGTTTTTAAATTTTGTTTTTGACCATCTTCGCAGTGTGCAATACACAAGATACCTTTTTGCTCTTGCGTAAGAAACTCAGAAAACGGAATCAACCCATTTAATTTAGGAAGAAAGGTTTGCTGTGATTGTTTCATAGCGCTTTGCAGAATTTTTTCATAACGCTCGGGTTTAATTACTTTACGTTCGCTATGATCACAAAGAATCGGCGTAATTTCGTCTACACCAATCTCTGTAGCTTTTTCCAGAAACCACTCAAAGCGATCATTCATTTTTACAGGAGCTACCACCATGTGCAACCGGTAAGGTTTGGGCGGAGTGAGGTGGGTTTCCTCAATCAGGATATCACAGCGTTGCGCATTGGCAAACGTGATGATTCCTTTGCATAACAAGCCTTTACCGTTTGTAACATGCAAACGATCCCCTTCAGATTTACGAAGGACTTTATGTATATGTTTACTTTCTTCCTTCGAAAATGAATAGGTCGAAGCCTGTTCTGTAAGATCTGTGCTGTAAAATAATTGCATGGTCTCAGGATTGTTTTAAAATTTCATTCGGGCTTTGGCAACCACACTCATATCGGTAAAATCCTTGTTGAGATATTTTAAATACCCTACAATACCAATCATCGCTGCATTATCAGTGGTATATTCAAATTTTGGCACATACGTAGTCCATCCCCAATTTTGTTCGGCTTTTTGTAGAGCTTCTCGGATACCGGAGTTGGCAGATACACCACCCCCAATAGCAATTTGAGTAATGCCCGTCTGCTTGACTGCTTTTTTCAGCTTATCAGTCAGGATATTAACAATAGTATATTGAATTGAAGCACAGATGTCATCACGATTGGTTGTAATAAAATCTGGATTTTCTTTTACTTTCTTTTGAATAAAATATAATACCCCTGTTTTAAGTCCGCTAAAACTAAAATTTAGTCCGTCAACCTTAGGTTTGGTAAAGGGAAATGCCTTTGGATTTCCAAGTTTAGCATACTTATCAATTAAAGGACCTCCCGGATAAGGAAAACCGAGAATCTTGGCACTTTTATCAAAAGCTTCGCCCACGGCATCATCAATTGTTTCGCCGATTACTTTCATATCAAAATAACCCCGGACTTCTATAATTTGCGTATGTCCGCCACTGATGGTCATTGCCAAAAACGGAAATTGCGGTGTTTTATACCCGTCTTCTTTGATAAAATGAGCTAAAATATGGGCTTGCATGTGATTTACCGCGATTAACGGAATGTTCAAAGCGAGCGCCAGGGACTTGGCAAAAGAAGTGCCAACTAATAATGAACCCATAAGACCCGGACCTTTGGTAAACGCAATAGCATGTAGATCTTTTTTGGTAATTCCTGCTTGCTTAATAGCCTGATCTATCACAGGTACAATGTGTTGCTGATGCGCACGTGAAGCAAGTTCTGGAACTACACCACCATATTGTTCATGAATTTTTTGTGTTGCCACAACATTTGACAATACTTTATCGTTGCATAGTACAGCTGCAGAGGTATCATCACAAGATGATTCAATTGCCAGGATGTATATATTTTGTGAACTCATTATGAGGAAAAGGGCATAGAAATTGTTAATATTGTCAGCAAAGTTAAAACAATAATACGTATCAAAAAATTCGGGAAGATATTGATTAGAACCCTTACCGTTCTAATTGCCATTTTTGCTATTCTGGTGATTCTGTTTTCGATTCCCGGAATACAAACTTTCTTTGGTAAAAAACTCACGAATTACCTCAATGAAACATACGATGTCGATCTAAGTATTGGCAGAATTGGTTTGACCTATTCCGGTAACCTTGATTTGCAGGAAGTTTTTATAAGAGATCATCATAAGGATACACTTATCTATGCCAAAGCAATCGAAGGCTCTATTCTCAATCTAAAGGAAATTACAAAGGGGCAGCCCGAATTAGGTGCTGTAGCAATTGACAGTCTGGATTTTAATATGAAAATCTATGAAGGTGAGTCCAGTGATAACCTTATGATTTTTGTAAGAAAATTTAATACCGAAAAAAAACGGGAACGTTCGAGTTTCGTACTTACGGCAGAAGATGTTACTGTTGAAAACGGAGCGTTCAGTTATGTGAATGAAAATATTTCTAATCCCGAAGTGCTGGATTTTACGGATATCGTTATCGATGCGGAGGATCTGAAGGTAGACGGACCGGATTTTTATATCACGACAAATACGCTATCCTTAAAAGAAGCCCGAGGCTTGGATGTAAGTAATTTGCAAACAAAGTTCTCATTGACAGAGACACAGATGTTGTTCAGAGATTTTAATCTGGAAACTCAAGATTCAAAAATTATGGGAGAAATTGCGCTCTCCTATACCAAAGAGAATTTTTCCGATTTTGAAAATAAAGTTGATATTACTGCTGCTTTTACCGAAGCTGATATGTCTACAAACGATCTTATTCCTTTTTATAAGGAATTTGGGAAAGACCATACCATCACGTTTGACAATACAGTTTTACGGGGGACATTAAATGATTTTAAATTAATAGATGCGAATATTCTTGGACTTGACCGAACCATTATTCGTGGAGATTTGCATATACGAAATGCAGTCTCTGATCCTAAAAATTTTAAACTTAATGGTAAGTTTGATAACCTGACGACAAATTATTACGATTTAGTCAATCTTTTGCCAAACATTCTAGGCTCTTCGTTACCCAAACAACTCTATCAGTTTGGTAGTATTCGTGGGACGGGAAACATCATGGTTACTCCCAACGCAGTGGATTTGGACATGGATTTTTACTCGCAGTTAGGTAAAATTTATGCTTTTGTATTGTTAGGAGAGCTAGAGAATGCTAAAAACGCAACGTATAATGGAAATATCATTTCCGAAAGTTTTAATCTCGGACAACTATTAGGAAAAGAATCGTTGGGCAAAGCGGCATTTAATATTGATGTTGACGGTAACGGATTCACCTTGGCGAACCTGGACACCAAAATTGAAGGAGATATCAGTGCTTTAGAATTTAATGGCTATACATATAACAATATCTCGGTAGTAGGTGGATTAAAGGATCCTGTATTTGACGGTCGTTTAGTTATTGATGATCCAAATATTCAGTTGATTTTTAACGGAGTTGTAGATATGGATAAAACCATAAATAACTACGATTTTGTTGCCAATGTGGAGTATATAGACCTCAATACACTTAATTTATTTACTCGTGATAGCTTATCCATCTTTAAGGGAGATGTAATCATGGATATGAAAGGATCTGGAATCAACGATGTGGTTGGAACGATCAGCTTTCAGGAAACCTTATACAAAAATCAGAAATCGGACTATTATTTTGAAGATTTTGAGGTGGTTTCCAGTTTTGATACTGATAATGTACGTACGATCAGCATAAACAGTCCGGATATCATTCAGGGGAGTGTACGTGGTAAGTTCAGGTTTGAGAATGTATATGATTTATTCAGAAACTCCATTGCCAGCTTATATACCAATTTCGAACCTGTAGCCATAACCGATGATGAGTTTATGGAATTCAACTTTAATATCTACAATAAGATCGTGGATGTTTTTTTACCCGAAATTCAGTTTGCACCGAATACCTTTATCAAAGGGCGGGTAGAAAGCAACGACTCTGAGTTTAAACTAACGTTCAAATCACCCTCGATCAAGGCATTTGATAATTTATTCGAAAAAGTAGATATACAGGTAGATAATAAGAATCCGATTTTCAACACCTATGTAGCCATTGATAGTATTGACTCTAATTTTTATGATGCTTCAGAGTTTAGTTTAATTAACGTGACTCTTAAGGATACATTGTTTATGCGTTCAGAATTTAAGGGTGGTACAAATAACGAGGACAATTTTAATTTAGAGTTTTATCACACGATTAATGAGGATAATAAATCAGTAATCGGACTTAGAAAGTCGGACTTTACTTTTAAGGGGTATACTTGGTACGCTAATCATAACAAAAGCAAATCCGATAATAAGATCATCTTTGACAATCGTTTTGAAACCGTGCGGATTCGACCTATCTCTCTTACCCACAAAAATGAGAAAATTGAGATAAGTGGTGTTACAAAAGGAAGTGATTTCAAAGATATCAAAGCCGTATTCAGCGATGTAGATCTATATAAAATTACACCAAGTCTTGACAGTTTGAGGTTCAAGGGCGTGGTTGATGGAAATTTAAGAGTCTTTCAGGAAGAAGGGGTGTACTTTCCAAGTTCCACTATAACTATTGAGGATTTACAGATTAATACTTCTAAATTAGGGGAACTAAAACTTAATGTTGCCGGTAATGAATCTTTGACCCAGTATAATATTAATACGAAGTTGACCGATAGTACGGGTGTGAAAACGTTTTCAGCTATTGGGGGAATTGATGTTGGTGAAGATAGCTCTAATATCAACTTGAATATTGGTCTTAATGGTCTTGATATGTCCGGTTTTAGTGCCTTAGGCGGCATTGTGCTGGATAATTTAAGAGGTACAGCTTCTGGTAGAGCATCGGTAACTGGAGATTACGTGAATCCTAATATCAATGGAAATTTGGTATTAAATAATGCCGGATTGCGTATTCCCTATTTAAACGTGGATCTGGCGCTGGAGGATAATGCTCGTATTTCGCTCAATAAGCAAAACTTTATTTTTGAAGATATTGCTATAACCGATACCAAATATAATTCTAAAGGAACTCTGGGTGGTTTTATTCGTCATAAGAGATTCTCAAAATGGTATTTGGGATTAAAACTGGACGCAGATCGATTATTAGTGCTCGATACCGAAGAGGATGAGTTTTCATTGTATTATGGAACTGCTTTTATCAGTGGAGACGCAAAAATTCATGGTCCCAGTGACGAATTGGTAATTGATGTTAATGCAACTACAGAGAAGGGAACGGTTTTTAAAATTCCGTTGAACGAATCAGAATCTCTGGGAGAGAGTAGTTATATCCATTTTTTAAGTCCGGAAGAGAAAAAAGCAAGATTAGCAGGAGAAGAGATTATTATAGAAGAAGTAAAGGGACTCGAACTGAACTTTGATCTCGATGTTAATCGTAACGCAGAAGTTGAAATCGTAATCGATAAAAATACTGGGAGTTCACTAAAAGGAAGAGGTGCCGGTACCCTTTTGATAGAAATCAATACCAATGGAAAATTCAACATGTGGGGGGATTTTTATGCCTATGAAGGTGTGTACAATTTTAGATACGGAGCTTTTGTAGAGAAGGTATTTAATGTACGATCCGGGGGAAGTATTAACTGGGATGGCAGTCCAACACGTGCTGTGTTAAACCTTAGTGCGGTGTACAGAACAGAAGCCAATCCGGCAGTTTTGTTAGAAAATGCAACCTTTAATAAAAAGATTCCAGTAGAAGTAGTGGTGGATCTGAAAGGTGAATTGGTACAACCGGATCTGGATTTTAATATTGAATTCCCGTTCTTAAATTCGATTGTCAAAAGTGAATTGGAGTATCGTTTGGAGAGTGAGTCAGCAAGAGAATTACAAGCTTTATCCTTAGTTACACAGGGACAGTTTTATAATGACTTTACGTTGGGACAGAATGCAATTACCGGAAATTTGGTTGAACGTGCTTCCAGTTTGGTAAATGGAATTTTTTCCGGTGAAGATGATAAGTTTCAGGTAGGCCTTAATTATACTCAGGGAGACCGTGTCTTGGACGAAGAAACCTCAGATCAATTTGGAGTTACCTTATCTACCAAAATTAATAATCGAATCTTAATAAACGGACAGGTGGGGGTTCCCGTAGGCGGTGTAAGTGAATCGGTGGTTGTAGGTAACGTAGAAGTGGAGTATTTGTTTAATGAACAAGGGACGTTGCGTGGTAAAATTTTTAATCGGGAAAACGATATTCAATATATTGGAAAAAATAACGGTTATACACAAGGTGTAGGGCTTTCATATTCGGTAGATTTTGATAATTTTAATGAGTTATGGAAGAAGATTTTTGCTACCCGGGAAGAAAAAGAATCTTTGGTAAAAAAAGATAGTGTAGCAGTTGAAAAACGTCCGGAGTATATTAATTTTACAAATAAAAAAACTACCAACTAAAAGATCAGTAATTTATGGCAAGACCGATTAAAACCATTGGTGTAATGACATCCGGAGGCGATTCTCCGGGAATGAACGCAGCTATTCGTGCTGTAGCGAGAGCTTGTGCGTATTATGATGTGCGGTGTATTGGTTTTTATCGAGGGTATCAAGGAATGATCGAAGGAGATTATACTGTGATGACCGCGCGTTCTGTACGTAACATCATAAGCCGAGGAGGAACCATTCTGAAATCCGCCCGATCAGAAGCTTTTAGAACCAAGGAAGGTCGACAAAAAGCTGCAGAAAACCTTAAGAAAATTGGGGTAGATGCAATGGTCTTAATTGGAGGAGATGGTACCTTCAAAGGCGGGAAGATCTTTAATGAAGAATATAATATTCCGATTATCGGGGTTCCGGGTACTATTGATAATGATATTGCAGGTACAAACTTTACAATTGGATATGATACTGCGCTCAATACGGTGGTAGAAGCTATTGATAAAATCAGAGATACTGCCAGTTCTCATGATCGGTTGTTCTTTGTGGAAGTCATGGGACGCGACGCAGGATTTATAGCCTTAAACAGCGGAGTAGGAGCAGGTGCCGAAGAAATCCTGATTCCAGAAGAAGATTTAGGGCTGGAACGTTTACTTGAATCCTTAAAACGAAGCCGACGTTCGGGAAAATCATCCAGTATTGTAGTAGTGAGTGAAGGCGATAAGATAGGAAAAAACGTATATGAGCTAGCAGATTATGTTACCGAAAACTTACCCAATTATGATGTGCGTGTAACCGTTTTAGGCCATATGCAACGTGGAGGTTCTCCTTCTTGCTTTGACCGAACCTTGGCAAGTCGCTTGTGCGTTCGTGCGGTTGAATTGCTATTGGACGGTGAAAAAAATGTGATGGTAGGCTTACTAAACAACGAAATAACCAAGACCGATTTTGATAAAGGTTTACGAGAGGACCATAGTATTAATAAGGAATTACTCAGAATCTCGGATATTCTATCTACTTAATGCTGTCGGATTTCTTAGTAAACTATCGTAATACATAAAAAGAGAATATTACGTAGTTGTTAGTTGAAGATGTACAAGGCTTAAGATATATTAATCGTTTTCAAGCGCTTCAAAAATTATTCTTTTATTCTCCATCCAGTGATTCATTGCTTCAGGTGATTTCATTAAACTTTGCATTTCGTTCATAGCGCGTATATGAGCCTGATCACCCAGTTGCCACATAGCCATAGCATGGACTTTACTTAATGCAGCCACCTCCTCAAAAGTATTCGCTCGAATTTTTGGTCACATGCACCTCCTAATTGTTTACATGTCATTGTTTTCATAAGTATCGGTTTAATAGTTTTGACTGTTATATTATTGGAATAATATAAGTGCCCAATAATCTCATCAGTATTTTTATGACTATTTTAATTATTATTTTATAGTCGTTATGCAACCATTAAATCCAGATTGGTTCATAACTTTTTTATTAGTTTGAATAGTCATTATTTTTTTCTGAATTCAAGTTTTTTGTAAAATGATTCTTTTGAATCTATAACTTTACATTCTATAAGAATTGTTGATTCGTCTATCCACTTTAGCTCAACAGGTCCCCAGTTTTCATCTAACAAATAACTTGGATCGATTTTATATAATTCAATTAAAGAACCATTTTGAACCTCGAAGACTTGAATTCCATTAGGCGTCCATCCTGCCCAAATATCAATCGCATAAGAGGCAAAAATATTTTCATTTGTACTAGAAGAAAATTTTCTTCCCATTACATCTATTATTTCACCGTTCAAACCATTGACAATAATTGGATTACCTGCTTCTAACCAGTTTTCCCAAAACACATATAGATTTCTAACTGTATCATAATGAACAAACGTGTAACCGAAAAATTGATTTTCCCAATCCTTATCAATTCTTTCTATATTAAGTGTAAATTGTCTATCATCTACCAACCTAAGCTTAAATTCTTTTGAAGACACTGTCGAAAGGTAGCCTGCCTTTTTACAATCTACTTCATCCATATAATAATGGCTTGAATCTTTAGCGATAGGTACATTGTTAAATTCTTCCTCAGTAGTTTCCGAAATAATAATCTTGTAATCTTTAGTGTCTATTAATTTTGCATTATTAGATTCAGTTTTTACGCTTAGTAGGTATTGGTTAAAAACATACCCTACAATAGGTGATGGATATTGGTTAAATGATCTGACTTTATACCATCTACCGGTTATTTCTTCTTGACTATCCCAAATAGTAAGACTTTTGTCAGTACGCTCAATAACTTCAACTTTATGACCATCACGGAACTTTCCTATTCTTTTAGATTTAATATCGGGTAATTCTCTTATAATAAGTCCATTTTTTGCTTTCACAAAAAAAATTTCTTGTGCAAGAGTGACGCTATTAAATAAAACTATATAGGCGATTATTAATGTTTTCATATATCTGATTATTTCCACGATTGGGTATATGAAACACAGTGTCCATACATTATTAACTTATCCATTTTGCAAGATTACCACAAAGCTGTGGCGTCTAAAATACAAAATTTTTAGCAAGTGACTTCCCCCCATTTTAGGTACTGGTCATACCTAGAGAATCTGGGCTATTTTCATTCATTTTTATGAAATCATGGGAGAAATATCCGCCAATTAAACTCACTTGCATTATGCACCTTGACACGCTTTGGAAGCACTTAGCTCGTGAAAGCGATAGTATTTTTCATCACGTGGACAACACCACTTCCTTTAAAGCATTTTCTCGCATGGATAGCTAGGCACTTGTGACTATAATTATCTACTACAGTTAAACCGGAGAAGGTCAAATTAGAAGTACAAAAGTTTTAATCTGCACGAAGATTTTTTTGAAGAGAAGACTTTAAATAACCGCTTTAATTACAATTGTTTATAGAAATGTAGTTCCCCATAAGTTTTTTTCTGTTTAGCTTGGTTTTCAGCGTTGAATTTTCTATTCATTTGCTCAATTTTAAAATCCTAATTGCCCCTTGGATTACTAATCCAAACACTACTGTCCCTATTATCAAATCTGGTTTTCCTGAATTCATCCAATTGACTAAAAGGCCTGCTATAACTACACCTAAATTAATAATCACGTCATTCGAAGTGAAAATCATGCTGGCTTTCATGTGAGCTTCTTCTTTGCTCTTCGACTTTTGTAAAATATATAGACAAATTCCATTTGCGATAAGTGCAAAAATCGACACAATAATCATGGTTGAAAAATCGGGGAGTTTCTCATCTCCAAAAAATCTCCTTAAAACTTCCACAAATCCGATAACTGCTAGTGTTATTTGAAAATATCCGGCTAGTTTGGCAATCCGCTTTTTCTTAATTAAAGTTCCGCCAACAGCAAACAAACTAATTCCATAAACAAAACTGTCAGCAAGCATATCCAAACTATCAGCAACAAGTCCCATTGATTTTGAGATTATCCCTGTTGTCATTTCAATTAGGAAAAAGGTAAAATTGATAGCAAGAACTGACCAGAGTAGTTTTTTTTGGTTTGTACTTTCTTTAAATTCCGTTTTGTCAGTCTGCTCAGTCGAGATTTTCTTTCCACCTAATTTCAGTTCGATAACTGACTTTTCGATTTGGTCAGATTCTCCACTGTGAAAAACAGTCAGTTTTCGGTTTGGAATATCAAAGTCCAAATTCGCAATACTTGAAATTCCGTCCAATTTCATTCGGATAAGATTTTCCTCTGAAGGACAATCCATTTTAGTAATCTCAAATATTGTTTTATTCATTTAGTTATACGTTTTCAGATAGTATCCACAACACCAAATGTATGAATTGAAACAAGGGTGAACACACTCGAATCAATCAATCAGCGTATTTATATTTCTTGTTTAATTTATAAAAATTTGGCACCTTTACAAAAAAGAAAATGACCTTTCGACTCAGCACCTATTTACTCTGACTTTAGACATATTGTTGTTTGTTCGCTCTTTTTTTAATTTGGCGAATGAAGTCCGATTTTATTTCCCTCTGAATCGTGGAAAATAGCAAAAAATCCAATCTCATCTGCATGAGGTGATTTTGGGATAATGATTTTTCCACCGTTCTTTTCTACTTTATCAAGAATAGTTTGCAGGTTATCTCCGCCATTGAGATAAATGGTAACTCCGCTGGCAGAAGGTTCGTAACCTTCTCCTTTCATAATAACTCCTGTTACCATTTGGTCTTGGTATAGGAATAAGCCCATTTCCATTTCTGGGAAACTCAATTTTTCAATCTCTATACCTAAAATTTCTTTGTAAAAATTAATGGCTCGTGAAATGTCCGTTGCCGGAATCTCAACTATTGATATAAAACTATTCATATTCGTATCATTTTTTAATGTAGTCTCTTTAGCTGGGTCTGGTTGGGAAGCAGAAGTCTCCTTATTTTTACAGGATACTATGCCAAAGGTCAAGGCAATAATTGTAATGAGTATAATATCTTTCATTTTTCGACTTGTTGTTTACAGGACAAATTTAGCAGTAGAAAGTTGCTTGAAATTGTAAAAATGCGACACTATGAGTTATTTATAAAAAAGAGCAGAAAGGGCCAAGCCTTCGTGAGCGAGAAACTCTTTAGGGTTTATTCCTGTAAATTCTCTAAAGTCCTTTATGAAGTGTGCTTGGTCAAAGTATTCACTTTTATAAGCAATATCTGTTAAGTTTTCTGACTTTGGGTCAAGCAACATTTTCAAAGCGGTTTGGAGTCGAATTACCTTTCCCAATTGCTTAGGACTAACACCGATTTGCTTTCTGAAGTTTCTTTCAAGTTGTCTCCGTTTTGAAGGTTTATCTTTAAAAATTGAAGCTATTGAAGCACTACCATTGGTAGATAAAAGGGAATCAACGGTGTCTTTTACAATTGAATTAATTGTTTTTTCGTCATTAAGCTTGTTTAAAAGAAATTTCTCGATAATCCCTATCCGTTGTTCGGTGTTTACCGCTTTGATTATTTTTTGTTCTAAATCATTTGCCGCTTGTATTCCAAAAAGTTGTTGTATTGGCGTTTCTTTATTTACCAAGTTTTTGATTGGTTCAGAAACAAAGTTTGCAAATCCAAAAGGATAAAATCGGACAGCAAATGTATTCACAAACCCTGTTGGTTCAATGAAAAAAGGTTCAATTGTTTGTCCGAGTACCATTGCACGAGGTTGTAGTATAAATTCATTTTCGGAAGTGTACCTCCTTATGTCGTCTCCAAGAATAAACGCCATTTCAATACAGCCGTCTGGTACAATTCGTTGTTTTTGTGGTTCGGTTTGCGTTGGTACTTTCAAAGTCCAAAAGCAACTAACAAGTGATTTTAAGTCAGTATGTGGATTGTATGTTTGATAGTCCATTTATTGTTTGGTCCTTTTCAAAATGTTTGCTAGAAATAATATTTAATCACCTAAAGTAACTATAGAGTTCTTTTACTATTCACTATCCTTAAATTTCTAAGTAGGGTAGGTAGTGGGTTGTAATTGAGCCTAAGCTACAGATTTTATTTAAGATAAACCAATGCCAGTCAAGAGGGACTAGGCAGAAGGTAAAAGTTCAAGAAAGGAGACAATAATATAGATGCATGAAAAAGATCTATAGAAACTGGTAGCAATCTCCATACAAAAAAATATTGGCCCGGATGAGTCAATACCGTATTTATGCTTGGTCATAGCGGCCATATGAAGGCTTAATTATTGGCGGTAGTACCTCTAATATTATTTAGTACGGGCGTTGCAATAGTCCCTAAAATGTCAAGAATGGCAAACACTCCTAAGAGTCTAAAGTAAAATTCACTTTCATTAAATTCGCTAAAGGTCAATTTAATTAGCATTAGTCCAACTATTGAAATAAAAAGGATCATCACGATTTATGAATATTTGGTAGTATTTGTTCTTGGACGTATCTGAAGCAAAAGCGATACGTGTGCAATTGCTACTGTAAGAATAATAAATACAATAACTAGGAGCCATATATCATTAAAATCAATAAGTTCCCATATGGCTGCAATTGTCACTAAAAAGCCTAGAACTGAAATTAGCATTCCTACCTAAGATAAGACTTTTAGTTTATTTCTGTATTGAATTGTTGAACTACAAAGCTCGGTAAGACTGTAGCCACCGATTGTTAAGGTTGTAAATAAAAGTCGAACTTCAGTTTCTCCTAAGTCACCTAAAAGGAAAACAAAAATTCCGACTAATGTGCTAGTAAAGAGCGATACAATTAAGATTTTTAAAAAATACTTCTTATAGTTGTTGTTGAACTAAACCTAAAGGTAGCTTTTTGATTTTAATTGTATTAGCTACCTTTAGGAGAGGTTAAATATATAAAGCTTGAAATTATGAAAAAAA
>NZ_VNHU01000003.1 GCF_008124785.1 Aquimarina intermedia | reverse complement strand
TTTTTTTCATAATTTCAAGCTTTATATATTTAACCTCTCCTAAAGGTAGCTAATACAATTAAAATCAAAAAGCTACCTTTAGGTTTAGTTCAACATTATATATGAAATCAGAGCAATAGTTTAGTGTCAAATCAAAAGGTCATTTCCTTTTTGCGATGGCGCTAGATTTTTATAAATTAACAAGAAATAAAAATGCGCAGATAAATCAATTGGTTCAGGTATACTTGCCTTGCTCCGATTCATATATTTAGCGTTGTACTGCATTTTAGAGAACCCTTGTGCATTCATTAAGATATTACATGGAGAATCTTGATTCGAGATTATCAAAAGCATTGATTTTGATAACAAATAAAGTAAGAAAGATAAATTGATTAAGTTGTGTTTTGAATGGATAAAGAAATCATATATAAACTATTTTTACTCGGACAATTACATGAGCATCGTGCGGATTATATGAATGATAATTCTGCTGAATTACTGAATCCGATAAATAAGATTATTGTCAAAATAATTAGTAAAGATGAGATACAAGTAAGATACAATTACTATGATGAGAATTTGATTGTGATGCTGACAAGTGAAACAATTTATGATTTCTTAGAGGATTTGCTGACTAGAGATAATGCGCATAAAATAAATACAAAAACGGGAGAACTTATCTTGATTGAAAAATGGAAAGATGAATTGAAAGATTATATTATGAAAATACAATTGGACAAGGAATACGATAGATATTTAAAACATGTGAAATTAGAGTCTATGAGATTTGAGATTGAATATTATGATGGAATAATCGTTCTTAGAGATAAGAATAAAGAGTTGATAACTAATATATTGATGTTGAAAAACGCAGTACAACACGCAATATAGCAAAAAGCGGTGAAGTGCTTAATTGGAGCGGGTTTATCCCGTTTCAGCTTCATCTCGGTTTGATAGTGAATCGCTCGCAATCCGCTTCATGCCATATTGCCACCGTTACAAATAATACAAAACCAAAATTCAGAAAAAAATGAAAAAAACAAGTTTAGTTTTAATAGTGATAATAATAAGTGTTTTTGTCATCAGTTGTGACAGTGACCCTTGTGATGATGGATATACCCAACTAGATAATGGAGTATGTGTTCCTGATTATGTTGTTGGAATAGAAAAGAACGTTGAATTAGGAAATGTTTTTTACCATTCAAAATATGGTACGATTACATATAAAAACGGTAATTGGTATAATGATGAAAACTTGATTATTGAAAATATAAATAGATAGATATAATGAAGAATATTTTCACGATTCTTTTGGTCTTTTCGTTTTCTTTAGTAAATGCCCAATTTAATAAAGGAACGGTTTTTTTGAAAGACTCTACTAAATTAGAAGGTTTGGTTAGAATCAAAACATTTGGAGGAATTAAATTTAAGTCTACGAAAGATTCAAAATCTACCTTTTATGATTATAAAACAATTACGGGATTCGATACAGAAGGCGAAAAATATAGATATATAAAATATCAAGACGGATTTCCCCCAAGACTATTAAAGGAAAATATAAAAGGAAAAATATCACTATATAGTAATGAAGTTTATAATCCAGGTCATACCATACCTAATGGGTTTGCTGGTGGAGGAACAGGAATGACTTTCGGTGGTGGTTCTGCAACAATTTATTTCATCCTTGTAGAAGACAAACTTCAAAGAGTTGGAACTAGACTGAAAAAGAAACATTTGAAAATTTTAGAAAACTGCACAAGTTTAGTTGAGAAAATTAAAAAGAAAGATTTAAAAAAAAAGATGTTTATAAAATCATAAATTATTATAATAATAGTTGTGATTGATAAAGTACTATTTGTAACAACTAAGTATTCATGTGGTCGGTATGACCGAGCATGAAGGCCGTGTTGACTAAACCGGGTCGATATTATTTAGTATGGGGATTGCTATGTATTTCTATAGATCTAGATGACGTTGAACATGTCTAACAGGTAAATAATGAAGTTATTTTCTGCCTATGCTCAAAAAAACTTTGAACATTAATATATTAATCGTAATATTGCAATGAATAAATAAAGAGGGAAAATGGGATTAGCAAAAACCGAAATGTTTACAGATAAACAAAATGAGATATCTCTTTTTGCTAAAGTATTTGGACATCCTGCAAGAGTTGCAATTTTACAACATTTGTTTAAAATTAGCTCGTGTGCGTGCGGAGATTTAGTAAGTGAAATCGGATTGGCTCAACCTACGATCTCACAACATTTAAAAGAATTGAAACATTTAGGCTTGATTAAAGGAAATGTAGAGGGAACAAGTGTTTGTTACTGCATTCATAAAGAAAATTGGATAGCAATGAAAACTGTTATGACCGAATTTCTTAATCAAGACGTAAGCGAAAATCAAGATTGCTGTTAAAAAATTTGCCTTGATTAATCGCAAAATCGCAATAAACAAATATAGCTATGAAATTATCACAAGCAAAATCAGTATTAAAAGAATTGGAAACTATAGGTTTTCAATTACCAAATGGAGAATTAGTGCCAAATCACTTTCATGTCACCGAAGTTGGTAAAATCACAAAACATTTTATTGATTGTGGCGGAACTGAAAGAAAAGAAGATGTGGTGAACTTCCAACTTTGGAATGCAAACGACTACGATCATAGATTGCATCCCGAAAAACTATTAAATATTATTGAACTATCTGAAAAGGTTTTAAAAATAGCTGATTTGGAAATCGAAGTAGAATATCAAGCGGATACCATTGGGAAATTCGGACTTGATTTTGACGGACAACATTTCTTGCTTACCAATAAACAAACCGACTGTTTGGCCAAAGACAAATGCGGAATTCCGGTAGAAAAACCTAAAGTAAACTTATCAAATCTTACTAATGAACCTTGTTGTTCACCAGATGGAAATTGTTGCTAAAACCAATTTAATTCAAAAAAAATGACAACAACAAAGCCAAAACTATTTTTAGAAATAGAAAATTCAATCAAAGAATTAGATCCTCAAACAATTTCAAATGGACGAAAAGAAGTTTTACAACCGTTAACTGATTTTATCCAGTCAAAGGTTTCCGAGAACCAAGTAATTCGTCTTAATTTCATTTGTACGCACAATTCTAGAAGAAGTCATTTATCACAAGTTTGGGCACAAACCATGGCTAACTTCTTCAATATTAAAAATGTGTTTTGTTATTCAGGAGGGACAGAGGCCACAGCACTTTTTCCAATGGTAGCAGAAACTTTGCAAGACTCAGGGTTTCAGATAAACAGCATTTCAAAAAGCGATAACCCAGTGTACAGCATTAAATACGCGGATAACGAGCATCCAATCATTGGGTTTTCAAAAAAATTAGATGATGATTTTAATCCAAAATCTGAATTCGCAGCAATTATGACGTGCTCACAAGCGGATGGTGGTTGTCCTTTTATTGCCGGTGCAGAAAAACGTATTCCGATAACTTTTGAAGACCCAAAAGTGTTTGACAATACCCCACAACAGGCAGAAAAATACAAGGAAAGAAGTCTGCAAATAGCAACTGAAATGTTTTACATTTTCTCTCAAATAAATTTATAAAAAATGGCTTCAAAAAAATTAAGTTTTCTTGACAGATATCTAACACTTTGGATATTTGTAGCAATGGCTTTTGGTGTTGCGCTTGGCTATTTTATTCCAACCTTTCCAAATATTATAAACTCATTTAGTAGCGGAACTACAAATATTCCGATTGCAATCGGTTTAATTTTGATGATGTACCCACCTTTGGCAAAAGTTAATTATTCGTTACTACCAAAAGTTTTTAGAAATACAAAAATCCTTTCTATTTCGCTTATTCTCAATTGGATAATCGGTCCTGTTCTCATGTTTATTTTGGCAATTACTTTTTTACGAGAGTATCCAGAATATATGGTCGGACTTATTCTGATTGGTTTGGCTCGTTGTATTGCAATGGTTTTGGTTTGGAACGACCTCGCAGATGGAAGTAGTGAATATGGAGCAGGTTTGGTTGCCTTAAATAGTATTTTTCAAGTGTTTGCCTACAGTTTTTATGCTTGGATTTTTATAACGGTTCTTCCGCCGTATTTCGGATTCGAAGGGGCAATTGTAGATATTTCAATCAGCACAATTGCAGAAAGCGTAGCAATTTATTTAGGTATCCCGTTTGTAATGGGAATTTTGAGCAGACTGATTTTAGTAAAACTTAAAGGTGAGGATTGGTATACAAATAAATTTATTCCGGCAATTTCGCCAATAACTTTAATAGCCCTTTTGTTTACAATTGTTGTTATGTTCTCTCTTAAAGGAGAACTGATTGTAGAAATTCCGATGGACGTTCTGATTATTGCAGTTCCCTTGCTTATCTATTTTACATTAATGTTTATCATTGGTTTTTTCTTTACCAAATCATCAGGAGCAGAATATGATAAAACAGCTTCCGTAGCATTTACAGCTGCAGGAAATAATTTTGAGTTAGCGATTGCTGTTGCAATTGCAGTATTCGGATTGAATTCAGGTCAAGCTTTCGCAGGAGTAATTGGTCCTTTGGTTGAAGTACCGGCTTTAATTTTATTAGTGCGCGTTTCCTTTTGGTTACGTAAAAAGTATTATACAAAAGCCAACGCTTAAAAGGCAAGCTGAACGGAAAAAGCCGGCGTCCCATAACTAAGCATTAAATACTGAATATATAATATCGAATACTGAAGTTAGCGTGTTGAATTTCAAACATAAAATACTAAATATAAAAGTATTTGTCACGGATTAAATTTCATTTGAGTTAAAAACGTCTTATGCAATTAGAGTTTCCCCGCCCGTTTGAATCACATGTCTAAGTAGGCACCGAAAAGATGCGTTTGGGCGGGTTGGTTCATGTCATCCCGAGCGGAGCCGAGGGGTTGGGCGATGCAAAAAAGAATAGACACTAGTTAAATACTGAATATCGAACACCAAAGTGATAATTATAAATATAACTTAAGTCACGTCCTGATTATTGTTTCCATGACTACTGAATCCTGATTTCTTGATTCCTCTTTAATACAATTATTAGTTTTGCTTTGCCACTAGGTTTAAATTAAGTCAAAACACTAAAATACCATTAAATCAACTCGGAATAAAGTTTGTAGATAAAAAACTATCTTTGTTATAATAAAAGTTAGGATTATGAGTATAGAAACCACAAAATTGGAATTAATGCATCTTTTACTTCAAACACAAAAAGAAAGTATTCTAAAAAAACTCAAATCCGTTTTTGATGAAGAGCAAGTTGACTGGTGGAGTGAAATGTCTAAAAATGAACAAGAAGAAATCAAAACAGGTTTAGAACAAGCAGATCAGGGTGAATATATACCTAATGAAACTGTATTGAAACGTTTTGACAAATGGCATTAAAAATCGTTTGGGCACCACAAGCCGAAAATGGATTAAATAAGGTTTTAGATTACTTGGAAAAAGAATGGACACTTATGGAAATTCTTAATTTAGAACAAAATATAAATGACCTTTTACATAGAATAAGTAAATACCCTAAAATTTGTCCTCATACTGAAAAATTCGACAATGTTCACAAAGGATTAGTTGATAAAAATAATTATATAATCTACAGAATTCAGCCAAAAAAGGAATTGATTGAAATCATTAACTTTCGAGGAACAAAACAAAAACCAACAGAATAAGCACTAAACCACAATCGAGTAGCCCGACTTGGGAAATTAATACCCGCTCAGCTACCTCTCTTAACTTTTGCCTTATGGCTAGTAACTAACAACAACTAGTGCCTATAAAAAATTCGTTTATCTCAAAAAAAATCTGTAGTTTAGTAACACTCAAAATCAAATTCCCACCCCACTTAGCTACTTTGAATCGTTTGTCACGTACTCAATAGGCCGTTCAAGGAACATGGATCTTTTTCCAATTTTTGTAACAAAACAATTCTAAAATGAAATTAGTTAAGATACTATTTGTCGGAATTACCATTGTAATTACGGGTATTGTTGCGTACTTCTTATACCATACTAATAAAACGGTTGTATTCAATCCTGGTCCAGAATTTGTCTATAAGGGTCTAGTAAACGTAAAAAAGATGAACTACCAGAAGCTCAGAGAATTTATAGTCTTAACTGATTCTACTCATCTGGCAGTAACAACCTTGCTACCTAAAAAGAAAAAAGAAAGAAACTTTCCTACGGTCCTAATCTACACACCGTATTCTGGTAGTGTAGTCATTCCAGAGATGTCAATGGTGGACAAGTTCAAATCAAAATTTGCCTTGAATATTTGGGGACCCGATTATGAAGTAATGCTCAACCCAAAAGTAATAAGTACCTTAGTTAGTAACGGATACGCCATTACAATGGTAGATATGCGTGGAACTGGTTCTTCCACTGGAAATTCCGCTGCATTAGATCCTATTCATATACAGGATTCCAAAGAAGTTCTTCAATGGATTGCAGAGCAAGATTGGTCAAATGGCAATATTGGAATGATGGGATTATCATATTATGGATGGTCTCAATTTGCTGCTGCCAGCACAAAATCACCGCATTTGAAAGCAATTGCACCAGAAGTTATATTTTATGATGCTTACAGTGAGGCAATACGCCCTGGTGGTATTTATGCTACAAAGTGGTTGACTGAATATTCGAAAATGATTGAATTTAAAAATAAAAATTTATGGAATACAAGTTACCCCGCTGCTGCAGCATATCCATCAGAACCGGTTGTAGACGAGGATAAAGATTCAGAGTTGAAAGATGAAATTCCTATTCTAGAATTAAATCAGAATGACTTAAATTATTATCTAAAAGACAACATAGAATTCAGGGACGGTAGACAATCAAATGAAAGCTATTATGTATCTATGACAAAAGAGCATTACTCCAATTTATCGCCCGTGGGTGCTGCCGAACAGATAATCTATTATGAAGATTCAATATCATTTGGAAATAGAACTTATGGATTGGACAAAATTAGTGTTGCCCAATTCATAAAGGATATTAAAGAAACTGAGATTCCAGTATTAATTATTGGCGGCTTTTTTGATGGATTTTCAAAAGGAACATTGATGAGTGCTGCTAGTCTTATAGATAGTAATAAAACCTATGTTTTTATGACACCTAGATTTCATCTGCCAGGTATGTCAAAGGAATATTGGGAATTTTTTAATTATCAATATTCACATCTAGATCAGAGAACTTCAATGCTGTTACAATTTTTTGATAAATACTTGAAAGAAATTGATAATAATTTGGATAAAAAGCCACCAATAAGAATTTATACAGCTTTCGATGGGTGGGAATATTTTGACTCATGGCCACCAGAAGGAACAGTTCCCACTAAATGGTACATTAATAAAAGTCGTATGCTGCAAACAACAAAACCCAAGGATTCCGCTTTTCATAGTTACGATATTGATTTTACCCATAGTTCGTCCTATAATCAAAACCGGATAAATCCTATGCAGATGTATATGGCCAGCGATTCGTTGTTGCTTCGTAATAAGCTTGATAAAAAATGCCTAGTATTTGAAAGTCCTACCTTAAAAGAAGAATTAAAGGTTACCGGTCATCCAAGAGTTTTATTACAAATAACATCAAATCAAAAAAACGCAGACCTTTATGTATATCTTAGTGATGTGGATAGTACCGGGAATGTTCACTATGTTTCAGAAACAAAACTAAGAACAAACTGGCACAAAACTTTTAATAATGATGGTATAGTCAATTATCAATACGATGTGAAACCAGACATCCCTTGGCATTCCTTTAGAAGAGAAGATTTTGTTACAAACCCTTTAAAGATAGATTCCGTTACACCTATTGAGTTAAGCATGCAGCCAATTTCTTGGAAATTTAGAAAAGGACACAAAGTTAGGATTGCTATTGCAGGCGCGGATTTAGAAAATTACGAATTGAATCCTTATTTATGCAATGATAATAATCCAGAAAAATGTAAACCTACAGTATTAACAATAAGAAGCAATAACCAATATCAATCGTACATTGAACTACCTATAAGAAAATGAATTGGATAGAACACCGTATTGAATACTGAATGTCGAATACCAAAATGTCGAATACTAAAGCTAGCGTGAGGAATTTCAAATGTAAAATAATAAATATAAAAGTATTTGTCACGGATTAAATTTCATTTGAGTTAAAAACGTCTTATGCAATTATAGTTTCCCCGCCCGTTTGAATCACATGTCTAAGTAGGCACCGAAAAGATGCGTTTGGGCGGGTTGGTTCATGTCATCCCGAGCGGAGCCGAGGGGTTGGGCGATGCAAAAAAGAAGAAACACTAGTTGAGTACTGAATATCGAACACCAAAGTGATAATTATAAATATAACTTAAGTCACGGCCTGATTACTGTTTCCATGACTCATGAATCCTGATTTCTTCGTTCTTTACTGCTAGATTTCCTATTACTTATAACCTTAACCACTTTACAGATATAAATCACTGATTAACAATAATTTGTATCTTAAAAAATGCGGGTATTTAAATAAAAACTGTATTTTAGTAAAACTTAAAACCAAATCTATCTCACTTGTTAACTTTAAGTTACATTTTCTTTACTATTTGAGGGGTAAAAAGATAATCTCTTTTAGCTAATGGTTATGCTTAATTAATGCAGAACAAAGGATATGAAAACAACACCATTAGTTCGTGTTCGCGATCGCGAATTGTCCCTTTGGCAATCGGTTGTCGCCGAAGAGGCCTTAAAAGAAACCGATCATAAATCAAAAAAAGAGGAAACACTCACTATAGCGGCTATGCAAGAACATCCCATGATTGCTGCTACCAACCGGCATATAGCAAAAGTATTTAAATCTGAATATGCGGCACCTGTTGGGCTTTCACAAACCCCACGAAAAGAGGCCTCGGCCGTCGTAAAACAATCCTATATATCTGAACTATGCTTTCATATGGCCAGAGCAACTATTCGCGAAGATCTGGAACAGTTAAAGGAATTAAAAGAAAAATATCGAAAATACAGCGATGATGATCCTGGGTTTTTAAAATGTATATTAGTTTATAAAGCTTTCCACGATACCTACAAGGGTGTTTTAAAATATAATAGCTGGGAAGGAAAAGGTATGGACTATGGACTCATAAAATACAAGATTCCAAACGATGCCAAGGTAGCTATTATAGGAGACTGGGGTACTGGTATGACAGACGCCTACCAGCTTTTAAAAACTTTGCTGTTTACCCATAATCCCGATGTACTCATTCATCTGGGGGATATCTATTATTCAGGGACTCCCTTTGAGTGCGCACAAAATTTTTCAAAGATTATTGACCTTGCATTTAAAAATTATGGTAAACGTATCCCCGTATTTTCCATTCCTGGTAATCATGATTATTACGCCTTTGGCTATGGGTATTACAAAATGATAAAAGGCTTAAATAAGAAGTTCCCCTCCGCCGTACAGGATTCAAGTTTTTTTTGCCTTCGCACCGAAGATAACCGCTGGCAATTTCTGGGTATGGATACCAGCTATTATGATTCGTACCCGCTTAACCAGATTGATACGTATTATGCCGGGCCCTGGCTTAGAAAAGATGAAATCGCTTGGCATTATGATAAACTTAAAAAATTTAAAGGAGCCTCTATTCTATTATCTCATCACCAGCTGTTTTCGGGTAATGCTAAGATAAACGGTACCTTTTCAAAATACGGATCCTATCCATATCTAAACAAATACCTGCTTGATACTTTCAGACCTTTTCTGGATAATAAAGTAGCTGCCTGGCTCTGGGGGCATGAGCACAACCAGGTTATCTTTAAAAATGGACTCTTTGGGTTGTCCAAAGGTAGACTTGTAGGCGCCAGTGCTTTCGAACAGCCCACCAAAACTGATCCTTATAAACTTAATTATAACAGTGTTCCCTTAAACACTAAATATAAATTAAAAATTGAAAATGGGTACTACAACCATAGTTATGCGATCATTGACCTGACCTACCGAGAGAACCCTGCTGGTTCTGTGAAGATCGAATATTACGAATATCCGTCTTGGGGTAAGGAAGTACCTGACCCCATCCCCGATACCCCCTTCAAAATGTTTGAAGAAAAAATTGCTCTTACTCCAAAACCAAAAGGAAATGCATTAAAGTACAAGCAAGATATAAAGGTCAATATGGAAGGTGGTATTGATTATATCATCAAAATTAAAAAAAATGCCGTCGGGGGGCAGTACTATCCCAGGGTTGGTAAAAAACCTATAAGAATGCAGCTTTTAGGAGGTAGCGGTAATGTCAAGGACGGTGATGTGGTACAGATCCAATCGTTAGAATCGGGACTTGGCCAGTACAATCTGTTGGGAGCCTTTAGCACACCTGCACTATATTATTATTACTCATGGGGCGATAATACTAAATGGATAATCAAAAAAGTAAATAAAAAAAAAGACACTACTATTTACGAAAGTGATGCGGTATATTTTATAAACAAAAAATATGATAATCAATACTTATGCCCTTTAATACAGGTGAATTATCGCGGGGCTACCTCATTGACTACTGATGAGAAAGTACCTGCTTGCTGGTATTTGAAAGTGTTTTAAAGTAAACTCATGTGTTATAAAAAATACAACTAAACTTTTTAGAGGAATATCTGTTGGTAGTTTTTTAAGCTTTCCGAAAAAGGGTAAGACTACACCTCATAGTAACTCCACATCCCTTTCTAACCGGTAATACAACCCAAACCATCTACATTTTTCAGTCAAATCCCTACAACTTAAGAGGTGATTCCCTGATAGGTTAAATAGCTGTTTACCTATTTATACAGCGGTAATAACTCCAATTAAAACAGATAACTATTTATAAGTCAGCTAATTAATGACATGATCATTTTCTATAAGTGTCATGCCTATTTTTAATAGGTCCGTTATATTGTATATTTGAATCTATCACGCATCAGTGTTGCAAACCGCGGTGTATGTCTGATGAGTAGCATAAGTAAACAACCTGTAAGAAGGTGTACTATCCCCAACGCCAATTACATTCCAAAGACCACCCATCGTAACGGGTTAGTAATAGCTATACTTGCTGTTTTATGTATTTAGATGGATGTAATAAAACCATAGGGGTAGTAGTAACAAAATGTTATATTATTAAAACCACAAGCAAATGAAAAATCTAAAAACATTGGCGCTTTGCGCTTTTATCGCGGGATGCATAGTAGCCTGCCAAAAAGAAGACCTCTCTGATACTACGGTAGAACAGATCAACTTGGAGGAAACTCAAGAACCCACCAAAACGCAGCTGGATAAACTGTTCAAAATGGGGGTCAATATAGAACAAGTCACTATACAAGATATTCCACTGCCGGACGGATCAAAAGAGAAATACCTGGTGTCCGGAGATATCACGATTCCCGTGGATGATTTAGCTGAATATCCGGATTTAAAATCATCGGATGGAAAAAATAAACAATATCATTCTGATTTTATTGTTGCACCCCCTTATCGAAATATACGGGTATTGGGTTGGACAGGTACAGGATCCAGTTTTGACTTGACTCCTAAGATGAGAACCGCATTATCCTGGGCAGTTGCCAACTATAACGCGTTGCCTAACACGCTTAATTTTACTCTCTCTTATGGCAATAACCAATCACAAGCAGATATGGTGGTGTACAGAGTCATTGGAGGAGCAGGAGGATCGGCAGGTTTTCCTACTTCGGCAGGTAGACCTAATCGTTATGTTCGTATTAACTCGGGATTGGATAGTGGCACCTATAGTTTAAACGTAGTAGAGCATGTAATTGGTCATGAAATAGGTCATAGTGTTGGCTTTAGACATCAGGACTGGTACAATCGTTGGAGTTGTGGATATACGGGACCACTTCCTGCAGAACCTTCAGTAAGTCCGGCAGCTATCTGGATTCCCGGAACCCCCTGGTCTCCGTATGCTGATTCTATCATGCTAGGTTGCTTTAATACCGGAGAAGATGGCGAATTTACCGCTTCAGATAGAGATGCCTTAAATATTTTGTATTAAACTCACTAGGGAACAATATGTACTTGATAAAAGGTAGTAAATTGAATTTGCTACCTTTTTTTGTGTTTCTTTTTTCTGATAGTTAAGTTTAAGTATTATGACACCCATTCCGTGTTTAAACTCCTTTAAATTTTTATAGTTTCGTATACTTTTAAAAGGTATAACCATGTCCGAATATCTCCCATTTTAACATTAGTTCGAAGCCTGTAGTTTTATTTAAAAACATAAAAGAATTCCTGAAAAAAATAGCTGCTGCCGGTTAATTTAATAGTATTCCTTGAAAAATAGGAATATAATAACATTTATGCCTGTTTTTTTATAAAAGCTTTGGGAAATCCTGCATAGCTAAAATAGTACTTTAGAAGTTCTATTTATTTCCAAATACATACCAAAACCACACCATAAAATTTACTCTAAAATAACAAACCAAAATTTAAATTCACACATTTAAAATCATGGAAAAAGAAGAAAAAAACGCTAAAAAAGATTCTAAAAAAATTAAAGATTTATCAGCTTCTTACAAAGATGGAAGTAACAAACCCTTGACTACTAATCAAGGTCTTAAAGTTAATGACACCAATAATTCTTTAAAATCGGGAGAACGAGGATCCACCTTGCTAGAGGATTTTCTGCTTCGCGAAAAGATTAATAACTTTGATCATGAAAGGATTCCGGAGCGTATTGTTCATGCAAGGGGAAGTGCTGCACATGGTTATTTTGAGCTTTATGATAGCATTGAGGAATATACTAAAGCAGGAATTTTTACGGATACTAAAAGAAAGACCCCAGTATTTGTGCGCTTTTCGACAGTGGCCGGGTCAAAAGGATCTCCTGATTTAGCGCGTGATGTACGTGGATTTGCGGTTAAATTTTATACAGAAGAAGGTACCTGGGATCTGGTAGGTAACAATATGCCAATCTTTTTTATACAAGATGCTATGAAATTTCCGGATTTGATTCATTCGGTTAAGCCTGAACCTAATAAAGAAATACCGCAGGCAGCCTCGGCGCATGATACCTTTTATGATTTCGTCTCACTGACTACCGAGACCTTACATAACCATATCTGGGCAATGAGTGATCGTGCTATCCCAAGAAGTTACCGTATGATGGAAGGATTTGGTATTCATACCTTCAGACTTATTAATAAAGAAGGAAAGTCTCACTTTGTCAAATTTCACTGGAAACCTAAATTAGGCGTGCATTCGGTTACTTGGGATGAGGCTGTTAAGATTAACGGAGCGGACTCTGATTTTCATCGTAGAGATCTCTGGGATGCTATCGAAGCGGGGGAATATCCTGAATGGGAGTTGGGTTTACAAATTATACCTCAGGAGGATGAGCATAAATTTGATTTTGATCTATTGGATGCAACCAAACTCATTCCTGAAGAAATGGTACCGGTGAAGATTGTGGGTAAAATGACGTTAAATAAAAACCCGGAAAATTTCTTTGCAGAAACGGAGCAGGTAGCCTTCTTGCCCGGTCACATTGTTCCGGGAATTGATTTCTCAAATGATCCCTTATTACAAGGTCGTTTATTTTCATATCGTGATACGCAACTATCCCGACTTGGGAGTGTGAACTTTCATCAAATCCCAATTAATCGACCGGTAGTTAACACCCACAACAATCAAAGAGATGGTCATATGCAAATGGATATTCCGAAAGGACAAACAGCATATTTCCCTAATTCTCTTGGAGGAGGGTGTCCCTATTTGTCTAAAATAGCTGAAGGTGGATTTGATTCGTATGAAGAACGTATTGATGCTAAAAAAATTCGTACCCGTAGTGAAAGTTTCAGTGACCATTTTTCGCAACCTGCTTTGTTTTATAGAAGTTTAGCTTCTTGGGAAAAAAATCATGTTGCGAATGCATACACCTTTGAATTAGGCAAATGTATGCATAAACACATCCAACAGAGAATGTTGTGGTTAATTCAGCAGATTGATGAAGATTTGGCTAAAAAGGTTTCAGATGGGTTGGGTATTGATATTCCAGATGATATTGAACGTCCGATCAATCAAGCGATAGGTGCAGACGCAGATGTAGATAAACACCAACCCGGGCCTAAAAAGATATACTTGGACAGTTCGCCGGCTTTAAGTCAGGCAAACACCAAATTCGATAGCGTAGCTACCCGTCAAATTGCGGCCTTGGTAGCCGATGGTTTTAATATGGATGCATTTAAACCGGTAAAAGAATTGTTAGAAAAAGAAGGCGCTATGGTGAAATTGATTGCTCCAACAGGAGGTACTGTTTTATGTAATCATGATACAGAACACGAAGTAGATGCGTCGATTATGACAACCGAAAGTGTACTGTATGATGCGGTTTATGTAGCCGGAGGCGAAGAATCAGTCGAAAAACTTCTGAAAAATTCGAAATATATAAAATTCATTAATGAAGCTTTTAAGCACTGTAAAGCGATTGCAGCCGATAAGGAAGGAGAAAAGCTAATTGATACGTCTTATGTGAAAGAATATAAGGATGACCAGGCTGTTTTCATTAATAAAAAGCCGAAGGCATTTAGAGATGCCATCGCAAAACACAGAAATTGGGATCGAATGGAAGTTACCGATTCCATTCCGGTATAATAACAGAATCCGGAGATGACTCTTTTGAAGCTATCTCCGGATACTAACGAATAAGTAAGAGTACTAGCTTAGGTACTTTCGCTAATTGTATAATTTAATTTGAGCATTATGAGTAGAGCTTTTGTAAAAGAAGATGATCATGAAGAAGTACCCATAATTCCGCCCAGAGCCCATTTACCCGAAGGTTTTGTGAACTATGTCACACCTGTAGGAATGGAGTTGTTACTTACAGAGAGAAAAACATTGTTGGCTAAGAGAGCTTCCTTGAATATTGATGATGAAAAAGACAGAAGATTTGCCATAGCGATGCTTGACGGTAAATCACAACTCCTCAATAGTCGAATTGCTACGGCCAAAGTTGTACATCCGACCACACATCATACGAATGATACCGTGAGATTTGGTGCTACAATAACCTTAAAAATCATGGAATCGGGAAAAAGCGAAGTTTTTCGAATTGTTGGGGTAGATGAAGCTAATATTGCTAAGAAGAAGATAGCCTATACCTCTCCAATGGCTAGAATATTGATTAACAAATCTGAAGGAGATACTGCCACCTTAATTCTTGAAAGAGGATGCAGAGTTTTTGAAATACAAAAAATCACGTATAAGTAGCGCTTTAATAAGGAGTTATTAATTAATAATTTAGAGGACTTGAAGTGAATATTTTTTAAATAACAGTCCATTTCTAAAAAATATGTTAAATTTACGCCTTTAAAAGCCCATTAACATGAACAAGATAGTATTATTAGTAGTAACATTGATTATGACTACCAGCTTTGCTGCCATAGGAAATAATCCAATTGAAGAAACGACAGTAACCTACAACGGACAATCGGATAAGGCGTATTACTTTACGAATAAAGAAACCGGGAAGGTAATGGAAATTACTTTTGTAAGTAAAAAAGCTATTTCTAAATTTGATTTAAGTGCCAAAGAAAACATAGGTAAAACTTTCTTAATCACTTATGAAAAAGATCAAATTGAGGTAAGCAACCCTAATAATCCATCGGATGCAGAGGTAAAACAATATAAGCACCGACTTATTCTGACAGATATTAAAGCTGTAGAATAACTAAGATATTAACTGAGATTTTAGCAAAAACCTGATAAAACGATCAGGTTTTTTTTACTTATTATTTGAAGGTAATCATGTGTATTCTAGCCTATTCGCTTAGACCATTTGTGTAAATTGATAACACACTTGTCACGGCCATGATAGCTAATATTAAAATCTCAGAAAAGTTGGAGCTTTCATATACTATAGCCGTAATCAAATGGTATATTGAATACCCCTAATAAAATTGCCCAAACGAAAGAAGTTTGCTTGAACCAGTACTTAGATAGTTCCAGAGTCGCCAGGCAAAACAGAAATGCCACGCCTTCAAATAAAACTCGATAGAGGTGGTGCTCAACAGGAACCTCTCCTGTAACTCATACTGAACAGTAAAACTAGAATGGTGGTTAGATATTTCATTATTCTTATTTAAATTGATTTAAAATAGTATGAATTTCTGCAGCAAAAGTAATTCACAGGAATCAACAACACAACTTTAATTAGACTAAATCTAAATAATATTAAATTAATAATTGAAAGGGTCAGGGTATATATATGATAACTTGTACACTACGTAGAACTCAAGCAAACGAAAATTTTAAGAATGTATAAGGTTCAAATTGTTTCATAGTTACTACTATAGCTGGCAATCAATTATTTCTCTAAAAGTAAAAACTTTATAAAAACTCATTTAAAATTAGATTGTTAGCAATAATTTTCATTACTACAAAGTAAAACACTATCTTTGCACACTCTTACCAGTATCGGTTAAAACACTTTAAATACACGAATGGCAAAATCGCAACAGACATTTAATAAAATTGAAAAAGAAAAAAAGCGCTTAAAAAAGCGTGAAGAGAAGGCTAAAAAAATGGAAGCTCGTAGAGCTGAAGCAAAAGAAAACGGGAAAAAAGGAATTGAATTTGCTTATGTTGATCATAATGGAAATTTGACCGACACCCCACCAGATCCTTCAAAAAAAATTAAGGTGGATCTTGAAAGTATCGAAATTAATATTCCAAAAACCCTGGAGAGTGAAAAGGAAAAAATTGATCCCGTAAGAAAAGGATCTGTTTCTTTCTTTGATTCATCAAAAGGATTTGGCTTTATTATCGATTCAGAAAATCAAGAGAAATACTTTACACATGTGAGTGGACTAATTGACGAAATTAGTGAGAATGATAAAGTAACTTTTGAACTTGAAAAAGGAATGAAGGGAATGAATGCTGTAAAAGTAACATTGCAAAAGTAACATCTAAGTTCGCAATTTGATACATTTTCGGTATAAACACCTTTTTAAAAGCAAATAATTCAATTAATTGATTATTATTTGAATTATTGGTATCATCTTTGCGTTATACAAAATAATATAAATTTAATTACATTATAATGAGTAAAGGAACAGTAAAATTTTTCAACGAGACTAAAGGTTTCGGTTTTATCACTGAAGAAGGCGTTGAAAAAGACCATTTTGTACACATTTCTGGATTAATTGATGAAGTTCGCGAAGGTGACGAAGTATCTTTTGATCTTAAAGAAGGAAACAAAGGATTGAATGCAGTAAACGTAAAGGTTATCTAGATATATATAATACTTCAATGTTTATAAAAAGAGGTTGTCTGATAAAGGTAGCCTCTTTTTTTTATTCAAATTTTTACTCCGAATTTAACGTCTTCTATTGGTACATGACTGTATTTGCCTATCACAGAATTGTTCTCCAGTTGGAGCCTAAAAGGTTATGTCTGTTTCACGAAATTCCGGCGTTCTAACTGAAAACTACTCAACCCATAGTTTGCCGACAACTTGACTTTCAAATTTAATGAGATTCTTGAAGGTTTGATTGCAGCATCAGCTTATAAAGTTATTGATTATGCTTAAATTAGTAGCTTATTAACCTTACGACATACCTGTGATGCATAAGCTTACGATACATGATAGATTTACTAAGGAATTACCTGCAGATCCTAGCACAGAAAACAGTAGAAGACAAGTTACCGAAGCTTGTTTCTCGTACGTAAAGCCTAGGAAAACTTCAGATCCAAAACTACTACATGTTTCTACAGAAATGCTCAAGTCCTTAGGGCTGGATAACACAGATGCACAAAGTGATGATTTTTTAAAGATTTTTACGGGTAATGCACTTTTACCAAATACAAGTCCGTATGCCATGTGTTACGGAGGTCATCAATTTGGAAATTGGGCCGGACAACTGGGCGATGGTCGCGCCATCAATTTAGCAGAAGTAGCCCATAAAGGAAAAACCTGGACCTTACAGCTAAAAGGAGCAGGAGAAACACCGTATTCAAGAACGGCCGATGGACTGGCAGTGTTGCGTTCTTCAGTTCGTGAATATTTGTGTAGCGAAGCGATGTATCATCTGGGCGTTCCAACAACCAGAGCTTTATCCTTGGCGCTTTCAGGAGATCAGGTGTTACGAGATGTGATGTATGATGGTAATGCAGCCTATGAAAAGGGAGCTATTGTGTGTAGGGTAGCAGCATCATTTCTACGCTTTGGAAGTTATGAAATATTAGCTGCGCGTCAAGATCATAAGACCTTACAAATACTCGTCGATTATACTATTAAACATCATTTCCCGCATATAGGAGCTCCATCTAAAACAACATACCTTCAATTTTTTAAAGAAGTTGTGGATAGAAGTTTAACCATGGTTTTACATTGGCAACGTGTAGGTTTTGTCCATGGTGTTATGAATACTGATAATATGTCAATTCTTGGTCTAACAATAGATTACGGGCCATACGGTTGGTTAGAAGGCTATGATCATGGGTGGACACCCAATACCACAGACAGGCAATATCGTCGCTATCGATATGGTACACAACCAGACTTAGTATTATGGAATCTCTACAAGTTAGCCAACGCTTTGTATCCTTTAATTCAGGATGTGGAACCACTTGAGGCAATTTTAAATGAATATGACCAAGATTTAAAGGAAGGTTATTTGAATATGATGAAATCTAAAATTGGGCTATCCGAAATAAATGCTGAGGATGCACAATTGATTACGGAGCTGGAAGCTGTGCTACAACGCTCTGAAACAGATATGACTATCTTCTTCCGAAAGTTATCAAACTTGAGAAAAGAAAATGCGGAGGAAGGGTTAAGTACCATTTTTGAAGCTTTTTACCAACCTGATGAAATAAAAGATGAGATTAAAACAACGTGGGAACAGTGGTTTTTGAGTTATCACGAACGCTTACAAAAAGAAAATATGAATGATCAAAAACGTAAAGAAGTTATGGATTCGGTCAACCCAAAATATGTACTACGTAATTATATGGCGCAGCTAGCCATTGACCAAGCCGATAAGGGGAACTATGCGATGATTGATGAACTCTATCAATTGCTTAAAAAACCCTATGACGAACAACCTGAAAACGAAAAATGGTTTGTAAAGCGACCGGAATGGGCAAGAAACAAAGTAGGATGCTCCATGCTCTCCTGTAGTTCGTAGCATGAATATAATTTCAAGAAACAGCAACATTTCCTGTTCTACGTGCGATTGGTACTATTAGTTTATGAATACAAAATCAATCCCACTCCCAACATAATACCGAATAACGGGATCAACTTCTTACGCTTATTCTTTTCTTTAAAAATCAGTCCACCTAGAACAACCGCAATAAGTATTTGGCTACGTTTTATGGCAGACAGCAACATGATGAGCGCCTCCGGATCTTGTAGTGCTTTAAAATAAAAATAATCTGCTGCCTGTAATAAGACACCAACAGCGGGAATCGTCCAGCGCCATTTGAACGCAGCTCTTTTTTCTGGTCTAGGGAATAAAGTAACTGATAAAATGACACAAAGTATCAAAACCGTATACCAGCAAAACCAAAATTGAAGCGTTTGCGGAGTTAAACTTAAATTCTGAATTAAAAATTTATCATATAGACCGCTGGATGCTCCCAAAAAAGTTGCTCCGATAATGGCAAATATCCATTTGTTGCTTTTAAAATGGATACCTTCTTTCCTTCCTATATTAGCATATAAAAGAACCGAAAGAATGATCATAAAAAAGCCAATCCATTGTAAAGACTTAGGTTGTTCTTGATAAATTAAAATAGCACCTATAAAGGTGAAAAAAGGACCGGCAGAACGTATAGGAGTTACAATGGTAATTGGTAGATGTTTTAAAGCTTGATAAGCCAATACCCATGAAGATGCCATAAGTAATGATTTGATCACGATGAAACCATGAGTGCTCCATGGAATTTCGGTAATATGCAACCCTATACTTTTTGTTAACTCAGGTAAATAAGTAGAACCAATATATAATGGTAGAAGCATCAAAAAACCGGAACCAATAGTACCTAACAGTACAGGAAACACTTCGTTATCACGAACTGCATCCTTTTTACACAAATTATGTAATCCTAGAAACAAAGCAGCCAAAAGGCCTAAATACATCCACATCGCGCGAAGATAGTTTTTTTAGAAAATTTGAGCCGAAAAAAAAACTTATAAATTCAGATAGCGCAACTAGAGATATGGGGAGCCTTTTTAATGAAATTCAAAACTTAGCTAAACCAGCAGTTATTAATAAGTCAATCAAAATATTGAAATTCAAAAATATATCTGTACATTTATTGTGATATTTTTAATAACCTAAATAGTATAGTCATGAAAAAAACACTTTTAAAATTTAACGGAGTAAAAGAATTATCAAAAAACGATCAGCAAAAAATTGGTGGAAGTGCAAGTTCAAGTCGACCTTGTGGAGGTGATGGTTCCTTTATATATCAGAACGGTGAGAAGGTATGTTGTTATCAACCTTGGAGTGGTCAATATATTTGCTAATTATAAGTATGTAAAAAATACTTGAAAATCTAAAACTGCTTAGAAATCTTTTTTTGAGCAGTTTTTTTATGCTCAATATTATTTTTGACGGTATTTTATATGAAAAATGGTCAAATTCAGGATAAATACATTTATAAATCGTAAAAAACTCAATTAATTGAAAACCATGCCTTGTTCCATATTATAAGCCTTAACTTTGCAGTAATTATTAAATAAATAAGACAATTTATGAGTACAGTAAAACCTAATGATACCGTAAAGGTACATTATACAGGAAAACTAAACAATGGAAATGTATTTGATAGTTCTTTAGAAAGAGAACCTCTTGAAGTGCAGCTAGGAAAAGGAAGTCTTATTCCGGGATTCGAAAACGGATTAGTTGATATGGCTGTAAATGAAAAGAAAACTATTACTATAGCAAAAGAAGAGGCTTATGGTGAGGTTAGAGAGGATCTATTTCATAAAGTACCAAAGGCAGAACTTCCACAAGATATTAAACCAGAAGTAGGAATGGGACTTGTCGGTTCTAACGCCGAAGGCGGTCAGCAACAATTTAGAATTGCTGATATTAAAGAAGATCATATCGTTATCGATGCGAATCATCCCTTAGCCGGAGAAGATTTAACATTCGAACTTGAGCTTTTAGCGATTAGCTAGTCCAAGTAATATATATTAAATTAGGAACGCCCGACGTGTTACACGTCAGGCGTTTTTTTTATATAATAAATAAAAAATTACTTACCCTGAAAGCTTTTAAAGTTCTGTTAAACAATGTTTTGTAATCTTTTTATTAATTAATTTTAAGAATAAATTTATGGAATCTGGTGGATCTATATAATCCTTAAGTTTTCTTATATAGATAGGTGTAAACTCAATGATCATCCGGTTGTTGAGTATACAATTATCAAAAACAGTAGGATATAAAAACACAATCATTGTATTCACAATACTAAATATTCCATGGAGTCAATCCTTAATACAAATGAAACGTATCCTTTTTCTTATCGGTATCTGTATAATTTTGCTTTCTTGTAAGTCATCAAAGTCCACAGCAGCTCAAATTGAGACATTGGACGATATTATCCAATCTCAAAAGTTCACTATTGAGTCAACGTGGGCGTATCCACAACTCACAAACGCTGTGCAACAAGTACTTAATTCAGGTTTAATGCTACCCGGTAATACGGCGAACTCAATTTCTTTAATCGGTAACAGCAACTTTTTGACTATATCCGGCGATAGTATCTCGTCTTTTTTACCCTATTATGGAGAACGACAAATGCAAATCGATTACAGCGGGAGAGATAATGCCATACAATTAAATGGCACCATAAACGCATATCAGGCAACTAAAAACAAAGATAACAGCTATTCCATCAATTTTGAAGCAAAAAATAATTCTGAGAATTTTCAGGTATTCCTTAAATTATATCCGAATTTAAAAGCAAACCTTATATTGAATGGAAATTCCAGATTTCCAATCAGGTATTCAGGTAACTTATTATCACACCCTGAACAGAAAACAAAATAATTTTTTTTGTATTTATCGTAGTTGTCCAGAACAAAAAAGTATCTGAATAACTCAACAACTACACGTTGCACCTCATAATTAATTTTTTAAATTTTATAGTGAATCCTATGCATATAATTCTTTTATAACGAAACGAAATCCTCGTTCAGATTATTTCAAAAGTAAAAGTTGGATACACATTTCAAGAATAAGTGAACATATATGTCACATAGTCAAACTTGTAGATTTCATGAAATAGCACTATAATTGAAATTAAATTTTGATGTATCACCTTAAATTATTCTTTATCATAAAGTAATTTTCCTATTCAATATTGAATTGACGCTTTTATATGATAAGATACATCCTAACTAAATGTTTATGGTATAAGGCAATATAGTACCTACAAAGTAAAATTAGTTTTTGGAGAAGAAGTATGAAAAAACTACCGCAAAAAGTCGTTTTAGAAAATGAAAAGAAAGAAGGTTAGATGTCGTTATGATTGTTCATGCCTAAAAACGAGTAAACATCATAAATAAGTAACGATACTATGCGCCCTGAAAAAAATACGTATGATTATGTAATTATTGGTAGTGGATTTGGTGGATCCGTAAGTGCATTACGTTTAGCCGAAAAGGGTTATAGTGTCCTGATTATTGAAAAAGGAAAGTGGTTTACAGGTAAAGACTTTCCTAAAACCAACTGGAATTTAAAAAAATGGCTTTGGGAACCTAGAATAGGCTTGTTCGGTTTTTTTAAAATGACCTATCTAAATCATGTCAGTATTCTTTCTGGGGTGGGTGTAGGAGGTGGATCTTTGACCTATGCTAATACACTTCCAATTCCTAAACCGGCATTTTTTAAAACCGGGAGTTGGGCAGGTCTCGACAACTGGGAAGAAGCATTGAAGCCGCATTACCAAGAAGCGCTTCGTATGCTCGGAGCTACACAAAATAAAACTTTTGGACCTGCAGACGAAGCGATAAAAGAACTGGCAAAATCTATGGACAAAGAGGCTGACTTTTCCGCTTCTCAAGTTGCAGTGTATTTTGGTCAACCCGGAAAAACTGTACCTGACCCATATTTTGACGGAAAAGGTCCCGACAGAACCGGATGTATACATTGTGGAGCTTGTATGACGGGGTGTCGGCATAATGCAAAAAATACCTTGGATAAAAATTATCTGTACTTCGCACAACAATTTGGGGCAACCATTATAGCTGAATCTGAAGTATATGATATACAACCTATTGACAAGAAACGAGGTGATACAGGCTATACCATTTACTATAAAAAGAGTACAGGCAAAGGTAGAAAACAGCAAGTCAGAGCCAAAAATGTTATTTTCTCCGGTGGGGTGATGGGTACAGTACCTTTATTGTTACAAATGAAAGCTAAAGGTTCGTTACCAAATCTTTCAGACAAAGTAGGATGCAATATTCGTACTAATAATGAGTCTTTGTTGGTGGTTACGTCTACCGAAAAAAACACGAAAGATTATACAAAAGGTATCGCCATAGGCTCCATTTTAGAAACTGATAAAAATAGCCATCTGGAACCTGTTCGTTACGGCAAAGGTTCCGGTTTTTTTAGACTGCTTACAATTCCGCTAGTGCATAACAAAAATGTATTACTACGATTATTGGGTGTGTTTGGGGTTTTCTTGAAGCATCCATGGCGTAGTATAAAAACGTTATTTACGCGTAACTATGGGAAGCGAACTACTGTACTACTTTTTATGCAGACCTTAGACAGTACCTTACAACTTAAACTTGGGAAGATTACCAAACTTAGAACAACTACCGAAACCGGCGAAGCGCCCAGCGGATTTATTCCCGAAGCTTCAACGCTAGCAAAAATGTATGGTGAAAAAGTTAAAGGAATTCCGTACGCCAATTTTACTGATGTGTTACTGGGTACCCCGACAACTGCTCACATCTTGGGTGGAGCAGTCATGGGGAAGGATCCGGAAACAGGCGTCATCGATAAAGACAATCGAGTTTTTGGATACCATAACCTGATGATATGTGATGGGTCAATGATTTCGGCAAACCCCGGCGTGAATCCTTCCTTGTCCATTACGGCAATTACAGAACTTGCCATGAGCAAAATTCCGGTAAAAAAGGATTAAGACACACTCTTCTCAGAGCTTTCCAACGTTAAATCGCTTAAGGTGTAATGACTACTAACTAATTAAAATTTCCAGATAAAGAATGAAGCAATTTAATTTGGCACCGTATTATAGTGCACATAAAATCTTTACTAGATTCGTCTTTAAAGTTTACATTCCATAACTGTTACTTTATCCAATGTATCAAAGGCGGTATAAATCCAGAGACTATCCTTAGAATAAGGACATAATTTTATATAGGAAACGAAAGGATTTATCATTTTTAATTTTATATCTACGCTTATTTTTACTATATTTAAGTACCTCTTAACTACATAGTTGACTCTATCATCTTACAAATTCCTATTTAGAAGCAAGAATCAAAAAAAAATCTAATAAGTAAGAATATATCTTATTCAGATTTAATTAAACTAATTCCTACCCCATATAAAACTCTTTGATCGCTAAGTTATTGCTAAATCTAAAAGAGAGTTCAAGCTTTTAAAATTAATTTAAAATAACTATATAAATATGGATGAATTAGAAGCATACATAAAAACCCTGGAGCTTTCAAAAAATGATTCAAAAATCATGTCTTTTGAAATGCCATTTCGAAAATCAAGACAGGTATCCTTACAATCTGGATCAGAAACTGATAAAGATGAGGCCTTTATGAATTACAAGGCTTTAGACTCTTTTGTATCAGGCATCTCAAAGCAAAAACAGGAAGATGTGTTAAATTCCATGTTATTAGCTCAAAGAGCTGCTCAAAAAGCTTTTCCTAACCGTGATCAAGTAAAGGATTGGTATGAAAAATATTTTGAGGTTTTATCCAAAATTGGATGGACAATGGAACAACATAATTTCAAAAATTTTGAAACGGACAGCTCTATTTTCGAAATAGAAAAAGCAATTCTAGGAATTATAAGTGCAGCACTAACTGGAAACCAATTAGCAATTGTAGTTAAAACCTTAGAAGCACTAAAATCTTTAAATGATAATGATTCTAGATTTGTTGCTTTCGAAAAAAATACTCATGGTTTAAATGAAGGATCTTTTCAACTAGGAATGGCAACCGAAAACAATGGTGCCGTTGCAGTTACTTTAAGTGCCTTTTTATTAAAAACTGATAATAGAATTAAAAAAATTCTATTTTTTAAATCAGGAAAAGATGAGACTCGAATGGATTATTACCTTACTAAGATGACATTATTAGAATCCAAATTTGATCAAGCTAGACCTTTTATTTTAAAGAAACTAAATGATGATATCGATGATTATATTTCAAATCTTGACATCTAATGTATGAAAACATTAAAACGAAATCAAACGCATAGGCAAGTATTATTTCTTCAAAAGCTACTACAAAAAATAGGGTATACACTCCCAATAACTGGTTTTTTTGATGAGCTTACAGATCGTTTTGTACGAGATTTTCAGCAAAAACAGCCCTTAGGTGTAGATGGTATTGTTGGCACAAAAACTTGGAAACATTTACTTACTAAGCATTATGATTTTAGTCTAAACATCAAAAATTACATACTTACTAATAATGAATGGTTTCCTGATTATATTGAGAAGGATACTATTTATCTCCATCATACTGCAGGTTTACACCGACCAGATTATACAATAGATTGGTGGGAAAAAGATTCCCCACCAGGCAAAGTTTATCGTGTGGGAACATCATTTGTAATAGGAAGAAAAGCTTTAAATGGAGATTCTAAATGGGATAGCGTCACGTATCGAGCTTTTAATGAAATTTATTGGTGTCATCATTTAGGAACTAAATTCTCGAATAACAAACAGCTTAATCAAAAATCTATTGGAATTGAAATTTGTTGTTTAGGACCGTTGGTTTTGGAAGACAATGAATTCTATTATAAAGGTAACCATCGTACAATTAAGGTTCCAGCAAATAATGTATGTACTCTGGAAAGTCCTTGGAGAGGACATCTTTATTTTCAGAAATACACAGATGCACAAATCGAAGAATGTAAACGACTTATATTGACTTTAGCTTTTATTTTCGACATCCCTCTTGCAAACATTAGTTATAACAGGAAATGGTTTGATTTGCATCAAGATGCAAAAGATGGAAAACCTGGTGTATGGGCTCATTGTAATGTAAGAGCTGATAAAACTGATTGTTTTCCTCAACCTGAATTAATTAGTATGCTCAATTCTTTATACGAAGACGCTAAAACCTTTCTGCCAAGTCAAAATTCCTTAGAATCATTTAAATCCAACTTTGTTAAGAAGAATGATCTAAATAATCCTGAGATTGAACATTATACAGAAGATTTAAATTTTACCGAATACAATGGATATTACAGCAAATGAAATAAGAAAACTTTCGCACTATATTGATGTGAACTATACGCTAAATAAATTAGATTCTTTGATGCTAACAAGAATAGCTAGGAGCGATTTTAAAATAAGGAACATGTTCAGTAACAATGATAATTTTAGTCAGGATTTGCCAATATTTATATCAAATTTAAGTAGTAATAATAGGAACTTTATTCCATTCCTATTTGCATTACAATCTGATACTGATGACGCTGATATTGTCAATCAAATAATTTTTGACCATGGACTTTCTCTACAGATTTACGAAAACAATATTCCAAACCAAAACCCACAGAAAGCATCCGTTAAAGCATTGCAAAATTTATTGAACGCCAGCCCAATGTTAGATACTGATGTCCTTTTAAAGGGTCTTGCTAGAAATAAGCGTTGTGTATGTCGAGTAGAAGTTTTCAACGAACAAGGTAAGATGATACCTGGAACCGGTTTTTTGGTTAGCCCAAATCAAGTCCTAACCAATTATCACGTTATTGAACCCGTTTTGAACACTCCTGAACTATTAGAACGTGTGAAATGTCGCTTCGACTATGAAAAATCAATTAATAACACGGAATTCACCTCAGGTACAGAATTTCAAATATCTCAAGACAATCCGGTAGCCCTTAGTAGTAATTATAGTTCTTACGACGACTATGGTGAACCAAACCTAAATATAGAATATCCAAAAGATCAATGTGATTATGCACTTCTTAACCTTGAAGAAAAAGTAGGTGAATTGCCATTTGGACTTAATGCAGAAAACACTTTTAACGGTAAAGAAAGAGGATGGATTAATTTGAAAAAATACGATGACGAGAATAATAGAAATGTACTTATCCTTCAACATCCTGAGGGTCAATCTCAAAAACTGGCTATTGGTTTAAATAAAATTATCGGTTTTTCAAGTCAAAAAAGACGGTTTAGATATGAAGTAAACACGATGCATGGCTCTTCTGGTGCCCCTGTATTTAATGAGAAATTTGAATTGATAGGATTACACAATATGGGAGATCCACGTTACATACCAGAATTTAATCAAGGTATAAATATCAATACGATACTAATTGATCTTAGTATAAAAAACTATAATCCAACAATATGCACGGGTTAATAAATACTTTATTTGATGCCAAATTATTAAGTAGTCTCACAGCAGCTGTAAGGCATGTTTTTTCAAATTCACAAAGTTTAAATAGCTATGTTATTCTTATTGATGTAAGCACTTACCAAATGTTAGCAATTGATGCACCGTATCAGGTTGCCCTGCCTCAGTACCTTTTTGCTCTAAAAAACGAAGGAGAACTAGGTGTGTTTACCCTTAAATTTATTGAGAAAATTAAAGAAAATCAAATCGAAGGTGATCAGGTAATCGCGCGTTTCTTAGGAAAATTTAATTCCTATGTATCCAGAGACAACTATGATATTATTAATGGACTTAATACGAATCACTTTCAATCCGTATTATTTAAAGCTACTAATTTGCCTTTTTTAGATAGAACGGACTTTAGAGCTAAATTTTATCATGCATTAAATTGCAATAAAGGCGAGGTTATTTTTGTAAAAGGCGAAAAACAAAGCGGCATGTCTTATTTAAAAGAATACTTTTTAGATGTCTGCGATAAATTTGACTTCCTTGAATTTAGAGAAATAAATGTATTTAGATATTTAGAAGTTCCAGCAGCTGCAAGTGAGCAGGGTCTTCATTTAGCAAAAATAATGGCAGCAAATTTCAACTTGGATACTAATTTGGGTATTGAAGAGATAGAGGATTTAAAATTCATTAGATTTTGTGAACTACTAAGAACTAAGTTTTTAAAAATGGATAAAATACCCTTAGTCTTTATTCACGATTTTCACAAAATAACAAATCTATTGAACGATGTAAACAATTTTCTTTATGAGCTGATAAAAAGAGTCGTTGAAACATTTCCAAAAGCAATTTTTGTAATAGCAGGATTTTCTTATGAAAATTTATCTGAATGGGATTCCGACCTATCTAACAAATGCGAGGTGTATGAAATGGAAAATATTAGCCAGGATGATCTTAAAAACTTTGCAGCTATAGTGTATCAAAAATACAAAGCAAAAATAGATAAACTCTATAAAGAAAGTGACACTAATTTTGAAGATGCTTTTGTTAAGCGACTTTTACCCTTTAGCAAAACAAGTGTCTCAAAATTAGCTGAAGTTATTAGAAGTGATATTAAAATATTCGAGAGCCATGACTGAATTCAATCTTAACGATTTTTTAGGTGACCCTAATATTTCTGACAACAGCTATATAAGTGAATCCATCTTTAAAAAGGCTGCTTTAAAGCATGATTTCAATATAGAGAATGACTTTACAGAATTTAAACAAGAGGATATAGATCTTCTTAAAGACCGCTCTGTTCTTAAAGTCGATGGCAATAGCCAATTGAATGATCTAGATCAAAAGAAAATACTTCAAAAACTTATTAACAACAACGAATTACAAGATACTATATCGCTTTTTGATCTTAACAACGCAATATTTTCAGAATTGCTATTTAAAGTTTTGAGAAAAGAAAAGATAGGCGTTGAAGCGCTATCAAACGAACAGATTTACTATTATGGTAGGGTTCTTAAGCTAATACCTGGTAATGACAGTGCCCAAATATCGTTAAAGAGCTATTTAGAAAAAAAACATTTTTTTTCTAAATTTAAAAAGCCGATCCAAGAATTCGCTGGCAGAAAAAAAGAATTAACAATTTTAAAAAATTATGTTGATTGGCTTCCAGCTTCTGGTTTTTTATCTAAAGTGGAAAAAGTAATTCGTTATGTAACCGATTGGCATCAAAAGAAGTTCTTACTTATCAAAGGTATTGGGGGTATTGGTAAAACCGCATTGATTTCCAAATTTATAGATAATCATAGTATTATAAAGAAAAGCCAAACCTTACCTTTTGTATATATAGACTTTGATTTAATTGGCTTTTCAATAGAAGAACCATTAAACTTTTTAATAGAGGGTTTGAAACAGTTAGAATTTCAGTTTCCAAATCAAAATGAGGCTTTAAAATCTATACGAATCGATATTTCAAAATCACTCAATAAGGACAGTAGTAGAGGTTATCACTCTAGAGCTTCGAACGAGTTTAGCAGGGAATATTTATTTGACAGATTTAGAAAGATGCACAAAAATAAAATTGAAAGTATTAAAACTCCTGTCCTGATTGTTTTTGATTCTTTTGAAGAAATGCAATACAGAGCATCACACTACGAATTAATTGAATTTTTTGAATTCATTAAAGTAATTTCAGACTACATTCCTAGAATTCGACCAATATTTGTTGGACGCGCTGAAATGAGTGAATCAATCGATGAGTTCGACTTTTATGAATTACGTATTGAGGAATTTGACAAAGAATCAGCAAACGTCATTTTAGATAACAATGGGGTAGGTGATAAAAAAGCAAGAGACCGTATTTATCAACAGTTAGGAGGTAATCCGCTTGTTCTTAATTTGGCTGCGAACCTTTATAAAAAGTCACCAGAGTTTATATATTCAAAACAACTTCATAAAAGAGCCGAAATACAAGAGTATCTTGTTGGACGAATATTACAACATATACATGACCCGAAAGCTAGAGATATTGCTGTTCCTGGATTATTAGTGCGAAAAGTTAACCCTAATGTAATTAGAGACATTTTAGCTAAAGCTTGTGGAATAGTCAAAAATTCTCAAGAATTATCATTTGAAAAAGCCGAAGAAATTTTTAAAATATTGAAGAAAGAATCTTTTCTTATGCAAAGTTCAAATAATGAAAATGAGTTTATTTTTAGACAAGATCTAAGAATTGCTTGCGAGAAAATGATCCTCGCAAAATATTCAGAAGAGGCTAAAATGATTCATAGAGCAGCAATAAAATTTTATAAAGACAAACCTGAAGATAGAACTGAATACAATTATCACGTATTAAAGCTAAAAGAGCATTCTGATTTCATCGAAGAAAACCTGGATATCAGAATAGATCTTGAGAGCGCAGAAATGTTACAAAATTCTGCACATGAACTTTCAGATAAATCTCAATTAAGTATCAAAAATATTTATGGATCCAAAGCTTCCTTGGATATGCTTGAAACTGCAGGGAGTGAAAGCGCTTCAAAATACTACACCCGACAAATGGAAGAAGTACTTCTTGCTGATTTCAGGAAGATGACATCACTACACGATGAAATTAGTCAGACATCGTTTTTGAAAACTTATTGCAAATATGATGAGTTCTTATTTATTTATGCCACACTCAAACAGCGTTTAGGCAAGTTTAATGAGTCGATTGAATTGGTTTATCATAAAAAACAAGTAAGAACAAGTAATGACCTGAAAGACATTTATAACCACTCAACCTTTCTTTTCTTACTCGCCGAAAACTATCTATATCTAAAAAAATATGAGGATGTATATAAAAATTTATCCATAATCAACAATTTTTTAGAGGAAGCACAAGAGCGAGTTTTTTTAGGTCCAATGGCAGTGAAGTTCATGACTTTGCGTCTTAAGGTAATTTACTTATTAAATATTTCAAAATCAAGATTAAGTTTAAAAACAAATCAATTGCTCAAGGATGAGTTTTTAGATCTTGCCGATCAGAATATTGGAAATAATAATTTTGAGAAATATATAATTGAAATCACTCAAGACCGTCCTAAATTAAATGTAAAGTGGATATATCTCTTTACCGAGATTTATAAGAGTAAGGAGCCTATATTTTTTTTTGATTCAGATGTGTTTGAGAACTATCTTGATGACTTGCATAGGAAGGCTAAAAATAATAAGGAGCTTGAGTATATCTGCAAGAACGAACTGGATGTGTTTTTAAAAGATATTACCTTAGAAGGTCATTTTAAAGTATTAATTTTTGATTTTGCTATGGCTTTAGAAGTTTCAAATTTAAATAGACCAAGAAAATTAAGGTATCAGTAGTTATTTTTATATCTAAGTTATTGATGATCAACTATATACCAAGTAGTGAAGAATTAGATAACATACTTATATTTTTAGCGGACAAAAAAATAAGTTGAAATCACTACATAAAGCAACCATTAATACACTGAAATGAAACAAATTATATTTACATTATTCGTTTGTGGTCTTAGTTTTTTGACCTCTTGTTATTCCGTTAGATTACGGAACGTTAATGGAGCTCCTCAACCAGATCCTTTCTCAAATAGAGAGGATTATTATCGGGGAATGGCTGTTGTTGAAATAGACACCGTAATTACTATAAATTTGGCCTCCAAAGATTTTACGTATCTCATTAAAGAACAGGATGGCTGTGAATCTGGGAAACTAAATATTATAGAGTATCGCAATACGTTTGGCGGTATATTACTTAGCGCAATAACTTTTGGGAAGAAGAGAAAAGTGAAAGTAAAATATGTTTGTCAAAAACTTTAAAACTTGACCAGTATGGCTACCACAAAAATAAAGCAATTAAACGAGTGGAATACCTTACATAGTAACGGTCCTTTCCCTTTAAAAATTTTGTACCAAACAAAATTAGAAGGAGAAAGAGTAATGCCCAGTAAAATTGAACGTTATAATGACGCAGCACTTGAAATACAACGTTTAATAAAAGAAACTAAACACGCTGGAGAAGGGTTTCGTGCCTATGGATCTGCTTGGTCTATGAATAATATTGCCAGTAATAAGGATAGAATGCATTTTAATGGATTTATGAACATTTCGATGCCGATACATGCCAACGAGTGTCATCAAGAAAACACTTATGATCCCACAAACCTGTTCTTATTTGAATGTGGTAATACCATCAAAGAAATTTCTGAAACCTTAGCAGAACACGGAAAATCGCTTAAAACAAGTGGCGCCAGCAATGGCCAGACAATTGCCGGATGTGTTTCAACAGGTGTTCATGGCTCAGGAATTGATAGTGGATCTGTACAAGATTATGTTGTTGGTCTTAATCTTATCATAGGACCCAATACAGAGGATAATATATTTTTAGAACCAAAATCTAAACCAGTTTTACTTGATAATTTTGTGAACTCCTTAAATTCCAGAGTCATCAGGGATGACGATTTATTTCATGCGGCTTTAGTTGGATTGGGTAGCTTTGGATTTATTCATGGAGTCGTAGTAGAGGCAGAACCGGTTTTTCTACTAAAAAGATACGTAAAAAAAATAGATAAAAATTTAGCCTTCGAACTCGCTAACACAATGGATTTCAAAAATTCGGCGTTTGTTATTCCTGGAGAAAGTAATGCACAGGGAAAAGCCAATCGCCCTTTTCATTTTAAAATATTTATAAATCAGTATAGTGATGATTCGGATTGCGTAGTCGAAGTTATGTATAAGAAACCTTATCAAAAAAATTATCCTGATCCGTTTCCTGTTATTAAAGAATCACTCTATAGGGATTTAATCTATCTTTTTGTAAGACTAGCCGAAAATTGCCCTAAAAGTATTCCATGGTTAGTCAAAAGGTTAGGAAATACAATTCTGCCCGAGGAACAAAAAGAAACCACAGGAATGCTTAAAGAAATTTTTTGGGACGCACCTTATCAGGGACCGGCATTTGCTTGTTCATTTGGCATTCATCACCGAAATTCTGAAAAAGCAATGAATCTTCTTAGCAAATTAACACGGGAAGAAGGACCAATACCAGGAATTTTTGCATTACGTTTTGTAAAAGGAACAAAGGCAACTCTTGGCTTTACCAAATTTCCAATTACCTGTGTAATTGAGATTGATGGTTTATTATGGAAAAAAACAAGGAAAATCATGAGTTTAGAAGAATATTCTAAACGAATGATAGCAGTATTAAAAGAAAATAATATTCCTTTTACCATTCATTGGGGAAAAAATAGCTATTGGAAATTTCCAGGATTGGTCAATCATATGTACGGTGGGAGTTCTGACAAATGGGTAGAGGAACGAAAAAAATTACTATCATCAGAAATGCAAGATATGTTTACAAATAAATTTATACGTATTGTTGGTTTAGATTAAATTCAAAATACATACAAATTCTTTTCTATAAATCCATATATTAAAAATTAGTCCAAGGGGCGTCTTGTAGGTTTATGAATGTATAAAGAGGCAATCAGGAATAAGTAAATGAAAAATCAAATTTTGCGTATATACTAGTAAGTATACAAAGATACAATCGTTTCTATTTAAATGTATGACGCTGTTCTGCTGTTGAAGAAGCGTTGAGTAGTTGGTTATATGTTCGGATACTATTAAAGTTTTTTGTTATTTCATCGGATACAGCAATGCCTGATATTCCTGTTTCTAGTAAGGCAGTTGCCTCATCAATACTTATACGTCCCATCCCAATAATGGGAGTCTCAGAATGTAACGCTTTGGTAATGTCAGCGAATCCTTTAACATCTAGTTCCTGAGCAGGATTACTCTTAGTTGCTAAGGAGCTAAAGGGAGCTAAAACTATATAATCAACATCTTCATCTAGTAACAATTGGCAAGTTTGTAAAGTATTTGCCGCTGCACCAATACTTTGCCAGGAATATAGATGCTTCCTGACTTTAGAAGGGTAGGAGGTTTCTCTTTCCAAATAGATACCATCTGCTGCTACCTCTTTTGCTATGTTATACTTATCTGTGATGATTAATCTGGTCTGAAAATGAGCTGTAATTTCTCTAGCTTCTTTGGCGAGCTTCAAAAACTTTTTATCCGATATAGTGTCTATCCCCAGTCGAACTAACTCTATTCCGGAGGTACACGCCTTTTGAATGTTTTCCAGATGTTCTTTGGAAGTATTTCCCTGCGTTATATAATGTAGCTTAGGTATGATCATCTGGTTGTTTTAGTATGTATAATAGGCGTAACTTGTTTAAATTCTGTGATAATCTTTATACAGCCACTATCTTAGCGTATTCCATAAAGCTGGATTCAAAGCGTTTTAGTTTAGGATCTATCTTCTCTGAGTATAGTACAAACTGACATTTTTTAATACTTTGTGTTATCGAGATAAGCGCTGTATACGATGAATTTTCCACTAAAAATTCAGCATCATCAATACTGCAAATTTTTAACTGAGAGATGCTTACCCCATTAAATAAAAGCAATTTTTTAAGCATTTGCGGAGTGGCAATAAGAATGTCTACACCTTCAAATATTTCTGATTTCAGTAAGTCAACGTGTTGTTGTTCATCAGCGTAATAAACACGTAAGGAGGTGTGTCTGCAATATTTCCGAAAAATTTCAAACATTTCTGAAGCTTTCTCAGCGTTCTCTACCAAAACGATAGCTCTCGGTGCATTACCTACAGCTTCGCATTTTAATTTCTGTAAAGTAGTCAGCACAAGAGTAGTTGTTTTACCGCTCCCTTCTGGTGCCGTGCAATAGACATTTGTACCACTTTTTATAACAGGTATACTTTGAGTTTGAAAAGAAGTAGGAGTTACAATTTCTAGTGCTACAAGCTTTTCTTTTATATCAGAATGTAATTTTTTAAAAGGCATAGAATCAATAGAGATGATATGAGTGTTATGTGTATTATTTGTACGAATCAATTGATACAGGGCAAATATACCACCAAGAATTGAAATATGTTAGTGAATTGTTTTTTCTATCTTTTTATAAAATCTAATAAATTTAGATATAACGCAGATTTTGAATCAAAACCAGACAAAAACCAAGTAAACTATATTTTATGCAACCGGTTTTCAAAATACTGACAGAACTTTCAAAAGTAATAAAACAATTCAATTTAAATATCAATAGGTAAGGAGGTTCCATCGGTGTCCCCTTTTATTTGAGAGGTTGTGAATTTATGACAGCTGCCCTGCGTTTGGGTGGGTGGAGCATTACCGCAATCTATAGCGACAAAGGTATAGCTATGATTATCGCTTAAATTAATGACCTTTGGAGATCCAACCGGACATCCCGATCCTTGCCATTGGCTGTTTAAAGTTCCGTGATCCTTCCAAACACCATCATTAACGGTATGATCAAGTGTCCACAAGCGTACAGATTTTTTATTACTATGACAATTAGTAACAACTAGTTTGCTGATGCCCACGGCTGGGATTGGGGTTGCAGGAGGTGTTTCGTCAAATGTTGGTTTTTGACATTCGCCATCGCTAAATGTCACATTTTGCGCTACCCACTTGCTGTGGCCTCTCACCTTAAAACAATGTTCTTTTGTCTTTGCCGAGGTAGTACTTTTTATATTAAACGTATGACTTGTTTTATTTGATGCCAATGCAATTGGATCATACTCCGAGCTACTACCACCATCAATTAGGATGTATTGTTTTGTTAGGTCTGAAGTATTTGAGTTGGTCCACGACAATGTTCCTTTTATTTTTTGAACAAAGTGCCATCTCCAAGGCTTATACCATGGTTTTTGAACATACTTTTCTTCCCACTCAAAATTAGAAAGGGTAAGATTTGTAGCTGCTTTAGGCTTCGTTTTTATAATTCTCCATTTTTGAATATCGTTTCCGGTAAAGGAGCTTAGTACCAGCGTCCCCCCGGAATTAAAATCTACCGGTTCAACGACCCTTTTATCTGTAAAGTGAGCACTCTGAATAAAATACGTATCCGCTTGACCAGCAACGGGAATAAGTCTCCATAGTTGTTTGGGTGCTTCCACTGAAGTAATCGAAAGATCATTGATGACGTTGGTAGGAGCGTTGTCAAAGGCTCGTTTTGACTCAATAGAGAAAACAAAATTCTTAAATGTTTTTTTATCGCTTACCATACGATCATCGGTTGCAACCATCTCACTTGTGGGTGATACTAACAAATCAGGACTGCTAGCCCCAGAACTGGGAGGTACATTAACCTCAGTACCCAAAACTACTAAGGGAGGTGTTTTAACAGATACGTAAAAATCGGAACTTAAACCACTGTTATCGTATGCCATCATGTAGCGTGCATCATCCCCAAAACTATCCGGAATATTAGTTGAACTAAATCGAAATAATTGCGCCCTGCCATGATTTAGTGAAAAAGGCCACACCGTGGTTCCATTTGCTTTGACATCTCCTTGCACATCCATGACAAGGCCCGTTTTGACATTCTCAATATAGACCCATCCGGAATTCCAGTTTTGTGAAAATGAGTGCGTGGATACTAAAAATAACAATAGGAGTAGGTAATGGGCATTCGAAACTAATGGATTCGTTTTCATTCTTTGTTTTTTTGAGATTATCAAGTAATCAAAGAACTAGCAATTAAAAAGAAGTATCAATAGGTAAACCACTAAGTCTGTAAGGGAGTATTACCCTATTATTAGCTATAATTCTGTTTTATAACGTGTCAAAAGGTGAAACACCCACCATAAAAGAATTAAAACTATCAACCAAAAACTAACTATTATCGATTCTGTAGAGGATACGGCTGTATAATGACAAAAAAATAGTAAGCGAATTTAAATTGAGACAAAGTCTTTGTGGATTAAACCGTACAGGGAAATTAAATTATTCTGTTGATTCTTAAATAATTGAAAATAATTGTATTTATCTTTTTATTGTTTTACATTTAACAAAGTGCCTTGTTTAATTTTTACTTTTCGAGAAAAACGTAGCTCGATATGATGTTAAGCTGGAGGTATCTTAATTATCTAATTTTTTTTAACTCACACACAATTATTCTTATGAAAAACGCTTATAAAAATCCTCTTCGAGTCATCGGAGTTGGAATCGTACTCAGCACCTTTTTGTTTACAGCTTGTTCCGATGAAATTTCGGAAACCGATACATTACAGGAATCTGATGCTAAAGAGCTTGAAATCAGCCTAAAAACCTATACGGATGATCCCATTATTATTAAAGATTTAGGTCCTGAAGCTTTGAAAGCCACCGAGGCACCCGGTGTAGATAGAGGACGTTTCAATATAACTTTGAAGTACCTTTTACCTCCAACAGATAGACAAATTGAAGTTTTTGAAGCTGCTGCTGCAAGATGGGAACGTATTATCATAAAAGACGTACCTTCATTTACGGGTACGCTACCTTCAGCTTTTAACGGATTTCCTCCGCTGGTCGATGAAGGGACGGTTGATGATATTATTATTGAAGTAGCATTAGCTCCTATTGACGGACCCGGGAATGTTCTTGGACAAGCAGGACCTCGATTCGTGCGTACCGATGATTTTTTGACATTGTCCGGAGTAATGTTCTTCGATGTGGCTGATCTTGACTTTTTAGAACAATTGGATTTGTTTGAAGAAGTAATTGTTCATGAAATGGGTCACGTTTTGGGTGTTGGTACGCTTTGGAACGTAGCTCCATTTGGTTTTGACAGAACTTTACGTGGAGGAACCGATAGTAATCCATATTTCTTAGGGAGAAAAGCAAATGTGTTCTGGAATGCCGAGGGAGGAACGGAAGAATTACCGATCGAAGGTGATTTTGGACCCGGTACAGCTTTGGGCCATTGGGATGAGGCTGCTCTTAATAATGAGTTGATGACAGGCTTCTTAAACCTAGGAGAAAATCCTCTCAGTAGAATTACTGCTGGCTCTATGAAGGACCTAGGCTACGGTGCGGCTTCTGTCGGAGAATCATATGATTTGCCCAGAGGAACACCTGGTGTGGTCGCTGGGGATACAGAACAAGGTATTGACATTGCGAGTAGAGAAGTGTTGCTCCAACCTATCGGTTTTGTAACGTCTGGAGAATAATAAGTAGGATACAAGAATGTTTTTTTAAGGGCCTGTAGCTAGAAAATTGATTCTAGCTACAGGCTCTTTCCGTGCATATGTGTTAATTTGTAATATATCTAATAATGTAACAATTCAAATACAGAGTACGACGCTTCAACAAAGTATGCTTTTAATTTGTTGTAAATCCTAAGATATTTGAGCGGCTAACCACCGCTTTTTTTTGGTTTGCATGCCATCCTAATAATACCGTTATTAGCATTCATGCCTTATATAAAACGGTTACTTTGAAATAAGAATCAAAAGAGTGTTGTTAGCATTTTGAAGTTTTATGTACTTTATAAAGTACATTTAGATATTCTCAGCGTAAACGGAGTATACTTTTAATCAACTAACATTTATGCAATTATTCAATAAACAGAAACGTATCCATTATTTAGGGTTCAATGACAGTTGGTTTTCTGTGCTAGGTATTTTATTTCTAAGTTTCGTAACCAACTATTTATTTAACAATCCATCCGAGAGGCCGTCGATAGAACTGGTATTGATAGGCTGGTTTGCTTCCTTGTTATTTACAATTATAGATTGGTTAATTATAAGATATATTCTGATTTTTCTACGAAAAAAATACCCGAGTTTTAAAGATGATTTAAAACGTATTTTACTTCTTATTTTTGCCATTATCAGTGTAATACTTTTAGTCGATTTAATAGGGGGGTTTTTGATGGCAAAATTTTTTAGTCTATTGGGTTTCAATTCCAATCATTATGTAAATATAAAAGTTCTGTTACCTATTATTCTGATCACAATTATGACCATGGCAATCTATGAAGCTGTTTATTATTATGTCAGACTTAAAAAATCAATTAGAGATGAGGAGCATACTAAACAACTGATGATACAAGCACAGTTAGATACTTTGAGAAATCAGGTGCAGCCCCACTTTCTTTTCAATAGTTTAAACACCTTACGAGATATTATTGAGCAAGATACTAAGGCAGATGCAAAGGATTTTGTTGACAATTTATCCGGTATATATCGTTTTATTATAGAGTTTGGTGATTCCCATTTAATTACCTTAAATAAAGAGTTACAATTTGCCAAAGCCTATATAAACATCCAATTAGAAAGATTTGGACATAACCTACAACTGGATTGGACTATTCCTGAAGATAAGCACTCACTACTGATCGTACCTATGAGTTTACAACTTTTGCTTGAAAATGCTATTAAACACAATATCGTTTCTGCAAGTAAGCCCTTGTTAATCAAAATAACCGTTACAACCGATACCTTAGTTGTTCGTAACAAAATTAAAGTAAAATCAACCCAAACTCCGTCCACAAAAACTGGACTAAAGAATATTAAAAAACGGTATCAACTTATATCTAATAAAACACCCGTCATCAAAAATGATGGAGCGCAATTTACAGTTGCTCTTCCCTTATTACAACCACTAAAAGAAAGGTCATGAATATACTAATCGTAGAAGATGAACCCCGTGCTGCCAATCAATTACAAAATTTGCTAAGCAACAGTGTTCTTGATTTTGAAATACTAATAATTATCGATTCTGTAGAAGATGCGGTTACATGGTTTCAAAAAAATACGACGCCGGATTTAGTATTTATGGACATTCAACTGGCAGATGGTTTAAGTTTTGAAATTTTTCAAAAAATAGAAGTGACTGTACCTATTATTTTTACTACCGCTTTTGATCAATACGCCATCGAAGCATTCAAAGTAAATAGTATTGACTATTTATTAAAACCTATTAAACAAAATGACTTAGACGCCGCCTTAGACAAGTTTTCAAAAACTAAAATAGTTTCAAATTTTATAGAACCCACTATTTTAAAAGAACTTTTGAATAGCATGCAAACCCCACAAAAACGTTCAGGAATATTAGTAAAAGAGGGGAGTGGCTTCGTACAAATTAGGGTATCAGAACTTTTATATGTGTATTCACAAGATAGCATCACTTTTGGCGTGACCCATAGCAAACGCTACATCATAGATGAGACGGTAGATCAATTGTTTAGTTCCTTAGATACTACTAAGTTTTACAGAATTAACAGAGGTCAGATAATCTCTAAATTTTCAATTCAGAAAATAGAATCATATTTCAATCATCGCGTAAAGTTATCATTGACAAATCCCCGTGATCAGGAATTTATTGTTAGTCGACAAAAAACCAGCGATTTTAAAGACTGGCTAAATAGGTAATACCAATATATACATAAGAAGCCTGCGATGTTTCAACAAACAAAACCTACGTTTCAACGTAAAGTACTACTATTGAAAGGGAAATGAAACCATATTTGTGATGTAATTAATAACTAAAAATTATATCATGAAATTAAAACTCACACTACTAGCCCTTTTATTTACTGTTAGAATACTTTCTTCACAATCGAATAAAAACACGCATCACTACCAGCAAATAGTAGAGCAAACTGATGATATCTATGATATCCTAGTTAAGGTTAGAAGAGATTTTCATGTGAATCCAGAAATTTCTAAGCAAGAGAAAAGAACTTCCAAAATAGTTGCTGAATATTTAAGAGATTTAGGTTTGGAAGTAAAAACAAATATAGGAGGAAATGGGGTGGTAGGAATTTTGGAAGGAGACAAAAAAGGTCAAAAAATTGCATGGCGAGCCGATATGGATGCTATAAAAACAGATGAACCAGATGTCGTTAGCTTTGCGTCAAAAAACAAAGGAATAAGACATATTTGTGGCCATGACATACATACAACAATTGGCTTAGGAATAGCTAACGTTCTATCCCAACAAAAAGAAAATTTGGAGGGTACCGTCTATTTTATTTTCCAACCAGCAGAAGAAACTTTCACTGGAGCAAAAGACATGATTGCAGATGGTCTTTTTGACATGATTAAGCCAGATGAAATTTATGGATTGCATATTGGCCCAGAAGCAGCAGGAACCATTAATTATAAAAGTAATGAATTGTTTGCCTACACAAAAACACTTAATGTGAAATTCAAACCTAATGCAGATGAAAAAGAATTAGAAAACTTTATGAATAGTATATTAAAAGGTTATGTTCGTAATATTTCACAAGACGGATCACCTTGGGATATCATAAATAAGATTTCAGATCCTACAATAGGGTTGGCAAACAAAGAAACAATTTTTAAAGATTACTTTATTTTACAAGGAGCAAGGCTTCATAAAGATGCCGATAAGTCGGTTACTTCTTATAATGCTAGTTTCCTTGAAACTGACATAAGACAAGTAAATAGCTTACCTATTAAAATAAAAAGGCAACTCCTTAATTCTGAATTTAAAGACGCTTTTATCTCCATCGGATATTCAAAAGATTATGCCGGAAGCCCCATGAACAATCCTAACCTCACAAAAATTGCAGCACAAACAATTGCAAGTTTTTATAACAAAGAAATGATTAAACCACTCTATGGACAAGTTCCTTATTTTGGGGAAGATTTTATGTTCTATCAACAAAAAGTACCAGGAGTATTCTTCTTTCTTGGAGGATCTAACAGTGAAAAAGGTATAAACGCTATGCCGCATTCACCAAACTTTGCTGTGGACGAAAAAACAATAAAATATGGAGTACAATGTTTTGCTTCCTTAATTTTTGAACGTGTAAATAATGGAGAAATAAAATAAAAGAAGTTTCTAAAACCTCTTATTTGAAAAGATCTAAACTCATAACAATTAATCAAAATTATCATGAAGAATATACTTATCATTTTCAGTCTTTTATTTTTCTTTCATTTATCAGCGCAGAAATCCATAAGTGCAAAGCAATGGCAAGAAGATCTCCGGTTTTTACAAAATACCCTACATAAAGACTATGCATCTCTTTTTGTAAAAACTACTAAAGAAGATTTTGACACTCAAGTGGAAGCGCTTTATAAAGATATTCCCAATTTAGAAGAACACGAAATTCGGGTGGGCTTGGCGCGCATTGTTTCTCAATTTAAGTATGGTCATACACAAATCCCCTATGGCACAAAGGGCAGAAGCGGAATTTTACCTCTAAACCTGTATCATTTTAATGAGGGTATCTATATTGAAGGTGTTCATAAAGGTACAAAAAAGCTTTGGGCGCAAAAGTTTTGAAGGTAGGTGAGACACCTATAGACAAAGCTTTAGAACTTATACATCCTGTAGTCCCTATAGAAAACGAACAGTATTTTAAAGCCTATGGGCTTCGATTTCTACTGTCGCCAGAGGTACTACATGCACAAGGCATCATCCCTGAACTTTCAGAAAACGTGACACTTACATTAGAAAAAGAGGGAAAAGTTTATGAGCATGTGTTTGAAACCATCCCTGTCAAAGATAAGCCAAAGGCCTTCAATTTTACACTCCCGACTGCGCAGTGGCTCACCGCTCGTAATACAGATACCACCCCGTTATATTTAAAACATTTTGAAGATAAACTGTACTATTTTGAATATTTAGAAGATATAAAAACCCTCTATGTTAGACAAAGCTCTGTATTTGATGATGCTAACGAAACTCTTGAGCAGTTTTATGACCGAATGTTCGAATTTATTGATAAACACAGTATAGAAAAGTTAGTCTACGATGTTCGTCTTAATGGCGGGGGTAACAATTACAACAATCTCCCGTTAATAAAAGGACTATTAGCAAGACCAAAGATCAATAAAAAGGGAAGCTTCTATTTTATTATTGGACGCGATACGTTTTCGGCATGTCAGAATTTAACTAATGAAATTACCCGATATACTGAGGCTATTTTGGTGGGTGAACCGACTTCAGAAAATGTGAATTTTTACGGAGATGCACGACCGGTCCTATTACCAAATAGCAAAATTACAGCGTATCTATCCTATATATGGTGGCAAGATATGCCCGCTCTAGAAAATGCTAAATGGACAGCGCCCAGCATCCCGGTAACTATGAGTTTTAATGACTATAAACGTAATCAAGATCCTGTATTAGAAGCAGCGTTAACCTTTAATGCAAAGAATTTTGAGCCTAAGCCCATCGAATATATAACGGATCTATATCTATCCGGACAAACAGAAAAATTGGCAAACGAACTTCCTAAAATGGTACAAGATCCCCGCTATGCATTTTGCGACTTTGAAACAGAATTAAATAAAAAAGGAAACCTTTTATTGCAAACTGGAAATGCATCACAAGTTCAAGCTTCCATTCAAGTGTTTTCTATGATTGTACAACTCTTCCCAAATTCTGCAAGTACTTATAAAAATATGGGGGAAGCCTATATAGCATTACACGATACTGATAAAGCCAGAGAAGTACTCAGTAATGCGATTACATTAGATACGAATGGTAACATTGGCAAAGCTGCAAGAGCTATGTTGACGGAGTTGGATAAGTAGTTTTTAGTTACATATCCCAATTTTTTTGGATCTATGAACGTTCTTATTATAACTATGAACTAGGTCTAATCAAAAAGACATTAATCAATTATCCACTAATATTTTAGGGTAGTGTCCAAAAAACTGTGTAAAGCTCATTTTTACAAAACATTAAAAACACAAAAGGTTATCCCTAATGGATAACCTTTTGTAAATTTCAAAACATGTATTTATTTCAAACTTTCTAGTAATTTTTCTGCTACTAATTCAGATGAAGCCGGATTTTGACCAGTAATTAAATTTCCATCTTGAATAACATATGCTGTCCAATCGTCTTTTTTAGAGTAGATTCCTCCGTTTTCTGTCAACATATCTTCTACTAAAAATGGTACCACCTCTGTAAGTCCAACTGCTGCTTCTTCAGTATTTGTAAATCCGGTTACTTTCTTGCCTTTTACCAATGGATCTCCGTTTTCATCTTTGACATTTTTTAATGCTGCAGGTGCGTGACATACGAAGGCAATAGGCTTTTCTTGATTATTAAACTTTTCAATTAAAGCAATAGAAGTAGCATCACTTGCCAAATCCCATAATGGACCATGTCCTCCTGGGTAAAAGACCGCATCAAAATCGTCTGGATTCATATCAGCTAATACTTTTGTGTTTGCAATTCGCTCTTTTGCTTCAGCATCCTTATCAAAACGTTTGGTATATTTAGTTGCAGCATCTGATGCATCACTTCTAGGGTCTATTGGCGCAGCACTTCCTTTTGGTGTAGCAATCGTAATCGCTGCTCCTTTATCTAATAGGGTGTAATATGGATTTGCAAATTCTTCAACCCAAAATCCCGTTTTTTCTCCCGTATCTCCTAATTCATCATGAGATGTTAATACAAATAATATTTTCATTTCTTTTTGTAGTTCAACTTTTTTTTCTGACACTTTTTCAGAAGGTTTTTCATTGTTAGTGTTTTTACAACTTGATGCTGTAATAACGGTTAGCAGTAGTACTAAAACTTTTAATCGTTTCATAAGTAACGTGCGTTTAGAATTTATAATTTAATAAGCCATTTTTACAATTTTCTCAACATTTTCTGGTGCTAGGGACTGATGCTCACCTAATCCCAACCAACCACGCTCTGTAAAACGTTTTGAGATTTCTTCTGCTGTTCCTTCATACTCGTCGGTGTAGTCAGACAATTTAGTATCGATCCCCAAAGATTTGAAAAATTCGGTTGTTTTTTCGATAGCAGCATAGGCTTTATCGTCAACGCTTCCTTCTGTTATATTCCAGACGCGTTCCCCATATTGTGCTAATTTTTGTTTTTTAGCTTCAAAATTATATTTGTAATGACTTTCGGTCATAATGGCTAAAGTTCTTGCATGGTCTATACCATAGAGCGCCGTTAGTTCGTGTCCCATTGCGTGAATAGCCCAATCTGTTGGCACTCCTTTTTGGATTAATCCGTTTAGCGCCATGGTACAGCTCCACATAAAATTAGAAGCCGCTTTATAATCAAACGCATCTTGCAGTATCGTCGGAGCAATTTCAATTAATGTCTGCAAAATACTTTCGGCAAAACGATCTTGGAGTTTAGCATCCACTGAGTAGGTCATGTATTGTTCCAAAACGTGTGTAAAAGCATCGGCTAACCCATTTGCTAATTGACGTTGTGGAATTGATTTTACTACTTCAGGATCTAGAATTGAAAATTGAGGAAACAAACCAGGTCCACCCATAGCTAATTTCTCTTTGGTTTCTTTACGTGTAATTACAGCCCCAGAATTCATTTCAGAGCCCGTTGCCGGTAATGTGAGCACAGTTCCAAAAGGCATTCCATTTTCAGTTCTAATATTTTTAGCAAGAATATCCCAAGGCGTGTCTCCCTCATAAACAGCTGCGGCTGATAAAAACTTAGTTCCATCAATTACAGAACCGCCACCAACGGCTAGTAAATAGGTAATGTTTTGTTCCTTAATAACTTTTAAAGCATTCATTAACGTAGCGTATTCCGGATTTGCAGGAATCCCTCCAAACTCAGTAACGTCCACATTTGCTAATGCTATTTTTACCTGATCGTAAATACCATTCTTTTTGATACTTCCTCCACCATAAAGTAGCAATACTTTAGCATCTGCAGGAATTTCTTCTTTTAATCTCTCTATTGTATCCTTTCCAAAAATGATTTTAGTAGGATTTTTTAATTCAAAATTGTTCATCTTTTTCTTTTTTTTCGTTTAAAATCTACGCAACTATTCAATAACCGTCACTAATTCTTCGGTGCTTTTTCGAACCTTTTTTAGGTTTACTAACCAATCACTATCGGCATCTCTATACCCTAAAGGAAGCATTACAGCACTTCGCAAGCCTTTGGCTCTTAAATCTAAAATTTCATCTAATTTATCAGCATCAAAACCCTCTAGAGGTGTAGCATCCACACCCTCATAAGCTGCAGCAGTAATAGCTTGTGAAAACGCTATATAGGCTTGTTTAGCTGCATGATTATAGTTTACTTCTGCATCTTGTTGTGGATACATTTGTAATAATTGTTGACGGTAGTTTTCCCAACCTTCGTTTTTAAAACCTCGAATCTCGTTCGTCAAATCAAACATATAATTTATCCTGTCTTCTGTATAGGTGTCCCAAGCAGCAAATACGAGTAGGTGAGAGCAGTCGGTAATTACAGATTGATTCCAGGCTATGGGTCTAATTTTTTCTTTAATCTCTTGATTTTTGACCACTATTATTTCAAAAGGCTGTAATCCACTAGATGTCGGAGCTAAACGAGCAGCTTCAATAATATTGTCAATTTTATCTTGAGAAACTTTTTCTTTATTCATTGCTTTAGCAGCGTATCTCCAATTTAATTTATCTAATAATTCCATTTTTTGATTTTTATTTATTGCTATTTTTTTTCTTTGATAATAGATACGTAAGTGCTCCTGTTGACCACAACGACCAGATAATTAAAACGGGTTGAAAAATCAGTCTAATCAACCGTTTCCTATCCGTATTTAATCCAAAAGAGTCTATTTCGTTTACATATTGATTGATATTTCCAGGAAAAATCAGGATGTAAAATATTGCCAACAAAAGTCCTGTATTGATTTTAAATCTACCTCCGACAATCATTAGTATTCCAAAAACAATTTCTATCACACCAGAAGCCAATACAAGAAGGTCCATAAAAGCAGTATCTGTTGTTATCCAAGTGGGAACTTGCGCATAAAATGCAGTCCTAAGAAATGTGAGGTGTCCGATGCCGGCATAAAGCATGAAGGCACCTAATAAAATTCTAATAATGCTTTGAATGATACTTATGTTGGACGAGTCTTTTGTCATAATTCTTTTTTTACTTTTAGCGTTTAATACTGTCCCAAGCTGTTACAAAAGCTTCCTCGATATGATCATTTAATTGAAAGTGCCCCTGCTTTTGAGCCATCATTAGAAATGACAACGGATTTATGGAATAAGCATACAAAATTTGATCGGAAAAAGGCTTTATAATTCCATCCGCTTTACCACGTTTCCATAAGTCGAGTAGGGGCTGCAAGTGTTTAATACCTTCTTGTCTACTAGACTCATCAATCATAGGTGTATTATTACACTGATTTAAAAAAAATGAATATTCGCTTTCTTTACTATTAAATTCAGCTATACGTTTCCAAATGAGTTCAAAACCGTCCTTAATGGATATATTCTCGTTATAAGTTTTGAACACAAAATCTGTATATTTTGTTTTTACATCTAAATACGTTTGATTTACCAAGTCTTGTTTATTTTCAAAATACAGATAAATAGTCGCAGGTGAGACGTTGGCTATTTTTGCAATTTTACTCATAGCTGTAGCGTGAAACCCATTATTATTTACGAGTTCTATCGTTGCTTTAATAAGTGCGTTACGCTTATCTATACTTTTTTGAAGTTTAGCCATGATATCTTGCTTTGAAGTACAAAGGTATAGATAAAAATGAATGTTCATTCTTTTTTTAGAAAACTTTAATAATTGGTTTCAATTATGTCCATATTGTTAAGTAAACGGTATGATATAAAAAGGTTCACTCATAAACAATAGTAATCCAAATATTAATCCATGAGAATCGCGTATTTAAAATTTCTATCAAATAGTCCAGTTTATATTATTTATACGAGCATATTGGCTCCCTAAATGATCCAGCTAATGGCCACGAAGGTTTAGTATGTGTTAGGTCCTGTGTTGTGTATGTTCGACTTATAATTGGATAACGTTGCTTTAGCAAAAGCAATGTTTATCACTTATACAGTATCTTTAAAAGGTTTCTAACGAAATGTTTCCTTAAAAAAAGTAAAGCAGCACTCTTTATGCGAGTCTGTATCGAGCGGAGTCGAAATAACGTAAGAGGGAAGCTTAATGTGCATTATTTTGCTCAATTCAAATTTATTTAAAAAGTTGATTGATATTTATTTTATACAGTTTCCCTATGGGTACAACATGACCATGAATATAAATTCTATTTCCTTCAATACTATTTATATGCTTCTTTGCAACTGCAAATGATTTATGAACCTGAATAAAATCATTATCAGATAGCAATTGTATTGTATCAGATATTTTTTCACGGATAGTTATAGTGTCTTTAAGAGTAACAACTTTAGTGTAATTTCCGGCAGCTTCAATAAATAGTATACTATCTAAATCAACCTGAATATGACTATTATTTTGTTTTAGAAAAATGTACTTCTCTTCGAGCTTTATGATTCCTTTATTCTCTTTTTCTATTTTTTTGGAATTAGAAGCAGTTGCTTTATTTATAGCGCTCAAAAAGCGCTCAAAACTAAAAGGCTTTAATAAATAATCAATAACATTCAATTCATAACCTTCTATTGCGAATTCACTGTATGCTGTAGTTACAATAACTTTTGGCGGAGAGGTTAGCGTTCTTAAAAATTCAAACCCTTTTAATTTGGGCATGTTTAAATCCAAAAAAATAAGATCTACTTCATGTTTGTTTAAATAGCCTATAGCTTCTATAGCATCATAACAATTTCCTTTAAATTCTAAATTTGGTAGCATATCACAATACCCTTTTATAATATCATGTGCTATATATTCGTCATCAATAATTATATACGTAATCATTATAAGGTTATATTCAATTTAGCTTTATACATAGTATCCGTTTTAGAAATTATTAATTTATGATTTTTTGGATATACCAACTCTAACCTACGTTTTAAATTATTTAAACCAATACCTTTTTCATGCTTGTCTACAGAAGAATCAAAATTATTTTCTATTTCAAAACTAACTTCATTATTTAGGGCAAGTAAATTTATATGAACATAAGCATTCTTCCTTAAATTTTCTACGCCATGTTTAAATGCATTCTCTAAAAGAATAATAAAGAGAAGTGGCATGATTTCATAATCATTATCCTTTATTTTAATATTGAATTGTATATCAATTATTTTAAGATATCGCATTTTATGGAGTTCTATATAGTTTTCTAAATAGGTTACTTCTTCAGAAAGTAAAACAGTTTCTTTTTCACCCTCATAAATACTGTATCGCATCATATCAGATAATTGCAAAATTAATTCTTGCGCTTTCTCTGCATCTTTACCTACCAAGCCATAAAGGTTGTTAAGCATATTAAAAAAGAAATGAGGATTGACTTGACTTTTTAAATGCATTAATTCTGTTTTTGCTTTTTCATTCTTAAGTCTTATAATTGATTTTATCTGTAAAAAAATCCATCTACTTAATAAAAAGATAAGCAACATGAAATAAAAGAATGCTAAGACTCCAAAGAATTCATTGTCACCAAACTCATCATTAAAGATAAGTATGGTCAATGCGATTAGAATCAGTAGTGTCCACAATAGCCAATTAGGTATCCGTTTCATGTTTTTTTTTACTCAGTTGCAAGCTCAATGTTAGTCAATTAAAACACGGTAAACAAATGTGTTTATAAACGATAATATCAAAGGGATCAACAGCTCTTTAGCAGTGACAAAGTCCGTTTATATACTTCAACCCTTTGTATATCACGCTCAGCATTAAATGTATCACATATTATTTTCCGCAGCGACGATACCTTATAAGTTAGCGTCAAGTAATCAATCTAAAAACGATCAGAATGGAACTCATTATCGATAATTTGTCAAAAACCTATGCGAATGGTGTCAAGGCATTACAGAATATTTCGTTAGAAATACCAAAAGGGATGTTTGGGTTATTAGGACCGAACGGAGCCGGAAAATCTACTTTAATGCGAACCATCGCAACCTTACAAGAAGCAGACACCGGATCTGTTACACTAGGAGATATCGATGTTCTAAAACAAAAAAATGAGTTGCGACAGGTGCTGGGATATTTGCCACAGCAATTTGGTTTGTATCCTAAGCTATCTGCCGAAGTATTGCTTAATCATTTTGCCGTACTTAAAGGAATCACGCATAGAAATGAGCGTAAAGAATTAGTGAAAGCCTTGCTCTATAAAACCAATTTATACGAAGTACGAAAACAACAGTTAAAAGGTTTCTCGGGCGGAATGAAACAACGTTTTGGGATCGCACAAGCGTTATTGAGTAATCCAAAATTACTTATTGTTGATGAACCAACTGCAGGATTGGATCCTTTGGAACGGAACAGGTTTTATAATGTGCTAAGTGAATTAGGAGAGCAAACCGTTGTCATTTTATCTACACATATTGTTGATGATGTTAAAGAACTATGTACAAACATGGCGATTATCAATCAAGGACAAGTTAGCTTAAAGGGAAATCCATTGGAAATACTTGAGAACATGAAGGGGAAAGTCTATAAAAAGACAATAGCCAAAGAAGAATTAGAGCTTTACAAGGAAAATTATCAGGTAATTAGTGACAAGTTATTTCTGGGTAAACCCACCATTCATATCTTAAGTGATGAGCATCCGGGAGATGGTTTTTCTCTTATAAATGCCGAACTAGAAGATGTGTATTTCTCTGAGATATTCAATAAGACAAACTCTAAATCTAACTAAGTATGTGGTACAATATTTTTAAGTTTGAATTACAATACCGTCTTAAACGTCCGGATACGTATGTATTTTTTCTGTTTCTATTTCTATTTTCTATTGTTGGAGTAGACTTTATTTTTCAAGGTTCAGAATTAGGTCCGTTGAAAAAAAATTCCCCGCTTGTAATTGCGAAAACTATGGGCGCTATCACAGGTATATTTATGATATTGGCCTCCATGATTATGGGAGTTTCTGTATTGAGGGATTTTGAGTACAACATAGCATCCCTGGTATTTTCTACCCCCATTCGTAAAAAAGATTATCTATTCGGTCGATTTCTAGGATCGTTTGTTGTATTACTAGTTATTTTTTTCGGTATACTGTTCGGTATGATGCTTGGCGAATTTATGCCATGGCATCAGCCGGAGAATCTGTTAGCATTTAATGCAATTGTCTATCTAAAAACATTCCTGCTAGTAAGTTTGCCAACATTATTTTTTGGGGCCTGCTTATTTTTTGTCACAGGAGCATTGAGTAGAAATCTGGTTGTAGTCTATACACAAGGGATTATTCTGTTTGTAGTATTTATGCTGACAAAAGCCATCACGAATGATTTTTGGCAAGCCATTCTGGACCCATTCTCTTTAACGACTTCAACTTTTGCTACCGCGTCATGGTCAGCTGTAGAAAAGAGTACGCAAAGTATTCCTTTTACAGGAGTATTTATGTATAACAAGCTATTCTGGTTGTCTCTCGGACTCTTGGCGTTGCTATATGGTTTTAAGAGATTTGATTTTAATGTTGTAAACGATAAACGAACTAAAAGAAAGCAAGCTCGTACATTGACAAATAATACAATTGATATAGGGGCTGATGTAGACATTCCGGAAGCCAACAAGCACTATGGTTTCCTATCCAAATGGACGCAATTAAGACAATTCTCCTGGTTTTATTTTATAAGTATTTGTAAGCAACCTTCGTTTTGGGCAATTGTGATTTGTGGCATGATTATCATTCTCATTAACTCTGTAAACCTTGGAACTGTCTATGGAGTTGATAGTTATCCGGCAACATATTTTATTGTCGAGGAGCTTCAGGAGACCTCCATTTATTTCTTTATAATAATTCTCGTGTTTTATTCGGGAGAATTGGTATGGAAGGAGCGAGGCGCACAACTGAATCTAATTTATGACGCCACACCCATGTCAAGCTTTATCAAACTAGCTGGGAAATATGTCGGGTTAAACTTAGTTTATATAGTGTTAATGCTTTCTTTAATTAGTTCAGGAATTATATTTCAAACAGCAAGTGGGTACTACAAATATGAATTTCAGGTGTATTTTTATGGGTTCTTTCTTGAAATCTTACCGTTTTTGGCCTTATATACGTGTGTCGCTTTCTTTATTCAATCGGTTGTGAACCATAAGTTCGTTGGAGTTTTGCTGATGGTCATCTTCTTTATCATCAATGTAACCTTGGCCGTCTTTGGATTTGATCATGATTTATATCTCTTTGGAGGCAACTCCTTAGGTACATATTCTGACATGAATGGTTACGGTCATTTTTTAAAACCTTATCTCTTTATCAAATTGTACTGGTTGCTCTTCGGAATGTTATTAATTATCATAGCCTCGCTGGTATCCGTGAGAGGGATTGAAACTAACTTGATAAAACGAATTAGAGTGGGTCGATACAGGTTGAGCAAGTCACTTTTGTACCTTACGTGGGCGATAAGTGTAGCGTTTATAGCTGTTGGAAGTTTTATATTTTATAACACTAATATGGTAAACACTTACTGGACTGATGCTGAAACTACGGCTTTTAGAGTAACTTATGAAAAAGAACTCAAACAATTTGAATACATTCCGCAGCCTAAATTGATAGCAACTAATCTACATGTAGAAGTATATCCTTCTACACGGGAGTATACTGCGGAAGGTTACTATATCTTACAAAACACCACTGAGCAAGCTATTTCAGAGATACACATTCAAAAATTGATTGAAGACCATGTCAGCTTAGATAGTATAGCTCTGGAAACAGGTTTTACCGTGAATAATCAATATAAAAAGTTTGATTATACCATTTTCAATCTACATTCGGTCTTAAAACCTGGAGATTCTGTAAAAATGTATTTCAAACAACGATTTACTACAAAAGGTTTTGAAGCTGGAAACTCAAATGTGAATATTAATTACAACGGAACGTTTTTTAATAATTCAGATTTATTAACAATTGGTTACAATAGAAAATATGAATTGCAGGATAGTAGCGAACGGGAAACGTATAGTTTACCCATACGCCCCAATAAAGCAGCGATAGACGACATCCATGAGCTTAAGAATGCAATGTCCGGAGGGGATTCAAATGGAATTAGTTTTGAAATGACACTTGGCACCTCTGAGGAGCAAATAGCCTTGGCACCCGGTACCTTATTGCAGGAATGGACAGAAAACAACCGTAACTATTTTCATTATAAAATGGAAATTCCCATGCTTAATTTTTACTCCGTAGTGTCGGCTGAATATAAGATAAAAAAGGATACATGGATTGCTAATAGGGATGCATTGGCACAGCCTGTGGATCTGGAAATTTATTATCATAAAGAGCACCCGTATAATTTGGAGAGAATGATGACTTCTATGAAAGCGTCGTTAAGCTATTACAGTACAAATTTTAGTCCCTATCAATACCGGCAATTGCGCATTATGGAGTTTCCGCGGTATGCCAGGTTTGCCCAATCGTTTCCCGGTACCATCCCGTTTTCAGAAGCTATAGGCTTTGTTCTGGATATTGATGATCAACACGATGTAGACATGGCTTTTTATGTCACTGCGCATGAAATCGCACACCAATGGTTTGGGATGCAGGTAGCAGCGGCCAACGTAAAAGGGAAGCATTTTATTTTAGAAACCTTATCGCAATATGCCGCGATGATGGTTTTAAAACAAAAATATGGAGAGGAGAAGCTGCTTCAATTCTTAGCCGCTCAAGAAGAGGATTATAAAAAAGGTAACGATAGACATGGAGCAGAAGAACCCTCTCTTGCCTTGGTCGAGAATCAGGACTATGTGTATTATGCAAAAGGAGCCATTAACATGTATCAATTTCAAAAAGCTATAGGAGAGGAGCATGTGAATACAGCATTAAGACGTTTTCTTGAAGATTGGAATACCAGCAATGGTAAACTGAAACTGACAACAGATAGGTATGCAACCACCCGGGACTTACTGGATCATTTTAGAGAAGTTACCCCGGATTCACTTCAGTATTTAGTTACGGATTTATTTGAAAAAACCATACCTCCGGAACTGTAATTAATAATAAACTTGTACAATCAAATGCACTTTCATTTTCTATAAATACTATTAAGAATAATCCCTCTTAGTATAAGTAGATTTTTACTAAGAATTAAATCCTCTGTAATTTTTACAGAGGATTTTGCCATATTCATTTAGATAGCTCTATCTGATCAGATTTTATGAGATAACTACTTATTTCTTTTGGTGCGGTTTTTTACTCGCCACATTACACCCAATTGAGCCGTCAAATAATCCACATTATTGTCATTAAAAACACGATGATAATCAACACCAAATCGAATCGCAAATGGTCCAGAAGCTAAAGGTACAATACCACCAACGCCAATATTCATACCCACATTGGAACCGCTTCCAGACTTTTTCCAATAATAGCCGGAACCTGCTTGAGCATAACTGAACCAACCAGATGACATATTTGTATATATTTGCGCATTTACTGAGAGATTTGTCCACCAAGTATTGTCAAGTCCTGATGAAAAATCCGTTGTAAACTGGCTGAAACCAGCCATTAATACAGCATTTAAATGTGGTTTAATTGAATATGTAGCGTCTAGCCGCAAGTGAATATTAGCATCAGCATAGCTATTAAACTTCCCTAATGGATGAGAAGAGCCTACGTGGAATCCCCAAAGAATATCTTTATTTTTTGGATCCCCTCCTGGCCAATTGGTTAGTCCACCATCATTCGGGTCATCAGTTTCCTCTGGTTCGTCTGGATCTTGCTCCAAGCCAGGAAATGTCCAGGATAGATAGAGATGTCGTGTAAATGTTTCATTTAAAGAAGATACTCCAGCAACGGTAATATTTGCAAAATAACCTCCTGGCATAGAATGTTTAAAAAGTTCACCATAAATAGCATCGCTATTCCGACCATCTTCATGAACCCCATCATCTTTTAGATTGATGGCTACATGCGTTTTGTCTGGCAAAACAACATCACCTGATACATTGCAAAATAAAACAGGTTCTGAATCCCCTACAACGACTCTTAAAGGAATTTGATAAAATCCTGGTGAAATCTCAGATATCGTGCCCTTTTTTCCCAAGGCCAATAAATCTGTAATACCAGAACCAATAATCATAAATTCGAACGGATCTGTAGTTCCTAGTTCAACAGTATAATAATACCATCCAGGTTGAGGATCACGTATTTTATAAATCTTATGGCTCGGGTCATATTGAATGGTTTGAACCGGTGGGTTAGGGGGTATTGCAACTAGATTTGGGTCGTATAAAACAACCTGTTCAATAGCGAACTTTTTATTCCAATGAAATCCTACAGAAATAGATTCAAAACCATTAGGAACATAAAGAGAATCTACTCTGATAAGTTTTTGATGCGACACCGCATTATGTTGCATATTAAAAGGTGATTTCTGTATTATAATTGGGTCAGGAACCTCTTCTTTATAATGAAATCGTTGTTCTCCTCTCATTTCTTCGTCAATATATTTATAGACCGAAGCCAACCTACTTATCAATCCATATGAAGCAGTCCCTTCATACAAGTTAAAAAATTGACCTCCCGTTTCATCGGCAATTTCCATGAGGAGTAGCGCATCAGCATCTTGTCCTACAGCCACAGTATGGACCCTTACATTCGGATCGGCGGCTAAAACATTTGGCTTAATCGGTAAAACAATTGGTGGGCCAGATTCAACCTTTTTCCAAAAGGGTGCTAAATTTTCTATACCATCTGATAACAATACCATTTCCCATTCATGGTTGGTATTCCCATTATCCTGTAGCTCTGTGAGTGCTTCTACGAGTCCTGCACCAATGGTTGTTTGATACGGAAAATAAGTGCCATCAGGTTGCATATTGTTTACAATATCGATAGCAAGACCTCGATTATCTGTTGACGTAGAAGTGTCAAAAGCGTCTGTCATTGTCCAATCTGTTCGTGCCATTTCGTTTTGTTCAATAATACCGTCACCATCATCAAGATTTCGCTTAAATGAGGTGACGGCAATTTTATCACTATCTTCAGAAAGATTGATAAAAAAGTTTGCCGCTGCTTTAGCCGCATCCATTTTTTCAGTTTCGAACACCTCAGTAACTGAATTGTAAAGCATTGATGTCGTTCGATCAATCGATAATGACCTATCAAAAAGCCGTTCTTCAGCGTATTCCAGCGCCCCTAGCTCAATATCAGCTATTAGCGGGTCATCGGCAAGTGCTACTTCTAAAGAATATAAACCGTCAGCATTCGCTGGCATTTGTACTAATAGCCAGTATTCTTGCTCTATTTGTGAGCCAGTTACGGTTGCTGATGGATCAAGTTGAACATCATTAACTTTTATAATAAAGTCAGACGGTACTAAATCTTCTACAACAACATTAGCACGTATATTTATCAATACTTTTCTACCTCCAGTAGCAGATCCTGCATACGCTGCGTTACCAGATTTCGGATATACGATATCTAACCCAATAGTAAGATTCTCATAAAACTGATTTGGTCCACGACCAAACCCACTTCCTGAGGGTGCCTCGTCTTCAGGCCCATCTTGCCCAGTTAAATATAAATCTAAATCTCCATCTAAATCAAAATCTAACATATCGGCAGACAATCTTTGGTAGGTGCCAAAATGATCAGGTAAAACAGTTGAAGAATTACCTCCTGTGATCTCAGTAAATGTACCACTACCATCATTAATATAAATAGGAACATTTTCAGCATTATCCAAGATTCTGGCTCCAACAATATCGACAAAACCGTCATTGTTAATGTCACCGGGTTCTAAGTCGTAAAATGGATTGTTCCCACCGGATGGTTGAATTACGACTTCATCAAACGTACATTGGGCTGCTGGATTTGTAAGGCATGGGCTATCAGCGCGTGTTAAAAATACTTTAACTTCTGTTCTTCCTGCTACAAAATCCATTAACCCATCACCATTAAAATCAGCCTGTTCAGCCGTAGTAGCAGCTATATTGAATATCTGATTTTCTGAAAAATTATTGTTCCCATCATTAAGAAATAGCTGGACTTGAACATCGGTATCATTAAAATCAATATTATTCCATTCATTTGCGGCAATGATATCATAAAATCCATCATGATTAGCGTCAAACCACAGCACATCATGTGTAGAGTTTCCATTACGACTTTGTATAATTATTGGTGCAGCAAAAAAACCATTTCCTGTATTTTCAAAAACGCGTATTTCAGAAGTTTCACCGTCACAAAATCCCACACTTGTTCTCAAGGTTACTGCAAAATCAATATCACCATCTTGATCCATATCTACATGATCAATATCATCAGGGCAGCCTATACTTCCAAAGGCATTCGCTGGCATCCTTAAAGCCGTTTCCTCGCTAAATTGACCGGGAATATTGTCTCTATTATTAATTAACAAACGAATACGATGATCAGATCCTCCTGTATTATTTGCAGCGGTTTGTATAAGATCAGGATAGCGATCTCCATTAATATCAGCATAATCAGAATCATAACTCGTATGATCTTCAAAAAAATCTCCACTTGGAGTAATTTCGGTAGCAAAGGTGCCAGTATCTCCAGAGTTTAATGGTTCTAGTTTGATTGCAGTAAATGATTTGTCACGGGCATTGAGCCGTAGTACAGAATGAGAATTATTTTGTTCATTATTAGAATTATTGTCAGTAAGGTCTGGCCATCCATCATAATTAATATCAGCTACTTCTGCGTCTTTTGTTCGTGCAGAATTCAAATTTGGAGCACCTAACACAGTTGATACATCCTCATGACTGCCAGTAATATTAGTCAGTTGTCTAAATTCTAATTCAGGGTTTAGTATTTTTAATACTTGAAAGGTTAGGGTGTTTGAAGTGCCTGGCGTTTTATCAACATATATCTGCAATGGAGATGAAGACATAGGCACTGTTGACCCTCCATTTTGTTTACCTACCGGCACTCTTATTTTTATATAATTATCTCTCCATATATATGCTGTTCCCGCGCTCCAAATGTCTGTTCCATCGGTAAAACTTACGAGGCTATTACCTTGAGAATTTCCAAAATCAGAACCTATAAGTTCAATATAATCATGAACCCGTTGAGCCGAAGGATTTACAGATGTTATGGATTGTGAATTTGAACCAAAAGGAAAAACTAAAAATAATACTAATACGCTGATAATATTTCTCATGATAGTCGTTTTTTAGAGTTCATATTTTTATTACTATTTTGAAGTCATTCCTAGTTTTATTTTCTAGTCAGATTGTTATCTAACAAATAACTTGCTGATTAAAAAGGTAATAACAGACGATTCTATTGGACATCATAATACTTGTAAGTACAGATAATAATAATAAACTATTTGAAAGGCTATATTAGGTTATGTTATCATTGAAATCAAGAGGAAAATTCCTCTTTTTTGATAGGGTTTCCCCCCAAATATTTAGAGGGTTTTTCTCTAATATTTAGGTTTTTTTACTTTGTTGTGTTTTAAAAATGAGTGCATCAGTAATTATATTTTAATTAAACAATCGAGCGCATAAGCGACCTAGCAGCATCAATTCGCTACTATTTTCAAAGATTCTCAATCTTTGAAAATATCCCGTACTCAACGACTACTTATAGTTCCAAATAACTTGACTTCCTTGTAAACCTAAAATTCTAAATCCACGAGAATCGAAAATTTAAAAGTTCAATGACTGGAGTACTGAATATCGTTAAGAACAAATACAGCTTGTGAGATATGTGCCACGATTTTTTATAATTGATTCTGTGAATCAATTATTGAAAGCTTCGAGATGTTACGGCTAGGAATAGGCAGGAGGGTAGTGAAACCATTACGGTTCATGATTTCTTAAACAATAACAAGGAATGAGTACATATGTATGGAATGGATTATCATATGCTAGTTTAGTATTTTTTATCAACTCGAATACTAGGTGTGGATTTGAAATTTTAAAATCGTTTATAGTTACTAGGTATTTTATATGGAATGGTAAAAAAGAATAAAAGAGTTACATTATTTTTGCTTTATATATACGTAGCATTAATCCTGAAAATTTGTTAGAGAAAAGACAACAATTACCCCAAGAACAAGTAATAGATACAGATTATTTCATTTACTGTTTAGAAGCGGTTCATGATATAGAAACAGACAAGGTTACCGAAGCACAAAAAGAATTAGATAAATTGACCTCGCAATACGAGGTAGCTAGTATTTACAAAACATGCGACACCATTGAAGGTTTAGAAACTAGTTTAAATACATTGATCTTGGATGATCATAATTTTAAAAACTATGAAATAATCTACTTCGTTATAACAGGTGAAGCAAATAGTATTTGTTTAAATGACTACTATTATAGTCTACAAGAAATTCCAGAGATTTTTGAAGGGAGATTAAAAGGAAAGATTTTACATTTTTCAAACGCAAAAGTTCTAGATTTAAATGAAGAAGAAGCACAATATTTTTTGGATATCGCTGGCGCAAAAGGTGTTTCCGGGTATGGAAATGAATATAATGGAGTAACTAGCTCAAATCTTGATATAGCATTTTTTAACTTATTTAAAGAAGATGAGAATATGTTAACTGTTGTAGAAGAATTACATCAAAAACATTATAAAGCCTGTAAACTACTTGATTTTAGATTGTATTACTAAACCAAGATCTTACTTAGTAGTTCTTTATTTTGAAATATTTAATGAATATTGTATATTACACCAATAGTATGATTATTCAAACAATTGATTATGTCAACAATTAGAAAAACGATCACATTTACAGAGAAGCAAGATAAGTGGATCAAGTCCCAAATCAAGGCAGGAGAGTTCACAAATGATAGTGAGTATCTTCGTGATTTAGTACGGCGTGACCAAGCAAAAAAAGCAAAGTTCTCAGCACTTAAAGCTGCTATAACTGAAGGAATGGATAGTGGTATTAGTGATAAATCTGTTCCGGATATTATGAAAGAAGTCGAAGAACGTATGCGAGCAGATGGGCGTTTATAAAGTGTCACGAAAGGCAGAGATGGATCTTGCCAAAATGTATGAGTATGGCATCGAAACATTTGGGTTTAAACAAGCCAAAGAATACGTATTAGGTATGCATATGCTGTTTCAAGTCTTAGCAGACAATACTATTCTTGGACGTGATGCATCGGAGTTTATGCTATTATTAAAACGATTTTCTTATAAATCACATACGGTTTTTTATTTGGCAACAGATATTGATATTTTGATTGTTCGTGTAGTAAACCAAAGCATGGATTATGAACAGAATTTATAGTCTTCAAGTATCTTAGTACATCAAACATCCAGATTATAAAGTTTACAAAAACATCTTATATACTATCCCGGGCTGTATCAAACATAGCCAAGATGATTTAGGAGGGAAGCCTAATACATGTGGGATAATTATATTTTATTTAAACTATTTAATTTTACTTCAAAACGTAATACGTAATTAAATCAATAACATTATTTTTATTCTCTAATTTCTAAATATAGGAAAAGTAATTTATGACTTATACTGGTGGTGATATAAGAAGATTAGGTGATAAAATCGTTGAGAGCAATGGAACCTTAAATGAAAACGATCTCCAACTACTTCAAGAATATCGCAAATCTTTTACTCATCCCTTAAGCGAAACATTTAATGCATTAACTCAAATAAAAAACAGAGTAGATAGACAAGGTATTATAGCGTTTAGGCTTAAACGAATTAAGACAATTATTAATAAAGTCCTAAGAAACCCCGATATGCATCTAAATAGAATGGGGGATATCGCAGGTATTAGAATTATTGTAAAAACTGAAACACAATTAAATAAAATTCGTGACTCCATAATTTCTAATTTTGAAATAAGTGGTAAAATTAGAGATTATAATGAAAACCCTAAACCTATAGAATATAAAGGTGTTCATATTTATGTTAAAGACCCTAAAGAAGGAAAGAGAATAGAAGTTCAATTGAGAACTATAGAAGCTCACAATTGGGCAACCTTAGTTGAGATAACGGATTTGCTTTATGATACACGTCTCAAAGAACTAGGTTATAAAAATAATTTAGAGCTCGGAGAATTTCATGCCTTAATCTCAAGAGAAATAGATTTATCAACATCACAAGCTGAACATATTTATTCGGTTCTTGATAAATATAATTACATAACTAAGCTTTCTGAAGTTTTCAGAAACAACAATAATGAGGTCAAGAAACAATGGATAAAAGTAAAACCAAGAAGTCGATATTTTCTTATAGAATCATCTTCAAATTCAATTCCTAAACTAGAAGGATTTACAGATTATAATAAAGCAGAAGAAGAATACTTTAAGAGATATAAGAAGAATCAAGATGCATTAATCGTTCTAACAGCTATACACAAACCTTCATTCGAACAGATAAGTATAGCATATGCAAACTATATTTTGTCATACCATAATTTTATGAATGATATTGAGGCTATAATCAAAGAATTGGCGATAGAAGCATTAGAAATAAATAATAAGTCAAGATTTCGTAAAATTTTCAGAACTTATGAAGAATTACAGGCAAATGCGATTTTTCAAATTTTTACAAGCGCTGAAGAAATATTTGTGAATCAATCAAACAATGACAAACTTATATTATCAAGTAACAGAAAGATATCAACCAGAAAACAAAAAGCATTAAGGAAAGAAATAGAGAGCGAATTAAAGAAAAAAGGGAAATCGCATAGAGAATTTATGAAAGATATTTTTGAAATACAAGGCAATAAATCTATTTTTAATCTAAGAAATCGGAAATTTCTCAGAAAGCATTCAAGGCGTGTCAAAAAACGTTTGAAAGCTTTAACCGTTGAATTTACAACAAATTAACTGTTTACAACATCAACATAATGTAAACTAGAATCTCAATATTTAACTAGAACTCAGAAAACTTTGCAAAAACAATAGGGGATAGAGCGTACATATTTTAGAGGTCTAGTTATACATATTGCTGATAATTCTAATGTTTAAAGCTAATTCAAAGTATTATTAATTTGTTACAATGTTTTCTAAAATATAGCGATTGAGCCGTTAATTGTTTCGCCAACCCGCCAGCTCGCTGCTTCACTAAAAACACACTTTGGGTGTATTTTCTTAACGATTGCCCGTGTGCAGCCTTGATTTTCCCGCCTGCCTGCATGACTTACTGGGCTACCGCAAAAGGTCCGTTCGGGCAGGTTCTTTCTTTTTTTATTAAGAAAAAAGATTTAAATTACACTTAATTTATGTAAAAAGAAATGATAAATAAGGAAGAACACGACAGAACAATTAATGCGTTATTGGATGCAGCTGAAGTTGCCAAAAGAAAATTGTTAGAATATTTACAAGAAAAAAATGTTGATGAAATAATAATTGAAATAAACGATATGGATGAAGACAATTTAAATAATCTTAATGATTGGGCTTTGAAAGGGGAATTTTATAGAGTTTGTCAAGCTATAAAAGAATTTAAGGAATCCAAATGATTTATAGTTCAATCATAGCAGAATAATAGCAAGTGTATAGAAAATATCTCATAGATTAATTTAAAACTTTAGCGTGAACCTTAACGAGAATCGCATAAAAACTTTTTTCACGCATGATTGATCAAATACGTGACTTATAATACGCCTAAAAATTTCTTCCAAAAACTTCCTAATTAACAAACATAACCAAAAACACCAATCCCTGAGAATCGCGTATTTACAAATTTTTATATTATAGGCCAGTTTATGCGATTTAGACGAGGCTATAAGCTCCTTAAATAATCCAAATCAAAGCTACGCGGGTTTAGTATGTGTTAGGTAATAGTATAAAGCTGGGTATAAATCGATTGTTAGATCAAAGATTTTTGCTGTGAAAGTTTATTTATGGCGAAGCGATAAGTAGTTTCAACATATCAATATAATTGATTCGATATATTAATGCCACAAGGCGCTTGACAGGATTGCTACAAATAATAAACTAGTGTGATGTAAAACGGTAGCTAAAAAAAGCAATCTAACTAAACATACCGCAATTAGCTTGTCATAATTGCTGACGATATTAAACACCTAGCGGTGTCATTATATCTGCAATTATGTCAAATAGCGCTCAAAAGCGGTATTACGCTAATTGCTATCGAAATGTTCTATAATTTATATTATGTAAAATAGAATTATAGAAGAAAAGAGTTCCCTTCTTCTTAGCTCATTATATGCAAACTTTGGTTTGTTATGCACTAATGTCCGTTTCATTGTCGTCTTTCTCCAAACTCAATTCCCCATTTTCAAGAATCTCGAATTTCTTCCCTTTGATACGATAACCAAAATTAGAAGATCTCCGATAGCGATCCTGAAAGTCTGCGTGAGTTCTTTCCTTTGAATTTCTCATAGCAATCTGTTTTTATAAATGAACACTGTACGCTTTTGGCAACTTGGTTGATGTAGATTGATACGTATTCGTTTCAAAATCAGCTGCCGTTAAGCGGTTAAATTTAATCTTTGTATTTTTCTTGCCTTCATCGATTTTAAGCCCTGTATGTTGTGTCATGTGTGAAATGATTTAAATTGTTTTCTCAAAATTATAGCATCTCTTGCATATCATTGTAATTTTTGTGTATACCTTAACGTGACTTGTTAAAAACTGTATAACACCTAGTTAGCTCCGGTCGTTTTAACTTTAAATTGGTAATTCTTCTTTTTATATACATTAAACCGCTTTTTCTACTTGCGGTCGTTTAACAATATTTTATACGAACTAAAGCGTTAAAGTATAATTAAGAGGTCATTGGGATCTGTTCAAATCTCCGATATTAGCTTCAAAATTTACATATGATTGTCTGGGGCGTTTTTATAACCGTTATCTTATTTTTTCTGGCACTCGATCTGGGTGTTTTTAACCGCAAAGCGCATATTATTAAGTCTAAAGAAGCTGCCATATGGACTTCCATTTGGGTATCCATTGCTTTGGCTTTTTCGGGTATTATTTATTGGCTGTTTGCTTCAGAAATGCTTGAGAATCCTACGCAATTGACTCCGCAAGATGCCGTTATTCGGTACCTAACCGGCTATTTAATAGAATTATCCCTAAGTATTGATAACGTTTTTGTTATTGCCGTGATCTTTGGTGCTTTTTCCATTCCGCCGCTATACCAACACCGTGTGCTTTTCTGGGGAATCTTAGGTGCCATTATCTTTAGAGCGCTTATGATTGTCTTTGGGGTCGCTCTTATCAATAAATTCGAATGGATTATTTACGTCTTTGGTGTCTTTCTCTTATACACTGCTTATAAGATGTATAAATCCGAAGATACGCAGTTCAATCCGCGTAATATGTTTATTTACAGACAACTGCGTAAAGTGCTTCCGGTAGTCAATGTCATTCATGGAAATAGTTTTTTTGTCAATCGTATGGGCAAACGTATCGCTACTCCCCTCTTTATGGCACTGATTGTCATTGAGTTTACCGATATTTTATTTGCCCTAGACAGTATTCCGGCCATACTTTCTATTACCGCAGATCCGTTTATTGTATTCAGTTCCAATATTTTGGCCATTCTCGGCTTGCGATCGATGTACTTTTTGATTTCCAGGATGCTTGAAAAATTCAGATATATACACTACAGTCTCGTGGCCATTTTGGCTTTTGTGGGGATCAAAATGTTATTATCGCATTATGTTCATTTTCAAGAATGGATTTCGCTGTTAATTATAGCAATAGCCTTAGGTAGCGGAATCATAGCTTCCTTAGTAGTACCGGCTACTCCAAAAGAAATACCTAAATAATTGCAATTATTACATTCTTATTAGAACTTTAGCAAATGGTTAACTCATAATGATTAGCTATTCCTTTAAATTTAAAAAAAATACCTATGAACGAAACTACCAAGACCTTTTCGGATGCGCTGGTCAATTTTTACAACGATTTTATCACACAATTGCCGGGTATTGGTTTAGGTATTTTAATTATTATCATTGGGGTAGTCATCGGCTCTTGGATCGGCAGATTTGCTACAAGCAGAATTTCGAATCGTACGCACGACCCTTTAATGAGCCGGTTTTTAGGACAAGCCATTAAATATTCGCTCATTGTAATCATGATTATGTTAGCCTTACGTGCCGCCGGATTAGGTGCTATCGCTACAGGTATTTTGACCGCTGCAGGGGCCAGTGCGGTAGTATTAGGATTTGCCTTTAAAGATATTGGTGAAAATTTTATCGCAGGTATCATTTTAGCATTTAATCGTCCTTTTGATGTAAATGATACGGTAGAGATTGGAGACAATTTTGGTAAGGTGAAGGCCTTAGAATTTCGATATACTAAGTTAAAAACTTTTGATGGAAAAGATGTGTATATCCCTAATAGTGATGTTCTGACCGATCCTGTAACTAATTATACCGAAGATGGATTTTTTCGCTGGGATTTTATTATCGGAATCGCTTACGAAGATAATATCGAAGGCGCAAAGAGAACCGTATTAGAAGCCCTGCGGAAGGAGCCAAACGTTATTGAAGATGCAGAACATGAAAATTTTGTAATCGAAGATGAATTGGCTACCAGCACCGTAAATCTGAAGGTTTACTTTTGGGTAGATACCAAAGATTTTAGGCGAATGGCGTTGATTACTAAAGGAAACGTCGTACGTAATGTAAAAGAGGCACTCGAAGAAGCCGGATACTATATGCCTGCAGATATACAGGAAATCAAATTGTACCGTGGTGAAGCTGATTTCCCATTGCGTATTAATAAAGAAAAACTAGAGAACAAATAATATTAATTTTAAAATAAACTATGAAATTAAATTTTGAGTATCACGATGTGACAGCAAGCAAGCGTCTAGAACAGTTAGCACAAGAAAAACTTGATAAACTTGAAAATAAATATGATTTTATTATTCGCGGAGATGTATTCTTCAAAACTGAAAACACTTCGTCTGATGAAACAGGAATGATTTGTAGTATTCGTCTTAGCGCTCCGGGTCCTCGTTTGTTTGCGGAGTCAAATTCTAAGAATTTTGAAGCCGCCTTGGCTGAAACTGTGAATGATTTACAGCGACAACTGTCAAAACGAAAAGAAAAGATGAATACACATTAAAATCGAGTCTATGAGCATGGCGACAATAGCAAAAAATGAACGACAATTAACCCTCTATTACTCTTCTGAGTCGAGTACCGGTAAGCAAACTGCGGGCTATGTACAAAGTTCAGATCAGCCAATTAGCTTGGTGGATATAACGAAGCAAAATCCGACACCCACGCATTGGACAGATTTGGCGGAGATGGTTGGTAAAACTGTAGATCAGTTAATTGATAAAGAACATCCGGATATTAGTAAAGAAATTCAGCATGCAGATTTAGAACCTAATGATTGGTTAAAGATTATTGCTAAAACACCACAGGTTATTAAAGATCCAATAGCTGTTATGGGGGAACGTGCAAAACAAATTGTTACGGCTACCGAAGTGCTAAAATTCTTTGATGTAGATTCTGCCGGGATAGAAAAGAAGCCGGTTGGCGAAGAACCAACGACAACCCGAACTACAAAAGATGAAAATTTTATAGACGAGTAATTTTTGATCTAAAATTATGTACTAAAAAACGCCTATCGAACAGAGTCAATAGGCGTTTTTTTTAAACACCATAGCAGAATCGGCGTGTATATTATGTAGTCTCCAGTTGAGATTCCCAAACTTTAATCGCTTGTTCGCTCAACAGCTGTTTCATATTGAATTCTGAATGTCTTTCTTCCATATCACTACTATAGTACATATCACTGTATACATACCCGAATGCTTTGGCATCTGCAGCTGAGGCTCCGTAATAAATAGCCTTAAATCCTGACCAATAGCTAGCACCTAAGCACATCATACAGGGTTCGCAGCTGGTATATAAAATACAATTCTCAAGTGCATCACACTCCATTATGGCACATGCTTTTTGTATAGCAGCTAATTCGGCATGCTGGGTACAATCTCCTTTGCCCTTGACTTCATTGAAAGCTTCTGCTAAAATTTGATTGTTTTTTACCACAACCGCGCCAAATGGGCCTCCCCCTTCAGTAATTGCACCTTTTTTGGCTAAAGCTATAGCCCGTTGCATAAAATAGATATGATTTTCTTCTCGCTCCATATTAATAATTTGTACTGTCTACTACCACAGGTGCAATCTTTTGATAATTCTGCTTGACTCTGCGATACACCTCCATCTGTGGTTGCGTAAGTATGTCATTCATCCCTTGCGTCTCAGCATAATAATTTTCCTTGAGCGCAGCTATTTTTTCTTTGATACTTAGCTGACTGTTCCGAATCTTTTTTTCGTTGATAAGATGTTCTTCGACTTTTCGTTCAAATTGCAACCATTGTGTTTCGGTAAATCCAAGCTCATCATTATACCAATCTGCCAGTTCTTTGGCATGCGCTTCCATTTCTGCATCCGAGTTTTGTGTATACGGATTTTGACTGTAAGTCTGTACAGCTAAAAAGATAAGAATTCCTGTGAATAGAGTTTTCATGATTTTATGAGTTTATAAGATCTTCTAGATGTTGTCGATCCATGGACTTTCCATAAATCTTCTGATCAGGATCCATTATATTGGTTTTGCCTAAATCCCCTACGTAAACAGCATCAAACCCAATATCTTCAATCAAGGTTTGAGTGACTTGTTTACTTTCCTGATCCTGTGCGGCATAAGGAACGGCTAATTTTTCTGAATTTCTAAAAGCACGTTCCTTCAAATGTTCTGCGTGGATGGTATTAAAAGCTTTAGCCGTTTTAGCAGTGCTGAATTTCATGGCCGTATATTCTGAAGCATTTCGATTGGAATCTCTCACTTCCTGAGCCATCTCACCATCTCGTTCGGGATACGGATTTGTGGCATCGATAATGACTTTATTTCCATATTCTCCAGCATATAATTCGGATAACTGATCTATAGCTTTAAAAGGCATGGCCAGCACATACGCATCTGCATTGGCTTCAAATGCTTTTTCTACACTTACCGCTTTTGCCTTCCCTCCTGCCTCTTTTACCAAGTCGTTCAATTGTTCGGGATGTCTGGAACTAAACAGTACCTCGTGACCTGCTTTGGCCCAATGTTTTCCCAAATTTCCTCCTATATTACCACTTCCTATGACGCCTATTTTCATTGTTTTGATTCTTTAAATTTTAAAAATGTGTGCTATCTCCTATCTCCTCTAGTTATCGGTATCAAGTGTTTCCTGATTTGAAGAATTGAGTCCTTCTTCGTCCATAAAATCTCCGTTGAAGGTGAATTCACGTTGCATTTTGCGTTCGCGCTCCGTTTTTACTTCCATTTCCTTCAAATCTTCGGGCAATACATCCGGATCTCCACCATAATACCCTATCGCTACCGCAGTTGCCACATGATATTCTTCAGGAAATTTAAATTCCTTTTGAGCCTTTTTATGATCTAATCCTGCCATTTGATGTACGGCGAGTCCAAGATGTTGCGCTTGTGCACACACATTTCCCATATACAAACCTAAATCATGCAAGGCGTGAAAATTTTCTTTTCCTTCCGGGGTTGTTTTTTTGAAAGCGTTAATTAATAATACCGGAGCATTACCGGCCCAAGATTGATTAAATTTATCTAAACAGTCAAAAATACGATCATATGTTTTACTACCTTTAATCCCCCAAATCGTTCGCCATGGCTGCCAATTATAGCAACTTGGAGCCCAACGTCCGGCTTCAAAAAGACTACGCAGCTCTACCTCGGATACCGGAGTATCATCAAAAACCCGCGGACTATGACGTTCACTGAGAATAGGTAAAATATTGAATTTAGTGGGTGTTTCTTGATCGGTTTGTTCTAATGTTTTCATAGTTTTCTTTTTCTTTGTTTTATGGTCACCATCCAAGGATTGATTGACCATCTTTTCTTTTCAATTTAAGAAAATAGAAACCATGAGTTAAACTTTTTAATAGACTTTAAGAAACTCTTTTATAAAGTTTTAACGATCCAATACTAATACTAAGCTTCAAATGGAGTCACTTGTTTAGAGAATGATTTGGGTAGCATCCAGACGCATGCTACAAATGCTCCATGGTGACTTATACTTATGGGAATAAATTGATTCGTAGTTTGACACACCAACTGCGGAATTTCCTGTTTATTTTTGGAAAGTATAAGCTGGGATGCTTCTACGGTAAAAGCCTTGGCTAGTTTACTTAGTAGTATCGTTTTGTAATCGCTGTCCGTACGCTCAAATAGTAACTGAGATATAGCTGCCGTCTCAGTAGCGATAATGGCTGTACTATGAATACGATTATTGTGATGTGTGGTGGTAGTCTTGTAAACGTTCGTTCCGACTCGTACAAATGTCGGATCAGTGGTGTCAATCTGTATAGGATTAAATGTTGGTACGTGATTGTAAACACGTTGATGTGCCTTATAAGCTGCTTCTTTTCGGCTCCATTGATGCCAAACCATACGATCCGGAGATGGAGCCTGCAAGATCTGATCTTGTTCTTGTGCAGTAAAAATTTTGCTCAGCCAACCGGAACGTTTCCAGTTGCTTTGTGCTTTGGCAGCTACCAAATCCACCAAATCATTTCCGATCATTTTGCAGCTAATTTTGCTTCAATAACCTCAATAGACGCTTTTACAGTTAGCATTCTTTCCATGGAATCATTATCGATTTCAATTCCGAATTCGTCTTCGACATCCAACGCTACATCTACAAGATTGGCAGAATTAATTTCTAGATCTCTAAGAAAATTGGTGTCCTCATTTAGCCGCTCCAATCCTTTTGGATTCTGAACATAAGGTGCTACAATGGCTTTTAATTTTGTTAGTAAAAGTTTCTTTTCCATTTGATTGGTTTAAATCCGTTAGCGGTTATACTTTTTAAAGATAATACATGCATTTACATCACCAAAGCCAAAACTGGCTTTAGCAATTATTTGTGACTTTTGATACTGTGTCTTTTTTGGAATTTGGGTGGTATCAATCAGCTTCAAAATTTCATGATGTGGCTGCTCACAATTGATATTTCCAAAGATAAAATCCTCCTTTAATTGCAATACCGTCGCTACACACTCAATGCTTCCTGAGGCAGCCAAACAGTGGCCTGTCATACTCTTAACTGAATTTATCAAAGGAAAATCCTCACCAGAACGTTCTAAGGCTTCGCTCCAATTCCTTATCTCTTCTGGATCTTTGGTCGTTGCTGTTAGATGTCCATTAATCGCATCAATTTGATCTGCGTTTATATCAGCATCGATTAAGGCTTCTTTTATACATCGTTGTACAGCAATACTGTTGGGAGCGGTCATGCTTCCCCCCTGTCGTTGTCCGCCACTATTAACTGCACCCCCTATTATTTCAGCATAAATCGTAGCTCCGCGCGCCAAAGCATGTTCCAAGCTTTCTACTACCAACGCCCCTGCACCACTGCCCGGTACAAATCCGGAGGCATCTGCACTCATAGGTCGTGAAGCCTGTTTTGGAGTCTCATTATATTCATATGGTAAAATACGCATCGCATCAAAACCTCCCCAGACATAAGGTCCGCTGTCACTGGTGCTTCCTGCCAGCATTACTTCTGCATTTCCACGCTGAATATGCTCAACAGCCATCATAACAGCTTCAGTTCCCGTAGTGCAAGCCGATGAGTTCGTGGTTACTCGGTTCCCACAACCAATTTTACCGCCCAGAAAAGCACTGATACCACTGGCCATTGTTTGCGTTACCGTCGTACTTCCTAAGCGCCGTACCTTCCCGTCATCTACTTTATAGATGGCTTCTCTAAACTTTTCGGTCCCCAAAATACCGGTGCCAAAAATCACTCCGGCATGCCACAAGGGATCACCATCCTGTGCTACCTCTAAACCGGCATCCCGCCAAGCATCCATACCCGCGATGACACCATATTCTAGTCCGCTGGCTTGTAAGCCCCGCTGTTCGATTGAGGTAAAGTAATTATTCAAGTATTCTTTTTTATATATCGGCAAACCAGCTATTTGGCAAGAAAAATTTAATTCTGAAAGTGCATTTATTTTTTGAATACCACTTACACCCTGCTGTATCGCTTCGCTAAATTCATTGACGTTTATTCCGTTGGGTGCAACCACTCCTAATCCGGTAACAACAACACGTTTTTTCATTTGCATTCTATTTTAAACATTCCTGACAGTACTCCTTTTGCTACCAATGTTTCATCTTCGGTATACATCGCTACATCACATTGTAGCTTACCGAAACGAAAATATTGTTTTGTAGCCTTCACCTTCACGGTTTCACCCGGATAAACAGGATGATAAAAATTCATCTGACTAGACGTAAATGCGATCTTTAACGAAGCTACATCGGTTCCTTCAGGTAACAACGTGATACCATAAGCCACCAGTCCTATTTGTGCCATACATTCGGTTAAAATAACCCCTGGTGTGACCGGATGATTCTTAAAATGTCCATTATAAAAATATTCATCTTTTCGGAAAGTGTAGGTACCTTCGATCCTCGTATCGGTTAACGCTGTAATCTCATCTACAAATAGGAAAGGTTTTGAATACGGGAGTTGTTGAAGTAAGGCAGCTGAATCTAACATAATGAATTCGATATTTATTGAAGATGTTCTCCCCCGTTAACCGGAATGATACAGCCATTGATCCAGGCTGCTTCATCCTTACAAAAAAGATAGACCACATTAGCCACATCTGCTGCAGTAGTAAGTCGGTTGTACGGATTACGCAGCAAGCTGTGTTCTATTAAACGGTCTGATCCCGGAATCATACGAAGGGAGGCGGTATCCACCGCTCCGGGTTGTAAGCAGTTTGCTTTTATACCATAGGGTGCAAACTCGAATGCAATGCTTCGGGTAATGGCTTCGAGTGTTACTTTTGCAGCGGATACAGCTGCATAGTGTTTCCAAGCCTTGGTATTTCCCTCGCTTGTAAAAGACAATACTCTGGCATCTTTTGCAAAGATACCAGCTTCAAAAACAGCTTTCACCCAATCATACAAGCTGATACCCATCGCATTAATGGTCAATTTGAAATCATCATTCTTTAATTCGTGCGGAGCATCAACCATAGGTTTTAGATTTCCCTTAGCTACGCTATGCAGCAAGGTTTTAATTTTTCCTTCGCCAATAACCTCTTTGATGTGTTGAACAGTTTGTTCTCTTTTTTTTGGATCCAAAATATCTGTATTAACGCCCACACACTGTACTCCTTTTTCACGAATACCTGCAAATTCCTGTTCTATTGCCTCAAATTCACTTTTAGGATTGCGGTAGATACATAAAATATGCATGCCATGTAGCGCTAATTTCTGAGCTGTTGCCAACCCAATTCCGGAGCTTCCGCCTAGAATCAGTGCCCAATCATTGTTACCTTCAAAATCTTTATACATCGTATGCTGTTCTTAATTTCTTACTAATGATTACCATTCCAATAAAACCCTTTGTGCAGAGAATCCGGGTCCGAAACTTAACATAAGTCCCAATGCTCCCGGTTCTTTTTGTGTTTTCATAAAGCGTTCTAACACATATAATACGGTGGCACTGCTCATGTTTCCATATTGACGCAAAACTTCTTTGGTATCATCGATATTCTTTCCTAAATCTCCAAAAAGTGCTTCTACGGTTTGTACAATTTTCTTACCTCCCGGATGAAAAATTAAATGGTCGATGTCTTCAATTTCTTTGTCATACAATTTTAAAAAAGGATAAATGATATCAGGAAAATGTGTTGCAATTTTTTCCGGAACCATTTTATCCAAAACCATTTGTAATCCGGTATTCGTAAGTTCGAACCCCATCATTTGTGTATCATCATAAAAATGGTACATAGAGCCTCCCAAAACTTTGGGACCGGTAGCATCTTCTTCTGATGACAATAAGGTACAAGCAGCGCCATCACCAAAGATAGCAGCACTTACAATATTCGTCATGCTATAATCTTCATGCTGAAAAGTTACCGTAGGCGCTTCAATCGCGATTACAGCAGCACGTTTCCCAGGATTGGCCTTTAAGAAATTGTTGGCATATATAATCCCTGAAACTCCTGCAGCACATCCCATTTCTGTAACCGGTAACCGCACAATATCCTGACGTAGTCTCAGTTCATTAATAAGGTATGCATCCAAGGATGGTATCATGATACCCGTACAACTTACGGTGATAATATAATCTAATGACTCTGGAGCCCACTGTTGCTCATGCAATGCTTTTTGAAGCACCTGAGCTCCTATTTTTTTAACTTCACGAACATACATTGTATTCTTTTCTTCAAATGAAGTAGCCGTAAATACTTCATCTATGCTCATAATCCCATAACGTTTATCAACCGCCGCATTTTCAAATATTTTTAGCACTTTGCGTTTAAATCTAGATTCCTGTCCCTCGAGCCATTGTGACACAAAAGGCAGGATCTCATCTGTTGTTCGTTCGTATGGAGGCAGCACTTTAGCTACTCCGGTAATTTTTACACTCAAATTATATTGGTATTAATACTTTTAAACTTAATTTTATTTTTTCATCAAAATCCATTGAAATCTAAATGCCCATCGCCATCGTATTCGATGATGCGCACCATTAATTTGTTTGGCATATTGCTCCAAATCGCTTCTTTTGAAACCTCTCAATATCGAAATAGCTCCATCCTTTTGCGCTATAGGGTTTCTAATAAAGAAAACGCACAGAAATTTGAATAAATAATAGGCCGTGCCACTGCGATGTAAATCATTTATGACTACTCCTATTTTTGCTATAGCTATGAATTGATTGGTCACATGAAGAAGTTCAGGTTTTTTAAAATGATGCAGTGTCAGCGTACACAATATAATATCATACGCATTCTCTTTTGCATCCGGTGTGGTCAAAAAATCTTGTGCATACCATTCAATTTCAGGATAGTCAGAGGATAGCTCTTTTGCGATACGAATCGTGTGAGCATTGCCATCAATACCGATAAGCTTAAAACTATACCCACGTTCTTTTCCTAAAGTTGCCAACACACGCAACATATGTCCGTCGCCACAGCCCATATCAACTATCGTATACGTTGCTTGTTTAGGGTTTGACTTAATTACTGATAATACTCCGTCTACCGTTATAGATGTTCCTCCCAGCCAACTATTGATGGATGCAAGATCTTGCAACGTTTTCTTGAGCGCTGTTCCCTGCAGATCAAAGGAATCCATGATTTCTTCTTCAGTACTTCTATGTTGGGTATTGATTAACATAGTATTGCCTTTCCGTGTGTTTGTTTAATAATACCGGGTATGGTTGCCGGAAACGATGCGCCTATTGCATATCCGAACTCTTGTAAATACGGATTCAGAACTATGGATTGTAAGATTCTGCCAGCTGCTAATCGTTTCGAAAATTGGTGCTTCCATGCCTTTTTATAAGCACTTTCTATCGCTTCACTCGTTTGTGTCTCCCCTTTAAAACTATTTACTAAAATCTGACATAGTAGCTGAGCACTTTGAATCGCCATTGCCATACCATTACCGCACAAGGGGTGAATCATTCCCGCCGCATCACCCACTAAAAATATGTGGTTATGAAGTAGACTTTTGCGATCAAAACTAATCTGACTTATTGATAGCGGTTGATCAAATAAACAATGAGCCTGCTCAAAAAATTCGCGTATATGTGGATTCGCACACAAGACTTGATCTTGAAAATCATTTAGATTTTGATATTTTTTAAAACTTTCAAAATTTACCAAATAACATACATTTATCTTATCATCTTCGATTTTGGAGATCCCACAATAGCCACCCTCAAAATTATGCAGCGCTACGAGGTTATCAGGGAATATACCAGAATAGTGCGCTTTGACTGCCAGCCAAGGTGATTTTCTTTGAATGAAAGGGCGCCCCAGTGTTTTATCCAAACCTGAACGTTTTCCGTGAGCGCCAATCACATACGCTGCATTAAAAAGTCCGTTACTTTTAGTCGTTACAAGAAACTTATTTGTATCAAAACGAACATCTAACACCTGATCTTGTATAATTACTACTCCAGAAGCTTTGGCTAGCTCATATAGGTGATGATCTAAGCTGTATCGACTCACACCAAATCCACCTAAAGGAAGTGTACTATGTAATATATTTCCTTTTTTAGTAGAAATTTGAACTTCATCCAGTTGTGTGGGGTGTAGTATATTGACATCGATACCTAAAGTATTCCAGTAGGGTAATATTTCATTTGAAATATATTCGCCGCATACCTTATGAGTGGGATATGTGTTTTTCTCGAAGAGTTGTACATATATACCCTGCCCTGCTAAGTGTATTGCACTAGTTAATCCTGCTAATCCCCCACCAATTACTATGACTTGATCTTTACGATTCATTGGTATGAAGATACTGAATTTTAAGCATAAAAAAATCCCGATCATTACAATCGGGATTAAAATATTCCTAAATTTCCTTACTATTGTTTTACTTGCTCTTCAGCTTCGCGAATCATAGTTTCGTTTGCTACAATACCGAGCTCCACACGACGGTTTTTTGAACGTCCTTCTGCTGTAGAATTATCGTATTTTGGCATTGTTTCACCATGCCATAATGTTTTGAAACGACCACTATCAACTCCTTGTAAGATTAAATAGCTTGTTACAGCATTTGCTCTTTTTTTGGATAATGTCATATTGTATGCATCATCACCGGTACTATCTGTATGTCCTTCAACCAATAAATTTGTGTTGGGATATTCCTTAAAAATCCCTACTAGTTTATTCAAGGTAGCTCTTGACTTAGCATTAATATTATGCTTGTTTGTATCAAAATAAACGCCACTATTTTCATCGAATACTACGTCGATACCTTCACCAACACGTGTAACTTCGGCTCCCGGAATCTCTTCTTCAATTTTTTGGGCTTGTTTATCCATTTGCTTCCCGATAACGCCTCCGGCAACTCCACCTACAACACCACCAATTATGGCACCTAATACAGAATTTTCTTTGTTACCAACGTTGTTACCGATAACACCACCAATCACAGCTCCACCGGCAGTACCTATTACAGCACCTTTTTGAGTATTATTGGCGTTTTTAATACTATCACAACTTGATAGTAATGCGACCGCTGTTAGTACCGTCACTATTTTTCTTATATATGTTCTCATCGAAATATTCAATTTATGGTTATTGTATTTTATTAAAATTCATGGTTATAACAAAAGGCTTTCCTTCTAAACTTACTGTTTGTGTCCAGGTCATCGTAGTTTCATCCAAACTTTCCAGCGTCATACGGTATCCTTTATTATTATTGATGCTCTTCTTTTTTTCATTAATAGGTTTGAACATAAAGCTATACACCCCATTAGCATCAGGAGTAGGAATGGTCCATCTAAAATTACGAGCTCCCATTTGCATACATGCGTCACGATTTACATCATAAGTACCCGTATTATTGTTTGGTATAAATCTCCAGGTAGAACCGGTAAGGCACTCAGCTGAAGCGTCATCATACAAGGTAACTTCAAAAATACCTGATCGGCTGTAGGAAATATTATCCAGTGACCAGGAACCTTTCAACGTTTTCTTTGCAGAATTAATAGTACGTTGCGTAGGACTACAAGAGATCACTGCAAGCGCGACTAAGGTTAATAATAAAATCTTTTTCATAAAATTTGGTTAGTTAAATTTGTAAATAGTTACGGATACTAAAACGTATCCATTTTAAAAATAGTATTTGTATTATCTTCTAAATAATCGGCTGACAAGCGAGAGTACAAATAGAATTAGAAAGATATAGAAAAGTATTCTTGCAATGCTTTCAGCTCCGGAAGCGATACCTCCAAAACCTAAAATTCCTGCAATAATGGCAATAATTATAAATATAATGGTCCAGCGTAACATAATACTATAGTTTGATTTTATATCACGAATATACTGTCATCCTAAAATGATGAAACAAATATTATAAAACATTAACGCTGATTTGTTAACAAAACTTAATTTCAATTTTTTTCCGCAACTAGTTCAAGCCTGGGAACTCTTAACAACCCTATAATTCCTAAAATAAAGAAGATACCTAAGAAAATAACCGCACTGCGCATGCTACCGGTGATCAAATCTACAGTTGCATAGATTCCCATTCCGATGATGATACCAATTTTTTCTGCCACATCATAAAAACTGAAATAAGAGGTGGTATCCTCGGTTTCGGGCAAATATTTTGAATACGTAGATCGTGAAAGCGCCTGAATTCCTCCCATAATTAGTCCGACCACACCTGCCGTGACGTAAAATTGCATTGAGGTTTCTACAAAATACGCATATACACAAACCCCTAACCAAATAACATTAATACCTATCAAGGTAGTAATATTACCAAATCTTTTGGAACATCTGGAGGTTAAAATAGCTCCGCCCACAGCTACAATCTGAATCAATAAAATACTTACAATCAACCCCATGGTTTTGTTACCATCGCCACCCCAGTCAATCTCTTGTTCTCCAAAATAGGTCGCAACCAACATAACCGTTTGAACGGCCATACTATATACAAAAAAGGCTATCAGATAACGTTTCAACGGAATATTTGCCGTTAACCCTTTTCTTACCGCATTTAATTCCTTAAATCCTTTGAACAGGACACTACGATCTAATGAATGTCCCTTATTGCCCTTGGGCAAATAATAGTAGGAGAATTGACTAAAAGCAATCCACCACACGCCTACCATAATAAATGATAGTTTCATGGCATCAATTCGAGCAGTATCCGTCACAGCAGTCATAACCATTGCTAAGTTTATCAATAATAAGATAACACTCCCAATATATCCTAATGAATATCCTTTGGCACTTATTTTATCCTGTTGCTCCAGATGTGCGATATCAGGTAAATAGGAATTATAAAAAACTATACTCCCCCAATATCCTACTAAGGCTAATATATAAAACGTGAGACTAAAATAAATATGTTCTTTACTAAACCAAAAAAGTGCGATACAAGAAAAAGCGCCCAAATAATTAAAGAATTTCATAAAAACCTTCTTATTCCCAATATAATCTGCAATTCCCGACAAAATTGGAGAGGTAATAGCCACAATTAAAAATCCAATGGCGGTGGCATAGGTTATCAAAGGCGTACTGCGAATTGCGTATCCGAATACGGTTATCAATTCATTCTTAGTAAAAAGAGATCCATAAAAGATCGGAAATACAGCAGAAACAATTGTTAAACTGTACACAGAATTAGCCCAGTCGTAAAAAGCCCACGCGTTTAATAAGGTTTTATGCCCTTTGGGCAATACTCTAGAATTCATCATATATAAATTAAAAAAGCTGTTTTGATAGTTTCAAAACAGCTTCTAAAATAGAAATAATATTATTAACGTAGCGCTACTAACAATTATTTAAAGTTGGTAACACCAAACTTACGTGCTTCTGCCTTTGCACCCGGAGCCCACGCAGTAAGATTTGCGATACGCGTATCACTGGATGGATGCGTGCTCATAAACTCTGGTGGGGATTGTCCTCCACTATTTGCTTTCATTCGTCTCCACAAATCTGCGGCTTCATCAGGGTTATACCCGGCAATCGCCATTAATTGTAAACCAATTTTATCAGCTTCTGTCTCATGACTACGGCTAAAGGGCAACATAACTCCGAATTGCGTCCCTAAACCAAAGGCTGTACCGATAATTTGCTGGGTGCTTTCGCTTCTATTTTGAATGGCAACTGATGTTGCAGCTCCGGCAACTTGTTGTAATTGTCCTGCACTCATACGTTGTTGTCCGTGATTTGCCAAAGCGTGAGCTACCTCATGTCCCATTACAGCAGCAATTCCTGCTTCAGTTTTTGCAATAGGTAAAATTCCAGTGTAGAAAACAATTTTACCTCCCGGCATACACCAGGCATTTACGGCGTCGTCTTTAACTAAATTATATTCCCACTGATACCCATCCAAATATCCGGTATAGCCATTGGCGTTTAACCAGCGTTCTGAGGCTTTAGCTATTTTTTGTCCGACACGGGTAATCATCTGAGCTTCAGAGGTACCGGTTATTACCTTATTTTCACCCAAAAATTGGTCATATTGCTGAAAAGCCATTGGAAAAATTTGTGAATTCGGTACAATCGCCAATGTTTGTTTTCCGGTAAAAGGATTTGTAGCACAAGACATTATTAATGCCGTTGCTCCTATTATAAATAGAGTGTTTTTAATTTTCATGGGTGGTTTTATTTTACTTAACATATATACATGCTATGAGACCATGGTATAAGTACGACAAAAATGGTTCTAACATGTTTTATAAAACTTTATAAGTTTTTACGTGTTAAAATTACGAATTAGAATATAGCTGTTCAAAAATTTACGATGGCTTTAACGTAAAATGCCTATAGCCCGAAATTACGAATCCAAATTACCGGATGAAGGTGTAGAACCGGTCGATGACATTCTTGATACAGGCTGCGGTACCACAGCGGGTATTTCAACATCTTCAATAATCAGTTCGTCTTCAGCTTCCAGACGTAAGCGTTCTCGCTTTTTATCCCATATCATACCGCCGGTCATGATTAAACTGGTCCCAATAATTACGAATAGTAATATACCGGGTTCGAATCCCGGAATAATAGCTTCTGCCGGAATCGCGTAAAAAAGTAATACTGTAATTAACCCTCTGGGTGCAATAAACACTTGCGGACTTATATCTTTACCCATGAACAATCGTAACAAGCCATATCGGATCGCATAAATTGTAACAATAATCAGGATGCTTATTAAGGTAACCCGCAAACTCAATAAGGAAGATAGTGTTATGGTTATTCCAAATATCACAAAGAAAAATGTTCGAACTACAAAGGCTGTTTCAGCTGTAATCACATGTAATTCATGATAAATGGATTTTGCTTTCTCAAAATTTATAAATTCTTTTAACCTCCCTTGAAAAAACAATTTCATGTTCGCAATTACTAATCCAAAAATTAAAATAATAATTAGAGACGATAAGTGCATTTTCTTTCCAACGGCATATAAAAGGAGTAAAACCCCGATAAGCAGAAATAATTTTACCTGACTTTTTATTTTCTGAAAAATAAGGATGATACCATAGCTCGCAATGAGAGAAATCACTATCGTAAGAATTAAGTTCAGCGCAAAACCTGTTACTCCCGTATCTTCGGCGGGATTTAAACTTCCGCTTAGAAAATAAAATAACATGATTCCCAAAATATCAGAAAAGGTGCTTTCATAAATGTGAAATTCCTTTTTCACTTCTGAAAGGCTGACAACCGACGGAATGATAATAGCACTGGATAAAATAGATAATGGGGTAGCATATAACCAGGCAGATTGCATCGTCATCCCATCGACCAAACCATATAATATTAACGCAGCTAGATACGTGGAAACGACTAAGCCAATTAACGCAATTGTAAAGGCTACCAAAATAGGACGTAATTTCTCTCGTTTGAGCTTGAGTTCTAAGGCAGCTTCCAGTACAATCATAATCAAACCGATGATTCCAAGAATTTCAAGCATCGGAAAAAAATCAAAAGGTTCACCTTCAAAAGATGCCAAACCATGTTGTATTATGACACCTAACACAATTAACATTAAAACCGCAGGTACATTCGTCTTTTTAGCTAAGCCATTAAATATAAAAGATAGAATAATAATGACTGAAAAGCCTATGATTAAATTATAGGACGAGAAAATTTCCATATGTAGGTTTTTAGATTCGTTGTTGATTTGGACTGAAAAGATACTAAAATTATCCAAATACAAATGTATTTTTAGACCGATGGAACCTAACGTCCCTTACATCAATGACCTTTTTAACTCATTAAGATCAATATCGGTATTGATAAGTTGCATTACCACCTCTTTTCTAAATTCTTCCAGATCCTCATATTCAAAATATTTGGCCCACTTATAATCTTCCAGAATATTTTTAATCTGTTTGATACGTTTACGGGTATCATCGGCGGTTCGTACCACCGCTACCTGATCATAGTCCGGATCATGTTTATGATTGTATTGAACCGATTTCGTTTCAAAATCAACCGAAATATAGTACGCATCAGCTGCTTCATCCATATTTATTCTAAAATCCTCCCAATCAGCATATCCCAATCGTAAATCATCAATTTCGGCAGGTAAATCAGACAATAATCTCCATTGACAGCTTGCAGCGCGTCCCCAATGATTAGAGAGGCGGTATACACCCTTGGTAGTATAATAATACGAACTGCCCGATTCACTGCGGTAGTGAGGCTTTCTACGTGAAATTTTCCATAATGGTGCCCCTTGAAACACACAATAGGTACGATCAAAAAAGTTATGTTTCGTAAATTTTTTTATTTTTTTCTTCTCCTGTTCTTCCAATAGCTTAGTTGTTTTCCCGGGACAAAGTAATCACAAAATATTTGAAAAGTAAAGGAGGTTTTGACTGTTACCAGAATTTTATTTTTTGTATGATGGCTGATATTTTACCTTTAGACTTGGGTTCTTCAATGTTACCTATTAATGTTCCAATCGGCGCTAACCAAGGAATGGCATCGAACAGCACCTTCAATATTCCGACTAACGGAATTGCTACCACCATCCCCACAATTCCCCAGAGTGCTCCGCCAAAAACTACAGCCAAAATGGTAAACAGTGCATTAAGTCCAACTTTATTCCCTATAACAAAAGGCTCAAGAATATAACTCTCAATAAACTGGGCGATGGTAAAAGTAATGCCAACCCCTATTATTACGGATACTGGAGTAAGGCCCTCGGTTACCATTCCTAATAAAATCGCCAGTCCTGCTCCAATAATATTTCCAACATAGGGAATAACAGAGAGTAACGCTGCAAAACACGCCAAAAACAATGCATATTTTACACCTATAATTTGTAAACCCGTGTAATAAATGATCGCAAGAATAATAATAAGCACCATTTTACCTATAAAATATTGACGACATACAATCGCTGCATTATGCAATGCGTTTTTAGCAGCCTTTTGGTGAGATGCAGAGAAAAAATTAAGAATAGCTTTGTGAATGTGCTCTTTGAAAAAGAGAAAGAAATAGATATATATCAAGATCAGAAAAAAAGAACCCACTACCCCAAATAATGGATTTACCGTGTCTGAAACCATACGCGTTGAAATGGTAAAACTTTGAGAATCGTTTTGATCATTTGGCTTCATAAAATTTATCAACCGGTCCAGTTCTTTAAATTGGATTCCCAAATTTGAGTCTAGATATTGCTGTGCGTTATTGACCGTGGGTAACATCTCTGTGCGTAAATTATTCCATTCGCTTACCACACCTTTGACACGGGTTGAAAATATAAATATCAACACACCCAAGGCAACAACTAAAACGCCCAGTGAGACAAATGCTGCTAGTCCTGAACCTAATCTACGCTTACGTAAGGCATTGTATAATGGTAATAAAGACATTGCAAATAATCCACCTAATACCAAGGGTGCGATATACTGTTGTGTTTGTATGAGTGCTATAATAACACAATAAACTCCGATAATGGAAAGTACGATTACCAATAAACGTTTGACAAAAGTTTCGGACATGCGTGGCTGGTTTTGATTATTCCAACTAAGATACTGTATGTTTCAGGCAGTGTTAATTATGATACTCTGGTTTAACCTCTAATTAACAATACTACTAAGCAAACGTTATGGTTTTAACACTTACATTGCTCCCACATAGACCCAATGCTCCTCTTCTCGTTCGAACAATGAATGTTCTTCTATCACTTGAACTATACCACCCTCAAAAAAATATGCTTTAAAATGTACGGTGCCTTCCTTATCGTTATGCCCCCCTTTTGTAGTACCTAGGACTTCCAATCGTATCCATTGTACAGACTTTGCCCAGGCAACGATTTCCTCTGTATCATGAACCGGTCGCGTGGTACTATGATGACTCTTCATAAGATACGCTCCATTGGCAAGTACAAAAGCTGTATACCTGGACCGCATTAAGTCCTCAGCGGTTTTGGCATTGTCAATATTTCTGTGAATTAACTCACAACAATCTGGATAAGTCTTGGTGGTATCGCAAGGACATTTAGTCATTAGTAGCGCTGTCTTGTGTATGCTCTTTGATCTTTTCCTTTAATGCTTTTAATCGCTCAGTTCGTTCGTCCTGCTTTTGACGTAATTTATTCTTTTTACGATCCACAAGCTTCGCATGCTTTGCTTTATTTTTTGTGTTTTTGGGTCTTCCTGATTTTGCCATAATGGTAACAAGCTGTAATGATAAGCTACAAAAGTAAACTTTTTGTTCAACACAACCTGATATACACTTACCGGATCGGAACAATTGATTCTATTATGCCAGCTGTCAGGGGCAACTTTATGCTTTGTTTAACGTGACTTTATGGGTAGATAGTCTTATTTTTGCAATCGCTAAGTGTCGATTTGGTATGCATTTTGAAGTACCGGATTGGAAAAGCTTTTTAAATTCAAAAATTTAGCACGCAAAGACTACAATGGTTATACTCATCTTTATATTGATCCTATGGTATATGGGATTATTTTTTCAAACTTTTTTTCTTCATAGATATGCCGCGCATCAAACGTTTACAATGTCTAAACTGACAGAAAAAATGTGTTTTGTGCTCACCTGGGTATTTCAGGGTTCTAACTATTTGAGTGCTTACGGATATGGTGTTATGCACCGTATGCATCATGCGTACGTAGACACAGAGAAAGATCCACATTCACCTAAGTATGATAGTAATTTATTTAGTATGATGTGGCGAACAAAATCCATTTATCAGGATATTAATAACAAGCGTATCGCTTTGGATGCAAAATTTACCAAAAATGCACCGCAATGGAAACGTTTTGACAAATTTGCAAGTTCGAACGGTTCAAGAATTGCCTGGGGATTATTTTATACTGCGTTTTTCTACTTTTTTGCTACAGCCTGGTGGCAATGGTTATTTTTACCGGTTGCCTTTTTTATGGCTCCAATTCATGGGGTGATTATCAATTGGTTCGGTCATATAGTAGGTTATACTAATTTTAAGATGAATAATACGTCTAAGAATTTGTTTCCTGTTGATTTCTTAATGATGGGTGAAAGCTATCATAACAATCATCATAAATATGCAAATCGTGCTAATTTCGGCGGAGTGCGTTGGCACGAAATCGATCCTACATATTACATTATGCTGCTATTACATAAATTACGAATTATAAAATTAAAACCGAGTGCTGTCTCTAAATAGTCCAAAACCGTATTAGGATTATAGAGACCCTCTCCACTGGCGTAGCACCTGCTGAATATCAGTTTTAACTTCTGATCGAATTTGTTTTTTTCCCTTGCCTCTTCCAAATTGGGCTTCATAATTGGTTTCAGTATGACGAATATGTGCTTCTACAGCAAGGTCTATCATTTTAGCATCGAACTGCTTTGCATCAGCGGTCCGCCCTACTCTACCACTATACTTCTCACAAGCATGTTGTGCGATAGCAACTTCACGTTGCGATGGACATACGGGGTATCGAGCACGAATTGCTTTGGCAAAAGCTGCTACGTAGATGCGATCTTGTTGTTCACGAACAATCGCAGCCTTTTTATTTTTCTCTGCGCGAATAGCAGCATCTTGAGCACATTCTTTTTCTGCTATTTTAATAGCCATTTCTTGTACCAGTTGTCCGGTACGTTGAAAACGTTTACGCCGTACATTCCATTCTAATACCACAGCACAACGATCCGAATGTTTTTTTGAACGCCTTGTAAGTGCCGCATCTCCCGAAGGTAAGAATACATAACCCACAAAGGGCGAACATGTAAAACAGCTGCCTTTGTGATTCTCACTTTCTGCTACAAAGGATTTACCTTTTGGTATGCGTTTACCACAAACGCTACATTTGAGTTTCTCTTTTTTGGTAAGGAAGATATTTTGAGATTCGGTTGCCAAAAGCTATGATTTTAGATAGGCAAAAGTAATGGTTTTGGGGTGTTTTTTTGGAAATAAAATGAGTTAAGAGAGATTATAAAATTACTTTAATAAAAAATATAGTGTCTTTAATAATTAATATGGCTCTCAATTTTTATAAACTCTTTTTTATATAATCAAAGACCAGAAATTTTCACTCAACAACACCCAAACCCTTATAAAATCAGGGAATCTGCGCCCTCACATAACCATTGGTTCTTTAAACTACTCACCGGTTTACAACTATAAACTAGTGAGTTAGTGAAAAATAAATTTGGAAGTATTACGGAAAAACCGTAATTTAGTTACTCCAAATCAATAAAACTTGTGCTTATGCGGAAAACTACTCTCATTGAAAATTTCAATTCTCAAAACTTAGCCGAAAAGTATTTTAACATCTGGAATGATGGTCAGCATTTGTTTACCGTTAATGATTATAACAGAGACTTTCAATATAGTATCTTTTACATCAAAGGTTTATTTGCTGAAGTCATTTACAACAAGCTAGATGGAAATATTTTAACTATTAACAGCTTTAGCGATAAAAAGAAATTACAGTTCTATCTAGACACTGATTTTTCCTAACCCCTTTTTTTGCCCTTAGTTCCATTGTAAGCGAAATACCCTTACATTGTCTCAGCTTTCGTTTGCGATACACTAGCTAGTTTTGCATACTGTTCAAAATTCTGCACTACTGCTACCGCCCCATGTATCGCTTCGCGGCTTTATTTTTAAATAACCTTATCCCCTACTGTTACTTAATAGTTCAGCGTATAGTCAGCGTACGTACCATTGTTGCTCATTTGAGAGGCATTGACCCAAATCCAGGTGAGATTATAAGAATGCGTAACAGCGTAAGTCGGAGATGGTAATATTAAAGTATCTTTTAATATATCTCAATCTTTAATATTTTTTTTAGTTTTATATAGAATATTCAATAGTAATCCCAGTATTACCATAGCGGTTCCCATAATGCTCAATACCGGATAACGATCCCCGAACCAAACAATTCCTGCGAGCATAGTACTAATAACTTCAATATATTTTAAAGAAACCACTTTATTAGTTACTTGGGATTGAAAGGCTTTGGTCATAAATAATTGTCCAAAATAGCCAAAAATACCAAGACTTAATAACAGTAACCACTCAATTCCTCTCGGAGTCGTCCAATAGAAAATACTGAAGGTTCCACCTACAATAAAGGAAATCCACATAAAATAATTTACAATAACAACAGGATGATCACTGTGTCCTATTTTATTTATAAGTATGTAAACAAATCCACTCGCCAAAGCCGAACACAGTACCAATACCAGACCCACTAAATTAATATCCGGATCAAATCCTTTAATTACTAAAACTCCGGAAAAAGCAAGTAAAAAAAACGACCATTGTACAGAGGCGATGCGTTCTCTTAAAAAAACAACTGCTAATAAAGCTGCAAATATGGGCGATGTGTACCGCAAAGAAACTGCGGTTCCAATTGGAAGATAAGGCACTGCAAGAAAAAACAGCCCCATAGAAGTTACACCAGCCAACCCTCTTGCTATTAATAATGTGCGTTTACTCCCCAGCATAGGAATTTTTTTTATAGTGTAAGAAGCTCATTGTGAATACCAAGGAGCCTACCGACCGAAACATAATTAATTGTGCTGCACTAAAATGTACCAGATATTTGACAAAAAGATTCATCATCGTAAACGATAATGCACTAATTACCATAAAGTATATTGCTTGCCTCATTGGTTCAAAGATACCTTTTCCCCCCACTACTTCATGCTAATCATTCTCTGAGTATTGAAAAAAAAATAACCTCTATAAATAGTATATTAACAATAATCCCTAGTAAATGTTACGAATACGCTATAGAAATACTAATTTTTACGATTTACCCAACATACTATTCTTCTATATAATTTCGTTTTAATATATTCACGGCACGATAAATGCCCCTATATCTGCGATGAAAATCTTACTTTACCTACTACTATGTATCTCCGCCTTTGGTTATGGTCAACGCTATGAGCTACACGATCCCTTATTAAAAGAGCCCGTTTCATATGCCACCATATCATTTGGCAACGGCAATGGCATGTTCGCCGATGCCAATGGAGTATTTTATTTTTCCCCTAAGCGATATGCTGATATTGACACACTATATATTACAGCAGTTGGATACAAAGACAAGGTGGTCGATACACGTACTATGCCTTCGGCCTTGATTATGGAACAGGATATAGCACAGTTGCAGGAAGTATATCTAACCGGAGAAAAAAGAAGAAAATACAAGGTCAAAAAGATTGCATCAAAAGTACACGCCGATTACTTTAAATGTTGGCTCCCTACAGTAGAGTCTGAAATAGGTGTGTTTTTTCCTAAACCATCAACCACACCGGTAAAAATTGCTTCGGTTTACTTACCTGTTAAAATGGAAGCATCGCGTAGCGCTTCTGGCAAACCACAAGCCTTTTCAACATTGTTTAAAATGCAATTCTATAGCAATGTGGATGGTAAACCTTCAAAACGTCTGCCATATGAGGACATAATTTTTCGGGTGACAGAAAAAGATAAAGCAAATTTTGAACTTGATATTTCAGAATATAAAATATACGTACCTTCTGATGGTATTTACATCTCAATTCAAGTGCTTGGTTACACGGATAGTGAAGGTAATTTACAAGATACTCGTAAATACCATGAGGTGGAAACACCCAAAGGTTTTGTAAAGATTTCTACCACCTTCAGACCGCTTTTACCCTTTACAGACAAGATAGACAACTTTATCACATTTACGAGAAGGATTTTCTATAAAAATCGTACCTGGCAACGTTTTGACAGTAATTATACTAAAGGAAATTCATTAATTCAGCGTGGATTTACAAATTATGGTATGGGAGTTAAATTTCACGTCTATGAAGGCACCAAATAGTTAATCCATAATAGAACGTTGCGTATTGTGCTGTAACGCTATCTGTCTTTCTGATGGATGTTGATCCGGATGCGCTGTAAAATATACCGCTTCGGTAATGGTCATAAAATAATGGTCGACTCCCAGTTGTTCAGTAAATCCGGAGCGTTTTAAAAAGTCACGTACAGGACCTATTGCTCCAGAAATTAATAACTGTACATTATTAATTGACAAATACGCATTTACATTATATAAGGTGTGTAAACCTGTGCTATCGATATCGTGCATATTGGTCATGTCCAGAATAAAAAATTCAGGTTGCGTTTCACGCTTTTGTAAAGCCGCCATAATAGTTTCTCTAAAATAGTTTGTGTTACCAAAAAAGAGTTGATTGTCAAATCTCAAAATTAAATATTTTGCTGCTTTGGAAGCTTCAGGAAAACGTTCGTAATTTCGATAATATTCGGTTCCGGGAATATTGACTAATTCAGCCACATGCGGTCTGGAACTATAATACAACATAAAAATAAACGATAATAATACCCCAATCAATATGCCTATTTCAATACTCAAAAATAGCGTACATAGAAACGTTATTACCATAATCAAGAATTCGCGTCTCCTCAATTTCAATAACATTTTGGCCCCTTTAAAATCAAGTAAACCCAGTACGGATAATACAATAATTGCCGCCAAAACGCTTTTGGGAATATAATAAAAGAACTTAGTAAAGAACAATAACGACACAATAATTAAGACAGCTGTTACAAGAGAAGCTATGGTAGTTTTGGCTCCTTGCTGATCGTTTATAGCCGATCGGCTATAACTACCTGATGACGGAACAGCAAGAAAAAATGCGCCCAGAATTTTTGAAATTCCCAGCGCCAGTAATTCCTGATTTGCCCGTACGGTATGATCCCGATTTTTCATCTCAAAAGACTTAGCAATTCCTATACTTCCAATAAATCCTATTAGTGTTACGGTAAAAACAGTGGGTAATAAATTTAGTAGTGTTTGATAATCGGCAAATGGAACTACAAATGAAGGTAAACCTTTTGGTACTTCGCCAATAATAGCCACTCCCCGATCGTTCAATCCAAATTGATAGGTTGCTAACGCTCCTAAAACAAGTACTATCAATGCCCCGGGAAACGTCTTTTTCCATCGTTTAAGTAACAACATTAAAATTATTGCTGTTATAAATAATAGAGAAGTATAAATATTAATTTCTGAAAAATTTTGTGTTAAGTGTATCAGAACCTCATAGCTCTGATCATATCTGGGCATATTAATACCTAAAGCTTCTTTGATTTGTGACATGATAATAATGATCGCGGCGGCTGAGATAAACCCTGAAATTACGGGTTGTGATATCAAGTTGGTTAAAAATCCCATTTTAAATATGCTCATTAACACCTGTACTATGCCGATTAACAATCCGGTATAAATTACCAGATGCACAAAAGTATCAGAGAATGGGATGGCCAACTGACTTATACCACTCATAATCAAAATGGCAGTTACTGCCACCGGACCAATACTCAATTGTGTTGAAGTACCTAAAAGTGCGTAAATGATTAACGGAATTAAACATGCATACAGTCCATATATGGGAGGTACACCCATCAATAATGCATAGGCAATAGCTTGCGGAATCAAAACCACACCCACGGTTGTCCCCGCAATTAGATCTGCTTTAAAAATCTCAAAGCGATACGTCTTAAGGGTGTTCAAAATAGGCAAAAAGTGAGATAATGTTTTGATGAACTATAAATTTTAAGTGACCTTAAAACTACAACAGATTGTGTTGATAACCCAAGTGTTTTTTAAACAAATTAATTTTTACCTGAAAGTTTTCAATACTTTTGAAAAAATAAACCTTTTATATGAATGAATATTACATGTTGGCGCTGTTAGTACTTGTGGGATTTATCACAGGAATTATTAATACACTGGCTGGAGGTGGCTCGTTACTTACATTGCCTATGTTAATCTTTATGGGTTTGCCACCAGCGATCGCAAACGGTACCAATCGTATTGGTATTTTGATTCAAGGGATTACAACAGTTGCAGGTTTTCGTAGTAAAGGAGTACATACCTCAAAATTTGGAGTCTATCTGGGACTTTCTGCATTGATAGGATCGCTGATAGGAGCAAAAATAGCGGTTGATATCAAAGGAGAAACTTTTAATCAAATTTTGGCTGTCGTTATGATTTTAGTGGTTCTCTTTATGGTTTTTCAACCTAAAAGAAACGGATTGGAAACTTTTGAGAGAATTACAGGGAACTATTTTTGGTGGTCAGTTATTGCATTCTTTTTTATCGGAATCTACGGTGGGTTTATTCAGGCAGGAATTGGTATATTTATTTTATTGGCGCTTTCTTCTATCAATCACATGAGTCTGGTTAAGTCTAATGCTATTAAGAGCCTCGTAGTTGCTATTTACACTGTAGCAGCATTATTAGTTTTTATTCTTAATGATCAAATCAATTTTCTATATGGTATTGTGCTTGCTGCGGGTAATGCTACCGGAGGATGGTTTGCAAGCAGATGGTCAGTTAAAAAAGGTGATGGAATGGTTAAGTTTTTTCTGGTAGTGATGGTTATTGCGATGGCCATAAAACTACTTTGGGATAGTTAATATTCCTTTAATGTTTTTTATCACTTCCTCATATATCTTATCTTAAACCAAAATATATTTCATTATGAAAATTAACTATAAATATTTTTTGGTTTTTTTAGCAGCTGCCACTGTAGCCTGTAAAGAAAATCCAAAAAAATCATCAGCCGAAGCACCTGAAAATGTTTCACAATCTGAAATGGCTTCTGAAAATATTAGCAAGTCCGACCACAAAATGGCTTCTTTTGAGCTTACTCCTATTTCACATGCTACAGCAGTATTGCAATTTGAGGGCAAAACAATTTACCTTGATCCGACAGGTGGTAATAAAGCATTTGAAAAATTCCCTTCTCCCGATTTAGTATTGATTACCGATATACACGGAGATCATATGGATATCGAGACATTAAATAGTTTGGACTTAAGTAAGACAAAATTAGTAGTTCCTCAAGCGGTAGCCGAAAAATTACCGGCTGATTATACCGATAAATTGATCTTACTAGCTAACGGAGAGGTCAAGAATCTTATGAACATTAAAATTGAGGCGATACCTATGTACAACTTGAGAGAAGAAGCTTTAAAGTTTCACGAAAAGGGAAGAGGTAATGGATATGTTTTAACTTTGGACGACGAACGTGTTTATTTTTCGGGAGACACCGAAGATATACCGGAAATGCGTAATTTAGATAATATTGATCATGCTTTTGTGTGTATGAACCTACCGTATACTATGACTGTAAAAAGTGCTGCCGATGCTGTGCTGGATTTTAAGCCTAAAAAAGTATATCCTTATCACTATCGTGGAACAGATGGTCTAAGCGATGTGGCAGAATTTAAGTCCATAGTAAATTCAAATAACCCAGCTATAGAAGTCATCCAACTGGACTGGTATCCAAAGATTAAATAGACCTTAGATTAAGCTAAATCCTTGTCATTGTTTAGCTTTGGCAGGGATTTCATATATTCTTCAACCCAGTCGATAGCGATATCCAACTGATCAAAACTCATAATATTATTCTGAAAGAAAATCTCTTCTACTCTTAGACTTGTTTCCTGATGAGAATTAAATAAAACAACTGCTAGAATCGCCAGGTTAGGAAAAATTTCATAAATCCTCTTATAATCCATAGGTTCCAATGCATAACTGTGAATGCGATGTGAAATATAACCAAAAGGTCTTTTTTCAAAATGTATAGCGGTTAATTCTCCTATGTAGGTTGCCTTATCATAGTTAAAATGAACCCCTTCATGTACTTCGACCACTACAATAGATGTAAAAAAATAAAGTGTACAAAATTCGAGCACATATTTTTTTACAAAGTTTTGATGTCGTTCTATTTTATACATTCAATTTAGTCCATTATTTTTAAAAAAATAAGTGCCAAATATAGGGTAAAATCTTTGTGAGGTGACATAAAATATAAATAAGACTATTTTTTTGTCTACGACTCAATTGTACGCATTTTCATTAGCTAGCCTACGGCTATCCTTTTTTATGTTAATCCTTTAAGAAATAACGCATTAACACCGGGTTAAATTCATAAAACTATGTTATTGTTTTGGTTCTTAGTATTCTAATGATTATCATATGTGTTTGACAAGTAAATAATAAGGATATACATGAGACAACTAAAAATTACAAAGCAAGTTACGAATAGAGAATCTAAGTCGTTAAACAGTTACTTACAGGATGTGAGTAAAATCGATATGATTACTGCCGATGAAGAGGTAGAATTGGCGAAGCGTATTCAAAAAGGAGACGAAACCGCTTTAAACAAACTTACTCGTGCAAATTTGCGTTTTGTGATTTCTGTTGCAAAACAATATCAAAATCAAGGGTTGAGCTTACCTGATTTAATTAATGAAGGCAACGTAGGCTTGGTTAAAGCAGCAAAGCGCTTTGATGAGACGCGGGGATTTAAATTTATATCGTACGCAGTTTGGTGGATTCGCCAGGCAATCCTACAGGCAATTGCTGAACAAGCTAGAATTGTACGACTTCCATTGAACAAAATAGGTGAGATTACCAAGATAAATAAGGTAATGGGGCATTTACAACAAAAATATCAACGTAAACCTACCGCCGAGGAAATAGCGAGCGAATTACAGATATCAATTAGTAAGGTAAAATTATCTTTAAAAAATTCTAGTCGAAGTTTATCAATGGATGCTCCTTTTCAGGAAGGCGAAGATGACTTCAACATGTACAATGTGCTGCAATCCGGTGATACTCCGAAACCTGATAATGAATTGATGCATGAATCTCTAAAAATTGAAATAGAACGTGCATTGGATACATTGACACCCCGTGAAAAGGATGTAGTAATGTTGAATTTTGGCCTTAACAATCAAGCCGCTATGACACTTGAAGAAATAGGTCAAACATTTGATATTAGCAGAGAACGTGTCAGACAAATTCGTGAAAAGGCCATTCGTCGCCTGCGTAATCGTTCTAAAAATAGAATATTAAAAAATTACCTGGGATAGGATAATCGGACTAATGTTTAGTTGCATTATAAGTATAGAAGTTGCGGTGATTAATTTTTAACAATAATCATCGTAGCTTTTCCTCCTGTGAGTAAATTCCATTGATTTGTCGTAATTAATTTCCCTTTGTCATCATACACTTGAAATTGTGCTGTATTAGGACCAGAGGTCCCTTGATTCAAAGCTTCTATTACGATTTTATTAAATCCTGGAATTAGATCTATAATCAAGCCGGTATATTGACCCGTAAGATAGACATTCCCTCTAATCACATCATCATCCAGATACACCCGTATCACATCACCATCTACACTTCCAAAATCTCTATAGACAAGTTGTATAAATTCACCACTGTTACTGTAATCTCCAAAATATTGATCGGTGACCCCTTCAGCATTTTCTTCCTTTTCACGTTTTAAGTAATTGGGAGTAAACGTATGGGTATTTTTATGAAATTGGTCATCTCCCATCAATTTCTTCGGTTCGTTTTGTCTGCTGTAAGATTGAAATTTATCTGAGTTCAAGTTCGAGCTATTACTATTCAATAATGAAGAAGATGCGCTGTTTAATCCGTTGGAAGCATTTGTAGATGTACCTAAAGGACTTACAACACCACCCATTGTTCCTCGATCCATTTGTGAATATCCTAAAAGAGAACACAAGATAAAACATCCCACGAACCAAACTTTTAGATAATTTCTACGCTCCTTCATACTATCAAAGATAACCAATATTGAATTATTAAAGTAATTTTTTCATCATACAGTAATGGTAACATAACATTTATTTAAATGATGAAGTCAAAAAATATAGAAATAAATTTTTGAGAGTCAATTCATATATGTTATTTTGCTAACTTGAATCCAATTTTATGACATATCCTATTATTTGTGGTGCTTTACTAATTATACTCGTTCTAGTGCTATTTTACACCGGTAAAATAATTCTAGATTTACGACGCAAAAATAAGGAGCTTAAGATTTCGCAACAAAGAGCTGAGCAACAAGCAAAGCTAAAGCAAGAGTTTATATCAACCTTAAGTCACGAGTTGAGAACGCCGTTATATGGGATGATGGGATTAACACGGCTTATTGTAGAAGAACACCCTGAGCTGAAGTCGAATAGAAATCTTAGATCGCTTAAATTTTCTGGAGATTATTTACTATCGCTTATAAATAATATTTTACAGGTTAATTATATCAACTATGAAGAATTAATTCCTGCCAAGACCTCTTTTAATTTGAAGGATACGGTAAGCAACCTTGTTAATTCTTTCAGTTATGCAACTGAGAACAGTGATAATACTTTAGATTTTAAATTTGATGAATCGATTCCCGAACAACTGGAAAGTGATCCGGCGATATTAACTCAAATTTTAATGAACTTGATCAGTAACGCTTTAAGATTCAGCAAAAATGGGATAGTGTTATTCACAGTTGATACGATAAAGGATGATGCAACTAGTTGTACAATTTCTTTTAATATTCGCTTTGATGGTAGCGAGGTTTCTAAAGAAGATGAAGATTCCATTTATGAAGAGTTCACCAATATTGAAACCGAAAAACGTTCATATTTGGGGATCGGGCTTAATTCGACTATCGTCAAAAGTTTAGCCACTGCTTTGGATAGTGAAATTATTAAACAAGACAGTAGCTTTTCGGGATCCGAGTACGCCTTTGCTGTAACTTTCAAAAAAGCTAGTCAACATACAGAACAATCCATTGCAGAAAAAACAGTAACATCAGATAAATTGAGAGCGCTGGTAGTTGATGATAATAAGCTTAATTTGCTTGTTGCTGATAAAATTTTATCCAGTGAAAACTTTGACTGTACCACTATTGATAATGGGTATGATGCTATTGACCTTGTTCGTGATAATTCGTATGACATTATATTGATGGATATCAATATGCCCAAATTAAACGGAATTGGTACTACAAAAAGAATCCGTGAATTTGATCAAGCCACACCAATCATAGCACTTACTGCAGTAGACGTTACCCAGCTCAACAGGCAAATTATACAGGCGGGACTAAATGATTACATTTTAAAACCTTACGATAAAAATCATTTGTTAGAATTGATAAACAAAAACATAGAAAACACGAAGAGTTAGATCATTAGCAACGTATTAACCTTGGTGCTATTACCTTACCGGTATTTCTATAATAAATCGGCTACCAGCATCCAGTTTTGATTCAATAGTTATTGTTCCCTGTAAATTCGTGATGATTTTTTTTACTGTCGCCAATCCTATACCACTTCCCGAGTTACCGTGACGGTCTTGTGTATTTAAGGTAGTAAACAATTCAAAGATTTTCTCCTGATCTTCGTTAGATATACCGTTACCGTTATCTTCAAGAATAAATCGATAAGCATCGTTACGTTTTTCAAAACCTATTGTAATTCTAACTTCCTCCTTAGTATTATACTTATAAGAATTTGTAACCAGATTTAAAAAAACTTGCTGCATGGCAGGTTTATTAATCACAATTTCCGTTTGTTCATTAGGAAAAGAAAAGGTTACTTCATCAGATAATCCGGATAGCTCTGCAATTCTGTCGAAAAAGATAGCTACCGGAACAGCTTCTCGTTTATGCTTTAAAATATTATCGCTTTTATAAAATGCCAATAACCCATCAATATATTCACGCAACGCCGATGAAGAAGCTTTTAAGTATTTGATATACAACAAGGAATCTTCGCTTAAAATATCGCCATTGTCGATTTCTAAGAGCTCTGTCAGTGAAGTGATGTTAGCTAAAGGTGATTTGAGGTCGTGAGAAACAACACGCGCAAATTTTTCTAAGTTCTGATTACGTAACTCCAATTGTTCTTGGAATTTTTGTAATTGTGTGTTTTTTAATTTTTGTTCAAATAATTCCATTACCTGATTTGCCATAGTAAGCATGGCTCGTATCTGACTATCGTCCAATGTTCTTGGCTCATAATCAAAGACACATAACGTACCTAACTTATAACCTTCTTTATCAATCAAGGGAACGCCGGCATAAAAAACAATGTTTTGCTCTGTAACAAGTGGATTATCAAAAAATCTAGCATCCAATCGTGCGTCTTCAACGATCATCACCGGAGCCTCATTAATAATCGCATGACCACAAAAAGAGGTTTCTCGAGGTGCCTGATCAAAGCTAACACCGTGATGTGATTTTAAATAATTACGTTGATTATCTAACAAGGTTATTAAAGCAATAGGAGTATTACAAATGTAACTTAGTAATGAAGTGTATGCATCAAAATTTGAATTTGGGATGCTATCTAGCATCTTATACTTATCAACTGCTTTTTGACGCTCATATTCATTGGGAGATAAACTTGGGGCTATCATATAAGAATATTTGAGTATAACTGTGCAAAACTAATGCATCTTACCGATAAAATGTGTGTTTTATCATAGTATTAATTTATAGCAGAACTGTTTACTATTATCATTTTACCATATTTTTAAAACGGTTAAACCATAATAGTTAATAATACTTGTAATTAACACAAATTTTTTGCGAATTCCTCAATCATCTCTATTAACAATAGTTTGGGAAAATGATAGCAACTATTTAGTATATCACGGGCAATTTTTGAAATATCTTACTGTTGTATTATGATAAAATAAATTAAATAAAACAACTATGAAAAAAGTTTTCACACTAATCATTTTAACCGGAATAATAACCACATCATGTGTATCAAAAAAGAAATATCTTGCGGTAGAACAGGACTTACAAAACACCAGAAGTTCTTTACAAAAAACGACTGTTGAGAAAGAAGCCCTAGAAACTAAATTTGCTCAGATTGAAGCCCGGGTAGAGGATTATAATGCTAAAATTAACTCACTAACTGAAAGTAATAATGAACAAATGGTCATGGTGGACGATTTAGCTGTTATCTCAAACAACACCAAAGAAAATATGAGAAAAACATTAGAAAATGTGGACTCTCAAAAATTAAATCAAGCAAAAACTTTAAAAGATTCCATGAACCTTGCGGTTTCTCACAACCTGAAGAATTCTTTGGATCAAAGCGTAAAAGAAGATGAAAACATCTCTATAGATATTGAGAATACAGTAGTTATGATTTCTGTATCTGACAAAATGTTGTTTAATACTGGTAGTTACCGAGTAAGTAAGCGAGCAGATGAATTGTTAACCAAATTGGCCGCTGTTATTAACTCTGAACCAAGCCTTGAAGTAATGATTGAAGGTCATACAGATCCAAGAACGATACGTACGCCTGCAGTTGAGGATAATTGGGATCTTAGCGTAAAACGTGCTACTTCCATAACTCGCTTGTTGCAGAATAAGTACGATGTTGATCCAGCCAAATTAATAGCATCCGGTAGAAGTAGCTATAAACCAGTTGTTTCAAATGACACTAAAGAAAATATGGCTAAAAATCGTAGAACCCGAATTATTTTACTTCCAAATCTAGATAAATTCTTCTCTATGATATCCTCTAACTAAGCTATAGATCATAAGTATAGTATACGATGAGAGCTAATTCTTTAATGGATTAGCTTTTTTTGTTTAATTTTTTGAATTTAGTTCATCGCTACCAAAATAAAAAATTGTTTTTGAAATATCAACCAACCTACTCTGTATCCATCTGGTAATAACCACATTTTAAATAGGCTCCTTCGGGAAAAGCAATGGGGTGATCGCTGTCGTGATAGGTTTTATCAATACTATTGAAATTACGTCCTGATCGATAAAGTTCACTTTCTGAAATTTCGAAGAACTCTTCGGCTGTTACTCTTGATGAGCAAGAAGCTAAAACTAAAATTCCCGAGGGTGCAACCATCTGTACTCCTAATTTTGCCAAACGGGCATAACTTTGTTTAGCACGCAAAATTTCACTTTCTCTTTTTGCAAATGATGGGGGATCTATAACTACAATATCAAACTTTTTCTTTTCCGAAATTAATTGGGCCAACCCTTCGAAAGCATCTGCTACCATTATATGATGTGTACCTGAATGAGTATTTAGTTTAGCATTATCCTGAGCAGAAGCCAAGGCTTGCTGACTAATATCCAAACTTGTAACAGCTTTGGCACCACCGGCTAAAGCATGTACAGAGAAACCTCCCGCATAAGAAAATATATCGAGCACGGTTTTATTTTTGGACATCCCCCCTACTCGTTTACGATTATGTCGATGATCCAAAAAATAGCCGGTTTTGTGCCCATGAATTACGTTGGCTGAAAATACAACACCATGTTCTCTAAAAAGAATCACTTCATTTTTTAAGGTACCATAAAGCAGTTGTCCATCTTGGAGATCAAAAGTTTCTCCTTTGCTTTGTAACAAACGACTCATTCTCAGCACAACACTTTTAGCCTTGGTAATTTCAATTAAATTGCATACGATCGTATCAAGATAAGGAAACCAGATGTGAGAGTATAATTTGATAACCAATACATCTGCATATACATCGGCTATAAATCCGGGCATATGATCATTTTCACCAAACAATATTCTATAACTATTAGTATCAGTGGTAAGCAACGATTTTCTTTTATGCATTGCAGATTTGATCGTATCAGCAAACCATTCAGCATCAATCGTCTTTGGAGTGGCAAACTGAAGGAGTTTTATGCGTATAGGAGAATCCGGATCTAACAAACCACATGCTAAAAATTTATTCTTCTTAGCGTCATAGATTATTGCTAAATCCCCAGCTTTCCCTTCCATACTTTGTTTACTAATGCTATTTTGAAACACCCAGGGATGCTGCTTTTTTACCATCCTCTCAGCAGATGGCTTCAATTTGACAGCAATTCGATTGATAGGCAAAGAAGGTATTGTATTCATAAGCGCAAGATTATACTATTTTTAATAATCTTCATAGCTTATCACAAAAAAAAACGAAATAACTCTGTTTCGTTTTTAAGAATTTTATGATTACCGTCTTTTAGTAATAAAGGCAGTATTCATTGCTATTACAACGACCAGCATCGCAAAACTCGCCATGTGCGGTACCCACACAACAGTGACTACCATTTTGCCAGCATTGCGAACGTGCTGCACCAAAAACTTGGAGTTGCTCTTTCTTACTTAGATTTTAACTCCTGTCAAATTTAAAATACTTTTCATATACGTTTATTTAAATTATTAGATGATTCTAAGATACAGATAAACCAATAATTATGGATACAGAACACCCATACACTTTGTAAATAAGAACTATAAAATACCTAACAACAAATTAACATATTCATAAAATTAAATATATATATTTGTATTATGAATACAGAAGAAATTTTGATTATTAATAAAGCCTTATCAAATGTTACACGGATACACATCATTAATTGGCTGAAAAGCCCTGAAAAACATTTTCCTCCTCATCCTGATTTAGGTCATTTCAATGATGGGGTTTGCGGACAGTTTATTAAAGATAAAACTAACTTATCACAGCCCACGATCTCCAGTTATCTTGCTACCTTACAAAAAGCCGGATTACTATTACCTACCCGCCATGGTAAATGGACCTACTTTAAAAGAAATGAAAAAACAATTAATGAGTACGTCCAAGCATTGAACACAACTCTCTAATTATACATTACATCTGTATGAAAATTCTAATCATTGGTGCTTCAGGCACTATCGGAAAAGCAATTTACAATCATTTCTCCAAGTATCATGAGGTATTTGGTGCCCACCGTACTAGTAAAAAATATTCGGTAGATATAGAAGATAAGCAATCCATCATTGCACTATTTGAAAAACTTCCGAAGCTAGACGCCGTTGTAATTGCTGCAGGTACAGCTATTAGTAGACCATTAGATCAATTGACCGAGACTGATTATTATGTTGGAATTCGCAGTAAATTAATGGGTCAAGTACTTTGTATGCAAGTAGCCAAGGATTATCTAAAAGACAAGGGTTCTATTACCTTGACAACGGGAATATTATCCGATCATTATGAACCAGAAACTACAGCATTATCCATGGTAAATGGAGCGCTTCATAGCTTGGTGCTGACTTCTTCACAAGAACTTCCCAGAGGTATTCGGTTAAACGTTGTTGCTCCCGGAGCTATAGCCGGGGCTTATCCAAAGGACAAATTATTTGCAGGCCATCTTCCTGTAGCTATCAATGATGCAATAGTACTATATAGGAAGGCAGTAGAACAGCCCATTACAGGTCAAATCCTAAAATTGTATTAATGAAATTTCCTATGTATCAAATTGATGCCTTTACTTTGGAGGTTTTTAAAGGTAATCCTGCTGCAGTGTGTGTTCTTCCTCACTGGATTGAAGAGATCACAATGCAGCAAATTGCTGCAGAGAATAACCTGGCTGAAACAGCTTTTATCGTAAAAGAAGGAGATGATTATCGAATTAGATGGTTTATGCCCCATGCTGAGATTGATTTATGTGGCCATGCTACGCTTGCATCAGCGTTTGTCATATTCAATTATATGGAGGAGAATTTAAAAGAAATTACTTTTTTATCACGAAGTGGTAATCTAAAGGCCATACGTAATCAGAATAATGCTATAACATTGGATTTCCCCTCACGACCCCCAAAATTAATCGCAATACCTGACGAAATATATGAAGCCCTGAAATTTAAACCTGTATCCGCTCATGCGAGCAGAGATTTAATTCTTGTATATAATTCTGAAGAAGAGATTTTAAAAGAAGATCCCGCTTTAGCCTTATTAAAAGATCTCCCGTATTTGTGTATTGTCATTACTGCCCGAGGGACAACGGTTGACTTTGTTTCTCGTGTATTTGACGCAAATGCGACCTCCATTCAAGAGGATCCCGTGACTGGCTCTGCCCATAGTTCGTTGGTTCCGTTTTGGGCTTCCCAACTCAAAAAAAACAAGTTTAAAGCTAAGCAATTATCACAGCGTACCGGTGATCTATATTGTCAGCTTAGTAATGACAGAGTTTATATAACCGGATTTGCTGTACCCTTTTTAACTGGAGAAATTAATTTACCAAATACTATATGAACACCTACACAAACAGACAATGGATCTATAGTAAACGTCCTGAAAATGTAGTTGATGAACGCCATTATTCATTACAGACAACCTCACTATCAACAACAGAACTGAAAGAAAATCAAGTAGTATTAAAATCTAAATATTTTAGTTTAGATCCTTATATGAGAATTCAGCAGTCGGCCTTAGAAACTTGGGAACGACCCCATCCTTTGGATACCGTTCAAGGAGGTGCTGTAGTTGGTCAGATACAGGACATACATCCATCTTGTAGAGAATTTGAAGTAGGCGATTGGGTGTTGTCATATACGGGATGGCAAGAGTATGCGATCGCAGATGTTTCCGGCTTACGCAAGTTAAATCGGGATGAAGTACCTTTGACAACGGCCTTAGGTATTTTGGGCATGCCAGCAAGAGTTGCTTATTTTGGATTACAAGATGTAGGGCAACCAAAACCAGGAGAAACGGTTGTGGTGTCAGGTGCATCGGGAGCAGTCGGCCAAATAGTAACTCAGATAGCTAAGATAAAAGGATGTCACGTAATTGGTATTGCGGGATCTGATGAAAAAACGAAATATTTAAAAGAAACACTTCAACTGGACGGTGTTATTAATTACAAAAAATTTACTACTCAAAAGGAAATACATTTGGAATTAAAGCGATTAGCTCCCCAGGGTGTAGATATTTATTATGATAACGTTGGAGGCTATATTACTGACGCCGTAATAGATTCGATAAATACGTATGCAAGAATTATTATTTGCGGACAAATATCTCAATATTCTGACGGACTGGACACCCCTAACCTTGGTCCACGCTTTTTACATAAAATGTTATATAAACGCGCAAAAATTCAAGGAGTCCTAGCACGAGATTACAATAATCGAATGCCAGAACTTTTGGAAGAAATGACGCCGTGGGTTCAACAAGGTTTACTTCACTATAAAGAAACTATTGTCAACGGATTCGAAAATCTTCCAAAAGCACTAAACATGTTATTTTACGGTAAAAATACCGGTAAACTCATTGTAGAGGTATAATTTTTTAAACAAACAATTGATTAATTCGGGTCCGGAGTTTTCTTTTATAGTCTTCCTGTAACCAATCGCGATAGTTTTTGGTACTTTTACTAATACAATAAGAATAGCGACGCACCCGATACTCGATATCATCATTAAGCAATCTGCTTAAAATTCTAGCATCAAAAACATCTTCACTATTTTCTACACACATTTTGGCATGTTGTTCAATTGAATTTTCAAGAACACTCTTACTACGTAAATTATACTTTTTAGTTTTAGAATATTCTTCTTCAATATCAAATTCAATATCTGTGGAATTAGCAAATTCTTCTCTAATTTCACTTGGCATTACATATTTAAAATTTCTCTCGATATCCTCATCACTAACCAAGTTATCATAGTAAAAATCCGGAGATCTAAATATAGTTTGCCAATCAATTTCCGCATTCCATAATCCAAAACGGGTCGTATTATTACCCATATCAATAATGGTGAATTCTTTCTTCTCTGGTAAAATTCGAGATCCACGCCCAATCATTTGGAAATACAGCGTAAGTGATTTTGTAGCTCTGTTGAGAATTACACACTCAACAGTAGGTTCATCAAACCCCGTGGTTAGAATACTTACAGAAGTCAAAATTGCGTCATCAGTATTCTTAAACCATTCCAAGATATCGGTTCTTTCCTGTTTGCTATTGGTATTGTCCAAATGCCTGATAGGATATCCTTTTCTCGCAAAGGTATCATACACATGAATAGAGGTATTAATACCGTTGTTAAAGATCAGCGTCTTTTTCCCTTTGGCTTTTTCTTCATATGCACTCAACAATTTATCTTGCATCATTGCATTACTATACAAATCTTCTGAAGATTTTACTGTATAGTCACCGTTCATACCAATTTTTAAGGAACCTAATCCTACATTATGTGTATAAGTTACAGGTTCCGCCAAAAAACCCTTACCAATCAACCCGCTGATTGTATCTCCTACTATCAATTCTTGATAATTATCCTTCATGGGGAGCTTCATATTTGAGCTCAACGGTGTAGCGGTTACTCCGAGAATAAAGCAATTCTCAAAGTATTTAAATAATTTTCTGAAAGAATTGTAATGTGCTTCATCAATGATGACCATTCCTATATCACCAATCTCTAATTTATCATCGTTCAGACGGTTATTAAGGGTCTCGACCATGGCCACAAAACACATATAGTCCCCCTGATCATATAGTTCTTTTACGTCACTATTAATGATCTTGTTACGTACACCAAACTCTGATAACATATTAGAGGTCTGCGCACATAGTTCAATTCTATGGGTTAAAATAACTACCTTTTTTTGCGTAGTTTTTATGTATCTTCTTACAATTTCAGAAAAAATAACTGTTTTTCCACCACCGGTTGGTAATTGATATAACAAATTATATTTTTCTGGAAATTCATCAAGTCTGGAAAATATTTTATCAATATCTCTATCTTGATAATCGTATAAAACCTTTTGCTCTTTTCTTTCTATTTCCATGGGTTTTCCCCGCATTTGCTCAATTTTAAAAATAAGGTACAAAACTAAGCACTTTCAGAGGTTATAGAAAAGATTTCCCTTTCTTTTTCTGAAAAAAATAAAATAGATAAATGTTAATTCTACTAAACACATCATACAAAACCATTTGAAAATGTAATTTTAACATCTCTAATCATTTTCAATGACCGAAAAACAAAATAAAAAAAACGTTCCGGTACAAGCATTACTGGTACCTAAACACATTCTAAAAATAGGTAGTACCTTAAATCGTCTATCTCCTTTTTTAGCATCACGTTTTGCTGCTCGCCTTTTTCTAACACCTTTTTCGTACAAAATGCCAGAACGCGAAAAAAGAATGTTTGATAACAGCAAACGTGAATTAATTAAAATCCCCGCTATTCGCAGAGAGGTAATGATTTATACGTACGGAAATTCGGATAAGAAAATTTTATTAGCTCACGGTTGGTCCGGTACAGGCACACAATTAGCTATGCTTGCTGCAAAATTATTAGAGCATGGCTATAGTACTGTTAGCTTTGATGCCCCTGCACATGGTCATTCTCCGGGTAAGAGAACCATGATGCCGCATTTTATTGAAACCATACTTCATTTATACAATTCTCACGGCCCTTTTGAAGCTGCTGTTGGACATTCACTTGGTGGTATGTCATTATTAAAAGCTACGAGTGATGGCTTGCCGATTAACAAACTGGTAATTATTGGTACCGCTAATAGTGTTACGGCTATTACTCAGAATTTTGCTAAGAACATGCAATTGAGTAAAGAGGTAAGTGTTCTTTTAAAACAGTACTTTGACAAAAAATTCGGAGAAGATTTGGACGCCTATTCTGGCGCCGTTTCTGCCGAGGGTGTCACAATACCTACCTTGGTCGTTCATGACAAGCATGATGTTGATGTACATCATAGCTGTGCCTATGAAATCGCAGATAAGCTAAAGAAAGGCACCTTACTATTAACCGAAAACTTGGGGCATCGCAAAATACTTGGTGATGAAAATGTGATAAAAGATATTACAAGCTTCATCATGGAATAATTCTTGATAATCATATGTAATGTTTGTGAGATTAAAGAGACTATAAAAGAAAAGAATTGATATGAAAAATTTGTTGTTAGTAGGTTTGATCACGTTGCTTTTCAGCTGTAATGGTACAGCACAAAAAAGTACTGAGACTAATACAAAAGAAAAAGAAACTTTTAAAGTCGTGAAGTCTGATAAAGAATGGAAAGAGCTTTTGACAAAAGATCAATATTATGTACTCCGTCAGGAAGGAACAGAACGACCTTTTTCTAGTCCGCTAAACAAAGTTACACAAGCCGGAACTTTTCATTGTGCAGCATGTAATACGCCGCTTTATGAAACCAAACATAAGTTTGACAGCGGTACTGGTTGGCCGAGTTTTGACCGAGGTATTGATGGTAATATTGCATATGATAGTGATCGAAAATTGGGCTATGTGAGAACAGAGTTAGTATGTGGCACCTGTGGCGGACATTTAGGTCATATGTTTAATGACGGACCTAGCGACACTACAGGCAAACGTCATTGTATCAACGGAGATGCATTAACTTTTGAACCAACAAATTAATAATTATGAGTACGTATGCTATAAATAAATCAGAGGCTGATTGGAAAAGAGAGCTCACAGAAGAACAATATCGGGTCTTGCGTGAAAAAGGCACCGAACGTCCTTTTACCGGGACGTATAATATGCATTTTGAAGACGGACTCTACAGATGTATGGGGTGCGAATCTCCGTTGTTTGAGAGTGCTTCAAAATTTGAATCCGGTTGTGGTTGGCCTAGTTTTGATGCTCCTATAGAGGGCGCTGTAGAATATATACAGGACAAGTCGCATGGAATGATTCGTACTGAAATAGTATGTTCGAATTGTGGAAGCCATTTAGGTCATGTTTTTAATGACGGACCTACAAAAACCGGAGAACGCTATTGTGTGAATTCGGTAAGCATTAACTTTGACGAAAAGTAAGTTTCAAATTAACCTAAATTATATTTATGAAAAAAGTCATTCTTTTATTGAGTCTTACAACGATTCTTTTTACATCATGTGAAGGTGATCAAGGACCTCCCGGTTTAGATGGTTTGCAAGGAGAACCAGGTATATCCATTCTGGCACAAGTCTTTGAAGGGATTGGGACTTTTAACAGCGCAAATAACTATACTTTAATCTTTGACTACCCTAGTAACATTGATGTTTTTGAATCTGATGTGGCTTTAGTGTACTTGAGAGAAGAAGTAAACAACGGATTAGAAGTATGGACTCCCCTACCACGAACTTTTTATTTTGATACCGGAGGTTTTGTTGAATACAACTTTAATTTTACAATCGATGATGTTGCTATTTTTTTAGATAGTGATATTAATTTTGGTTCTTTGGATCCTATAGTTACCGATGATCAAATTTTTAGAATTGTAATTGTTCCCGGAGAATTTGCAAAACACAATGATACCAGTGATATTAATAGCGTATTGACACAATTCAATCTTCAAAATACACCTACTACCTTGGATTAAATGGAAGCGTTACTTTCGACCATAAAAGATTGTACGGTGTGTGAAAAATATTTACCTCACGGTGCCAATCCAATACTCGAAGTAAGTAGCACATCTAAAATTTTGCTTATCAGTCAAGCGCCAGGTCGTATAGCACATTTCAAGAGTTTAGCTTGGGATGATGCTGGCGGGAAACGATTAAAACAGTGGTTGAACGTTTCTGAAGAAGAGTTTTATAATACAGACAATTTCGCCATCTTTCCGATGGCGTTTTGTTATCCGGGCAAAGCAACGGTCGGGGACTTACCGCCACGCCCCGAATGCGCTCCTTTATGGCATCAACAAGTACTATCAAAATTGAGAACAACGCCTTTAAAGATTCTTATAGGTAAATACGCTCAGGATTACTATCTGCGAGACACGAGGACCCTAACTGAACGCGTAAAAAATATCGGTAGCTATTTACCGAATTATCTTCCGCTCCCCCACCCATCACCTATAAATCGATTTTGGATGCAAAAAAATCCGTGGTTTGAAGAAGATACTATTCCATTCCTGCAAAGCAAGATTCGTGCAATGCTTGAATAATATGCTTTTACGTTCAAACAATAATGCGTAAATTCGTCACTTCAAAAAATTGACATTTATGAGCGCATATGATATTATCGTGCTAGGAAGCGGTCCGGGAGGATATGTGACTGCTATTCGAGCTTCGCAATTAGGATTTAAAACAGCTGTAATCGAAAAAGAAAACCTGGGTGGTGTTTGTTTGAATTGGGGATGTATACCAACAAAAGCATTGCTGAAAAGTGCACAAGTATTTGATTATTTAAAACATGCATCAGATTACGGATTAACTGTTGAAAAGTTTGATAAAGATTTTGATGCTGTGGTAAACAGAAGTCGCGGTGTTGCTGACGGAATGAGCAAAGGTGTTCAGTTCTTGATGAAAAAAAATAAAATCGATGTTATTGATGGTTTTGGTAAACTAAAATCTAACTCACAAGTTACGGTAACAGATAGTGAAGGTAAGGCAACCGATTATGAAGCTAAGCACATCATTATAGCAACTGGTGCAAGATCTCGTGAACTACCGAATTTACCTCAGGATGGCGAAAAAATTATTGGATATCGCAAAGCGATGAGCCTAAAAAAACAGCCTAAAAAAATGATCGTAGTAGGTTCTGGTGCAATTGGTGTTGAGTTCGCTCATTTTTATAACTCCATGGGTACTGAGGTAACGATCGTTGAATTCTTACCTAATCTAGTTCCGTTAGAGGACGAAGAAGTTTCAAAACAGTTTGAACGTAGTTTTAAGAAAGCCGGAATTAAGGTAATGACAAATTCTTCAGTTGAAAGTGTCGATACTTCCGGTGATGGTGTAAAGGCAACGGTTAAGACGAAAAAAGGCGAGGAAATTCTTGAAGCAGATGTTGTTTTATCAGCTGTTGGTATCAAAACGAATATAGAAGGTATAGGCCTTGAAGATTTGGGCATCGCTACCGATAGAGATAAGATTGTTGTTAATGATTGGTATCAGACCAATATCCCAGGTATCTATGCTATTGGAGATGTTGTACCGGGACCAGCCTTAGCTCACGTTGCTTCCGCCGAAGGTATTATTTGTGTGGAAAAAATTGCAGGAATGCATGTGGAAGCATTAGATTACGGTAATATTCCAGGATGTACATATGCTACTCCTGAAATAGCAAGTGTAGGATTAACTGAAAAGCAAGCTAAAGAAGCTGGTCACGAAATCAAGGTAGGTAAATTTCCTTTTTCGGCATCTGGGAAAGCAAGTGCGGCCGGTACAAAAGATGGTTTCGTAAAGGTAATCTATGACGCGAAATATGGTGAATGGTTAGGTTGTCATATGATTGGCGCAGGTGTTACCGATATGATTGCCGAAGCAGTGTTAGGTAGAAAATTGGAAACAACAGGTCATGAAGTTTTAAAAGCAGTGCATCCTCACCCTACAATGAGTGAAGCTGTTATGGAAGCTACTGCCGATGCATATGGTGAAGTAATTCACCTATAATACTACTAATTGTAGATTATTAAAATATTGAAAAAGTCCGGTAAAAAATCTTACCGGACTTTTTTATACTAATTTGATAAGCCTGAAATACTAAAAGAAGGCACCGGTAATCTCAATCCAAAAAACCAATAAGGATCCCCCGTAAATACATTGATGGCTAAACCAGTTTGCAGGTAATCATGAAGTGCCGAAACCACAATTCCTGTACCTAACTCTGGTACATCATCACCGTCAAAATCCGGTGCAGAAATATGCAAACCTATTCCCCAGTCAAATATCCGATTATAAGCCACAGATTGTCTTCTTAACTTCTGGTCAAAAACTCCCTTGAGCAGCATATTGTAATAGGGCGCCATTTGAAACTGTGTTTCAATAGCTGTACGTGAGAGAGGGTCAGCAAATACAACCCCTACCGTTCCTTCAATATGAGGCAACACCTTATACAAATAAATTTCTCGAGTCTCTTGATATATTTCTTTTGTAGGAGCTCTCAATAATAATTTAAATAAAATTCGATCCCCTTGCTGCCGGATACCGGCGGTATACAGATCTAATTCAGTATCTTTTGGTACTTCTGAAAGCATCAGATTTAAAACTTCATCTGAAAACTGTAAGGCCTCAAAATCAACCTCAACCCCACGAAGCAACGATTTGATATTTTTAAATAGTGAATCCTGAGATACAATTTCTAACCAAGAGGTATACGTTGTTATGATTTTGGTCAATTCCTCCCCAAGTTTAGCGATCTCTTCAGTATCCTGGCCAAGCTTTTTTAAATTCTCGTAAGTATTTACAAATTTTAAAACAAGTTGCTTTCCCTCTTGTTCTGTAATATATATAAGATCTTCTTCGATTTGATTGACAACAGAAATTATCGCTTCTTTAGAATCCAATGAAAGATTTTGATAAAATTTCAATTTTTGCTCGATTGTTTTAATAAAAAACTTAAAATCAATGACTAATTCTTTGATTTGGGATTGGATTGCCTTATAGTTGGGATGGTCTATATTTTCGAGTGCAGCTTCTAAATTTTCAAATAAACTTTTACTATCTAAAAATAATAATTCCTTGATTCGATCAATTTCAGTTTCAATGTATTTTTTAATGAGAGATAAATCTTGGTTGCGATTTTTAGCTGCAATTTCATTAAGCTGTTTTAATGCAGCAACTTGTTCTTTGGTTGGTAGAATCTGCCATCGCTCCACTTCATAGCTTTCTTGCGGTTCGATGATATCAAATCCCGGCAGGTGTAATGGTAACGGTTCTCTTTTACTATATAACCAAGCTCCTAACTGCAAATACACTCCCTCTTCTTGAGCTGTAATTTGTACTTCAGCACGCATTCGGTTTAAAACAATAGAAGTCCGTGCATAAATGTCCTCCGGCCTAAAGCCACCGGGGCCTTCTTCAATATAAGGGTCAATTTGTGTTAAAGCCTCCACCGGAGCAACTAACTGCTGCATGGTACTCACCCATTCTTTATTCAGTAAGCTGTTCGCTTTGAATTTTCTATAATCGTATTCCTCTAGGAGAATTTTAAATTGAGAAAGTACTTTATTCCGCTCTTCCAAAGCTACAGAGAGCTTGTTTATTTTACTTATTATATCAGAAGGTAATCCTAATCCTTGTAAATCTAATCCTTTTACTTTGTCCAGTAAATCCTCTACAGTAATTTGAATATGAAGTGTACTGTTAATATCGGATACTTTGTTGTTGACATATGATTCCCGAATTTCATTTTGAGCTGTCCGATACTTACCGTCACGATCTACCTCAACAACTCGCAAAACGGACTCCACTTGTTGCGAATAAAGCGTAGTCGAAACAAAGATCAAAAAACAAGAGCTATATGTAAAAAAGAAGCGACGCGTCATAAGGCTGTTAAATCTTTATCGTATGCCATTGCTCTAAATATGAGTCGGTCAATATAATACACCGAACGATTATCCAATTTGGACACTGCAACATAATCAGCAACATTATCAAAAACATTCGTGATTGAGATCATGACCAAAGCATCCAAGCCCTCTAATTGCAATGGTTTAAGTCTTGGATTTATTTTTAAACTAAAAAGAATATCTTTTATTAAAGATATATTAGGTGCATGCACCACCCGAACTCCTTTATAAAAAATATCTGATGAATTAATTAAAACCGTACATTTTTCAACAGCTCTAATAGCTATATCACTACTTCCTAAGACTAATAAAACTGTTACCGGTTCATTTTTTATAAAATCGATAAAAACATGCTGAGCTTCGTCTGGATCATTTTCAGATAATGTGAGCGGAAGAATCATAGATTTTAATTTTACAACATACCTTAAAGGTACACAATTCCATAGATTTATAGTTTGGGCTTTTCAATAAATTATAAAATGTATTATTTAGGTAGTAAATCGCAAAACCAAAAAGAAGTATCCCAAGATACCTCATCTTCATCTTTATAACAATTATCCTCTTTTTTTGTCGTCGGTTTATAGTCTCTTTTGATTAAGTCACCTATAGTAAACTCTATAGGAGTATTAAAAATAGGGCCGTCAAAAACGAAGGTGTGAAATTCACCGTTTTCACCACACGGATCTACTTCTATTGGTAAATCATCGATAAATTTATGATCAATAATTCTCCCACAAAACGAGGCATCCAAAAGTTTTGCATTTACACAAACCGTTATGGCTTTAAACCCAAGATTCACAAAATTCTCAAGGAGTTCTGTTGTATTTTTTTTCCATAAGGGAAATAAAGCTTGGATATTAAGCTTAGAAAGTTGTTTTTCGCGGTATTTTCTGAGATCTTCCAAAAAAATATCACCAAAAACACAATGCGTGAATCCTGCTTCTTTTAAATTCTCCACTTTATACTGAAAAATTTGAGTATACGCTTCCATAGATACTGTGGCTGGCAGGTATATCTTTTCTAGAGGTATCCCTAAACTTTGTGCCTGTTGATCAAGTAAGGTCTCTCTTAATCCATGCATGGATACACGTTCATAGTCTTTGTTAACTGTGGTTATTAATCGAGTTATTTCAACATCCGGTTGTTGTAGAATATAATACAATGCTAAGCTTGAATCCTTCCCACTACTCCAATTGAAATATGTTTTTTTCATTACTCAATCAAGCTATGAATTCCTAACACATAACTTTTGAGACCAAACCCTACAATAACTCCTTTAGCGTTGGGAGAGATAAACGAAGTATGTCTAAATTTTTCTCTACTAAAAGTATTAGAAATATGCACTTCTACCACTGGAACAGAAACCGATTTTATAGCATCTCCTATACCGATAGACGTATGTGTATAGGCTCCGGCATTCAATACGATCCCGTCAAATACTTCATCTGCTTTTTGAATATGAGAAATAAGCTCTCCTTCAATATTAGATTGTTGATAGGCTAGTTCGACATCTTTAAAATCAAACTGTAATTTGATAAAAAAAGCTTCGAATGTTTGATGACCATATATAGATGGTTCTCGTTTGCCAAGCATGTTAAGATTAGGACCGTTGAGGATCAATATTTTCATGGTTCAATTTGTTTTGTAGCTCTCACAAAGGTATTTAAATTTTTAAGTATAACTTAAAAATAATAAAGCACCCGTACGGGTGCTTTATAAATCTATATTACTTCAAAGTTGTTAGAACTTATATCCAACAGCAAATTGAATTACAGAATTTTTTTGATTAACATTATCAGAACCTTCGTAATCGTTAATGTTTGATAAACCTAAGTTATAACGACCATCAAAGAAAAGACCTCCTTCTAATTGATACCCTAAACCAAAGTTTAAACCAAAATCAACAGTCGATAAATCATCTTTAATATCTGTATCATATTCTACAGTAACATTCTGTTCTGTATACTCTCCCTCATCTTTCGCTGAAACTAAAATTCCAAGTTGAGGACCAGCTTGTAAACTTAATCCTTCAGCTACATAAAATTTTGCCATCATTGGAATATTTATATACGAAAGTTTGACAGTTGACTCATCACTAAATCCTACATCACTATCCTCATACTTAGCTCCTTGTGTAGAAAATAAAACTTCTGGTTGAAAAGCGAATTTATCACTTACAGGAATTTCTACAACCCCACCTAAAGTAAATCCTATCTTAGAACTAAGCTCATCAGTGAAATCACCAGTGATAGATGCAATATTAAGACCTGCTTTAGCTCCAAATCTTACAGCTTCTTCTTGAGCACTTAAATTGGATAACATTACTGTTGCAAATGCAACCATGAGAGATTTTTTTAACATAATAAAAATTTTAAAGTTTAAAAGTTTCGTCAAATGTATGATTTAAATCGATAAACTACATAAAAATACGTAAAAAGTTAATACTATCTTAAAATATTAAAATACTATGCATAATCTCTTTTTCCTAATATTCTCTACTTAAATTTGTACTAAATGAACCATTTATGAACTGGGATCATGCAATTGCCGATTATACACATTATCTCAAAATTGAGCGGGGACTCTCGCAAAATTCTGTGTCCAGTTATGTGCTTGATCTAAAGAAGCTGATAAAATTTTTGGATGCTAATAAAATTAGCGCTTCACCTGTTTCCATTTCGAAAGAAATCATACAGCAATTTATTTATGAAATTGCGCAAGAACTGAATCCAAGATCGCAATCAAGAGTAATTTCGGGACTCAAGAGCTTTTTTAACTATTTGGTTTTTGAAAAGTACCGAACTACCAATCCAACAGAATTACTTGAAGCGCCCAAAATTGGAAGAAAATTACCCGATACACTTTCTGTTGATGAAATAGATACCTTAATTGCAGCTATCGATCTTTCTACGGAGTTGGGAGAGCGCAATCGAGCTATTATAGAAACTTTATACGGTTGTGGGTTACGTGTTAGTGAACTCATAGAGCTACGTCTTTCTAATTTATTTTTTAAAGAAGGTTTTATCAGCGTAACCGGTAAAGGTGACAAGCAACGCTTTGTTCCTATCAGTCATACTACAGAAAAGTATATTGAAATATATCGTACGCAGGTACGCAATCACATGCCGATACAAGCTGGATTTGAAGACACCTTATTTCTTAACCGTAGAGGAAAACAACTGACTAGAGCGATGATCTTTACCATAATCAAACAATTGGTAAAATTAAGTGGTCTACAAAAAAATGTGAGTCCGCACACCTTTAGACATTCTTTTGCAACCCACCTCTTGGAAAATGGAGCCGATCTACGTGCTATACAACTAATGTTAGGACACGAGAGCATCACCACTACAGAAATTTATATGCATATGGATCGCAGTATGTTAAGCGATATTATGAATACATATCATCCGAGAAGATAATCCTCACAAATAGAAAACCTCAATCGAGCTAACGATTGAGGTTTTACTTATTAGAATTTTATTTTTAAAAATTCGGACGTGTTGCTCTACCTGAAGGCATTGCATTGTCCGAAGTCATATCTACAGGATTATTCAGCCCGGTAGTGACGCCTGCATTGGCACTTAATGGTTTTATAAAAAATGGTGCCGGATCACGATCCTCGAAAGGTTCAATCGTAATAAATACTTCTTTACCCCTTACATCAGCAGGAAAAGTAACTCCAGTTAACGGAATTTGACTTGGAATGATTAAAAAATCTTCTCCCGGATACGGAGGAATGGTACCACCCGATCCTTTGAAAAAATTTGCATCATCGATAGCATTAACTTTGGTAAATGTTCCTGTGGATACCTTTTTACCATCAAAATCTACCCATCCTTCATATTTCCATCCTTTACCCAATGCCGGCAAAGTCAAACTTGCACTCCCTCCATTACGAAACCAAACTCCAAATTCATCATTATCAGAAGCTTCATCCGTTGGCGTATGTAATACAAACTGCCCTGAGGTAGCAGATAAGTCAGCAACCACAGACTCAAAATCCAGCGGTGCCGATGTGCCATTAAATTTACCTTTTAATATAATTGCGCCAGAAGGCTCAGGGTCGGTATCATTAACCGGTTCTATAGACAATAGAAATTCCGTTGCATCTTCCAGGTCTGAAGCTAGTACAGATAAGTTGACCGTATTGGTTGGATCCGTAAAACGTTCTGTTGGTTTTGCTTCACCATTAACTACTAGCCATCCTTGATAGGAAGTACCACCTGTTAAGCGTTCCAATCCAATAGTTTGAATACTTAACACTTCTGTCGCAGGACCATCATCTTTTGAACATCCTGTAAGTAATAACCCACCTGTAAGGATACAGGCCAGCATTTTTCTCTTTATCATCATATTGCTTTCTTTAATTATTTTGTTCAATCTAATATAACTATGAAAAACGAATTTCATTGTACAAATGAACAAATTTAATTTTTAAGAATTCTCAGTATGTGCAGGTGTTTTAGTTTCAAATAAATTTAAAAATGATTTACCTATATACTGCACTACATCTGTTGCTAATAGACCTTGATACCCTGTAGTTTGAATAGCCAAATCCCCGGAAAGTCCATGCAAATAAACTCCCACTAAGGTGGCCTGTAGCGAATTATAGCCCTGTGCTATTAAACCTGTAATCATTCCGGTAAGCGCATCTCCCGTACCACCAGTCGCCATTCCGGGATTTCCAGTTGTATTGATATACAACGTATCGTCGTTCACAATTAACGTATAGGCTCCTTTTATAACTAAGATACATTGATATCGTTTGGAGTACTCCTTGGCTTTTTTGATTTTTTCAAAGTCGTCTTTCCAAGAACCAACGAGTCGTTCTAGTTCCTTTGGATGTGGGGTTAGGATGGAACCCGAAGGGATATGTTTGGCTAAGTCGCCATGTTGAGCTATGCTATTCAATGCATCTGCATCCAAAACAACTGGAATTTCTATCTTTTTTAAGAAATTTTCGAATGCCAATATAGTGTTCTTATTTGTCCCCATTCCCATTCCAATGCCAATCGCATTTGGTTCTACATCATAATCTATCGCTTTAATATAATTATCATTATCGTCTGTCACTACCATAGCCGTAGGTACTGCGGTTTGCAATGCTGTATAACCACATTCTGGAATATAGGATGTTGCCAATCCGGCACCTACTCTCATTGCAGCCTCTGTGGCTATTATCATACTTCCGATTTTACCGTAGCTGCCGCCAATCAAAAGACAATGTCCATAGGTGCCTTTATGAGCAAATTTCTCACGTGGTTGATACATTGATCGTATCATATTTTTGCTGATAAGCTCAGCTACGCCTTTGCTCTCATTCATAAAAAGTTGGTCCTGTCCGATATCCAATACCTCAAAATCACGACTGTACACAGCGGTTTCCGGAAGAAAAAAGGCAAGTTTTGGTGTTTGAAAGGTAAATGTTGTAGAAGCCTTTATTACACCGTCAGAAGTATCCGGTGCTCTATCCGCATACAAACCTGAAGGAATATCTATGGACAACACAAAAGCATTGCTTGCGTTAATGTGCTGGATTAACTTTACTACCCACCCCACCAACGGACGATTAAGCCCTATTCCGAAAATTGCATCAACTACTATATCTTTTTCAGATAATTGCGGAAAATCAGTCTCGGATTTCAGTTGGGTTGGCCATGTGGTGTTTAAAGCAATTAATCGATCATAATTCTTTAAAAAATCATCTGACCTTTTATCAGTAAAGTTAACTATATAAGTCTTCACTTTATAACCGTGTTCCGGTAATAATCTGGAAAGTACCAAACCATCGCCACCATTATTACCTATACCACAAAAAATATGAAATAAAACATCCGCCCCCTTTAATTTTGCATGAATGCTATTAAAAATTTGCGTTGCCGCACGTTCCATTAGTTCTAAAGAGCTTATATTTTGAGATCGTAAAGTAGCCTGATCTGCCTTTTGCAATTGTTCTGCTGAAAGAATTTTCATCTAATTTATATGAATTTAACAATAAAAGCTTATGAAATATATCTAATTGACAAATATTCTATAAGTTTTATTAGATTTTGAGTTTTTTGATTTATAATGAATACATTTGAAATATAAAGATATAATAATCCTATGTTCAGTACCGTTAACCTATCGGTTTTCTTTTCCAAAAGTTTGTTGTCACCTTCTCCGGTGATTAGCAATATGGACGGTATGTTTATTTTTACTACAATTACCCTTTGGGGTTATGTTTCTATATAGTATCCGCACCTTTTATAGTTTTTTCTAAAAACTAAATCAAATAAATTTATTTCACAAAAAAATTGATGTATGAAAGTACTCAAATTTGGAGGGTCTTCTGTAAAAAACGCAGAGGCAATCACTCAGACTATTAATATAATTAAAGAATATGCCGATCAACAAGACATCTATGTAGTGATTTCTGCATTAGGTGGCGTAACAGATCTTCTCCTACGTGCAGGCTATCTGGCAGAGGCTAATGACTCAGCCTATAAAAAAATTATAAACCAACTTGAAACGCTGCATTTTGACATCATAAAAAAACTGATTCCGGTGACAAATCAGAGCGGAATTATAAGTCAGTTAAAGATTCATTTTAATGCAATCGAATCCTTGTGTGAAGGTGTATTTCTCTTGAACGAGCTTTCACCAAGAACCTTATCACTAGTTACGGGTTATGGAGAAATTTTATCATCTCATATACTTTATGAAGTTCTCAAAAATGCCGGAGCAAGCGTTAGTCTCAAAAATTCACGAGATTTTATCATTTGTGATGCAGAAAAATCCGTGTCCGTAATTTATCCGGTTACCTACAAGAAATTACTGGCTTATGAGCAAGAACGAATAGAAAACATCGCTCTTTTTCCAGGATTTATTGCCAATACGATAACAGGTCACCCCACCACCCTAGGTCGTGGAGGTTCTGATTATACGGCTGCTATACTTGCAGCTTCCCTCAACGCTGATGAGCTTCTGATATGGACTGATGTTAGTGGTATGTTCTCAGCCAATCCACGTATTGTGAAACAAGCAAAAGCCATTCCACATATTACGTATCAAGAAGCTATGGAGCTTTCGCATTTTGGTGCCAAGGTGATCTACCCTCCTACGATCCAGCCGGTACTAGAAAAGAAAATTCCAATCAGAATAAAAAACACCTTCCACCCGGAAGCAAAAGGTACTCTAATTACTGAAAACGTAAACGGGCACACCTATCCTGTCACGGGAATAACGCATATAGATCACATTACTATAGTCTCGGTAGAAGGTAGTGGTATGGTCGGTATTCCGGGGTTTTCTAAGCGCTTGTTCGAAAAATTATACCAAGAAAATGTCAATGTGGTTTTGATCACCCAAGCCTCCTCAGAGCATTCGATTTGTTTAGCAATCCATGAAGATGATGCGGGAAAAGCAAAAAAAGCATTGGATGAAGTTTTTGAATTCGAAATTGAAAAGAAAATTCTCAAACCCACTCTGGTAGAAAAGGATCTGGCCATTGTAGCATTGGTCGGAGATAATATGTACAAACATCAAGGGCTAAGTGGTAAGATGTTTAGTACGTTGGGCAAGAATAATGTAAACATACGCGCCATCGCACAAGGAGCTTCAGAAAAAAACATATCGGTGGTCATTGAAAGAAATGATGTCAAAAAAGCTTTGAACACCTTACACGAGCGTTTCTTTGAGGTAAAAACCAAACAGCTCAACCTTTTCGTTACAGGTGTTGGTAATGTAGGTGCTAAATTATTAGGTCAGTTAGAAAAACAAAAAGAATACCTCAAGAAAGAACTCCATTTAAAATTAAAGATTGTAGGAATTTCAAACTCCAGGACAATGTGTTTTGATGAGCATGGAATTTCAATAGAAACTTGGAAAGAACATTTAGCTGCAGGGGTTCCGGCAAATCCGAATAAATTCTTTGAAACTGCCAAACATCTTAATCTTCGTAACTCCATATTTATTGATAATACAGCGGATCCGGACATTGCATCCATGTATCCCCAGTATCTTAATCAAAGTATATCGGTGGTTACCTGTAATAAAATAGCCTGTTCTGCTTCTTTAAAACAGTATAAAGACCTCAAAGGTATCGCCAAAAAATATAACGCTTCGTTTTTATATGAGACGAATGTGGGAGCAGGTTTACCAATTATTGATACGCTAAATAATTTGATTGCTTCGGGAGATAGGGTTCACAAAATACAAGCAGTACTTTCTGGGAGCCTCAACTTTGTCTTCAATAATTACAATGGAGAAACACCCTTTCACGCAATTGTAAAACGTGCTCAGGCAGAAGGTTTTACTGAACCGGATCCAAAAATCGATCTTAGTGGTATTGATGTAGCGAGAAAAATATTGATTCTGGCCAGAGAAAGTGGTTTAGAGCTGGAGTTAGAAGATATCATCAATGATTCTTTTTTACCTCAAAACTGTTTAGACAGTGAAACCGTTGATGCATTTTACTCATGTCTAAAACTAGAAGAACACCATTTCAAAAATAAGCTTGACCATGCAAAGGCTGCTAATTGCAAGTTAAAATATGTTGCGCAATTGGATAACGGACAAGCAAAAGTTGGATTACAGGAAATTCCTGTAAACCATGATTTTTACAATCTTGAAGGTAGCGACAACATCGTTTTGTTCTATACTGATCGCTATCCCGAGAATCCATTACTTGTCAAAGGTGCCGGCGCAGGCGCTGCAGTGACAGCATCAGGAATCTTTGCCGATATCATTAGAATTGGTAGAATTTAATTTGGACGATTATGAAAAAAATCAAAATTTTTAGTCCTGGAACCATTGCTAATTTATCTTGTGGATTTGATGTTATTGGATGTTGTTTAGACACTATCGGTGATGAGATGACCATTACCATAGAACCGGGTACTGGTGTTTTTATCACAAAAATAGAAGGTGCTGATTTACCCAAAGAAGCACACCTCAATGTTGCCGGAGTGGCAGTACAAGCACTTCTAGACGAATTAGATCAGGATATACAAGTGACAATAACAATTCTCAAAAACATTAAAGCAGGTAGTGGTATTGGTAGTAGTGCAGCGAGTAGCGCCGGAGCTGTTTGGGCAGTTAATGAACTTCTGAACAAGCCATTTGCTCCGCATGATTTAATTAGGTTTGCTATGCAGGGAGAAAAACTAGCTAGTGGTAATGCTCATGCTGATAATGTAGCCCCTGCACTTTTGGGAGGATTTACATTGATACGAAGCTATACTCCACTTGACATCGTCAAGCTACCATATCCTGAAGATTTAATGGCTATTGTGGTACATCCGCAAATCGAAGTAAAAACATCAGATGCACGCGCTGTTTTAAAACAAAACGTGACCCTTACAGACGCAATTACGCAATGGGGAAATGTAGGAGGTTTGGTAGCAGGACTCTGTTTAAATGATTACCAATTAATTGGTAGAAGTCTAGAAGACGTAATCATAGAACCACTTCGATCAATTCTAATACCGAAATTTGAGCAGGTTAAAAAAGCAGCTTTAGCACAAGGAGCTTTAGGATGTGGGATTTCGGGTTCTGGTCCATCTATTTTCGCATTAAGCCAAGGTATAGAAACTGCTAATGAGGTTGCTAAGGCCATGCATGAAGTGTATAAAAATGCCGAAATTGATTTTGATATCTATATTTCAAATATCAATAGTACAGGTATACGAAGAATCGATTAAGAAACAAATAATTCTCACAACTAAAAAATTACAATACATGTACTATTATAGTTTGAATAATAAGAATCACCGCGTTTCATTTGAGGAAGCAGTAGTTTCAGGAATAGCTCCGGACCGAGGACTTTATTTTCCTGAAAAAATAGAAAAATTACCAGCATCATTCTATAATGAAATAGATCAAATGAGCGCCACCCAAATTGCGTATATGGTCATTGAGCAATTCATAGGTACTAGTATTCCTAAAAATCACTTACTACAAATTTTGGACGAAGTGTTAGACTTTGATTTCCCGGTAGTACCTATTGATGAATCTATTAGCTCTCTCGAACTCTTTCATGGTCCTACCATGGCATTCAAGGACGTTGGCGCCAGATTTATGGCTAAATGTTTGGAGTATTTTAATAAAAATAACGGACGTAAAACGACGGTGCTCGTAGCAACTTCAGGGGATACGGGTGGTGCAGTAGCTAATGGTTTTTTCAAGACAGATAACGTAGAGGTAATTATTTTATACCCACAAAACAAAGTGAGTGATGTACAAGAGAAGCAACTAACTACTCTAGGGCATAATATCACTGCGTTAGAAGTACAAGGTACTTTTGATGATTGTCAAGAAATGGTCAAAACCGCATTTTTGGATGAAGAACTAAAATCTAAACGTAATCTAACCTCTGCTAATTCTATCAACATAGCCCGTTGGTTACCACAAACCTTTTATTATTTCATAGCTTACAAACAGTTAAAGTCCTTCAACAAGGAACTGGTATTTTCAGTTCCAAGTGGCAACTTTGGAAACATTTGTGCAGGAATTGTAGCAAAAAAATTAGGTTTGCCCATTCGTCATTTTGTAGCCTCAACAAATAGCAACGATATTATTCCAAGATATTTGAATACAGGATTTTATAGCCCTAGACCATCTGTAGAAACACTATCTAACGCCATGGATGTAGGTAATCCCAGCAACTTTATCAGGATTCAACACTTGTTCAAAAATGATGATACAGCCTTAAAATCTGAATTCAGTTCGTATAGCTTTAACGATAAGGAGACAAATTCTGCAATTCAGGAATTGTACAAAACTGCCAACTACATTGCAGATCCTCATGGAGCTGTTGGGTATTTGGGATTGAAAAAACACGGCCTGCAACCTAATGAAATTGGAGTGTTTCTAGAAACAGCACATCCTATCAAATTCAGATCAACGGTAGAAAAGGAACTCAGTATCACGCTGCCACTACCCGATCAAATTAAAGAGATAATGCAAAAAAAGAAAAACAGTATTTTGATCAAAAACTATAAAAACTTAAAAGCCTTTCTCAGCAAATAAGAAAGGCTTTAAAAATAAGTGTTGATAAGCTTTAATTTGTATTAATTATCTGGAAAGGACTTTTAAAACATTTAAAACAATATCAGTAGTTGATGCTAAATATTTAAAATTCACAGTAGTATAAGTATCTGACGCTTGATGAACATATGGAGAGTTATCAGCATTCTTAAGCTCTGATGTTATGGTTATTGTTTCGAAGCCCAATGTCGAAAAAATACGACTTTCTGGGGTGGATACCAGTCTTTTAAAAACAGGTACCGGTGATTCCATTCGGTATAAAGATTCAAGACTAATATTTGAAGATAGCAATTCAATTGCTCTGTCTTCATCTAAATCCCAACCCATATAATCTACACGATGCATAGAATGGATATTGACCTTATCATCCTTCATCTTTTTGACAAACATACGGCATCCAATCATATTGGTTTCTTGTTGATCAAAGTAGGCTATTATAAAATTCTTACTGCGTGTTGGTAACTTTACCAACTGGGATGCCACATAATGAGTTAATGCTAAACCAGTAGCATTATGGATAGCACCCGGGGAGTCTTCTGCAGTATCATAATGCGCAGCTAAAACAACATATTCCTCTGAAGGTGTTGTTGAAGGTATTACAGCATAAACGTTTGTACCAGAGTATTGCTTCCCTTTTTTATCCTGCACATTATAGGTATTCTTTTTGGGCTTTAAATCAATTTCTTTTAATAAATCCTCTAGATAATCCACAACAATTTTGCGTTCACTTGTTTTGGATCTGCTTTCTATTTTCTTCTTACCCTTTATAGGTAAGTGTCCTGTTAGTTTTCCTACAATATCCTTTTGAACATTAATCATATCTGATTCTCTAAGTTCATATTCAGATTGCGCAAAGGAAAACTGAAAGGTGAAGATAAGTAGTAGTAAAATTCCGTTTTTACAGTTTAAATTCATTTTATTTTAAATTTGGGATCTAATTTTGCTTGCTAAAGGGCAAATTTAGTAAACATTAGATAATATTACAATGTACAATTTTTTTTTACAATTCAAAATAATCAATAACTATTCCTTTTATTATTATTTGCCATTCAAAAAAGACGCAAACATCTCTTAACTATTTATAATACAGGTAGTTCAGGCAATTGTTAAAGTTTATTTGTTTCGCCAAAAAACAATGATGAATCTAAATCATCACTGCTCGTATAGACTTATAGGAGTAGGATGCTTCAAAAAACAGCTATTAAAGTATAAAAAATGAAGAACTTACCTCCTGTATTCAAGGGAGGTAAGTTTAAGGGGAAAACAAAAAAAGTAAGGGAAAAATTGTAATTGGAATACTTCTCAAAGATACTAAGTTCAGTAGATAAATCGCTACGGTTAAACCTCAAACTTTTGCAGGAATATCGGTACTTCCCGCGATAGATAAGCCGTAAGTGAATACCAGGATTTTGGTAATTGAGAGAAATTAGATTTATTTCAAAATTCTTATTTCGAAATAAATCCTAAAAACATTTTATAAAAAAGGTAATTAGAAGTAAATTTGCAGCAGAATTTTTAACCATCATTATAAATTAACTTCTTTGGAAAATAAAAAGGCATTGCAATTAATCGATAAAATCTTAGCAGATTTAAATCGTTCAGGTATCATTACTAATACATTAATTGAGGATTTAAAGGAATTGCGTACCTATGCAATTGAGGAACAAATCCCTTTAGCAGTAAAGGTCTTGCGTTATGCGTATGAGCATATAGAAGAGAATGATAGCTTCCTTATTCCAATTCCTGAAGATGAACCTATCCAAGAAGAAGGAGATGGAGAGGATAAGGAGCAAACAGATAATACTACAGGCTCACAAGATGCGTTGGATCCTGTTGAGAGTCTTTCGTATATGGTCTCCTTATTTAAAGACTTAACAAATAAAATGAATGTGGCTGATCTTAAAGAGTATAGAGACGCACTGAACGCTTAAGACTTCAATATCTTAAACACATGTACCCTAGCTATCTTTTAGTTAGGGTTTTTTGTGTAAAAAAATCAAATTAATTTTAGTTTTTACCGTTATTCATACAAAAAGAAAAGATTAACTTTTTTTTAGATTAATTTATTAGATTTTGCTTAAAAAATAGCTGTATTTATACCTCATAAAACATGTATAAAACTTATTTTTGCACCATTGAAAAACGATCAGAAAAAGAATATGAAGAGTAATACCAGATCTGAAAAAAAGAGCAAACTACAGCTGCTTCACCAATACTATACTTATACAGGGTTTTATAAGTTTTTAGGATTGAGTATAAAGAAGGCCTTACCCCCTATCCTTCTTTTTATAGCTGCTCTTTTGTTCGTAAATTACTTTGTAATAAATGTAAACGATGTATTATTATATGTAACTGAGAATTATTCAGATTATGTGGTTTTCGCTGTATTTTTTGCTTCAGAGTCCTTTTTAGGACTTGTACCTCCAGAAATTTTTATTGCCTGGAGTGACAAAGCAACAACCCCTATACTATATCTATCTATATTGGCACTGCTCTCTTATATCGGTGGTATCATTTCTTATTTCATTGGTAAATCAATTACCAAAATTCCGGCTATGCATGATTATTTAGAAATAAAGATGGCTAAACACATTAAAAACACTCGTAAATGGGGTGGCTTTTTAATTATTGTTGGTGCTTTACTTCCTATCCCTTTTTCAATGACAAGTATCGCTGCTGGAATGATTAAGTATTCCTTTATCGGGTATTTACTCTTTGGTTTACTTCGTTTTGTACGATTTTATCTCTACGCAATTGCAATTTTTAGTCTCCTTTAAAAAAATTACAAATACATGATCAGCACGTTCAAAATTGTTAGTTACCTTGAGGGAATTTCATTTCTACTGATTCTTTTTGTTACCATGCCACTTAAATATTTAATGGACATGCCAGAAGCTAACAAAACTGTGGGTATGGCACATGGTATCCTCTTTGTAGCCTATGTAGCTCTGGCAGTTTTAGTAAAATCAGATAAAAACTGGAATGGTAAAACTTTAGGAATTGTTCTTATTTGTTCGCTAATTCCCTTCGGAACTTTTTGGATGGATAAAAAGTATTTATAAGCTTTAGTGGTACCTTTTACTTTTGACGTACGTTTCTTTTTATTCGGGATACTCAATTCTCAAATGATAGATATTTGTTAATTTTCGTTTAAAAACCTTTTTAACCTGTTGTATTTCTTTAAAGGTTATATTAGAATTTAAAAATTGACCCTCGGCCATTTGCTTATTGATAATTTTTTCGACAAAAGTATCGATTAAACTACTGGTAGGATTTTTTAAACTCTTTGAAGCTGCTTCGACACTATCACTCATCATTAAGATGGCAGTTTCTTTAGAAAAAGGCTTAGGTCCCGGATATTGAAAATCCTGAATCAAAACATTGTCGTTTACTTCTTTTTCTTTACTATAGAAATAATAAACCGTACTCGTACCGTGATGCGTTCGAATAAAATCAATAATTCGATCGGGTAATTTATTTCGCTTTGCAATTTCTACCCCTCTAATTACATGGTCTATAATAATTTTGGCACTTTCTTTTGCAGATAATACATCATGCGCATTTCCGGAAGCCGATTGATTCTCTGTGAAAAATGTTGGATTTGCCATTTTCCCAATATCATGATATAAAGCTCCTACCCTAACCAACATAGAGTTCGCACCAATTTCATTAGCAGCAGCTTCCGCTATATTAGCTACATTTAAGGAATGATGAAAAGTGCCCGGTGCCTTATCAGAAAGCTCTTTTAGTAATTTAGAATTGGTATCACTGAGTTCTAATAATGAAACATCAGAAACTAATCCGAATATTTTCTCATAAGCATAAATAAGAGGATGTACCATAAGTGTGGCCAATCCACCAAGAACAAAGAACAGAACTGTAGTCCAATCAATTGTGTTTACGTTACCTTCATGAATCAGATGAAACGCAATATACGCTAAGATATAGTTCGTCGTAATTTGTCCAACTGACAAAAATAAATTAGCCCGTCTAAAAGATTCGGAGATCGTCAGAATAGTCACGATACCTGCAATAATCTGCAAAAAAGTATACTCATAACTATTAGGAACCACAAAACCCAGGATCAAAACAGTAATAACATGCGTAAACAGACCTACTCTAGAATCAAAAAATGCTTTTAAAACTAATGGCAATATACTTAGCGGTACAATATAAATGTAATTAGCTTTATATTTTACAACCAGAGTTGTTACAATAACCATTACAAGCACATTAAATATAATAAATGTTACTTGCGCATTATTATCAAAAATATCTTTCCTGTACTTTCTCAAAAATAATAGAAGCATCAACAACGCAAGAGAAACTAAGACACTATAGCCGACAACAATCCAGTAAAAATTTTTATCACTCCAGACTTGAGATTCATATTCGGATTTGAGCGATATCAACATTTGTAGTTTGATACCCTCGACCACTTCGCCTTTGGCAATTATCCTACTATTTTTGGATACACTACCCCGGGTAGTAAGTACTTTATCTATCTCATTTTGTAAGCTACTTTCTGTTAATTCTCTGTTCAGTCGAACATTTGGGCTAACTAAATCATAGAACAACGCTATAAATCCATTTTTGAATTTTGCGTATTCACTATTGTCTATTCTAGAGTTTATCAAACTCGTAAGTTGGTCCGATGTAAGTAATTGTCCGTAAGAAACCGCCTCCGCCTGATTACCTTTATTTAAATATATCTGTCTTTTTTCATCGTATGCATAACGCTCTTCTAAAACACCGTAACGATAGATATCATTTAGTAAGACACGTCCAAAAAGTCTAGCCTGATCCCCAGAACTACTTAAATCCAATACCTTAAGGTTGGAAGCAAAAGTCTCTGAAAATGCCTGTTTAGCTCTATTAGCAATTACGGTATCATACTCAAAGTACGGAATGCTATTCTCTGCGATTTTTGCCTTATCAGCGGCTACTTCTTCAGGCGTTTTTGCTATAGCAAAATCAAAAGGCGCATATAAGTTATCGTATTGCCAGGGCTTTCCTTTGGTGAATTCGTACTTAAACACGCCTCCTTTAGGAAATATGTATACGATTAAAAAAGAAGCACAGATAAATAATAGCGCTTTATAAATGTATGACTGATTTTTATAAAGCTGATTCAAAAAATTTTTCACTAGAGCGGATTCATTTATTTAATCAAAAGTACTAAAAATTATGAGAGTACTGATAGCATGAGACTGTTGGTAACTTCCTTATGCAAATCCTACAAAAATCCTTAAATTCGCAAAATAACAATACACACATTTTAAAATCTATATAATGAGTAAAGAAGTTGTAATAGTATCGGCTGCACGTACGCCGATTGGAAGTTTTATGGGAAGCCTGTCGACAGTACCTGCTGTTCAATTAGGTGCTACTGCAATCAAAGGTGCTTTGGACAAAATTAATCTTAAACCTGAAATGGTACAGGAAGTTATCATGGGTAATGTTGTACAAGCTGGTAATGGTCAAGCTCCTGCAAGACAAGCCGCCATTGCTGCCGGTATTGGATTTGAAGTTCCTTGTACTACCATTAACAAAGTTTGTGCAAGTGGTATGAAAGCGGTGATGCAAGCTGCACAATCTATTGCGCTGGGTGATGCAGATATTGTTGTAGCGGGTGGTATGGAGAACATGAGCTTGATTCCTCATTATGTACGCTTGAGAAATGGACATAAATTCGGCCCTCAAACACTGGAAGATGGCATGCAAAAAGATGGTTTAGTTGATGCATATGATCATAATGCAATGGGAGTTTGTGCAGATTTATGCGCTAAGGAATATGAATTTTCCAGAGAGGATCAGGATGCTTTTGCTATTGAATCTTATAAGCGTTCTGCAAAGGCTTGGGACGAAGGTAAATTTGATAATGAAGTAGTTCCTGTAGCAGTTCCGCAACGAAGAGGAGAGCCTGTAATGGTGTCGCAAGATGAAGAATTTAAGAATGTGAAAATGGATAAGATCCCATCTTTACGTCCGGCTTTTTCTAAAGATGGTACGGTAACTGCTGCCAATGCTTCGACAATAAATGATGGTGCCGGTGCAGTAATAGTAATGAGTGCCGACAAAGCAAATGAGCTAGGGTTAACACCACTAGTGAAAATTAAATCATATGCTGATGCAGCGCATGAGCCGGTTTGGTTTACTACTGCACCTTCAAAAGCTTTACCTAAAGCTATATCTAAAGCAGGGATTTCATTAGATGAAGTGGATTACTTCGAGTTTAATGAAGCATTTTCTGTTGTAGGTCTTGCCAATATGAAAATTCTTGGATTAAACTGTGAAAATACTAATGTAAATGGTGGAGCTGTTTCTTTAGGACACCCTCTGGGATGTTCGGGTGTTAGAATTTTAATCACCTTAATGAATGTTTTAGATCAAAACAATGGTAAAATTGGTGCCGCTGCAATTTGCAACGGTGGTGGTGGTGCTTCTGCAATGGTTATTGAGCGCATGTAGCAAAATCATAAGATTAATTAACTTATAACATTTACATGCAATACGGTATTTGCAATCTTAGCATTGTTCCTCTGCGTTTTGAGCCTAGAGATCCAAGTGAAATGGTTTCTCAGGTTTTTTATGGCGAGCATTTCAAAGTTTTGGAACAACGAAAAAAATGGAGTCGCATTAGACTAGCTTTCGATAAGTATGAAGGTTGGATAGATAATAAGCAATATCTGGAAATTGATGAAGCTACCTATAAAGATATAGCGGACAAACCAGTAAGTTTGGTTGGCGATATGGTTGAATTTGTAAGTACTGAAAACAAACAACTCTTACCAATTCCATTTGGTTCATCTTTAGTAGCTTTAGACGTTTTCAGACACAGCTATGATGGTATTCGTATTGAAAAAACAGGTGCAAAAAGTAAACTGGTAGAAACTGCCTATTTATTTCTTAACGCACCGTATTTGTGGGGTGGTAAAACTATATTTGGAATTGATTGTAGTGGTTTCACGCAAATGGTTTATAAATTAAATGGCTATAAACTACTTAGAGATGCCTCTCAACAAGCCACTCAAGGTGAAGCTTTAAGCTTTATTGAGGAAAGTGAACCCGGAGATTTAGCTTTTTTTGATAATGATGAGGGTGCCATAACACATGTGGGCATTATTATGCAAGATAATTATATAATCCATGCACACGGTCATGTGCGGGTAGATCGTCTGGATCATACCGGAATCTTCAATACTGAAAAACGCACACACACCCATAAACTGAGAGTAATAAAACGTATTATTTGATTTTATAAGCTAGTATATAAAAAGCCGTATGAAACTAATTCATACGGCTTTTTAATTAATAATTTTTTGTCTAAATTTCTTTTAGCTGCCTGATCATTTGACTGGTAAAACCCCACTCATTATCATACCAAATCATAAGTTTTACCAAATCTCCATCGACAACTCTTGTCATGGATGCATCCACAACAGATGCGTACGTGTTTTGTTTAATGTCTGAAGAAACTATAGGTTCGTACGTGATATCCAGCACTTCTGCATAGCGATCAGTGATAGCTTCTTCCTGTAAAATTTTATTTATTTCTTCCGGACTGGTATTACGTGCTGCAATAAATGTAACATCACTTACAGATCCAACAGGAACAGGTGTTCGTATAGCGACCCCATCAAACTTACCTTCAAACTCTGGCAACACTTTTGTCGTGGCAATTGCCGCACCGGTCGAAGTCGGTGTTAGATTGATTGCTCCTGCTCTACCCATACGTGGATTTTTCTTTGATGAACCATCAACCAATGATTGGGACGCTGTGTAGGCGTGGATTGTATTCAAAATGGCTTTTTGAATTCCAATTCTTCTTCCTAAAATCTCAACTACGGGACTTATATTATTGGTGGTGCAACTGGCACAGGAAAAAATCGCAGTTTTTCCTTCTTTGGTATTCACACCGTGAACAACCATCGGAGTATCTTTACTCTTGGTGGGTCCAGAAATAATAACATTTGTGGCTCCGGCATATATGTGTTTTTCGGCGTCCTCTCTTTTTGTAAAAAAACCGGTACTTTCAATCACAATGTCGACGGCATTTTCTTTCCAAGGAAGTTGTGCTGGATCTTTTTCATTGAAAAAATGAATTAAATGCTCACCGACTTTCAGCTTATCGTTGGCTACACTTACCTCTTTATCATAAATACCATACACGCTATCATATTTGAGTAAGTAGCTAGCAGATTCAATTGGCATAAGGTCATTAACAGCAACAATCTCGTAATCAGGATCCTCCATTAATATTTTGAGAGCAGCTCTTCCTATTCTTCCAAATCCATTTATCGCAATTCTTTTCATAGTAATCATTTTAATTATATTATGTATATCTTAAACCAAGGGTTCCCCATTTAAATCTGTTGTCAAAACATCACTCATATAATCAAAAAAAGGTCGTAATAATTCATAATGATATATAACATTGTCAGCAAAGTCTGGAGCCAAAACTTCCTGATCCGTAAAAGCATGAGAAACCACAAACGATTTATTACGAATTAAATCAATAGCCGGATGGTCCTTATTAAATCCTTTTGGTGCAGTTTTAACCTGATTCAATGTGCTAAACCCATCAAAAGCCTTCTTAAAATCTTTTTGTTCCAATATTTCACGAATTTCACTATCATCTAAGGAAAATTCTTTCCGTATTCTTAAAAGATCTTGAGGATTAGGGTTAAAAAATCCACCTGCAACTCGGCTGTTACCAGCTTCAATACGTAGATAATACCCACCACGTCTTTGCAAACCAGCTCTGCTAAAACTTGCACTGCGATGAATATTATAAGGTGTTTTATCTTTACTAAAGCGTATATCTCTGTTGATCCTAAAAATTTTAACTTTTTCTATCTCATCCTTCTCATTGAGTTTATCCTTAATTGTTTCGTAAAATCTTTTTAAGTGTGTTTCCCCTTCTTTATAACGCGTCTTATTTTCGGACATCCAGTCCCTGTCATTATTTTTTTTTAGATCATTTAGGAACGAGAAAATTGACTCGGGTACTTGTTGCATAGAGGGTATCTTTGACCTAAAAATACTAAAATATAGCTTTTAAATTCACTATTAACGAAACTTTAAAGTAATGATAGCTTCCCATAAGGTTTTATGGATTAATCAAACAGAATTGTGAAGATTATCTATATCTTTACTGTTAAAGATTTGTCTAATATGACTGAAGAAAGAGCAGCAATAATAGCTAAGATAAAGGAACAAAAGAAAAATCCGAATTTAAAGTTAAAATTAAAAGAGAAGACAGAGTATTTCACCAATCTTTTATTTTATACACTCTTTGATACGGATACAGTAGTTGCAAAAAACGTAAATCTTTTAGAAAATACCTTTGAAGAACTTGTAGACCTCGCTTGTTGGGAAATTGAAAAACCTTGTAGTAAAATTTGGCAATCCTATCTTGAGTGTTTACCTACAATTTTGACAAAGTTGAATCGGGATGCTCAGGCATTTATGAAAAATGATCCTGCTGCAAATTCTATTGAAGAAGTTTATATGGCGTATCCGGGTTTTTATGCCATTGCCATCTACAGATTGAGCCATCAGCTACTTAAATTTGGCCTCCCGTTAGTCCCTAGGCTAATGACAGAGTATGCACATCGATTGAGTGGAACGGATATTCATCCAGGAGCCACGATTGGAGATTCATTTTTTATTGATCATGCTACCGGGATAGTAATCGGCGAGACGGTAATAATCAAAGATCACGTTAATATGTATCAAGGAGTGACTCTGGGTGGGCTCTATGTGGATAGAAAACTTCGAAATACTAAACGACACCCAACGATTGAAAACAACGTGACTATTTATGCTAATGCTACAATACTAGGTGGAGACACGGTTATAGGTACTAATAGTATCATTGGCGGAAATACATGGATAACAAGTTCGGTTCCGGAAAATTCAATTATTTCAAATACCTCAGAAATAAAGATTAAAAAAGCGTTATAATGGCTGATACTATTTTAAACTTGATCGGAAATACTCCCCTGATTAAAGCTACTTCCTTAATTTCTAATCCAAATATTTCTCTATTTCTAAAGCTGGAAGGTCATAATCCGGGAGGTAGCGTAAAAGATCGAGCTGCATACAATATGATTAAGTCTGCTTTGGATCGTGGCGAAATTGATTCGACTTCTAATCTAATTGAAGCTACCAGTGGAAATACGGGTATTGCCCTTGCGATGATTGCCGGAATTTTTAAGCTTTCGATCGAATTAGTTATGCCGGAAAATGCCACAAAAGAAAGAGTGCAAACAATGCGAGCCTATGGTGCCAAAGTTACCCTGACATCAAAGGATATTGGGATTGAAGGTGCACGTGACTATGCTGAATCAAAAGTCAAGAATGAAGGTTATATTATGCTCAATCAATTTGGAAATGATGATAACTGGAAATCACACTACAAGACTACCGGACCCGAAATTTGGCGAGATACTGATGGTACTGTCACACATTTCGTTTCTTCAATGGGCACTACAGGAACTATTATGGGAACGTCTACTTTTCTCAAAGAACAATCTAAAGACGTTCAAATTGTAGGTGTGCAACCCACAGACAACTCAAGCATACCGGGAATCCGCAAATGGCCCAAAGAATATTTACCTAAAATTTTTAATCCAAAGAAAGTTGATCAGGTAATCGAGGTTAGCGAAAAAGAAGCAGGCGAAATGGCAAGACGACTAGCCAAAGAAGAAGGTGTGTTCTCAGGTATGAGTAGTGGTGGTGCAGTCACAGCAGCTTTAAAATTAGCTAATACGTTAGATCGCGGAGTTATTGTAGCCATAATTTGCGATCGTGGTGACCGCTATTTAAGCTCAGATTTATTTGCTAGCGATAGCTAACCTTACAACCATTTTTTTCTTTTAAAATAATATAACAATCCTACAAACACAAGTATCATAGCTCCCCAGAGATAAAAATAACCATACTTAAGTTTTAACTCCGGTATATAGTCAAAATTCATCCCATAAATCCCTGCCATAAAAGTCAACGGTATAAAAATGGATGCCATAATGGTCAATACTTTCATGACTTCATTCATACGGTTACTAATAGTGGTCATATACATATCCATAAGACCCCAAATCATCTCTCGGTAGATGTCAATGTTTTCTGAAACTTGTATGATATGGTCATACAGGTCTCTTAAGTAATTTTGAGTTTTATCTTCAATCAAAGGCGTATCCAAACTCTCTATACGATGAATTACTTCGCGTAATGGAAAAACAGATCTTCTGATCTTCAAAATTTCCTTCTTCAGATCTTGTATCTCCTGAGTAAGTCCGTCGTCTGTTCTTTGTGAAAATAGGGTGTCCTCCAACACTTCTATTTTATCTCCCATAGTATCGATAATCACAAAATAATTATCCACCACAGCATCGAGTATTGCAAACATCAAATAGTCTGCACCTGCAGAACGAATTCTTCCTTTTGCATTCGCAATACGATCTCTCAAAGAGTTAAAAACATCACCATCGGCCTCTTGAAAGGTAAGAACAAAATCTTCTCCCAGGACTAAACTCATATGCTCAGCTACAAATTCATTATCCTCGTTGAAATAGAGCATTTTGAAAACAATAAAAAGATAATTACTGTATTCGTCAATTTTGGGCCGTTGCTGAGTAGAAACAATGTCTTCCAGAATTAAGGGATGTAAATCGTAATGTTGTCCAAGCTTTTCAATTTCATTTATCGCGCTCAGACCATTAACATTTATCCATGTAATATGTTCTGTTCCTTTAAAATCAAAGGCATCTTCTACGGTTCTGGAATCTTTTCTTCCGTAAAAATCTGTATTATAGTTTATAACTTCAACAACCACATCTTGCGATTCTTTCTCTCCGGTATACACCAAAGCACCGGGAATTTGATTAAGATGCGTTACTTTCTTCTTTCTTTTTTTATGCTTAGGCTTTCTCATCATTTATCCAAAATATTATGTTTAAACTAAGGATAGCGCAAACTTAGTCAAAGAATTTATATGATTTTATAATACTGATTGCAAGTTCGTCATTTTAAATAAATTTCGAATTCCTTTCTTTAGAATGTGTTCAAATTTTGTTCCTTTGCGCACCTATGCCAGAATTAAAAAAAATCAAAGAAACTTTAAAAGAATATTTCGGTTACGAAAGTTTTAGACCGCTACAAGAAAAGATTATTTCTTCCGTTTTTAAAGGAGAAGATAACCTTGTAATTATGCCTACGGGTGGAGGTAAATCTATTTGTTTTCAGTTACCTGCCTTACTCCTTCCCAACATTACCATCGTAATTTCTCCTTTGATAGCCTTGATGAAAGATCAGGTCGACGGACTCGTTGCAAATGGTATACCGGCAGTCTATTTAAATAGCAGCCAAACAGAATCTGAACAAACTTTAATTTTTAAACAATTAAAGGAAAAAACATTAAAACTATTATACGTTGCACCAGAAAGTCTATCCTTTTTACAGGAAGAATTATCTTCTATTCCTATCAGTTTGATCGCCATTGATGAAGCGCATTGTATTTCATCCTGGGGACATGATTTTCGTCCTGCCTATAAACAATTGGGATACTTGAAAAATAAATATGCTGGAGTTCCCATAATCGCATTAACAGCTACAGCAGACAAAGCCACACGTGCAGATATCTGTAATCAACTTAATATACCGCATGCAACACAACACTTGGCTTCATTTGACAGACAAAATTTGGCTTTAGAAGTACGGCCTGCAAATAAACGAATTGATCAAATTGTAGAATTTATCGATTTACATTCTGATAGCAGCGGAATTGTATATTGCTTGAGCCGTAAAACTACCGAGGAATTGGCTGGGAAACTTGAAGCGAATGGATTCAAGGCTGCAGCTTATCATGCGGGAATGTCACATGAACAACGATCAAAAGTTCAGGAAGATTTTGTTAATGATACGTTACCCATTGTCTGTGCAACCATTGCCTTCGGTATGGGGATCGATAAATCGAATGTACGTTGGGTAATTCATTACAATTTACCTAAAAATCTGGAGAGTTATTATCAAGAAATAGGGAGAGCAGGACGTGACGGACTCCCCTCCTCTACACTACTGTTTCATAGTTACGCCGATATTATCCAGCTCCAGAAATTTAATACGACATCGGGTAATAAAGAAGTACAGGAAGCCAAGCTGGAACGAATGAAACAATACGCCGAGGCACTTACCTGCCGACGTAAAATATTACTTAGTTATTTCGGAGAATTAATCGAAGAGGATTGCGGAAACTGTGATGTTTGCAAGAACCCCCCTGATTTTATAGATGGTACGCTACTGGCACAGAAAGCCTTATCGGCGGTTGCTCGACTTAAAGAAAGTGAACCCATAAGTACAGTTATTGATGTGATTCGAGGTGCCAAAAATGCAGTTGTCTTGGATCGAAACTACCAGCAACTTACCGTTTATGGTATCGCCAAGGAAATTTCATGGTTGGATTGGCAATACTACTTTATACAATTAATGAACCTGGGGTATATTGAAATCGCTTTTCATCAAAAAAACCGACTCAAACTTACTGCATTATCCAAGAAAGTACTTTTTGAGAAAGAACAGGTACAATTAGCAAACCTGGCCAGCATAAAGGAAAAAGAGCAGTATAACACATCGGCAACTAAATTAAAAGATGCCACGAGCCTGTTTGAGCGACTGCGGTCACTGCGTTTATCTTTGGCAAAAAAGGCAGCTATTCCAGCATATCAAATTTTTAATGATGCTACCTTAAAAGAGATGGAACAGGTACGTCCAACAACCGATGCAGAGTTCATGCAAATTAATGGGGTTGGAAGACAGAAAATGCAGGATTACGGTTACGATTTCATTAAAGAAATAAGAGCATTTACTGTAAAAAAGAAACCAAAGAAAAAGAAAAAAAGTAATACTTTAGGAGAAACCTTAGCCGCATATCGTGAGGGTTTAACTATTCCCGAGATGGCTCAAGAACGAAAATTAACCGAAAGTACCATTCTTTCACATCTCCTTAAGCTTTCTGAAGCAGGAGAAACGATTCGTTATCGAAGCTTAGTTGATTCGGCTGATTTTGAAGCAGTCAAAAAAGCACAAACTGAACTAAATAATCCGGATACGTTGAAGGCTTTTTATGAGTATTTTGATGAGGCTATCCCCTATAATGTGATAAAAGTTGCGCTTGCTGCCCTTAAACAGGATGATATTCAATAATTATATAGTATCTAAAAATTCAACAGAATTAAGCATTAAACCCGATCCCGGTGCTATGTGTTCTAACGGAATGCGATCCATTTCAGGATTGAGGGTACTTTTTATAAACGCTATATCGATTTTTCCTGAGCCTACATCTAACAGAGCGCCCATCATCAACCGAATTTGATTCCTTTTAAATCCCAATCCTTTGACTCGAAGCATATAACTATCTTCAGGGAAAAAATTGGCGGTATAGATATCGTTTTTTACTATTTCGCATACCTCAATAGATCCATTTGTAACCGTATCCTTGGTAGGTCGATGGCAATAGCTTCTAAAATCGTGGTTTCCTTCAAATAACTTAGCCGCTTCTTGCATTTTCTGGATATCCAACTGGCTTTTATAGTAAAGCATAAAAGGGGAGCAAAAAGGGTGAAACTTTTTACCAAAGGAGAAAAAATAAATATACTCTTTTAATTTTGGGTGCTGAATGATATTAAAATTCGCATCCGTCTCTTTTATAGATAATGCACGAATGTCCTGAGGAAGATTAGCATTAAACTCCTCAAAAAAATCAGGCTGAAGGTCTTCATTATCCACAAAGAGTTCTACAAATGTACAGTTAGCAGAGACTTTGGCATCTGTCCTTCCTGAAGCTAAAATTTTAAAATTCGTATGTCCTAAAACATAAGCCACTGTTCTCTCGGTCATGCGTTGTAATGTATTTACCTTAGGCTGTTTTTGCCACCCATGGTATCTAAATCCCAAATATTGTAATTCTATAATATAATAGTATCGCTTACGAAACATAAGTAGCTCTTATTTTTAAACCGAATATAGATAAATTTTGTATTTCATCGATAATTTAATTTTTTTTGTATAAATTTTCACATACACGATATATATATAACAGTATATTTGAATGAATACTACTATTAACGCTAAATTTATAAAAATGGTTAAATCTAAATATCAAGAAGTTTTAGACTTGGGAGAGCAACTAAATGTTCAAAATGGCGATGTACAAGAAGAAAATGGAGTTCTAAAAATTAACGGAACCACTCAAACACAGTACGAAAAAAATATACTTTGGGATAAAATAAAACAAATTGGAGGCGAAAACCCATCAGACATACAAGCTGACATAAAAGTAGCTGACTCCTCTATCTATCATAAACATACCGTAAAAAAAGGAGAGTCCTTAAGTAAAATTGCAAAGCATTATTATAAGGATCCGATGAAATATACGGCTATTTTTGAGGCAAATCGTTCGATTCTCAAAAATCCGGACGTAATTCACCCTGATCAAGAGTTGATTATTCCTAATATATAATATAGGAACAAATGTACAATGAAAGGACCGCGAAATTTGCGGTCTTTTTTTGCTCTAAACTAAAGTAAGTATGGTAAAACCGTAGTTAAATTGAGAATTTCATATAATTATTCAATTTTAACTTACAATATTCTAATAAATTAAGTATTAACTTGCTTTATTTATATATTTGTAGTCTACAAACACAAACATCTACAAATAATGAAAACAAAATTATCTTTTTTAACAATTTTGTTCCTTACAAGTATTGGTTTTTCCCAAGTCAATCCGTGGAACAGAGTTCAAAGCTCTAGAAATACTGCTCAGGTAGTTAATCAAGAAGTACCAGGAAATTTATTGTTCAGTCTGGATATTGAACAGATGAATACCATGTTACAAGATCTACCAATACGTGGCAAATCTTCGAATCGACCTTCAGCAATCGTTCAATTCCCTAATGCTACAGGAGAGTTAGAGTCGTATAGCGTCGTTGAAGCGCCGGTAATGCATCCCGATTTGGCTGCAAAATATCCCAACATTAAATCATATGCAGGTCAGGGCCTGGATGATCAAAGTAAAATAATACGGTTTAGTATTTCTCCAAACGGTCTGCAAAGTATGCGATTAGGTGGAAATTCTGATGCCGTATTTATAGAGCCGTTTACTGCTAATGGTGTGTACGCTGTATATCAGAGAAAAGACAAACCAGCGACTTTAAATAATCTTAGATGTATGGTAGAGGAAAAAGAATCTACACAACGTGCTTCTAACATGACGAGGAATGCTGATGATAGTACCTTACGTACCTATCGATTGGCTGTTTCTACCAATGGTGAATATACACAGTTTCACGGAGGTACAAAGGCCGGAGCTATGGCAGCAATCAATGCAACTATGACTCGTGTAAATGGAGTTTTTGAAAATGATTTTGCCGTAACCATGGTACTTATCGCAAATAACGATGATGTTGTTTACACAAATGCAAGTACCGATCCTTATGGAGGTAACTTTAATAGTGAATTGCAATCCACATTGACAAGTGTGATCGGAGAGGCAAATTATGATATCGGACATTTGTTTGCAAAAGCAGGTGATAATGGTAATGCAGGCTGTATCGGTTGCGTTTGTGTGAATGGAAGTAAAGGAAGTGGATTTACTTCTAGAAGTACACCTCAGGGAGACGCTTTTGATATCGATTATGTTGCTCACGAGATTGGTCATCAGTTTGGAGCAAACCATACCTTTTCATTTCGTAACGAAAGCACGAATGCTCATTTTGAGCCTGGTAGTGGTTCAACAATAATGGGATATGCAGGAATCACAGGAGCTACAGACGTGCAGCAAAACAGTGATCCATATTTCCATTTCTTTTCTATACAACAGGTAACCAATTACGTAAAAAGTACATCTTGTCAAATAAACACTGCAACCGGAAATGCAATTCCGGTGGTTAACGCTGGTGCTGATTATACGATTCCAAGAGGTACTCCATTTGTATTAACCGGTCAGGCATCTGATGCTAATGGTGATAGCCTAACGTATTGCTGGGAGCAGGCTGACGAAAATAATGCTGCTACTACTTATCCAAGTGTTAACGGAACTACAGGTGTTTCCTTTAGATCTAATAACCCCTCTACCTCTAATCAACGTTATTTACCTAGATTATCAACAATTAAGACTGGAGCTACATCTTGGCAATGGGAAGCCGTGCCAAATGTTACTCGAGCACTAAACTTTAGATTGACAGTTCGTGATAATAAAGTAGGTGGTGCAGGAAATAATAGTGATGATATGAGAGTAAATGTTACTGCTAACGCAGGACCATTCCTCCTTACATCACCAAATACCGCAGTTAGTTGGTCAGCTGGATCTACGCAAACAGTTACTTGGGATGTGGCGGGAACTACTGCTAACGGAGTTAATACGGCTAATGTAGATATTTTATTGTCAACCGATGGAGGAGATACCTATACGCAAACACTTGCGACTGCGGTTGCCAATGATGGTTCACAAACGATTACGGTTCCAAATATTCAAGGTACACAAAACAGAATTATGGTACGAGGGTCCGGAAACATCTTTTTTGATATTTCAAATGCTAACTTTACCATCACTGGTGGCTCCAGTGACACACAAGCACCTACCGCTCCTACGAGTTTAGCAGCGAGCAATATTACTCAGACAAGTGCAACATTAAATTGGAATGCTTCCACAGATAATGTTGGTGTGACAGGCTATGATATTTATAACGGAACCTCCCTATTTGCGTCAAGTACTACAAATTCTTATGTAGTTACTGGTTTGACCACTAATACTGCCTACTCCTTTAAAGTACGAGCAAAAGATGCAGCTGGTAATATTTCAGGAGATAGTAACACAGCTACTTTTAACACACTACCCGGTACAGGAGGAAGTGGATGTACAGCAGGCATCACAAGTTATCCTTATAATGAAAGTTTTGAAAATACTTTAGGTACCTGGACGCAATCAACCGCAGATAATATCAACTGGACAATTGATGCAAATGGTACGCCTTCATCTAATACAGGACCTTCTTCTGCTAGTAGTGGTACGTACTATATTTATCTGGAAGCTTCTGGAAACGGTACAGGCTATCCTAATAAAAAAGCAATTCTGACTTCGGGCTGCTTTGATCTAAATGGATTAACTGTTGCCAATTTTAATTTTAAATATCATATGTACGGAGCAGCTTCCTTAGGAAGTTTAGCAATTGAAGTAAGTAACGATAATGGTTCAACATGGTCACAAGAATGGTTCAAATCAGGAAACCAAGGTAACAGTTGGCTAGATGCTACAGTAAATTTAAGCAGCTATATAGGTTCCTCTATACAACTGCGCTTTGTAGGTATTTCAGGTACAACATGGCAAAGTGATATAGCAATTGATGCTGTTAGTCTGAGTTCTAATGTCGTGAATCCTCCATCTTGTACTGATGTAAATCTCAGTATTACGCTTGATAATTATCCAGAAGAAACTAGCTGGCAAATCACCAATGCTTCAAGTCAGGTGGTTGCATCCGGCGGTACGTATGGCAGTCAACCAGATGGATCTACTATCGCGCTAACAGAATGTTTAGATGCAGGAACTTATACGTTTACCATAAATGATTCTTACGGTGACGGGATATGTTGTTCTTACGGAAGTGGTTCCTATTCATTGACCTCAGGCACAACTACACTCGCCTCGGGAGGAGCTTTTGGAGCATCAGAAAGCACTACATTTACCATAGGTGGGACTTCCAGAGGAGTATCTATAGATAATTTTGAAACAACTGAAGCTTTCAAAATTAGATTATATCCTAATCCTATACGTTTTGAGAACACAGTGAATATCTCAACTAATGGACGCAATGGTAATTTCATTTTAAGAGATTTACTGGGTCGTACTATTAGTCAAGGTGCCTTAGAATCAAAGGTAATTGCTGTATCAGAATTGGAATCAGGCTCGTACATTTTGACCTTGTCAATAAATGGGAAGGTTTCAAACCATCAGATAGTCAAAAATTAAATAAAAAATGATAATTTTAAAAGTGGTTCGATAGAATACTGTCGAACCACTTTTTTATTTTAAATAATTGATAGAAAACCTTCTTTCAACAACTTATATAAAAAAATTAACATAAAATTTTGTACACATGCGGTAAAACCGTAATTTAGCATTTTGCTCAAATACTGATTCTATGATGAAAAAACTACTTATACTTTTACTTTTACTACCTGCTATTCAATTTGCGCAGTGTTTGTCCGACACTAAAGTGATCTATGAATATCGTGATCAAATAATTTTGAATGATGGTTTAGCTTACAAAGTTGTGGAGGAAAAACATTTTTACCAAATATCAGATCCATCTATAGCACAACATCAAGAGGTTGGTGATCTAGTTCTACGATTGAATCGAGTGCTGATATTGTGGAGCGAAGAACTTGATAAAACAAAACGGTTGATAGAATGGGTACGACCTTCTCAAACTTATTACGTCTGTTCTGATTATAAAGAAGACGCTGTTATAGCTAATAAATTCTAGCTTTACTCTTCTTTTGTTGAAGCAGCTTGTTTTGCAAGTTCCAATATTTTCTGAAATTGCTCATCCAAAGTCATATTAGAGTTATCGATGGTTATTGCATCATCTGCTTTACGTAAGGGAGAATCTTTGCGGGTGCTATCTATGTGATCACGATTTACCACATTTTTAAGCACATCCTCATAGGACACTTGTTCACCACGCTCAGTAATTTCTTTGTAACGACGTTCTGCACGATCTTTAGCAGTTGCGGTCATAAAGATCTTTAATTCAGCGTCCGGAAAAACCACGGTTCCAATATCACGGCCGTCCATTACAATGCCACGCTCTGCCCCCATTAATTTTTGTTGTTGAACTAATTTTTGTCGTACTAGAGAAATAGCTGCAATTTGACTTACATTATTAGAAACAGATAATTTTCGAATTTCATTTTCGACATTTTCGTTGTTTAAAAGAACTTCCGCAATTCCCGTTTTTTTATTCAGCTTAAATTTTATATTGATAAAAGGTAAATAACGTTCTATCGCTTCTTGATTAAAATGAGAATCGTTTATAAAACATTTTCTCATTGCATACAGCGTAACCGCACGATACATAGCACCTGTGTCTACATAAATATACCCTAAAGCCTTAGCCAGCTGCTTTGCTACTGTACTTTTGCCAGTGGACGAGTGTCCGTCAATCGCTATAATTATCTTTTTTTCCAAACTTAAATTGTTGTTTGTATACCTTAGTCAGGTAAGTATGCCCAGCTAACCGCTCTTATATCTTATGACAAAAATATAAAGAATATGTATGTATTATTATAAGGATTAAGCTTGTTTATCAACAGTTCTCTAATTTATACACAAAAACCTTATATACAGAGCATTATACACCCCGTAACAATATCTCCCTACCGCTTTACGTTATAGAAATGGATTATTAAAGTTTTAAACTTTAATAATTCAGGGAAACTTAACCACAAAACTACTAGAACGTATGGGATTTTTTGATTTTTTAAATGAAAAAGTTGCGATAGATCTTGGCACCTCAAATACACTTATTACATGCAATGGCAAATTAGTCGTTGCCCACCCCTCGATACTTGCAATTGATAAATTAACCGGAAAAATTCGAGCAGCAGGTAAAGAGGCAGGCTTGATGAGAGGTAAAATTAATAAAAACATAAAAACGCTTTATCCCTTTAAGGATGGAATGATTGCTAATTTTGAAGCTGCTGAAATGATGCTTTCCTCTTTTTTTAAGTTGGTAAAAACGCATCATTCCTCCTATTTCACTTCTTCCTACACTATGATAATATCTATTCCATGTGGAAGCACCGATGTAGAAATTAGAGCGGTAAAGGAATCTGCCAAAAGACTTAATGCAAACAAAATTTTGTTAATTCATGAACCTGTTGCTGCTGCGATAGGTAGTGGTATTGATGTCTTACAACCCAAAGGTTCTATGGTGATCGATATAGGCGGTGGCACCACAGAAATTGCTGTTATATGTATGGGCAAAATTATTAGTGGTCAATCTGTAAAAATAGCTGGTAATACCTTTAATGAAAATATAGCCAACTACATTCGGGATTTTCACAATTTACATATTGGAGAAAGCACTGCAGAGGAAATCAAAATTAGCGTGGGTGCAGCTTCCGAGATTTTAGATACCATTCCCGAAAAAAAAATAGTTCGAGGTCGGGATGTTTTGAGCGGAAAACCAAAAGAAATCGAAATATCTCATCGTGATATTGCAAGAAGTATTGATCAATCTATACAACAAATTGAGAATGCTATCATAGATACCTTGAGCACAATTCCGCCAGAAATATCTGCTGATATTTATGATAGTGGAATTTATTTGACAGGTGGTGGATCAATGCTTAGAGGTCTGGATTCTCGTTTGGCAAGAACTACAAATTTACCGGTTTGTACAGGTATTCATCCCTTAGAAGCAGTTGTTAAAGGTAGTGATATGGTTGTAAAAAATATAACGCAATACAACACCGTATTGGTCGAATCTTTGTCATAATCATAGATTATATCTAATAAAAAAAGGTAGAATCAAAAAACCGGTTACTTAAAACCGGTTTTTTTGATGCTAGTAAGCTAATTATTATAATGTCTTAGCATTTTTTACTTTCTCTTTTGTAAGCGCTGTTTGTAAAACTTCGCTCATTTCTTTAACATAATGAAACTTCAAGCCTTTAAGATATTCAGGTTTAATTTCATCGATGTCACGTCGATTATCCTCACAAAGCATAATCTCTTTGATTCTAGCGCGCTTTGCTGCCAGGATCTTTTCCTTAATTCCGCCTACTGGCAACACCTTTCCTCTTAAGGTAATCTCTCCAGTCATAGCAAGACTTTTCTTCACTTTGCGTTGCGTAAATAAAGACACTAAGGATGTAAGCATCGTAACACCTGCACTTGGGCCATCTTTCGGAGTGGCACCTTCGGGTACATGGATATGCACATTATATTTTTCAAAAATAGTAGGATCTATCCCTAGCTCATCTGCATTGGCTTTTATATACTCCATCGCAATTGTGGCGGATTCCTTCATTACTTTCCCCAAATTTCCAGTAATTGTAAGGTTTCCTTTACCTTTAGAAAGAATAGATTCTATAAATAAAATATCCCCTCCAACACTTGTCCATGCCAACCCGGTTACGACTCCAGCTACATCATTATTTTCATATTTATCACGTTCTAGTTTGGGAGCTCCTAAAATTTCAATAATATCCTCATTTGTTACTTTGATGTTATATGCCTCTTCCATTGCAATATTCTTGGCAGCGTAGCGTACCATTTTAGCAATTTGTTTCTCGAGACCTCTTACCCCCGACTCACGCGTGTAACCCTCGACAATTTTTTCTAATTGCGCCTTAGCAATTTTGAGGTGACTTTTATCAAGACCATGTTCTACTAATTGTTTTGGTAACAAGTGCTGTTTGGCAATCTCAACCTTTTCTTCAATCGTATATCCGGTTACATTAATAATTTCCATACGATCTCTCAAGGCAGGCTGAATAGTGTTTAGACTATTAGAGGTAGCTATGAACATAACTTTGGATAGATCAAATCCCATTTCCAAAAAGTTATCATGAAATTCTGAATTTTGTTCAGGATCTAATACCTCAAGTAATGCCGATGATGGATCCCCTTGATTCCCTGCAGAAAGTTTATCAATCTCATCCAAAACAAAAACAGGATTACTTGTACCAGCCTTTTTTAAACTTTGAATGATTCGTCCGGGCATTGCTCCGATATACGTCTTTCTATGCCCTCTGATCTCAGCTTCATCACGTAAACCACCTAATGAAATACGAACATATTCTCTACCCAGAGCTTCTGCTACAGATTTACCCAAAGAGGTTTTACCAACTCCCGGAGGTCCATATAAACACAAAATGGGAGATTTCATATCATTACGAAGTTTAAGTACCGCTAAGTACTCTATAATTCGCTTTTTAACCTCGTCAAGTCCGTAATGATCTCTGTCAAGAATTTTCATTGCACGCTTGAGATCGAACTTATCTTTAGAGAATTTGTTCCATGGCAGATCCAAAAAGAGATCGAGGTAATTACGCTGTATGGAATATTCGGCCACCTGAGGGTTCATCCTGCGCATTTTGGAAAGTTCTTTCTCAAAGTGCTCCTTAACTTTTTTACTCCACTTTTTATCCTTACTACGCGTCTTCATTTCTTCAATCTCATCTTCATGAGATACCCCACCAAGCTCTTCTTGAATAGTTTTCATTTGCTGGTGCAAGAAATATTCTCTTTGCTGCTTGCTCATGTCATGTTGAACCTTGCTTTGAATATCATTACGTAATTCAAGCTTCTGGAATTCAACATTCATATATTTTAGAGCAGACAATGCTCGATCCTTCAGATCATTAATTTCTAAAATTTTCTGCTTTTCCCCGATCGGGAGATTAAGATTACTAGATACAAAATTGATTAAGAACGAGTTACTCTCTATATTTTTGATAGCAAATGAAGCTTCTGACGGGATGTTAGGACTTTCTTTAATAATTTCTAAAGCCAATTCTTTAATCGACTCAATGATTGCTCCAAACTCTTTACTTTCTTTGGCGGGTCGGGCTTCAGGAACCGCTGTAATCTTTGCTTTAATGTACGGTTCTTCCTGTAATATATCAGAAATTTCAAATCGTTTTTTACCTTGCAGAATTACTGTGGTATTGCCGTCAGGCATTTTTAAAACTCTTAAAATTCGGGCAACAACTCCTACTTGATTAATATCGTTTGAAGTCGGATTTTCTATTTCTTCTTCCTTTTGGGACACTACTCCAATAGTCTTATTACCTAAATTAGCATCGTCCAGTAATTTAATTGATTTATCTCTTCCTGCTGTGATAGGAATCACAACTCCAGGAAAAAGTACCGTATTACGTAAAGGTAAAATGGGTAGAACTTCAGGAAGTTCTTCATTATTAATTTCTTCTTCGTCTTCAGGAGTCATTAAAGGGATCAACTCTGCATCTTCATCTATTCCTTGTAATGACAAACTGTCAAGCGTAGTAAATTTGGTTTTCGTCATATGTATATATCAAAGCCATTTTGTCACTAAGTAAAAATGACATTATTTATAGTTTCTAATTATCTTCTCAAAACTTGTCAAACACCCTATATAATAAGGCTTCACAATATTTTTTATAAATACTAGGTCAATTGTTATGCCATTTTTTTAAAAAAAACTTTGATAAAGTGTAACAAATCTAGCTTTGAGGTATCTTTATAAAAGACAAAACAATTTAATTGATACTAACCAAAGAAAATACAGAGGTGTTGATTGCTAAATGTCGCAATCACGATCGTAATGCGCAGCTAGAAATATACAATCGATTCTATAAAGCGATGTTTAATACCTCGTATCGAATTGTAAAAAATCAGGCCGAGGCAGAAGATATCATGCAAGATGCGTTTTTAACAGCCTTCACCAAATTATCTTCTTTAGAAAGCGATAGTATGTTTGTCGCTTGGCTCAAAAGAATTGTGGTAAATGCTAGTTTAACAGCGCTAAAGAAAAATAACAAATATGAAGAAGTTGCTTTAGAAGCAGTGGACTATAAGGTTTCAGATGATACTTATGAGATGTCTGCTGATGAAATGTCAAACCTTAAAGTGAATAGCGTATTAGAATCGTTAAAGCAACTCAAAACAAGCTACTCAACTATTTTATCTTTATATCTGATTGAGGGGTATGACTATGATGAAATTGCCAAAATTATGAATATTTCATATTCTAATTGTCGCACACTAGTATCAAGAGCAAAACAAAGTTTGAAAAGAAAAATATTAATTACTCATTAACATCTTAGGACTATGAAGCAAGATAAATTGGAAGATTTTTTTGAAAAGATAAGGGATAATGTTGATATCTATGAACCATCCGACACTCATTTTGAAAATTTTTCAAGACGTTTGTCTGCTATCCCCGGTGCTACTTTAAAGCAGGATAAAAACAACACTATTAATTGGTTTAAACCTTTATCTATTGCTGCAGCTATCGCATTACTTTTAATCTCATCCTTATTTATATTTCAAAACAGGGATGAATCAAAAAGAGAGTTAGCCAGTGTGTCTGATGAAATGTATACTACACAAAGTTTTTTTGCAAGTACCATAGCATTCAAATTAAAAGAAATAAAAAAGACAGCTACTATCGCTGATAAGGAGTTGGTGAACGACGCGATGAACCAACTTGATAAATTAGATATTGATTATCAAAAATTAAAACAAGATTTAGTCATAAGTAACAATGACACACGTGTAATTAGTGCTATGATTGAAAATTTCCAACAAAGAGCAACTTTGTTGGAAAATGTTCTGGAAACATTACAACAAAATAAATTAAATAAAAATTACTCCAATGAAAACAATATACTTTAAAATAATATGGCTCCTGGTTGTTTTGCCTTTGCTCTCATTTAATAATCTGGCCGAGGATATAAAATCTAAGCACTCCAAAGAAAAATCATTACGCAAAGAATTTTCTGTTGATAAAGATGCTCTTTTAGAAGTAGATAACGCCTACGGCAATGTGGATGTAACTACATGGGACGAAAATAGAATTGTAATGGAAATAAAAATTACTGTAACAGGTAACGATAGGGAAAGAGTAGATGAAAAATTAAGAAATATTTCTGTGCTCTTTAACGCTACCGCAAAGCAAGTAACGGCTAAAACCATTTTTGATCAAGAACAAAATTCCTGGTGGTCAAAATTCACGAACACCTGGAGCTCCTCCTCTTCTTTGAACATGAAAATTAATTACACAATCAAAGTTCCTGTTACCAACTCCTTAGATCTCACCAATGATTATGGTAGTATTACACTAGATAAAACAAAGGGAAATACTACAATTAACTGTGATTATGGGCAAATTATAATTGGGGAATTACATGGTAAAGAAAATAGTATTCATATGGATTACACCAAGAATAGTTCTATAAAATATATGACGAAGGGAACTATCAATGCTGATTATTCGGATTTTGAAATAGGTACTGTCAACAGTGTAAATTTGAACGCAGATTACACGCAATCAAAATTTGGAAATGTTGGCACCTTAGAATATTCTTGCGATTACGGAGGACTCAAGGTGGATAAGGCACATATAATTAATGGTAATGGGGATTATTTGAATACTAAGGTAGGAGCAATAACTAAACTCATAGATATCAATGCTGATTATGGTTCTATAACAATAGATTCTTTAGAAGACACGATGAAATCAGTCTATATTAAAGCTGATTATGTAGGTATAACTATAGGGTATAATCAAAACTCATCCTTTGACTTCCGTCTTAAAACATCGTATGGCAATATAGGGGTAAATGATCAGGATTTAAATGTGATGAAGAGAAATAGTGATAACTCTGACAAAATCTATGAAGGCTATTACAGACAAAAAAATAGCGGGAATTCTATAACCATTAATTCCAGCTACGGGGGTATAAAACTTATTAAAAAGTAACATAACTAATAATCGACACGATCATGAAAAAAATCATTTTAATTTTAACGATTAGTCTTTGCACTACAGTCACGCTAAATGCTCAATGGTGGGGCAGTTCAAAAAGAATAAGTGGTAATGGAGACATGACTACTATCAGCAGAACAACTTCCGATTATGATGTTGTAAAGGTTAGTGGACATTTAAAAGTTCTACTTATTAATGGAAAAGAAGGTGCTCTTAAACTTAAAGGTGAAAGCAATCTACTTCCTTATATTGAAACAGAAGTTAATCAAAATACATTGAAAATTTATGTAAAAAAAGGATACTCATTAAACTACGGAAGAAATAAGGAGATTACCATAACCGTTCCCTTTGCAACACTCAATCAAGTTATGCTCTCAGGCTCTGGAGATATAATTAGTGAAGACCCAATAAAAGCGACTAATTTTAAAACCGCCATATCAGGATCTGGAGATATTCAATTAGTTATTGATGCTACCAACACTTCAGCGCAAGTATCTGGAAGTGGTGACTTGGAATTAAAAGGTAAAACGAATGAATTAGACATAAATGTCTCAGGGTCTGGAGATATATCCGCTTACCAATTGATTGCCAAACAGGTCCATGCAAATGTGACCGGATCTGGAGATATTGAAACACATGCAACCAATTCGATTCGTGCACGAGTGACAGGATCGGGAGATATATTTTTCAAAGGGAATCCCTCTAAAGAAGACAATAAAGTGGTTGGATCCGGAGATATAACCCGACAATAATACTTAACATTTTTTTTAGAATTGTCTGATTGGGATTTCTCTTTCAGACAATTTCGTTTAAAAACAATATTACTTACATTTACCGCGATAATGATTTTTGAGATTTTCTCAGAAAAGGTTTAATGTTTAATTTATACCCATACCTATTGTTTTTTCTAAAAAAAAAGAATATTCCATTTAAGGATTTAATCCCCGAAGGATTTGTAGATATTCATTCTCATTTATTGCCCGGTATTGATGACGGCGTAAAAACCATATCTCAATCGGCATATATAATCGAGTCTTTAGAGCAGATGGGAGTTGAAAAAATAATTACTACTCCACATGTAATGCAGGATGTATGGCCGAATACAAGTTCAATAATTCGAGATAAATTAAGGACTATGCAAGAAGCACTTGCTAGTCTTAAGTTAGATAAAATTCCGTTACTGGCTAGTGCAGAGTACATGATGGATGATGCATTTTTGAAAAGAATTCAAGTTAAAGATATTCTTCCTCTATACGACTCTTACGTATTGGTCGAGATGTCTACTTTTAGCGCTCCCATTAATTTATCGGAAATGATATTTCAAATAAAAGTAGCAGGTTATTCACCGATTCTTGCACATCCGGAACGTTATGCTTTTTATCATGATGATTTCTCCAAATATGAAGACCTTAAAACGTCCGGGTTTGACTTTCAGCTAAACTTACTTTCTTTGAGCGGTCATTATGGCAAAAAAGTTCAAAAGGTAGCGGTACATCTACTTAAGAAAGGCTACATCGATTTTGTAGGGTCAGATATTCACAATTACCAACATCTGCATACCATACAAAAAGGGTTCTCACCAAAGCTAAGTGCTTTAATCGAACCCATTTTATCAAAAAATTGTGTATTTACTTAAACAATTAGGGGTTAAGCGTCTTGGTTACCGTACCCGTAACCATAACCATATCCATACCCTCCCTGATTAAAAGATGCATTTAACAATACTGCCATATTCGGTAAGCGTTTCTCTCTGTGGAAGTTTTCCGGGACCTGTAATGCTCTTTTATCAGAGTAATTTTCTCTGACAATAAAAATACTAAGATCAGAATAATGCCCTATCAATAACGTATCGGTTACTAAGCTTACCGGTGCTGTATCTACAATAATGTAATCATAGTGTTTTTGTAAATATACAAACATTTCTGCGACGCGATCTTGCATTAGTAACTCTGCCGGATTAGGAGGAATAACGCCAGGAGGCAAAATGTCCATAGGATCTTCAGACTTTTCAGCGTAAATGACATCTTGCGGGCTAAGGTCCTTATTCATAATGAAGTTTGTAAAACCTTCTGTATCTTTTCCTTTCGGCAGATCTAAAAAGTTATGAAATTTAGGATCCCTAAAATCCGTACCTATAAAAGCAACTTTTTTACCTGAGATGGTTAAGGTCTTAGCTAAATTAGAAGAAACCAGTGTTTTTCCTTCGCCTGAAATCGTAGAAGTTACAAAAATAACTTTCCCTTTCTTTTTATTAGAACCTGCCATCAAAAAGTCAAGGTTGGTTCTCAAAATTCTAAAAGCTTCTGCAATTCCAGATCGATTCGTACGAGAAACTACAATCTTATCTTTGGTTTTTGTTCTAGGAATAGAGCCCAGTATCGGCATCGTTAAAACCTTTTCGAGATCCTGACGAGAGCGAACTTTTACATTTAATAACTCTGATACATAGATGATTAAAAATGGAATCATGAGACCCATAAATAATGCACCCACATAGATCATTTTCTTATTAGGAGAAACCGGATACGATCCGATAGTAGTTGCTCTATCTATAATTTGAGCATTTGATAAAGTTACATGACTGGTTATTTCAGCTTCCTCACGTTTTTGCAACAGATATAAATATAACTGTTCTTTAATTGTTTGTTCACGCTCAATAACCCTAAGATCTTTCTGACGAATCGGTGCATTATACAATTTACCACTAAAATACCTGTCCTGCGTTTTTAAACTATTAAGCTTAATATTAATCGCTCCTTTTAAACTATTTAAACTTTCGATCAACACCTGACGTAAACCATCTATCTGCTGGTTAATATTAATAACCGCCGGATTTTGTTCACTAGATGAAGTTAATAATCGATTGCGCTGCGATATTAGTGTATTATATCGAGTAGCTGTATTAGTAATATTAGGATCATCAAAACCTAAGTTTGCAGGTACCAGATCATACCTTCCTTCTTGACTCAAAATAAAACTTCTAGTCGACTCAATTAAACTTAACTGTGTACTCAACTGTGTGATTTCTTGTAAATTACGCGTATCACTATCAGCCACACGTTGTGTTTGTGCCGAGATGTCATTCGTTAAGCCAAATTTAGCCTTGTAGCCAGCGGCTTCATCATCTACCTCAGTAAGATCCCCAGAGATTAAGTCCAATCTGTCATTTATAAAGGTAGCTGTTCTGGCAGAAGTTTGTTTCTTATTATTAATTGTGGCTTCGTTGTACTCATCAATTAAGGTATTGATGATATCCATCGCTTTTTCTTTGACAGGATCATTTAATGAAATTTGAACTACAGAAGAATTCTTTCCGACTGGAAAAATGCCAAGGCCATTTCTATAGCTCTCTGCTATCCATTTTATCGGACTAATTTGAATCTTAATGGTCTCCCCTTTTTTATTACCAATTTCTTTAAAATTTGGAGTAATCACAACGTCACCGATACTAGTCTTTATAGTGTTACCAAAGGAATGATCACTTAATTTTTCATCTCCTTCTCCTAAAAGAGAAAATTTAGTATTGGAAACTATTTTTACTTTAAAAACCTTAGAAGCCGACTGGATTATTGAATCAGGGGCAAGCAGACTAATTTCGATAATAGATTCAGGGTAATTTTCAGTTTCAAGTACGCGTCCTTGAGAGAAATACTGGACATTTAATTTTAAACGTTTGACTACATTCGTAATCAAAGTTCTTGACTTAATTATCTGAATTTCATTTTCGATCTTATTCGATTTATTTTCTAGCAGTCCTAAATCTTGAAATGCAGCCAGTTCAGATTCACCCATGCTATCATCTTGTGAGATCATGATACTGGCTGATACGTTATATTTTGGAATAGTATAGCGAATATAAATGTATGCTAGAGCCAAACATATCAGCAACCCTACTGCAAACCAGTACCATCTTTTCAGATAATGCATGATTTGCTCTCTAAAATTAAAGTCCACACTTTTATTAGTAGATAAAGGCTTTACCTTCTTCAGTTTTGAATTTGATTTCATAAAAATTTGCCTAACGAATAATTAAATTTAGGGAAGTAAGAATTACACCAACTACACTCAATACTATCCCTAAGGTATTACTGTTCGTTCGTGATCTTTTTTGTTGTGCATTATTCGGTTCAACATACAACACGTCGTTCTGTGCTAAAAAATATACCGGTGAATCAAAAATATTTTTTGAAGTTAAATCCACTCTGTGATACGTGTTCACACCATCATTTTCTCGAATGACCATCACATTAGTCCTTTTACCGGTAATAGTCATATCCCCCGCTAATCCAAGCGCCTCAATTATCGTAACTCGTTCGTTGGGTATGGTGTAGGAACCGGGGCGATTAATCTCACCAATTATTGTAATCTTAAAGTTTTTGAGACGTACATTGACTATAGGATCTTTAATATAGATCTTTAATTTTTCTTGTAACATTTCTTTGACTTCGACTCGTGTCATTCCGGCAACCTTTAACTTACCGAGTACAGGAAAATCAATATTTCCTTGTTCATCTATTAAATATGTAGGCTCTGCAGTACTGCCACTGCCATTTGACGGAGTTGTATCCGATGCTTCACTCATTATATTAAGTGAAGAACCTTGCATTAAATTAAATGGTCTGGCTGCCTCCATATTGGTAGCCGAAACTAGTATACTTATTATGTCATCTACTTTAAAAACTCTAGTAAAAGAATTATCCGACTTAATTTGTTCTAGGTCTTTTGTATCTTGAAAATAAACAACATCAGTAGGAGCTTTACACGAAAATAACGCCGTAATTACTACTAAAAGTAACAGAATTGATTGGAATTTCATAAAATATAATCTTAAAATATAAGAGTTATGATCAACAAATTTAACACTTAATTGATCTGAATTGAGATTTGAAATGTTATAATTAAATTAAAACTTTTTCTCTTTTGGTGGTGTCTTTATGGTGATTCGTTTGATCGATAGTTTCAAACATAGAGTTTTTAGAAATGTACTCGGGAACTATTTCTTTTAGTTTACCAACAATTAAATAATCTTGACTAAGAAGATTCATAATACATAAATCATCAATTTTATCTTTGATTATCGTCGGGTCTTGATCGTCGAATTTACTTATCATAATCTTTTTGTGATAGGTTGGCAATGTATTCTCTGTATCAGCCAACAACTCTTCGTATAATTTTTCACCAGGTCGTAGTCCAGAAATTTCAATATCAATATCATTAGGATAGTTTAATCCTGATAGACGAATCATCTTTTTGGCCAGATCAAATATTTTTACAGATTCACCCATGTCAAAAATAAAAATTTCTCCACCGTTCCCCATCGTACCCGCTTCAATAACGAGTTGTGAAGCCTCTGGAATGGTCATAAAAAAACGCGTGACATCCTTATGAGTAACCGTAAGAGGTCCGCCGTTTTCTATTTGCTTTTTAAATAATGGAATCACTGAACCATTCGATCCTAAGACATTACCAAAACGAGTTGTTATAAATTTTGTTTTACTGGTTTTGTGAAGACATTTAATATACATCTCAGCAACGCGCTTTGTCGCCCCCATTACATTGGTAGGATTCACCGCTTTATCCGTAGAAACAAATACAAATTTGTCCACTCCATACTTTGAGGATAGATCAGCCAATTTTCGGGTTCCCAGAACATTTATCTTGATTGCCTCGCATGGATTAGCTTCCATCAACGGAACATGTTTATATGCTGCAGCGTGAAAAACCATGTTAGGCTTATATTTTTGGAATATTGTTTCAACCCGTTGATGATCTCTAATGTCAGCTACGAGCGGAACAAAATTTGTCACCTCCTTACTCAAGAGTTCTTGTTGCAAATCATATAATGCTGATTCTGCCTGATCCACTAGAATTAACTGCTTATAATTATAAAAAGACGCTTGTCTTACAATCTCACTACCAATGGAACCAGCTGCTCCGGTAATCATAATAACTTTGTCTTTAAGCTCTCTTTTAATATTTTGATTTTCTAAAGAAATAGGAGCTCGATCCAGTAGATCTTCAATTTGTATTTGCTTAATTTGAGAAGCATTAAGCTTGCCATCAATCCAGTCGTTTACGGCAGGAACTATCTTCACCTTTACATTAAAAGGCAACAGCTGATCTGTTATTTCTGAAAGTCTCTTTTTACCAATATGAGGAATGGATACGATGATCTCACTTACTTTGTATTTTTTTATGAACTCTGCGGTGATTGCCGAGGGAGCAAAAACTTTTGTCCCGTCAATCGTTTTATCTATTTTATGAGGATTATCATCTATAAAACCAATAACGTGAACGGATTTATAACTCTCATTACTAATTGCCGCGAGCGTAACTAAACCAGAATCTCCCGCGCCATAAATCATGGTACGCGTGGTATCATCCAGATTTGATTTGATGTAATTATAGAGATACTTAAACACTAATCTACTAGTAGTTAATACAATAATATTTAATAGATAATGTATAAATATGATAGAAACAGGAATATTCAGAAGATCCGGCATCAAAGACCATCTGCTAGAAAACATAAGTGCTCCACTTAACGATAACAAGATAGTTACTGCCAAAAAGAGATTATATGCATCGCGTATACCGGTATGTCTGACTACTCCTTTATACGATCCGATAACAAGAAAACTTATTAATGAAAACACAACCATAACCGGTATCTGAACCGCCAAAATTGCACTGTCTATGTCAAGTGTGATCCCGAATCTAATGACATATGCCAGAAAAAAGTTGAATAATGTCAAAAGTATATCGATAGACAGTACCAACCACTTGGATGCATGTTTATGTGAATTTTCTAGAATGTATTTTTTTATCATCTTAATATTTTTTTAATTATTGAAATGACTTTATACAGCTCCTCTTATTCTAAATTTGAACCGCTTGGCAAACAAAGACCTTTTTCGAATAAGGTATCTGATATTCCGTTTAGATAAGATTTATTATGAGCAAAAACAGGTTGTTGATGCATTGGCTTCCATAAGGGTCTTGATTCTATATTTTCTTGGGCAAGGCCCAAACGAATCTCTTCTCTCATTTCAAAAGAATTAGTCTCTACACATGATAACCAACGATTAGAATAATATCCGGTTGGTTCGTTCAAAAAATTTAAACCATCCAAATCATTCAACTCACTTACATAGGTTTCAAAGTTTTTTCTTCTCAAAGCTACATGTGCATCTAGCACTTCCATTTGACCCCGACCAATTCCGGCAGTTATATTACTCATGCGATAATTATAGCCTATCTCAGAATGCTGATAGTGAGGGGCTTCATCTCTGGCTTGAGTTGCAAGAAATATTGCTTTTTCTTTAAATTTTTTAGCTTTGGCTACTAACGCACCTCCTCCAGAAGTGGTAATAATCTTATTTCCGTTGAACGATAGAATTGCTATATCACCGAAAGTTCCACAATTTACACCGAAATACGAACTTCCTAAAGCCTCTGCACTATCTTCTAATACAGGAATATCGTACCGCAATGATATTTTTTGGATAGCTTCTACATTATAAGGCATCCCATAAAGATGCACCGCTACAATCGCTTTAGGTTTTTTACCCTTTGATATTCTATCTTTTATAGCAATCTCTAATTGCTCGGGACACATATTCCAAGAAGTCTTTTCACTATCTACAAAAACTGGTTCTGCACCGAGATAAACAATAGGGTTCGCAGAGGCTGAAAACGTCATACTCTGACACAGCACCTCATCTCCCCTGGTAACTCCCAATAGTTTTAGACCAAGATGCAAAGCTGCGGTTCCAGAACTTAGAGCTGCTACATTACTATCGTTCTTTAAGTACTGCTCAAGATCCGTCTCAAATCCATTTACATTTGGTCCTAAAGGTGCTATCCAATTGCTTTCGAAAGCTTTCTCGATATAATATTGCTCCTTCCCTCCCATATGTGGTGAGGATAGCCAAATTTTTTTTGAATCAACTGCATTCATATAATTCCTAATTACATAGCGTATAAAAAGTGTTCCCTAAAAAAGTTTCTCTCAGTTGTCCTGTAAAATCAGCTAAGAAAAGAGGGGTAGCACCACTGATTTTTTATTTGTTTACCTTGTTTTGGTGTAGCTAAAGTATAGTAGATTCACGAAATAACATCCTAAAAATTCAACTTTTAGATACAATACTTAAAATCGAGGTTCAACTACTAAACTCTTTCAAATCATCCAATTATACCGATACTTTTTGCTTAAATAAAATCCAATTTTAACTTAAGAATTCCTTAAAAGCAGTAGTAATTCTTAAATTCTTTAACAAAAAATAAGAATACCTTAGTTTATTTAACATATTTTAGTAAGAATATTCTTTAGTATTTGTAAGACAACTTTCCTGTTAAATATTAAACAAACCCATTATGTTAAGTTTTAGCAATACTATAACATAATTCTTAAATTTTAACAGGGATATTAGCGGCATTAATCGAGTGTTTTACCCCTTTTTTACTCACTCATCTTATTATACTAGTATGATAAAATTTATTTAAGTTGCCCTATGTTATTTAATTCTTTGGACTATTTTATTTTTTTGCCCCTAGTATTTCTCACCTATTGGGTACTTTTTAAAAATAAGCTTACATCACAGAACCTATTCTTATTATTTGCCAGTTACTTTTTTTATGGATTATGGGATTGGCGGTTTCTCTTTCTAATACTTGGCAGTACACTTGTAGATTTTATAGCCGGTAATAAAATTTATACTACTGAGAAAGTCAACATTAAAAAAATATGGCTTGGTGTAAGTATTCTTTTCAATCTTGGTTTATTAGGTTTCTTTAAATATTACAATTTTTTCATTGATTCCTGGGTTGATTTGATGGAGCTTTCAGGTTATACCGTTAACAATACCTATACATTACAACTTATTCTACCTGTGGGTATTTCTTTTTACACCTTTCAAACCATGTCCTACTCGTTGGATATTTATTATGGTAGATTGAAACCAACGACTAATTTGATTGATTTTGCAACTTTTGTAGGCTTTTTTCCGCAACTAGTTGCCGGCCCCATTGAACGAGCGTCCAACTTACTCTCACAAATTACCAACTCGCGAATTTTTAATTATGAGCAATGCAAGCAAGGTTTAAAACTGATTTTATGGGGGCTGTTTAAAAAGATAGTAGTCGCTGATTCGATTGCTCCTATCGTAGATGATATTTTTGCTAATTATGGTGATTATTCTGCGTCAACGCTACTTATGGGAGTGACATTATTTAGTTTTCAAGTATATGGTGATTTTAGCGGATATTCGGATATCGCCATTGGTACAGCAAAACTCTTTGGTATAGAGTTGATGTCTAATTTTAAGTTTCCAAACTTCTCACGTAATGTTGCTGAATATTGGCAACGTTGGCATATATCCTTATCTACTTGGTTTCGGCATTATCTATATATCCCATTGGGAGGCAGTCGTGTTAGCAAACTGAAATCTGTACGAAACATATGCATAATATTTTTGGTGAGTGGTTTCTGGCATGGAGCGAATTGGACTTTTATAGTCTGGGGTGGTATACACGCTCTTTTCTATATTCCGGTATTTTTAATGGGTCGCAATCGAATCTATATGGATACCGTAGTCGCAGAAAACAGTTGGTTACCTAGTTTAAAGGAAGTAGCACAAATAGTGTTCACTTTTACCCTTATTACTTTTTCGAGAGTATTCTTTAGATCTGAATCCATAACTGATGCCTATTTGTACTTGAAACAGATCTGTACTCATTTTTCATGGGAGGCTTATTCACATCCACAAGGGTATCGTATGATTGATTATTTGATTCTCTTATCGATCTTTACAGTGTACGAGTTTAGCATCAGAAGAGATGAACGGTCGCCATTCAAATTTAAATCAAAAATTGTTAGATTTTTATTATATTCTATAATCATTCTCGCAATGCTATTATTTTATGATGATCAAGTGGATAGGTCGTTTATATATTTTCAATTTTAGATATGAAAAAGTTATTTTTAAACTTAATAATTTACGGATTCTTGATTCTTATCATGCTAGAGCTTCTTGTTCGAGTGTTTCATCTGGGAAAAGATACCCCTACGCGTTATGTTGACCAATATAATGTTGAAAAATGGATGCCAAATCAAAATGGTTTTGCCGTTACCGGAAATAGAAGGCAAAATTTTTCAGAATACAATATTAATCAATCAGGTTATAATTCGTATCGAGAATTTAATCCCACGTATGATAAAAAAGAAATAGCACTCGTAGGAGATTCATTTATAGAAGGTTTTCATCAAAATTATTATAACTCCATCGGAAAAAAAATTGAAAACTTGCTAGAAGATGTAGAGGTGTACGAGTATGGCTATGCTGGTTATGATATGGCTGATCAATTGCATCTGGTACATGCTTATAAAGATCAATTTGATAAAATTGATCATGTTATTTTTGGTATTAAGTTTTCGAATGATCTGACCCGTGGAGAATACAGCATATTAAGCGAACGCTTAGCATTAGAATCTCCTTTAAACAAAGCTTTGAAAAAAAGTAAGTTACTAGTATATGCAAAAAGCATTGGCCTCTTAGATCCCCCAAAATTATTTATTGCTAAATTGAAAAACACCATTTTTAATTCACAAAATCGAAAAGGTTCAAAAAAGAGCCCTTCGAATAAAACGAATACCGAGCAAGAGTATTTAAACAATTTTAAACAATTAGTTGCGACCTATGGTTATGATAAGCAGCGTTTTGTTTTATTATTGAATTCAAAGGAAACTAGTAACATCTTCCTGAAGTATCTAGATCAAAATGGATTTAAATACATTGATTTTTATAAGCGTTTTCAAGCAAGTCCAAGACCAAAAAATCTTATTTATGACAGACATTGGAATAATTACGGACGAACATTGATTGCTAAAGAAATTGTTTCTCATCTTAGAACATATTGAGATTATCCCTATCTAAAAATTTGTGTTTGTCAGTTACTCTTTCTTACGATATTGTGGAAAATATACTTTCTTATCATAGTTTTCGGGATGAATTTCGTTGGCTTCAAGTTTTTCTGATAAAATCTTATCATATACTTCTTGATTGACTATTTTCCTTCCTGTATAATAGACTACATCTTCGTCATTGGGAAAGAAGTATTTTTTATATTTATATAAGCCATCATTATCTTCTCTACCTCCACCAAGCACGTAAAATTTATAATTATTATTTCTAGCCCACTTAATAACTTCAATTTTTAAAAAATCATTGGGTCGGGTATAGAAATAATCAGACAACGTACCTCCCAAATAAGAATACAACGTGTCTTCATCTTTTAATATTAATTCTGTTGAGATCGGATTACCTTCTTTGTAAACCATAGCTATCACAACACTCTCCGGATTGTTATTAATAAAATTCTTAAAATAATCTATGTAATGAAAATATTGATCGTGCGCATTGTTACGATGCATTGTTTGTATATAAATACTATAAAAATCTTCAATAATTTCATCTGAAATTTCATTATCATATACTTCTAGAGTCAGCTCTTCTTGTAGTGCTTTTCTATAATTATTACGTACTTTAGATTTATGCTCTTTCCATTGTAGACTTTTTTCTATAATCTTTCCTCTAACATTTTTAAGACTTGGTATTAGCTTACCAGAATAATGCAGGTGATTTTCGTTGAGACTAAAGCGAATAAACTCGCTGACTATATTATTCTCTTTGTACCATGTATCAACATGCTTCCAAAAACGTTTGATCAGCTGAGGGTTAATAAGCTCTGTATTGAATAACGGTCCGCTATAACCATAAGGGGATATTACATCCTTATAAGAATCTCCTAATGCCGTGTTGATAGATCTTGCGTAAAAGGGCATGGCTATTATTGGAATACTATTTTCTTCTAATACAAAGTAGCATAACGGATGCTTATTCATATTAGAAGTATCTAATAACTCGACCTTATAAAAAGGATTCGAGTTATTTAAATCTTGAAGTAATTTTTTGTAACCTACCAAATCTTTTTCTCCACGTACATGGCGTACTGAAAAAGAAATCTTAGGAGCACTCTTAAGATACGCTTCTCCTATTTCTCGTTTCTTTATAGTCTTGGCCGGTATTCCATAGGATGTTACAAAAGCATCCACATTACGTGTCACAAGCGCTCCTGCTCCAATCACAACATGATCTCCTATTGTTAAATTTTGTAAAACAGTAGCTCCTATTGAAATCGCTGAAAATTCACCTATCACCACAGTACCTCCTATGGTTACTGCCGGAGCGATGCTTGAAAAATCTTTCATTATACCATCATGTCCTAGATTTGAGTTTGTATTCAAAATACAAAAATCACCAATCGTAGCATCGGCATTTATATTTGCAGAGGTCAAAATTACAGTGCCACGTCCTATTTTGGCATATTTACTTACCCGGGCAGATGGATGAATTACTGTAATAAATTCAAATTCGGAACTTAGCTTCCTGATTTTTTGTTCCATCACATAACGGGTATAATTATCTCCTATTGCGATAACCCCTTTGGTCACACCTTTGGCAACTAACTCCGGAATGCATTCTTCTGCTCCCAAGATTTCATAGTTGAGAACATTTTTACCCTTCGTTTTGTAAGAATCTATGAATCCACAAATTTCATATTCATTTTGCAGCTCTATTGCCTCAACTATTACTTTGGCATGCCCAGATGCCCCAATGACTATAATTTTATCCATTAAATCTTACTGATATTTTCTTCATTACCTGTAAAAACCGGCATATTAAGGTTTGCTTGACTGTTAACGCCTTCTTTAAGCACTACTTTTTTAATTGTTTTAATTAAAATGATTAAGTCTGTTTTAAAAGATATATTATCTACATACCAAACATCATAATCAAATTTCTGAGTCCAGCTAATCGCATTTCTTCCGTTAACCTGAGCCCATCCTGTTATTCCTGGTTTTACTTCATGACGCCGCTTTTGTTTACTGTTGTAAAGCGGCAGATACTTGACTAACAAAGGACGCGGCCCAATTAAGCTCATGTCTCCTTTTAAAACATTAAATAGCTGCGGAATCTCATCCAATGAATACCTTCGTACAAAAGCTCCGATTGCTGTTATTCGCTCTTTATAAGGAAGTAGCTCACCATTTTCATCCTTCTTATCATTCATGCTCTTCAGTTTTATAATCTTAAAGAGTTTTTCGTTCTTACCAGGTCTCGTTTGATAAAAGAATGGTTTTCCGTTGTTAGTAAAGAATAATATGATAATACTAATTAAAAGAATAGGAGAAATTAGTAATAACCCCAGAAACGCAGCGACAAAATCAAATAATCGTTTAAAAAAGTTTTTATACATACAAGTCTAATTAGAATGTAGTTCTTTATCAATAGATTTTACTAAATCTCCGACATTATGCATGTTCATTAAATCCATTAGTTTAAATTTAATATTTAATTGATTCTCAATTTCGGTAATTATCATCATATGCGTGATTGACTCCCAACCTTCTACATCATCTGCAGAAGTTGTATCCTTCAAATTGAAATTCTCATGCTCCAATACCTTACGGAATGCCTGAGTTACGTTTTCGTAAATTTTATCTTTCTCCATTTTCAACTATTCAAAAAATTCTCTTACTACTTTTCTATCAACTTTACCGTTTGCATTTAGTGGAAATGCTGCGGCAAAAATTATTTTGGTCGGAATCATATAATCAGGCAACCTCTTCTTTAATTCATTGGTAATCAATTTTGTATCAAATTGATTTCCTTCAATTACCAATCCAATTTCTGTGTTTTTCAGATTATTCAAAAAATCTATAGCCATCAGATTTAAACCACTGGTTATTTCTTTTGCATGAAATTCTATTTCTGACAATTCAACTCGATATCCTCTAATCTTTACTTGAAAATCTTTTCTTCCAACAAACATAATATATCCTTCTTGATCCTGTATACAAAGGTCTCCAGTTTTGTAAAAGGTTAACATTTTTCCATTCAGTTCTTTTGTAAAAAAAGATTGTTCATTTTTGTTTGGATTATTCCAATAGCCAGAAGTTAATTGTGCTCCTGCTAAGCAAAGCTCACCAGTAGTACCTAAAGGAACTATTTCTTCTAGATCATTACATATAATAGCTACAACTCCGTCAAGTGGTTTGCCTAAAGAGATAACGCCATTGACTGTTCTGTGTTCGGCATTATCATTGAACGCATAATAGGAAGTAGTTACCGTAAACTCTGTGGGTCCGTACGAGTTATAGAGAGTCGCATTGGGAACACACCTCTCCCAGTCGGTAGCTATCGTCTCATCCAGAGGTGCTGCTCCAAAACAGCAGTATCGTACATCAACAGCATTAATTTCTGAAAAATAAGGCTTGAGATAGTGAATAACTGAGGGTACCATAACCAAGTAAGTCAACTTTTTTTCAATAATTAGCTTATAAATATAAAAGTACTTGATTTGATCTTTTGGAATCGTATATAAACAAGCTCCATATAGCAAGGGATATAATGTAGTTACCACAGAAAAATCAAAAGTAAGCTCAAACATTTGCAGACACTTGTCGTTAGTTTGAATTTGGTGCTCTTTTTGGGTATCCATTGCTGTAAATAATGCAGTCAAATTTTTAAATGTAATGGGAACCCCTTTTGGCATCCCGGTCGAACCAGAAGTAAATAAAACATAAGCCAAACGTTCCTCATCAAAAGATGTGGGATCCAAATCTAAAATTTCTCTCCTAGCCCCAGATGTGCCTATAGTCTCAAAAGTATCTAGATTAAATCCTACTTCAGAATTTAAAATAGTTGTACAATTAGTCTCATTGAGAATATATCGAATACGGTCTGCCGGAGTATGTTCGCTTATTGGAATATATGCCTTGCCCTCTAACCACAGTGCAAAAATCGAGGCGTAGGTCTCTATATCATCATTTGCTACAATTGCAACGTTATTTCGTGTCTCGTTCAATCCGCTTTTGATTCTATATCGAACACCCGAAATTACCTGAGCAAATTGATGATATGTATAGTACTGATCACGAATACAAAAAGATTTCCTTGCGTCATTATTTTGCAAACTTTCTAAAAATCTGGATAGTATGTTCATAAGAAATTTAAACTATAAGTAATGCCCATCATGATCCTGAACAACAACAGGACTTAAGTCAAGAGCCACTTGATTATGCTTTAGCGCATATAACTTTCTCTCGTCAATAAATGTTGTTGTTAAACGTTCTTTAATAGCCGCAGCTAACATTTCATTTTCAGTATATAACATTGAAGTTCCTACACTATAAAAATTTTCTATTAAAGCTCCAAAACACTCTTCAAAGCATCCATCAAACGGAATAAAATACTTGACGTTATATTCTTTATTTCTTACCAAAACGGATATAAATCCCAGAAATCTGTTTTTATTCTTAACCGTGAAGCTCAAATTAAAAATTTGATTGGCTGCGCTGGCAATTAAACAGTGATAAGGGTATTTGTTAGCAACAGGTGTCCTCTGATACTGACTATTACTTATTTGCCAATTAATTAATTCTTTTGTTTTAGGAACCAAATCCTTAGTTAAATAAGGTGCTAGTGCTGACCATAGTTCATTATCAAGCCTGGATATGTAATTATATTTGAGGGGCTCTATGGTTTCCTTTATTTTTCTCGAATTAATAAATGCTGTGACTGATTTAGAGAAAGAATCTACCCAAGAAAGCATCGTTCGAAACTTTTTGAGCATAGGAAACTTCATTATGACTAAATCGGTATCCAAACTAAAGATAAAATAATATCGATATCGCTCTGCAAACGTTGCAAATGGTTGTTTTTGATAATAGCCTTCTACCTCTTTACCCAAGAATTTTATGACTACCTGATTACCAACTGATTTAAGAGCCTCGGTCATGGTGTAGGTAGCTAAAATAGAATCCTTATAATCATGAGCAATCCACCAGCGATTGCACCAAGATACTTTAGCGGTATTACCATTCGCATCTTGTATGTAATCGGGTACCAATGCTACGTATGATATCAGTCTATGGTCACTGTAAGCTAATACGGCAAGAATATCCCCCTCCTCTGCCCTACTATTTTGTACTAACCATGCTGCTTTAGCTGGAGTAAACGGTATGTCAATATTGTTTTGCAAAAAGGAACCGTCTACTACCGCTAGAATAATATCTTTTTTAGTAAATTTTTTTATGGAAATATTTTCACTCATAAAATTATGTAGAAGTTCATTTTAAGCAGAAGTACGTTCCGATTGATTATACTCATTTTCAACGATATAAATTGATCTTTTTATTAAGGCTAATCCCTCGACACTAAATTTTGGGTATAAACTCTCAAACGTATCATCAAAAGAAACGCTAATTGCTGTTTGATCTATGATTGTTCCTCCATCCAATTCTTCACTGACATAATGCGTAGTAATTCCGGTAATTTTAACTCCGTATGCTAATGCATCCTGAATCGCAGTTTTAGTCCCTTTAAAGCTTGGCAATAAGGAAGGATGAATATTTAAAATTTTATTTTCAAAAGTGCTCAATAGAGGTTCTTTTACTATGTATTTATAATTTAATAAAAAGATAAAGTCTATGTCAAATTCTTTTAGTTTTTCACAAATTTCTATTTGGTAAGCTTCTGAGTCTTTAAAACGTTTTCTTTCAATGCGAAGCGTTCTAATTCCTATTTCCTTAGCAATTTCTGCAGCCCCGCATGGCTCAGCTTCATAAATTAGTAGAGCTATGGTATGATTATTAAGTTTATTATTCTTGAACTCTTTGATTAAATCATAAGCATTTCTGCCCCATCCGGTTGTCAAAATTGCCCAATTATGTGCTTTTACGTTCTTCATCTAAATCTTTTATTACAGTGTTAGGGTCTACAGCTATGTCTTTGGATGTGATCACGTTCTCAATGGTTTTTATCAAAATTTTAAAATCTAATGAGGGAGAGATCGATTCAACGTATTTTATATCTGCTGATAATCTTGCATCCCAGCTCAATAAATTACGTCCTGTAACTTGTGCCAACCCAGTAATACCGGGTAATACACTGTGGCGTTTCTTTTCATTTTCCGTATAAAATGGCAAATAGCGTATCAGTAATGGTCTGGGACCAATGAAACTCATTTCTCCTCTCACTACATTGATCAACTGCGGTAATTCGTCTATAGAAGTTTTTCTAATAACACGACCGATACCTGTAAGTCGATCTTTATCCGGGAGCAACCGACCTCTTTCATCCTTGCGATCGTTCATGGTTTTAAATTTGATTATCCTGAAAATACGTTCATTTTTGCCAGGTCTTGACTGAGTAAAAAAAGGATTCGATGAGGTTACTATCCATAACAATATTGTTACTATAAATAATAATGGAGAAAGGATTATGAGCAATAATAACGCGAAAAACAAATCCAAAAAACGTTTGAAATATCGTCTGTAAATCTCCTTATTTTTTCTCATATATATTACCTATTCTATACTGTGATGACAGCATTTCATTCACCATCATACGCATTTTACCTGATGCAAGTAAGGGAATTTCATCAACATACACTACTGCGATGTCCGCATCTGCTCCTAAATATTTCTTAAATTCTTCAACGAACTCTTTTTCACGATAAAATGTTCCTTTTATGTTTATTTTGAACTGATATTTGCCCTCTTTCTTCTGTATTAGTTGACATTGTTTAATTTCTAAATACTTATTTACTATGAGAACTAAGTTGTGAGTAATTAATCTTCCTGAAGTGTCAGTCAAAACGTCGATTTGGCGTCCATAAATGGTAGAAAACACTTTTTGTCCTTCTTGAATTGAAAATGCACCCAAATCACCAGTATCATATCTAATTAAGGGCATTGCATAATTAAATAAATCAGTAATCACTATTCTTCCTACTTCATCAATACTAACAGAGTGATCAGAATTCAATTTCAGAATTTCCACAAAATAACTTGCTTCGTTAATTATATAATGGTCGTGATTACCTAAAGGTTGCTGAGCGATAATTCCATTTTCTATATTAGAATATCTTGACAGAAGTTCTACTGAAAAGTTCTGTGTGAATTTCTTTTTGGTTAACGGATTTAAACTTTCTGATATAGCTATTGCAGATTGTATAGATAAGCCTTTAGTAGAGAAGTTATCGGGTAAGAATTCCACTAATGTATCAAAAGCCGAAGCATATCCTAAAAAGCTGACCCTTTTATGTTTAGTTTTAATTGTATGTAACAATCCAACTATATCTTCTTTCTTACTCAATGAAAAAACATCTACTGGAATTAAATTATGCATTAATTTTTGACTCCATTTGGGTTGTTTAAACGCTTCCCAAAATCTGAAATAATACAAAGCAATACCCATACGATATCCTGCTAGTGAAGAGAAGTAGAGTGTATCCATTTGGTTACGTTGTATTTTTAGGGCATCCTGAACAATTTTTAATGGTGTTCCTGTGGATCCGCTTGTAGTTACAGTTCTCTTCTGTTTGTAATCACTCTTAGAAACAAACGCATCATAATTATCTCTAAGGGTATTCTTGTCTATGATTGTAAAATCAAAGATATCGTTATAATCTTCAAAATCTTTGTAGTAGTTAGTAGTTTTAATCGCGTGTTGAAGGATATTACTCAACTTTTTAGATTTATAGTTATCTGCATCCACAGAATTTGGATTAGATAATACAAACTCAATTTCTGATAAGAATTTTCTTTTGACTCCTCCTGTTAATGTATCCAAAGTCCAAAAGGAACTATTTCTTACTCCGTTAAATAAACTTAACAATCTCATCTTATATCTTCATTAAGATTTCAGAAAACATAGGATGGTCTAAATAACCTCCGTATGCTATATCAGGACCAATCATAGAGTTATTATCGTTACCTTCAATTGCTACCGGACCATCAGGAGTAATAGCGATATCCCATCCTATTAATTTATCCGGAATTAGCCTTACGAGTTCCTTAATAAGGATGCAGCTTTGTGTAAAAAAAGGAATTTCAAAGCCTTCGAATTTTTTACCAGAATCAGGATGAGATTTCAAAGATGCACCTCCATATTGCATTAATTGAAAGCTATGTTTCATCAAAATTCCTTTTTCAATGTCAATTGGCACATAAATCCCTCCTGCAGAACTATTATCTACAAAAGCACCTCCAGTACCAAACCGCATGAATGCGGATAGGATATGAATCCTATCATTGTCATCTAAATAGCTATCAAAACGAATAGAATTTACACTTTGAGAATATAATTCATTAATTCGTTTATGTTGTATAATACGTTCTTGAAAAATAAAACACCCCTCAAGTAATATGTTCGTTAAAAAACAGAGATTGCTCTCAATAAAATTCTGATCAAGGATATAACAGTGACTTCCTCCCATATCATCAATTGGTTTCATGAAAACAGAATGCTTTTTAGATCTTGACAGCAGTGTGTTCAAAAAAAAATTAACATCTATCCGTATTAGATCTACTTGAGCTGAGTTATTACTGAAAGCATAGAATTTTCTTTTGAAATTGTAACCTATAATCTTTACGATTGAAGTATTAAAGTGTTTTAAATAGTTATAAAATATAAGTTTGTTTCTCAATAACGGTTTATATACAGGATTGTGAAGCACTTTTGATAAAGTGATTGAATCAACTTCTTTACTGGAAAGGAATTTATTGTAATTGTTAACCCCCCGGCGGTACAGATATTTTCCAAAATAAAAAAAGGGAAATTCTCTTTTCTTGATTCCAAAATGAATTGCTTCAAAAACTAATTGAATAAAGGGTTTCTTGTCTGTGTCCCGCAGAACTACATCGAATCGTTTATAATATTGATTAAATTTTTTGAGAATCATTATTCAAATCATCACGTATTAAAATGTTATGTTAACAATGTTTTATACTCATTCAATAAAGATTTCCACACAGCTTTGCGTTCGTACAGTTCCATTATTCTGGGTCTTGCTCCAATCGCAAGTTGCTGTGCTAAATTTTGATTCTGAGCCAATTCCCGCATCGCATTATATAGACTATCGGCGTCTTTGACAGGAATTATCAGTCCATTTTCTCTATCAGATATAATTTCGTTACAGCCATTTATATTTGTTACAATACTTGACATTCCCATCGCACTTGCCTGCATTACTACATTAGGGAAGCCTTCTCGATAACTGGGGAAAGTTAAAACGTCTGCTATAGAGAAATACGGTCGTACGTCATTTTGCCATCCGACATTAATAATATTTGGATTGGTTTCGATTTCTTTTTCGGTTTCGGGCAATACAGGATCAAGTTCTTTTTCATATCTACCTAAGAGTAGAAGTTTTGTGTCAGAATTTTCATTATTGATTCTTTTAAAAGCCGTGATTAACTCATTAATACCTTTATCTCTTACCCATCGGCCTACAAAAATGTATATGAAATCCGTTTCATCAATTCCTAAAGATTTTTTTAACTCCTCTTTATCTTGTAAAGAAAATAATGCCGGGTCAAAATGTGAAGTATCTATACCATTTGAGCTTCCATTACCAATTACTTTCAATTTATCTCGTGTCGTATAATTGTTATCAACAATGATATCATACAACCCGAATGAATTAGGATATATCTTTGTCGCACATGCATAGGTTATGCGTTCTACAAAATCCAAAACACTTCTTTTTACACCTGTAGCTTCCAATAAAGGCATTCCTGCTATTGTATGTAATCGATTAGGCACGCCCGCTAATTTTGCTGCAAGCATCGATAATGTACCCGCTTTTGGCGTATGACTATGGACTATATCAGGTTTTTCCTCTTTAAAAATTTTATACAAATGATACACCGCTTTTAAATCTTTAATAGGTGTTATCTTTCTGGTCATTTCTACAGGAATAACTTCTATCCCTTCTTCTTGTGAAACTTCTGCTAATTTACCATCTCCATTACTCGAAATCCCAATCACTTTCATATGGTTGGTCATAAAATTAAGTTGTCCCTTCAGTAAGCCTCCTAAAGAAATAGGGACGGTAGTAACTCTTATAATTTTTTTCATAAAATATTTTGTAGAAAATGTAGATGTCTCTGTGGAAATATTCCACACAAAGATAAATCTATTAGCAACGAATAGCTTCCAAAAAAAATCCTAAAAAAATAAATATTTCGTACCATCGCCGACAATAAAATTCATAATTCCTTTAAAATTAGTGCTTCGTTAAGGAAAAATTCAGAAAAATTTAGAAAATATTAACATGAGTAAACCAGTTTTTGGGTTATGGCATTACCTTTGTTTGACCTTTTAACGTATAAAACGTGTATTTGATCGATAACTTTAACAATATTTTCTTTTTTCTTAACACGTATTATAAAAGTTTTAACTTAATATTGTCTTAATCAAATTATTAACCCCAAGTTTAAATGTTTGCCCGATGAGAAATGTACCTTATTACCTACTTGTGTTTTCTTTTATTTTTATATCATGCAGTAACGAAAGTATCGATGAAGTTGTAATAGCACAAAATGAAAAAGATTTAGAAATTCCTAAAAATGATGAAAGTGAAGAGGCATACGATGCTACTGCTCCGTGCGACTTTTCCCTAAATGATGTTTCCGAGAATACGGTGGTAACAATTAACTGTATTTTAGACTTAAATGGAGAAACCATTACGTTACCGTCCAATGTAACCTTAGATTTTGATGGTGGTGATATTAAAAATGGAAGTATTGAATTTTTAAATGGAACCATTGATAGTAGATTACTTAGCAATGAGTTAGCAGTTACCGGCGATTACAAATTAAAAGATGATATGTTTTATTTTATCCCTTCACGTTGGGGTATAATTCAAGGGGAGGTATCTAATGAAATTGCAGCAGAGAATAAGAATATAATTCAAACTTCTATAGATAAAGCTAGTAAATTACAGGCCAATACCTTTATCATAAATAAGATGGACGCCTATTTTAAAGTTGGTGATCCTACCGGACGAATTGTTCCGGAAAATGCAGCCATCAGTTTGCCGGCAAATTTCACTCTTAAAATGTCAAGCGAGACCCACTTACGTGTACAACCAAACAATTACAAAAAGCATACTCTTATGTCTGTTACCGGAGGTAATGATAATGTGGTAATCGATGGTGGTAATTTACATGGTGACAGAGATGAGCACGATTACTCAATAGCAGGTTCTCATGAATGGGGTCATATTCTTCAAATTAAAGGAACCTCAAACACCATCGTTACAGGTGTAACTTTTAGGGATGCCACTGGTGATGGTTTAAATGTTTCTGGTATATACCACTACTTTGACGAAAGACATATCCCATCACAACAGATTTTGATTACTAACAATAAATTTTATAATTGTAGAAGAATAAATCTTTCAATAACCTCTGGTAATAATATTACTGTGGAAAACAACACGTTTGTTGATGGTGGTATTGACACTGATAAATCTAAAGGAGCCGCTCCACGTTGTAATTTTAACATAGAGTCTTTTAGAAGATGGGAAGGAGAATTTGGAGGTACTCTAAAGGAATACGAAAAAGTAACACATGTATATGTTAGAAATAACATTCAGAAAGGAAGAGGTCGATTTCTAACACATCATAGTGACGGTCCTGTTATATATGAAGGGAACGAAATGGAATCAGCGATCTCTTTTCAATATGCCAACGGAGTCCAAATAAAAAATAACATATTCAATGCAAATGCTGAAAGTGCCGAAAATGGTAACGCAATTACCGCTGGTGTTGCTAATACAACAGCGCACCCCTTAGTGTTTGGGAATGAAGTTTATGGAAACGAAATTTACGGCTACCATACAGGAATAAATACAGGTGGAAAAGATGTAAAGATATATGATAATCACATCGAGGCGAGAACTAGTGGTATTGCTATAGGTTATGGAAATGGTGAAGGGTTGGTTAATTCTTCTATAACTAACAACACTATCAAAACAGATCAATACGGTATTAGAGCTAGAAAGCTTTTGAAAAACGTTGATATATCAGGAAATACTGTAACTGCTGCAACAAACCCTTTGCACATAAGCAATATTAATCAAAACCCTGATGAGGCTTCAGCAACCTTCACGCTTTCTAATAACATTTTGCGTGGAGCTAATCAAAACAACACGTATAGCTCTAAACTTTCAATCCTAAATAACGTTAACGGAGTTAATTTGAATCGAAATGTTGTAACTGGTGGTTTTAGCATTGAGGGATCAAAAAACATAACCGCAATAGATAATGAAATTGAATCTACAAGTACTGATGGTTTTAGATTTCGAGAAACAGCTACAACACATTCCAATTTTTCGGAAAACTCTTTTAATCTTAATTCTAACTTCGAGTGCTTTAATTTTGAGATCACTCGTAATAATACAATAGAAATTAGCAGCAGTAATAGATGTAACTAGAACATCTTTTTTAAACAGATTATCATTACAACAGATATAGATACTATTGAATTTAATACTATCAAAGTCTGTTGTAATGTCTAAAAAAACTCATCCTACAGCTATCTATAAAAAGTATGCCCGTAAGTAGCTGATTTAATCATCCTACACAGCTAAACCTAATAAGCTTTTTTACAATGTTTTGAAAGAAACTAATTAAGGAGCTTAAGACTTTTGTGCAAAATATTTACAAACACAAACTCAACAAATCGCTCTCTATAGTTAGAAGAATTTTTTCTGACTGTATTGCTGATACAGTGTATAGCACACTCAAAAATAAAACCGAATTATAATCCCAAATTTTTAAAACAAATGAAATTATCATTTTTAATTTATCTTAATTTATTCTTATCAATTTTTTTAATATCCTGTGAAAAGGAAGATGTCAATGAAGAGGCAACTGCTGCCAATGTTACAGAACTTAATTACACTGCGAGAAATTCATCTTTCTGTAAATTTAACTTAAATGGAGTTCAAGCCAATGCTAGAATAGGTCTTACCTGTGTTATAGATTTAAATGGTGATAATCTTAAACTACCACCTAATGTAGAATTGAGGTATAGTGGTGGAAGTATTACCAATGGAACACTTACCCTCGATGGTGGAATTATCGATAGTAGACTGATGAACAAGAATCTCACTATCAAAGGTAATTTCATGCTTAGAGACAACAAATTTATATTACATCCGTCTCAATGGAATTTTGTTGAAGGTAGAGTTTCTAAAGCGACAGCTAAAACTAATAAAGAAACTTTGCAAGATTTAATAGACGATGCAAAATCATACGGTGCTACAAGATTTGAAATAGATAGTTTTGATGCATATTTCGAAATAGGTGATCCTACAGGTCGCGTTGTTCCAGAGAATGCAGCAATTAAGTTACCTTCAAATTTTACCTTGAAGATGACCAGTAAAACACATTTACGTGTTCAGCCCAATAATTATAAAAAGCACACTTTATTATCAATTACCGGTGGTAATGACAATGTAGTTATAGAAGGTGGAAATCTTTATGGAGACAGAGATGAGCATGATTATAGTAGTGGCGGAACTCATGAATGGGGACATATTTTACAAGTTAAGGGTACTTCAAATTCTACAATAAAGGGTGTTACCTTTAGAAATGCTACAGGTGATGGCTTAAACATCTCGGGAATTTATCATTACTTCGATCAAAGACATATTGCTTCTCAACAAATTTTAGTTAAAAACAATAAATTTTATAATTGTAGAAGAATTAACATGTCGATTACTTCTGGAAATCATATTACGGTTGAAAACAATACATTTGTTGATGGGGGTATCCATACCGATAAATCAAAGGGTGCTGCTCCAAGATGTAATTTTAATATTGAATCCTTCAGAAGATGGGAGCACGGAGTTGTTGGAAGCACGCTAAAAGAATACGAAAAAGTGAGCCATGTGTATGTAAGAAATAATACGCAGAAAGGTAGAGGAAGATTCTTAACACATCATGGTGATGGTCCGATTATTTATGAAGGAAACAACATGGAAAGTGCAATATCTTTTCAATATGCAAATGGTGTAGAAATAAAAAATAATACATTTAAAGGTAGTCCGGCTAGCGCTGCGAATGGAAATGCGATCACTGCCGGAGTTGCAAACACGACCGAACATCCACTTGTTTTCGGAAATAAAGTTTATGGAAATCAAATATCAGGGTACATGACAGGAATCAATGTCGGAGGTCATGATGTAAAGATCTATAACAATGTTATCAGTGCGAGCAACGGAATGGTAATTGGAGATGGTCGTGGAGATGGACTTATCAAGGCAGTAATTAATAACAATACGATTAATGCCGATAAATATGGTATCAGAGCTAGAAAATTATTAAAGGATGTTACCATTAAAGATAACATTGTGAATGCAAACTCTCTTCCACTTTACCTAGTTGATATAAACAAAAATGCTGGTCAGGAAAATGCTAAATTAATTGTAACTAACAATACCTTGAGAGGAAAATTAAGTAATACTACATATCCTTCCAAGAAGTCTAAAATTGGAAATTCTAACGGAATTGATTTTAAATTAAATAAGGTTAATGGAGGTATGGAAGTAGTAGGATCAAAAAATCTACTAATCAATAATAATACTTTCAATTCCCAAAACATGCATGGCGTTAGATTTCTAACAATTACTACCACTAACTCAAGAATTACAGACAATAAATTCAATTTGAGTAATAACTTTGAATGTATTAAAAAAGATGTAACACTTAATAGTTCAGTTGTTATGTCAAACAACAGCTGTAATTAGAAAAATCAAATTTTATATTGAAATCCGATTCTTTACTAGAATCGGGTTTTTTTTTATCGTTTTATTTCAAATGTGGGGAATCCTGTGGAACAATCTGGGGAAATTTTCGTCAATTCTTAAAAATTCTTAAATTCTAAGAATGGCAAATCACCCCCTAAGCAATCGATTTTATAAAAAATTAACAAATTATTTGAAATTACTACACCGTATGTGACTTTTTTGATCAAAAAAAAGTGATTCATCTTCTCAGATAAATAATTTTTAACGTGGCATTAACTTTGCTAATTCTTTGTTGTTGGATTTTTCAAGAAAACTTTGATTCTTCTTTTATCTAACATAATCACACAAATCTTTCAAAATTTAAATTTTTTCTAAAATGAAAAGACTATCCAGATTATTTACCTTAAATTTTTTACTCTTAATTCTATTAATATCCTGTCAAAAGGAAGAAATCGAAGATAGCTTTGATGAAAGCGTTCTTGAAAATATTTCAGAAACTAATTCTATAGTTAGAAGTACTACTGTTTGTAGGTTCACTCTAGCAGGTCTCCAGCCAAATGCTTCGATTGGTTTGAGTTGTATTCTAGATTTAAAGGATGAAACCTTAAACTTACCTCCCAATGTGAAAATTAAATATCTAGGAGGAAGTTTCATTAATGGAACGATTAATGTCTCAGGTGGAGAAATAGACAGCCGTTTAATGACCTCTACTGCACGTCTTACAGGTACCTACACTCTTACACATCAGGAAGATGTTGTGGATGATACACCTTCTACTAACAATGAAGGAAGAGTGTTTGATCCAAATGCTGAAGGGATTATTCAAGGTGTCGTTTCGGATGCTGTAGCTCGCGAAAACAAAAAAATTCTTCAAGAATTTATAGATAAGGCCGCCAGAGAAAATGTTACTGTGGTGAGCATAAATGCTATTGATGCATATTTTAAAACAGATGATCCTTCTGGTAGAATTACAGCTGAGAATATGGCGATAACTTTACCTTCTAATTTTAAACTTAAGATGGGGGAAAACACACATCTCCGTATGCAACCCAATAACTATAAAAAAACTGCCTTGATTTCAATTACTAATGGAAATACTGATGTTACAATAGAGGGAGGGAATCTATATGGAGATAGAGACAAGCACAACTATAGTGGTGGAGGCACTCACGAATGGGGACATATCATCAGAATAAAAGGTGCGAGTGACGTACTTATCAAAGGTGTCCGATTTGAACAAGCTACTGGAGATGCTTTGCATATTTCTGAACTTTATCACGCTTTTGATTCAAGACACATTGAGAGTAGTAATATTCGTATTGTAGACAATTCTTTCTTAAGAAGTAGAAGAATAAACTTAACTATCGTATCTGGTAATAATGTTACCATTGAAAATAACACTTTTGTTGATGGAGGGATTGATACAAGATACTCCAAAGGAACTGCACCAAGAGCGAATATTAACCTTGAACCTCACAGAGAGTGGAACAACGGAATCGTTGGAGGTACTTTAAGAGAATATCAAAAAGTTCATCACATCTACATTCGAAATAACACTCAGATCGGAAGAGGTGATTTTTATGCTTCGCATGGTGATGGTCCGATAGTGATTGAGGGTAATAAAATGGAGGCTACTATTTCTTTCTCTGTAGCCAATGGAGTAAGAATAGCAAATAATACGTTTGAGGCTAGTGATGCCGAAGCAGCTAATGGAAATGCAATTACGGCTGGTGTTGCATATGCCACTGAACATCCTTTAGTATTTGACAATGAAGTTTACGGTAATACTATTACCGGCTATCATACCGGTATAAATACAGGAGGGCAAAATACTAAAATATACGAAAACTATATTGAAGGATACAACGGAATCGTTTTGTCTAGCGGTAGAGGAATTGGATTACATAATACTACTATTAGTAATAATACTATAAAAGTTACTAAATATGGTATTTCTGCTAGAAAGTCATTGGACAAAGTATACATTACGAATAATACAATAGAATCAGAATCTGGTCCTTTAGTCTTAAGTGGTATCAACATTGACGCAGGACAATCAAATCAAAAATTATATGTAAAAAATAATGTTTTGAGAGGCAAACGAAATGGTAGTGTGTATGGCTTCGAAAAGAATAATATCTCGAATTCAAATGGAATAGTTCTTGAGCAAAACAATATCAACGGTGGCTTTGAGATTAATGGTTCAAATAAATTAGATATAATCAACAACAAAATTTATTCAGAAAAGACACATGGTATTCGTTTTATAAGTAAGACCACGACTAACTCTAAGATCAAGGATAATGATATAACAATTAATGGTAGTCAATATAGTAGAATACAATGTATCAAAGAGGATGTTAACTTAAATTCTTCAGTTGCTTTTACGAACAACTCATGTAATTAATAAAACATTTTTTGAGAATATAAGCTAACGTGTTCTAACAATACTCATTGTTTGAATGATGATAATAAAACCTGTGAAACTTTTAAGTTTCACAGGTTTTTCTGTAAAAGAATTTAAATTCCTGACGTCTAAAATATTTTCTTATAAAGTAACACTACTATATTCCTTTTTATAATAGAAACTGATACGTCATAAGGTCAATGGAATTCATAAAATCGGATATGGGGTAATTATGATGACTTCACGAGATTAAAGTTATCTAAACTAAGGCTCATTTCGGACTAAAATGTTCTAACAAAAAACCTAAAGTAACCTCCTAAGAAAAATAATTTGTGAGTTGGAATATGCTACATATCATACAAAACAATACATTATTCCACATTACAAATAAAGGGCTTTTAAAAATATTAGCATAAAACCCAAGCAGATGTAGTGTTTCTACTAACGCTTTTCCTTACACAAGGGTTCTAAAAAAGCAACAAAAAAGATTAACTAGAATTACGGTTTATTTTTGACGGTAATAATACTATAAGTTTGTCTGTACGCAATTTTAAAAACTTACTAACCGGTATCTCTATCAGTTTATTTATATAAAAAGCTAGAAATAACATCATGGATGAGATCAAAAAGAAGAGTAAATACTTGTTTACGTATTCATCTAATTGGTTAAAAAGAATAAAACCTATATTTTGATGTATTAAATATAATGGATACGTCAAAACTCCAAATTTCAACAATTTAGGAGAGTTTATAGAATTCAGCTTTTCACTGCTAATCAAATACATAATTATAAAAAAGACACTAATTATTACACTAATAATATAAGGAGAAAAAGAAGTGTTATATAAAGTCTCTAAACTTGGAATGCTGGTAATTCTATAATAAACTGAGAGTATTAAACAAAGAATTAAAGGAAATATATATTTGTATTTTTTATCTCTTTTATAGAGCTCATGAAAAAATATGCCAGCAATGAAATATGAACTCCACTTAAATATTAAAAAGAAATTTGCAATTTTGAAAAAATAAAACTCTACCAAAAAAATATTGGCAAAACTCGCAGTTAGCCAGAGATAAGCAAATACTGTGATGTTAAATTTTCGAAACTTCAGCAAGACTAAATAAAATGCAATCAAAATATAAAATTTGATCTCAACCAGCAGTGTCCAATACACTTCATCTATATTTTCAATATTGATAAAATATTGAAACATTGTAAGATTCGCTAAATACTCATTTACGGTAACTTGATGTTGTAAAGAAGAACCTGCTAAAACCATAACCAAAAAAGTACAGGTAACGCAAAACCACTTATGATGAAAAAAACATCTACTCCTAAATAACCGTATTTGAAATATTCGTCAATTTTTTCAAAATTTATATCTGTTATATAATTGGCAGAAGGACCACTGAAAAGATAATGCTAAAGTAACACGCTTAAGGCTGCGATAAACCTTAACAAATCTATTTGATAAATTCTTTTCTTCGTATTCATCGTGTATTGGTTTCAAGAGAAGCGTTAAAATATTCACAGGTCATTCTCAGATAGGCACCACTTTTCTTATTGCTCCGGCTATTCTAAATAATGTAAAATTTTTCAAAAACAGCTTCCTAAAGAAATCTTTTTTCTTAATCGCAACGGGAAAATCATTGTAAAAAACATTTTCGGCTATTAATCTGTCTCTATAATTCAATACCTCTGAAAAAGCATATCGATGCTTGAACATCATGTAAAACGCGTTGATATTAATCATTGTAAATCGCTCTTTAAAAAAAGCTTCAATAGCCTGCGTAGGATTTTCTATTTCATCATAAAAGTTTTTAATATTCTTTAATATTTTAATATAATCACTTAAATACTTATCCTTTTTACTTCTATCATTATTTCTAGTAATAGAGTTTGTAGTTTGCAAAAATTCCGTGCAAATTTTCTCTATGCCTAAAACTTGCTTAGCGTAATAGAACGCTCTTGTATTGAACTCAAAGTCTTCTCCGTAAATTTTTTCTAAAAAACGAAGTTTATGACGATTCAAAAAATCTACATTGTATAATTTATTGCACGCAGAGCCAGAATATTTAATGTTGTTGTAATAGTCAATACCAGTTGTTATATTTCCTTCAGAGTGTTTGGATACTGCACCTACAACATAGCCTTGTTCAGAAACCAAATTTGCACCAAACTCTAGGATATCAAGATCCTCTGTATTAATTATAGAAATTAAATTCCGTAACGAATGCTCAATTAGCCAATCGTCAGCATCTAAGAATAGAATATAATCACCTGTTGCATTATCGATCCCAGTATTTCTGGCGCCACCTAAACCTTTATTTTTCTGAGAAATAATTTTGATAAAATTATATTTCTGAGCTAGGGAATTGGCTACTTCAAGACTGTCATCAGGAGACTCATCGTTTACCATAATGACTTCGACACTTCCGTTATCCACATTCTGATTTACTACAGAATTTATACATTTATGTAGATATTGTGAAACATTATACATCGGTATAATAATTGAAATTGTTTTCATAAAATTTTATTTTCCAGCGTAGTAGACAAAATACATTAAGTAAGTAAAGGCAAAATAGAACAGTACTACCCTTCCAATAATTACATGATGCTTTATAAAAAAATGTTTTTTGAGAAATGGGTAAATTATAATAATGGCCATGAGAAACCATGATAAGTACGCAAATCGATTAGAAAAATTAGCTCTAATAACTAATATCCAAAATGCATTTGCTACCAAATATGTGTTGAATAGTTGGATATACAGACTATCCTTAAACCCTTTTTTAAATATAAAATACCATCCGGTAAAAACAGCAAATGCACTATAGAATAAAAAGTCAAATCTAAAGCTTGTTTGACCTTCCAGTTCGGTTGAAGTTAGATAATTCTCTAAGCGATCGTCCGCAAAACCAAGACTTGTAAATAGCGTTTCCCACATACCGCCAAAGGCAAGCGATAATGGGATAGCTACAAGCCATCCTACGATATAATATTTAGGTTTATTATAAAATATGGTAAGAGAATAAGCCAAAATCGGCAATAATAAAGTTTGGTGAAAAAGACTACACAGCGCAAATAATGAGAACATTATAAATTTTCTGTCGTGATATGTAATAGCCAATAGAAAAACTGAAGTTGCGATACCATTTCGTATGCCATTAACACCGTACGGCCAAAATGAAAACGAGACTATAAGCATTAGAAAAGAATAGTACCAATACTCTTTAAAAAGTACCTTGGATATTCGATACATCGGATAAATATACATAGCTGCACACAATAGAAAAAAGCCATGGACTGGTAAAAAACCAGAAGTAAATTTCATAAAAAAATGAAAGAAAGCATCCTTCTCAACAACAACCTCGCCACCAATCGCATAGTATTCAAAATATCTGGCATAGGTAATCATGTCAATAAAGTATGCCCCACTAACTGGGCGAAGTCCTATATAAAAAATCGAAAAAAACAGTAAAATATAGCCTGTTATTTGAGTATATCTTAGATTAACTGTATCGTCCACTCTCATCAAAACACTATGCAATAAGGTAAGGACAACCACAAGTAGCATCAAATTGATGTACAATGAAAAATAATATTCTAAAGGGACAAAATCTATCATCAAATAAGTACTAGAGTAAAATTATAATTAATAAAATTATTTAATGGGTTGAAGATACCTGTTAGACACAACTTCCAAATCAAATTTTTGGATTAATTCAAATCTATGTTTTTTTAGATTCTGTTTAAAATCTGAAGTCTTTAAAACTGATTTTAAAGCTTCAGAAAGATACTTCTCTTCCTCTAAGAATTCCTCAGATTCAGGGATCCCTAAATCACCCTTAAATAAATTGGGAGAAACTATTCCCGATGCTACCTCAATATTTGAATCAACCTTTGTAATATTTGTCAGGCTCATAAGTTCAGTGATTCCTCGTGTGCAAAAGGAAGATACAACGGGGGTTCCAACTCCTATGGACTCAACAATAACATTTGGTGTACCCTCATAGTGCGATGATAATGCCAATACATTTGATTGCTTCAAGTAGTTATAAGGATTATTTTTTCTTCCCAAAAAAATTACAGAATTTTCCATGTCATATTTTGAAAGTAACGACCTCACATAATTCTCAACTTTTTTATCACCGTCACCAATAAAGACAAGTTTTGTTTCGGGATATTCTTTCAACACCAAATAAAACGCTTTAATTAAATGCCATGGAGATTTCTGAATACAAATTCTACCTATGAATAATACTATTGGATTATTGAAAATATCTATCTCATTCTTGTCAGTTATTGGTAAATCTGATAATCTATTAATTTCATCAAAATTGTGAGGATTATATATAACCTCTAGTTTTTCAACAAACTTAAAATTGCAATTATCAATAAGATCTGTTTTAATATCCTTACTTATACAAACTACTTTATCTAAATTTTTATATGATGTTCGGTAACTTTTTTTAAAAATTGTATTAAAAAACGATTTATTCGCAAATTCTACACTCTTAAGTGCGTGTATGGACCCTACTTTAAATTCATTAGTAAAAGTTAATGAACTAAATAGATTAGCCATATCACCGAAGGCAATAGAATGCGTAATCCTTTCTTTTTTAATAAATTTAGCCAATCGTATTGGAGCTTTGAAATAAAACTGAATACGTTCTAATTTGGACATTTCAGAAAAATCTTTATTACTCAAAAAGAACTCATCATTACCCTCATGGTCAAAATGAATAATATCACTTTCTAATTTAATAAACTTAACAGCCTTTACCTGATATCCATTATCTTTATAGAATCGATAAAAAGAGTAGGCCAACCTTTCCATACCCCCAACACTTCCATAAGGCATTAGCAATAATATTCTCTTCATCTTACTATTTTGTTAAATTTTTAAACAACAAATCCCACTGAGCCACAATTTTTTCAACCTCATAATTATTGGCAGTCTTACGAGCATTTGATCCACAACGAATTCTAAGTTCTTCATCTTCAATAAGCTCTATTAATCGCTTAGCATATCCTTCTATATCTCCTTCCCTTATCAAAAAACCGTTATGTAAATTCTCAATTATATCCCTGGGACCACAAGGACAATCAAATGCGATACAAGGTAGTCCCAAGGCCATAGCTTCAATAAGCACCATCCCAAAGCCTTCTGATCGGGATGTCATCGCATATATTGAAGCCTCCTGATACTTCTCTTCAATATTTTTAACAGGTGCATAAAAATTTACATACTCGCATATATTTAACTGTTCTGCTAATCTGTAATGCTTTTTTTTTGAATCCACTTTACCGTAAATATCTAGGGTCCAGTTGGGGTGCTGATCTATGACTTTTTTCCAAATCTGCAATAAAAGGTCATAACCCTTTTGATAACCATGATTACCTACAGTTATTACCTTAAGATTCTTTAGGCTGCTTTGTTTCTCAGGATAAAAAGACAAAGGGTTGGGTATGACTTTAATATTTTTCAAGCACCACTCCGATAGATTATACTGTGTAAGTACCACAAATGCATCATAACTTTTAGCTCCAAAATCCATTAGTTTTTCAACTGCAGATATTTTAATCTTGTCAAAAAAAGAGGGATCTTTTTTATTTTTAAAGATCATCTTGGATGCGTGTCTTTCGTATATCATAGGACACTTATATCTTAGCACCTTAGGCACAAAGAATCCTTTTAAGCCATCATCGCAAACAGAAATTAAGTCCGGTTGTATTTTGGAAATACATACGTTCAATTTTTTTATATAGTTAAGAATATAGTTTATACTATTTCCCTCAACTTCTAGATCGTGCAACTTAATTCTATCGCTGAAGTGATAGAAAACATTCGCATTTTTTTGATTTAATGTTATGATGTGAATTTCGTAGTTTAAAGCCTCTGTTAGATAATTCGCTTTGATCGAAAGTACACGCTCCAGTCCTCCTGCTCCACAAATCTGATTGGTTAAATAAACTACTTTCATCTTCTAATTCTTATCAGCTAAAGCATGTGTCAAAAAATGCTTGGACTTCTCAATAAGGCCATTAAGCTTAACTTTACTCTTTGTATAATCTACCAAAGAATTATCAAACTTCTTCATTTGCTCTTCACTCTCTATTAACAATTCAGGTAGATCGATAGATTTTAAAAGATCTCTCATCCTAGTGTTGATTTTATACATTCGATTGAACACCACAAATTTCTTTTCAAATAGTATTGAAAAAGCAACCGCATGAAAAGAATTTGAAATGACAAATTCTGCGTTCTTGACCAGTGTTAAAAATTTAGATGGACCATCCAGAAAATAATTTTTATCTGCATACGTAATATTCTCATTAACTGTAATTATATCATAGCCAAACTTATCCTTAAGATTAAATGCCATGTCCTTAATCAATGGATTAGAATCAAAATCGTAAATAAATACATAGCTACGCTTGTTTTCTGGAGTTTCCATTAAGTCATTCCACACATTTTTATCTAATAAGAAAACCGGATCTAATACCTGAGTAACATCGTGAAAACCTAATGATTTCAAAATATCTACCCCCGAACTTTCTCTTACAGAAATACTATCTAAACGAGAAACTTTTTCTTTGACAAAATCCGTCAACTCAGGAGCCAATTTCTCTATTGCAAAACTTGCTGCATATGATATTTTACGTTTGCTGTCCGGTACAAAATCTAAATAAAAAGCAGGATCCTTTCCATTTTGGAAAAAGGAGTTCCAAATTTGATCACTACCACAAATATATGTATCCGCCACAGGAACATCATTCAGTAATTCTTGATTTGAATAATAGGTTTTTTCTGTAGATTTAATATACTTCATAGAAAAAGCATCAAAACTACGTTTACGCTTAAGATTTTTTAGTCTAGTAGGAAATTTTACTGCTAGATAAGCTATCTTGAGTAAGATATTTTTTGCATATTTATCATTTGAAACCTTAAGAAAATCAAAGTGTCCTCCTAAATAATCTGGTTTATAACTAATCGTCTCAACATCATGTCCTAATTCTTGTAAATATTTAAGGAGCGCGTATTCTTGAAGACTAGCCCCGTGATTATATACTTCATGACAAGTTATCGTTTTAATTTTCATTCTTTAGAATTTAAGAATCTAATATTGCTTCTATTTTCAATATTTCGGATTCATTACTTATTTCTTCTTTTTTCAAATTTGCAACAAGTCGATCTTTTAAAGCAACATCTTTAAGCAAGCGTTCAATATTATTTGCTACTGATATAGCATTCATATCTGAAATTAATCCATTATGACCGTCAACCAGTTGATCGTAGATAATATCAAAATTTGTTGTTACAATAGGTTTACCCAAAATTCGTGCTTCAGCAACAGCTAAACCAAAACCTTCAAATCTTGAAGTTTGACAATAAATATTACAATTTTTCATAAATGGATAAGGATTGGGATACGTTCCTAAAAACTCAAAATGAGTAGCAACCTGCATCTTTATTGCCAATTGTTTCAATTCTTCCTCTAGACCTCCTTCACCAATTACATACCATTTAAAATTGATACCTCTATCCTTTAATAGACTTGCTGCCTTTATTGCAATCTCATACCCTTTAAGAGCTACCAGCCTACCAATAGTTAATATTTTGATGCCATCAAAATTGTAATTATTACTTACATCTTCCTCCGCCATTTTGTTTATCATTTGACTTGACAGAATATCATAAATGGTAGTAGTTCGATCTTTAAACTCAGAGAATATCTCAATATATACTTCTTTTGCTATTTTAGAAACACAAACTATTTTGTCAAAGTTTTTATAATACTTGTAATCGAAGGATGGAGCGTACCTTGCGAGATGATAGTTGGTATTAATCCAACATCCTTTCGTTGAGGCTTCTACTTTTGAACTTACAAAATACGTAGGTAAGCCTTGACTATACGCTATCGCACTATCATATTTTTTTTTTGCATTTGAAAAACCAATCCTTGTGATGTACCAATTGACTTGTGCTGGATGAATTTTCAGTTTTGGAAATAATATTTTTACAACTTTTAAAAGTCGTAAAGAAATACTTGCCAAAATTCTCAGTATGGTAAACAGAAATTTTTGTTTACTATTAAAATTTCTATTCCCGTTTACATAATAAGGGTAACCAGAAGGGTCAATTCTATTAACATATTCCGGAACCAAGTTTTCGTATAGACCTCCCCTTTTAAAAGTCAATAAATCTATAGTATACTTATTTTGGTTTAAGAGATTCAACGCCGTAACCAAGCTTTTTTCTGCACCTCCGGAATTTAAGGAGTCAATGACAAAAAGAACATGTTTTTTACTTTCCATATATCTTTATAAAATTCTCGGTACTTTGATAAAAATCCATAGCACGTTCCTTAACAGTTTTATCACTCCAATTCCACCAAGCTATAGCATTAAGCTGCTTAATAACTGAATCATTATGTTTTTGTTTAATTGGTTTTGCCGGATTACCTCCAACAATCATAAAATCATCGACACTCTTAGTAACAATAGAATTTGCTGCAATTGTTACACCATTTCCTATAGATACTCCAGGCATAATGATACTATTCATACCTATCCAGACATCATTGCCAATAGTGATGCCCTGCCTTTGTTTTATAGTATCAAGAAAAAGTTTTTTATTGATATTCCCGGGTAACACAGAATCATCTTTATAATGATTATTAATAATAGGAAAAGAAGTGATTTCTGAGGCTTTATGAAAGCCTTCATCCATTATAAAACGAACATTATTAGCGATACTACAATAATTACCAATTATAAGTGGAGCGTTAGTCCATCTCCATACGAGAGCCCCATTATCGTATGTTCTATTGCCTAACTTACAAAAGCGGTCCTTCTTCAAAAAAATATAGTCATGGATTTGTAGCGCATGCTTATAATCTATACCTAAGATTCTCCATAAAAAATGTCTTATCTTCTGTATCATACTATTTTCTTGTTTTTAATTTTTCAAATGCAGTTTTAAAAATTTGTTTTTCATAAGAAATCATTCCAAATGAATACATTAAAATTGAAAAAGTAAGCGTATACAATAAACATTTTACAAAAAAATTAACCCAACCATTTCCAGGAATAAAATTAATCCCCAATCCAATTACAACTATAATGACTTGTATAAATAAAGTTTTATAAAACAACTCCTTAAAAAACCGAAAAATATTCAATTTCAAGGTTCTATGATAAAAGTAGTTCATAACATTTTGAGCAATGAGCCAACCGATTACAGTGCCCACGATCATTCCGATGGCCCCATGTTCACGGGCTAGAAAATAACCCAGACCCGTACCTACCGATAAAAATAAAAGATACACAATGGACTTAAACGCCACTTTGTTCTGAGCCTCAATCAATGACCCTGTGAAACCTTGAGTCAAAGGAATAGTATACGCGATCATAATAAAAAGCGCAATTAACCATGAATCGTGATAATTTTCTCCTACCCACAAATACACAAATTGCTTACCATATAAGATGAAAGCTCCAAGAATATAAATGAGAAGTATAAACGACACTCGACCTATCTTAATCATCATATCTGTCAATTCTTTACTGGTTGCATTTGAAGCGGTCATTTGTGTTGCACGTGGTAAGAAAACACTCGAAATTGCTGTAGAAAAGGCACCGTAGTATGTTCCTAACATGATGCCAACACCATAAATAGCCAAAACTTCCGGGATTGCGATGTTACCAAGAATAATATGACCAGCTTTCCACTGAAAAATACTTACTAATGAAAACACAAAAACCCAAATTGAATATCTCAAAATTTGTTTAATAAAACTATAATCGAGAGTATGTAGCTTTATCCTAACTCGTAAGTTATAGAAAACGTACTTACCAGTTAAAAGTATCATGATCAGGTTCATAATTGTATCTATAATTACTATAGAAATAGCCTTGCCTCCTAAAAACAAAATTGCCAAAACCATGATAGACCGTACAATATATCTGATTATATTTAGCATTTTAGGGTACACAAATCGTTCATAACCAGAGCATATACCTGTAAACGATCCTCCTGGTAATCTTATAGCCAAGTTAAAAAGAAGAATTATAAACATAGTTTTGGCTATATCTATTTCCTCAGTCGACATCTTAGTAAAATACGTATCAATATTAAAATAAAAAACAGTACCAAAAGCAACAATCAGGGCAGATATAAAGACATAGATTAGCATTACCGTCCCTAGAAAGTTCTCCTCGGCCTTAATATCTTTTTCGGCTTGATATTTAGCTACAAACCTGACAATAGTATTATTAAGTCCGAAATCCAAAACAGAAATAGACCCTACAAGAGCACCAATAGCTAGATATACTCCATACTCTGCATCTCCAAGTTTTTGAATAATAAAAGGAGTTAATAGCAAGCCTACCACATTTGTAATAATAATGGTCACATAGTTTAATAAAGCTCCTTTTTTAATCTGACTCAAAGTTTCAGTGTGTTTTAGGTTAAAATTCTAGTAATTATTATCGGTTATAATCTCCCGTCTACTTTTTCTTTAATACAACCTTTCACATCATAGATAATACCATTAGTATTTAGGTAAGACTGTAAATCAAGCTTTTTATATTCATCATGAGCTACTGTAAGCGCAACAGCATCAAATTTTTCATTTGGCAGATTCTGAGTAGTTTCTAACCCGTACTCGTGCATCACTTCGCTTGGATTCGCCCAAGGATCAAAAATAGTTACCTCTGTACCAAAACTTTTTAATTGTCTAATAACATCTACTGCTTTCGTATTACGAACATCCGGACAGTTCTCTTTAAAGGTTATTCCAAGTACCAGCACTTTACTTCCTTTGATTTTATGATCCTTTCGAACCATTAGCTTTATTATTTCCGAGGCTACGTATTGCCCCATACTGTCATTTAATCTTCTACCAGCCAGTATTATCTCCGGATGATACCCAAATTCTTGTGCACGTTGTGCTAAATAATACGGATCTACTCCAATACAGTGTCCGCCTACAAGCCCTGGTTTAAAGGGTAGGAAGTTCCATTTTGTTCCCGCTGCTTCCAACACATCATTAGTATTAATATCCATCAAATTGAATATTTTGGCCAGTTCATTTACAAAAGCAATATTTATATCGCGCTGAGAATTTTCGATCACTTTTGCGGCTTCAGCTACTTTGATTGTAGGAGCTAAATGTGTCCCAGCTGTAATAACTGAATTGTACAAGGCATCTACTTTTTTACCTATTTCAGGTGTCGAACCTGCAGTTACTTTCAGAATTTTTTCAACTGTATGTAGCTTGTCTCCCGGATTTATTCTTTCCGGAGAATATCCTGCATAAAAATCCTCGTTAAAACGCAATCCGCTGTGTTTCTCTAATACAGGAATACATTCTTCTTCGGTTACGCCTGGATATACCGTAGATTCATAAATGACGATGTCACCCTTTTTTAAAACCTTCGCTACCGTTTCACTCGACTTATAAAGTGGCGTTAGATCCGGACGGTTATTTTTATCTACAGGAGTAGGCACCGTTACAATATAATAGTTACAATCTTCTATATCTTTAAGCTCTGCCGAACAGAACAATCCGACAGCATTATCTGCTGAATTTTTAAGAACAGCTTTTAAAACACTATCTTCTACTTCGAGCGTACTATCTGTTCCTCTATTTAATTCATCAATTCTTCCTTGGTTGATATCAAATCCTACTACAGAATATTTGGTTGCAAAAAGACGTGCTAAAGGTAATCCTACATAGCCTAAGCCAATGATAGCTATTTTTATGTTTTCCATGAATATTTATTAAAATTGGTGGTTGTGGTTATTCGTGATGCAATTACTTGAGGTTCTCCCAGTACCAGGAAACAGCTTCTTTAAGCCCAGTTTTTATATCGAACTTAGGGTCATAATCTAATAGTCGTTTAGCTTTATCGACAGAAGCCAATGAGTGTGGTACATCTCCTCTTCTTTCAGGACCATTCACCACCTCAATAGAAGCGATTTCCGGATCAAATTCAGCGAGATATTCTTTTAATAAACCAACTAATTCATTGAGAGATGTTCGCTCTCCATAGGCAGTATTATATACATTATTGAGTGCCTCTTTATTCTCCGTAGTTATAGCGAGTAGATTCATTTGTATTACATTGTCTATATATGTAAAATCTCGTGAAAATGACCCATCTCCGTTAATAGTCGGTGCCTCGTGATTCATAAACTGCATTACAAACTTCGGTATCACCGCGGCGTAAGCCCCTTGAGGATCTTGCTTGCGGCCAAATACATTAAAATATCTTAGTCCTACGGTATCCAAGCCATATGTTTTTTTAAAGTTATCTGCATATAGCTCATTTACATATTTTGTTATCGCATAAGGTGACAAAGGTTTCCCTATAACATCTTCTACTTTTGGCATATTTTTAGAATCACCATATGTTGAAGAACTAGCTGCGTATATAAAGCGTTTTACTCCGGCATTATTTGCTGCTACCAACATATTCAAAAAACCACTAACATTCACATCATTACTGGTAATTGGATCATTAATTGATCTTGGAACAGAACCTAAAGCCGCTTCATGAAGCACATAATCAACATTGGTACATGCTTTTTTACAATCCTCGATATCTCTAATATCTCCTTCTATAAAACTGAAGTTTTCATCATTTTCTAAATGAGCTATATTTTTTTTATGACCTGTTGCAAAATTATCCAAACCTACAACTGAGCTTCCTAACTCTAACAAGTGTTCGCACAAATTAGACCCTATAAAACCCGCTGCACCTGTCACAAGTATTTTTGACGCACGTAATACTTCTAGTTGTTTAGTATTCATTTTAAAAATTTAGTTCCCAATAACGCATGTAGATTTACAAACGCTTGGTGCGAAATTAACATATCACAATAGATTAGACAACTGAGTGGATCAGACAAAGAAATACTCAAAACTTTCACTTTAGCCTCTCAGCATCATTTTATAACCCTTTATCGAGCTGTATTGTATAAATAATTAAATATCAGCAAATTATTGAATAATCAAATTTGTAGTATTTAATCAACTTTTAGCTTAAATTAACAAGAAAATAACACATCCTTCTTTAGATAACTTTAACGATTCTTGTTATATCATTATATTTATTAAAATTGTACTAGTTCAATCAAAGCATTTTCAAATCTTGATTTTGCCAAATAATTTTCTTCTAATCCGGCATCAAAAGGAATTGGGGTGTCCAGACTACCAATACGTTTAACGGGAGCATCTAAGGACTCAAAGCAATTTTCCATGATCATTGCAGCAATTTCTGATGCAATGCCTCCAAACAAACTATCTTCTTGTAAAATGATTACTTTGCCCGTTTTATTTACCGATTTGTAAATGGTTTGAGTATCCAAAGGCTGTAGCGTTCTTATATCAATAATATCAGCAGCTATTTCTTCATATCTATTTAATACTTCGATCGCCCAATGTACTCCGGCTCCATAACTAATTATGGTTATCTGAGTCCCCTCCTTAAGTAGGGCTGCTTCTCCGATCGGTAATTCATAATACGCCTCCGGTATCTCTTGTTTTATGGTACGATACAATCCCTTATGCTCAAAAAATAAAACGGGATTTGGATCCGATATTGCTCGATTTAATAAGCCCTTGGCATCAAACGGGAAAGCTGGATATACTACCTTTAGTCCCGGCGTTTTGGTGAACCAGGCTTCATTTGTCTGACTGTGAAATGGTCCGGCCCCTACGCCACCACCGCAAGGCAATCGTATTACAACATCTGCGGTCTGACCCCAACGATAATGTGATTTAGCGAGTAAATTGACGATTGGATTAAAACCTGATGTCACGAAGTCCGCAAACTGCATTTCTACCACAGCCTTTCCTTTATTAAGTCCATAACCATATCCTGCCGCAATAATAGCCGATTCACAAATTGGCGTATTACGTACTCTATCATTTCCAAAGCGAGCGACAAAATTGTCTGTAATCTTAAATACGCCCCCATAAGCTGCTATATCCTGACCCATTATAATAAGTTCAGGGTATTTTTCCATCGATTGATACAACCCTTCAGATACCGCATCAATGAATCGTTTTTCTTTTATAACTGTATCTGGCGGTTCAATAATCGATGAAAAATCTTTAAAAACATCCTTTAATTCTGCTTCATCCGTTGAAATAATCGTCGCTTCATCGTTTGCAAGCTTCCAATCTACATCAATTTTGGACTGTATCTGGTTGCTGTAACCACTTTTAATTTCTTCATTTATAACACCTTCCTTTTGAAGGAAATGCTCAAAATTCACCAAAGGATCCTTCGCTTTCCAAAATGACAATTCTTCTTCAGGAACATACTTAGTTCCACTGGCTTCCTCATGCCCGCGTACCCTAAATGTTTTAAATTCCAGCAATACAGGTCTGGGATTTTTACGGAGGTCTATTGCCAATTTCTTGACTTTCTTATAAACTTCCAGAATATTGTTTCCATCGATAATATGAGACTCCATCCCATAACCAACTCCGCGGTCTGCCAGATCCTTGCAGTTATATTGTTCTGATAGCGGAGTCGATAAGCCATACCCGTTATTTTCAATACAGAACAACACAGGAAGTTTCCATACAGAAGCTATATTTAAAGCTTCGTGAAAATCTCCTTCACTGCTCCCACCGTCCCCCGTGAAAACAGCTGTTACACGTTCAATATTATTGATTTTATCACTTAAAGCAATCCCGCAGGCGACTCCGAGTTGAGGTCCTAAGTGAGAAATCATTCCTATTATTTTATAATCCTGAGTGCCAAAATGAAAGGATCGATCTCTTCCCTTTGTAAATCCGCTTGCTTTACCTTGCCACTGACTAAAAAGTCGGTGTAATGGTATATCTCTGGATGTAAACACACCCAAATTACGATGCATAGGCAGGATGTACTCTTCAGCGTCCATCGCTAATGTGATACCTACAGAAATCGCTTCTTGTCCTATTCCACTAAACCATTTAGAAACTTTACCCTGACGTAGCAAAATGAGCATTTTTTCTTCAATACTTCTGGAAAGCAGCATTTTCTCATATAAACTCAGCAATAGATCATTTGTAAATATAGAAGTGTCCAATTCATATGGTATCAACGGATACGATGTTTTAACTTGATTATTTTGTAGCTTCATAAAGTATGATTGACGGTTGCAGTGTTTACACAATAAGATAGATATTGCGTAAAAAAAATAAATTAAAAACTATTAATTGTTTATACCTACTAATATATACAAATTCGTTAGTATTAACTACATGTTAAATACCATCGTTAGACAATCTTAATTAAGTAAATTTATAATCCCAACAAATCTATACTGTGAACACCCGTACATAATACTGTACTAAGCTAGTCTATAATTTTATGTGAACATGGTGTGGTTTTATCAAAATACAGTTATTTTCGTTTCAAATTATAATTATAATAGCATGAATAATATACCAAGTGTAGATCTTGCGGACTTTCTTTCAGAAGATAAGAGCCGTAAAGAGAAGTTTGTCAATGAAATAGGTAAGGCATATGAGGAAATTGGTTTTGTTGCTTTAAAAAATCATTTTTTAAGCGATGCCCTGGTCGACGAATTATATAAAGAAGTTACCTCCTTTTTTGCACTTCCTGTAGAAACAAAAAAGAAATATGAAATTGAAGGCCTGGGTGGTCAACGTGGTTATATCTCCTTTGGAAAAGAGCATGCTAAAGGAAAAAAAGAAGGGGATTTAAAAGAGTTTTGGCATTTTGGTCAAGAACCTTCAGAAGATGCTAACCTAATTGAAGAGTATCCTGAAAATGTTAAGGTGGAAGAATTGATGGACTTCAATCATACCGGTATGGAAGCATATCGTATGCTAGAAAAAACAGGAATTTACGTTTTAAGAGCCTTAGCGATTTATATTGGGTTAGATGAGTTTTACTTTGACCACTGGGCTAGTAACGGTAACAGTATACTGCGTCCTATCCATTATCCTCCAATTACCGAAGAACCTAAAGGTGCTGTGAGAGCAGGAGCCCACGGGGATATTAATTTAATAACGCTTCTTATGGGAGCCTCTACAGGTGGATTGCAGGTACAACGCAAAGATGGTGAGTGGATTGATGCTGTCCCAGAAGAAGATGAATTAGTAATTAATGTAGGAGATATGTTAGAACGACTGACTAATAATAAACTGCGATCTACGATTCATAGAGTTGTGAACCCTCCTAAGGAAGAATGGTCCAATCCAAGATATTCTATTCCGTTTTTTATGCATCCTCGCAGTGAGATGAAATTAAATTGTTTGGAAGAATGTATTTCAGAAGATAACCCCAAACAATACGAAGATATTACTGCAGGTGAATTTTTGCACCAACGTCTTGTCGAAATCGGACTTATCAAAAAATAATTTGTACGCATATGGATTTAAAAGATCAATTAAAAAATCTTTTTCCGGATCATGAAGCGTCTGAAGATGAGGAGAAGGCAATAGCTAAAGAAAATAAACTTTGGTTACAAGACGACCCTATTCTTTGTAAGTATGAAAAACGCAAAGGTAAGCCTATTACTATATTAGAAGGGTATACCGGAGCAGATAGTGATTTTAAGAAGCTTGCCAAAGAACTTAAAACTACTTTGGGTGTTGGAGGAAGTTTCAAAAATGACCAAATCATCATCCAAGGTGATTATCGAAGTCAGATCATGGAAATTTTGAAAGAAAAAGGATTCAATGTAAAACGCGTTGGTGGATAACTATAATAGCGAAGGTGTTGTATATAACAGTTTAAGAAAGTAAATACTTTGACAAAGGACATATTACATATTACCAATGGTGATAGCTTAACAGATCGTCTCCATCAACTTGCATTAATTGATGGAGATTGTTTTGTTTGGAGAGAAATGCTATGTGAAGGTCCTACCCTTATTCGTACTGAATCGTTAGAGTCACTTCAAAATAGAAAAGAATTTTTAGAAAAATATTATAGAATAACGCCCAATGATTATGAACAAAAATTTGTTTCGCAACTGTCAAAATTAGACGATCGCAAACGCTATAAGGAGATAATTTTATGGTTCGAATATGATTTGTTTTGTCATATGAATATGGTAGCAGCCATAAGTCTTTTATTGCGTAAAGGATTTGAAAAAGTTCCAATATTCCTAGTCTGCAGTGGTCGTATAGAGGGTGAATCTAAATGTTTTGGGCTTAATGAATTGAGCGATTCCCAGCTAATCACCCACTTGAAAAATAAAAAGCAACTTACCGTTGATGATTTACAATTAGCCTCGCACATATGGACCTTATACTGTGAGGAAAATCCGAATAAGATTGCTGGACAAATTAAAGCTTCGTCTTCTTTTGAGTATTTATCAATATGTCTGAAAGCACATTTAGAGCGTTTTCCGAATGCCAAAACCGGATTAAATACCTTAGAAACTAATATTTTGAAAATGATTGACACCTATCAAATCAAAAACATGAAACAACTTATGGGATATGCTTTAGAGTATCAGGGGTTTTATGGATATGGTGATATGCAAATGAAAAGGATTATCGCCAAACTTTTTCAATTTCTAGATCAAACCGGAGAACAATTAATCTTATCTGAAAGAGGAAAATTAGTCCTACAAGAAAAAAAGAATTTTTACAATACCACAGCTGCCGATTGGTACTACGGTGGCGTTAACAAATATCATTATTTATATAATACTGATACACGTAATTTGATGAAATTATAAAATGAAAATAGCAGAATCAGAATTAATACTCAACTCCGATGGGAGTATATATCATCTCAATTTATTACCTGAACAACTAGCACCGACGATTATTACTGTTGGTGATCCGGATCGTGTAGAAGAGGTTACTAAATACTTTGACACTATTGATTGTATAGTACGAAAAAGAGAATTTCATACGCAAACCGGATCATACAAAGGCAAAAAGATATCAGTTATCTCTACCGGGATAGGGACTGACAATATTGACATCGTTTTAAACGAACTAGACGCCTTGGTGAATTTGGACCTAAATACCAGGACTAAAAAAGCAACTGTTGAACCCTTAACTATTATAAGGATAGGGACCTCTGGGGCTATTCAACCAAGCATTCCCGTGGATAGTTTTATTGCATCCGGTTACGGAATTGGTTTTGATAGTTTGCTTCATTTTTATGATAGTAAACACGTGCAAAATCAATCGCTTTCTCAAGCATTACAAACTCATTTGGATTGGGCTCAGGATAAATCCTCACCCTACGCAGTAGCAGCTGACCAGGAGCTATTGTCTCATTTTATCGATGACACCATACAACAAGGTGTTACTATAACCAATGTTGGATTTTATGGTCCGCAAGGCAGAGTCTTACGCTTACCTCTGCAGGATGCATCACTAAATGATAAAATAACTAGTTTTACTGATAATAATTTAAAAATTACCAATCTAGAAATGGAGACTGCCGGTATTTATGGATTATCAAAATTGTTAGGTCACAAAGCAATATCACTTAATGCGATTGTTGCTAATAGAGCAACCGGAGATTTTAGCAAGGATTCGACAAAAACTATCGATCGTTTAATTCGTTATGCTTTAGATAAAATTGCACTACTCTAGTTACAATTTAACGTAACCTTATAAGGAAAACATTTCTGAACTTGTAATTTGCAAGTTAGTATTTTGACGTCTCTATTGAGACATTAAATGCGATACATTATTGATGATTTACAGGCTGTTGCAATTTGAATTAAATATATGATAGACAAATATCCTTACAAACATAGAGATCTTAATTGGTTGAGTTTTAATGAGCGTGTATTACAGGAGGCCGAAGATGAGAAAAATCCGTTATATGAACGTTTAAAGTTTTTGGCAATATTTTCCTCCAATTTAGATGAATATTTTAGAGTAAGGGTATCACGATTACGTCAAATTAAAAAAATTGATAAGAAAATTCGAAAAAGGCTCGCATTAAAGCCAAACAAACAAGTTAAAGAAATACTTAACAGAGTTAAGGACCAGCAAGAACGTTTTGGCCACATTTTTTATCGGGAGCTTATTCCTGAATTAGCAACGAATAAGATTTATTTAGTTTCGGAAAAAAAATTCGATTTTAATCAGTCAGCGTATGCAACCGAATTTTTTATACGAAAGGTATTACCGCATATTGAAGCAAAAACTTTTTTACCCTCTCAGGAAGAATCTGTTTTTTTGGATAACAACTCTCTTTACTTTGTGGTGACCTTCAAGGAATCTAAAACTTTGGGAATAGTAAATTTGCCCACCGAAGAAATAGGGCGTTTTGTCTGTTTTCCCTCAGAAAACGAAAAAGTTTATATCACTTTTATAGATGATATTATAAAAGCGAATATCGGTCAACTTTTTGACGAAGAGGAAATTAGCGATTGCTACGAGATCAAATTGTCTAGAGATGCCGAATTATATATAGAAGATGAGTTTGAAGGGGTTCTTGCCGAGAAAATAAAAAAATCTCTGGACCGCCGCAAAGATGGCCAAGCTACAAGGTTACTTTACGATACAAAAATGCCTAAAGCTGTTAAGAAAGACTTAAGATATGCTTTGGGATTGGGCAAGGTGGATATGATGCCCGGAGGTAAGTATCATAATTTTAGTGATTTCTTTAGTTTTCCTAATCCAAAAAATAATCCTACTTTATCCCATCCGGAATTAAAGACGATAAAACATAGCGCGTTTGAATCAGGAAAAAATTACTTCGATATCATTCGTAAAGAAGATCAAATGGTTCATTTTCCATACATGTCATTCGATTATGTTCAAAATTTCATTAACCAGGCAGCTAGTGACCCATATGTAACTCAAATTCAAATTTCATTATATCGGGTTGCAGATGAGTCTGCACTAACAACAGCACTTCTTAATGCGCTGGACAATGGAAAAAAACTAACCGTTTTTGTGGAAGCTAAAGCAAGATTTGATGAAGAAAACAATCTCAAATGGGGCAAAAAATTTGAAGAAAAGGGAGCAAATGTATTTTATAGTTATCCAAAGATAAAAGTACATTCAAAAATTTTACTCGTTAAAAGAAAAGAGAACGATAAGACTATAAAATATGGGTATATAGGAACTGGAAATTTTAATGCAAAAACGTCCAAAATATACTGCGATCATGGGCTATTTACTGCAAATTCAAGAATAACAAAAGATCTATCCCAAGTATTCAAAATACTTTCGGGTAAAATGATCTTTCCTAAACCAAAACAACTTTTAATTTCTCCTTTCAACACAAGATCAACGTTTGAAAATCTCATTGAAGTAGAAATTGAGAATGCAAAAAATGGAAAGCCATCGGGCATAAAAGCAAAACTGAATAGTTTAGAAGATCAAAAAATAATAAACAAGCTCTACGATGCTAGTCAGTCGGGTGTTCAAATAGACTTATTAGTCAGAGGGTTTTCGTGTTTAGTACCGGGTCTCGATGGTATTAGCGAGAATATTACCATTACTAGTATATTGGATCGTTTTTTAGAACATGGTAGGATTTATGAATTTAAGTCTGCTGAAGACCCCATTCTATATATGGGTAGTGCCGACTGGATGACTAGAAATTTGGATAATCGTATTGAAGTTTTAACTCCTATACTGAGTTCTAAATTAAAGAATGAATTACAAACTATCTTAAACATTCAGCTTAATGATAATGTAAAAGCCAGGTATCAAGATGCAGAGGAGACTAATGAGTACATGATGCGAAATGAAGGAGAAAAAGCTATTAGATCTCAATATGAAATTATAAAATATCTATCAGAAATACATGCGGATTAAGATCGTAGATTAACCAAACAAAACCTGCAAGCTAACCAGTAAGTTAGTAATTAAAAGCATTGCTACTATAATGATTACACCAATATCAATTGAAATATTCTTTAATTTAAATTCTTTGAAAATAATGGATGTATTCTTAATGTAATTTTTGATCATACTTTTGGTTTTAAAAGATAAGAGGACCTAACCTCTTGAATAAGAAAAATACTCCAAATATAATTTAAAATTATTAATTTAATCGATTTTAAGCACTTAAAATCGATTAAATACAAAAATACAGCTAATTAAGTACACTATTATGAAACAAATTACCGTAGGCGGCGTACCAGAACATTTTAATTTACCATGGCATCTTATGATTGAAGAAGGTCGTTTTACCGAGCAAGGTATCGACCTGAATTGGAAAGATTTTTCAGGTGGTACAGGTGCTATGTGCCAGGCACTACGGGAGAAAAAGATTGATATGGCGATCATCTTAACCGAAGGTATAATCAAAGATCGCATAGAGGGAAACCCTTCCAAAATTGTACAAACCTACATTGAATCTCCATTAATTTGGGGAATCCATGTTGATGCTAATGCTCCTTATACCAATATTGCAGATTTAGAAAATAAAACTGCAGCCATAAGTCGGTATGGATCCGGTTCTCATTTGATGGCGTATGTGAATGCCGAAAATAATAATTGGAAAACAGATAATTTAAAATTTGAAGTAGTCAAAAATTTAGATGGTGCCGTAAATTCCTTAGCAAATAAAACTTCGGATTATTTTATGTGGGAACATTTTACTACAAAACCCTTAGTTGATGATGGTACTTTTCGTCATATTGGGGACTGCCCTACTCCTTGGCCTTGTTTTGTTATAGCTGTACGGGAAGAAGTTCTTATGAGCAATGCACAAGAGGTTAAAACAATTTTAAGAGTTATTAATAACGAAACACAAAATTTCAAAAATCGTAAGGACATTGATAAACTCTTAGCAACACGGTACAATCAAAAATTATCCGATATTCAAAAATGGTTAGACCTAACTACGTGGAGTCAATCCACACTTTCTCCACATATTTTAGAAAGGGTACAGAAAAAATTAGTACACCTTGATATTATAAAAAATACGTTACCTGCATCTGATATAGTACATATTGTCAAATAGATAGGATTTCAATTCTAAAAACAAAATACACAACCAATTGTAATTCAGTAGATTAAACTCAAAACTTTTTATTAATTTTTCATATTGTAAAGTTCATTTATTAGGGATAATTTTTGTTGGTTTACTATAATGGTATAGTTTTAGATATCTAACAAGTTCAACTGAACCTTAGACGAACTTAAAATACTACGCTATTAAAATTAATTGTTGTAATTCTTTAATAAATAAATTTTAATACTAAATTTGCACACCATTACCCCAAAAATATTTTACTAACGTACACGCAACCATATTGTAGTTTAAGTATCTAATTAATAATAAACAAAATATTATGGCAACGTTTTTATGCATTCTTGGTGGTCTTTTATTGATCAATTTTATCTTATTGAAGTTTAGTATTCAATCTGTAGAAGGGGACAATAAAAAACCTCAGAAAAAAATGCGCACCACAAAAGTAGCTCCTACAGTAGCGAAGGATATAGAAATCGCTAAAGCAGCTTAACTACCACTCGATAGGCGTTTTACCTATAGTTTCGAGATATTCGTTTACCTGACTAAAATGCTTATTACCAAACCAATATCCGCGATTCGCACTTAATGGTGAGGGATGTCCGCTTTTTAAAACCTTATGCTTGGACACATCTATTTTTTTTCCCTTCTTTTGAGCATAGCCTCCCCAAAGAAGAAACACTACGTTTTCTTTTTTTTGGGATACTTCTTCAATAACAGCATCTGTAAATTGTTCCCAACCTTTTTTCTGGTGAGAACCCGCTTCATGCGCGCGAACTGTTAGGGTTGCATTTAATAAAAGGACTCCCTGCTTAGCCCAACGTTCCAAATTACCTGTCTCCGGTGATTTAATTTGGAGATCCTCCTCTATTTCTTTAAAAATGTTTATCAAAGAAGGCGGTTTTGCGATATGGTCGTGTACAGAGAAGCAAAGCCCATTAGCCTGATCAACCCCATGATATGGGTCCTGTCCAATAATAACCACTTTCACATCATCAAATGGACAATGTTCAAAAGCAGAAAAAACATCGCTCCCTTTTGGGTAACAGGTAAAATTTGAATATTCAGTTTTAACAAAATCACTCAAAATTCCAAAGTAGGGTTTTGAAAACTCTTTTTGCAAAATTTGCTTCCAACTCTTTTCAATTTTTACGTCCATATATCAGCTGTATAATAATGGGATTTGTTTATTTTTGTATCTGTTAATTTCCAAGCCTGAAGATAATTTAAAAAAAGGGGCGCTACAACTATATGATTCGCATTTCTGATAAAACATTACAAGATCTTGAATTTGACACGATTTTGGAGCATATTACCCAATTATGTACCACAGATCAAGGTAAACTCAAGGCTCAACATATTAAACCTTTTAAAACTTCTTTAGAATTTAGAGCTGCTTTATATCAAGTAAATGAATATAAAAGTTCCTACCTTCAAGAGAGTCGTATCCCTAATCACGGATTTGACACCATCGATGGGGAATTAAAACTTTTAAAAATCGAAAACGCTTTTCTTGAAGCTTTCAATCTTAAGAAATTAGTTGCTTTAAGTGATACAGCCAACGTATTACTAGCCTTTTTTAAAAAACGTCACGAACTGTATCCTAATCTATTTGACCGCTCGTCACTAGTATCCTTTACCGATATCATTCATAAATTAATAACATCGGTGTTGGATAAGTTTGGCGAAATAAAGGATGATGCATCCCCGGTTTTAGCAAATTTAAGAAAGGACATCAACGCTGTTCAAGGCAAATTAAATGGAAGTTTTGGAAGGGATTTAGGGAGATATAATAATTTGGGGTACCTTGATGAAATCAAGGAAAGTGTAGTTGACAACCGAAGAGTACTTGCTGTTAAAGCCATGTACCGACGTAAGGTTAAGGGCGCTATCATGGGAAACTCCAAAACAGGAAGTATCGTATACATCGAACCTGAAGCCACGCTACAATATAGTAGAGAGCTCACTAACCTCGAATATGAAGAACGCGAAGAAGTCGTAAAGATTTTGAAAGCACTTACCGATCAACTAAGACCACATAGTGAATTGTTGGTTGATTATCAGGAATATTTGAGTCACATCGACATCGTTGCAGCAAAGACTAAATTTGCCAAAAAACTGGATGCGATATTACCGCAGATTTCCAAAAATAGAGAACTTCAATTAAAAGATGCATATCATCCTTTATTATACCTTAATAATAAAGCCAAAGGTGAAAAAACTTTTCCGCAAAGTATAACCTTAGATGAAAACAACCGTATCATAGTAATTTCTGGTCCCAATGCGGGTGGTAAAAGTATCACACTTAAAACTATAGGACTATTACAGCTCATGTTACAAAGTGGTATGCTCATCCCTGTACATGAGTATAGCCGAGTATGTCTTTTTGATACGATTCTTACTGATATCGGTGATAACCAATCCATTGAGAACCACTTGAGCACCTATAGCTACCGTCTTAAAAACATGAAATATTTTTTAAGAAAATGTGGTGATAAAACCCTATTTCTAATTGACGAATTTGGTACAGGTAGTGATCCTGAACTTGGAGGCGCCCTGGCAGAAGCATTTCTAGAAGTTTTCTATGAACGTGAATCCTTCGGAATTATAACCACCCACTATGCTAATCTAAAAATGTTAGCTAATGAGCTTCCTTATATGTCAAATGCCAATATGCTATTTGATGCAAAAACATTGGAACCAAGATTCAAATTACATTTAGGTGAAGCAGGGAGTTCTTTTACTTTTGAAGTAGCACAAAAAAACGGAATACCTTACAGTCTCATCAATAAGGCTAAGAAAAAAGTTGAACGTGGTAAAATTCGTTTTGACAAAAGTATTGCCGATCTGCAAAAAGAACGATCTAAGCTAGAAAAAACTACCTCTTCTCTCAAAAGTAAAGAACTAAAAGCTTTGGAAGAAAAGGAAAAACTGGATAAAACAAACCAGCGTATTCAACAAAAGCTCGAAAGTTATCAGGAACTTTATGATAGTAATCAACGAATGATCTATCTAGGGCAGAAAATCAATGACTTGAGTGAAAAATATTTTAACAACAAAAAGAAACGTGATTTAATCAACGAATTCATGAAGCTTGTTGAAGTAGAAAATTCAAAGCGAAAAAGACAATCTCTAAAGCAAAAGAATGCAGAAAAAGCAGCTGCAAAAAAGATTGAAAAAGAAGTCGAAAAGAAGGTAGAGGTTATTCGTGTAAAGAAGAAAGAAGAAAAGAAAAAGGAGCTGAAGGAAGAGATAAAAAAACCAAAAGTTACGCTTAAGGTTGGAGACCGAGTTCGTATGATCGATGGAAAATCTGTGGGGTCTATCGACACTATAGAAAAGAACAAGGCCATAGTAAATTATGGTATCTTCACCACCAATGTTACGTTGGATCAGCTGGAATTTGTGGAGCGTAAGAAGTGACATCACAATGGCGTTACCGATTTCTTAATTGTTAAAGAATCCTTAAAGCATTAAGGCTCCTTCAATATCTTTATATATTTGAAGACATCCTAAACACTACTATTATGCGATTTTTTCTTACGATTTGTATCCTCTTATCACTTGGAATTACAGATAGTAACGCTCAGCAACCCAAAAAGTTAAATTCCGTTGAAATTTATAATGCACTTGAAAAGCTAAATTTTCTAGGTTCTGTTTTATATATCGCAGCGCATCCGGATGATGAAAATACGCGTCTAATTTCGTATTTGGCAAACCAACAAAACGCTCGAACGGCCTATTTATCTCTAACTCGTGGAGATGGTGGACAGAATTTAATTGGTCCTGAGATACGGGAACTTTTAGGAGTAATAAGAACACAAGAACTACTCGCAGCAAGACGGATTGATGGCGGTGAACAGCTCTTCACCAGAGCCAATGATTTTGGGTATTCTAAGCATCCTGATGAAACATTAGAAATTTGGAATAAGGAAGACGTACTTAGCGATGTTGTATGGGCTATTAGAAAATTTAAGCCCGATGTAATAATTAACAGATTTGATCATAGAAGCCCTGGTTCAACACATGGTCATCACACCTCCTCTGCAATGCTTAGCGTAGAAGCATATGAGTTAGCAGCTGATTCTAAAGCGTTTTCTGATCAATTAAAATATACAAAGACCTGGCAGCCTGCAAGACAGTTCTTTAATACCTCATGGTGGTTTTATGGCAGTCGGGAAAAATTTGATAAAGCTGATAAAAAAGGACTTATGAGTTTGGATACGGGGACCTACTACCCCGAAACTGGTCTTTCTAATACAGAAATTGCTGCTTTGAGTAGAAGCCAGCATAAATCTCAGGGTTTTGGCAGTACAGGAACCCGGGGTGAAACTTTAGAATATATAGAACTAATTAACGGTACTATGCCAACCAAAAAAGAATCTATTTTTGAAGGTATTGATACCACATGGAATCGCATTAAAGGTGGTAAACCACTCTACCAACTTTTAACGACTGTACAGCAGGAATTTGATTTTAATCATCCTGAAAAATCAGTTCCTAAATTACTTGAAGCATTTGACTTAATTAAAAAATTGGAAGATGAGCATTGGCGAACTATCAAACTGGATGAAATTACAGAAATTATAGTGGCTGCCAGTGGACTTTATCTCGAGGCAGTTACTGATAATCATTTTGTTACTCCTGGGTCTTCCTTAAAAATTGAGATTGAAGCTATTAATAGAAGCAAACAACCTATTTATCTGGAAAAAGTAACGCTAGCACCGACAACTCTAAAAATTACTGATGGTATAAATTTAGAAAATAATAAATCGAATACATTTACATCGGAAATAACCCTCCCCAAAAACAGCTTAAGTACTAATCCTTATTGGCTTAACAAACAGGGAACCTTGGGTATGTATAATGTTGAAGACAGACAGTTAATAGGCCAACCGGAAACTTTAAAGAATCTACGAGCTAACTTTTCTGTCAAAATTGGAGAGCACAGCTTAGTAATTGCAAGAGAGATTGTATTTAAAAAAAATGATCCTGTACAAGGCGAAGTATATCAACCCTTAGAGGTAGTACCAAAGGTTGCAGTTTCATTAAATGAAAAAGTTGTCATTTACAACAACAACAATTCACAAGAGATCCGGGTAAACCTTCTTCCACAACAAGACAATCTATCGGGAACTCTTCAGCTTGAGACTCCACAGGATTGGACCGTGGAACCCAATAATTATTCTTTTAACAATACTCAAAAAGGACAAGTACAAGAGTTTTCTTTTAAATTGTCACCACCCGCTAATCAAAGTGAGGGTTTAATTCAACCGGTAGCAACGGTAAATGAAAAAAAATATGACAAGGAGCTTATATCCATAACATACGATCATATACCTAATCAAACTGTAATACTGCCGGCAAAAACCAAGGTTGTTCGTTTAGATATACAGAGAAAAGGTCAGAATATCGGATATATTGAAGGTGCTGGTGATGTGGTTCCTCAAAGCTTAGCCCAAGTAGGATATACGGTAACTACTATCGCACCCAATGACATTTCCGCGAATAATTTATCAAAATTTGACGCCATCGTCATGGGAATTCGCGCTTATAATATCGTTGAAGAATTGAAATTCAAACAAGATGTCTTGCTCGATTATGTGAAGAATGGAGGGAATCTAATCGTCCAGTATAACACTAATAGAGGATTGAAAGTCAATGGAAATCTGGGGCCCTACCCTATCAATGTTTCCCGTGATCGTGTAACTGATGAGAATGCAAAAGTTACCTTTATCGATCCGAAACATCCCGTACTTAATTACCCCAATAAAATAACACCCGATGATTTCGAAGGTTGGGTTCAAGAAAGAGGCCTATATTTTCCAGATGAGTGGTCCAAAGAATATAGTCCCATTTTAGCAATTAATGATAAAGGAGAATCTTCCAAAAAGGGAAGTTTGTTGGTTACCCCCTATGGAAAAGGTAATTACATCTATACGGGCTTAAGCTTTTTTAGAGAATTTCCTGCAGGCGTTTCCGGAGCGTACAGATTATTTGCAAACTTAATATCATTGGGGAAATAAATAGAATACTTAAAAACTATCCTGCTATGGAAAAGAAATTTGTTTGGAAAAAAGAATATACACTGGTCCTCGTCCTAAATACTATCTATATTTTGGCATTTTATCTAATTTCCTCACATTATGGAGCGTAAGTTCTTCATGTCAAAAGACTATCAATTTTAATTTAAGCTATGCAACTAATAGATTGGATAATCCTTCTGGGAACTTTGGCTTTTATCGTACTTTATGGAGTATGGAAAACTAAAGGAAGTACAACCGTAAAACAATATTTAAAGGGTGATAATACTTCCCGATGGTGGACGATAGGATTATCAGTTATGGCTACCCAGGCAAGTGCTATTACATTTTTATCTACTCCGGGTCAGGCTTTTGACAGCGGCATGGGGTTTGTTCAATTTTATTTTGGATTACCTATTGCAATGATCATCATTTGTATGATATTTATTCCACTATATCATAAGATGAATGTATATACCGCTTATGAGTTTCTAGAAGGTAGGTTTGACCAAAAGACCAGAACCTTAACGGCTGTTCTATTTTTGGTGCAACGAGGGCTGGCGGCAGGAATTACAATTTTTGCTCCCGCGATCATATTATCAGCTATTTTAGGATGGAATTTGACTTTGTTAACTGTTATAATAGGTATTCTCGTTATTATCTATACAGTCTCCGGGGGAACCAAAGCGGTAAGTGTTACTCAAAAACAACAAATGGGTATTATATTTTTAGGTATGTTTATAGCTTTTTATATTATTCTATCTTACCTGCCTGCAGGTATAACATTTACAGATGCGCTTGATATTGCAGGAGCTAGCGGAAAAATGGAAATCCTGGATTTTTCCTTTGATTTTGAAAATCGCTATACTTTTTGGAGTGGTATTATTGGAGGAACCTTTTTAGCGCTCTCATACTTTGGTACCGATCAGAGTCAGGTTCAACGATACTTAACCGGAAAATCAATTAGAGAAAGTCAGCTAGGCCTAATTTTCAACGGAATTTTGAAGGTGCCCATGCAATTCTTTATTCTTCTGGTTGGTGTGATGGTTTTTGTTTTCTACCAATTCAATACCTCTCCGCTCAACTTTAATCCTGCTGCACAAGCTGCTGTAACCAACTCCTCTTATTCTGAAGAATACCAGGAACTGGAACGAGATCAGGCTGAAATTCATCTACAAAAAAAAGTCCTTATTACTGAGTATGTAGGTAGTGGTCAACAACAAGCGCTAAAAAACAATCTTAAACTTTTAAATATTCAAGAACAACAAAATAGAGAAAAGGCTAAAGTGTTAATAAACCAAGCCGACCCAATAATCGAAACCAATGATAAGGATTATGTTTTTATTCACTTTATCTTAAATAATCTTCCTCGCGGAATTATAGGGCTGTTATTAGCAGTAATTCTATCTGCTGCAATGTCTTCGACAGCTTCAGAACTCAATGCTCTCGCCTCTACAACAGTAATTGACTTATACAAGCGAAATGTCAGTGGCGAAAAGAGTGAAACTCATTATGTGAGAGCTTCTAAATTATTTACACTGCTCTGGGGAATTATTGCAATATCTGTAGCTTGTGTGGCAGATTTATTTGATAATTTAATTCAATTAGTAAATATTATCGGTTCGATATTTTATGGTAATGTTCTTGGTATCTTTCTTTTGGCATTCTTTCTAAAATACGTAAAGTCCAATGCAACTTTTATCGCTGCGATAATCACCCAGATGCTTATAATTATCGTTTGGCTATTTGATGTAATGCCTTTTTTATGGCTCAACGTTTTAGGTTGTTTATTAGTTATGTCCATCGCATTGATTATCCAATCCATAACAAAACGACCAAATAAAATAAAAATAGTCTCATGAAAAGTAAGAAGATACGGTGGGGAATTTTAGGATGTGGAAGAATAGCCCACAAATTTGCAAGTGATCTGAGAACTGTAGATAGCGCAGTTTTGCAAGCTGTAGCGAGCAAAGATGAAAATAGGGCCAATACTTTTAGCGAGACTTATAATGCGACAACATGTTATGATAATTATCAAGCGCTTGTGTCAAATCCGGAAATCGACGTGATTTACATTGCTACGCCTCATACCTTTCATTTTGAACATACCCTCTTGTGTCTTAAGCATAAAAAAGCAGTCCTTTGTGAAAAACCAATGGGTATTTCTATTGCACAGGTTCAACAAATGATACACCTTGCTGAGCAAAATGAAGTGTTTCTTATGGAGGCGTTATGGACGGCTTTTTTACCACATTATCAGTTTGTAAAAGAACTTATTGTTTCCAAAAAATACGGGGAGATTCTTGAAATTAAAGCAGATTTTGGGATAAACGTGGCTTTTGATACAGAAAACAGACTTTATAACAAGGAACTGGGAGGAGGATCTTTATTAGATATTGGTATTTATCCCATATTTTTAGCACTGGACTTATTAGGTGTTCCCAAAGAAATTAGTGCTAAAGCAACTATAGGTAAAACAGTAATTGATGAAGATTGTGAAGTCGAATTAAAGCATAATAATAAGGTTGCTTCTAAATTATTCTCTTCTATTAAAAAGAAAACTACAACTGAGGCAATCATTAAATTAGAGCGTGCAGAAATAGTGATAAACGGACGCTTTCATGAACCTTCAAGTGTTACTGTAACCGAAGGAAATAAGTACGAAACATTTAATTTTCCTGTAGAAACTTTTGGGTATAATTTTGAAATTGAGCATGTAAACAAAATGTTGCAACAAGGAAACAAAGAAAGTGATATTATGCCTTTGAGTAAAAGTTTGGAGTTAATAGCTACGTTGGATACAATCCGGAAAAGAATTAATCTCGAATATTGATATAAAAAATGCGACCTAATAGCCGCATTTTTTTTCTTATCGTTACCAAAATCTTAGCTTCCCCATTCTTTCAGAGAATCTTTATTCATTTTTACATAGTCAGCATTTCCTGCTTTTTCTGCTAATTCTAAAGATTTTTTGGCTGCCTCAATTGCTTTTTCCTTATTACCCATTTCAGCATAAATTAACGACTGTTGTCTGTGATACCAAAATGCCGGTTCTTTACGCATAGTTACAGCCTTATCAATATATTCTTTGGCCATATCGATCTTTCCGGTTTCTTTATAAAATACTGCCGCCTGGTAGTAATCATTAGCCGTTGGACCAGCAAGTGTTTTTTGAATACTTTCCTCAGCTATTTTTTTAGAAGGTACTTCGATATCTAACATAGCTTCAGTAGATTCCCAAATAAAATTTAATTTAGCACTGTCCATTTTAAAATCGCTGAACATAATTGTAAATGTTTCCACCTTCATCGGTAAGGTTCCTACTTTAGCTGTAGTTTTTAACGCTACTTTAGCATCATCCCATTTTTGCGGAGTTCCCCAGTTATTAACATCGCTATAAAAAATTACTTCCCAATTCTCTTTAGTTGGTTTTGTAAAAATAGCATAGGTTCCTTTTTTTAGGTCTGATCCATTGATTTTAACATCGTCGCTAAAAGTAATTTTCGTGTTTTCATTAGCACCTGTTCTCCATAATTTTCCAAATGGAACCAGAGATCCGAAAACAGTCCGCTCGCGCATACTGGGTCTGGAATATGATACGGTTACATCTGTCAAACCAATTACTTGCTCAATTTTTGAGGTTGGACTTGGTTGCGGAGTTTTTACCTGAGCAAAAACACCTGTACTAAGAAGTGTTGCTGTTAATAGTAAAATGATCTTTTTCATTATGTTTAGATTTTGTTAATTATTTATGGTCTAACGAAAATACTCATCAATCTCCCGAAAAAGGTTAACAAAAACTTAAAATAAAAATCCTGGCTTTTCAGATGCTTTATAAGTGATAAAAAACACATAAAAACGCAGAGTTTAATAGAACTTTTACTACTCTATTTTTTTATGTTTCTCTATTAAAATTAGGTACATCAGTAGTTCTATTTTCCAAATCAGATCGTTGAATCGCTTCAAGCTGTGATCACTTACAAACTTATCAAGTCAGATTATTGCTGTGAAGATTATGAAAGAGTCGCAATGTAACTTTAATTTTTGTTTAACAAGAATGATGTTAAAGTTAAACAAAATGTTGGTACATTTACATTCAAGTGTACAATCATGAAAATTTATACCTTAAAGAGTAAGCAAAAGCTGCCTATATCAGTTGAGCAAGCCTGGGCTTTTTTATCGGACCCTGCCAATCTAAAAATTATCACCCCTGATTATATGGGATTTGAAATACTTAGTGGTGCAGATCGTGCCATGTTCCCGGGGCAAATTATACAGTACTTAGTTACTCCCGTAGCCGGAATCAAAACTAAGTGGGTCACAGAAATAACGCATGTTCTAAAAAATGAGTATTTTGTTGACGAACAGCGATTTGGTCCTTATGCACTTTGGCATCACAAGCATTTTATAAAAGAGATTCCGGGAGGTGTTTTAATGGAAGATATAATTGACTACAAAGTGCCCTTTGGATTTTTAGGTCGTCTTGTACATCCGTTTCTGGTGCAACCCAAATTAAAGGAAATCTTTGATTACAGAGAGAAAAAATTAATCGAACTTTTCGGAACGTATGAAGAAGTTCCCAAAACTGTTGTTGATCCCACACTTAAACAAGATATCTTAAATTAACTACAATGAAGAATATACTTTTAATAGGCGGAAGTCACGGAATCGGTTTTGAACTTGCAAGTCAACTCATAAAAGAACACCGGGTTTTTGTTGCTTCTAGAACTTCTGAAAACTTAGGCTCGCTCGAAGTTACTTACATTCCGTTTGATAGTACTACAGATCAACTAAGTTTGGAGCAACTTCCTGATACCTTTGATGGTTTTGTATACTGTCCCGGCAATATCAACCTGAAACCTTTTCATATGCTGAGCCCTGATACTTTTGAGAATGATATGAATCTCAATTTTCTATCACTTGTTAAAACATTACATACCGTTTTACCTCATCTTAAAAAATCTGATCACGCAAGTTTATTATTCTTTAGCACGGTGGCGGTAAAAGTTGGCATGCCCTTTCACACAAGTGTAGCTGCGGCCAAAGGGGCTATTGAAGGCTTCGCTAAGGCGCTTGCTGCTGAGTACGCTCCGTCCATGCGAGTCAATGTTATTGCTCCATCTCTCACAGATACACCGCTAGCCGAGCGTTTATTGGGCAACGAAAAAAAACGTGAAAAAATGGAGGAACGTCATCCCCTAAAACGTGTAGGCAACGTCCAGGATATAGCCAATATAGCTTCTTTCTTATTGAACGATAAAAGTAGTTGGATTACGGGTCAGGTACTAGGCGTCGACGGAGGTTTATCAACTCTTAACATCAACTAAGATGTCAAAACAAGTAGCTGTATTTTGGTTTCGCAGAGATCTCCGTTTGGATGATAATATTGGTTTTCTAAATGCTCTAAAAAGTGACTACCCAGTAGTACCTTTATTCATTTTTGATAAAAACATACTTCAGGAATTGGTTGAAGATGATCCCAGAGTTACGTTTATTTTTGATACACTGCAAAAAATGAGACAAGAGCTTCAGGATGCTCACCAAAGCTCTATTGGCATTTATTATGGTACACCCAATGACATTTTTAAGGAATTACTAGAAACTTACGAGATTAAAGAAGTCTACACCAATCACGATTATGAACCCTACGCTTTACAACGAGATAAGGAATTAAAAGAATTGCTTGATAAAAAGAATATACCCTTTTATACTTTTAAAGATCAAGTAATTTTTGAGAAGGATGAAATTGTAAAAGCTGATGGCAATCCATATGTCGTTTATACCCCATATAAAAACAAATGGAAAGAACACTTCAACCCTGATGCGCTAACTATTCATTACACAAGTCAGCATTTGTCCAATCTATATAAAAACTCAAGGTTATCAAATTTAAGTCTTTCTGATATAGGTTTTACGCCATCATCAATTGAAATACCTGAGTATACGGTCACTCCCACACTTATCCAAAATTATGAGGACACTCGTGATTATCCTGCCAAGAATCAAGGCACTTCTCGATTAGGACCTCATCTACGCTTTGGGACGGTAAGTATAAGGAAAATGATGAAAAAGGCAATTGCAGAAAAAAATGAAATATTCTGGTCAGAGCTAATCTGGAGAGAATTTTTTATGCAAATTCTTTGGCATTTCCCAAGGACTCAAAATGAAGCTTTTAAGAAGAAATATGACCGCATTGAGTGGCGAAATAACGAAAAAGAATTTGACAAATGGAAAAAGGGACAAACAGGATATCCATTGGTTGATGCAGGCATGAGGCAATTAAATCAAAGCGGTTATATGCATAATCGTGTGCGCATGTTGACAGCGAGTTTTCTATGTAAGCATTTACTTATCGATTGGCGTTGGGGCGAAGCATATTTTGCTGAAAAACTCTTAGATTATGAAATGTCTAGTAATGTCGGTAATTGGCAATGGGCAGCGGGCAGTGGCGTAGATGCCGCTCCTTATTTTAGAATTTTTAATCCTACTACTCAAATCGATAAATTTGACAAAGAACAGCAGTACATCAAAAACTGGATTGAAGAATTTGGTACTAAGGATTATCCGGACAAGATAGTAGATCATAAAGAGGCAAGAGAACGTTGTTTGACCACCTATAAAAAAGCTTTGCAATAACTAACTTGATATAATCTATTGATTTTCAATCGTTTTTTTTGTATTTTAAAGGCATGAAATAAAGCAAGAATATTTCGAAAACAACCTTTTAAAATACAACACGATGAACACAAATCAAGTAGCACACCGGCTCGTTGAACTCTGCCGGAAAGGAGAAAATATGCAGGCTATTAAAGAGCTGTACGATCAAAATATCGTAAGTAGAGAAATGCCTGGGTTGCCCAATGAGGTGATTAAAGGAAAGGATGCTGTTACCAAAAAAAGTGAAGATTGGTACGATAATGTAGAAGAATATCATGGAGGTGATATCTCTGACCCTCTCGTTGCAGAAAATCATTTTAGCTGTAAGATGAGCTTTGATTGTACCTTTAAAGGTCAAGGTCGCATGCAAATGGAGGAGTTAGGCGTATTTACCGTGAATAATGGAAAAATTGTAGAGGAACAATTTTATTATGCAATGCCGGTAACCGCATGATGCCTACAACAAAGATTTGATCTGAGGCAAGGCGGGATTGCGATTCTCCTTTTTCCAAATAATTGAAAGCACCGCTCGCTGTTTTATGTTTGGGATTTCTAAACATTTAATAGCAAGGTCAAATCCGTATTGAAGTGATGTCGGAACTATAGCAACACCTAATCCGTTTTCTACAAGTTTAAAAATGGTTTGGGCATGCACCGATTTGTGTGAAACTTTTGGCGAAAAACCTGCATCTTTGCAAATACTCATAATCTGAGCAAAATATAGCGAACTGTAATCTGAAGAAAATAGGATAAAATTTTCCTGTGATAGTTGTGAGACCGAATGGAAGTTTTCCTTCTTTAAAGGGTGATTTTTGGGTAGTACTATAGAGAATGTTTCTGTATACATTTCTTTTTTATCAATGGTATCCGGGACATAATCCAGGCGCACAAAACCTACGTCGAGTTTATCGTCCAATATGGCCTCCACCTGATCATAGTTGCTCATTTCTTCGAGAGAAAATTTAATTTTCGGAAATCGTGCATTGGCTTGGACTAGTACATCCGGAATAACTTTTTGCATGGCCGATCCTAAAAAACCTATTCTAATTTCTCCCAGGTCTCCCTTATCTATTAACTCAGTTTGTTTAAGCGTAACATCGAGATGATTCAAGATATAATTGATTTCTTTTTTCAAGTATTCACCAGCAGTGGTTAATACTACATTTCTCTTATCACGGATAAAAAGCTTAGCTCCAATGATACCTTCCATCTGTTTGATCTGTCGGCTTAAACCCGGCTGAGAGATGAATAAACGTTCTGCAGCTTTGCGAAAGTGTAATTCTTCTGCAACTGCAATAAAATACTTAAAATGACGTAACTCTAATTGATGCTTCATAGGTATTAATTAATGACAAAAATAGTATTTATAAGTATTAAATATAGATAGTATTTTAGACCATAGCTATAGAAAATTACAACTATGTCGAGATCAATAGAATACTTTAATTACGGAGAAGATTTTTTAACAGCAAGTTTGGCACTTAGACTTGCTCGTGGAGAATGTAAAGGAAGGCTCACAGATACAACACGCCAAAAAATTAGAGCTAGTGCTCAAGTAGTAAAAAATATTGTCGAAAAAGGCGATGCGGTATACGGTATAAATACCGGCTTTGGTCCCTTATGTACAACCAAAATATCGAAAGATGAAACTAAAGTATTACAAACTAATATTCTACAAAGCCATAGTGTAGGTGTAGGAAACGTAATAGAAACGGAGATAGCTAAGTTAATGCTCATTTTAAAATTACACTCCTTATCAAAAGGATACTCCGGTATTGCTGAAGCCACATTAGATCGAATCTTATGGCATATTGATAATGATGTGACACCTATCGTACCCTCACAGGGTTCTGTAGGTGCATCGGGAGATTTAGCTCCGCTCTCCCATTTATTTTTGCCCTTGATTGGTCTGGGTAAGGTTATACACAAAGATGAGATTATTACGACTCGTGAACTTTTCACACTTCATCATTTAGAAAGTTTAGACTTGGGGCCTAAAGAAGGTTTGGCATTGATCAATGGAACTCAGTTTATAGCTGCGCATGCTGTAAAAGTCGTTGATAAATTGCAAAGTTGTCTCTCCCAAGCTGACATTATTGGCGCTATGATGATCGAAGGGTTACAGGGATCGGTAAAACCATTTTTTGAAGAGCTACATCAACTTCGTCCGTTTAAGGGAAACAAACACGTGGCCAAACGAATAAAGGCATTATTAGAAGGTTCTGAGATTATGGAGGCCCATAGTCAGTGTGATCGGGTACAAGATCCTTACTCGCTGCGATGCATCCCTCAAGTTCATGGAGCTTCTCGCAATGCCTGGCTTCATTTAAAAGAACTTTTGGAAGTAGAATTGAATTCAGTTACGGATAATCCTATAATAATTGACGAAGATCTAACTATTAGCGGAGGTAGTTTTCATGGTCAACCCCTAGCTATGGCGTTGGATTATGCATGCCTTGCGGCTTCTGAGGTTGGTAATATTTCAGATCGTAGAATTTATTTATCTTTAGAAGGTAACTCCCCCGGAGTTCCTAAATTACTGATGCATGATACGGGTATTAATTCAGGTTATATGATTCTGCAATATACCACCGCTGCCCTCGCCAGTGAGAATAAAGGGCTGTGTTTTCCCTCCAGTGCAGATAGTATCCCAACATCGTTGGGACAGGAGGATCATGTAAGTATGGGATCAATTAGTGGACGCAAAGCATTACAAGTATTAGAAAATGTTGAAAAAATATTAGCGATCGAATTGCTAACTGCCTCACAAGCATTCGATTTTAGAAAACCACTCAAGTCGGGTGTTCTTCTGGACGAAGTTCATAAAATGGTAAGATCTCATGTAAGCTTTGCTGCAAAGGACAGAGTTTTTTCTGATGATATCGAGATCGGAATTGAGTTGATTAAATCCCGTGCCATTATAAAAACAGTGGATGAAATGATTACAAAGAGTAAACATTCATTAGAAACAGAGTTTTCTGAACTCTTTGAAACCTATTAAATCTGATTTTATGAAGAATGATACACAATCGCACTCACCGTATCTATTTATTGGCCCCTTAACGCAATGTTTACCTATGACATCTTTGAACGTTAAAGGAGCATTGAAGGATGAGGACCTACCGATAATCTCAAATGCTGGAATTTTATGTCAAGACAATAAAATTAAAAAAATAGCAGAATATGAAGAGTTAAAATCAGAAGCATTAACACGCAATGCAAGATTTATAGTTCTGGAAGGTGATTATGTTTGCACGCCCGGTTTTATCGATGCACATACACATATATGTTTTGCAGGTTCAAGAGCTCGCGATTATGCTTTGAGAAATGCGGGTAAAACGTACCTTGAAATTGCCAAAGCCGGTGGCGGTATTTGGGATACCGTTACACAGACCAGAAAAGCTTCACTAAAAGAGTTAGTGGAACTTACTGCAGTACGTGCGAATACACTTTTACAATCCGGCATAACAACGGTCGAAGTCAAAAGTGGTTACGGGTTATCAATAAAAGAAGAATTGAAAATGTTAAGGGCTATTAACCAAGCTAATCAAAATACATTGGCTGATTTGATAAGTACCTGTTTGGCAGCTCATATGCTTCCCAAAGATTACGAAGGAACTGCAGAAGCCTATCTTGGCGAAATCAGTGCCGAACTATTTCCAATACTTATAAAAGAAGAGTTAACCCACCGTATTGATGCTTTTATTGAAGAAAGTGCTTTTTCTGAAACAACGATCAGGTCGTATTTTGAAAAAGCCAAAGCAATGGGTTTTGATATTACAGTTCATGCAGATCAGTTTACAACAGGAGGTAGTAAAGTTGCGGTTGAGTTTAAGGCACTGAGTGCAGATCATCTCGAAGCTAGTTCTGATGTAGAAATAAAATTGCTAGCAGCGAGTAATGTTATAGCTGTAGCCTTACCAGGCGCTTCACTAGGTTTAGGTTGTGACTTTACTCCTGCGCGCAAACTGCTTGACAAAGGAGGAGCATTGGCAATAGCCAGTGACTGGAATCCGGGATCTGCTCCCATGGGTGATCTTTTACTCCAGGCATGTGTATTAGGCACATTTGAAAAACTAACCAATGCAGAACTACTTGCCGGAATTACGTATCGTGCGGCGGCAGTATTAAATCTTGAGGATAGGGGTACTCTGGCACCTGACAATTTAGCTGATTTTAATCTTTTTCAGACAGATCATTTTAATGAGATTTTTTACCAACAAGGTAAACTAAAGCCCTCATTTGTTTTCAAAAACGGAGAACTGATACAGAACGATTCGTTAAAAACACATTTATAAAATTAGTAGCTAAGAATATATTTATGACTTTTAAAGATCAAATACTACAAGGAATTCCGGAGACCTTACCCGCTAAGCGGTCTCTTGATCCTGCTATAAGCCGCGCTCCCAAACGCAAACAAATTTTGTCCATAGATGAAAAAACACTTGCGTTACGCAATGCTTTGCGATACTTTCCTAAAGAATGGCATAGCGAATTAGCTCAGGAATTTAAGGTAGAGCTCGATGCGCTGGGACGCATTTATATGTATCGATTCATGCCAAACTATGAAATGTATGCGAGACCCATACAAGAGTATCCGGCAAAATCATTACAAGCAGCCGGTATTATGCTTATGATACAAAACAATCTGGACCCTGCAGTAGCTCAACATCCACTCGAATTGATTACATACGGCGGTAACGGAGCAGTTTTTCAGAACTGGGCGCAATATATATTGACCATGCAGTATCTGGCGACCATGAGTGATGAACAAACCTTACATATTTATTCGGGTCATCCTATGGGACTGTTTCCATCCTCTAAGGAAGCTCCCAGAGTAGTTGTTACTAATGGTATGATGATTCCCAACTATTCTCAACCTGATGATTGGGAAAAATATAATGCATTAGGTGTTACACAATACGGTCAAATGACCGCAGGTAGCTATATGTACATAGGTCCGCAAGGAATTGTTCATGGAACTACAATCACCGTGATGAATGCTTTTAGAAAAACATTACCCGCCAACGAATCGGCAGCGGGTAAACTATTTTTGACCGCTGGGTTGGGCGGAATGAGTGGTGCACAACCCAAAGCTGGAAATATTGCCGGTTGTATCACCGTCTGCGCGGAAGTGAATCCCGAAGCTGCTCAAAAACGATATGATCAAGGATGGGTTGACGAAATTTTAAGTGATCTTAATGAACTGGTCGTTCGGGTACAACTGGCAATACAACAAAAAGAAACCGTGTCTATTGCGTTTCAAGGGAATGTTGTGGATGTTTGGGAAATTTTTGGTAGAGAAGCCATTCCGGTAACCTTGGGATCAGACCAAACATCGCTTCACAATCCGTGGTCTGGTGGTTATTATCCTGTTGGTATTAGCTATGAGGAAGCAAATGAACTTATAAGTAAGGAACCCGAACGATTCAAAGAGCTGGTAAAGACCTCCCTGCAAAGACATGCTGAAGCCATTAATAAACACACAGCTAAAGGAACCTATTTCTTTGATTATGGAAATGCTTTTTTGTTAGAAGCATCACGTGCAGGGGCCGATGTAATGCATGAGAATGGAATTGATTTCAAATACTCATCCTATGTGCAGGATATCTTAGGTCCGATGTGTTTTGATTATGGATTTGGTCCCTTTCGCTGGGTATGTACCTCTGGAGATGTAAAAGATCTCGATAATACCGATCAAATTGCGATGAAGGTGTTACAAGATATAAAAACCACTGCTCCTCCTGAAATACAGCAGCAACTACAAGATAATATCACCTGGATCAAAGAAGCCAAAGCTAATAAATTAGTGGTAGGCTCTCAAGCTAGAATTTTATATGCAGATGCAGAGGGACGCGCCAAAATTGCTGACGCTTTCAACGATGCCATCGCATCAGGAAAATTGTCAGGGCCTATTGTATTAGGAAGAGACCACCATGACGTGAGTGGTACGGATTCTCCTTATCGTGAAACCAGCAATATTTATGATGGCAGTAAATTTACCGCAGATATGGCGATTCACAATGTTATCGGAGATAGCTTTAGAGGTGCTACATGGGTATCTATTCATAATGGTGGCGGTGTTGGCTGGGGCGAAGTGATCAATGGTGGATTTGGTTTATTATTAGATGGTTCTGTTGAAGCTTCTAAAAAATTAAAGAACATGCTTTTTTATGATGTAAACAATGGTATCGCTCGAAGAAGTTGGGCAAGAAATGAAGAAGCCTTGTTCGCTATACGTCGCGAAATGGAAAGAACACCTAATTTGAAAGTAACATTACCTAATCTTGTATCTGACGAAATTTTAAAAACAATCTCCTAATGACAGAAAAAATAGCAACTTCTTTTTCTAACTACCTACAATCGGACGCAAGCATTTACAGTGGTAGACGGTCTAGGGAGCAACAGTATCTACATGAAAAAATTCATTGTCTGGATTTGAGAAAAGATATAGTATTGGAAACTCCTAAGGAGATAAAAAAGTATGCTTTGGCAGGATATCTTTGTGATGAGGGAGTGCGTCGAAATTTAGGACGGGTTGGAGCAGCTAATGGATCACAGGTTGTCAGAAAGGTATTTGGGTCTATGGCCAATCATTTGCAGGAAAACACACACCTCCTGGATATAGGAAGTATACGATGTACTAATCAGAACTTGGAGCAGGCTCAGGATGAAATGGCTACCCTTATCTTTCAGCTGCATAAACACAACATCTTTCCCATAATCATTGGTGGAGGTCATGATCTGAGTTTTGCGCATTTTCGGGGCATTAAGGAATGCTATCCTGATAAAAAAATTGGAATCATCAATTTTGACGCACATTTTGATCTGAGAAACCTGCAAACCGTAGGAAATTCAGGAACGCCGTTCAATCAAATAGCAAAGCGCTTTAAGACTATAGATTATCTCTGTTTAGGGATCAATCGTGCAGCTAATATTCCGCAGCTATTTCAAATAGCTACTGAATTAGAAGTACAATATATTGAAGATTACGAGTTTACAATTTATAACTATGAGGCAATTAAAAGAATGCTTGATCGCTTTATAAATTCGGTCGATTACGTATATGTAACTATTGATATGGATGGCTTCTCAGCTGCGTATGCTCCAGGCGTAAGTGCCCCATCAGCAATAGGATTTAGTGTCGATATTGTATTGAGGGTTCTAAAAGATATTTGTGTATCCAAAAAGCTTATAAGTGCAGATATTGTAGAATTTAATCCCCTCTTTGATATTGATAATCGTACTGCGAAGCTGGTTTCACAATTGGCATATTTTATTATATCCCAGTCAGAGAAAGCGTAATTTCATAGTTCAATAATTAAAAGTTGATTCGTTCTGCTACGGTCAGAATTGCAGAAGTCATATACTCAATTCCGATTGCTATTACTATAAAACCAATAATTCTGGACAATGCATTAATTCCGGATGCACCTAACATCCGTACTATGAATTGAGAACTTCGTAGAACTCCGTAAATACTAATTGTTGTGACGACAATAGCGCATAAAATCCAAATGATATCAGTCATAGCATCATACTCCTGTCTATAAGATATCAGTAACGATATGGTTCCGGGTCCTGCTAACATAGGAATTGCGAGGGGTGTAAGCGATATTTCATCTCTGGTTTTCAAATCTTTCTTCACTCCGGACTTTTTCATTCCCTTATGTTCACTAAACTTACCGGTTAAGAGCGCAAACCCAGAAGAGGCAATTATTAAGCCTCCTGCAATTTTTAAAGATTCAAGTGTTATCCCGAATAATACCAAAATATAACTTCCCGCAAAAAATGATACTATCAGAATTAGTAAAACATTGAAACAAGTTGCTAGTGCAATTTTGGCATTTTCTTTTTTAGTATTATCATCAGTTAAACCAATAAAAACAGGTACGGTACCTAAGGGATTCATAATTGTAATAAGCGCACCGAATGTTATCAAAAATAAGTTCATTTTTTTTTGGACAAAGATGCGCCTAGTCATGACATTCATTCATTAAGGCAGCATTAAGTATATGCTAATAGAATGTAAACTAGACCTAAAAAACAAACCCCTTAAATTAACATTTAAGAGGTTTTATATTTTTATAAATAATCAAACTAAGAGTTGGCGTAGGCAACCGCTTCAGCAATTGGTGTATCTCCTTCCAAAATCTCAAATGTCATATTATTAGCACGATCATTTTCCAACGCATTAATCAATGTTTTTGCGACATCAGAACGAGGAATTTCGCCCATCTTGTCCAGGTGTGCATCCAATATAATAGCGTCATTTCCTCCTTCATTATTAAGAGATCCTGGTCGAACAATTGTATAATTTAGTCCGCTTTCTCTTAAATGCACATCAGCATTATGTTTAGCCTTAAGGTATTCCTGTAAATCTTCAGATTTCTCTGGTGCATCTGCTCCCATTGAGCTCAGCATTACAAATTTTTTAATGTCAGATTTTTTTGATGCATCTATTAATCGCTTAGCTCCCTCTTGATCAACTTCTACTACCTTTTTACCCCCGGATCCGGCGGCAAAAATAACTTTATCTATACCTTTGGTTGTATGAGATACATCTTTCTCTAAATCACCTAGAATCGTTTGCACGCCTTGTGCTTCAAAGTCCTTCTTTTGTTCTTCTTTACGAACCATCGCTACCGGCTCATAGTTTGAATTATTTTTTAAGAACTCCACAATTTGTTTTCCCGTAGTTCCATTCGCTCCTGCAATTAATATCTTTTCCATAATTTTTTCTTTTTTAAAAAGATACTTCGCTTTTAGCATGAAATCAAATATAAATCAGGGTTTAACCAACTATTAATATGAGCTTAAGAGGATTTAAGAAATAATAGATGGATCTACCTTACCTCATAAAATTTGAAGGTTTCAAAGAAACTATAATTTCATACAGGTTTATAGATAAAAAAACCGATTAGTATAATAATACTAATCGGTCATAAATCGCAGGTCATGATACCTTATTCAGTTCGAATAATTTTAGCTCCTATAGCTCTCAGGCGTTCATCAATATTTTCATAACCCCTGTCAATCTGTTCAATATTGTGAATAACTGAAGTTCCTTTTGCACCCAATGCAGCGATCAACAAAGAAATTCCCGCTCTGATATCAGGAGACACCATGGTAGTCGCTTTAAGAATTGATTCAAAATTATGTCCTATAATAGTAGCTCTATGTGGATCACACAAAATTATTTTGGCACCCATGTCGATAAGTTTATCTACAAAGAACAGTCTGCTTTCAAACATTTTTTGGTGTACCATTACTTCTCCTTTTGCTTGCGTTGCAACCACTAATACGATACTCAACAGATCAGGAGTAAACCCGGGCCAAGGCGCATCAGAGATGGTCATAAACGATCCATCAATAAAGCTTTCAATTTGGTAACCCTCAGTATGTGCTGGAATATGAATATCATCATTAACTTTATTAAGCGTAATTCCAAGTTTTCTGAATGTATCCGGAATTTGACCTAAGTTTTCCCAGCTTACATTTTTAATAGTAATCTCACTACGCGTCATAGCGGCTAAACCTATCCATGATCCAATTTCGATCATATCAGGCAGTACCCTATGTTCACAGCCATTTAATGTTGTTACACCTTCAATTGTAAGCATATTTGATCCAATACCGGAAATTTTAGCTCCCATAGCATTCAGCATCTTACACAATTGCTGAAGATAAGGCTCACAAGCGGCGTTATAGATAGTTGTTGTACCTTCGGCAAGGGACGCAGCCATAACAATATTAGCTGTACCGGTTACCGAAGCTTCATCAAGCAGCATATAGCTACCTTTTAAACCTTTTGGAGCTTCTACTCCATAAAAACGTTCTTCGCGGTTGTATCTAAATTTGGCTCCTAGCTTTATAAAACCTTCAAAATGTGTATCTAGTCTCCGACGTCCAATTTTATCACCACCGGGTCTTGGTATATACCCTTTACCAAATCGTCCTAACAAAGGACCAACGATCATAATAGATCCCCTAAGGCCACTCCCCTCTTTTTTGAACTGTTCGCTCTCAAGATAGTCTAAGTTAAGTTCATCACTTATAAACGAGAACTTACCCTTACCTAATTTTTGAATTTTTACGCCAAGATTACCAAGAATCTCAATCAATTTATTGACGTCTCGTATATCTGGTATATTAGAAATGGTAACCTTATCGGGGGTTAGCAGTACTGCACAAAGAATTTGTAGTGCTTCGTTCTTTGCTCCTTGTGGTGTAATTTCACCTTTAAGTTTATGTCCTCCTTCTATTTGAAATGTGCTCATATTCTATAAATGGGGTAAGTATTAGTAGCGTTTTTTGCGTCCGCGAAAATTATTTGTCTTTTTATTCGTGTATTTTTTCTTTCCTCTTAATAAATCAGAAGGTGTACTTAAATCCTCGTTACTTCCTTTTAAATTAATTTTTCCACCACTTAATTCATACAGGTGTGAAAAAATTGCTTTGTCCTCTACTGTATCTCTATTCCAATTGAGATAACATTTTTTCATGTGATTCGCTATCGTAAGGATCAAGCCATCTTTAAGATCACCGTCTTCCCAACTATTTGCCACATCGATCATTCTTTTAATATTATTTCCGTAGAAACGATATTTAGGAAAATTTTGCGGATACTCAAGAGGTTCAGGACGTTCTTCAAGTTTTTCTTTGGTCAATGGTGGATATGGTGAATCTACATCCAAATTGAAATCACTCATAATAAAAAGTTGATCCCAAAGTTTATGCTGAAAATCAGGCACGTCTCTTAAGTGAGGTTGTAAATTACCCATAACATCGATGATGGATTTGGCAACCTTATTTCGTTCCTCTTTATCTTCTATAGTCATAGCATGATTTACCATTTTTTGTAAATGACGACCATACTCGGGAATGATGAGCTTTTCTCGCTCAGTATTGTATTCTAAATTGTTGATTTCCATAAATAGTTTATGTATGTATCACATTGCACTCTCAAACGTACTCTCTTTTGAAGAAATTAAATATACGTGGTAATTAGTGTAATTTAATCTATAAGCGATGTGATGGATATATTGTTGTGCTTATTTTGTCGCAAAATACTAAAATAATATAAGTGTACGTAGTTTATAGCAAGTATTTAGCCCATATTAAAAAATAAATAATAAAAAGAACCTAAAGTCTATAATGATATTACACCTTCTACATTTTTAGCCACTTCTTGATACTTTGCTATAACATGATCCGGATTTTTCATTCTCAAATTTATTGACACACTGGTGTACTTGCCGTTTTTAGATACTTTCTTATTTATAACAGCTCCCATATTATCAAAAATACCTTCAATTTTATTTATTTTTTCTGCTTCTGTAGGTACTATAAATTTGTAAAGGTATGCACTTGGCCAAAGGGCTGTTTCGGCTAACTGCTTCTTTAATTTCTTATAAAACTCTTCACTTCCGTCAGGATTACTCATCTATGCAAATTTTTGTCAAAGATACATGGTATCCAGCACTATTAAAAAAAATTAAATTACTTAATCCTATAGATTTACGCAATATTTTCATATTCTGTCAAATATTACGAAATTTGCATTAAAATTTTCCCATTGACAAAACAAAAAATTGTTATTACCGGAGGACCTTCTACCGGAAAAACTACCGTTATCGATTATTTGGACAGTATTGGAGAAGTATGTCTTCATGAGATATCACGTGCTGTTACCTTAAAGGCGCAGGAAGAAGGAATCACTCAATTATTTCTTGAGAATCCCACTTTATTTAGTCAACTATTATTAGATGGCCGCATCAAGCAATTTCATGAAGCGACTGATATAAAGCACTCCAGAATCTTTTTGGATAGAGGTATTCCTGATGTGATTGCGTATATGAATTACAGTAACACTAATAATCCGGATAACTTTCTTGAAGCGTGTGCCACACATCGGTATGATTATGTTTTCTTACTACCCCCGTGGAAAGAGATTCATGTGACGGATAATGAACGTTATGAAGATTTTGAACAAGCACAAAAAATTCATGAGTGCTTAGAGAAAACCTATACAGAACTTGGATATGCTTGTATTGAGGTGCCGTTTGGTACTATTGAGGAACGTTCAACTTTTATTCTTGAACAACTCGACTAAACTATATAATGAGTAGCGCACTACAAATATTACATAAATACTGGAAACACGAGAGTTTCAAACCAAGTCAGGAGCAGGTCATCACCTCTCTCGCCGATGGAAACGACACCTTGGCACTACTTCCTACCGGTGGTGGAAAATCTATCTGTTTTCAGGTTCCTGCACTTATGCAGGAAGGTATTTGTATTGTGATTTCACCACTAATAGCACTTATGCAGGATCAGGTTAGAAATCTAAATGATCGTGGTATTAAAGCACTTGCGTTACCTAGTGGTATTTCATATAAAGATTTGGATACTTTACTCGATAACTGTATCTATGGCAATTATCGTTTTTTATATCTGTCCCCAGAAAGACTATTGCAAGACCTTGTTCAAGAACGTATCAAAAGAATGAAAGTCAATTATGTCGCGGTAGATGAAGCGCATTGTATCTCACAATGGGGTAATGATTTTAGACCCTCTTACAAGAAAATTAAAATTCTAAGACAAATACATCCTACCGTTCCTATCATCGCCTTAACTGCTTCGGCAACGCCAAAAGTTATTGAGGATATTAAAATGGAACTGGAGCTTTTTCAGCCAAATATTTATAAAGCTTCCTTTTATCGCAATAATTTAGGATATTGGACGATTAAAGCTACAGATAAGCGCTATCAACTCTTGCGTATTTTAAAGAAGTATGAAGGAAGCTCTATCCTATATGTCCGTAATCGAAAGACTGCAGTTGAACTTACCGAATTTTTAAAAGCATCTCATATAAAAGCCGAGTACTATCACGGCGGAGTTGACAGCAAATTGAAAACCGAACGTTTTAACAGCTGGATGCAAGATAAGACACGTGTGATGGTCGCTACCAATGCTTTTGGAATGGGAATAGACAAACCAGATGTAAGGACTGTCATTCACTACCATATTCCAGAAAGTATAGAAAGTTATTTTCAGGAAGCAGGACGAGGGGGTCGTGATGATAAACAAGCGCTTGCATTTTTATTACATAATGAAAATGATAGTATTCGACTGGACAATCAATTCATAAAAGTACTTCCTGACAGTGCATATGTGCAGTTTGTATATAGAAAATTATCCAATTATTTTCAGATATCCTATGGTGAAGGTGAACAGTCTATACATGATTTTAATTTTAATACATTTTGTAAAACCTATAATCTCAATACGACTATAACGTATAATGCCTTATTACTGCTAGACCGATGCAGTGTTATAAGTTTTGTGCAACGCTTTTCCAAAAAGAGCGCAATACACATCACCTCTACCCAAAACCAATTACTAAATTACAGTGCGGACCAAAAAGTTACCTCTTTAATTATAAAAGGTATCTTACGAACTTATGGGGGTATTTTTGATGATGAAACTCCGATTAATATTCCTCTGTTAGCTTCAAAGCTAGCCATGGATGAAACGCTCATAATCAACACACTTACTACCTTGCAAGATGAAGGCCTTCTTACCTTTACCTACGCACAATCGGATGCAGAAATTATATTTTTAGTTCCCAGAGAAGATGAGCTGACTATAAATCGTATCAGACATCATATTAAAGAGTATACGCAATCAAAAGTCGAAAAGGTAGCCGCTATGGTGTCTTTTATAAAGAATACATCGCAATGTCGCAGTCAACAATTACTGGAGTATTTTGGAGAAAAAAAACCAGATGAGTGCGAAATTTGCAGTTATTGTTACACAAATCAACAAAATAAAACATCGTTTGATACTAAAGCAATTCAGCATCAAATTGTGGTGTTACTAAAGAATAAAAATCAATCATCAAGAACGCTGGTTGAGCAATTAGCGTATCCTGAAACGGTGGTTCTAGAAATTATTAAAGAAATGAACATTCACGGTGTGATCAAAATCAATCCCGATAACACCTATCAACTTACAACTATATGAACGCATTAAAAATTTTATTTATGGGTACCCCCGACTTTGCTGTCGAAACCCTTAAGATGATTCTACAGAACAAGTACGAAGTCGTTGGGGTTATTACCGCACCTGATAAACCGGCAGGTAGAGGTCGTAAGTTGCAAATGTCTACCGTTAAAACGTATGCGCTTACTCAAAATCTACCTATACTACAGCCTACAAATCTAAAGGACGAAGCCTTTGTAGCTGAAGTAAAAGCACTTAGTGCTAACCTTAACATCGTTGTGGCGTTTAGAATGTTGCCAAAAGTAATATGGAACATGCCTAAGCACGGAACTTTTAATTTGCATGCATCTTTACTTCCCGCATATCGTGGTGCTGCACCTATTAATTGGGCATTAATAAATGGAGAAGAAAAAACCGGAGTAACGACCTTCTTTATTGATGAAAAGATAGATACAGGAGCGATAATTCTACAAAAAGAGGTGCTTATAGATAAAAATGACAATGCAGGAATGCTTCATGATAAACTGATGGTGATCGGAGCTGGTTTAGTGATTGACACCTTACAACTTATCGCAAAGGAAAAGGTAGATCTGACCTACCAACCTAACGATCCGGAAGTTAAGACTGCCTATAAGTTAAATAAAGAAAACACCAAGATCGATTGGAATGCCAAAGGAAAGACAATTTACAACTTAGTACGTGGTCTCAATCCATATCCCACTGCCTGGAGTAATTTATATAATAAAGGACAGTTACAAATGATTAAAATATATGATACAGAATTTATTGAGGAAACTCATACCCTTGAAAACGGAATTTTGATTGTCGAAGAATCTACTTTAAAGGTAGCTGTATCTGATGGTTTTATTAAACTGTTGAGAATACAATTACCCGGTAAGCGAGCTATGGACACGGTTTCGCTTCTTAATGGTTATAAATTTGATAGCGATGCGCGACTGAGTTAAGCTTGAAGGATTCATGAAAATCAAGAAATTCCAAAAAAAACAGTGATGTTTATTAACAATCCTTTATAGTTATTAACAAAAGCCCGTATTTACTGGGCTAATCCTTGCACGAATCATAAATCCGTATAAATTTGTAGAGCGTTTAACATAAAATTGGTTTAACCAACAATTAATTTAAAAACAGAATTATGAACAAAACAGAATTAATCGATGCAATGGCAGCTGATGCTGGAATCACTAAAGCAGCAGCAAAAAAAGCCCTAGAGTCTTTCTTAGGTAATGTAGAAGGATCTCTTAAAAAAGGGAATCGTGTTTCATTGGTAGGATTTGGTTCTTGGTCAGTTTCTAAAAGAGCTGCAAGAGAAGGTAGAAACCCACAAACTGGTAAAACTATCAAAATCGCTGCTAAAAACGTTGTGAAGTTTAAAGCTGGTGCAGATTTGCAAAATTCAGTAAACTAAAACTAATTAGTTTTCTATAGTAAAAGCTCTCAACAATGAGAGCTTTTTTTATTATCAAAACCTATTATGAATTATTAGAATGCTATTTGATACGATTCCTCATTAATTCAATATATAAAAAGACGAAGTGAGGTAATACAACAAAATTGATTAACTACTTTGATTATTTAAAATTATTATTTAGCTTTAGTATAAACAAAACTTATACATGATATCACTACAACCCTCAAAAGGACATTTACTCATTGCCGAGCCTTCTATCATAGGAGATATGTCATTTAATAGGTCTGTAGTATTGCTTGCAGATCATACAGAGCAAGGCTCTATTGGTTTTATTATGAATAAGCCATTAGAGTATCTTCTATCTGATTTAGTTCCAGAAATTGAAAAAGAATTTACTATTTACAATGGTGGTCCTGTAGAACAGGATAACTTATATTTTATCCATAAAGTACCTGAGTTAATCCCTAATAGTGTAGAAATCTCCAATGGTATCTACTGGGGAGGAGATTTCAGCAGCGTACCGGAGCTTATTCTTCAGCAAAAAATTACTCCCAGCGAAATTCGTTTTTTTCTGGGGTATTCAGGTTGGGATTCTCAACAACTGGATGAGGAATTAAAGGCTAATTCTTGGGTTATAGTTAAGAATACTTACGAAAAAAATATCATTAGCAAAGCGTATGATACTTTCTGGAAAGAAAAAATGATCGAACTTGGCGGTGATTATATGTTATGGTCAAATGCCCCCGAGAATCCAGCGTACAATTAATTACCTAATCTAATCTGGGCATTTAAAATTCCCAAAAGCCTTTTGCTTACCTGATTTTTATATTTCTTTTTCTTAAACTTAGTAATTGGCTGAATTCCTACAATAACGTTCGTAAAAAATAACTCGTCCGCCTTTTGTAGCTCAAAAGGTGAAACAGAACTTTCTTCCACTTCATACTCAGGAAATTTCTCTAAAATCCTTAGTAACTGTGTACGCAAAACCCCCTGTAGACAACCGTCTGATAAAGGTGGTGTTTTTATCTTGTTATCCTTGACCAAAAACAAATTCCCGTTTGTAGCTTCGAGTACCATCTTATTAGTATTCAACAAAATACAGTTATCAAAACCATTTTCTTGCGCAAAAATTCCGCCCAGAATATTAGGTAATTTACTATTTGATTTTAAGGTTGACAACAGATCATTTGCGATGTAATAATCTTTGAACAATGTTACTTCGTATGGAGCTTCGCTAATGGTATAAAACGGTGACTTTTCAAGTGATTTAACGGAAATTGTATATCCTACTTCTCTAGAATCCGGTGTATACAGGCCTCCGCTCACGCGATGTACAATAATTTTAGCACGCACTACCTGATCCTTCAGCTTATTTACTTTAATAAGGGATTGAATTTCCTGCTCTAAAAACTCCTGAGTAAAATTCATCGGAATCTGCATACGCAGCATTCGCATACTGGCCATCATCCTGAAATAATGATCTTCCCAAAATAAAAGGGTTCCTTGATTAATACGAACAGTTTCAAAAATGGCATCCCCATACGCATACCCTCTATTATCAACTTTTAGTACTGCTTGATCTTCACTCACGTGAACTCCGTTACTATTAATCATAAAAAAAGCCCTTTTCAAAATTTATTTAAAAAGGGCAAATATAAGATATTCTATCAGGAATTATGCCGAACCTAAAACCTGTTTTAGATTACTAATCATATTATCCCATAACATTTTGCCTTCTTCAATTTCATCTTCCTCAGAAAAGTCAGTAATCATTAAAGAAACATCCTTTGTGATTTCATCAACCTGAATTCTAATTTCGAAAAAATAATCATCTCCTTCTTCCTCATCTGCCAGCCATCTAAATTTTATTCGTTCTCCGCTCTTTTTACTTAATAATTTAGCTTCCTCTTCAGAGTCATCCCAAATAAAAGTAAAAGCTTCACCTCTTGAATTTACATTATCTGCAAACCACTCTGAGAGTCCGGAAGGTGTTGATATATATTGATATAGTAATTGCGGAGAAGATTGAACCACAAATTCGAGTTCGTATTTTATTTTTTCTGACATTCTAATAGTTGTTAGCAAGCCAATATATAGATTAATTACGGACTTTAAAAGGACAATGAAAAAAAAATTAAATCTCTTATTTTATTTGCAGCAATCTAATTTGTTTCTATATTTGCACCCGCATTTGAGGCATTACTCAGATGTTTTAGTTTGGCGAGGTAGCTCAGTTGGTTAGAGCGTCGGATTCATAACCCGGAGGTCGGGGGATCGTGCCCCCCTCTCGCTACATAATTTAAGTAAAAGTCGAGACTTAGTTCTCGACTTTTTTTGTTGTATTTATATTCGGTTTCTAAGTTATTGAATTATAATTAGCGATTAGTAAAATAACAGTCTTTATAATTGAATAATTGTATTCGGCCGATGATTTTATCTCCTTACAATATAAAAATAAAAGCTATCCAATTCTAAAATGATGGCATAACTGGACGTTATCTCAAACCTTTCATGTTATATATCCTGCGACTTCGGCCAGATTTCAGGCTATATGTACCTTAAAAATACGATCTAGTATTGTGGTCATTAGTTATTGTAAATAGAACTATGATTTTGAGCTTGTAAAGACCAACTGAGACTATAGTAACTAAAGTTCTAAAATTGTATTCTTATAAACCTTACAACAGAATACATGCTTATATTAGTATCAAAATATTTTTGTATTTTTAGTAAGTGTCCCGTACATCTTACCACGCACTTATATACTTACTTGTTCACTCCTTCTGTACGTAGCTTAATCTTTACCGCAACTAAAATCTCGAGCCATGAAAATTGATGATATCCATGAATTTATTGAATACTATTCTAAGATAAAGAAGAGGACCCAACGCCTGTTTGACTACATTCCCGAAGACAAACTGGAATGGAGGTATAGAAAAGGTGCATTTACCATAGGAGATCAGATTAGACATCTTGCCAATATTGAACGATTCATGTATGCAGAAACTGTACAACGCAAAAAGAGCAAATATGCGGGCTGCGGAATTACCTATGCTGCCGGTTTGGAAAATGTAATTGAGTATTATAATAAAAAGCATATAGAATCTTTACAGATTTTTAAAACACTTAGTAACGAAGATTTATTTAAGAAATGTACCACCCCCGCGAACATAGACATAACCATCTGGAAATGGCTTAGAGCAATGGTAGAACATGAAGTTCATCATAGAGCACAACTATATATGTATCTGTCACTACTGGAAATCAAAACGCCTCCTTTGTTTGGATTATCCTCAGAAGAAGTTAGTATGAAAAGCGAAAAATAACTAATAGAAACAACCAACATACATGCTTTTTAGTTTAGCACCATGATCTATGGCTTACAGTAAGTTCTATTTTGCATAATTTTTTTTAAATTAAAAAACTAAAAGTGTAACAATTTAAAAATCGAGGCATCCTTATATTAGATATAACTTATAAGATCCAACAACACGTTTCAAAATCAACTTAATTTTCGATCAATAGGATTAACTCAAAAAACGAGTATATCCCTTATTCTATGTATCGCTTTATTGCTTTGCGCAAAGTATACTACTGCTCAATCTAAAGTGATTAAGGTGCAGTCTTTTGATAAAGTTGTGGTCAGTCCGCATATAGAAGTTACGTTTAAAGAAGGAGACAAAGAATCTGTTAGCGTTGAGTCTATAACTGTGCCTAGGGAAAAACTAAATATAGAGGTTAAAAATAATACGCTGAAAATATACCTGGACGGAGCAAAAATAACCGCAGATAAAAAGAAACAGAACAAGTATAACTACAGAAAAAGTGAATCTATCTATAAAGGAACGATTGTAAAAGCAGTTGTTACCTATAAAAATATTAATGCGTTGGATTTAAGAGGCGAAGAAAAGTTTGTTTTCGCAAACACTCTGGACACAGAAAAGTTAGTTTTAAATATATATGGTGAATCTCAGGTGTATATCAAAGAGGTGGATCTAGAAAGTTTGTTTGTGTCTATTTACGGTGAAAGCTATCTGGATATACAAAAAGGTACTATTGAGCGTCAAAAATTTACCGCTTATGGTGAAAGTAAGATCAATGCATCAAACGTAGTTAGTTCAGAAACCACATTAACCGCCTATGGAGATGGCTCTTTTCAACTCAATGTATCAAAAAAGCTTAAAATCACCTCGTATGGAGAGGCAACAATAACGTATGCTGGCAGTCCGGAGCTAAACAAGGGAATCGTTATCGGCGAAAGCACAATTACCAAGGTTGATTTTTGATCTCCATCCTCATAGTCAGTTTTAAATAAAAAGTCGAGCCTCATAGCTCGACTTTTCATATAGACAATTAAATACTTAAATATATAAAAATTGATTCGCAGATTGTAAGAACAAATAAGTCGTGTTATTAATTAAGACAAGAATTACCTATCAAATCAAATTCGTTAGGATCATTAGTACTGTCAATTTGAATACAATTCAGGTTACTTGAGTAAATGGTGTTTCTGTAAACAGTTATAGCAGTACTTGCACCTTCAAAATCAAGACCAGCCTGAGTATCGCTTAAAGTAATTGAATTGTCCAAAAACTTCGACTTATTTAAATTAATACTTCGTATCCGTGATTGCATTGTATTTCTATCTATGATAACGCCAGAGCTATTCGATATTTCAGATTTGTTTGAAGAATTTGTATTATTATTTGTAATGTGAAAAGTGTTGTTCTCCTCACCTACAGCACTATTCACTTGTACCACTATGAAGGCACTAGAAGATGTCTCAATGGTACTATTATATATCCCTACATCTTTTAGTGATGCGGTATGAATAAAAACTCCAACGCTACCTGCTACTGTACTACGAATTGTATTTGCATAAATATTTGAATCTTTAGTCTCGTCAGGTATAAAAATACCATTATCTACAAAATCCAATATTTGATTTAGAAATACCCTGTTTTGTCTACCATATAATGTAATACCTGTTGCAAATCCTGAAACCGTATTTCGAGAAATTTCATTATTGTAAGATGTTACTATATTTCCCGGCTTGCCTCCTCCTATTCCAGTACTTCCACTACTTTCAGGAGTAGCTGTAATCGTATTATTAATAATTTTAGATCCTATTGAGTATCTATAGTCTATACCATTTTCAACTAAATTATTATCAATAGTTACATAGTCTCCTATAACTACTGCAAAACTTCTCCCGGCACTACCCTTCTCAATATTATTGGATATTGTAATATTGTACGCCTTCTCATAAAATATTAATTCTCCTGTGGTTTCACTTCTTTCTCTATATGCCTCAACATCAATAGCGTATTTTGGCTTAGTTCCTTGTGATAAAGAAGTGTTTTTTCCTGCATTAAGAAATGTGTTTCCATCGATTAGCATATCGTAACCATCAGTGATAGAAAGGTTGTTTCGTCGGCTATTATCGAATAAACAATTAGTAACAGTAATATTTCTGGAGGGTTTGTAATCAGGAGAAAAAGTAAAATTTAAGCTATGAATATCCATTCCGTCACCGGTAGCATCATACATTTTTAAACCTGATACTAAGACATCGACCGCTGCATGAAGTTCAAGTAAATGACCCCATTCATGTGTACCCCCTGATGAATAATCGTGTGTGTCACGATCACCGTGAAGATTTCCTCCAAGTATAGAAACTTGAGAAGCATCGCGTATTGCTAACAATGAACATCGTTCTCTATCATTAGGAAAAACACGCAAATGTACTTGATCCGTCATTGACAATGTTAATCCCGATGGAATGTTTATGGCCTCTACAGAGGCATAAAAATTAGGTCCTTCTGTATGTTTACTTATTTCAAAAAAAGCATCCAATTGATTGATTTTTAATGTGTCACCTTGTAATTGTTTAACTAATTTTAAAACATGTTCTGTATTATCTCTATTTGCTAAAGCTTGATTGGAAGTAACTGTGCCTTCTAAAATATCCCATCTGGAAGCAACCAAATCAAATCCAGGTGATTTAAGTGAAACGGTGCCCTCAATAGATAAGGATAGATTAAGCAGTTTACCATCAATTGTTCCTCCATTATAAATAACGGTACCATTAATAATATCCCCTCCACCGAAATCTAAATTTACATTTTGTGCTAAATGGGCAGTTTGACCTCCTAGGTCCAACAGACAATCTACGACGTAAGAGGAATTTGCAGGAATAGTTTCGAGATCTATCGTACAAGGAGTTGTTGATCGTAAGTGTACGATAGTACTCTCATCTACCAAAGCTTCTTGTTTTGTTTTCTCTGAAATATCTGTTTTTTGACAGGCTACAAATGCTGTCAATAATAATATTAAATAAGCTGGTTGTAATTTCATAATTAGGTTTTTTAAGTTATTTTATAAAATTAATTTATTCATAAAAGAGGATAGAACACAACTGGTTAAACAATTCTTAATAATTGTTATTTTATTCATAATGATAATATAATCCTTCTATTCTATCGGTTAGTTCTTTTAAAATGCATCTACGCACTAATAGTAATTTTACTGTTATTTTATCTAGATTTTGTTTTAACTTATTCTTTTAAAAAAAATTAACAATTTCGGTTGACTAAAACATAATAATATCACTCCTGAAATTTTAAAGCATATGTAATTATCCATCCTGCTAACCCTCACCCTATCCAGTAATAGCAAACTGCATCACATGAGACCCATCAGAGCCTCCTGCTGGGGCATCTACCACTCCATGGAACGCTCCCCCTTCCTCTCATTTATTTATGAGGCACAACTGCCAATAGGTTCACTTAATTTAAGTAGGATATTGAAATTGAAAAAATTTAAAGTTTTATCCTGTATAGTAACAGCCTGATTCTTGTTCGATTTGCCAGTATAATGTAAGATGATATGTCAAACCCTGACTTATTAATATGTTGATATTGAAGATAAGTGAAAACGCGACTTTTTACTGCTTATGGTATTGATTAGCTTCTGATAACATATAATAGAAAAGAATATTTTTATGGAGATATAGATGATCTATCTTCATGAAAAAGCCGTGTGATTTAATTGGATGTTTTGTAACAAAAATCTGTAAATTTTAAATCCCACAAAGAGAATCAAAATTGTTAAAAATTTTAATTGGAAGAACTTTTTTTACAAACTCGTCTGAAATAATTAGTTTTTAAAAGGAGATGGTAAAGAACGTTTAGACAATACGTTTTCATTATACTTATAAAGTTCTTATTAATTTTTTTTGAGCACAGCTACTTGGGATATTTGAAATAAATTTAAGAAAAAGAAATTTCTATGGACAAAAGTATTATGACCTCAAAAGATAAACTAAAAAAAAGATTTAAAATAAAGAAAAAGATTAGCTCACCATTATTTCCCTCTAATAAAAAAGCTAATTTATCAGTTATGTTGATTACCACATTTCCTCCGCGTGAATGTGGTATAGCTACATACTCCAAAGATTTAGCAGAAGGCTTAAAACGTATGTATGGACATTCCATGCACTTAGAAATTTGTCCTCTTACCAATTTTGAAGGTACTCAGGAATATCCCAAGGATATCCACTATTTCTTAAATACAGCTTCTGCTTCCAGTTTTAAGCAACTTGCCCAGCAAATAAACCATGATGATACTATTGATATTGTTATGATCCAACATGAATTTGGTCTGTTTTCTAAAAACAAAACAACTTTCCTAGAATTTCTCTCTTTACTAAAAAAAACTAAAATTTTACAATTTCACACGGTACTGCCCCAGCCTGAAAATGATTTTTGCAGCTACGTGCAACGAATCATCGCTCAGGTTGATCATGTTGTAGTCATGACAGATTCATCTAAAAATCTTTTGACAAATGAATACCATGCCAAACCGGACCACATTTCTATTATCAACCACGGCACCCATTTAATTCCCCATAACGATAAAATTCAACTCAAAAAAAAATATAACCTGGTAGATAAAACTGTACTTTCAACCTTTGGTTTATTAGGACCTGGTAAGAGTATAGAAACAACATTAGATGCCCTGCCATCGCTCACAAAAAAGTACCCCGACCTAATATTTTTAATTCTTGGAAAAACGCATCCTTCTTTAATTGAGGGAGAAGGAGAAAAATATCGTGAATTTTTGATAAAAAAGGTGAATGATTTAAACATTACAAATAATGTCAAATTTATCAACAAATTTCTTCCTTTAAACGAGTTGTTAGAATATTTACAATTAACAGATGTATATCTTTTTACCTCAAAAGATCCAAGCCAAGCGGTTAGTGGTACTTTTTCATATGCTATGAGCTGTGGTTGCCCAATAATTTCGACTCCAATTCCCCATGCTCTGGAGTTTTTATCTGAAAATAAAGGCAAAATATTTGAGTTTGGTGATAGCGAAAAGTTGGCGGAATATATTGAAGTGTTGCTAAAAGATCCAGAATACCGAAAGGCTTTAGGCTTAAATTGCCTGCATGCATCTGCTTCCAGTTCATGGGAGAACATTGCATTGATTCATGGGAAACTTTTTGAAAAATTTTCAAAAAAGTCAAAACTGAATTTTATGAAACCCCCAATAGAACTAGACCATTTAGAGAGGTTAACAACATCTATGGGGGTTATCCAGTTCTCAAATTTAAATGAACCCGAATTAAAGTCCGGTTACACGCTTGATGATAATGCAAGAGCACTTATAGCAGCGTGCAAGTATTATGAATTAACCAATGAAAAAACGGTTTTAGATAGTATCGAGATTTATGTGTCTTTTATTCTTCACTGTCAACGCCATGATGGCTCTTTTCTTAATTATGTGGATGAAAACGGGAAATTTACTCCTCAAAATGATACCGTTAACTTAGAAGATGCCAATGGCAGAGCGCTGTGGTCCTTAGGTTGTTTTATTAACCTAAAGAAAATTTTACCAAAAAAATTTCGCTATCTCTTGGAACGAGCTGAAGAAAGTTTTAACGAGTTTTCAGAACATATTCCGCATTATAATTCCCCTCGTGCTCTGGCCTTTATAATTAAAGGCTTATATAAAAAATCATCAAATGAGTGCAACATCTCAAATGAGGTCACCTCGATCGCACAAAAACTAGCTAACATGTATAAGCATGAGAGTGATGACAATTGGCAGTGGTATGAAAGCTATTTCACTTATGGAAACAGTGTTTTACCTCAATCGATGTTATTGGCATATGAAATGACAGATATTCAAGAATTTAAAAATATTGCATTAAACTCGTTCAATTTTTTATTGGGTCATCTCTTCCGTAAAGGGAAATTTAATATTATTTCGAACAAAACTTGGTTTAAATATGGTGATTCCGTGCATGATTTACCTCTTGGAGGGCAGCAACCCGTGGATGTAGCTTATACTCTTTTAGCATTAAAAACATTTCACAGACATTTTCCGGAAAAAGATTATGATAAAAAAATGGAACTTAGTTTTAGTTGGTTTTTGGGTAACAATTATTTAAACCAGACCGTTTATAATCACCTAACAAAAGGATGTCATGATGGAATTGAAACCATAAATATTAATTTAAACCAAGGGGCTGAATCAACAATTAGCTATTTATTAGCTCGCATGGCATTTGAAGCACCAATGCGTTAAACAGAGCGGATATAGCTACTTTTTCAATTCAGAAATTAATTCAGATAACTCTACGGTCGCATAGGACGAAGAATAATCAGATACGGCATACGGTAAAATTAAATGTTTATTATGGATGAGCCCACCGCATGAATAAACTACATTGGGCACATATCCTTCTCTTTCCTCTTCAATTGGAGATAAGAGAGGTTGTGCCAACCGACCAATTTGTTTTGTCGGATCATCGAGATCAAGCAGAGAGGCTCCTATGCAATATCTTCGCATGGATCCCACCCCGTGCGTTAAGATTAACCATCCCTCATCTGTGTAAATCGGTGATCCGCAATTACCAATTTGTGTCAAATCCCAAGCAAATTTGGGTTCTTGAAGTTTGATGGCATCGTTCCATAAAGTGATCCTGTCTGAAAACATTATATAATTATTCATGCCATCCACTCTAGCTAACATAGCATATTTTCCATTGATTTTTTTTGGAAAAAGAGCAAAGTTTTTATTCTGGGCACTATTTCCATGCATCGGCCTAATTTTAAAGTTTTTGAAATCACAGGTACTCAATAATTTAGGGATTACGGTATGCCCATTATAGGCGGTGTACGTAGCATAAATATTGTCAGATCCATCATCCTCAGTGAACCTTACAAATCGTGCGTCTTCGATACCTCTAATTTCAGAAGGTGAATTAGGGAAAATAACACGTTCTGAAATGTCCGAATGATCTGTAAACTTTAAATTGTAATACGAATCCACAAGCCATGTCATTTCATTCAATGCTTCTCTTTTATTTTCATCCAATTTATTCTGATGTAAAAGCGTATTTACTGAACGTTTTAACTCGTCATAATCAAATTTGTCCGGGAGGGGGCTCATAATTTCGCGAATATAAGATTCAGAAATATGCATTTCTTCCATTTTCTTTACAAAACGATACTTGTCATAGGACTTCTTAATTCCTATTTCTGGTAAATCTATATGTCTCTTAACGTTTAGAATGTGCAACTCATTATTTTTATCAATAACACCTTTTCTAAATACAATGGAGGATAAATGCCCTTCTCCTACAGCTCTGAAGGAAATAATGACGCGCTTCTCCCCTTCTTTTAAAAATGTTTGATCTAAATCCTCGATCATTGAAGGGTTAAACAAGGCTGCTGATTCAATAGCATACTCCATTGTACTATACGACCCTATTAGCATTTTTTGGTTTTCCGTAAGTTGATGGTAATCAATCCCAATATGAGAAAACAATCCTTTAAAATTAGCACAATGCTGTTTTAAAATACGTTTTAGATCACGATGACGTCCTCGGAATTGACTGAACGTTTTTGATAGTTCTTCATTAACTTTCTCTTCCGAAAATTGAAGTATACGGTGTATGAGTAGTGTGGTACGCTCATCGCCATTATTAAAAAAACGTGCTACAACACGTTTTGAATCTGGTAAAAATTTTAATGCCTTTCGTTGAACATGTATACTCATATAGTGAAGATACAAAAAGTTAGAATTTTTATATAACACAAAAGAAAAATTTAATCACTTTGGCTCACTGACATAATCCTACCTTCATATCTTTTTAAAGGTAACACTCCAATTGCAATACTCCATTTTTTATGCTCTCGGCAATATCAAGATTCTTTTAACACCTTGATATGACCAAGAATAAACTGGACAATGCTCGCTAAAAGGGAATTCTAAACAATCAATTCAACCCAATATTTCAGACCTTGGATCTCCTGTTAAAATTCACTTGTTGTGGCCGAGTAAGATGATAATAATAAAATTCTATTCACGATACTCTAAAACTTGTGACGACGACTTCGCTATATCACTATGCCTGTCCTCTTGTAATCAGCATTCGGTCTCTTCAAGAAGTGATCTTACAAGTGTCAATTGTCTACCAATTTCTCTGATTCCAACAGTTTTTTGAAGATTACACGGGCTTGATTCATTTAATTTCGTTTGCCCGGTTGAGACTGTTTCTAATTATAAAATTTATCTGCCATTTTTTTAAGTTACAATTCATTTTCTTCGAAAAACAAAATGAGAAACATAGAAGCTTTGTTATTATAAAAATTTGATTTAAAAATCATCCTTACCGATTTTTATAGGTATTATTTTTTGGGACAATTTTAATCGCTTTTAGGATACACAAGAGTGAGATTTAAAATCTAAATTTAATCATTCAACTTAATTTTAAATTAAAACCGTAGATATGAAAAACTTAGAAGATTTATTCGAGCACCAATTAAAAGACCTGTATAGTGCTGAAAAACAATTAATAAAAGCATTGCCAAAAATGGTCAAGAATGCTAAAGACTCAAAATTAAAAAAAGCCTTTGAAGACCATCTTGAAGAAACCAAAATCCATAAAAAACGCCTTGAGGAAATCTGTGAAAAACTAGACATCAGCCCTGATGGCGAAACTTGTAAAGCCATGGAGGGGCTTATTAAAGAAAGTGAAAGTTTTATAAAAGAAAAAAAAGATGATGAGGTAACCAATGCAGGACTTATAGCAGAAGCCCAACGGGTGGAGCATTATGAAATTTCAGGTTACGGTACCGCAGTAAGGTATGCAAAAGAATTAGGCCATAAAACCATAGCAACCAAATTAAAGAAGACCTTGGATGAAGAATATGCTGCTGATTCCAAACTAAACAAAATGGCTGAGCAACGTTTAAATAAAGAAGCAGTTAATTAAAGTAATTGAAATTTCCTTAAAGAACCCAACTTTGTTGGGTTCTTTAAGTACTTATGGAGTCAAAGGGTACTAATTTATCTTTATGAAATACCTCTATAAAATTGATCATATTATATTAGAGATATGTTGACAAGAATCTCAAATACTGCATCTGTTAACGACATGGAAAGGATGCTTAGTGCCAAATTCGACTATGAATTTTTATATTCGCCTAAAACAGTCATTAATGGCTTAAAAGAAACTTCGGTTGCTCTTATTACGGCTAATGCTCCAAAAAGAATTCAATATGGTATCTGGGGAATTTTACCCGACAACTATGAGGATTCCTGGAAACCATTTCAATCATCTAACAATACACTGGAAACAAACATTAAAAATATACAAGATTCTAATTGGTTATTTGATGCTTTGTTGTATAGAAGGTGCTTAATAATCGCTACAGGTTTTTACACTTTCAATGTAAAAGATCATTTTATGTATCCTACTTATCATTCAGTTAAAAATCAAAATATTTTCTGTTTTGCAGGTATTTATAACGTATTGGCAGATGGCTTTATTACGTTTACTATTTTAAGCCATTCAACTGTTGGTTCAAAAGATATTATTGAGACACCACAGCCAATTATTATTAAACAAAATCTATATATCCAGTTTTTGAAAAAGAAATTTTTATTCAATCAACTGATAAACCACGAATTAGAAATAAATAGAGACGAATTAATATCAAATCCGATTTCGAAACTGGTTTATAAGGATAAAAATTATCCAATAAATGTACCTCATCTTCCTTATAATCAAAGTTATTATTGATATTTAGAGTATCGTCAGTAGTACTAGATTCATGAAATTCTCAGGTTCATGCCTTACCCTTAAAAAATGTATGTATAGACCTTAGAGATTTGTTTGAAGTGAATTTAAAAAATTATGTAAACTATGCGGTTAAAAATCTGCTATGTTGTTAGAATGGAACATACAGGGTGTTTAACACACTCACGTGAAGATGATCACAACACATATAATTTTTTGAAACGCCAAAAAAATATTGTTTTAAATAAAGAATATATTGCAATCCGTTATTTCATAGACAAAAATCTCGAGAACCACAGAATCAACAGGAAAAGAAGAAATCAAGAGGCCGATAAATGATTTTCGCGCAACATTTGTTGATAATGTTTTGGAGAACATCTAAAACGCTTCTTAAAAATACGGCAAAAGTAGCTTCGGCTATTAAGACCAACAGAATAAACAATTTCTGAAATATTCAAATTAGTCGTTTTCAACATTTCTATTGCTTTTTCAAGTCGAACATTTCTAATAAAAATGGCGACTGTACAATTATGCATATCTTTAAATCCGCGTTGGAGTTTTGCAACGGATAATCCCGATTGTTTACATAAATCTTTGATACAAAATTGGCGTTCAGGATTTTCCTCAATTATTTTAGTAATTAATTCTAATTGCTTTATTTCATAACTTCGGAAAACATTTGATTTCATGACTTCCTTTTCATCCGCAGCTTGTTCTTTTAATTTTAGACCCAGAATAATATTGCAATATCCTGAAGCGATCAATTTATTTTCTATTTCTATTTTATTTAGAGCAATTAAATTCTTCGTAATACCCCATAGTGCGAGATTGGGCGTATTATTTTTTAAACAATTGTTATCACCATTTACTTTCAATTTATCTAACAGCGTTGATAAATGGATTCCCCTAAATTCGAAATTGGAATGAGCTATCTTGATCAAAACAAAATCATAGTCTTTATTGGGCTCAAAAATAAATGATAAACCTAAGTTTTTTTTACCAAGAAGTAAGACACTTGAAAAAGGGGAGACCAAATTCAAACCTTTAAAATAAATTAAAGATAGTGAGGATTTATCCTCCATATTAACACACACACAAGCTTCATCTCCAATATCAAAACTCAAGCTGAACTCAGTTTTACAGTGCAGACGACATTCATATATTTTAACTTTATTATTGAGTGTACATTTGTCAATAGTACCTTCATAAAATCGATTCTTGACAGTATGACCTTCTTGAATCTCGCAACCAGTTAAAGTATGCATAACAAGTGATTTTTTCTAAGTTTATAGTTTAGGTCGATATCCCAAAAATTTATTGGTATAATGCTAGTGGCTATCGTTTTCCTTCAATGTATCTTTGAATACATGTGTTTTCTTTAAGTGTAAGTTTTGTGTCGGATATTTTGCCAAACATATCAATTATATAAATCCTTTATAACTCTGCGTTGAGGGTAGTAAGTTAGTTTCAATAAATTCTTCAATTGGAAAAAAGCCATGAATTGAACAATGAACGTACTTATTTAAGTACCGTTACCTCAACCATTGAAACACAATCATAGCAACCAGACTAAATACAATGTGAGCAAAAAAAAGTTGGATATAGTAGCCCTTAAAATTTATTTTTGGGGGATCATGATATATTTTAAAAGTGATGCTCCAACCAATAATACCCAAGAATCCTATTACTGATCCAAACACGATGGTTTCCCAAAGTGGAAGATTCGCAAGGTTCCATTCCCAAATTATAGCATAAACGTACAAGAACAAACCTCCTACTAAAAAATGTATAAACCAACCCAATATACTATACACAGAGTGATCTTTCTGATTAAAACTATTACCACTAATGAGTTTTGATAGAATAATTTCTTCCCGAAATTCAGAATCAAAAATATGCCCCATTAACGTACTAAATGACGACATGGCAACCACCGACATAAACCAAGCAAGCAAAAAGACAAATATCTTCATAAGTTATTTTTCTGTTGGATTATAAAAAACTGAATCAATTAACAAAGCACGTACAAGGAACAGTCTGTTTTTTAAATAATCGTTAAAATCTATTTAAAACAACTCTTATCTATAAAAGTATAATGAATGGGAACAAAATACCCTCCATTCAAATCCTCAGTTGAACAAGAAATTCTATCTAACCCTAAGATCCATCTGAGCTTGAGATGTATTAAAATCGTTTGCTCTTAATGATGGAACTAATACTTTCAGCTTTCCAGTAGTATCTCTAGACACATCTATAAAAGTATCAAAGACGGTCGGCATATCATATTTTACAATATTTAATGAAAATAGATGTTGCTTAGATTTTCTGTACAACTATGATGGTATTCTTTTTTTATGCACATACGAGTTCAAAATAAGTACGTTTTGATTACACGATTATTTTTTATATAAAATTAATCCATTAGTTAAGTCTGAAATAATTCAACCAGTTAAACAATTCCTAATTGATGTTAGGATATTCACAACGATATTTTTTATCTTTATTCTTCAGTTAAATTCTTCTGTTATTATAAAGGGTCTAGAAGTCGATTATCACCTTTTTTTAGATTTCGCTTTAATTTATAAGATTGAATCATTTTGACAGCTTTAAGATGCTAAAGCGGATACGAAGTCCTTTTTATACCCTTTCGAGGTATATACATATACATCCAGGTAACGCCCAATAGTGTTCAATGATAGTATACTGCTTCACAGGAGACCAATTAGAGCCTCAAGCTGGGACATCTACCACTTCATGGCACTTAGTCAACCGTCCTGCAACCATGGACGCATATACTAACTTCCCGGAGCGTTATAAAATACGCAGGAGCCCCATACAGCTTCACAGGAAGGGTATTTAAACTCCCTGTAGCAGCATAAAACTTTACAGGAACATTATGTATCCACCCCGGAGGACCCAAACAACTCCCCGGAAGCCCTAAATATGTCCCCGGAGCAGCCTGGGCAATCGCTGGACTCTATTCAATCGTCGCAGGAGGCAGAAAAACCCTCCCCGGAAGCGCTATATTAGCCCCCGGAGCAGTGTAGTTACTCACAGGACGACTTCGTACTCTCCCCGGAAGCTACGAACTAGTCCCTGGAGATCTCAGATACCTCCCCGAAGCAATGAGAATAGGCTTTGCAAACTATTAACCTCTACAAAATTGCTATTTCTTCAATAAATCATTCTGTTTTTTCAGCAAGCCTGCAATAGTATCCAAAAGTTCAATATCCTTGGGCGTTTTGACGGTTACATCTTTAGGATTATCAGCTTTTTGTTTAAGCGCATTCATAAATTTTACCACAAGAAATACGGTCAAACCAATAATTAAAAAATCAACTGTAGCTTCAATAAGCTTTCCATAACCAATTGCAATTTCTTCTGGCTTTGTAACCCCTTCTTCGGTCACTGCACTTCGTAGCACCCAACGTTTATTTTCCCAATTAACACCATCGGTTAGAAAAGATAAAGGCGGTAAGAATATTTCCTTGACCAACACATCAACCACTTTATTAAATGCAGCACCTATGATTACCCCGATGGCAATATCAATCATATTTCCTTTAACTGCAAAGTCTTTAAACTCTTGAATTATTTTTCTCACCCTTGTTATCTTATTTTAAATTGTAAATTCTACGTACTAAAAAAACCACCTCAATTACGAGATGGTTTCTTATCAAATTATTAAAAAGCCTTACATATTTGCAGACAAGGCATCGATTTGCTTAGATTTTTCTTGCATGTATCTGCTCATCTTTGCTACCTCTTCTCCTTCGAGTGAATTAAGTAAAGTTCTATATTGTCTTGTTAAAGCACTACTGGCGTCACTAAGTTTTAAAAATGAGTCCATATCATTGGCCTCAACTGCCTTTCTGTAATCCGCCACGTACTTTTCATAGTTTTTGATATAAATCATAGCGGGCGTTTCATTAAATGTAGGCAACCCTTTTGATTTCAACTCAAGTGTCAGTTTTTTAATAGATTCAGCTTTGATCTGTGCTTTTGTTTTTTTCTTTTTAACAACTTTTTTCTTTTTTACCACAGGCTTTTCTTCCACTACCGGTTCTACAACAGCCGGCAGGGTATCTTCTACCTGTTCCTGTAGCTCCATTTTATCGGTTTTTGGATCTTGTTTACAAGAAACAATTGCAGTAGTAGCAAGCAAACAACATGTGATTTTTAAAAAGTTTTTCATAGTCTTAAATTTGGGATATAATGATAATAAAATTAAATAATTCTAGCAATGTAACATCTTTATTGCGTTAATATTGCTTTTAATTCAGAAAAATTTAACGTCTCCTGCACCCCTGATTGCATGTTTTTAACAGTAAAGTTTTCACCCTCAATCTCTTTAGTCCCGGCTAAGATTACAAAAGGAATACTACGCTTATCTGCGTATCCCATTTGTTTTTTCATTTTGGCACTATCCGGATACAATTCTACGGTAATACCTTCCACTCTTAATCGCTCAATCGTTTGTAATGCATACAGCGATTCTTTGTCTCCAAAATTAATAAACAAGGCTTTTGAGGTGGCTGTAACTGTCTGCGGAAAGAGTCCGAGTTCTTCAAGTACCAAATAGATGCGATCCAAACCAAAAGAAACTCCTACGCCACTAATATTTTTGAGTCCGAAAATACCGGTCAGATCATCATAGCGACCACCGCCACCAACAGATCCCATTTTTACGGTATCGGGTGCTGCCACTTCAAAAATAGCACCCGTATAATAATTAAGTCCGCGTGCCAAGGTTACATCCAAGGTGAGCGTGGCTGTGGTTAAAGGCATCGTTTTTATAAAAGAAGTGATATATGCTAACTCTTCTACCCCGGCACTACCTTCTTCCGAGTCCTGTAAAAGTTTCTTAAGCTGTGCAATTTTTTCATCATTGGTTCCTTCAAAATTAAAGAGCGGCTGTACTTTTTGGATAGTGGTTTCAGAAATACCTTTTTCCATCATTTCCTTCTTCACACCTGCTTCACCTATCTTATCCAATTTATCCAACGCTACTGTAAAATCAATAAGCTTGTCACTAGCGCCAATAACCTCAGCAATTCCGGATAGAATTTTACGGTTATTCATTTTAATAGTCACTCCATCTAATCCCAACTGCGTAAAAATGCGGTCGTACAGTTGAATAAATTCTACCTCTTGTAACAGTGAATTACTCCCTACAACATCTGCATCGCACTGATAAAATTCTCTAAAACGACCTTTTTGAGGTCGATCTGCTCGCCACACCGGCTGTATCTGATAGCGCTTAAACGGAAAATCTATTTCGTTTTGATGTTGTACCACATACCGAGCAAAAGGAACGGTCAAGTCGTATCGTAATGCTTTTTCACTAATTTTTGATGTCATTTTCAAACTGTCTTTAGCAGTATATAACGCATCATCAATTTTGGATAAATAATCTCCGCTGTTTAGTATTTTAAAGATAAGACGATCGCCTTCTTCTCCGTACTTTCCCATTAGGGTATCACTATTTTCAAAACTCGGCGTTTCAATAGGTTGAAAACCAAATAATTTGAATTGTTGCTTTATTATTTCTATAATATATGTTCGCTTTTCGACCTCTAAGGGTGAAAAATCTCGTGTTCCTTTTGGTATAGATGGTTTTTGTGCCATAATCGTGTTTAAGGCTGCAAATATCAGAAAAACCAAAGAAAAATCCCGTATGCTATAGGTAAAGACTTTAACATTACCACAGAAAAATCAAAATTATGGTAACTTTAAGGTACATTTATAGTCTTATGAAGTAACTAAACATCATTTTTACTATGTTCTCACTATTTAGAGAAAATATTCGCATTGCTATCGATTCTATCAAAGGGCAGGTTTTACGTACGATATTAACCATTTTGATTATCGCAATCGGCATCACAGCCCTGGTAGGAATTCTTACTTTGGTAGGTGCACTTGAGAATACTATTTCAGGAGATTTTGCTTCAATGGGTGCAAATACCTTTAATATTCAACGTTACGAGTTTCAAACAGTGAGAAATGGACAACGCGAAAAAATAAATCCCATCATAGATTATAAAAATGTACGTGAGTTCAACGATCGGTTCGAATATCCATTTTCTCAAACCTCAATTTCTTTTATAGGTACGCGTACCGCGGAAGTTAAATATGAAAACGAAAAGACAGATCCGGAAGTCCAGGTGTTGGGTGTCAATGAAAATTATTTAGATAATACAGGTACAGCAATTGAAGCCGGAAGAAACTTTAATCTCTTTGATATACAAAATAACAATCGGGTGTGTTTAATTGGTTCTGATTTTAAAAAGAATCTTTTTAAGAACGAAAGTGCATTACAAAAAACAATCAGTATTCGAGGTGTCAAGTTCAAAGTGATTGGGGTGCTCGAAAGTAAAGGGGCTACGTTTAGAAATAATCAAGACCTACGAGTACTCTTACCCTTGCAACTAGCTCGGTCCATTTTTACATTAGCCAATATTGATTATACTATCAGTGTCAAAGTTGATGATAAGCAGTATATGGAAGGAGCTCAGGATGCCGCAACGCTTACTTTTAGACAGATAAGACGCCTTAATCCTGTTGAAGATAATAATTTTGGAATTGAACGTAGTGATGATCTTCTTAATCGTATTGCTGATATCACCACATATCTCTACATTGCCGCTTGGATAATAAGTATTATCACCATCTTCGGATCGTCGATTGCTCTTATGAATATCATGTTGGTATCGGTGACGGAGCGCACACGCGAAATTGGGGTACGCAAAGCTTTGGGAGCAAAAAAGAACACCATTGCCGGTCAATTCTTTATGGAAACCATAATTATCGGACAGATTGGTGGTTTTATAGGTATTATTTTTGGTATTTTAATTGGTGGCGGAATATCCATGGCTGCCGATTTTCAATTCAGCACCCCTTGGTTGGCAATCATCTCGGCAACGACGATCTCATTTTTAATCGCCGTACTTTCCGGATTGTATCCTGCCTTAAAGGCTGCTAAACAAGATCCTATCGAATCCTTACGATATGAATAAGATCTGATATTATGAGTACTTAATTGTTTTATTGAGTAAGTAAAAATCCACTAGAACTAAGGCTGCCATAGCTTCAACAATGGGCACAGCTCTTGGTACCACACATGGATCATGACGGCCCTTACCCTGCATCACCACCTCTTCTCCTTTATCATTAATCGTATCCTGATCCTGCATAATGGTAGCTACAGGCTTAAACGCTACGTTAAAGTAAATATCCATTCCGTTAGAGATTCCGCCTTGTATACCACCAGATAAATTTGTCTTTGTGGTTCCGTCAGTATTGAACAAATCATTGTGTTCACTACCTCGTAACTGTGCTCCGTCAAAGCCGCTACCATATTCAAAACCTTTTACTGCGTTGATAGATAACATCGCTTTACCCAATTCGGCATGGAGTTTATCAAAAACAGGTTCCCCTAATCCTACGGGTACTCCCGAAATCACGCAACTTACCACACCTCCAACAGTATCTCCATCCTTTCGAATTTGCTTGATAAAGGTTTCCATATCCTGAGCCATCACCGGATCCGGACAACGCACGTCATTCTTTTCTATTTCTGCAAAATCAAGTTGATCGTACGGTTTTTCAATTTTTAGAGGTCCCACAGCGCTTACATAAGCGTTAAATGTAATGTCTTTTAGCACTTGTTTAGCGATTGCTCCGGCCACTACTCTACTGGCTGTTTCTCGAGCCGACGATCTTCCGCCCCCGCGATAATCTCGAACACCGTATTTTTGTGTATAGGTATAATCTGCGTGCGATGGTCTAAAGGAATTTTTGATATGCGAATAATCCTTTGACTTTTGGTTTGCATTTTTTATGGCAAAACCTATCGGAGTTCCGGTAGTTTTTCCTTCAAAAATACCGGAATAAAACGCTACTGTATCCGGTTCTTTACGTTGCGTAACTATAGCAGATTGTCCAGGCTTACGACGATTTAGTTCCTGCTGTATTGCTTCAAAATCTAAAGTGATTCCGGCAGGACAACCATCAATAACACCTCCAATTGCTACACCATGTGATTCTCCGAAAGTTGTAATTCTAAAAACAGTTCCATACGTATTACCCGCCATAATCTAAAAGTTTGTAACAAATGTAGCAAGTAATCTTTAGATCAAAGTATATTTTTCTGTAAAGTCTAGCGGAAATTTGAAAGTTGAATTACAGTATATATCATACATCATTTTCATTAGTTGATTTATAACCTTGCGTCATTACACTAAGGTTTATAGAAGTGCATTTTTAAGAACTGTTACCGGATGTACCGCAATTCGCTGTGTACCATCTTCAATTTGATGTCGACAACTGGTTCCTAAGGCTACAATAATTGTATCTGCAGGTGCTTTGCGCACTACAGGGAACAAGGTCTGTTCGCCAATCTTCATACTGATATCATAATGCTCTTTTTCATACCCAAAAGAACCTGCCATACCACAACATCCTGAAGGGATGATAGTAACATTAAAATTCTCCGGTAAATTTAGTGCTGTAAAGGTAGTCTGAATAGTGGATAATGCTTTTTGGTGACAATGTCCGTGAATTTTTATAGTTCGTGCTTCTTGGGTAAACTGAGCTGAAGTAATAATGCCTTTTTCTATTTCGCTGAATAAAAACTCATCAATCACAAAACTATTATCTGCAACTGATTTAGCCTTTTCTTTATCATCAGCCAGACGTAAATACTCATCTCTGAAAGTCAAAATTGCTGAAGGTTCGATTCCCAGTAAGGGTGTAGTTGACGAAATTAAAGGATGAAAAATCTTTACATTAGCATTGGCGATCTTTTTGGCTTGTTCTAATAAACCCTTAGAAATAAAAGTTCTCCCACTCTCTTTATGCTTTACGATCTGCACCTTATAGCCTAAAGTAGTTAGTAAGAGAATCGCATCAATTCCTATAGAAGTATCTAAATGATTGGTAAATTCATCAACAAACAAGCATACAGTTTTGAGCGGTCTTTTGGGTTGAAGCACATCCAAGTTTTTAGCACACCAACTACGTAAGGATTGTTTGCTTAGTAAGGGTAAGCTGCGTTCTTTGGCAATACCAAACATGAATTTGATTAGCCCGGAGGTAACCGAATTGTTAAACATAAAATTTGTAACCCCTGTGGTTGTTCTACCCAAACTGTTTAAAGCATTTGAGTAAGCAAAAAGTTTAGTTCGCCAAGAAGTGCCATTTACTTTCTGATATTGATACTCAAATTCAGCTTTCAGAGAGCCCACATCAACATTTGAAGGACATTCACTGGCACAACCTTTACAACTGATACATAAATCAAATACTTCTTTCAACTCTTTGTGGTTAAATCTATTAACCTCCTCAGAATTTGTCAAAAATTCTCGCAATGTATTAGCTCTACCACGAGTCGTATCTTTTTCATCTTTGGTAGCACGATAACTGGGGCACATAGTACCTCCTGATTCAACCGATTTACGACAATCCCCACTCCCGTTACACTTTTCGGCAGCACGCAGGATTCCTTGAGAATCCGAAAAATCCATAAAGGTTTCAATTATCGGTTCTTCTCTATCAACCTCGTATCTTAAATTTTTATCCATCGGATAGGCATCTACAATCTTTCCGGGATTAAAAATGTTTTGCGCATCAAAACTATGTTTGATCCGTTTAATCAGTTCGTAGTTTTCGGCACCAATCATAAACGGAATATATCCTGCCCGAACGATTCCGTCTCCATGTTCTCCGCTCATGGATCCTTTATATTTTTTGACCAGCTCTGCAACATCATCTGTTATTTGCTTAAACAACCTTACATCTTCGCTTTTTTTGAGATCCAATATTGGACGCAAATGCAATTCTCCGGCGCCAGCATGAGCATAATACACAGCCTTTTGACCATAACGTTTCATCAGCGCGGTAAACTCGTTGATATAATCTGCTAAATCTGACACTGCAACTGCAGTATCTTCTATACAAGCTACGGCTTTTTTATCTCCCACTAGATTACCTAATAACCCCAAACCCGCCTTGCGAAGCTCCAGAGCCTGATCAATTTGACTCCCGGTAAGCACAGGTTGTGCATAATTTTGAGTTTCCAGAGCCAATGTTGTCAAAATAGCTTCTTTTTTCTCTTCTAAAGCTACTAATGAGTCATCTCTGATTTCGATCATTAGGATTGCTTCCGGATCCTCTTGTATAAAAAACCGATTTTTAAGCTGCTCGATATTATTTTTTGTGCAGTCAAGAATGGTTTTATCCATCATCTCACAAGTGTATAAAGTATGACGCATCACAGGCGCTACTGCTTGCAGACAGCTTTCTATACTATTAAAATGCGCTGCTATCATAAGCCCTTCGGCTGGTGGAAGCGAATCCAATTGCAAGGTTATCTCTGTGGTGAATGCTAAGGTCCCTTCACTTCCCGTTAATAAGGTACTCATATTAAAAGGCACATCACTGTCAATGAAAACATTTGTAGCTAACAGTTCATCAATCGCATATCCTGTATTGCGACGATGAATTTCAGGTTTGGGAAATAACTCTTTAATTCTCTGTTGTACGACTGTAGGCGACAATTCGTTATAAATTGTACGATACACTTCTCCTTCCAGCGTTTGCAGCTTCAATTTATCTTGAAATTCTGTAATACTCACATCCGAAAATCGGACCTCGGTTCCATCAGATAGTAGCGTTTTTAGAGCAACCACCTTATCCCGTGTAACTCCGTATTGAATGGACGTAGTTCCACTACTATTATTACCAACCATTCCTCCGATCATACATCGGTTAGAGGTGGACGTATTGGGTCCGAAAAATAATCCAAAGGGTTTTAAATACCTATTAAGATCATCGCGTATCACACCCGGCTCCACCGTAACCGTTTTGCTCTTCTCATCTAACGCCAGTATGCTGGTAAAGTGTTTGGAAACATCTACAACAATACCATCGCCAACACATTGTCCCGCCAAGGAAGTACCCGCAGTTCGCGGAATCAATCCTATGGTATGCTCTCTGGCAAACGCCAGCAAAGTTTGTAGATCTTTTTTATGTTTTGGAAATGCTACGCCCAACGGAATTTTGCGATATACCGAAGCGTCTGTCGCGTATAAAGCCTTAGAGAGTTTATCGAATTTGAAATCACCTTCGAGGCTGGATTTTAGGGTATCTAATAACGGTCGATCAATCATGAGCATGTTTGCTAACTATAGCATCTAGTGAAATAGGTTTTTTAAAATTGGTGTCAAAACAAATAAAGCTATCTGTTCCTGCAACCCCATCGATTTTATGCACTTGTTCATAAAGAATTTTCCTTAAATGCTGATTATCGAAAGCATAAATCAATATAAATATAGCGTAATATCCGGACACATAGTTACATTCTACTATTTCCTCTATTTTTTCTAATCCCTGAACAACTTCTTCAGCATACCGGGCTTCTCTTAACCGTATTCCGACATAAGATTTGGTTCTGTAACCAATTTGCTTTTCATTTACGATAAATTCAGCATTCTTTATAACTCCTTGCTGCTTCAGTTTTTTAATACGTTGATGCACCAAAGAGTTTGAAACCTTAAGCTCTTCTGCTATTTGCGAAAAGGGCTTACGTGCATCTTTTCTTATTTGCAATAAAATTTGTTGATCGATGTAATCAAAATGATCCATACACTTCTGAAAAAATATTTTAATAAAATCAAAATTACGATTTTAAGGAATAAACATCATCAAATTGACACAAAAAATAACTTTAAACAATTAATTAAGTATTTTTTAATGTTTTAAAATATCAAAACTAATAAATTTGTAAGAAACAAAAAATAGAAACCTATGAATACTGCCTCATTCTTTGAAAAACTTTGGGATGCCTATAGTGAAAAAACACCATCAGCTCAAAAAGTAAAAACACTCTTGCAAAAAGAAGGAAATATGGTGTATAATGATCATATCGCTATCAGAACTTTTGATGATCCTCGCACCAATATCACAGTTATTGCCAAACCCTTCTTGGCTATGGGCTATGAAACGAAAGGTGAGTATCATTTTGAAGCTAAAAAATTGTATGCAAAACATTTTGAGCATCCAACGGACAGCAATGCACCCAAGATCTTTATAAGTGAATTGTTATTAGATCAGTTTTCTGAAGATTTACAACGACATATTAAAGAAACTTTAGACAGTGTTAGTCCGTCAGTTTTTACGGATAACGAATTGATTCTAAAAGGTAGAGTTTGGGACACGCCATCATATAAAACTTATACAGCTCTACAAGAGGAATCTGAATACGCAGCGTGGATGTATGTCAATGGTTTTTGCTCCAATCACTTTACAGTAGATGTCAACAAGCTTAATACCTTTACAACCTTATCTGAAGTTAATGAGTTTTTAAAACAGCATGGTTTTAAAATGAACACTTCTGGGGGCGAAATTAAAGGAAATGCAAAGCAGTTTTTAGAACAGTCCAGTATTTTAGCTGATATTATTCCCGTTCAATTCGCTGAAGGAACTTATAATATAACATCTTGCTATTATGAGTTTGCGTTTCGATATAAAAAAAACAACGGAGAGCTCTTTACCGGATTTATAGCTAACTCCGCTGATAAGATTTTTGAAAGTACAGATATGAATCTGCAAAAATAATACCCTAACAAATTAACAAAAACTTATATCGCTGACTTACTAAAACCCGATTTGTGACGTTATATTTGAATATTAAAAAATCAAACATAATGATGAAAAAAGTTTTATTAATCTTCGCATTAACCTTGGGAGGTTTCACAACCATGCAATCTCAAGAAGTTTCAAAACATGCGCTTGGACTACGCTTAAGTGACAGTAATGGTTTTTGGGCTGAGGCATCATACCAAGCTGCAACAAGTCCTGATAACCGAATCGAACTGAATTTAGGTGCTCAAGGTGAGAGTTTTTATAACGCCGTAAAGCTAACCGGTTTATACGAGTGGGTATTCCCAATAGAGGGCGGACTTAACTGGTACGTAGGACCTGGTATTGGTGGTGGTATTATCGATTATGATGATGATCTGAGAAGAGATGACACCGACTCCTTTGGCTTTGTGACCGGTACCGTGGGAATTGAGTATAATTTTGATTTTCCGCTATTGATATCGCTGGATTTTAGACCTGAAGTGTATTTTGACGATTACAACAACGATGATGTAAATTTCAACATAGGTTTAAGTGCTCGATATCAGTTTTAAGAACGCTTACAACATTTCTAATACATAAAAAATGGCTGCTTTCTACTTTGTGAAGCAGCCATTTTATTTAAATGTATTTTATTGTTTAAGATTTACACTTTTCGAAGGTGGCCAAAGCCTCTTCGTACAAGTCTGTGTATAATGGGACGATATTGGAAATATCAAATTTCATAGCTTGTTGAAAAGCTCCTTCTTTAAATCGATCCAACGTCTGATCGTCCTTTAATATCAATAGTGCTTTTTCTGACATATCTTCTACATCTCCTACCTCACTGAGATATCCCGAAACACCTTCCAAATTAACTTCTGGAATTCCGCCGGCATTACTTGAGATCACAGGTACCTTATTGACCATTGCCTCCAGCGCAGCCAATCCGAAACTTTCACGCTCTGAGGGTAACAAAAACAGATCTGAGAAACAAAGTATCTTATCGATCTCATTACTATTTCCCAAGAAAACAACACGATCCTCGATTCCTAGATCTTTACACTTCTGCTCTGCTGGTAATCGCTCAGGTCCATCTCCTACCATTAACAATTTTGCTGGAACAGCCTGCTGTATATTATTAAAAATATCAATAATATCACTTATTCTTTTTACAGGTCTAAAATTACTGATATGTGTTATAATTCGCTCGTGAGGTTCGGCCATTATATCTCGTTGACAATCAGTAAAACTTGTTTTACGATCATCTGCTTCTATAAAATTAGGAACAACTTTGATCTCCTTTTTAATATTAAATAAGCGTAGGGTGTCATCTTTCAGACTTTGTGAAACAGAGGTTACAACATCACTATTGTTAATACTAAAGGTCACCGCCGGTTTATAAAAAGGATGGTTCCCTACCAATGTGATATCTGTACCGTGCAAGGTAGTCACCATCGGTACACATATCCCTTCTTCTTCTAACATTTTTTTTGCCATATATCCTGCGTATGCATGCGGTATAGCGTAGTGTACATGTAAAAGATCGATATCATGCTTTTTTATAGTGTCCACCAGTTTACTAGATAATGCAAGTTCGTAAGGCTGATAATGAAACAAAGGATATTCAGGGACATTCACCTCGTGAAAATGCACGTTTTTACCCAATAATTCTAATCGGACAGGTTGTTTATACGTAATGAAATGAACTTCATGATTTAGCTTTGCTAAGGCGATTCCTAATTCGGTTGCTACAACTCCACTTCCTCCAAAAGTTGGATAACATACAATAGCTATTTTCACGTACTTATTTTTTAAGATTATAAATTTCAGAATTTCTCCTTACCGATAAACATCTATTTTGTGCTTCGGTAATATCATCTCCCTAGATGTCGTTTATTGCTCAGAAAACTGACAAAATATTCGACAAACTATAGTTGCGACAAGGTACGGGAAAATTAAAAACCTGTAAAGTGAGATAATAAAAAAAGTAGACCATAAGCCGGATTCTGTAGAGTACTAATGCACAATTCCTTATCATTTATCTAGTCCAATAATTACTCATTGGATCAAACCGCCTACCCTCCAACATCAGGCGCGCAACCCTCGAGCGCTGGTTTACATGGCGTTGCACCGCATAGAGTTTACCTGGTTTCACTACAGCATTACCTGTACATACTTTCTGTTGCACTTGTCCTCGTTTTGCAACGGACGGGCGTTACCCGCTATGCTGCGCTACGGTGTCCGGACTTTCCTCTTTGCTTCAAACTTAATTTGAAAGCCTTTTCTCTTGAGCTTCGCAGCAAAAAGAAGCAGCTGCAGAAATAAGTTCTGCACACAGCGATAAGGTGGTCTACTTTCTGCAAAAGTAAACCAATTGACTATGCAATGTCAAATAAACTCCACCTTAATTTATACTGTTGATAATTATACCGAAAAACAAAAGATAAAAATTTGAATTGACTGTACAATTTTTACCTTTGTGGTGATGGAACAGTTTATTGTATCAGCTAGAAAATACCGCCCGCAGACGTTTAAAGATGTTGTTGGGCAACAGGCGATTACCAATACGCTTCTTAACGCCATTGATCATAACCACCTTGCACAAGCATTATTATTTACAGGTCCGCGAGGCGTTGGTAAGACTTCTTGTGCTCGAATTTTAGCCAAGACCATCAATCAGGATGGTGGTGATCATGCAGATGAAGATTTTGCTTTTAATATTTTTGAGCTTGATGCTGCTTCTAATAACTCGGTAGATGATATACGTAACTTAATAGATCAAGTTCGTATACCACCACAAGTCGGTAAGTACAAAGTATATATCATTGATGAGGTACATATGTTATCTCAAGCAGCTTTTAATGCTTTTCTTAAAACTCTGGAAGAGCCACCTAAGCATGCGATTTTTATTCTTGCTACCACAGAGAAGCATAAGATTATTCCCACGATATTATCGCGTTGTCAAATTTTTGATTTTAAAAGAATCACTGTAACAGATGCCAAACTTCATTTGATGGAGGTTGCCAAAAGTGAAGGAATCAACGCAGAAGAAGATGCATTGCAAATAATCGCACAAAAAGCGGATGGTGCTATGCGTGATGCTTTATCAATATTTGATCGTGTAGTTAGTTTTAGTGGTAAAGAACTAACCCGTCAAGCTGTTACAGAAAATTTAAATGTACTTGATTACGAAACATACTTTAAAGCCACTGATCTAATTAGTGAGAATAATATTCCTGCCTTATTGATTTCATTTAATGAAATTCTTGCACAAGGATTTGACGGCCATCATTTTATTGCAGGCTTAGCTTCTCATTTTAGAGATCTTCTTGTTTGTAAAAGTCCTGAAACAATACAATTATTAGAAGTCGGAGATCAGACAAAACAAAAGTATCACGAACAATCTCAAAAAGTTTCTTCCGAATTTTTGATTCGAGGGATTGATCTAGCTAACGACTGCGATCTTAAATACAAAACGAGTCGCAATCAACGGCTTCTCGTCGAATTATGTCTCATGCAACTTGCCTCTATTCTTACTCAGAATGGAGAAAAAAAAAATGACAAACCCTACATAATTCCTCCTTCCTATTTTCGCAATAAAGCAATTGCTCCCATAAAAGTAACACCACCACGAAAAACTGAAGCTGTTGCACCTACAGAGACTGTTGCTCAGATTAAAAAGACCGAAATATCTCAACCGGAAGCATCTGCTTTGACTTCAGAAGATTCAAGGCCTTCAAAACCCCAGGAGAGCAAAACTAACACAACGCCTCCTTTTATGCAACCTACCAGAGAACGAAGAACTTCGGGGCTATCGTTAACCAGCATTCGTAAGAAAAAGGAGCATCAGGAAAAGAAAGCTGAAAAAGTTATTGATCCTAAAAACTTGCCATATCAGCCTTTTACTGAAGCCGAAATGCAAGCTCGATGGATGGAGTACGGCAAATTACAAGATAAAAAGGGAGAACGTATTTTAGGTTCTATGTTCGCAATGAATATTCCAACCAGCAAAGAAGATGAAATTCATCTTACGTTACCCAATCAGTCGATGAAGATTGATTTAGAAAACGCACAATCCGGACTACTGCAGTTTCTTTTTAAAAAGTTAGAGAATTACGGCATAACACTCCATATTCATGTCAACGAGGAGTTATCTAAAAAGTATGCGTTTACGCCTCAGGATAAATATGAAAAGTTAAGAGAAAAAAATCCATTAATAGACAAGCTACGTTCTTCCTTTGATTTGGACCTGTAGGTTCAGCAGAACATTTATTTCAATATCTTTGCTTTGTAGAAAATTCAAATTATAAAGCAGCTTTAAAATTATCATATATGTTAGGTTTAAAACTTCCCACAGATCCAAGATGGGTCAATATCGTAGAAAAAAATATTGAAGAGATTTTGACCGATCACGCCTATTGTGAGCAAAAAGCAACATCTACCGCTATTTCTTTAATTGTAAGTTTTCCTGAATACACCGAACTTGTACAAGAAATGACAAAATTGGTAAAAGAAGAAATCAGCCATTTTAAAATGGTTCATGATAAGATTATTGCCAGAGGTTTTGTTTTAGGCAGGGATCGAAAGGATGAGTACGTATTACAATTATTGAAATTTTTTCCTAAAGGAGGTAGCCGAACCACACAATTGGTACACCGACTTTTATATGCTGCACTTATTGAAGCTAGAAGTTGTGAGCGATTCAAATTACTCTCAGAAGAATTAGAAGATCAGGAATTGGCAGAATTTTATCGTAGCTTGATGGTTAGTGAAGCTAATCACTATACAATGTTTTTGAACTTCGCTCGAACCTATGGCGACCGTACAGAAGTTGATCAAAAATGGCAGGACTTACTCATTTATGAAGCCGAAATTATGCAATCATTAAGCAAAAAAGAGACAATTCATGGATAGAATGTCTCTTTTTATACAAATGTTTAGACATTGATGCTATATTTTATATCCTATAGAAAGTTGAATATTTCTGTTGTTCCCATCTTTAATAGAAGCAAAATTCTCTTCTTCGATGACATTGCTAAGACCATGTGCATAACGCAGATCCACAAAAATGTTTTTAGTAATATTGACCCCTATTCCAGCTACCGCTGCAAAATCAAAAGTTTTATAATTATTTCTATCCTCCCATTCCCAAATCTTTACACCCACTTGAGGTCCTAATTGGATGTTGAGTAAACGATTTAACTCATATTTAAATACGATGGGTGCCTGAAGGTAGTTAATACGAAAATTTTCTTGTTTATTCCCCTGAGCTGAATATTGCAGTTCCGGTTGTAGGCTCAAATTTTCGTTTAGCGGAATTTCAGCAAAGAAACCAACGGCTACCCCAATACGGCTCTCGTCAAATTCTTCCGGAATATTATCAGCACTTAGCGTGCTGTAATTTGCTCCTATTCTCATCCCATAGCTATTCATTTGAGCGTATGAAGAATAGGTAAAACATGCTATTGTTATAAAAAGAAAAAGTAAATTATGCTTCATTTGTGTTAGTTTTAATTATATCATATACACCGTTAGTTCTTATTTCTGGTGACATTTTTATTTTTTACATTATTCAATATTAACAAGAATATAAACCAAGTCTTCTGTAATTAACGATTATTTAGTTTATCCTGATATAAAGATTTTATGATTCCGTCGGATAAACCAATTTTAGGAACAAAAATCTTCCTGGCTCCGCTCCATTTCATCGCCGAAAGATAAATTTTTGTCGCAGGAATGATAACATCTGCCCTATCCTGATTCAGATTGAGTTCCCAGATCCTCTCGTCGTATGTAAGAGAATTAAGTAATTGATAATAAGAACTTAGATAAAGATAAGATAAAGGTTTTCCTAATGCTTTACCACTATTCTTAAAAATGTTATTAATATTCCCCCCAGAACCTATAAGATACACTCGGGGATATTGAGAAAGGTTTTGTTTGATCCATACACGTACTTCTTCCCATATTTCTGGTGATTCCATATCGTTTAACAACCTAACGGTACCTAATTTAAACGATTTTGAGGTCACGGTATGTCCATGATGATATACCGTAAACTCTGTACTACCCCCACCAACATCCACATATAAATAGGTTTCATCGGTATTAATGAGCTGATGTAAATCAGTCATAGCAATCATTGCTGCTTCATCATTACCATCAATGATATTAATCGAAATCCCGGTTTTCTCCTCAATTAAATTAACGATATCCACTCCGTTTTCTGCCTCCCTCATCGCCGAAGTTGCACAAGCTTTATATCTTGTTACTTTATGTGTTCGCATAAGCAGTTGATAAGCTTGCATGGTATCGATCATTCTGGCAATATTCTCATCAGACACTCTTTTTGAAATAAATACATCTGTTCCTAAACGAATAGGTACTCGCACAAGACTCGTTTTTTTAAATCGAGTTTCCTTGCCGTTCTCTTCATGAACACTGCTGATTAGTAACCGAATTGCGTTTGAACCAATATCAATGGCTCCATATTTTTCTATTGTCAACAAAGTAATTAGTTTCTTAATTTTTCAACATAGTAATCATAGGTAGCTACCTGAGATCTTATTTTTGTTTTATTATTACGTACATATTGATTGTTTTGATCGTCTGACAGCTTCCTTGCTTTTACATTATCATTCCAACAAATTTGAAAAGTTTCCAAAAGCTCTTGTTTGATATCCTCATCATAGATTGGACAGGAAATTTCAACCCTACGATCCAAATTTCTAGTCATCCAATCGGCAGATGATATATACACTTTCTTATTTCCACCATTTTCAAAAACATACAGTCTTGGATGTTCCAAAAATTTATCAATCACACTGATCGCTCTAATATTTTCACTCATATTTGGAATACCCGGTATGAGACTGCATATTCCTCGTACAATTAAGTCAATTTTTACTCCGGCACAACTGGCTTCGTAAAGTTTGTCAATCATGTCATAATCACTCAAACTATTCAGCTTCAGTTTGATTCCGTTAGGCTTTCCTGCTTTACTATTAGCTATTTCTACATTAATCATATTCATCAACGAAGAGCGCGTATAATGTGGAGATACCAATAAATGCTTATACCGAGTTACTTTATAATTAATCTCAAAAAATTTAAAAACCTTATTCGCTTCTTTTAAAATTTCTTCGTTTGTCGTGAATAAGGTATAGTCTGTGTAAATTCTGGCTGTTGACTCGTTGAAATTACCTGTACTAATAAACCCATAACGTTTCAACTTTCCCTCTTCTTCTCTTTCTATAACACAAGTTTTGCAATGCACTTTGAGTCCCGGTACTCCGAAGATAAGTTTAACACCTTCTCGTTGCATTTGTTCGGCATACTTAATATTTGCTTCTTCATCAAACCGGGCTTGTAATTCAATTTGAACCGTTACGGTTTTTCCGTTTTTTACAGCATTAATTAAGGAGCTTGCAATGTGCGAAATTGAAGCAAGGCGATAAATAGTAATTTTAATTGTTTTCACCTTCGGATCGATTGCAGCTTCTCTCAAAAACTTAACCGTATATGAAAAGGTGTGATATGGTGTATATTGTAAAAAATCCTTCTCCGCAATTTTGTCTAATAAACTCCCTTGAAGACTTAATCCCGGAATTGGTAAAGGAACTAGATTTTGATACACCAATTCCGGATTTTTCAAATCAGGAAAGTTCATATAATCTCTGCGATTATGATAGCGTCCCCCGGGAATAATACTATCTGTATAGTCAATTCCCATTTTATTCATTAGGTAATCTAAAGTTTTTTGATCAATATTCTTATCGTATACAAAACGTACAGGTTCTCCGTCCCGACGTGATTTCACACTACTGGATATTTTCTCAATAAAACTTTTACTAAGATCATTATCAAAATCTAATTGGGCATCTCTGGTAATTTTAATCATGTTCGCCTTTGCAGTATCGTAATCAAAAATACTGAAGTTGATGTGCATACAGTACCTGATAAGATCATCTAACATGATGATGTACTTATTTCCGTCTTTTTCGGGAAGTACTACAAAGCGTTCTGTGTTTTTAGGTATCTCGATCAAAGCATAAATACGCTCACGGCGATCAATATCCATCGCACTATCACTAATACCGGAAGTTATGGACTTATTTTTGAGAATTAATCGTACCGCAAGGTAGGCTACACTATCCTTTAAATGAGGAAACTCTTCTAAATCATTTAAAATATAAGTTACCAGTGCCGGACTGACTTTGGTGATAAAATAATTACGAATAAAAGCATCCTGATCAGCAGACACCTCTTTCTCATTAATTATAAATATCCCGTGATCCGTCAATCTATTTTTAATGGTATTAATAATTTTTAAGCTCTCAGATTGTTGTTTAATTACAATCTTGGTTATTTGCTCTAATAGATCACTTGCTGTCCGCCCTTTTAAAACATTTTTCCCATCCTTACCCGCTAAATCAATTCGCTTTATTGTCGCATAACGTACTTTAAAGAACTCATCCAGATTATTCGAAAAAATACCAATAAATCGCAGACGTTCTAAGAGAGGAACAGTTTCATCTGAAGCTTCCTGAAGCACTCTTGCATTGAACTGCAACCAACTTAACTCCCTATTTATGTACTTGTTTTTATAGTTTTTTGGCATTATCTTAACTCTTTAGGAAAAAGTGTTAGTGAGGTTTTTCCTACAGAAATACTAGACCATCGTTTATTTGCAAATTCAATTATTACAACCCCGGCTGTAGGAATATTGTCAATTACCTGATCTCCTAAGGTATTAGCCAAAGCAGTTAATGCGTAATTATGACCAAAAACCATCAAGGTATCAATTTCAACATTTGTTGCTCTTATAGACTCGAATACATGAGTGCCTTCAAAATCATATAAAGCATGATCTAATGAAAAATCCGTATTCTTCATCTCTAATTCATCTAGAATGATCGATGCAGTCATTTGCGTTCGCTTTGCATCACTACAAATAATCTTATCCGCCGTTATACCAAGCTTACGCAAACGTTTACCAATAAGCTTAGCGTCATTTTTACCTCGCTTTTTTAAGGGTCTTTGATGATCAGTTACATCAAACTTCCATGACGACTTAGCATGACGAATAAGGATGAGTTTTTTCATAAAACAGCTTCTAATTTAATCTACTGTACTTTGGATACACAAGTTTAAGAATTCGATAGCACACTTCTAAATAATAAGCAATAAAAATAATTATTTAGGCAAATAAATAACATTCGGATGGCTTTACACCTACTTATAAAACATTCCTGTTAATACCTATTAAATATCTGACAATGAAGTGACTACTAACAAACCGTTAAACGATAAAAATCGCTTTTATGTCGAAAAAGCGATTTTTTTCTTATAAAATTAATTGTTAAAATCTAATTTTACTCTCAGCTAACTTACAATATTCAATAATAAAAAAGGTTGTTACTGTTGGTTAGATATTAAAACAACAATACTTAGAATATGAATACTATACTATAGGTATGAACTCCAGAACTCTGATACATACTAATAAAAACTTTTACTTAACACTTTTGGTGTCTATAGTTTGTTATACCTTTCATTTTGGACAAGTTGAAGTACCATTAAGTAAACGTTCTGAGTTCACGCTAAAAGGAGATTTTAAATTTGTTTCTAATACTATACTTGGAAAGGTCAATCATGACGATGGCACCCAACCCTTTGATCCTACGATGGATTATAACGATGGTGGGTTAAATAACCAATTCCAAATGGGATTTATCGATATTGATAATGATCCCGATACATTCAACTCTAGCAGTGCAGATCTTACCTTGCTAAACCCTTGCGCTACGATAAAACATGTTGGACTCTACTGGACTGCTGCCTATGCTGATGCTACTCGTGAAAATGATATCACCGCAGTAAAAATAAAATTTCCAAATGCACAAACCTATACATCTTTAGATAACGCTACGGTAATACATGATTATTATACCAATGAAAGGTCAGAATTCAAACAATATTCGTGTTACAAAGATATTACGACTTATGTAACTTCTCTTTCAAACCCTCAAGGAACCTATACAGTCGCCAATATACCTGCTTCTACTACCGCATCTAACAGCGATGAGAATTTAGGTAATGGTTTAGCTGGTGGATGGACGATGATTGTGATTTATGAAGATGATAAAGCTACCCGAAAACGTTTTTATGTCTACGATGGTTTTGTAAATATTGACACGAAGGCAGCTCCCGTTGAATTTACTTTTGATAATTTCCAAACTATTCCAAAAGGTGCTGTTCATGGAAAATTAGGTATCATAGCTTTTGAAGGAGATAAAGGAATAAAAGGAGATCGTTTGCAAATGCAATCGAATGAGTCCCATAGTTTCAAAGGAATTACTGATGGTAGCAATCCGATGAACAACTTCTTTAACGCTAATATTACTGAAAATGGAAAGAATGTAAGAACACGTAAGCCTGCCAGTTCCAATACATTGGGATATGATGCTGATGTTTTTGACATTAAAAATACACGCAATAGTTTTATCGGAAATAATCAGACCCAAGCAAATTTCAGGCTCTTAACAGAGAGTGATGGTTATTCGGTTACCGCCGTAGCTTTTAGTGTTGAAATATATGAACCTGCTATCCACATGATCAAACGGTCCCGCTATGCTGATAATTCATTTGTTTATCCTAATGATGCCGTATCTCCCGATCAGGAAATTGCCTATAGTTTAACCATTTTTAATGATGGTAATGACGATGCTCAACATACACTTATAAAAGATCAACTTCCAAGTAATGTTTCTCTGGTGGAAAATTCAATTGAAGCTCCGAGAAAAATTAAAAAATCTTTTGATCCTGCAACCAATACTCTAAATTTCAAGGTTCCGGATAAACTTGTCACCATGGAAAGTGAGCCTTTTACCATAAGGTACAAAGTTAAGGTTAACGCATCCTGTACCACAATTAATGAAATTGAAGATTTATTCATAGAAGATCAGCCTGTAATTGCCGAATTTACCGGCTCGCTGAATGAAGATATTAAGTTATCACAAGGCTACAATTATATAAATCAATGTAAGCTACCTGACTTTTATTCTTTTAAATTGGCCTTGGATATTACGGATCTAAAATGCCCCAACACAGAAAGTTTAGTGTTTAAAGCTTCGCAACAAGCCATGAAAAATATAGCCTTTACACCGAAAGATTTACGTGATGATAAGGGATCTGAGCAAACACAGGCAACGGGTCTTAACCCTATTGACATAAAACCATCAATCCCTGCTCCCATCGCCTCGATACAATCTACAACAGAGTTATCTAAAACACTTCGTGATTTAATTGCTCTTGATGAGATTTATTTTGAGTTTGATAAATGGAATATAACAACGCGTGCAGAAGAAGAATTAAATAAAATTGTTGATCTGATGATCAACAGTTATCCCAACATGGTTATCAAAATAGAAACACATTCTGATAGCAGAGGCGATTATAAATATAACTTAAACCTATCAAAGAAAAGGGCTGAATCAATATACAACTATTTGATAAGCAACCAAATTACTGCAAATCGCATTCTTTCATATACAGGATTTGGCGAAAGCAAACCATTAAACAACTGTGGTGATGGTAAGGATTGCTCTGAGGATGAGTATAAGATCAATAGAAGATCAAACTTTATAATTATGCCGCCACTAACAACTACAACTGCTACTTCCCAAAACTTAAGGAGATAATCGATCTATTTTCCAAGACGAATCTGAAGTCGGCGTATAACGTATTCTATCATGTAAACGATTCTCGCGACCTTGCCAAAATTCAAACGACACAGGCTTAACTCTAAATCCTCCCCAAAAATCCGGTTTAGGAATTGATTTGCCTTGATATCTCGTTTCTAAAATTTGTAGTTTTTCTTCTAATACCGCTCGTGAGTCAATCACCGCACTTTGATCGGATACCCAAGCACCTAACTGACTACCTCTTGGACGTAATTTGTAATATGCTGTACTTTGTTCATCGGATATTTTTTCAGCTATTCCTTGTATGATAACCTGTCGTTCCAAACTTGGCCAAAAGAACGATATACAAACTCTACCGTTATGTGAAATAGCTTCTCCTTTTTCAGATGTATAGTTTGTGTAGAAAACGAATCCCTTGTCATCATAATGCTTTAATAATACAATTCTTGTTTTAGGAAAGCCATCCAACCCAATAGTTCCCAAGGTCATAGCATTTGCCTCATCAATAGCTTCATCTTCTTCTGCCACCTTAAACCAATCTGAAAATATAGACAAAGGAGCGTCTGAAATCTCGTCTTCATTTAAATAGCCTTTATTATAAGATTTTCGATAATCTGTGAGGTCTCGATTCATAACTAGTGATTTTAATGCAATTTACTACTGCCAGTTCTAATTTACTATAAAAATAAACTATTTTTAGAAGTCAAAAACTTTACCATCATCAGCCACCATTACAGCATCAAATACGGTTTCAGCTTCTTCTTTAAATAAACTAATATCTTTGTATCGGGTAGAAAAATGACCTAAAATGAGTGTGTCTACATTACTTTTTTTAGCAATCATACCTGCTTCAATAGCGGTACTATGTCCCGTCGTCGCCGCTAGATGTTTGTGGCTTTCGAGAAAAGTAGCCTCATGATACAACACCGTTACGTTTTGTAGTAAACTTATTTTTGCCTCGTCATATCTGGTATCGCTACAAAACGCATAGCTTTTGGTAGGTTTTGGGGGGGCGGTTATTGTTTCATTCTTAATAAGTGTTCCATCATCTAGCAGTACATCTTTGCCCTTTTTAATTGAGCGATAATACGCTACATCAATATTATAATTCATTACCTTGCTAAGAATAAGCTTTCTTTCACCCGGCTTTTCTTCAAATAAGTAACCGTTGCAGTATACCCGATGTTGTAAAGGGATGGTACGAACAGATATCTTTTCATCTTCAAAGACCATCTCAGAATTTTTAGATGTTAACTCGTGGAAATGAAGTGGATAATCTGTCCATGAGTTAGAGAGTTTTAACTGGAGTGTTATAAACTCTTTAATTCCTTTAGGCCCATATATATTTAAGGGTGCTTCGCGACCCAACATTTTAAAGGTAGAAACTAACCCAATAAGTCCAAAAACGTGATCTCCGTGAAGATGGGATATAAAAATATGTCGAATGCGTGAAAACTTTATTTTTTTACGTCGTAATTCAACTTGCGTACCCTCTCCGCAATCAATCAGAAAAACATGAGAGTTGATCTCGAGTACTTGAGAAGTGGGGTTGGTTAGCGTTCTGGGAGTAGCCGCATAGCAGCCAAGTATTGTAAGCTTCAAAATTGTTTATTCTTTAAGGACGCTGTAAAATAAAAATTCTTACCGAAGAATTTTAGAATTTTCAGCTTTTTATAAAAAAGACATGATCCATGGATTAAAATTTAATTTATAGATACAAAGTACGCCTGTTATCAAGCAAAAAAACTTTTGTAACTTAATCCAAATAAAATAAAGATCAAATGCATTCTTACATAGACCTTATAGCTCGTATTCTTGAATTTTTAGGTGTTTTGCTTATTACCGTCGGCATATGTTATGCTTTATTAAAATATATCTTCAAATTGAAAGATCAAAAAACTCGTAATTTTGATACGCTACGTCAGGATATTGGAAAATCAATTCTCCTTGGTTTAGAGATCCTTGTAGGCGCCGATATTATTGCCACTGTTATCACAGAACCCTCAATGGATAAAGTGCTGACACTTGGTATAATTATTCTCATAAGAACCCTATTAAGTTTTTCGTTACAAGTTGAATTGGAAGGAAAATTTCCTTGGCAAAAAGCTAAATAAAACGAAAATTAAAGCAATAGGTATAATTACTGATTCCCATCTATTCTTGTAAATCCAGATCACGTTCAATTTCTTCCATTTCAATAAGATCATGAGCTTCTCTCAAAGATGGCACCAGTGTAAGTTCGTTAGGCACATCTGTATAGGAGATACTATCAGTAACTATTACAAAAGAATGTTTTGCGGCTTTATGCTTTTTAGAAACGCGTAAGAATTCGTTGATATCTGAAGCTGTAATCCCCTTCATCGAAAAAAGATTAACTATCAAATTGTTATTCTTTAAATTTTCATAAGCTTCCTCTACTCCTTTTACAAATTCTGTAATCGTTGCCTTTTCTTGCGTTATGATGGTCGTTGTTCCATTTGTGTCAAATATCATATTCTACTGTTTTATTTTGGATGCTAAAAGATATATTACAGCCATTCTCACTGCTACCCCGTTTTGAACCTGATCCAAGATAATGGCTTGATCTGAATCGGCAATATCACTGGTAATTTCTACGCCTCGATTAATTGGTCCGGGATGCATTACTACAATCTCTTTATCTAAACTATCTAAAATTTCTTTATTTAAACCGTACTGCTGTGTATACTCTCTGGTTGAAGGAAAGTAACTAATCTCCATACGTTCATTTTGAACGCGTAGCATATTTGCTACATCACACCATTGCAACGCTTTTCGCAAATCAGTTTCTACCGAAACTCCTAAACGCTCAATATATTTGGGCAGCAAGGTTTTTGGGCCACATACCTTTACATTGGCTCCTTGAAGTTTTAAAGCAAATATATTTGACAGCGCCACACGGGAGTGCAATATATCTCCTACTATCACTACATTCTTGCCGGCTACTTCTCCTAATCGCTCTCTGATCGAGTACGTATCCAATAAAGCTTGTGTAGGATGTTCATGAGCACCATCACCCGCATTTACAATACTTGCTTTTACATGATTTGACAAGAAAATACCAGCTCCGGGATTAGGATGTCGCATGACTACCATATCAACCTTCATTGACAAAATATTATTCACGGTATCAATGAGAGTTTCCCCCTTTTTAACACTGGAGGAAGCTGCAGAAAAATTGATAACATCTGCTGACAACCTTTTTTCTGCTAATTCAAAAGATAGTCGAGTTCGCGTACTATTTTCGAAAAACAAATTTGCGATGGTAATATCACGTAATGAAGGCACCTTCTTTATAGGACGATTGATTACTTCTTTAAAATGATCCGCTGTTTCAAAAATCAAATCGATATCTCCTTGATTTAGATATTTAATCCCCAACAAGTGATTTACACTCAGTTCGCGCATTCGCTTTCTTTTTATGTTTAAAACTATGGTACTCCTTGACTATGTCGTTATATTATGAATTGTTACTCGCTGATCAAATAAATTGCGTCTTCTCCTTCATTCTCTTTCCAGTACACCTTCACCTTCTCCTGATTTATTGCATCCACCTGACGACCTCTATAATTTGGTTGTATGGGCAAGTGACGACTAAATCTTCGATCTATTAATGTCAAAAGCTCGATATTCGATGGGCGTCCAAAGGATTGAATAGCTGTTAAAGCAGCTCTGATACTTCTCCCTGTATACAGTACGTCATCAATAAAAACTACTTGTCTATCTTCAACTATAAAATTAATATTTGTTTTATTCGCTTCTAACGGTTTTTGACCTCTTCTAAAATCATCTCTATAAAATGTTATATCCAATTGTCCTACCGATACGTTCGGAATGGCATAGGCATCCTCTAAGAGTTTAGCTATACGATTGGCTACAAAAATCCCTCTTGGCTGTATCCCAACGAGCACTGTATTTTTAAAATCATCATGATTCTCGATTAATTGACAAGTCAAACGATGCAATATAATTTCAATTTCTTTAGCACCAAGTAGTAATTTCTGACTCATAAGCTTTCCAACTATGGATTTGGTTAACAAAAGTAAGCAAAAAATGGATTTTGCTTCGGCTATCCCATACTTTTTATGTGCTAAAATTCAAAATTAAAAATTAATTATTCAAGGTACTACTTTTAGTTATCACACCTCATTTTCATCATCCTCATTATCCTCATCATCATCAGACATAACCAATGGATGTTCGCTGTTTCCTAAACCGATTATATTAATAATATTACTTATCGTATTATATAACATTAATACTACCGAAATGATTGCACCACAATGGATTGATGCCACTCCCAAAGATATATAATAGATGATGTTAAACCAATTTGAAGGAACATTATCTGACTCAGTAATTGGCAGATTTAAAAGCAAAAAAGAAATCATGGAGCTAATAAAAACAGCCGTGTCCAGTTTAGCAATTTGTAAGACATAGGAATAATGTGCATTCTTAAGTTTAGAATTGGAGCCTACGCTGACACTTAGCAAAGTTAACATCAAAGCTAAAATAGTAGCAGATGCTAATATTACGGTATTAAAAAGCGTGTTTATTCCCGGCAAAGATGATTCAATAAGAGATTTTGCTTCGTAGCCACTCAGATTACCTAAGAGAAAAGAACCGAAACCGGTAACAAAAGTTGCAAAAACTCCGCCTACAAGTGCCCTGGTGGTATAGGTATTTAGTTTCATTTTTATGTGGTTGTTAAAGATTGCTTGTATAAATATTATAAATTATTATCAAGCCATTTCTGCTGTAACAGAAGTTTAACGCTGTATCGTTAAAATTAGTTAATCAAAAGCCGCTGAGTTTTAACATTTGATACTTTTAACTTCAATAAGTTTCTTATAAAGTTAAACAGCATTTTAAAACACCTAAAACGGGAAAAAAGATCAAATTTTTCTTCATAAAGTATCATTTTAACCTAAGCGTATTGTTTGAATTCTATGACAAAGAGAATGTCACTTTTTAATTTCAAATTTACATCGTATCGCATGCGTTGTTTTGCGTTTGGATTGTTAGCCATAGTATTTTCTGCTCTAGCTTTTACTGGTTTTGCAGGTGAATTCGAATATCTTTTCAGGTTTTTTATTTTCCTGTCGCTTACCTTATTACTTATAACCATAATATACAATATTTTAAAACGATTATAATGATCAATAAACAGATTTTAATTACGCTATCTGTACTTCTTATCTATTTTCCATCACTACTTCAATCTCAGGATCTACCGACTAATAAAATAAGTCAGCTCGTTGAAGATTTAAAAAAAGACCGTAGAGGTCCGTACCATAGAATAAAATGGTTTTGTAAGGACGGTTCCATAAGAGAACCTAGAGATCCTTGTCCCGATAGTATTGGTGGTGGTATACAACACGCAAGTTATAAGGATATTATAGAAAAAAACGCCAAAGAACATCATCTATTTTTTGGTGATATTTTAGCCTTTACCGATCCCTCTAGTTTTTGGGATGAGAAAAATGCCCATAGCAGATTAAAACAATATCAGTTAGCAAGGTACTTATCAAGTGTAGATGATGGTTGGATTTTACGCAAAGGAAGATACTACAGAGGTTCCGTACAATCAGAAGATGAAGAAGCCTGGGGTATCGATTTTTACAAATGGTTATTGACTGATAACGAACGTATAATCAACAACTACTATGTTATACGTCAATCGCTTCGAGATATTCCGCATGACGGAGACAACAATCTGGCACAACAGATGCGTAGTGAATCAAAAGTTATCGCTGATGAGTTTCCCGATTTTATGGATCTAAGAGTAAAAATTCATGGCCAACCGGGTAGAGAAGATATAGCTCTGGTACAAAATTTTAGACAACAATACGCAACCAAATTAACTCCGGAGCTAAACCAAGAATTTGAAAAACTGGAAAAAACTTTACTGGATTTTTATGCACCGGTTGATTTTGATCGCTTAAAAAGACAGATCAACAAGATTACTACAGATACTCCAACAAAGCAAAAAATTCTAACGTTTCTTGAGGAATATAAAAACGAAGAAAGACCAGAAAATATGGTTCCGGTAATCGCTGATCTTCTGTATGCTATTAGAGAACACAGCATAGATTTTAAAGGCGGTGCAAATCGATTGATTCTTCTGGATTTTTCGAATGAACTGGAAAATATTTTGTTACGTAAATCTCAGGAGTGGAAACCCGATGAATTACAAGGGCTTCTTGATAAAATACAAGCACTCACCTATGCAGCAGCGGGAACCGGACTCGTAGAGCTATGGGAGTGCACCTCTATAAATTCCTTACTAGAAAATTACACCTCTCAAAACAAATTATCTATTGGTGATCTTACTGATTTTCTGGAAACTTCAAGGAGTATTCTGGAGTGGAGTACCGCTATGGTTAAATCCAAATATGAGCATGACGTAAACACATATGGAAGCTTTGAACCTAAAGCGTATGGTTTTATAGACGATAGAATTCGATCCTCTATTGCCTTAAGTATGGGAGAGAGCATAAGTAGACTTGGTATCTTATTAGCAGAAAAGACATCATTGACAAATGCCGTTCTTACCCTATCAAATCAGAGTAGTTTTAGGGGGCTTAATCCGGGTTATGCTTATGGGGAGTTAGTAGTGGTTGAGGGTACCGAAGAGGTTGAGGTAAACTCAGATAAAATTTACGTCTTTCAGAAGCCTCCTTCAGATCTCAAACCTGTGGCAGGTATTATGACGGTCGCCGAAGGAAATCTGGTATCACATGTACAATTACTGGCAAGAAACTTAGGTATACCTAATGCAGCATTATCTGACATTAACTTACAGGAATTAGAAGCCTACAGTGGTCAAAAGGTATTTTATGCTGTTTCAAATAAAGGAAATGTCATTTTAAAATTGGAAAAAAATATGAGTCCGCAAGAATTGGCACTTTTTGAGAAAGAGCAAAGAAATACGGACTTGATTGAAGTTCCTGTAGATCAAATTCAGTTGAAAAATACTTCTGTACTTAGTATGAGGAATGTAAATGCAAAGGATTCGGGGAAGCTCTGCGGTCCTAAAGCAGCCAACTTAGGTCAATTAAAGCAGATGTTTCCTGATCATGTAGTCGAAGGACTGGTTATACCTTTTGGTATTTTTAGAACTCATATGGATCAAAAGATGCCAAATACCGAAGGATCTTTTTGGGAATTTCTGAACACTATGTTCGCAGAGGCATCCACAATGCGTAGCAATGCTAAAGATGAAAAATTGATAGAAGAATATCAACTTCAACAATTGAAAACACTAAGAGAAGCGATCATAAAAATGCCTCTTAGTAAAGAGTTTACCGATCAACTAAAAAATCAATTTACGACAATATTTGGAGGTTCCATGGGTTCCGTTCCGGTCTTTTTACGAAGTGATACCAACATGGAAGATCTAAAAGAGTTTACCGGAGCAGGTCTTAATCTCACCTTATTCAACATTATATCCGAAAATAATATTATTGAAGGAATTAAAAAAGTGTGGGCTTCACCATACACCGAAAGGAGTTTTAAATGGCGACAGAAGTATTTATCCAATCCGGAGAATGTTTATCCTTCTATCCTAATTATCCCCAGTGTAGATGTAGAGTACTCCGGTGTTATGATTACCAAAGGGATTAACTCGGGTAATCACAATGATCTAACCGTGGCATTTAGCAAAGGTGCAGGAGGCGCAGTTGATGGACAAGCGGCAGAAACACGTTTAATCACAAAGTCTGATGATAAATTACTTGCTCCCTCCAGAGAAACTCACTATATCAGATTACCATCATCAGGAGGCACTAAGAAATATCATACGACCTTTGAAACGCCTATATTAAACACAAAGAATATTGAAGAACTTAGAAAAATAGCATCCATTATTAAAAAAACTATTCCTGAGGAAACAGCTTCAGATTATAAGGGTGCATATGATGTAGAACTTGGATTTAAGGATGATAAATTATGGCTGTTTCAAATCCGACCTTTCGTAGAAAACAAACGAGCACTTAGCTCAGCATATTTACAATCTATCACACCGGAAATAGATTATTCTCGCAAACTAGCGTTAACCACCAAAATATAATCAAATGACACGTTTATTTCAACTCTTGATACTTTCAGGAATCTTAATTTCTTTAAGCTTCTCCAGACACTATCCGATAGATGGATATAAAAATACCGGGATAGCAAGACTCTACCGCTTACATAAGCAACTACTTGATAGCGTCGAAAATAGGAGAATTCCTGTTGGTGCTTATAAAAACCTAGCGGATATCAAACTCAATCTTTTGAGTCGTAAAACCGATAGTACACAAGCCTTATTATACCCGGATGCTGAGTTTGAAAAAAATATCAATCGCCTATTTCCGGGTAGTGGATATTCTGCAACGGTTTTAGACATGTCAAATCCGGATAGCTTAAAATATGCTGCCTATCGAGAAAATATTGGCTATCAACCAGGAAGTGTTGGAAAACTGGCAGTGCTAAACGCACTATTTACTGAGTTGGGAAAGCTCTGCCCGGATTCTTGGGACGCACGAACAGCATTATTAAAAAATAAAAGAGTTACCGCGAGATATTGGGGTACAGGTGATCACCATACCATTCCTGTTTATGACATAGAAAATGATAAGCTTACAAGAAGAACTGTTCGTTCAAGTGATGAATTCTCACTATATGAGTGGATTGACCATATGATATCAGTAAGTAATAACGGCGCAGCAAGTATTGTTTGGAGAGAAGCTTTATTGATGTCTGCTTTTGGTGATAAATATGCAACGCTGCAAGATGACGAAGCCGAAAATTACTTTAAAGAAATACCTAGAGATTCATTAACTACCATGGCCATAAATTTAGTAAACGATCCCTTACGAGACCTGGGGATCACCGAAGATGAGTGGAGATTAGGAAGTTTATTTACCCGACCAGCCGGCAAGTACATTGGTCGTAAGGGAGGTAGTATCGGGACACCGGTTGGCCTAATGAAATTTCTTGTTCAACTTGAACAAGGTAAGGTTGTAGATGAAGAATCAAGTTTAGAAATGAAACGTCTACTCTACTTAACTGATCGAAGAATCAGATATGCACATTCCTCCCGACTTGATAGCGCTGCGGTGTATTTTAAATCAGGCAGTTTCTATAAATGTGATCGTGAAAAAGATCCAAATTGTGGAGATTATGCAGGCAATGTTTTTAATTATATGAATTCCGTGATCATTGTTGAGCAGCCCAATAATAAAAAATATATGGTGTGTCTAATGACTAATGTGCTTAATAAAAATTCGGCAGGAGCCCATATGTATTTGGCGAGTAAGATAGATAAAGTAATCAACGAAGATGAGTAAGAATTATAAAGTTGAGAGGTATGCAATAGTAGCGTCCAGCGCCTTTTGCACCTCTCTGTTTTTTTGTTTTCGATAGGGTTTCAGATAGGTAATATAGCGTGGCTCTTGTAATTGCCTTATCAAATACAATACAGCTAATTTCACTTTTTTACCCCGATTTTTCATGAGATTACTTATGCAGGTAGATTCTGAAATAATATGAGTCCCGCTGCTCGTATGAAGGTATTGGTCACTCTCAATCACGTGGTATTCGATTAATGAGAGCATTGCATTTTTGAGTTTAGCATGGAGTAAATTATCTAAAAATTCAACCGCGTTTACCTTTGCTTCTTTGTGATCACTTATTAATCCGTAATACGCCACTTCGATATCAGAATGATCATATTTTAAGCTTAGCAATTTAAAAATACATTGTAACCCTTGATCTAATTGAACTTGAAGAATCTCTACCAAATTTTCTCTTGCAATATTTAACTCTGTTAGGCTGTCATAATCTCTAGAGGTGTCCTCCTTACCTATAGCATTTTGAAGCGTCGCAATCGCCCGTATTGTATTTTTGTAATACTTACTTTCTTTTAAAATAAAACGCGTAATTTTCTTTTGATCAAGTCGCAAACGATTTGGATCCTGTTGCAGTCGGTTCAAAGATTTAGTAGCTTCTAAACGAATCAAAATATCCTTGCTTCCTAACAGTCGCAGTAAAACCTTTATTGAAGATCTGGTTTTAAAAGATTGCACTACCTTTGGGATGTATTGGCGAACATTATCCTTGAGCCCTTCACTCTGATCTAATCTTAAAATAGTTTTGGTAATTTCACCTCCATAATTTTTTAATGCTTCGATGGCGACTTCATTAAAGTCATCTTCTGACAGAAAATCCATCAAACTAGTAACAAATCGTTCATCTTGAGTTAAGCCAGCTGCTCTAATTGCATGTCTGGTTATGTAGGGGTCTACATTATAGAGATGTGCAGAAATAAAAGAATAATATTTGGGTAGACCTGTATATCCAATGGTTATCAAGATCTCTGCAATCTCTTGTTTTCTATGATCACTTTCAGGTAAACTCAATTCATTTACCTTTACCTCTACCCTATGTGTCAATTGGTACTTTTCTGCTATTTTCGGATTGTCCACTGCCTCCTTTGCTAAACATAACAAAGCTGCATTAGCAATGTAATCGCTTGGATGATCCAAATAACTATGAAAAATCTTATCACCGGTTAAATCTGTATGCAGTAAAAGATATTGCATTGCAGCAAAAACAATTTCGTCATTCTTACTAGTAATTAAACTACGCACTTGTGCCACCGCTGTACCTCGATCATAAGAATACAACTGTGATATAGCTGCAGATACTACAGCTTCTGACGGATGCTTTAGCAATTGAATAATATGAATCTTCAATGATTTTAAACGAATATCATTAATACGGTCCAATAGATTGAGAATATCTTTTTCGTTTTCGCTTCTCAAAATCCGTATAGCCGTGCTTACTGTAGATTCTTTCTTTAATTCTCTTTTTTTAGTGTCATCTCCAGATAGGGAATTCTGAATATTAGATCTAAAAGAATTGAAATATGCCTCTCTCAATTTGTAAATCAAAAGGATCCACACAAACAAAAAAAGTAAAATAATAATGGTTATGTAACTTGTTGGCAGATTTAGTCTGCGAATTAGAAAAATTAATAGAAATCCTGAAATACCGGTAGCTAAGCTATCCACTACCACATCAATATAGGATTTAGCTTGATTTTTTATCTGATACGGTATCGGCAAAATCGAAAGTTCTAAAGAAGCTTTGTTTATTGATTGTTTGAAACTTCCATCCATCCCCTTAATTATTATAAGTACCCACAACTCAGGAAATGTTAAAAATAGCAAGCATCCTAATGCTATACCAAGTGGCAAAATTAACAAGGTAGAGGTGACACCAAAGAAAGACAACAGTCGATTAGTTAAAAACAATTGGATTAATAAGGCAATTACGTTAAAAGTTGAAAACCAAAATCCAAAAAAAGATGCCAGGTCATCAGAATCAGGAATTGCACTATTTGCAAAATCACTAAACTGAAAATCTACCAGTTTTGCAACGATAACCCCAACTCCTGTAATTAAAGCTAGGTATTTTAAATGGTCTGAACTCAGAATTATTCGGAAAGAAGAAGTATAGTTCTCGTACTCCCTTGTTTTACGCTGTTTACGTTGATAAAAATTAAGTCGCTTAATTCTAAATCTCCAAACTGAATTAAGAATGGGAATACAACATAATATGAGGATTCCCGCCACAGCTATGGCGATTTTATTCCCATACGTTGAGGCGATAATTGTGGTAAGGTATCCGCCAAAAATTCCGCCGGCGATTGCGCCCGATCCAATAAAACCAAACAGCCGTTTCGCTTCGCGAGCATTAAAAACCATATTGGCTAAAATCCAAAATTGTGAAGTTACAAGAACCGCAAATAAGGACACGCTCAAATAATAAAAATATAATATCCAGATATTGAGAATTGCCAGATGAAGTAAAAAACTTAGTACTAAAAAAAATGTACTAAAAACTAATAAGGTGCTTATAACAATTCGTTTTATGGAAAAAAGTTGAATCGCACGATTGTAGAAATAGGAACTTACTATAGCTGTAACTGCTACTAATATATATCCATATGGAAGTTGGTCAGCTCCCAACGTTGATAAAAATAGTGCATTAATCGTTGGCTTCACGATTAATAGTACTGTAATTACCAGGAAGATATAAAACTGCATTAAAAAAGAGATGTATATTTCACCATCTCTTATATCAAAAATCTTCTTAAATGCAGACCGAATCATTTTACGCTATCTAGTTCGTATTACTTACTAGCTAAAGAACGGGATTTTTTTAAAACTTTTTCTAAAGGAACTACTAAACTTCTAATAATTTGCTCCCCTAATGAGTCTTCTAATAAAGCAACCAGAATATATTTACGATTAGGACCCCAAACTAAAATTGAATCTGAGTGATAATTTCTCCAAGAGCCTGATTTTCTAAAAAGGTCAGCTTTAGGAGCAATACGATCTAACGTATTTACAAATTTATGATGTAAGGCAGGATCTTTCATGATATCCAACATTTGCTCAGAACGTTCTGTGCTAATCAAATTACCCATAGCCAATTGATAATAAAAACTACATACCTGACGTGTTGTAGCAGCATGACTAAGCCCCTTTAAAGGTTCAGGATGGCGACGCCCGCCGGCTGCATAGCGTTTACCAACCCAGAGTCCTCCCCCAACTTCTTCATCATAAAACTTATGTTTTGGCCCTCTTAGTACCGCTTCAATTTTTTCGTATCCCAGACGATCTATCATACGCGTAGAAGCCTGATTATTAGATTTACTTATCATTAAGCGCAAATCCTTTGTAATCTCGGGGGTTTCTTCTAACTCTCCTTTTTCGAGTGCATCCATAGCAGCCAGCAAAATTGCAATCTTTGGTAAACTAGCCGCGTACATCATATTATTATCATTAAGGCCGGCATAGCGAATATGATCAGCATCGCTCAAATCTACAATACCAATAGACATTTTTTTGCTGTCAACTAATCTTTTCCATTTTTTATTATTGAGCACTTCTGCCTCCAGTAAATATTGTAAGTTATCGTCATACAAATCGTCAATTGGCTTAACCTCTTCTTCTATAGTTATTGGAAGTGCAGTCTGACTATGTCCGACCTTAAGGCTTAAAACCGTTACTAACATTAAAACAATACTCCATTTACATTCTCTCATATAGTTATTTTTATTTAACTTAAAAATTATTTCTGTCTTTACAAAATTAAAAGACATAAAACACTTTATAATGTGCTAAAAGCATGCCAAGAACAGTTAAAACGTATGTTTTTTAGGACAAAAGGTATATTCTACAGTTATATAACAACCTAAAACAAAAAATCCCCCTGATAAACAGGAGGATTTTTAATATTTATAGAAAATAAGAATTATTTCCCTTTTTCCATTTTAGCTTTAAGATCAGCTAAGGCATCAAGATCACCAAGGGTAGTCTTTTCTGCAGATCCTGTAGAAGCTGCTTTCTTAGCTGCTTGCTTCACAATCTTAGCTTCTTCTTCTCTAAACATTGCAGTATGAGAGGCAACTACTCTTTTGAATTCTTTATTGAACTCAATGATTTGGAATTGTGCTTCCTCACCTTTTTGTAGTTTACTTCCATCTTCTTTCTCTAAATGACGAGAAGGAACAAAAGCAACGATATCTTCGTTAAATTCGATAGTAGCACCCTTGTCAACAATATCAGCAATAGTTGCAGTATGTTTTGTACCTACAGCAAAATCACCTTCATACTTATCCCAAGGATTATCTTCAGTTTGTTTATGACCTAAACTAAGTTTACGGCCTTCAACATCTAATTCAAGTACTACAACATCAAGCTTATCTCCAACGTTTGTAAAGTCAGAAGGATGTTTGATTTTCTTAGTCCATGAAAGATCAGAGATATAAATTAAACCGTCGATACCTTCTTCTAATTCAACAAACACACCGAAGTTAGTAAAGTTACGTACAATACCTGTGTGTTTAGAACCTACTGGGTATTTGGTAGTAATATCAGTCCATGGATCTGGCGTTAATTGCTTAATACCAAGAGACATTTTTCTTTCTTCTCTATCAAGTGTAAGGATTACCGCTTCTACTTCGTCACCAACTTTAACAAAATCCTGTGCAGATCGTAAGTGTGTAGACCAAGACATTTCAGAAACGTGAATTAAACCTTCAACACCTTCTTCAACTTCGATAAATGCACCGTAATCAGCGATTACAACAACCTTACCTTTAACTTTGTCTCCAACCTTAACTTCTTTATCAAGCGCTTCCCACGGATGTGGTTTTAATTGCTTAAGACCTAATTGAATACGTGTTTTAGCCTCATCAAAGTCTAAAATTACAACATTCAATTTCTGATCAAGATCCACCATCTCATTCGGGTGATTAATTCTTGACCAAGAAAGGTCTGTAATGTGAATAAGTCCGTCAACTCCACCAAGATCAACAAATACACCATAAGAAGTAACATTCTTAACAGTACCTTCTAATACTTGACCTTTTTCTAATTGACCGATAATTTCTTTCTTCTGCTCTTCAATATCAGCTTCGATAAGTGCTTTATGCGATACTACAACGTTCTTAAATTCGTGATTAATTTTCACAACTTTAAATTCCATCGTTTTACCAACGTATGCATCGTAATCACGGATTGGCTTCACATCAATTTGAGATCCTGGTAAGAAAGCTTCAATACCAAAAACATCAACGATCATTCCTCCTTTAGTTCTGCATTTAACAAAACCATTAACGATCTCACCTGTATCGTGTGCATTATTAACGCGATCCCAAGCCTTGATTACTCTAGCTTTACGGTGAGATAGAATTAATTGACCTGTAGCATCTTCTCTAACATCAATTAAAACCTCAACCTTATCACCTTCTTTAAGGTCAGGATTGTAACGAAATTCGTTTAATGAGATTACACCTTCACTTTTTGCATTAATATCGATGATAGCATCACGATCTGTAAGGTTAATTACAGTTCCCATTACTACTTCATCATTTAATGTATCAACGAAGTTGTCTGCAACCAGCTTTTCAAACTCTTCCAGTTTTGAATCCTCAATAGGATCAATTCCTTCTTCGTAGTTGTGCCAGTTAAATTCTTGTAAAAATTGCTCAGGATTCTCTTGTTGTGGAGAAGTAGTCTTAGCTGCTTTAGGAGCTTCTACTTCCTGAACATCTGTTTTTTTTGTTTCTTCAGACATTGAAGATAAAATTTGTATTCTGTATCTATTTGAGAATCAAAACGAAAACGTTTACAGAAGCGTTAGTTGAAATAAATGAACCCTTTTTTATTCTCTCACTCGTTAAAAAGGAGTGCAAAATTACATTATAAAATATTATTTCACAAGCAATTGCACATAATACCTTGCATTAATATTTAATTATTTCAAATTCACTACGTCGATTCGTTTGGTGTTCCTCTTCATTGCAAATTTTGTCCTTACAATTAATTAAAGGTTGCGACTCTCCGAATCCTTGAAATTTCATACGTCTTGCATTCACATAACCTACAAGTGCCAAATAATTTCTCGTTGATTCGGCTCGCTTCTCAGACAAGACTTGGTTATATGTATCGGTCCCTCTACTATCTGTGTGTGAACTGATCTTTATATATACAGATTTATATTTTTCCAACTTTTTTGCAAACTCGTCCAATACTTTTTTTGAATCTGCTCGAATATTCCATTTATCATAATCAAAATAGATTGGGGGAAGTTCAAAAAATAATTTTCCATTCTTCTCAACCACTGGAGGGCCTTCTGTATCTCTTAATAACTGTTCCTTGAGTTGTGCAGATGTTACTTTAGGTGGATTGGTGTTTGTATCTGAATCTTCAAGCGCTAAAGTGTCTTCATTCTTTTTAGTTCTGGTTAAGGAATCAGTCACCAAACTTTTCTCCAGATACAACACAATTAGCTGATCTTCTTTTTCTAATATTTTTATAGGTTTTGACCGTTCATTATATCCCGATGCTTTTGCTGTAAACTCAAAGTTTCCGGGAAGCGTAGTCAAACTAAAAGATGCGATCGAATCAAATGTGTTACTATACAATTGATTCATTTGTCCATCTTTAATACTAACTTCTGCATTTTCAATATATCTTTCGGTCGCAAAATCACGTACTTCGAATTGGGTTACATATTCGCGGGTAAAAATCTCTCCTATTTGGTTGAACTCATAAATATCATCACCCTCTTTTTTACGGTTTGATGCAAAGAAGTCATCCGTATCGCTATAATAACTTATCGAAAAATCATCATATCGAGAATTGATGGGTGCTCCTAAATTAACAGGAGCTTTGAATCCCTTATCAGTATATTCTGAAACAAAAAGATCCAACATGCCCAATCCTAAATGTCCGTTAGACGCAAAAAACAAATGATTATCATCCGATACAAATGGAAATTGCTCTCTATTGACAGTATTAATCATTGCTCCCAAATTAACAGGATCACCAAATATGCCTGCCGCATCAATTTCAACATAATACAGATCAAAATCACCATACCCTCCCGGCATATTAGATGAGAAAAATAATTTGGAGCCATCAGCATTTAATGTCGGATGCTCTATGCTAAACGAAACATCATTAAAAGCCAACTTCTGCGGAATCGACCACTCCCCTTTAATTTTCTCTGATTTATATAACTGAATCGCATTTTGCTGCAAACTATCAAACTTCTTTTTCCCTTTATCATAATTACTTCTAGAGAGATATAGCGTGTTACCGTCTTTACTAAAACAGAAATTACCTTCATGCAGCTTTCCGTTAATCTTTCCTTCAATTTCTTCACTATCCCCTATTGGCACATTCTTGTCATCCACCTTTATCTTCCTAATATCTAAAAATGGACGATGGGTCCATCGATATTGCTTATCGGTCAATCCATTTGGATATTTATCAGATGCAAAATAAATTAAACTATCCATCCTTACCGCTCCAAATTCTGAAGCATCCGAATTGAACGCTCCTTCTTTAATCTGGTAATCATCTTCTTTAAGTTTAAAAGCTTCTATGGTACTGATGGCATCTTGAACGCTAAAATTTGACGCATTGTTATTTTTATTATATTCTGTCAAGTACGTGACAGCTTTATCATAATCGCCAAGTGCTGAAAGGACTTGGTACATCATAAAATTAAATTTGTTATCATATGTTTTATCCCTTGCATAAAATTTTCCTTCGGTAAGAATTCTCAAATATCGATAAGCCTGTTTAAACTGAAATGTATTATAATAGGACTCTGATATATGTAAGAGAACAGGTTTTGAGTATCCATTTTCATTTAGAATTTCTTCATACTCAACTGCTGCATTAAGGAAATCACCTTTTTCAAAAAAACGATCAGCTCTGCTTTTTTTCTGTCCGCTTACTGTAAAAATTCCAAAAAGCAAGACTATAAAAACTACTATTTTTTTCATCGATATACGTTTATTTTATTCCTGGCAGTCAGTTCTTGTATATTTTATAAACAGCACATTTTACCGGGAATCTTCTGATAATTATTAGAAAAATCTTGGGGAAGCGTATTTTTTTGTGAATTTTAATAAATCAAAATTATATAACAAAATTACCTCATGGCTTCCATTATTGTACCCACTCAATTCGCTGATACTAAAATCATAGGCATATCCCACTTTTAAATTGGGAGTAATCTGAAATCCTGCCAAAGCGACTAACGCATCTTGATATCGATAAGAAACTCCGAGTTCAAAACGATCATAAATTAACGAGTTTAACGAGATATCAAAAGTTAGTGGAGAATCTACCACTTGTTTGATAACTACAGAAGGTTTTAGTTTGACATCGTCTACAAAATCAAAAACGTAACCGGCAATACCATATAAATGAGTTTTGCTTTCTGAAACACTTACGTCTCCTAATTCTACATTATTAGGTAAAAGATTTGGTGACGAAATTCCCACATAAAAATTACTGGAAAACAGAAACAATCCTGCTCCTATGGTTAGTTCTAATTGAGCACTGGTATTGGCAAAAGCAGGATCATCTGCTACATTGGAACCAGAGGGATCAATTTTGAAACTACTGAGTCCAGTCTTAAGTCCATAAGACAACTTAAAATCATCAGAAATGCTCGTTATATATGCAAAATCGATATTAAATAAATGAGTTTCAACCGGGATAGCATCTCCAATTCTATCATTAACGTAATTTACACTAAGCTCTATATTTTCACGAATAGGAACATGAGCAAAGAGATTTCCTGTTTGTGGAGAACCCTCTACGCCTGTCCATTGCTTTCGAAACAACAAACCTGTAGAAATCACTCCTGACATATTTGTTACATACCCCGGATTCACGGTACTCATATTGTACATATATTGAGAATATTGAGGGTCTTGCTGTGCAAAAACAATCGTATAACATGCCCATGTTATACTTAAAAGTATATATTTTTTCATGTGTGAATTATCTGCTTAAGTAAAAACTACCTTGTATCGGCAAGTTATTATCAAAGTTAGGATTGAAGATGTAGAAATAAGTTCCTGAAGGCAAGTCATCTCCTAGTCGGATAGACACGTTACTTTCTCCACGAAACTCTTCGGTATTGCGATTTCCATCAAAAACAAGGCTTCCATAACGGTTGTAAATTTTAAGATCAAAATCCGGGAATGCAATAGGAATGTTATAAACCTCTTCGATAAATAAAGCAAAACTGTCATTTTGAATATCTCCATTAGGAGAAACACCATCTTGAAACTCTAAGGTGCATAATTCTCCATTAGAAAAACGCTCTCCTGTATTATGAATAACAATTGGAACCGCTAATCGTCCTGACTCACAATTATCAGTGTCAACATTTGCGATATAAAACACCTGATTATCGTATAGCAGCGGATTGTCAACAATCGGCGTATCACTATCTAGTGTTGCATACTAATTATAATTGAGAACATCTACCTCAACATCATCCAATCGCTTTGCATCAAGAATACAAAATTCCTGCTCTGGTACTACAGGTATCGGCAAATCCACAATCTGAACGGAAACCATTAACGTGGAGTTATCACAAGGCGCTGTATTGGGTATGTTGTATTCAAAATTATAGATCTGATTGGTAAGCGTTTCAAAATCTAAAACTCCCTCTGCACTTAGAGCCTTGGTATTATCCGTATCTGTAAAAACACCAATTCTTGGCGTATCCCGAACTAATAACGAGTAAAGATTTACACTTCCATCTAATTTACAAAAGGTATCACTCCGATCATTTCCGATAGCTATAGGTTCAACTATCGTTATCGTGACTGACGCCTGATCAATATCGGGACAACCATCGTTGCCAGGCACTGTATAAATATAAGTCCCGGGACCAAGAATCGGCAACATTACATCAGCTGTATCAAAAACTCCCAAATGATTTGTTGATTCGTAACCAAACGGTCCATTCCAAATTCCTGTCGTGTCCGGAGTTCCACCTAATTGATCAAATAAAGTTACCGTAAGATCATTTGTACATAACTGAACGGATCCATCTATACCCGCATTTGCTTCTTTAAAAATGGTAAAAGTAAGTTCTGCGCTATCCAAGCACCCTTCAGCGCTTGCAGTATTATGTGTAAACGTAAATATTTGATTCGTCGTGATTTCCGGAAAAATAAAGGTGTTTGGAATACTTGTTCCTGCACTATTTGTCCAAATTCCTGTAGGTGAAACGGTATCAACACCATTGGTAGCAAGTAAGCTCCTTAAATCCACCTGACCAAGAGACTCACAGATATATACATCAGTTGTGTTTTCACCAGGATACTCAAAAGGTAAGATTTCAATAGTTACTGTTGCAGTTAACGCATCACAAGGGCTATTACATGATTCAGATGAAAAAGGATCGCATCCACCACCACAATTAATTGCGGGACTTACACCATACTCAAATATATAAGTACCAGGTGTCGCATTCAATGTATTCACCGTACCTCTATAGGTATAATCCGAATCATAAAAATTTTTAATTCCCAAATTAGAAGCCCCAGAAATCATCCTCCAATTAGTTGCATTATTTGAAGCATAGGTGAAGTCATGACCATCTGCCTGAGTAAATATCAGGAAGTCAAACAAATCCAAATTTCCCGGAGATTCATTTGCACAGATCTGCGGAATAGGAACTTGCTGTGAAAAGGGTCGTAATTGCTCATAAAAGGTAAACGAAATGACACTAGATTTATCGCTACATACCCCTGAGCGTTGATTCACAAAGTATGTAAAATCAAATGTTTTACATCCAAAACGAACATCAGCTCCATTTTGAACAACAAAATCATTATATATCGTTCTCAAATTGATAATTGAATCCTGTTCATTTTCAATTTGCCCTGTTGTATCAGTCCCTGCTAGCCAAATACTGTTATCACTATCTTCATCCTCAAGATAGATATCATCTCTCAGGTTGATATCTGCATCATAGAGACCGGCAATCATGTCATCTTCACAAATAGCTGTAGGCTTAGCAATACCTGGATCAACTTGTCTAACCATAGCTATACGGATCGTCGTTTCCATTGTCGGAGCACAAGGCCCTATCCCTGATACAGTATAGGTGAACTCAAATACTTCCTGATCTGGAATGGGATCTCCCTTTTGATACGGAATTTCTGCTTTAAAAATGGATCCGTCAAGACTTACAAAACTAGAGCTTGAACCATTGTACACCCAAGTTCCATTAAGATGTGGAGGAGGGTTTCTATTGTCATATACGAATGCTGAGAACAAATCAAAACCTCCAGAATCACATGCTTGAGCATTCACATTAAATTCTGGCGATCGCGGTAAGGCAACGCCCGAAAAAGGTCCTAAGACGATGCGGCCTTCTATAACCGGATCAGTTCCGCAGCTTGGACTAATTAATTGAAAACTGTATTCATCCAGCGTATTACCAAGTGTAGAATTCGGTAAATTCCATAATGAAAGATTACCGGTAGCCTCGTCTAATGCTGTAGCATATTTTGGATGAATTTTCCATGTTCCATCAGCGGGGACAAACCCCATCTCATCATATAGATTTATAATACCATCAGCTATCATATCACCATCGTAATCTATAGATTGCATAGCACAGAATTCTAAGGTACGAAGTGGTTGGTTACACTGAGCTTGAAGTTTTGAAAAGGATAATAAGAGAAAGCTGCTGATTAGCAGATAGTAAAGTTGTTTCACAGGTGGTTAGGTTTATGCTGCTAAAGTATAAAAAAAGCTTAAAAAAAAGGTAAGAACGTATTAAATGTTAAGGTTTTACCTTTCATTGGTGACGTTGGCGTAACGTTTTAGTAATATCTTTCATCGTAAATCCTTTAGCCTGCAAGAGAATGAGATAGTGAAATAACAGATCTGCGCTTTCATTTAAGAATAAATTATCATCGCTGTCTTTAGCTTCAATTACCACCTCAACTGCTTCTTCTCCTACCTTTTGAGCAATTTTATTGATTCCTTTAGTAAACAGTGAAGCCACATATGATTCTTGATTATCCAAATCATTCTTGCGCTCCTCAATAATATTTTCCAATGTAGAAATAAAACCGAAGGTTTCCTCATTTTTCTCATCCCAACAAGTATCAGCGCCTGTATGACATGTGGGACCAACCGGTTGTACCTGAATCAAAAGTGTATCTTGATCACAATCATTTTTGATGGACACTACTTCCAAATAATTCCCACTTTCTTCTCCTTTTGTCCATAAGCGTTGTTTACTTCTGCTAAAAAAAGTAACCTTCTTCGATTTATTGGTTTCCTGTAAAGCTTCTTCATTCATGTATCCCAACATCAGAACATGTTTAGTAATCGAATCTTGTATGATTGCAGGAATTAATCCATCACTACTTTTTGTGAAATCTATTTTCATTGTTGTGTTTTTTGTGTCTTTATATATTATTTACAGCTTTTGCTGCTTAAAATTATCTCCTAACGGGAATATCCTCGGCATCAAGGGCTGATTTCAATTCTTGTATATCGATTTGTTTAAAATGAAATACGCTGGCCGCTAAGGCAGCATCAGATTTTCCTATTTTAAACGTATCTGTAAAATCTTGTATACACCCGGCACCTCCAGATGCGATAATAGGTATGTTCAAATTTTCGGATAACTTAGCCAAAGCGTCGTTAGCGAATCCATCCTTGGTACCATCATTATCCATAGAAGTAAATAGTATTTCGCCAGCACCTCTTTGCTCTACTTCTTTTGCCCAATCAAACAAATTGAGCGTAGTAGGTACCTTACCTCCTACCAAATGAACAATCCATTCGCCATTAATCTGCTTTGCGTCAATAGCGACGGTGATACACTGACTGCCAAATTTTCCTGCTAATTCATTAATTAAATCCGGATTCTTAACCGCCGAGGAGTTAATCGAAACTTTATCGGCGCCATTTTTTAATAAAATATCTACATCGGCTATTGATGAAATTCCGCCACCCACCGTAAATGGAATATTAACATGCTCTGCAACTCTCAATACTAAATCAGCAAGCGTTTTACGTCGCTCTTCGGTTGCAGAAATATCAAGAAAAACTAACTCATCAGCGCCTGCCTCAGAATATAATTTTGCCAATTCTACAGGATCTCCTGCATCACGTAAATCCACAAAATTGACTCCTTTAACGGTGCGACCATTTTTGATATCCAGACAAGGGATAATTCTTTTTGTTAACATAGCGCTTTACTTTCCTAAAATATAATTTTCCAATTGTTTGAGGCTGATTCTATTTTCATAGATAGCTTTTCCTATGATCGTTCCTTCGCAACCCAAAGCTTCTAATTGAGGGAGTTCATCAAAGTTAGAAATACCGCCAGAGGCTATTAATTTAATTTCAGTATTATTTTCTAAAATTTTTCGGTAAAGATCAAAAGAAGGACCTTGTAACATTCCATCCTTACTAATATCTGTACAGATTACGTAGGATATACCCTTATCTTGATATGCTTTTATAAACGGCATCACTTCCTGATCACTTTCTTCTAACCAACCGGCGACAGCTATTTTTTCATTAGTAGCATCAGCACCTAAGATTATTTTTTCAGCTCCGAACCGTTCTATCCAGCTTGTAAAAACCTCGGGGTCCTTGACAGCGATACTACCTCCTGTTATCTGTGCAGCTCCACTATTAAAGGCTATTTTTAAATCTTGCTCAGTTTTAAGTCCGCCACCGAAATCGATTTTCAAACGTGTATTAGAAGCAATACTCTCAAGCACTTTATGATTTACAATATGTTTGGATTTTGCACCATCAAGGTCAACCAAATGTAAATATTCTATGCCATGTGCTTCGAACATTTTAGCTACCTCTAAAGGATGTTCATTATATATTTTTTGTGTCGCATAGTCTCCCTTAGACAGGCGAACACATTTACCATCTATGATATCAATTGCCGGAATGATTCTCATTGTATATTTTTTAATTAAAGTTAACTTTAAAAAGTACGTTTTTAGTTAGAGACTAAGGAAATTTCTCAAAATCTGTTCTCCGAGCACACTACTTTTTTCGGGGTGAAATTGTACGCCATAAAAATTATCTTTTTGTACTGCCGTACTATACTCACCTCCATAATTTGTTTTAGAAATTGTTTGCGACGTTACAGGTGCATAATAACTATGTACTAAATACACATGCTCATTTTCGGCTACAGAGGAGAACAAGGAAGATTTTAAATCGGTTATCTGGTTCCATCCAATCTGCGGAACTTTAACTGGTGTTGTAAACTTCACAATATTAATATCAAAAACACCCAGACCTGTGGTATCTCCTTCTTCAGTATGCGCACACATTAGTTGCATGCCCAGACATATACCAAGTACGGGTTGTTTCAATTGCGGAATAATTTTATCCAAACCAGACTCTTTGAGTTTACGCATGGCGCTGCCAGCTTCGCCTACACCTGGAAATATAACTTTGTCAGCCGCTTTTATCTTCTCTGGATCTTTACTTAGCACTGCTTGATACCCCAACCGCTGAATAGCAAATTTTATGGATTGGATATTCCCTGCGCCATAATCGATTATAACAATCTTCATTTTTTTACTTTGATAATATGTTAGCTGATTATTTGTAAACTGTTCAAAACCTAAATTGTACTTCTAAAGCATTCCTTTAGTACTAGGTAAAATCATCTTTTCGGGATCACGTTTTACGGCTACTTTTATTGCTTTCGCGAAAGCTTTAAAAATAGCTTCAATTTTATGGTGCTCATTATTTCCTTCGGCTTTTATATTTAAGTTTGCCTTGGCGCCGTCGGTAAAGGATTTAAAAAAGTGATAAAACATTTCGGTAGGCATCTTACCAATCATTTCTCTAGTAAACTCTGCTTCCCATACCAGCCAATTACGACCTCCAAAATCAATAGCAGCTTGCGCCAGACAATCATCCATAGGTAAACAAAAACCATAGCGTTCAATACCCAGTTTATTACCCAATGCCTTTGCAAAAACTTCGCCTAGTGCGATTGCCGTATCCTCTATAGTGTGGTGCTCATCAACCTCTAAGTCTCCTTTTACATTGATCTTTAAATCCATTTGCCCATGTCGAGCTATCTGATCCAGCATATGGTCAAAAAAGGCTAACCCGGTACTAATTTCACTTTTTCCGGTTCCGTCTAAATTTAACTGAATTTCAATGTCTGTTTCATTAGTTTCACGAATAATCTCGGCAGAACGTTCCTTAAGTTTCAAAAATTCATAAATTTTCTGCCAATCGTTCGTTTCTATTGCTATAACCGAATCCAGCTCTTTTTGAGAAACATTAATCTCAGCTGTACCCAAATTTGTATTGTCGTTTATAAAAATTCCTTTGGCCCCTAAGTTTTTTGCCAATTCGATATCCGTCAATCGATCTCCGATCACATAGGAGTTTTCTAAATCATATGCTTCTGTAAAATATTCGGTCAGTAAAGCTGTACCCGGTTTTCGGGTAGGTGCATTTTCATGCGGAAAAGTACGATCCAAAAATATTTTATCGAACACAACACCTTCGTTTTCAAAGGCTTTCAAAACAAAATTATGAACCGGCCAAAAAGTGTCTTCGGGAAAGGAATCAGTACCTAATCCATCTTGGTTGGTTATCATAACCAATTCGTAATCCAATTCTTGCGCTATTTTACCTAAATAAGTGAAGGCTTTAGGATAAAATATCATTTTCTCAAAGGCATCGATTTGTTCATCAACCGTTTCCTTTATTATCGTTCCGTCACGATCTATAAATAATACTTTCTTTTTCATTATACTTGTTGAGTTCTTTGTTGGCATTTTATTTTACAGGTGTTAGCATAAGATTTTCCAACGCTTTTATTAATACGCTATTTTCATCTGGTGTCCCAACAGAAAACCGCAGCGTATTGTTACACAGAGGTTGCGAGGAACGGTTACGTACTACGATTCCTCTCTTTAGTAATTGATCATATCGTATATTTGCATCATCTACCTTTGCTAAAATAAAATTAGCTTCACTGGGATAGACTTCTTTCACAAAATCGATAGCCGCCAATGAGGTTTCTAGTTTTGTTCTTTCCTGCAAAATATTTTCAATTTCCAAAGACACTTCGTCTCTGGAAGACAATCTGGATATCGCGCGTTGTTGTGTCAGTTCATTTACATTATACGGAGGTTTTATTTTATTAAGCACAGTTATGATCTCTGGAGATGCATAACAGATACCCAATCGAATACCCGCCATTCCGTAAGCTTTTGATAAGGTTTGTGTAACTACTAAGTTCGGAAAATCCTCTATCCTTTGCATCCAACTTGCTCTTGATGCAAAATCAATATAAGCCTCATCCATAACGACAATTCCATTAAATTCCTTCAGAATTTTTAGCATTCGTTCTTCAGAAAAAGTATTGCCGGTTGGATTGTTGGGAGAACACAAAAATATAATCTTGGTGTGCTTATCAACGATTTTTAATATTTCATTAACATCCGGTTCAAAACTCTGATCGAGAAGTACTTCGCGATTTTCGATCGCATTGATATCAGCTAATACCTTATACATTCCATACGTAGGAGGCAACGTAATGATATTATCCTGAGTAGGCTCACAGAAGGCACGAAATATTAAATCTAATACTTCATCACTACCATTTCCTAAAAGAATACTGGTAGCCGGTACATTTTTCTGACTCGATAAAATCGATTTCACTCCCCGTTGCTGCGGATCAGGATACCGATTTACTCCGTTTTCATAAGGATTCTCATTAGCGTCAAGAAAAACCATCGTCGAACCATCACTTACATATTCATCTCTGGCCGAAGCGTATGCCTTTAACCCTTTTATATTTTCCCGTAGAATCTTATCTAGTTTAAAATTCGCCATATCAATTATTTTTTAAACTTTTGAGTCGTAAGGTAACAGCATTTTTATGTGCTTCTAAGCCTTCTGCCGCTGCCATCAATTCAATTGCATTTCCTATAGCCTGAATACCGGATTTTGATATTTTTTGAAAGGTCATTGCTTTGTAAAAACTATCCAAGTGTACTCCGCTATATTGCTTTGCATAGCCATTAGTTGGTAGGGTATGATTCGTCCCCGAGGCATAATCTCCTGCACTCTCCGGCGTATAATTACCAATAAAAACCGAACCTGCGTTTTCAATATTTGATACATAGAAATCTTCGTCTTCGACACACACAATAAAGTGTTCAGGTCCATATTCGTTGATTAATGCCAATGCTTCTGTATCACTATCCACATAAATTAACTTTGAATTTTTTATGGCTTCTTTAGCTATGTCCCGTCTTGGCAACACCGCTAGTTGTGATTCAATTTCTTTTGCTACATCCGTTGCTAGTTTTTTGGATGTGGTCACCAGAATAACCTGACTATCCTTACCGTGCTCTGCCTGACTTAACAAATCTGAAGCAACAAAAGCAGCATCAGCACTATCATCTGCAACGACCAAAAGTTCACTGGGACCTGCAGGCATATCGATAGCGACATTGTATTGCGTTGCTACTTGCTTAGCCACTGTTACAAATTGATTACCGGGACCAAATATTTTATACACTTGCGGTATACTTTCTGTGCCAAAAGTCATTCCTGCTATTGCTTGAATTCCGCCGACTTTAAAAATCTTGGTTACTCCGCATAAGTTGCCTGTATACACTATTGCCGGGTGTATCTTTCCTTCAGTATTTGGAGGGGAGCAAAGTACTATTTCTTTGCAGCCTGCTATGTTAGCAGGGATAGCCAACATTAATATCGTTGAAAAAAGTGGTGCTGTACCTCCCGGAATATACAACCCTACTTTTTGAATTGGTTTTTTCTCTTGCCAACACACTACTCCTGCAGTGGTTTCTACCTGTACCGGATCGGTCTTTTGAGCAGCGTGAAATTTTTCGATGTTAGCCTTGGCTAACTGTATCGCTTCTTTTAGTTCTTCACTGACCAAATGTTGAGCCTCACTAATCTCATTATCTGTAAGCTGTAATTTGTCAAGCTCAACCCTGTCAAATTGCTTGGTATACTTCTTTATCGCAACATCGCCCTCACTTTTAATGGCTTTGAAAACATTTTTTACAGTATCTTCAATCGCTTCAAAAGTTTGCGTAGGCCGCTCTAAAATTTCTGACCATGTGTCTTTGGATGGATTATAAATTGTCTTCATGTTTTTGTATTTATAAAACCATTTTTTCAATTGGACACACCAGTATTCCTTCTGCACCTTCATTTTTTAATTCGTCGAGAATATCCCAAAACTTGTGTTTATCCACAACCGTATGAATAGAGCTCCAACCTTCTTCGGCTAGTGGTAATACTGTTGGACTGCGCATACCAGGCAATATGGCTACAATCTTTTCAATTTTTTCATTCGGCGCATTTAGCAAAACATATTTTGAAGCTCTTGCTTTAAGCACTGCTTGTATTCTAAACTGAAGTTTCTTTAAAAGTTCTTTATTAGCATCCGAGATAGTTGGTGAAACTGCAAGAACAGCTTCAGAAGTCAACATCACTTCTACCTCTTTCAGGTTGTTTTTAAATAGCGTACTACCACTGGAGACTATATCGCAAATAGCATCTGCCAAGCCAATATTAGGAGCGATTTCAACAGATCCTGAAATTTGGTGTAAATCGGCAGTTATTCCCTTTTCCTTCAAATATGTGTTAACCGTATTGGGGTAAGAAGTGGCAATTCGTTTGCCTTGAAGGTCCTTGATAGTTTTATAATCAAAATCTTTGGGAACTGCCAGAGATACTTTACATTTTGAGAAGTTAAGACGCTCGGCTACAGTAATATCCTGTCCTTTCTCAATTAGAACATTTTCACCGATAATCGCGATATCAACTACTCCATCTCTTAAGTACTGCGGTATATCTCCATTACGCAGAAACATTACCTCCATCGGAAAATTACGTGTATCTGCTTTTAATTGATCCTTTCCGTTATCTATAGAAATACCACAATCCTTGAGAATTTGGACAGAATCTTCATTGAGGCGTCCACTTTTTTGAATAGCAATCTTAATTTTTGACATTTTTCTTTGTTTAGTTGAGCAAACACAAAACGAATTAAAAAAATAAAACCCGTTTGATTAGCTCAAACGGGTTATAAAATATGATTGTTACATACACAAAATCATAGCTAACACGCAGGAGCGAGATAGTTAAGATGATGATGATGTACGTTGTTCTTTATCATTATTATTGTAATACTCTGCGAAAGTATAAAAAATTAGAAATATAAACAGAATATTCTTCTTGTTTTTTTTGCAAAAACATCAAACACCACTCATAACCTTATGATATCTAAATTTTTACAATTGATAAATTGAAAAAAAATTCCTACATTTAAGTGCCATTTATCTACTATATTATGAAGACTTTATTCGCTTGCCTAGTTTTTCTGCTATATTCGGTTGTTGCCTTGTGGGCATATTACAATTGCAATTGGTGCTACACTACTAATCAGGAAACCTCCGAAACTGTATACTTTGACAAAGCCACTGACAGTTTCATTCCCCCAACTGGTAAATTTTCTAACAAATTAATAGTTCTCAACCATGCATCTGACACTATTTTAACCTATCCCGCAGGCATCAAAATCATTCCTCATACGGATAGTATTGTGCTACCACTTGCGTTCAATACTGTGGTGAAAGATTTAAAGGCATATCTTAAAAAAAATCCAGCCACCACGATTCAAATAGCATCTAATAGTGCTGCTGCGGAATCTACTAAGGATTCAATTTTGAAAAATAAACGCGGAATGCGCTTAAAAAAGTACTTCGTAGAAAATCAAATCAACGATAAGCGTATCTTTATCACTACTAATCCTCTTAATCAAAACCAGTTGTTGGATATTAGGTTAGTAAAAATGGACACTGCTCGTTTAAAAGTTTACGAAAACAGTATCCGTACAAAAATACTCTATTCAAAATTTAGAGCTCATAATTTTAAACCAGACACTGCACTTATAGCGTACACCAAAGAGCTTTTAATATATCTCAAGAAATATTCAACTAAGAGTATAACAGTTATAGGCCATACCGATGCAGCAGGAAACAACGAAGACAATGTATGGTTTGGTAAACAGCGTGCAAAAAATGTAAGGAATTATTTGATCTCCCAAGGCGTACCCGAAGAAAAAATTATAATTCAAAGTAAAGGAGAAACAAACCCCATCGTCCCAAATGATACCGAAGCTAATAGAGCTAAAAATAGAAGAATAGAAATCATTATCAACTAAACTTTACAACTATGCTTGATTTTTCAAATGAGTCCAATTGGTGGTGTCTTTTTGCACTCTTATTATTTGCTTTTGTTTTGGGCTGGTTCCTTTCAAAATGGGTTAATAACAGCGAATATAAAAGAACCGAACGCCAAAAGGAGGTACTGCGTGTGCAGACACCTATCGCAAATACAACCTTCACTTCTAAAAGTCCCGTAAACTCAGAGGCTCCTGCCTCTAACATTAAAGCTGTAAAAACCCGAGATAGAAATGGTGTGCCGGCAGAGGCGAAAAAACCAACCTTAAACTTTGACAATTTTGGCAAGGCAGATCCTTCACAAAAAGACAACCTGAAACTCATAAGTGGAGTGGGTCCGTTTATAGAAGGAAAACTCAATAGTATCGGAATTTACACCTTCGATCAGATTAGCAAATTTAGCAAGGAGGATATTGACGCAGTCACTCAATTGATTCAATTTTTTCCGGGACGGATTGAAAGGGACAATTGGAAACAACAAGCTATTGATTTAAAAAACTAGTATAAAACAAACCCTGCTAACGTGACGCTAGCAGGGTGTTTTTATTAACAAGATAAATTTCTTTAATTTTTATTGATTCCCTAGAATTAATGGCATTCCATCTTTACCCGAACCAATAACTACTACTTTACTATTACTTGATTTGGCTAGTTCTACGGTAGCCTGAATTCCTTTTTCTTGCAGAATCTTATCAGTTAAAGAAGCACTTAATATTCTGTTGGCTTCAGCTTTACCTTCGGCATCAATTTTTTGACGCTCTGCTTCTTTTGCCGCCTTAGTCAATCTAAATTCATATTCAAGAGATTCTTGCTCTTGCTTTAATTTACGTTCAATTGCATCTTTAATAGTTGGTGGTAACGTAACATCACGTACTAAAATCTCATTAAGTTGAATAAACTGATCATCAACAATTTTTTTAGTTTCTTCAAAAATTTCTTTTTGAATTGCATCACGCTTACTTGAGTATAATTGCTCTGGAGTATATCTACCTACGACACTCCTTGCTGCGGATCTAATAGTAGGTAATAAAACTCTTGCCACATAATTTTCTCCTTTTTGCTGGTGCAACAAACCAAGCTTCTCGTATTTAGGCTGAAACCATGCCGAAGCATCTAGTTTAATCTCCAGACCGTTTGAAGATAGTACCTGCATCTTTTCAAATACTTCTTGTTGTCTAACTTCATAAGTAATTACTTTATTCCATGGAGCTACAATATGAAAACCTTCTCCCAGTGGAGGTTGATCAGTTACCACTCCCCCACCAAAGGTTTTATATAAAACCCCAGCTTCTCCAGAACCTATAGTCTCGGTAGATTTGGAGATAAAAATGATGAGTACAACTATTAATATTAGAATAGGAATTCCTATTTTGGGTAATTTTTCCATAACACTATATATAAATTTGATTTAAATTTTTCCGTAATATTTTCTTAGAAACCATTCTATCGAGAGACTGAAAAGCATGATAAGTAACAAATATTTCCAATCGATTAAAGATACGATATTTTCTTTGCTCTTTTGTATCGGCTGATATCGAGGATCTGTTAAAAGGTCGTTCTGTAAGCTATCAAACGCTGTGGCAGTGTATAGTTTTCCATCTGTATTCTCGGCCAAGGCTTGTAGCTTTGAAAAATCAGCATTTAAAAACTGCTTTTCAACATCGTATTCTAAAATCTTAAAAATTCCTGATTTACGTAAACTTTCTCCCTTCACAGTTACTGTGTACTGGTAGGTACCCGGACTCAGACTACTCAGATCTACTTGATACGCATTTTTAGAAAGAATCATCGGGAACGTAAGCTCTTGACCTGTTTCTTCCTTTTTGAGATTAATAGCTAAACTAGCTCTATCATCAAATTCGTAATTTTTCGTAAAATATTCTGCATTAATAACTATCTGAGCATTGCTATAGTAAAATGATTCTGCAAAAATCATTAAACGACTTCTTTTTTGAGAAGAAGAAAGGTATTGTATCAGATTGCTGAAGAAATCATCAAACGTTTCAAAGCTTTTATCATTTTTGAACGAATACATTCTCCATTTCCAAAGTCCTTCTCCTAAAAGGATAGTTTCTCGAGAATTTTGCTCTTCAATGGTTGCTAATAATGGCGAAGATGTAAGAACTGAACCAATTACCTTGTACAATAATGCATCATACTTCGCATTTATCTTCAATTCTCCAAATCTACCTAATAAAGGAGGGTAGTTATCAAATCCTATGTCTTCACTTAAAAAAGTTCTGTAGTCACTATTAAACTCAGGTATAAAATACTCCGTTTGTCTCGAATAGTCATGCTTGTAACGTGATTGAACAGCATTCAAAAAATTCCAGTCGGTATGACGTCCAGCGATGGTAAATCGATTAATTTTTGTATCATCGAGTAACCGTAAAACTTTTTTAAACTGAGAAGTAGGTTGATACAGAATCACCATTGCATAACCATCCAAATTGCTTACTTGACCAGGTTTTTTTATCGTGATACTACTTCGCTCATTACTTTCGACACTTTTTTTAATTGCTCCCAGATCAGGATGAATAATATCGCTTACCACTAAGATATTTGTCTTTTGATCTATAACTTCTACTGCAAAAATCTTTTGATTATTAATTGTATTTTTTTCCTTATTTAACGGAAGTATGGTAGCAGAATAAGTAGTGACCCCCACCGTATTTGCAGAAAGATTAAAGGGAATTCGTATCGACTTGTTTTGTTTGCTAAAGTTGACTTTCTTACTTTTTAAAACACGATCCTTAGATCTGATTTCTAAAGTTGTACTCACGGGAGCATCCCCATTGTATGTTACCAAAACTTCTATCGGAAAATCATTCTTGAGATAAGCATATCGATTAACATTGAGCTGCTTAATACGAACGTCTTTAATCTTTGAGGAATCACCTAATACTATGGGAAATACTTGCTGTTTATAATTCGCGTTGGGATAATGATACGCATTCCCAAAGGTTTGGTTACCATCGGTCAAAAGTATTATGGGTGCCCTGCTATTACGATATACTTGATTAAGTTCGGTAAGCGCATGATCTATATTAGATTGGTTACCTGAGAAATTCAGAAGTAAACTATCATGAACACTGTTTGAAAAGTTAAAATGAGATATTTCAAAACGTTGACGTAACGCCGAACTTTCTTCGAATCGTTGTAAGGTTTCTTTTGCCAGCTCCTGATATCCCAAATTCTCTATGGACGAAGAGTTGTCTGCAACAACTAACAACGTAGGACGCACAGTGTAGAAAGTACGACTTTTTATACTGGGATTTATTAAAAGAATTAGAATAGAAAAAATAGTTATAAAGCGCAAAAAAGCAAAGAACACGGTTAATCGTGTTCTTTGCTTTGACTTATAGATATACTGAAACATCGCAACAACAATTGCAATTATGAATGCGACTACAATTAATAATATAGTTTCTGTTTGCATATCAAGAAGCAGTACATAAAAAAAATCTTTGTTACACGCTTCGCTACATATTATAATTAGTTAGTTAATACCTTAGGTGAGCATTCCTCCGTCGACATTAAGAACTTGCCCTGTAACATATGTGCTCAAATCACTGGCCAAAAATAAACAGGCATTTGCGATATCTTCTGGAGTTCCTCCTCTTTTTAATGGAATGGCATTTCTCCATCCTTCGACAACTTTCTCATCGAGCTTTCCTGTCATTTCAGTTTCAATAAATCCTGGAGCGACCACATTACTTCTAATGTTACGTGATCCAAGTTCTAAGGCCACCGATTTTGAAAACCCTATAATTCCCGCTTTTGAGGCTGCGTAGTTTGCCTGACCGGCATTTCCTTTTACTCCCACTACAGAACTCATGTTAATTATACTCCCCTTACGCTGCTTCAACATGGTTTTTTGAACAGCTTTAGTCATGTTAAAAACACTCTTTAAATTTACTTCGATTACTTTATCAAAATCCTCTTCGCTCATACGCATCAAAAGATTATCCTTAGTAATTCCCGCATTATTGATTAGAATATCGATACTGTCGAAGTTTTCCAGAACATTTTTAATTAATTCTTGAGCTTCTTCAAAATTAGCTGCATTGCTCTGATAGCCTTTAGCTTTTACTCCTAAATCAGTAAGTTCCTTTTCTAACTCATTTGCAGCTTCTACAGAGGAGCTATATGTAAATACTACGTTTGCACCATTTTGTGCAAAAATTCTTGCTATTCCTTTACCTATCCCACGGCTTGCACCTGTGATTATAGCTGTTTTACCTTGTAAGAGATTCATGTGCTCTATGTTTTGGCGTTGTTAATTTATGTTTATCAAATATAAGAATTACCAGTTCTCTACCAATAATAAACCCTGTGATTTCTCACAGGGTTTATGTATTTTAAATCTTAGAAAGTATTATCCTAATACCTCTGCTACTTTTTTACCAATTTCTGCTGGAGAATCAACTACATGGATCCCACATTCTCGCATAATAGCTTTTTTTGCAGCGGCAGTATCTTCACTACCTCCTACAATAGCACCAGCATGCCCCATAGTTCTTCCGGCAGGTGCAGTTTCACCAGCGATAAATCCTACAACAGGTTTCTTCGTACCGCTATCTTTGATCCATTGTGCAGCTTCAGCTTCTAACTGACCCCCAATTTCTCCAATCATAACAACACATTCAGTCTCCGGATCGTTGATAAGCAATTCTACAGCTTCTTTAGTTGTTGTTCCGATAATTGGATCACCACCAATACCAATAGCTGTAGTAATACCTAATCCCTGCTTCACAACCTGATCAGCTGCTTCATACGTAAGCGTTCCTGATTTTGAAACAATACCAACGTTTCCCTTTTTAAAGACAAAACCTGGCATAATACCCACTTTCGCTTCACCCGGAGTAATAACACCCGGACAGTTTGGTCCTATCAAACGACAACCTTTATCCTTAATATATTCTGCTGCTTTAATCATATCCGCAACAGGGATACCTTCAGTAATAGTAATGATCACTTTTATACCTGCGTCGGCTGCTTCCATAATTGCATCGGCGGCAAAAGCAGGTGGTACAAAAATAATAGTGGTATCTGCCCCAGCTTCCTCTACCGCTTCCTTAACGGTATTAAACACTGGACGATCAAGATGTTTTTGACCACCTTTTCCAGGGGTTACACCTCCAACTACATTTGTGCCGTATTCAATCATTTGACCGGCGTGAAACGTACCTTCGCTTCCCGTAAATCCTTGAACAATAATTTTTGAATCTTTATTTACTAAAACACTCATTGCGTTATGATTTTTGTTTTTATTTGAAGTTCCCAAAAGTAAGCTTTTGAAAACGATAGTTAAAATGAAAATTTAATTATTTTGAAAGAAATGACCGCATACTTTCAGGTGTATTGTCTCCTTGTTGACTTATTTGATATCCTCGATACAATTTCATATCCTTAAGTTCCCATATCGCTATAAAATGCGCTATCGCTTCTTCTTTATCAGGTTGCTCAATTATATTCGCAAAATACGTATATCGTATAGTAACAGAATTTCCTTCGGAAAGCAAATGGCTAATTTCACATCTAAAATTCTCAAACGATGCCGACATTTCTTTGAACATTGTTTGTATACCTTTGAAATCCTTTTTATTAAAACCAAAACTACTATTCCAGTATAATTCAATTTCTGGATGTAGAAACTCTGATAACGAGTCAAAATTGCGAATCAAATCTGTTTCGTAAAATGATTTTACGATTTCCTTCTCTGTTTTACTCATCTTTCTTCAATTTTTCCATAATTTCTGGTATCATTCTAATAGCAGCAATCTCTTTATATTTTTTTCTAAAATCGTCTGCCGGAGTTCCAAAATAACTCTTATGTCCCTCTAGAGACTTACTGATCCCGGACTGCGCTGAGATAATAGCTTTATGACCAATGGTAATACCACTAGTAACACCAACTTGACCCCAGATTGTCACTTCATCTTCAATAATAACACAGCCTGCAATACCCACCTGTGATGCTATTAAGCATTTTTTTCCTATAACCGTATCATGACCAATGTGTACCTGATTATCAATTTTGGTACCGGCTCCAATAGTAGTATCACCACTTACACCTCGGTCTATTGTACAAAGTGAACCAATATCTACATGATCATCCACAAGTATACTCCCGCCTGACTTGAGTTTATCAAAGCCAGAAGGTCTGTTTTTGTAATAAAAGGCATCTGATCCTAAGACGCTGCCGGCATGAATAGTTACATGATCACCAATACGTACATTATCGTAAAGGGTCACATTTGCATGAATCATGCAATTAGCACCAATTCGCACATTGTTACCAACAAAAGCACCAGGTTGTACAATCGTGTTTTTTCCTATAATCGCGCTTTTTGCCACTAAAGCCGAAGCCTTTTCAAAGGGTTTAAAATATTGCGTGAGTTTATTAAAATCTCTAAATGGATCATCCGAAATTAATAGTGCTTTGCCTACGGGGCATGTTACCTTTTTATTAATCAGAATGATGGTTGCCGCACTCTCTAAAGCTTTATCATAATATTTAGGATGATCCACGAAAACTATGTCACCTTCGGTCACCACGTGAATTTCATTCATTCCTAAAACAGGAAAATCGGCATCTCCTACGTATTCACAAGATAGTAGCATCGAGATTTGCTGTAGTGTATGCGCCTGAGAGAATTTCATATGAGCGAATTATTCTTTAATTCTTTCTTTGTAAGAGCCTTTTTCGGTTTCTACTCGAATCTTATCCCCTTCATTGATAAAAAGTGGCACCATAACTTCTGCACCAGTCTCTACTACAGCTGGTTTTGTAGCGTTGGTAGCCGTATTACCTTTAACTCCCGGCTCTGTACTTGCGACTTCCAGAATTACACTTGCCGGCATATCTACAGATAAAGGCATTTGATCTTCAGAATTGATAATCACGGTTACTACTTCTCCCTCTTTCAAAAGGTCAGGAGCATCCAACGTAGACTTTTGCAGAGTAATTTGATTGTAATCCTCTGTATTCATAAAGTGATACGTATCTCCCTCGGCATATAAAAATTGAAATTTGTGAGTTTCAACTCGTACATCATCAATTTTGTGTCCAGCAGAAAATGTATTATCTATTACTTTTCCAGACGTAACACTTTTGAGCTTAGTCCTTACAAACGCAGGACCTTTTCCCGGCTTCACATGTAAAAACTCTATTACTTTATAAATATCATGATTATATTTGATACATAATCCATTTCTTATATCACTTGTACTTGCCATGCTGCTTGTCTTCTAAATTATAATTTTTTCTATTACTTAGTTCGAAAAATAACCTTTCATTATTCCTCTTTGAGAATTCTTAATAAATTCTAATACCTCATCACGTTCTGGTGTAGCTTCCATCTCTGCTTCAATTATTGCTACCGCTTGCGTATTATTATAGTTACGTTGATATAAAATTCGGTATATGTTCTGAATTTCTCTAATCTTTTCGGTTGAAAATCCTCTGCGACGTAAACCGATACTGTTGATTCCAACATACGACAAGGGCTCCCTACCTGCTTTTACGTATGGTGGCACATCTTTACGAACTAAAGAACCACCGGTTACAAATGCATGATTTCCTATACTACAAAACTGCTGAACAGCAGCCATGCCTGCTAACACCACATCGTTGCCTACATTAATATGACCGGCAAGGGTACTGTTATTGGAGAAAATACAGTTATCTCCAATGATACAATCGTGTGCAATATGACAATAAGCCATAATCCAACAATTCTTACCGATTTTAGTTTTCATCCTATCAGTAGTTCCTCTGTTGATAGTCACACACTCTCTAATGGTTGTATTATCACCAATTTCGGTTACTGTATCTTCATCATTGAATTTTTTATCCTGTGGAATAGCGGAAATTACAGCTCCAGGAAAAATACTACAATTCTTCCCGATACGTGCACCTTCCATAATGGTTACATTAGAGCCGATCCAAGTTCCTTCTCCAATGACTACGTTGCCATGAATAGTTGTAAATGGCTCGATAACAACATTCTTTGCTATTTTTGCTCCGGGATGAACATATGCTAAAGGTTGATTCATTTATTTATTATTTGGATTTTACGATTTGCGCCATCAATTCTGCTTCGGTTACAAGTTTATCATTTGCATAGGCAAATGCTTGCATATGACAAATACCTCTTCGTATTGGCGTAATCAATTCTAATTTAAATATTAAAGTATCTCCTGGTAAAACTTGTTGTTTAAACTTAACCTTATCAATTTTCATAAAGTAAGTGAGATAATTTTCTGGATCAGGTACAGTACTCAACGCTAATATACCACCTGTTTGAGCCATCGCTTCTACTTGCAGAACTCCGGGCATCACAGGTGCTCCCGGAAAATGACCTACAAAAAACGGTTCGTTCATTGTAACATTCTTTAGTCCGACGACATGCTTATCTGACATTTCAAGAATTCTGTCTATCAATAAAAATGGAGGTCTGTGCGGAAGCATTTCCATAATTTTATTGATATTCATCAGAGGCTCTTTAGTAAGATCGAAATGCGGAACTTTATTACGCTTTTCAATTTTAATAATTTTAGCCATTTTTTTTGCAAACTGAGTATTGACATAATGACCCGGTTTGTTTGCGATTATTTTTCCACGAATACGGGTTCCTATCAATGCTAGATCACCTATTACATCGAGTAATTTATGACGTGCTGCTTCGTTAGGATAATGTAAAGTCAAGTTATCAAGAATACCATTTGGTTTGATAGCTATAGAATCTTTGCCGAAAGCTACTTTTAGCTTTTCCATCGTATCCGGTTTCAATTCTTTATCTACATACACGATAGCATTGTTAAGATCCCCACCTTTAATTAACCCATGTTCTAATAACATTTCCAATTCGTGAAGAAAACTGAAAGTTCTTGCATCAGCTATCTCAGTTTTAAATTCTGACAGATGTTTCAGCGAAGCATTTTGGGTTCCAAGTACCTTTGTTCCAAAATCCACCATCGTAGTAATCTGATACTCATCTGATGGCATTACAATTATTTCGCTTCCAGACTCCTCATCCGTATAAGAAATAACGTCTTTTACTATATATTCATCACGGGGTGCTTCAAGCTCTATAATACCGGCTTTTTCGAGAGCTTCGATAAAATATTTACTTGATCCATCCATTATTGGAGGTTCAGATGCATTGAGCTCTATCAACAAGTTATCGATCTCAAGCCCTACGCATGCTGCCAATACATGCTCTGAGGTTTGTATACTTACTCCGTTTTTTTCAAGGTTAGTCCCTCGTTGCGTGTTCACCACATAATTGGCATCGGCTTCTATAATCGGGCTCCCCTCAAGGTCGACACGACAAAAAGCATAGCCGTGATTAGCTGGTGCTGGTTTGAAGGTTAGTTTAACTTCTTTACCGGTATGAAGACCCACTCCTGTAAGCTCCACTTCCTTTTCTATAGTTCTTTGTTTACTTACAACGGCATTACTCATTGCTATCTGTCTTTTTCTCTAGTTCGTAAATTCTATCAACAATCTTTGGCAAATTTTTAAAATGTACATAGGATTTATTAAAATCCCCATATGCCAACGCCGGTGAACCTTGTATTACTTCACCTTCTTTTATATTTCTACCAATTCCTGATTGCGCTTGTATTCTAACATTATCTCCAATAGTAAGATGACCAGCAATTCCCACTTGTCCGCCAATAAGACAAAATTTGCCAATTTTGGTGGATCCAGCAATTCCGGTTTGAGCAGCTATTGCGGTATGCTCTCCAATTTCAACATTATGCGCTATTTGAATTTGATTATCCATTTTAACCCCTCTACGTATAATAGTAGATCCTAATGTTGCTCTATCAATCGAAGTTCCTGCTCCAACATCTACGTTATCTTCTATGATAACATTTCCTGTTTGAGGGACTTTACTATACTCCCCCTTCTCATTGGGCACAAAACCAAAGCCATCAGCACCAATAATAACTCCACTATGAATTACACAGTTCGTTCCTATTTTTGTCTCTGAATATATTTTGGCTCCTGCAAAAACAACGACATTATCTCCCAAAGTAACATTATCTCCAATGTATACATTTGGATAGATCTTAGCATTTTTACCAATAACAACATTCTCTCCCAAATATGCAAAAGCACCTAAATAAATATTCTCTCCATACTTGGCAGTTCCAGAAATAAAGACCGGTTGTTCTACACCAACCTTATTCATCTTTACCATATTATAATACTCCAAAAGTTGCGAGAAAGCCTTATAAGCGTCCTCTACCCGTATAAGAGTTGTAGAAATCTCAGACTCTGCTTCAAAATTTTTATCTACAATTGTTATGGATGCATCTGTAGAATAAATATATTGAGTATATTTTGGATTGGACAAAAAAGTCAACGACCCCTTCGTACCTTCTTCAATTTTGGCAAGTTTGGATACCTCTACAGTTTCATCGCCTTCGATTTCACCGTTTAGAATTCCTGCAATTTGTGTTGCTGTAAAAATCATTCTAGCAAAAGTATAAAAAATGTGTTAATTCTGACCTTTTGGGTAACATATAAAATATTTGTCCACCGGTTTTGATAGTGCCTTTAGATTAAATTGATCCGTAGCCTTCACTATATCAACTATCTTACCTGTTTTTAACAAAATATTAATATTCTGTTTATTTTGATTATACGCTTGATTAGAAATTTTTCCGGTAAAGACAAAATATTGTGCTTCTTTTTCAGATATCCCAAACTTTTGTTCAATATTGGTGGTTAATTTTTCAATTTTCTCTAATTTAAACGGTTTTTTCTTAATTTTTATTTTTAATAGATCGCGATTTAGCAACATAGTCGATAACTTTGACAACACAAAATCATCGCAAGTGGTCCATGCTTTCATTGCTGCTACGATATCATAATCGTCTAACTTTGCAAATAAGCTCAACACCTCACTCGTAAAATTTTCTTCTTTTATTGTGTGTTGCAGGAAAAAAGTTAGTGCATTACTAGCCGGCAACGTACAACCTTCTTCAACTAACTCGTTGGCCCGCTTAAGTACCCTGATTAATAAATTTTCTGCTACCAGACTGGTTTTATGCAAATATACCTGCCAGTACATTAATCTTCGAGAAAGTAGAAATTTTTCAACAGAATAAATACCTTTTTCCTCAACCACGAGTTCATCCTCGACAACCGTCAACATGGTGATTATGCGTTCACTATTAATATTCCCTTCCGAAACACCTGTATAAAAACTATCTCGCTTTAAATAATCCAGGCGATCCATATCTAATTGACCCGAGATTAACTGATGCAAAAAGTTACGATGATATTCTCCCTTAAAAATTCGGATTGCCAACGTTAAACTCCCGTTAAATTCTGAATTAATTTCTTCCATGAATTTAAGAGAAATAGCCTCATGACTGATACCATTTACGATGCTATGCTCCATTGCATGAGAGAATGGACCATGTCCAATATCATGTAATAAAATTGCGATATACAATGCTTGTTCCTCTTCGTCAGAAATAGCAACTCCTTTAAAACGAAGTACTCGCACTGCTTTTTGCATTAGAAACATGCACCCTAGGGCATGATGCAATCTTGTATGATGTGCCCCGGGATACACAAGATAGGATAGTCCCATTTGTGAAATCCTTCGTAATCTTTGAAAAAACTTATGCTCTATTAAATCAAAAATTAGTTCATTTGGGAGCGTAATAAATCCGTAAATTGGATCGTTTAATATTTTAAGCTTATTTCTCTTCTTCAAATTCCATATCTTTTGTGGATGACAAATATACTGATTAGCTTCAAAGTAACGAGCTATACATGAGGTTTGTATTTTAGGATTGAGAAAAGAAGAATGAGAGCTATTTAAATAAAAAAAAGACACACAATGAATACAATTAAAATACTTTGGGTAGATGATGAAATTGACTTGTTAAAACCACATATCCTTTTTTTGGAGAAAAAGAACTATGAAGTTACCAAATGTCAAAGTGGAACCGAAGCACTCGAAATCTTAGATGACAGTCAGTTTGACATTGTCTTTTTGGACGAGAACATGCCTGGTCTTTCAGGTATAGAAACCCTCGCCGAGATTAAAGAAAAAAACGATAGCTTGCCTGTGGTAATGATTACCAAAAGTGAGGAAGAATACATTATGGAAGAGGCGATCGGAAGCAAAATTGCAGATTATCTTATTAAGCCTGTTAACCCTAATCAAATTCTGTTAAGTCTCAAAAAGAACTTGGACCATTCCCGGCTAATTTCAGAAAAAACCACTTCCAATTACCAACAGGAATTTAGAAAAATTGCAATGGATATGGCTATGGTCAATAGCTATGAAGGATGGGCAGAATTATATCAACGACTACTCTATTGGGAGTTGCAACTAGAAAACATTGAGGACACCGGCATGTTTGAAATCTTAGAGTCTCAAAAGACGGAAGCCAATTCTCAATTCTGCAAATTTGTAGATAAAAATTATCCAGAATGGTTTGATGGTAGTAACCAAGCTCCTATAATGTCTCATACGCTTTTCAAAGAAAAAGTAGTCCCTGAGCTTAGCAAGGAGCAACCTACTTTATTGATAGTAATTGATAATTTACGGTTTGATCAATGGAAATCCTTTGAGCCTATAGTAAACAACTATTATAAAAAAGAGCAAGAAAGCTCTTACTATAGCATATTACCTACAGCCACTCAATATGCTCGAAACGCTATATTCTCAGGACTTATGCCATCAGATATGGAAAAGCTACACCCTGACTTATGGCTCAATGATACGGATGAGGGAGGGAAAAATATGAATGAGAATGAATTTTTAGAACGTCAACTAAAAAGATTAGGCCTCACTATCAAACACGAGTATTATAAAATTACAAACGAGAAATCTGGAAGGACGCTAGCCGAAAATTTTAAAGGATTAAAGGACAACGATCTTACTGTAGTTGTTTACAACTTTGTGGATATGCTCTCGCACAGTAAAACCGAACTTGAGGTGATCAAAGAACTAGCTTCTAACGATAAATCATATAGGTCCCTAACTCAAAGCTGGTTCAAAAACTCTCCGCTTTTGGAAATGATTCAACAAGCTCAGCAACTTGGATTTAAATTATTGATAACCACTGATCACGGAACAATTAATGTAAAGAACCCCTCCAAAGTGATCGGAGATAAAAATACTAGCTTAAACCTACGATACAAAACAGGAAAAAGCCTAACCTATGAAGATAAAGAAGTGCTAGCAGCTACGGACCCAAAAAAAATACATTTACCTGCAATTAATATGAGTAGCTCATTTATTTTTGCAAAAGGAGATTATTTTTTCGCATATCCAAACAACTATAATCACTATGTAGGTTACTACAGGAACACCTATCAACATGGGGGAGTTTCACTGGAAGAAATGATTATTCCTTTTGTAGTTCTTAAGCCGAGATAAGTAACTAGTTAATGTGATCGTTTATGACCTTTGAATATACCTTAGACACTATTGACGAAGTAGCACATCAAATTTTGAACAATGCTTCTTCAAAAATTTTCTTGTTCGATGCGCCTATGGGCGCGGGTAAAACAACATTAATTAAGGAATTATGTAAACAACTTGGTGTCAAAGATACCATCTCTAGCCCAACCTATTCTCTCGTAAATGAATATCAGGGAACGCAGGGCAAAATTTATCATTTTGATTTATATCGTCTTGAGAATACAAATGAAATTTTAGATTCTGGCTTAGATGACTACCTATATGAGGATGCTTTTGTTTTTATCGAGTGGCCGGAAAAAATGCAAGAGTTTTTACCAAATAATTACCACAATTTGAGGGTAGAAATACAAAAAAACGGACTTAGAGTATTAAAAATTAGTTAAGATAAAGTTAAAAATATAGTGATATCAAAATTTAACTAATATATGTTTTTTCCTACGTGATAAAACTTATATCTTTAAAAACCCTTTTTACTTGTATTTTAACGAAATAAAACATTGTTTTAACAGAACTTCCTGTTAAAATTAACGTTTTTTAGTAGAAAAATATACTTTTAAAACGGGCGCAAAGATACTTAAAAATTCTCAAAGCTTGATAATATCATTTCTTATACGTTTGTGTAATAATTTTTAAAACCTAAGAGATGAAGATTACAACAATTATTTTTAGTTTATTTTTTGCTGCTAGCGCCTATACATTTTATACTATAGGTGATCGTATTGACAATCCCAACCCCACACAAAATGATTCCAACCAGCAAAGAACCATCCAATCAGTTGAGAAATCAAAAATCAAGATACCTACTAACGGGTAGTATCGCGGTCATTCTCATCTCGTTTACTCCATACATTTTCTATCTGTACCAAAGTTTGCCGGATGGAGATGTATGGGAAACGTTTTTATTTACTTACAAAAGTCCATACTATCAAAATGTAGGCGTTTTTGGCTGGATGATTATGGGTAAGTTTATACCCATAATCCTTTTACTTATCTGGTTTTTTACATGCAGACACTGGTGGTATCTTGTAATCCTCATTCCCCTTAGCATGTACATTTTACAACTTATTTCTGTAATTAGGGACGATATATCAAATGTTGATGAGGTTGAAATATTTTATATTGCTCCCTTTATCATTATAATATTAGCATTGCTATATGCTATTCGAGTTAAAGTCTTCGACAAAATCCATAATATTGACATTAGTGAAATGGATTCCTTATTGCCTCGTGACCGGAAGCGCTGGTGGAATAAATTCAGATAAATAAATTTTGTAAAAAAGTTTTACTGCCTATCTACCAATAATCTCTGCAATGATATTTGCTTTATTTCCTTTTTTATTCTTAATTTGAAGCATACAACATCACACAAATGAGCAGACCCACATCCCCTTTCACTCGAGAACAGTTGATTCCACAGGAAGAAATGATCGAGGTAGAGCGAAAACAAGGTAAATTATTTATCGGAATTCCCAAGGAAACACACTATCAAGAGAAAAGAGTCTGTCTTACTCCAGATGCAGTCGCCGCATTAACAGCACATGGTCATCGTGTACTTATCGAAGCAAACGCAGGATTAAGTGCCAGCTTTACAGATAAGGAATACAGTGAAGCCGGTGCCGAAATAACTAATGATAAAAGTAAAGTTTTTGGATGCCCTATCGTATTGAAGGTAGAACCACCATCCTCTGAAGAACTTAAACATTTTAATCCTCAAACCGTACTTATATCGGCCTTACAACTTAAAACACAGTGCAAAGAATATTTTCAAGAACTGGCAAAAAAGAGAATAACCGCAATAGGATTTGAGTTTATTAGAGATGCTGACGGAGCATATCCGGCCGTGAGAGCGCTTAGCGAAATTGCAGGAACATCTGCCGTACTCATCGCGTCAGAATTAATGAGTAGTGCCATAAAGGGAAGTGGACTCATGATGGGCAATATTAGTGGTGTTCCTCCTGTAGAGGTTGTGATCATTGGAGCAGGTACCGTTGGAGAATTTGCAGCGCGTTCTGCTATTGGTCTTGGAGCCAATGTTAAGGTTTTTGATAACTCCATTACAAAATTACGGTGTCTGCAAACACATATAGGCCGTCCTTTATACACCTCGACTATTCAACCAAAAAATTTAATGAAAGCTTTACGTCGTTGTGATGTCGTAATTGGTGCCGTGCGAGGTAAAAACCGCTCTCCAATAATTGTTACCGAAGAAATGGTAGAACGCATGAAAACCGGCGCAGTTGTGATTGATGTGAGTATAGACATGGGCGGGTGTTTTGAAACCAGCGAGGTTACTTCTCATGATCATCCAACCTTTGAAAAACATGGTGTAACCCACTATTGTGTACCAAACATTCCTTCGCGGTTTGCTAAAACATCTTCGCTCTCCATTAGTAACATATTCACCCCGTATTTACTACAAATCGGTGATGCAGGAGGCATCGAAAACGCAGTAAGATTTGACAGGGGACTCAAAAATGGACTATATTTTTATCATGGAATTTTAACCAGCAAACCCGTTGCCGAATGGTTTGATCTCTCTTACAGAGACATTAATTTACTAATATTGTAATTAGATCCAATACTAAATTTCAATAAAAGATCGTCTTGTTAATTCTTTAGCACCTTAAAAACTTTCCCTACTTTTGACCTCAATTATTTATTTTGAAAAATGAAGTTAGTCCATCGGATTGGGTATTATTTAGGGGGTTTTACTATTGGTTTGATTTTGTTAGCCTTTTTTTTGGGAGGTAAACGTACTTCTTGTGATTATAGTCCAAATGCCCGAGTGCTCAAAAATATAAGAATCAAAGATCGTGTTTTTTCTCAAGAAGCTATAAAACAAATGCAGGTGATGCGCCTTGATACTTCAGATATTTCGACCATTTTGGTCGAGGGAAATGTGGATTTTTCGTCAAGTACTACAAAACTTGATTCCTGTAATATTTATAACATACAAGGAGAAACAAAAGCACAAGAAATCGTAATAAAAGTAAAAAATTGCGATAGCATTGCTACGATACAGAACGTATCTAAATAAACTAGCTTACTTGTTTTTATCTTTTAAGATCCAAGTTATACTTTACAAGTAATCCCGGTAATCCATCTGTTATAAACTTTGCTTTAGTCAACACATTATTTTCTGGGTCAATAATATAATTGCGAGCTGTTGTAAAATCAGTTTTTTTTGCAACGGTATTCTCAAAAATTGCATTTTTCAAATCACAAGCATCAAAAACTACTTGAGAGATATTGGCATTTGTAAAAACACTCCCGAGTAAGCTACAGTCCTTAAAAATTGTAGTTTTGATGCTATAATTTGAAAAATTAGAATAATCCAACTGACAGGACTCAAAAGTTGCTGAGAATAAAAACGAATTGCATTTATCAAATGAAAATCCCAACATCTTACATTCGTTAAAAGAAGCTTCTTGAAACGAGGTTTGTTTTAGCTGAACTGAAGTAAAATTACAAGTCACAAATTCACAGCTCAAAAAAGAAACTCCGGCAAAATCGACTTCAGTAAAATTACAATTCTTGAAGACACAGGAATCGTATTCTTTGCTTTCTAATTTTGAAGCAGAATAATCTTTATTTTCAAATAATTGATCTATAATCAAAATACCTTCTTTTTACAATTTTCTTCTTTTCCTTTCTTGAGACAGCAAGTTTAGTTCTCTACTGGTTTGACCTGCAACCGATGTATTCTCTTCTGCTCTACGTATTAAATATGGCATTACATCACGCACTGGTCCAAATGGAAGGTACTTTGCCACGTTATAACCTTCGTTAGCCAAATTAAAGCTAATATGATCACTCATCCCATAAAGTTGTCCTAACCACACTTTTGGATCATTTTTATCTATTCCCAAATTTTCCATAATACTCAAAGCCAGGTAACTACTTCTTTCATTGTGTGTTCCTATGAAAACCGCTATGTCCTCATTGTGTTCCAATATGTATTGCAACGCTAAGTTGAAGTTTGTATCTGTCGCTTCTTTACTCTCGCAAATTGGCGATGAATATCCTTTTTCTTCGGCACGTTCAATTTCTTTTTCCATATATGCCCCGCGCACGATCTTCATCCCTATTTTAAATCCGTAAGCTTTTGACTCTTCATGTAACTTTAATAAGTATTCAAAACGATCATGGCGATATAATTGTAAGGTGTTATATACAATAGCTTTTTCTTTATTAAATTTTCGCATCATCACCCCTACAAGCTCATCTGCAGCATCTTGCATCCAACTTTCCTCTCCATCAATCAGCAGTGCGATATCGCAATCGTATGCCTTCTGACAAACTTTTTCAAATCGAGCAACGATCCTCTCCCACTCCTGCTCTTCCTTTTCGGTTAATGCCGTACCTTCTGTCTTTTTTTGCCAAATCAAAAATCTTCCAAATCCAGTAGGTTTAAATACAGCAAAGGGAACGGCATCTTTCTCATCAGCAAAATCAATGATTTTGAGAATCTTATCTAAGGTAGCATCAAAATGCTTTTCTTCTTCTTTTCCCTCCACAGAATAATCCAATACCGATGCCACTCCTTTTTCATACATACTATCGATAACGTTCACACAATCTTCTTCATTAACGCCTCCGCAAAAATGATCAAAAACAGTTGCTCTAATCAACTTTTTTACGGGCAAGTGTGCCTTCAACGCAAAATTTGTCATGGCTGTTCCAATACGCACCAAAGGTTCGTTAGCGATCATCTTGAATAAAAAGTAAGCTCGCTCAAGTTCTGAATCACTTTTTAGTGCAAAAGCAACTTTGGTATTCTCAAAAAGTGTAGTGATATTCTTCATTACAATAGAAAATTCTAAAAATAAATAGTAATTTTTTATGAATAACCAAATTAAAACACTTTTTATAAATGGTTATTACAATTCGTGCAAATATATTCTAAATCAAAATAATTATTATTATTTCTCCTTAATTTCGTTACATAAATAATTCTTTTTATGACACCCATAGTTTCCAAAGATTCCGTCGTCTATTTTAACACCTCAGGATACGATGCAATAAATCAATATCTAAACAAAAACAAGCCTTCCAAAATTTTTATATTAGTTGATACCAATTCGCAGGAATTCTGCTTGGCAACCTTTTTAACTTTTCTACAAACAGAACTATCAATTGAGGTTATCGAAATTGAAGCTGGTGAAATCAATAAAACGATTGATACCTGCACGGGCGTTTGGAACGCTTTGTCCGAATTGGGGGCTGACCGAAAGAGTTTACTAATAAATCTTGGAGGTGGGGTTGTTACAGATCTGGGCGGTTTTGTTGCCTGCACGTACAAAAGGGGAATCTCTTTCATTAATGTACCTACCACACTACTCGCTATGGTGGATGCCTCTGTAGGTGGCAAAACCGGTGTGGATTTAGGCAATCTAAAGAATATGGTAGGTGTTATTAGTGAGTCAGAAATGGTAGTGATAGATAGCAACTATTTACAAACACTTCCTGCAAATCAAATGCGTAGCGGGTTGGCAGAAATGTTGAAGCATGGTCTTATACAGGATCTAGGCTATTGGCAAAAGCTGTCGGATTTATCGCAACTCTCGTCTAATGATCTAGAGAATCTAATATACGAGTCTGTCGTGATTAAAAATAACATCGTAATCCAAGATCCTACCGAACAAGGTATTCGTAAATATCTAAACTACGGGCACACCTTAGGCCATGCGATTGAATCCTTTTATCTTACACATCCTCAAAAAGAAACGCTGTTACATGGAGAAGCTATTGCCATAGGCATGATTATGGAGGCATATTTATCTACAAAATGTTTAACTTTATCCTCCACTGCTCTGGAAGAGATTTCTAAAATTATACTTACAACCTTCCCTAAAATATCCATAGATTCATCTCATCATGATGCTATCCTTTCTTTATTAATTCATGATAAAAAAAATGAAAACGATACCGTATATTTCGTGCTTTTAGAAGCTATTGGAAAAGCAGCTTTTAACTGCACGGTGGATGAAGCGTTACTTAAAGAAGCTTTTGAGTATTATAAAAATTTAAAATACGCTTAACCATGCTAAAACTAATTATAACACCGCTTTAACACAACACAAACTTCGGGTATTTTACAATAACACAACAAATACCTACATTTGCAATCTTGGTTTAAAATTTATGGTGGTTTCAGAAGATAATATAGAAGTACTTGGTGCTCGTGTGCATAATTTAAAAAATATCGACGTATCAATACCTCGAGAAAAGCTAGTAGTGATCACGGGGTTATCGGGATCCGGTAAATCTTCATTAGCTTTTGACACAATTTATGCCGAGGGTCAAAGACGCTATATCGAGACTTTCTCGGCCTATGCCCGTCAGTTTCTTGGCGGTTTGGAGCGTCCTGATGTAGACAAAATCGATGGCCTCTCACCTGTTATCGCCATTGAGCAAAAAACGACTAGTAAAAGTCCGCGTAGTACTGTGGGAACCATTACCGAAATCTACGATTTTTTACGATTGTTATTCTCTCGTGCAAGCGATGCTTACAGTTACAACACGGGCGAAAAAATGGTAAGCTACAGCGATGAGCAGATACGAGATTTGATCATACAGGATTTTGAAGGAAAAAAAATAAACATTTTGGCCCCGGTCATACGATCTCGTAAAGGGCATTATCGCGAACTATTTGAACAAATAGGTAAGCAGGGTTTTGTAAAAGTGAGAACGGATGGTGAGATTGTTGATATTACAAAAGGGTTAAAACTTGATCGCTACAAAGTTCATGATATAGAGATTGTCATAGATCGTTTAAAAATTACTGACCAACAGGACAATTCTAAACGTTTAATGGAAACCATCAATACAGCCATGTATCATGGAGATGATGTGCTCATGGTGATAGAAGAAGGATCTGATGAAGCTCGTTATTTTAGTCGTAGTTTAATGTGTCCCACATCTGGAATATCATATCCAAATCCTGAGCCTAACAACTTTTCATTTAATTCACCAAAAGGCGCTTGTCCAAAATGTAACGGTATCGGTAGCTTATACGAAGTGAATATTAAAAAAATTATTCCCGATAACTCAAAATCAATTAAAAGTGGTGGACTAAGTCCTCATGGACCACAAAAAAATAATTGGATATTTAAGCAATTGGATTTAATAGCTAAGCGATTTGATTTTAAACTTTCAGATCCAATAGCTAATATTCCCGACGATGCTTTGCAAATGATTCTTTATGGAGGTAAAGATTCATTCACAGTAGACAGCAGTACCCTGGGAGTATCGAGAGCTTATAAAATAGATTTTGAAGGTGTTGCAACATTTATTGAAAACACCTATAACGCTAATGATTCAACATCGTTAAAGCGCTGGGCAAAGGAGTATATGGACAATATAAAATGTCCTGAATGTGAAGGCACACGCCTACGCAAAGAATCATTATATTTTAAAGTTAATAAAAAAAACATCGCGCAGCTTGCACATATGGACATCATTGAGCTTGCTGATTGGTTTAGCTCGCTTCCAAAACATCTAAGTAATAAGCAAGCTACCATTGCTGAAGAAATCTTAAAAGAAATAAACGCGAGATTACAATTCTTAATTGATGTTGGACTTACCTACCTTTCTCTTAATAGAAGTAGTAAGTCATTATCTGGTGGTGAAGCACAACGTATAAGATTAGCAACACAAATAGGATCACAGCTTGTCGGTGTACTTTACATTCTTGATGAGCCAAGTATTGGATTGCATCAAAGAGATAACGAAAAGCTGATAAACTCATTAATACAATTAAGAGATATTGGAAATTCGGTGATCGTTGTCGAACACGATAAGGATATGATCGAGCGCGCAGATCACGTGATTGATATCGGCCCAAGAGCAGGTAAACATGGAGGAGAAATCATAAGTGAAGGTACTCCTGCGGAGTTGCTAACACATGACACCCTTACCGCTGATTACCTAAGCGGTAAAAAGGAAATCGCCATTCCGCAGAAACGAAGAAAAGGAAATGGTAAGAAAATCTCCCTGAAAGGAGCTACGGGCAATAATTTGAAGAATGTTTCTATCGAAATACCTCTGGGTAAAATGATTGCAGTGACAGGTGTTTCAGGAAGTGGTAAGTCCACACTAATTAATGAAACCCTCTATCCTATTCTTAATGCTTACTATTTTAACGGTGTTAAGGAACCTATGCCGTATAAAAGCATCACAGGATTAAAAAATCTGGATAAGGTCATTGATATCAACCAATCCCCAATTGGAAGAACACCGCGCTCCAACCCTGCAACGTATACAGGCGTCTTTTCAGAAATACGTTCCTTATTTGCAAAAACCCCCGAAGCAATGATTCGAGGGTACAAACCCGGTAGGTTTAGCTTCAATGTTACGGGCGGAAGATGCGAAACGTGTAAAGGAGGTGGCTTACGGGTCATTGAAATGAATTTTCTGCCAGATGTTTATGTAGAATGTGAAACCTGTCAGGGTAAACGCTTTAACAGAGAAACTTTAGAGATTCGTTATAAGGGTAAATCAATAGCAGATGTGTTGGGAATGACTATCAACGAAGCTTGTCATTTCTTCGAACATATTCCAAAAATATTCAGAAAACTAAAAACTATACAGAATGTTGGCTTAGGATATATTACCTTGGGGCAGCAATCAACCACACTATCCGGTGGAGAGGCACAGCGAATTAAATTAGCTTCAGAGCTTTCAAAACGTGATACAGGTAATACTTTTTATATTCTTGATGAGCCTACAACCGGACTACATTTTGAGGATATCCGTGTCCTCATGGACGTACTTAATAAACTGGTAGACAAGGGGAACACAGTACTAATTATAGAACATAATCTTGATGTAGTAAAAACAGCAGATTACATCATTGATATCGGATATGAAGGAGGTAAAAATGGCGGCGAAGTTGTTGCCAAAGGTACACCTGAACAAATTATAAAAGACAAAAAAAGCTATACCGCAAAATTTTTGAAAAAGGAATTTGAGATTAAAACACTATCAACCAACTAATCAAATAATCAAGCATATCAAATATGAGAAAAGAACAACGTCATAAAGGATGGAACGAGATAAAAACAAATGATTCATGGGCTATTTTTAAAATCATGGGAGAATTTGTTAATGGTTTTGAAAAGATGAGTAAAATCGGACCCTGCGTTTCCATTTTCGGTTCTGCCAGAACCAAAACAGATGACAAATATTATAAATTAGCCGTAGATGTCGCAAAAAAAATTGTAGACCATGGTTATGGCGTAATTACCGGTGGTGGCCCGGGAATCATGGAGGCAGGAAACAAAGGAGCACATTTGGGAGGAGGTACCTCTGTTGGACTAAATATAGAGCTACCATTTGAGCAACATGATAATCCATATATTGATAGCGATAAAAGCCTTGACTTTGATTACTTTTTTGTCAGAAAAGTAATGTTTGTCAAGTACTCTCAAGGGTTTGTCGTAATGCCGGGTGGTTTTGGAACCCTGGATGAACTATTCGAAGCTATCACCCTAATTCAAACAAAGAAAATTGCTAAATTTCCGATTATATTGGTGAGCACTGAATTTTGGGGTGGTTTGATGGATTGGGTACAAAGCACCTTGCTGGATCGTTTTACAAATATAAGTCCGGGAGATCTTGATCTAGTGCACGTGGTTGACACTCCTGATGAAGTATTGGATATCCTCAATAAATTCTATGGGGAATACAATTTAAGTCCTAATTTTTAAAGATCTAAAAGATAAAGGGAATCATCCTAGTTCAGATTATGGTTCCCTTTATTTTAAATTCTACCCTCTTAATTACCTTACGCTACTTAATTCGTTAAAAGATTTAAAATCAATAGTATCGAGACAAGTACCTAATCCATAAAACATTGAAAAGCTTAAAACTCATTTCTTGTATATTCCTGTTTGCTCTGTCCTGTCAAATCCAGAGTCAGCACCTAATCACCATGGATGTTGGATTGGATACAGATCAAAAAACACTTTCGATAAAACAAGAAATAACCTATCAAAATACTTCTAATGATACATTGTATCAATTATTATTTCATGACTGGGCAAATAGTTTTTCAAGTAAAACTACTCCTTTAGGTAAGCGTTTCTCAGAGGAGTATTTGAAACGATTTTATTACGCTAAAGACGAAGAAAGAGGACATACGACTATTGAAAGTGTTGTGGAGCACACAAATAAACCTCTGGTATGGCGGCGGTATAAAAATATAGCGGATATTATCGAATTAACACCGAGCGCGCCCATAGCGCCCGGAACATCGTATACTGTAATTTTTCATTATAAAGTAAAAATTCCCAGTGATAAATTTACCCGTTTCGGCTATCATGATAATCAGAACTTTAGCATTCGTTATTGGCATATCATTCCTGCTATGTACACTTCTGACTGGCAAGTATATAGTAATAAGGATATTGATGATTTATACGCACCTTTGATTGATTACACCATAAATTTTACACTACCACAAGCATATCAACTAACTACTTCGCTAAATGAAAATAACATATCATTTAACGAAGCGCAGAATTCCAAAACAGTACTATTGGAAGGACAAAACAGAAACAAAGTAAATTTGTTTATTGAAACCCAAAGTTCCTTCTATACATTTGCTTCCAATGGTGTTCAATTTGTAAGTAATATTGAAGATAATGATTTGATGCCCGAGATGAAATCGGTTGCTATCAATAAAATATTTTCTTACTTAAAAAATAAACTAGGCCCCTATCCATTTAATAAAATTGTGGTTTCTGAGAGTGATTATAAAAGCAATCCTGTATACGGTCTTAATCAACTTCCCGATATTTTACGCCCCTTTCCAGATGGATTTCAATATGAAATAAAACAGCTAAAAACAATTACAGAGGATTATCTCGAGCGTACCCTTGTTATTGATCCCAGACATGATGCCTGGATCAAGGACGCCTTTCATATTTATTTGATGATGGGGTATACGGATCAATATTACCCTGAAATGAAGTTGATTGGTAATCTGAGCAAGGTCATTGGCTTGCGTTGGTTTCACGCCGCTGATTTGGATTTTAACGATCAATATTTTATAGGTTACAAAAATATGATTCGTCTTTTTTTAGATCAATCATTAAACACACCTCAGGACAGTCTGATAAAATTTAATCAAAATATAGCGAATGCCTATAAAGCCGGTATTGGCTTAAAATATTTAGAAGATTACCTGGAAGACGATAATATTGTAGCCAAAAGCATAAAGGAGTTTTATTCAGAGAATGTTTTACAACCTACTACTCCAGAATCATTCAAAAATATACTAACACGCCATTCACAAAAAAACATTGACTGGTTTTTTGACAAATTTGTAGCTACTGATACAAAAATAGATTTTAAAATAAAAGGTGTAAGAAGAGGCAAGGATTCGTTAACCGTAACAGTTGTTGATAAGAGGAACAGCGGAATGCCGGTTTCTCTCATAGCACTGAGAGGCAAAGATTTTGTTTCAAAAACGTGGATAGAAGATATTCAAGGTAAAAAGAAAGTCAAAATAAATAATGATGATATTACCAAGCTCGTATTGGATTATGATCAGAAAATACCGGAAATTAATCAACGTAATAATTATCGTAATCTAAAATGGATATTTAACAAACCAATTCAGTTTCGATTACTGCAGGACTTTGAAGATCCAAAATACAATCAAATCTTTTTTATGCCAGAGTTTGATTTTAATGTATATGATGGTCTCACGATTGGCTCAAAATTTTACAACAAAACTTTTATACGAAAACCTTTCGAATATAAAATAACTCCGACTTTTGGCACAGAATCTAAAACATTATTAGGTTCCGCAGGCTTTTCCTACCGTGATAACGTAGCCGAAGATGGGCTATACGTAATACAATATGGGCTTAGTGGGAATGTATTTAGTTACGCCGAAGATCTATTGTATTATCGACTATCTCCATCAGTCAGTTTTTACTATAGGACTAAGAATAGAAGATCAAATGAGAGACAACGCCTTGCTTTACGAAGCGTTAATGTCTATAGAGACTTAGATAAGAATAACCCGGTTGAGACTCCTAACTATAGCGTTTTCAATGCACGTTACACCTATTCAAACCCTAATCTATTACATCTAACTAACTATTCCTTTGATTATCAATTAGCTCAAAACTTTAGTAAGATATCAGGTACGTTCAACTATCGAAAGATGTTTTTAAACAATCGACAGATAAATGTAAGATTGTTTGCCGGCGCTTTTTTATTCAATGATACAGAAAAAGATGGGAATTTTTTCAGTTTTGCCTTAGATCGTCCTACGGATTACTTATTTGATTATAGCTATTTGGGACGTAGTGAAGAAACTGGGTTGGTAAGCCAACAAATCATTTTGGCAGAAGGCGGATTTAAATCCAAACTAGCATATCAATTTGCCAACCAATGGATGACCACCATAAATGCTGATACGAATATATGGAATTGGATTTTTGTTTATGGAGATGCAGGTTTTGTAAAAAGTAAAAATGTCTCGCCAAAATTTGTTTATGATGCCGGGGTACGATTAAGTCTCGTGGCAGACTATTTTGAACTTTTCTTTCCCATAGTTTCTAATAACGGATGGGAAATTTCTCAACCAAATTATTCAGAGAAAATACGTTTTATTGTTACCTTAAGTCCTCAAACGCTTATAAAACTCTTTACTCGCGAATGGTACTAACCGTTGAAATCAGCGTTCTATCATTTGTGAAATTTTTGAAGATTTGTTAACAAATCTTCAAAAAACATCCATTTTAAGTTTATCTTTCAATAAAAAGCTTGTATCGATAAAGATATGACAAAACATTTAAGAATTTTACACTTGCAGATACCTCTAATTTTAGCTACATTTGCAAACATTAAAACTCGTTCACATGCAGCCTGAAACACTTTCTACATCTAATATTTCATTTGAAGAATATAGAAATCAAATACTTAATGATTATAAAACTGCTTTATTAAGTAGAGAATGTAGTCTTTTAGGTCGTAGAGAGGTACTTACAGGTAAGTCAAAATTTGGAATTTTTGGTGACGGTAAAGAATTACCACAACTCGCCATGGCCAAAGTTTTTAAGAACGGAGATTTTAGATCTGGATATTACCGTGATCAAACTTTTATGATGGCTATTGATGCGTTATCGCCAGAGCAATTTTTTTCTGGATTGTATGCGCATACAGATATTAAAAGAGAGCCATTTGCTGCAGGAAGACAAATGGGTGGACACTTTTCCACACACAGTCTTAACGAAGACGGCAGCTGGAAAAAATTAACTGCACAAAAAAATTCGAGTTCAGATATTTCTCCTACAGCTGGGCAAATGCCTAGACTGCTTGGTTTAGCACAAGCATCAAAAGTTTATCGAACAGAGAAAGACTTGCACGACCATACTGATTTTTCGATTAAAGGAAATGAGGTAGCTTGGGGAACTATAGGAAACGCAAGTACAAGTGAAGGACTGTTTTGGGAAACCATTAATGCGGGAGGCGTATTACAGGTCCCAATGGTAATTAGTGTGTGGGATGATGAGTATGGAATTTCTGTGCATGCAAAACACCAAACTACTAAAGAAAATATTTCTCTTTTACTAGAAGGTTTCAAAAGAGACGAAAAACATGACGGTTACGAAATTATAAAGGTAAAAGGATGGGATTACCCTTCTTTAATCGATGCCTATGAAACTGCTGACCGCTTAGCTCGTGAGAAGCACATTCCTGTTTTAATTCACGTTAAAGAATTAACACAGCCACAAGGACATTCAACATCCGGCTCTCATGAGCGTTACAAAGATGAAGCGCGATTGGAATGGGAACGTGAGCATGATTGTCTTAAAAAATTTAAGGAATGGATAATCGATCACAACATCGCTACAGATGAGGAATTGATTGCCATCGATAAAGATGCGAAAAAGCAAGTACGTCAAAGCAAAACGAACGCTTGGAAAGAATATTTGACTGAGATTGTTGACGAGCAGCAAGAAGCTATTGCACTTCTAAGAACTGTAGAAGCTAAAAGCGAGAATAAAAATTTTATCACGCCTCTGGTAAATAAATTAGCAGAAAAAGATGAGCCGATCCGTAAAGATATCTTAGAAGCTACCCGTAAAACCCTTCGTTACTTGACGAAAGAGAATTTTACCGAAAAAGCTACACTACAACAATGGGTCACAAATTACATTGAAAAAATTCAACCAAAGTATAGTAAGCATCTTTATAACGAAACTGAAACCGGAGTTACGCAAATAGAAGAAGTTGCACCGGTATATGACGAAAATTCGAAGGAGGTAGATGCAAGGGTTATACTGAGAGATAATTTTGATAATATTTTTGACACGATCCCAGAAGCTTTAATTTTTGGAGAAGACAGTGGGAAAATCGGTGATGTGAATCAAGGTTTAGAGGGACTTCAAGATAAATTTGGTGAAACGCGCGTTTCTGATGCAGGTATACGAGAAGCCACTATCTTAGGACAAGGAATTGGTATGGCGATGAGAGGATTAAGGCCCATAGCTGAGATCCAATACTTAGACTATATTTTATACTGTATACAAGGGTTGAGTGATGATCTTGCTACCTTACGTTATCGTACGTTTGGAACCCAAAAGGCTCCTTTAATTGTTAGAACACGAGGACATCGCCTAGAAGGGATCTGGCACTCTGGTTCACAAATGGGAGGCATGATACATTTACTGAGAGGAATCCACTTATTAGTTCCCCGTAATATGACTAAAGCTGCAGGGTTTTATAACACCTTGTTAGCAAGCGACGAACCAGCAATTGTGGTAGAATGTCTTAATGGTTATCGTCTAAAAGAAAAGATGCCTGCCAACCTATCTGATATCAGAACACCGATCGGAGTTGTTGAAACCATTAAGCAAGGTACTGATATCACACTGGTTTCGTATGGATCAACATTGCGACTTGTAGAACAAGCAGCAAAAGAACTATTAAGTACAGGAATCAATGCTGAAATTATTGACATTCAATCCCTGTTACCTTTTGATTTAACACATGATATTGCAAAAAGTATTGCTAAGACAAATCGCCTTTTAATTATAGATGAAGATGTACCAGGTGGTGCTTCTGGTTACATATTGCACAAGCTTATTGATGACCAAAATATTTATAAAAACTTAGATAGTAAGCCACAAACATTAAGCGCTAAACCACACCGACCTGCGTTTGGTACAGATGGTGACTATTTTAGTAAACCATCAGCAGAAGACATTTTTGAAAAGGTATATGATATCATGCATGAAGTAAATCCATCACAATATCCACAATTAAGATAAAATCAGATTATAAATTTATTTATAATCCTCAATAGCTAATCGTTCTCCGTTTTGGTAAGAAATTACAAAAATATTCTTACTAAAACCGGAGGCTATTAATATCTTTCTAAAATCCTGTGCCGCTTCCAAACTAGGAAAAATCCCCAGACTCAATTTATTGTAAGAGGGATCTTTATAACTTAATCCGTTAATATGATCTGCTGAAAACTCTGTATGATCTTCAGGTATAAACGCTGCAATTTGAACAGAGTACACCACACCTTTACTAATTAGCTCTCTACTCTCATAAAGATCAGATTCATACGATGAATTCTTTAAATTTACCTTTTGGTATAAAGTTGACTTATCAATGCTAGTGATATTCGTCGAATCTTTCATTTTTACTGAAGAACCATCTGAAATGAAATCGATGCGTGAATTGGTGACATCAACATATAGATAATAACCAAACAAAAGTAAGGTGGTCATTAATAACGTAGAGCTCGCCATTTTCCATTTCCGTTTAGAAACCGAAGTTTTTTGTAACGTCTCTGTTTTTTTATCTAAAAGCTGTTCTAAGGTTTTTTGTTTTTTTTCTGCTTGCTCAATTTGATCGTGAAGAGAGAGCAAGTCTTCTTCTTTAATAATAGGCATAAGAATGTTGGGGTTTAGGTTTTACGTTTAATTTTTACGGCATATCTTGTTTTTTAATAGCATATACAATACCGTTACTGACCGTTAGGATCATCACCGGATTATCTTTTATAATCTCCTGAAAGGCTCTTATAGAAAAACCATTTTTACTCTGATTCATCATGTTAACTCGCACATTTTCAGATAATTCTAAAATAACAGTGTTCAATTCAGGATTATGAATATAGTAATTTTTAAATAAAAAGAACAATGTATCGTTATTTTTATCAATTTCATACTCTGCCTCCTCCATTTCAGTTGCTTTTAAAACCGCCTTCTTTCCTTCATAAAATTCAATAAAATCAACTTCTATAAAATTCACATTATTTCTTTGTCTCACATTTTTGACATAAGCATACTTTCGATCGTATCTTATGTCTTCCTCGATTAAGTCGAGAATCGCAACGTTTTCTTCTTCCGTTAGAATAGAGTCATCACTGCTATAAGTGGTGTTATTCTCGTTGGTATTTGGAATACTAGTATTTTGCTCCTTTTCCGAAACTTTATCTTTTAGCTTTTCAACCACTTCTTTCAGCGAATCATTTTGCCATTGTAAGACCTGTAAATCATCACTTTTATCGCTTTCCAAAAAAAGAGTTTCACTTACAAAAAGATAGGTGACCGCTGATAACAACAGTAAAATAAAAAACACGGTAAGAAAAAAACGGTGCCGTCTAGCTTTTTTAAGGTTTTTAGCAATCGATGAGAATTCTCTTTCAAAATTTTGAAGTTTGACAGTAGCCTTCTCAAGCCTATAATTGATTCCTAATAATTCCTCTTCTTTCTTTTCCATCGAATACTGCGTTAAATAAGAGATACACTATTCAAATTCTTCACTAGCTTATAGTTAAAACAGACCATTAGCGATATCTATTGACACTAATGATCTGTTTTTAGTATGTTATGGTATCCATTTAATATTCCTAAAGTCTGGTTTACGCTTCTCTAAGAAAGCATTTCTTCCTTCTTTCGCTTCGTCTGTCATGTAAGCAAGACGTGTCGCTTCACCGGCAAAAACTTGCTGACCTACCATACCATCATCTGTAGCGTTGAAAGCAAATTTTAGCATTTTGATGGATGTTGGAGATTTAGCTAAAATTTCCTGAGCCCATTCAAACGCAGTATGTTCCAATTCATCATGAGGAATTGCTGCGTTTACCATTCCCATTTCAAAAGCCTCTTGAGCAGAATAATTTCTTCCTAAAAAGAAAATCTCTCTTGCACGTTTCTGTCCAACCATTTTTGCCAAATATGCTGATCCATACCCGCCATCAAAACTTGTAACATCCGCATCTGTTTGCTTAAATATTGCATGCTCTTTACTAGCCAACGTAAGGTCACAGACCGTATGTAAACTATGACCACCCCCTACTGCCCAACCAGGCACAACAGCGATCACAACTTTTGGCATAAACCGAATTAAACGTTGAACTTCTAAAATATTAAGACGCGGCATACCATCGTCATCTACATATCCTTGGTGACCGCGAGCGTTTTGATCTCCGCCACTACAGAATGAATATACCCCATCTTTTGAGGAAGGCCCTTCGGCTGATAGCAGAACTACCCCAATCGAGGTATCTTCCCTTGCATTTAACAAGGCTTCAAAAAGCTCCCCAACTGTTTTTGGTCTAAAGGCATTTCTCACATCGGGGCGATTGAAAGCTATCCTAGCTACCCCTTCAAATTTTTTATACGTTATATCTTGATATTCTTTAACTGTTTTCCAATCTATAGTATTCATTATAATTCATTTTATATTCAAAAATAAGCTTTTAAATCGGAGTAATCTCAATGATTTTTAAGATCTATAGCTATGAAATTATGTAGTAGTAGGGTCTACATTTTTTATCTCGATACCATTATCTTATCTTAGCCTCATGAAACTAGTAAGTTTAGTTATTCTATGTATTATAAGTTCCCTGTCATATGCTCAGGAAACTATTAATTATAGTATAGAATGGGAAATAGAGACACCTTCTCTTTCGATACTAAACTCTGCTATTGAATCCTCGATATTTGAATTACTTGAGGTTAATCTTGATGAGGATCTTAGAAGACAAGAATTACAAAAAGGCAGGTCGATCCTTTTAGTTGAAAAACGACCCGCACCCGTGAGAAAATATAATTTTTCGATCGCTACAAAACCTAAACCATCTTCTCTCAAAGTTACAGGTAGTGGATCAACTCTTAATGATGTGAATTCTGCTAACATCAAAAATTCTGCTTATCAGGACATGTCCAGATACAGTCGTATCTATTACGCACGGCCTAATGTTTTCTATTACAGACAATAAATGCTTTAGACTAAATTAGCAATAAAAACTTCCTGTATAAATTATTCTTTTTCGAGGAGTCGGATACCGTCCTTTTCAATACTAATTTCTCTAGCTTTATATAAGCTGCCAATGGCTTTTTTGAAACTCTTTTTACTCATTTGAAAAACTTGCTGGATAGCGTCAGGATTTGATTTATCATTCAAATCAATAAATCCTCCGCTTCGCTCAAGTTCTTCCAGAATTTGTTGAGCATTTGGCTCAATACCCCGATAGCCATGTTTTTGAAGCACTAAATCTATTTTACCATCCGGTCTTACTTTCTTAACGAATCCTTTAAGCACATCTCCCACGGTTATTTTTTGAAAAATTTCGTCGGTATACACTAAGCCTAAATGTTTTTGATTAACAATCATGTTCCAGCCAATAGGGGAAGGATGGCTCGCAATAAGGTCTACTTCTTCAAATGGCGAAAGCAACACCAGACTATTATCAAGGAATCGATTGGTTTTACTAGAACCGGTCAATCGATTTGATTCTTTATCGAGATACAAATAAATCAGGTACCAACTACCTGCTCTCATCTGTGTAGCCTGTTCTTTGAAAGGCACGAATAACTCTTTATCCGGGCCCCAATCTATAAAAGCTCCAATATCAGATACACTGGTACATTTTAGATAGGCAAAGGAATTTAAGGTAATAAAAGGCTCTTGAGTTGTTGCTATTACGCGCTCTTCATTATCTAAGTATACAAAAACACGTAACTTATCACCAATCTCAAAATTTTCGGGCACATATTTATTTGGTACTAAGACTTCATTCCCCTCATCATCACCTAAGTATATTCCCGGGCTTCGTTCTCTTAATATCTCTAAAGTATTATATGTTCCTAAATTTAACATGCTATAAAAAGTTTGTGCAAAGATACTTCTTTATAGCTGCTATGAAATATATTTAATAAAAAAAGGTGACCCGTTTGAGCCACCTTTTTAACATCTATAAATGATATACTTTTATTTGTAGATCGCTTCTTTACCAAAATGCTTTGTAAGCATATAGTAGATCACGGCTCTATACTTATTTCTGTTTGATTTACCGTATTTTTCAATAACTGCATTAATAGCTTCATCTAACTTTGGCCCATCAGATAAACCTAATTTCTTCATTAAGAAATTTTTCTTAACAGTTTCTAATTCCTTTGCATCACTTCCTGATACTGTAGCAGCATCACTGTTGTAAATTGAAGGTCCACAACCGATAGTAACTTTGGTAAGAAGATCCATATCAGGATTCTCGCCAATTTTCTCTTTAATATCTGCCGCGTATTTTGTAATTAATTCGTCTCTTTTGCTCATAAGGGTAATTACTTTATAATTAGTTAATTGATTATACTACCAAATATAGTATAAATCTCTACGAATTGAACAAAAAGTCAAAACATTTACTACAAAAAATTAGACCAAATGCTTAAAATAATCGATTAAAACCTCATCATTAACTAATCTAGGCGTAAAAACCTCCAATAACTTAGGTTGATCAGATGATTTATAGAAAGAATTCAAAACCTTGTTCGTATCGGATAATGATTTTGCCTGATGGTACTCAATACCATACATCTTGCACAAATGATCAGCACTTAAACTATGAGTCGTTTCAAAATAGGTATTAAAATTATAATCATCTGACTTACCGGGTAAAATTCTAAAAATACCTCCTCCTGCGTTATTAATCACGATAATCCTGAAACTATTTGGCAAATAATCATTCCAAAGTGCATTACTATCATAAAAAAAACTCAAATCTCCTGTAATAAGCGTCGTCGGAAGCTCAGATGCTATTGCTGCTCCGATAGCCGTTGATGTACTCCCATCAATACCACTGGTTCCTCGGTTACAAAATACTTGTAACCCGGGAGAGAGTGTAAAAAGTTGTGCATAGCGAATGGTAGAACTATTACTTAGTTGTAACTGTTGAATTTTTGGCATGTTACTTATCAAAACTTCAAACACTCTTAAATCGCTAAACGGAATATCTAGCAGGTATTTTTTATGCTGTTCTCTGCGAAGATCACGAACGGCGAGCCATTGCTCTTTATACTTCGAAGTTACCATTTTTGTTAAAGACAATACTTCTGATAAAAATGCCTCTGGATTCATTTTAACGTGATAATCCAAACAAAAATACGTATCAAAAGCCTTCTTCACATCGATGTGCCAGTGAGTACCCGGCGAAAAATTACGTAAGAACGCTTTAATCCTTTTAGACACCACCATACCTCCGATAGTCACGAGAATATCAGGTTGTAAGTCCAAAAATTCCTCTGGATTAAGTGAGGTTATTAATTGATCGATGCTATCTATATGCGTATGATGGTAAATATTAGAAGTAGTTTCTGTCAACACAAGTACAGAAGGGTCCTTTGCCAACAAATCAAAATATTTACTGTCAATGGAATCCGGCGTATTTGTTCCGATCAAAATAAGCTTTTTTTCAGCGTTGTTCCATTGCTCAATAATATCATCCTGAGCAAAATCTTGTAAGGAATACGTATGATTCTCTATAGGTAAAACCTGAGGATTCACCGTAGAGGCCTTAATTTTATCGTACAGCGGTTCATAAAATGGAACATTGATATGCACCGGACCCTGTTGTTCAATTGAAGTATTAAGGGCTAAATTAATCTCACGCTCATTATGCTTTTGAGCCTCTTTTTGTTTCTGTAGAATTCGTTTGTCAGTAATTTGTTCGGCTGCAATAAGCTCTGAATATAAATTGGCTGAATATAAAATATGATTTTCAAAGACATTTCTTTGACGAATGGTTTGACCATCACCTATGTCTATACGTTCTATAGGGCGATCTGCACTTAAAACAACTAACGGAATATCGCTATAATATGCCTCTGCAATCGCAGGATAATAATTAAGTAATGCACTGCCTGAAGTGCAAACAAGCGCTACAGGTTGCTGAAGTTGTTGCGCTAATCCTAACGCAAAGAAAGCCGCACAACGCTCATCAACTATACTATAACATTGTAATCCGGGATGTTCACTAAAACCGATTGTTAACGGAGCGTTACGTGATCCTGGTGATATGACTATATGATGAATCCCTTTTATATCACAAAGATGTACGATCGTTTGCGATAAGGGAATTTTGGAATATAAACGTTCATTCACACGTTTAAAATTTTAGTATTATCGACCCACACCCAACTAAGTTTTGAAATGAGACCCATTTTTTTATTTACTCTTACTTCCTGTAAAATTACAATATTCAGTCCATGCTATCCTAGAAAATAAAGGAATATTTACCACAAAACTTTTTTCATTGTTTGTGTTTTTCTTACCGTTTCTTCCCATTCTTTTTCGGGAACTGAATCTTTTGTGATTCCTCCTCCTACATAGATTTTCACTTCTTCATCAAAAATTTGCATACATCTTAAATTCACGTACAGATCTGCATCAATCTTTGATGTATCATCTTTTACAATCTCACCCAAATAACCAGTATAAAAAGCGCGATTATAACTTTCATGTTTTTTTATAAACTGCAAAGCTGTTGCCTTGGGCAAACCACAAACTGCCGGCGTGGGATGTAGTTTTTGCACAATCTCTTGTAAGGTGATGAGCTTAAAATCTATTTCGGCGTTTATATCAGATCTCAAATGGACTAGATTTCCGGCGCGATGTGTATAGGGTTCAGAGATTTTTAAATGATCTCCCAAAGGCTCCAAAGCTTCGCGAATATAGTCAGTAACTAGTTGTTGTTCTTTTTTTTCCTTTGGATCCCAATCTACTCGCTTTGTTTTCGTATACAGCTGAGTCGCAGCCAAGGCCATTGTCGAAAGCTTATTTTTATTAATTGACAGTAAGGTTTCCGGAGTAGCTCCCATCCACAGACCCACTTTGGGATGAAACCATATATAAACAAAGGCAGTAGGATAAAAATGTAATAATTTATCAAAAACCTTGATCCAATCTTTTTTGTCCACAGTCAGGCATTCTTCTCTTGAAAGCACTACCTTATCAAAAAGACCTTCTTTTATTTTTTGAATACCTTGAGCAACAAGTGCGATATGTTTATCTGAAGTAGGGTCTATTGATTTACTTTTAATCTGATCATATCCCTCAGTATCCCTCGAGATAATTCGCTCGGATTCCTTGATAGATTTTGATAGTGGAAAAAGTATAGATTTTTGTTGGGTATCAAAAGGAGCCATTACAAAACCCTGATCGGTTAGATCCTCTGTATAGTTTAAGCTATTATCAGTTTGATAATAACTCTCCAGAATTTCACTATCAGGTCTTCGAAATAAAACGAAAGGTTTGACCTCGTTGATTTGTTTGTGAGCTCGACTATATAAGGAAGGAGACTTCAATTTATTTCTTTTTTGGTAAGGCTATGGTAGTTAATTTAACTACAGATATTAGTTGATTCTCTTCGTCAGTAATTTTGATGTCCCAAAGCTGCGTTGTTCTACCCTTGTGCACAATTACAGCTTTTGCATACACAAAACCTTCTCGTATACTTTTGACGTGATTTGCTGAAATTTCAATACCGCGAATGTAAAAGTCTTTTGAATTTAAAAAAATATAGGTAGCCGCACTACCCACACTCTCAGCTAAAGCTACCATAGCTCCTCCGTGCAAAACACCATCAGGCTGATGAACTTTTGGAGTAACGGGCATTTTTGCTATTAAAAAACTTTCACTCACATCGCAAAATGTGATATCCAAAGTTTCCATCAGCGTATCTTTACACATCGTATTGCATTGTGTAAGTATGTTATCTTTATCCAGCATTCTCTCTATTTTTAACAAAAATATGGATTATGAAGTGATTTAGTAGCGAGGGCTCTAAATAATCCTGAATTCTATAATAATATTTTGATACTATCCATATAAATCTATTTGCGCATATCTAATAATTCACAGAAAGTAAAAAGAAAATCTTAAATGAGTTTCAAATCCAATAAAATCCAAATATATTGTGACCCTTATTGGTGAATAAATATAACCTTATGAGTAAAAAACAAGTCGACTATACTTCTATTAATACCTACGACACCTTAAATACAATATCCACCACTACAAAAAATATCTGGATCGTTTTTCATGGGATTGGATATTTGAGTAAGTATTTTATTCGCTTTTTTGAGGATCTGGATAAAAATGAGAACTATATTATTGCTCCGCAAGCTCCATCAAAATATTATAAAGATGACGGGTACCGTCGCGTAGGCTCCAGTTGGTTGACTAAAGAAAATACTGAGACAGAAATCGAAAATGTATTACGTTATATTGACGCAGTGATACTGTCTGAAAATTTACCCAACGATGTTCAGCTCATTATGCTTGGATATTCTCAAGGTGTAAGTATTGCAAGTAGATATATTGCCCGTCGTAAATTCAAATGTGATCATTTGATTCTAATCTCAGGTGCTTTTCCAAAAGAGCTTAGCAATAAAGATTTTGAGTTTTTGCCTGAATCAACCAAAATCAGCCATATCGTTGGTGAGAACGATCCATATTTTGAAAAAGACAATGTTATTGCCGAGAAGGAAAGAGTTGTTGACATATTACCACAAATCAATTTTTACACGCATTCCGGAGGGCATGAATTAGATCTCGATTCTGTTAGAAATGCATGTAACTCCCTAGCGGATTAATTATAAAAAAAATCATCTCGTTGGAGATGATTTTTTTTATTCTATATTATCGGCATGGTATCTTATGCATGTTGTTCATCATGCTTTCCTTCATGTACTTCTTCTACCAGCTTGCGATTGAAAGCATCAAGATCCTCTGGTGAGCGGCTTGTTACAAATCCGTGATCTACTACCACTTCTTCATCTACCCAATTTGCTCCCGCATTTATTAGATCTTTCTTCACTGACGGAAAGGAGGTCATTTTTCTTCCTTTAACAACTTCGGCTTCAATTAACACTTGTGGTCCGTGGCAGATAGATGCAACAGGTTTTTCTTGTTTAAAAAAATCTTTTACGAAATTAACCGCTTTTTCTTCTCTTCTTAATTTATCCGGATTAATAACACCTCCAGGTACAACCAAAGCATTGTAATCTGATGCAGAAACCTCATCTAATGTATAGTTCACATCAAATTCTCCTCCCCAGTTACCATCTTTCCAACTTTTGATTTTTCCACTTTCCAAGCTTACAATATCGGCTTGCCATCCTTCCTTCTCTAATGCACTTTTAGGACTTGTTAATTCAACTTCTTCAAATCCGTTTGTTGCTAGAATTGCAATTCTCTTTGCCATAATATTTTCTTTTTTAATTATACATTTTATTTGATATAAAATTAAAAAGATCAATCCCGTAACTGTAATAAAGGAATAATAAACTTGAACTGAAAATTGTTATAAATTCTTTAAAAACAGCACTCTTGTGTTAATTGGGCTGGATGCCAATTCTTACTCTTTATTATCAATAAAATCGGCATGTTTATTGGGCTGTATATTTTCTCCGTAGGACTTTGCATACTGAACCGTTAACTCAGCTCCAAAGAATAAAATTAGACAGGTATAATATACCCAAAGTAAAATCAAAACAACCGAGGAGGCTCCTCCGTATACAGAGGCAGGGTTTGCATTCCCAAAATAAAGACCTATAAGATACTCTCCTATTAAAAACAAAAACGTTGTTATACCGGCTCCCAGGAAAGTTATCTTCCATCGTATTACAATATCGGGTAATAGTCTAAAGATAGACGCAAACAATAAAGTTATAAACACAAATGAGAAGACAAAGTCCAAAAGATCTACAGCTATAGCGGTCATATCGGGATAATAGCGTTCAACATATTCACTAAACGCACTCAGCATGGCAGATATGGTCAGTGAGGTCAGCAGCATCATTCCTATGACCAATACCATTCCGAATGATATTGCACGATCTTTTATAGTTCTTAGAAAAGTTTGCTGTTTTGCTTTCACACCCCAGATGGTATTCATAGCATGTTTTAGTTGAAAAAAAGCTCCCGTAGCACCAAATAATAAGGCGCCAAAACCAAATATAACAGTAAAGGTACTACTCTCATTGAGCGCGGCACTTTTAACCATCCCCTCCACCGCTTTAGCACTTCCTTCACCAATAAAACCGGCTATTTGATTTGTTATTCTGCCTTGCACCGCCTCTTTACCAAAGAAATATCCCGCGATACTTACAACTATCATTAATAAAGACGGAAGGGAAAAAAGTGTATAATACGCGATTATAGCACTTCTGGCAAAGGGTTGATTTTTATCCCAACTGAGATAGGTGTATTTTAATAAACGTCCTATATGTCTAAGGAGTTTAATCATAAATATCTTTCATTTATTACTTCAAAATGATGCTGTTGATGTCCTGGTACAATATATCCAACTGCTCTAGCACTCATTGGACTCTGACTCGCCTCTCCGATACGAGCACTCATATCCGGCGTTAATCGTTTGAAGAGTGAGATCGTACTTTCTCTAACCGCTAAAAAGTCCGCTAACATTTCTTTCTTTGTTGTTTTATTTGCATTAGCATACGGTACATATTCATCCTGATTAAATCCGGGTAATGCGCTTTTATCATTGCGAGCAAAACAAAGGGCACGGTAGCTAAATATGCGTTCAGTATCGATGAGATGCTGCATCACCTCCGCTATAGTCCATTTACTATCAGCATAGGAAAACAACCATTTGTCCTCTGGCAAATTAGTTACAAAAGACGCAAACTCTTCCTTACTATGTTGCAAACCTAAAACAATATCATCGTGCTTCGCTTTCTTTATATAGTTTAGGTAATAAGGATTATATTCATTCTGGGCTAGTTCGGTAATCATAGGTTTATTTTAATAAGATGAGAAATTTAATACATCTAATATATTATAAATAACGTTTAACACAGCTTTATCATATATACAAAAAAGCAAAAACCCTCTATACTAATAAAAGTACAGAGGGTTTTATAGTATTCTTGAATAAGTTACATATCCTGAAAGATTGAATGCATAAGCCTTTTCTTATCATTAATACTTTCCTCTAATGAAATCATGGTCTCTGTACGATACACTCCATCAATATCATCAAGTTTAAAGATGATTTCCTTAGCATGGTTTGTGTCTTTTGCTCTCACCTTACAGAAGATGTTAAATTTACCTGTAGTGATATGCGCAACGGTCACATAAGGAATCTCAGCAATACGTTCTAACACAAACTTGGTTTGTGAAGTATTTTGTAAATATATTCCAACATATGCGATAAAAGCATACCCTAATTTAGTATAATCCAATGTCAAAGAAGAACCCTCTATGATTCCAGCCTCTTCCATTTTTTTTACTCGTACATGCACTGTACCTGCAGAAATCAACAATTTTTTTGCGATATCTGTAAAAGGAGTACGTGTATTTTCAATTAACATATCCAGTATTTGATGATCTACTTCATCTAATTTAAACTTTGCCATAGTATATTTAATAATTTCCCGGTTATTTACATTGCAAAAATAACAGAAAAATACCGTATAAAAGTATATAAATTTACATTTTTACCGATTATACTGAGAATAATTCAGTGTTTAGATAAAATTTTAACATCTCAACCTCTGGAACTACCTCTACTACATCGTTATAGTGACGTATTGCTCGTTTTGCTCCTTTAATCTCTCGATGTCCATAAAAATTACTTAGATCTCCCACTGCGGCAATCTTTGGAACAAATATTATAGTAGTATCCGATAGTTTTTCGGTAAACTGCAACGCGATATCTTTAATTTGTCCCTTTAAAGAGACTTCGCGAATTATAATATCGTAAAAGCGCTTCTCGTTTTCAGGAATAGCCAGATACTCCTTATGATCATTAGCAGTAAAGGTGTTTGAGGAAATAGCTGTTAACCCTTTAACTAAGGCATAAAAGATAAAACTACGCGTCTTTTCTCTATCATAATCCTCCTTATAATGTCCCGCTTCAAAGAGAATAGTCGGAATACCTTCATGCTCCAGGGTATCCCCGATGCAATTTATATTAAAACTATCATCATAACGACCTATTTGGTTCGGAATGAGTTGTTGTAATAACTCATTCATAGCCGAAATCACTTGCATTGACTGAACCCTACTCTTGGTTATGGATCGTTCTGCATCGCCGGCGGGAGATAGGAAAGAGACTACTGCGGAATGATTATTAGGTCCAGCACTAAAAATTGTACGCTGATCATGAAGGTTAAATGCAAAATCAGGCTTAACTGTGTCAATAATCGAACGTAAAACTAAGCTTTCTTTTTGTGTACGTTCCTGCGCATCTCTGTTAAGATCTACTTGATTTGCATTAACTCTAGTATAAGCATCAGCGCCATCCGGATTAAGCATTGGAATGATATAAAGCGTACAATTACTTAAAATAGATTGCGTGACTTCACATGACGCATCCATCAACATAGTAACTAAATCAAATACGGCCTTAGTGGTCGTACTTTCATTTCCATGCATTTGAGACCACATCAAAATTTTACGTTTTCCAACTCCGAATTTAAGTAAGTGAATAGGCGTTTCGGACTCAGAATACCCAACAACATCGTGAGGAATTTTTAAGAACTGCAATTGTTCCGCTACGGTTTGAGAAGGTAAATATCTACCAAATACAGTTTGGTTTTGATATTGTATCCAAAGATTTTTAAGCTCAGTTATATTCATAAAAGTTAAAATGCAAAACTACTATTGTTACAAATAGATTCCTAATAAAGCAATTTATTATAAGGTTTACAACTGTAAAAATGAACCGTGTTTACATTTGGAACAGATGATGTTTTACAAATGTGTACAGAATATTAGCAGGTTAATGTTTACCGGAGTAAACATATGCTTTTACAGTTTAATAAATTAACAGAAACATTCAAATAATTAATAATAATTCATTAATTATCAGTATTTTAGTTGACTTTACCTAAAGCTGTTATTAAATAGTATTTAGTTCTTGTTACAATTGTAAATTGCATATGTTGCATAGAATGTTTACATTTGTATAATCAAATAATCCTCTATAGATTTTACAATGGTAAACAGTGAAAAGTTTGGAAAAAGAATACAACGAATTATGGATCATTACCAGGTTTCTGCTTCTGCCTTTGCAGATGCTATGGGTGTTGGTCGATCATCCATATCTCATATTCTCTCGGGAAGAAATAAACCGAGTTTAGATTTTGTAATGAAAATCACTGAGGCATATCCTGAAGCTCAATTACGGTGGTTATTATATGGAGAAGGTAGTTTTCCAAATTCTAAAAAAGAAGAATTAGCTCCTGCTCCCTCTTCTAATAATAAGATAGAAAAGCCAATTCCTGAAGAGAAGCAGCACGTAGAAAATGAGACTGATTTATTTACTCAAAATGAAACAGCCCTCAATCAAAAAGAAACCATTGAACAAAATGATAAGATACCTCCAATAGCGACCACAGCATCACCTAATTTTAAAACATCAGATAAAAAACAAATAGAACGAATTGTGATTTTTTATAGCGATGGTTCTTTTAGCGCCTATGAAAATTAAAAAAAACTTTTAGCGCTTAAGTTATATTATTTCTCCAAATACAATTATTTTCGTTGGCATATATTAGCTGTCTTTATTTATGAAACCTGTTTATTTTATTTGGTTGGCATTACTGATCGCAACAGGGTGTTTTGAACAAAAACGTGATTGCGAAAATTTTCATGTTGGAACATTTGAATTTGAAACCTATCTCAATGGCGAATTGGCAAAAACTACATTTGTTCGTAATGATTCAATTGAAATAGATTCTTTTCTTGGAAAACAAGACACTTCTTCGATTCGTTGGATTAATGCGTGCGAATACATTGTTAAAAAAATCCACCCAAAAAACAGAGCCGAAGAAAAAGCTATTCATATGAAAATATTAACCACTACCTCCAATACCTATACTTTTGAATATGGACTTGTAGGCTCAAGTGAAAAACAAAAAGGAACCGCCAAAAAAATTAACTAATGTTTGAAATCTTCTATTCTGCAGACGCATGGGTTGCGTTACTAACTTTAACTTTTTTAGAAATCGTTTTAGGAATTGACAATATAATTTTTATTTCTTTAGCTTCAAGTAAGCTTCCGGAAGCACAACAAAAAAAAGCAACCAATATTGGTTTGTTTCTGGCAATGTTAATGAGAATAGTTTTGCTGTTTGGAATTTCATTATTAGTTGCAATGGAGGCACCATTCTGGCATATTAATCTCCCATGGGTTGAAGCAGGTATTAGTGGACAATCCATAATTTTATTTGGCGGTGGAATTTTCTTGCTCTATAAAAGTGTTCATGAGATTCACCAAAAAGTTGATGAGAAGGGTGAAGAAGAAAAGGATATTCAGGCCAAAAGCTCTTCCACCTTATCAAATGCTATTGTTCAAATTACTTTGATCAATGTAGTCTTTTCATTTGATTCTATTCTTACAGCAGTGGGAATGACAAATGGTTTGAGTGATAATCCCAATGATGCTTTAATAATAATGGTAATAGCCGTCGTGATTTCTGTTTTAATTATGATGATATTTGCTACCCCAGTAGGACGTTTTGTTAACAAGCATCCATCCGTTCAAATCCTTGGATTATCCTTTTTGATCTTGATAGGTTTTATGTTGATTGCCGAAGCAGCCCACCTTGCACATTTGGAAATTTTTGAATCTACTGTAGGCACTATACCTAAGGGATATTTATATTTTACAATCGCATTCTCTTTATTTATTGAGTTTCTAAATTTTAAACTCCGTAAAAAAAATAAGGCAGAACGGGTATCCAAATAAATTAATTTTATTCATTTAGAAATCTTACGAGTCCTGTGTCGTGATTTTTCAATAACAAACTATAGTTGACACATCAAATAGTATGAATATTCTGAAAGAATTAGACAAGCGAAGTAATTCTCAATGCGAACTTTGTGCGGAAAAGGAAAATTTAGCTGCATATCCGGTACAACCTACCAACGGAGATAATTTAGATGAAACCATTCTAATTTGCGCAACCTGTAGTTCGCAAATTGAAGATCCAGCCCTCATCAATCCAAACCACTGGCGTTGTCTTAATGATAGTATGTGGAGCGAGGTACCTGCTGTACAAGTGATGGCTTGGAGAATGCTAACCTTACTGCGTGCCGAGGGATGGCCCCAGGATTTGCTAGATATGCTCTATCTAGACGAAGAAACTTTGACTTGGGCCAAAGCAACCGGTATTGGCAATGATGATGATAATTCTCTCGTACATCTGGATGCAAATGGTGCTGTGTTAACCGCCGGAGATACGGTCGTTTTGATCAAAGATTTAAATGTTAAAGGAGCTAATTTTACTGCTAAAAGAGGAACGGCCGTACGCAACATATCCCTGGTTCACGATAATGCTGAGCAGATAGAAGGTCGCGTGAGTGGTCAGCACATAGTTATCTTGACAAAATTCGTTAAAAAGAATAATTAAGCGACCTTAAAAAGTAGCATATCAATAATTATTTCTAAAATTTATATCAATATACTGTTAATAGGGATCATTTAGTTTAGCTTAAAATGTAATTTTAACAAAATAACTAAAAAACCAATATTATGATTAAGATCCTAGGCTTTATTCTTACTATAGGAGGTGCGATTGCATTAGTGATTGGCATTCTGGGTGCGTTTGGAAGTATCAGTTTGGGCTTAAGCCCTTGGGCATTACTAATTCTTGGAATTATTTTCTTTTTCTCCGGAATTGGATTGCTGAAATATAGAAAAGACACGGACACAGTACAATCCGAGAACTGACAAATTTGAACAATAGTATATCTTTTGAGGAGCTGATTTTTTAGCTCCTTTTTACATTAAAGCTTATTTTAGAGACGGTTAGAATCTTAATTTTTTAAAGTTTCGCAGAAAAATTTATTATTTTAAGAAATATTGACTTACCTTTTGTTACCCCTTACGAGATGGAAGAAATAACAAAATCTCGACGCATGCTACTCTTAAATTTAATTAGATATGATTGAGTACGATAGACTTTTAGCATTAGAGGAATATCAAATATTGGATACCTTACCTGAACAGGAATATGACGATATCGTAGAGCTTGCCTCTGCATTATTTGACACCCAAATTTCATTAATTACACTGCTCGATTCTGAACGACAGTGGTTTAAAGCGAAACATGGACTCCCAAAGGATCAAACAAAACGAGAATATGCATTTTGCCATTATGCCATTCAGAATCCTGATGATGTGATGGTTGTAAACGATACCTTGTTAGATCCTCGGTTTGTTTCTAATCCGCTAGTTACAGACGACCCCAACATGCGTTTTTATGCCGGTGCTCCTTTAATAACTTCTAATAAATGTGCTTTGGGAACGCTATGTGTTATCGACACTGTTCCTAGAACGTTTAGTGATGAAAAAAAACGTATGCTAAAAATTTTGGCGAGTAAGGTCATGAAATTATTAGAGTTAAGAAAGGAGAATGTAAAGCAACATAAAGCCCTCAAATTTGCAAACGAACGCTTTGAAACTACGCTTTCAAGACTGCTTGAAGCTCAGGAAACGGCAAAAATTGGAAGTTGGGATTGGAATCTGCAGGACGATCAATTGTATTGGTCTCCGCAGTTATTCAGGTTATTTGAAATGAAAAGTCCTACGTCAAATAAAATATCAATGGATAAATGGCAATCCTATGTACATCCCGAAGATTTAAATAAGGTGCATGAGTTTTTGATAAACTTGCTTCAAAAGAAATCACATCATACAGTAGAATACAGAATTATAAAGCAGGATGGTACGGATCTTTGGATGTTGGGACAAGGAGCATCTGATATAGATGATACGGGAAAAGTAATCAGAGTTTATGGAACCGGTCAGGATATTACAACTAAGAAGCGTGCCGAATTCGAACGCACTTTGTATTTAAAAACACTTAAGGACATGTTATTTAGTTTATCTCATAAAATAAGGGGGCCATTAACCTCTTGTATAGGACTTCTTAATATTCTTGAAAAAGAGCATCTTGTCGAAAAAGACGTGAAACGATTTGCTGCATTTTTCAAAGTTTCAACACTCGAAATGGATGAGTATGTACGCGAATTAATCACCTTTATTCACACCAATCAGCTTAAAATAAATAATGTCCCTACTCATCAATCTTAGCTTTTAGCCCTACCCCTTACCAATTCTAGCATCCACATAACCAAAAACAATATTTATAAAAACAACCAGCAGCGTTAACAAAAGAAGCTCACTATACATTTCCGTTCCAGCCAAACAGCCTGCAGCTGCACTACACCATATCGTAGCTGCGGTCGTTAAACCTTTTATTTTATCTCCTTTCTGTACAATTACACCAGCTCCCAAAAAACCGATACCTACGACTACCTGACCCAAAACACGTGTTACGTCCACGCCATCCTCATATCTGAATTGTAACGAAGTGCTTACAAAGACCGCTGCTCCTATAGCAACCAACATATTCGTTTTTAATCCCGCACTCTTTCCTTTATACTCTCGCTCCAGTCCAATTAAAAGACCTGCAAAAAGGGCTACAATAACCTTGGTTCCAAATAAAAGTGTATCAGTATCTAAAAATTCCATTCCTTATTTTAGTTTTTTAAAGAATACTTGTATCAATTAACATTGACACGAGCATTTTAAGCTCCTACTACTTCACCTCCATTGACATGAATAAATTGTCCTGTAATATAGCTACTGTCCTCACTTGCCAAGAAAACGTACGCCGGTCCTACCTCACTTGGCTGTCCAGCTCTTCCTAACGGAGTATCCTGACCAAAATCCTCAATATCATCAAAGGTTGCGGGTATTAAAGGTGTCCAAATAGGTCCCGGAGCGACCCCATTTACTCGTATATCTTTTTCTGCTAGCATTTTACTCAATGATCTGGTAAAAGTTACTATTGCACCTTTTGTGGACGAATAATCTAACAAATGTTCACTACCTCTATACGCGGTAACCGAACTGGTATTAATAATCACATCTCCTTTGCTTAAATGAGGTAAACCTGCCTGAACTATATTAAAGTAAGGATAGATGTTAGTTTCAAAAGTTTTCTTAAAATCCGTAAACTCTATAGCTTCAACTTTACCTTTAGGAAACTGAACAGCTGCATTATTTACGATAATATTAAGTTTACCAAATGTAGCGATAGAGTTGTCAATAACTTCCTTGCAAAAAGATGCTTGTTTCAGGTCACCGGAAATAATAAGGCATCTTCTACCCTCTTTTTCAACCAATTGCTTAGTTTGCAAGGCATCTTTATCTTCAGCTAAGTATACAATAGCTACATCGGCACCTTCTCTTGCATAATGCACTGCGATACTTCGTCCAATACCACTATCTCCTCCTGTTATGAGTGCTACCTTATCCTCAAGTTTGTTACTCCCTTTATAATTGGATCGTATAATCTCAGGTTGCGGTTTCATCTTAGATTCCTGTCCCGGTAATGTCTGAGATTGTGTCGGAAATTTTTCTGGTTTTGCCATTTCGTGATCATTTTTTAGAAAACTAAAATTATCAAGAATATGATATAACTAAATGTTAAGCGATGATAAGACTTTGCAAAAATTAGTCTTCCCGGAAACAATTCTATAATAAGACAATAATTCTACCAAATACTCTTACGTAACGATATTGGTATCTTAACCCCTTTTTTCCAGAAAACGTTTTTATAAGGCCTCTTTTGAAGTGTATGCTTACGACATAAAGAAGTGCTCAAGTGGTATAATAACAGTTTTCTTGCTTATAAAGGATATAGTAAACCTCTCGAATTCACTCTTATTACCAAACCCCGGATCAGTCAACAAATTATATAGTGCTAGCCTGTCGACACGCCATATACTTAAGTTATTGCGTACCGTTTTTATTTATTTTTTATTTAAGCCCAATTAAAAATTTACTTGCCACAAACTCAATTGTATCATCATAAATGTAAAAGATGAAATGTTCCTGCGAATCCATTAATTAATAGTTCGGTGAGCTATTAGAAAATAGAAGCTATTTTTTTTAGCTAACCCGCGGTGGCTGCTCCTCTGGAGGATTGCAGTCATCACAAAGGTCTTCTGCTTCTTGTCTGATTTCATCTAACATGTCCTGCTTCCAAGCATAGAATTCAGCGACAGCGTCACCTCCTGGTTCAGAGTTGTAAGAAAAACTCTTAGTTCCACTTGTGCCATTGACGACATTGCCATTGTGGTCATAGCAATCTATCTGATAGTCCATATTGTATGCGCTATCATAACCTTCCTCTCTGCTCGGTTCGGAGGGGGGAGAAGTAGTAATTGAAAAGCAGTCTTCATCATTGGATTCGCCATCGCGATGGTCGTTTTTGTTATCATCACTATCAACCATAGCAATAGTGCAATGACAATTGCCATGTGGTCGAGGTGGTTCGTAATCATACGTTCCGGCCATGCCGTTGCATAGTTCATCTGAACCAGTACTTACATATTTATATTTTTTCATAGTGCAGTGTTTTTATGAGATGAGTTTCAGGAACTGGGCTTTTGCTTCTTCAGGCGAACTAGGAGATAAACCGTCCTTTTCTTGCTTCATCAACGATCTCCAAGCAGACAATAATCCATAATAGTCCTTCGGGGCAACTGCAAAAGTAGAGCTGTTTCTAGTCAGGTAGTCTAGCCGTTCAACGCCATCAGGAATTTCCGATAAAGCCACTCTATAGGTCCGTACTACAATTTTTCCATCTATAAAGGCCTTATTAACAGACCCTAGCTTGACAGTCTCTCCGTCATCGTAAAAGTCTTGAATAAAAAATATGTCATACGCTCTGATTTGTTCTTGAGTATGGTGTTTTGTTGTAAAAGCTGGGCGCGATTGATATGGTAACACATCTCCATAGTATTCGTCCAGCTCTCTTGCGACTTCCAAGTCATCTACCGTTACTTGATGAACAGCGAAAACTTCCTGATCTAGCTTCAAACTAGGGTTCTGAATCACATAGTTGTCATAATCATCGTGAAACGTGTAAATAGAAGAGTTATGTCCTAAAGGAATTTTGTTGATCATGAACCGACCGTACTTATCGGTCATCGCCGATCGATTTCCAAGTCGGAGGGTAGCATTCTCAATAGGCTCAAGGTCACTATTTGATAGAATTCCAAAATAGGACCCGGTATGTTCTAACTTGACAGCATCGCTTATCATCTCTGTTATCTCAGCTGAGGTTGGCACGGCAGGAATGAGACGTTCGCTTTCTGCTTCGCTGAAAAGTGTTTCTAACTCCCCCAATTTTTTATTTGATACGTTCTCAATTGTAGAAACGTTCCTTCTTACCAATGCTTCAGCGTACTGAGGAGTAAGCTCATTCACTTGGATCAGAACTGCCATAGCGCGCCATGATGACGCTTCATCTATGGTCGCGTTGTTTCCAACCATACGTTGGATTGCCGCAGGCTGATAGAAGAGCAAGTCTCTTATCGTATGAATGAAGTTTTCTTTTAAGGCTTGAGCATATACTTCCCCAATGCCCTCTATCCGTTCGATGTCGAGTTCAAGTCCCATGTTGCATTTGTTTTGGTTTAATCAAAGTTAACAATTTATTCCAGTTCCAATTCAGGAGCATTTGGCTCATCATTCACATCAATTATTAATTTCATATAATGTTCGTTAAGGGACATCCTTTACACAAGTTAAATAATAGGGTTTACACTAAATTAGTTTCTAACCTTGTCGATTGTTGTTTATTTCTGAGATGTCTCTCATAAAAAAAACTAAAAATACATTGTTAAAAAAGAACTTTCCAAGTCCCATATGAAAGGCTAGCAAACGGTTGAGTCAACAAGGTATTCGTGCTCGATCGTACCAACCACATGAATGCTTAGTTTTTGTAGCAAGTTTTTTATTTATTTTCCACACATTTTATCTCCGCTAAAACAGTTCCGTTTATGATTTCTTTTCCAATTGGATAAGTATATTCCAGTTTTCCACCCAAATAGCTTTCAAATTCCCACCGCTGTTTTTCACTTTCAATAATTCCGATAATGTCTCCAGGTTCTACTATTTGTCCAGTATTGAAATTCCATTTTTTTACCGTCCACATTTGATCTTCGTTCAATTTAATAGGAAATTGGATTTTCTCAGATTCTCCATATTCTAAAATTCGACCATTTAATTCCGCTTTAGTTTTCAGGTTGGAACCATCCAAACCAAACTTTTCCATTTGTTTGATTAACCATTTTCTCATTTAGGAGATTAATTTAATTTGCTACAACAATGTTATATGATTACCAAAGGCAACTATATTTCTCTTTTACAATCACTACCCTTAAGATACGAAGTGGGGTTGGTAGTGGGTTTTAAGTGGTACTAAGCTACAGATTTTATTTTAGATAAGCTAATCTTAGGCACGAGGCACGAGGCAAAAGTTTATTGAAGGGAGACAAGAAACAGGATAGATGGAAACAGGAAACTATTATGTTTAGAATTTAACAGTCAAAATTCTTTATTCGCTTTCTACCCTTTCCGACCGCGCGTTGCTTGGCCACCTTTCCCTGTCTAGGGAAAGGAGCAGCTTTTAGGTTGCTCACTAAATATATCGGGAAACGACAAAGCGGGAGTGTTTTAATCTATATTTTCTATTAGAATACCTTCTAAGGCCTGAAATAATGCGTTTAAAGCAATTTGTATTGCAGTAGTTATTTAGTATACTGTTTTAGAAAACTAGCGTTAAGACTCAAGATTTTATATCGACTTTATCTTTTTAAAGGGCTTGTGCAACGGTTACTAATGTTACCCAACGTTTTTTTTGCCTAACAATATTCGAGCCGCTTCAACAGCTTCTCTTTGATATTTCCTTTCATTTTTTAAAATTTCATTTAGTTGAGTATCCGTTTTATTTTTAAACTGTTTAACAAACTTTTCTGTTTGTGTCTTCTCTCTTTGTTCTTTTAATTTTAAAGCCTCTTTAGGGTCAGCTTTAATAATGAATGGAAAGAATCGAAATCTATATTTAGTATTGTAAACTTTGGGAGTATCGTGAATAAAATTGTGCAAGATATTTGTCATATAATATCTGTCCCCATTCTTAAACTGTAAATCCCAGTACCCAAAATCTGAAATCATCATAGGCATTCTTCCTGCGCGGTCTATTGCATTTTTATAATATATAGCTAGATGATAGGTAGACTTTTCAATTTCGTCATTTCCATACTGCTTTGTGATTCCATTATGCGTGATGGATATTCTTTTTAATTCTGTATCTAAAGTAAATTTTGTTTTTCTATTTTGAAGATAATAATTAAGATAAATTAAAATCGATGGAATATTCATTACTGCTATAACTCCTATAAAAATCCATAATAATTGTTCGTCAAGAATAAATTCAGTTCCGTTCCTCAGTTTCCAATATATAGGACCTACTACTATCATAAAGATAACCATCCAAAAATTATCTTTTAGCAGTCCTTTTAATAGTTTGTTATTTAGTTCGTACTTTTCTATCAAATGTTAGGCAACAATGTTATACAGTTACTTTTAGTAACTACTTTCTTTTATATAATCACTACTCTCAAGATACGTAGTGGGTTTTAATGTCACTAAGCTACAGATTTTATTTTAAATAAACTATTACCATACTAAAGGCATGAGGTAGAAGGCAAAAGTTGATAGAAGGGAGGCAAGAAACAGGAGGATAGAAAACAGGACACTTTTACATGTAACCTTTACAATTTTACATTTATTATTTAGTCCTTCAGTATTCAATATTATGCATTAGATATTTAGGATTCAGTATGAACCTATCTTTTTTGCATCGCCCAACCCCTCGACTCCGCTCGGGATGACATAAATCAAGCCGCCTGACAAGTCTTTAAGGCGGGCGGTAAAAGTCTAGTCTTAAAATAGATACTGTTACTTTTAGCCTTTACAATTTTACATTTATTATTTAGTCCTTAAGTATTAGGTATTCACTACCCTTTCCGACCGCGCGTTGCTTGGCCACCTTTCCCTATCTAGGGAATGGAGCAGCTTTTTTTAGGTTGCTCACTAAATATATCGGGAAACGACAAAGCGGGAGTGTTTTTAACACTTCTTTTTCGATTAGAATGCCACCTAAGACCTGAAATAAAGCGTCTAGAGCAATTTGTATTGCAGTAGTTATTAGTATATTGTTTTAAAAAACCAGCGCTTAGACCAAGATTTTATACCGATTTTATCTTTTCGAGGGCTTGTGCAACGGTTACTGTTGTTGTATGCAGTTATTCAATATCTTTTTTAATGTTCAGAGCTAACTTCTCAAGCATATCATCTATACCTTCTGATAAAACTCCACCTTCAAAACTTGTGTTTGTCAAGACAGCAATTCCTATGTTAGTTTCTGGAAAAATCATAATCCAATTCTGCATTCCCCAGATACCGCCATGATGTCGGTAACAAATTTCATTATTGGTTTCAATGATATTCCAGTGATATCCAATGTCAAAGTCATATTGAGTACTGAAAAAGTTCTTATGAGATTCCTTGACCTCAGGTATTGATTCGTTTAAGTGATATTTTATGTATTTTATTAAATCCGCTGTGTTTGAATGAATTCCTGCAATTCCGCCCCATAAGTTGTTTTGAAAATGTTCTTGTGGTTCTCTATCTCCGTTGTAACCCTGTATCAATAAAGCTTTATCCTTTTGGTTAATTTCAAATTTGGTATGCGTCATTCCGTTAGGTTCAAAGATAAATTTCTGAACGAGTTGCTGATAAGGAATGTCATAAGCTTTTTCAAGAATATATGCAGTTATTTCAGGTGCAGTATTCGAGTAGCTAAATTCTGATCCTGGATTTGAACTAATTTTTATCTGATGCAGTCCATTCCAAAAGGCCTCTTTGGTATCCATTGAAGGTGGGAAATTTGGGAAACCACCTGTATGTGTAATAATATCTTTTATAGTGATTGCTTCTCCTTGGTATTCGAAATTAGGATATTCCTGTGGTAAATAATCTCGAATATTATCTTCAAGCGATATTTTTTCATTGATTACTGCCTTGGCAACCATTGTACCCAAAAATGTTTTTGTTACAGAAGCTATTTCGTATAATGTTGAATCCGTTGGTGGATTGTTCTTGTTTGGATTTTGTTCTCCAAAGTGAAAAGTATACTCTTGTTTATTTTGAAAAAGTGCTATTGACACTGAATGAATTTTATCATTCTCCAAAAACTCCTTAGCATATCGCTCAACGATTTCGGAAGTTTTTTTCTTTTCGACTGATTTATTTTGATTGCAACTTAATGCTGAAATAATTAAGAATACAATAATGAATGGTTTCTGGATGTTTTTTATCAATTTCTTTTGTTTTTTTAATTACCCTCAACAATGTTATATGATTACCAAACGTAACTACATTTCTCTTTTACAATCACTACCCTTAAGATACGAAGTGGGGTTGGTAGTGGGTTTTAAGTTGTACTAAACTACAGATTTTACTTTAGATAAGCTAATCTTAGGCACGAGGCACGAGGCAAAAGTTGATAGAAGGGAGACAAGAAACAGGGCACTTTTACATTTAGCCTTTACGATTTTACATTTATTATTTAGTCCTTCAGTATTCGATATTATGCATTCGATATTCGATATTTAAATACTATTTATTCTTTTTTGCATCGCCCAACCCCTCGGCTCCGCTCGGGATGACATAAACCAACCCGCCCGACAAGTCTTTAAGGCAAAAGTTTATTGAAGGGAGACAAGAAACAGGATAGATGGAAACAGGAAACTATTATGATTAGAATTTTACAGTCAAAATTCTTTATTCGCTTTCTACCCTTTCCGACCGCGCGTTGCTTGGCCACCTTTCCCTATCTAGGGAAAGGAGCAGTTTTTAGGTTACTTACTAAATATATCGGGAAACGGACAAAGCGGGAGTGTTTTAATCCATATTTTTCGATTAGAATGCCTTTTAAAGCCTTAAATAAAGCGTTTAGAGCAATTTGTATTGCAGTAGTTATTAATATATCGTTTAATAAAAACCAGCGCTTAGACCCTAGATGTTATACCGATTCTATCTTTTTTAAGGACTTGTGCAACGGTTACTTTTGTTAGACAACGTTAATTTATTTCCAAATTAAATTTCAACTACTATCATCATTGTTATAAAATAAATTAGCGGAATTGAACCAATTAAAATCCAAATCAGAAGCTTTTTCCATTTGTGCTTATTATTTGACCAAACTACTAAAGGATGAAAAAATGACCAACCCAATGAACCAAAAACCATTATGAAGTTAATTAGTTTACCATATTCATAAATCCAGCGATAATTGGAAATTCGATATCTTTCTACATAGTTTCCAATCAACATTCCAGCCAAACAAATTCCAATAATCAGAATCGCAGCCCATTTTGGGTTATATATTAGTTTTGAAACTTTCATTTTCTATAATAACCCAGCATTTTTCATAATTCCGATAGCTTTTTCCGTTTCGTTTGCTCTATCAATTAATGAACCAGGAAGCATTATAAGTCGGGTTTTTGTTTTGCGGACATTTTATTAATTTTTGGTTGTAATATCCAAATGCCAATAAAATAAAACCATAACATAAAAAATTCTCCAGCAAAATCTCCAAAACTCACTTCTTTTTGTAACTCTACGGTCTTAAATGTCTTTGCAACAAAATACATAGAATAAAACATTCCAAACATAGATAGTAAATGAAGTGGTAGAATTATTCCAACCATTACGCCTACAAGTCCGCCACTTGATTCAGTTCCGTTTTGCATTATTCCGCTGAATATTCCAACAATAAAAAGAGAAATACAGAGTATATAAACTAATGGAATAAAGAAGAATATTTTAAATTTCTTCGTTTTCATTGTTACGTTTTCTGGGACTTTGTTTTGTAATCCAATTGCAATGGACCAAAACCAACTAAAGAAAACTCCCATATAGAGTATCATTATTATTGGAAAAAATTTAAACATATTAAACATTTCTGTTGGGTCAGGATTTGTTTCGGAATTAATATTCCAAAACATTGTTCCCATCATTACTATTTGAAATATGATTGGAATTCCAAACATTAGAGAGAAAAGTTGCCAATGTTTTGCTTTTAAAAATCTATCTATCATTTTAATTTTGGTTTCGTTTTTCAGCATTACTGCTAACAATTGCGTAAACAACATATGCCCTCTACATTCCTTATATCATTAATTATGAAAAGGCAACTTAAAAAGTTACCAAGTGGAGTGTGAATTTGTATTTTACTGTGACTAAACTACAGATTTTATTTAAATATTCGTTATTCAACTACTATGTATTCTTTTTTGCATCGCTCAACCCCTCGGCTCCGCTCGGGATGACATAAATCAAGCCGCCTGACAAGTCTTTAAGGCGGGCGGTAAAAGTCTAGCATTAAAGCAAATACTTTCACATGTAGCCTTTATGATGTTACATTTATTATTTAGTCCTTCAGTATTCGATATTTTATATTCAGTATTCAAAATTCATCCTTTTCCCACCATCGGGAAAGCTTCAGGACAAGCGCGGGATGTTTTCCCACCTCCGGGAAACCTTCAGGACACGGGCGACAACATTTCCCACCTCCGGGAAAGCTCCAGAACTCGGGCGGCAACTTTCCCACCATCGGGAAACCTTCGGGACACGGGCGGGACGTTTTCCCACCTCCGGGAAATCTTCAGGACTCGGGCGGCAACTTTCCAAGCAGTGATAGCAAGGGTTTGGCAAAATATGTGATTTACAACATGTTGATGTGACACAGTGTTTTTACCGTTATTTACTAGTTTAAATAGATAAAACAGCGGTGGTATTGAGATATTTTACCTCTATTTCTTTTCTGTATCTTATAACAATAAAATAAAGCATAGAAGTCCCAACTTAAATATTCATTATTTGAAGATATTTACTCTTAGTAGACACTACGTATTTAACTAACTTTATGGATACTGTAATGGTCTAAAACAAAATAGTGAACTGTACTAGCCCTTTATAGATTCTATTATTTGATGCTTGTCTCAATTTGCTTCTTATGCGTTCTAGCCACTGATCACAAGTTGGGGCTACTGAATAATCTTACGCAATGGTATCGGCATCTCCACCCCTTCTATAATAAAACGTTTTTGAACAGCTTCTTTGAGGTCGCATTTCATTTTAAACTCCATAAAAGGATCAGATATCCATACATAAGCACGAATATGAATGTAGGTATCAAAAACATCAATTACGCGAACCTCGACGTCGCTAAGCAGCTCGTTTTCTTTTTCATAATTGGTTCTATTATCAAAATAAAGCGGTAGTTTTCTTGCTTCTTCTTGTATAATGCCTCTTATTTTATCAATATCAGCGAATAATCCAATTTTAAAGTTATTAAAACTTAAAATTTTAGAGTTTCGAATGTTGTGATTAAGTACCGATTCATTACTGATTACAGAGTTAGGGATGATTAGCAATTTATTTTCAAACGTACGAATCACAGTTTGTCTAAGATTGATATCCTCAACGATTCCCAAACGCTCCTCGTCCAATTTTATGTAATCTCCAACTCTAAAAGGTTTAAAAATAACGATAAATATACCCGCGATAATATTGGCTACCGCTGCTTGAGCGGCAAAGGCTATCACCGCAGCTAAAATTCCTGCACCCGAAAAAATATACGCTGCTTTTTCTCGTAATCCGGGCACCGTAAGAATTATAATGAAGAGACCTAAAAGAAATAACATCAAACGAAGCGCATTCTTAAAGAATTTTATTTGCGTGACGCCTCGCAAAGCTCTGTTTTGTCTGTAATAAAGAAATTTACCTAAAATAAATCCTAGTATCCATGACACCCCCCAACAAATTAAGAGCACTGCCAAACTGTAAAGAATCGTTCCCTCTACAGTAGATACATCGATATATTTTTGTAAAAACTTTTCCATTAAATTTAAAACAATGTGGTTTGTGTTTTATCATCAGCATCCTCATCATCGTTATTTGAGGAATCTACAGCTTTTTTATTTGCTTCGGACGTTACGGACTCTTCATCTTTAACCTCCATATCTTCAGGTTTCATTGGCTCGGGTTCTTCAAACGGAATTGGATCTAACATATTGAGTTGTTTCACCTTTTCTGTGGTTAATTGATTCCCTAACGCTTTGATTCCTTTTATTGAAATAAATTCTTCCAATTCAATTTGATCACTTGGTTTTTGCTCCTTACCTCTTATTTTATTATACACTATTTCAACCTGAGGTTTATAATCTGTGGAAAGAATTTCCAGTTGCGTTTTGGGGTGTTCGGTGACAAAAATCTCTTCTTTCTCAGGGTTTTCGATTAAAAAACGCTTGACAAAATAGCGTTCTTTTTCTCCGTCCCAGTAGATTGCAGATATTGGTTTTTTTGGCTTCCACTTCTCCAATACAATCATATCGGAATCAAAATGCGCTGTAATTTCAGGAACAATTGTTTTTGCAACACCCCGTTGGTTAATGATCAATAAACGATCATCGCCTCTAAATTCTCCTAAAAGCTCCCCTCTCCCATCCACATTAAGACGTTGTACAGTTTCATCAAACCATATTTTGCGAGGTTTTAAAGTAGAAACACCCTGTTCCTTTAATTCGATTCTCTTGATATTGTACTTTGTCACAATATTTCCTTTGACCCCACGCCCTTTGATTAAAAGATCTGCAAAGTCAAGATCAAATTTAAGTTTCTTGATACTCCCGGCCTGTCTTAGATGTATCGTCACGATTTCGGCTTCTCCATTCGGGTTTGCCGAAAAATATGAGATCTTTGAGTTCTTTTTTCCTTGTGTCAGATCATACTCTTTATCTCGTGTAACACTGGTTACGGCAAAGCGTTTAACATAGGACGCTCCTCCTTTCCCATCCTGGTAAATTACATTGTAAATCGTACGTTTATCCTTTTTCTTGAAGATCGCTACATGAATAATATCCTTCCCAATAAAGGTTTTGGCATCTACTCGTGTTACTATCATTTTACCCTCAGCGGTAAAACAAATTACATCATCAATATCAGAACAGTCGGTTACATAATCATCTTTACGTAAGGAGGTACCAACAAACCCTTCTGCCCGATTCACGTAAAGTTTGGTGTTTCGTATCACAACTTTGGTAGCCTCAATGTCATCAAAAATCTTGATTTCCGTTAATCTACTACGGTCCTTACCATAGGTTGTTTTTAAGCGTTTAAAGTGATCTATCGCGTAGGCTACCAAATTATCAAGATGGTGCTTAATTTGAGCGATATCTGCCTCAAGGGCTTCAATTTTCTGTTGTGCTTTATCGATATCAAACTTTGATATTCTTTTAATACGAATTTCGGTTAATCGCACAATATCCTCTTCGGTAACAGCTCGCTTTAGGTGTTTAATATGTGGTTGTAGTCCTTTGTCTATGGCACTAATTACCCCTTCCCAGGTTTCTTCCTCCTCGATTTCACGATAGATTCTATTTTCAATAAAAATACGTTCTAAAGACGCAAAATGCCATTGTTCTTGTAATTCGTTGAGTTGAATTTCCAACTCACTTTTTAATAATTCTACAGTATGATCTGTAGACCTACGTAACATTTCTGAAACTCCTATAAAATTAGGGCGATTATCTTCGATAATACAGCCTAGGGGCGAAATAGAAACTTCGCAATTAGTAAATGCATAGAGTGCATCAATGGTCTTATCCGGAGATATCCCACCGGGCAAGTGTACAAGGATCTCTACAGTTGCTGCTGTGTTATCCTCTATTTTTTTAACCTTAATCTTTCCTTTTTCATTCGCCTTTAAAATAGAATCGATTAAGGAACTCGTAGTTGTCGAAAATGGAATTTCGTTTATTACCAGCGTGTTCTTATCCAGTTGTGATATTTTAGCACGCACGCGTACTTTACCACCTCGCTGTCCATCGTTGTAATTAGTGAAATCTGCTATCCCCGCTGTAGGAAAATCCGGTAAAATTGTAAACTTTTTTCCTTGTAGATGTTTAATTGAAGCGTCTATAAGTTCAATAAAATTATGAGGAAGTACTTTGGTGCTTAGCCCCACCGCAATACCCTCGGCTCCCTGAGCTAATAGTAAAGGAAACTTAATAGGTAAATTTATAGGCTCCTTTTTACGTCCGTCATAAGATAATTGCCAATCCGTTATTTTGGCGTTATACACTACATCCAATGCAAACTTGGATAAACGCGCTTCAATATATCTTGCAGCTGCAGCACGATCTCCTGTCAGAATATTTCCCCAGTTACCCTGCATATCGATCAACAGATCTTTTTGACCAATTTGTACCATCGCATCCGAGATACTTGCGTCTCCATGCGGGTGATACTGCATCGTATGTCCGACAATGTTAGCCACCTTATTATAGCGTCCATCATCCAAATCCTTCATAGAATGCAATATACGTCGCTGTACAGGTTTGAGACCATCCTCAATTGCCGGTACGGCACGTTCTAAAATCACATAGGAGGCATAATCCAGAAACCAATCTTTGTACATACCAGAGACCTTGGTGATAACTTCCTGGGGCTCATGCTGCGGTTCTTGGTTTTCTGCCGGAATATTTTCTAACGGATCAGATTCGTTTTCCTTGTCTGTATTCATATAAATTTAGGGGTTCTCTTAAAATTATTGCTCTTCAACTGTATCCAATTCTACCTTGAGATTATCAATGATAAATTCCTGGCGATCAGGAGTGTTTTTACCCATATAAAAGGACAGTAATTCTTCAATTGTTTGTTCTTTGTCTAACATTACCGGGTCTAGTCGAATGTCTTCTCCGATAAAATGAACAAACTCATCAGGTGATATTTCACCTAATCCCTTAAATCGAGTAATCTCGTGTTTGCCGGATAACTTTTGAATTGCATCACGTTTCTCTTGTTCAGAGTAACAGTATATTGTCTCTTTTTTGTTACGAACTCTAAATAATGGAGTTTGTAGTATATACAGATGACCTTCTTTTATTAATTCAGGAAAGAACTGCAAAAAAAATGTGATCAATAGTAGTCTAATATGCATCCCATCAACATCGGCATCGGTAGCGATTACAATATTATTATATCGTAAATCCTCCATAGATTCCTCAATATTGAGCGCTGCCTGAAGTAAATTGAATTCTTCATTTTCATACACAATTTTCTTGCTCATGTTATAGCAGTTAAGAGGCTTTCCTCTCAAGCTAAATACTGCCTGTGTATTTACATCTCTAGACTTGGTAATAGATCCGCTCGCCGAATCTCCCTCGGTTATAAATAAGGTACTTTCTAAATTACGATCCTTTTTACTATCAGTCAAATGCACTCTGCAATCTCTCAACTTCTTATTATGTAAACTGGCCTTTTTAGCACGTTCTTTAGCCAACTTACGGATACCTGAAAGATCTTTGCGTTCTCGTTCGGCTTGTAAGATCTTACGTTGTAGCTGTTCTGCTGTATTAGAGTTTTTGTGTAGGTAATTATCTAGTTTTGTTTTAAGAAAATCGTTAATATATGTTCTTACAGTAGGCATCCCGTCTCCCATATCAGTAGACCCTAGCTTCGTTTTTGTCTGACTCTCAAAAACCGGTTCAGTTACCTTGATACTAATTGCAGAAACGATTGATTTTCGAATATCACTTGCCTCATAATTTTTGCCATAAAACTCCCGTATCGTTTTTACTACAGCCTCTCTAAACGCTGCCTGGTGCGTTCCTCCCTGTGTGGTATTTTGACCATTCACAAAAGAATGATATTCTTCACTGTATTGAGTTTTGCTATGTGTGATCGCAACTTCTATATCATCTCCTTTGAGGTGTATGATATCATATAATCGATCTTCTTCTCCTATACTTTCTGATAACAAATCTTTAAGTCCATTTTCAGAAAAGTATTTTTCACCGTTGAAAACTATGGTCAAACCAGGGTTTAAGTAAACATAGTTCTTAAGCATTTTTGCTACATATTCAGTCCGGTACTTATAATTTTTAAAGATAGAATCATCAGGAATGAAGGAAACTTTGGTTCCGCGTCGTCTTGAGGTCTCCTCCAGCCCATCCTGATTGGTAAGATTTCCTTTTTCGAACTCTGCAGACGCTGATTTACCATCTCGGGTCGACTCTACTCTAAAAAATGACGATAGTGCATTAACCGCCTTGGTTCCTACTCCATTTAATCCAACCGATTTTTTAAACGCTTTACTGTCGTATTTACCTCCGGTATTCATTTTGGAAACTACATCCACAACTTTACCTAAAGGGATGCCACGGCCATAATCACGTACAATAACTTTTTCGCCCTGAATTGAGATGTCAATGGTTTTACCAACTCCCATCACATATTCATCAATAGAGTTGTCTAAAACTTCTTTTAATAAAATATAAATACCGTCATCGGCAGAAGAACCATCACCTAATTTACCAATATACATCCCCGGCCGCATACGGATGTGTTCTTTCCAATCAAGAGATCGTATGTTATCTTCTGTATACTTCGTTTCGTTGCTCATAAATTTTGGGTAGAATGCTCGCTAAGATAAGACTTCACCTACAAATTTAAAACTAGCCAATTACAAAGTAATTAACAAATATAAATTTGATATTGTTGATTAATTGATTACCAGTTTATTATCCTTATAACTCATCTTACGATCATCTTATTTCAATTCATACAAAAATTATTTTGCTATACATCGGTAAGGTGTCCTCCTATGCCGAACATATGGCATAAGATTTGTTTTTATATCTTTACAAACTAATTTTAAAAATATATGAAGATGAAGAAATTTCCCAAATCTTTTCTGATGCTCTTCACTGTAGCACTTAGTGTGGTTGCTTGTGATGTAGTTGATGATTTATTAACGTTTACTATTTCTGATGATACTGACATTGAAATAGGCTCGGGTATTCCGGTTGCTACTCCTTTTGATATCGCTACACCACCGGTAAAGAGTAATTCACAAAGTGAGTTTGAGCAAAATGACAGTCGTGTAGACCTTGTAAAAGAGATAAAGCTTAAATCTCTTAAACTTAACATCACCTCTCCCGAAGGACAAACTTATAATTTTCTAAAATCCATTCGAATTTTTATATCCGATACTAATGATGAGAATGAAATAGAACTAGCTTCGCTTGATACCATTCCGGAAGGCGTAAAAACATTGGATTTAGAAACTACGAATGCTGCTTTGGATGTCTATGTAAAAGGTGCCTCTTACAATTTGAGAACAGAGGTAGTTACAAAAGAAACCCTGACAAATACGGTTAAAATAAACGCGGCAATGAAATATCAGGTTACTGCTGACCCGCTGTAAAACGGTAGTAAACATAGTATAAAACAACAAGCTCGGGCAAATTTGCCCGAGCTTGTTGTTTTAAATTGAATGCCAATCCTCCTTTAGGACTGTTTGCAAAAGAATACTACTACCCTTTTACCCACGCATTTCGCAATGCTAACTGTTGCTCTGTTGCGTTCTCTACTGGCAAAATAGTTTTGCCTTGCGTGTATGATTTCTTAAGGGTCGTTTCAAGGATAACCTCTTCCCCTGCTCTATCTAGTACAACTTTAAGAGGATCTCCTTCTTTCCACTGTAATGAACCTCGCAAGACCGTATTAGCGTTTTGTAAAGTAAGTGCTTCCCCATTTACAGAAACTATAAAATCCTTAGGTAACACGCCGTTATCAGCCCAGAAACTATTATCCAGTACCAATTCATTAAAATAAATACCGCCTTTATCTTTGTCTCCAGCTACGATAAGAGCTCCTGCATTTTGAATATAATTTGTTTCTACTTTGCTTGACGTGATTTTTAAACCGACTTTATTAAAAAAGTCTTCGTAATCTATTGGTGTTGTCCCCTCTACATGATTTTTCAGGAATTCGCCAATTGAAGGATATGTCATTTTTGTAATTTCGGCTATCAGATTATCATCCTTAAATGGTTTTTCCTTTCCATATTTATTGGAAAGTTCTTTCATTAATGACAAAATCCCTCTTTCTCCATTACTCTCTTCACGCATCAAAATATCGATACACATACCTATTAGTGCGCCTTTTTGATATACATTAATATAATTTGCAGCATATGGAGCGTCAAGAATGTTTTCACTCATTACAGTAAAACTCATCTCATCATCAAAACCTTTTGAGGCAACTATTTTATCTAAAATTTTGTCATAAAACTCGTTTTCTTCAACCAATCCTTGATTTGCTTGAAATAAGGTGGCAAAATATTCAGTTACTCCCTCATACATCCAAAGATGCTTAGAAAAAGTAGGTGCATTATAATCAAAATAATGTACATCTTCTGAATGCACACTTAATGGAGTCACGATATGAAAAAATTCATGAGATACCACATCTATCATAGCACTTGCTAACGCATCCTCGGGCATTTGCTCAGGCAAAACCACTACGGTAGAAGTGTGATGTTCTAAAGCACCAAAACCAGTAGGAGCGGTTTCTGTGCCCGGTGACAAATAAAGGTAAATATCATACCGTGGCGTACTGTTGATAGCTCCCAAATATGCTTTTTGAGCCTTCATCATTTTGAAAACAGTTTCTTTTATACCCTTAGCCGTATGCGTTTTGTTTGGAGAATAAACGCTCAAAACAATCTTGATATCCCCAACTTCGAATTCCTCTACATCGAGCATTCCATACATCATTGGATTATCCGTGATTTCAAAATATCGGGTAGCCATGTAGTTATCAACCACCGTGGCATCATCCTTAGCTATCGAACTGACCAACGATAATGCTGAAGTTCTCTTCATATTAGACGGCGTATGCACGCTTAAAGCATATTGATTCGACTTCAAATTGTCAAAATACCCAATAAAACCATGTAAGTTTAAGACATAATTATCAGGCTCTATATTAGTTCCTGAAGGCGAAAAAGGGGTCTTTTTAGAAGTTTGCTCAATATCATACGTATCATTCACCTCGTACCGGATCACATCTAACTGACGTGCATTGGGAATTTGCCATGAATTTGTATCAACTTTTACCGCAGTAATTTCCTTACCAGCATAGTCAAAAGCTTTGAAGTTCTCTATAAATGATCCAAAATCACTTACCGCATACGTCCCCTGGACGACTTTTGGTAATCGGTACATTACAGTATCTTGTGTAAAACGCCCGGGGTTTATTTGAACCGGTGCTTTATCCTCTTGTATATCCACCAAATCAATTGAAGTTTGAATAGGTGTATTAATTGCTAAATCGTTATTTTGCTTAGTTGTTCCACATCCATACAATAAGATTGCCAGAGACGCGGTAGCCAATGTTTTTTTCATGAATTCTGTCTTAATAAGAAATTTTTATTTTAAAAAAAATTGTATTGTTGGTTAGCGTTATGCTTGTATTATATTGGACGAAGCTTTACCAAGAGTGTTACAGGTTTGATGAGAAAAATATCGATTAGTTTAATTTTTAATATAATTTTGGGATTCGATATTAGAATCTATGCAAAAACTACTCCTTGATTCGGTCACCTATAATGTGGCCATACCGTTACCTCTGGACAGTCATAAGCAAACGTTAGTATTCTTGCATGACTCTTTAGGCTGCGTTGAACTCTGGAGAGATTTTCCTATACAACTAGCTCAAAGAACGAACTGTAACGTAGTAATATATGACCGACAGGGATATGGCAAATCAGATCCGTTTACAAATGCGCATCGAGACCGTGATTATTTAGCTAAAGAAGCGCATATTTTGAACACAATACTTAAAGCATTAAAACTTACATCCTGCATATTATTTGGTCATAGTGATGGCGGAAGCATTGCTTTACTAGCAGCCTCTTTCTATTCAACTACTTTTAAGGCGATTATTACTGAAGGGGCTCACGTTTTTGTAGAGAATGAAACGCTTCAAGGTATCCTCACAGCTAAGGAAGCCTATAAAACAACAAATTTGAAGCAAAAATTAGAAAGGTATCATGGTACAAAAACTGAAGCTGTCTTTACGCTGTGGACAGAAACCTGGTTATCCAAAGAGTTTCAGGACTGGGACATAACTAAAGAATTAAAACATATCCAATGTCCATCATTAATCATACAGGGTGATCAGGATGAATATGGCACCAATAAACAAGTAGAGACCATTATAGACTACAGTTCTAGTAAGCATGCCGAAGCGTATATACTTCCGAATATTGGTCACTCTCCACATAAAGAATGTCCGAATCTTGTACTAGAAAAAGTGAGTGAATTTATAGCTAACTTACAATGAGTTAAAGCTTCTTAAGGAAGTAAGTTCTTGGTGATAATATTTTTTAAATCGTTTTTATTAAGGGGTTTATTGATGATATCGTTCATCCCGGCATCCATGCATTCTTGTCGTACCTCTTCGAGTTCTGAGGCTGTGAGTGCCACGATGGGAGTAGTTTGATCAAACTCCCGTATCCGCTTGGACGCTTCAATCCCATTTAAATATGGCATATTTAAATCCATTAATACGAGATCAAAATCTTCTTTTTTGACCATTTGTAACGCGTTAAATCCATTTTCAACTATAGTACAATCATATCCTATAAGATTTAATAAATTTTTTGTCACAATCTGATTAATCTTATTGTCCTCTGCTATTAAAATTCGGCGATACACCTCTGTCGCCCCATTATCATTATTGAAATGATTTTTTTGAGCATCTTCGTGAATGACCTGTAGTTTTAGATCAAAATAAAAGCGAGTCCCTCTGTTCTCCTTACTATTCAAATGAATAGTACTCCCCATCATTTGGACTAAGTTTTTTACTATTGAAAGCCCCAAACCTGTACCTTCTAATTTATTTGATTCCCGATTGACCTGAGAAAATTTTTCAAAAACATAATCCTGCTTATCTTCTGGTATTCCCGGTCCGTTATCTTCTACCTCAAAGCGAAGATGAATTATATCATCCTTCTGACCTATAATTCTAATTCTCAACCAAATTTTACCATTCTCAGTAAATTTGGCAGCGTTACCTATTAAATTAATTAAAATCTCTGATAAGCGTAAAGAATCAACATCTACGGTTTCCGGAAGATCATTGGGGGTATCCAAAATAAGTTCGGTATTCTTACTTTTAGCCTGATATTCAAAAGAGTTGAGAAGGTTCTGTGAAAGCTTAAACAGATTTGTCGGGGTATTAGTAAGCTTGATGTTTTTTGCTTCTATTTTGCTAATTTGAAGCACATTATTAATTAAGTTAAGGAGATAATCTCCTGAAAATTTTAATGAACTCAACAACTTTTTGTGTTTTTCATGTATATCCTCTTCTTCTAAAAGCAGTGACGTAATACCGACTACTCCGTATAAAGGTGTGCGTAGTTCATGGCTAACAGTTGATATAAATTGAGATTTAACACGAGTAAGTTCTTCTGCTTCCGTTTTGGCGGCAATTAATTCTTTATTCTTAGTACTAAGTACGTCACTTAACTTTTTCTTGGAGTGATAGCCTCGGTAAAAAAAGAAGACTGCTCCCAATAAAAATACCAGTGATATCCCCGATACTATGTTGATCATTCTATTGTTATTAGCAATACGTGTTTGATAATCTTTCTCTTTTTTGGTCTGCTCCAATTCTCGTTCGTACTCCTCGACTTCAAAGCCAACCTTTGCCGTTTCTATCTGTTTAAGCTGTTCCTTTGTATATAATTGATCTTTATATTTCTGATAGGCTTTAAGATCAGAATACGCGCTATCCATATTATTCAATACTTTGTAAAGCTCGGCACGCGCTTCATAGATATACGACATCTCACGTAACATATTATTATCCCTTGCCATCATTAAAGCTTGGTTAAAGTGATCTTTTGACCTTTCTAAGGCATTCATATGTAGAAAATACCTTCCTTTCAAGTAATTAATTTCACAAAAGGCTTCGATATCCTTCGTCACTTTTGATAAGCTGTCAGCTTCCATCAAATATGGATAGGCCTCTTTATAGTTTTCGGCATCAATATAAGTCCAGGCAAGATCAATTATAGGAGACATATATTCATATGGGTCATTTATACTTTTGCCCAAGGCAACCGCCTCAGAATAAAATTCAACTGCTTTGGGTACATTCTTAAAGCCTTCAGAATAAACATTTCCTAATCCATTAACAGCCCATAAAATAAGAATAGAATCGTTTGCCAATTTACCCAACTCCAGAGCTTTCGTATAGTTTTTTTCCGCATTTTCATAATCCGTCAATATCTGATAGTTATACCCCATTAAATAATGAGCATGTCCTTTATAATAATGACTATTAATACGATTTGAATATTTTGCTGCTTGTATAGCATGTTCAAGAGATTCTTTGATTTTATATTGATAAGAAAGATCACTTGATTTCTCTATCAATTGCTGTAAACTATCATTGACTATATGATCAACAGATTGCTGACCGAACGCCAGTCTAAGGGTAAAGACTACAAAAAATAATAAAAATGATATGGTTTTCAAGATTTTAGCCTTTTGAAATGTAATTTATGATTTACGGGAAGAATGCATAAATCGCATGAATTTATGCATAACCTGTTTAAAGATATCAGTAAAAACCTTAAAATACCAGTAAAATGAAAAAAATAATTCATTTTTACTAGTGTTTTGTTAAATCGTTACAGTTCTTATCCAAAAAAAATAAAGCCAATGTAGTGGATACATCAGCTTAACTTTTATTAAAATATTTTTATCTATACGTTGAACAAGAAATGCATCACATCCCCATCATTTACGACGTATGTTTTACCCTCAACTCCAAGTTTACCGGCTTCTCTTGCTTTTGCTTCGCTACCATAGCTAACAAAATCATCATACTTTATGACTTCAGCCCTAATAAATCCTTTCTCAAAATCGGTATGAATAACGCCTGCTGCTTGAGGTGCAGTAGCTCCTATTGGGATCGTCCAAGCACGAACCTCTTTGACACCTGCAGTAAAGTATGTTTGCTGATTCAACAATTTGTACGCTGCTCTAATCAGAACCGAAGCTCCTGCTTCCTCTAACCCCATATCCTGTAAAAACATTTGGCGTTCTTCAAAGTCCTCCAACTCTGTTATATCTGCTTCTGTAGCTACTGCCAGAACAATTACTTCGGCATTTTCCTGAGCAACTACTTCTTTTACTTTTGTAACAAATTCGTTACCATCAACTACCGAATTTTCATCCACATTACATACATATAAAACCGGTTTGTCTGTAATAAACTGTAAGGGTTTTACAAAAGCTTCGTGATCATCCTCTGATACTTCTATTGCACGAATAGATATTCCTGCCTCTAGACCTTCTTTTAATTTTAATAAAACAGCCTCCTCTTTTTGAGCTTCTTTATTACCTGTCTTTGCAGCTCTCTTAATTTTATCGAGTTTCTTTTCTAAAGTTTCAAGATCTTTTAACTGAAGTTCGATATCAATGGTTTCCTTATCACGAATTGGATCTACAGATCCATCAACATGAACAATATTATCGTTCTCAAAACATCTTAAAACATGTATAATCGCATCCGTCTCTCTGATATTACCTAAAAACTGATTTCCCAGTCCTTCTCCTTTGCTGGCTCCTTTTACCAATCCCGCAATATCAACGATTTCTACAGTAGCAGGCAATACGCGCTCTGGATTAACTAATGATTCCAGTTTCTCTAACCTCACATCCGGAACATTCACAACTCCTATATTAGGTTCAATGGTACAAAAAGGAAAATTAGCACTCTGTGCTTTTGCATTAGATAAACAATTAAATAAAGTAGACTTACCTACATTGGGCAATCCAACAATTCCAGCTTTCATAATAATAGGTTAATAAGGATCACAAAGATCCTATTTTGCGAGCGCAAATATAATGTTATTAGAGGTAACAAAACAATAGGTCGGCACACTTTAGCAAAATCAAGAATTCTTAACTTAAATAATCAGCAAATTTTAATACCAAAATGTAAAAAATGTTGAGATAATTCTACAGGATATAAATTAATTAAAAATTGTTAAATGTGGTAAAACCATAAAAAATTGTTAATCTAAATGTTAAAAAATTACGGTTTTAAAGTATATTTGCTCAAAAGGACTAATAATTAAAATTAATTTACATGAAACAACTCACACTAATTTTATTTACTTTACTCACCTCTGTAGGTTTTGCACAGCAAACTGTAACAGGTACCGTTAAGGACGCAGACGGTGAATTATTACCCGGTGTAAACATTATTGAAAAAGGCACTAGTAATGGTGCTACGACAGATTTTGATGGAAAATATAGCATTGAAGTTCCGGCAGATGCTGTTTTAGTTTTCAGTTATGTCGGCTTTACCTCAAAGGAAGTTCCGGTTGGAGGCAAATCCACTATCAATGTGACGATGGATAGCGGTGCCCAGTTAGAAGAAGTACTGTTAGTAGGATCTCGTGCATTGCCTAGAAGTAACACAACCTCTTCTTTGCCAATCGATGTTTTACCCGCAAAAGAGTTAGCGTCAACAGGACAACTAACTTTTGACAAAGCATTGCAATACAAAATTCCATCCTTTAATACGGTTCAAACTCCTGTAAATGATGCGACATCATTATTGGATCCTTATGAAATTCGTAACATGGGACCCAGTCGAACTTTAATTCTAATTAATGGGAAGCGTAAGAACTTAAGTTCTTTACTATACACTCAAACTTCTCCCGGACGTGGAGAAACAGGATCTGATATCTCTGCAATACCTACTGATGCTATCAAGCGTGTTGAAATATTAAGAGATGGAGCTTCTGCGCAATATGGATCTGATGCCATAGCTGGAGTTATGAATATTATATTAAAAGACAACGATGATGAAGGTTCTGTGACACTTCGAACAGGAATTACATCCGAAGGTGACGGAGAAACTATTGGTGTTAGCCTAAACAACGGTACCTCCATCGGTAATGAGAATAATGGCTTTTTTAATTACACCATTGATTTTTCTAAAACAAACCTGGCAAATCGTCCAGGGACTGTAGATGCAGAGGGTGAAGCCATCGACTTTGAAGCGGATATTGCTGATGTTAGAGATTTTTTAAACAAGTATCCGGATGCTAATAATATAAATGGTTCTCCAGAGAATGCAGTGGCTAAATTTTTAGTTAACGGAGGTTACGATCTTAACAAAGCCTCTTCAATTTATATGAATGCAGCGTATGTCTACAAAAAGGTAAACAGTTTTGCCAATTACAGAACACCATATTGGAGAACAGTAGCTGACCACCCATATTTAGCTGATTTTTTTCCAAATGGAGATAATGGCGAGTATATCGGTTATGCCCCTACCTTTGAAGGTGACTTAAATGATTATAATGCCTCTCTTGGTTTTAAAACTAAAAAGAACGGATGGAATTATGACATTAGCTACACGACTGGTGGAAATTCGCAAGCGTATACTGTAAACAACTCACATAATCGATTTGCTGTATTTGAGGCTAGTTTTAACGATGCTAATGGAAATGGGCAGGCAGATCCCGGTGAAGAGTTTGAAGCTGTTGAACTTTACAGAGAAAACAGTCCGATCTCCTTTGATCCGGGTGGAACAAAATTTTCCCACCATGTAGGTAACATCGATATTGCAAAGTTATTATCAGATAAGGTTAGTATCGGTTTTGGAGCTGAGTTTAGAAACGAAACATTCGAAATTGTAGAAGGAGATAAAGCGTCATGGGATGGTGGCGGAGCCGATTCTTTTGCAGGAAACCGACCTGAGAATTCCGGTAAATTTAACCGTTATAACTTTGGTGGCTATTTTGATATCGCCTATGATATTACTGAAGATTTCTTAATTAACGGTACGGTACGTTTAGAAGATTATAGTGATTTTGGAGAAGCATTTGTTTGGAAAGTTAGCTCTCGTTACAAATTTTTGGAAGACAAAATTACGCTAAGAGCATCGGCTTCGACCGGATTTAGAGCTCCCACATTACACCAAATTTACACACAGAAAGCACAGTATAGCTTTGTCCCTGGAGAAGGAATTCAAGTAGGAGGATTGGTAAGTAATGTTTCACCACAAGCCAGACTACTTAAATTACCTAAATTGGATGCTGAAGAATCTTTTAACGTAACTGTAGGATTAGGTGTGAAGTTAAATAGTAAAATCAATTTTACCATAGATTATTATAATATTCAAGTTGAGGACAGAATCGTTTTAAGTACAGAGGTTGCACCACCAGCCAATGACGCTTTCGAGGGACTCAATGATTTAAGCTTTTTTGTGAATGCTATCGACACAAGAACTTCAGGAATTGATTTTGTAGCAAACTATAAAAACATAGAATTAGGAAGTGGTGAACTTGGCTTTAGTTTATCAGGAAACTACACCATTGAAAACGAACGTGACGGAGATGTTAAAGAGCCATCATTCTTAAATGGCACAGGACAATCGGTTGTAAATGAGACTCAGGAAGCATTATTCTTTACTTCGAGACCTCGCACTAAATGGATTTTAGGAGCAACTTATGAAATCGGTAAATTTGATTTTTCATTGAATAACACCTATTTCGGAAAAACAACCTTTAGACAACAGGGGTTAGATGAAAATCTTTCAACCGAGTTTATCCCTAAAGTTGTTACAGATCTTGGTATTGGATTTGATGCTACAGAAAAATTTACTATTTCTCTTAACGTTAATAACATCTTAGATGTATTGCCAGAATGGGAATTTGTTTCTTTAAATTCTGCAGGAGATGCTATTTTAAACGATCCTGCACAAGTTAAGACTCAGTCTAATTTAATTACCTTTAATCAAAGGTATTCACAAATGACCTATGATGGTTATCATTTTAGTCAGTTGGGTGCTATGTTCACCTTATCGCTGAACTACGAATTGTAAACTATTTAAATAAATAATAAAAAAGAGCTTCAAAATTTGAATTTTGAAGCTCTTTTATTTTTTTTTACTGTTTTAAAAACTATCGTCTGGCATCATATACTCTGTATCTGATTCCAACTCTAGCATATATGTCAAAAAACTTACTGTTCTGATCAGTTAGATTATCTATAAAATCGTTCATAACACCTACATCGATCATAAAATCAAACATTTCTCCGGTAGCTATAGAGAAGCCAGCTCCATACACTCCTCCCAAAACGATCTGTTCATAATCCTGAGTACTAAGCTTTTTATCTCCATTTTCTACCTTTGTGTTTACACGAAAGGAAGGTCCCACTTGAAAAAACGCTCTAAAATTATCTGTATTTTGTCCGGTAATGACTCTAAATTTTGGAGAAAAACCAATTTGAAATGCCTTGATCTCATCACCCTCATTATACCTAACTGTAAATGGTTCACCATTAATTTCTATATTTTCTGAAGCCGTGTCTGCAAAAGTACTTCTACGCTGTAAGGCTTCCAAAGAAAAAATTATACTCGTTTTAGCTCTATCGTCCAGCATATAACCATAACCGGCATTGAAATAGAATCCGATTCCTCTATTTGTATCCACATTATCTAAGTTTAATTTAGAAAACGTAGCCCCACCAGATACCTCCCATCGATACTGAGCGTAACTCCCCGAGAGAACAAATGCTAAACAAATAAATAAAAAATTTTTTTTCATGATCGTAGATTTTTTATAGCTATAACGCCGGCGAAAGTACTAAATTTTAAAAAGTAAAAAAAAACCTATCGTTTCCGATAGGCTGTACTTTAAAAATTAAATTTATTACTCCGGATGCATAAATGCCTGTTTTTTTAACAAAAACTCTTCCGTCTCTACGATATCTTCATCCGGTACACAACAATCTACAGGACATACAGCAGCACATTGTGGTTCTTCATGAAAACCTTTACACTCTGTACACTTGTCCGGCACTATATAGTAAATCTCATCGCTTATAGGTTCCTGAGCTTCTTCTGCATCTACTTCTTTACCTCCGGGTAAAACAACATTTCCACTTAAATCTGTACCATCTGCATATCTCCAATCATCTGCACCTTCGTAAATTGCAGTGTTAGGGCATTCTGGCTCACACGCACCACAGTTTATACATTCGTCTGTTATTATAATTGCCATAGCTCTTTTTTATTCTAAATTTGCAGTACAAAAATAACTCCTATACAAGTGATAAACAAATCAGATATGACTAAAGATGATCGAATAGCAGCTTTTTCTCAATTGGGTCAGTTTTTAAATCAATTCTCCTCTCCTACTCCTATTAGAGATTCTTCAGTGCCACATAATGAATCTTTTTTTGACCGAATGCACACGGTAGTCGAGCGAATGGTACATCATAATGGCTGGTTTACGCCAGAAAACGTGGCATTTTCAATTCAACAATGGAGCACTTTACTAAGCGAGGAAGAACTGAACAATTGGTTAGCTCCCTATACGCTTTCAGAAACATCACCTAAGAAAATCGGTATTATAATGGCTGGTAATATACCGCTGGTAGGTTTTCATGATTTTTTATCCGTACTCATTACAGGAAACATGGCACTTGTAAAGTTATCCTCTCATGATAACCAATTGTTGCCTTTGTTGAGCAACTATCTAATCGCTGTTTCACCAGGTTTTAAAGACCGTATCGTCTTTCATGAAAATAAACTTACTGATTTTGATGCCATCATTGCAACGGGCAGTGACAATACCGCTCGATATTTTGAACACTACTTCGGAAAAGTCCCAAATATCATTCGAAAGAACAGAAATTCTGTAGCGATACTTACAGGTAATGAGTCCAACACCCAACTAACTGATTTAGGAGAAGATATTTTTAGGTATTTTGGTTTAGGTTGCCGTAGCGTTTCAAAACTTCTAGTACCCAAGGATTACGATTTTGATCAATTTTTCAAAGCAATCTTTGGTTACAACGATATCATAAATAATGCAAAGTATGCCAATAATTACGATTATAACAAAGCTGTATATTTAATGAGTGAATACAAACTACTCGACAACGGTTTTTTAATGTTAAAAGAAGATGATCGGTATGCCTCTCCCATTGCTACGTTATTTTATGAATACTATGATGGTGAAGAAGATTTGACATCCCGACTTCATCGTGATCGTAATCTATTGCAATGTATTGTGGGCAGCCATAAAATAACCTCCGTACCTTTCGGAAAAACGCAATATCCTGCACTTGCAGATTATGCTGACGGAGAGGATATTATTGAATTTTTAATAAATATTAACTAAATATTTTATCACATTCACAATGTATATCTTTTAGATTATTAGCACCTTTGTGAGGAGGAGTTAAGGGTGCATATATGCCCTTAATTTATTTAGAATAATTTATAAACACCAAGAAAAACTACTGATGAAAAAGCATAATTTTAGCGCGGGACCCTGTATCTTACCACAAGATGTATTTAAAGAAGCATCACAAGCTATTTTAGATTTTAATGATTCGGGACTGTCGATACTAGAAATATCTCACCGTAGTAAAGATTTTGTTGATGTAATGGAAGAATCAAGAAATTTGGTTCTGGAACTTTTAAATCTAGAAGGAAAAGGCTATAAAGTACTCTTTTTACAAGGAGGTGCCAGTCTTCAATTCTTGATGGTAGCCTATAATTTATTAGAGAAAAAGGCTGGATATCTCAATACGGGTACCTGGAGTGATAAGGCCATAAAAGAAGCAAAACATTTTGGTGAGGTTATTGAAGTTGCTTCATCAAAGGAAAAAAACTTCAATTACATTCCTAAAGGATACACAATCCCAGAACAATTGGATTACTTGCATTGCACGAGTAACAACACCATTTTTGGTACACAAATGAAAACGTTTCCCGTGACCGATGCACCCCTCATTTGCGATATGAGCAGTGATATTTTTTCTCGAACCTTGGATTTCACGAAGTTTGATTTGATTTATGCTGGAGCGCAAAAGAATATGGGTCCTGCAGGAACCACTATGGTCGTTGTAAAAGAGGATATTTTAGGTAAAGTATCGAGGCATATCCCTTCAATGCTCGATTATCAAACACACATTGGTAAAGCAAGTATGTTTAATACGCCTCCCGTTTTTGCGGTCTATACCTCTATGCTTACATTGCGATGGATCAAAGAAAATGGCGGTGTGGCTGCTATGGAAGAGCAAAATGAGAAAAAAGCTAAACTCTTGTATTCCGAAATTGATCTCAATCCTCTTTTTAAAGGATTCTCGGCTACTGAGGATCGTTCGAATATGAATGCAACTTTTTCACTTATCGAAGAGGATCTCAAAGAAACTTTTGACGCCATGTGGAAAGATGCTGGAATCAACGGATTAAACGGCCATAGAAGTGTTGGCGGTTACCGTGCAAGTATGTACAACGCACTTTCTTTAAATAGTGTGGCTGCACTTGTGGATGTCATGAGTGATCTGGAACGAAAAGCATAATTAATAATTCATTTCCCCTATATTGAATGTAGGTTTAAAAAATAAAATTTTACTATGAAAGTGTTAGCAAACGACGGTGTATCTCAAAGCGGTATAAAAGCTCTAGAAGCAAGCGGTTTTGAAGTTATTACCACCACAGTAGCGCAAGATCAGTTAGTAAACTATATCAACGATAAAGATATTACAGTACTATTGGTTAGAAGTGCCACCAAAGTAAGAAAAGACATCATCGACAATTGTAAAAGTCTAAAAGTAATTGGACGTGGTGGGGTTGGTATGGATAATATTGATGTCGCTTACGCCAAAGAAAAAGGTATTGAAGTAATCAATACTCCCGCAGCCTCCTCAAGTTCTGTTGCCGAATTAGTATTCGCTCATTTATATAGCGGCGTAAGGTTTTTGCACGATGCTAACCGCAATATGCCATTAGACGGAGATAGTAAGTTCAAGAACCTAAAGAAGGCCTACGCAGGAGGTATTGAGTTAAGAGGTAAAACACTGGGAATTCTTGGTATTGGTCGAATTGGCCAAGCAACGGCAAAAATAGCTATTGGCGTTGGAATGAAAGTTATTGCCTATGATCCCTATATTGAAGATGTTGAAATTCCGTTAGAATTTTTTGACGGTCAGAAAACTACGTTTAAAATTAAAACAATTTCAAAAGATGAAGTATTGAAAAATGCTGATTTTATCACCTTACACGTACCAGCGCAAAAGGAATACGTAATCGGAGCTTCAGAAATTGAAAAAATGAAAGATGGTGCGGGAATTGTGAATGCCGCACGAGGCGGTGTGGTGGACGAAGTTGCATTAGTAGCCGCTTTAGAAAAAGGTAAATTAAGCTTTGCCGGTTTAGACGTTTTTGAAAACGAACCTACACCAGCAATAAAGGTACTTATGAATCATAAAATTTCTCTTACTCCGCATATCGGTGCGGCCACAGGGGAAGCCCAAGATCGTATTGGACAAGAACTTGCTGATCAAATTATAAGTATTTTAAAATAAGAAGGTTTTCAACCTACTCTAAAAGCTCTGTAATTAAGAATTGCGGAGCTTTTTTTATTCATACCCTTTATCGTGCGTTATTAATTTAAAATTACGTTTTGTCGATTTTAAATGCTTTTTAACGTGTTTTAAGCAAATATTTTTTTAAATTTAGAATACTTCAACTTTAGTAAATAGTACTTTTAACTCATAATTTTAAAAACACTAAGATACATGTCTGGATTATTAGATTTATTAAATAGCGATATCGGAAAACAAATGATTAGCGGCTTAAGCAACCAAACGGGACAATCAGAAAGTAAAACTGCAAATGTACTAAGTATGGGATTACCGGTTCTTATGGGGGCTATGAAAAAAAATGCGTCTTCTAATGATGGAGCTCAAGGTCTGATGAGTGCACTTTCAAATAAACACGACGGTAGTATTTTAAATAATCTTGGAGGTTTATTTCAAAACGGAGTTGATGATACTGTTTTATCTGATGGTGCGGGTATCCTGAACCATGTTCTGGGAGGTAAGCAATCCCAAGTTGAGCAAACAATTGGGGCTAAGTCAGGGGTAGATAGTGGGTCTGTAAGTGAAATTTTGAAAGTTGCTGCTCCCATACTAATGGGGGTATTAGGTCAGCAAAAACGTGCTAATAATGTATCAGATTCGAATGGTATAAGTTCTTTACTCGGTAGTATGTTAGGCGGACAGCCACAAGAAAATCAAAGCTTGATTATGTCTCTGATTGATTCTGATGGTGATGGCAGTGTATTAGATGATGTCGCAGATATTGTTCTAGGTTCTGGTAAGAAAAAAGGTGGTTTAGGAGGCTTGATCGGTGGATTTTTTGGTAAATAACTAAATAAACCTGTCAAAAAAACAGACCTCATAAAAATATTTGAAAAGGAGAATTTGAATGTGATTTATTTGTTAAAACCGAAGGTAGTACTTCGGTTTTTTCGTATTTTTTGAATATGAAAACATTCATCTTAGTCATCGGCTTATTTCTTACAGTAATCAGTTGTAGTTCCACTCAGAATAGTAGCGAAATAAAAAAAGATATGGAGGCGGTTCAAGATACAGTGCGTATAGCAAATGATAGTCTTGAATATGAAATCATAATAATAGAACCCGGTTTTAATGCATGGCTAGTGACTCAACGTCCAAGAGGTTTTTACACTGAACAGTTTTTAGAAACCCGCAATCGTCGCAATGTGATAGATTATAATCAGCGTGTGCGGCAACCATTCCGGTATGATCCCAACATATACATGCAAGAAATAAACTACGAACCCACAATTCATTATGGGTACGAGGTCAACTACCTGTTATATCACTATTTCCTATTTTTAGAACAACGCTATAACCAGCGATTTTTCTTTTCAAGAGGATAAAATTTTTACAGCATTGATACTTTTGATGTTCATCTTTTTGTAGTAGTTTTGCAACATGCAGAATTTTAAAGATCGATGGGAAATTAAGAAGAATTGGCAACTTATATTTCCTGCTTTGGGAATTATTGGATTACTCCTTTCCGGATACTTATTAGCTAATAAAATTTTAAATAATCCAGAAAGTTTCACTGACTCATACACCTTATTAATATTGGCTAAAATATTGTTAACCCTAGCAATTGCAGTCTTTTTTCTTTGGGTAACCCTGAAGATTTTTGAAAAATTGGAGCAGAAATGGAAGGTTACGTATCGTTGGGAACTGATTGCGATATTTATTGCATTTGCAATAACGGGTTCTACCTCAGCCAAAATTTCTGATCCTGTTTTAAGTATCTTGGGACTTACCAGAGAAACGACCCTTAGTTACATCTATTGGCCTTTAAGAATAATCTTGATCTTCCCTATTTACCAAGTATTATTGGTAATCGTAGGCTGGTTATTTGGACAATTTTCTTTTTTCTGGGAGTTTGAAAAGAAAATGTTATCGCGATTGGGCTTTGCTAGATTCTTTGAATCATAACAAAAACCCCAATCACATTTTTATTATTGAATAATTTCTGCATCAATATCTATCGTTTCCGGCTCTTCAACAGTTTTTGAATTATAGACAAAAGTATATATCCACATTAAGGTAAATGACGGAATAATATCTGTTCCCGGAATGATTTCCTCAATAAATGTAAGTATAGACGCTATCTTACCTTTACGTCCGGGGTACATCGCTCTCATCTTTTTTGCCGCATAGGGAGCCCAAAGAATGTCTAAAAACGGACCTATAAAGGGTATTGCCATAGAAGCCATACCAAGAATATCGAACCATATCCCTTGACGAAGTAATTTATATTTGTTATCCATAGTTTTAAGTTTATTACTAGTATAACAAATAAAATGCCAAAATAGTATTATTTGAGGTCAGAACTGATTAGTTTCAAAAATTCATTACGGGTTTCAATTTTCTCGAATTGCCCTCTAAAACCAGAAGTTGTGGTCGACGAGTTTTGTTTTTGCACGCCTCGCATCATCATGCACAAGTGCTGAGCTTCTATTACCACTGCCACACCTTTGGGCCGCAAAGTATTGTTAATACATTCCAGAATATCATGGGTAAGCCGTTCCTGCACCTGCATACGTCTTGCAAATACATCCACAATTCGGGGTAGCTTACTTAAACCCACAATATGACCGTCGGGGATGTATGCAATATGTGCCTTCCCAAAAAATGGTAACATATGATGCTCGCATAAGGAATACAGTTCAATATCCTTCACTATAACCATCTCATTATAATCCTCTTTAAACATAGCACCTTTTAGAATCTCAGCAGCATCTTGATGATAGCCCTGCATTAGAAATTGCATTGCCTTTGCAGCTCTTTCCGGTGTTTTCACAATCCCTTCTCTACTTATATCTTCGCCCAGGTCAGTAATTATTGATTCAAACTTGTTTTTAACTTCATCAGTTACCTCAATATTATACTCTTCTAATTTAGTATACGGCATTCGTCTTAATTTACGTTCTTAACTTCCTTTTTCAATTTACTCTCAAATGTGTTTTTGAGCGTCGCTAATTTAGGATCTATAACTAACTGACAATATCTCTGTGTCTCATGTTTATTATAATAATCATGATGTTCTTTTTCTGCAGTATAAAAAGGCCCTAGCACTGTTACCTCTGTCACGATCCGTTCGTTAAAAACATGATCACCATTAAGTTTCTTTATTAATTCCTCTGCTATTTCTTTTTGACTGTTATCAACATAAAAAATAGCGCTACGATACTGCGTTCCCTTATCGGCTCCTTGTTGATTTAAAGTAGTGGGATTATGCGTATAAAAGAACACCTCCAACAATTCCTTAAAAGTAAAAATATTTGAATCAAAATGTATCTGTATCGCTTCAGCATGTCCGGTCCTTCCCGTGGTAATTTCTCTATAGGCGGGATTTTTTATAGTTCCTCCAGTGTACCCAGATAGAACGCTTTTCACTCCTTCCAATCTTTGAAATACCGCTTCAGTACACCAAAAACATCCTCCTGCAAGCACGGCAGTCTCCAGATTTTCTACTTTCATCTTAATTCTTTTTGTTTAACGAAATTAGCCTAATAATAAACAATTAGCTTCATTTTTAACTTTTTATTAGTAACTAAATTCTTTATAATAATCATAAGTTTGCAGTTCACCCTAGAAAGTAAGATTTTTTTAACAGACTTTATGACTATACTTATGCGCTTAATGCTAAGCTTATTCTCAATATGCTGCATTTGGCTTACCTCCGCCCAAGATCAAAAGACTATACAAGCACACCGTATTTCAAACCCTCCAAAAATAGATGGTAACCCAAATGATGCCGTGTGGAATGCTATAGCTCCATCCGGTAATTTCGCCATGTACGAACCAAGTAATGAAGGAGTCATTCCTGAACATACCCGTACTGAAGTTAAAATTGCCTACGATAACAAAGCGGTCTATGTAGCCGCTTATATGTACGATCTTGATCCGGAAAAAATACTAAGACAGTTTAGCCAACGAGATGATGTTTTTGTACAGGCTGATTTCTTTGCCATCGCACTCAATACGTATAATGATGGTATTAATGAAACTCGTTTTTTTATAACCAGTGCTGGTACAATTGGAGATGCCAGAGCTGATCAATTCAATGAAGATTTTAGTTATAATGTTGTTTTTGAGGCTAAAACAACCTTTGACGATAAAGGATGGTACGCAGAGTTTAAAATTCCGTATAATGCCCTTCGCTTTCCAGAATCCGAAGTACAGGATTGGAGCGTGAATTTTTATAGAAAGCTTACTCGACAGAATGAAACACATACGTGGTCCCGCATTGATAACTCGGTAGGACAACAAACACAATACAATGGTTTGGTTCAAGGGGTCAGCGATATAAACCCTCCGGTACGTTTAACATTTTTTCCTTTTGTTCAAGGTGGTGTCTCCAGCTTTGACAGCAAAATAGAAACAAATTTCAGCGCCGGTATGGACGTTAAATATGGTCTGAATGATAGTTTTACACTTGATGCTACGTTAATTCCCGATTTTGGTCAGGCCTCTTTTGATAATGTGAGACTTAACTTGGGACCTTTTGAACAAACATTTAGTGAAAATCGTCAATTCTTTACTGAGGGAACGGAACTCTTTAATAAAGGAAATATTTTCTTCTCGAGAAGAGTAGGTAGTAAACCTTCGCAAAGGTTAACAGATGACGATTTAGCACAACACGAAGTTGCCGAAGATACGCCTGATAAAGTGAATCTTTTAAATGCCTTAAAAATCTCAGGACGTACAAAAGATAATTTAGGAATTGGCTTTTTCAACGCTATTACAGAGAAAACAGCTGTGACTATTACAGATACTGTTTCTGGAAACACACGTAATAAAGTAGTAGAGCCTTTGACAAATTACAACGTTTTTGTTGTGGATCAATTATTTAATCAAAACTCATCCATATCACTGATCAATACAAATGTGACGCGAAGCGGAAGTGAATTTAGGGATGCCAACACTTCAGCCTTAGCATGGAATTTAACTAACCGTGCCAATAGTTATCGATTGACAGGGCGTGCTATTGTAAGTCGATTAAATTTGGTAGACTCTAACGTTTCCGGTTTCTCATCAGAAATTGATTTTGATCGCATTAAAGGTCAATTCCGCTATGGTTTTGGTCATGATTTAGCGAATAAAACGTATGATATTAATGATTTCGGAGTTAATTTCAGAAATAATTATAATAATTTTAGAGTAAGCGCATCGTATCAAATATTTAAACCAACAGACTTGTTCAATGAGTATCGTATCGGGATGTTTATTCGGCATAGACGGTTATATGATCCAAGTGTGACTACTCAAAATACTATTGGAGGCGAGTGGTTTTTTGTTACTAAGGAACGTCTTGCATTTGGAGGGTTTATGAATTACAACTCTGATAACGATGATTACTTTGAGCCACGTGTTGACGGCAGATTTATTACGTTCAAAGAAAACGTAGGAGGTCGACTCTGGGTTTCTTCTGATTATCGCAAAAAATTTGCGTACGATGCTAGTATTGGTTTAAGAGAATGGTTAGGTAACGATCGCCAAAATTTTGAGTTAGAACTTGCTCCACGGTACCGCTTTTCTGACAAATTATTAATGATCGTACGATCTGAATATCGTCTTAGGAATAAAAATATCGGTTATGTCGATAATGAAGATGATATTATTTATTTCGGACAACGTGATATTACTTCGCTCGAAAATTCGATTAGTTTAAGCTATAATTTTGATCCGTTTAAAGCGGTCAACTTAAAATTTAGAAACTTCTGGAGTACTGCCGATTACTCTGAAAATATTTTCTCTACCCTAAACGAAGATGGAACACGTACCCAAGCCGCTTATATTTATGAAGAAGATGATGACCCTAATAGAAATTTCAACATTTGGAATCTGGACTTAAGTTTCAACTGGCGCTTTGCTCCGGGTAGTGAAGCGACACTTCTCTATCGTAATCAGATATTTAATCAAGATGAACTGTCAACAATAAATTATACAGAGAGTATGGACAACTTATTCGATCAACCTATCCAGCATACACTTTCTTTGCGTATTGTATACTTTTTGGATATCAATAATTTTAAACGTTCTACCTAATAATTTAGATTGTAATATCATCGAATAATGTTTACTTTCACCGTTTAAATTACGTTTATGATCAAGGCGACCCAGATTTTTAAAACCTATGGTGCACTGTCTGTGCTTAAGGGTGTGGATTTGCACATACAAGAAGGCGAAGTTGTATCTATTGTGGGTGCTTCTGGAGCAGGTAAAACCACCTTACTGCAAATTTTGGGTACGTTGGACAAAGCTGATACTACAAAAGAAAGTGAACTTATTATAAATAATACTTCCATCAAATCACTTTCACAAAAACAATTGGCAAAATTCAGAAATGAAAAGCTTGGTTTTATTTTTCAATTTCATCAATTACTGCCAGAATTTACAGCATTAGAAAATGTTTGTATTCCCGCTTTTATCAAAAACACACCTAAGGCTGAAGCCATTAGACGTGCGAAAGAATTATTAGATTTTTTGGGATTATCTGAGCGTTGTGACCATAAGCCATCAGCCCTATCAGGAGGTGAGCAACAACGCGTTGCTGTGGCTCGCGCCTTGATAAATAACCCTAAGGTAGTTTTTGCCGATGAACCGTCGGGAAATCTGGACAGCGAAGCTGCAAAAAAGTTACATAATCTTTTCTTTGAACTACGAGATAAGTTTGGACAAACTTTTGTTATTGTAACTCATAATGAAGAACTTGCAGATATGGCTGATCGCAAGTTATTTATGGTAGATGGCAACATTCGGTTATAAAAAAGCTGTCCCTAAGGACAGCCCTGAATACTATTAAAAATCCCAAACTTTAATACAGATACTCAATAGCAGTAACATCATTACTGTTAAGTACACCGTTCTCATTACCTGTCGCACACGATATCATAATAGAGGTTCTGTCAATGCCCGTAGGCGTTCCCGGAATATGAATTGCTCCCACAGAACCAGCTCCCTCATTACTACCATCACATGATCTTGCAAACCAATCCGTATGTCTTAGACCAATACAGTGTCCCATTTCATGCGTAATTACATGTGTAGCATACGTAACTCCATAATTGGAAACCCTAGGTCCAATTCTGGCCCATTTGTATGCTTTGCCGCCAGAAGGGAAACCGGCAAGACCACCACCTCCTAAGTCCCATCGAACATACACTACTAAGTCTGCCGCTTGATAATTTGTTCCAAACGATAATCTCATATTTAATGTTGAGTTAACATTATTGAAGTTTGCGACCGCTCGCCTCAAAGCTTCTTGGTTCGTACTATTTAACCCTTGACCCCCACCACCAGTGTAGCCTAATACATCAATGGTTCTGTTTGAACTTGAAATTAAATTATTTGTGTGATACTGCTTAGTTCCATTAGTATTAGTCTCTAATTTAGGTAGGTTCTCAAAACCCTCCACAGGAACTGTAATATCTCCAGAAACAAAATAGTCTGCACTACTCCCGTCGAGCAATGAAAGTTTTTGAATAGTAACATCATGGATGTTCACCCCCATATCAAACAATTGGCTCAACTGTTCTTTGGTTGGTTCGCTGTTAACCTCTTGGACTTCATTCGAAATCTCCTCTTTTTGACAGGCGGTAAATAACAGACCACCAGTTACTAATGCACAGAGTGCAATTTGTTTTACATTTTTCATAATTATTTAAATTGAGTTTGTGTTATGAATTCAAAGCTCAGTTATTAAATTCAAAATAACAACAATCAAGTGTCTCAAATCCTGTATTAAGACGTCTCATAACAAGATTTCGAACATTCAAATACCTTTAGATCAACTACTTATATTTTTAGCATATGCAGTAGGTGACTCCCCAACAATATCTTTAAAGTTTTTGTAGAAGGAAGCCCGTGAATTAAAGCCGACTTCATCAGCAATTGCAGAGATACTGTATTTTTGATGCGTATTGGATTGTAATAATTTTTTAAATTCTTCTATTCGATATGAATTGATAAAAGTGTTTAAATTTTTATTTTCAATAGCATTAATTGCTTTAGAGATGTTACGCTGGGGTAGTGCAACACTCCTCGAAATTTTACGTAAGTTAAGACTGGGATCTAAGTACGCTTTGTCCACCTCCATATGTCGCTTGACAACTGCATATATCTTTCTCAAATTTTGAGTGTTTTCTTGAGTTCTGTTAATTTTGGTCGTATTTATGATATTAATCTGAACAAGACTGGCAATGGTGATATAATACATCAGTGTAAGGTACATTACATCAAAAATCAATGTTAAGTATTCATTATTTAAATAATTCAATTTGATATAGGCCAAAACATTAAATATTATACATAAGGCGCTAAAGATCCCCAACCATAGCATAGATTTGAATCGTGTTTTGGCATAAAACCTACCAAGTATTTTACGATGGTACGTCACCACTTTAATAATTAATATACACATTACTATAATGTATGATGCAGAAACCAGTGATACAAGGTTCCAAAAAAACGTAGTTTGTATGTACTCATTAATTGCAGGATTTATCGTAACCAAAATAAAAAGTAAAGAAAAAACCATAACCTCTATGCTTGCAGGGATATAGGTTTGCCATTTATTTTTAATTTCTTTACCTGCAGTTTCAGCAGCGTATAGAAATAAAAAATTCATACTGAGTAAATTAAACCGAAATGGCAGATAGTATAAAGATGGGTGCACCTTGTCATTATAAACGAAACAAAAAACAATCTCCACAAGTAGAGTGAGGAAGAATAACCCCAGATAATGATTCAGCTTACGTTTTTCTGATCGATAAAAAAATAAAATTCCTGATATAATAAAGGTTTGTACGCCAAATAACAGAAATAGAAATTCTTTTGTTTCCATAGTTTTGTAAAAAAATTAATATCAGAAATGTTGATAAAGAAGAAACATATTATTTTAGTTATTTAAAAATAGGAAAAGTTTGATCTCTTGACATCTTATTTTCTGAAAATCAATTGATAAAACCCCCTATTTACGGTTTTAACTTTGTACTGATGTGGCTAAACTATGTTGTGTGATTGTAGAATTAAAAATTGTCTTACTTTTATCTTTAAAATCAATTACATATTGAAAACTCAAACCGAATTAAAATCATTTTTGGATCAAAAAGCTGCTTATTATGAACAACCTAGGTTTATTGAAACAGATCCTATACAAATACCACATCTTTATAGTAATAAGCGAGATATAGAAATCTCAGGATTCTTAACTGCTACGATTTCTTGGGGAAATAGAAAAAGTATTCTTAAAAATGCACACCACATGATGGAGCTCATGGGCAATGATCCCTATAATTTTGTGATGCATCATTCTGAAGATTCCTTAGATCATTTGGAGGGATTTGTACACAGAACCTTTAATGCAATTGATCTCACATACTTTATAAAGGCATTACGAGCACTGTATAATAACTATACGGATATGGAAGCGTTTTATTCGAAATTTGCGCAACAATCCGACCTCAATCTAGCAATTCATGAATTTAAAAAGGAATTTTTCTCGTTACCCCATCCCACCCGTACAGAAAAACATGTAAGCGATCCTTTGAAAAATTCTGCTGCCAAACGTATTCATATGTTTTTAAGATGGATGGTTCGCGATTCAAATCGTGGTGTAGATTTGGGTATTTGGCCGTCGATTTCACCCAGTATTTTATCATGTCCCTTGGATGTTCATTCTGGAAATGTAGCTCGTAAACTTGGTCTGATCAATCGTAAACAAAATGATGGTAAAGCCTTATCAGAACTAGACAAAAGCTTACGGATGTTCTGTCCAGAAGACCCTGTCAAATATGATTATGCATTATTTGGATTAGGAGTGTTTGAAAAATTTTAAATAGGTTATAACAAAGCTCTACTCATACATGTTTAAATATTTAGTAATTATCCATTACAAATTTACTGGAATGTTTAGAACTGTCTGTTAAGGTTTTGAGATATGCTACCAGCGCTTTTAATTCTTCATCGTCAAGTTCTAACTTATCAAACGGCAGAGTTTGATGTGCTACATTAAAACCTAATCCTGCTCCACCGCCCAAATTATAAAACTCCATCACTTGGTCTAATGACTCATATACACCATTATGCATATAAGGTGCTGTTAATGTCGCGTTGCGAACAGTAGGCGTTTTAAACATTCCTTTATGCAAAGGCTCCTTAAATTTCCAATAGAAACCATAATCATTGTCCAATTCTTTATTATCCATGTTTTTGGGAACGCCGATTACTTCTTTCTCGGTCTCTGTATAAAAAGGCGGAACAGTACCATTTGTCAAAGGAATAAAATGACAGGTAGCACAAAGCGCTTTTCCTGTAAACAGATTAAAACCAAGTTTTTCCTGTTCGGTAAATGTGTCTTCTTCTCCTCTTATGTTTTTATCAAACTTAGAATCAAATCCATTAAGTGTGCTGATATATGACGAAATTGCTTTTATCACCTCAGTATTTTTATTTGAGATCCGACCATAAGCTTTTTTAAATAATCTCACATACGTGCTATCTTGTAAAATGTCTTCTGAAAATTGATGCACCGCATTATCAAATTCTTTGGTATTCGTAAAAACCGATGAAATCTGATCTAATAATGTTTGAGATCTTCCATCCCAGAAAAAACTACGTTGATACACGCTATTTATGAGTGTAGGTGTATTACGTTGCAACGGATTCCCTTTATTATCTAAACTACTGATTTTATTGTCGCTATAGCCTTTATCGGGATGATGACATGTTGCACAAGCCATATTCTTCGTTTTGGAAAGATTCTTATCAAAAAACAACTTTTCTCCCAGCGTTATCTGGTCTACAGATACATTTCGATTTATAGACGATGTAAAATAGGCTTCATTAAAAGTGTTACTTTCAAAAAAAGTAGGTGCGTCAAAATTGAAAGGGTAACTGGAATTTCCATTCCACAAACCACTTTTCTTGCGAATAGCAACCCAAGATCTGGTAATTGGGTTCATATGATTTTTGATGAATGTATAGCGGTCAAAATCCTCAAATGATGGTTGTTCGTTTGTAAAATGAATAGCCGATTCTATTTCTATGAGAAATTTTTTATCTAATTTTATATCTTTCCCCCTTATATCGTATTGTATACTTTTTTTATATACATAAGCTAAACTTTGTAAGGATACTCCAGCTTCTTTTATTCCCAAATTACTTGCAGGGGTATCAAAACCTGTGATCCCTAAACTTATAATACGTAAAAGTTGCTGATGCGTTGCTATAAAAAATCGCTGCGGATTCAGTGACTTTTTTATTACTGTTTTTTTTAAAGTTTCCAGTAAGCCAATGGTTATATCCAGCTCCCTTATAAACTGCGGAGTGTTTAACCGCTCCCGATAAATTGACTCTTCAAGAGCTTGTAATCCGACAGGATTTAACACTTTTTGATTATCTTCTTTAAATATCGGTAATGCCGGACCATTTACACGATGTCCAACCTCGGGGTTAAGATATGAAGCATAAGGTTCCGCTTTCTTAAAAGCATTTCTGGTCAACTCAAAGAGTCGTTTTGCATCTTCTATTGCTAAGTCTTCATTCCGCAATTCATTAAGCAAACCGATAGCCTTCGTTAAATTATTCGAATAATAATTTTGTACAGCTGTCCAATTAGGTTCATAATGCGCTTCTTTTTTATTACAAGAGAAAAAACAAAATATTAAAAATAGACCAATAGATGCTTTCATGTGTTTTTGTTTCATAGGAATGACTAAAAAGAAAAGAATCTTTATCTGTTATGATAAAGATCTTTTCTATTGCTAATTACTAATACCAGGCTACCTTGGTAAACCTTTTAAAATGACTATTTGAGAGGCTTGATTATCTTCGTACGTCGCATTAATATCACCATCTAAACCTTTAAAGTCTTCATTTCTCCAATAATGCGGCTGAACTGCAAGAATAAATGTGTTGGATGCCCCTACTTTGTCTGATACGTCGATCAAAGAACCAAATTCACCACTGAAACCTGTACTATTACCTTGTGCTAAATCCTGACGAACTACTAATTCTAAAACTTTAGTAGGATTGTTCCCATTTATATCAGTTTGATATATTTGCGCTGCATGACCCCGATCAAAAGAGTTAGGATCCTCTTGTACATACACAAAATTCTCGGTTACACATATATTATCAGGACTTTGTAACTCTGACAGATTACCATCCATGTTATTAGTATCTGTATTTCCACTGATTATTTGAGTTAACTTACCGGTTAGTGGTGCGTTCTCATCCAACTCTAATTTATATACAGTACCCCAATCATTATACGTTCCTCTTCCCGGACCTCTCCCCGTTACAGCAAAAAACACATTTCTACCATTGGCATCGGCACCTTTCTGATAGTCCACATCCTCTACTCGCATAAATTGCGAAGCGAATACATCCTGGCAAGCAATTTCCATTTCATTTTTGGTCAGATTCTTTCCGTCAGTTATTTCAACAAACTCCACATCATAGGATACTCCAAAATCCAAACTAGCTTCGTTATATGTTGTATTAGCAACAACATTCTGAACACCGCTCGCTCCGTCAGAGATTTGTTTAAATCGTAATACATATATTTTACCATTTTCTAAATCTGCATCTCCATTTTCAGAATAATATAGCGTGACCTGACCTTCAGATCCACTAGAGTCATCATCTCCGCCCACAATAACAGTTTTTCCCGAATAAGCGTTTTTTGGCAGTGGTACTGCATTTTCCCATGAGAATTCACCTAGAGCATCTAATCCAAAATCAGCATTAGGTGTTGGTGTTGCAATTCTGGGATCAATTCCTTTAACATCGTAATTGATACTCTCTGATGCCGATAAGAACAGATCGCTGGTACCTCCATGAATACTTGCTTCCCACATAGTTCCTGAGCATTGCCTTGCAAAATCAGAGACTCCTGAGTTAAGAAGATAATCTCCAGCTATCGGAATTAAATTCTCGTCCAACCTAATACGAGCAACGGAATAACTATCCTCGCAATTAACGACATAAATATAGCCATCTCCTTCTTTTAAGAACCCGGCGCCATCTGCAGAACCTGCTAACTGAAACGATTCGTTTATGATGTCTGGTGTACTAATTAAGGAATACGCTTTTACATAGTTAAATTGTGGTGCCATAGCCACTAAAGGTTCCATGCTTGACTTGTTGGCAAACATGGTTGGTTCTGGCACAAAATCACTACCATTTTTGCCATCTTCACCGTCAGTCCCGTCCTTTCCATCTATTCCATCTTTACCGTTACTTCCGTCAATTCCATCCTCTACATCACAGCTAACACTTAAAATGAGTGACATGAATATCATAAATTTGAAAAGCCCCTTTACTAATGTTGTCATAATTTGTCTGATTAAATGTTTATAAATACTCCAACAAAAGTATCCTTGAGAAGTGTTTTAATCGTTAACTAAATATCGTTAAAGGGTTACGTTTTTTTTATCTAGAAGTTATTTAGATTACGGAATCGTTAAAGAATGAGGTTAGGAATTCATTGTTTAATAGTAAACAATTAACATTTAATTGTTAAAAATTATGTTAACAATCATTAAATTTATGTAAAACACACGGGCTTATTCTATACTTATGATTTCAAACCAAACTACAGCTTACGAGAGTAGAAGATTACAGGCGCTACATAGTTACCACATATTAGATACGCCTAAAGAAACCATTTATGATGAAATCACAAAAGTAACTTCAAAAATAACGGGGAAACCGGTAGCTTTAATCTCCTTTGTAGACAAAGATTATACTTGGTACAAAGCCACTACTGGGTATGATAGCGACAAAGATGAGAGAGCTCATTCTTTTTGTAGTCATGCTATTGCCGAAAAGAAGAAGTTCTTAATTGTTGAAAATGCCCTTTTAGATACTAGGTTTTCCAGTTTTCCATCGGTAGTTAGTGACACAGCAGTTCGATTCTATGCGGGTGTATGCTTGACTGATGAGCAAGGTTTTCCATTGGGTACGTTGTGCGTATTTGACTTTAAACCGGGCTCTTTATCTGATGAACATCTTGAATTTCTTAAAGTTACCTCCAGGCAAATAATAAAAATCTTAACGCTGAATAAATTAAACACACAATTAAGCTGGAATCAAGCACAAGTTGAGAAACGTAACGCCTTACTTAGAGATTTTGCCGGTATTGTCTCTCATGATATAAAAATGCCATTATCTAACATCATTCTTACTACCGAGGTTTTGAGAAGTAAATATTTTGATAAACTTGATTTCAAAGCTTTAGAATATCTTTCATACTTAAAAGAGTCAGCTTTTCGCCTTAGCGACTATATCAATGATTTATTAACCCATTATGAATCTGATCATCAGGATGATCAAAATCTTGAAAAATTTGACCTCAATCAGTTATTGAGCGAAGTTGTAGAACTTTTAAGTGTAAGTAAGGACGCTACGATCACCCTTCCTGAAGAAACCATGGATCTCTACGTAAATCGTGCTGCATTAGAACAGATATTTTTAAATCTAATCGGCAACAGCCTGAAATATAATGATAAGGATCATATCGAAATAGAAATAAAGGCAGGCGACGGAGATACCTATTATTACTTCAGCGTTACTGATAATGGAATCGGTATTTCTGAAGAAAAACAAGACAAAATCTTCGATTTATTTAAAACAGCCGTGGATAAAGATCGTTCTGGTAACGCCGGAAATGGAATTGGACTTAATACTGTGAAAAATCTGGTCGAAAGTTTGGGCGGAACTATCACTCTTTCTTCAAAAATTGGAACAGGAACTTCTTTTCATTTTTCCCTCAAGAAACACGCTCATAAGTAAATAATTTTTTAAGTTTGAAACGTCAAAATATAGGAAGTACTCCTATTTATTTTTATATATTTGTCTACTATATTTTAAGACTCTCATTGTATTATGCTGAACCCCGCAAAAGCAGTAAACGAAGAAGCACGACTCCACGCGCTTCACAGTTATAATATTTTACATACCGAAAAAGAAGCTGAGTATAATGAAATTACGGATCTTGCTGCAGAAATTACAGGTAAGCCAGTAGCAATCATCTCACTAGTGGATCAGGAGGAAGTATGGCTCAAAGCTACCTCAGGAATGGATATTTGTAGTTCTGAACGCAAATATTCTTTTTGTAGTCACACGATACTTGAAGAAAATGAATTGTTGATCGTCGAAGACTCCAATAAAGATTCCAGGTTTTCCGGCAATCCATATACCGAAGGTGAGACACCCATAATTTTTTATGCGGGGGTGAGTTTAAAAGATGAAAGTGGTCATGCGCTGGGAACACTTTGCGTAATTGACCATAAACCGAATACAATCACAAAAAAGCAAATCAACTCTTTGCAAGTATTAGCAAGGCAAATAATGAAATTGCTTACTTTACGAAAAAGTAACGAACAGCTCAAAAAGTTACAGTCTGAGCTCACTCAGAAAAACGAATTACTTAGAGGTTTTGCCGGAATCGTATCGCACGATATGAAGATGCCGTTGGCTAATATGATTTTAACTACAGATGTGCTACGAGCAAAATATGGAAATCATTTGGATAAAAAGGGTATATCCTATTTGGATAACCTAAAACATTCTTCTTTTAAATTGAGTGATTATGTGGGTAATCTACTAGCTTATTATGAATCAGACGGTCTCTCTAAAGGCAAACCAGAAGAATTTGAATTAAATCATTTATTGGAGGAAATTGTAGAGCTCTTGGGTATCGATCATAAAGTAACTATAAATTTTCCGGAAGAAAACATAAATTTACATTGCAATCGAGCAGCGCTTGAGCAGATTCTTCTTAATCTAATCGGCAACAGTCTTAAATATAATGACAAAGATGAAGTCGTAGTAACCATTGGATGTAAAGAAACAAAGGAAGCATACTATTTTGAAGTTTCTGACAATGGTATTGGCATACCCGAGGACAAGCAACATTTAATTTTTGATCTATTTACTACAGTAGCCGAATCTGATCGTAAAGGGAATAAGGGGAACGGCATTGGTTTGAGTACAGTGAAAAAACTCATTGATAGTCTTGGTGGCGAAATCAAAGTTGCTTCAATAGAAAATGAGGAAACTGTTTTCAATTTTACAGTAAAAAAATAATATTCCCTAATTAGTTTACATTTTATTTTAGATTAATTTTATATTGCGAATACACGCTTCAACACATTTTTCACCATCAATTGCTGCAGAGATAATTCCGCCCGCATACCCTGCTCCTTCTCCACTTGGGTATAAACCTTTGATTTGAACATGTTCATAGGTTTTACGATCTCGCGGAATACGAACTGGTGATGAAGTTCTTGATTCTGGTGCATGTACAACGGCCTCATTAGTTAGGTATCCTTTCATACTTTGGTCAAACGCTTTAAATCCTTCCTGCAAAATTTGATGAAGAAAAGATGGAAATACAGTTCCCATATCAATACTAGTGAGCCCGGGTTTATAGGAAGTTTCAGGTAAATCCTGAGAAACCTTACCACCCACCATATCAATCAAACGCTGTGCCGGTACACGCTGCGTTTCACCGGCAAGTTGCCACGCTTTTTGCTCTATACTTTTTTGAAAATACATTCCGGCCAAAGGCCCATGTTGTTGAAAATTTTTAAAATCCTCCGGACGAAGTTCTATCACTATTCCGCTATTTGAGGTAGGTTGATCTCTTTTTGACGGTGACCATCCATTAGTAACCACTTCTCCCGGACTTGTAGCACAAGGTGCTATGACTCCGCCAGGGCACATGCAAAAAGAATACATCCCACGACCCTTAACTTGCTTTACAATACTATACGGTGACGGCGGTAAATAAGGTCCTCTTGTAGCGCATTTATACTGAATTTGATCTATAAGCTCTTGAGAATGTTCGACACGAACCCCCAGTGCAAAAGGCTTAGCTTCGATATGAATCTGTTTCCTGTGCAACAATTCATAGATATCCCTGGCCGAATGACCCGTGGCTAAAACTACTGCATTAGTCTCAATTACATCTCCTGATTTTGTTACAACGCCTACAATAGCATCATCTTTAATTTGTATGTCGGTAACTCGTGTCTCAAAAAGAATTTTTCCGCCTTGAGCAATAATTTTGTTACGCATTGCAGCAATAATATCGGGCAATTTATTCGTCCCAATATGAGGGTGTGCTTCTACCATTATTTGACCTGTAGCACCAAACCCCACTAACAGCTTCAAAATGCGATTAACATCTCCCCTTTTCTTTGATCGCGTATATAACTTACCATCACTATAGGTACCTGCGCCTCCTTCTCCAAAACAGTAATTGGAGTCCTCGTTTACCAAATGATCTCTGGTTATTGCCTTTAAATCTCGACGTCGAGCTCTAACATCCTTACCTCGTTCTAAAACGATAGGCTTGCATCCTAATTCTATAGCTCGTAAAGCGGCAAATAATCCTGCTGGCCCTGCTCCTATAATCACTACCTCATTGGCACGGGAAACCTCTGGATATTGAGGTAATTGTATAGGATCATCAATAAACGTTTCATTAATATAAACTCTTACTTTTAAGTTTATTTTAATAGCAATTTGTCTGGCATCAATAGATCGCTTTAAGACTTGCACATGAGTAATCTCATTTACCTGCAATGCATTTAATTTTGCTATTTTCTGCTTTAATAACGTGGTATCTGCTGCAGTTTTTGGTGATACTTGTATACTAAATTCGTGCTGCACAATCTTGTTTCTATTTAGGGGACGAAGATACAACAAACTCTTAAAGATTATTAGCACTGCCGTGATACTTCTTTCATAGAACAACAATAATATGTTGTTTTTTGAGTTATCTTTGAACTTAAACAACCTTAAATTTACGATTATGAAAAAATTATTTTTAGTTGCTATCGCAATCATCGGATTTTCTGTATCAACACAGGCACAAGATTTAAAATTCGGTTTTAAAGGTGGAGTAAACTTTGCTTCCATTAATGGTGATGATGTAAGCAGCAATTTAGACGGGAGAACAGGGTACCATATTGGAGCGGTTGCTCAAGTAAGCCTGATGGATATGTTAGCACTTCAACCGGAAGTTTTGTATTCTGCACAGGGAGCAAAAGATACAGATATTGACTATCTTAATGTACCTGTTTTATTGAAATACAAATTTGCTAAGCTTTTTAGTATTGAAGCCGGGCCTCAATTTGGTTTTGTTGTAAATGATGATTTTAAGGATGGTGGAGAGCCAGAGAGCTTTGATTTTAGTGGAGCCGTGGGTGCTGGAGTAGAAATCAGTTCCTTTTTTGCTCAAGTGCGTTATAATATTGGATTTACTGATGTGGTAGATGGTGCTGAAGCTAAAAATGCTACCTTCCAAGTATCTGTAGGATACTACATCTTTTAAGGTAACAATCATATTATGCAAAAAGGCGGAAGTTTTCACTTCCGCCTTTTTTTCATTATTTCGCGTAAATACTACGTACTACTAACGCCTGCGGTTAGCATTACGTGATCTTCGCTGCCGAGGTTTTCGACCGGAATTAGATGCGGATTTCTTCTTTGCAGAACTTTTGTTTTTAGTTGGGGTAGTCGGAAAAGGTGTTAACGGTTCAAAACCTTCAATAGCATCCTTATCAATTGGATCGCCCAATAATTTTTCAATATCCCATACATATTCCATCTCGTCATGAGAAACCATCGAAATAGCTTCCCCACTAGCACCTGCTCTACCCGTACGACCAATACGATGTACATAATCTGCAGCTATATTCGGCAATTCGTAATTAATAACATGCGGTAGTAAAGGGATATCTAATCCTCTTGCTGCGATATCAGTCGCAACCAACACCCGTATTTTACCTTTTTTAAAACCGTCTAATGCTTTGGTTCTTGCTCCCTGACTTTTATTACCGTGAATTGCAGCAGCAGAAATACCTCTTTTTGATAGCTTTTCACTGAGTCGATTGGCTCCATGTTTTGTTCGTGTAAAGATCAATACTTGTTTCCAGTTACCATCAGAAATTAATTTGATCACTGCAGCTGCTTTATTGGTTTTATCCATTAAATACATGCGCTGTTTTACTTTTTCTGCTGTCGAATTTTCTGGGGCTGCTTCCACCGTCACAGGGTGATGTAAAATTCCTCCTGCTAATTTTTTGATCTCTTTTGAAAATGTAGCTGAGAATAATAGATTTTGACGTTTTGATGGAAGTAAATCTAGAATTTTATTGATATCTCGCTGAAATCCCATATCCAACATACGATCAGCTTCATCCAATACGAGCGTAGTAACCCGACCAAGTGAAAACGCTTTTTGACTATGTAAATCAAGTAATCTTCCAGGAGTCGCTACCAAAATATCAACTCCGTTGCGCAAGGCTCTGATTTGTGGTTTGGCATTGACTCCGCCAAAAACTACTGTTGATCTAATATCCAGATGCTTACTATACGCTTCTGCATTATCCAAGATTTGCGCAGCCAATTCTCGTGTTGGTGTTAATACCAATGCTCGGATAGGACGTTTACCTTGTTTTTTTGTTTCTGTAATAATTTGTAAAATAGGAAGAATAAATCCGGCTGTTTTTCCGGTTCCTGTTTGTGCGGATGCTAACACATCCTTACCTTCTAAAATTTCAGGGATTGCTTTTTCTTGAATAGTAGATGGTTTTGTGTATCCTTTTTCGCTAATTGCTTTTAACAATGCGTCGGATAATCCTAAGGCAGTAAATGACATAAATAATTTTTGAGAGCTTTACAATAAAATGGTTCACTGACAGCTCTTTATTTGAGGGTAAAGGTACATCTATTTTTAAACAAACACTCATTCTAAGAATTAAGTGCATTATATGAACCTGTTATACACTATAATTCATGTCAAAAAATATGAAGATAGCGCTTCAATATATAGCTGTATTTTTCTAAAAAAATGAAAGCCTTCTTAAACCTTAATTTCAAATCTTATAGTATCTTTACCTTACATAAGAATCAAGAAACAGAATGCATTTTAAACACCCTGAATTTCTTTACGCACTTTTCGCATTAATAATTCCTCTTCTGATTCATTTGTTTCAACTTAGAAAATTTCAAAAGATTGAATTTAGTAATGTTCAATTTTTGAAAGCTGTAAGTTTACAAACGCGTAAAAGCTCGAATGTAAAAAAACTTATAATTTTACTTACCAGAATGCTTTTGCTTGCTTGTATTATCCTTGCATTTGCGCAGCCTTTTTTTACTAATGACAAAGATTTTGATGCCCCACAAGAATTGGTTATTTATCTTGACAATTCATTTAGTATGGAAGCTAAAGGAAAAAAAGGCCCTTTGCTAAAGCGTGCAGTGCAAGAAATAGCAGAAGCTATTCCGGAGCAGCAACTATTTACATTATTCACAAACGATGAGGTTTTTAAGGAAGTAACTAAAAAAGACGTTCTCAATGACCTTTTGCAAATTGGATACAGTCCCAATCAATTAGCATATCACACAGCTTATCTAAAGGGAAAACAATTTTTTTCCAAAAATCAGGAATCAAATAAAAATTTAGTATTGATTTCGGATTTTCAAATTAAGCAAAATCCGTTGGAGATAAGTTTTGATGGTGCTATTGTGCCAAAACTTATTAAGCTCACGCCTGAGTCTAAAAATAATATTGCTATCGACACGCTGTATCTTGAGCGCAACAAAAATAATGACCTTACACTTGCTGCTTCGGTTTCCTCCACAAACTTGTCGTCGGCAAGTGTCCCTATTACGTTATTTGATAATGATAAATTGATCGCCAAATCTTCTGTTTCTTTTAATGAACAAGCAGTACAAAAAATAAGTTTTAGCTTAAAAGAAGGACAGGACTTACGAGGTAAATTGGTGCTGCAAGACCCTATGCTATCTTTTGACAATACAAGATATCTGGCTATTAATTCACCTAAGAAAATAAAGGTTCTCTCAATATCCGGTTCCGATGATGCCTTTTTGAAATATATTTATACTCCCGATGAATTTATACTTACACAAAGTAATTTAAATGCGTTAAACTATAACACCCTAGGTCAATCAGATTTAATTATCCTTAACGAAATTGAAACAGTTCCTGTCACGCTCCTTAACGCGCTTAAAGCATTTGTAGCGAGTAAAGGTGTACTTTGCTTTATACCGTCTGTAAAGGGAAATTTAAAAGATTATAACGAACTACTCAATCAACTAGATGCTACTCCGTTTAACGCTCTCATACCAGCAGAAAATCTAATTACTACCATTCATTTTGATCACCCGTTGTTTAAAGGTGTTTTTGATAAAAAAATTGATAATTTTCAATATCCAAAGGTAAAATCCTATTTTCCGGTAAATTCGACACGATCCATTTTATCGTATACCGATGAACGTACCTTTTTATACAACCATAAAAATCTTTATGTTTTTACTGCAAGCATAGCTTCTGATAAAAGTAATTTCAAAAATACCTCTTTAATTGTACCTGTCTTATACAATGTTGGAAAAGAAAGCTTAAAACAACCTGTTTTGTATTATCAGGTAGGTAAATTAAACAGCTATGATGTACAGATCCCATTGGATCAGGATGAAATTATATCCCTGTATTCTGAACAAGAAACTATCATCCCGTTGCAACAAAATTTTACGAATAAAGTTAGAATAACAACCGATGAAACTCCGACTCGTGCCGGGATGTATACCCTTACCAAAGGTGATGAGTTTTTCGATCATCTGGCCTACAACTACGGTTCATCAGAAAGTAGACTAAAATATCATACACTGAAACCAGGAAATGACTACACTGTGGCGGATACTATATCGCTTTTATTTGATGAATTAAAAGAAAACAACCGCGTACAAGAGTTTTGGAAATGGTTTGTTATTTTTGCGTTAGTTTTCTTATTGCTAGAAATATTATTACTAAAATATCTAAAATGAAGGTTTTATTAAAAGATACTACTGTACTCGATCCACTATCTCCATATCACGAAGAGTCTGTTGATATTTTAATTGAAAACGGTTTCTTTAAACAAATAGCAAAAGAAATAAAGGCATCTGAGGATATGAAGGTAATCACGTTTCCTAATTTATCTTGTTCTCAAGGGTGGTTTGATAGTAGTGTAAGTTTTGGAGAACCAGGGTACGAAGAACGGGAGACGCTTTTACACGGTTTAAACGTTGCTGCTCGAAGCGGATTTACTTCAATAGCGCTTCAACCCGATACCAACCCAATCATAGACACCAACGCCGCGGTAGGATTCATCACAGGTAAAACCGTGCATAATCCTGTAAAGGTTTATCCCATAGGTGCACTTACTGTTAAATCTGAAGGTGTGGATCTTGCAGAATTATATGATATGTGTCAAGCGGGTGCCATCGCTTTTGGCGATTATAAAAAGGCGATTGAAAATCCTACACTGCTAAAATTAGCTTTACTATATGTACAAAATTTTGACGGATTGGTAATTTCTTATCCACAGGACAATGCTATTGCCGGTCATGGGATGGTACATGAAGAAGAGCAAAGTACATTATTAGGCTTAAGAGGAATCCCTGCATTGGCAGAAGAACTTCAAATAGCTAGAGATTTATCTATACTTGAATATACGGGTGGGAAATTACATATTCCAACCATATCCACCCAAAAGTCAGTTAAGTTAATACGAGATGCTAAAGCTAAAGGTCTGCAAGTAAGCTGTTCGGTAGCGGTACACCATTTGATATTGACCGATCAGGAGTTGACTACTTTTGACACACGTTATAAGGTGTTACCTCCTTTACGTACAAGCTCCGATACTACTGCACTGATTAATGGCATTAAGGATGGTACCATCGATATGATTACTACAGACCACCAACCTATCGATATTGAAAACAAAAAGGTAGAATTTGATCATGCAAAATATGGAACTTTAGGACTAGAAAGTGCTTTTGGTATACTTAATAATCTTATTGGCACTACGACAGCTCTCAAGATGTTAACGCAAGGCAAAACTATATTTGGTATCAAACCGGTACCAGTTGAAATAGGAAACCCTGTAGACATAGCGCTATTCAACACTTTAGGAAAAGGAAAATTTACCAAAGAAAAAGTATTGTCTACTTCAAAAAATAGTGCGTTTTTTGGTAAAGAAACGCAAGGTGAGGTCTATGGTATCATTGCACACAGTCACATTATTGTAAATACTTGATTTTTAAATGGTTCTGCTTAAATAATAGCTTTGCTATTTCTTGGGTTCACACATAAAAATAAATTCTTAATGGAAACAAATAACACATCCGGCACAGGAAAAACACCCGCCATAATTGCATATCTAACAATTCTTGGCACCATCATCGCATTTTATATGAATCAAGATGAAAAGAAAACATCATTAGCCAGTTTTCATATCAGACAAGCGTTAGGGATTCATATTTCTTTTTATCTTTTAGGTGCTTTAGTAAGCCTTTTTGATTCTTGGCCTATCACATCGGCATTTTATATTTTCATACTTGTGCTATGGGTTTTTGGCTTAATCACAGCAATACAAAGTGAAGAAAAATCAACACCGATACTAGGACCTTATTTTCAGCAATGGTTCACTTTTATTAAATAATATACCTCACTTACAATTCTAACAAATTTTTCAATCTCAATGCAAGCACAATCCCTTTCTCTTCATCATATAATTCGAGCCCCAAAAGTAACTTCTGACCAACCACCAGTTCTTTTTATGTTTCATGGATATGGTAGTGATGAAAATGATTTATTTTCGTTTGCTTCAGAATTACCTGATGAACTTTGCATTATCTCGGTAAGAGCTCCCTACCCTATGCAACCCTACGGGAATGCTTGGTACGCTATTTATTTTGATGCAGCAGATGGAAAGTTTAGCGATGACAAGCAAGCTGTCTTATCCAGAGACGCTATTGCTAATTTTATTGATGAAGCTATAACGGCCTATAATCTCAATTCATCTAATGTCACTTTGTTAGGGTTTAGTCAGGGAACTATTTTAAGTTATGCTGTTGCGTTGTCTTATCCAGAAAAAGTCAATAATGTTATTGCTTTAAGTGGCTACATTAATGAAGCTATTATTGCTAACGGATACGAGAGTAAAGATCATACCAATTTGAATGTATATTGTTCTCACGGTAGTGTGGATCAGGTGATCCCTGTCGATTGGGCGAGAAAGACACCTGATTTTTTAAGCGCTGTGGGAATTAAAACATCCCTACAAGAATTTCCCGTTGGTCATGGTGTGGCTCCTCAAAATTTTTATCAGCTAAAAGAATGGCTGAAGGAAAAACTGTAACTGTTGAGCTTTGCAAAAGCGTACTATATTTAAAACTACCTATATTTATCGTTTAAGCCTATTCCAGCTAAAATCATAGGAATAATTTTAGCTACTCTTTTTTCTTGTGTAGTCTCACGCTTGGCTGAATCTATGTATTCTGTAAACTCTTTTTGCTTGAAGAAAGTGAATGCTTCAAATTTTTCTGAGAGAATTGTGTCCTCTGACAAGGCTTTTTTAAGAATTTCAGGAACAATAAGAGTTTTCGATACTGATTTTACGATCTTAATCTCTTTTCCCTGTTTTTGATTAAGGATCGCCTCTTCCACATATAATTTGACAAGATTGCTGTCAATATCATCCAATCCTTCAAATCGCCATTGTCTTAGGCCTCGCGTTTTATCTTCCTGAGCATTCACTAAAACCTGTTTTGGGTCTGTTAAAAAAACTCCTTGATAAAACCATATCCCCACATACGATTTAAACGCTCCTAATCCAATAACATTCTTTTTATCGATTGTATACACTGGAGCACCCCATTTGATTGTTTCATCCATCGATGTTGATAGCATTATCTTTCTTAAAAGCTCTAACGCCTCCCTCCTTTCTTCATGGGATTCAATAAATGCTTCGACTGTTGTATACTTTTTCATGACTATAATTAAAACTTCAAAGTAATCTCTTGCTTCTGTTGAGAGTCCCACCGCGAAATTATTATCAATTGTCGCTGCTCTTGGTTATATTCAAATGCATGCGCTGAATTATCTACCAGAGTCTCTTTCGGTTTATTTTGCACGTTATGAATTACTAATGTAATATCTCTTTGCTTTCCGGAATACTGCTTACCAATAGTACTTGAGTAGTTAAAAGATAGCTCTTTTTTATTATTTATAGCGTTAAATTTTATAAGTTCATATTGGTTTTTCTCAAAAGCCTGTGGCGTTATACCATCATCCTCGTACAAAATTTCTGAAGCCTTTTCTACACTATCATCATGATAATAATGAAGATTTAGCTTTTGGGTGGTATACGCATCCGTAGTCATAACGACATCTATCATCGGTATAAAGGCGCCAGCCTTGGCAAATGTGGGAATATGATCTTCAAAAAGTTCCACAGTTTTTATACCGCTTTCATAACGTTTATCTGTATAAAAATCGAACCAAACACCGGATTCAGGAAATTTAATGTCCATTGTTTTCAGTCCGGAGCTTGTCACAGGTGCCACGAGTAGGTTCTCTCCCCATAAATAGTTTGTATGTATTAGTAGATCCGAAGAATCAGTTGCTGTATCAAAAGACACGGGACGCATCAAAGGAAGCCCTTTTTGATTGTTTATAAATGCTAAAGTGTAATTGTAGGGCAATAACTTATATCGTAATTCAATACTCTGCTTGGCTAGCTGCAGTGTTTTTTTATCATGAAAAACAGGCTCTGGTGCGATATGTTCTTGTGCATGAGGTCTAAAAATTGGTTGAAATACCCCATACTGTAACCATCGTGTGTATAATTCTGCATCAAATTCTTCTCCTCCGGCAAAACCTCCAAGATCAGAATGCATATAACCCATACCCTGCATCCCCATTTGCAACGCTATTTCGGTTTGTGATTGCAATCCTCCCCAACTACGACTTACATCGCCCGACCAGGGAATCATGCCATATTTTTGGGATCCTGAATAACCTGCTCTCATTAGGATAAAAGGGCGTTTTTTGGGAAAATCTTTTTGATAGCCCTCATAAACCAAACGTGCCCAATCATGGCCATATATATTATGAACCTCGTCTGCGGATCCAGTTGCGTGAAGTAAATCTGAAGGATGCACTTCGGGCTCTCCCAGGTCACCCCACCAACCGGCTACGTTATATTCATCAGTAAACCTTTTATAAAATGACCAAAACCATTCTTTTGCCTTAGAATTATATATATCAATGATCCCGGTATTTCCAAAGTAGAAATCATAAGCATAGGTTGCTCCGGCTTTATTTTTTCCCAAATACCCATTGGTATCAGCTTCTTTCCATCGCTTTGATGTTGAAAGTACAAAAGGCTCTGTTATTAGAATTGTTTTAACACCATCTTCTTTGAGATCTTTAATCATTTTCTTGGGTGTTGGAAAAGAATCACTCAGGAATTCCAAATTTCCCATATGCCCTTTAATATCTTTTCCGAACCAATAAATATCCAAAACCAATGCATCAAGTGGTATACTATCTTCTTTAAATTTTGCAACTACATTGCGAACTTCTTCCTCTGAATGATACCCAAACCGACTGGCAAAATTACCAAAACTCCATCTTGGAGGCATGGGTTGTCTACCTGTAAGTTTTGTGTACACAACTGTTACATCTCTTAAGTTGTTTCCTGCGATAACTTGATAAGTCTTGCGACCACCAATGGCTTCGTATTGTAAGGTGTTGTCCTTTTTGCTATCTAAATCTAAAAAACCAATTGCAGGATTATCAAAGTGAATCGCATAGCCTTTTGAAGAAATAACTAACGGTATTGTAAAATTCATCAACGCCGATTTTGTTTCATAGCCATAATGGGCGCGATTGTATAATTCTAATCGATGTCCTCTACGATTCATCCCTATAGCTCTTGCTCCTCCTCCAAACAGAACTTCCTCCTTCCCTATTTCAAAATCAAGTATTTCGGTTGAATCTGTTTTTATATACCCTTTACCTTCAGCAATAAGCGATCTTCCCATATATTCGTACGAAATCTGAAAAGGTTGTTTCTTAATTGAAACTTTAATTCCATCTTTTAAACCATAGGAAAGTGTATTCTCTGATTCTACAAACTGCGTATTGTCATCTATTGCATTAAGAACCACGGCATGCGAAATGGTATCTAACTGTTCTCCGTAAGGAATAAAGCTGGTTTCAATAATTTTATCAGAAAGTATAGAAAAATGATACATCCCATTTTCTACCTGTACTTTTAAATGATCCTCATGAGTTTTGACACTTTTAAAATACTCATTCTGCTGTGCAGATAAAACAAGATTAGATACTAAAAATAGAAACGTAGTAAGTCCTTGCAAGAATTGTAAAGTCATGTGTGGTGATTAAAATAGTTCTTTCAAAGATATGAGAATATGGAACGCTATTCTCCATAAACATTCATATAAGATAACTTTTGCGATATCATCACGGAGAATTAATTTTTACTAAAAAATTGATAATTTACAAGTACTACTGGTTATTTCTTTTAATTATATAAACAGTATAAAGGAGGTAATTTTTCTTCAACTAACACAAACCTATCACAGCGCTAATCTTTTAGACTATAGTTCTTTAATTTTTAGGGTATAAAAATGATTTTTCAACTTCAAAATCAACGGTATCATCTTCATTTACCTCATAAGATATAAAAAGCTCTCCCCAATACGTGCCATCAGTAAAATCTGCTATAATCCACTTATGATTAAGTAATCTGACTTTATTAATACTCATATTGCCTTCCATCCCAGCATAAGGGATAATTGGATTGTCAGCACCCGCTTTATTTTGTCCAATAATCTGATCACTAATTGTACTGGCTAATTTGATAGCATTATAACCTTGCTCTTCAAAATAACTCATCGCATCCTCATTGGTATCCAACGAGAAATAAGTCATATCCATATTTGTACTAATTAAAGAATCAATTTGAACATCTTTATGAGCAATTTTCTTATTCATATTTTCAATTTTGGCGTCATACGACTCTTGAGCCTTTTTGCCATTCATAAATTGGTACAGAATGAATAAAAGTGAAAAAATAAATAAGTATAAAAATATTTTACTTCTCATGTTACAAGGTAATTTTTAAATTATCATAAGCTAAATATACTCCCTCAGGTAACTGGGCCTGAACTTCTTTATGAAACCCCAGCATATGGCTAATATGGGTTAAATACGCCTTTTCCGGCTTAATAAGCGCTATGAATTCTAGAGCTTCTTCCAAATTAAAATGCGAGTGATGTGGTTCTATTCGGAGCGCATTTACTACAAGAACCTTGACCCCTCTAAGCTTTTCAATTTCTTCGGATGTGATAGTTTTAACATCTGTTAAATATGCAAATTGATCAAACCGAAAGCCAAACACCTGCAATCGGTTATGCATGGCGTTAATAGGAATTATATCCAGGGTTCCCAGTGTAAACGGTTGGCTAGTTATCTCGTTCTCAATAACGCTAGGAGCCCCCGGATATTTATTTTCGGAAGCAAAAATATAATCAAATCTCTTTTTTAATGCCTTAAGAACTCTCTTATGTGCATAAATGGGTATATCTCCCTGCCTAAAAAAGAAGGGTCTAATATCATCAAGTCCCATGGTATGATCGGCATGTTCATGTGTAAAAAGTACACCGTTTATTTCTGAAACTTGCTGATTTAACATCTGCTGTCTAAAGTCCGGTCCACAATCGACAATATAGGTATAAGCATCCCAACGCACCATTATGGAAACACGTAATCGCTTGTCTTTAGGATCATTACTTAAACAGACAGGATGATTACTACCAATAATTGGTATCCCTTGTGATGTACCTGTTCCTAAAAAAGTTACTTCCATAATATAGCTGATGGACAAATGTAGCTATATTTTTTTTGCCAAAAACGAATTCATTTATGTTAAATGTTATTTAAACCCGATATAAAATTCAGAAATTTGTCGTTCATATTTTTTATAATACATGGGTATTATTAATTTTACATTGAACAAAAAAAAGCCCCTAGCGCTATGCCTATAACCATAATGGGAGATAAGGAATTCGAATCAGTTCCTTCAATTAAGAGTAAAGCATTACGAATTAATCTCAATCAAAATATTTATGGGACTTTCTCCGAAATTGGAGCCGGTCAAGAAACCGTACGTAATTTTTTTAGAGCAGGTGGTGCCTCCGGTACTATAGCCAAAGCGATGAGTGCTTATGATAAGGACTTTAGTGATGCAATTTATGGTATCGAAAGTGACAAACGTTACGTTACCGAAGCACGCCTAAAAAAAATGCTGTCTCATGAGGTAAACCTTATGGAAGAGCGAATTTCCAGAGAAAAACATCCTAATAAATTATTTTTTAGTTACGCCAATACTGTTGCAACCATTGATTTTGCAAAGAAGTATAAAGGACATGGTTGGGTTGGAATTCGCTATCAGACCGTGCCTAACGAAGAATACAATGAGATTTCTTTACATATCCGTTTTCATGAAAATGATGCCCGCTTACAACAAATGACCTTAGGTATTCTGGGCGTTAATTTAATTTATGGAGCGTATTATAAATATGATAATCCAAAAAAACTTTTGCGATATCTATATGATCATTTAGACAAAGATCAGATTGAGATTGATACCATTAACTTTTCGGGTCCACGATTCAATAAAGTAGACAATCGTTTAATGAGTTTGCAGTTGGTTAAAAATGGTATGACTGAAGCCGTGATTTTTGGGCCTGATGGTAATAATATTTTGCCTGCTAGAATACTATATAAAAAGAATATTTTGGCTTTGAGAGGTAGTTTTAGACCTGTGACCAAAGTTAATATGGATATCTATAAGAAATCGCTAAATAGATTTCTGGACGAAAATAAAGTTGACAAAAAGAAGACTGAAGTAATTTTTGAAATTACACTCTCGAATTTAAGAGCAGAAGGTGAGATTGACGAAAAAGATTTTATGGATAGAGCACGATTGCTATGTTCATTGGGTCAAACTGTAATGATCTCCAACTTTCAAGAATATTATAAGGTTGTTGAATATTTTTCAAATTATACTAAAGAACGCATGGCACTTGCAATGGGTGTCAATAACTTGGTAGATATTTTTGATGAAAAGTATTATCGTCATCTTAGTGGTGGCATTTTAGAAGCTTTCGGTAAATTATTCTTCAAGGATTTAAAAGTGTACTTATACCCCTTAAAAGATCATACAACCGGAGAACTCACAAACAGTGACAATCTCAAAGTTCATCCTAGAATGAAGGAATTGTATAAATTCTTCAAGTATAATGGTAAACTTCAGGATATAACAGATTACGACCCGGATATCATGGATGTATTTTCTAGAGAAGTTCTACAAATGATTCATGAAGGAGAACCCGGTTGGGAAAATATGTTGCCAGAGGGAATCGCTGATATAATTAAAGAGAATAATCTTTTTGGTTATACTGCCGAAGCAACCAAAACAGTTTAAGCACAAGTATAAAGGATGTATAAGGTTATTCGTACATCCTTTATTTTTAACACCTATTTTGATTGCAACAGTTCTTTATAGGAATCCTTATAAAAGTATAACATTACTATATTCATTGCTAGCAAAGACACGCCTATAAACCAGTTTTTGGGATCTAGTTTGATATGATATAAAAAAGCATTGACAGAAATGCTCATTAGAATCACCATCATAAGCGCAGTAAACTTATTTACTAATAACGATATTCCAGCTGTAACTTCTACAATAGCCACCAACATCATTGTCTTGGATGAGGTGAGGGCTTTCAAAAAATAAATTGCTCCCTTGGTTTCGGGAGCGGGAGGATCCATAAAGTAGAAAAGTTTATTACATCCAAAAAATAAAATAGTTAAACCAAAAGCTATTCTAATAGCCATAATTATTTTTGCATTCATAGGGTAGATTTTGAGGGTTGATGTAACAATTAACGCATAATCAGCAATTTAATTGCCCTTCTCTCAAGCCTCACGTCAATTATACGACATCAAAATTCTACCTAACAAACTGATTATTTCAGAATTTGAGCTGTGTGATCCTTTGTTTTTACTTTTAAGATAACCTCTTCTATAATACCCTTCTCATCAATTACAAAAGTTGTACGATATATACCTTCATATTCTTTACCCATAAATTTTTTAGGTCCCCAAACACCAAAGGCATTAATGACTTCCTTTTCTTCGTCAGCTAATAATGGATACGGTAATTCGTATTTGTTTTTAAAATTTTGCTGACGCTTAGCACTATCAGCACTAACGCCCAAAATTTCGTAACCTTGCGCTTTAAAAGTCTCGTAATTATCCTTTAGGTTGCATGCTTCTGCAGTGCATCCCGGTGTACTTGCTTTGGGATAAAAGAATACCACCAGTTTTTTATTTTTAAAATCTTGTAGGGTAATGGTATTACCATCTTGGTCCAAAGCTGAAAAATCCGGAGCTTTATCTCCTTCTTTAAGTGTAGTCATGATATACAATAGATTATGAAATTTACTACTCTAAATTTCTATTTTTGTTTAATTTTAGCCTAAAAGTACATAAAATGACAAAACAGGAAAAGGTTGCGTATGTTATAAAAACTCTAAAAGACCTATACCCCACTATACCAATCCCTTTGGACCACAAAGATCCTTATACTTTATTGATAGCAGTACTCATGAGCGCTCAAAGTACCGACGTGCGTGTAAATCAAATAACCCCGTTGTTATTTGAGCGTGCAGATAATCCACATGCCATGATTCGCCTAACGGTTGATGAAATAAGAGATATCATTCGCCCGGTTGGACTCAGCCCGATGAAAGCCAAAGGCATTCATGGATTATCCCATATTCTAATTGACAAATATGATGGAGAAGTCCCACAGAGTTTTGAGGCATTAGAATCGTTACCTGCCGTGGGTCACAAAACTGCGAGTGTTGTCATGTCTCAAGCCTTCGGGGTACCGGCTTTCCCTGTGGACACACACATTCATAGATTGATGTACCGTTGGGGGTTTACTAACGGAAAAAATGTAACACAGACAGAAAAAGATGCCAAACGTCTATTTCCAGAAGAATCCTGGAACGACTTGCATCTTCAAATGATTTGGTATGGTAGAGAATATTCTCCCGCCAGAGGATGGGATTTATCAAAAGATATTATAACCAGTACTATCGGAAGAAAAACCGTGCTCAACGAATACCATAAAAAAAGACCTGCATAAAACAGGTCTTTTTCTTTATTAATTAATTTAACGAAGTCTCAAACTGAAGCGTTCCTACCTCGATTACATTAAGCGATTTAGAGTAATTGAGTAAGAAATCAATAGTCTGCTCTTGGGGTTGCAGATACGCTTCATCTTTTTTACGAGCGTTTTTAAAGTAAAATTTTGCCATATTATAAACTTAAATTAGGGTTATTTAAGAATATAACGACAGTAAAACCTTATTTATTGTCTCTCCAAAATGTTAATTTGTCAAGACGATATTATTTTTATCAATTACTTTTCTAAGATTAATTAATGCGTAACGCATTCTACCTAAAGCCGTATTAATACTTACGCCTGTTTTATCACTAATTTCTTTAAAACTCATGTCTTTATACATTCGCATAATTAGCACTTCTCGCTGATCTGTTGGCAACTCCTGAATCAGATTACGCAGCTCCTCCTCTACTTGCTCCTTAATGAGTTGTTTCTCGGCATTAAGATCACTATCACTAATTACAGAAAAGATACTAAACTCTCCATTATCTTCAAATTTAGGCATGCGATTGCCTTTTCTGAAATGGTCTATTACAAGATTATGTGCAATTCGCATTACCCAAGGTAAAAATTTACCTTCTTCATTATATTTTCCTCTCTTTAAAGTTTTGATAACCTTAATAAAGGTGTCCTGAAAAATATCTTCAGAGATATCTCGGTCAAAAACTTTGGAAAAAATAAAACTGTAAATACGTTGTTTATGGCGCTCTATTAGAGTTGCTAAAGCAGCTTCATCTCCTTGAATATAACGGTTTACCAAAACCGCATCAGATAGCGTGTATTCTTTCATACCTTTACTTAATTTTAGTACCAACAAGCTTGGGGCTCGGGCTATGTTAAACTTAAAAAGTAATGGTATTCTATAGGCTATTTATTTAGTTTTGGGTTGTTATACTGGTGGCTAATATAGCAACTCTGCGCGAAAAACTAATCATTTTTGTTAATTTATTTAACTGCACATATCCCCGAAGTGCGTTATTAATCTTATTACGGATTGCTTATCTTTGCCTGTACACTGCGTATTTACTATGACTCAAGATATCACAACTTTAGATCCAAAAAAGAATATATTAATTAAAGGAGCCAGGCTTCATAATCTCAAAAATTTAGATGTTGCGATCCCTCGCAATAAATTAGTTGTAATCACTGGTTTATCAGGTTCCGGTAAATCCAGCCTTGCTTTTGACACCTTGTATGCAGAAGGACAACGGCGATATGTAGAAAGTCTTTCGTCATATGCCCGTCAGTTTTTGGGTCGTTTAAACAAACCTAAAGTTGATTATATTAAAGGTATCGCGCCCGCAATAGCCATCGAGCAAAAGGTTAATTCTACAAATCCCAGATCAACTGTTGGTACTACCACCGAAATTTATGACTATCTCAAGCTTTTATACGCGCGTATCGGTAAAACCTACTCGCCAGTTTCTGGTGATGAAGTAAAAAAGGATACAGTAACTGATATTATTAATTATGTGAAGCAATTTGACGATGGTGAAAAAATGTTGCTGTTAGCTACCATAGTTGTGGAAGAAGGAAGAACCACAGAAGAAAAGCTAAAAGTTTTACAACAACAAGGGTATGCTCGAATAAAGGTAAACGATCAGGTTGTTCGTATCGAGGAAGCTCAAGTTACAGAAAATGATGAACTATTTCTGGTAGTTGATCGTATTATAAAAAGAGAGGATGAGGATTTCTATAATCGATTGGCTGATGCAGTTGATGCTGCTTTTTTTCAGGGAAAAGGCACGTGTTTTATAGAAACTTTAAAAGATAATAAGCTCCGCCAATTCAGTAATAAATTCGAACTTGATGGCATTACCTTTCTTGAACCCAATGTACATCTCTTTAGCTTTAATAATCCATACGGTGCTTGTCCGCAGTGTGAAGGCTATGGTGATGTCATAGGCATTGATGAGGATCTGGTGATCCCCAATACCGGTTTGAGCATTTATGAAGAAGCTGTCTTCCCCTGGCGGGGAGAAAGCATGAGTTGGTACAAAGATCAACTGGTTAAATCTGCTTATAAGTTTGATTTTCCTATACACAAACCTTATTTCGAATTATCCGAAAGTCAGAAGGATTTACTTTGGAAAGGAAATAGTTATTTTGAAGGAATTGACAGTTTTTTCAAAGAATTAGAAGCAAAAGCTTATAAAATTCAAAATCGTGTGATGTTATCGCGCTATCGAGGAAAAACACGTTGTTCAAGCTGTAACGGGAAACGTTTACGACCAGAAACGAACTACGTAAAAATTGCCGGTACCACCATTACAGATCTGGTAGAAAAACCTTTGGACGAGCTAATACCGTTTTTTCAAAACCTGGAACTTAATGAATTCGACGCACAGGTAGCAAAACGACTTCTAAAAGAAATTAATAGCAGACTTAGCTTTTTGAGTAATGTAGGCTTAGATTACCTAACGCTAAATAGAAAATCAAACACTTTATCCGGTGGAGAGTCGCAACGAATTAATCTTGCTACTTCTTTAGGAAGTAGCCTGGTTGGCTCTATGTATATTTTGGATGAGCCCAGTATCGGCTTGCATCCTAAAGATACCGAAAAATTAATACAGGTTCTGCTGTCTCTACGTGATCTGGGTAATACAGTAATTGTAGTTGAGCATGATGAGGATATTATGAAAGCTGCAGATGAAATCATCGACATTGGTCCTGAAGCAGGTACTCACGGAGGTAAATTGGTCGCTTATGGAACGTATAATGAAATTTTAAAGGCTTCTTCGTTAACAGCAAAGTACTTAAATGGCGCATTTCAAATTGAAGTTCCCGAAACTCGTAGAACTTCGCCCTATTTTCTTGAAGTATTTGGAGCTCGGGAAAATAATCTAAAGAATATCGACGTAACCATTCCTTTGGGCGTCTTTACGGCTGTCACCGGAGTTTCAGGTAGTGGGAAAAGTACGTTAGTTAAAAAAATAATTTATCCTGCTTTACTCAAGAAATTAGGAGGCTACGGAGAGAAAGCTGGACAGTTTTCAGAATTAAAAGGTAAATTCAGTAATATCAAGCATGTAGAATTTGTCGATCAGAATCCGATAGGTCGCTCCTCTCGATCTAATCCTGTTACCTACATAAAGGCTTATGATGATATTAGGGCATTGTACTCTAATCAAAAGTTATCGACCATACGTAATTATAAACCAAAGCACTTCTCGTTTAACGTAGATGGTGGACGCTGCGAGACTTGCAAGGGCGAAGGCGAAGTAACCATCGAAATGCAATTTATGGCTGATGTTCACTTAACATGCGAGACCTGTAATGGTAAGCGTTTTAAGAAAGAAGTGCTAGAAGTTGCATTTCATGATAAGAATATAGATGATGTTTTATGCATGACTATAGATGACGCTATTGCTTTTTTTACTGCTCATGACCAGTCCAAGATTACCAAAAAGCTGCAACCGCTACAAGACGTAGGGTTAGGGTATGTTCAATTAGGTCAAAGTTCATCAACTTTATCGGGAGGCGAAGCGCAACGTATTAAATTAGCCTCCTTCTTAGTAAAAGGTACGACCAAAGATAAAGCCTTATTCATATTTGATGAACCCACCACAGGCTTGCATTTTCACGACATTAAAAAACTACTTAAATCTTTTAATGAGCTTATTGTCAAAGGACACTCCGTATTAGTAATTGAGCACAATTTAGATTTAATTAAATGTGCAGATTATATCATTGATCTGGGTCCTGATGGAGGTAAAAATGGAGGACATATTATTGCAACAGGCACTCCTGAGGAGATTGTAAAAGTTAAGAAATCATATACCGGACACTTTTTGAAAGAAAAATTGTAGGATGTAATTAATTGATTTATAGATTAATGTAATAATTTTAAATATTTTATCATGATGTAGTCAAAATCCTGGCACATCATTTGAAAATAAATCTCCTGTAGCGGAAGCCGAAATGCTAATGAGTAGGCGCAACCTTAAACTATAGGATTATGAAGAAATTAATACTTTTTACCATTATTTTACTGACAAGTGGTAGTTTGATCTTCGCAAAAGGTCATAATGATCACAATGAAGATCGAACAACGTTTAAAAACAATCGATCACAGGGATTCAAGATACTTGAACAAGGCGCTGTTTTTAAACTTTTTTCTGATGGAAGTATTCGACTAAAAAAATCGGCCTTTGATAGGCGATATGCACATGCAACTAACAGAAGAGCTTCTTATAGTTACAACACAATGTACGGAACTGACACTAATTATATGCGTTATGATCAGTATGGGAGATTAAAACGTGTAGGGTCAACCCGAATAACGTATGACAGATTTGATCGGGTAAAAAAGATTGGTAATATTGATGTCGCTTATAACCGTAGGGGTCTGGTGAGACAAATTGGAGGCATGCAGGTGTATTATTCACGATATAACACCATTAATTTTACTGAGGGTACTATACATCGTCGTGTTTGTAAGCATATGAGAACTGATGGTTACAACAGAGACCACATAAACGCAAAAAAGCATAAGAAAAAGAAAAAGTCAAAGCACTATGAAAATTGTCACAAGAAATCGAAAACACAGGAATACGATGATGATTAAAACTTTTGTAGTTGTTCACAAAAAAGCCCGTTATCAGATCTGGATAACGGGCTTTATTTTTGAATTAAGTTGCTACACTCGCTTCAATTATAGGATCGAAATTTTATTCCAAACTGGTATATTTAGAAATTTACCCAGTAGTATAGCGTCTTCTTCTATGTGTGCTTTTACCCCATGGTCCATGATGTTGATACGATTACCATTTGTCAAAACTAAATTCAGCTCATGACTAAGATAGGATCCCGAACTTCCTCCACTACTCTGGACAAATTCGGTTATCAATTGAATTGCATAAATTTCAGAGAAAGAAATTGTAAACTTTCCTTTTTTAAAGCGATTCAACTGCTTATTAAAAGTTGCTGTACTCGCAAACATTACTAGAAAGACTACACCAAGAAGAAGGAAAACACCTCCTTCTCTAAAAAACAATTGCATATTTTTTAAAGTACTTTGTTCCTCCAGAATACCATCTATGTAAGCGAAGTAATAGGCCAATACCACATAATTAAGACCCGCCAAGAAGAAAACTCCGCCAAAAAGGTTAAGTGTAGATGTTTTTTTTACTTTAAGTATAGAAGATGAAACTTGTTTGATTTCATGAGAAACAAAATTACTCCCGCCGGAGTTCGCAGGAGACCAATCAATTTGTTGAGCAATAGTGTCCTGAGTAGGATCAGAAAAATTGTGAGAACCGGACCAACCAGTGTTTTTGAGTTTTAAATTTTTCATTTTAGATGATTCCCATGCCATTATCAAGAACATTCCTGCTAACACAATGAAAAGCCCGGCAGTTTGTAAAAACACCTTGGTACTGCCGTGTAAGCTCCGCTGCTCCCATTTCAATTGTGGAGTAAGCGATTTTATTTTTGATTCTGTAATACGATCAGGATTTTTGAGTTCTTTTAACGCTTCTAACTCCGCGGTACGTTCTTCTAAAACATCAATTCGTCTGTAATGGATCTCTATACTATTATAGATTTCAGGAACTCCAAAAATTAATAGTGGCAATAGTGGTATTATAAAAAGCAACCAATTCGATTTAACATTTAACTTATATGACATATAATTTCAAGTTTTAACAAAAAAAGTTAAAAAAATTATAAATTACAAGTAAAAAAACACGATTAAAAAATTATATCCAGACTCAAGTAATCATAAGCAGTTGTTTTTCAGTTGATTAAATTTTTGGCACGCTGCTTGATTACTAATTAACGAACTTAGAGCTGATTAGTTCTTTCTAAATCAATAGATATGAGAAATTTTATTTTACTTTTAACAGGTGTCCTTCTAATGACCCCAAGCATTAACGCAAATACTGAGAGTGCGACATCAAGCTATGTGACAAGAAATAATAATTCTTTCATTTTTTCTGAAGGTGGGGTAGAATTTTCGATATATCCTGATGGTCAGTTTGACTTTTATCTACCAAGTGCACACCGAGGCGGTAATGTTAGCATATCGGTAAATCGCCCTGGTGTTAACATAAGTTTTAACTCTGGTTACAATTATGATCCTTATGTACAGTATGATGATTATGGTGCTGTTGTACAGGTCGAAAACGTTCCGATTTTTTATGACTATTACGGAAGAATTACACAGGCAGGAGATGTGTATATAACATATAATCGTTACGGTCGTGTAGCACGTTTGGGTGGATTGTATGTAAATTATAATAGATATGGCCATTATGTAAATGTTACCGGCTACATCAACAGATACAACAGACATTATGTATATCGCCCTCATCATGCCTATTTTACCGTACCGGTAGTTTCCAGATGTATAGTATATGAGCGTCCATATCGTAGGTATTATAATCCATATAGATATTCATATAAAGTTTACAGAGAATCATACAATAAAGGATATTATAGAAACCCTTATCGATCAAGAACCTATTATCGTCCTTCTCAACGTGTAAGTCATTATAATCGGGGAGCACATCTTAAGTCAGCTAGAAAAGTTGCTTACCAAGATAGAAGCAGAAGGGTGCAATCTCAAAAGAGAAATGATCGATATTATGCCGCAAATTCACGAAGTAGGACTAATAACACTGTAAAACAACAACGTTCTGATGCTTCTAAAAGGTATACGCGTAGTCGTAGTAATACCAATAAGCAAGCTTCTGCGAGCCGTTCAAGCAATTCAAAAGCAAACGAAGGCCGTAATTATAAATCTACTGTGAATAGACAACGAAGTGCTGCATCAAGAACAGCAAATGCAAGTTCAAGTAGAGTTTATAAGAGAAATACTAAAAATGCCTCAAAAAAAAGAGAAGTTTCTGTAACAAATCGCTCTACGCATCGTCCTTCTTATAAAGGCAATCGTGCACCATCTAAATCGAATGAGCGTGTTACACGAAGTAAACGGTCTAGTACTGTAAACAGAAATGCAAAAGGACAAAAGAGAACAAACAGAGCATCTTCTACAAGATCATCGACCAAGGATACTAACGCTAGGTCGGCCCGAAGTAGAAGTTAAAATATAGTTAATTTTTAATTTTTTTGGTTGGTTAGTTGGAGAATCCCCCAGAGTTGTATGCTTAGGCACCTCGGGGGATTTTCTTTATTAACAAGTTGATATCATTTGAAATCTTCAATTTGAAAATAATGATCAAATAAAAAATACCAATCACTATACTTTTAAGTCCAATGTTGATGATTGGATTAAAATCAAAATTCCAATAAAAAAAACCAAAACTTAAACTTGTAACTATCATTAAAACTAACCATGTTTTTTTATCAAAAGGATGCATTCTATATTTCCAATAAACTATCCACAATTTAATCCCATTATAAACACTAATCGCTGTAAATGTTGCAAATCCTGCTCCATCAATTCCATACAAGGGAATACAAATATAATTCAATACCCCTGCCAGAACTGCCATCAGTACTCCTGTCTTCAAGACTAATCTATAATATGGAGAATTGTATAAAATGGCATTATTATTTCCTAAAAGATTATCAAACAATTTAGAAAATGAAATCCATATGGTTACCCATAGATACAGCTGATACTCATTAGGAATTATTCGGTATAATTCCTGTACATTACAAATAATTAAGATAAATAAGAGTCCGCTGATGGTGAAGAGATTAATAGAACTTTGTTTATAAAGCTGTTTGAGTCCTACAAAGTTTTTATCATTTAAAAGTTGGGCAGTCAAAGGATAGGTGATTTGATGCATAGCTCTCGATGGTATGACAATAACACTTGCTATATAGGCAGCCAAGCTATACTCTGCAACACTTTCAAAAAACCACAATCTTTCGATCATTACTTTGTCTAAATCAATAAGTAAACTGGCAACTGACCCAGCGATTAAGATAAGCGTTGAGTATTTACCAACATTCAAATAATTTTGTGGTAACGCAACAGTAAATTTGATCGGATGCAGTGTCAACGCATAGCCCATCATAATAAACAAACGAAGTACATACACCCCTACAAGTGCGTAGATGAATTGATGAATTGTTATCATCTTAAAATACACTAGCAACAGTAAAAGTGCCGTACATAATCGTACGAAGATTTCCTTTAAAATATTCCCAAATACACTTCGCAATTTAACCTTAGACCAGGCAAAAAATATTTCAAAATATGCAGTTGATAGTCCTAGGATAAGTATTGTCCAGACATAGGGTTTTATAATGGTGTTGTCATTTTCAAAATAAGAAAGAATCGGCTCTTTAAATAGTATACATAGTATACTCAAAATTGTTGCAAGCACACCTGGAACTACCAGCATCATACTCAAAAAACGATCTTGTTCTTCTTTATCTCTATACCCAGTAAAAAATTTAATTAATGTATTGTGTATTCCAAAAGCAATAAAGGGCCAAAGTAAATTGGCTACAGCAATAAGATAGGTAACAAGCGAAAAATACTCTTTTTCTAATAGATGGGTAAATAAAAATAAAGTATTGATCGCTCCGATACCAAAGCCTACGACTGTAGTAAGTCCATTACGTATCGATTGATTAAGTACTATTCCCATATTTGTGATTACATCGCTGATCCAAAGATAATTTAAATCATCTGCTTTAAGACTTGTGCTAAATTTTGTGTCAATGATTTTCTGCTATATTTTTCAAGACCTACAGGTTTGGTAGATAGTTTCTGGTTTTGATACAGGTCAAAATACTTTTTTAATTGTTCTTTTATTAGGTTATAAGAATCATATTCAAAAAAGGAACCTGTTTCTGTTTCCATAATTATACTTCTTATATCAGCATTTTTTGGTCCAATTGCCAATATAGGCCGCTTGGAGACCATATATTCAAATAACTTGCCCGGGATAATACATTCGGTTTCTTTACTATCGATTTCTATCAATAATAGTACTTGTGAAGACTTTTGCAGTTTTAATGCTTCTTGATGTGAAACATAGCCTTTATCCTCTATAAACATTAATAAACCAATTGCTTGTAGACTCTCTAAAACTTCCGGACTTGTTGCACCGATTAGTTGAAGCTTAAAAAACTTAGCAAAGTCCTCATCTTCGATAGTCAGATCATATAGTGCCTGCCATAATTGAATAGGATTTCTTCCGGATAGCAACGAACCAATATGAGAAATCGTGAAATTCTTATCTAATTCAACTTCAGAATAATTGTATTCATCATATCCGTTAGTAATAACTGAAATAGGCTTGTTAGTAAGTGTTTTAAACTCTTTTGCAGTAGTATAACTGGTCACCAGAAGTCGATCCGCAGCATTTAAAACAGCTGACTCTAATTTTTTGTGCTTAGCAGCAGCTCTTTTTGATAATTTTAATTTTTTGTGATATCCAATGGTTGTCCATGGATCTCTAAAATCTGCTAACCAAGGCAATCCGATTTTCTTCTTAAGCTCTTTTCCTATCAAATGAACGCTATGAGGAGGACCTGTGGTAATAAGAATATCAATAGGTTTTGTTTGCAAATATTGATCTAAATATTTAACCGAAGATCTAACCCAAAATTTACGAGCATCGGGTATAAAAAAATTACCACGTATATAGAGTAGTAATTTTTGAATCAAGGATTGTTTTTCTTCGTTGACAATGATTCCTTTGCTGATAGTCGTGGATGCGGATTTTGAAAAGACTTCCGCAAAACGATAGGGTTCAAAAATAGGTTTTTTAAGTATGGTGATATCTTTGGGAATGTCCTTCTCCAGAGTATCATCAAGTAAAGGATAACTAGGATTCTGCGGACAATAAACTATAGGTTCAATATCAAAATCACGTAAATATTTCACAAATTTCAACCAACGTTGAACGCCTGGTCCTCCGGCAGGTGGCCAATAATATGTTATGATCAATACCTTCAACATACTTCTAAGCTTGCAGTTTGGAGTTCTCCGTCTTTTTTCGCTTTCTGAATTCCAAATAGATACCAAGACCTATTAATACTAAAAAGACTAAAGTAGCTATACTCGTAATAGAATTTCCTGTCTGAATAACATTTGGTTCAAATTTAAAAGTTATGGTATGACTTCCTTTAGGTAGTTGCAATCCACGCAAAACAAAGTTTACCTGAACGTGATCCACAGGTTTCTCATCAATATATGCTTGCCATCCCGGATAATAATTTTCAGAAAATACCACAAAACCTTCCGTTGTATTCTGGGAAGCGTATACAAGTTTATTAGGCTGATGTGAAAGTAATTGGATCGTAGCAACACTATCGACGACAAATTTGCGCTGTGTGTATTTTTCAGAATTACTTTTATTAATTACTGCGGTAGTCTTTGTATTAATGTCTTTTAAGGCCAGTAACTCATCATTTGCAGATCCTACAGTAATTAGTTCATCAATAAACCATGCATTACCATTGGCATTCTGATTCTGTTGTACCAATGCTACACGTTTTTCATCAGGAACAATAAAATATTTGACATTAAACATGTTAAGGATATTCATATCCCCTTTAGCCAAATAAAAATCAAATAAATCCTGTATCCTACCTGGCTTAGCCGCATGATATCCTCCCAAAGCATTATGAAAATAAGAAGTTCTTGCTCCATTAAAAGGATCTCCGGTTACATCATAAACACGATAGTGGGTGGTATCTTTTAAAATTTCCCGGTCAGCTGAGGTAGCTCTAAAAGGTTTGTCCAACATTCTGGCAGACACAAAACTATCATTGTTTACATATTTTTTATCTACAGTTATAAGATCGGTTAGAATCAATACTCCTACGATTAAAATCGTCAAGTTTTGATTCAATTTATTTTTTACAAATAACCAACAAACGGCGGCTGTTGCTAATACAAATACTAGCGACCGTATAGCATCGGTAGTGAAAATAGCTTTTCTGTCTTCGCGCAAAGCACGCACAAAATCAGGCCCATATTGTTCGATCCACATCGCATCCTGAGCCCCTTTAAAACTAAAGAACATAGATTTGAATAATACAAATAGTAATGCGACTCCTCCCACAATTATAGTACTCGTCTTGAGAGCTTTCAGCTTTTCTTCTTTAGAAACAAAACCACTAAACCAACGATGTAACCCAAAAATGGCTAATATTGGCAAACAAAGTTCTATAATCACTTGTATAGAAGAAACTGCTCTAAACTTATCGTACATAGGTACATAGTCGATAAAGAATCTGGTTACAATATCCAAATTTTTACCCCAAGATAAGAGTAGAGCCAATATAGAACCGCCTACAAGCCACCATTTTAATCGTCCTTTAACCAAAAATAGCGACAACACAAACAAAAATATAACTACAGCACCGATATATGCAGGAGCCCCTACAATCGGTTGATCTCCCCAATAGGTAGGAACATTTTGTGTAAAATCTTTAGCCTGAGAAGGACTTGCCCCCATCTTGAGCAACTCATCATATATATTAGAACTGGTACCCACATTTTCATAGGAGGCACCTCCCATAAAACGAGGAATAAATAAATTGAACGTTTCAATAATACCGTAACTATATTGTGTAATGTAGTTATAATCCAACCCGGTCGCTTTTTCTTCCTTACCTTCTGGAGTTATAGTAATACCCGTATCACCACGGGTACTGTATTGCGCATATTGTTTGGTCGCTAACAGCGGAGTCGCGTTGAGTAATATAGAAAAGAAAACTGCGATAATCATAACGCCGATTGCTTTAAAAAAATGCGGAATCATTTTCTTTTTAAACGCATCAACAAAATATGTTATCCCTAAAACCACAACTAGAAGTAACAAATAATACGTCATTTGTATGTGATTTGCCGCTATTTCTAAGGCCATAGCTATCGCCAATAGTACTCCACCCCAAAAATATTTCTTTCTGAACGTAAGAATGATACCACTAAGAACAAAAGGCATATAACCAATCGCATGCGCTTTAGCATTATGTCCAACCCCGAGAATTATAATGAAATATGTAGAGAACCCAAAGGCAAGGCTGCCTAAAAACGCGAGCTTATAGTCCACTTTAAGAACCAATAGTAGCACGTAGAATCCTATAAAATATAAAAAAAGGTAGTCTGCAGGGCGTGGTAAAAAACGTATTAAACGATCCAGTTTTTTAACATAATCGTGATCATATTGTGCGCCCACCTGATAGGAAGGCATTCCACCAAAAGCATTATCTATCCAATATGGTTCTTCACCGGTTTTATTTCTAAAATCGGTTTGCTGCCGAGCCATTCCACTATATTGTACAATATCACCTTGTCGAATTTTTTTTCCGCTGATTACTGGGCTAAAATAAGCTAAAGATGCTATCACGCATCCAAGAACAACAATTAGATGAGGTAAAACTTTACGAATATATGGCTTCATTGGGTCGTTTTTACGAATAAAAAGCCAAATTAATCAATTTCCTCATAATCGATATATTCTCCTACATCTTTATTTGAAGATTTACTTTTAGATTTCTTTTCGATAGTAACCTCGCCTTCCGGCGATTTTTGAGAAGTATCTTGATTTTGAAAGTTCTGAAACTGCTGCTGAAATTTTTGACCTGCCTTCTTTGTAATATATTTAAGCAATAGAGGACCAAATAAACGCGTTAGTATTTTAATCCCATAATAGATGAGCAAAATAATGAGAATAACCTTTAATACCCCTGATAAAGAAGCTTCTTGCATTTTGTCTTTTTGCAAAAATAAAGAACTCGTGTTAGAATTACCGCTATCCTACATTAAAAAAATGATAAAATCTACTATATTTGAGCCAAATCAATTGAATATGAGCCCAAAATCTATTCTACCTTTTTTTGTGCTAATACTTAGCGCGTTTGTCTCGCAAGCCCAGTATACAGAAAAAATAAATAGCAATCGACCAGGAACTTCGCAGGGAGCATTCTCTGTAGGAACTAATGTACTGCAAGCCGAAGGCGGATTTGGTTTTGGAAAAGAAAAGCATAATCTACTTAACACAAAAACCAATTTTTTCAATTTTGATTACTCTGCTCGATATGGACTTTTGATAGAGCAGTTAGAAATTAGATTAGACGGTCGACTACGTAGTGACGGGGTTCGACAAACTATTGGCAGCTCTGAAGAAAAAACTACACGCACAAATTTTGAATACAATACTTTGGGTGCAAAGTATCTTATATTTGATCCCTATAAAAATCCTAAAAAAGATTCAGTAAACTTAAATAGCTGGAAAGCACAACATCGCTTTAAATGGAAAACATTAATTCCGGCAGTATCTGCATATATTGGGGTTAATTATGTCACAAAAGACAATCCCTTTACTTTTCCTGAAGATGAAGCCATAAGTCCGAAAGTAGTCATTATGACTCAAAACAACTGGACGACAAGTCGTATCGGCAATTGGGTATTAGTAACAAATTTTATAATTGACAAGGTCACTACCGAGATGCCACTGTATGGTTGGATTATCACTTCTACCCATACAATTAATGATAAATGGGCTGTATTCGGAGAGTATCAAGGTCAAAAAAGTGATTTTTACAGTGATGATATTTTAAGAGTTGGTGGTGCCTATCTTTGGGATAAAAATCTTCAACTAGATGCCCATATTGCCACCAATTTTAAGGACACTCCTTCTATATTCAATTTTAGTTTTGGAGGATCTTATCGTTTTGATTGGCATACCAAAGATGAAATAATCGAACAACCCGGACTTGAAGGTGGTGTAAAGGAGAAGGAAGAAGAAGAAATCCTTGATGAAGAAAAGAAGGATATCGATAGTTATGAGTATGAAGAGGATGAAACAGATAGCCTTAAACAAGGTAAAATACCGATGATCAATGATTTTGAAGACGAAGATTTCCGTCAGGCATTAGAACAAGATTTGGATGAACGACGTACTGCCGAACGCCTGGAACGCGAACGAATTGAAAGCGAGAAACAAGCTAAAAAAGACGAAAAGAAATCCAGAAAAGAAGAAAGAAAACGTGCAAAGCGTGAAGCAAAAGAGGCCAAAGAGGCTGAAAAAGCGCTAATAAAAGCTGAAAAAGAACGTCAAAAAATGATTGAGGATATCGACTCAGAACTTAATAAGATGGAAGCGCCTCAGGATGTAGATCAAGAACTGGAGCAGATAGAAAAAGAGCTTGAAGATCTGGAAAAAGAACTTGAATCAGAGCGACCCTCAAAGCCCATAGAGACAGAAGCAAAACCTATTCCTGAGGAAGATATAGATATTGATAAGGCGTATGAGGAAATGAAAAAACAAGAAGAAAAGCGTCGAAAGAAAGAAGAAAAAGCTCGAAAAGAAGAAGAAAAACGAAGAGAAAAAGAAGAAAAAATGCGCTTGAAAGAGGAGCAAAAGAAGCAAAAAGAAAAAGAAAAGGAAGAAAAGAAAAAGGATCAAAAAAAAGACGATAACGGAAATTAAAAATAATGATTTCTATAACACAACCTCCGTTTTTTCATTCCCAATGCAAATAAAGTGGCCTTTGCAAAAACCAATTGTATTCATCATTTATAGCAAAGGATTAGATAATTCTAAGAAATAGAAGCTGTATAATTGAAGTAAGAAATCGGTATCCCGTTTATTTTTAGAAAATTGATATAAGAACTAGTCCGTATATTTAACAAAAGAATATATATTTGCTACGAACTAGAGAAGATGTATGATTACGATTAAAGAAATTACTTCAAAAGGAGATTTGACAACCTTTGTTAAATTTCCTTTTGAAGTATATAAAAACTCACCCTATTACGTTCCCCCAATTATTAAAGAGGAACTAGATGTATTGAATCCTAAGAAAAATCCTGTTTTCCAAAACTCTGAAGCTAAATTCTTTTTAGCATATAAAAACAATAAAGTTGTGGGCCGTGTGGCAGCAATAATTAATTGGATTGAGGTCAAAGAACAAAAAAAATCTAAAATCCGTTTTGGTTGGTATGACGTTATCGATGATATTGATGTAACTAAAGCACTTTTGGACAAAGTAGCTATGTACGGAGCAGAAAATGGACTCGAGTACATGGAGGGTCCGGCTGGATTTTCGATCATGGACAAAGCAGGGATTTTAATCAAAGGGTTTGAAGAGCTTAATACGATGATTACTTGGTATAATTACCCCTACTATCAAAAGCATATGGAACAGCTTGGTTTTGAAAAAGCTGCTACATGGGTGGAATACAGAATACAGGTTCCTAAAAAAATTAAAGAAAAAGTAATTAAATTTTCCAATATTATCAAAGAACGCTACGAGCTCAATTTGATAAAATTCAATAATAGCAAAGAGATCTTAGGCTACGCAGACGAGATGTTTGACCTACTCAATAAAACATACAGTGGGCTTCAAACTTTTGTACCTATCCAGCAATATCAGATCGATATGTACAAAAAGAAATATTTACCCTATATCAATCCGCAGTACATTACTTGTATTGCTGACAAAACGGGTAAATTAATTGCGTTTTCCATTGTAATGCCTTCTTTTTCTAAAGCTTTAAAAAAGATGAATGGAAAGATGTATCCTCTAGGCTTCCTCCACATTCTCAAAGCACAGCGAAAAAACAACACCGCCGCATTTTATTTAATTGGTATCGATCCAGAATATCAAAATAAAGGGGTTACAGCTCTTATTTTTAAGGAAATGAATGAGGTTTTCTTACGTAATGGAATTGAAGTAGTTGAGACAAACCCTGAGTTAGAAGAAAACAAGGCCATACAAGCACTTTGGAACGACTACGACCATGAACAACACAAAATGCGTAGAACGTATCGTAAAAGTATCGAAAACTAGTATTTTAACTGTGCGATAGCGCAGGAACAGTTTATCATAAAAAAAGCCACCGATTGGACTGAACCCCAAAAGTTGGACGGTTAAACAAAATTTAATTTTGGAAATGAGCTCGATATTGTATCGGGCTCATTCCATTTAGAGTCAAAGA
>NZ_VNHU01000002.1 GCF_008124785.1 Aquimarina intermedia | reverse complement strand
TTTTAATTCTTGTTTGGCTAGCCAAACAAGAATTAATTTCGGCATATTTTACTGGAGAGATTTTACCAAGTGCATCATGAGGCCTGTGATTATTATAATCCTCCATCCAAATCTGTGTTTGTTCTCTTACTTGATGAATATCCTCAAAAATGTATTTATCTAAAACGCCTCTTCGATAGGTACCATTAAAACGCTCTATAAATGCATTTTGAGTCGGTTTACCGGGCTGTATATATTTAAAATCTATAGCGTGCATCAGACTCCAGTCATTCGTGATATTGGCAATAAATTCAGGACCATTATCCATTCGAATTTGTTGTGGTTTACCTTTTTTATTGATAAGGTGATTGAGGACCCATACAATACGATTACTCGTTAAAGAGAAGTCTATTTCTATGTGCAAAACTTCCCTGTTGTAGTCATCGATAATATTAAATGCTCTAAAACGTCTTTTGTTCTCTAGGACATCGGTTACAAAATCCATACTCCAAGTGTGATTGAGGTCTGAAGGAACTTCTAAGGGTTCTTTTACTCTTGCCGGTAATCGTTTCTTTACTTTTCTGCGTAAGGGAAGTCCTAAGGTTACATAAACTCTGTGCATACGTTTGTGGTTCCAAGGTTTCCCTTCTTCTCGCAAGCGATCGTAGGCTTTCCAGAACCCTTCATCTGAGTGTTCAATTGCTTTTTGTTGTAAAGCCTCTTCTATCTCAGAATCATCTTTTGGTAGCGTCTTGTAATAATAAACACTCTTGCTCATATTCATAACACGGCACGCCCTGCTGATATCGTAATGTGCAAGCTCTATAGAGATAGCTCTTTTACGGCAAGGCTTTAAAGCTTTTTTTCGATGATATCTTTGGCCATTTGATGATCTAGCGCTAAGGTTGCATACATTTGTTTGAGCTTTCGGTTTTCTTCTTCAAGCTCCTTAAGTCGTTTCAATTCTTTAGAGTTCATCCCTGCGTATTTTGAACGCCACTTATAAAAAGCTGCCGAACTAACCCCGTGCTCGCGACTGATTTGATCAACCGATTTACCGTTGTCAAACTCCTTTAAAATCTTTGCGATTTGCTGTGGTGAAAATTTACTCTTTCTCATACTGCTTAAATTTAAGATTTTTATTCTACTTTTAAACAGTTCGGTTTTATGGGAAGCTTACATTAGCTCCTTTTCAAGTTTTTCTAATTTGAAATCCTGTAATTTTTGGTGTTCAAGAAGTTCGATCTGATAAAGCGTTAATTCCTCTATCTTCTTTAAAAGCATCAAGTTCATTTCACCTACATCAAAACCTCCATTCTTATCGATTTCTTTTGCAGATGGTATTTCTGGTAAATGCTTATGCTTGGTAATATATTCCTTGACTTCTTCAAGAGTTCGGAGTTTATAACTTTCCTCAAAAACATAATCAGGAACACCAGCATTGGCTAAAACTTTTATTTCTGTAGAATGAATGGCGCCTTTTACAGTAAGTAGAGCATCAGCAGTATGATTAGAAGTTCCAATCCCGACTTTACCATTTTCATTTATTGAAAGTCCTTGATTAAAATTACTAGTCCCAGTATAGATATAAAGCTTGTCCAAGTTATTTTCCATCGTAAAATTAGCATTTCCGGTGCCTCTTGTAAATTTCATAAAGCTGCCTCCTGCTGCATTTTTTAAGTGCAATTGAGATGTTGGATTTCCATTTCCTATACCTATTTGTCCGTTTTCATCTATTGAAAGACCATGAGTAATATTACCTGTCCCGGTATAAACATATAATTTGTTCACATTGTTTTCCATGGCAAAATTAACATTCCCTGTACCTCTTGTGAATTTTAGAAAGCTACCTCCTGCTGCATTCTTTAAGTGTAATTGAGATGTTGGGTTGTCATTTCCTATGCCTATTTGACCATTTTCGTCTATAGCAAGACCTTGGGTTATACTACCGGTTCCGGTATAGATATATAGCTTGTTTAGATTGTTTTCCATGGCAAAATTAACATTCCCGGTACCTCTAGTAAATTTCAGAAAGCTACCTCCCGCTGCATTATTTAAGTGTAATTGAGACGTAGGTATAGAAATTCCGATGCCAACTTTTCCGTTGTTATAAACAAAATTATTTTGAGGATTGCCACTTGTAAGAACTGTATCTTGAGCCAGAAAGTTCATAGAGCTCAGTAATAAAACAAGAAGTGTTGATTTTTTCATCGTATTTTAGTTTTAAGAGAAAATTAAGGATAAATATATTGCAAATGTCATAAGAAACAAATGATAGTTCAGGCAAACGACTTCCTTTTTCTTAAAAACTTTTGGACTTAGATAAACATTCTTTTAATCGCATTTTGAACTTTAATTACTTATTATAATAGAAGGTCAATTTTATCACGTGATATAAACTTTATTATATTTTTCTTAGCTGATCTGAGGACAAAAAATTATTTTTGAGCTCGCTATGCTAAAACATCAAAACAGCTTTAAATGAATATTTTAATACTAGGATCAGGAGGAAGAGAACATACGTTTGCGTATAAAATAGCACAAAGTGAGTTGTGCGATAAACTGTATGTAGCTCCGGGCAATGCAGGAACGCATAAAATCGCGACCAACGTTGCTCTTTCGGTAACAGATTTTGAAGCGATTAAGGAGTTGGTGATCACCGAAGAGATCTCAATGGTAGTAGTAGGGCCAGAAGACCCTTTGGTACTTGGGATTAAAGATTATTTTGCTGCGGACGACTTGTTGCGATCTATTAAAGTAATTGGACCCTCAAAAGAAGGAGCGAGGTTAGAAGGTAGTAAAGAATATGCAAAAGAATTCCTGATGCGTTATAATATCCCCACAGCGGCTTATCAAAGTTTTACTGATGCCACTGTGGATCAAGGCAAAGAGTTTCTAAAAACCCTTAAGCCTCCTTATGTATTAAAAGCAGATGGTCTGGCTGCTGGAAAAGGAGTATTGATTCTTGAAAGCCTTGCTGAAGCACTACGGGAACTTGAGAATATGTTGACCAATAAGAAGTTTGGTGCTGCAAGTGAAAAAGTTGTGATTGAAGAATTTTTGGATGGTATCGAATTAAGTGTGTTTGTATTGACTGATGGGAAGAACCACATAACATTACCTACAGCCAAAGACTATAAACGAATTGGCGAAGGTGATACAGGACTTAATACAGGAGGTATGGGGGCTATCTCACCGGTGCCTTTTGCCGATGAAGCTTTTATGGCAAAAATTGAAAAGAATATCATACAGCCAACCGTTTATGGATTGGCAAAAGAGAACATAGACTACAAGGGATTTATATTCATTGGATTGATTAAAGTAGGTGATGAACCGAAAGTGATCGAATATAATGTGCGTATGGGAGATCCTGAGACCGAAGTAGTATTACCGAGAATTAAAAGTGACTTGGTTCAATTGTTAGATAGCTTAGAGGACCAGACACTTCATAAATTCACCTTAGATTTAGACCAGCGAAGTGCGACTACAATAATGACCGTTTCGGGGGGGTATCCCGAGGCGTATCAAAAGGATAAAAAGATTACAGGAATCGATGAGGTTTCAGATGCTATCGTTTTTCATGCAGGGACAAAACTTACAGGAAACGATGTCGTTACCAATGGTGGAAGGGTTCTGGCGGTAACTGCTTTGGATACTGATTATAAAAAAGCACTCAAAAAATCCTATAACGAAGTAGCTAAAGTTAATTTTGACGGAATCTATTACCGAAAAGATCTTGGTTTCGACTTAGACTAATATCTAAAAAAGCCGTACTTTTTTTAAAGCACGGCTTTTTTAAGATTATAATAAGGTGCCTTTAGTTTAAAAATGAATGCGCCGTTGGATCACGATCCTCCTCATTGTTGTCGTTAAACTGCTTTAATTGCTTCATCCAGTATACAAAAGCAACAAATCCAATAAGCATAAACAACCAGTTTAAAATATTTGCTGCTCCCCAACTTTCTAACTCTAGTGCTCTTAAGGCATCCATTGGTAAAAAAAGTACATCAACAAAAAGTGATTCAATTGCTTCAAATAAGTCTTTCATGATATAAGTATATATTTATAAAAAGTAAAACGTATCTTGCTTTACATTTACTATAATTAATCTATTTCGTTAAACAGCGATGCATCACCCATGCTGTCGCGCACAAAAATATAAAAAATAGTAGTGTTATCCACTTTTTTATCCAAATCTAAACCGATTAACTTCATCGCAATCTCGCTTTACTTGATTGTAATTGTCCTAATCGTATCAAACAAACAGGCTTTAGAAGTTTTAAACAGCAATTTTTTTTATCTAGTATTGGGGCTAATTTTTTATTTGGTTAGTATGGCGTTACTTTATGTAATCGCCAGAAGAAGTAACTTAACCAGTAAAGGAACTGTGGTGCTTTTTTTATATGTTTCTCTATGTTGCATGGTCCCGGAAGCACTTGCTCATGTGGATAAAATTATCGCAAGCAGCTTTGTCTTATTATCATTCTCTCAGATAACCGAGATGATGAATCATACAAAAGCTAAAGCTAAAATCTTTAATGCTTCCCTATGTATTGGCTTGGCAAGTACAGCCTATTTCTGGAGTATCGGATTTATTGCGCTTATTTTTATAGGAATTTATTTTTTTAGATCTACTGATTACAGAAATTGGTTTGTTCCAATCATAGGGGTGATCACGGTATTTGTATTAGCGAACTGTTTTACCTTACTTGTGTTTGATAGTTTTTTTAATCCGGTTGAAAAAGCAGTGGTTTCTTATGAGGCTTTTGCAAATACGTTATACGGGGCTCATTTTTTTACTTTAGGAGCCCTATCAATTTGCGCCGGATTCTTCTTGATAGCTTATACCTTAAGGATTAATAGTAGGCCAACTTCATATAAACCATTAATGAAACTAATTATCGGCTATATAGCGATTGGTATCGGTGTTGTTTTAGTGTCTCCCAACAAAGACACCTCAGAAATGATTTTTATCATTCCGCCACTTGCCATTATGGGCGCTACCTATATCGAATTAATACAAATCAAGTTTATAAAAGAGATCCACTTGTGGGTTTTTGGACTATTACCATTACTGTTTTTACTTTTTTAATTTGCAAAAAGTACACGGGAAGCTTAAAAGTTGAGGTGTTTAATGTTTTGATGACAACAGGATGCAACATAAATTTATCAGGTATTCCAAGTAAATTATAATACCTTTGCACCGTTTAGAAAGGTGAAGATGACCCGTTTCCTGAGAACTGGAAGGAAGTGTTCATTAAAAAAATAATAGTGCTAATCATTTTGAATAAATAATAATAGTATATAATGATGTTTACTGAAAAAGCCAATCGAATTTTTAAGGAAGTTATAGATACCTACCATATAATCAATACGGTGGACCAACCCTTTAAAAACCCTTATGACGCCAAAAAAGAGGTGATTGAACATCTGTTATATAGAAAATGTTGGATTGATACGGTTCAATGGCATTATGAAGATATTATCAGAGACCCTCAAATCGATCCCGTTGCAGCGCTCAATTTAAAAAGACTGATCGATGCATCTAATCAGGATCGCACCGATATGGTGGAGTACATTGATAGCTATTTCTTAGAACAGTACGAGAATGTGTCGCCAAAAGAAAACGCAACGATAAATACAGAAAGTCCGGCTTGGGGAGTTGATAGATTGTCAATTTTAGCACTTAAGGTGTACCATATGCATGAGGAGGCTACCCGTACAGATGCGTCTGCGGCGCACCGTGAAGCTTGTCAAAAAAAATTAGACATTTTGTTAGAACAACGTGTTGATTTATCGACAGCTATAGATACCTTACTCAATGATATATCAAAAGGTGATAAGTATATGAAAGTATATAAGCAAATGAAGATGTATAACGACGAGGAGTTAAATCCTGTACTACGTGGCGAAAAATAAAACCGAAATGCTTGCTCATACGAAGCATCTTTTAATTATACGCTTATCGGCTATGGGTGATGTTGCTATGACCGTTCCTGTTTTGAGAACGGTGTGTGCAAAGTATCCACAGCTTAAAATTACAGTGCTCACCCGAGCGTTTTTTGCGCCGTTATTTAATGATATTGATAACGTTCAGGTTTATCCGGCAGATGTAGAAGGTGCTCACAAAGGCGCCTTAGGACTTTTTAAATTAAGTAAGGAATTAAAAAGGTTGAGAATTGATGCGGTGGCGGATCTACACAACGTGCTACGATCAAATATTTTAAAATCTTTTTTTCGCATTAGCGGAATTCCGGTGGTTCAAATTAATAAAGGCAGAGAAGAAAAAAAAGCACTTACCAGAGCTAGCAATAAAATTTTTAAGCAGTTAAAATCTACGCATCAACGCTATGCTGATGTTTTTGAGAATTTAGGGTTTCCTATTGATTTAAGTACGCATAGTTTTCCTGAAAAACCTGCGCTTACACCAGAAATTAATACGGTGATACCAACATCATCAAAAAAATGGCTAGGGATAGCGCCATTTGCGCAATACGAAAGTAAAACCTATCCTTTTGAGTCGATAGTTAAAGTAATTGATAGCCTCAACAGCTCCGACAGGTTCGATATCTTTCTATTTGGGGGCGGAAAAAAGGAAAAGGACATACTAAATGTCATTGCGAGTAAATATAACAATACGGTAATTATAGCCGGCAGGCTGTCATTTGAAAATGAATTGCGCCTTATAGCCAATCTAGATGGCATGTTGGCGATGGACAGTGGGAATGCACATCTTGCTGCCATGTATGGGATACCAACACTTACAATTTGGGGTGTGACACATCCTTTTACCGGTTTTGCACCCTTTGGACAACCGATGGAACATGCCTTATTGCCCGACGTATCACGATATGATAAAATACCAACTTCTATTTACGGAAACAAGGTTCCGCAAGGTTATGAAAATGTAATGCAGACGATTCACCCAAAGGATGTAGTCGATAGAATTATGAAGTATATTTAGGCAATTTAGACATCATCAAAATCAACTTTAATAGTTGCCGAAGTAGGATGGGCCTGACAAGCTAATACTAATCCCTGAGCAATTTCTCCATCGGTCAAAATGCTGTTTTTTTCCATCACAGCTGTTCCTTCAGTAATTTTGCATATACACGAACTACAGACACCACCCTGACAAGAATAAGGAGCATCAATATCTTCATCCAGCGCGGCATCAAGAATGGTTTTCTTTTGATCCATTACAAAGGTAGATTCTTCATCATCAACAAGAACGGTAATCGAAGTTTTTCCCTCTAATGACGCATCAATTTCTACGGGTTCACTGCTTGCAGTAAACAGCTCAAAATGAATAGCGTCTTTTGCAACCCCTTGCTCTTGTAGCACTTCTGTCACGGTAGATATCATGCTTTCAGGACCACATAAAAAGAACGAGTTTATCGTTTGCTCTTTAAACTTATTTTTTAGAATAAAGTTCACTGTCGATTTCTCAATACGACCAAAATGACTATTTGCTTCTTGAGTGCGACTGTAGAAAAATTCTATAAAGAGACGATCAGGATACTTAGCTTGCAAGGCTAATAATTCTTTAAAGAAGATAGTTTCGTCCAGAGATTTGTTTCCATAAGCAAGAATAAAAGTACTGTTAGGCTCATCTTCCAATACAGCTTTAATCATACTCAATACTGGTGTGATACCACTACCTGCTGCAAAAGCCGCATAGGTTTTAGCGTTGCCGGAATTTGTTTTAAGCTTAAAGTTTCCTTCAGGAACATGAACGTCAAGCGAGTCTCCAGCCTTCAAAATGTTATTGGCAAAGGCAGAAAACGTTCCGCCATCGATCTCTTTTACCGCAACTTTTAATGCGTTACTATTGGGAGAACTGCACAAGGAATAAGCACGTCGTACTTCTTTTCCATTTAGAACAGTCTTGAGTGTAACGTATTGTCCAGCGGTGAATTCAAAAGTTTTTTTTAAGTCCAAAGGGACTGTGAATTCAATAGAAACCGCTTTTGGAGTTTCTCTGATAATATCTTTTATGGTAAGCGTATAAAAATCTGACATTGTTATAACTATAAAGCTTTTCTTGGTAAAGAGCTATACCTCTTTCAAAAAAAAGCGTGTGATGTGCTTAAAACATATATTGAATTTCAAGCTCGAAAATTTTTGACAAAAATAATAAATGCAGAACTAGTTGTTTCAATTTGAGCTGAAAATTTATATAAGAACACATAATATCATTTTGTCGAAGAAATTTTATAGTGTATTGAAGAGCTATTTAAAGGATAGAATTGTTAAAGTTATGTGCTAGCAGTATGAATTACAACATATAAAAACCCTAAAACAGGCTTCTACTTTACAATAAGAAATGTATTTTTACAGTTCTACTCATTTAGATGAGTGAATTATTGGATTAATGCACAACAAAACCATTCAATTTTAGTTATTTACCGTATAAATACTACAACTTTTGAAATTTAGATTTTTACAAATATTATGCTTTGCTATGCTGCTTATTACGGCTTTAGCATGTTCTCGTAAAAAAGATAAATTTATAAACCGTGTATGGCATGATGTAACTACAAAAAACAACACCTTATACAACGGACGTTTGGCTTATGATCAGGGGCAAGAAGAAATTGTGAAATCATATAAAGATAATTTTTGGGAGATACTGCCGGTTGAGCGTCTAACCGTTAGTGAAGATGTCAGGTTGCCGAATGAGGTGCTTAATGAAAATTTTGACCGGGCCGAAGAGAAAGCTGTAAAAGCAATTCAAAAACACAGTATGCTAATTGATGGGCGGGAGCGTAATCCCAAAATTGATGAAGCTTTTTTACTGTTAGGCAAAGCACGGTATCATGAACAGCGCTTTATTCCTGCTTTAGAGGCGTTCAATTATATCTTGTATAAATATCCGACGAGTAATACTATTAATCATGCAAAGGTTTGGAGAGCTAAAACCAATATGCGACTGGATAATGATCAAAAAGCCATTGACGATCTTAAAAAAATGATTGACGAGGAGTTTTTGGATGATGAAGATTATGCTGATGCAACAGCTATGATAGCTCAAGCTTTCATTAATCTGAAGCAACCGGATTCTGCCATCACATATATTAATAAGGCAGGAGTACACACCAAAAATAATGAATATAAAGGGCGCTATTATTTTATCAAGGGACAGCTGTTAAATCAGCTTAATTATAAAGACAGCGCAAATAGTGCATTTACCCAGGTTATCGATTTAAACCGAAGTACTTCTCGAGCATACCTGATCAATGCGCATATGGCCCGAGCGCGTAATTTTGATTATACTGGCGGAGCTAACGAGGTTTTGCTCGAAGAATTAGAGAAATTAGAGAAGAATAGAGAAAACAGACCTTTTCTTGATCGAATCTATAATCAAAAAGCAGTGTATTATTCAGCATTAGACTCTACACAGTTAGCAATTGTGAATTATAATAAATCGCTAAGAACAAACTCTGATGACACCTATCTTGAATCACTCAATTATAAAGCTTTAGGAGATATACAGTTTGACACCAAGGAGTATGCGAGTGCAGGAGCGTACTATGATAGCACCTTAGAGCGTATGAATGTTAACTCCAAAAAGTATCGCACCTTAAAAAAGAAACGAGACAATCTGGATGATGTAATTTTATACGAGGCGATAGCAAAGGTTAATGATAGTATCTTGAATGTGGTTGCGATGACACCTTCTCAAAAAATAGCCTATTACTCAAAATATACAGATAGTATCAAAGCAATTGCAATTGCTAAGCAAGAAGCAGCTGAGGTTGCACGAATAAAAAGCGCACTTCCTTATGAGACCCGATACAATCCAACGGCACCCACAGCAGTCGGTGGGCCTAATGCCGAGGCAACCTTTTATTTTTATAACCCCACTACGGTAGGGTTCGGAAAAACTAGTTTTAAAAGAACCTTTGGGAATCGCGAATTACAAGATAACTGGAGAGTGTCGAGCATCACAAACCCTTTAAGTATTGAAGTAGCTGAGACTACCAAAGAAGATACTTATGATATTGAGCAAGATCCACTTTTTGATCCACAAACTTATATTGATCAATTACCAACTTCGGTGGCGGCAATCGATAGCTTAAAGAAAGAAAGAAATTTTTCCTATTATCAATTGGGGGTTATATACAAAGAGAAGTTTAAAGAGTATGATCTGGCGGTAGATAAGCTAGAATCTTTGCTTCAAAACAATCCGGAAGAACGACTCATCGTACCGTCCAAATATAATTTGTTCAAGATATATCAGTTGCGTGGTGAAGAAGCACTTGCTGCTCAGATGAAGAATTCTATTATTAATGAACACGGCGAATCTCGGTATGCAAAAATTTTACAAAACCCAGACCGAGCACTTGAGCAGGACGAATCAAGCCCCGTAGCAATATACAATCAACTGTACCTTCAATTTAATAAGCAGCAATATGAGTTGGTGATTGAGCAAAGTGATAAGATGATAGCCAAGTTTGGGAGTGAAGAATTTAATCCGAAATTCGAACTGTTGAAAGCACAGGCTATCGGACGTTTGAGAGGATTAGAGCCGTATAAGAAGGCGTTAAATTATGTGGCGTTGAATTATCCACAGAGCCCGGAAGGAAAAAGGGCGCAATTTATTTATCAAACCGCAGTGCCTCAGTTAGAAAATAACATGTTTTCTCAAGAGCTTGATGATCAGAAAAATCACAAGTTAGTATATACTTTTTCCAATTTTGGAGACAACCAAATTAATGAATTGAAGGAGACTATTCAAAATATTCTTAGGGAGCTAAAATACGATAAGATGAAAGTTTCCGTTGATGTGTATAATGAACAACAACAATTGTTGGTTATTCATACGAAAAGAAATAAATTGGGAGCCGAAGGATTGGCTGAATTACTTAGTATTGGTAAAACGGAAAATACAAAAGGAGCAGACCTTTCAAATTGGAATAGAAAAAAGAAGTACTATCCTGCTATTACTGCACCATATTTTGTAATAGCATCACCAAATTATCGTATTCTTCAAATTCATAAAAATATGGAGAAGTATACTGAACTAGAAGCGAATCAATAATTAAAACATAACAATCATGTTTTCAGACAACAAAAAAGGACGGGACCATAGCGCAACAGCTGATTACTCAAAAAATCAAAATAAAATTTCAGAAGGAACTAAGATCGTTGGAGATGTTGTTTCTGAGGGAGGTTTTAGGGTAGAAGGTATCATAGAGGGTACTTTCAAAACTACCGGAAAAGTTGTGGTAGGCAAATCAGGCTTTATAAAAGGAACTTTAGAATGTTCTGACGCAGACTTTGAGGGTAAATTTTCAGGAAATTTACTGGTTTCAGGTACTTTATCCTTGAAACCCGATTCTGTGATCGATGGAGAAGTTAGTGTAGGTAAACTTGCCGTGGAGCCTGGAGCTACTTTTAATGCCTCTTGCGTGATGAAGGGTGGTGTTAAATCGTTAAGTGATCAAGATGGAAAAAAAGAACAGTCAACCAAAGAGCAGGGGAAATCAGCTTAAGCAATATGCTAAATATACCACCATTGGCATTCAAATGTTAGCCATAATTGTTGGTGGTTATTATTTAGGAGTTTATATTGATGAAGTGAAAGGGTTTACCGAACCTTTTTATGAGAAATGGATAGGGCTTGGGGCCGTATTTCTTGCCATTGGTTCAGTTATCTGGCAGGTAATTAAAGTTAAATAATTTTTTTCAAGTAAGTCACTAGCAGCGTTGTATAGCCTGCTTACTTCCTGATGCTATCATAGTCTCACTGTTTTAAAATTTAAATACCATATACTTTTGGGTAAAAACATACAAATCAAAGGAATAGGATTAATCATAGTAGGCGCACTATTTCTTTTCGCTACTCATAAATTTGCAATCACACAATTTTTAGAGTTGGGGGCAACGCAATCAATTTTAGATCAACATCTGTTTTTTATAAGCATTGTAGGAATGGTTTTTTTGTCTACAGCTATAACGCATCATTTTTCTCCCAAAAACACTGGCTTTGTCTTTTTGGGACTGTTGTTAGCAAAAATGATTATTGCTTCTCTTTTTATATATAAAATGGGATGGTTTGATGCTGAAGAATTTTGGATAGATAAAGCAGTGTTTCTAGGCTTCTATTTTTTATATACAATACTTTTAATAGTGCTCATTATTCCGTTTTTGAAACGAATATAATTTGGAGATAAGTTTTTTTAAACATGCACGTTAACAAAAATAAACCTACATTCTTTTAAACAAGAAATAGTGTGCTTAGCTCATGAGGATAGTTAAATTAAGAATTTATTATAAAAAGCTATGTTTATTGAGAATTAATAATGTACTTTTGCAGCCAAATTCAGAACTTACAAAAAACACCAGAATTTAGCAAATGAAAGTATTTTATAGACCCTTCAGTTGTATAGTAGTTCTTCTACTTTTTTTTATGAGTTCAACTACCTATGCGGGATCTGCGAGTAATGGAGAGACTTCAAAAGAAGGCGACCCGGTAGATACTAAAGAGGAGATTGACGCCTACATCAGACATCACTTACAGGATTCTCACGATTTTGTTTTTTATACCGATGGAAAGACAAATACACACTATGGTTTTCCATTACCCGTAATTTTATGGGATGGTGGACTTCAAGTCTTTATGTCATCTAAGTTTCATCATGGTGAAACAGTGGCTGAAGTGAACGGTAACTACTACAAATTATATCACAGTAAAATATATAAATTAGACGGACCTGATGATGAGTTGGTGATTGACGAAGCTGGTCATCCAACAAACCCAAGACCTTTGGATTTTTCTATCACCAAAAGTGTTTTAGGAATGTTGTTAGCTGGATTGTTAATGGTTTTAGCTTTTTCAGCTTTGGCTAGAGGTTATAAGAAAGGACCAATTCCAACAGGTTTTGCAAGAGTATTAGAGCCCTTGGTTATTTATGTTCGTGACGAAATTGCAAGACCTAATATCGGTGAAAAAAAGTATCGTAAATACATGGGCTTTTTGTTAACTGTATTCTTCTTTATTTGGATCTTGAACTTATTAGGGATGACACCGCTAGGATTTAATGTTACCGGTAATATTGCTGTAACAGTGGCATTGGCCGTGTTTACATTCTTCATTGTTCAATTTAGTGGAAATAAAGAATATTGGAAACATATTTTCTGGATGCCGGGCGTACCTGTTCCTATGAAAATTATTTTAATGCCAATAGAGATTTTAGGGATGTTAACTAAGCCTTTCTCTCTATTGATTCGTTTGTTTGCAAATATGACTGCAGGACACTTTGTGGTAATGAGCTTAATTGCGTTAATGATTTTACTTAAAGCACAGTTTGGTGCTGTAGGATCTACAGGGATATCATTAGTGCTAACCCTTTTTATAACGTTAATTGAATTATTAGTTGCATTTTTGCAGGCCTTTATCTTTACAATGTTATCGGCATTGTTTATTGGGATGGCTGTTGCAGAGCACGACCATCATTAATTGAGAATTAGAATTTGTTTAATTATATAAATCATTAGTATGTACAATTTAATTGGAGCAGGATTAATCGTAATCGGAGGAGGAATCGGATTAGGTCAAATTGGAGGAAAAGCAATGGAAGGAATTGCTCGTCAACCTGAGGCTGCTGGTAAAATCCAAACGGCAATGATTATCATCGGAGCACTTTTAGAAGGTTTAGCATTTGGTGCATTAATCTTAGGAAAATAATTCCTAAAAAGTATAAACAATTCCTGTAACGGTTGGTTGCGGGAATTGTTTAAAATTAAACAAAAGTATAAACACAAAGTATAGCAATAATGGATCTTTTACACGATTTTTCTCCCGGATTGTTTTTTATGCAAACCATCATTTTATTGATTTTAATCTTTTTAATGAGAAAATTTGCATGGAAACCAATTCTTAATAGTTTAAATGACAGAGAAGAAGGTATTCAAGGAGCACTGGATGCTGCTGAAAATGCTAAGAAAGAATTACAAAACCTGCAGGCTGATAATGAACGTATCATTAAAGAAGCACGTGCAGAACGAGATAGTATGCTAAAGGAAGCACGCGTTTTGAAAGAATCGATGATTACCGAAGCAAAAGACGAAGCGCAGCAAGAAGCTAACAAAATTGTAGCACAGGCTCAGGAAACTATCGAAGGTGAGAAAAAAGCTGCCATTGCAGAGCTTAAACAGCAAGTGGCTGCTATCTCAATAGAGATTGCAGAAAAGGTAGTGAGAAAAGAATTAGACAATAAAGAGAATCAAATGGATTTGGTTGACTCTATGTTGGGAGATGTTACTTTAAACTAAGCGATTTATGAGCAGAGCAGCAGTACGTTACGCAAAAGCGGTTTTAAGCCTGGCACAGGAGCAAAAAGCAACTGATGGTATTCAGCAGGATATGAATAGTATCATTGATACTATAGATGCGAGTGCTGAGTTGCGTATGTTGTTAAACAGTCCTTTGATCAAAAATGAGGTAAAACGTGAATCTTTACGTCAGATTTTTAAAGATACAACCAATACTACCCAAAACCTTTTTGACGTATTGATCGCTAACAAAAGAGTGTCTTTGTTAGGTGAAGTAGCAAAGCAGTATATCGCTTTATACAATAAGCTTAACAATACACAAGTGGCAACCGTTACATCGGCTGTGCCGCTTAATGAGGCGATGCGAACTAAGGTGTTGGCTAAGGTGAAAGAATTTACCGGTTATAACGCAACTATCGAAAATATAGTTGATGAAAGTATTATTGGTGGATTTATCTTACGTGTTGGTGATTTGCAGTACAATGCGAGCGTAGCGAGTAAGTTAACTTCATTAAGAAGAGAATTAAGTAATTAAAAGTAAAACTAATAATAAGGGAATGAGTAATACAACTTATTCTTCTAAACTATTATAAAATGGCAGAAGTGAATCCTGCTGAAGTTTCAGCAATATTAAAACAACAATTATCTGGTTTTGAAGCTACGGCTTCGCTAGAAGAGGTAGGAACGGTATTACAAGTAGGTGATGGTATCGCTCGAATCTACGGTCTATCTAATGCTCAATACGGAGAATTAGTGCAATTTGAATCTGGATTAGAGGGAATCGTTCTAAATCTTGAAGAGGATAATGTTGGGGTAGTACTTTTAGGTCCTTCTACAGAGGTTAAAGAGGGTGTTACTGTAAAGCGTACACAACGAATTGCATCTATTAATGTAGGTGAAGGTATTGTTGGGCGTGTAGTAGATACATTAGGTGCTCCAATTGATGGGAAAGGTCCTATCGGAGGAGAAACGTTTGAGATGCCACTAGAGCGTAAAGCTCCGGGTGTAATATTTCGTCAGCCGGTAACCGAACCTTTGCAAACAGGAATTAAATCTATCGATGCGATGGTGCCTGTAGGTAGAGGTCAGCGTGAGCTTGTTATTGGTGACCGTCAGACTGGTAAAACTACCGTTTGTATCGATACGATCCTTAACCAAAAAGAATTTTACGATGCTGGTGAGCCGGTATATTGTATCTATGTTGCTATAGGGCAAAAAGCATCTACTGTTGCAGGTATTGCTAAAGTTCTTGAGGACAAAGGTGCAATGGCTTATACAACTATTGTAGCTGCAAATGCATCTGATCCTGCTCCAATGCAGGTATATGCTCCATTCGCAGGTGCAGCAATCGGTGAGTATTTTAGAGATACGGGTCGTCCGGCATTGATTATATATGATGATTTATCAAAACAAGCGGTAGCGTATCGTGAGGTTTCTTTGTTATTACGTCGTCCACCGGGACGTGAAGCGTACCCTGGAGATGTTTTTTATCTTCACTCTAGATTATTAGAGCGTGCTGCAAAAATTATTGCAGATGATACGATCGCAAAAGACATGAATGATTTGCCTGATTCTTTAAAAGATAAGGTGAAAGGAGGCGGTTCACTTACAGCATTGCCAATTATCGAAACTCAGGCAGGGGATGTTTCTGCATATATTCCTACCAATGTAATTTCGATTACAGATGGTCAGATATTCTTAACGTCTGATTTATTTAACTCTGGAGTTCGTCCGGCAATTAACGTGGGTATTTCGGTATCTCGAGTTGGTGGTAATGCGCAGATTAAATCCATGAAAAAAGTAGCAGGTACTTTAAAACTGGATCAGGCACAGTTCCGTGAACTAGAAGCATTTGCTAAATTTGGTTCTGATCTTGATGCAGCAACGCTAAATGTTATCGAAAAAGGGAAACGTAATGTTGAGATCCTTAAACAGGCTCAAAATGATCCTTTCACGGTAGAAGATCAAGTTGCAATCGTTTACGCAGGTTCTAAGAATTTGTTAAGAGACGTTCCTGTTAATAAAGTAAAAGAATTTGAGAAAGATTACTTAGCATACCTTAATGCAAAGCATAGAGATAGCTTAGATCTTTTGAAAGCCGGAAAATTAACTGACGAGGTTATTGATGTTTTAGTATCAGCTTCAAAAGAGATTTCGGCTAAGTATAAAGGCTAATACTGGATTCTGAATTCATAAGTATAAGAAATGGCAAATTTAAAAGAGTTACGTAATAGAATTACCTCTGTATCTTCAACGATGCAAATCACCAGCGCCATGAAAATGGTATCTGCTGCGAAGTTGAATAAGGCACAGTCTGCTATTACTGCAATGCGTCCGTATGCAGATAAATTAACCGAGTTGTTACAAAACTTAAGTGCAGCCCTGGATAATGATAATGCTAGTGCGTATGCAGAGCAACGTGAGGTAAATAAAGTATTAGTTGTTGCAATTGCTTCAAACAGAGGTTTGGCAGGAGCATTTAATACGAATATTATCAAAGCGGTACGCGATATTTATACAAATCAATATGCGGGTAAGCAAGTTGATTTTATAACGATCGGAAAAAAGGTAAACGATATTGTAACCAAGTCACATAAAGTTGTAGTTAATCATAGTAGTCTATACGACGATTTAACGTTTGCAAACGTTGCTGACATTGCTACTGATATCATGGATCGTTTTACCAAGGGAGACTACGATAAGGTACTTGTAGTATATAATAAATTTAAAAATGCTGCTTCTCAAATCGTAACTACCGAACAGTTCTTACCAATTGTTCCTATGGCTAGTAAAGATGCGAATGCAAATGTTGATTATATTTTTGAGCCATCAAAAGAAGAGATTGTAGAGCAATTAATCCCGAAGATGCTTAAAATGCAGTTGTACAAAGGGATTCGTGATTCTTTTGCCTCAGAGCATGGAGCACGTATGACGGCGATGCATAAGGCCACAGATAATGCTACAGAACTGAGAGATTCACTCAAATTATCTTATAACAAAGCAAGACAAGCTTCTATTACCAATGAGATCTTAGAGATCGTTGGTGGTGCGGAAGCTCTAAACGGATAACAATCTGTTGCTTATAATATAAAAAGCTCGCTTTACGCGGGCTTTTTTAGTTGTAAAACTCTTTATTATTGATTCCTTTGGTATTACTTTTGTTCTTAACTTAAACAAATCATTTAATACCAGTAATATGCAAGCCTTTTTAAGTACCTTAAGTGTTATATTATTGCTGTTCCTAACCACGGGATGCGCTTCAATTAATACCATGGATCAAACACCCCCAATATCGCTTAGCGATGCATATTATCAAGAACTCTTTCCCAATAAGGAAACAGTTGGTCAGGGATATACTATTGTTTTTCCGTCCAACGAAATCGAAGCAATTACTATTTCACATCTTTATTTTAAAGGAAAAAAGATTGACTTACAATATGATTTAAGTACCAAAGCCTATATTGGCCGATATATGTTTCCTAAAAAAGAAGAGCTTATCATGAGTTCGGATCCCAAAAAAGAATTCGGTAATCAATTACCCATAATTGAAAAGAAAATTCCTTTTGACTTACAAAAGAACGAAGCAGTGTTGGCTTATGAAAAAGACGGCAAAATGCTTTACTTCAAAATTGATAATCTTCCTAAAAAAATGTAAAAAAAGAATTTAAATCAATAGCACTGGATAAAAACTGTATTTTTACAGCTATAACCTATAGCTATTGAGTACTTTTCAACGTTTATTTAAGCAAACCTTTGTCTATGGATTGGCTACCGTGTTACCACGAATGCTATCCTTCATACTAGTTCCTTTGTATACTGACATTTTACCTGCCGATGAGTATGGTAAGGTATCCTTCGTATTCGCATATATTGTGATGTTCAATGTACTGTTGGCGTATGGTATGGAGACTGCTTTTTTTAGGTTTTACAATAAGGTGTCAGACAAGCATCGGGTAACCGGTACTTCTGCAATTTCCATTGCTGTAAGTTCTGTGCTGTTGATCGTTTTAGCCTTTGTCTGTTTGGACGCACTATCCTATTGGCTCGAGATAAAAACCGAATATTTGAAACTGGTGTTGTGGATCCTTTTATTGGACGCACTGGTGATCATTCCTTTTGCCTGGTTGCGTGCTACAGGGCGATCTTTGCGTTACGCTTCTATCAAAATTTTGAATATTTTCATTAATCTTGGCCTCAATATATTGCTGCTTTTGTTTATTACAGATGTAGCTAAATCATTTCCATTTCTAAAAGTATTTGTTGTAGGAGATTTTGAGATCAACTATATATTTATTTCAAATCTTATTGCGAGTGCGGTGACCTTATTAGTATTACTTCCATTTTATGGTAAAATTAATTACAGTTTTGATACGGCACTTTGGAAAAAAATGATGCGCTACGCCTTGCCAATATTAGTGGCTGGTATTGCTTTTTCAGTTAACGAAACCTTTGATCGGGTTTTACTCAAATACCTACTTCCCAATGATGTTGCAGAATCTGCCATTGGTGTATATTCGGCTTGCTATAAACTAGCTTTGTTTATGACATTGTTTGCCACTGCATTTCGTTTGGGGATCGAGCCATTTTTCTTTAAGCATGCGACCCATCGGGATGCCCCTCAAACATTTGCTACCATTACCAAGTATTTTGTAGTACTGGGCTCGCTAATCATGTTGGGCGTTATTGTGTTTTTACCCATCTTAAAAGTTTTAATTGTCAGAGACCCGGAATACTGGGAAGCATTAAATGTAGTTCCTTTAATTCTCCTCGCGAATTTTTGCTTGGGAATTTATCATAATCTTTCCGTTTGGTATAAAATTACCGATAGAACCAAATTCGGAGCGTATATTTCTGTGGTTGGAGCTTTGCTTACGCTGGTAATTAATTTGGTGTTGATTCCGAGGTTAAGCTATATGGCCTCCGCTATCGCTACACTGGTAGCTTATAGTACGATGATGTTGCTATCCTACTATTTCGGCAAGAAATACTATCCAATTCCTTATGATAGCAAGCGCATATGTGGTTACATAGTATTATCAATAATTCTTTGTGTATTATCATTTTATGTGTTTGATAGTAATTACATGGTAGGCATCCCGTTTTTACTACTGTTTTTAGTAGTTTTGTATGCTTTCGAATTCAAAGAATTGAAGCAATTAATTAAAAATTAGTTCATGAAGATCAAAATAATAAATACCTCAGATAGTACCCTGCCGCATTATGAAACTCCGTCATCTGCCGGTATGGATTTGAGAGCTAGTATACAAGAGGAAATCACGCTTCAACCTTTAGAGCGCACCATTGTAAAAACAGGATTGTTTATAGAGCTTCCTCATGGTTATGAAGCTCAAGTGCGACCTCGTAGCGGTTTGGCAGCAAAGCACGGTATAACAGTGCTTAATGCTCCTGGAACTGTGGATGCAGATTATCGTGGAGAAATCGGAGTGATTTTAGTAAACCTTTCTAATGATCCATATACGATTTCACGAGGAGAGCGCGTTGCACAACTAGTCATTGCAAAACATGAACGTGCCGATTGGTCTGAAGTCGAAGAATTGTCAAATAGTGAGCGTGGTTCTGGTGGCTTTGGAAGTACAGGAAAACAATAATTGAATATATAAAATCTAATTTTTAAAAATAAAAGTAACACATGAAAATCATCGTACCCATGGCAGGACGAGGCTCTAGATTACGTCCTCATACCCTAACAGTTCCAAAACCTTTAATTCCCGTTGCCGGAAAACCAATAGTACACCGTTTGGTGTCTGATATTGCAAAAGTATTAGGAGAACCAATCGAAGAGATCGCATTTGTTTTGGGAGACCCCGCTTTTTTTGGGCAGGATGTAGAGGAAAGCTTAACAGCGCTGGCTGAAGGTCTGGGAGCAAAAGCGTCAATCTACAGACAAGATCAGCCTTTGGGTACAGGTCATGCTATCATGTGTGCCAAAGAATCCTTATCGGGACCGGCTGTAATCGCCTATGCTGACACATTGATCCGGGCAGACTTTAATCTGGATAAGTCCGCAGATTCTGTTATATGGGTAAAACAGGTAGATCAACCTGAAGCATATGGCGTGGTCAAACTAAATGAGGCTGATGAAATTGTTGAGCTGGTTGAAAAACCTGAAACCTTTGTCTCAGATTTAGCCGTTATCGGAATTTATTACTTCAAGGATGTAGCAGTTCTCAAAAACGAATTGCAGTACGTGTTAGACCACAACATAATCAACGGAGGCGAGTATCAGATTAATGACGGCATCAAACGTATGATGAGCTCTGGCAAGAAATTTGTAACAGGACAAGTAGACGAGTGGATGGACTGTGGAAATAAGACTGTAACGGTAGAGACGAATACTCGCATGTTAGGTTTTTTACAAAATGACGGCGAGCATCTAGTGAGTACTACTATCAAAAAAGAGAATTCAACGATTATTGAGCCGTGTTTTATTGGCGAAAATGTAAGCTTAAAAAATGCTACTATTGGTCCAAACGTAAGTATTGGAGATGGGTGTGTGATACATGACTCTATAATTAAAAATAGTTTGATTCAAACAGAAACTCATATTAAAAATGCTACCTTAGACGAAGCGATGATAGGTAATAAGGTCAGTTTTGACGGAAAATTCACCAAAATTAGTGTTGGAGATTATTCTGTTTTAGAATAATTGAAAGGAAGCATACGTTAGATACATACATGATTACTATAATTAAATACATTTTGTTTACTGTCCCATTTATGGGAAGTATATATATCCCTGTTGCAGCACAAGAAATTGAACCGCAACAGGAGGTGAATGTTGATGATTTAGGTAATGTGTCTGATGAGTTTCAGGAACTTTTTTTTGAAGCTTTGACGAAAAAAGGTATTGAGAATTATGAAAAGGCGATCGATGCCTTAGAAAAGTGTATTGCAATAGATCCAAAGGTAGAGGTGCTGTATTTTGAACTGGGTAAGAACTACCTTGCTTTGAAACAATACGAATTAGCAAAGGTAAACTTTGAAAAAGCACTTGAGGATAATCCAAATAATCGATTTATTTTAGAGCAGTTATTCGAGGTGCATTTTGCATTGCATGATTATAAAGCTTCTATCGAAGTTGTAAGTCAGCTGGTTGGCTTTGATACCATGTATAGAGAGCAGTTGGTCAATTTGTATTTTTTGGATCAACGATATGATGACGCTCTGCAAACCTTAGATGAGGTCGTTGCAGAGTATGGCGAAGATCAGTATCGCAGAACCCTACGTAAGCGGATCACGTTAAAACTTGATAATCCGACTACCCAAATTGCGCGTTTAGAAAATAAAATTAAGGCAGCGCCCAAAAATGAACAACCTTATGTAAACTTGATTTATTTATATAGTCAAACGAATCAAAACAGGAAAGCTTTTGAGGTAGCCAAAGCCCTGTTGGCGCAAATCCCAACATCCGAAGTTGCTCATTTAGCATTGTACAAATTCTATCTAGATGATAATCAAACGGATTTGGCTGTAGCTTCGATGAAAATTGCACTACAAAGTAGTACGATGGATAGCGATTCCAAATATAAAGTACTCAATGATTTTATAATTTTTGTAGGACGTAATCCCCAATTTGAGAAGCAACTTATTGAAGTAACTGAAGCATTTTCAAAAACAGACAGTTCCGGCAAAATTTTTAATGATATTGGGAATTTTTATTATGAGAAAGGGGAGAGGGAACTGGCACTTAATTATTATGAACGTGGACTCAAAGATGCAGTCAATGATATAGGTCTTATACAACGAACCCTAGAGCTTCAAATAGAACTAAAGAGATTTGAAAAAGCAAAATTCGGCAGCGAATTGGCCTTAGAATTGTATCCTACACAGCCAATAATTTATCTACTCAATGCACAAGCCTTAATAGCGTTAAAAGCATATGATGAAGCTATAGAAACCTTAGAGACAGGATTGGATTATATTCTGGATAACGTAGTAATTGAATCTCAATTCTATACCATGATGAGTAAAGCATATCAAGCACTGGGTGATGCTAGTAAAGCAAAAGAGTTCGAGCAAAAAGCAACACAACTTCAAAATAAATCGTAAGTACACCATGATTCGATTCTTTATATGTTTAACTGCTATTTTAATTACCGCAAGTTCGTGTAAAAGCACGGCTGGTGCCGATGGAGCTATCACTAAACGGCTGAAATCAAAAAAAGTAATAAGTAATCATTATAATCAGGCATTTAATTTTAACACCTTACATGCAAGGGTTAAAGTGAATTATAAAGACGAAAAACAATCTGTGCGTCCTAATGTTACACTCCGCATGGAGCGGGACAAAACAATTTGGTTATCGGCAAAAATGTTGGGAATAACCTTGGCGAAGGTTATGATTACTCCGAATAGGGTGCGATATTATGAGAAAATTAATAACACCTATTTTGACGGAGACTTTAAGATGCTCAGTAAATGGTTAGGAACAGATTTAGACTATAACAAAGTTCAACAACTTTTGTTAGGGCAATCACTTTTTGATTTGAAAAAGGAGCATTTTGAAGTAGCTATTGTCGACCAGGGATATCAGTTAAAGCCCAAAGAGGATTTAGAATTGTTTAATCGCTTATTCTTAATAGCGCCTCAAAACTTTAAAATGAAGTTACAGTTACTTGCACAACCAGTAGAAAAGCGAGCGCTAAGTGTTTTATACGAGACGTATCAAAAAGTGGGAAATCAAGATTTTCCAAAAGAGATTGTAATTAAAGCTACACAGGATCAAGAACAAACATTAATCAAATTAGACTATCGTTCTGTAGACTTTAATCCAAAAGTTAGTTTTCCCTTTTTCATACCCAAGGGATATGAAGAAATTACAGTAGAATGAAAGGTAACAACAATATACTTTTACTGGTACTGCTTATATGTTGTGGCATAAGCTTCTCACAGTCGTCACGGCAGCAACAATTAGAGGAGCAACGTCAACAATTGCGTCAGGAAATTGAGCAGATGAAAAAGCTGCGGACAGACACTAAGCTAAAGGAACGATCGTTATTGGATGAGGTGGAAGCCATCAATGCGCAAATAAGCACTAGAGAAAACCTTATTCGTATCACTAATCAACAGGCAAATCTCTTGACACGTGAGATTAATGTAAATTTTAAAAAACTCGATGCTTTTCGGAAGGAGCTACAACATCTTAAAGAGGATTATGCAAAGATGATTGCCAAATCATATAAAAGCAATTCCCGTCAAAGCCGTATCATGTTTCTATTGTCTTCTTCCAATTTTATGCAAGCCTACAAGCGTTTGCAATATATGAAACAGTACAATAAGCACCGTAAAGAACAAGCAGATAATATTGTAAAACAAACAGAAGAACTCAAGATTCTTAATACGGATCTAGCAAATCAAAAAAAATCTAAGGAGCTCTTAGTTGTACAAAATCGAAAAGAACAAGAGAAGCTACTTAGCGAGAAGAAACAACAACAAGAACTCATGGCGACTATTCGTAAGAAGTCCGGAGTCTATTCCAAGCAAATTAAAAAGAAAGAACGACAGGCGAGTGCTATTGATAAGGCTATAGAAAAACTGATTAGAGAAGCGATAGCAAAAGCTAATAAAAAGGCAGGTAAAAAAGTAACAAATAAAGGTTCGGCAACTACTTTTGCGCTTACCGCAGAGGCTAAATTAGTGGCAGATAATTTTACAGCTAACAAGGGTAAGTTGCCTTGGCCGGTAGGTACGGGGAGAGTTACTAAGAAATTCGGACCACAGCCGCATCCAACACTTCCTAATATTAAAATTAATAGTAGCGGAGTAGAACTTGAAACGCGGGCAGGAGAGCGGGCAAGAGCCATTTTTGAAGGCGAAGTAATTGCGATACAGAAGTTGAGAGGTGCAGGCAGATTAGTGCAAATTCGTCATGGTAATTTTATTACCACTTATTATAATATTGAGAATATTACAGTAAAAGAAGGGGATCAGGTGCGTACAAAGCAAGAAATAGGAGAGGTGCGGGTGAATCCTGCCACCGGTAGAGCGATCATGAAATTCTTAATCTATCAAAATGCCAAACGTCTTAATCCACAACATTGGATTTATAGAATGTAATGATGTTAACACCAGAAATAAAAGAAATACAAGAAAAACGGCTATTGGGACGCTTATTACTTACAACACCGGGAGCTCCCGAGGTTGAGATGCATTGGAAAACCTTTGTATCTGATATAATTCAACATCTTGGCATAAAGCCATCAGAGTTTTATGCGGTGCATGAGTACGATGCTGAGTTCTCTGAGACGGGAGTTTATAAAACCTGGGCTACGATACTTGATGATGTAAAGTATAGCAAATTAAAAGATGTTAGTGAGGTAGTAATTGAAAAAGGACTCTATGCAATATTTACGCATCATGGTCCGATAAAAACATTCCATAGAACGCTCAATTACATCCATAATGATTGGTTACCATACTCAGGGTATGGTATTGATCAAAGAAGGCATTTTGATTATATGGGTCCAAAATACTTGGGGCCTGAGAATCCGCTGTCCGAAGAACAGATATACGTACCGATTAAAAAAATTACTCCTCAATAGAGCGGATTGAAATAAAACTAAACAAACAGTGCTTTAAGTTCGGTGGCATCGTGGGGTTTCATTTTGCCGGCCAGTACGAGACTTAATTGTTTTCTTCTTAAGGCAGCATCAAAACGTTGTTTCTCAAGTTCAGTTTCTGGTTGTACAGGAGGCACAGGCACAGGCATACCACTTTCATTTACGGCCACAAAAGTATATATAGCTTCGTTAGCCTTACTTTTATCTCCACTTTGACGGTCTTCTACCCAAACATCAATAATAACCTCCATAGAGCTTTTAAAAGCACGAGATACTTTAGCTTCTACAGTCACCACACTCCCTAAGGGAATACTTTTATTAAACGCTACATGATTTACAGAGGCTGTTACAACCAATCTTCTGGAGTGTCTACCTGCAGCGATTCCTGCTGCACGATCCATACGTGCCAAAAGTTCACCTCCAAAAAGATTATTTAATCCATTCGTTTCTCCCGGTAAAACAAGATCGGTTAATACAGTAAGTGATTCTGATGGGTGTCTGGCTTCCATAATGAGTGTTTAATTTTGAGCAAAGATACTCAGCAAACTTTGAATATGTCCAATTCAGTCAAAGTTTCGTAGTGCAACAATCCAAGGCAGAGATTACTATAAATACATTAAACAGGATGGTTTATTGCTAAGTATTCTACTTTATAAATATGAAGATTGTATATGTAATAAGAAACCGAGATATTTAATGAGAAATTCATTAAATGCTGATTACCATAAAATTATGAATTATTTAAGAAAAAATACTGATTACATGGGTTGAACAAGTAACCAAGCACGACGATCTTGCTTGTATTTGATCTTTTGCAAAGCTTGTAACGCCTCCATTCGATTCGAATAACTGCTATACACTACCTGATGTAAGCCATATTTATTCTTCCCAATAAGTCTTGGTTCAAAACCTTTAGCTTTAAGACGTCTCATTTTCTTCTTAGCATTCGCTTCGATTCTAAACGCTCCGGCAACGATATGATATTTGCCATATAGTGCAGACGCTTCAGTAATGTCTTCATGTTCTTTGGCAATATTCAATGTTATAGCTGGCAGGGGACTTGAGATCTCAAAAGTAGCCTCTTGGATCATATTATTGATATCCTTTGCTGCCTCCTGACGTTGCGTATAGTTATAAGCTTCTACAGAACTGTTGTGATAGGAAAGCCCCAGATATCCTGTTAAACCAAAGAGACCTACAATGATTGCTGCAGTTGCCGCATAATTAAGATAGGTACGTTGCGCACGTTTTTCAGGTGTAAAAGCAATGGGTGCTTTGGCCTCAATAAGTTCGGTTTCTTGTTTGTATACTTCGCGTGAAACTTCAACGTTTCTTTGGATTTGTGGTGAAATAAAAGTAGGTAAGCCAAAAGCTTCGGTAAGATAATTTTCTTCAGTAGCCGGCTCAAACTGTAAAGTGTTTTCAACAGAACGAAACATGTGTCCGATCGCATTGAGAGTTACACGCTTACCTTGATTTAATTCTAAATTTAATGATGCAACAAATCGCTGAATAGCAGCAACTGCATCTATGTATGAAATATTTTCGGCCGATGCGATATAGTTAGCTAAAAGCCCATCATTATTTTGTAACTGACTATTAAAGGAAATGGTTTTCTTAGGAGGTAGAAACGTATTCGAAGCACTCAATATTCTTGCTGATTCACGACGTGTTAAAAAGGCTCCGAATCCCGGAATTATTACACATTCGTATCGATATAATAATTCACTAATGTACTTTGAAGTATTCATTTCCCCGTTATAAATTATAGAATCAACAGTAATAGATGCTGCGATTGATTTGTGTTACTACGTTATATACTGTCGATCATCATTTTTCATAAAATCGACGTACTCAAAGGTAAATAAAATTGTGAGTTGTTAAAAAGTAGAGGATAAAATTTTATCAACAGATTTATATTTTTTGTTACTTGTACTGACTTAGACCAACTTACATGAATGACACAGAAAAATTAGCACTGCTAACGCTAAAAAAGATCCCCAATTTGGGGGATAGCTCTATCAAAAAACTGATCAGAACCGTTGGTTCTGCCGATACTGTTCTTAAATCCAAACCCTCAAATCTTTTAAAAATTGACGGTATTGGACGTGTCAAAATTAAAGAACTGCATAATACAGAACATCAACATGTAGCAGAAGCCGAATTACGATTTGTTGAAGAAAATAATCTTCAATTTTTAACGTATCAGGATCAAGACTATCCGGATAAATTAAAACATTGCCTGGATGGTCCAGTAATTTTGTTTGGCAGGGGGGCTATTGATTTGAAATCAAAAAAAATACTTAGTATTGTGGGAACGCGAAAGGTGACAAAGTATGGGGTTTCCTTTTGTGAAGAGTTAATTGAAGCTATAGCACCCTTAAATCCAGTAATCATATCTGGTTTTGCCTATGGCGTTGACATAACAGCACAACGCGCAGCTATAAAGCACGGCTTACAAACCGTGGGATGTCTGGCACATGGATTAAATCAAATGTATCCAAAAACACATGCAAAATATATCGAACAGGTAGAGGCTAATGGCGGTTTTTTCACTGATTTTTGGAGTACAGATGTTTTTGATCGGAATAATTTTTTAAGTCGCAATAGAATTATTGCCGGAATAAGCGAAGCTACCATAGTCATTGAGAGTGCGGATAAAGGAGGGTCTTTGGTAACCGCAGAAATTGCTAATTCTTATAATAGAGAGGTTTTTGCTGTTCCGGGAAGAACTACAGATGCATTAAGTCGTGGGTGTAATACGTTGATAAAAACACAACGGGCACACATGCTTACTTCACCGGCGGATTTACTATATATGCTAAACTGGGAGGCTAAAGAGGAAAACACCGCGGTGATACAAAAAGAGCTATTTGTCACCTTAGAGGGCGATGAAGAGCGCATTTATAATTTCTTGACTGCCCATGGCAAAACGGTTCTTGATAGTATTGCTTTGCAATGTAGTATACCGACCTATAAACTAGCCTCGCATTTACTATCCATGGAGCTAAAGGGGGTGGTTAAGCCATTACCGGGTAAATTGTTTGAAGCAGTATAATTTTCATTTGTATTTGAAAAAACAATCACAAATATTTACTGAACAAATAGAAGTTAGCCAAATAGATGCTGCGAGAGAATTATTACAATAATCCGGCAACAACTTTTAGTCGTAAAATCTTTTTAACAGATGCCTCAACCTGAGCTTTGTACTCTGGATCCTTTTTAACTTCGTTTAGAATGGCCAGAATCGTTTTTTCCTCATCCTGTGGCATAAGAATCAAATCGCAACCCGCTTTTGAAGCTAGTAAAGGGGCGTTGTCCAAAATGGTTACTGCTTTCATGATATTTAAAGCATCTGAAATAACGATACCTTTGAAACCCATTTCCTCTTTTAGCAAGCTGGTCACAATTTTACGGGAACAACTTGCCGGCAAACCGTTGGTATCATAAGATTCGTTATTCTTTATGGTAATGTGGGCAACCATTATAGAGAGTACCCCATCGGCTATGATTTTTTCGTAATTAGCTACCTCTTGTAAAGGGCCGTCGATATAAACACTTTGTTTATGAGTATCCCCGGAAACTAATCCATGACCTGGAAAATGCTTAGCAGTGGCAATAATACCACCATCCTGTGTTTTTTGTATAAATCTGTTGGCTAAAGCTATAACCTGTTCTTTGTCGCTTCCATAACTTCTTGATTTTATAGCCTCATTTGAAGTACTCACATCCAAAACAGGTGCATAGTTGTGATGCACACCAATCGCATTTAATTCTTCGTTAATGGCGGCTACTACTTGATCGGACTGGGCTTCAGTTTTGATATTTACTGTCTTACCCACATCCTTTGCACCTTTAATTCGGCTGCTTAGTAAGCTGGGTTCGGCATCCATACTATAAAGAAGTGCCGGAGTAGCATTCGCTTTAGCGATCTTATTCAAAGTCTGAATGTGTTGGGTATGATTTGCCTTGGTTCCTTTTAAAAAAACGACCCCTCCAATAGCTCCCTTTTTTGCTAGCTCATTCACCACAGCCTCGGGTTTGCCTAATTCTCCGGCAGATGTGATGATCATTTGTGCAATGCGTTGTTCTTCAGAAAGAGCATTATAAATTGTTAACACTTTTTGCTCTAGTTCTGTAGAATTCCCATAAAAATCACTCAGAGTATAGGGTGTCGATTGCGAATGGCTAAAATAAATGCTCGTAAGAAAAAGGAATAGCGTACTAAGTAATTTCATGTGTAATTTTTTTAGAAAATAGTTACTGCAATTGTTATACCATTTATAGAGCAATCGGTGCATTAGATAGTTGACCCCATTCTGTCCAGGAACCATCATAAACTGAAGCATTCTGATAGCCGCTCTGCTCAAAGGCAAATTTAAGAATACAAGCAGTAATTCCCGAGCCACAAGTGAATATGAGGTGCTTGTTGTTCAAATTTAGAGTATTAAGCACGGATTTGAGTGATACCTGATCAATAAATTTACCGTTTTTCAAAAGTTCGGTGTAAGGAATATTTATAGATCCAGGGATATGACCTGCTTTTAAATCTGCTCTTGGTTCTGGTTCGGTACCCGTAAAACGACCATGAGAACGTGCATCGATGATAAGTTTGTGAGGACCATTAATTGCATTTAGAACCTCCTCTGCATTAACGACGAGCTCCGGTCGAAAACGCGCTTTGAAAGAACCTTGCTCTTTGTTGGTAATCTGATACTGATTGGTTGTGCGCCGACCTGCCTGTAGCCAAGCGGGCAGACCCCCGTCCAATATGGCCACATTATCAAATCCCATAATTTTAAAAAGGAACCAAGCTCTGGGACTTGAATAGATACCTTTAGTATCATATATCACAACTTTACTGCTTTTAGAAATACCCAAAGCTCGACAGGCTTTTTCAAAATTACGAGGCAAAGGCACCATGTTAGGCAGGGATACGGATTGATCAGAAAAAACTTTTTTTAAATCAAAGAATTGAGCTTTTGGTAGGATCGCATAATTCTTATTGCTGTTTTCCTGATCCATCACATTTTTGATACTTGCGTCCAAAAGAATTAGGTGCGGGTCATCCAAATGTTGAGACAACCATACATCATCTACAAGTTCGGGAATGTTTTGAGTTGACGACATACTCTGTAAAATTAGTTAGTCCAGTCGATCTGCTAATTTTTTAAAGATCTTTTTGGGCTCTTTATGATCATATAGTATCGCATATACAGCATCGATGATAGGAGTTTTGGCTCCTTTATCTGTATTTATTACGTAAGCGCTTTTTGTAGCGTAGTAACCTTCAGCAACCATGCTCATTTCCATTTGTGCGCTTTTTACCGTATATCCTTTACCAATCATATTCCCAAACATTCTATTGCGTGAAAAGACAGAGTAACCGGTTACTAAAAGATCTCCCAAATAGGCGGAGTTATTAATGTTACGCTTCATATTATGCACCTTTTTGATAAAACGCTTCATCTCACGAATGGCATTACTCATCAAGACACTTTGAAAGTTATCCCCGTATCCTAGACCATGAGCAATTCCTGCAGCAATCGCATAAATATTCTTAAGCATCGCGGCATATTCGGTACCAATAATATCATCACTAATTTTACAACTTATGTACTCACTGCTTAAATGTGCAGCAACCACTTTAGCCTTTTCTGCATCATTACATGCAATAGTCAGATAAGATAGGCGCTCTAATGCGACCTCTTCGGCGTGACAAGGACCAGTAATTACCCCAATATTATCAAGAGGGATGTCATAAATTTCATTAAAATATTCACCTACGATCAGGCCGGTTTCCGGAACGATACCTTTAATAGCTGAAAAGATAATTTTATTTTCAAGAGATACATTTAGTTTTTTTAATTCCGTATGCAAAAAAGCTGATGGGATTGCAAAAATTACATAATCAGCTTCTTCGACAGCTTCATTAATATTATCAGTAAGTTTAAGCTGCTCATTTTTAAATTCAACCGAACTTAAGTAGCTTGGATTATGTTGTTGTCGTTTTAAATGTTCGATTGCGTAGACGCTACGCATATACCATCCTACAACTTCAACATTTTCCGTTAACATTTTGACAATAGCTGTAGCCCAACTACCCCCACCTATGACTGCAAATTTTGGTTTATCTTTCAATGGATTTTCTTTTTTCTTTTCTGGATTTCAAACCTAATGAATAAACTTTAGATCGAAATCTATTATAACGCCAAAAATAAACAAAATAGAAATTAAATTAAACCTTTGATTAACAAAGTGTTAAAAGTTTGGCATATCTTTTGGTTCTCCTTTGCTATAATTTAAAATATAAGCTTATGAGACCATTACTATTACTTTTTGCTGGAATATCTGGCCTCTTTCTATTTAACGCATGTGTTGCTGAGGTAGTCGTTGAAGAAAACTATATCGAAGAGCCGCAACCTGTTTTTAATCTGGATGAATTTTTACAGTCTTATGAAATATGGTATGTAGATATCGAAAGAACCCAAGGAAAAGGGGAAGTGCCTTTTCTTCAAAAAGCGTTTACTGTTTCATTTAAAAACGGAACATTTTATGCCAATAATAATTTAGTTGGGATTGGAGACAATGGTGGAGGCTTCGGACTTGATGTAGGATTGTATGCCACATACCGTACCGAGGTGCAAATCGATCATGATCTGGACGGTGTGTATGATCTGGAAGTTATTCAGAAATCAGGAAATGAAATTGAGATTTATGATGCCGTTACCAACACCTCCTATTTTTTAGAAGGCTATCAACGAAGTACTTTTGACTATGAAAAAGTTTTCTATGATAATATTCATTATTTCTTGCATGAGTATAGCACTTGGGAAAAAGTTTTTACCAGTCAGTATGGGGCAATTAATGAATTTGACGAAGAGAATTATGTACAGTTCTTACCCTTTGGGTTGGGAGATAATTTTAGAAGTTCAAAAGATGCACCGGGGACACCTCGTAGTGAAATCTATTATGATTACGAGGGATACTATGAGGTCAATGATGTAGTAGATGATTTTTATCTGAAAACTTTAACACTGGATTACGATTATTTAGGCAATGAATTCTTTGAATTAACCGTTATCAATGATAACAAGATTCAATTATATCATCCCGCTTCGGGTACTGAGTATCGTTTTGTAGGAAGGGGATATGTTCAATTTAAAAATACTGAAGGCAAAAGTAAACTTCAGAATAATAAGAAAAGAATGAAAAAATCTGAGTTTCTTAAAAAGAGCTCCGTTTTATAAAAATTTTTGGTTGGTTATTTAGTTAGAAATCGCTCTGCAAACTTGTTTTGTAAGAGCGATTTCTTTTTTAATTTAAAGGGAGTTATCTCAACATTCTTTACTTTTTAAAATAATACGTTAATTCCTTAAAATTTAAATCTTCTTTATATTGAGAACCTCTCAAGAATATGTAATTTTATACAACCAAAAATCAAGATATGGCAATTCAAAAACCCTTTAATCTTAAACAGTGGATTGATGAAAACAGAGCACTGTTAAAACCTCCTGTAGGTAACAAAAATCTATATAAGGATGCAGGTGATTATATCGTAATGATTGTTGGAGGACCCAATGCACGTAAAGATTATCACTACAATGAAACCGAAGAACTTTTTTATCAGCTGGAAGGGACTATTGAAGTACATGTACAGGATGAAGGAGTAAAAAAGACAATGCAGTTAGGACCTGGAGATATGTACTTGCATCCCGCCGGAGTACCACATTCACCGGTACGTCACGAAAATTCTATAGGATTAGTGATCGAACGGAAGCGTTTGGACTTAGATGCCAAAGACGGCTTGCTTTGGTTTTGCGATATCTGTAATAATAAACTTCACGAAGTGTATTTTAAACTTACTGATATAGAGACAGATTTTTTAAAGCATTTTAAGCACTTCTATGAGAACGAGGAGCTGCGTACATGCAATAATTGCGGTAACGTCATGGCGGTGGACGAACGTTTTGTAGCACATCACTAACTATCAAATTTTATAAATTATGATCAGTTAAACATCAATTTGACAATTTATCAAGAACCTGTGATAAAAATAACTTAAAAACTGATTCAAAATCAGTCAGATTTTAAATTATGTTTTTAAGGACTTATATTTACATTTTACATAAAATCGCATAACATGACAATGATAGCAACAGACTTTGGAATTCAGGAAGCATTAAAGCAACTTGGAGTTTCAGCTACGAATAAAGGAACTTCTACAGGATCAGAATGGTTCGCATCGGGATCAGAATTCTCTTCAACCTCTCCGGTTGATGGTGAATTGATCGCAAAAGTAAGCGCGACCACAAAAGAGGATTATGAGCGTGTTATTACAAAGGCAAGCAGCGCTTTTAAAGAATGGCGCGTAATGCCTGCTCCCTTACGCGGAGAGATAGTGCGTCAGTTTGGAGAAGAATTACGTCGATTAAAAGAACCGTTAGGTAAACTGGTTTCTTATGAAATGGGAAAATCCTATCAAGAGGGATTGGGTGAAGTTCAGGAAATGATCGATATATGTGATTTTGCAGTAGGATTGTCAAGGCAGCTGCACGGACTCACTATGCATTCTGAGCGCCCTGGACATCGTATGTATGAGCAGTACCATCCTCTGGGAATCGTAGGTGTTATTTCTGCGTTTAATTTTCCTGTAGCAGTATGGGCATGGAATACCGCTTTGGCCTGGGTTTGCGGGGACGTGTGTGTTTGGAAACCAAGTGAAAAGACACCTTTATGTGGTGTGGCTTGTCAAAATATTATTGCCAAAGTTTTAAAAGACAATAACTTACCAGAAGGTATATCCAATTTGATTAATGGGGATTATCAGGTGGGAGAATTTATGACCACTGATAAAAGAGTGCCATTAATCTCGGCAACCGGATCAACGCGTATGGGTAAGATTGTAGCTGCCACCGTAGGACAGCGATTAGGAAAATCCTTGTTGGAGTTGGGGGGTAATAACGCAATAATTGTAACCCCTGATGCGGATATCAAGATGACCGTTATAGGTGCTGTGTTTGGGGCTGTGGGTACCGCCGGTCAACGTTGTACCTCTACACGTCGTTTGATTATACACGAATCTATCTACGATAAAGTAAAGAATGCTGTTGTGGATGCATACAAACAATTGCGTATAGGAAATCCACTGGACGAGAACAATCATGTAGGTCCGCTGATTGATAAAGATGCGGTTAAAGGGTATGAAAGTGCATTGACCAGAGTTATTGAAGAAGGTGGTAAGATTGTGGTTGAAGGAGGCGTGCTTTCTGGCGAAGGATATGAAAGTGGTTGCTATGTGAAACCAGCTATTGCTGAAGCCGAGAATTCTTTTGAAATCGTACAACACGAGACATTTGCACCTGTATTATATTTACTAAAGTATTCAGGTGATGTAGAAAACGCAATTGATGTGCAGAACGGAGTTGCACAAGGGTTATCCTCTGCAATCATGACCAATAATCTTAGAGAAGCCGAGCGTTTCCTGTCTCATACAGGATCTGATTGCGGAATAGCAAATGTGAATATCGGAACCTCAGGAGCTGAGATCGGTGGTGCATTTGGAGGTGAAAAAGATACCGGTGGCGGACGAGAATCCGGTTCTGATGCTTGGAAGGTATATATGAGAAGGCAAACCAATACCATAAATTATACAACCGAGTTACCGCTAGCGCAAGGTATCAAGTTCGACTTGTAATAATAAATGAGAGCCAGTAATGTCTGGAAAGTTTTAAAAAAACCTGTAAAGTCAAACTTTACAGGTTTTTTTTCTGAAAGTCTATTCCATATTTTTGATTTTATAAGATTGTAAAAACAAATTGAGTGTAATTTTTTCTACGTGCTCTATGGCAACAACTGTTGGTACACTACGTCTGTTGTCAGTTTTTATGCCGGGGATTGATCCACCAAAAAAACCTCGACCTTTTATTTGAAAGACGTTTGCTTTAGGGTTTTCAACTGTTTTTCTAATCTTTTTATTCTTTCTTGTTTTCTTTTTTCAGCAATTTCAAGGCTTTGTGTATGAGGTTTATAATTAACTTTATCCCTAAGAACGAAGTAGGCTGCTGTCAAGATTTTATGCCCTATGGCTACTGCTGCTTTTTTATTTCCTCTTCTGGCAGCGATTGCTTTATAGCAAGTAATGGATTGGTTTTTGATCGAGTAGCCGACCATGCAGCTTCGATTAAGGTAGTCTTTAAGTATTTGTTTCCCCTTGTTGTTCGGGAAGACATTTTCTTTCCTGCACTTTCATTGATACCAGGACAAACCCCTGCCCAAGATGCTAAATGTTTGTGGGTTTGAAAATGTTCCATAGTTACTCCGATTTCAGCGATAATCCCTGTAGCAATCTGTCTGGATACACCTGGAATGGATTCTAATCTTTCTACTTGCTGTATCATGCGATCAAGATATCTATCATCTGAGCTTCTAGGTGAGCTATTTGTTCATTAATATGGTTGATGATTGACAATGTTTTTCAGCGAAGTTTATTTTATTGCCCTAATGACCGCTTTTTTATTACGGTTTTACCGCAATTAACATTTCGTTAAGTGCTAATACAATAGTAGTTTAATAAGAAAAATATCCAGTTTCGTAAGAGTTATAGTCAATAATTATAGTGTATAATTTTGATTATCAGTGTTTTGATTAAGACCAAGTGCAGTTCATATATAAAATGAAGTGAAGAAGTTTATCGTTGCTTTTAATTCAATAGAGTTAAAGGATTTTAATAGTAAAAACTAAGAAAAATCAGTTAGTTTTGCAGAATTCACACAAATTAACTTAAACTATGCATTTATCATTACTCTCTACAAAGAGCAATGTTTGTGTCTTTTTATTATTGTTGTTAGGATATACAACAACTGCACAAACATTAAAAACAGAAGCGGATCCACAACCGACACCGCGGGGTCATCAACTTTATAAGCAGTCAAAACTGTACGACAATTCTACCGGAGCTATTGAAGGTGCTCCAAAAGCTGTAGGGGACAAGGCATTGGAGCGTATGGAATACGAGTTCAATAGACTAAAAGATCCGTACACGGGACAGCTTCCACTAGAAATTAGAGGCTTGGAACTTGATTTTTCGAAAAAAATTACCGCAGGAGATGATCTGCAAAAATCTGCAGCTACAAAATCTTCTAGAGGAATTCAATTCTCATATTGGAAAAATAGAGGACCTTACAATGTTGGGGGTAGAACACGCGCTTTGGCAATTGACGCCACCAACGATAATGTTATTTTAGCAGGGGGAGTTTCCGGAGGATTATGGCGTTCAGAAAATTCTGGTCAGACCTGGAGAAAAGTAACTACCAGGCGTCAGTCACCAAGCATCACGTGTATCGTGCAAGATCCAAGGCCTGGTAAGCACAATGTTTGGTATTACGGATCTGGAGAGCGTTTTGGAAATTCTGCGAGTGCAGGAGGAGCTTTTTATACAGGGACAGGGGTCTATAAATCTGTAAATGGGGGAAGAACCTGGAAATTATTGAGTGCGACAGACGACGGAGATATTCGCGCAATAGCTCCTTTTGATTTAATCAATTCTATTGCAGTTAATCCAACAAATGGAGATGTATACGTTGCTACATTCAATGGAATTTTTAGATCTCAGGATGAAGGTAATTCTTTTGAAGAAGTTCTTGAAGGAGGATTTGATAGTACATCAGAAGTTACGATTACTTCTGAAGGGAAAATTTATGCAACCATTGCATCAAACGGAGTGCCTAATGCAGGATTTTTTACCTCTACTGATGGAAATACATGGACCGCCATTACACCACCAGCCATTGTTGGCTCTTTAGGGAGAACAGTGATGGGAATCGATCCAATGCACGAAAATATGGTTTATTTCTTTTCGCAAAATGTAGCGGGAGGTACGCCGGCATTTTTATACAAATACAATGCACTCAACGAGGGTACAGCGACCGCCTGGACTGATCTTACGGCAAATTTACCTGTTACTATTGGCGGATCGGTTGGAAACTTGAACTTACAAGGAGGCTATAATATGATTGTCAAGGTACATCCTGGTAATTGTAATTATGTTTTTGTCGGAGGAACTAACATTTATCGCTCAGAAACAGGATTTACCACGCCTGCGGGACAAGAATCCTGGATAGCGGGGTACTCACCTCTAAATAATGTGAGTGTATATACCGATCAACATCCTGATCAACACGAATTGTTATTTTATCCTTCGAATCCAAATAAAGCGTTATCCGGTAATGATGGAGGTGTTTTTGTAACTGAAGATATTACTGCAGAAAATCCGGGAGCAGAACCCGTGGACTGGACCTCACTTAATAATGGTTATGTAACTACGCAGCCATACGCCGTATCATTTGATCCAGAAGCTAACTCTGATGATTTATTAGCAGGATTTCAGGATAACGGTACGTGGTTTACGTCATCGACCTCGAGTGTTGAACCTTGGATAGAAGATTTTGGTGGTGATGGTTCGTATAATGCTATTGCCGATGGTGGATTAACGCGTTATGTTTCTTCACAAAATGGAAATATCTACAGATTTAACTTTGATGAAGCAGGTGCATTTGTTTCTTTTAGCAGAGTTCGACCTGCAGGTGCAAACAACTTGTCATTTATCACGCCATTTATCTTAGATCCAAATAATGATAATATAATGTATTTACCGGCTGGTAACAGAATTTGGAGAAATAACAATTTGGATGAATTACCCTTGTTTTCTAATGCTTTAGCAACAGTGAATTGGGTTGATTTACCAAAAACTGATTCCCCGGCGGGAACCTCAATAACAGCCTTAGCTATTTCCAAGTATCCGGTTGCCAATCGCTTGTACTACGGTACCAATGCGGGTAACATTTACAGATTGGATAATGCAAACGTCGATGATCAGGAGCCTGTCGATATTTCTACAGGAAAAGGATTGCCTCCCGGTTTTGTGAATGATATTGCAGTAGATCCTTCAAATACGGACCGTGTTATTGTAACTTTTTCCAATTATAGAATTCAGAGTATATTCCTTACAGACGATGCAGGAGAAACCTGGACAAACATTAGTGGAAATTTAGAAGAAAATCCTGATGGTTCGGGTAACGGACCTTCTGTACGAAGCACTGCCTTTTTTGGAAGCAGTACAGGATACTTTGGAGCTAATTTTCAACGATTATTCACGGCTACGAGTACTGGTCTGTATTACGCAAACAGAATTAATGGCGAGCGTACACGATGGTTCAAGGAACCTTTTGCTATTGGTAACGCTGTTACCGATCAAGTGAAAGTAAGGAAAGATGGATTTATAGCCGTTGCAGCGCATGGTAATGGATTGTTCAGCGCACGTTTTCCAATGATATTTAATCCGCTGCCTGAGTCAGAATTGAGTGTTGCGTATTTACTTGATGATTTAATCATAGATGAGAACAGTGAACCGACCGAAATTAATATAGAAGGTTTATTCGAACAAACAGCAGGAAACTCAATTTCAATCGAAGTAACAAATTCAAACCCCGAACTGGTTACTGCAGTCTTGAAAGGTGATCTTTTAACCTTAACATATGTTCCTGATAGTTTAGGTAAGGCAGCAATTGGTCTTATCGCAACCTCTGGTGATGAACAAGTGTCTGAAGGATTTACGGTTACGATTACTGAGCCGGCTATATACGAACAAATTGAACCGGCCGTTTCTTCTTTGCCCTCTCAGTTTTTTACAGATTTTGGAGGGCTGGCACAATCTGCAGATGACTTTAATGTTCCTGATGGATACGTTTGGAACATCGAAAAGATACTTGCTTTCGGTAGCGGAAATAACGCTCCTTTACTTACGAGTGCAACAGTTGTAATCTATGCTGACAATGCTGGTGCACCGGGTGAAGAAGTTTATAAAAGTGGCGAGATCACACCAACGTCAGAGGCTACAGATACTAATTTAACACTGCAATTACCAGCAGAGGTAAATCTGGAAAGCGGATCCTATTGGTTGTCTGTGTACACGAACCTAGCATTTAGTCCCGATCAAACGCAGTGGTTCTGGGCTTCACAAGCAGGAGGAGTTGGATTAGAGCCACAATTTAAGGACAGCATTAATTTGTTTGGCACAGGAGCTACGGACTGGACACCAGTATCCATCGCATTGGCAAGAGAACCCTTAGATCAGATATTTCAGATTTTTGGTTCTGTTACCTCAACAGCTACGACTCCGGAAACTCAAGAAGCTGCACCTGAAACACTAGCTGTTATTGGAAGCGAGATAACACCCTTAGTATATCCAAACCCATCTTCTGATCGTTTCGTTTTTAATTTTAAAATACTAAAAGCTAAACAAAATGTTTCTTTAGAAATTTTTGACATTTCAGGAAGAACCGTGTTTGCCAATGACAATATTGATGCGAATGCTTCAGTAGAATGGAATGCCGGATCACGTCCTGCAGGATTCTATTTTGTAAAGATAAAAGGTCAATCTATAAACAGAAGTTTTAAGATTATCAAAAAATAAATTTTAGTTTAGAGGGTTGCTAGGATAGTAACCCTCTTTTTATTTTAAACATATGAAAATCCTAGTTTATTGTTGTTTCTTTCTGTTTTTGTGGGCTTGTAAGTCACAGGAACCCTCTCAAAAGATAAAAAAACCCGTGGAAACGAATACCACACCCAAAAAACCACAATATTCTGGGGAATCACAAACCATGGATCCAAATACCGTTTTGGTGCAAGCAAAAGAAATTAGCTTTCATTCTAATGATGTTCTCTTATGTGGAACGGCTTATGATCATACGCTCGTTGTAAAAATTGAGAAAATTGAAGGTTCAGGATCGTCTTTAATAAATATGATTTCCAAAGATCAAGTTTTGACCCTCGGAGTATCAAAGGTTGTAAGTGAACAGTATCAATTGCAAAGAACCCAAGAAAATTTTGATATCCTCATTTTAAAACTTAGAGAGAAACCTTGTCCTGATATGACGACAACTGACTACGAGATACTTTCTGTTCAGTTTTAATAAAGAATTTGATCAAAAGTCTTAATTTCTTCCCTGTTCATCAGGATATAAGGTATAGACAGGATCCGATTGCCACCATTCTTTACTGTCAATATCCATTGCTGTTATCTTTCCTTTAAAAGCAGCTCCGGTATCAACATTCCAAACATTAGCTGCCTGAATTGGTGTAGTTTTATCAATTTTTGTTACTGGGGTATGTCCGATAAAAATCTCATTAAAATGTTGCAGACGCTTGGGATATAACAAGCTGTCTTTTGATAAATTTGGGTTAAGTGCAATGGCTAATTCCCAAAGTGTACGATCCCAGTAATACATCTTTTCAAAATACTCACTCTCAGGACCGTGTTGATTGGTAAACCCGGCATGAATGAACAAGCGATTCGAGGCATCGATGTAATAGTTTTTTAGATTTTTGAAAAATGCTACATGTGTTTCTAACTGAGAGATGTTGGATGAGGCATAAGACTTTATTGTTGATTCGCCACCATTTGCAGACCATTCAGGTAATACTTCTTTTGAAAGTAACCATTGATAACAAAGCTGATCGTGATTTCCTCGCAGAAAAGTACACGTGTATTCTTCTTGCAACGCTATTAAATAGGTGATTACCTCAACACTTTCGCTCCATCCATCTACGTAATCTCCAAGAAATATAAAGTGGTCTTCCGAAGTAGGATTCAGTTTTTCAAATAATTGAGTAATAGCTCTAAAACCCCCATGAATATCACCTATGACAATTGTTTTCATACTATTTTAGTTATATCGTACTTTACGCAAGATGCGGATGCTTTCTTTGTATAAACTGTACACTTGTTTACTGTGTTTTTTTATGTAGGGCTTAGCTTCTTCGAGTTTTTCTTTAGCCTCTTCAAAGCCGTTAAAATAACATATTAGATAGGTTGCAGGCAAATTCAGAAGATCCGATTGCTCATGCTGAGATAATGAGGTGTTTGATTTTAATTTATCAATCAAGACATTATTACTGTTATATAGATGATATAATATTTTTTTATCAAATTGGGGAGGTTCAAACAAGAGTTTTCTTTCGATATCATAATGTGCATTGTCCCTAAAAATAATGCTGACTTCTTCCAAAGGATAGTATTTAAAGCTTTTATTCAACCCTAATTGAACATATTCAATAATTCTAAATTCATCTTCAGAAATTGTTATGCTTACCTCATCGAGTTCAGAATAAAATAACTTTACCTGTTCGTTAATCAGCGCAATATCAACTCGCGAATAATAGGTGGTTTTCTCAGTTTCATGTGCTTTTCCCGCCCAGCAGACCACAAAATACTCTTTAAACACTTTGTATTGCGGATTGTAATCTCGTCGAAATTTCAGAAAATCAAAAACGCCATCCAGAGTGAGTTCAATATTATTTTGGGCGTTATTCTCAATAGCAGCTACAATTTGAGAATTCATATCTTTGATTTCAATGTCAAAAACCTTGGGCATACTAATACTGCCTTCTCTAAAAAAGACGGTACCTCCATAATATTTCCAGATATTCTTTCTTAAGGCACAAAGTTTTCCTTTTTGTGATCTTATTGAAACCAAGCCCACTACTTTATCTTCCGGTAAATGCGGAAAGGGAATATTCTCATATGCTACCAATGGCGGATTTTCTAGATATGCATTAACTAAATTTTGAATCTTACTATCATCAAAAAAATCAACACCAGAGATGGTATTGTCCTCATCTTCAACCCCAATAACAATATAGGAGGTATTCTCTGGATTAGAATTGGCCAGTGCGCATATATGTTTTAAAAACTTTGCTTTCCCCTCACGCTCTCCGATATTAAGCAAGCGTTTTTTGTCATAAAAACTATTTTCATCATTATGAGCTAATAGATGCTTTACTAAAAGTCGTTTGTTAATCACAATAAATTAATTTGGGGTTGCTATTATCTGGGTTTCAATTTTTTAAGTGGTTATTTATATGAGGTTTTGTTTAGAGTGTTTTATAAACGGTGGTACTATTGGCCTGAGCCGTGGGTAATACGACAAGATCCGAAATATTCACGTGATAGGGGCGAGTAACTACAAAAGCAATGATATCTGCAATATCTTCTGGTTTTAAAGGAGAAAACCCCGTATACACCGAAGCTGCCTTATCAGCGTCACCTTTGAAACGAACTTCACTAAATTCTGTCTCAACCAATCCCGGATGAACCGCGCCTACACGAATTCCTTTTCCGTTTAAATCCAATAGCATGGCTTTGTTTAAAGCATCAACTGCATGTTTACTTGCAGTATACACATTCCCATTAGGATATACCTCTTTTCCTGCAATGGAGCCGATATTGATAATATGACCGGAACCTTTTTCGATCATTCCGGGGATAATAGCTTTTGAAACATACAATAAACCTTTTACATTGATATCAATCATTGCATCCCAATCTTCAAGATTACCATCTTGAATAGGATCAAGTCCATGTGCGTTACCTGCATTGTTTATTAAGATATCAATGGTAGTAAAAGTTTCAGGTAACTTGGTAATGGCGTCCAGTACTTCTTCCTTATTTCGCACATCAAAACTTAACGTATGGACACTCACCTGAGCTTCTAACTCTTTTTTTAATAGCTGTAGCCGATCTGTACGACGACCACATACTATCAAGTTAATTCTATGTTTTGCCAACTCACGAGCTGTCGCCTTTCCAATACCACTGGTAGCTCCTGTAATTAATGCTGTCTTCACAATTTAATAGTTTAAAATTAATTTAATGCTCCCTGCATAAAACTCTTAAGTAAACGAATTTGGGTTATGTTTGCAACACTGCAATTATTACCTCGTCTTTTTTTAAGCGATTGCTGTAGGTGATTACAGCTCATTTAGGATTAAAGATACTTTAAATTAAGGGCTTTTAAAAAAATCACATACCGTTATTTAACCTATAATTAACAAGGAACCGAAAATTAATTAAACAATTTGCAATCTTGAATCTTGAATGTTAAATTCACGCTTTTAAAATATTTAATGAATGGAAGAAAATAGTGCTATCGATATTGCCTCAATAAATGAGAAAATACAGAGGGAATCAGCGTTTGTCGATTTACTCACCATGGAGATGAATAAAGTAATAGTTGGCCAAAAACATATGGTGGAACGATTACTCATAGGATTATTAGGTCAAGGCCATATTTTACTGGAAGGAGTTCCCGGATTAGCAAAAACGTTGGCGATTAATACACTTTCCAAAGCTGTTCATGGTAGTTTTAGTAGAATTCAGTTTACCCCGGATTTATTACCGGCTGATGTTGTAGGAACTATGATTTACAACATGAAAGAGAATGATTTCTCAATCAAAAAAGGTCCAATTTTCGCCAATTTTGTTCTAGCAGATGAAATTAACAGGGCTCCGGCAAAAGTACAGAGTGCTTTACTGGAGGCAATGCAGGAGAAACAGGTAACTATCGGAGATGAAACTTTTATATTGGATAAGCCATTTTTGGTTATGGCTACACAAAACCCGGTGGAACAAGAAGGAACCTATCCATTACCCGAAGCTCAGGTTGACCGTTTTATGTTGAAAACAGTCATTAAATACCCGATGTTGGAAGAGGAACAGTTAATAGTACGAGCCAACCTTTCCGGAAGTTTTGAAAAAGTGAACCCTGTAGTCTCGGTAGAACAAATTATTAATGCTCAAAAGGTAGTTCGGGAAGTATATATGGATGAAAAAATCGAAAAATATATTCTCGATATAATTTTTGCCACGCGTTTTCCTGAAAAATATAATCTGGAAGAGCTAAAACCACTAATTAACTTTGGGGCCTCGCCTCGAGGAAGTATAAATATGGCCACCGCTGCCAAGTGCTATGCCTTTATCAAGAGAAGAGGTTACGTGATTCCAGAAGATGTAAGAGCTGTTGTTCATGATGTGTTGCGCCACAGAATTGGTATTACTTATGAAGCCGAAGCGGAAAATGTAACGTCTGAAGATATAATCAATAAGATTGTCAACGAGATTGAGGTGCCTTAATCAGCAGGAACGTTTATTGTAAGGAGCAAAAGACAAACTGTTTATCGTGCAGCATAGTGTCTGTGCATTTTAAGAATCTCAAATAGCTATGGATACCAAAGCTTTATTAAAAAAGGTCAGAAAAATTGAAATTAAGACACGACGTCTAAGTGACCATATTTTTGGAGGTGAGTACCACTCAACCTTCAAAGGTAGAGGGATGACGTTTAGCGAAGTGAGGCAATATCAATTTGGTGATGATGTGCGTAGTATTGACTGGAATGTTACTGCTCGATACAACGAACCGTATATAAAAGTATTTGAAGAAGAACGTGAGCTGACCATGATGCTAATGGTGGATGTGTCGGGTTCTCAAAATTTTGGAACTTCTCAATATTTTAAAAAGGAAATTATCACAGAAATAGCAGCTACCTTAGCCTTTTCTGCCACTCAGAATAATGATAAAATTGGGCTGATACTTTTTACGGATACAATAGAATTATACATTCCGCCAAAGAAGGGAAGATTCCACGTACTGCGAATTATTAGGGAACTTATAGAGTTTGAACCAAAAAGTCAAAAAACAAATATTGCCGAGGCGTTGAAATTTCTGTCCAGTGTGATGAAAAAGAAAGCTATTGTATTCCTGCTTTCAGATTTTATGGCTGACGATTATCAACATACACTAAAAATTGCCGGCAATAAACACGATGTGACAGGGATAAGGGTGTATGATCCAAAAGAAGAAACATTACCCAACTTAGGAATGGTTCAAATGGAAGATGAAGAAACCAATGAACTTATGTTGGTAAATACGGGTTCTAAGAGTACAAGAGCGCAATATGCCAAGCAATACAACGAACGGGTTTCTTATTTTACTGAAAGTTTTACACGAAGTGGTGCAGGTGTAATAAGTACCAGAGTTGATGAAAGCTATGTAAAAAAATTACTCGGTTATTTTAAAAGAAGAGGATAGCTAAACAATATATACGAATGACAGAGAACCGCATACTATATGATTTTATGAAATATAATCGATTTCCTCAAATCGTAATGCAAAGGATATTGATTTTAGTATCCTTTTTTCTTTTGACAGGCACGAGTGCACTGGCACAGGTGAAAGCACAAGTTGATAGTATTTCCATTAAAATAGGTGAAGAAATTCAATATACGTTAGAAGTACAGGCTGATTCTACGCAAACGGTAGTATTTCCGGAAGGAAAAACATTTTTACCTATGGAGGTCATTGAATCTTTTCCGGCAGATACGACAATCAAAAATAACAGATACAACATTATCAAAAAATATGGTCTGACCCAGTTTGATACCGGCGCGTATACAATTCCCGGTCAGCGAGTGCTTATTGGCGAGCAGGCTTTTACGACAGACTCTATTCAGGTGGAGGTGCGGGAAGTACTTGTAGATACAACCAAACAGAAAATGTTTGAGATCAAACCGATGGTTGAGGTCGATCCACCGTCGTTTAAATGGCGTGATTATGTATGGTATGCGGTTATTATTCTTTTAGTAGGTGCCCTATTAATTTTTTTACTGCGCTACCGAAAGAAGAAAAAAGCTGAAAAAGCAAAAGAACTTCCTCCCTATGAACGTGCCATCGAAGCCTTGCGTATGATTGACACTTCCGATTTATTAGAAAAGGATTCGCATAAAGAATATTACTCAATACTTAGTGATACCGCGCGTAAATATATCGATGAAGAGATCTATGACCACGCAATGGAAAGCACTACCGACGAATTAATAGCACGGTTAAATCGAGAAATAGAATCGGGAACTTTATTATTAGAATCAGAGACGTTACAAGAATTAAAAAGAGTTCTGATGACAGCCGATTTAGCTAAGTTTGCAAAATCACGACCTGATAAGTTGACAGCACGAGCTGACCGTACGGCTATAGAGCAGGTGATCAATAAGACAAAAGAAGCGATTCCTGAACCTACCGAAGAAGAATTATTAGCCGATGAAGAGTATAGAAAGACAAAAGCGCAGAAAGAACAACAAAGAAAGATAGTACTAGCTAGTATTGCTGTTGTAGCAGTGGTTGGAATTATTTTTGGAGTGGTTGTTTGGCGTAATGGATATCAGGAAACTGTCGATTCTATTTTTGGACATCCTACAAGAACACTTGCTAAACAAGAATGGATATCAAGTGCCTACGGTACGCCACCTGTTGCGATTGCTACACCAGAAGTACTCTTGCGTAACAACTATCAATTGACCGAAGAGCAGAAGCAAATCTTAAAAGGAAATGAAACTTTTGTGTATGGCGAAATGACAGGAAACATATACATCGCTGTGAGCACTGTGGCTCCTGATCCAAAAAATCAAGTGGATCTCGAAAAAGCGGTCGAAGGAATTGTAGGAAAGTTTGAGTCGCAAGGCGCTAAAAATATAACAGTTAAAACAGAGGAATATAGAACCTTGGGGGGAACAGAAGGCATAAAAGTTTTTGGAAATCTTGAGGTGACAAACCCAACTACGCAGGAAAAACAAAAAAATGAGTATATCATGCTGAATTTTGCTGAAAATGGAGGTTTTCAACAAATAACTGTTGTGTTTGATGAGGACGACCTATATGCTGATGAGGTTGCACAGCGCATAATTACTTCTGTAGAACTTAAAAATGCCGATAGATAATGTTTGATAAGTATATTTTTGAAGATCCGTACTTCTTTTGGCTTTTTGCCTTGTTTCCGTTGTTGATAGGTTGGTATATATGGAAAAATAACAAGCAACAGGCTACATTAAAAATATCCAGCGTCAGCGGATTTAAGTACAAAAAAAGTTTTCTGGTAAGATTGAGACCGATCCTGTTTATACTACGATTGTTGGCGTTAAGTCTGATTATCTTAGGATTGGCAAGACCACGAACCGTCGATGTATCCAGTAGAACAAAAACAACAAAAGGTATTGATATCGTCATGGCTATTGACGTCTCTGCCAGTATGCTTGCCAAAGATTTAAAACCCAATCGTCTTGAGGCGTTAAAAGAAGTGGCAGCAGAATTTGTTAAAGAACGGCCCAGCGATAGAATCGGACTGGTGGTGTACGCAGGAGAGAGTTTTACTAAAACACCCCTCACCAGCGATAAATCCATTGTTTTGAGTGCCATGAATCAAATCGAATACAATACTATTCTAGAAAATGGTACCGCAATCGGAATGGGGTTAGCAACTGCCGTAAATCGATTAAAAGATAGCAAGGCAAAAAGTAAAGTTATTATTTTATTGACAGATGGATCCAACAACGCCGGTTTTATTGATCCCAAAATTGCTTCAGAGCTGGCTATGGAGTACGGAATAAAAACATACACAATTGGATTAGGTACTAACGGAATGGCGCTGGCACCCGTAGCTATTTTACCTAATGGGGCCTTTCGCTATGAGCGGGTAAAAGTTGAAATAGATGAGCCTTTGCTCAAAGAAATTGCAAAAATGACCGGGGGAAAATACTTCCGGGCAACTGATAATAAGAAACTGGAAGCGATATATGAAGAAATCAATAAACTGGAGAAAACAGATGTTGAGGAGTTTAAGTTTTATAACTACCAGGAAAAATTTAGAATTCTAGTGTTAATTGCCATAGGTTTATTGTTTTTCGAGCTCCTTTTAAAGCATACCCTTTTTAGAAGTTTTATTTAATATTTGATTGTCATGTATAAAGACCTCAAAAAGGCCACATTTTTTTAAATTAATAATTTGAATTTGAATTTGAATCAAGGAATCATATTACTAGGAAGTTCGAGAAGTGATGGAGATACTGCTAAGGTAGTTTCATTGTTAAGAGAAAAAATAGCTTATGATGTGATAGATTTGAGTCAAAAGAGAATAAATCATTACGATTATAATTTTTTAAATTATGATGACGATTTTAATGAATTATTTAAAATGTTAGTTGAAAATTATCAAACTATTGTATTTGCAACACCAATTTATTGGTATACCATGAGTGGTATCACAAAGGTGTTTTTAGATCGGATTTCTGATTTTTTAAATAAGGAGAAGGAATATGGGCGTATGCTAAGAGGTAAAAATATGGCTGTAATTAGTTGTAGTAATCATGATGATCGTGATGAGAGTTTTACGATGCCTTTTGTCCGAAGTGCGGATTACTTAGGAATGAAATTCATAGGTGATATACATACTTGGGTAGAAGTGGACAGTATTCCGAAAGAAGTGAAAGAGAAAATTACAAAGTTTGCACAATTAATTAATCCGCTATAGAAATAATAATGATATGTATTTATTAGAAGAAAAAATATATTTCTGGCTGTTGTTGATAATTCCTTTAATACTCCTGTTATTTATAGGGACGGTATTGTGGAAGAAATCGATGCAGAAGCGATTTGCAGATCCCAGGCTGATGAATTTTCTGAGCCCGAATAGATCAATTTTTAAGCCTGTTCTTAAGATATTAATTCTTTGTTTGGCGTTCACGTGTTTTGCAATGGCGTTGGTAAACCCAAAAATTGGTACCAAGCTGGAAACCGTAAAACGAGAAGGGGTCGACGTGGTATTTGCTGTTGATGTATCTAAAAGTATGATGGCAGAGGATATAGCGCCGAATCGATTAGAAAAATCTAAACAATTAGTAACACAAATAATCAATAGTTTGGCCAGCGACCGAGTGGGTATTATTGCATATGCAGCCAGTGCTTTTCCTCAACTGCCAATAACCACGGATTACGCTTCTGCCAAAATGTTTCTGCAAGCAATGAATACTGATATGCTTTCTTCACAAGGAACAGCTATTAATGAAGCGATTGCCCTGGCAAAAACATATTACAATGACGAGGAACAAACCAATCGTGTCCTCTTTCTAATTAGCGATGGTGAGGATCATGAGGGTAATGTAGGAGCCATTGCCGAGGAAGCTGCAAAAGAAGGAATTCAAATCTATACAATCGGCGTAGGGACCCTTAAAGGAGGTCCGATCCCGATTAAAAGAAACGGAATTGTACAATCTTATAAGAAGAATCGCGCTGGAGAGACCGTAATAACCAAGTTGAACCCGACAACTTTACAGGAAATTGCAAAGGAAGCAAATGGCACATACCTTGATGGTACTAGGACTAAAGAGGTTGTATCTCAGGTTACAGAGATCCTGCAGAATATGGATAAAAAAGAATTTGAAGCAAAGCAGTTTGCAGATTTTCAGGATCAATTCCAATGGTTTTTGGGATTGGGATTCTTACTATTGCTGCTTGATGTTTTTCTTTTAGAGCCTAAAACCTCATGGGTAAAAAAATTGAATCTGTTCAATGAAAATTAAAGGATGATGAAAAAGAGTATATGTATTATAGCATGTTGTTGGACGATACTTTCTTTTGCACAGGAGAAGGATTTAAAACAATTAGAGAGTGAAGCAAAAGAGCATTTGGCACTAGGTAACCAAAGTTTGATCAGGGATGGTAATTTCCCCAAAGCCGAAGGTGAATATCGAAAGGCAATAGCCAAAAATCCTGATGCTGTAGATGCTAAATATAATTTAGGTAATGCGTATTACAATTCAGAAAAGTACGATGAGGCTATCGTACGATATGCAGAAACCACAAAAACGGCAACCAACAAATTAGAAAAGCATAAAGCATTTCATAATTTGGGGAACACCTTTATGGAGCAAAAAAAATATCAAGAAGCGGTCGAAGCTTATAAAAATGCTTTAAGAAATAACACAAAGGATAATGAAACTCGATATAATCTGGCATTAGCAAAAAAGATGCTTGAGGAAGAAGAAAAAAAGCAAGAGCAAAACAAAGATCAGGATCAGGACGATAAAGACCAGAACAAGGATCAAAAAGACCAAGATAAAAAAGATCAAGGGGATCAGGGAGACCAGGACAAGAAAGATAAGGATCAGAAAGAAAAAGGTGATCAGGGAGATAAAAAAGATCAGGGTGACCAAGGAGATAAAGAAAAAGAAGGTGATGATCCAAAAGATGACAAAAAGAATGGAGAACCTAAAGATGATAAAACTGATGAAGGGAAGGATGCTGGTGACAAGAAAGATGAACCACAACAAGGAGCTCCTAAGCCCGTTCAGGGTCAGTTATCACCACAGCAGGTAAAGAGTTTACTTGAAGCGATGAATAATCAGGAAAAGAAAGTACAGGATAAGATTAATGCTAAAAAGGTTAAAGGAAATGTGAAGCAAACAGATAAGGATTGGTAATAGCCGATTGTATCAGTTTACTTTTCCAGAAAATATTGTAATAATGAAGTTGAAATTAATGTTATGGGTGCTCTTTACTTTAAGTGCTGTTACGTTTTCTACGGCACAAGTAAAGTTTGAAGCAAAGGTTAGTAAGAAAAAATTGGGCGTTAATGAACGTTTACGGGTTGATTTTGAGATGAACCAGGATGGCGATAATTTTACCCCACCTGATTTTTCGGGTTTTACGGTAGTGGGTGGCCCCAATCAATCTATTAGTAACTCATGGATTAATGGTAAACGGTCGTATGCAAAAACGTTTAGCTATTTTCTTGCCCCTACACAACGCGGAAAATTTACTATTGCACAAGCACAGATTCAAATAGATGGTGAAACTTATAAAACCTTACCGGTACGAGTTGAGGTAACCGCTGCGGTCGACAAACCCAAAGACGGAAATAATTCAGATTATATTGCTAGTGAAAACTTACATTTAGTTGCAGAAGTTTCCAAAGCTAATCCGTATTTGAATGAAGCGATAACGGTGGTGTACAAATTGTATGTAAGTCCTAGAATCAGTGTAAGCAACTGGAACGAACTGGATAGCCCAAAATACAGTGATTTTTGGAGTCAGGCTATCGATATGAAGCAACTTAAAGTGGAAAATGGAACCTATGAAGGAGAGCCCTATAGATATGTGGTGCTTCGTAAAACCGTTTTATATCCACAAAAAACAGGTAAGTTAAACATCGAACCTCTTACGCTTTCTATCGCTGTGGATGTACCAACTAACCGCAGAGATATTTTTGGAGGTAGACTGTACTCAACCGTAAATAAAACGGTCGCCGCCGGCAATCGCACAATCAACGTCAAACCTTTACCCGAAAACGGGAAACCGGAGGGATTTACCGGAGCGGTGGGTGATTTTGATTTCAAAGTAAAAGCGAGTAGAACTGAACTGGACGCTTCAGAGTCCTTAGAAGTAAAAGTTGAGGTGAGCGGAGAAGGAAATTTAAAATTATTTGATCTTCCCAATTTAACTGTGCCAAGCGGTTTGGAACAATATGAGCCGGAACACAGCGAACGAGTACGTACAAATTTAGGGGGTATGGAAGGTACGGTAACAGACACGTACACCCTGGTTCCTCAGTTCAAAGGCAAATATCCGATTCCTGCGTTGCGCTTTTCTTATTTCGATGTGTCCTCTAATTCCTATAAAACAATTACATCACAAGAAGTCCTATTGAATGTAGGAAAAGGACCCGATGGTCAACGCATAGTCACTTCTTCAGATGATACTGTGCAAAAACAAGTTGTCACACAGAGTGGAAGACAATTTAAGTTTATTAAATTAAAAACTACCCTAAAAGAAATTAACAGCGAACCTTTCTTTGGGTCAGCTCTCTATTGGACAGCGTTAATTACACCTTTACTCGCTATCCCGTTGTTTTTATTTTTTGGTAAAAAACAAGAAGCCAGAAAGAATGATGTTGTCGGTAGTAGAGTTCGTAGAGCTGATAAATTGGCCAGAAAATATCTATCTGAAGCCAAAAAAAATCTAGGTGAACCTAAGTCCTTTTATATAGCTATGGAGCGTGCGTTGCACAATTACTTGAAAGCAAAGCTTCAAATACAAACCAGTGATATGAGTAAGGATCGTATTCAGCGGTTGCTGAGAGAGCGTCAGGTAGACGACGCGTTGGTTATTGAGTTTGTTGCATTACTGGAGAGTTGCGAATTTGCAAGATACACTCCGCTATCTTCTACAGCAATGCAACAGGATTACGAGAAAGCTTCGCGGGTGATAGCTGCCATGGATAAACAACTGTAAAGAGAAACAAAATGAAGAATATAGTAGGTTTATTTATTTTTTTAATGAGTATAGGTGTTTGTGCTCAGCAAACAGAAAGTTTTGATAGAGGAAACGCACTGTATACTGCAAAAAAATACGAAGAAGCGATCAAAAATTACCTTAGAGTTATAGAGGAGGGGTATGAGTCTGAAGAATTATATTTTAATCTTGCTAATGCGTATTACAAACAAAATGAAATAGGGCCCAGCATTTATTATTACGAGAAGGCCTTAAGTTTAAATCCAACAAATCAAGATATAAAGAATAATTTGACGTTCGCACGTAACGCGACAGTTGATGTCATTGACGAAATACCACAGGGATTTTTGTCTAAAATATTTAAACGTACAGTCTCATTATTCTCATTACAAACATGGGCATGGTTGTCTGTATTTTGCATACTTTCATTTGTTCTATTGTTTATTGGATACCAACGGTCATCAGACACCAGAAAAAAACGTTGGTTTTTTGTAGGTTCTTGGTTATCTTTTGGTATCGGGATTTTTATCATTTTTTTGGCTCAACAACAACAGTCTTTAAAGGCTAACAATCAATATGCCATTATTTTTGCCAAAGAAAGTGCGGTGTTAAGCGAGCCAAATCTTGGGAGTGAAGAGCTTTTTGAACTGCATGAGGGAACTAAGGTCAAAGTTATCAGCACAGTAAACAGTTGGAAAAACATCAGGCTAGCTGATGGTAAAAGCGGATGGATGTTTTCCAAGAATTTAAAGGAATTATAAGTAGTAAATTTTTGTTTTTATTTACCTTTGTTCAAATAATTTTACATTTGATTTAACAAAACCTGAAAGCTTTACCTTTATTTTTGTCTCCTAATATTTTTCTAATTGATAACAAAACTTCAGACAGCACGAATTTTAATCATAACATGTTTTTTAATAAGTTTGGGTAATTACACTTTATTGTTATTGAACTGTTATCAAGATGAAACAGCCTCTATGATTTCAGTACTGGAAGATGGAGAAGAGAAATCGGATTCTGAAGGAAAAGAAAATTCTGAAGAAAAAGATGATAGCAAAGAAAAAGAGATTATTTCTCAAGTTGTCAACGACAAAGCCCTGGCAATAATTTACTATTGTTGCGATCAGTATCCCGAAATTTACTTTGGTAATTCTTCTGTATACCTAGAATACACTACACCTCCTCCAGATTATTCGTAATTTTTTCAGCAAACTTTATTTAGTCCGTTTTATCAGAGAAGTTGTATACTATCTTCTCGTTATCAAAATGAAATAGTATACCCTATATGGGTACCAAAGAAATTTTAAATTATGAGCATTTTTAAAAATATAAAAAATGATCTTCCAGCTAGTATTGTAGTATTTTTTGTAGCACTACCATTATGTTTGGGAATCGCATTAGCGAGTGGAGCACCACTTTTTTCAGGCCTTATTGCAGGAATTGTAGGTGGGATAATAGTAGGAGCATTGAGTGGTTCGCAAATTGGTGTCAGTGGTCCTGCTGCGGGATTAGCTGCAATTGTGCTAACAGCAATAGGCGCATTAGGAGGCTATGAGAATTTTCTTGTGGCTGTAGTTCTAGGAGGTGTTATTCAACTAGTATTTGGTGCTTTAAAAGCAGGAATTATTGGTTATTATTTTCCGTCTTCAGTAATTAAAGGAATGTTAACTGGTATTGGTATAATTATCATACTAAAACAAATCCCTCACTTTTTTGGATATGATTCAGATCCAGAAGGAGATTTCTCTTTTTTCCAGATCGATGGGGAGAACACTTTTACCGAAATTATCAATGCTATAAATTTTATAAGTCCGGGAGCCACTGTGATTGCGGTAATTGGATTAGCAATTTTATTACTTTGGGATAAGATATTAAGTAAGCAGGGTAAAATTTTTCAAATAATTCAAGGTCCGTTAGTCGCTGTTGTAGTAGGTATTTTGTATTATGTACTTACTTCATCTTCAGAAGCACTCTCTATTTCAAAAGATCATTTAGTAAGTGTTCCTATACCGGACGACTTTACTTCTTTTCTTGGTCAATTTAGTTTTCCAAATTTCGGAGTAATTACCAGACCGGAAATTTGGGTTACAGCATTCACAATTGCATTAGTAGCTAGTTTGGAAACCTTACTCTGCGTAGAGGCTACAGATAAAATTGATCCTGAAAAAAGAGTCACGCCAACCAATAGAGAATTATTAGCACAGGGAACTGGAAATATTATTTCCGGTATGATTGGTGGTTTGCCTGTAACGCAAGTAATCGTTCGTAGTTCAGCTAATATACAGTCTGGAGGAAAGACAAAAATGTCGGCTATCATTCATGGATTTTTATTATTAATATCCGTAATTCTAATTCCTAGATTATTAAATATGATTCCGCTGTCGGTGTTAGCCTCTATTTTATTGATTGTAGGTTATAAGTTAGCCAAACCTAAATTATTCAAGACAATGTATTTATTAGGTTGGAAACAATTTGTACCTTTCATGGTGACTGTATTGGGAATTGTATTCATCGATTTATTGTGGGGGATTGGTCTAGGTTTATTAGTGGGAATTGTAGTCATTCTAATTAAAAGCTATCAAAATTCACATTTTTTACATATTGAGGACAAAAGCAATGGTCAGCATAGCATTAAAATGACCCTGGCCGAAGAAGTAACTTTCTTTAATAAAGGCGCCATCTTAAAAGAGCTAGATCAATTACCGATGGATACTCATCTTACATTAGATGTTAGAAAAACGAGATATTTGGACAACGATATTATAGAAATCTTAGATGACTTCTCTGAGAAGGCCAAAAATAAAAATATTAATATCAAACTTATATCAGAAAGTGGGATTGCAGAAAACCCTCAGAGTTATATTGAGTTTATTAATTTGAGAACAAAATAACTAAAATTTTAAAATACACAACATATGAAAGCACATACAAAAGAAACACAAGCGAGCATAACCCCTGATGTTGCAGTACAAATGCTCAAAGAAGGGAATGCAAGGTTTTTAAATAATAGTAAAGCCGATAGGGATCTCTTAGAGCAAGTGAAAGATACTACCAATGGACAGTACCCATTCGCTACTATTCTAAGTTGTATAGATTCCAGAGTGTCTTCAGAATTAATTTTTGATCAAGGTATAGGTGATATTTTTAGCGCAAGGGTGGCGGGAAATTTTGTGAATGAAGATATCTTAGGGAGTATGGAATTCGCTTGTAAACTTGCAGGCACTAAAGTAGTATTGGTATTGGGTCATACAAGTTGCGGTGCTGTAAAAGGAGCCTGCGACGATGCTAAGTTAGGAAATTTGACAGCCCTGCTTAGTAAAATAAAACCTGCAGTTGAAGGAGTTACTGAGCCCTCTGATCCGTCTAAGAGAACTTCTAAAAATATTGATTTTGTTAATGAAGTGGCTGTTAAAAATGTTCACCTGACAATTGACAATATTAGAAAACAAAGCGAAGTACTTCGCGAAATGGAGGAAAATAAAGAAATTATAATTATAGGTGGTATGTACGACATCAATGATGGTAAGGTTACTTTCTTTGATAATTAGAAAACCCTAAAACTTTCCCAAAAAAGCCTAAGTATCTGCTACTTAGGCTTTTTTTTAGGCTAAATCCTAATTAGTTTTATTATCATTGTTATTAAATATTAAACTAACACAATGAAAGGATTTTTTAGACATTTAAAGGGGGATACTTTTGGAGGATTAACAGCAGGTATTGTGGCGCTACCTTTGGCGTTAGCCTTTGGAGTTTCTTCAGGTTTAGGTCCTAGTGCTGGACTATATGGGGCTATTTTCATTAGCTTTTTTGCTGCTTTATTTGGTGGAACCAATACTCAAATTTCTGGACCAACTGCCCCGATGACAGCGGTAAGTATGGTGGTTATAGCCGGTATTATAGCTGCAAATGATGGAGATGTTACTAAAGCTCTACCAGCTATTTTAACGGTTTTTGTATTGGCAGGTCTTATGCAAATAGGTTTAGGTGCACTCGGAATAGGTAAGTATATAAAATATATACCGTACCCTGTGATATCAGGATTTATGACTGCAATCGGGGTGATGATCTTAATCACACAATTGCTCCCGGCCTTAGGGTATTATCCAAAAGAAGATGTGGAGTACGTCAACACCTTTAAACCCGTTGCTGAAGAGGTGATTTTAGATAAAATATTAAAGGAAGAAGCAGGAGAAGGCATATTGGTTTTGGAAGATTTTGAAGAAACCATACGTCGTGCTAAAAATATTTCTCAACAAGAGATCACATCAGAGGCTACAGTACAAGCCGGAAAAGAGAGTGGAGGTGTTTGGGGAGCGATTATTAGCTTGCCGAGAGCTATTTCAAATGTAAATATGCTCGAGCTTATTTTGTGTTTGATTACGATAGTAATTATTTACGGCTTTAAGCGAATAACCACTGCGATACCCAGTACGTTAGTTGCTTTGTTGATAGTGTCCGGTGCTGCATATGGTTTGAATTTAGAATATCGTCCGATAGAGCAAATCCCCAGTGGATTTCCCATCCCTAATCTTGGGATTTTTACAGAATTTAAGCTAGGCGCTATTACCCCTTACGTTTTTTCTGCCTTGTCTTTGGCGTTTTTGGGTGCAATCGATAGTTTACTTACATCTGTAGTCGCCGATAATATGACAAAAACAAAGCATAATCCTAATAAAGAACTGGTTGGACAAGGTATAGGAAATAGTGTAGCGGCAATTTTTGGTGGTATTCCGGGGGCCGGAGCAACGATTCGTACTGTGGTAAATATAAACTCGGGAGGAAAAACAAGGCTTTCGGGTATGATCGCAGGGGTACTATTATTAGTAATACTCCTAGCTCTTGGTCCGGTAGCTTCTCAGATACCTGCTGCAGTATTAGCCGGTATATTAATTACTGTTGGTATTGGCGTTATGGATTACAAAGGGTTAAAAGCAATTCCTAGTATGCCAAAAGTGGAGGTTGCTATTATGCTAGTTGTAATGTTACTTTCTGTGTTTTGGGATTTGGTATATGCCGTAGGTATTGGCTTGGTGTTGGCTTCTCTTTTATTCATGAAAAAGATGGGAGATGTTACCGCTAAGGACTCTACAGTTGACTCATTAAAAGGATTAGAGAAGGAAACTGGAGTGAAAAATTGGATAGACGAAATTAATTTTCCTGAAAATTTAAAAGAAGAAGTTTTTGTAAAACATCTTAATGGACCCGTGTTTTTTGGTGCTACTAGTGAATTGCAGCAGTTAGCTCAACAGATACCCCCAACGGCTACGCATGTAATTCTAAGAATGGATAAGGTACCGTATATGGATCAATCGGGGGTATATACCCTTGAAGAAATTATCTTAAGTTTAGAACAACGAAATATCAGAACCTTTGTTACGGGCTTACAAAACCAGCCTGGATATTTAATGAAAAGAATTGATATTATACCAGACTTAATTCCTGAGAAACATCTCTTCGAAAATTTTGACGATTGTGTAGCGTACATCAAAAATAATGTTGCAGATATCTATTAATCGATCAAGCAGTATGTAAATTGTTAGACTGGGCTTCCTTTTGGGAAGCCTTTTCTATTATTTCGGGTAAAATAGCGGGCGCAATAGCCTGTACAGGGCGATAAAGAATTGATTCGTCCAAGGTCTCTTCATCAATCATATGTAACGTGATATTGCCAGCATCTATAAACATAATTATCACGCTTGCTATAAATGCCATTTTAAGAATCCCAAAGGCGGCTCCCAGTAATTTATTTAGAATTCCCAAAGCAACAGCATGAGCCACTCTTGTAAGTATTTTTCCGATAAGAGAGACGCACAAAACGACAACGATGAAGGTGAGGGCAAAAGCTAGTAACTGCGTGACTCCTTCTTCCCAGCTTACATATTGTTCAAGATATGCTCCTACTATATGTGAAAAGTGTATCGCTATATAGATTCCGGCAACGAGTGCTACCAAAGAAGCCAAAGAAACTATAAGCCCTTTGCTAAACCCCCTTATAAGCCCCCATAGCAGTAAAATGCCTAATATAATATCGATATATCCCATAATAATCCTTTGTTAGGACGAATATACATTTTAAAAATTAATTGAAATACTATATATTTGATATATAATATATATAATATATATGAGAAAAATTATTGATGTTCAGGACGATTTGATTCCCAAACTCAAATTAATTGCCGCTATCGAGAATTCAAGCGTAAAAAAGGTAATTGAGGAAGCTGTAGCATTTTATATTGATTATAAACGAGAAAATCGCTTACAACAATTATCTGCGGAGCAAAAAGAGGACTTAGCTTTTATGTTTTTACTTAAGGATATTGAAGTTACTGAGACTATCACTAAGGAAGAGTTATTTAATTCATAAAATATGGAAGTGACAATTTCAAAAACATTTGCATCTGATTTTAGGATGATCACGGATATTTCTTTTAAGGAAAAGATAAAAAGTATTGTAGCATCCTTAGAAAACTCAAAAGACACTTCTGTGCTTATACCGATTCAAGCTTTCAACGATTCTGACAGGTATTTTAAAATGGGCGTTGGATTTTATTATCTTATCATAAAAAATGTGTCAAAAAAATCGTTGGTACTAGTTAGAGTAGTACATCGGGATCAATTAAGACAATCTCTCCATAAATCAATTTAGTAATGCAATTTTCTGTCGTATTTTTGCTAAAAAAGAATACATGTCGAGAGATAATAAACTTAAAGAGCGGTGGGAACTTCTTGTAACTAAACTTTCTGGCCAATTTGCAGATGGAGATAGTTTGGATTTAGATGCGATTATTTATTTAATCGGTGTTCAGGAGCTGGGTCAAGTACATAGAAAGTATAAGAAAGACGAGAAACTAGACCTCATGCACATCGCAATATGCCGTCTTCTTGAACCTTATGGATATTACGAGTTCGACTTTTTTGATGAACAAGGCTGGCCACATTATACGATGAAGGAGGCCTTACCAAATCTCAAATCGGGAGAACAATCGGTTTTGATGAAAGAAGCGATAGTGCACTATTTTGTTACCAGTAACTACATAGAATAGTTCATAGTTGTAGCTACATAGACCAAAAGAACAATGGGTATCTATGTCACAAATACAGAGAAAATGTATAAATTTGCCGTCTTATTAAGAAATTTTCATGATCGATAAAATAAAAGAATATATCGCGGAGGTAGAATCTTTTTCTTCAAAATCTAAAGAAGAAATCGAAACGTTTAGAATCAAATTTTCTGGTAAAAAAGGAATTATAAATGACTTTTTTGCTGAATTTAAGAATGTGGCTAACGATCAGAAAAAAGATTTTGGTCAGGCTATTAATGCCTTAAAAATAGCAACCGAAGCCAAAGTAGTTGCCTTAAAAGAAAAGGCGGAGGCCAATGAAGAAGAAAAAGGCGTTTACGGGGATCTTACGAGACCTGCTGCAGCGATACCTCTGGGAGCGCGACACCCAATTTCATTGGTTAAAAATCGAATTATTGAAATTTTTTCACGTATTGGTTTTAATGTAAGTGAAGGGCCTGAAATCGAAGATGATTGGCACAATTTCTCCGCATTAAATCTACCGGAATATCATCCGGCACGCGATATGCAGGATACTTTTTTTATTCAAACAGATCCAGATATCCTATTGCGAACACATACATCCTCTGTGCAAGTTCGCTATATGGAAGAAAATAAGCCGCCTATACGCACCATTTCTCCGGGAAGGGTGTATCGTAATGAAGCTATTTCTGCCCGTTCCCATTGCTTTTTTCATCAGGTGGAAGGACTGTATATTGATAAAGATGTGTCCTTTGCAGATCTTAAACAAACGCTGCAATACTTTACAACAGAGATGTTCGGGAAGTCTAAGATTCGATTGAGACCTTCATATTTTCCGTTTACAGAACCCAGTGCAGAGGTCGATGTTTATTGGGGGTTGGAAACTGAAACTGATTACAAAATGACTAAAGGTACCGGTTGGCTTGAAATTATGGGATGCGGTATGGTAGATCCAAATGTTTTGAAAAATTGTAACATCGATCCGGAAGAGTATAGCGGTTTTGCTTTTGGTATGGGGATCGATCGAATTGCTCTCTTATTATACGGCATTACTGATATACGTATGTTAAGTGAGAATGATACTAGATTTTTAGAGCAATTTAAAGCAACGCTGTAAGTGAGAAAGGATATTGATATACCTGAGGTAAAAGATATATACATCGCAATTATTAAAGAATGGGATGAAGAGTTTTTGGCTCAAAATTGGGTAGCCTATATTATCAATGATGGGGATACGGCTATCGAAATGGTTTTAATAGTAACGAAGGGATATGATAACGAGCGCAAAACATCATTGCTTCGTCATGGTATTGGTACAGTAGATGCAAAATCAAGCACTAAGATAGAAATGATTCAAGAAGAATTATTGGCCATGAACAATGAGTTTGCGGTGACCTTTTTTGCTGACGGTAAGCTGTATGATAAAAAATATATCTTCAAACAACACACCATTAACGAAAATGCATTGCAAGATTTACCGGTAATAGAGCAACGTGGTGTTTTGATAAAATAAAAAACTATTGATTAATTTAAAACGGAACATTTTTTTGATGAAAAATGCTCCGTTTTTATTGTGTCCGGATAGAAGTAATAGTTAATATCCGACTTGTTTTCGTACTCGGTTTAATACCTCAGAGGCTGTCACCGAGGCTTTTTGAGCGCCTTTTTTGAGAATCTCATCAACTTCATTTAGATTGCTCATATAGTAGTTATACAATTCTCGTTCTTTACTGTACTTTGCGATGATAACTTCATAGAGGGCTTGTTTAGCATGTCCGTATCCATAATTACCACCTTTATAATTGTTGCGCATTTTTTCAATTTGCTCAGTATTAGCTAGTAACTTATACAACGCAAAAACATTGCAAGTGTCAGGGTCCTTCGGTTCTTCTAACGGAATGCTGTCTGTTGCAATACTCATCACTTGCTTTCTCAATTTCTTATCCGATAAAAAGAGATTAATGATATTTCCTTTTGACTTGCTCATTTTAGCCCCATCAGTACCCGGAATATACATTGTGTCTTCTTGTACTTGCGCTTCCGGCATTACAAAAAGCTCTCCGATTTGATTGTGTATTCTTGATGCAACATCCCGTGTCATTTCAATGTGCTGTAGTTGATCCTTTCCTACGGGAACAATCTCTGCGTCGTATAATAAAATGTCCGCAGCCATAAGCATAGGATACGTAAATAAACCGGCGTTTACGTCTTCAAGTCGATCTGCTTTATCCTTGAATGAGTGGGCTAACGTTAGACGTTGATATGGAAAGAAACAGCTAAGATACCATGATAATTCTGTCACTTGTGGAATGTCACTTTGACGATAGAAAACAGTTTTCTCTATATCCAGTCCAAACGCCAACCACGTTGCTGCTGTTGAGTAGGTATTCTCTCTTAAGGTTGCTGAGTCTTTGATCTGTGTTAAAGAATGCATATCAGCAATGAATAGATAAGATTCGTTTTGAGGCTCGTTGGCCATACGTATGGCTGGAATGATAGCTCCCAAAAGATTTCCTAAATGAGGAGTACCTGTACTTTGCACTCCTGTAAGTATTCTGGACATAGTAATTTTTTAATTTGAACAAAGGTAATTTTTTTGTTCAGATAGCTCAAGCCAATTATGTATTTTTGACGCTATGTCAATACTAAAAAAGCTTTTGATCGTTCTATGGCGCGTCTGGTTTTATGTGCTTATGGCCCTGCCTATCCTTATACTTTTTCCTGTGTTATTGTTATTAACCTCGAAAGAGCGTTGGTATCCACAGTTCTTCCTTTTAGCCAGATTTTGGGCGACCATTGTTTTATACGGTAGTGGATTTCTGCCCAAAGTAAAGAGAAAGGGTAACTTAGACTGTAATAGTAGTTATATGTTTATAGCCAATCATACGTCTATGGCTGATATAATGCTTATGTTGTACTGTGTAAAAAATCCGTTTGTATTTGTTGGCAAACAGGAATTAACCAAAATCCCAATCTTTGGTTTTTTCTATAGACGTACCTGTATATTGGTTGATCGTAACAGTCAACGAAGCAAAACGCAAGTATTTAAAGAAGCAAAAAAGCGGTTAGATACCGGTATCAGCATTTGTATTTTTCCCGAGGGAGGGGTGCCGGATGACGAATCTATAGTGTTGGATGAATTTAAGGATGGAGCTTTCAGGTTGGCGATTGATTATCAGATTCCGATTGTGCCCTTAAGCTTTTTAGACAATAAGAAACGTTTTTCTTATACTTTTCTAAGCGGAAGCCCGGGTAAAATGAGAGCTGTATTACATCCCATGATTACAACGGTTGGTTTGACGCAAGAAGATAAAAGATCTTTAAAAATACAGTGCAGGGAGGTTATTCTGCAAAGCTTATTAGATTCAATTAGAATTTAAAGTTAATACCTGTATACACTCCAAAATAATAGGGTTTAAAATTCCCATCATTTTTACTGAAGGCATTGAGCTGATATTTGAATATCGGTTCTACATTTATTTGAAAACGGTTGGATAGATTATAATCCAAGCCTACACCAATATTTCCACTAAAACTCACCGGGTTCAGATTATTTGCTGTACCTATTGAGCTTTCAGAACCACCGGATTGAACCGAGATTTCATTACCGTTTAAGAAAAGTGTGCTTAATCCTCCGATCATTTGTACTGCGATCTTTTTTGAAATTAATGCATATTCAATCTCTAAAGGAACCTCAATGTAATTCAGTCGTTGGTTTAGAAAGCCTACGTTTTGCTTTTTATTGATAAATTCACCATTGACATCTAATGCAACCGGTTTAGGAGATTTGAAATCTGTGATCTCTATTTCGTCTGCAACCGTATTATAATTAACACTCTGTAGTTCTCGTCCAACAATTGAAGGTCCAAAACCAATACCTTCAGTATTGTAGCTTAAATCAACTTTATTCACACCGGAGCGCACTTTAATTCTTTTATTTACGGCATAGGCTATTTGAATACCATAACTCATATTCACTTGACCATCTTTATTATTGTCCTTGAACTGGGGGTCAATTGAGGATCCGTTTCCAATTGAACTGTAATATACCGGGGCGATATTAGGGGTAACGTTCCATCTTTTTTGTCGTGTATCATTTTCAGCAACTTCAGTTTCTTCACCAGATTTGATAACATCAAAAAGTGATTTTTTATTTGAGTTTTCGTTAGTGGGTAGTGCTTCGGGAACTTCCTTTGAGTTTTCTGAGATTGCAGTAGTGTCAAGCGTGTCTAAAACAGCATCAGGCAATGACACTTTTGATTTTTCATCAGTGGGCGTGATGGCCTCTTTCTTCGAGTCTTTTTGTGATGAAGTAGCAATACGCACTGTTTCCTTATTAAAATTAATAGTATCTGATTCGGCCAGGACAGGATTATTAAGTGTGTGTCTATTGTTATTTAAAGGATGCCTATCAGTTTTTTCTTCTACTGCTAAGCTGCTTTGAAGTATGGTGGTGTTTGATTTAACCTTTTCGGTCTTTACCACCTGTTGATTATTTTCTGATTTGGAAGTGATATTTTTTCTGTCAGCAACTATCTCTTTAGTTATTTCAATTCCGGGTTTTTCTGGTTTAACAGTAGTGTCCACAATAGCAGGAGCAGAGTTGCTGTCTTGTTCAGGAGAGTCGACGACAAGATTCGTCTGTGATCCAAAGGGATTCAGCCAAAATATGGCTATAGTGCTAAGTAGAAGAACCACACTTGCGACACCAGCAATACGGTACCAAAACGGTAAGATAAGTGGTTTACGGTCTTCTTTTTGAGATGCTTTAATTCGTTCCCACACCTTCGCATTAGGACTAACGTCAAAATCCTTGAATTTTTCCTGGAATAAGCGATCTATATGTTTCTTATCTTTCATCTGCTTCCTTCAATCGATTGTACTTGTGTTTCATTTTGATGTTCTATTTTTTCCTTTAATATATAACGGGCGCGTGCCAAATTAGATTTGGATGTACCTTGTGAAATATTAAGCAAATCTGCAATCTCTTTATGTGAATATCCATCTAAGACGTATAAATTAAATACTAATCGATAACGATGTGGTAATTGCTGTATGATCTTAAGAAGATAATCTAACGATATTGATTCGTCATCAAGATCGATATATGGATCTTCTAGTTGCTCCTCATTAAAAATTTCAAAAACCTTTTGGTTTCTATATTTTTGTAACGCGGTATTTACTACAATCCGTTTGAGCCAGCCCTCAAAAGAACCTTTATTTTTAAATTGATCAATTTTCTTAAATATGGTAATAAACGCATCTTGGAGCGTGTCTTCAGCATTTGCCTGATTATCAGAGTACTTTAAGCACACAGAAAATAGTTTACTAGCAAAAAGACGATAGAGCTGTTCTTGAGCTTTATTGTCTCTTTTTTTACATTGTTCTATGAGTTGCTCCAAACTCACTAATAGTATACGATTTTAGTTAATTTTTCACCTTAGCTTCAGCCGTAGGAACTTCTATTATTAAAAATTTAGAAGATCCATCTGTTGCTCTACCTTGCCAAAATTTGAAGATATAGCTAGATTCGGTCCCTACCAAAAATTTGAAAGAGGTTTCTTCTTCCCTTGGCTCCTCATAAGTTTCACAAGTAGTTGCTTCACTTACTAAAGCTATTGCAGAAATAGTTCTTTCATTTCTGTTTTTTTGATAGTCAAAACCTTCAAAAAGATGACATGAAGTCGGTCTAAAGTACGAAACTTTAATTGTATACGTTGAATCTTTAACAAGTTCTTCGGGGAGCTCAGCAGTGGCAATAGGTAGTCCTTCATAAAAAAAGTTAACTGCATCATCATCATCCAGACAACTTGTAAAACTAATACAGAGTATGATTAGTGGTAGTATGAATAACGTTTTCATAATGTTCGGGGTATAATGTTGTTAATAAGTAGATGACAGTGTAGGTTTGAGGTTGCGTGATGAAGGACTAAAGTTTTCTTAAAATCAAAAAGACCCCATGATTTGGAGTCTTTTCGGTCAAAACGTATAAAACTTTTGAGGACTTGGTGTAGCCACCTATTTATTCGTTAGCTATTTTAATAGCCTCTTTTATTTTAACTTCTAATTCTTCCATAAGATCAGGATTGTCATTAAGTAGATTCTTAACAGCATCTCTACCTTGACCTAATTTTGTGTCTTGATAGCTAAACCATGAACCGCTTTTCTTGATTATCTCATAATCAACGCCGATATCTATAATTTCTCCGTTTTTCGAAATTCCTTCACCATACATGATATCAAATTCAGCTGTTCTAAACGGAGGAGCTACTTTGTTTTTAACCACTTTTACTCTGGTCTTGTTCCCCATAACAGCACTATTGCTATCCTTAATTTGAGTGGATCTGCGAATATCTAAACGTACAGAAGCATAAAACTTTAGTGCATTCCCACCAGTTGTGGTTTCAGGATTTCCAAACATAACCCCAATCTTTTCACGCAATTGATTGATGAATATTACGGTACAATTCGTTTTACTAATCGAACTTGTTAATTTTCTTAGTGCCTGTGACATTAAACGTGCGTGCAGACCCATCTTGGAATCCCCCATTTCACCTTCAATTTCACTTTTAGGAGTTAAAGCAGCAACCGAGTCAATAACAATAATGTCAATAGCTCCCGATCGAATAAGATTGTCAGCAATTTCTAAAGCTTGCTCCCCATGGTCGGGTTGTGAGATGATTAAATCGTCAATATTCACACCCAGCTTTTCCGCATAAAAACGATCAAATGCGTGTTCTGCATCTATAAAAGCTGCGATACCACCTGCTTTTTGTGCTTGTGCAATTGCATGCAATGTAAGTGTTGTTTTACCGGATGATTCGGGTCCGTAGATTTCTACGACTCTGCCTCGTGGGTAGCCACCCACGCCCATGGCGAGATCCAATCCAAGGGATCCTGTTGAAATTACATCTACTTCCTGAACGGCACTATCGCCCATTTTCATTACCGTTCCTTTGCCATATGCCTTATCTAGTTTGTCTAACGTTAGTTTTAGCGCCTTTAATTTAGCATCTTTTTCCGTACTCATTGTGCTGTCTCTCTTTTTATAATGATTATGCTAAGGTACTATAAGTTTTTTGTATGAGGAGTTTAAATTCAGATATATGAAATGCTTTTTATCAACAGAAAGATTTTTTTGGAAGGTTGACGCAACGATTTTTTAGAAGCTGCATCTAACAGAAAAGCAACATGAACAATTTATGAGGAAGGAGGATGTAAGATGAAATTTCTTAAAAGTGTGGTAACTCATACGCTGGATGGCTGTACAACTACTAAAATCAGTAATTGTATAGTCGAAGGAGGCTAGCTTCGTTATTCTAATATTTTAGTAATAAACTATTAAATAACGAATTAGCCCAAAAAAGCCACGAAACTAATATTTCGTGGCTTTTTTATGCTCTAATTTTATATAAATAAAGGTTCTAAAAAATAAAAACCGGGACACTCGTCAATTTTTGTATTTTTGCATAAATTTTTCTTTAACTTAAAATGAAGGTATAGCATGCAACTGTACAACAAATTAAGCGCAAAAGAAAGAGAAGCCTTAATTGATCAAGCCGGAACTGAGCGGCTTACGCTTTCTTTTTACACCTATGCGCATATTCGGAATACTGAAATTTTCAGGAATCATTTGTTTATTAATTGGGATAAACTGGAAGTACTCGGTCGTATTTATGTGGCTACCGAGGGGGTGAACGCTCAACTTTCTGTGCCCGCGCCCAATTTCGATGCATTCAAAGAACATCTAGACAGTATTAGTTTTTTTGAAAATATCCGACTTAATATCGCTATCGAACATGAGGCAAAATCTTTTCTGAAATTAAAAGTGAAGATCAGGAATAAAATTGTAGCCGATGGTTTAGCAGACGATACCTTTGATGTAACCAATAAGGGTGTTCATGTAGATGCTTTTAAATTTAATGAGCTAATTGAGGACCCTGACACCGTATTGGTAGATATGCGTAATCATTATGAGAGCGAAATCGGCCATTTTAAAGGTGCTGTCACCCCCGATGTAGATACTTTCAGAGATTCCTTAGATATTATTGAAGAAGATCTTAAAGATCACAAAGAGGATAAGAAGCTGGTGATGTATTGTACTGGCGGAATTCGTTGTGAAAAGGCTAGTGCGTATTATAAGCATAAAGGCTTTAAAAATGTTTTTCAGTTAGAAGGAGGGATCATAGAATATACCCGTCAAGTAAATGAAAAAGGGCTTGAAAATAAATTTAAGGGTAAAAACTTTGTATTTGATCATCGTCGTGCAGAAAAAATAACAGAGGATGTGATAGCGAATTGTCATCAGTGCGGTGCAGTTTGTGATACACATGTAAATTGTGCAAACGAAGCATGCCATTTGCTGTTTATACAATGTGAAAAATGTGCAGAAGCGATGGACACATGTTGTTCTACAGCATGTAAAGAGATAAATAGTTTGCCGTACGAGGAACAAAAAGCGTTGCGTAAAGGCAAAGGAAACAGTAATAAAATCTTCAAAAAAGGAAGGTCTGAAGTGCTGAAATATAAGCAGTGATTCTATTTTTTTTAGTATCCTGTGGTCGATTAGATATTTCATAGTATCTTTATCAATTGAGATCATAGAAATTGTAAGAATTTCTATATGAATAAGAACCATATTTGTTGTGATGAGGATCATGGACAAATTTCAATATAGTAGAGCAATATGGGGTGTAGTAGTTGTTCCTCCGGTAAAGACGGACAACCAAAGGGATGTAAGAATAACGGTACATGTGGTACCGATGGTTGCAATAAATTAACGGTTTTTGATTGGTTAGCCAACATGACACTTCCCAGTGGTGTGGCACCTTTTCAAATAGTAGAAGTGCGTTTCAAAAACGGTAGGAAAGCTTTTTTCAATAATCAGGAAAATTTAACGCTAAGTATAGGAGATGTCGTTGCGACAGAAGCCTCTCCGGGGCATGATGTTGGTGTAGTAACACTTACTGGAGAACTAGTGCGCGTTCAAATGAAAAAGAAAAAGGTTTCCGTAGATAGCGAAGAAGTTAAAAAAATCTACAGAAAAGCTTCACAAAAAGATATCGATATATGGCAGACGGCGAGAGATCGTGAAGATAGTATGAAGGTCAGAGCTCGTGAGATAGCGATTCGACTCAAGCTGCAAATGAAGATTTCTGACATAGAATTCCAAGGTGATGGATCCAAAGCTACGTTTTATTATACGGCAGAAGAGCGTGTAGATTTCAGACAACTGATTAAAGAATTCGCACACGAATTTAGTACGAGGATCGAGATGCGACAAGTCGGGTTTAGACAAGAAGCTGCAAGACTTGGTGGGATTGGTTCCTGTGGGCGAGAATTGTGTTGTTCAACCTGGCTTACGGATTTTAGATCTGTAAACACGAGTGCAGCAAGGTATCAACAGTTATCACTAAATCCGCAAAAGCTAGCCGGACAATGTGGAAAGCTAAAATGTTGTTTAAACTACGAACTTGATTCTTATATAGACGCTTTAAAAAGCTTTCCTAAAACTGAGGTAAAACTAAGAACAGAAAAGGGAACGGCTGTTTGTCAAAAAATAGACATTTTTAAGGGTCATCTGTGGTATGCTTACGAAGGCGAATGGATGAATTGGCATAAGATATCTACAGAAGATGCTAATGAGATTATAGAATTAAATAAAAAGGATCAAAAGGTACAAAGTCTAGAAGATTATGCTTTAGAATTACTGGATGATACTAAAAACGATTTTGGAAACGTTGTAGGTCAAGATAGCTTAACAAGATTTGATCAACCCAAGCGAACAAAGAAAAAACGTAAAAACCGGAATACTAAGCGTAAGCCTAGAGAGGGTTCTACGGCATCCAATAAAAAAGAAACCACCACAGCAAATTCTAATCAAAGAGCCAAAAGAAAGCCGTCTAGAAAAAAAGGTCCAAAACCTGATCAAAAGCGCAATTCTCAATCAAATAAGAATGAAAAATCTTAAGTATATACCATTTTTATTTTTCTTCATTCTAGCATCTTGTGATACGGAACAAGTATTTGATGAGTACACAACGGTTAATGGTGCTTGGGAACAAGATGAGTATATAGAATTTTCAATTCCTCAGCTTGATTCAGTACAGTCGTATGACTTGTTTATTAACGTGCGTAATACGAATGAGTACCCTTTCAGCAATTTGTTTTTGATAGGCCAAATAAAATTTCCGAACGGGAAAGTAGTGTCAGACACCTTAGAATATGAAATGGCTTATCCTGACGGTACTTGGATGGGCACTGGGTTTACCGATCTCAAAGAGAATAAACTGTGGTACAAAGAGAAAGTAAAATTTATTGAAAAAGGGGAATACAAAATTTCCCTGCAACATGCGATGCGAAAGAATGGTGAAATCCACGGGGTACATGCTCTTGAAGGCGTAACCGATGTGGGTTTAAGAATAGAGCATGTAAAAAATCCTTAACATATGGCAAAAGCAACACCTAAATCAAAAAAGACTACCAAAAAACCTGCTTCGAATCCAAATTTAAAATATATAAAGTGGTTTTGGATCACTTTTGCAAGTGGTATCCTGCTTATAGCTATCGTTTTTTTGTTAGCAAGTATGGGTGTTTTTGGTGAAATGCCAAAATTCGCTGAACTTGAGAATCCTCAAAACGATCTAGCAACGCAAATTATTTCGTCCGATGGTAAGCAAATCGGTACTTTTTTCAAGGAAAATCGTACGCCTGTTCAATATGAAGACTTACCGGATTTTTTAGTTGAAGCACTTATAGCTACAGAGGATGCTAGGTATTATGAACACTCTGGTATTGATGCTAGGGGGACGCTTAGAGCGCTATTCTTTTTAGGGACTAAAGGAGGAGCCAGTACCATTTCTCAACAATTGGCTAAACAATTATTTACGGGAGGATCCCGTAATAAATTTGAGCGCTATACTCAAAAAATACAGGAATGGGTAATCGCTACTAGGTTAGAGAGGCAATATACCAAAGATGAAATCATAACGATGTATCTAAATAAGTATGATTTCCTGAATCAAGCTATTGGTATTAGTTCTGCTTCACGAATTTACTTTGGTAAGAATCCAAAAGAATTGGAAATTCAGGAAGCAGCTGTATTAGTCGGAATGCTCAAAAATTCTTCTCTGTTTAATCCATTGAGAAGACCAGAAATGGTTAGAGAGCGCAGGGACGTAGTTCTGGCTCAAATGGAAAAGTACGACTTTATCACAGTGCCCGAAAAAGATAGTTTACAAGCTTTACCACTAAAACTGGACTATTCACCAGAAGGACATTCTGATGGAACGGCAACCTATTTTAGAGAGTATGTGCGTAGTTGGATGGCAGACTGGGTAAAAGCTAATCCAAAAGGCAAAAATGAGGATGGAGAGCAAGAGTTTTTTGATATTTATCGTGATGGTTTGCGAATCAATGTAACTATCGATTCTCGTATGCAGAAGTATGCCGAAGAAGCTACTCAAGAGCATATGGCAAATCTTCAAAAAGAATTTGATAAACAGGAAAAAGAGAATAAGACTTCCCCGTTTCGTGACTTAACGAAACAGGAAGTAAGTTCCATTATAAAAAGAGCTATACGTACTTCTGCAAGAAGGGCTAAAATGAAAGCGCAGGGAAAGAGTGAAGAAGAAATAGTAGCTTCTTTTGATAAGAAAACCGAAATGAAAATTTTTTCCTGGAAAGGGGAAATCGATACTATCATGACACCCAAAGATTCGATCTTGTATTATAAGCAATTCTTGCGAAGCGGTTTGATGTCTATGGAGCCACAAACTGGTCAGGTTAAAGCCTGGGTTGGGGGTATTAATTATAAACATTTTCAATACGATCATGTGTATCAGGGGGCACGACAAGTTGGTTCCACTTTTAAACCTTTTGTGTATGCAACTGCGATTGATCAACTAAAACTATCACCTTGTGATACGCTCCCGGTTTCTCAAATTACGATTCCCGTGGGCTCTCACGGTGTTGTCGAAAACGATTGGACACCTAAGAATGTAGGAGCAAAGTATTCAGGGTATTTAAGCCTTAAAGCGGCCCTTGCAGGATCCGTTAATACTATTTCGGCCCGTTTGATGGATCGTATTGGTCCGGCACCTATAGTTAGGCTTGCCGAAAAAATGGGGATCCAATCTAATATTTTACCCGTTGCCTCTATAGCGCTTGGTTCTGTAGATTTAAAACTATCAGAAATGGTAGGTGCATATAGTACCTTTGCAAATCAGGGAATCTACACCAAACCCGTGATGATCACAAGTATTGAGGATAAAAATGGAACAGTATTGTACCAGTTTGTCCCAGAAACTAAAGACGTTATCAGTAAAGAAGCAGCATATGTAACTGTTAATCTTATGGAAGGTGTTACGCAGTCCGGATCCGGTGTGCGTTTGCGAACAAAATCAAGGACACGGTACGATTATAAAAACGTAATTACAGGATATCCTTATGAATTTACAAATCCAATAGCAGGAAAGACAGGAACTACGCAAAACCAGAGTGATGGTTGGTTTATGGGTATGGTCCCTAATTTATGTACCGGTGTTTGGGTAGGTGGAGATGATCGTGCTACTCATTTTGAAACAGTAACATTTGGGCAAGGTGCTACGATGGCATTGCCTATCTGGGGATTGTTTATGAAAAAATGCTATGCCGATAAAACGTTAAATGTGTCTACAGAGGCTTTTGAAAGACCTGAAAACCTCTCCATCGCAGTGGATTGTGAAGCATATAAATCTAGTCAAAAGCAGGAAGAAGCGTTAGAAGATGAATTTGGATTTTAGTCTCATGTAAAGAGGGTTTAATCAATAGATAAAGTTGTGCATATCGTTTTAATTTTAGTACTTTTAAAGTGCTAAAATTAAAACGATATGATTCAAAAAACGGTAGACAATGTTTCTGATGCTTTATCAGGCGTTACCGATACTATGACACTAATGTTGGGGGGGTTCGGACTCTGCGGAATCCCGGAAAACGCAATCAAAGAATTGGTCAGACTCAACATTAAGGAGTTAACCTGTATTTCTAATAATGCAGGGGTTGATGATTTTGGTCTCGGGTTATTACTCCAAAAAAAGCAAATCAAAAAAATGATCTCTTCTTACGTAGGGGAAAATGAAGAGTTCGAGAGACAAATGTTGAGCGGTGAGCTCGATGTAGAGCTTATACCGCAAGGCACATTGGCAGAGCGTTGTCGTGCTGCACAAGGCGGCTTCCCTGCGTTTTATACACCTGCGGGTTATGGAACCGAGGTGGCCGATGGAAAAGAAACCCGAGAATTTAATGGAAAGATGTATATTCTTGAAGAAGCATTCAAAGCTGATTTTGCTTTCGTTAAAGCATGGAAAGGAGACGAAGCCGGAAATTTAATTTTTAAAGGAACGGCTCGTAATTTTAATCCATGCATGTGCGGAGCGGCTAAAATTACGGTTGCTGAGGTGGAAGAGTTGGTTCCTGCCGGGGAATTGGATCCAAATACAATTCACATTCCGGGGATTTTTGTGCAACGTATTTTTCAGGGAGAGCGTTACGAAAAGAGAATAGAACAAAGAACAGTTCGAAAAAAAATATAGGTACATGTTAGATAAAAACGGAATAGCAAAGCGAATTGCCAAAGAATTGCAAGATGGGTACTATGTCAATTTAGGTATTGGTATACCTACTTTGGTTGCAAATTATGTACCTGAAGGGATAGCTGTTGAGTTTCAAAGTGAAAACGGAGTTTTAGGAATGGGTCAATTTCCTTTTGAAGGGGAGGAGGACGCAGATATTATTAACGCTGGTAAGCAAACAATAACCACGTTGCCAGGAGCATCTTTTTTTGATTCTGCAACCAGTTTTGGGATGATCAGGGGTCAACATGTAGATTTAACGATTTTGGGAGCGATGGAAGTTTCTGAAACCGGGGATATTGCGAACTGGAAAATTCCCGGCAAGATGGTTAAGGGTATGGGTGGTGCGATGGATCTCGTAGCAAGTGCCGAGAATATTATTGTCGCTATGATGCATACCAATCGTGCCGGGGAATCTAAACTTTTGAAAACATGTAGTTTGCCGCTTACAGGCGTGAGATGTGTTAAACGAATAGTTACTAATCTTGCATTATTAGAAGTTACAGAAAATGGCTTTAAATTACTAGAGCGTGCACCTGGGGTCACGGTAGAGGAAATTGAGGATGCGACAGAAGGAAATTTACTAATTGAAGGGGAAATACCAGAAATGCATATATAACGCTAATTATTTATAAAATATAAGGGCCAGAATATTCTTACAAATATTCTGGCCTTTATAGTGGTTACAGGTTTTACTTGAAGGATTACTTCAACCACTATTCGGATATTCTAGGCATAAATGTTAAAATTTTGTGCTTTTTGTCGAATATAATTGTCTTTGAACGTGGGATTTTACTTTTTTTTGCATCTTAGTAATCCAAAAATAGGAAAGCCAATTTTTTAAAAAAAGTAAAGAAGTTTAACCACGTTATTTTAACCGACATGAAAAATAAATTTAACCGTATACAGCAATCCGTAAAACCTACTATCGAATTGATTTCAAACTGTATGTATTTAGCAAAAAAGGTTTTTTTATTAATGTAAATTTTGTTGTTAATTAGTTGCATCTACCCCAAGTTGCAATAAGATAAACCTGTTGTCTTTTAAGAACAACAGGTTTTTTTATGTTTTTATATTCCTTTAGGGATTGCGTTAATTAACTTTTTGGTGTATTCCTTGGTTGGGTTCTTATAGATTGCATCAGCATCACCTATTTCTTCAACCTTACCGTTATTCATGACCACCAGCTGATCAGACATATATTTTACTACTGCTAAATCGTGAGATATAAAAATATAGGAAAACCCGAAGTTATCTTTCAATTCATTTAATAAGTTGAGCACCTGTGCTTGGACAGATATATCTAAAGCGCTTACAGATTCATCGCAAATGATAAGTTTTGGAGACAAAGCAATTGTTCTAGCTATTCCAATACGTTGTCGCTGCCCGCCACTAAATTCATGTGGATAGCGATCAAAGTGACTAGCGTCCAGACCGACACGCTCTAATAGCTCCAACGTTTTTATTTTACGCTGTGTCGCGTTTTCGTATAGATTGTGTGCCCTCATAGGCTCTATGATTGCTTCACCAATCGTTAGCCTTGGATTCAAGGAGGCAAACGGATCCTGAAAAATTAACTGGATTTCTCTTCGCAAGAGTCTCAATTCACTAGATGAAAGCTTTGTAATGTCTTTACCCTTATAAAAAATCTCACCCGCATCAGCACGATGAAGTTGTAGAATGGTGTTTCCTAAAGTTGATTTTCCACAACCGGATTCTCCAACTAATCCAAGTGTTTCTCCTTCATATAAAGAAAAGCTAACCTTATTTACCGCTTTTACTACCTTTTTTCGAAACCAACCATCATTAGATGTAAACCACTTTTCTAAAGCAACCACTTCTAACAACGGAGGTTGAGCATACAAACTTGCATGACGTTCCTTGCGTGCTGCTGTCGAGACAATGTCGGTGGTATAAGTGGATTTTTTTAGATAATCTTTTATAGTCGGCAGTTTTTTAAGTCGCTGGTCTAGAGAAGGTCGGGCGTATAGCAACGCACGCGTATATTCCGCTTTAGGGTTTTTAAAAACCTCTTGAACAGATCCATACTCTATCATTTTACCTTGATACATTACTAAGACAGTATCCACAATTTCTGAAACTAAAGCAAGATCATGAGAGATAAAAAGGATACTCATTTGGTACTCTAACTGTAAGCTTTTGAGTAACTCAATTATTTCTTTTTGTACTGTAACATCTAATGCGGTGGTGGGTTCGTCTGCGATTAGTAACTTAGGTTTGCACGCAATCGCAATAGCGATAACAACACGTTGTTTTTGTCCGCCGCTTAATTCATGTGGATAAGCCGTATAGGCTCTATCGGGATCAGGAAGCTGTACTTTTTTAAACAGGGATAGTACCTCTTTTTTTATTTCTTTCGGTTTAAGTTCGGTGTGCCTTTGTAATATTTCAGCCACCTGCTTTCCACATCGCATAGAAGGATTCAACGAGCTCATAGGCTCCTGAAAGATCATGGCAATTTCATTTCCTCTAATATCGCTCAATTGTTTACTTGACAATTGTGATAGCGCGACTCCGTTAAATAAAATCTCACCGGAAGCGGTGGCGTTTTTGGGCAGTAATCCTAAAACGGCAAGAGAGGTGATGGATTTTCCACTACCAGATTCTCCTACGACACCAAGAATTTCCTTACGTCTAATGGTAAATGACAGATCTTCGATAACGCGACGTTGGGTGTTATCTACCGCAAAAGTTATAGAAAGATTTTTTACGCTAAGAAGATTAGGTGAACTCATAAGATAAATACTACTGTAAAGTTAGTAATTTCTATAAGATCGTGATTTAATTAATTGGTTAATTTGGTGTGATAATTGCTATATTTAGGCATTAACTCTCTGTATGAAGCTACTTAAACTTTCTTTGCGTACCCGTATTTTTGTTTCTATGACTTTACTGGTTCTAATTGCTTCTATTTTAATTGCCGCGGTAACGATCTACCAATATAAAGAAGAAGCCGAGGATTATCACAAAGACCGATTGGAAAGAAAAGAAGAACGTATCAAAATAGCGATTGATAATGCATTACGCAGCACAACGTTTCCGGTAAACGAAGAGAATGTTACCTCCATCTTTAGAGAGAGGGATCGAATTTATCAGATTTCTGAGGAGCATGGGATGCCGATTAATATTTATGATTTATCCGGGGATTTGCTGATACGATCTGAAGCAACATTCATAGAGGACACCCTAACAAAACAATTAAGCACGACTATTATTGACACGTTGGCTTCGCTATATGATAAACGCTTCTTAATCAAATCCGAAAAAAAGGGAGAGAAGTTCAGATCTTCCTACACCTATATTTCCGATAGTAGAGCAAAACCTTTGGCTATTTTAAATTTACCGTATCTGGAGGATGATGATTTACTTTCTAAAGAGCTATTCGAATTCCTAAAGCGTCTTGGAGAGGTGTATGTTTTTATGCTTTTTATCGCTATTGCGATCGCTTATTTTTTATCAAATTATATTACTAGGTCCTTAAAAACGATTTCTGATACGATTGATCAAACGCGTTTGGATAAACGCAATAAACGAATTGCCATTGGCAATGCCAGTGCTGAAATCTATTCGTTGGTTGATGCCTACAATAGTATGATTGATGAATTGGAAGAAAGTGCTGTCAAACTGGCCAAAAATGAACGCGAAGCGGCTTGGCGAGAGATGGCAAAACAGGTGGCTCATGAGATTAAGAATCCGCTAACTCCTATGCGTCTTACGGTACAGAGTTTTGATCGTAAATTCGACCCTGCAGATCCGGATATCCGTCAAAAAGTTCAGGAGTACAGCAAAACGTTGATACAACAAATAGACACGATGAGCTCGATTGCATCAGCATTTTCAAATTTTGCTCAAATGCCTGCTCAAAAAAGCGAAATGCTTGATGTAGTTAAGATTACAAGATTGGCGTTAGATATTTTTAATGAAGATTATATCGTTTTTCCTTCAGAGGAAGAAGAAATCGTGGCTAAGTTCGATCGTACGCAACTTATTCGTGTAGTTACAAACTTGGTTAAAAATGCAATTCAGGCGATACCACATGATCGCACCCCAAAGATAATGGTAAACGTTTATACCGAAGAAGAAAAGGTGGTTATAACCGTCTCAGATAATGGTATAGGTATCTCAGAGGAAAATATCACAAAAATCTTCGAACCAAAATTTACTACAAAAACCAGTGGTATGGGACTGGGATTGGGAATGGTCAAAAACATTGTGGAAACCTATAAAGGAAGTATTACCTTTACATCACAGGAGCATAGAGGGACCGTTTTTATCGTAAAGTTTCCTCGAGAATAGCCACAAATATTTGTAGCTTTACTGTAATAATTCAAAGATAAATATCAGAAACGATATAACATTCGGTTTTAATAAATTAATAGTAGTATGTACACAAACATCTCCGTAGAACATCAAAATAATCTAGGAAGGATCACCATTAATCGTCCTTCAAAATTAAATGCGCTTAACAAAGACACTATCCAAGAGCTTCACGAAGCTTTTAAATTCTTTGATGAGAATCTCGAAGTCAAAGTGATTATTGTCACAGGAAGTGGTGAAAAAGCTTTTGTAGCAGGAGCTGATATAAAGGAGTTTGCTGATTTTTCTGTCGCAGATGGTGGTAAATTAGCAAAAAAAGGGCAAGAATTACTTTTTGACTTTGTAGCTAATTTGGGAACACCGGTTATTGCTGCCATCAATGGCTTTGCTTTAGGCGGCGGGTTAGAGTTGGCAATGGCTGCTCATTTTAGAGTAGCGAGTGATACAGCAAAGATGGGTCTGCCGGAAGTTTCTCTAGGTGTTATTCCGGGTTATGGAGGGACACAACGTTTACCGCAATTAGTGGGAAAAGGAAGAGCTATGGAAATGATTATGACTGCCGGTATGATCGATGCTAATCAAGCGCTGCAATATGGTTTAGTAAATCATGTAACCACACAGGAGGATTTGTTGCCGTTGGCGGAAAAGATTGCTTCAAGGATCATGAAAAACTCTACCGTTGCTATACGCGCAGCCATAAAAGCTGTGAATGCCAGTTATGAGGATGGTATTAATGGATTTGATATGGAAGTCGAGGCTTTTGGAAGCTGTTTCGGTACCGAAGATTTTAAAGAAGGAACTACTGCATTTTTGGAAAAAAGAAAAGCAGATTTCCCAGGAAAATAAAACAATAATCTTTTCATCACGGTGCCTTATATAGGACTGTGATGAAAGGGTTTATCGATAGAAATTCATTTCATCAATATAGTTCCAGACAGTAGGGGGCAGCAGAGGCTGAATATTCTTGCCTTCGGCGATCGCCTTTCTAATAAATGTTGATGAAACCTGCATAATAGGTGCTGCAATACGGTGAATTTTTGGATGATCTTTAAATTGATTATCTACCCTCCCTTCAGCGATTCTTGGATACACATAAATGTTATGGTGTTCTAAAATAGTTTCATAGTTTTTCCACTTATGAAAACCCTTCAAGTTGTCTTCGCCCATGATTAAGCCGAACGAATAGTCCAGATATTTCTCCAATAGATGGGCCAAGGTATTTACCGTATAATTAGGTTGAGGTAGTTTGAACTCAATATCGCTTGGTTTAAGTTTGTCATAACCTTCGGTAGCTTGAAATACCATTTCTAACCTATGGTGATTGTCTAATAAGGAGGTTTTCTTTTTAAACGGATTATGTGGAGTAACTACTAACCAGATTTCGTCTAAATCGGAATATTCTGCCATATGATTTGCAATTGCCAAATGCCCGATATGAATAGGGTTAAATGTGCCAAAATACAGTCCGATCTTTTTTTTCATATGTTTAAAGATACTCGAGTTTTAAAAACTATCCTAAGAGAAATTTTTTAACTAATTGATAGACTTCGACTTTTGCTTTTACCAAATCATCGTTGGTGATAATGGCATCAAATTGCGGAGCAGTTGCTAATTCTGTAGAAGCTTTGGCTACCCGCATATTAATTTTGTCCTCGGACTCTGTTTTACGCTTTTTGAGACGAATTTTTAGCTCTTCAATACTCGGAGGCTTTACAAAAATAGCCAATGTTCTATCCGGGTAGATTCTTTTAATATCGAGTCCGCCAACAACATCGATGTCAAAAATAACATGTTTTCCACTATCCCATAATCGCTGAACTTCAGATTTAAGCGTTCCATAAAAACTATCTCGATACACTTCTTCCCATTCTAAGAAGTCTTCGGCTTTAATTTTATCTTTGAATTCACGCAGGGAGAGAAAATAGTAGTCCTTACCATGAATCTCAGCACCACGCGGTTCCCGAGAGGCAGCAGAGATCGAGAAACCTAATTTGAGCTCTTCTTGAGCTAATAAATATTTAACTAAAGTGGTTTTACCACTACCAGAGGGTGCTGAAAGAACGATTAGCTTTCCTTCCATTGAAATATATTTTTAAAGTTTGATCGTTGGGATCTGTAATTTTAAGCTATTTGACTTAAAGAACATTCAGTAATTGTTCTTTGATTTTTTCTAGCTCATCTTTCATCTGAACTACCAGTTGTTGCATCGGAGCATAGTTGGATTTGCTGCCAATAGTATTAATTTCTCTGCCAATTTCCTGCGTAATAAAGCCTAGTTTTTTACCATTCGAATCATCAGAATTTAAAGTAGATGTAAAATATTCTAAATGATTATTTAAACGAACCTTTTCTTCGGTGATATCAAATTTTTCAATGTAGTACACCAATTCTTGCTCAAAACGATTTTCATCCACTGCTTCTTTCAAATCAGCGATACCTTTACGTAGGCGTTCTCTTACGGCATCAATACGTTCGGGATCGATCGCAATGACTTTTTCAAGAAGCTCTGCTATTTTTTCTATCCGTTTAATAAAATCCTCTTCCAATACTTTCCCTTCATCTTCTCTGTATTTTTCAATCTCTACAAGTGCGGTAGCTAAAGCATCTGTGATTGCTTTGTACTCTTTTTCATCGATTTCTTCACGCTCAACTTTTAAAGCATCCGGCATTTTAACAGCCATTTTCATCAATTCCATATCAGCACCGCTATGAATAGCGCGAAGTTGTTCCATGTAATTTTTAACTACAGCAGCATTTACCTGAGTAGAGGTTTCTTCGGCTGTTACCTCTACATAAAGCCCAAAATCAACTTTACCACGTTGCAAGGTTTTAGCGATCGTATTACGCATTGCTAATTCTTTTTCTCTGTATTGAGAAGGTATTCTTGCATTAAGATCCAGATTTTTACTGTTTAAAGATTTAACCTCGATGGTAATTTTTTTTGTAGGTAATTGCAGGACTGCTTTACCAAAGCCTGTCATTGATTTAATCATAAGATTTTGCTAAAAGTTGCACGAAGATAAGGAAAACTCACGAAGTACCACGAATTACAGGAGTTTAAGCCCCGTTTTAACAAATGTCTATAAACTAAACCATCAAATACATGGTATGCTTATCAACATATCCGCTAGATTCGTTAAAAAATTTTGGAATAGTTCCACATTTCGTAAAACCTAGCTTAGTATACAGGGCTATGCCTGAACAATTAGAACTGTATACCTCCAGCCAAAGAATTTTGAGTATTGAGTTTGTTTTTGCCCAATGGATTGTTTGTTGTAATAAGGCTGCTCCTATGCCTTTGTTATGGTGAGCGGTATGTACACCCATTCCGACAACTGCAGTATGCTGTAATTTTTGGCGTTGGTTACCGGTTATATCAATATTTCCCACCAGTTGATCATCACTATAAGTCAATAATAATAGACTGTTTGCTTGTTTTTGATATCGCAGAATTAATTCAGCTTCCGCTTGACGGTCGTTTGCGTATTCTTCAATATACAGCGGAATCGTTTGCGTAGTGCGCAGGTAATTCATTTTTAGTGCTAGTAAATCTTTGGCGTCACTTGGTATGGCTTCACGGATATGTAGTGAGGGAGACTTCATACCGATTAGATTAAGCTTCTGGATTTTTTTCTCGAATGCGTTTGTATATTTTTATCCCCAACATCAACATGATTGCTAATGAAAATATACCGATGACTCCGTATATCCAATTTACAGCATCCCGTACGATCACGAGAAAAATAACCGAAAAAAGAATCAAGGTTGAACCTTCGTTCCATAATCGCATTTGGTTCGAACTCCATTTTACAATATCCTGTTGTAGTTGCTTGTAGAGGTGATGACATTTTAGATGATACCCAATCAATAAAACTACAAACCCCAACTTGACATGCATCCATGGCGCCTGTAACCAACCCGGCATAAGAACAAGTAGCCAAATGGCAAATCCGGTGGCCAAAACTGCAGAGGGCCAGCTGATTATAAACCAAAGACGCTTTGTCATTAACTTGAACTGTTTTGTTAATATAGTCCGTTCAGGCTCAGATTTTTGATACGCTTCTATTTGATAAATAAATAATCTGGGAATATAAAATAACCCTGCAAACCATGTGATCACAAAGATAAGGTGCAGGGATTTTATGTAATTATAATATTCTAACATTTGGCTTGATACGCTAAATTGATATTATTGACTTACCGATAGATACTTAAGCTGCAATGTGTTGAAAGCTTTATTAAAACTTTCAATTTCTTTTTCTATTAAAGCATCAAATATTGTCAACTGCGCTTCTATTTTTTCAGTTAATTCATTTTTTACTGCCACGTCTTGAGCCGTAGGACCAAAGTCTCCCATGCCGACCAATGCATTAAGATGGCCTAATTTGTTGGTAAGTTTTATGGGAAAATTTAGAGGATCTTGTCCACTTTTATTTTTTGTCTGGTACAAAGCTTTTTCTATGGCTGAAAATTTTTTCTGAAGCTCAGCAGCTTTTTCAACAAGTTCCTTGGTCTTAGTATTTTGTCTATTCTGAGTTTCAAAGGCACTTAGTTTTTTATTGATTTCCTTGATTTTCTCGATAGAAGAATGCGCACGTTGAATTGTTTTATTCACATCTGTTATAAAATCATATTGTGCTTGCATTGCTTCTGGCGTCGCTTCGGTTCTAGGATCGGCAGTAATAGAAAATTCTGATGATTCTTCGATCTTACCGTTTTTATTCAATGTTACACTATAGGTGCCGGGAACTGCCTTAGGTCCATCCAGATTTGCCCACCATAAGATCATGCCGTCTAATTTTTTAGCGCCTTTACCACGGGTATTCCATGAATAGGTGTTGAGTCCTGCTGATAGGTTCAATTGATCTTTTTTCTCTTTTGCGTGATTTGAAAAAGTGGCGAGTGTATCTTTATTCTTGTTAAAATAAGTAAGTGAAATGGTGTCTTTTTTAGCATCATAGGTATCCAAATAAAAATAAGTAAGCACCCCAGATGGATGATTCATTCCTTCGGTTTTTGACGCTTCTTTTGAACGGCCCTCCATACGAATTGTTTGCTTAGGTTGATAGAGATGCATAGACTTCTCCTGAATATCAGAAGTGAGTTGGTGTAAAAGCGTAAGATCATCGAGAATCCACAGACTTCGACCCTGAGTTGCAACGATCAAATTATTATTTTTGATAGTCAAGTCGGTAATAGGAACAATAGGAAGATTCAATTGAAAAGGTTTCCATAGTTTTCCGTTATTAAAAGAGATGTACATACCGGTTTCTGTACCGGCGTATAATAATCCCTTGCGTTTAGGATCTTCTCGTAACACACGAGTAAAATGTTCTGGAGCGATACCTTGAACAATTTTGATCCAATTTTGACCAAAATCTGTGGTTTTGTATAGGTAGGGCGCAAAATCTCCTGATTTATAACGGGTACCTGCAATATAACAAGTCCCTTCATCAAATGCGCTAGGCTCTATACTGTTAATCATTGTCCATTCGGGCAATCCCTTCGGTGTCACATTTTTCCAATTTTTACCGCCATCTTTGCTCACATGAATTAATCCATCGTCACTCCCTGTCCATAATAAACCTTCTTTCAACGGGCTTTCGGCAGCGGCAAAGATTGTACAATAATATTCAACCGATGTGTTATCTTGTGTAATCGGACCACCGGAAGATTTTAATTTTGTTGGATCATTACGCGTGAGATCCGGACTTAGTACCTCCCAGCTCTGTCCTTCATTTTCGGTTACATGTACATGATTAGAAAAAGTATACAATTTTTTAGGATTATGTTTAGAAAACAGAATAGGGAAATTCCATTGGAAACGATATTTCATATCCTCGGCACCATGTCCCATCGGATTATCCGGCCACACACTCACCGATCGTGTTGATCCGGTTTTGTGATTGACACGGGTAAGAAAACCATCATAACTACCTCCATAGACAATATCATTGTTTGTAGGGTCCACTGCGATATGAGCAGATTCACCACCTGCTGTTTCTTCCCAGTCATCTTCGGTGATTGCATTCCCGCTACTGCGATGGTTGATGCGTATTGTTGAATTGTCCTGTTGAGCAGCATAAATACGATATGGAAAATGATTATCGGTAGTAACTCTGTAAAATTGTGCTGTAGGTTGATTATGGTAAGTGCTCCAGGTTTCTCCGCCGTCATATGTAACTTGTGCACCCCCATCATCACCTATAATCATGCGTTTCGGGTTTTCTGGAGCAATCCATAGATCATGATGATCTCCATGTGGCGCTCGGTAGCTACTAAAATTTTTACCTCCGTCTTTACTCTTATGATAGGAAACATTAACTACGTACACAATATCCTTGTCAGCCGGATCAGCATAGATTCTGGTATAATACCAGGCCCTTTGTCTTAGACTTCGGTCGCTGTTTATAAGACTCCAAGTAGTACCTCCATCATCACTGCGATAAACGCCACCTTTTTCTTTGTTTTCAACAATAGCCCAAACACGTTCGCTATCAGCAGGGGATACTGTGACTCCGATAATACCTAAGGTATCTTTGGCAAATCCTTTATTTTTGGATAGATCATTCCATGTTTTTCCGCTGTCTGTACTTTTCCACAAGGTTGAACCCTCACCACCAGAACTTAAACTGTATGGGGTACGTCTGGCGTTCCAGGTAGAGGCATAGAGTATTCTTGGGTTATTGGGATCCAGAATTAAATCTACAGCACCTGCATCTTCATTGGCAAAAAGGACTTTTTTCCAATTTTCACCTCCATCGGTACTTTTATAAACTCCGCGTTCCTCGGTAGTCTTGTATATATTCCCTAAAACGGCAGCATACACTATGTCAGGATTTGTTGGATGCACACTGATCCTGGGGATATGTCTGCTTTTAGGCAGACCTGATTTTTTCCATGTTTTGCCGGCATCTACACTTTTCCAAACTCCGTAACCTGAAGAGACATTACCACGTAAGGTTTTTTCTCCACCCCCCACGTAGATGACGTTAGGATCACTTTTTGCTACTGTGATGGCACCTATAGAACCTCCAAAATAACCATCCGAAATATTTTCCCAAGTACGACCGCCATCTGTAGTTTTCCAAACACCACCGCCGGTAGCACCAAAATAGAAAAGATTTGGTTTGCCCGGCACTCCGGTTACAGCGGCACTTCTTCCTCCTCTGAAAGGTCCAATAAGCCGGTAGTCAAGGCCTTCATAATATTTAGGGTCAATGTCTTGAGAGTGACCCGTATGAATAAAAATCAGTGCATAAAAAAGAAGGCAGATAGTCTTTAAAACATGTGAAAACATAAAATAAAAGTATTGTAGATCTCGAGGAGATTTGTATTGATTATAAATTCTTAGCTAAAAGTAAGAATTTAATATTATTTTAATAAAAAATTACTGCGTTTCTTGGGCGATTCAAAAGAAATCTTAGGTAGCTGGTCGAACTAATAGTTTTTTACGTACTTCTCGATTTAAGAAATATCCGGTTACGATGGTCGCTAAAACGTCTGCAATTGGAAATGAAATCCAAACACCTAATTCTCCATAATAGTTGGGTAAGATTAAGAGTAGTGGGATAAAAAAGAACCCTTGTCGTGAAAGTGTGAGTAACAAGGCGGGAATAGCTTTACCGATCGCTTGAAAATAAGCAGCTCCGATGAGTTGCAGAGCAATAATAGGCGTGGCGGCAAATACCCAGCGCATAGGTTCGGCGGTATGTGATAATACAAAGTTATTGAGCGCGAGCTCTTTTGCAGACATGTTTTCGTTAGTACTTATGAAGAGAGAGGTGATTTCTGCCGGAAAGGTCATAAGACCGATAAACACTATAGTGGCAACTATTGAAGCATATAAAATAGCGGTATTGATACTTTCTCGTACCCGTTGAAAACGCAGGGCACCGTAATTATATCCTGCTATGGGTAAAAAACCTTGCGTAACCCCAAAAACGGGGAACAGAGCGAACATTAACATTCTACCAATTATAGCGTAAACTGCAACTAAAGCTTCTTGCCCAAGATCAAAAAGTATATTGTTCATTAAGAGGTAGGTAATACTTACAACAGCCTGTCGTGCCAAAGTTACGCCGCCCAAAGAAGCGATTTCAGAAACTATTGATCGATCTAAACGCAAATGACGAATGCTAATTTTAAGTTCCGAATGTTTTGAGAAGAAAAACCAGGCAATAAAACTAAAGCATAAAGTATATGAAATAGTAGTTGCCCAAGCCGCTCCATGCATACCCATATCCATGAGATTAATAAAAACATAGTCCATAAGCAGATTACCAACAGTAGGAATGATCATGGCGATCATAGCAAATTTTGGTTTACCTTCTGCTCTAATAACCGTATTGCCCATCATGGCGAATCCAAGAATTGGCACTCCGTATAGTACGATGGTGTAGTAGATTTTGGCAGGATCAAAAATATCACCTTTACCGCCAAATTGCGGAATGATAACATTTATGAAATAGAGTCCGACAATAACGAAAGAAATTGTACATATAAAAGTCAGAGTAATCTGGTTTCCAAACGTACGTAAGGCTTTTTCTTTTTGATTAGACCCAAGAGCTCTTGATATAATACTAGACCCTCCTATGCCGATAGACATTCCTAAAGCTGCGATAAAAAAAGATACAGGTAAAACTACATTAATTGCTGCAATAGCAATGGATCCTATCCAATTACCGACAAATATAGAGTCGATCAAAATGTTTAAGGACATGACTAAAATCCCGATTGAAGCTGGCAAAGCTTGTTTGATCAATAATGATCCTATAGGTTCCTGCCCAAGTGCTTCAGTGGAGACTTTTGCCATTATGCAAGTTCAGTTTTTACTTCAGCCCATTCATTGATCCATGAAGATAGTGTTTGCGCCCAATCATCCCGGTCGTTTAGGCAAGGAATCGTAGTAAATTCTTTACCACCAACCTCATGAAAAATTTCTTCACCTTCCATAGCTATCTCTTCAAGTGTTTCCAGACAGTCCGATACAAAAGCCGGAGTAACAATTGCCATTTTTTTAATGCCTTGCTTCCCCATTCGTTCAATGGTGCGATCGGTATAAGGTTGTAACCATGGATCAAAACCTAATCTTGACTGAAAGGAAGTAGAAAATGTATCAGGTTTCAACTGCAATTCTTCGGCCACCAATCGTGTGGTTTCATAACATTGGTGTCTGTAACAGAATTGATGTGCTGCAGAGGCTGTTTGACAACAACTCCCGTCAATTTTACAGTGAGATTTGGTAACATCACTCTTTCTTATATGACGTTCAGGTACACCGTGGTAAGAAAACAAGAGATGTTCGTAGTCTAAATTTTCTAATTGCTCGGCAATGCTTTTAGCCAACACTTTTGTGTAAGCTTCGTTATTATAAAAAGGTGGCAGATCAGAAAAGCGCATGTGAGGAAAAAACTCTTTACGTAATTCTTCTGCGAGCACCAAAATAGTTTCGGTAGTAGCCATGGCGAATTGAGGATAGAGTGGGACGATTAGAACCTCGTCAACACCCTGATCGTTCAATTGTTGTAGACCATCTTTAATATTCATTTTTCCATAACGCATTGCTAATCCAATAGGAATGTCGCTAAAACGAGAAACTTTCTTTTGCAAGCGTTGAGATAGTACAATTAAAGGAGAGCCTTCTTTCCACCATATTTTTTGGTAGGCTTCGGCAGATTTTTTAGGACGTGTGTTAAGAATAATGCCTTTAACTAATAAAGTACGTGCCCAGGTAGGTACATCAATAACTCTTGGGTCCATTAAAAATTCTCCAAGGTATTTTTTTACGTCTTTGGGATCAGTACTATCCGGTGAACCTAGATTAACCAGTAAAACTCCTTTACTCATAGTTATTTTTTTAAGCTTCACAAAAATACGAACTTCGCAAGGTATGGCTTATAAAAATATCATAAGACTTTGTAATAGTGCAATAGAGTATAGCTTCTTAAATGTTTTTTGAAAATTCACAAAATTGCTTCGATCCTTATAAGAAATCGTTAAATACGGATAAAGAAAATCAAGCATTATTAATTTTTTAGTATTTTTAGGTGAACTTAAAAAACAAATGATGAAACGTATAATTGTAGATGTCGAGAAAGATAAACTTCAGTTTATTCTTGAATTATTGAATCAGTTCGAGTTTGTATCTGTCATGGCTGATGCCGATGAGGATGCTAGAGGAATGTATGATTCTATTGTGTCTTTACAAAAAGGAATAGGGATCCCAAGTACTGAGTTACTTGACTAAAGATTACCCTAGATTCATGACATATTTTTTTGGTGTAGTGCCAAATTTCTTTTTAAACGCTGCTATAAAGTGGCTAGCTGTGCTATATCCTACTTTTAAGCCAACTTCGTTTACATTGTGTCCTCCGGTGGCAAGCAATTGTCTTGCAACTTCCATTTTATAATCAAATAGAAAACTATACACAGGTTCCCCATAGATTTGTTTAAAGCCCTCTTTCAACTTTTTTAATGGCAAACCAATTTCATTAGAGAGTTCTTGCAAAGTTGGAGGCTCAGACATGCGTGCTATAATGATATCTTTGGCTCTTCTTATTTTGAGAACGTTTTCCTCATCCACCAGAAAAGGACATTGCTCTATATCTGCATCTTCAGGACGATTGAAATATAGGCCCAGCAACTCATATACTTTTCCTTTTAAGTATAAGGTTTTGATTGAAGGATGTAAACTAAAATTCATAATCTGATTAAGAACGACAGACATCGATGGGCTTAAGTCACTATCAGAATAGTATTTCTTATCGCGATTACCTTCGCCTAAAAAAGGAATATAATCAGCTTCGGCAGAAAAAAGAGAATGAAATTTTTTAATAGAAATCAAAACAGAAATCAACCACGACTCTTTATCGATGTCAATGTTTAGCGGTAGATCTCGTTGTGGATTATAAAGAAGTAAGGCCTTATCTTCAGATAGACTAATAGCATAACTTCCATTGTTGAAATTAAATTTCATCGCACCTTTGATGCAAAAATGAAATTGGATAAAACTACTGTCGATTTCTCGTATAACTGTTTGATGATCAGTGGTCTCATTCTGGGATTTCAGTATATAAAAACCCTCTTCAATTTTGATTTCTTCAAGAATCCCTGCAGCGTTATTTTTGAGTTCTATTTCCATAAAAATAATTTTTAATTTATTTAGAATTGATCTAAACTGTTGCAAAAGAAATAGTTTGTAACCCTACAAAAATAAGGAATTTTGGGCTTATCACGTGTGTAATGGACTAAAATAACGTTTGGCGTTATTAATAAAACCCTTGGCGTTATTTTTTATCAGGACAGTAGAATATTTTTGTGGTGGAAAAATTTACAACAATTTGGATGGAGCCTCACCTACGAGCTAAAGGAACAAATTTTTATACTATTGGTTTAAGCTATAAAAAAGCTGACGAAGAGATACGTGGTCATTTTAGTATCAATGAAGAAGCAAAGATAGCTATTTTAAAACAAGCAAAAGAAGAAGGTGTAGAAGCCTTGCTTGTAACCTCTACATGTAACAGAACTGAATTATATGGTTTTGCACAGCATCCCTTTCAATTAATTAAATTACTCTGCGAGCATACGCATGGTACGGTCGAAGAGTTTGAGAAAGTTGCTTACGTACATAAAAACGCTAAAGCAATTTCTCATTTGTTTAAAGTGGGAACGGGTCTGGATAGTCAAATACTTGGAGATTTTGAGATTATAAGTCAGTTAAAACTTAGTTTCAAAACTTCTAAGAAGATGCAATTGGCGAACCCTTTTATGGAACGTTTGATTAACGCTGTTATTCAAGCAAGTAAGCGAATTAAAAATGAAACCGAAATTTCTTCGGGAGCTACTTCTGTATCTTTTGCTTCAGTTCAGTACATTCTTAAAAATGTAACAGATATATCAAATAAGAATATACTTTTATTTGGTACTGGTAAGATAGGTAGGAACACCTGCGAAAATCTTATCAAACATACCAAAAATGATCATATAACATTGATCAATAGAACTAAAGGAAAGGCTGAAAAAATTGCAGGAAAATTCAATTTGGTAGTAAAAGATTATGCTAACATTCAGGCAGAAATTAAAAGTTCTGACATTATGATTGTAGCGACCGGTGCGCAGCACCCCACGATTTCTAAGCACCTCATACATGCAACCAAGCCATTATTGATTTTAGACTTATCAATTCCTAAAAATGTATCTGAAGATGTTCGCGAGTTATCTAACGTAACCCTAATACATTTAGATCATCTCTCAAAAATTACAGATGATACATTGGAACGACGAAAAAAACATATCCCTCATGCAGAAAAAATCATCGATGAGGTAAAGGTTGAGTTTGATAGTTGGTTAGAAACCAGAAAATTTGCGCCTACAATAAAAGCTCTAAAACATAAGCTGACGACCTTAAAAGAAGTTGAAATTGATCAACAACGTAAAAAATTGGCAAACTTTAATCAAGAACAAGCTGATTTGATAAGCGATCGAATTATTCAAAAAATCACGAATCATTTTGCGAATCATCTCAAAGATGACAGCATCTCTGCAGATGACAGTATTGAATTGATTCAGAGGGTATTTCACTTACAAAACAGATGATTTTGACCAAAACGATACGCATCGGTACACGAGATAGTGAATTAGCACTATGGCAAGCTACTACAGTGCAATCCCAGTTAGAAGCATTAGGATATAAAACCGAGCTTATTCCTGTAAAATCTACAGGAGATTTGGTGTTGGACAAACCCTTATACGAGTTAGGTATTACAGGAATTTTTACTAAAACATTAGATGTTGCCATGCTCAATGATACCGTGGATATCGCAGTACACTCCATGAAAGATGTGCCTACGCAATTGCCTCAGGGAATTGTAGAAGCAGCAGTATTGCCAAGAGCAAATGTATATGATATTTTGGTACATAAAGGGCTTGATTTTCTAGCAGATGAGGGTCTTATCGCAACGGGTAGCCTACGCAGAAGAGCACAATGGCTGCATAAATATCCAAAACATAAGGTTGTTGATTTGAGAGGGAATGTAAATTCCAGAATGCAAAAGTTGAAATCAAATACTTGGAACGGTGCTATTTTTGCCGCTGCGGGCTTAGAACGCATTGATTTGAAACCTGATAATTTTATCAATTTAGATTGGATGATTCCGGCGCCTGCACAAGGTGCTATGTTGGTCGTGGCTAAGCAAGAGGATGCATATTGTCGCGAGGCGTTGGCAAATTTGAATGATGAGAACACACAGCAATGCGTCCAAGTGGAGCGCGAATTTTTAAGACGTCTTGAAGGTGGTTGTACTGCGCCCATCGGTGCACTTGCGCAGTTACACGGAGAAACCTTAGTATTCAAAGGTGCCTTATTTAGTTTGGAAGGAACGCAGAAGTTTGTCGTCGATAAAACCATTGCTATTTCTGATAGTAAAGGTTTTGGAGCGCGATGTGCAGATGAGATTTTGACTAGTGGAGGAGCAGATTTAATGCGTTCGATTAAAAAAACGTTAGCAACCTCTAAATAAATAGTATTGATTCTTTGCTGTGACCATTCTATCAACTAAAATATTAACCCCTGCTCAAAAAGAATTATTGCTTGGTTCGGGACATGGATTAGTGCATTATGATGCCATAGCGATACAACCTTTGGCTGTTGAGCTACAACAAACCTCTTTGAAAAACGCTATATTTACAAGTAAAAATGCGGTAAAAGCGATTTTAAACGCAAATCTTACTATCGAAAACTGTTTTTGTGTTGGAAATACAACCAAAGAGCTTTTAAGTTTGCATGGTTTTAAGGTAGTTGAAGCTGAAGACAATGCATTACTGTTGGCACAAAAAATTTCAAATAGTTATGCAAAAGAAGCATTTACTTTTTTTTGCGGAGATCTAAGAAGAGATGAATTGCCAAAGCATCTTAGGTTACAATCAGTAGCCTTTAATGAAGTAACCGTGTATAGAACTGAATCACAATTCAAAACTTTTTCACGTACTTTTGATTGTATTTTATTTTTTAGTCCTTCAGGAGTACAGGGCTATATGAATACAAATAATGCAGGAAATGCTATTGCTTGTTGCATCGGAAAAACGACTGCCACAGCAGCTGAACAATTTTTTCAAACTACCATAGTTGCTAACAAAACTACGGTCGAAAATGTAATAGTCACTGCAATCAAGCAGTTAAAAGTAAAAAATAATTAATATAAACACCGACACCTTCGGAAATAGTACGTTATGATAGAAAATGATTTATTTCTAAAAGCCTTAAAAGGAGAAACAGTATCACGACCCCCTGTATGGATGATGCGTCAGGCAGGGCGTTACTTGCCAGAATTTATGGCGATCAAAGAAAAGTATGACTTTTTCACCCGATGTCGTACCCCTGAGTTGGCGTCAGAAATTACGGTACAGCCGATCGATATTATTGGTCCGGATGCCGCCATACTTTTTAGTGATATTTTGGTGATTCCGCAAGCAATGAATATTGAGGTGGAGATGAAAGAAGGTGTTGGGCCATGGTTACCTAATCCCATTCGATCCGTAAAAGATGTCGATCAGGTAATAGTGCCTGATGTACATGAAGAATTGGGTTATGTTATGGAGGCTATCAAAATGACGAAGGAGCGTTTAGCGAATCGTGTTCCGCTTATTGGTTTCGCTGGTTCCCCCTGGACCATCATGTGCTATGCAGTCCAAGGGCAAGGGTCCAAAAATTTTGATAAAGCCAAAGAATTCTGTTTTACACAACCTGTAGCTGCACATGCTTTATTACAAAAAATTACAGATACCACCATCGCTTATTTAAAAGCAAAAGTTGCCAATGGTGTGGATGCCGTTCAGGTTTTTGACAGCTGGGGAGGGATGTTAAGTCCCACCGATTATAAAGAGTTTTCGTGGCAATACATTCAGCAGATTATTGATGCCTTAAAAGACGAGACGCAGGTAATTGTTTTTGGAAAAGGATGCTGGTTTGCTTTACAGGAGATGGCAAAATCAGGCGCTGCAGCTTTGGGTGTGGATTGGACCTGTTCGCCTAAAAATGCAAGGTATTTAACCGGTGGCAATATCACCTTACAAGGTAATTTTGATCCTTCACGTTTACTTTCGCCCCCGAGCGAAATCAAAAAAATGGTGACACAAATGATCAATGAGTTTGGTAAAGATCGGTATATCGCTAACCTGGGCCATGGAATTTTACCTAATATTCCGGTAGCAAATGCACGTGCCTTTGTAGATGCTGTAAAAGCCTATGGTGCGTAATGACCGCCTGGGAGCTCATACGACGGTTTAACTTGAATCAATTGGTGCGTTTAGCCTGGTTGATGATGCGACATCCACTATATGTTTTTCCAACGTTGAAAGCAACGCAAGAAACCTTAAGAATTTGCAATAAGCGCTACGGTGATTTGCACCACAAAAATGGCAAGGCCAATGCGTTTAGACATGCATTGTGGAACTTGTTACTTTGTAGATACGTCTATCAGAAGTCCAAAAATACAGAAAAAGCTGAAGGTTGGGCAGAACGTGTGACCGATTTACACGAACGCTTAGCTCCCAACGAAAAATTAGACACCGCCATGGACTTGCATAATAATAAGGTTGGACGGATGTTGTTTACGGGGCATCCTATACAAACTATGACAGATGCAATTGAATCTTTACAACGCATGACGCAAGAGGCTAAACCTGTATCAGATGCCAAAAATATTACTAACTTTGAAGGTGAACTAGTGTATATAGCATCTTAAACCAAACAGTATGATTAAACAATTTTTTAGCGGAATATCGGCTTACGGAAATGCGTTAAACCTGTTGTCAAAGCTCAAGTTATGGAAATACTTCTTTGTTCCTATTCTAATAAGTTTTTTTACAGGAGCGTTGTTTTTTACAGCTGCATATTTCGCATCAGCTCCGATAGGAAGATTTATTGCCAAAGCATGGATTTGGGAGTGGGGTGCAGAAGGATTTTTATCGGTCAGTATTTTTATCGGCGGATTGTTGGTTTTTGCAGTGGGACTTATTCTCTATAAACATGTGGTGATGGCTTTATCTGCACCGTTTATGAGTCCGGTTTCTGAAAAGATAGAAGCCTACATGACAGGGACTGCTCATCATAATCACCGTAAAACATCGTTTGCAGCACAACTTATTCGTGGCTTACGAATCAATATGAGAAACTTACTGAAGGAATTATTGTTTATGATCCCTTTACTCATACTGAGTTTTATACCGATCATTGGTATAATAGGAACGTTCTTGATTTTTATTATGCAAGCGTATTATGTTGGTTTTGGTAACATGGATTATACAATGGAACGGCATTTTGGCTACAAGGAAAGCCTACATTTTGTGAAAAAAAATCGAGGAACAGCCATGGGTAATGGCGCTGTTTTTATAGTGATGTTGTTTATACCGGTGCTGGGATTTATCATTACCTTACCGATAGCCGTAGTTGCAGCTACTACCGAGATGGTCAAACTGTTACAAAAAGAAAACCTGATTAACATAGCCACAAATACTACGGTGGATACACTACAAAATAAATAGAAAAGCAATTAAAAAGTAGGATGAAAGAACGATTTTATCAATACATTCAAGATTTACAAGACACTATTACCTCACAACTTGAGCAACTCGATGGTGTAGCCAAATTTAAAGAAGATCTATGGGAACGACCGGAAGGAGGTGGCGGACGAACACGTGTTATTGAAAATGGTGCTGTTTTTGAAAAGGGTGGGGTTAATATTTCTGGTGTACATGGAGCCTTACCACCGGCTATGCAATCGTATTTTAAGGTAGGAGATCTTGATTTTTTTGCTTGTGGTTTATCGTTGGTGCTGCATCCAAAAAACCCGATGGTTCCCACGGTACATGCGAACTGGAGATATTTTGAAATGTATGATAAGTCAGGAACTATTGTGGATAGTTGGTTTGGTGGTGGACAGGATTTAACGCCTTATTATTTGTTTGACGAAGATGCAACGCATTTTCATACTATTTGTAAGACTGCTTGTGATGCGCATGACCCTGATTTTTATGCAGAATATAAGCAGAAGTGCGATACCTATTTTTATAATCCTCATCGAAGTGAGGGCAGAGGCGTAGGTGGGTTATTTTTTGACTATTGCAAGGCGACAGATAGCATATCAATGGAGCAATGGTATGATTTTGTGACCACGGTTGGGGATAGCTTTCTGAGAGCTTATATTCCAATTGTTGAGCGACGTAAAGAACAACCCTATACAAAAGAGCAACGGGATTGGCAAGAGGTACGTAGAGGCCGTTATGTAGAATTTAATTTGGTTCACGATAAAGGAACTTTGTTTGGTCTTAAAACAAACGGACGCATTGAAAGCATTTTGATGAGTTTACCACCACGGGTGCAATGGCATTATAATCACCATCCGGAACCGGGGAGTCAAGAAGCCCGATTGGTTGAGGTCCTAAAAAATCCTCTGGATTGGGTATAAGTGTCTCTCATTAAACTTGCTGCGCGATGTCTCTATACTTTGAGTATTATTTTTTGTTCTAGGTTTCTTTAATATATTCTATCTTAGACTTTTAATCAGATATTAGCATCTAGTTTTGTTTATGCAGCGAAGTCAGAAGATTTTGCGGAGCTGTGGTGTAGTCAATTATTTCATAATTTTTCCAGTAAGTGCTGTAACAATTCGTTGGTTTTTTGATTCTCTTCTAGAATTCTTTTTAGAGTAATGAGGCTCAGATCTTCATTTTTTAAATTTATATTTTGAGGGACTTTATATGTTGATCCAAAAATTTCAGCTTTTAATATAGCATTTGTAGAATCTTCTACTAAAACATCTCCTTCACCTTTTTTTAGGTATTTGTAGCTTATTTGGGGAAATCTAGCTATTATTTTATTTATCATTTTATTACTGAGCTTTTTATTCTGATGACCTTCTAATATTTGGTATACAGATGAAGGAGACTTATAATCTAATTCTCTACTCAGTTCGTTTCCGGTAATCCCAAGTTTTTCCAATACCTTATTCAGTCTAACAGCGTCTTCAGTTTGTTTTTTCATTTATGATTGATTTAAGTCCATTTCATTACTTCCGGATATCCGAAATGCCAGTGTATTTTTAAAAAAAAGCAAGTTTATGCTTACTCAAATATAAAGGAAAAATCCCTAAACCTTTGCTTCACAGGATATAGTCGACTGCATCTATATCACTTGGAGGTTTTTAGAATAACTTCAAACTTAAAATGATATATAACGCTTAATAAACTTTCACCAATCTTCTGTAACCCCAAAACTACAAATGGCGGTGTCAGGTTCCATGAATTGTATGGAGGTTCCAAAGATTGGGGTCATGCATAGATAAATATTCAGATTCTATGGTGTAATTATCTTTTATATGCTCTGACACCCAATTTTACAAAGTTTTCTACAGTATTATTTTCATTTTCCAAGTTACCAGCACTATACGCTATAATTATCGCTACTATTTCAGTCAAAAAAATGGTCAAAGGGAGTGCGAAAGTATCAGATCTGTACCATCCATGGTGTCAGTAGTATAGGGATACAAAAACTTATGGAATACTCAGAATTTGTTTTGTCCTAAAATTAAAGATGCCTAAACAAAATTAAATGCGTGTTAGAATAAACTGTTTAATTTTTTGGTAATCTGGTTAGTCAAAATGATCTAGTGTAATGATCAAAACACATTTTTACCTTAAAAGTTTAAAAAAAAAGCTACAGGTATCCCGTAATTGTAAAAAGGGATAGTTATTCTTTTGATTATCAAGGCATACAAGAAAATCTTTCTGAATGTTTTAAGAACCCTAGTATTCTCAAAGGTTGACACCCGATACAGTACTCTCAAATAATCGTACATTTTTATTTTATTAAAAATTCAACAAAAATGCCAAATTGTTAAATATTATTTACTAAAAATGTTTTTTATGTGATATGTTGATAATTTCGTTAATTTTAGTTAACACAAATTTAAACTCATACACTTATGAAAAAAATGTACTTCTTTGTCTTATTAAATCTATTTATAGGGCAGTCGATACTTGCACAAAGTATCATGGATGGTGTCGTTCAAAACCATTTCAACAACGTAACAGCTAAATCGGCTATGACGGCCGAAGATGTATCAGAATGGAAAGTTACCAATGTAGTCCCTTCTTTAAACCCTGACATACAGCATGTATATGTACAGCAGTATTACCAAGGAATCCCTATCCAGTATGCAACCTATAAGCTTACTGTTAAGAACAATAATCAAGTCACATGGGAGATTGATCAATTTGTAAAAGGCTTAAAATCGAAAGTTACTACATCAAGGAGCTCTTTTTCGGCTGAAGGGGCTATTATGAATGTAGCAAAAGCTCATAATTTAGGCTCGCCCAAGTTATCAAGGTCAATGAGCAGATCAAATGACGCTTTTGTTTATGAAGATTCTGGAATTTCTCTAGAACCTATAAAGGCCAGGCAGGTTTATCTTAAACATGATGATCAACTAATATTAACATGGCATGTTAGCATATACGAGAAGGATGGTCAGCATTGGTGGAATGCCAATGTAGATGCAGCTTCAGGTGAAATTTTATATACTGAAGATTGGGTGATAACCTGTAATTTTGATACGCCAGATCATGAAACACATAATCATGATGAGTCTGTACTATTGGATAATAACTTTCCAACAGTTCTGACCGAAGCAGAAGCAACCGCAGCACTTGCTCCCGATTCTTATAATGTATACGCAATGCCAATAGAAAGTCCCAGTCATGGTAACCGTTCTGTAGTAACTGATCCGGCAAACTCCAGTGCATCTCCATTTGGATGGCATGATACTAATGGGAGTGCAGGGGCAGAATATACCATTACTAGAGGTAACAATGTTTGGGCGCAAGAAGATAGAAATGGAAATAATGGTACAGGATTTTCTCCGGACGGAGGAAGTAACTTAGACTTTAATTTTCCAATAAATCTTACCCAAGCACCTGCAACATATGATGATGCTGCAATAACAAATCTTTTTTATTGGAATAATATCATGCACGATGTTTTTTATCAATATGGATTTAATGAAGCGAGTGGAAACTTTCAAGAAAACAACTACGGAAAAGGTGGTGTAGGAGGTGACTCTGTAAATGCAGATGCGCAAGATGGAAGTGGAAGCAACAATGCAAATTTTGCAACACCAGGTGATGGTGGTAATCCAAGAATGCAAATGTTTCTTTGGACGAGCCCAAATCCTGATAGAGATGGTGATTTGGATAATGGAATTATCGCCCACGAATATGGTCACGGTATTTCTATCAGATTAGTTGGGGGTCCATCTTCTAACACTTTAGGAGGATCTGAACAAATGGGTGAAGGATGGTCTGATTGGTTTGGTTTAATGCTTACGATGAAAGCTGGAGATTCGGGAACAGATCCTAGAGGAATAGGTACCTATGCGCTCAATCAACCAACAAATGGAGACGGGATTCGACCCACGCCATATTCTATTGACAGATCTATCAATAATACGGACTATGCAGATATAGGAGGATTAGCAAGACCACATGGTGTTGGATATGCGTTCGCTACTATATTGTGGGATATGACTTGGGGTTTAATTGATGCCGAAGGGTTTGATCCTGATTTTTATAATGGAACAGGTGGTAACAACATTGCTTTGGCTCTAGTTATAGAAGGATTAAAAAATACAGCAAACAATCCTGGGTTTGTATCTGGTAGAGATGGGATCCTTCAGGCGGATCAAGATTTATACGGTGGTCAGTATTCATGTATTATCTGGAAAGCATTTTCTGAGCGTGGTGTGGGTCAAGATGCCGATGAAAATAATAATGGCGGTAGTAACCAACAAACCGACCAAACAGTGTCATTTATTAATCCTTGTGATGGTGGTGGACCTGGACCAGGTGGAGATGAGTGTTCTGGAGATGTAGCTTCATTTCCATACAGCGAGAGCTTTGAAGGAAATATTGGTGTCTGGTCTCAAGCATCTGGAGATGATTTAGATTGGACTATAAATTCTAATAGTACTCCATCAACAGGAACAGGACCTAGTAGTGCTGCTGATGGTACTTCTTACATTTATGTAGAAGCTTCTGGAAACGGAAATGGATTTCCTAATAAAAGAGCTATTTTGAACTCACCGTGTTTAAATTTCAGCGGATTATCTACCCCGGTATTAAGCTTCCAATACCATATGGTGGGTAATGCGGTAGGTACGTTAGCTGTAGAAGCCAGAACAGATAATACAGGAGATTGGACCAGTGTATTTACTAGAACAGGAGCACAAGGAACTAACTGGAATACTGCTAATATTGATCTTTCTGCTTATGCAGGAAATGCTAGTGTGCAATTGCGTCTTAATACCGTTACCGGAACTAGCTGGCAAGGGGATGTAAGTATCGATGATTTAAGTATTTCTAATGGAAGTATTGTCCCGGATCCAACGTGTGAGTCGGTTAATTTTAATAATTTTAGTATCACTTCGTTTGCTACTCAGGATGCGGCGGGTAATTTCTCAATTGTAAATTCTGGTAATGGATTATCATTATCTAACAACACTTGGAAGTATATTTCTTTCAATTATACCGTCACTGCAAATACTGTGATAGAGTTTGATTTTAGTAGTACTTCTCAAGGTGAAATACATGGAATTGCTTTTGAAAATGATAATACCCTGACTTCTACAAGGGTAATCAAAGTTCATGGTACTCAGAATTACGGAATAACTAATTATGACAATTATTCTGGCGGAACTACGACATATATAATTCCAGTAGGTAGTTTCTATACAGGAAATATGGATCGTTTAGTGTTTATTAATGATAATGACGCAGGATCAGGAAATAATTCAACCTTTACTAATGTTAAGATATATGAAGGGTCGTGCGGCGGATCGGCTGCTGTTGTAGCAGATTTCGGACTAAAAGCTCCGATATACGGAGACGAGGATGAAAACGATATGACTGGTTTCACTATTGCTCCGAACCCACTGAAAGGCGGAAGTATGTTGCAGATTACAATGGAAAATCCTAAAACTGCTAAAAACTCATATTCAATAATGAATTTGTTTGGACGAATAGTTGCTAGAGGTACATTAAATAGTAATAGCACTATTAATGTTGGCAACCTTAAAACTGGAATGTATTTACTTAACATTCAGGGAGAAACGCAACGATTTATAATAGAATAGATTTAACTTTTAAATTTATTAAGAAGACCGCCTGAAAAGGCGGTCTTCTTTTTTTTCAGCAATACTTTAGATTGATAATCTGGAAAATATCAGATCAAAATATATGTCTTACGAAATACTTGGGGTCATTTTGAATAGAAACTAGTGGGTGTCCAAACTCTACAAACCCTCGGTAGCCTCAAAACTACGAATGGCGGTGTTAGGTTCCATGATCGTATGGCCGTTCCAAAAATCGGGGTCGTATTTAGATAGATATTCAGGTTCAATAGTATAGTCTTCTTTCACTTCTTGATACTGCGTATCATTGATGGATGTATTGCTAAAAATTACAAGCTCGGTCTTTACCAGTTGCGACATCCCTACATCAATGCCCAGAGACAACTCATTTTGTTTTCGTTTTCCTTTAACATGCTTATTTTTTTCGATTATTTTGAGAGGTCGATCAACGCCAAAAATATTTCCCTGATACTTTTCTAGAAATTTTAAGTGGTATTTATGATCCGTTTCTTTGGAGAAAATCGTTCTTCCTTTATAAACATTTTCCTTATAGCTTAAACCTAATAAGCCAAAATTTTTCAATGTTTTGGTGTTTTCATAATCAATGCGTACAACAGCAAAATCCTCGGTGTTTACATAAAGTGTTCCTTTGAAATCAGCTCTTCTACCGGGGATAAATTGAATTACATATACACTGTGCCCATCGATGATAGAGTAGTCTGTCAATTCAAAATCATAACGTCCGAACTTGTGGAGTATATCCAATTTTGAATCTTCGTTATAGAGTGTGTTTTCAAAGATAGATTTGAGGTTGCTTTTTTGATTGGAGACATATTCTTTGTTGTCGTCTTGTTTTTCCAATTCTGTTTTTACTTGCTTCGCTTCTTCACTTGCCTTTAGGATTGAGTCTACTTGCACTTTGGTGCCAAAAAAGAAACCGGATTTGATTTTTAAATAGGAAGTTGGTTTTACGTTTTCTTTAAAGATTTGCTCTACTTTTTTTCCCAGTGCTTCAAAAGAGCCTTCATTGTTTTTGTCGTACAGCTTTGCTGCTTTGATGATCGTCAGTTTTTCATCATCCTTACTCTTATAAAAATCTCCAAGAACCTCGCTATAAAACTCTGATTTCTTCGGTAATAATGCAACTACGCTATCGAGAAATTTTTTATCGAACTCCTCTATAGTTGATTTTTTGAAATCAATATTCATGTGTCGCACTTTACCAAAGTCAGATTTTCTTAAGAAAAAACGTTTTTGACTGAGATCATGGCTGTAGTTTTGCTCCAAATTTTCTTTGACTTGCTCTATAATTTCATCAACGGTCAACTTTTTATTAGATATAAATGCACCATCTAATGCTATGGCTTGGGGCCGAATATAAATAGTGCTATCGGTCAGTGCAGCTAAAGCAATACCTCGTCTTTCATACCCCATAGACGAGACATATATGGAGTCTGTCTTGGTTCCATACTCTTCTGTAGCGAAACTGAAACGTCCTTCTTCATTGGTATACACACCTTGATTTTCTGAGGTTTGAATCGTAGCGTACGGGACAGGTTGCTTGGTGATCTCATCAATTACAGTGTAAACGGTACTTTGAGAGAAACTTGAAACTACCTGAATCAAACTTAGGAATACAAATGTTGATAATCGCATAATTATGGTTGATTTACTTAGATGCCTTAAAGGGTACTTTAATTAAGACGCTTCAGATTTTGAATTATTACATGAAGGATCGTACTAATTAATAAAACCGCAATAAGAACAGCGCATTCTTATCACGGTTTTATCTCCTAAATAATTGAATTTTTTTGGTTTCTTTTAGTCATACTACTTTAGTAATCACTCCTCTATACTCTGTAAATTGTCCTCTGAGTCGCGATCGATCAATTTATTATAGGGATCAATACCTGCCCGTAATGGTTTTTCCTTTGTTTTCACAACGAAGGTGTTTTCTCCCGGTTGTAGCCATTTACGTTCCAGATAGTACGGATTTTTCAAAGTAACATCCAGCGTGTCCTTAATATCCTCTCCGAATAAACCTATCTCGATATAATTGGCTGTGGAGTCTACATATTTTTCTTTACCTGAATCATTGTAATAAATCTTTTTAGAATCTACGGTGAAGGTTGTTTCATAGAAAGCATTCGGTAGCTTTTCAGTCTTCGCTGAAGTAACTCTGTTTTCATATAAAACAATTTCGTTAAAACCATCGTCTACCAAATATTTTAAAGAATCCGGAGTAATAGTACGAATGGCGGTGTATAAGTCCTGCGAAGTTGGATACACTCCTTTTCTATAATATTTAAATTCATCTGTGAATTTTTTCAAGGCATCGTTCATTCTTTTTTCACCGATGACGTCTTGTAAATGATACATAATCATAGATCCTTTGCGATACCAAATATGTTGACCGGTTTCTACATTTAGCAATGTGCGTTCAGGTTTAAAACTGAAAGATCTGCTGCGCAAATAATCATCAAGTGAGTATTTAAGGAAATTTTTGATACCATTTTCCCCATATTTCTGTTTCATCGTCATAAGCGAGGTATACTCAGCCAGGGTTTCAGAAATAATATTGGCTCCCGATGTTTTACTTGGTGTAACGAGATGTCCCCACCATTGATGTGCAACTTCGTGAGTGGTTACTCTAAAGGCGTAATTAAAATCTTCGGCTCTATCGAAATCTGCCGCAAAACCGAAATCTTCAGAATATGGAATCGTTGTAGCAAATGACTGTGCAAAAACTGAATGCGCAGGGAACTCTACAATTCGCAAGACCGAGTTAGGGTATTCCATAAAGTTTTCTGAACAATACTGTAGTGCTACTTTAGCTCCTTCGATAAAATGTTTTAGATTTTTTTTATGCTTGGGAGAATGATAAATTTCTATAGCGACTTTTTTCCCACTGGGAGCGATCCACTCTGCACGCTCAATATCGTAGCTAGCGGACACTACGTTAAAAAACAAATCCGTTTCTGACTCCAGCTTATAGTGATAGTATGCACGATCTTTCTCGGTCCATTGACGATGCAATTTGCCCGGAGCAATAGCAATCTGATCAGCGGCTGTACTTACGATAGCTTCAAAATTGATATAGTCTGCATCCTCATTAAATAAATTCTTTTTAATAGCGGCAGAATCGCTTCTGGGAGGAAGGAGATAATCGAGTTTTTCTAAACCATGTTTTCTACGTACCCCGTTATCCACTAAGCTACGATCATAATGAAATCTAGGAAAAATTTGATTGTTTAAAAAGGAACCGTTGTGGAGCACCTGTGTTTCCATTTCGTTAGCAAAACCTTTAGTCTCTGCACTGACTTCCAGAATCAATTTGGCAGTAGCAGAAGGCAACAAAGCTTCAGGAAGTTTGTACAGGAATAAGCGATACACCGAGTCGCTGTAGACTGGTAGTAATTCTTTACCGTTATATAGTACTTTTTTTAGTTTTGTGTGCATATTTGGATACTGCATCTCAAGCAACAACGTGTCAATAACTTTAGTTTGATCTGTATTGGTAATTGTATATTCACCTCGTGCCATGACACCTCTTTCTTCCGGATAAATATCGATATAGGCTTTGAGATCAGTCACGATTGGATGCGCCTGGCCTATATATTTGGTATATTTTTTTTCGGCATCGGCACCCGTTTTGTCGCCGTATGTACTAGAATTAATGGTGTTAAGTACTTTCAAATTGTAATAAGAATAACCAGCTACTGCGACAAATAAAAGGAGGGTAACAGAGAACATCATAATCGTTGGTGCGGTAAAACGTTTTTTAGCAAGAACCATTCTTTCTTTGAACGATGCATGAAATCCGCGTGTCCAGAAAAGTTTTCCAACAATCATTAGTATCGTGGTAGCCAATACCCAATACAAATTAAGCCAGCTTACACCCACTAAGTAGTGACCAAAGCCATTGAGATCACTAATAAAAAATGGAGTGGCTCCGGTAAAAATTAGCATCGGATTGGTGCTTTTGAACGCGAGTGTTACCAATAAAGGCAAACCGATATACAAAGCAATGACGACAAAATGACCTAAGAATTTATTGTTGACCAATACATGAATAAAAAATGCAAGTAAGACGGTCATGACGAATCCGGGAAAGATCAATACAAAATTATACACGAATTGCATACCAAGCTCATAGGTAAAATATCCATTAATCGTTTGATATAAAACCGCAATAACTATGTTTATGGTGGTTAATAGTACCGCCGTGCTTAATAAAGCAATGATTTTTGAAAAATAGAGACTCCCGTCACTTATCGGGAGTGCATCGTAAAATACAAACGTTTTATTTTTGCGGGTTCTATGAACAGCTTCCCCAGAGTAAATTACAAGGATGATGATGGAGAGTAATGATAGGCCTCCAGAGATATACATTACTACATAACGTGTTAATGGTAAGTTTGGAGTACCATAGGTTTCATTTCCCTTATATACAGTAAATAATGCAACGATAATCCCAATAATCAGCAGTATAAGAAACACAGGGTCTTTTAGAATGGAAAGTGTCTCAATTTTACTTAAAGAAAGGAGGTTTTGACGTTCACTTTTTTTGTTGAAATACTGTGAAATATTAGTAACCGCTTTAGGAACTATTGCGGACGACAATTTTTGTTTCTTTTGTTTTGCAGATTTTAAAAAGGTTTGATAATTAAATCGAAATAAAGTTATTAAAAAGAGAACTATTCCGGCACTTAGCCAGAGCATTCTATTAATTAAAAACTTACCGTATATCGGAAGTGAATTTGTGTTAAGTTCATTGATTGACCAATATTTTTTCACTAGACTAAAAGCCCTTCCGCCAAAGGGATCCAGATAGATACTCAGCCATTGATTGTCAAGATTCGATAGTAATTCTCCAGAGATGCTGTATAAAAGAAAAAGAACGATACCTCCCAAATAGATAATCGGCATCTTTTTAAAGAAGGCCATCAAACTAAAGAATAATGATCCAATCAATAAGGCATTAATTTGCAAAATAAAAATAAATGGTAAAACATAAGAAGAGAAGTGGAATGCTGTATACGATCCAAAATCAGGGCGTTCCAAAAATGCTCCGATCCCGAAGCCAATGACAGCGCCAAATACAATCCCGACATTTACCAAGGATGCTATAAGATAACTCCCTAAAAAACGACCCCAAATATACGATGTGGGTTTGATAGGAAAGGTGAAATAAGTTTCTGCAGTTTTATGTTCTGCATCTCTATAAACGGGAACCCCCATAATTGCAGCATAAAAGAAAATGGCAATAACCGAAACAGGAACCAGTACACCGGTAATATTGTTTGGACTATTAACAAACTCTGCCGTTGCAGATTGCTCAAATGCAGCCAGTAATGCCGCAATCAATGCGCCTAATGAGAAATAAATCCAGGTTGCGGGCCTGCCCAGTCGATATTGCAGTTCAAAATTTAATATTTCTTTCATTTTAAACTGTTTTTAAAAGTTTCTGATTAATGCTATAGAAGTAAAAATCTTCTAAATCATTGGGAATACGCTCAAAACCATCTTCGGGATGTGATTCACTATAAATATTAATATTAAGCTGTCCACCACGTAAATAGTTTGTCAACACATTGTAGTTGGATTCATAGTGGGATAATTCCTCTTTGGCGATATGTTTCTTATACACTTTTCCGTTTAGCCTGTCAGACAAATCCTGAGGATTGCCCTGAACCAAAATCTTCCCTTCATTAAACACCGCCATGTTCTGACAAAGATTAATGACATCGTCGACAATATGAGTGGATAGAATAACGACTGCATTTTCTCCCAATTCGCTCAACAGATTATGAAAGCGATTACGTTCTAATGGATCTAAACCAGCAGTTGGTTCATCAACAATTATCAACTTAGGATTACCTAATAAGGCTTGTGCAATACCAAAACGCTGACGCATTCCGCCGGAAAAATCTCCTAAATTTCGATTTCTAAAATTGTATAAATTGACTTTATTGAGTAAATCACCCACGTATTCTTTTCTTACTTTACTATCCGTAATACCTTTCACTTTGGCAATATGATTAAGCATCAATTCTGCCGATACTTTAGGATATACTCCAAAATCCTGTGGTAAATACCCTAATACCTTTCGAAGAGCTTCCGGATTTTTAAAAACATCAATACCATCAAAGTGTATAGTACCCGAATCAGCTTGCTGCAAGGTAGCGATGGTTCTCATCAAGGAAGATTTACCCGCTCCATTGGGACCTAAAAGACCGAACATTCCTTTTTCCAAGTGTAAATTTACATTGTTCAGTGCTTGCGTGCCATTAGGGTACGTTTTGTTCAAATTGGTTATTGTAAGCATAGTTGAGATTATTATTGTCTTTTTATAAGTAGTCGTAATGTGCATTTTGTTACAACCTATATTTTGCAAGCGTTATAACTCAAAGTTTTAGCTCCCAAAGTTTTTAGATGTGTAGGTTTGATTCCCAAAGCGCAGTATAAATTTACGTCCGAAATCTTAAGATATATCAGTATCTTTACACTATAAAATTAGAGCAAAGGTATGCAGCAACTACGCAGAAACAGAAGATTGAGAACCAATGATGCTATTCGTTCTTTGGTACGAGAAAATGCGATAACTCCCAATGATTTTATAACCCCTCTTTTTATTGTCGAAGGTAAAGGTGTAAAAGAAGAGATAGCTTCTATGCCAGGCTATTACAGATATAGTTTGGATGGTATTGCATCCGAAGTTAAAACCTTACAAAGTCTAGGACTCAAAGCAGTGTTGCTTTTTGTTAAAGTGGCGGATAATTTGAAAGACAATAAAGGAACTGAAGCATTGAACAGTAATGGGTTAATGCAACGTGCTATTAAAACAATTAAAGACTTAGCTCCCGAGATGTTAGTAATGACCGATGTAGCACTAGATCCATATTCTTCTTATGGACATGATGGAATTGTTGAAGACGGCTATATTACCAATGATCCTACCTGCGATGTGTTGGCAAAAATGGCACTCTCTCACGTACAGTCCGGAGCAGATTTTGTGGCACCAAGTGATATGATGGATGGTAGAATTCGTGCAATCCGAGAACTTCTGGAACAAAAGAAATTTGTTAATGCGGGTATTATGAGCTATAGTGCTAAGTATGCTTCTTCCTTTTATGGACCCTTTAGAGATGCATTAGATTCTGCACCAGGCTTCGGAGATAAGAAAACCTATCAAATGGATTATGCTAATCGCGATGAAGCCATCAAAGAAACTTTAATGGATATTCAAGAAGGAGCAGATATTGTTATGGTGAAACCCGGATTGTGTTATTTAGATATTGTACGGGATATCAAAGAAGCAGTAGATGTACCGATAGCGGTTTATCAGGTAAGCGGTGAGTATGCGATGCTCAAAGCTGCTGCAGAAAAGGGGTGGTTAGATCATAACGCGGTGATGATGGAACAAGTTACTGCAATAAAGCGTGCAGGAGCGACTATGATAGCGAGTTACTTTTCAAAAGATATTGCTACCTTACTGGGGTAATTTATAAATTATGTAGACATATGGAAAATAAAGATAGATTGTATCAATCCTTTGGAGAATTACTGTATGTAGCTGCGATGGAGGATGGAGTAATCAATGAGCGTGAGATTTTGACCTTAGAAGAAATTTTAATGGAGCATCCTAAAGGGAAAGAAATTAAATGGTCATTTGATTATGAAAATGAACATCATTCTGATATTAATACGTTGTATCGCAAGGTAATCGAGGTATTTTCTGATCATGGTCCCGATGAAGAATATGAATTCATGCATTATGCTCTGACAAAATTGGCTTTAGTCAGTAATCACGTCAACGCTAGCAATGATTCTATAGCAACAAACTTTAGCACTGATTTATTAAATCGTTTTACTAAAGATGCAGAAAGTATCAAAGATAATTTTCAATCTTAAAAAGCTAATCGTACCTATGAGCATAAAACCATTATTGTTGATGTTACTTAGTTTATCTCTGTTTGTAGCGTGTCAACCTGCCAAAAAAGAAAGGGAAACCATTACAATTGGTAAAAAAAGTACTTCCCGCACTGCATTTGATAAGGGAAAAGAGATTTTTATGGGCAAAGGGAGATGTTTTACCTGTCACTTAACGGACAAAAAATCAATCGGTCCCAGCTTAGATAAAATTATGCAGGTCTATAATGAGCAAAATGGAAATTTGATTGCTTTTTTAAAACAAGACGCCGAACCCATAGTTGAACCGGAAAATTATGCTGTTATGAAAACAAATTTTGCGATTATAAAGCATTTTTCCGAGGAGGAATTATCCAATCTTGAGACCTATATGAAACAAGTTTCAGCAAAAAAAAGTACACCATAGCTCAAGTAACCGTAGGAATTATCTTAATTTTAAGGACAAATTATAATTTAAAATGGATCTTTGTAGATCTAAAACCATACTTTTCTGAAGTATTTTAAAATACATTTATTTCGTATAGCCGACTTTTATGACTTTACTTATAATTTACGCAGTAGTATCTATTATGTTCTCCTTTTTATGCTCGGTTTTAGAAGCCGTGCTATTAAGCATAACCCCGACATTTATTAGTATTAAAAAGAAAGAGGGAAAATCATATGCAGAAACACTGGAGCGTCTCAAAAAAGACGTAGATCAACCGCTAATTGCAATTTTAACCATAAATACCATAGCACATACCGTAGGTGCTATTTTGGTGGGGGTTCAGGCAGAAAAATTACCTTATAAATTTGAAATATTGGGGGTCAATGTAGTTGGAGTGGTCTCAGCAATTATGACTTTTTTGATATTGGTCGTTTCAGAAATTATACCAAAAACAATAGGAGCCAGCAAATGGAAGTTGTTAGCAAACTTTACCTCAAAAGCGTTAACTCTTATGATTATTCCTCTGCGATACACTGGTATTCTTTGGTTGCTTCAGCTGACTACAAAAATTGTGGGAGGTAGTGCACATCACGGATCTGTGTTGAACCGAGAAGATTTTACAGCAATGGCTGATATAGCACACGAAGAAGGTGTATTTGAAGAATCAGAGTCAAAAGTCATCAAAAATTTGCTCACATTCAAAGAAGTTTTCACTAAGGATGTCATGACACCACGAACAGTGATGAAATTGGCCAGTGAGGATACCACCATCGAATCATTTTTTAATGAAAATCAAAATCTAAGGTTTTCAAGAGTTCCGGTATATCAAGGTAAGAGCGACAACATAACCGGGATGGTGTTAAAAGATGAGGTGTTTAAAGAAATGGCCAATGGTAACGGAACCAAGACCTTAGGTGAGATTAGAAGGAATATTTTATATACTGAGCGTAATTTACCGATACCAGAGTTGTTTAATCGTTTGATAGAGAGTAAGAATCACATTGCTTTAGTCGTAGATGAATACGGTTCAGTAAGTGGAATTGTTACTATGGAAGATGTTATAGAAACACTGTTAGGATTGGAAATTGTTGATGAGAGTGATGTTGAGCATAATATGCAGGAATTAGCACGACAAAACTGGCAAAAAAGAGCGAAGAAAATGGGGATCATTGATGAAAATGAATCCAAAAAGTAAAAGATATTTTACAACAGTTGAAACTCCGCTAGGTAAAGCCTATTTAGTGGGTGATGCTATAGGGCTTACTGCATTTACCGTAGGAGAAATTGTGTCTTCTGCTCTTTGTAATAAGGAATTACCTCCTTATTTTGATGAGGCTATAAAACAAGTGAAAGAATACTTCGATGGACGACGAAAAACCTTTGATTTGCCATTACATCCTTCGGGTACTTCGTTTCAAAAAAAGGTGTGGGCAGCATTATCTAAAATTCCATATGGACAAACGGTCAGTTATTTGGATGTCGCAAAACAGCTCGGTGATCCCAAAGTAATTCGCGCTGCGGCATCAGCAAATGGAAAAAACCCTCTATGGATCATAGTTCCCTGTCATCGGGTAATCGGATCAGATGGTTCGTTGACCGGATATGCCGGAGGCTTATGGAGAAAGAAATGGTTGCTAGAGCATGAAAGTCCCTATACACAACAACGATTGTTCTAATTGTTGAGGAGTACAAAAATATTTTCATACATTAGTGGAGCAAACACCCTGAAGGGCTCAATTATAAAATTTCATGAAAGTATTTAAGCGTATCATTAAAGGTTTTTTGATTACTGTAGCAATCCTTTTAGTACTGCTATATGTTCTCGACTATGACTATATCATAAAAGGAGTTCGTGTTGTGTATATGACCGGACATACGACTGCTTTTATTGATGATTATCCACACTTTGATAACCGCACTATCAAAACAGCTGAAACAATTAATGAGATACCTCAACATCAGTATTACAATTCTATTTTGCCTTCAGAACGTTTGGATAGTACACACGCTGCTTTGGGAACTACCTCTTTTTTGATCTTAAAGAATGATAGTGTTTGGCATGAATATTATGCTCCGGGATATGATAGTTTGTCTCGAACAAATTCTTTTTCGATGGCAAAAAGTATTGTGACTGCCTTATTGGGGAAAGCAATTATGGATGGACATATTAAAAGCCTTGAACAGCCTGTAGGTGATTTTTTTACCGAGTTTTCTGAAGGGACAGCAGCACAGATGACCGTAGGAGATTTATCCTCAATGGCGTCAGGTTTGGATTGGACAGAACATTATACAAGTCCGTTTTCTATTACTGCAAAGGCATATTATGATACTGACATACGAGAAGTTATGTTAGATCTGGACGTAATAAAAACACCCGGAGAGGCTTTTGAGTATTTAAGTGGAAACACGCAATTATTGGGAATGGTGATAGAAAAAGCAACCGGAAAAAATCTATCCTCCTATTTAAGTGAAAGTTTTTGGAAACCTATGGGTATGAGTCAAGACGGGTTGTGGCAGTTGGATAGTGAAGATAGCGGTATGGAAAAAGCATACTGCTGCATTGCCAGTACAGCTAGAGATTTTGCAAAATTTGGCTTGTTATTTCAAAATGGAGGTAATTACGGGGGGCAACAACTGTTGCCTGAAGCTTTTACCGACAAAGCGATTCAGCCCAGATTTGCTGATAGCGCTATGTATGGCTACGGATTTTGGTTGTCCAACCATCTTGACAAGAAAATTTTTGTTATGCGTGGTATTTTAGGACAGTATGTAATATCTATACCTGAAGAAAATATCACGATTGTACGCTTAGGACATCAACGATCAGAATTTAAGGATGGTAAATCGTTTACTAGAGATTTTTACATTTATTTGGAAGAAGCTTTAAATATGTTGATTGATGTTACATAAATTAAATTTAGAGCATATTCTTTTTCTTGATATTGAAACAGTTCCCCTGCATGAAGTTTTTGATGCATTAAGTCCGGAAATGCAATATTTATGGAGTGAGAAAACAAAATATCAACGTAAAGAAGATTTTACACCTGAGGAGTTTTATGAAAGAGCTGGGATCTGGGCTGAATTTGGTAAAATTGTCTGTATTTCAGTCGGATATTTTTCAGATGTTGGCGATAACAGGAGCTTTAGAGTTACCTCTTTTCACAATGAAAAGGAAGAAGAGCTTTTGGTTGAATTTAAAAAGCTGTTAGAATCACATTTTAACCGTCCGCAACATCTTTTATGCGCGCATAACGGTAAAGAGTTTGATTTTCCTTATATCGCAAGACGAATATTAATCAACGGAATTTCATTACCCGCTAAGTTAGACCTCTTCGGTAAAAAACCTTGGGAAGTACCTCATTTGGACACCTTAGAATTATGGAAATTCGGAGATTATAAGCATTATACATCTCTCAAATTACTCACTAATATATTGGGTATTCCTTCTCCCAAAGACGATATTGATGGAAGTCAGGTAGGCGAAGTATATTATAAAGAAAAAAACTTGGATAGAATAGTCACCTATTGCGAAAAGGATACAATAGCTGTGGCCCAGATCATACTTAAATTAAGGCAGGAAGCTCTTTTACTGCCTTCAGAGATCACTACGATTTAGCCATAACAAATTTATTTTACAGATCGTAAAGACGGATCCGCATTGGTTTTCTGATAAAAAAAATCCCCTGGAGTTAATACTCCAAGGGATTTCATGACTAAAGAATAGTATACTAATAAACTATTTTTTAACGAAACGTTTTGTGAAGGTTTCTGTTGCAGTGCTAACTCTCAAAATATACATACCTGCAGATAAATTTTGAACGTCTATAGCACCTTTAACAACACCGGCAGTAACACGCTTTCCTAATATATTCAGGATTTCAAATGTTGCATCTGCAGGATTCTTCATGCTGATAGAGAATTCATTTCCGTTGACAGGGTTAGGATATATAGATAATGCAATGTCGCTAGCTTCTGCTATTCCCGTCACGGCAGACGCTACAGCAGCAGAACCTAAGGTAACTGTGTAATCCTCAACCTCACCATAACTGAAGGTTTCACATGAACTTGGAATGCCGTTATATTTCATCGACACACGCATTCTTGTTGCTCCAGATGCACCTGAAGAAGGAACTGTGAAAGAACCACTTACGGGAGTCGTTGTAGAGGCTGATTTACTCCATACGAGTTCTCCCGCATCTGTAAAGTCTCCATCCTGGTTGTAATCAATCCAAACAGCATACCCTTCTCTATATGTTCTTCCTGTCCAGGTAGGTGTAATGGTTATAGAATATGCAGTACTAAGGTTTAAATCTGTTGCGGTTGATGTATAATCAGCATATCCAGCACTTGAAGCACCAGAAGTTTTGTTTATAGTACCTACTTGTACACGACTAATATATTCATCTACAACGCTGTTTCCTTTTGAAGAACAGTACGATATGCCTCCACCGGTACCATATTCAGATCCTACACCAACAGCATACCATGCATTAGTAATTGCAATTTCTTCGGCACTATCGACTCCGTACAAATCTTTAGCAGATTGTATTGCTCCGGCTCTAGCATCGGCAAATGTTGAATTAGCAGATAAATACACGCTAAGAGTTCTATAAGCAACTTTAGCAGCCTTTAAGATCCCTATTCCCGAAACATTAAAAGAACTCCCTATATCATTCGTACCTGATCCACCTACAGTACTTAGATAGAACCAATAATTTAATACACCAGAGTTGGTATGTACACCGCAATAATCATTACTCTGTGTTGGAAATCCACAATTAGGATTTTTCCAGTACGTACCACCATATGTGTCCGGATCACCGGCTGAGTTTGGATTGCTCATAGAACGTAGAGCAGCAGATCCGGTACGGCGATCAATCTCGTCACCGATCAACCAAATAGAAGCATCCGGAGCCAGATCGTTCCCATTACCTTTTGCAAAATGCTCAACTGCAGCACCCCAGATGTCAGAGAACCCTTCATTAAGACCACCAGACTCCCTTTGATATGCTAAATTTGCTGTATTCGTAGTAACTGCATGTCCAATTTCGTGTGCTGCGACATCTAAACTTGTCAATGCGTCAAAACTTCCGTTTCCTTCAGATCCATTAGAAGATCCATCACCGTAGGTCATCACCGATCCGTTCCAGAAAGCATTATCATAAGCTGATCCATAATGAACCCAACTCTTGATTTCTGCACCGGCACCGTCAAAACTGTTTCTGGCGTGGATTGCTTGCCAATAATCATAAGTTCTTTCTGCTCCCCAATGGGCGTCAAGCGCAGCATTGTCTTTGGCAGTATTGTTAAATTCTGCTGCAGTCCAATTATTATCTGCATCAGTAAAATCTGTAGTTGGATAGGACTGAGTTTGTCCACTATTGTAAGTATTTACACCATTTCCTCGTGTATTATCTCTTAATGCATAGCTACTACCTATTATTCTGGTAGTAATGGGTTGTGTACCACTATAACGTGTTGCGGCACTTCCTGTAGCTAATGTAGCAGCTTCAAATTCAGCTCGACTTGGTAAATGCACCGTTTTTAATGCTGTACTTGAATTACTATGTTCACCAAGATGCTTAATTATAGCATCGTAATATAATGCCTCTCCCGAATGAGCATCGATATAAAGATATCCTCTACTCAAAGGCTGTGTAGCGTATATATCAAATTTATAGGCAAGATTGTAATTAGTTAACAGACCCTTTTCATTTTCTGATTGAAAATCAGGTAGAATAACTAGCTCTCCACCAGTGTTATAATTATTCATAGCTTCAGATGCTTGTGCATCTTGCCATAAATATTTTTGCGCACCTGTATGGCTGATCGCTCGCTGTAAAGCCTGGGATTTACTTATAGATGGCGTCGTATTTACACGGTCTACATTATAATATTCTCCATGCAGCGAAGTAGTTTTATTTCCTTTTGCGTCCAGCACGGCAATACCATACTCCACTTTTACACCTTTATATCGTTGTTGAAAACGTTTGTGTGTGATACCAAGTTGATCAACTTGCTCGGCCATTTTAGTGTAGCTGTTTGCATGGTTCAACCCAATATATTCACTCAAAATACTCTGAGCACTTTTGTTTTGAGTAGCTTCACCATCAATTTTCATAAATTTTGGTGGCTGTACAAAGCTGTCACCTTGTTTTTTTTCCTGTGCTTCAGCACAAAAAAAGGAGAGTCCGATGGCAGAAGCGACCAAGACTTTTTTGTAATTTTTTTTCATAATGGAGTTTGTGTTTTAATTAAGAAAACTTCAATAACATTCTTTAGTTGTTGCTAAAAGTTGATAAAAAAAGTTAATTAATAAAGCTTTTTCAACTAAAATCGTTCAAATACAAACGGTGTGGTGGAGGTGATGTAATAAGAAAAAGGGTTAACCGTAACATGAATGATTTTATCGATTAACGGCACAATCATTTTAGATTATGGAAAGAAAATGTTTTACGAAAATTGCGAAATAAATTCGTAAGCTCTTCGCTCATGATAATACAGATTTTTTTTATCATAAAAACCGACATGACCCCCGTATTCCGGCATTTCTAGGAATAAGCTTGTATTAGTTTCAGCTGCTGCTATCGGATAGCAAGCGGCGCCTAAAAATGAATCGTTTTTAGCATTTAATAGTAAGGTAGGAATTCTAATTTGTGAGAGAAAGTTCTTACTACTACACTTTAAATAATACTCTTTAGCATTTTTATAGCCATGTGCTTTACTGGTGTACAGGTCATCGATGTCAAGTAGCGATTGACAGGCTTTTATTGCTTCGTTAGAAATATCATCAGGGAAATCTCCGGCACGTTGAAACAACTTGGATTTCAAATGTCTGACAAACCTGTTTCTGTAAATAAAATTAGCTGGTTTTTCAATCTGTCGTAAAGAATCATATAAATCACATGGAACAGACACAGCTACCGCTGATACAATTGCTGCAGGGATATCTTGAGTTTCCCCCAGATATTTCAATACGATATTGCCTCCAAGACTAAATCCGCAAATTGAAATCTTATCATAAGCATATTTTGTAGAAAGATGTTGTATCACATGACCCAAATCTTCACTTGCTCCCGCATGATATGATGCATATATGCGATTGGGTTGTTCACTACAGTTACGCAAATTTACGGCCACTACGTCTAGATCTTTTGATGTCAAGTGTTTTGCCAAACCTTTTATATAAGGACGTTGTGCGTTGCCTTCTAAGCCATGAAGTATAATAACAAGATGATTTGTTGCATATGATGAAGCGTAACTCCAATCTAAATCAATAAAATCTCCGTCGTTCAATTCTAAGCGTTCGCGTTGCTGAGTCAAATGGTTTACGTGACGAAAGAGGTTTGGGTATATAGTAGCCACATGTGCATTTCTCATTACTATGGGAGGTTGATAGGTGGCAGTTAATATGGGCATAATATATAGCGAACTAGAAACGGTAAAAATAGGAACGGCTATGAAAACCCACAAATTTTTGGATAACAGAATTTTATCATTCGTTTCCAGTAAAAGTTACCAAGTTCTACACTATAAACTATGCACGCATAGTTTTAAATTGTATTTTTAATCTTTAGATTTAAAGAATAAAGAGCATGTATACAAAGAAATTTGAGGTGCGATGGAGTGATCTCGACGCCAATCGTCATTTAGCAAATAGTGCATATCAAAATTTTATGAGCCACACTCGTATGGCTTTTTTGATCGAAAATGGTTTTGGTCAAAAAGAAATGGCTGTACTTAATGTAGGGCCTGTTATCTTTTATGAGCACATCTATTATTTTAGAGAGGTTTTTCAGGGAGCTCCGGTAACTGTTGGTTTAGAGGTGACCGGAATGAGCGAGGATAGTTCCTTTTTTGAATTCAGACATAATTTTTACGATACCAAAGGAAAAAATCTGGCACATTGTGAAATGTTAGGAGCTTGGATGAACTTAAAAGAGCGGAAAATTATGCCGCTACCCGAAGCTTTAATTGTTTTAATTAATAATTTTCCAAAATCAGATGATTTCCGAGTCCTGACAAAAGTGGATACAAGAAAACACAACAAATTCCCTAAAGATTTAGAAATATCTTAATCCTGAAATTTAACTTTTTCAGTAGGTTTTGTAACTAAATAAACGCCTACAAAAATTAAAAGGGCAGCAAAAATTTTGACAGTATCGAGCGAATCGCTGCCTAAGGCTATTGCAAAAACTGAGGCTAACAACGGTTGCAAATAAATGAATACGGCAACCGTTGTTGGTTTTAGCTCTCTAATCGCAAAAATATTGAGTACGTAGGTGCCAAATGTCGCAAAAAGCACTACATAACCTATTTTTAGCAGACCACTTATTGGGATGGCTTCCGGAGTCATTTCGAGAACTTCATGAAGGCCAAATGGTAGAACCAACACTAAACCAATAGTGTACATCCATTTCATAAAAGTGAAAGGGTGATATTTTTGGGTAATCTTTTTGACAACAATTATATAACAAGCATAGGATGCGGCATTTACAAATACCAGAAAATTTCCAAGGGTTGGATTCGTTGCAGTTAGGTGATTTCCTTTGCCATATAAAATGATTAATAAGGTGCCTGCCAAGCCAACAAGAATTCCCACTATTTTAAGAAAACGCAATTTTTCTTTTAGGAAAATGGCAGACAATATCATGACAATAATTGGAGCCGTTACCATCAAAACAGAGGCACTTATCGGAGTTGTAAGATTAAGTCCCACAAAAAAAGTAAGCATATTGAAGGCCACGCCAAAAAATGCAGCTCCGGCTATTCGTATAAAATCCTTCTTTTGAATTTTTTCTTTAGGTCCTAAGAAGCCTATTAACCAGAATAGAATAGCGGTGCCAAGTACACGCAATAATATAAAGCCATAGGGCTGGACATAATGTGGCATTACATCCTTTGCGATGCTAAAATTGGCGCCGTAAAATATAGCTACAAAACTTGCTGCTATTAATGCTAAGGTTCTCCTACTCATCTAGCATTCGCGATTTAGCTTCCTGAATAGTCTTTTTTGAATTGCCAATAAAAACTTCATCGTCAATGCGTATCACCGGTCGTTTTAAAAAAGTGTAATGCTCTAACAATAAAGCTTTATAATCGTTCTCGCTCAAATTTTTAGTTTTAAGATCGCGTTCCTTGTATAAGCGTGCTCTCTTGTTAAAAAGCGCTTCATAACTACCGGATAAGGTATAAAGTTCATTTAGTTGATCAGGGGTTACCGGCTCACTTTTTAAATCCTGGAGTGTATAACTTTTACTAGGTTCTAATTCTTTTAGGATACGCTTGCACGTGTCACACGTGGAGAGATGGTAAATTTTTTTCATAGTCAGCTCTGGTCAGTTTTATTGTGATTCACTGTTTAATATAATAAGAAGTGATTCAAAATACTTATGCAAAGGAAATTCATTTGTCTGTAAAATTGATATTTTTGACCAAAAAATAATTCAATGAAGACTCAACTAGACATTACTCGCGCAAACCGAACTATATTATTGAAATTTTTGGATCAATTTACGCTTGAACAGTTGAACACTGTTCCCACAGGATTTTCAAATAATATTATCTGGAATATCGCTCACGTAATTGTAACACAACAATTGTTAGTGTATAAATTGAGCGGTAATGATCTTATGGTGTCACAAAATCTTGTGGATCGGTATCGCAAAGGGACAAAGGTCGAAGGTCCTGTTGATCAGGAGGAAGTAACCTTGATCAAAGAGCTGTTAACAAGCACGATCGATACAACTGAAAAAGATATGGATATGTTGCTGAATGCTACTTTTGAAACCTATCCTACCAGTGCCGGGTTCACTTTGAACTCAGTTAAAGACGCCATAGCGTTCAATACATTTCATGAAGGGATTCATTTAGGATATATACTTGCGATGAAAAAGTCACTCTAAGATGTTGAAATCAAAATAATCTGCCGCTTCGGCTTTATCAATTTTCAGCACCACAGGGCCGTCAGCATAGGAGCTGATTTCATAATGATTGTAATGAAGAATGATTTCATTATTTGTGAAACCAATATGTTCGGGTAAAGAAAATTGATCATTATCAAATGAAAATCCGGTACTGTTAATTCCTTTTTGACTCGGAATAGTATAGGTGGATCTAAACTTCTTTTCGACATACTGTGAAAAAGCCTTTGTATCTTTTACTAAGTTGTCAATGGAAATGAGCCTGCCGGTAGACAAGTCAAAATTGAGTAGCATGGTGGTTGTGTTACCATGAGCACCTCCGGTAAACGAATAAGTATTTAAAAGCACCGAAGCTAATTGCGCATTTTGAAATTGAACTTCACTATCAAGCAACGCCTCGTAAGGCGGGGTTTCTTCAGGAAATGCTTCTACAATATCTGTATAAAGTTTGTTGAAACTTATCATAGCCGTCTCGATAGAAGTAGTTGTCGAATTTTCTTCTATAGTTAAGAATTCGCATGCTTTTGTTTCTAAGGTTCTATTGATTTGATTTCCAACTTTGGTATCATTTAGTAGTTGAACTAATCGTATTTCTATAATTGCGCAGTCGACAGGGTTGCAATCCAAATAGGTTGCTGTTTCAAAAATTTGTTTTTCAAAAACAAATTCTTCGCGTTTTGAGCAAGATGCAAACATAAAAATTAAAGCCCACAAGGTGGTGATTTTAAATGGGAAGTAAGGAAATTTGTTAATCATCTACTAAAGGTATTATATCAATGTGATTAAAAAGAATTTAATTATACATTTGCTTAGTTTTAACAATCAGCAGAGTTAAAAAAGAGCTTTTTTTAACTGCTATAAAGTACGTGTTTGTTAATGTCATCCAAAATTTTTTTTTGATGAAGTTTAATACAAAAACTATACATGGTGGTCAGCAGCATGATCCCGCATACGGAGCTGTAATGCCCCCGATTTATCAAACATCAACGTATGCGCAGTCTACTCCTGGTGGACACAAAGGATATGAATATAGTCGTACCCACAATCCTACAAGAAATGCGCTTGAAAATTCGTTGGCTAGTATTGAGAATGGAATATTTGGGCTAGCTTTTGGATCAGGATTAGCAGCAATTGATGCAGTAATTAAATTGCTTAAGCCTGGGGATGAGGTGATCTCCACCAACGATTTGTATGGTGGTACCTATCGTTTGTTTACTAAAATTTTTGAAGATTTTGGGATTAAATTTAATTTTATCGGGATGGGGAACGCTGATGGTATAGAAGCGTATATAACTGGTAAAACAAAATTGATTTGGATCGAGACACCGACTAATCCGATGATGAATATTATCGATATCAAAGCAGTGGCTCAGGTTTCTAAAAAGCACAAGGTGCTTTTAGCCGTTGATAATACTTTTGCAACACCCTATCTTCAACGTCCATTAGATTTGGGTGCGGATATTGTAATGCATAGTGCTACCAAATATATAGGAGGACATAGTGATCTTGTTATGGGATCTTTAGTGGTGAATGATAAAGACTTGGCAGATCGATTGTATTTTATTCAAAATGCAAGTGGTGCTATTTGTGGGCCTCAGGATAGCTTTTTGGCATTAAGAGGTATCAAAACCCTACATGTACGAATGCAGCGTCATTGTGAAAATGCAGCAGCTATTGCAAAATTTCTAAGAACACACCCTGCTGTAGACAAGGTATATTGGCCGGGGTTTGAAGAACACCCTTATCATCACATAGCAAAAGAGCAAATGGATGATTTTGGAGGGATGCTCTCTTTTACCACAAAAGAGGATTCTTTGGATGGAGCGGTGCGGGTGGTAGAAAAGTTTAAGATTTTCACGCTTGCCGAATCTTTGGGTGGTGTTGAGAGCTTAGCAGGACATCCCGCAAGTATGACACATGCTTCGATACCAAAAGCAGCACGTGAGAAAATTGGAATAAAAGATTCGTTAATTCGGTTGAGTGTGGGTATTGAGGATATTCACGATCTGATTGATGATCTTAAAAAAGCATTAAGTTAAAAGGTGCCAGAGCATGTTTTAGTAAACCTTTTTTAATATGAAAGCCTATAACGTTTTCGAAATGCGAAATTCACAAAATTTAAAGCTTTAAACTTTTAATATGTATATATTTGCGACAATTTTTAATTTTTCTGAAATCAAAGGAAGCATTGCAACCTTTGAATTACTGAAAAGTTATGTTTTAACGAATTTATACCAAACAACTAAATAGATGCTATGAAAGAAAGTATCGATAACTTTATCAAATCCGTAGAAGGTAGAAATCCTAACGAACCAGAATTTATTCAGGCAGTAACTGAAGTAGCAGAGACTGTAATTCCATTCATAGAAAAGAATGAAAAGTATCAAAACGCGATGCTTTTGGAACGTATGGCAGAACCAGAACGTGTTTTTATGTTCAGAATACCATGGATGGATGATAAAGGAAATATCCAAATAAACAGAGGTTATAGAGTTCAAATGAATTCGGCTATAGGACCGTATAAAGGTGGATTACGTTTTCACCCTTCGGTAAACCTAAGTATCCTCAAATTCTTGGCTTTTGAGCAAACTTTTAAAAATAGTTTAACCACATTGCCTATGGGTGGTGGTAAAGGTGGAGCTGATTTTAATCCAAAAGGTAAATCAGATAATGAAGTAATGCGTTTCTGTCAAAGCTTTATGACTGAGCTATCCAAATATATAGGTCCTAATACTGACGTTCCTGCAGGGGATATAGGTGTTGGTGGACGTGAGATTGGGTATATGTTTGGTCAGTACAAACGATTACGTGATGAGTTCACAGGTGTGCTTACCGGTAAAGGTTTATCTTATGGAGGCTCTTTAATGAGACCGGAAGCAACAGGATACGGTAACGTATACTTTGCAGAAAACATGCTTAAAACCAGAGGAGAGTCATTAGTTGGTAAAACTGTGGTAATTTCAGGCTCTGGTAATGTAGCCCAATTTGCTGCCGAAAAAGCGATGAGCTTAGGGGGTAAAGTGATCACATTTTCTGATTCATCAGGATATATTGTGGATAATCATGGGATCGATACAGAAAAACTTGAGTTTGTCAAAGAATTAAAGAATGTGAAACGAGGACGTATTAAGGAGTATGTTGATACTTATACAAGCGCAACCTATGTAGAAGGTAAGACACCTTGGTCTGTGCCTTGTGATATTGCTTTGCCTTGTGCTACGCAAAATGAACTGCATGTCGAAGATGCTGAAGAATTGGTGAAAAACGGTTGTATCTGTGTGGGTGAAGGAGCAAACATGCCTTGTACTGCGGATGCAATTGAAGTGTTTTTGGAAGCAAAAATTCTGTTTTCTCCTGGTAAAGCATCTAATGCTGGTGGAGTAGCAACTTCTGGACTGGAAATGTCGCAAAACTCATTACGTTTCAACTGGACCGCTCAAGAAGTAGATGAAAAACTTCACGGAATTATGAATAGCATACACGAACAATGTGTTATTTATGGAACCGAAGAGGATGGGTTTATCAATTATGTAAAAGGAGCCAACATTGCTGGCTTTGTAAAAGTTGCCGATGCCATGTTAGAACAAGGTGTCGTCTAAATAAAAAGTATAAATATTTTAAAAACCACTCTATCGTATTCAGAGTGGTTTTTTTGTATTAATGCAATAGTGAGAAGTTTCTGTTTTTTGATGATGTTATGATAATTAAATCCTCTGCAATCGTTTTACGCACCATTCGCTATAGTGAAAATGATGTCATTGCTACATTATTCACACAGTCTAACGGAGTGAGATCCTATATGCTAAGAGGGATTCTTAAATCAAAAAAAGGAAAACTGAGACACTCTCTTTTTCAACCCCTGAGCTTATTAGAAATTGAAGCCGTTCATAAGGATAAAGGGACCTTGGAACGTATTCGTGAAGCAAAGATTCTCACCCCGTATCAAACGCTCCATAACGATCTAGTCAAGAATGCGTTGGTATTTTTTATCTCTGAGGTGCTCTATATGTCTATTCAAGAACAAGAAACTAATAAAGAGTTATATCAGTACCTTGAAACAACCTTGCTTTGGTTGGATAATCACGAAGATATTAAAAATTTTCACCTCTCGTTTATGATTCGATTGACTCAATATCTTGGGTTTTATCCGGATACTTCCTGGCAAGAAAAGCCCTATTTTGATTTATTATCCGGAGATTTTACAAGCATGGACATTGGACCGTATTGTTTTGATGGGACATTAATTGAAAAATTCAAGTTATTCTTAGGCATGACATTTGAGGCGTCTATGAAAATTGATTTGAGCAAAACAATGCGGGCAGAGCTTCTTAATATGGTATTACTTTATTTTGAATTACATTTGCACGGCTTTAAAAAGCCTAAATCACTAACCGTACTAAACGAAATTTTTAAATAAGTATGCGATTATTTATTTTCCTTCTATTCAGTGTCTTTCTTTCTCATAGTGTCAGTGCCCAACAAATTACGGTGGTTAGTGTTTTAGATAAGCTACCAGTGCCTAACGTAGCTATTTATAATGAGGCAAAAACAAAAAGTACCCTCACAAATTTTGATGGAGTTGCTGATGTTTCTGTTTTTGAAACAAAGGAGGTTTTATTTTTTGCACATGTATCTCATTTACCTATTTCGTTTACCAAAGAGAGTATTCTGAAAAATCAAGGAATAGTTGCTTTGGAAGTCGATGAAAATCAACTTTCAGAGGTTGTTATTTCGGTTTCCAAATGGGAGCAAGATAAAAAAGATATAGTACAGAAAATAGTGAGTTTAACTGAAGAGGATATCGCCCTTAGTGCAGCGCAAACCTCTGCTGACTTACTACAAAGTAGTGGTCAGGTATATGTTCAAAAAAGTCAGTTAGGAGGTGGAAGCCCTATTATAAGAGGATTTTCTACAAATCGTTTGTTAATAGCTGTTGACGGAGTACGAATGAATACGGCTATTTTTAGAGGTGGTAATGTACAGAATATTATATCTATTGATCCCTTTAGCATTCGCAGAACAGAAGTGATACTAGGTCCTGGATCCGTAGTTTATGGAAGCGATGCCGTGGGTGGTGTCATGAATTTTTACACCCTTAAACCAAAATTTGCCTTTGCAGATGAGAATGTAGTTTCTGGTAATGCTACAGCACGGTATGCTGCTGCAAATAATGAAAGAACAGGTCATGTCGATTTGAATTTTGGTTTCAAAGAATGGGCGTTTCTAAGTAGTATCAGTTATTCAGATTTTGATGATTTAAAAATGGGATCACACGGTCCTGATGAATATTTGCGACCTGATTATGTTGACAATTCGGGCGGGATTGATACCATTAAAGAAAATTCTGATCCGGAGAAACAAATTTTTACTGGCTATGATCAGATCAATTTTATGCAAAAAGCCCGTTTTATGCCTAACGAGCGGTGGAATTTTGAATTGGGACTTATTTACACTACAACGTCAGACTACCCCCGATATGACCGCTTAATTCGTCGAAGAAACGGAAATTTACGATCAGCTGAGTGGTACTATGGACCCCAACGGTGGTTTATGGGGAATTTACAGGTCACCCATAAAAATGGATCAAAATACTATGACAACGTACAGTTTACAGCTGCGTATCAAATTTTTGAAGAGAGTAGAAATGATCGAGATTTTGAGTCATCGATGCTTTCAAAAACAGAAGAGCATGTCGATGCATACTCCACAAATATAGATTTTGAAAAAAAGTTATCTACGGACACTTTTTTACATTACGGAGCAGAATATATTTTAAACACAGTAAACTCCAGAGGATATGCTATAGATATCACTGCAAATACAAAAGAAGCTGCACCCTCCAGATATCCAGATGGCAGTAGTTGGCAGTCTGCAGCAGCCTATTTGAGTTTAAAGCATAAATTTAATGAAAGAGTAAGGCTGCAAACAGGGTTGCGTTACAACTACATTCATTTAAAATCAACATTTTCTGATCAATTTTATGATCTTCCTTTTGAGGAGGCAAACATAAATACTGGAGCTTTAACCGGTACAGCGGGAATCAGTTGGTTGCCTAATGAGATTTTGCAATGGAAAGTTAACTTCTCGACAGCATTTAGAGCACCTAATATTGACGATGTGGGTAAAATATTTGATTCAGAACCGGGAGCTGTTGTGGTTCCAAATCCAGATCTGAAACCAGAATACGCCTACAATGGAGAGATTGCTGTAACGTTGACACCTTCCAAAAAGCTAACACTGGATATAGCTACTTTTTACACTTATTTGGATGATGCTTTAGTCCGCAGAGACTATGCTTTAAATGGAGTAACCCAGATTATGTACAAAGAGGAGCTAAGTACAATTCAGGCCATTCAAAATGCCGCTAACGCAAAAGTATATGGATTCGAAGCCGGAATTAACTATAGTTTTGCTACAAATTTTACATTTACATCACAGTATACCTTTACGGGAGGAGAAGAAGAACTGGATAACGGAGAGACCGCACCCTCACGCCACGTCGCGCCACAGTTTGGTATGACCCAACTAACTTTTGATAAAGACAAGCTTCGTTTAGACTTGTTCGCAAATTATAATGGCTCTTTATCCTATGATCAGCTTTCTCCATCAGAACAAAGTAAAGATTATTTTTATGCGGCTGATGCTAACGGAAATCCGTATGCGCCATCCTGGTATACGCTCAATATACGGGCAAACTACGAAATCTTGCAAGGACTACGCGCTACTTTTGCTATTGAGAATATCACAGATCAACGATATAGAACATATTCATCTGGAATTGCTGCTGCAGGTCGAAATTTTATCTCATCTCTTAGCTACGCTTTCTAAACATGAAAGATTTACATTCTACCTTATTTATTTTTGATATTGACGGAACCTTGACTGATAGCGTTCCTATGTACTTAATGGCTGTCACCCAAGCCATGCTAAAACTAGGTATTCAGAATATTGACACAGATTATAATAATTACAAACACCATACTGATAGTTATGCGTTACGCTACAATTATGAACGTAACTTTCTCGAGCAACATCCAGCTGATTTATTAGAGCAATTCGAGCAGGAAATTGTTTCTCAGATGGAGTTGTTTAATTCTTCTAAGGAAATTTTAGGAGCCAAGGTTTTAATTGAACTATTAAGAAAATCAAATGTTCCTTTTAGCTTTGCCACCGGTGCTTTGCCGAAGCCTGCAATAATGAAGTTGGAAGACTGTGGTATCTGGTATGATGAAGCTTTGTTGGCGACTTCAAAAACCCATGAGTCTAGAGAAGGATTTGTTATGGATGCAATAGATCGGGCTAAGCGTTATTATAAGAAAGATCATTTTGAACATATCGTTTCCATTGGAGATGGATTGTGGGATATGATTACAGCTCAAAATCTCAAAATTGATTTTGTAGGAATAGGAGAGAAGCATGCTTCTCATTTCAAAAATATATCAACTATTAAATATTATCCGAATATCACTACATTCACTAAATCTCTGATATAATTTTAGTTAGATTTGAGTTGCTGAATAAATTTGTCCTCAAATTTTTGTTTCATCTTGGTTACTTCAGAAACATTTTCATTAGGCACCGTAATTGACAAAACATAATGCTTAATTTTCCAACCGGTCTTAGTAGCTTCAACAACACCGCTTCCACGACATATACCCATCTGTGTAGTTAGCAATTCATCAAACCAAGCATAGTGCGTATTCTTTCCTAAGTAAATTGTACGTTCAAGTTTACTAAAACTCCATGCTTTTCCTTTATCAAAATAGGGCTTAGCAAACGCTTTAAAAGCATCTAACTGCCAATTCTCTGTAGGGTCAGTACCTATAAAAACAGCATCCTCTGTCATTAAACCAAAGTAACTGTCAAAATCTGCTTGAGCTGCTGATTGGTGCCATTGATCAAGCGATACATTTATAGTTTTGATAGTTTCTTCTGACTGTGTATTTTGTGCTAGCATAGTAGACGAAGCTATAAACAGAAGTAAGAATTTGATAGTCTGCTGGAGATATTTCATAAGTATTGGTATTAAACATTTAATCTTCGCCTAAAAGCTCTTTTTCTATATTTTCTGGAATCGCCAAAGAGAGTTCATTAAGTTGTATCACTAAACTATTATACGCTTTGATAAGCCGTGTATTCGCTTCAAACAGTTTATCTTCGGTTACCATTTTTTTTTCTGACCAGTGTCTTAGCAATGCGGTTTCGGTAGCTAAAACAGTTAATCGTGAGGAGATGGCATTTGTATTCAAATCGTTTGGAATATTTTCTCTTAATGTGCCTACTGCCAAATCGGTGCTGTCGGCATATTTTTGAATATAAAAAGCGTTGGAGTTTTGCATGGTAAGAATGAGATTGCGTAACGCTTGTAAATCATCAAAACTTTTTAAATCCTCTTCTGCTTGAACTGAGAGAGGTAGTAGGTCCAGAGTTATTTTGTTATCCGAGAGACTGTCAAGAACGGTGGCTTTGACTGGAGCCTGATCATTATTAGACGAACTATGCTCTGTACATGCACAAATGCTTAGAAGTACGCTAACAATTATTAAAAGATTTTTCATGTAGAAAATTTGAATCGCTTCAAAAATACAGTATAAAAAGGGATAATAAAAAAAAGCTTGGTGATACCTACGCATACCAAGCCTTTACCCTTTAATTAATTACTAGATATTACGCATAATACCAAGCTCCGTTACGGTACACTACTTCTCTCCATCCGTTGCTGGAGGTGTAATAGTACCATTTATCATTATAGCGATAGACTCGCAAACCATTCACTGTATAATATTGTCCATTCACATAGGTAGGTTCATCACCGCCGTTTGGATACATCTGAGCAATACCTTGCAAATCGTCTGACGATAATGCGGTGCGCTGTACCGAATAAGAACTACCGTCTTTTTTAGTTATCGTAGGTTGTCCATTTTTTGAAAAGGAGTTAGGACCATACATCATAATAGATCCAAAATCCAATGTGCTGGTATATTCATCTCCGTCACGACCTCGTTGTACATAAGTTTGAAAGTTATGTTCTTTCCCTGCCTGGATGTTATTAAAGTTAATTGTTACGTACTGATCCCGATCCACGCGACTTTGTTCATGCCATAGTCCTACCGCATGTCCAATTTCATGAATTGTATTACCGGTACTACAGCCACTTGCAAGGTTTATATTTTGACGACCGCCAACCATACCTACACTTGACGAACAACCCCCACCTGGCTGAAAGTAAATATAATTTGATTGATTTGTACGTGCTACAAATCTTAGATTAGTGTTACTTTCCCAACTTGCAATGGCATTAGTTACTCGCGACTGATTAGGTAAGTTACTTGCGATTTGATAATATACCGTGTTATTAGGCCACCTTCCACCTGTACGGCCTACACTTTTTACCAGTTCTGGATCGTCACCATTTTCTAGTACGAGCTTGGTGTCTTTAGAATGCATCATATCCTGTGGAATGATAATATCTCCTTCAAAGATATATTCTCCATTTACATTTTCGTAAGAAATAGGTAATCCTAGATAGCTCCCTTTTTGTATGGGACCCGACTGATCAAAGTAAGCGCGCTCTGCTCCTTGAAAAGTTTCTTTTTCTGTTTGCAGTGTTTCTTGTTCAACGACGCTGTCATCTTTTGAACATGCAAAGGTCGCCAAGGCGACCGATAGCATAAGTGCTGAATTCTTGAATTTCATGAGTTTGTATTTAAGTTATGAAGGAAATAACTTAAATATTCGCATTTTATTATAAAATAAGTTAAAATTCTGATTATTAGATCTTACCTAAACCAGGATATGTCGAAGGATATAGGATGCCTTTTTTAAGTGTAAAGAGCTCTCCGAACGGATCATTTTTCATGTCGAGATGACCGTCAAGATCTGCAAAATGTATGTTTGGACGAGAAAGGGCAAAATGTAATCCTGCCGAAATCCCAAGGCGACATTCATCAATGCAACCGACCATAACATCAAGATTGGCCGATTTGGCAACAGAACTAATGTGCTTTGCTTCCAGGATACCTCCAACTTTCATGAGTTTAATATTTACCATATCGATACGTTGGTTTTGTGCTAATCGAAATGCATCTTTCAGTGTTTTAATACTCTCATCTGCCATAACGGGTATGGTTACCTGCTGCGTAACCTGACCTAGTTTTTCTTCCTTAAGGATGGGGAGTGGTTGTTCAAATATTTCAATATCTACATGCTTTGTTCTTTTTACAAAAGCTACAGAATCCTCAACGGTGTACCCTTGATTGCCATCAAATCGTAAAGAAACATGTGGGTATCGCTCGCGTATTTTGATCATTTTTTCGATATCATCCTCAACATCTAAGCCTCCTTTTATCTTCAAGATATTAAAGCCTTGCTTTATAAATTCCGTTGCTTCTCTCAAGGTATCGGAAACCGATAAAATACCAATCGTAATGCTAGTAGGAATACTTTCTCTATAGCCACCTAGAAATTGATATAGGGGGATGTTTAATTTTCGCGAAATTAAATCGTGAAGTCCAATATCCACCATCGCTAGGGCAGAAGCGCTTCCTTTCAGTACCAATTTTAAATCTTCCAGGATCTTTACAGTTAAAAACGGATTTTTTCCGATTAAGTAAGGAATAATTATGTCTTTGATTGCATTTTCAACCTGATCAGGAGTTTCTCCTGTAACTGTGTCATCCGGAGCAGCACATCCATACCCGATAGTGGAGGTGTTGGTCTCTATTTTTAAAATAAAATTGGTTGCTTTTGCAACAGTTTCGTAAGCGATGATATAGGGCGTGGCGAGGTTAATATCTAAACGCTCGTATGTAACTTTTGTAATTTTCATTAATTGTGTAAGATGTAATCTTGAAATTATGATTTATAAAGTGGATATATTTGAAAAAAGCGATCATTTCTTTTTTAAGATAGTTTTTTTAGAATCTTGATAAGATCATCAGCACCATTAGCCAAGACATCGAAGGCAGGTAATCCTGTTTCTTTGGTAATAGCGTTGCATGCAGGTTCAATCTCATGAGAGGACATGTCTTCATGATTTACAGTTATGGCGATAACCTTGCGACCGGAGATGACTTCGATAGCATTAATCTGTTCTTTTAAACTATGCAATTTATATCCGGGAAACCCATCATATTCTAAGCGCTTGGGAGCATGTTGCAAAATGACATAATCCGGTCGGCCTGCAGCTAGGATCTCGAAACCTCCAGGGTATGCAGGATTCATTAAGCTTCCTTGTCCCTCAATTACAATTATATCAGGCCGTTCTTCTTTCCAAGCACTTACAACAGCATGTTCAATTTCGCCAGACACAAAATCGTTTATGCAACTATCCATAATCATGCTGTATTTTGCCCCTTGCATCCATGCCGTTTGACCGGTTCCTATCATTTGAGCGGTTAATCCTGAATTTCTAAATCCATGAACCAGTAACCAGGAGGTGGTGCGTTTACCGATAGCGGAGTCAGTACCCAGAACTGCAAGTTTTAGGCTTTCAACCTGCTCAATTTCGCCAGAAAAAAAGTGAAGTGTATCTCTGTCAGGCGTTTTTCTTACATCTCTAACCCTACAATTATTAGCTTGAGCAACCTTCATTACATCCTTATCATTGCTTAAAAAATCATGAAGTCCGCTATCTACGTTCCATCCCATTTCCAGCGCCTTTTTGATTGTGATTTTAGCTTCTTTTGGTAATCTTCCACCATCAGGTGCCAATCCAATAACTAGAGAACTTGGAGTATTATTAATATTCGCAAGCTTTTTTATAGCGCTATCGATTGTTTTAAAAATAGGGATTCCGTTAGGTTTTCCATCAAGAATTTCTCCTGCATCCTTGTCGGCGTAGTTACTATCTATGACGCCAACAACATCATACCGTTCGGTAAACCGAACTAGTCCATGTGCTGTTTTACCATTTGGGGTATTAAATGCGCCTTGGCAATATACCAATGCTTTACCGTCGATTGATTTTTTCATTTTATATATTTTTTTACTTCGAAAGAAGTTTTGGGTGTGTATTGGATTAAATTTTACTTTATTTCAAAGGTGTGGTGGTCTAATATTTTGCGGTCAAAACAGCAACAAAACGATCCGGCTCAAAATTTAAACGCTCATGCATTTCTAAAAGTCCGATCAGTCCGGCTGTTGATGCCGGTAATATTTTGAAGGATTCTTTTTTTAATAGATATGAACTCATCTCTTTCATTTTTTTGTCGCTTATATTAAATGCGTCTCCGTCGGATTCGCGTATCGCATACAGCGCTTCATTTCCGTCAAAACTGTGCCAGTTTATCAGAGGTTCGTTGTATTTGGTTTCTTTGATACTCTCTGGATTCAGGTCAACACAGTGTTCTAGTCCTTGTCTAAAGGATTGTATAATGGGATTTTTATGTGTCGACGACGCGGCTATCATTTTAGGAATTCGAGATGTTTTTCCGCGTTTATACAAACTTACAAAACCGCGATAAATGCCTGCGAATAGGGTGCCGTTAGAAACTGGAGCTGCACAGTACTTAGGCGCATCACCCAGTTCTTCAAAAATCTCAAAAGCTATTTGTGAATACGCCATGATTTGAAGGGGAGTGTTATCTCCACCCGGATTTGCGTCATACCACTGTTCTTGGGACGCGAGTAGACTACTTGCCTTAACTACTTCCTCATAATTGCCGGGCAAGCGAATAATTTCGGCACCGAGGGATGTCATTTCTTCGATACGTTCAGTATGATATGATGCAGGGATATAAATCTTACAAGCTATACCGGCTAAATCTGCTGCCAGTGCCATTGCAACACCATAATTACCACATGTTGCTAAAGAGACCACATCAAAGCCACGACGCAATGCGTCATATGCCTGAGCAAAAGCAATTCGATCTTTTTGGGTACCTGTAGGGTTGTTTCCTTCGTATTTGATATAGATCTGCCGAATATTAAATTCTCGCTCTAACGTTTTAGCACGATGCAAACCGGTATCACCTACTTCGATGTTGATGATATCTTCATACGACTCTAATCGATCCACTAAGGATTTACTTCGATCTTTTACTAATTTACTTAGTTCGGTAGTTTCAGCGGCTACCTTGTTAGTGGCAGTTTTAACCCCATCTTTTAGATTCATTTGCACAGACTAGATTTATTTTAAAATCTACTACAAAAGAATGAGATTGTTTAATTCGTTATTTACAATTAATTGTTAAATGTTTGGGGCTCAAGCAAATTTATTAATAATGGGTTAAGTGAGTCTTTTCAAAATTTTATTGGGATACCTGTAGGGATACCTGCATTTACAAAAAATAAGAAGTTTTATAGACTGACGTAAGAATTACAAGAAGTGTCATAAATCCAACACAAGCCTTGACACGAAGGGACTAAACGCAAAAAAGTCCAACATTGCTGTTGGACTTTTGCTCCCCCTCTTGGGCTCGAACCAAGGACCCTTTGATTAACAGTCAAATGCTCTAACCAACTGAGCTAAGGAGGACTTTAGGTTTGCAAAACTTAGGATATTTCCCGTTTGCGAGTGCAAATATATACTATTTTTTATATCCTCAAAAAGTTTTTTTATTTTTTTTACGTTTAAATAGTGCTTTTTTTAATGAGGTAATTAGTGAACGTACCGTTTATAAAAATCCCACTGTTTTTAAAGCAGTGGGATAGAATATTTTAAGCTTTTGTCTAGTAAGAAAGACTCACGAATTAATCAAAAATCAATTTGTAGACATCATTACCATTTGCAAAAAGCAATAAAGTTATTAGGATGATGAAACCAATGAGTTGAGCATACTCCATAAACTTGTCGTTAGGTTTTCTACCCGAAATAATTTCATACAGTAAAAACATAACGTGCCCCCCATCTAATGCAGGAATCGGCAGAATGTTCATAAAAGCCAATATGATCGAAATAAATGCTGTAGTGCCCCAAAAGGTCGGCCAATCCCACGCATCCGGGAATAATCCACCAATCGCACCAAAACCACCTACACCTTTATAAGCACCGGTGTCCGGATTAAAGATTTTTTTCATTTGCTTGATGTAGCTTCCTAAAATGGTGACACCTTTATTAATACCTGCCGGAATAGACTCCAAAAAGGTATATTCTATTTTTTCTACTGCCAAAAGTCCTCGGGCTTCCATTTCTTTAAGCTTAAGACCCATTAGACTTACGCCTAACTTACCGTCTGCGTTGATTTTTGCGTTTATGGTAGCTTTAGACCCATCTTCTCGTTTCACCAAAATGGACGCAGTGGTGTTTTTATTATTATCTAAATAGGAGGCAACTTCGTCAAAATATTGCATCGGCGTACCATTAATAGCTATTACTTCATCTCCTTTTTCAAAACCTGCATCAGCATTATGCATGTCTTTTGTAGCTTCTTGCACAATAAAAAGCTGTCTGGGCATAATAAAGGAAGTTTTCTCCTCGCTATCCAATAGTTTCTCGATGAAATCTACCGGAATTTCTTGGGTGACCGTTCTTCCATCTCGTTCAATCGTCATGGTGTTTCCGTTGATTATTTCTAACGGAAGTTTTCCAAGATTCTCGACGCGAGCACCGTCAACAGATACAATGTTATCTCCTGTTTGAATACCTAGTTTTTCACCGATTTCTGGTTGTGTAACATAGATACCATCTTTAAGGCTGTTGTTTTTGATGTATTGATCACCATAGGCATAGGATAACCCTGCATATATAATAATGGCAAGAATAAAATTCACTGTCACCCCACCAAGCATGATTATTAAACGCTGCCAGGCCGGTTTGGACCTGAATTCCCAAGGCTGCGGTGGGCCAGCCATCTGATCCTTATCCATACTCTCATCGATCATACCTGCAATTTTGACATAGCCGCCTAACGGAAGCCATCCAATACCATAGACAGTTTCACCAATTTTCTTTTTAAAAAGTGAAAATTTGACGTCAAAGAAAAGATAAAACTTCTCCACTCTGGTTTTAAATAATTTGGCCGGAATAAAATGTCCGAGCTCGTGTAGTATTATTAAAAATGATAAGCTAAGTAGTAATTGAATAGCTTTTATAAAAAATGGACTCATAGTCTGGTTTCAATTTAAGATCTGGCAAAAGTAATCTTTTAGAGGGGTTTATAAAAGAAATCAATCAGACAGATCTAGGATTTAGTTTAATTTTATCACTATTACTTGATTTCAATATAGTAAACCTCGTAGTTTTGTACTATTGAAAAAAAGTTATGTTACAATTCTTCGCAAAGTATAAATTTTTTGGAATCGTACTCTTTGTCCTTTCTGTTATTATTATTTCAATCATTTACTCAATTTTAAAGCCAAACCGTGTACTACCGGTCTACGAGCCTGATATGGTGAATAAGGAATTAGTGGATAGTACTATGCAAGAAGTTCGTAAATACCACAAGATTCCTGACTTTAGTTTAATAAATCAAAATGGTGAAATTGTAACTCAGGAGAATTATGACAATAAGATTTATGTAGCCGATTTCTTTTTTACCACCTGTCAAACCATATGTCCTATTATGACAGGGCATATGAAGCAGATACAGAATGAAGTTAAAGATGATGATGAGGTCTTATTGCTGTCTCACAGTGTAACCCCTAAAATTGACGATGTGACAAGATTGAGACAGTATGCAACCGATAAAGGCGTGATTGATAAGAAGTGGAATCTCGTAACGGGGGATAAAAAGCAAATCTATAATTTAGCACGTAAAGCGTACTTGGTTGCTAAAACTGAAGGGGATGGCGGACCATATGATATGGTGCATACCGAAAATTTTGTGTTGGTGGATAAGAGAAATCGAATCAGAGGTTATTATGACGGTACCAATCCTGACGCTATAGAGGTTTTATTAGAAGATATAGCACTTCTCAAAAAAGAAAAGTAGTATTTTAACTAGACACAAAGTTTTATTTTAATTTTGGCTTTTTGGTTCAGCATTTTTCACGTATTTTTGCCTTGTTTAAATTTAATCTAAATAAGATTTGAAAGTTACTATAGCGAATCTCAAACGCGGTCAGCGTGCTTTGATCAAAGAAATTACTTCAGATATTATTCCTTTAAAGTTATTGGAAATGGGGTGTCTTCCCGGTAATGAGGTTCAGTTATTAATGACTGCTCCTTTCCAATGTCCGATGTATTTAAACGTAAACGGAAGTCATTTGGCAATCAGGAAAGAAATTGCATCTCAAATTGAGATACAAATCATCTAAATTTCCCAAACTTCAATGGCAAAGCAGATTAAAGTCTCACTTATCGGAAATCCGAACACCGGAAAAACATCTGTCTTTAACTTACTTACAGGTCTTAATCAACAGGTAGGGAATTATCCTGGAATCACTGTAGAAAAGAAAGAAGGTATTTGTAAGCTGGCCAGAGGAGTCAAAGCGCATATACTCGATTTACCGGGCACCTACAGTTTAAATGCTTCTTCTCTGGATGAGAATGTAGTTATTGAATTGTTGTTAAATAAAAAGGATAAGGATTTTCCGGATGTTGCTGTTGTGGTAAGCGATGTAGAAAACCTTAAGCGTAATTTACTGCTGTTTACACAAATCAAAGATCTTGAGATACCCACCATATTAGTAATTAATATGGCAGATCGTATGAAACGAAAAGGGATCTCACTAAATATACCGCTACTGGAGCGAGAGCTAAAAACTAAAATTGTTTTGGTGAGCGCGCGTAAGCGAGAAGGGATCGAAGAACTGAAATCCTTAATTAGCACGTATACACTTTTACCTACTACCCCCTGTGTAAACGCTTTGTCATTTGATGATGATTATTTTGAGCGTTTACAGAAAGTTTTCCCGAATCAATCTTTGTATAAATTGTGGTTGGTTATTACACAAGATGTAAATTTTAGGAAAGTTGATAAAAAACCTGTTGGGATTACTCCTGATTTTCAGATTAAAACGGAAAGCGAATTAAAAAGATATCAGCAAAAGGAGGCGATTAAAAGATATCAGTTTATCAATACTGTGCTTAAAGAGGGGATGGTGGTTGATGAAAAAGCAGCAACTGGTCTAAGATCTAAATTAGATAGAATTCTTACTCACAAATTTTGGGGTTATTTTATATTCTTCACCATTTTACTACTTATCTTTCAGGCAATATATGATTGGTCATCCTATCCTATGGATCTTATTGATGAAGGTTTTGCCTGGTTGAGTGAGACAATTAAGGTATCCTTACCCTCGGGACCCTTTATCGATTTGATAACGGATGGTATAATTCCCGGCTTGGGAGGAATTGTAATTTTTATTCCGCAGATAGCGTTCTTATTCTTATTTATTTCAATTTTGGAAGAGAGTGGCTATATGAGTAGAGTAGTATTTTTGATGGATCGTGTAATGCGTCGGTTTGGATTGAGCGGCAAGAGTGTTGTACCCTTAATATCAGGAACGGCTTGCGCAATTCCTGCTGTAATGGCAACCAGAAATATTGAAAATTGGAAAGAACGATTAATAACAATTTTAGTCGTCCCCTTTACAACCTGTTCTGCGCGATTACCCGTGTATCTTATAATTATTTCGTTAGTAATACCCGAAGAAAAGGTGCTTTGGTTTTTTAGTTATCAAAGTATTGCGTTGATGCTACTATATTTTATTGGATTTGGAGCGGCCATAGGATCAGCATGGATATTGGATAAAATTTTAAAGATTAAAGGAAAAACATATTTTGTTGTTGAGATGCCGGGATACAAAATTCCGTTGTTTAAAAATGTTTTTATCAATGTGGTCGAAAAGACTAAAGCTTTTGTTTTTGGTGCGGGTAAAATTATTTTAGCTATTTCCATTGTGTTATGGGTGTTGGCAAGTTATGGTCCGACTGATAACTTCAATAATGCTGAACAAATAATTGGAGAACAATTAACAGATGCTTCTCAAGAGGAGCTGGAGCGTAAGATTGCCTCGTATAAACTAGAGCATTCATTTATAGGGCACGCAGGTAAGGCCATTGAGCCCATTGTTGCTCCACTTGGATATGATTGGAAAATAGGAATTGGGATTATAAGCTCGTTTGCAGCGCGCGAAGTGTTTGTGGGCACCTTAGCAACTATTTATAGTGTAGGTAGTGAGGAGGAAGAAACAATTAAGAACAGAATGGCTGGAGAGGTGAACCCTATTTTGGGAGGTCCTCTTTTTAATCTGGCAAGTGGTATTTCACTTTTATTGTTTTATGCTTTTGCAATGCAGTGCATGAGTACTTTGGCTATAGTTAAAAGAGAAACGAATAGCTGGAAATGGCCAATACTGCAGTTTTTCGTAATGACGGGCATGGCGTATATAATCGCTTTGTTCGCTTATCAATTATTAAAATAGATATAAGATTTTGTACTTTTATAATACATCAAATTGACATTTTTATGAATCTAATAATTCAAAACATCTTAGTTGTATTTGTGGTATTATCCGCGATAGGATTTTTAGTTAAAAAATTCATTTGGAATCCAATACCTTCTACTGCTGGTTCAAAAAAAGAAATGTCCGTATGCGCCAAGCATAAGTGTGGGTGTCATTAATCTACTTACTTTTTTGGTGTTGAAGCTTTTTGTTTTTACTGATGAGATACACTCCGATTACAATCAAACCACAACACAATAGCTTTTCAAGGGTGATATCACCTTTGTATTGACTATCTACGAGATAATAACTCATGGCAGCAACAAGTAGCATTGCCATCGCCGGTTGTACGTAAATATAACTGCCCGAAACTGCCGGCTTTACAAATTGTAAAGCAAACATATTAAGTAAATAGGCTAAAAATGTAGGCCCGATAACCACGTAGCTCAGTGAGATCCAGTTTGAAATCTCAAAAGAATTAAAGTCGGTTGCCAAAAGATCTTGTATGCAGAAGGGAAACATGTATAAAAAACCAAATGAAAAGGTCCATCCAATTACGGTTATAGGTTTATATTTCAGCATTAAAGGTTTGACCAGTACTAGATAAAAGGCAAATGCGAGTGCATTAATTCCTACAAAAATGTTTCCGATTAAGGAGCCCGATCCCAAAGCTGAATTTCCAAGATATATCAAAAGAATTGCCCCGCTGGCACCCAATAAGACACCCAATATCCTCGGTGCAGTTAATGCTTCTTTCAAAAGAAAATAACTAATAATCACGGTGAATATGGGTATAGCTGTCACAATTATTGCGGCATCAACTGGTGAGGTCAAACTCAAACCATTCATCGAGAAAAATTGATTGGTTGCAACGCCCAGCAGTCCGCATAGTGCTAATTTACCGATATCCCTTCGATCAACCCGTTCTCTCTGGAATGACTTCAGAATGAAAAATAAAAACCCTGCAACTGCAATTCGTATAAATACTAAAGCTGAAGGTCCAATTTTATTAGGCATCAATCCTTTTGCGATAAGATAATTAGCTCCATAGATGACATTCACACTCAATAGTGCAATATGAGCTTTAGCAGTATTTGATATCATGCAGCAAAGAAACGCATTTCTTTTTCCAAACCTGAGTCTTCACTTGTCTTATTCGATTAATACAAGTAAGGAATATTTTACAGTAGTCAAACTAGAATCTGCAACAGGATAAGGTTCAAGATCGTAAGCAATAATGTGACGGTCCTGTGATGTGATAATTTGTTTAGTGGTTTGTGGAGTAATATGGTCGATCCCAAAATAAAGTTTTTCTTCCTGACTCCCTTTGGGTGTTTCAATCTGAATAAGAGCAGTTGCTTTACCGGAAGTGATACACTGTACACCGATCGGGCATCTGGAATCTTCGGTAACTTTTATAAAAGTTACCGTAATGTCATTAAGCTTCACAGATTCACCTGTTTTTATCTTAGTTACTATCCTTGGAGAAGTCATAGGGATCGAGTCTTGCGCTTGGATAGTTAAAAAAGACATAATTAATGCTATAAAAAGAAGACACTGTTTCATTATATTTTAGATTTGATCTTAAATATATGAAATCTTCGTGAGTTCTTATAATCAAAGAACTTATAGGATTTTTTCGGATAAGGTATGCAGAAAAAGAAAGCCATTATAATCGGAGCGGGTATCGCAGGTATCGCTAGCGCCATTAGATTACGATCTTTAGGGATAGCCGTTGAGGTATATGAGCAAAACACCTATCCCGGAGGTAAATTGTCGCAAATGAGCTTGGGTGGGTATCGTTTTGATTGTGGACCATCTTTATTTACGATGCCTCAGTTTGTAGAAGAGCTATTTGAACTTTCGGGGAAAAAGGCTGAAGAACACTTTTTATACCTGAAGAAAGATGTAGTTTGTAATTACTTTTATAATGATGGGGTTAAATTCACCGCTTTTGCTGATAAGGAAAAATTTGCAAAAGAAGCATCTCTGGTTTTTAAAGATGAAACTGCCAGCGTGATACGTTATTTTCAGCGGAGTCAGTTAAAATATAACCTTACAGCATCCCTTTTTTTGGAAAAATCCTTACATAAAGTGTCCACTTATTTATCGATGGACACATTAAAGTCAATACTTCAATTGCAAAAACTTAATGTAAATACGACGTTAAATGACTATAATGAAAGAAGTTTTAAGGATCCTAAATTGATTCAATTATTTAATCGTTTTGCCACCTACAACGGTTCCTCTCCTTATAAAACTCCTGGCATTATGTCTATGATTCCTCATTTGGAACAACATTTTGGAACATTTTTTCCGAAAGGTGGTATGCATGCAATAACCCAATCCCTATATGATTTAGCTGTCGATTTGGGCGTTAAATTTCATTTTTCAGCTTTCGTTGAAGAAATTCTGACACAAAAAAACAAAGCATACGGTATTATAGTTGACAATCAAGCTGTGAATGCGGATATAATAATTTCTAATATGGATATTGTCCCGACGTATAGAAAATTATTACAAAAACACAAAGCTCCAGAAAAAATATTGCAACAGGAACGTTCCAGTTCTGCTTTAATTTTTTATTGGGGAATAAAGAAACAGTTTCCGGAGTTGGATTTGCACAATATCTTTTTTGCAAAAGATTATAAAAAAGAATTTGAAGCTATCTTTGAGAATAATGCAATTTCTAACGACCCAACGGTTTACGTTAACATTACCTCAAAACATGAAACTGCTGATGCTCCGCCGGGTTCAGAAAACTGGTTTGTCATGGTGAACGCACCGGGAGATACAGGTCAGGATTGGGATGAAATTGTAGCAGAAACCAAAGAGAATATAATTTCAAAATTAAATAGAATTCTTAAAGTTGATATGAAGTCTCTCATAGAACACGAAGCAATTCTCAATCCTGCTACTATCGAAAGCACCACACAGTCATATCAGGGATCCTTGTATGGAGCTGCAAGCAACGATAAATTCGCAGCATTTATAAGACATCCAAATTTTTCAAAAAAAGTAAAGCATCTTTATTTTTGTGGGGGGAGTGTGCATCCGGGAGGCGGTATACCCTTATGTCTCTTGTCCGCCAAAATTGCTACGGATATTATCAAAAAAGATTATAAATTGTAAGCTATATATTTATAGATAAAGATTGCTTAATAAACCTTCGCCCTTGATGCTAATAGAACCTCTGATTTCGTACAAACTTATAATTTCGATATTCTTTGTATGGCTTTTCAATATTACGGGGATTCTTGGTATTGTTTTAGGATACGAAACCTGGTTTTTAACATTAACTCCTCTCACTTTATCCCTTAACCTTTTGTTGCTAATTATTAATCATAAAGAAATGTCGCTATTGCTTCTCACGATGCTAATTCCTTTTGGGTTGGGAATGATCTCTGAGTTATTAGGCGTGAATTTCGGATTAATTTTTGGGGATTATGCGTATGGAAATAATTTGGGGGCCAAATTATATGGCGTTCCATGGATTATTGGCGTGAATTGGGCAACGCTTACGTATTGCACTGCTGCCATAGCCAGAAAAATGACACAAAAACTAATTCCGGCTTCGCTTATAGGAGCTTCGCTTATGGTAGTGTTGGATCTGGTGATAGAACAATCCGCTCCACGATTTGATTTCTGGGAATTTAGAAATGGAGTGGTGCCTTTACAAAATTACATTGGCTGGTTTGGTGTGGCATTGTTAGCTCATATATTCTTTCAGAGAATAATTCGCTCATATTCCTATACGATAGCTATTCATACCTATGTGGCAATGGCCATATTTTTTCTTACTTTTCTATTTCTATGAAATCTTACGACTATATCATTGCCGGCACGGGAGCATCAGGGTTAATGCTTGCCTATGCTATGGCTACTGATGCTTTTTTTAAAGATAAACGAATCTTGTTGTTGGATAAGGAAAAAAAGCAGACTAATGATCGTACCTGGTGTTTTTGGGAACAAGGAAGGGGTATGTGGGATGAAGTAGTGACCAAAGAATGGAACACAATTTTGGTAGCGGGCAAAAATTTTACACAATCTTTGGCAATAGCACCGTATACTTATAAATTTATTAGAAGTAAAAGTTTTTACGCTTATATCTATGAAAAATTAAAAGTTGCCTCGAATATTGAAATCACAAACGGAGTAATTCTTGCAATTAAAGACCAAGAAAAAAATGTAGTAGTTAAAACGAACAACGTAATATATCAGGCACAGAAAGTTTTTACAAGTATTTTGCCTGATTTTAAATATAAAAAGCAGCACAAATATCCGGTTCTTCAACAACATTTTATAGGTTGGTATATAAAGGTTGACAAGCCTAGCTTTGACGATCAAGTTGCCACGTTTATGGATTTCTCGGTCACACAACAGGGTAATACGCGTTTTATGTATGTATTACCTATAAGTACCACGCTGGCACTTTTTGAATATACTTTGTTTTCAGAGAAGTTGCTCTCTAAGGCCGCTTATGAAGAGGCAATAGCTAAATATTTAAGTAAAAAAGGGATAACAACATATGAAATTATAGAGATAGAACAAGGAAGCATCCCCATGACTTCTTATCCGTTTTCGGATAAAAACACTAAGAATGTACTTCACGTAGGTACGGCCGGTGGGTGGACAAAGGCAAGTACTGGATTTACTTTTAAAAACAGCTCGAGAAAAGTGAGTGCGCTGGTATCGTTCTTAAAACATACGCAGGACTTAACTAAATTTGATAAAAAAAACAGGTTTTGGTGGTATGACTTGTTACTCTTGGATGTATTAGCAAGGCATAATGACAAAGGCGCATTATTATTTACCAAACTGTTTAAAGCAAATAAAGCAACACGTATTCTTCAATTTCTTGATGAGAAAACTAGCATATTTCAGGAATTGAAGATTATGGGTAGTATGCCGCCATTGTTATTTATAAAAGCAATGATAAGAAGGGCCAACCAGCTATTTTAGAAATTTACATTCCTCGCTCTTTCTGGATATCTTCATATGCTTTTTGAACCGCCCTAAATTTGGCTTCAGCTCCCTTGATGTGCACTTCGTCCATATGCTGCACTTTGTCCGGATGATATTTCTTTGCCATGGTTCTAAAAGCTTTTTTTACCTCGGCATCGGTTGCGGATTTTTCAATTTCAAGGATAGTATATGCATGATCTGCAGTTTTGAAAAACATGGCTTTAATACTTTCAAAATCACTGAAACCTACACGTAAAAAACCAGCAATACTTTGAATTTCGTTAGCCTCTGCTTCACTTACACGTCCATCTGCATTAGCAATACCAAACAAAAAGTGAAGAATTTGCAATCTTGAAGCGTACCGTGTTCTGGGAATTAAAAAGGAGCAAATGCGCTGTGCCGAAATTTCTCTGTTCTTTATTACCTCATTAAAAGTTTTAAATGTCGCATTAGCACGATCTTTTCCATAAGCACTAACAAAGTATTGTCTAACATAGTCCAACTCGGTTTGATTAATAGAGCCATCTGCTTTAATGACAATCGATGACAGCGAAAGCAAATTCAGTTCAAAATCCCCGGGGCTTACCTGTTGTTCTTGAGTGAATGTTTTGGTGAAACTAATTTTATTCTTACCCATTGCTGCTTCAATAAAACTTCCAACTAAAAATCCAAGAATAGCTCCCGGAAATCTAAAAAGTATATAGCCAACAACGGCGGCAAACCATTTGATCATGCTTTTATTTTTAAGGCGGTAAAGATAAATGATATTATTAGAATATTACTCACTAACGTACTTCGAATCTAAAATTGAGGTTAATAGTTTTTAGATTGCGATGTAATATCTTAAAGAGTTTTGCGACTACATGGCAGTGATTAAACTATGGTACATAATTTGTACCTTTACAAAAAAAATTAATCGAAAAAAATAAGATATGTATCCAGCAGATTTAGTTAAACCAATGCGTGAAGATTTGACCCAAATTGGTTTTGAGGAACTACATACAGCAGATGCTGTAGAGCAAGCTATAGCAAAAGAGGGGACTACCTTAGTAGTGGTGAATTCGGTTTGTGGATGTGCTGCCGCCAATGCAAGACCAGGAGCAAAAGCCTCTTTAGGAAACGCTAAAAAACCTGATAACCTAGTGACTGTTTTTGCAGGTGTTGATAAAGAAGCAACTGATAAAGCACGTGGATTTATGGTGCCGTTTCCTCCATCGTCTCCATCTATGGCACTTTTTAAAGATGGTGAATTGGTTCACATGTTAGAACGTCATCATATTGAAGGCAGACCTGCAGAGATGATCGCCGAAAACTTAAAAGATGCTTATAACGAGCATTGTTAAGCTTAGGTGCTAAAAGTATTAAGAAACCACTTGTGTCAGCAAGTGGTTTTTATTTTTATAAAAGAATTGGTCGTCTAAAAATAATGTAAGACCTTGCAAGGAATTAGATTATATTATTTTCATTATTTTTAAAGTTACTTATGGGAGTAGTTAAGAGGATTATTTCATATCCGCTTTCTGTAATTTTTTATTTGTTTTTTGGATTAACGCTGGTTGTATTTCATCCTATACAATGGTTTAGTTACACAGTTGGTGGGCCAAAAATGCATCGAGGCTCAGTGAATTTGATGAACCTGTTTTTGTTGCGATGTCTTCATTTGTTAGTGGTGCGCGTGTCCTATAAAAACGGGCACACTTTACCAAAAAACCGTTCGTTGATTATCGTATCAAACCATCAAAGTATGTTTGATATTCCTTTATTATCTTGGTATTTGAGGAAATATAAGCCTAAATTTATTTCTAAAATTGAATTAGGAAAAGGGATTCCAAGTATTTCCTATAATCTCAGGAAGGGGGGAAATGTGTTAATAGATCGCAAAAATCCGAAGCAATCACTTCCTGCCTTGTCAAAATTTGGTAAGTTTATATCAGAAAACAACTTTGCTGCCGTTATTTTTCCTGAAGGAACACGGAGTAGAACTGGAAAGCCAAAAGATTTTGCCCATACAGGCCTTAAAATTCTTTTAAAAAATGCCCCAGATGCCTTAGTCGTTCCTGTTACAATCAATAACAGCTGGAAATTATTAGAATATGGAAATTTTCCAATGGGAATAGGGATCCATTTAACATTAGAAGTTCAAGAACCTATTGAGGTGGGAACATCATCGGTAACAGATGTGATTGAACTAACAGAAAGCAGGGTAAAAGCTGCAGTTCATTATTAAAAAAATTGCGTTATGGCTATAGATAATATTAGATTAGAAGTTATGCAACTTCTTGAAAAGAAAATCGGAACGTTTATTGATAAGTTCTTGATTCCTGTTGATACCGTATGGCAACCAACAGATTTTTTACCAAACTCTCAGAATGAAGATACTTTTTTTGAAGAAGTCAGAGAGTTACGAGAGCTAGCTAAAGAATTGCCTTATGATTTCTGGGTGGTTCTTGTAGGAGATACCATCACCGAAGAAGCTTTGCCAACCTATGAGTCTTGGTTGATGGATGTAGAAGGAGTTAATCAGCATGAAGGTTCAACCGGAAACGGCTGGTCTAAATGGGTTCGATATTGGACAAGTGAAGAAAATCGTCATGGCGATACACTTAACAAATATCTCTACTTATCAGGGCGCGTAAATATGATTGAAGTAGAGCGTACTACGCAACATTTAATCAATGATGGTTTTGATATTGGTACGGATCGTGATCCATACAAGAACTTTGTATATACTAGTTTTCAGGAACTTGCCACAAATATTTCACACAGCCGTGTGGCAAAAATGGCAAAACAGTACTCTAACAAGTCGTTGGCAAAAATGTGTAAAATTATTGCAGGAGATGAGATGCGTCATTATAATGCGTATAGCGAATTTGTCAAACAAATTTTTGAGGTGGATCCAAGTCAGATGATGGTTGCTTTTAGTGATATGATGAGGCACAAAATTGTGATGCCGGCTGTTTTCCTAAGAGAATCCGGAAATGCAATTGGTACTGCCTTTGAAGAATTCTCAAATGCAGCGCAACGTCTTGGGGTGTATACCTCACAAGATTATATAGATATTATGCAACGTCTTATCGATAAGTGGGAAATTGATAAGCTTGGGGGTCTTACAGATGAGGCTGAAAAAGCCAGAGATTATGTAATGCGATTGCCTGCAAGAATGCAAAGAATAAGCGAACGCTTGGTTATTCCTGAAGAAGAATTTGAATTTAAATGGGTCAAACCGGCACTGGTGAAATAATTCGATTATGTTACATTCCGAGGTAATCGAGCAGACCGTTGCTTTTGTCAAAGAAACATTGAAAGGAGCAGAGGGAGGTCATGATTGGTTTCATATTAAGCGTGTTTATAAAAATGCACTACTGATTGCTAAAGATGAAAATGTAGATCCTTTTATCGTGGCGTTGGGTGCATTGTTGCACGATATTGCAGATTCAAAATTCCATAACGGTGATGAAACCGTGGGCCCGCAAAAGGCAAAAGAATTTTTGACTGCCTTAGAAGTAGCTCCCGAAGTAATTGATCACGTTGTAAAGATCATTAATAACATCTCTTTTAAAGGAGGTAACATAGAACAGCAATTTAAGTCACCAGAATTGGACGTGGTACAGGATGCAGATCGATTAGATGCCATAGGTGCTATCGGCATTGCGCGATGTTTTAATTACGGGGGATTCAAAAACAGAGGTTTATATGACCCTAAAATCGCACCTAATTTGAATATGAGTAAGGAAGAATATAAAAATTCTAAGGCTCCGACGATTAACCATTTTTACGAGAAACTATTACTGCTCAAGGATAGAATGAACACAGAAACGGGAAGCCGTTTAGCTCATAATCGTCACATTTATATGGAAGGATATCTAAAACAATTCTATGATGAATGGAATGGTGTTGTTTAAATTCAAAATAACGTAAGTTGTCCATTTTTGAAGGACTGATGCATCGAGGTGTTCAAAGCCGATTTTTTCTTATTTTTGAAATATCGTGTTCTTGCGATAGTAAAAAGTTGTGCTATTTGATCTGCCACCTGGCCATCACCCTTCATTCGTCTCCCGTAAACACTATCATTCAACGCGCCATTATGACATTCTTTAATTTGATTCAGAATCTTATCCTTCCGATCGGGTAACGTTTTTTCTAGCCAAGTTGTGAATATCTGACCAATCGCTCCGTTCAATCGAACGATTGTGTAATTAATAGTGTCTGCTCCCAGTTCTGATACCTTTTTACAAAGTGGAAGTATTTCGTGGCTATTTATTGATGGTATAATAGGTGCCATCATAATGTGTGTGGGAATATTATTATCTGTCAACGTAGATAATGTTTGTAAACGCTTTTTAATACTTGCCGTACGTGGTTCCAAAATATTTTTGGTGTCTTCTTCAAGCGTAGTGATAGACAAATGAACCGATATAAGCTGATACTGATGTAAAGCATTCAATAGATCTAAATCTCTTAGAATCAATGAATTTTTAGTGATGATGCTTACCGGGTGACGGTATTTCCAAAAAATTTCTAGCAACTTTCGAGTGATTTGATATTCCTTTTCAATGGGTTGGTAGCAATCCGTATTTCCCGATAGGACAATGGGAGCTGCTTTCCAGGAGGTACTTTTTAGCTTCGCTTCCAATAATTCTGGTGCATTTTTTTTGATCAGAATTTTACTTTCAAAATCCAGTCCTGCATTGTATCCCCAATATTCATGTGAATTACGCGCATAACAATATACGCACCCATGTTCACAGCCTTGGTAAGGGTTTAGAGAGAATGTCAATCCTAGATCAGGACTATTTACTTTGTTGATAATTGTCTTAGGAAATGTATCAATACAGCTAGTCTTGTTGGATATAGCAGATTCGTCGTTAGCAAAACAATAATTCAAAAAATCTGATCTCAACTCATGACTCAAACTTTCAAAATGGTTGTCAATAGGGGCTTGAGCGCCCCTTCCCTTTAGTCTTTCGTGTGCTTTCATACTGCTATAATTACGGTTTAAAAGTAAAACTTTTGTTGGAATAATTCCCAGTAAAAATGGAATATTTCCAAATAAACAAAGTATTTTTGTATTAGTAAGATTGGACTACAAATCCAGGTAGGAAAATTCTTAAAATCTCAGACGTAATTTTAAATGTGTGGAGTGATGAGGAAGGATGATTATATATATGATATTGCACTATCGTTTGCGGGAGAAGATCGCAAGTACGTAGAAAAAGTTGCATCCGAATTACAGAAGAGAAATATTAGAGTTTTTTATGATATGTTTGAAGAGGCAAATCTCTGGGGTAAAAACCTGTATACTTACCTTTCAGAAATTTATCAAAACAAAGCACGTTTTACAGTGCTCTTTATATCAAAGGCGTATAATGAAAAGCTATGGACTAATCATGAGAGAGTGTCTATGCAGGCAAGGGCATTTCAAGAGAGTAGAGAGTATATACTACCGGCAAGATTTGATAGTACAGCAATTCCGGGAATACTTAATACGGTAGGTTATATTGATTTACGTAATAAAACACCGGATCAGTTAGTAGATTTAATAGAGAAAAAAATTTCAAAAGACCAAACGTTCTTAAGTAAGAAATGGTCCAGACTAACAACCTTTATTAATCCTAAACCCTTTATATTTACTATCAAGACAGTGGATACTAAGGGATCGCCTTTAAGAGGATGTCATATTGTATTAGTAGCTAACAACGCTACATACCTTGAAAGTCATACGGACGATAAAGGATTGGCTCATTTTATCATACGTACAAAGGACAGTTATACGGTTCTTATTGCACATTCTCTGTATCCTAGTGAGATATTATATAATGTTGATCCAAAAGTAGATATTAAAGTTGAAGTTCAAAACTCAACAACCATCGCTTCGATGACATTTTATAAATCAGGAAGTTTACCGGGAATGGCTTCTTCTATCCAGCCTTTGATCAATACCGAGGGCTCTTTACAGTTGTTTGCAGACAATATTGCTATTGAGGGTGGCGTAGAACAACCTTTTGTTTTCAAGTTAAATAAGGCCATAAGGTTAGAAGATAATGAGGGAAATTCTTTACATTTAACCTTTCGTTATTTTAAAGGAAGAATTGCGCTGATTGATTATAGCAGAGTATAACATCCGATAGGTGTTCTGAGAAATCTTTTATGGTTAGGAAAGTAGCATTTAAATAACGTATCATTTTCATTACTGAACTACAATTTAATACCAATTAATAAGATGAAAAAGATCATAATCTACGTTTTTAGTTTTTTAATTTTGTCTTGTCAGAATGAGCAAAAAAATAAAGAACAGGCAATAAAAACCTCTGAAAAAAAGGAAGAAGTAACTGCAACTGCTGATAACTTTGGGATTGTACTGCATGGTGGTGCAGGTACTATCTTAAAAGAAAATATGACTGCAGAAAAAGAAGCTGCCTATAAAACAAAATTAGAAGAGGCAATCAAAGTTGGACATAGCATTTTAAAGAATGGCGGAACAAGTATGGAAGCTGTTCAAAAAACTATTAACGTCCTGGAAGACTCACCGTTATTTAATGCCGGAAAAGGGGCTGTTTTTACAAATGATGGCATTAATGAACTTGACGCATCAATCATGGACGGAAGTACTTTGGACGCAGGGGCAGTGGCCGGAGTAACTACTGTGAAAAATCCAATTAATCTAGCTATCGAAGTAATGAAAAATTCGCCACATGTGATGCTTTCAGGTAAAGGAGCAGAACAATTTGCTAAGGAACGGACTTTGGAAATTGTGGATCCAAAATATTTTTATACAGAAGAGCGTATGAAATCACTGGAACGCGTAAAAGAAAAAATTAAAAACAAGGAAGCTAACAAGACCACAGCCTTTTACGATATTGATATCAAGGATTCAAAATTTGGAACCGTAGGATGTGCGGCTTTGGATAAGCAGGGCAATTTAGCTGCGGGGACTTCTACGGGTGGAATGACCAATAAAAAATGGAACCGAATTGGTGATGCACCTATTATCGGAGCCGGTACGTACGCCAATAATGCGACCTGTGCAGTTTCCAGTACGGGTTGGGGAGAGTATTTTATCCGTGCAATGGTAGCACATGATATTTCTGCATTGATGGAGTACAAAGGATTATCATTAAATGAGGCGTCAGAGCTGGTTATACAAAAAAAAGTTGCTGATTTGGGTGGTGATGGCGGTATCATTGCTATCGATAATAAAGGGAACGTGGCGATGGAGTTTAATACCGCTGGAATGTATAGAGCTGCAATGAATGCGAGCGGAGAATTAACCGTGGGAATTTATAAAGAAAACGAATAGTCGAGGCTATCACTAATTTTTAAATAGTTAATGAGACATATTTTTTACGTTGGGCTTTTAGCTTTAACGAGCTTATCTTGTACACAAAACAAGTCCGTAGTAAGCAAGGTTCATGGAATTCAACATCGGGTGGATAGTACCTTGGTGACCGATATAGAGGTTGATTCATTTATCAAACCCTACCGCAAACATCTAAATGCTACATTGGATGCTTCGCTAAGTATAGCCACTACGGATATAACGAAATTTGATGGTGAATTGGAGAGTAGTTTAGGTAACTTGATTGCCGATCTCTCGCTTGAGCAAGTTCAGCCTGTATTTAAAAAGAGATATAATGACAAAATTGATTTTGTATTGCTCAATCATGGCGGATTACGTGCACCGATTCTCAAAGGTAACGTTACTGCGAGAACGGCTTTTGAGGTTATGCCCTTTGAAAATGAACTTGTAGTGGTTCAGCTAGATTACAAAGGAGTAATGGAACTGATCAAATATGTCATGGTAAAAGAAAGTGCGCACCCTACATCGAATTTAAAGTTAGTATTTGATAAAGATTCAAAACGCATTAAAGAACTTTTAGTTAATAACGAATCTTTGAAAGAGGATAGAAAATACAATGTGCTAACTTCGGATTATTTGAAGGATGGAGGTGATAATATGAGATTTTTCAAAGAAGCAGATACTTTTTTTAGTACAGAGTATAAATTGCGCAATGTATTAATAGATTACTTCACTAAAAAAGATACTTTGATTACCGGTTTGGATAAAAGAATACAGTATGCAGAATAGAAGAGTTTTTGTAAAACAAATGGCCGCTGCTTCGGCGTTAGCCAGTATTGGCGGATTGGGATTAAGTTCCTGCGAAGCTTCCAAAACTAAAAAAATTACAATCCTGCATACGAACGATGTGCATAGTCAAATCGATCCACTACCAACTAACCATTATAAATATCCTGGTTTAGGTGGTTTTGCACGCAGAGCATCCTTAATCGATCAGGTACGTAAAGAAAATCCGAATACGTTGCTTCTCGACGCAGGGGATATTTTTCAAGGGACTCCTTATTTTAATTTTTACGGAGGTGAATTAGAGTTTAAGTTGATGTCAAAATTAAAATATGATGTTGCCACCATAGGAAATCATGATTTTGATAATGGGATTAGCGGACTACTAGCTCAGATGTCACACGCTACGTTTGACTTTGTTTCAGCGAACTATGATTTCGCAAAAACAGATTTAGTAGAATTTGTTAAACCCTACCGAATTATTGAAAAAGAAGGAATCAAAATAGGGATTTTTGGTCTCGGAGTGGAACTTGAAGGATTGGTAAGCAAAAAACTATATAAAGAGACAAGGTATCTCGATCCTATCGAAATTTCTCAGGATATCGTCTCTGTTTTGAAGCATGAACAAGGTTGTGACTTAATTATTTGTCTTTCTCATTTAGGGTATTCTTACAAAAGCGATAAGGTATCTGATTTGGTTTTGGCAAAAGCAACACAAAACATAGATCTAATCATAGGAGGTCATACGCATACTGTACTACCGACTCCTGTTCAAATACGGAACGCTGCCGGTCAACCGGTGTTGATTAATCAATGCGGTAAAAGTGGGGTGTATATGGGACAGATAGATTTTTATTTTGATAGTAAAGAAAAAGTTTCTTCCACAGGCAGAACTATCGTAGTTTAAATAAAAAATGCCACTTAAATTTACTGTTTAAGTGGCATTTTTTATTTGGTTATACAGCTCTTAATTAATTGTAGCACCAGGATTGACATTGGCTTCATCAGGATTGATAAAAACCAGCTTGCCCTCAGGAGTCTCTGTCATAAGTATCATGCCCTCACTTTCTACCCCACGTAGTTTTCTTGGTGCAAGATTGATAAGTACAGTTACTTTTTTTCCAATAATATCCTCAGGGGTAAAATGCTCAGCAATACCCGAGACGATTGTTCTTGTATCTAAACCGGTATCAACTTTTAGAACTAAAAGCTTTTTGGCTTTAGGCATTTTTTCTGCTTCGACAATAGTACCAACACGCATATCAAGCTTTGTGAAATCTTCAAATGTGGTGATTTCCTTTTGGGGAGCTATGACTTTATTTTCAGCTTCATTAGCTTTCTTTGTAGCTTCTAACTTATTCAATTGTTGTTGTATTTCTTGATCTTCAATTTTTGCAAAAAGCAATTCACCTTTACCGATCGTATGTCCTGAGCGAAGTAAAATTTCTTTAGAAGAAATATCATCCCAGGAATTTTCTCCAGAGATACCGGACAATTGCAGTATATTTTTTAATTTTTCTGAAGTGAAAGGTAAAAATGGCTCTGATAATGTAGCTAACGCTGAAGCAATTTGCAGCGCTACATACATTATGGTTTTTGTTCGTGCTTCATCACTTTTTATAAGTTTCCATGGTTCCTCATCTGCCAGATACTTATTTCCTAATCGGGCGACATTCATTAGCTCCTGACTCGCTTCTCTAAAACGGTAGCGTTCAATAGAACTTGAAATTACCGCAGGATAAGCCTGTAGCTCAGCTAAAGTTTGATTATCAATCTCAGACAACTCACTAGGTTCAGGTACGACTCCTCCATAGTACTTATTAGTTAATACCACCACACGGTTGATAAAGTTGCCAAAGATCGCTACCAGTTCATTATTATTGCGAGCTTGAAAATCCTTCCATGTAAAATCGTTATCCTTTGTTTCCGGTGCATTCGCCGTCAAGGCATATCGCAATACATCTTGTTTCTCAGGAAAATCTGCTAAATACTCGTGCAACCATACCGCCCAGTTTTTTGAGGTTGAAAGTTTATTACCCTCAAGGTTTAAAAACTCATTAGCCGGTACGTTATCGGGTAAAATATAACTCCCTTCGGCTTTTAACATACTCGGAAAGATAATACAATGAAATACGATATTATCCTTACCAATAAAGTGTACTAATTTGGTGTCTTTATCTTTCCAGTAAGGTTCCCAGTCCTTACCCTCACGGGCCGCCCATTCTTTGGTAGAGGAAATATATCCTATAGGGGCATCAAACCAAACATAGAGCACTTTTCCTTCAGCTCCCTCCACAGGAACCGGGATACCCCAATCCAAATCACGTGTCACCGCTCTGGGGCGTAGTCCATCATCTACCCAAGATTTGATTTGACCATATACGTTGGTTTTCCAATCTTTCTTATGGCCTTCTAGCACCCATTTTTTTAAGAAATCTTCATATTGATCTAAGGGTAAAAACCAGTGCTTTGTTTCCTTAAGTACCGGAACAGCACCGGATATGGTCGATTTTGGATCAATAAGATCTGTAGCATTGAGTGAACTACCGCATTTTTCACATTGATCGCCATATGCTTCGTCATGACCACACTTTGGACAGGTTCCTGTAACAAAACGATCTGCTAAAAACTGATCAGCTTCAGGATCATATAATTGCTCAGAAGTTTCTTCGATAAATTTACCATCGGCGTATAATTTTTTAAAAAAATCTGAAGCTGTTTCGTGGTGAATCTCTGCCGAAGTGCGGGAATAATTATCAAATGATATCCCAAAGTCTTGGAATGACTGTTTTATGATTGAATGATATTTGTCAATAATAACTTGCGGGGATACACCTTCTTTTTTCGCACGCATTGGGATAGCAGCACCATGCTCATCGCTACCACAGATAAAAGCTACATCATTTCCATTCATTCGTAAGTATCGGGAATAGATATCTGCGGGAACATAAACTCCGGCCAGATGCCCGATATGAATCGGTCCATTAGTGTACGGTAATGCTGCGGTAATTGTGTATCTCTTTGGTGCGCTCATAATTTAAAAAATAAGGCACAAAGGTACTAAACAATGCTGTATGATTAGCAGCTAAACATAGGTTTTGTTGCGAGTGCTTCCAGAAAGTAGATTAGATGATTAATTAATCAATAATGCTTTACTGTAACTAGAACTAATGGTTTGTATGCGATACACATATTGTCCGGTACTCAATTGTGTGTCAACAACTTCTTTCACATTTATTTTATGTCGCCCTCGGGTAACAATTTCATTTTTTAAGGTAGCCACTTTTTGTCCGACGATATTGTAGAGGACCACATCTATATGTCCTGCTTCTAAAGCTGTAAAATTAATTACGGTTTGACTATCTGCTTCGTAAGTAACAAAATGATCAAATCCGTCACTTTCTGAAGGACTTCGGGTAGTTCCGGAACAGTTGAACCCTAAGTCTAACGATTCAAATTCGCCCCCCATGATTGCTTTGCCTGCAACGGCGGGATCAATACATAACCATTCCTTCATTACAGTGGCATACACTTGCCTAAAATCGGTTGTATTTGTAACATTACCTCCGCGGGTAAGATTTGTAAGATCCGGATGCTCACCGACAAAACCATTGCCATTAAGACCTGTTCCAAAAAACATCATGGCTGCAGCTGTACCATGATCCGTTCCTAAGGAACCGTTTTCATTAAAACGACGGCCGAACTCAGAAATAGTCATAGTAAGCACTTTATCATCCCATCCTGCTGCTCTCAAATCTGTATAGAAATTACTTACAGCTTCAGAAAACTGGGACATTAATTCTTGATGACGAAGTACTTGATTGTTATGTGTGTCAAAACCACCGAGTGTAACCATGTAAACTTTTGTTCCCAAATTACCTTTAATCAGGCGTGAGATCACATTGAATTGTCTTCCGAGGCTATCATCCGCATAGCCACCAAAATCTACAGAGCTTTCGTAAGCTTGACCTATAACTTCTGCATAACTGAAAGTTGTGTTCGTTATTTCTCTTAGATATTTTGCTTTCTCACCATGTGTACAGTTTGATAATTGATCAAATCCATAAGAGGTGCCATTTTCTGCAATCTGAAGCAAGCGTGTCGGACTTGATACAGCAAATGAAAAATCATTTTCAGGTCCTTTAAAGATTAAATTACCAATACTTCCAATTTGAATAGATGGCGGACTTGGTGGTGGATTAAAGATGTAATCGGGATATATATCTTGAAAATAGCGTCCCATCCAACCACTACGATCATCTTCATTAACAAAATTAGTGTTGGCCCAAATATCTGATCCTTGAAAATGAGATAGCGAGGGATCCTCATACCCTACGCCATGTACAACTTTCATCTGACCATCTCCCCATAGACTTTCTAATTTATTCATGGGTTTAGGCATGGCAAATTTATCTTTCTCCAAGTTGATAAATTCACTGGGTGGGATTTTAATCAATGGACGTGCATTTGCATACACGTCATAGTCATATACTGGAATGATGGTGTTAAACCCGTCGTTCCCACCACTAAGGCGGCAAAGAATAAGAATATTATCGTTTTCTACTTGGCTCAGTGCCATTGTTAAAGGTGAGGGTTTAGAAACAGACATGGCTGTATTAGCCATCATAATAGATCCGCCTCCGGCCAAACCTAAAGCTTGCAAAAAAGATCTACGATTCCAGGGTTTATGATCTTCTGGATTGCAAGTTCCTTTTTTTCTAATATTTGGGTTATAGTTGGATGTGCACATGGTGGGAGTAGGTTATTTTAATTGAAATTCTGGAATCTCTGAAATATAATCAAGTAGGGTATAGAACTGATTAGCAACATCGGGGTAGCTTAATGTCCAGGTACCATCTTCGTAGTAATTTTCAGGAACACTGTCGCCCTTAAAAATACCTAAGGCTTCGATAAATATTACAGGATCGGTAATACCACGACTAAAAAAATAATTAGTAATGGTTCGTACTACTAATTCTACGTCGTCGGTGCTTGCCGTTAACGTTCCATCAGCGAGTGCTCCAATAGGCAGTCCAATTAAGAAATCACTAAACTGGTTTTGATCATGATTCCACGCTCTATTACTAACATATCGAATGCTTTCCCATCGTCCAATGAGTAGATCGGGACTAATCCAATCCTCATCTCCTTGCCAACCGGCAACATCGTAGGGATTGAGCACATCTTGTCCTAAAACCTTAAACGTGTTTACATAATAATCCTCCAAATCTGTTTGGGTAGTTAATGTAAAACTAACTTCATTGTAAAACGATGGATGTAAGTCACAGGGACTTTTTATGATGACTCCTATTGCTTCCTCATTAAAGAAATGTTCACTTTTAAAAAGCTCTCTCAGGACCGGTGCAATATCAAAATTAGAGGCGATTAATGTTTGTGCCATAGCATCAACAATGACCTCACTAGAGGTTGGACTTACAAAATAGCGATACAATTTGCCACAAATAAATTTGGCAATTAATTCTGTTCGTTGCGTGAATAAAATAGTAATTACATCATCATATCCCCAATTACCTGTTTGACCAAAAATCGTTTTTGTATCGTTACTAAATTTAGCTGCATTAAAAGTAATGGGTCCTCCACCTACATCATTTTTTTCTACCCAACCTGTTAGGGCTTTTGCAGTTTGAATGATATCATCTTCTGTGTAACCATTATCTACGCCAAGCGTAAATAACTCATACAATTCTCTGGCATAATTTTCATTCGGCCTCCCTTTAGTGTTTTCGTCTCCGTTAAGGTAAACCAGCATTGGAGCCGAAATCCCAATATCATATACAAAATCCCGAAAATTACGAACAGCATGATATTGTAGCAAGTTATAATATTGATACTGGTAGGCGGGACTTCCGATCACATCATCTTCAGTAACAAAATGATTACTCCAAAAAAGTGTCATTCGTTCACGCACTTTATTTTGGAGGATCTCGCGTACCATAGTCTTTTTTCCTTCTTTTCGGTAGAATCCGGTTTTCTCCGGTGCATTTTCAAAATCTTCGTTTACCCAGTATCCCCAGGCAGGAGCAGTTGTAGGTAAAAGGCTTATAGCATCATCTATTAATTGATCCACCAACGCGGATGGATCGTTTTGTGATAACGCGGCAGTTACTTCTGATTTTGAAGCACCAAAAGCAATTCTGCGATATAAATGGTGAATTTTTTGGACATTCCAAGGATTTGAAGCAGTAGGAATATAAGGATCCAAACTGGCCAGATTACAGGTGATATCATTGATCATGAGCTACAGCTTTGGGGTTGTAGGTTAGTATAAAATTGCAATTATATAATTGCTATGAACGAAACTCTTTGTTAATTAGTATCCTAAAATAACTAAAATTAAATGATTTTACCAGATTTTTTAAAGAAAGGAGATAAAGTGGGTATCCTTTCAACGGCAAGAAAGATCGACAAACGGGATATTGAGCCCGCTTTAGGGCAGCTAGAATCTTGGGGCTTACAGCCTATACTTGGTCCAACGATTGACTTGGAATGTAATCAATTTGCAGGATCAGATGAGGATCGAATTCAGGATTTCCAAAACATGCTGGACAATCCCGAAATCAAAATGATCTGGTGTGCCCGTGGAGGCTATGGTACTGTTCGTATTATCGATGCTCTTGATTTCACCAATTTTAGCAAACAACCTAAATGGATAGCAGGCTATTCTGATGTTACAATTATACATTCTCACTTGCATACGTTGGGATACGCTACACTTCATTCGCCCCTAGTAATGGATTATATGAACACTACCAAAGAAGCTTATCAAAGCTTTCAAGATATGATATTTGGAAAGTATTCTGAATGCAAGATAGCTGCTTCAAAAGAAAATAGAATTGGAGAAGCTACTGGTCGATTGATAGGAGGAAACTTGTCTATTTTATATTCTTTAAGTGGATCAGTTTCGGTAATGAACACAAAAGGGAAAATATTATGTATTGAAGATCTGGATGAATATTTGTATCACGTAGATCGCATGTTACAAGGCTTAAAACGAAGCGGGATGTTTGAGGGTTTATCCGGACTCATTGTTGGTGGAATGACCAAAATGCATGACAATACCATTCCGTTTGGAAAAGATGCGAAACAAATTATCCTTGATGCAGTAAGGGATTACGATTTCCCTGTAGTTTTTGATTTTCCTTTTGGGCATATAGAGGATAACCGAACGCTGTTGTTCGGTGCAGAAGCTACCCTAAAAGCTTCAAGTACAGAAGTAACCCTAAAGTATGTGTAACTATGGCAGGTCATAATGAATTAGGAAAAGAAGGAGAAAAGATGGCTGTTGCATTTCTGCAAAAGAAGGGTTACGTAGTTTTGGAAACCAATTACCGATATCAAAAAGCTGAGATTGATATTATAGCTCAAAGTGAAAACACAGTAGTGGTAGTAGAGGTTAAAACTCGGAGTACACCCGAGTTTGGTAACCCCCATGAATTTGTAAAACCAAAACAAATACAATCGTTAGTAAAAGCCATAGATCATTATATCAATGCTAATGATTTGGATATGGAGGTTCGTTTTGATATTGTTTCTATTATTAAAAACAAAGCGGGTACCAACATCGAACATCTGGAAGATGCTTTTTATCATTTTTAAAAATTCCTTACTTTCTCTTTGACCATTTCGGTTACCTTATACAGTAAGATAATTTCAAGAATAATAGTGGGCGTAAGCATAAACATTCCTACTATGGATAATAACACAGTGACCATGAAGCCGTAGGTGATTAACTCAAATACTCCGGTGACCAAGGAAATGGTTCCTAAGCTATCCTTAAGTCGCAATACTGCTATACCAAATAAAATTCCAATTACCCCGTACGTAATCGCTTCGGCACCTAAAATAAATTGATAATCTAAACGCATTGTGTACAGCGAAACAATATCGTATAAATAAAAAAGTACGCCGATACAGATAAAAATAAAGGCTGTTATACGCAACAGATAATTGTTTAAAATTTTACCGGTAACGACAAATCCTCTCGTGAATAAAACCAACGATAATAAGGTGAGAAGTTTTATTACAATATACATGCTTTCAGTGACCACTAATTGATCGTCATTGTAACGATAATATTCTATATACAGTTCGGCGAAGCCCAATAAAAAATATACGATACCGCTTATCCAAGCTATTCTTAAATGATTTATTAGAAAGGATGCTTTTTTTGAATCATCAATTTCCAAAAGTATCAGTTTTTTGAATCCACTTGTCAAAGGAGAGTCTTCTTGTGCTATCGATTCCAAATCGTAATCCAAGGCTGATAATATAGTCTTAATAGTATAACTACGCGGAGTAACCTCTCCGGCTTCTATACGCTGGATAGTGCGTACACTGATGTTACATTTGTCTACGAGTTCTTCTTGGGTAAATCCTTTGCGTTTACGAAGTTCCGAAATTTTTTGTCCTAATGCTGGCTGTTTCATGATAAATAGAGTACTTAACAAGCGTTCATTATCCAAAATATGATGGTTGTTAGATGGATGAGACGCTGTATTCATTTTGTTAAGCAATAGTATTGTTCATGATTCAAAATCCAAAAAAACTTGTCGGTTTTAGACCCGACATTCAAACGACACTTCTTTGTTTATGGGGTTAACGGTGTTTACGATGTGATCGCGGTTTTAAAATCCAACGGTTCCAAAACTTTAAGTGCACGATCCACCGTAGTTATTTTTTCAAAAGTAAGTAACAGTCGAAGACCATTTCTGGTTTTCTTTTCTTTCATCTTCACATGATGTGGATGGGTCTGCACAAACTGTAGTACTTTGGTAAAGGTTGGACTTTGATAAAAACCAGATTGCTGATCACTTATAAAGTAGCCTATAAGTTTACCTTGTTTCATGATAACCTTCTCTAATCCTATTGCAGTGGCTATCCATTTAATCCTGACAGAGTTTAATAAATCAGTTGCTGTATCCGGTAATTCTCCAAAACGATCCACTAATCGACTTTCGAATGCTTGGAGCGCTGCTTCAGATTTGATGCTATTCAGTTCGGTATACAAATTAAGTCGTTCTGTGATATTGTTAATGTAATCGTCAGGGAATAACAATTCAAAGTCAGTATCTATCTGCGTATCTTTAAGATATACCTTATCCTTTTTCTCGTCTTGATACAACTCGGCAAATTCATTTTCTTTCAGTTCCTCGATAGCTTCATTTAAAATCTTTTGATACGTATCAAATCCAATTTCGTTAATAAATCCACTTTGTTCACCACCTAACAAATCGCCCGCACCTCGAATCTCGAGATCTTTCATAGCAATCTTGATTCCGCTACCTAATTCAGAAAACTGTTCGAGGGCGGTAATACGCTTACGCGCATCATCGGTCATGGCAGAGTAGGGTGGCGTGATAAAATAGCAAAAAGCCTTCTTATTACTTCGACCCACACGACCACGCATCTGATGCAGATCAGACAAGCCAAAGTTATTGGCATTGTTAATAAAGATCGTATTGGCATTAGGTACATCCAAACCACTTTCAACAATAGTGGTAGAGACTAACACATCAAACTCACCATCCATAAACGAAAGCATCAAACCCTCTAGTTTTTTACCCTCCATTTGTCCGTGACCCACTGCGACTTTGGCATCAGGAACAAGGCGTTGTATCATGCCTGCAACTTCTTTTATGTTTTCGATACGGTTATGGATAAAAAAAACTTGTCCGCCACGCTGAATCTCATAACTAATAGCATCCCGAATCGTTTCTTCTGTAAATCGAATTACATTGGTCTCAATAGGATAGCGATTGGGAGGCGGCGTAGTAATGGTCGATAAATCTCGTGCTGCCATTAAACTAAACTGCAAAGTACGTGGTATCGGCGTTGCTGTGAGTGTTAAGGTATCTACGTTTTCTTTAATTGTTTTCAATTTATCTTTTACGGCTACTCCAAATTTTTGTTCCTCATCAATAACAAGTAATCCAAGATCTTTAAACTTCACGTTTTTATTCACCAGTTGATGCGTTCCAATGATGATATCTATTTTACCATTGGCAAGCTCTTCGAGCGTAGTTTTCTTTTGCTTGGCTGTTTTAAAGCGATTGACATAATCTACCGTTACCGGAAAATCTTTTAGCCGTTCTCTAAAGGTTTTGGCATGCTGAAAGGCAAGTACCGTCGTTGGAACTAACACCGCCACTTGTTTACCGTTATCGACTGCTTTAAAGGCTGCACGAATGGCAACTTCAGTTTTACCGAAACCAACATCTCCACAGACTAAGCGATCCATAGGGCGTTCACTTTCCATATCCGCTTTTACCGCTTCTGTAGCGGTACTTTGATCCGGAGTGTCTTCGTAGATAAAAGATGCTTCCAACTCATGTTGCATATAACTATCCGGCGCGTATTGAAAACCTTTTTGCGTACGGCGTTTGGCGTAGAGCTGAATTAAATTAAATGCAATATGCTTTACCCGGGCTTTGGTTTTTTGCTTTAACGTTTTCCAGGCTTTAGACCCTAATTTATAAACCTGAGGTGGTTTACCATCTTTGCCGTTAAATTTTGATATTTTATGGAGTGAGTGGATACTTAGATATAGAATATCACGCTCACCGTAAATCAGCTTGATGGCTTCCTGTTTTTTACCCTCAACATCGATTTTTTGAAGTCCGCCAAACTTACCGATACCATGATCGATATGGGTTACATAGTCCCCCACTTCCAGATTCGTCAATTCCTTAAGTGTAATCGCCTGCTTTTTAGCGTAGCCGTTTTTTAAGTTGAATTTATGATAACGTTCAAAGATTTGATGATCCGTATAACAAACAATATTGGCATTGTCGTCTATAAAACCTTGGTACGCAGAGAACACGATCGTTTCGTACTGCTTGACATTCAGATCAGAATCATCAAAAATATCATGAAACCGTTTGGCCTGTTGTTTACTAACGCAGAAAATGTAGTTTTTATATCCATTTTCATGATTTTCATTAAGATCCTGAATCAATAAATCAAACTGCTTATTAAATGATGGCTGAGGTCTAATAGCGTGTTTTATAACATAATCAGCTTTTGTCAGCGGTCGTTTGTCTAATTCGACCAACGTAAAATCCAGCAACTGTTTTCGTATCATTTCAGAAGAACAGAAAAGCTCTTCGGGAGTACCTCGTTTAATTTCGTCAGACATTTTTTTAAACGCTTCGATTGCCTGGCTAAAATTTTTATCAATTCGAGCAGAAAGTAATTCAAGGTCTTTGGCAAAGATGACCGTTTTTGATGCGATATACTTTAAAAAACTTTCACGGGTATCCTGCATCGATTTATTTTCGACATTCGGAATGATGGTAATTTTTTTAGCCTGTTCTGTCGATAGCTGAGTTTCTACATCAAAGGTCCGAATCGTATCTACTTCGTCTCCAAAAAACTCAATACGGTAGGGTTCATCATTACTAAATGAAAACACATCGACAATACCCCCACGTACCGAAAATTCACCCGGTTCGGTCACAAAATCTACACGTTTAAATTTATATTCGAATAAAATTTCGTTAACAAAATCCAGCGAAAGCGTATCTCCAATTTTTATTTTCAGCGTATTTTTTTCAAGCTCTTTCCTGGTAACAACTTTTTCGAATAACGCATCGGGATAGGTGACGATCAGCGCCGGTTTTTTACGCGAATTGATTCGGTTAAGCACCTCGGCGCGCAGGAGCACGTTGGCATTATCAGTTTCTTCAATTTGATAAGGTCGGCGGTAACTCCCAGGATAAAAAAGTACATTTTGATCTCCTAATAGTTGTTCGAGATCATTAAGGTAATACGCAGCTTCTTCTTTATCATTAAAAACACAAAGAAACGGCTGCTCTGATTCTTTAAATGCATTAGCAATGGTAAAAGAAAGGGATGAACCGATAAGACCTTGCAAATGGATATTGACTTGAGAATCGGATAGCGCCTTTTGCAGTTTAAGCTGTTGCTGAGACTGTGCATAGAGTTGCGTGATCGAAATTTTACTCACGTATTCGGGTTTTAAAAGCAAATATAACACTCTTTACAACTTTGCAAGAAAAGAAATATCCCATTAAACGTATTCTTAACATCTGTTTATCGAACTGTAAATCTTTGCTGTGGAGGAGGAGACAAGAACCAGAGAGACAGGATTCAAGAGATAACGCTTTTAACAACCTCTCGACTCCGCTCGAGGTGACACTGTAATATTTAGTTTCTAGAATACTCTCAGGTCGAGCGGAGTCGAGACCTCCACATTTCAAGGAATATATAACATATAGGCAATCTCCATTGTTCTACTAAACTACTCCTTGCCCTCTACAGGGAAAGGTGGCTGAACGAAGTGAAGTCGGAAAGGGTGTTTTTTGAATATCGAATACCGAATACCCAATACTAAATGTAAAATGAAAAAGTTTAAATATAAAATTTTAAAGTATTGCAGGGGTGGTACTTATATGAAGCAGGAATCAAAAAACAGATTAAAAATAACCATTGTATAACGCACCTTCTCCGAATTTATCGTACCTCCAAATTCACCTCTCCCTTCCAAGGAGAGGAGTTAATATTGAAAGAAAGAATAGTAAAAAATTAGTGCTTTAAAAAACTAGTAAGGGTTGATGAAAAAAAAACTCCTTGCCCTTTACAGGGAAAGGTGGCCAAGCGCAGCGCGGTCGGAAAGGGTGTTTTTGAATACCAAAAATATTGATGTATCAAATAAAAAACCATGTCAATGCCCAGTAGTTATTGACCAATACTTCAAGTTAAACACAGGGAAGCTGAAAACTCACCTTATCAAATGCTAAAGTATGCTTAAAGCCCCATTATACTTCGTAATAAATGCAGATATTGAATCAAAATAAGATGCAGAGTATATGAAAAATGAAGCGTTTGACGTTTTTGTAATAGGTAGTGGAATTGCAGGGCAGGTAGTGGCCGAAACTTGTGCTGATCAGGGACTCAAAGTCGCTATCGCGGATCGGAGAGAATATGGCGGAACTTGCGCCAATCGCGGCTGTGATCCTAAAAAAGTAATTTTAGGGATTACCGAGATCATGCGATCGGCTACAAAACTAAGGGATAAAGGTGTTGTAACGCTACCGACACTCTCTTGGGAAGATCTGCAACGATTTAAATGCACATTTACCGACGCTGTACCTGCTGCAACCGAAAATGATCTTAAAGATAAAAATATCACGCTCTTTCATCAATCTCCCAAGTTCATCAACGAGACGACCTTGTCTGTAGAAGGGAAAACAGTGACTGCACAAAAAATAGTGATTGCCACAGGGTTAATACCAAGACCTCTTGATATCGAGGGCGGTGATCTTGCCCTTTTGAGTGATGATTTCCTGAATCAGGATAGTTTACCCGATAGTATGATTTTTATAGGAGCTGGTTATATTGGGATGGAATTTGCGCATATGGCATCGCGGTTTGGGGTCGAGGTAACGGTGATCGATCGTGGCCCACGTCCGTTGTCGGTTTTTGACAACGATATGGTAGATTATCTGGTCAAAGTATCTGAGGAAATCGGAATCAAATTTATCTTTAATGCCAACGTAAAACGCATTGAAGCACTGCAAAAAAATAAAAGAGTACACTATACGGTTGATGGCAAAGAAGCTAGCGTTAGAGCCGAACTTGTATTTAATACCACGGGAAGAATTCCTTCTATCAGCGAACTGGAATTGGAAAAAGGCAATGTATCGTATAATGATAACGGAATCGAAGTTGACACCTATTTACAAAACACTAGCAATGAAAATGTATATGCCTGCGGTGATGTTTCTGATCATGCAGTGCCGTTGACACCTTTCTCAGGAAATGAGGGTGATGTGGTGGCACAGAATATTTTGGACGGTAATTCGACCAAAGCCCGTTTTCCCATAACACCATCAGTAGCTTTCACACTACCTAACATTGCCTCGGTAGGGCTATCAGAAGCTGAAGCACGTAAACAGTACAGCAATGTGACCGTACTTAATCGCAGTGCAGCCAAGTTTTATAATGCCAAACGTGTCAACGAACAGTTTTATGCCTACAAAACCATTGTGGATACCGATACCGACAAAATTCTCGGCGCCCATTTACTCGGTCCTGAAGCCGGCGAAGTTATCAACCTGTTTATGATGGCGATTCAGCAAGGGACTACTACGACCAAATTAAAGGAGATGATTTTTACTTACCCAAGCTGGGGAGGAGATATTCAATATATGGTGTAAGGTTCTTTAGCTCGTAGTTAGAAGCCACTAGGGACGAGTGGTATAACCATTCTCAAATATTCTGCTATAAAAACTTCTTGCCCTTTTAAGGGAAAGGTGGCTGAACGAAGTGAAGTCGGAAAGGGTGTTTTTGAATGTAAAACACAAAATGATTAATGTTAAGTGTAAAAGTATTGCTTGGTAGATCAGAAATGAAACAGGAATCAAGGAAACAGGATTCATGACATAATACTAGTGAACAACCTCTCGACTCCGCTCGAGGTGACATTGTAACGCTTAGGTGAATATAATCGTTTGTTGAATATATCAAAGATTAGAATACTATTCCTTCAACCGCTCCATTAATTTTTTACCGGGATTGGTCTCATGATTTTTAATACCATGTAGTGCAGCAGCCAACGCTAATACAATTGTCCCAATAAGCGCTACAGTACCAATAGAAGGATAGGCTTCGTGTTGTTTCATATAAATTGCAACCAATGCCCATACATCCACCAACGCAAACTCTCTCATATTACGAGTTACAATCATAAACAAGTTGATCAATACCGCGACTATAATCATGATTAGCGTCCAGGTTACTTCTGATAAGCCGAAACCATTCCAACCGATTTTAACTAGATACGCCGCGGTATTGGCGATAGAAGCAACGGCAATCCAGCCGCTATACAAACAAATTGGCCACCAGACGAGTGCAATGATCTCAATGGGAGCATCCCAACGCTCCATATTGGTTCTAAGGATGATCTTAAGCAACGAGAAAAGCAATCCAAACATAATCAAAACCGATACTCCGGTATATTCATAGGTAAAAGCTAGTACCCAAGCTACATTAAGCAGGTTCGCAATAAAAAACCAATAGCCTGTAGCTATAATAAAGCCCGACTTTTTTGTACTGAAAAATGCTCTGCGTATCTGGAATAGAGCATAGGCTAATAAACTGATGAAAATCAATCCCCAGATAGAAAAAGCGTATCCTGCCGGTGTAAATAAATTTTCATATTGTTGACTAAGCTCTCCAATAGTAGTATTATTAAGTCTTAAAACCTGTGCTGCATAGTTCACTGCAATAATGAGTACTACTGAAATAAGATTAAGAATGGATAATTTTTTCTGCATAGTATACTATATATAAGAATACAGAAAGTTAAGGAAGCTTTTTTAATTCACAATCCAGAAGTAGGAATTGTGAGGAGTTTAACATCGGTCACTAGTTAACCTTTATAACATCGTCTTTGGTCAATGCAAAAACCTCATCGGTTTCTTCAGGATTGAGGACATAAAGCCCTGTAAATTCACCAAAGGCAGGAAGAATCATTTGATCTGCCGTTTTAAAATAACAAGGGAGTTTGAGTACTTGCCGACCCAACCCTTGCAATTTGACACCGGGATGTATATGACCACATAAGTTGAAGAAACCCTCCCGTGTTTCGGGATGGTGCGTCAACAAAAAATTACCAATGGCCCATTCATCACTGATGTGAATCTGTAAGGTTTCGTACTTAAGTGGCGAAATGATATCGTGATTTCCAGCGATTAGTATAATCTTACGATTGCTATGTTTTGCTACCCAACCTTCAAATAAATGCCATTCATTATTCAGGCTGCTATGAAATAAATCCCCCATAAAAGTAATTACTGCGGGATCAAACTGTTTAATAATAGCATCGAGACGATCAAAATTCTTCTGGATAGCTTTTTGAGGCACAGCACTCCCATGCTTTCTGAAATGGGAAACTTTACCCAAATGCACATCCGCAATAAGTAACATATCGGTTTCATGCCAATATAATCCGCCACAAGGATGAAAGCTAAAGGTGTTATTTAAAATTTTATGGGAATCTGGCATTATAAAAATTAATGGGGAAATTTAGATGGATCTTGTCTGGTATCCCAAACTAAGTGAATGATAATTTCTGAAGGAGTAATTTGATAAAATATTTTATAATGTTTAATAATTCGTACGTGTATAGCAGGAATATTTGTCGCCCTTCCCAAGTAAGGGAATTCTACTAATTGTTTAACGAGAATATTGATCTCTTTATTAAGTTTACGGCTGTACGTCTTGGATTGATTCCTGCGCACATAGAAAGCCAAAATCTCGTAAAAAATGGAGATCGCTTTTGATGTCCAGACTACTTTTCTAGCCATGCATCATTATCTTTAAAGACTTGATCATTATCCACTACATTTCCCGCTTTGTACGCTGAAACACTGTCTGACACTAATTGATTTTCAAAATCAGATAAAGTATAGGGTGTTTCTCCTGCAGAATTAGACAAAATCTTTTTGAGCATGGTCAAGGTCTGCTCATCTTGCAGACTTAGAACACGCTTAATAATATCATTTTGAAGTTCAGAAATATTCATCAATACACTTTTTACAAAGATACAAATTGAAAAGTTACTTTTTCAGCAGGATTGCAGTCATCTTTTTGATACGATCCGCCAGTTTTTCACTGGATAATTTTTCGCGTAAGCGATCTGTAATAATCGGAAAGGAAAAAGGAGTCGCTTTCTTGCACGCTTTCCAAACAATATCTTGTGATTGTATACGCTCCATAGCCAGATGCAGGCGACCTTCTTCTAACTGATGTTCAAAAGTTTCTACAAAAGCTTGCTGAAACAACATATTATCAGCTTCATAATCTCTGAAGACATCAAACAATAATTGAGAATTGGATTGTAAATGTTTCATTTTGATCATTTTATTGGGATAGCCCGTAAACACCAAGCCGGCAATCACAGCGATATCTCTAAATTTACGTCGTGCCATTTCCGTTGCGTTGAGACTTTTTTGCAGATCTTGCTTTAAATATTCTGAAGAGAACAGGTTGTTATCAATCACCTCCTGCATATCCACCGGTTGGTCTGATAGTAACTCGAATCCATAGTCGTTGAATGCGATAGAAAAAGTAACCGGAAACAGTAAGCTTATACGATACGCGAGGAGACTTCCCATGGCTTCGTGAACAAAACGTCCCTCAAAAGGATAAAAAATATGATGATAGCCCTCTCTGGTTTTAAAGGTTTCACTCAAAAATTGTCCCGGTCCGGGGATGATACTTTCTCTACGTTGTCTTTCAAATACTGGCGCCAACGCTTTGAGCTCTTTGGACAAGGGGAGGGTTTCACCCGCTGCTTCTGAACTCACGCGATATAATTCCTCACGTAACAATTCACTCATTTGTGCCGAAAAGGTCATACGCCCCCCCGACCAACTGGGGACACGATTTGTTTTTTTGGTTGAATTGCGAACATGCACTTGCATATTTTTAATGCGAATGAACTCAAGATTACGCCCGGCGAAGGTAAAAACATCTCCGCGCGTGAGCTTAGAGATAAAAAACTCTTCTATCGTACCAATATAGCCACCGGTCTGATATTTGACAGTCAGCGCTGCATCACCAACAATAGTGCCTATCTGCAAACGATGCCGCATGGCTACGCCACGGTTATTCACTTTAAATTTTCCGTCCTCCTCCACTTCGACACGCTTATATTCATCATACGTTTGTAAGGACTGACTCCCCAGTGTTATAAAATTGAGTACCCATCCCCACTGATCCTCCGTGAGCATCTGGAAACAGAACGTTTGGCGGACTTCTTCAAAAATTTCTTTAGGATAAAAGCCATCAGAAACGGCCAGTGTAACCAAATACTGAATCAGTACATCAAAACTGTTAAGATGTGGAATACGATCTTCGACGGCGTTTTGTTTAACGGCTTTTTGTAAAGCAGAAGCCTCAATTAGTTCAATAGCATGGGTTGGTAAAAAATAGATCAAACTAACTTTACCCGGTTGGTGGCCACTACGTCCTGCCCGTTGTAAAAAACGAGCGACCCCTTTGGGACCTCCAATTTGAACAATGGTTTCTACCGGTGCAAAGTCTACGCCCAAATCAAGACTGGAGGTACAGACGACGGCTTTAAGTGTTTCATTACGTATCGCGGACTCTACCCAGAGTCGTGTTTCTTTATTGATACTCCCATGGTGCATCGCCATCTCTCCGGCAAACTCCGGATATTTTTCTAAAATTCTCTGAAACCAGATTTCGCATTGACTTCGCGTATTCGTAAAGAGTAGGGTGGTGCGACTATTCTTAATAATCGGGATCACATCATCCAGCAAATGAATTCCCAGATGCCCTCGCCAGGGAAAGGTTTCCATTTCTTTGGGAATGATACTTTTTACAACAATTTTCTTTTTTAAATTTGCGCGGATAAGCACAGAATTCTCCAAAGCAGGTGTATTATAACCTAGCAATACTTCTTTAGCCTGTTCGAGATTACCAATGGTGGCCGAAATCCCCCAAATTCTCATGGTTGAGGTAATTGCTTTTAGCCGGGATAAAGCTAATTCTATTTGAACCCCTCTTTTGGTTCCTAGAAGTTCATGCCATTCGTCAATAATAATCGCTGAGCAATCTTTAAAAGTTTTATCATACCCTTTGGAGGCTAGCAAAAGTTGTAAACTTTCTGGAGTTGTAATCAATAAATCGGGCATCTTTCGTTTTTGTGCAGCCCGTTCTTTTTGGGAGGTGTCTCCGGAGCGGATACCTACGGTGAGTTGTGTGCCTAAATCTTGAGCTACACGTTCTGCCGCTTGTTTGATTTCTTGAGAAAGTGCCCGCAGCGGCGTGATCCAAATAGCTTTAAGGCCTTTGGGATGGTTTTTTTTATAGTCTGGATTATTTTTGATGTAGTTAAGAACAACAGGAAACCAGAGTGCATAAGTTTTACCACTGCCGGTGGGTGCGTTTAATAATCCATGTTTACCACTCAAAAAAGCGTTCCAGCTTTGTTTTTGAAAGGGAAAAGGTTCCCATCCCTGATCAGAAAACCAAGTTTCTGCAATAGTAAGGAGTTCTTTACGATTCATATAATCAATTCTTTAAGATCCTCCAAACTATTGGCTTCTTCGATTTTCTTATCCTGTCGCCACCTTAGAATTCGAGGAAATCGGGTAGCTACACCACTTTTATGTCGTTTTGATAATGCAATTCCTTCAAATGCGATTTCGAATACGAGTTGCGGAGTAACACTGCGCACCGGACCAAAGCGTTCTATGGTATTGGATTTTATAAAACGATCTACCTTCCTGAATTCTGCATCTGTAAGACCTGAATAGGCTTTGGCAAACGTTACCAACTCTGTTTTGTCTTCATTCCAAAGACCAAAGGTGTAGTCGGTGAACAGGTTGGATCGACGACCATGGCCACGCATAGCGTAGGTAAGTACCGCATCAATGGTTAGTGGATCCACCTTCCATTTCCACCAATCCCCTTTTTTTCGGCCAACTAAATAAGGAGAATCTTTTCGTTTTAGCATTAAACCTTCAGATTTTACCTCTCGAGAGCGTTCGCGTTCTGAGGCTGCCGCTTCCCATGAGTCAAAAGATATCGTTTGTGATAAATGTAGAGGAATAGCACTATTCTCAGACTCGATTATTTTCACTTTTTTATACAATGATTCTAAGATAGTTCTACGCGCTTCAAACGACTGTTGTCTGATATCCTTCCCCTCCCATTCCAATATATCGTAGGCCTTTAGAATTACCGGAGTTTTTGCCAAAAGTGCTTTGGATACTGTCTTTCTGCCAATTCGTGTCTGTAAATCATTAAAAGTTCCTATGTTCCCTTCCGGAAACGGTAATATTTCGCCATCCAATACGGTGCCATCAGGAATCACCCCTACAAAGGATTCAAATTCCGGATATTTATCAGTTACTAATTCTTCACCGCGACTCCAAACAAAGAGTTCCCCATTCCTAATAATCACCTGAGAGCGGATACCGTCCCATTTATGCTCTCCATACCAATCGGAAATTGGCCCAAGGTTTTTTGCTTTATCTTCAACAGCATAAGCAAGGTAAAACGGGTACGGTTTAGAAAGGAAATCGGCATCTTTTTCTTCTAAAATTAAATCATGATAGCTAATAGTATTGGGATCCCAGCTTCCCATCAATTTGTACGCCAGGATATCCTCGTCTATGGCAGTTGCTTGCGATAGTGCTCGTGTCATCAGTTTCTGACTTACGCCAATTCTAAAGCTGCCGGTAATGAGTTTTGTAAAGACAAAGCGTTCGTAATAATTTAGGTTTGTCCAGTTATCAAAAAGATATTCCTTCTTTTCTTCTTCGCTTTTCTTTTTTAGCGCTAAAATTTCTTCAAGAAACTGTGTAAGACTTTTTTCTGAGGTTTGTGTGGAGGGCGGAATCACCAGTGCAATGGTCTCGGCCAAGTCGCCAACAATATGATAGGATTCTTCAAATAACCACAGCGGAATGTTGGCTAATTCTGAGGCCCAAGCTCGCAACAAGGTAGTGTTTACCGGTCTGGGTGGACGACGATGCGATAGAATAGCTATAGTCCAAACTTTATCTTGATCAGAAGCTTTTTTAAAGTAATTAGCTAAAGCGGCTACTTTTAAAGTTGTTTTGTTCGTACTATCGAGCGTTTTGATTAGATCGGCAAAGTTTTTCATACGGCAGCTTCGGTTTCAGATTTGCTCTCCATTTCAGCCAATTCGCCTTCGTATTGTGTTTTTTCTGTTCGAGCGTCATATCCGATAGTTCTTAAATATCGCGAGAATATATCTGTATACCCATGCGTGGTAATTACTTTGGTAGCTCCCGTAGCTTCTATAGCAGTTAACAGACTATGCCAATCACAATGATCGGATAATACAAAACCTTTGTCAATGGCACGTCTTCTGCGAGCTCCGCGAAAAGCCATCCAGCCACTCGCTGATGCAGTGACATAAGGAACCATTTTTCGAATCCACGTACTCCCATGGGCACTTGGTGGCGCTAAAACGATATTTCCTAAGAGTTCTTCTTTTTTAGTTTCACGGGTTATACGGGTCGTTACAGGAAAATCAATCATGGGTCGAATCACTTCAGTCATGTTTTCTATCGCCCCGTGGGTATATATTTTACCAATTGACGGATCTAGGTATTTTAATAGCCGCTGAGCCTTCCCAAGTGAATAGCCAAAAAGGATGGAGGTTTTACCTTCGGCTTGGTTTTGTAACCACCAGGTATTGATGTTATGCATAACTTCATCTTGGGGCGTCCACTTAAATGCAGGAAGTCCAAATGTGCATTCGGTGATAAAGGTATGACACCTTATCGGTTCAAAAGGAACTGCAATACCATCATCTTCAGTTTTATAATCTCCGGTAAAAACCCAAACTTCTCCCTGATGCTCAACCCGTATTTGCGAGCTTCCGATAATATGACCCGCCGGATGTAGGCTGAATTTTACATTGTTAATCATAAAAGGCTCGTTAAAAGCTCTTCCGCTTACATTGATATCACCAAGTCTGTGCTTTATGATGGGCACGTTGGTGTGGTGGGTAATATATTTTTTATGACCCCAGCGACTGTGGTCTGCATGACCATGAGAAATAATTGCATGATCCACGGGTTTCCAGGGATCCAAATAGACCTTTGCAGCATCACAATAGATGCCTTTTTCGGTAAATTGAAGTAAGGGTTTTTTCATAGGAACACCTTAGTGTTGATTGAATATTGAAAATACTGAATGTGTAAGGGTTAGAGAAAGTGTTTAGCAAAAGATTAACCTGAAAAAGAGATTTTTAAACAACTTTAATACTTCTTTATATGTTGTTGAATTCAGGGCAGCCTCAAGCTGTAACATGAGGTTGTAATGGCGCTAAGTTTATATATTCATTCTAGTTCGTATAAAAACAAAATAATTAAATTTTAAAAGGTGGGTAGTTTACTTATATTTGCGGAAAATTAAACAACTACTACAATGTCTATATCTGATTTATTTGATAGCGGATTTCAGAAAAGAAATCAGGATCATTTTGCTTCTATCGTAAGAGTCGCCATGAGCGATAATGTAATAACTGATGATGAAAAAGCCTTTTTGGATAGATTAGCTAGAAATCTGGACATTTCTGAAAATGATTATCGTGAAATATTAAAAGATTATGCGAAGCACCCTATTAATCCACCATCAAGTTATGATGTGCGTTTAGAGCGTTTATATGATTTAGCGCGTATGGTATATGCTGATCATATCAAAGGTGAAAATCAGGTAGTATTGTTAGAGAAATTATGTGTTGGACTTGGTTTTAAGTCAGATAATGTAAAGTATGTTGTAGATAAGGCTCTTAGTCTGGTAGAACAGGGAGTTGACAACGATACCTTTACCGAAGAAATTAAAACAATGAATCGTTAATACGATTACGGTATATAAAATTTATAATGATAAGCTGCCTATTGGGCGGCTTTTTTTGCGATCTGTTTTGTGATTTTATAGAGTAGATCTTGTTGTTCAAAAGGTTTCGTGATAAAATCATCCATCCCGGCTTTAAGACAACGTTCCCGTTCGCCCTCTTTAGAATTAGCAGTAAACCCAATGATTGGAACTTCTGCAATTACTTTGTCTCCATATTTAGTGCGTATCTGTTTGGTTATTTTATAACCGTCTATGGTAGGCAATTGTAGATCCATCAAAATAAGATCATAGGCTCTTTTTTCGACAAAATTAATAGCCATTTCTCCATTCATCGCTACATCCACAAAAAAATCACCCTCTTTGATAAGTAATTTCATTACCAGATACTGTGTGGATTCTTCGTCTTCTACCACTAATATTCTAAATTTTTTATCTCGTTTAGGTAATGTGTAAGTTTTTTTCTTGCGCTCCGGACTTTTTGAACCGATCTCAATGCCAAATGGTAATTTGAGTGAAAATATAGAACCTTTGTCTACTTCACTGGTCACTTTTATATCACCTTGTAATAGATCAATTAGATTTTTTACAATGGCTAACCCCAAACCGGTACCCGCAATTTTTTTATCTTGATTAAACCGTGAGAAACGGTCAAAAACAGCATCTAAATTCTCCGGAATGATACCTAAACCTGTATCTTCAATCTTAAAACTTATACTAGTTTTATTACCTCGTTGATAATTTTTAGAAGCGGTCAAGGTCACTTTTCCAGTTTCTGTAAATTTAAAAGCATTGTTGAGCAGGTTGTTTAAAATTTGATAGACTCTGGTAGTATCGCCAATTACATAGTCAGCTATTGAATCCTCATAAGTCATTGTAAAGGCAAGACCTTTGTTCTCAGCTACTTTATTATAGGTCTTTTCAAATCCTTTTAGCAATTCTTTTATAGAAAAACGTTCTTCGGTTACTCGAAGCTTGCCTGATTCAATGTTCGAAATATCGATCATGTCATCAATCAATGCATTGAGGTGAAGGCTTTCTCGTTTAATAATTCGAGCTAATTCTTCTTGCTCAAAATCCAATTTGGTTTTCTCTAATATTTCGACAAAACCCAGAATAGCGGTAAGAGGTGTTCTGATTTCGTGATTAATATTTGCAATGAAGCTATTTTTAAACTCTTCTTTTTCTAAAAGATACTTATTTCTCAATTCCAGTGCGCGCGCTAGTAGAATAGATTCATTTTTTTGTTGTGCTACCGTATGCAGTTCGCTGTATTTTTGAGTATAATCAAAAATCAGAACTTCAATACCATACGAAGATATAGTTAAGGTAACATCACAGATTCTTTCTATATCGTCATCGTTTAAGTGGATACACGCAAAATTATGATCTACAGAGGTCTTTGTATTCTTGTGCTCGTCAATTAGACTGGGTATAATTTCAAAAAAAGGATGCATTTCAAAAAGCGACATACCTTTTTTGAGTTTGAACAGTGCACCTTCAGTAAAGGTAATTGTCCCGTCATACTGTATAGAAATATGCTGTGTTTTTTGATGAAAAGGTCTAGCTTCTTCCTGTGATTTCATATGTTAAGACGTTAGTTCGTTAGCAAGATCTAAGAAAAATTCATGAACATTCTTATTTGTTTTGGCACTTGTAAAGCAATCAACATTAATATTTAATGCTTTGAGTTGATCTTTTGCTGTCTTTTCTTTGATCAGGTCAATTTTGTTACCGATTACTTTGATCAATACCTTAGAATGGATGTTAGTCAGGTACGCTAAATCTTCGTTTATATTTTTGTATGTCTCTTCTCTAGTGCTATCAAAAACATAAATAAAAGCATGAGAGCCTAATAAATAAGATTTGCGGGTATCTTCGATATCTGTATGACCTTCGGTATCCCAAATAATCATAGAAAGCTCTTTTCCATTAGGCAATTCGACCACTTTTTTCTTAATCTGGACTCCCAATGTTACTTTATAGTCTTCTGAGAAAGCATTGTCAATAAACCGTCGAAATAACGAGGTTTTACCTACTCCGAAATGCCCTAGGAGCACTACTTTTTTAGACGATGTCATCTGCAAAATGTTTTTTTAGTTTTTTGGTAAAGAGTGTACTGTCTTCTAAATCTTTTCTGGAGATGTGATGTTGTGCGAAATCCAGTATTTGATCTTCGAGAATTTCTTTGAACATCATACTATATGAGCCGGCAATTACAGCTGCTATATAGTAAGAGTAGAAATTTTGGATATGAATGGTGTGAAGTTCGTATTCTATCATTTCCAGGTTTTGATCACCTCCCTGAAAAGCATCTTCAACGAAACTTTTGATTGCGGTAAGCATACCGGCAATCATTTCTTTGTCTATTGTTCCCTGTGATAACGGACTGTATTCTGCTATTAGTAAACCAGATTCCTTTTCAATAACAAACATCTGTATGAGTTTGGGCTTACCGTAATCAGAAATCGCCATATCTCCGGATTTGACTCCGCTAGCTTTTGCTTTCGTATTTCGGAGCCATTTTTTAAATGAAAATGCGCTTTTGGTTCTGTTGCTAATATTCTCGCTCAGTAATTTCATTTCGTGAGCAATATATTTCTTAATCATTTTTCCGATAATAGGAAAAAGGGCATCCACCACGGCGTCTTGTGAATTTTTTATTTCTTCCTTAAGCGCTTCGGTTATGGTTGGCCCCAGAGTTTTTGGAATTTCTTTTACAAATTCTTCCAACTTATCATCTATGATTGGATCTACTTTGTTAGAAAGTTCGTTTTTTTTGTGGACAATCGTATTGAGCTCCTCTACTTTTTTGGCTATAGACTGAGCAAACTCATTCTCCTCTGTGAGAAGAAGTTTTTTTAAGAGTATTAATTTATCCTGCTCGTCCATATTAGCGGATAAAGTTATATTATTTTTGATTAATTTTCTCTCCCATAGCAATCAACAAATCACCAAGTGTTTTTTTATCCACTTTTTTGGACTCCAAAGTAGCTATATTGTCGGCGAGTGTATCTTCGAGATCTGTAATTCTGATATTGACATCAGTACTCAAGTTATCAATAGCCTGTAGTAGCTCTTTGCGAGTATCCTGAACTAGATCCTCTAACTCTTTCCTTTTAGTAAGTATGTCTTTTTTTACTGCATCAAACTCAGAGTCATAAGCTACAATATTCTCCCCGAAGATGAGATTTTTTATAGCTTCAATTTTTGAAGTCGCAGCATCAGTTTCATTCTGGGGAGATTCGATAGCTTTATTTTCTTTAGCCATGTGTGATGGTTTTTAGGTTTTTCAATACGCTTCTTGTAAAATTAGCTATAAAATTTTAAAAACAAGGCGTGAATAGATAAACACTTGTATAATTACTAGATGCTTTTGAAAATAAGTTGCAATCCATATAAAAAAGTAAAGCTCAATTTACTTTTTCATAAAGGACTCTACTTTGTCTACCATATTTTTACTTCCACAAACAAAAGGAGTACGTTCATGAAGTTCGGTTGGCTTAATGTCCATAATACGTCTTACACCATCACTTGCTTTACCACCTGCTTGCTCAGCAATAAACGCCATCGGATTACATTCGTATAAGAGTCTGAGTTTTCCTTTAGGCGATTTAGAGGTGCTCGGGTACATATAAATACCTCCTTTAATCATATTGCGATGAATATCACTCACAAGCGAACCTATATAACGCGAAGTGTAAGGACGATCATCCTTTTCTTCCTGACAATATTTGATGTAATCTTTTATTCCTTGTGGAAAATGCACATAATTACCCTCATTAACCGAATAAATTTGTCCGTCTTCAGGAAATCTCATATTGGGATGAGATAGATAATATGTTCCAAGTGCCGGGTTTAAGGTGAATCCATTGACACCGTGACCGGTAGTGTAGACAAGCATTGTCGAAGTACCATAAATGATGTACCCTGCTGCTACCTGTAAATTTCCGGGTTGCAAGAAATCTTCTAATGTTACAGGCGTTCCTGTAGGTGTAATTCTCCTGTACACCGAAAAAATAGTACCTACTGATACATTGACGTCAATATTGGAGCTTCCATCAAGTGGATCCATAAGCACCACATAATTATTACGGTGATCATTTTTTTGACCCTTAATAGTAATAAAATCATCGTTTTCTTCAGAAGCAATACCACAAACAATCTCTCGGTTAGTTAGGGTGTTGATAAATGTTTCATTTGCCAGCACATCTAGTTTTTGTTGATCCTCTCCCTGTACATTAGTCTCTCCGATCGCCCCGGTAATATCAACTAATCCAGCCTTGTTCACTTCGTGATTTACCATTTTTGCGGCCAGTCGAATGGAGTTTATGAGTCGAGATAGTTCACCACTTGCATAGGGAAAATCATTTTGGTTTTCAATTATAAATTCTCCTAGCGTTTGATTGTTTCTGGACATGGTTGTGTTGCTTTTTGGCAAAAGTATTATTTTTTGACTAACTACAACGTTTTCGAAATCTAAATTAAACACTAAATTTTTAATCTGCTATGTTTTATAACATCAGGTGGATCAAAGCGCTTATAATTACCCAAGTTTTTATAGCTTTGAAAAAATTTAGACTATGGATTTTACAATTCGCAATGCAACTCCAGAAGATATGGGTCAAGTTTTGGAACTAATTCGTGAATTAGCTGCATTTGAAAAAGAACCGAATGCTGTAGAGATCGATGAAAAAGAATTAGTAGCTGAAGGATTTGGAGAGCATCCGCTTTTTCAATGTATTGTAGCTGAAGTGAAGGGCGAAATTGTGGGAACAGCCATCTTTTATTACAGGTTTTCTACTTGGCAAGGGCGCTCAATTCATCTTGAGGATCTTATTGTAACTTCGTCAATGCGAGGCACTGGCATAGGTAGCGCATTGTATACCGAAGTGATGCGATTTGCTGATTTTAAGGGCGTACGCAGAGTAGAGTGGGTAGTATTGGACTGGAACAAAACGGCTATCGATTTTTACAAAAAAAGTGGTGCTGTATTGCTCAAAGATTGGTACTTAGCTCAAATGGATAAAAAAGGCTTGCAGGCGTTTGTGTCTAAAAAATTTGCAGATTAAATTCTAGGTATGAAAGTCTTCAAGTTTGGCGGAGCATCGACCAAAGATGCAGAAGGGGTAAAGAATGTGGTAAAAGTATTAGCAATGTTTAATGGCGAACCTTTGGTTATAGTCATTTCTGCTATGGGAAAGACTACCAATGCGATCGAGTTGATTCTGAAAGCATATCTGGACCATGATAAGGTACTTGCAACCCTGATTCATGATCTCAAAAGATATCATATTGGCATTATTGACGATCTTTTTGAGCAAAATGGAAATTCAGTAATAGCGGGAATTGAAAGTTTATTTGAAGATATGCAGATGACACTTTCCAGGAATAAATCAACACAGTATGATTTTATCTACGATCAAATTATTGGATATGGAGAGTTGCTTTCTTCAACTATTCTAAGCGCATATTTGAACTATAGCGGTTATACGAACAAATGGATTGATGCGAGAGAACTCATCAAGACTGATTCGGTGTATCGGGATGCAGGAGTGCAATGGCAAGAAACGCAGGATAAGATTAATACCCTATTGACACCAGACACCTGTTATCTGACGCAAGGGTTTATAGCATCTGACGCCAACAATTTTACTACGACACTCGGCAGAGAAGGCAGTGATTATACGGCAAGTATTCTGGCATACTGTCTTGGTGCAGATAATGTAACCATTTGGAAAGATGTACCAGGAGTACTTAATGCAGACCCCAGAGTGTTTGAAACGACTCGGCTACTTTCTCATATATCCTATGAAGAGGCTATAGAATTAGCTTTTTATGGCGCTTCTGTAATTCATCCCAAAACACTGCAACCATTACAGCGCAAAGAGATTCCGTTATATGTCAAATCATTTCTCAAACCAAACGGGAGCGGAACTACGGTCAAAAAAGGAGCGCCGCTAGACCCTATGGTTCCCTGTTATATTGTAAAGAAAAATCAAATCTTATTATCCTTATCCGCTAGAGATTTCAGTTTTATTGTTGAAGATAATATAAGTGAACTTTTTAATCTTTTGCACACCCATCAGCTTAAAGTGGACTTGATTCAGAACTCTGCAATAAGTTTTTCGGTATGTTTGGATAATAAATTTAATTCTTTTGAAGTTTTACTTCAGCAATTGCAAGCAAAATTTAAGGTGAGCTACCAAAAAGAGGTAGCATTATACACTATTCGACATTTTGATCAAGATGCGATTACTCGATTAGAACAAAATAAGGATATTTTACTAAAACAATTGACAAAGGAAACCTATCAAATGGTTGCTAAACAGTAGGTAAGGCAATAGAATGATTTCCCTATATTTGTCCTTTGCAGAAAAAAGTATTAATGGCGATAATCACCTCAAAAGAAGTAGCCAAAGGGCTTCAATTGGATAAACTGGGTTTTATCGGGACGTTTATAGGATGGATTATCCTAAAAGTTACTCGGTTATCCAAAGTAAACAGACAATATGCTGCTATAAGTCATCTCAAAGGAGAAGCTTTTTTGAAAGCTGTTTTAAAATTATACAATGTTACATACGACATCCCGGAAGAAGACTTAAAAAGAATACCAAAGGATGGGGCGTTTATTACGTTGTCAAATCATCCACTTGGAGGATTGGATGGAATTCTTTTGCTCAAGTTAATGTTAGAGCATCGATCTGACTATAGAATAATTGCTAATTTTTTACTTCATAATTTTATTCCCCTTAAGCGATATATCATGCCTGTAAATCCATTTGAGGATCGAAAAGAGGCAAAGTCAAGTTATTCCGGTTTAAGAGATGCCATTTTGCATGTAAAATCAGGACAGCCATTAGGTATTTTCCCCGCTGGGGAAGTGTCAACACATAAAGACGGAAGAAGTATTGTAGATCGGCCATGGGAACCCGCAGTGATGAAATTGGTTCAAAAAGCTAAAGTTCCAGTTGTTCCTGTATATTTTCATGCACGTAATAGCCGTTTGTTTTATAAACTATCCGCGATTCATGGAACTTTGAGAACGGCAAAATTACCTAGTGAACTTTTCTCACAGGAAAAAAGAGTTATTAAAGTTAGAATTGGTCATGCTATCTCGGTAAATGACCAAAACGAATATCCTGAGTTAGAAGATTTGACCAATTTTTTGCGTAAAAAAACGTATATGTTGGCAAATCCCTACCAGAAAAAAACGCTCAGAGAATCAATTCCCCAAAACCTGAAACTACCACGATTGCCCAAAGAAATAGCAGGACAAGGAGAAACTGAAAAAATTGAATCTGAATTACAATATTGTCGTGATAATGACAAACGATTGCTAATCAGTAAAAATTACGAAGTGTTCTTGGCTCAAAAGGAGTTTATTCCGGCTGTTTTACACGAGATTGGGCGTTTACGCGAAATTACTTTTAGAGCAATAGGTGAAGGGACTAACGAATCAATTGACCTGGATCCGTTTGATGAGTATTACCATCATATGTTTTTGTGGGATAATAAAGAGCAAAAAATTGCAGGAGCGTATCGTATGGGTATGGGATCTGATATTTTTGCAAGCTATGGAATAGATGGTTTTTATCTACAAAAACTGTTTCGTTTTGAACCGGAGCTTTATAAAATGATGAGTCAGTCTATTGAGATGGGTAGAGCTTTTATTATCAAGGAATACCAGTTGCGACCTATGCCACTGTTCTTGCTATGGAAAGGAATTGTTCATTGTACTTTGCGTTTTCCTGAGCACAAGTATTTGATAGGAGGCGTAAGTATCAGTAATAAGTTCAGTAACTTTTCAAAATCTCTGATGATTGAGTTTATGAAATCGCATTATTATGATCCCTATGTTGCACAATATGTGCGTCCTAAAAAAGAATTTAAGGTAAAACTAAAGGATGCAGATAAGGACTTTGTTTTTGATGAAAGTAGAAGTGACTTAAATAAGTTTGATAAAATTATCGACGAAGTTGAGCCGGGAAGCCTTCGTATTCCTGTATTGATAAAAAAATATATTAAGCAAAATGCAAAAGTAGTTGCTTTTAATGTAGATCCTTTGTTCAACAATGCAGTAGATGGTTTGATGTATATACGCATCGCCGATTTACCTGAAAGTACTGTTAAGCCTGTTATGGAAGAATTTCAGGAAGAACTCGAAGAAAAATACTTCAAAAATGGAGATAAATAGGAGGTGTTCAAATAAATGAGCATTTTTAATGAAATCTTTGCACTATGCTTTAATCTCATTTCTAGCTTTTACAAAAGCTTCATGAATTTCATTGTCGTTTCCTTGAGCTTTGAATAGATCAAAAAACTTATGATGCAGATGGGCAACCTTTCCTGATACAAAGAACAGTATTCTTTAGAATATTTAAAAGTGGTGAGAATATTATCAAAAGATTTATTTAGATACTCTTCGTGATGATGCAACGTTTACCGTGAGCTACCTATAGTATCTTTTTTTACCATAGCGGCAGCCTTAGGTTTACCCCACCAGTTTTGACACCGGCGCTATGAACAACAGTTGTTTCCGCAGCAAATGTCTCAAATAGCCCTCAGTTACCTAGCCTCTACAGGAGTTACCTGCACGATACACTAAAGTATTTTTGTTGTGTGAATTAATTCAGTGAATTTTTGAGCTTCTACGTTCCATTAAAATATTATCCTTCCAACTCCCTTGATATTTGGGGATTTTTTCCGAATTCCGATCACTCTAAAACCGGCGCTCGCGTGTAGATGCTGACTAGCCTTATTTTCTGGAAATATGCTTGCCTGTAAACTCCAGATACCGTGTGACTCACTGACAGAAATGAGGTGATTCAATAAAGAACGACCAACCCTTCGATTTTGTGCTTGTGCACCCACATATACACTGACTTCTGCAACCCCTTTATAAACCGCGCGTTTTGATTTTGGAGATAAGGCAATCCACCCCCATATTTGCTCATTGTGTATTGCTTTAAAACGACAGAAAGACAAATGATTTTGATCCCATTGCTTCCAAGTCGGAATTTCAGTTTCAAAAGTAGCTATCCCGGTCCGGATTCCTTCTTTATATATTTTAGAAATATCTTGCCAGTCGTTTTGATCAAAAGGTTGTATCAAGAAGTTCATCATGATATGGGAATTAACAACAACCTGACTCCGGAGAACATGCAGCTTCAGGAATAGTATTTTCTATGATACCACACGCTTCTTTAGCTTTGCAATCAGTTGGAACCGTGGAGAGTTTCAGAAGCAGTTGTTTCTCCTTCACCTCAAAAGAATTTACGTATAATTGTGTTGCATGAAATCTGGCATTTCCATACTCAATTTTGAGTTCCGCCTCTAGGATGTATGGTTTAATAGTTCCAACTTTTTTTAGAATGCCCAATGCTTTGAAGGCGGTCATATAATCAGGTTTTCCTAATTCTGAAGGACTTTCCCAAAGTTGTACGACGGTTTCTGTCCAGGCATCAGTTCCTGCTCCACAATCAACAGAATCAACCATAACATGCTTTACCTCTGTAATGTGATAATTAGTTCCCACCAGCGTCCCTTCGGTGTATTCGAATAAAAGTTCTTTTTCCTGATGTTCAGCTAATAAGCTTAAAAAATCTGAAGTGTTCATAATACTATAATTTAAATAATTAACAACAGTTCGTTTTGGTAGTGATAAAAAAGGAATTAAGTCTTAATTGAATGTCATTCCAAACTTCAAGGTTGATACAATAGCACATTTTTTTTCCTTCGATTTCACCTTGGAGTAGCCCCAGACTTTTCAACTCTTTGAGATGCTGAGATACTGTGGCCTGAGCGAGACCAATTTCTTCGACAATATCATTACAGATACAGGCATTTTGAGTACTTATATATTGTAATATGGCAATACGTGCAGGGTGGCCTAAGACTTTAAAAAGTTGAGCAAGCTCGTTTTGCTCCTTATCGAAAATTTGTGATTTTGTAACTCCCATTTGTTTATCATCTTAATATCGCAATATTACGATATTAATTTGAAATAAAAAAACCGAAGTATTTTATTTCGGTTTTTTTATGTTTAGAACCAGGGTTTACGGCCTATCTGATACGTTTGATAAAACTCTTCGTCAGATTTTGTAAGATAGATTATACCTTCAATTAAGCCAATAATACCTCCAATACCGCATAAAAAGGATAATAGTATTTGAATTATACCTTCTTTGGTGTACCCGAGAAGAAATTTATGGACGCCTGTCCATCCAAGTACTATCGCTAGGATTCCTGCTATTAGTTTTTTATTCTCCTCAGAGCCAAATGTATTTTTTGCTTCGTTCGAAAATTCATTCGCAGCTCTTTTAGCACTTTCGAATACCTCTTTTGCGCCTTTTTCGATATCATCTCCAAAGTTTTTTTTGTCGTCAGTCATGGTGTGTATAATTAGATTATTTAAAGGTAGGAAATTTTAAAGAATAAATAAACTTCAGAAAATCATACGATTTTTTAAAAGTTAACATGATGTTAATTTTTTATATATTTGAGAGGTCTAATCTTAACCATTAACTTTATGAATTGGTATTTAAAAGTAATTAAAGAAAATTTCGCAAATTTTGAAGGAAGAGCCCGCAGAACAGAATATTGGATGTTTTGCTTATTTAACTGTCTTATTGTTTTTGGTTTGGCAATACTGGCAGGGGTTTTTGCAGCTATGGATATACAGGCATTATCCCTTTTGTTTATGGGTTGCTATATGGTATATGCTTTGCTGGCTTTAATTCCGTCGCTAGCTGTAACCGTAAGACGCTTACATGACACCGGAAAAAGCGGATGGATGCTGTTAATAGGTTTGATTCCTTTTATCGGGTCTATTTGGTTGTTAGTACTTTATGCTACTGAAGGAGATCAGGGAGACAATCAGTATGGTCCTGATCCTAAAAGTTTACCGGATCCGGCGTAATTTTTTTAAAAAAATATAAAAGGACTGTTCGTGCAATCGAACAGTCTTTTTTTATTTAAAAGCACTGTCAACAGGCTCCCAGAGTTCTATTTTATTGCCTTCAGGATCGAGTATCCAACCAAATTTCCCGTAGTCATATTCTTCAATTTTACCAACCACCATTACCCCCTCTTTTTTTAAGGTTTCCAGAAGCTCGACCAAATTTTCAACTCTAAAATTCATCATGAATTCTTTCTGACTTGGTTCGAAATAAGAAGTGTCTTTATCGAAAGGACTCCAATTTGTTGAACAATCGTTACCCTTATCGTCTTTCCACCAAAAGGAGGCTCCATATTCATCTACAGGTAACCCTAAGTGTTTACCATACCATGCTTTGGTTGCTTTTGGATCTTTGGTTTTAAAAAAGAAACCGCCTATACCTGTGACTCGTTTTTTCATAGCTGTTTATTGTAAATGATTATTTCTTTTTTATAGCTTTTTCATACAATGAAATCCATTCGCTTGGAGTAATTTTTGAACATAACTCTTGTATTAGATCGTATGGAATGGTTTCCGGTTTTTTGAAGCGAACACAACTTTTACCCATGTCCAGTTTAGTTTTTACATGCTTTGGATATTCTTTTATAAACCAATCGTGTAAAATTGGATCTGCATACATAGCATTATGATATAATGCAATAAAGTTTTTTTGTGAAGCAATATTGATAAAAGGAAGCGGTAATTCGGTATTGCAATGATATCCGTCCGGATAGATTGAATGAGGGACTACAAATCCAATCATATTATAACTCATGACTTCTTCAAAACCGATAGGAAGTGCATCCTTTATAGTTTGTCTTAATTTTTGCATGGGTGCTTGACGTTCTTTTGGTAAGAGATCAATATACGCTTCAGGAGAATCTGATTTATATTTCATATCAATCGAGAGTTATCATGAATATAGTTACTTACGGTAAACTGTTAGACAGTAGTTCGATTTCTTTCCTCATGTTTTCTTTTGCTTGTGTTTCATACATAGAAAAGAAAGGTTCCATTTTATACAGTCGAGGCATATTGGCAAGCTCATTTAATACTTTGACACGTCCTTTATTGTACACACTATTGGGATATATATTATATTCCTTCCGTACGTTTTTACGATACGTATCATAGCGTTCCCAAGGTTGCCCTAAAATAGAGAGGTCGGCATCGGTAAAATAATTAACATCACTCGTTTCGGACACATAGTGTCCTTTGGTAGCCAAAATCATTGCTCTACAGGCTTTAATATCTTTGTTTGCGACGTCGAGCTCTGTCATAACTTTAACGGCTTCCCGGGCACTTTTTCCTTCGTTATTGGTGATAAGCACACTATATACATAATCATGGTAGAATAATGAAAACAAAACCACATCCCAATTGTTTATTTTGTCTTTTACTAATAGCAACTGACTGTTAATTTGTTCTAAGTGACGAATATTGTGATAATAACGCAATTTTGAATTATATTTTTTTGCAATATTTTCCCATAAAGCCGTGTTCGCTTTCCTGTTAGAGCGATACTTTGAAACTAATTGTATAAAAATTTCTTCTAACAAAATGATGCCTTTATTTTATTGACGATGGTTAGTGAAAGTTTTTCTTTGGATTCGACGGTCCAGCCCGCTATATGAGGGCTTAAGATAACATTTTTTAATTGTAATAATTCATTCAGCGCGGTGGGCATTTTCTTTGATTCGGTAAAGAGTGTCTCAAAGGATAATTTTTCATATTCCAGAACATCGAGGCCTGCGCCTAAGATTTTGCCCGATTTAAGGGCTGCCACAAGATCTTTGGTTACTACGCTTTTGCCTCGTGCGGTGTTGATCAACCAAAAAGGTTTTTTGAATTTTGAAATAAACTGAGAATTAATCATCTTATCTGTTAGTGGTGTCCAGGGCGTATGGAGGCTAAGTACATCAGTTTTTGCAAATAATTCCTCAAGCTCCACTTGCGTAGCATTACTGTCCTCGATATCATCCTTAATGTCATAACAAATTACTTCGACATCAAAGCCTCTAAGTTTTCTGGCAAAAGCCCGTCCCATATTACCATATCCGATAATAGCCACAGTTTTGCCGTCAAGTTCGATTCCGCGATTTTTTTCACGATTCCATTGCCCCTGTCTAATTTCCTGATCTGCTCCTAAAAATTTATTAAATAGAGACAGGATCATTCCTAGCGTATGTTCGCCTACTGCATTCCGGTTGCCCTCGGGGGCCGAAAAAAGTTTGACTCCTTTAGTTTTTGCATACGCCACGTCAATACTCTCCAGACCGGCACCTACACGCGCTATAAATTTTAGATTCGTTGCCTTATCTAAAAAACTGGCGTCAATATCAAATCGACTGCGTATCACAATACCGTCATAGTTTGCTATTATATGTTCGATCTCTGTTTTTGATGCGGTATACTCTTCATCATTTTGAAAACCCAACTCGTTGAGCTGAGTAATGAGCAAAGGGTGATTGCTATCCAGGTGCAGTATTTTCATGTTTTAATGCGTGTTTGTATTTCAAAAATACGGAATAAAACATCATAATGAGTATGTAAAAGAATTGCCTATGGTTACTTCATTAATGGTGTATATCACTTAATTCCCTTAGGACAGATTTCATTTTTTCTGAGGAGATAGAAAGAAAGGCTTTAGCTTTTTTGGCCTCTTCTTTGGCTACTGGCATATATTTGAGGCTCCATCTGGCATTTTCTAAAAGAATTGGTAGCAAATCTATGCCTTTAGGAGTAAGCAAGTAGATTATTTTTTGCTTATGATCCGGATCTTTTTTCTTGTGGATAATGCCTTCTTTTTCTAAGAATTTGAGCCTGCTAGCTAAGATGTTGGAGGCTATTTTTTCTTCGGACTGCAAAAACTCTCTGAAATAACGTTTTCCTTCAATGAGCATATCTCTAATAATTAAAAGCGTCCACTTATCTCCAAAAATACTGAGAGCCAAATATTGAGGACATTGGAATTTTGACATTTGCATAGTGTTCAAAATATTTTTTTGCAAAATACTAGATGTTTATGTAATTTACAACTGGTTTAATTATAAAATCGGTTTTATTATGAAAACAATACAGCATTATACATGCTCTGTACCGTTGCGTTCACATAGAAAAAAAGTATTTAAGTCCCTTACGAAAAATATTGAGGATTGGTGGGGTACGTGTGATACCAATCCCGATGAGGAAGGTAAAGTCTTTAAAGTGTCATTTGGCACGGATTCGTTTTGGAGTTTTAAAGTTGTAGAGTTGATCCCTTTTGAACAGATAACTTGGCAATGTGTGGATTCGCAGCAGGATCACCATGTGGAAGGCATGGATGAGGAATGGATGGGTACGATGCTGTATTGGACCATCGGTAATAACGGTAATAAGGTTCATCTCACACTGGAGCATGAGGGGTTAACTCCCGATGGAGTTTGCTATGACATATGTTCCAGAGGATGGGACTTTTACATTATGGATAGCTTAAAAAGATATCTTGAGACAGGACAGGGAGAGCCGTATGTTAAGTAGTTTGAGTTATTGTTTCAAATATACGCTCTAAACCGTCGCAGAAAATTACTTCCATACTTCTAGGATGATAAATAAAATTTCATAGAAAATTTATAAGTATCACAAGGATATATTCTTTAGGCTAAGGTATTAGTTTGTTTATATATCCACGTAGTTGGTAACAGTGCGCTCAGTTTGTAATTCGCCGGTATGCTTTGTGCTGGCTTTTTCAAAAAGTAATACGCGCACCTCTTCATTGTTTTTTGTTGTAGGGCAATGTTCCACTCCTTTTGGCACCACGATAATCTCTCCCGGCTGCACCTCGACAGTCTTATCTCTGAATTGCATGATCAATGTGCCACTGATTACATGAAAAAGCTCATCCTCATTCTCATGAGTGTGCCAAACAAAATCTCCGCATAGTCTAGCCAAAAAAACATGATTATCATCTACAGTGGCGATACGATGCGGATGCCATTGCTGTGAAAATTTCGAAAATTTCTCATTAATATTAATTACTTGCATAGTGCTGGGTTTTTTAGAATAAGTTGCTTATTTCTTCTGTGATTCTCGTTGGACGTAGATTTTTGGTTTGCAATAAGCACCAGTTAGTTTTGGCTGTTACTACTAGTTGATTTGTTTCAACATTAATTATTTCTGTTCTTCGTTCACTTTTGGCGCCTTGATGATGGTCAATCCAGGTTTTTAGTTTTAGGCGTTGCTCTGCAAATGCAGGTGCGTGGTATTCTATATAATGATTCATGACCACCCAGACAAAGTGTTCTCTCATACTAAGGTCTGTTTTATGTTGCCAATGTTGTTGAGCGACATCTTGTATCCATCGCAAATAGACCACGTTGTTAACGTGATTCATATCATCTATTGCAGAGGTAGGTACAATAATTTCAATTTCAAATGGTTGTGTCATGTAGTGTGCAATTTTTTCTTTAAATTTAACTAATTAACCTTAAATAATATCACACATGAAAACTAATTTTTTAAGTATCAAAGGAGCAAAAGTATTATCCAGAGAAGGTCAACGATTTATTACCGGGGGTGCCGGAGTAGACCTTTCTAAATGTGGTTGTTCTTGCGATGGATCAGTGACGGGCCCTGCTTATTGTAGTCAATACATCGGTTGCCCTCAGGTGTATACATGTTAGATAATGGTAGTTTACACAGTTAGTTAACTAATTTAGAAGAACCGGATTGTTTGATTATTAAATTAATGAATAATTCGGTTTTTTCGTTTTTCGGACAGGGATTGAAACGACAGCTTTTACAGACTTTTTTGGGAGGTCTGGTAAACTATAGTGTAAAGCCCGGTGCTTGCAGTCCGCCTAAAATCCTAACATCATTTTTGCAATATAGAAGAAAAGAAAAATACCAAAAATATCGTTGCTGGTTGTGATAAAAGGTCCTGTTGCGATCGCCGGATCTATGCCTCGTTTATCCAAAATTATAGGCACAAAGGTACCTACCAGCGCGGCTACAATGATGACACTCATAAGGGCTAAGGCAATGGTAATGCTAAACGTAAACTCTTGTCCCATTATGAGGCCGAAAATTATAATAATTGCTGCCAATGCAAGGCCGTTGATCAAACTCAAGCCTATTTCTTTTAAAAGCCGTTGGAGTATGCTTCCTTTGACATTATTATTAGCTAGACCTTGTACAATGATAGCTGATGATTGTACCCCAACATTACCAGCCATGGCGGCAATTAGTGGTGTATAGAAAAATAACGTTCTATAGGCAGGATTTACCATAATTTCTTCAAAACTTTCCATGATAAAAACACTGCCTAATCCACCAAGCAGCCCTAAGATTAACCAAGGTAACCTTGCACGAGTGAGTTGCCAGATGCTGTCATCAGCTTCTACATCTTGCGAGATACCTGCAGCCATTTGATAATCTTTTTCGGCTTCTTCTTTAATATAGTCTACAATATCGTCAATAGTAATTCTACCTACGAGTACACCATTATTATCAATTACAGGAATTGCTTCTAAATCATATTTTTGCATGATTCGGGCAACTTCGTCCCCTTCAGTATCTACAGTTACATAGTCTACTTTAGGAATATAAACTTCGCTGATATGTGTTTTGGTGGAGGCTGTTAGTAAATCTTTTAAGGATAGCCTACCCTTTAGTTTTCCTTCTTTATCGATAACATAGATCGAATGCACCCTTGTGACGTTTTCTGCCTGTCGTCGCATCTCACGAACACAACCTGCTACGGTCCAGGTTTCTTTGACACGTACCAATTCCTTTGCCATAAGTCCCCCCGCAGTATCCTCTCCGTAGGCCAAAAGCTCTACGATATTATCTGCGTGTTGGTTGTCCTCAATTTGGGCAATAACATTCTCTACACGATCCTCTGGTAACTCCGAGATAATATCGGCAGCATCATCGGTATCCATTTCTTCTAATTCCTCGGCAATTTCTTTGGCAGAAAGTTTATCAAGAATACGTTCGCGCACGTCTTCTTCGAGCTCCATCAACGTTTCTGATGTTTTTTCACTATCTAATAATTTAATCAGATAGGTTGCTTCGTAGAGATTTAACTCGTCTACAATCTCTGCAAGATCGGCAAAGTGAATTTCGTCAAGCAAATGCTTTAATTGGGCGTCATTTTTTTCTTCTATAAGAAGTTCGACGTTATCAATAAGCTCTTGCGTAATCTGAAATTGCATAGACGTGTGTTTGAGTGGTGAATTAAAATGCACACAAAGATAATCAAAGTAATGATTAAGGTTTTAAGATTGTGTTAAACCCTTGTGCTGTGCCTTAAAATCATTTTTAGAATGAAAAATTAAACAGACAATTTAGCTAGTTTTTTTGATGTTTCTCTACCGCTTGTGTCAAGGTTATAAACTCCGAAACTTCCAATTGCTCAGGTCGTTTTGAGAATAAAGACTCAGTAGTATCAATTTGTTCCGGAAGAATACTTTTTAGGCTGTTCCTTAGTGTTTTACGACGCTGATTAAACGCTGTTTTTACAACGGTATATAGCAATTTTTCATCACAAGGTAGTGTAAAATCATCCTTACGTCGCAAGCGCAGCACACCACTGTCTACTTTTGGGGGAGGATTAAAAACGGTAGGAGGTACCGTAAATAAATATTCTGCATCATAAAAGGCTTGCGTGAGCACAGATAGAATTCCGTAGGTTTTACTGCCGGGACCGGCACAAATTCGCTGTGCAACTTCCTTTTGGAACATGCCTGTAAACTCAGGAATACGTTCTTTATTAGCAAGAGTTCTAAACACAATTTGGCTTGAGATATTATACGGGAAGTTTCCGGTAATTGCGAATTCTTCTCCTGAAAAAAGTAAGTCCAAATCATATTTGAGAAAATCTGCTTCAATAACCTGAAAGGAATTTTTACCCGAAATGTATTTGGCAAACTCTAAAGCAAATGAGGTATTGAGGTACTCAACAGATTCTGTGTCCAGATCCATGACAATTATATGCATGTCTTTTTGCAATAAATACTTTGTAAGCACTCCCATGCCCGGCCCAATTTCGATACAATTAGTGTATCCCGAAAGGGTAAGGGTGTTTCCAATGGCTTCAGCGATCTCCTCATCTTCTAAAAAGTGTTGCCCTAGATGCTTTTTGGCAGTTACGGCTGTTTTTGAAGAAGATCTTTTTTCGGTTTTAGTAAATTTTCTATTCTTATTAGAAGCTTGTTTTTTGCTCATACGTCGTTCAACTGGGGCGCTAACCTTATGGTTTGGTTTGCTGATTAATGATTTCTAGCTCCGTTCTGAAGGCCACCATTTTTCCGGCAAAACGATTTGTTGTAGCTCGCAAGCGTTCGGCATCTTCGGTATAGTAGCGCTGTAAAGCGTCTTTATCTACCGTAGTATATTGAACTGAGTAAGTAATGCCTCCCATATCTTCTTCGACCAACACTTTGGTCATTAAAGCATTCTGAAATTTTCCGGTAGCCAACATTTCAGGAATGTGCGTATCCTGCATCCAAGCTAACCAGGCTTCTTGTATGGATTCTTCAATATTTATAGTAACATTATAAATGTGCATTATTTGTATTTTAGAAACATTTGAAGTAAAACTTGACGAATTGAGGCAAAGATACATAAATTCTCTGCGTTCGCGACGGGTTAACCTGGTCTCACTAATAAGTCAGAAAAGGTTCGTGAGGAATTGATAAAAATATTCAGCACTTTTACATTTTAGATTCAGTATTCAAAAAAACACCCTTTCCTACTTCAATTTGTTCAGCTACCTTTCCCTTAAAAGGGCAAGGAATATTCAATAGAATATTCAAAGCTTGTTATAATTCTCAAATTTTCTGTTCCACTTTGGTATCTGACTATTTTATTGCATCACCTCGTAGTTCACGATATTTTTTACGAGCATCTACAAAAAAGATACTATCGGCGTGATTAAAGATAAGTTTTTCATAAAGTTCTTTGGCTTTATCCGGTTCGTTATATACTTCGACATATAGGTTCGCTAATGCATACAGGGCATCATCTGCCAGAATATCATCACCATAAAACTCTATAATTTTAAGATAGTTTGTTTTTGCTTTATCATATTGTGATGTCTTTTCGAACAATTGCGCCTGACGCATAAAAGCTTCGTCTTCTATTTTTTCTCCTTTGTGATCTGTCAGGATTTTTTCGTACATCGCAATAGCAGCTTCCGTTTTATTTTGATAGCGTAACAGATCAGCTTTGGCAAAAATTTTCAGGGCGGTTTGGGTAGAATCCTCGAGGGAATTGTCACTTATAATTAAGCTGAGTTCCATGGCATCGTTAGCAATAAGTTGAGAGGTAGAAGATTTTAAAACATCTAATTGCGTTTGTGCCCATTTGAAATCTCCTTTATAATAACTCGTCTGTGCTACTTTGAAACGCGCATCCTGAGCTAAGAAATTATTTTTTAACGCGTTTTGAACTTGGGTGTAATAGATTAAAGCCTGATTAAACTTTTGATCCAGGATTAAAATATCTGCCATTTCCATTTTTATACGAGAGGTTTGAAATCTGGACAGGCGCTCAGTTTCTAATAAATCTTTTAAAAATTTAAAAGCTTTTACTTTTTCATCTTGATAAAAAGCCATAAAATGTGCATAGTCAATCTGCAATCCTATAGTTTCTCGACCTTTACCATAGGTCTCAAAAACCGAAGTATATTGTTTATCAATGTCATTGTATTCGGATGTTGTAGCCCCGTCAATTTTTGATTTTAGAATAATTTTATGGGCAGTAAGTTTTAAATCGCTTGATGCAGCCGGATTATCTAAGATATAATCGAGAATTGTAGTTGCTGATTTGATATCTTTTTCGGCAATAGCGATGCGTGCTAAGTCAATAATTCCCTGTAATCCTTCATCTTTGCGTTTAAATATGGCTTTTTCTTGTGCAAAAGCTTTTTTAAATTCCTTTTGCTGCACAAATAACCAACTCAGCATTTCATTATAAATAATATCGGGATTTTGCTGTAATTTCTTAATCAGTAATTTTCTAAAAACCTGATTAGCTTCATTAGTTGAATCCTCTGTAATATATGCACTGAAATTGCGCCGTACAATATTGCGGTAATTTGGCTGCAATTGAATGAGGGTAAGGTAGCTGTTAAACATTTTTTCTAACTGCCCTTGCTCTCCATATATTTTAGCCAGTTGAATGTTAAAGTTAGCACCCGGATTAGCCGCCATGCCTTTTTCGTAGGTGATTGCCGCTCGGTTCAAAAGGCTATATTTCTCAAAGGTTTGAGCCAGTGTATATACGCGATTTATATTTTGGTAATTAGAAACGTCTAGGGCTTGATCGTATAATTTGTTAGCTTCTTCTATACGGTGTTGCATCTCAAAGTGATGGCCTAATTCGACATAAAGTTGTGATGGATTTTGAGAACGCGCTATGGTGGTGCGAATGAGTTTTTCAGCCGCATCGAATTGTTCGAGTTGTTGATGAGATTCTACAAGACCTAACACATAGGTGATTCTCGAAGAGTTTTGTTGATATAATTGCTTGTAAATGCTCAGTGCCTTTTCATACTCGCCTTGTTGCAGATAGTTTTTAGCCAATTGCTCTGACTGGCCCCAAATGATCGAGCTGAGTAAAAACAGTAAACAAAAAATCACACGGTGCATACGACAAAAGGTTTTATGTAAAGATAGAACAAAGTAGGGAGGAGGCAAACTCTTCCGTTTGAATAAATACAGATACATCTCCCAACTTGGCTGAGAATCGGGGCTTTCAAATAATATATGAATTTATATTATTAGAACTATTCAGTTCCCTTCCTTTGAAGACGACATAGCGAAAGCTATGGGCGAGCTGGAGCGTAGGAAATGGGATGGATGTGTTATTTCCATTTGATTTGGTTAAAATAAGTTAAACTGAGCTAGCGTTGAAAAAATAGTGTATCACCTAGTTGACTGGATAATATTGTTTTACATCTCCCCAACCCCGCTGAGAATCGGGGCTTTTCAATACTATTTCCTTCCTTTGAAGACGAGATATCATTTACTATAGCCGAGCTGGAGCGCAGGAAATGGGATAGATGTTATATTTCTGATGTTTGTTTAGGAATAGTTATTTATCATATCTGTTAGCTCATCTACTACGCCATCAAGGTTTTCTAATATTTCTTTATTAGTAAACCGAATAAATTGAACTCCTAACTTTTCAATTCTCTGTTGCCGGTGACTATCTTCTAACATATGGTCATGTGAGGTTCCGTCAACCTCAATAGCAAGACCGATCTCTTTTGCATAAAAGTCCACAACATAATCTAGTATTGGAAATTGTCGAAAGAATAAAACGTGAAGTTGTCCTTTACGTATCCGTTTCCATAAAAGCATTTCGCAAGACGTCATATTGGATCGGAGTATTTTTGACAATGCTCTTGCTTCTGGTGTATATGGCAAAATATTATGTATTGGCATGGCTTACATTGCTAGAAATGTATTATACATCTCCCTAACCCGGCTGAGAAGCCAGGCTTTTCAAAACTATTCCTTTCCTTAAAAGACGACATAACAGTTACTATAGCCGAGCTGAAGCGTAAAACAAGGGGTGGATGTTTTCTTACTCCCCTTAGTCAATATAATCAAATCCGCAATATGGTACGAGCACCTCAGGAATCTTAATGCCTTTCTCAGTTTGGTAATTTTCTAAAATTCCGGCGAGTACTCGAGGTAATGCCAAAGAGCTTCCGTTAAGCGTGTGTGCCAATTGATTTTTACCTTCAGCATCTTTAAAACGTAATTTTAAGCGATTTGCCTGATAGGATTCAAAGTTGGATACAGAACTGATTTCTAACCAACGATCCTGAGCGGTTGAAAACACTTCAAAATCATACGTAAGGGCGGCAACAAACCCTGTATCTCCTCCGCATAAACGGAGTACGCGGTACGGTAATTGTAATTCGTTCAAAATTTCTTTTATATGTTCCATCATGCCTTCAAGGGCTTCATAGGAATGCTCCGGTTTTTCGACACGTACAATTTCAACCTTATCAAATTGATGTAAACGGTTGAGTCCACGTACATGCGCGCCGTACGATCCGGCTTCACGACGAAAACACGGTGTATATCCTGTATATTGAATCGGTAAATCAGCTGCCTGTAACAATTCATCTCTAAAAATGTTCGTAATAGGTACTTCAGCAGTCGGAATAAGATATAGGTCATCTCCGGTAACGTGATACATTTGACCTTCTTTATCCGGTAACTGACCTGTGCCATACCCCGACAACTCATTTACCAAATGCGGAACCTGTACTTCTTTGTAGCCTGCAGCAATATTCTTATCTAAAAAATAGTTAATTAACGCGCGTTGTAAACGGGCACCTTTCCCTTTATATACCGGAAATCCCGCACCTGTAATCTTAACCCCCAATTCAAAATCAATGATATCATATTTTTTTGCTAATTCCCAGTGGGGTAAAGCACCCTCTGCTAGTTTTGGCACTTCTCCGGCGGTAAAAACCTCCTCATTATCCGCTTCGGTTTGTCCGTCGGGTACAGACGCATGCGGGACATTTGGTATCGTATACAACAACTGTACTAATTCGTCCTGAGTTTTTTGCAGCGTTACCGCCAGTTCTTTGGAAGACTCTTTAAGCTGAGAAGTTTTTTCTTTGAGTAAGTTCGCTTTTTGTTGTTCTCCGTTTTTAAATAAAATACCGATCTCCTTAGATAATTTATTTGAATCAGCTAAAGTGTTATCTAATTGTGCCTGAGTAGCACGACGTTTTTCATCCAATGCAATGATCTGATCAAATACAGGAGCTGCATCAAAGTTACGTTTAGCTAACCCCTTTATGTAAGCCTCTTTATGTGTTATGATATTCTGTACTAGTAACATGCTATAATTTTTGGGCGATCATACCGGGTATGCCGGGCTATCCACGGTATCTTTTTAGGACAGATAAGTAGCTAAATAGCCCAAATCATATCATAAAAAGGATGCTGTTGCTATCCCTATCGCGATGAAAAAAGCAAATGTAAAGAAAAGTGGGGGTTTAAGAAACCAAAAAGAAAAAGATAATATCGCATATAAAATGATTATAAATGAATTCTCAAATCTTCGGTACTATCCAAAAATGTGAAATAAACTACTGCAATCAATAGTGAAATAGTAAAATATTAAAAAAACACTTGGTATGCTTTGAGCAGTTCATCCAAAGTACTAGACATTTCATCGAAAAATCAAACATAAGGGGGAAATTCCCCCTAGCACCTGAGTCTTTTTAATAAAATTTTAACTTTATGTTTGTAAGATAAATTAACGTCCAACTTAAATATATCGTATAAGAATATTACTCATTCTTTTACTATTTCATTTTTTTAAAATGAGTAGTCAGGAAGAGACTTCCTTATCATTTCCAGATATTTATCCGGTAGCCCCCGAAGTAGCAAACTTGATGAAATATGGAGATATTCCTGTTAACCTAGCTGCAGGAAAAATTGATTATTCTGTTCCGATTTATACCATCAAGGTGGGAGATTTTGAATATCCAATCTCCTTATCCTACAACTACTCAGGTCTTGTGACCGAAGAGGATGTTGGATCAGTAGGCTTGGGTTGGACATTGAATGGAACTGGACTTATCACCAGACAAATCAACGGTAAACCCGATGAATCAGCCTCCTTTGGTTATATCGGTCAAGATATGAATACCCCTAGTGGCATTGGATTTGAGTATGTAGAACCTTTTTACAAGCAACAACTTTCTAATAATTTGATAGAGCAACTGTTTAGAAATGCTGCCAATGGTCAATGGGATACCGAACCGGATAAATTTATGATAAAAGCAGGAGATACAGAGGGATCCTTTTATCTAAATGCTAGAGCAATACCGGTTTTTATGCCACAGAAAAACTATAAAGTAACTTTCGATAATAATTTCTCAGGAAAAATCACTGTTGACAATGACTTAGGTATAATATATGAATTTGAAGATATTGAATATACTACTCAGGAAGGCAGTATGTCAACATCCCTAATTAATTATACATCGAATTGGTACCTTAGTAAGATACGATTCCCGAACTCGTCAAAGGAAATTTCTTTTTTTTATGATAACTATACTTACCACAAAACCGGCTATCGTGAGACAAAAACCACTAGATCGGGATCTTCGTGTGAGGGACTTGCAAATCCTTCAATCACAAGTGATCAATCTGATGCTCTTACACAGCCTAAGCTACTAAAAAAGATAGTTTTTCCCGATGGAGAATTACGCTTTTTCAATAAAACAGATAGCAACGGATCTATGTTAGAAAAAGTAGAACTTCTAAACACCCTTAGTGATACAATAAGTCAGTTTAATTATAAATATTCAAATACAATTCCCTCAGCAAAAAAGACACTACAAGCTATCACAAAATCCAAAGGTAATTCTATATTGCCTTATTTTAATTTTGAATATTATGGAACACTTCCGGAAGTATTAGATTACCGGTCTCAAGATCATTGGGGGTTTTATAACGGGAAGAACAACAAGGGTCTATTGGAAGGAGATCGTTCTATTTCTTTTAAACATGCTCGTATTGGAGCTTTAAATAAAATAGTGGATCCAACCAAAGGCTATACCAAGATCAATTATGAACAGAATCAAGTACCATTTGAGACCTCAAATATAGATAATGGCACCGATGATTCTCCGCCTGAGTTTGATGCTTCAATTATGATTGAGCTAGACTCAGATGATTATTCAGAGATATCAAATTTCTTAGAACGTACCGTGGCCATACCCTCGGATATTAATGTATTTTCGGTTCAACTATTTGCCGGATGTTATGGCAATAATGGTCTTATTGAAGCTTCTGTTGCAGTTTCAGGAGGTATAAATAATTATTCTTCAACTCAAAATAACCGCGATCTATTTGTATCCTTAGAACAAGGAGGGGAAGGGTCTAATTCAAATCCGAATGAAGTGGCTAAAAAAGAAGAACATGGCTTAGGGATTTTTTCCTATACCGGTGTAGGTGATCCAAAAGTTACAATCACCTTGAATACCACTTCCACTAGTAATACACGCGCCAGAGCATATGCTTTTATCAATTATGTGGCGAGAAAGCCACTAGGAACTATTTTATTTTCCCCAATCGGAGGCATACGAATTGCCAGTAGTGTTGATTATAGCACTGCGCAGGACTCCATTTATAAAGGATATAAATATCTTAAAAAAGATGGTAAAAGTAGCGGTCTATTAAGTAATCAATCCTATTTGAGAGCTACTCAGATTTATACTGGTTGCAAAAATTGTAAATTCACCACCATACATGCTTCCAGTAACTTACCTTTTTCCAGTTTTCAGGGAAATTCAGTCTTTTATAGTAGAGTTGAGATTTTGAGTAATGGCAATGATCGCAATGGAAAACAAGTGCAATATTTTAGTGGAGGAGGTTCTGGAAGTGGGCTCTTTTTACCTACAAGGATGTTAAAGGTTGGCGCTTTCGAAAGCATTTAGAAGAAGATTTCAAAAACGAAAATGATGCGTTGATAAAAGTTCATGAAAATAAGCTCGAAAAAACGATAGAATACCCTTATTCACTCAATGATGCATTAAGCAATAATATGCTGGCTATCGGTTTTAGAGCACAACAACATGAATTTAGATATCATATCTTCTCTGGATGTGTTCCTGATGTAACTATACGAACCTATGATTTCCAGCAAGAAACTATATTCCATCGTTCTGAATTTTTTCATAAGACAAAGGAGGAGCAAGCAAACTATCATAATGGTCGTGAAATTAAAAGTACCACCATCTATGATTATAAACCCCTTTTAGACTACCCTTCAGAGATTAAGTCTATTGATTCTCTTGGAGGCACTAAGTTTCAGCATTTAGTATATCCTACAGATGAGAATAACACTATTTTAATCAATGCTAATATACTGGCAAAACCAGGGCTCATAGAAAATTATACAGATCAAAATAAGAACCTGAGTATTGATGCTTCAGAGAAGACATTTTCTCACAGAACAAAGTACAAGGTTTTGAACAATGGAATTGTTATGCCAGAGATAATTAAAAGTGCTAAAGGGACGGATCTATTAGAAAACCGTCTAATATACCACAAATACGATTCTTTGGGCAATCCTTTAGAATTTTCAAAAGCAAATAGTCCTCATAGTATTTTTATCTGGGGATATAAAAACACTTTGCCAATTGCCAAAATAGACAATGCGAGTTATGATACGATGCCGTTATCTGTTCTTAATCGAATCGATTCAATAAAAAATATCTCTAACACCGAGAATTCTAAAACAACAGAAGAAACATTACGTAATTTATTGCAGGAATTACGAGAAGACCCTTATTTTTCATCATCCCAAGTCGTGTCTTCTACCTACGACCCACACATTGGCGTTACCAGCATGACGGACTCCAATGGAACTATTCATTATTATGAATATGATGATTTTAATCGATTACGTTATGTGCTGGATGAGTATAGGCAGGTACTTAAAAAGATAAATTATAATTATCAGGGAGAAACGACCTCTACTTTTAATCTATCAATACATGTAAATAGTCCAGAGGGTATCACTCCGGGAAAAGGCATCTCTTTTTCTGCAGTAACATCAAGTACAGTAACATCGTCTAATTTGGTATATACTTGGTATGTAAATGATCTTCAAGAAAGTTGTGGTACAAATGCTACATTCAATAAAACTTTTCAAACCGAGGGGACATACACGGTTAAAGTATCAATTTATGATAAGGAGGCAAATAAATCAGTAACCAAAAAACAGCTAGTTGATGTTAAGTATCCTCCTTTAACTCAACCTACCCTTGCGGTAAACAGCAATAATGTTTTAAATGGATCTAGTGTACCTTTTACATTATCTGGCGTTGTTGGTGGTTCGGGGGATTTTAGATACGATTGGTATCGTAATGGTACTAAACAGACGGATCAGGGTACTTATAACTATACCAATACCACCCAAGGAACACATGCAGTTTTTGTTAAAATTATAGACAAAATAACAGGCAAGTTTGTTCAAAGTAATACAGTGGTTGTTTACTCATATGCACCTTTAACGGCACCTATAGTTACTGTTTTCAAACGGCATATAGTAAAAGGAGCTACCGTTAGTTTTACTACCTCAGGAATATCAGGAGGCTCTGGAAGTCGCAGCTACGAATGGTATATTAATAATGTAAAACAAAGTGCCTCCGGAACTACTTTTTCATATAAATTCAGTACTACAGGTACCTATACGGTACGCTTTAAAGTCATAGATTTAAAGATAACGAGTCACTCCGTTTTAGATAATGGTACAGCTAAGGTATATGTATACAATCCTATGTATGTTTCAGCATCGCCGGTAAGTGGTAACATAAATGAGACTGTTAGAAGTATAACCTTTATGCTATCAACAACTGGTGGTTCAGGTACTATAGCTCCAGTACAATGGACAATTAGACAAATAAGTCCTACCTCCAATGTGACCACCTCAAATAGTACTGGGACATCCTTTACGTTTTCTACTAACACCAACGGAGAGTACGAAATTACAGCAACCATTCGTGATGATAAGACCGGTCAAAGCGTCTTAAAAGCTATGCCTGTTATTGTGAATATCCCACAAGGTGGCGACGATCCAGCAACCCCTTGGTAAACAATTTTAAAACCCAAAAATGAAAAATTATATATTATATTGTTTCTTAGCTTTATCCTTGCACCTTTCGGGGCAAGTAGATTTGACTGATAAAAACTATGTACATACTATCGTACCACAACAAGGAGTAACTAAAGCAGAATTAGAAGTAACACAATGCTTTGGTGTAGTCACAGAAGTCATAGAAAGCATTACCTACTATGACGGACTGGGCAGAGCCAAGCAGCAAATCGCTATCAAAGGTTCTTCAAATGAAAGAGATATCGTAACGCATATACCTTACGACAGCTATGGCAGACAAGACAAGCAATACCTGCCCTTTGTTTCAAGCACTCCGGCAGGTAGTTATAAAACGGTGAATATCAACAACGATATTAACAGCTATTACTTAAATACCTATCCCGAGGATTTTCCGGGGATTACAAATCCAGCGGAAGTGAATGCTTATTCAGAAAGTATTTTTGAACCCTCACCACTGAATAGAGTCTTAGAACAAGGGGCTCCGGGAGCCGCCTGGAAAGCCAATCCTGCCAGTGATAGCGATCATACCATCAAATTTGATTGGAAGACCAATAAAGTTTCAGACAGTATTATACGTTTTAAAGTACAGTTCTTGGATACAAGTAACACAGAGGTGCCGACACTTATAAAAGCAGGATTTTATGGGTCAAGCGAATTACATATTACCATCACGAAAGATGAAAACTGGACGCCCACCGATGGGCAGCTTCATACCACCGAAGAATTTAAAGACAAGCAGGGGAGAGTCGTTTTAAAAAGAACCTTTGACGCTTCCTCACCATTAGCAACCGGTAGCACCTCTCAAACCCTTGATACCTATTATGTATATGATGTTTTTGGAAATCTTACTTATGTCATTCCACCCAAAGTTACCACAAGTGATGGTGTAAGTGCCACAGAATTATCCGAGCTCTGTTACCAGTACCATTACGATTACCGAAACCGCCTAATCGAGAAAAAGATTCCTGGCAAGGGATGGGAGTATATCGTCTATAGCAAGCTCGACCAACCCATCTTAACTCAGGATACATTACTAAGGGCAGGATCTGCCTGGTTGTTTACGAAGTATGATGCCTTTGGCAGAGTCGCCTTTACCGGGAAACTCACTATTCCCAATAAAACCAGAAAAGAAATCCAGACCGAAGCCAATGCATACAGCCAGCCTTTATGGGTATCACGTGCAGCCCCGGCACTTGTTGGCGGTACCACCCTCTATTATGACGATGGTGGCTATCCCAAAGTACAAAGCGGTGAAGTCCTGACGGTGAATTACTATGACAATTATGACTTTTTAGGACCTACTCCGACAGCTCCTTTTGCACCACCCGTAAGTGTCTATGGCCAGCCCGTAAGCGATCGCACGAAGACACTCGCTACAGGAAGCCGGGTCAAAGTATTAGGCACCTCTTTTTGGACCACTACCGTAACGTATTACGATAAAAAAGCACGACCCATTTATATCGCCAGTCAGAATGAGTATTTAGAGGCTACCGATGTCATAGAAAATAAGCTGGATTTTGTAGGGAAGGTAGAAAAAAGTAAAACCACCCATACCAAAGGCAGCAATGCTGCTATAGTAACCATCGATTCTTTTACATACGATCATATGGGAAGATTGCTGAGTCACAACCAACAACTCGATGGCGGTACCGTAGAACAGATCGCCTACACTACCTATGAGGCACTGGGACAATTGCAAAAGAAATATGTGGGTGGCATCTATGACAGTCTACAACCTACAAAAGGCCTGCAAGAAGTCGATTACCGCTATAACATACGCGGCTGGCTTACCGGCATTAATAATGCCAATAGCCTCGGCAATGACCTTTTTGGTTTTGGGATTAATTATAATACCCCAACACAAACCACTCTGGGAGCCACTGCGCTCTACAATGGAAACATCAGCGAGACCCTTTGGCAAACGGCAAGTGATCAGATCACGCGCGCTTATGGCTACCAGTATGATCCGCTCAATCGTATCACCGCAGCCAACAGCAGTAGCGGTAACTATGACCTGAGCAATCTTACCTATGATACCATGGGCAATATCCTGTCCCTTCACAGAAAAGGGCATCTCAATACAGAGGCGACCCTCTTTGGAGCGATGGATTACCTAAACTATCGCTATGATACAGGTAATAAACTACTGGCGGTTACCGATAGCGGAAACACGACCTTTGGATTTAAAGATGGCAATAGTACAGGAGATGACTACGCATATGATGCTAATGGGAATATGACTAGTGATGCCAATAAAGGGATTACCGGTATTACCTATAATCATTTAAATTTACCCGAAACCGTTACTGTAAACAGTGCTGCTCATACCGGAAATATTAGTTATATTTACGATGCCACCGGAGCTAAACTAAAAAAGATCAGTACCGAGGGAAGTTCTTTAACAACTGAATATGCTGGGAATTATATTTATGAAAGAGACACCTTGCAGTTTTTTAATCAACCCGAAGGCTATATTGAACCCAACGCACTGGGCGGGTATGACTATATCTATCAGTACAAAGATCATTTAGGGAATATCCGATTATCGTATTCAGACAAGGATAGGGACGGTATGATTGACCTACTTAGAAATAACGTAGACGTTGATGGAGATGGGGATCTGGGACATGAGATCAGAGAAGAGAAGCATTATTATCCCTTTGGAATGCAACAACAACTTGGCGTAGATCACCCTAGCTCTGCGATATCAGGAATTCCACATAGGTATGGATTTAATAGGAAGGAAGAACAGGACGAACTTGGTTTAGGATGGTTGGACTTCTCTGCTAGAAATTATAATCCAGAATTAGGAAGATGGATGAATCTGGATCCACTGGCAGAACAAATGCGTCGGCACTCACCTTATAACTATGCTTTTGATAATCCATTACGATTTATCGATCCTGATGGGATGAAACCATTTGTGAAAGAAGGAACTTGCTGTGATAATAATCCAATAAGCGGTATAGGCACAGGAATAGCTCGAGCAGTTGAAAGTGAGATAAATCAAATAAATCAAAAATTAAATTCGGCAGCGCATAAAATAGCTTCATTATTTAAAGAAGATGTTGAGCCCGTATTTAATGATGATGCAGCTGATATCGTTGAAACCTCAAGTAATTCTATTGACACCAAAACTTCAAAAAATATTGCCAAGAATGCAGGGGTTATTAGTGATATTCTAGTAGGGGTAAAGTTAACAATGGAATTTGCAGAAAATGGAGTATCCGAACAATTAGTTCAGGATGCTGCTACTGAAACAATAGCTAATGCTACAGGTCCAGTTGGACCAGCTACAGAAATGGTAATAAATAATGGTAAAGAAGAGGACGGAGTTACTAATTCTAATAATTTGAATAAGTCATATTCGAGCTCTGGGGATCAAAGAAATGCATATATTTATAAAAATTTTACTATGAGAAACCAAAGAAATACAGATTCAAGATCACATGGTGAAAGACTTCAATCGGCAAGCGATAGGGCTAAAGGAGATTCATTTGCAAAATTTTGGTTGAATGTAACAGGTGTCCCTAAATAATAATCAATACTTTATGAATTTGATTTATAAATATTATGCTTGTTTATTAGTTTTCACAAGCTATACAGGTTTCAAACTAACAAATGAAGATTCAAGAGCGACAATAATTTTTACTATTGTTTTTTTATTAAATCTTGGAATAGTTCTTGAACTATTAGGTATTAAAGTGCTTAGTGTGAATAGATATATTATGGTTATTTCATTTATTATCTCATTCTTTGCTTTTTACAAATATTTTACGAATAAATCTTTAAAAGAAAAGATGATTATAGGTTATAGAAGTTTAGGTCAAAAAAAGCAGTTTATTGTTTGTTTTATATCATTAGTCTATACTATTTTTTCAGCAATCCTTTTTTTAAAGTTATTATAATGAATAGGTTTTTTACAATCTTAATATTCTTTTTTTGCTTATCAGTCCATCCTCAGGATTTTTATAAAGTAAAAGTTATTGGGGATGTTCTATGCGATTGTTTAAGAGAGAATGCAGATAAGCAAGATGTTGTTAGAATTGATCAGTGTGGATATGTTTTATCCAAGGGGTTATCCGCATTAAAAAACGATTCAATACAAGGTGTATATGCTAGCAAGTCTGATACTTATCTACAGAAAAATTGTTTTGAATATATAAGTTTAATTAGTAAACAAAAAACTAATTCTGATTTAAAAGTATCTAACAAGCAATCGTATGAATCTAAAGATAATTTTTTTAAATATTTCCAAGATTTTGAGGATAATAATTTTTACTATAAAGATTTTATTGATGACTCAATAGTAGTAACAGTAAATGAGTCAAGATGGAGAGAAAAATTGACTTCATCGGGAAATATGGTTTCTTTTAATTTAATAATGAATGAAAATAGTACAAAGCTTAGATTTGTTGAATCAAATGATTCTTTTTTTAATGACTATTATAAACCAGATGAGATAATAGAAGTTAGAGCCAAAAAAAACACTAGCAATGTTATAGTCGTAGTGTTTAAATTTTCTAATGGTATAGTAATGGAGAAACAGCTAACAAAAATATAACTAGCCCGATCGCGGGGAATTGCGCCATGAAATCAGAGAAGAGAAGCATTATTACATCCGCTCAATCGCATCACCGCAGGCAACAGCAGTAGTGGGAACTATAACCTGAGCAATCTTACCTATGATAGGATGGGTAATATCCTGTCCCTTCATAGAAAAGGACATGTCAATACCAAGGCTACCCTTTTTGGAGCGATGGACCACCCCGCTAGCGCTCGTCTGTGACGGGTGCCGTCAAAGCTTGACGGGTACGAGTAAGAAATAAAAGACAAGCACCAGTTACAATGATTTGTAGCTGGTTTTTTGTTTTATAGAATAGATTGTATTTTACGTTTGGCAATAAAAGCATCAATAACGGAGAAGATATGTTCTTTATCAGTATCCTCAAACTTAGAGACTTCCAAAATACGTTGTCGTGTAATTTTATCCATCTGTACGTCAGCCTTACCGGTTAAGTAATCCAAAGAAACATCAAGGATATCAGCAATTTTACGAGCAATCTCAATAGAGGGTGTAATCTCTGAACTTTCATATCTGCCAATTACCGCACTACCCCGTGTATAACGATACTTTTCGCAAGTTATCCTGTGATACCTTATTAGTTTTCTTAATCCCTATTAGTTAAAGCAATAGAAAAGTACGTTAATAAGTACTTTTTTAATATCTTTGCCTTATGGAAACAGTAAATTATACAGATTTTCGTTCCAATCTAAAGCATTGGTTCGATAAGGTCATCAATGATGTAAGCGATATCATTATCAAACGTAAAAATGGTAAAGACCTCGTTTTAATATCACTGGATGAATACAACTCATTAAAAGAGACTACCTATCTGCTTACGGGAAGAAATAGAGATATTTTATTAAACTCTATCAAGGAATTAGAAGCAGGTAAGGGTATAGAAAAAGATTTGATGGAATAGATGAAATTAATTTGGTCTACTTCCTCTTGGGAAGATTATTTGTATTGGCAGAAAGTCGATAAGAAATTAGTAAAACGAATTAACGAACTCCTTAAGAGTTGTATGCGTACACCTTTTGAAGGTATAGGAAAACCTGAAGCCTTAAAAGGAGATTTGCAGGGATATTGGTCAAGAAGGATTACATCAGAACATCGATTGGTGTACAAATATGAAAATGAACAATTATTAATAGCCGCTTGTCGTTTTCATTACGGTAAGTAATCCCGATCGCCCGGATATGATCGCGCTGAATTGCATTCCGTGCTGCGGATGAGTAATTGATACAAGAAAGAAAATAAAAGACAAGAGACAGTTACATTGCTTTGAAGCTGGATTCTTTTAAAAGAGCTATGTTCTATTAATTAAGTATTTCAGCTTACTCCTCATATTTTATAATCCAAGGATTGGTTGTAAAATAGTTCCAGGGGACACTGGCAAGATCTACCTCGGGATCGATAAACTTTTTACGGGGCTTGCCATTGATAGAGATCTCACTATCGACATACACCGCCACGTCGCGATCCTGAGTTGCGTATGCAGCTTTGACGCGTTGCGCAAACTGCCACATAGCATCGGGTTTACTGGCCACAGTGCGTAGCTGTTTTTTGGACAAAAACAGATTTTTATCGACACGCTCTCGTTTGCCTTCAGGATCATTTTTATCCACCACATAGAAGTGCGTCAGCCCCGAGCGACCGCGCAACATCATACGCCAGCTCAAACGATGGCCTTCTTCGGTCCACAATACATCTCCCGGGATAAACCAATGACGTACTGGTAATGTAATTTGTATCACTAGCCAAACCGACAACACCGCTATCAGAGCTTTGCTGTATCTCGGAATTTTAATTTCATTGGCAGTGTAAAAAGGTTTTCTCTTCATAAATAAGCGGTGAATACGTTCTTTCGAAAAGAAAAAGACGGTAAAACCAAGTGATAAATATGGAAAAATCCCGATTTGAAAAACAATCGAGTTAAACATATGAAAAAAGATACTAATGATAAAAATAGCAAAGCGTGTACGACGCCATAATAGCAAGGGGATGACTAGTAGGTCAAAAAGAATACCAGTATACGCGATACAATAACGCACCCAGCTTGCTTGCAACCACTCACCAATAATCGGGTAATATGCTCTGGCCGCCATTAGATTTTTAGGAACGGTACCATCCAGCCAGTCAGGATATAGTTTTGCAACCGAAGCATACGTATACACAATCCATAATTGAGCGATGATGATGAGTACGCACCAACGCGGCATATAGATTTTTTGCTTCTCAGGATGTTGTCTGCTGTCAACAGAAAAATAATCGGCTGCGGGTAATGCCAGCATCATCAAACAAAGTAATAGCAAGAGATAGTAGTGGTTGTTGTAGGAGGTTTTTTGCATAAAATAAACTCCCGCCCATAAAATGGTGTAGCCTGCCATGCTCCAACGGTATTTGTAACCGATCATAACCAAAAACCCAAAAACACCTAAAACGGCATAATAATAATACATACCATCACCGGGCAGCGGTTGTAGAAAATCTAAACCAATAAAGTTAAAGGTGAATTTAGGAGCGATTAGTGTTCGCTGGATCCAGCCGGTAAAAATGGCACCAACAGCTTCGAGCATGATTAAAAACCCAAAAATCACCCTAAAAACAATCAGAGAACTGTTGTCTATTTGGGTGAACAACCAACGATTAATCATAACATATCGTTTATAAAATCTCTCGCAAAATCCTCATCTTCCTGCATAGCAGTTTTTAGTTCCTCGAGAGAACCGAATTTTTTTTCCTCACGGATGCGATGCAGCAGTTCTATCTGAATTTTCTTTTCATAAAGATTAAAGGTGGCATCAAAGAAGTGGGTTTCAATAGTTTGGTGAGTACCATTTACCGTAGGATTTGTCCCAATATTCATCATGCCAAAATATAATTTTTCGTCGATTTTGGACTGTACAATATATACACCCTGCTTTGGGATAAGTTTATAGGACTCTTCAATAACTAAATTAGCTGTGGGATATTCTAATTTACGACCTAACGCTTTGCCTCGTACAATTTTGCCGGTTAGCATGAAGTTATATCCAAGATATTTGTTGGCTTTGGCAATATCTCCCTTGTTAAGAGCTTGTCGAATCTTGGTGGAGCTTACAGCTACATCATCAATATCTTGTTTGGATATTTCTTCGACGGTAAAATTATTCTGCATACCAAAGGTTGCCAAATCAGTAATGTCAGAATTGCGATTACGACCAAATCGATGATCGTAGCCTATGATGACATGTCGCGCTTTTAATTTCTTAACCAGTAATTTCTCGACATACTCACCTGCTGTTAGTCTGGAGAACTCTCTGGTAAAAGGATGAATGACCAAATTATCCAGTCCCGTACTCTCCAATATCTGAATACGTTCATCAATGGTATTGATCAATTTGATATTAGAGTCTTGCTGCAAGACCATTCGGGGGTGGGGAAAAAAAGTAAGAATCACAGATTCCAACCCATTATGCTTGGCTGCGTCGACTAAACGTTCTATTATTTTTTTATGCCCAATATGAACTCCGTCAAAAGTACCAATGGTAACTACCGAAGGTGTTTCATTATTGTATGTATTGGCATCTGTATACCTTTTCAACTGCAATAGGTTATATATAATCCATAAAGAGGAAGCTGTTATAAGATCGTCTTATGTACTTTCTGTTTCATGGTAAAATTAATCAATTGTGCGGAGACTTCTCCTTTATTTTCCGTTAAAGCTGGACATGGTGTTACCAAGACCAGCAGTAGCAAACGATTGTATGGCTTGTATGGTTTTGTCAATGCGCTCTGGTAATGCTGCAGCTTCCTCTTTGTCCCATTCCCCCAAAACATAATCAACTTGCCTGCCTCTGCCGAAGCTCGCACCTACACCAAATCGAAAACGGGCATAATTTGAGGTGTTAAGTTGCGCTTCAATATCTTTAAGCCCATTATGCCCCCCTGCACTGCCTTTACCTTTTAAGCGCAGCATCCCAAAATCCAGATTGAGATCGTCGGTTACCACCAGCAGGTTTTCTACAGGTATTTTTTCTTTTTCTAACCAATAACGTACCGCTTTACCACTTAGGTTCATATACGTATTGGGTTTGAGTAAAATAAGTGTTCTGCCTTTATATTTGTAGGTAGTTATATCTCCGAGTTTTTGAGTTTCAAAAGCTAATTTTTCTTCTCTGGCCAATGTGTCTAATACTTTGAAGCCTATATTATGACGAGTGTTATCATATTTGGGTCCTATATTGCCCAATCCTGTGATAAGAAATTTTTTCATTGGATCATCTAAATTTTTGATCTCGCTCTTGCGAAAATAGTTTTTCAAGAATTTCGTAATTAACAAAGGCATACAGTTGCTTTTTTGCGTGAGGGATAGCAGCGATTACCCCGCAAAGTATGAGCTTTTGCATTTTGCAAAAGTGCATAATTGAGGAGTAAAAGTGAATAGCCCGACCCTTTTGGGTCACGTCCACCACACTTATCAAATGGTAAAAATAAAAAAAGCATTCTGAAAATGAATCAGAATGCTTTTGATTTGTTTGAATGTAAGAATTATGCTTCAGCAGCCGGAGCTTCTGCAGCTGGAGTTTCTCCTTCTTCTTCGTCTTCATCTTCTTCAACAACATTACGAGATGTTTTAACCATACAGATTACTGTATTGTCCGGGTGAAGAATAGTAAAATCATCACTCGCTACATCGGTAACATATAATTTATTTCCGATTTTTAAGTTAGTGATATCTCCTTCGATAACATCAGGTAAGTTTGATGCTAATCCTTTTACTTTGATACGTCTTAAGTTAAAACGTAAAACCCCACCGTTACGAACACCTCTTGAGTTTCCGGTAGTTCTAAATGGAAGTTCGATAGTAATTGGCTTATCATCAAAAATTTCAACGAAATCGATATGTAAAATTCTATCAGTTACAGGGTGAAATTGAATATCCTGAAGGATTGCGTTAATTTTTGTCCCATTATCCAACGCAATTACCACGGTATGAACGTCTGGAGTGTACACTAGATCTTTGAAAGCTGATTCTGGAGCCGCAAAGTGTGTAACAGTGTCTCCACCGTAAACTACACAAGGTACCTGTCCAGCATTACGTATGGCTTTTGTTGATTTTTTACCTACGCTTTCTCTTTGAGATGCATTGATTGTTAATGATTTCATTTTAATTTATATTACGAGTTATTAATTACATTATAAATTTAGAGCTTATCGACTCATTGTTATGAACACGATGCATAACATCGGCAAATAAGTTAGCACAGCTAACGACTCTAATTTTTTCACAAGATTGTTTTAAAGGAATTGAATCAGTAACAATTAATTCTTGCAATCTTGAGTTTTCGATTTTTGTATAAGCGTCACCTGATAGAATCGGGTGTGTGCATATAGCTCTTACGCTTAAGGCACCTCGCTCCATCATAAGGTCAGCGGCTTTGGTCAATGTACCGGCAGTGTCTACCATGTCATCAACTAATACTACATTTTTACCGGTAACATCACCAATTAATTCCATATGAGAAATTACGTTGGCTTTAGCGCGCTGCTTATAGCAAATTACTACATCACTTGCCAATGCCTTAGAGTAGGCGTAAGCTCGCTTTGAACCTCCCATATCCGGAGATGCAATCGTCAAATTTTGCAAATTTAGCGATTGTAAGTAGGGTAAAAATACAGTAGACGCAAAAAGGTGATCTACGGGTTTTTCAAAAAATCCTTGAATCTGATCTGCATGTAAATCCATGGTAATGATACGGGTTGCACCGGCTGTTTCCAGCATTTTGGCAACAAGTTTTGCGGCAATTGGCACACGAGGTTTGTCTTTACGATCTTGTCTGGCCCAACCGTAATAGGGGAGCACAGCCGTAATGTGTCTTGCAGAAGCTCGTTTAGCAGCGTCCAGCATTAACAACATTTCCATTAAATGGTCTGAGTTAGGATGTGTGGATCCGATGATAAATACTCTCGATCCTCGCACAGATTCTTCGAATGAAGGTTGAAACTCTCCGTCACTATAGGTGGAGGTAATTACTTTTCCTAATTTAGCACCATAAATGGAAACAATTTTTTCGGCAAGTTCGGTACTTTGATTACAAGCAAAAAACTTTGCTTCTGTAACTGCGGTTGACATAGATAAACTATTGTTTAATAATCGATTAACGTGTGCTTTTTCAAAACAAGGTGCAAATTTAGAAATTTATTTCAACTCTAGCAGTAAATTGTTAGATATTTAATGGTGAAAATGGAATATTTTATTAATTTTGCCATCCATTAATGCTCGAGTGGCGGAATTGGTAGATCTACCTGTCGGTAGACAGGCCTGCTGCCGACAGGCAGGCGCGCTTGGGTATAATTTTTTGAGTAAATGATCTTGGTTTATGCGATTTCTAGTATAGAAAAGAACTATATTTACGTAGGAATGACGGCCGATTTGGATGAACGTTTGAAACGTCATAATGCCGGGAGAGAAAGAACAACAAGGTTTTATGCTCCTTTTCGGTTAATTTATACCGAAGAGTGTAGTGATAGAGTAGCAGCTCGAAAGAGAGAAAAATATTGGAAGTCTGGTGTTGGTAAAGAACAACTAAGACAGTATAGGAATAAAAATATAAGTTAGTTAAGCTCGAGTGGCGGAATTGGTAGACGCGCTGGATTCAAAATCCAGTTCTTTCGGGAGTGTGGGTTCGATTCCCACCTCGAGTACTTCGATAAAAACCAGGTCAATTTGATCTGGTTTTTTCTTTTGTTAAAGAATTTTTAGCGTAGTTCTGCGTTGAATCCATAAAATTGTATTTTAGCATAAATTCAAAACCCTAAATACTATGTCCGAATTTTGGTTATATCTTAAACTTGGTTTTAACCACGTACTGGATTGGAATGCCTATGACCACATTCTATTTTTAATAGTGCTTACCGTTGCGTATACTTTTGATAGCTGGAAGCGCATTTTATTATTAGTTACCTTCTTTACGCTTGGGCACACTTTGTCCTTGTTTATGGCGGCCTATAATGTGATCTCTGTAAACTCTGATATGATAGAGTTTTTGATTCCTGTTACCATCTTTGCAGCCGCATTATTTACATTGTTTACGGCAAGTAATTCCTCAAAAAATGCAAAAGCGGGAATTTTATATGGTACTACTATATTTTTTGGATTAATCCATGGCTTAGGTTTTTCAAGTTATTTTAAAGCAATCAGTTCTAATACAGGATCAAAATTGTTACCACTTTTAGAATTTGCTCTTGGAATTGAGGCGGCTCAGATTGTGGTAGTGTTACTGGTTTTAATTTTTAGTTTTATATTTCAGACGATCTTCAGATTTTCAAGAAGAGACTGGATTTTGGTGATTTCTTCAATTGTTATTGGTTTAGTTTTGCCGATGATATTCAATGCCAGAATTTGGTAGATTTTTAATATCTTAAGAGTCACAAATGAAATGTAATTATATTTTTATGATAAATTAAGGATGCCAAATCAAAAACAGCTTAAGTATGACAAGGCATATTTACGTATCGCCAGAGAATGGGGTAAATTATCCCATTGTGAACGTAAAAAAGTTGGTGCGGTTATTGTAAAAGATAGGATGATAATTTCTGATGGCTTCAATGGAACCCCTACCGGTTTTGAAAATCCTTGTGAAGATGAAGCAGGCTATACAAAGTGGTATGTCTTACACGCTGAGGCCAATGCGATATCAAAAGTAGCGTCCTCAACACAATCTTGTAAAGGGGCGACCTTATACATCACGTTGTCACCTTGTAAAGAGTGTAGTAAGTTGATTCATCAGGCTGGTATTAAGAGAATTGTATATCAATACGGATATAAAGATGATGCCGGATTACGGTTTTTAGAAAAGGCGGGAGTTATCATAGAACAGATAGTAGACTTAGATGAATAGAAGGAAGATGGGAACTTCAAAAAAATATATACCTTTTTGGATCGGATTAGCAATGGGAGCCGGAGTTTTTCTTGGGAGTAAACTTAACTTTCAAGATCAATCAGATACCTTATTTTCTTCGAATGTAAAAAAAGAAAAACTCAATCGATTAATTGACTATATCGATTATGAATATGTTGATGAAATCAATACCGACAGTATTGTCGATGTGACCGTGAATCGTATTTTAGAAAATTTAGATCCCCATTCCGTATATATTTCCCCCGAAGAGTTAGAAGGTGTAACCGAAAGTATGCAGGGGGATTTTATAGGTATTGGAGTGAGTTACTATCCTTATAGAGACACTATATCAGTTATAAACACTATTAAAGGCGGGCCAAGTGAGAAATCAGGTATTAAGGCAGGGGATCGTATTTTAATGGCGGATCAAGATACGCTGTTTGGTGAAAATCTGTTGCGAGACGAACTGGCAGGCAAATTGAAAGGTGCTTTAAATAGCCAAGTACAACTAAAAGTTTTCCGAAAAGGAAAGGGAGTCTTTGATGTGGTAGTAAAAAGAGGAAAAGTTCCTATCAAAAGTGTAGATGCCTCCTATATGTTGACCGATAAGATTGGGTATATTAAGATAAATCGGTTTGCTGAAACTACCTACAAAGAATTTAAGAAGTCTCTCAATGTCTTATTGAAAGCTGGAATGAATGAGCTGGTTTTGGATTTGCGGGATAATGGGGGCGGTTTTATCACACCGGCTTTGCGAATCGCTGATGAATTTTTGGAAGAAGAAACTTTAATCATGTTTACCAAAAATAAAAAAGGAGCCGTCGAGAAAAATTATGCCACAGGAAGAGGTAGTTTTCAGGAAGGAAAGATTAGCGTTTTGATAAATGAAAATTCCGCTTCGGCCAGTGAAATTTTGGCGGGAGCTATCCAGGATAACGATCGGGGTACTATTATCGGCCGCAGGTCTTATGGAAAAGGGCTTGTGCAACGTGAGATGTCCTTAGGCGATGGGAGTGCGGTTAGGTTAACAATTTCAAGATATTATACACCTACCGGAAGATCTATCCAAAAACCTTATGGAAATGGTAATAAAGCATATTTTAATGAATATTTGGAGCGTTATAAAAACGGAGAGTTGCAAAGTGTTGATAGTATTCAGGTAGCCGATTCTTTAAAGTTTAAAACACCTAAAGGAAGAATTGTCTATGGCGGCGGAGGTATCATTCCTGATCATTTTGTGGCTAAAGATAGTACGAGAGTAGGAGAGACCTTAAATTATATGCTGCGTTCAGGATTTATTGGGCGTTATGTATTTGAGGCTTTGGATGAAAAAAGAGCGACATACAATAAACTTTCATTAGCAGAGTTTAAAAATAGTACTATAGTAGATGATGAATTTGTGGATGGTTTTCTGTTATTTGCGAGAAGACGGGATATACAAATGAATGCATCGGAGTTTGCAGAACCATTAAAGCGATATTTGAAAGCAACTATGGCAGAACAATTATTTGGAACCAACGTATTTGAGAAAATATTGAATAAAAATGATGCTATGATCGAACGAGTGTTAACCCTTTCTCATAACGACCAGAAGGAGTAGGTATGGTGTTGTGGAACGAGTACCTCATCCCGATTGCGATATGTTCGCCTATTTTCTTTTTTATTCTTGCCGTTGCTTGCCGGCTACTGGATAATAGTGCGTCCATGTTTCTTGATCACGAAATTTTGGTAGACTCTTCGTATGTATCAGCAGATTTGATACGTGAACAATTGGATAAAACACAGAATCCCAAACTCAAAAAAGCCTTGCAAAAAGCTTTAATTTTTAGAAGACTTCACACCGCTTTTATTGCTTTAATGTTGATTTCAATACCTATAACAATCTTGATGTGTGTTACCTTGCTTTAGTGAAACAGGGTGTTTTATTTACGCTTGTCGTTGATTTTTTTTGAGGTAAGCAAAATAAGCAAGAGCAATATTGCACAAGCTGGAGCAATGACTCCAATTAAGGCAGTTTTACTGTCGCCTTCAAAAATGTTACTCGTGTCCAGTAATGTTATATTGTAACTCATTAGAGCAATACCAAGAACAATGAGAATATAGATGAAAATTTTCATTTAGAATAAGTCTTTAATGTTTGCGGTAAATAACTTTACAGCTATCGCTAATAAAATCACACCAAATATTTTCCGAATAACATTGATGCCTTGTTTTCCCAATACGCGTTCAATTCGCCCGGATGATTTCAAAACAATATATACAAAGATAATGTTTACGATGATGGCGACAATGATATTTACAGTCTGAAATTCTGATCTAAGCGAAAGTAAAGAAGTCATCGTACCTGCTCCAGCGATTAATGGAAATGCTAAGGGAACCACGGCGGCTGTTTCAGGTGCATCATCGCGATACAATTGGATACCTAGAATCATCTCCAAAGCAATAAAAAAGAGAATAAAGGATCCTGCGACGGCAAAAGAGTTTACATCAATCCCGATAAGATTTAGAATTTCTTTTCCCAGAAATAGAAAAACTATCATAAGTATACAGGCCACAATACTTGCTTTCTCACTTTGGATATGACCTACTTTTTTTCTTAGGTCTATGATAATGGGAATACTTCCTATTATATCAATAACCGCAAACAGAATCATGCTAGCGGTAAAAATCTCTCTAAAGTCAAAAGAAAACATAGTCGGCTGTTTTTAATTCCTGCAAAAGTATAGGTTAATACGATATAAATGTAGGGCAAATTTGCAAAATAACAAGTTTGGACAAAAAAAGGGTATACAAGTGTGATTTGGAAAGATGTTTTTGTAGGATTCAATTTAGAAAAACTAGTATCTTCGCGCCATGTTTCAATTAGGAAAAACCATTATCTCAGAAGAGATTATAGAAAAAGATTTTGTGTGTAATCTGTCAGCGTGTAAAGGCGCATGTTGTATTGACGGTGAAGCTGGTGCACCATTAGAAGAAGATGAGACAAAAATTTTAGAAAACATCTATCCGGTAATTAAATCATACTTGCGTCCAGAAGGTGTGGCTGCGATTGAGTCTCAGGGTATTTTTGTCAAAGGTACGGATGGTGAATGGGAAACTCCGTTAATTAATGGCGCGGACTGTGCTTATGTGATTTTTGATGAAAAAGGTACCGCACTCTGTGCTATTGAAGAAGCGTATAATCAAGGAGAAGTAGATTGGAAAAAACCGGTTTCTTGTCATTTGTATCCAATACGAGTGCAGGATTATTCTGAGTTTGCGGCGGTTAATTATCATAAGTGGGAAATTTGTGATGATGCTTGTACGTTGGGCAAAGAGCTTCAGGTACCGGTTTATAAGTTCGTTAAGGCTGCTCTTATCAGAAAATTTGGTGAAGACTGGTATTCCGAACTTGAAAAAGTAGCAGAGCAACATAAGAAGAAGTAGCAACACATTGCTTTGTGATAAGATAGATTAAAATTTTTACACCCTTTGCTTAATTAAGTAAAGGGTGTTTTTTTGTAAATAATTGGTGTTGTATGGAGCAATCGCTTTCTGCTCTTTTTTAAGGATATTTTGTTTAACGGGACACGTTATTTTTTAATATAAATGATTTTTTTGGACAAAATAGGTGAAATTATAGTTACGGTTTCTCCGTAAAAGAGCTTGGGAATTCCCTTTGTTGTTTATAAGTTGAAAAACGGCTTAGCAAGTGTAAAATTAGGGGTTATTGCAAATTTTTGGCGTTAAATGTTCAAAGATTTTTTTACAACCTAATTGCATGAATTTCAATAGGTTGCAGCCTTTCTATTAGGGGTTTGCGCAGCTTTGCTTAATAAACCCATGTTGAAAACTTTGTTGAAAACGTTTGTGAAGTTTTGGGGGTAAATCTCATCTTATTTTTGATCTTTGTAAAAGACGAGCGAAACAAAAATCACTACAAAAAATAAAACGGATCACGATGAATGTTGAAGAGCCAATTTTGCAAGAAAATAAAGACCGATTTGTAATTTTTCCAATTAAGCACCATGATATTTGGGATTGGTACAAGAAGTCTGAAGCGAGTTTTTGGACCGCAGAAGAAATTGATCTGCATCAGGATATTACAGACTGGTCATCAAAACTTACAGATGACGAACGTTATTTTATAAAACATATTTTGGCATTCTTCGCAGCATCTGATGGAATTGTTAATGAAAATTTGGCAGAAAATTTTGTAAACGAAGTACAGTATAGTGAGGCAAAATTCTTTTACGGTTTTCAGATTATGATGGAGAATATCCATTCTGAAACTTATTCTTTGTTAATTGACACCTATGTCAAAGATGAGAAGGAAAAAGATATGCTCTTTAAAGCAATTGATAATTTTCCTGCTATAAAGAAGAAGGCGGATTGGGCCCTGAAATGGATTGAATCTGATTCTTTTGCTGAGCGTTTAATTGCATTTGCGGCGGTAGAGGGGATTTTCTTTTCCGGAGCTTTCTGTTCAATCTTCTGGTTGAAGAAAAGAGGTTTAATGCCCGGACTTACTTTCTCTAATGAGCTAATTTCCAGAGATGAGGGTGTGCATTGTGATTTTGCTGTACACTTGCATAATCATCATTTAGTAAACAAAGTGCCAAAAGAACGTATCCGAGAAATTATCATCGACGCACTTACGATAGAACGTGAGTTTATTACGGAGTCACTTCCTGTAAGTTTAATCGGGATGAATGCAAAACTGATGACACAGTATCTGGAATTTGTTACTGATAGATTGTTAGTTGAGCTAGAGTGCGAAAAAGAATACGGAACTGCAAATCCATTTGATTTTATGGACATGATCTCGCTTCAGGGAAAGACTAATTTCTTTGAGAAACGAGTGTCAGAATACCAAAAAGCCGGAGTGCTTAATAAAGATAACGAGGATAGTAAGATAAGTTTTGACGCAGATTTTTAGTCCGTAACTTATCAAACAATATATTCATTCTGAGCTAGTCATGACTAGTGCCTATGTTTAATAAGGCTAGCTCAGTTTGATACGTCTACCAAAGACTTTAAGATTTTAATAAAAAGGGGCAGCTCTGCTTATGTATTAATAAAAAATACTTTTGACGATATAGTGTGTAGTCACTTGGGGAGGACGCTATATCATCAGGATTATATCCGGCAGACTGTACGAATAATAACACAAATTAGTAGCATGTTCTTTTTAAGGGAAGAACTTAAAACCACCACGTAGTATGTATGTAATTAAAAGAGACGGTCGCAAAGAACCCATTATGTTTGACAAGATTACCGCAAGGGTAAGAAAACTTTGTTATGGACTTAACCCACTGGTTGATCCGGTCAAAGTAGCTATGCGTGTTATCGAAGGATTGTATGATGGCGTTACTACGAGCGAGCTTGATAATCTGGCTGCAGAGATTGCCGCAACGATGACAATCACGCATCCGGATTATGCAAAGTTAGCAGCTAGAATATCTGTTTCTAATTTACATAAAAACACCAAAAAGACTTTTTCTGAAGTGGTTACAGATTTGTATGAATATGTAAATCCTCGTACCAATAAAAAAGCGCCCTTAATTGCAGATGATGTCTACGAAGTGGTGCAGAAAAACAAAGAAAAATTAGACTCTACTATTATTTATAATAGAGATTTTGGGTACGATTATTTTGGGTTTAAAACACTGGAACGTTCGTATCTGCTCAAAATAAACGGTAAAATTGCCGAGCGTCCACAGCATATGCTTATGCGTGTATCAATTGGGATCCATCTTAATGATCTTGACGCAGCTATTGAGACGTATGAGTTAATGTCCAAAAAATATTTTACCCACGCTACACCAACACTTTTTAATGCCGGGACACCAAAGCCACAAATGTCATCATGTTTCTTATTAACCATGCAGGATGATAGTATTGATGGTATTTATGATACCTTAAAGCAAACAGCTAAAATCTCGCAATCAGCGGGTGGTATTGGATTATCAATACATAATGTGCGTGCAACAGGATCATACATAGCAGGAACCAATGGTACGTCTAACGGTGTAGTGCCGATGTTACGTGTTTTTAATGACACGGCTAGATATGTAGATCAAGGTGGTGGGAAACGTAAAGGATCTTTTGCAATTTACGTGGAGCCATGGCATGCGGATATTTTTGATTTCCTGGACCTTAAAAAGAATCACGGTAAAGAAGAAATGAGGGCAAGAGACTTGTTCTACGCCATGTGGATACCGGATTTGTTTATGAAACGTGTGCAAGAAGATGCAGAGTGGACGCTGATGTGTCCTAATGAATGTCCTGGTCTTTTTGATGTGCATAGTGATGAGTTTGAAGAAAAGTATCTGAGATTCGAAGCTGAAGGGAAAGGTCGTAGAACCATTAAGGCACGTGAGCTTTGGGAGAAAATTTTAGAATCTCAAATTGAGACGGGTACACCGTATATGTTGTATAAAGATGCGGCAAACCGTAAATCAAATCAACAAAATTTGGGAACGATACGCTCCTCAAACCTGTGTACAGAGATATTAGAGTACACAAGTCCTGATGAGGTTGCTGTATGTAACCTAGCTTCTATAGCATTACCAATGTTTGTGAAAAATGGTGCCTTTGATCACAAAGAGCTTTTTAAAATCACTAAACGAGTAACCAAAAACTTAAACCGCGTCATAGATCGTAATTACTATCCGGTTAAAGAAGCAGAAAACTCTAATGTACGTCACCGTCCTATTGGGCTAGGGGTACAAGGTCTTGCGGATACTTTTATCCAGTTACGTATGCCATTTACCAGTGATGAAGCAAAAAAATTAAATCAGGAGATTTTTGAAACACTATATTTTGCAGCGGTGACGGCCTCTATGGAAGAAGCAAAAATCGACGGACCGTATCAAAGCTATGAAGGGTCTCCGATTTCAAGAGGAGAATTCCAGCATAATTTATGGAATATTAAAGATGAAGAATTAAGCGGTCGCTGGGACTGGGATGGATTACGTAAAAAAGTATTAGAAAACGGAGTACGTAACTCTTTATTAGTAGCACCAATGCCAACTGCCTCTACTTCTCAAATATTAGGGAATAATGAAGCCTTCGAACCGTATACAAGTAACATTTATACGCGTCGAGTGTTATCAGGGGAGTTTATCGTTGTTAATAAGCACTTGTTAGAGGATCTTGTTAAATTGAATTTATGGAGTGATGAGGTGAAAGATGCAATTATGCGTGCTAATGGATCGATACAGAATATAGATATCATACCACAGGATCTTAAAGAATTATATAAAACAGTATGGGAGTTGAGTATGAAAGATATTATCGATATGTCACGTCACAGAGGATATTTTATCGATCAGTCACAGTCGCTCAACCTATTTATGGAAGGCGCTACGATGTCCAAACTAACTTCAATGCATTTTTATGCATGGAAGAGTGGACTTAAGACGGGAATGTACTACCTAAGAACAAAATCAGCCGTAGATGCTATTAAGTTTACGTTGAAAAAAGAAGTCGCTCAAGTGCCACAAGCAGAAAAGGTAGCTGCCAATGCCGCGCAAGTTCTAGAAGCTCAGGTGGCAAAGCCAAGCCCGGCACCAGAGGCGGTTGCGCCAGAAGGTACCGCGCTAAGTCCGGATGAATTAAGAGCGATTATAGCACAATCCAAAGAAGCAGAGGGTGACGATTGCCTGATGTGTGGATCATAAGGTTACATGTTTTAGATTCTGAAAAGGGGAGTTTTCTTATGAAAGCTTCCCTTTTTTTAATACTTTTAAAAACCCCTTTTATCAATGTAACCTAATATTATGGAAGAACTTACCATGCAACAACCTGTCTGTAGTCAGTGTGAAACAGTGCTTACAACAGAAACTAAATTTTGTACCCACTGTGGATATCCTGAACTGGGATCAGAAAAAGAACAATCTCAATTTCATGCTAAACGCGTGATGGCTAATCAACAACACGAAGTAAATACAAAACGTATAGCTTCAGCGCAAAAAACACTATACTGGATGTCGGGAATATTTCTGGTTTTCGGATTGTTCTATTTCTTTAGGACAGAGGATATCTCTATTCTTATTACAAACGCCATACTTTCTATCTTGTATTTGCTGTTAGCGTTCTGGACAAAAGAGAAACCGTTTGCAACGCTATTGTCTGCTTTACTATTGTACCTTACAGTTATAGCAATTAATGCAGTTGTCGATCCTATGAGTCTTTTAAGCGGAATTATAATGAAAGTAATTTTCCTTTCGCTTTTAATTAAGGGACTGTATTCAGCATCACAAAGCACTTCAATGCGTACTATATGACGTGTCATTCCTGTACCCAACCGATTAATGCTAGTTCAAACTATTGTGCACATTGCGGAACATCCATAAGTTTAAGAAAAAGACAAACGCGTAGTGAGGGCCTTAACCTTATTATTGTGTTTTATATAGTTGAGCTGGTATTTTTAACAATAGTACATCTCATTTATAATGATCACACCTCATTAACTACAGAAATTGCTATAGAGAGTGTTTCAGCTGCTTTAGTATTGATCTTTGTGTTTTTCGACATCAAAAATATAGTTCCGTTATATTCCTTGCCAAAATTACGTCCTCTTGAGTGGATCGGTGTACTTTGGGCACCTTTTATAACCGGTTTTTCGGTTTATTACGGAATAGAGTGGATGAATGCTGTCTTATTTGATGAAAGTACAAACTACTACGCTACTTATGTGGAGTATAATAATCCTTTTCTTTTGGCTTTTGTTTTTATAGCAATACTTCCTGCGATTTTTGAAGAAGTAGCCTTTAGAGGGTTTCTATTTAATCAATTAGAAAGAATTACCTCGGTTCGTATCACCATCTTGCTAACGGCATTTTTGTTTGCTTTAGTGCATTTTTCCTTTATATCGATCCTGTGGATCTTTCCTTTCGGACTTTTACTTGGTTATTTAAGACATCGCTATCAAAGTTTATGGTTAGGAATGATAATTCATTTCGTACATAATTTGATAATAGTATCTTTGGACTATTATTATTTTGATCCACTATTTTATTAATAGACCATTTAAAGTATGATGAACTGGGAAGAGCTATTGTCACTCCGCAGACAAGGTGACACAAATAAACGATTGCGTAAAGAACAGGATGAAACCCGTTTGGGATTTGAGGTGGATTATGACAGGATTATTTTTTCTTCGGCGTTTCGTAGTTTGCAAGATAAAACACAAGTAATTCCTTTATCGAAGACGAGTTTTGTGCACACACGACTTACGCATAGTCTCGAAGTATCTGTAGTAGGGCGCTCCTTGGGTAGAGTAGTGGGAAAACAATTGCTGGAAAAGCATCCGCATCTGGCTGCGGTTCATGGATATCATTTTAACGATTTTGGCGCTATTGTAGCGGCCGCCGCATTGGCACATGATATTGGTAATCCGCCCTTTGGCCATTCAGGGGAAAAAGCGATTGGAGAGTACTTTAAAAATGGAAGTGGTGCACAGTATCAATCACAACTTACTGCTAAGCAATACCAAGATTTAATAGATTTTGAAGGTAATGCCAACGGCTTTAAGATTCTTACCGAATCCCGTGCCGGTATAGAAGGTGGTTTGCGTTTATCGTATGCTACCTTGGGCGCTTTTATGAAATACCCAAAAGCATCTTTGCCTAAAAAGCCAAGTGCGCATATTGCACATAAGAAATTTGGCTATTTTCAAAATGAAGCAGAATTCTTTGGAGAGGTAGCTCGCGAAATTGGCTTGCTTCAATATAATTTTGGTAAAGAGATAACCTACAGTCGCCATCCACTAACTTATCTGGTAGAAGCTGCCGATGATATTTGCTATACCATTATTGATTTTGAGGACGGAATTAATTTGGGACTAATTCAGGAGGAATATGCATTAGAATATTTGATCAAACTGGTAAAGGATAGCATCAATACGTCCAAGTATAATAGCTTAACCACAACTGCGGATCGATTGAGTTATTTAAGAGCTTTGGCAATAAACACCCTAATTCGTGAAGCGGCTGATATCTTTATAGCTAATGAAGAAGCTATTCTCGCAGGAACTTTTACGAGTGGATTGATTGACAAGAGTAAGTACGAAGCACAAATCGATGATATCATCAAAATCAGCGTATCTAAGATTTACCAAAGTCAGGAAGTAACCGAGAAGGAAATTGCAGGATACGAGATACTTGCCACTTTATTACATACCTATTGCGAAGCAACCAAAAATTATATGGAGGACAACTGCTCTAACTATGATAAATTAATTTTAAGAGCTGAAGGTGCCCACTTTGATTATAAAAATGAAGATTCGTATAGTCGTTTGATAAGTATTTGCAACTATGTAGCAAGTCTAACAGATAGCAATGCTTTGTTGAAGTTTCAAAAAATACGTGGAGCTAAGGTGTAATGATACAATTTAGATACGTTTTCTGTTTTTAATGGTAATTTCAAAAAAGATTTGAGAGCACTTAAGTTAAATAATAGACTATTGAATCATAAACAAAAAGCTCCCAAAGTTAACTTTAGGGAGCTTTTATAACTATTGTAGTAGTATCTTATTTTTTGAAAGTCCAAATCTCGGTCAATGTGGTTCCATCTTCATTACTGTGCTCAAACTTTAATTTATAAAATAACGAAATAAATAATAATATTCTTATAATCCCTTAAATCGTTCAACAAGAGCGTTAATTGAGATACCACAAAGGTGTTGTAACTCTTCAGGGGTGCCTTGTTCTATAAAGGTGTCGGGTACTCCGAGTGTTTCTAGCGTGCCCTTGTACTTTTGTTTCGTTGCATAGGAGACTATTGTACTCCCAAATCCTCCTATAATCGTACCTTCTTCCACGGTCAAAATAGTATCATACGCCGCGAGAATCGTATGCAACAATTTTGTATCCAAAGGTTTGATAAATGGAAAATGATAATGGGCAAGATTAGCTTTACTTATGCGAATTGCTTCCATCACATTGGCGCCTATAGTGCCAGTTGATATAATGGCTGCTTTAGTACCTTTACTAAGACAAATTCCTTTTCCGACTACAAAATTCTCAAAAGGTTTTTGCCAGTTAAGTAGTGTTCCTCTACCGCGAGGATAGCGTATAGCAATAGGATGACTAAGACCCAAAGAGGCTGTATATAACAAATTGCGCAGTTCGATTTCGTTACTAGGTGCCGCAATAAGTAGGTTGGGAATGCAATTGAGATAGGCAATATCAAACACTCCGTGATGCGTGGCTCCATCGGCTCCGACCAATCCTGATCGATCAACACAAAAAATAACTGGGAGATTTTGCAGTGCTACATCATGGATAATTTGGTCATACGCACGCTGCAGAAAAGTAGAATAGATAGTGCAAAAAACCGTAAGTCCCTGAGTGGCCATCCCGGCAGCCAAGGTTACTGCATGTTGCTCAGCGATGCCTACATCAAATGCGCGATCCGGCATCTCGTCCATCATGTATTTGAGCGAACTTCCTGTGGGCATAGCAGGCGTAATACCTACAATCTTTGGGTTGTTACGCGCTAATTCTAGGAGTGTTAATCCAAATACATCCTGAAACTTTGGTGGTGCCTGAACGTCTTTTTTTGGCAACAATTCACCCGTATGTGCATTAAATTTACCCGGAGCATGATATTGTACTTGATTTTCCTCAGCTTGTTTTAAGCCTTTACCCTTGGTAGTAATGATATGTAACAGTTTTGGTCCCTCAACTGACTGTAATCGTTTTAATTCACGCAACAGAGTTGGTAAATCATGTCCGTCAACAGGACCATAATATTTAAAATTCAGCGCTTCAATAATGTTATCGGTCTTTGGCTTACGGCCTACTTTTGCTTTGGTGAGATATTCTTTGAGTGCACCCACACTTGGATCAATTCCGATGGCATTATCGTTTAAAATAATCAGGAGGTTTGCATCCGTTACACCGCCGTGATTCAATCCTTCAAAAGCCATTCCGCTGGCAATTGAGGCGTCTCCGATCACTGCAATGTGTTGTTTGTATGTGTCTCCTTTCAATTTTGAAGCAATTGCCATACCTAAAGCCGCAGATATTGAGGTAGAAGAGTGACCCACGCCAAAGGTATCATACGCACTTTCATCTCGTTTTGGGAAACCGCTAAGTCCACCCAATTGTCGATTGGTATGAAAGCGATTTTTTCTTCCGGTTAATATTTTATGAGGATAGGCTTGATGCCCCACATCCCAAACAAGCTGATCGTTAGGAGTATCAAATATATAATGTAAGGCTATGGTTAATTCAATAACTCCCAAACTTGCACCGAGGTGCCCCTCTTTGGAAGCAACGATGTCTATAATGAATTTCCGCAATTCCTGGGCTAATGCCGGAAGCTGTGCTGACGATAATTTTCTTAGATCAGAAGGATATTCAATATCAGATAACAAAGGATACTTTATGGAATCGTTCAAAACTAAAGTCTTTTTGGTTTGTGGAAGAAGAAGTCAAAGAATACACCGGTACCTGCTTTCAACACCTAAGCAAAAATAAGATTTTGTTTTAATGATGAGTAATACTGCGAAGTTTATCTTATAGGACTCTTGTAAATTTTAGTAATTTTGAAAGAAAATATAATGATTGAACCATTTGACGATGCATATTTTATGCGAAAGGCATTGCAGGAGGCCGAACTGGCCTACGCTAAAGACGAAATTCCTATTGGTGCTATAATCGTGGTTCAGGATCAAATTATTGCCAGGGCTCATAATTCAACCGAATTGCTGAATGATGTGACAGCACATGCCGAAATGCAGGCTATTACTGCAGCAGCAAATTTTCTTGGTGGGAAATATTTGAATGAATGTACCTTGTATGTGACCATAGAGCCATGTCAAATGTGTGCCGGTGCTTTATTCTGGAGTCAAATAAAAAAAATAGTGTATGGCGCACGGGATGAACAGCGAGGTTGCATTGCGATGGGAACTACATTGCACCCTAAAACTAAGATGAGTGGGGGAGTGCTTGAAGAAGAATGCAGCACGCTGCTAAAACGCTTTTTTGTAGAAAAGCGGAATCTCAATTAATAAACGAATGTAGTTGTTGCTGTTCTTGTGCAACGTTGCGCAAGATGATCGGTCTTTAGTTTGAATAGATCGATGCATGAAAAAAATTACTTTTGTGGTATTATGTTTTTTCACGCTTGTGGGAAAAGCTCAGGAAATAGAGCGGATTTCTGGTATAATTTCTGATGAATCCGGAAATATTGAAGGAGTTCACATATATAATAAAACACAAAATGCTGGAACCGTTTCCAATGCTAAAGGTGAATTTATCATGCAGGTGTTTTTAAAAGACACCTTAATTTTTTCTTCAATTCAACATTCTGCTAAATCCTACGTAGTTCAGAAACAGGATATTATTTCAAAGCTAATAAAAGTTCATTTAGAAATCGCTTTGAATGAATTGGATCCTGTCATGCTCTCTACTCATTCGCTTACAGGCAATTTATCCAGGGATTTACAAAGTATCACCACCTATGAAAATGTTTTACCGTTATGGAGCGCTGCTGAGCTTGAACGGATGGGAGTTTCCGGATTTAATGACAAGCAATCCAATGTCAAAAATAATGCGCTTGCGAGTGCCCCCGGGGGAGCATCGATTGATTTATTAAAGCTTTTTGAGCATGTCACAACTACTTTTGAGAAGAAGAAAACCTATATATCAACAGCAGAAGTTACTGATTTTTATTCGATTGAATTTATAAGAAATCATATTGACATTCCGCAAAGTGAAGTATATAATTTCATCGATTTTTTAGCAGAACAAAAGGATATTGATTCTATTATCGCGATATCTGATAAATTAAAAGTACTCTCTTATATTATGGATCAGGCAGAAGAGTATAAGAAACACTACGGAATTATAAAAAATTAAAAAAGCACTGCGTACGCAGTGCTTTTTAGAAACTTAGTAACGTATATCTTAATCATGAATTACGCGTACCTGAGCAGCAATAATTCCTTTTCTTCCTTCTTCTTCCTGATACTCTACTTTGTCACCTTCGTTTAATGCTTCGCCGTTTAATCCTGATGCATGTACAAAGATGTCTCTTCCTGTTTCGTCGTTGGTTATGAATCCGTAACCTTTGGATTCATTAAAAAATTTAACTGTTCCTTCCATGGTGTAATATAAAATGTTTTATGAAACCTAAAGTTACTTTTTAATCTGATAAAAAATGTTATTATAATGTAAAAATTTTTGAAGGAAATTGAATTCTATTTTTTTTTATCGTCGTTGAAGTCTCTCATCTTCTGTATATTATCATTCGTCAACATGTAGTCCTTTACTTTTCTGTCTTTCCATCGATGATAGATAAATACTGGCATGAGAACAAATGATCCCAGTAAAATTGCAATGCCAATTAAGGTGTCTCCCTTGGGATGATTACCTGAATTTTTGAAGTAATATCCAATAGCAATAAGGACTGCAAAAATTATGAAAAGAAGTCTGATTATATGTTTCATTCTTTGATATGTATATTCAAAAAGAAGACATTTGACAAGTGGACAGACTAAATTTTAGCCATACAGACCGATCAAAAAGGTTCTTTTATGCAAAACTAATCAACTTTCTTCGATAGGCGGTCAATAATTTTGATTTTGAGATAAAACCAATGTATTTACCTTCTTTAATCACGGGAAGATTCCATGCTCCTGAATCCTGAAACTTGCGCATCGTTGTTTTAGCATTATCAGTTTCAATAATAATGGTAGTCGAGATTTTTGTCATAAGTGTAGCTACGGTTACTTTGTGGTATAATGTTATATCGAACATAATATCCCGAATATCATCCAAGCGCACGATGCCTACTAATTTTTGATCATGATTGACTACGGGAAATACATTACGATTTGACTTTGCAACGGCTTCACTCAGCAATTGTTTTAAAGTGTAAGTTTCTTCAACAGTAACAAAATTTGTTTCCAAACAATCTTCAAGATTTAATAAGGTAAGCACATTTTGATCTTTATTGTGGGTTAAAAGTTGTCCTTGTTCAGCTAGCTCTCTGGTATAAATGTTATGTTCTATTCGATTTTTAGATATAATAAAAGAGATCGCTGTTGTAATCATTAGCGGCACAAATAATTCATAGGATGACGTAATCTCTGCAATAAGAAAGATCGATGTTAAAGGCGCATGTAATACACCTGCAATAAGACCTGCCATCCCTAATAATGTGAAATTAGCTTCAGAAACGTGAAGACCTAGACCGAGGTTATTAATAATTTTAGCGATTACATTCCCCAAGGCGCTTCCCATCACCATCGTAGGAATGAAGATACCACCGCAACCACCGGCAGCAAAGGTCGTAGTCATGGCTATTGCTTTAAAGATGGTTATCCCGATCAATAATGCGATGACTACCCATGCATTATTGGTTAAGTGATCAAAAGGTGTCTGCCCCAGTGCTGCAAAATGATTTCCGTGTAGTAAGCTATTTATAAAACCGAGACCTTCCCCATATAATGGAGGGATAAAATAAAGCATCACGCCAATCGCAAGACCACCAATGATGAGCTTATGAATTTTTTTGGTGAATCTGTCAAAGAATTTCAGAATCCAAAAGTACATTTTAGTAAAATAGATAGATGCGAAAGCGGTACCTATACCTAAAACTATATAAAAAGGAATATCAAAAATTTGAAATCGCTCAAGCACTTCAAAACGGAATAAAACTTCATCACCTAAGAAAAAGTATGACGTTATGATAGACGAAACGGAGGCCAATAATAGAGGGAGGAGTGAAGTGAGCGTAAGGTCCAAACTAAATACTTCTACGGCAAAAACTAATCCGGCCAATGGAGATTTAAACACGGCAGAAATAGCCCCCGCAGCCGCACATCCAATTAGTAACGTTCTTGTTTTTGTTTTTACGTGAAACAAAGAACTGAGATTAGAGCTTAGCGCAGCGCCCGAACCAATTGCTGGCCCTAAGAGTCCCACAGAACCTCCAAAACCTACCGTAATCGGAGCCAAAATAAGAGGTAGATAGGCTTGAGCAGTATTAATAATGCCTTTTGTTTTGGATAAGGAATAAAGAACAAGGGGTATTGCCGACTTGAGATCCTCTTTTACAATGTATTTTAAAATGAGATATACAATAGAGAGTCCAACAATGGGGGTTATAAAATAAAAGGAAGTCTGCCATTGTATTAAATCCTGCTCCAGTAGCGCCTGAATCAAATGCGTAGCATTCTTTAAAAATAGGGAAACTAAACCAGCAAGAAAACCAATGAGTATACTTAGGATTAAAATGAAGTTTTTGGTCGATATATGTCGATATCGCCATTTCAAAAACTTATATAGTATCGTTTTCTTTTGGGTGCGTTGCATAAATAGTAACGAGGTTAAGAAAACGAAAGATACTAAAAAATCCCGCTTAGCGCGGGATTTAATTATTATAGATCAAGTTCAATGTGTAATTCTTTGAGCTGTTCTGTGTCTAGTTTTGAGGGGGCGTCGATCATTACATCACGACCACTATTGTTTTTAGGGAAAGCAATAAAATCTCGTATAGTTTCCTGTCCTCCGAGAATAGCGACCAAACGATCTAAACCAAAGGCTATTCCGCCATGTGGCGGTGCTCCATATTGAAAAGCATCCAACAAGAAGCCAAATTGCGCTTTAGCTTCATCAGGAGTAAATCCTAAGTGATCAAACATTAGCGCTTGTGTTTCTTTATCATGAATACGGATAGAACCTCCACCTATTTCGTTTCCATTTAATACAAGATCGTATGCATTGGCACGTACTTTACCAGGATCAGTATCCAATAATTTCATATCCTCTGGTTTTGGGGAAGTAAAAGGGTGATGCATTGCGTGATAACGCTCTGTATCTTCATCCCATTCTAGCAGTGGAAAGTCAATTACCCAGAGTGGAGCAAATTCTTCAGGATTTCTCAGCCCTAAACGTTCTGCCATTTCCATACGTAGCGCACTCAGTTGCGCACGTACTTTATTTTTTGGACCGGATAAAACACAAATCAGATCTCCCGGTTTAGCTTGAGTAGCTTCAGCCCATGTAGCTAAATCTGCCGCATCGTAAAATTTATCAACTGATGATTTAAAAGAGCCATCATCGTTACACTTAACGTATACCATGCCTAAAGCTCCTACTTGCGGACGCTTTACCCAATCAATCAACTTATCAATTTCTTTACGCGTGTATGAGGCACCACCCGGAACAGCAATTCCAACAACTAATTCAGCTTCATTAAAAACTTTAAAATCTTTGTGTTGAGCAACCGCATTGAGTTCGCCAAACTTCATATCAAAACGAATATCAGGCTTATCATTACCATACGTTTTCATAGCGTCTTCGTAAGACATACGAGGAAAACTTTCAATATCAATACCCTTAATGGATTGTAGTAAGTGACGTGTTAATCCCTCAAAAGTATTGAGGATATCTTCTTGCTCAACAAAAGCCATTTCACAATCAATCTGTGTAAATTCAGGCTGTCTGTCTGCTCGTAGGTCTTCATCTCTAAAACACTTTACAATTTGGAAGTATTTATCCATACCGCCCACCATAAGCAACTGCTTGAAGGTTTGTGGTGATTGAGGAAGCGCATAAAATTGTCCCTCGTTCATCCGTGAAGGCACCACAAAATCACGAGCCCCTTCTGGGGTAGATTTTATCAGATAAGGCGTTTCGATTTCTATAAACTCCTGCTCAGACAGATAACTGCGGACCTGCATGGCTACTTTATGTCTAAAAATAAGATTTTCTTGAACAGGTTTACGACGAATATCGAGATAACGATACTTCATACGTATATCCTCTCCGCCATCCGTTTGATTCTCGATAGTAAAAGGGGGAGTCAGCGCTTCGTTTAGAATAGTTAATTTTTGAACCACAACCTCTATTGCACCGGTGACAATATTGTCATTTTTGGATTCTCGTTCGATGACAGTACCTTGTATTTGAATTACAAATTCCCGACCCAAGGATTGTGCGGTCTCTAATAATTCTTTAGGAGAACGCTCTGCATCAAAGATAAGTTGGGTAATTCCGTATCGATCCCGTAAATCAACCCAGACCATAAAGCCTTTATCTCTGATTTTTTGTACCCAACCGGAAAGCGTAACGTCTTTGTTAATGTCTGTGGCTCGTAATTCACCGCAAGAATGACTTCTATACATAATATACTATTCTGTTAAGGCAGCAAAAATAAGAAGATTTAAGAGAACTACTTTGACGAATTGAATATTTAGTTGACCTAATTATAGTGGTAATTCGAAATATCAATTTGATAATAAAAGTATTCTGATTACGGTTTTAACGTAATGATACTGCTATTTATGTGACAAATACATAGTTTATTATGTATTTTTCTAAAATTATTTTAATAGATTTATCGCGATATTTAAACAAATCATTATGAAAAAACAAACACATCATAGCAAATGGATGTTGCTAATTTTATTGATGCTGCCAGTAGTATTCATGGCTCAGGAGACGATAACAGGTAGAGTCGTTATCCAAGAAAGTGGCGAGGGAGCCGCTTTTATGAATGTTATTGAAGATGGCACCAAAAATGGTACTGCCACCGATATTGATGGCTATTTTACCTTAAGTGTAGAGAAACTACCGGTTAAATTGAAAATTTTTGCTCTAGGATTTTCTGAGGAATTAGTTGATGTAAAAACTACAGGACCTATCACGGTACAAGTTGAAGAGTCCTCTGAATCGTTAGAAGAAGTGGTGGTTACAGGATTAGCGTCTTCTATAAAACGTAGTAATCTAGCAAATGCTGTATCTACTGTTACTGCAGAAGAATTGGTTGGTAATACAGGTCAAACGACGGTAGATGGAGCGCTTTATGGAAAAGTAACAGGAGTAAATATTACGTCAAGTTCTGGTGCTCCAGGTGGAGGTTTTGCGCTTCGTTTAAGAGGAGTCTCTTCTATAAATGGAAATAACCAGCCATTAGTAATTGTTGATGGAGTATACGTTAACAACGTTGAAATTCCATCTGGGCTGAGATTCGCGTCTGGTGGTAATGCAGGAAACGAAGAAAACTCATCTAACCGTTTGGCGGATTTGGATCCAAATGATATTGAAAATATAGAAGTTTTAAAAGGTTCGTCGGCCGCAGCCATATATGGTCAAAGAGGTAATGCCGGTGTGGTAATTATAACCACAAAACGTGGTAAAGGTGGACGTACAAAAATAAGTTTTAGTCAAGACACAGGTATTAATGTGATTCAAAACAAATTAGGGCTAAGACCATGGACTGCTCAATCAGTAGAGAACACATTTAATGCTGCGGAACGAGCGAAGTACGAGGCGACAATTGCTGCTAACGGTGAGTTGTATGATTATGAAGAAGAGATTTATGGTAATACTGGATTTATTACTGATACAAGATTGAGCGCTACCGGAGGAGATGAAAAAACAAAGTTCTATGTTGGAGGATCTTATCGAGATGAGGAAGGAATTATTAAGAACACCGGTTTCGATCGTTTGTCATTGCGAGCTAATATTGATCATCGTATATCGGATGTTTTTGATTTTACATCTACAACAAATTATGTGCGCAGTAATTCAAGTAGAAGCTTTACAGGTAATGAAAATGAAGGAGGATTAAGTTATGGCTATACTTTAGCATTTACGAGACCTTGGGTTAATTTGTATCCAGATGCTAACGGCGCGTATCCAAATAATCCAAATTATTCGGGTAATCCACTATTTGTTAGAGATCAAGCAAAAAATGAAGATTCCAATAATCGTATCATACAAGGATTTAAATTAAACACTAAATTATATACTGGAGATAAAAACCGAGTTCGTTTTGTTGTAAATGGTGGAGTAGACTACTTGGCAAACGAAACTTATGTATATGTTCCTGAAACGCATCAAGCTAGAATTGATGGACAGGCCGGATTCATTGCCCAAGGTAAAAATAATTTCACACAGTTTAATTCACAAGCTATTGGAGTTTGGGATCACACAGGCTTAAAAGGAGACTTAAATTTAACAACACAGCTAGGTGTAACCTATTTAAAACAAGAAGGTAACTTGGTTAATGGAAGAGGATATGACTTGGCAGCAGGCCAAACAAATGTTGATCAATCTGTGAATCAAGAAATTGATCAGTTTAAGTCAAGTGAAGAAGATTTTGGATACTTTTCTCAAATTGAAGCTAATTACAAGGATCGCTTCATTGCAACAGTTGGATATCGTTTGGATAAGTCATCACGTAATGGAGATCCTAATAAATTGTATGGTTTTCCAAAAGCCTCTTTAGCTGTAAATTTCAATAATTTTGATTTCTGGACTTTAGAAGCGGTAAATCAATTTAAATTTAGAACTGCCTATGGAGAGACTGGAAATCCAGCGGCCTTTGGTGCTACGTTTACTAGCTTGGCTACTGCGAATATTGGTGGTAGTCTAGGGGTTTCAGTTGCTGGCTTAAAAGGTGATCCTGATGTAGAACCAGAGACAGCTTCGGAATTTGAAATCGGACTGGATATTGGATTATTCAATCGAATAAGTTTGGAAGCAACATACTATTACAAGAATGTTAGAGATTTAATTTTATCACGATCATTACCTGCTTCGTCAGGATTCACGAGAGAGACGACCAATTTAGCAGATTTAGAAAATAAAGGTGTTGAATTAGCATTAAGAGGTGATATTCTTAATGGTGAAAATTTCACTTGGAACACAGGTGTTCAATTTTACCTTAACCGATCAGAGGTTACACGTCTAGATGTTCCCGCTTTTGCTCAACCTGGTGCTGGATTTGGAACAGGTTTAGGAACGTTCTACATTGAAGAAGGTAAGCCGGTTACTCAACTTGTAGGAAGTGTTAATGGAGAGCTAACTCAAGTTGGTAATGTGGAACCAGATTTTCAAATGGCTTTCAATAATTCACTTACTTTATTCAAGCAATGGGACATTTCTTTTCTTTTACAGTGGAAAGAAGGGGGAGAAAACCTCAACCTATCACGTTTTTTGACCGATTTAGGGCAAACTACACCGGATTTGGAAACTCCAGAAGGTCAGGCGAGATTGGATTCTCCAGCTAACGCTGTTCGTTTTGTTGAGCCTGCTGGCTATGTAAGATTAAGAGAAGCTTCGATATATTATAGAATTCCAAGAAAAAATATAAGTTCAATTTTTGGTGATGTAATAAGTGATGTGAAGTTGGGAGTTTCAGGGAGAAACCTATTTACAATTACGGATTATAGTAGTTATGATCCTGAGGTTTCTGTTAATGGAGGCGCTGGATTGTCCAGTGGAATTGAAGTAGCACCTTTTCCAAGTTCTAAGCAATATTACTTCCATTTAAATGTTAATTTTTAAGATGATTATGATGAAAAATAATATAAAACTAATTTCAAAGTATATGATGGCAGGGAGTGTAGTGCTTACCTCTTTATTATCATGTTCTATTGATGAAATAGCTGATCCTAACGGACCAAGTGTAGATGTTGTTTCAAATGCCGCAACTAAGACTCAATTAGATGAACTCGCAGTTGGAATCGAATCTTCAATTAGAAACGGATTAGGTGTAGAAGTTACTGCCAGTGGAATAATGGCAAGAGAACTTTACTTATTTGATGCTGATCCTAGAAATACTGGAGATTTACTTGGTAAAAATGGAATTCAATTAGATAACAATTCTTTCTACAGTACAGCTCAATGGAACGGAAACTATCGGGCGATTAAAAATGCGAATGTTTTAATAGAGGCTATAAGTAATACTGATGCGGTTGATGTAACAGAAAAAAATGGATATCTGGGATTTGCAAAGACCATGATATCTTATGAGCTAATTCAAATACTAAAATCGTATCATCAAGCACGAGTGGATGTTTCGGATCCGGATAACTTAGGGCCGTTATTAGAAATCAGCGCAGGTTTTGATTATGTAATCCAGTTGTTGAACGAAGCTAATACAGATTTGAATGCTGCTGGAACAGAGTTCGTTTTTCCTTTGAGTACTGGTTTTAGTGGTTTTGATACTCCGTCGACTTTTTTGGAGTTTAATAGAGCATTAGTTGCAGTTGCATCTGTTTACAATGGGAATGGCCAAGATGCATTGGATGCATTGGATGATTCCTTTTTTAATTTAAGCGGAGCACTTGAAACCGGGCCTAAGCATGTTTTTGGTTTAGGTGGTAATGATCAGGCTAATCCGGTGTTTCGAGCTCCTTCAGAATCAGCTGCAGAACCAAACAATGGGGATCAAATAATTGTACACGATAGCTGGATTAATGATGCTGAAGCTGGAGATACTAGAGTTGCCGATAAAACTGCAGTACGACCAGACCCTAGTATTCAAGATGATTTGTCTGGGGATTATGAAACTCGTTTATACGCTTCTAGTACTTCACCAGTTGATCTTGTTAGAAATGAAGAGCTTATTTTAGTATATGCGGAAGCAAATATTTTAACCACCAATTTTGTTGAAGCTGCTAATGCATTGAGTGTTATTAGAAACTCAGCTGGATTATCCGATTATACGGGAGCTTTGACTCAGTCTGCATTAACGGATGAGTTACTAAGACAAAGACGCTACTCTTTATGGTCCGAAAATCATAGAATGTTTGATATGTGGCGTTATGGGCGGTCTCAAACACTCCCAAAAGATAGATCTGGAGATGTTATTTATAGTTCATTTCCTATTCCATTATCTGAAAATTTATAGCTAAGAAGCTAAATGATCAAAACAAAAAAAACGCCGCATTACGCGGCGTTTTTTATACTTTAAATTAAAATAATACTAAGTTGTAGTAGCTACCTCATTTACCACCTCTCTTTTGCTAAAACGTACTTTGATTCGGTGTACGATAAAGAACAGCGCCGGTACAATGATCAGCGTTAAGAAAGTCGCTATAATCAAACCATAAATAACAGTCCATGCTAAGGGTCCCCAGAAAATAACATTATCTCCACCAATATATATTTTAGGATCAAACTCACTAAAGAGTGAAAAGAAGTCTACGTTAAATCCAATAGCTAACGGGATAAGGCCTAAAACCGTAGTGATAGCGGTTAGTAATACAGGACGTAATCTTGCTTTACCTCCGCGTACAATCATATTCATTACGATCTCATTTGATAGTAACTGGTCATCTTCAACGTCTAAAGCAACCTTTTTACGATCTATTAGTAATTGTGTATAGTCGAGAAGCACCACACCGTTATTTACTACAATTCCTGCAAGGGATATAATCCCCATCATGGTCATCATAATGACGAATGATGCACCTGTTATTAAAATACCACCAAAAACGCCTATAAAACTTAAAAAGATTGCGATCATAATGATTGTCGGCTTTGAAATTGAACTAAACTGAAAGATCAAAATCAACATGATTAATCCCAATCCTGAGAAAAATGCTCCCATTAAGAAGGACATTTGTTTGTTCTGTTCTTCAATCTGTCCTGTAAAATCTATTTTAACCCCTCTTGGCAATTCCGAAAATGATGCCATTTCATTTTGGATCTGTGAAACAATTGCGCCTGCATCAGTGAAACCTGGTTGAAGACCTGAATAGACGGTTACAACACGTTTTGTATCATTGTGCTTAATCGCGCTAAATGATGAGGTATTGCGTTGAGAAGCTACTGCAGATACAGGAATCTCTTTTAATTTTCCTGTTGCTGGATCTCTGAAGGTGATGTTCTGATTAAAAAGTGAGCTGGTATTATATCTATTTTCTTCATTAAATCGAACGTAGATATCATAATCCTCTCCATCTTTTTTATAAACACCTGCCTTTTCACCAAAAATAGAACGGCGTAACTGATTACCAACCTGTCCGGCCGAGACACCCAGTTCTCCTGCCTTTTCTCTGTCGACCACTACCTGCATGGCTGGCTTACCCTTGTTTACATCAATCTTAAGTTCTTCGATACCAGGGATGTTTTTTTCATTGATGAAATTGCGCATACGTTCGGCAATGGTGATCAATTCATCATAGTCCGGACCTTCAATTTCAATATTGATGGGGTAACCGGCCGGTGGTCCTACAGGGTCTTTTTCTACAGAGATAGCTACTCCCGGATAGATACCTGTTAATGCCTTCTGTACTTTCTGTCGTAATACTTCAGAATCTTTTCCATTTCTGAACTTATATTCACGCATGGTAGCGGTTATCTTCGCTTTATGAGGCATTTCTGCATTACTTCCACCATCAGTTTGTGGATTTCCTGCTCCTTCACCAACTTGTGATACTGCCGATTCTACTAAGAAATTAAATCCTTCTTCGTTTATATATTCTTTGTCATTTAGAATTCCATAAACACGTTGTTCAATTTCTTTAGTGATTTTATTTGTCTTTTCGATATCAGTGCCTTGTGGATATTCTATATAAACCACAATTTGATTTGGTTTATTATCAGGAAAAAACTCAATTTTGGTTCGTTGGCTTCCGACAGACGCTCCAAATAACATAAATACGACAATTAAGAGGGCAAAAGTTCCTCCGACAAAAGCATACGCTCGTTTTCCGCGTAGCGCGAAAATTAAAAAACGCTGGTATTGATTTTCCAACCATACCAATGTCCTTCTCTGAAAATAATTGGCTCCTTTCTTAAGAAAATATTTATATACCCAAAACATTAAAGCGGTTACGATCATCAAGCTTCCTAAACCTCGTACTTCACCCCCGAAAATTAAAATTAATGTTCCAAATCCTCCTAAGATAACACTCAATCGAATCAATTGCTTTCTCTTCAGTACTTTTTCTCCAACTTCCATGAATTGTGATACCAGCATCGAATTAATAAAGATGGCCACAAATAGAGAGGATCCTAGTACGACTGACAGTGTGATTGGGAAATAGATCATAAATTGTCCCATAACACCAGGCCACATTCCTAAAGGAACAAACGCAGCTACTGTAGTCGCGGTTGAGATGATAATTGGAAAGGCAATCTCACCTATACCTTTTTTGGCAGCTTCAATTCTGGATAAGCCTTCTTCTTCCATCAAACGATATACGTTTTCTACTACCACAATACCATTATCCACCAACATACCGAGTCCCATGATTAATGCAAATAAAATCATCGTATTCATCGTATACCCCAACGCTGATAAAATCATAAAGGACATAAACATCGACATCGGAATAGCAAATCCAACAAATAATGCATTCCTAAAACCAAGAAAGAACATGAGGACACCGACCACCAGAATAATACCAAAGATGATATTATTAACCAGATCATTTACCTGATTTATGGTCTTGGCAGATTGATCGTTAGCAACACTAATTTCTAAGTCCTTCGGAAACACATTCTCTTTAGCATCTTTTAAAATCACATCGATTTTTTCAACAGCCTCGACCATGTTTTTACCCGAACGTTTCTTTACGTCCAACATAACCACACTTTCTCCAAACTCTCTGGCATAGGTAGTTTTGTCTTCGTCCTTAAACTTGATTTCTGCAATGTCTCTTAAATAAACTGCTCCATTTTGAGATTTAACTACAAAATCGTTAAGCTGCGATGGGTTGGTGATTTCACCCAAAATACGGATGGTTCTTCGTTGACCACTACTGATCATATTTCCGGCAGACATAGTCATATTACCGCCACGTATGGTGTTGATCACATCGTCAAAACTCACTTTGGCCCCCATCATCTTGTAAATGTCTACGGCTACTTCAACCTCTCGCTCCTGAGCTCCACGAATATCTGCCTTTTTAATTTCTGGCAAATCTTCTATTTCATCTTCCAGGTATTCGGCATATTCTTTTAATTTATCAACCGGGTAATCACCTTTGATGTTAATATTCATGATCGGCGTTTCTTCAGAAATACTTAGATCAAAAACATTAGGTTCTACCTTGGCACCGTTAAACGTCGGCCAATCTTCATTTGCTTTTTCTGAATCGACTTCGTCTTTTATTTTCTGCTTCGCTTCGGGAACTGACAACTCCTCATCAAATTCGACTGTGATAATTGCATAATCTTCCTGCGAAGTTGATAGAATCTCTACAACATTACTTACGTTTTTGATTTGATCCTCTAAAGGATCGACAATAAGTCGTTCAATATCCTCAGCGGTGTTTCCCGGATAAGGAACACTGATATAAATCTTAGTTTCATTAATTTCAGGAAAATTTTCTCTTGGCATAGAGAAATATGCTGACAATCCAAGTACTAAGAATATGGCAATCATCACATAGATGGTTGTTTTATTGTCAATAGCCCAGGAGGATAGTCCAAATTCCTTGTCTACGTTTTTTTTAGTTTTCTCCATTGAGCTTAGTTTAAAATTTTCACTTTTTGACCATCTTTAACGCTTCGTGCACCTTCTTTGATAATATGATCATTGGCACTTACACCTTCAGTGATTTCGATTAAATCTCCCTGTGTTCTTCCGGTTTTGACAATTGTTCTTTTAGCAACCGCTACACTGTCACTATCTTTTTCATTAGTTATATAGATGTACTGTTCTCCTTCTGCATTTTCGGATAAGATACTTTGCGGAATCAAAATTGCGCTGTCATTGGTATAATCGTTTATTTTTACTTTAGCAGTTAGATTCGGTTTGACCATCTTGTTTTTATTCGGAATAGCTACTTCAACCATAAAGGATCGGTTATTAGGGTTAATATAATTACCCACCTGACGCACTTTCGTGTCAATCGTTTTACCTAATACAGGGAAATCCACTAATACTTCCTTGCCTTCAGTAATTTGTGATAAATAGCTCTCTGGTACTTCGACTTCGATATACATATCGTCTAAGTTGACGATACGGATCACTTCAGTTTGTCCCGGGGCAACAACACTCCCTTGTTCTGTTATTACATCATCAATTATTCCTGAAAAGGGTGCGTTAATCGTAGTTTTAGCTAATTGTCGCTTAATTTGCGCTACTGCATTTTGTTGTGCCTCGTAAGTAGTTTTGGCTTGTAGGTATTGTATTTCGGATCCAATCTTTTGTTCCCATAATCTTTTCTGACGATCAAAAGTAGTTTTAGCAAGTTCTGCCTGAACTTCTACCTGCGAAAGCTGCTGACTCAGTCCGCCGTCATCTATTTTTGCCAAAAGCTGGCCTTTACTCACACGTTGACCGTCTTCTACGTAAACGCGCGTTAAAATTCCTGAAGTTTCGGGATACAACACCAAATTCTTCTTAGTTTCTGTATTTCCTTGTAATTCTAGGTAATGCTTAAAGATTGTATCTGTTGCTTTTACAGTTGTGACTAATGGAAGCTTTTGCACAGTATCTTTTTTTGCAATCGCAGCGTCCAGTTGTTTTAACTCCTCATTAATGTTTTGTTGTAATTGTACAACTTCGGCTCTTTTTGCTCGCATCTCGCTCAAATTTCCGTTTTCAATAGTCTCTTCGACGGTAACTTTTTTGCTATCGCCACAGGATATTAATAGTAGCGTAAATGCGGATATGGTATAAAGTATTTTCATGGTATAGCTTATTTTTCTGGTGTATTCAAAATGGTTTCTAATGTTGCTTTAGCGTTGATTATATCCAGCATAGATTGTAACGCTTCTTGTTGAGAGGTGTATAGTTGTAATTGAGCTTGTCGCAGATCAAAACTTGTTGACAGACCTTCGGTATATTTGATTTGATTTTTATTTTCTATGCGTTCTGCAAGCGCAAGATTTTGCTTACTGGTTTGATAGGTTTCTATGGCATACAAATACTCGCTCATGGCTCTATTATAATTTAGCTGAATGTTTTGCTGTGTTTCAATAAACTGCGTGTTTGCCTGATCCAGAGCAATACGTGCCTGCTGAGTTTTTGCACTTCTTTTGAGTGAGCTGAAAATAGGAATTTTGATTCCGGCACCCAGGATGGATGATTGAAACCATCGTGTATCACTATCGAAAAAAACAAACTCATTATCAAAAGCTGCAGTGCCATAATTTACAAAGGCGCTGATTGAAGGTAGTGCACGGCTTTTTTCTAACTTTAACTCCAACCCTCTTTGCTGCGTGAGGTTATAACCAATTTTATAATCAATCGTGTTTTCCGGTATAAATGGTTGTTCCGCAATTGCAAGATCCATATCATTTAAGGCTAGCTGCTCCAAATTATCTGTCAGAACGGTATTGCTGGTAACATCAACACCAAGTGAAAGGTTAAACATTTGTAAAGCAATATCTGCCAGACGTTTGGTGTTGCTTAGCTGGTTGCTAATCTGTAAAAATGTAATTTGTAACTGTTCAACATTCTCCTCTTCGGTCAAACCATTCTCAAAAATTTTCTTGGTTTCGTTGAGGTTTGTCTCTAGGGTTTCTTTATTGTTTTCCAAGATACGAACGCTCTCGTTTGCAAGTAATACAGCACCATAGGAGTTGATGATACTTTTGCGGACTTCTAATTGAGTTTTTTCTTCCAGATTATCGGTGTATTCTAAAAAAGTTTTCGCTGCTTGTAATCCAACCAAATACGAACCGTCAAAAATTAGTTGAGATAGCGTAGCGGTGAGATTCATTTGCTGTTTGGTGCCAAAAATCACAGGTGTGAATCCTTCGAGCGGCTGAACCTGTTCGCCATTTCTATTTACATTATCAAAATATTGTTCAACCGTATTAATAGTGCTTTGCCTATTGTCAAAAGCTGAATTCGGCAATAATGTAACAGGCTGTTTTAATTGGTTTTGATAGTCAACAGAACCGTCAATCTGTGGTAAACCTTGTGCGGTCGTTTCCCATTTTTTCTTAATTGCTCTGGCGACATCTCTGCGGGCGTTTATCGCCTTGTAATTGTTCTCTAAGGCAAAATCTATAGCTTCCTCTAAAGTAAAGGAATAGACTGCAGTACCCGATTGAGGTTCTTGTGCGACTGTTGGTAACGCTACCAAGAGAAGCAGATATAGGATGACATTATAGTTTTTCATTTGTTTTACTTATTATTTTTTGGTTGTCAAAAGAATTACCAAAACAAATTCCGGTTGCTGTTTGAGAAGTGGAAATGTGGTGAATTCGAAAATTATTTTTGTATTAAATTGTTCAAAATGTTAAGTCCCATATCGGTGGCGATCCCTCGAATATGATATTCTAAATAGTCTTCCATAAGATTCGGCATAGGAAATTGCTGTGCAGGAAACATGTTTTGATCCTTGATGCCGCTCATACCAATAAAGTATAGTCTCGAGATGATTTCTACGTCAATAGTATCTCTAAAAACACCTTTTTGCATACCACGCTTTAGGTTTTCGATCACACACTCTTGCATCACTTCGAATTGTTTCAACTTCAAAGCATTATATATCTTTGGGTAATATTTATTCAATTGATACTGTGGGGAAGCTTGCTCGTTTTTGAGATGTTTCATAACAAAGGCTTTAATCTCGTATAGCTCTTCGATAGGTTCATTTTTCTCATGTAAAATATCGTCAATACCATCACATATACAGCAAAATAAATGTTCGGTTGTTGCTTCAACTAATTTGGTTTTATTCTCAAAGTGGGCATAAATGGTCTTTTTTGATATACCCATTTCGGAAGCGAGATCATCCATAGTAACACTTTTGAATCCAAGTGTTAAAAACATTTCATTCGCTTTTTCAATAATTTTCTCCTTCATATAGTGGGGTAATTTGGCGCAAAAATAGTTCAGGAAACTTTAAAAACATTAAAAGTTTCCTAAGTTTTACAATAATTTAACATTTACTTAAGTTTTGAACTTGCTTTTGGAAGAATATGGATCATATGAAAAGTTTGGTTTACTTTAGCATAAAAAAAGCTACAGTGCAAACAATTTCAGAATATCAGCAGTATTTTTCAGAGTATTTAGAACGTCAATACATTTCGAAAGAGCCCAAAAACCTTTACGAACCCATCTCGTATATCCTGCAATTAGGAGGGAAGCGTCTTCGTCCCGTTCTCGTGCTAATGAGTTCCGAAATTTTTGGAACATCTTACACTAAGGCGTTGGATGCGGCACTTGCGGTTGAGGTGTTTCATAATTTCTCTTTAATCCACGATGACATTATGGACGATGCTCCATTGCGAAGAGGAGAGGAAACTGTGCATGAAAAATGGGATCTTAATACCGGGATACTTTCTGGTGATGCCATGCTTATTCGTGCGTATCAATTATTTGAAAATTATGATAGCCAAATATTTAAAGAATTGGCACAGCTTTTTAGTATCACCGCAATACAGGTTTGTGAGGGTCAACAGTATGATATTGATTTTGAGACTCGCGAGAATGTCACCATTGCAGAGTATATTAAGATGATTGAGTTTAAGACGGCTGTGCTGGTCGGTGCTGCTTTAAAAATGGGTGCTATTGTTGCAGGAGTAGGTGATCAAGAGAAAGCACTAATATACGATTTTGGTAGATTGTTAGGGTTGGCTTTTCAGCTACAGGACGATTATTTGGATGCTTTTGGAGATCCGAAATCCTTTGGAAAACAAGTGGGTGGAGATATAATAGAGAACAAAAAAACTTTTCTTTTTCTCAAAGCTTTTGAACATGGTACACCTAAAGAAAAGAAAGAGCTCTTGGGCTTATTTTCTTTAAACCCGGAGAACCCAAGCCAGAAAATTGAATTAGTCAAATCGCTTTATGAGGATACCGGAGCAAGGGAACTGACCCGAAAAGAGATTGAGAAGTACACGGATAAAGCGTTTAGTGTTTTGAAGAAACTTGATATTACCGAGGATAGAAAAGTTTTGCTGAGGTCTTTTGGAGAAAATCTAATGAATCGCAGTGTCTAAACTATCAGACATAGAAGATTTGATAGTACAAGATTATTTCTTGGAAGCATTTACTGACATTCGCCTCCAGCTTCAAAAAGATGTGTATCGCTCAGGTATCTCCTATACTTTTACTAAAAAAGATCCGCATAGTTTTATTATCGAATTGAGGTTGATGCTACGCGGACTGTTGAATGATTCTTTTTCGGATTTTGTTAATTTGCTTTATGCCGTTGATGTATCTGAAAATAAAATACGATTCGACACTGTGAAAAAAAGCGAAGAAATTATTGAAATAGCGATAGGTTTACTCATAAAAAGAGAATGGGATAAGGTGAGATTTAGAAATGATATGGATACTCGTGATTAATTTAGGAGAAGAATGTCAAAATGTTAGAAAAGGCAATGTCGGACGTAAGGTTCAACTATTTTGTTGAATGACAGCTTACACTGTTAAAATCTTAAAAATTTACATAGAAATATAAATCTTTTAATGTGCAGTAAATTGTAATTGTTGTATTTTTGTGGCGTTTTGTCACTAAAAAAGACAACGGAATACTTACTTATGGATAACTATTCATTTTTAAATGCGGCTCATACCGCATTTTTTGCAGATTTATACGATAAATACCTTCAACATCCCGATAGTGTGGAGCCTAGTTGGCGAGCATTTTTTCAAGGTTTTGACTTTGGAATGGAGAGCGCTCAGGAAGCTGGTGAAACAGTGTATGTGGAGCAAGCGTCACAGGGTAAAGTTGAAGTGCCACAAAATGTTCAAAAAGAGTTCATGGTGGTGCGTCTTATCGACGGATATCGAACACGAGGGCACTTGTTTACTAAAACAAATCCAGTACGCGAACGTCGTAAATATGCACCTACATTAGCTATCGAGAATTTTGGCTTGACCCAAGCCGATATGGATGTAGTTTTTAATGCAGGTGAGATCGTCGGGATCGGACCAAGTTCTCTGCGTGATATTGTACTGCATCTGGAAAAGATTTATTGTGATTCTATCGGAATCGAGTATATGTATATTCGTAATCCTGAAGAACGAGAATGGATTCAGAGTAGAATCAATTTCAACACGAACAGAACTAAATTTTCAGCTGACGAGAAAAAATATATCCTTAAAAAACTGAATCAAGCGGTTTCTTTCGAAAGCTTTTTGCATACAAAATATGTTGGGCAAAAAAGATTTTCTCTAGAGGGAGGTGAAGCTTTAATACCTGCATTGGATGCGTTGATAGAAAAGGCAGCCGAGATGGGAGTTCAAGAATTTGTAATGGGTATGGCACACCGTGGTCGTTTGAGCACGCTAACCAATATTTTTGGTAAGAGTCCAAAAGACATTTTCAGTGAATTTGACGGGAAAGATTATGAAGAAGATATTTTTGATGGCGATGTAAAGTATCACTTAGGATGGACTGCAAAGCGTAAAACCGAGTCCGGTAAAGCAATAAATATGAATATTGCTCCGAATCCTTCGCATTTGGAAACAGTCGGTGCTGTGGTAGAAGGGATTACCCGAGCAAAACAAGATCGTCACTATAAGGAGAATACATCGTGTGTGCTGCCTATCATAGTGCACGGAGATGCCGCAATAGCCGGTCAGGGATTAGTTTATGAAATCGTGCAGATGGCACAACTCGAGGGATATAAAACAGGAGGAACAATCCATATTGTGGTAAATAACCAAATCGGATTTACAACAAACTATCTGGACGCACGTTCGTCTACCTATTGTACAGATATTGGTAAAGTGACACTATCTCCTGTAATGCATGTAAATGCAGATGATGCAGAAGCTGTGGTGCATGCTATGAATTTTGCTTTGGAGTTTAGAATGACCTTTAAGCGGGATGTCTTTATTGATATGTTAGGCTATCGTAAGTATGGCCATAATGAAGGGGATGAGCCTAGATTTACACAACCAAAACTTTATAAGGCAATAGCGAAACATAAAAATCCGAGAGATATTTATGCGCAAAAGTTAATAGCTGAGGGGATAATAGATAAAGACTATGTTTCTGCCCTTGAAAAAGAATATAAGGAATCTCTGGAAGAGGAATTAGAAGATTCTCGTAAGCAAGAAAAAACGGTTATCACTCCTTTTATGCAAGATGAGTGGGCCGGTTTTGATCGTGTTCAGGAAGATGTAATGATGAAAGGAGTGGATACCACCTATTCTCGAGAATCCCTGGACAAAATTGCTCAGATTATTACAAAACTTCCTTCTGACAAGAAGTTTCTACGTAAGATAGAACGTCTGATTGATCAACGTGCCCAAATGTACTTTGAAGATGATAGTCTGGATTGGGCTATGGGAGAATTATTAGCGTATGGTTCTTTATTAGAAGAAGGGTACGATGTTCGTATGAGTGGGCAGGATGTAGAGCGAGGCACCTTTTCGCACCGTCATGCGGTGGTTAAAGTTGAAGATAGCGAAGAGGAAATTTTATTGCTAAACAGATTAAAAGAGGAACAGGGCGAATTTTATATTTATAATTCGTTGCTTTCAGAGTATGGCGTCGTTGGTTTTGACTACGGGTATGCGATGGCAAATCCGGATACGTTGACAATTTGGGAGGCCCAATTTGGAGATTTTAGTAACGGTGCACAAATCATGCTGGATCAGTACATTTCATCTGCCGAGGATAAATGGAAGCTTCAAAATGGATTAGTTATGTTATTACCTCACGGATACGAAGGTCAGGGAGCAGAACATTCATCTGCTCGTATGGAGCGATATCTACAACTGTGTGCAAAGGATAATATGTATGTTGCTGATGTAACTACACCGGCCAACCTGTTTCATATGCTTCGCCGTCAAATGAAAGCTAAATACCGTAAACCATTAATTGTGTTTACTCCTAAGAGTCTGTTGCGTCATCCTAAAGTAGTATCTACCGTAGATGAATTTGTTAACGGAAGTTTTCAAACTATAATTGATGATGTGGAGGCGACTCCTAAAAAAGTGAAGTCTCTTGTTTTTTGTACAGGTAAATTTTACTATGATCTTTTAGAAGTCAAAGAAAAAGAAAACAGGGAGGATGTTGCTTTGGTACGTATCGAACAATTATTTCCGTTACCTACAGAACAAATGGAGGCTTTGATCAAAAAATATAATGCAGACGAGGTGGTTTGGGCGCAAGAAGAGCCACGTAATATGGGTGCGTTGAGTCACATACTCATGCATTTTGAAGCAGCAAAAAACTTCAGATTTGTAAGTAGACGACCGTATGGGGCACCTGCTGCGGGTAGTGCAACACGATTTAGAAGAAGACATCAAGAAGTGATTGACTTTGTATTTGATGCAACAAAGAATAATCAAAGAAGATAAGTATATTTATAATAAGAATTAAAACTCATGTGGTTCGCTTTTTATCAAAATTAATAAGGAGAACACAACTGATAAATTTAGAATTATGGCTTTAGAAATGAAAGTTCCTTCTCCGGGAGAATCCATTACAGAAGTAGAAATAGCACAATGGCTTGTTGAAGATGGTGATTATGTTACCAAAGATCAGGCAATAGCAGAAGTTGATAGTGATAAAGCAACATTAGAGTTGCCTGCCGAAGCTAGCGGTATTATTACGCTCAAAGCTGAGGAAGGTGATGCTGTTGCCGTGGGTCAAGTTGTTTGTTTGATCGATACGGATGCAGAAGCTCCAGAAGGTAATGCAGATAATGAAGGTGATGAAGGAGGAAAGGGTAATGCGGCCATGGACATCGATAAGCAACGGGATCAGTCCAGCAGCAAAGCTGATAGTGCAAAAGCAGAAGCCAAAACGCAAACACCATCAAAACCGACAACTCCAGTACAAAAGCAGGATTCTTATGCTACAGGAACTGCCTCTCCAGCGGCTAAGAAAGTAATTGCAGAAAAGGGGTTAGACGCTTCGCAAATACAAGGTACAGGTCGTGACGGACGTATCACAAAAGCAGATGCGATTGAGGCGAAACCTTCTATGGGTACACCTGGATCAGGAGCAAGAAGTGAAAGCAAGAAAAAATTATCAATGTTACGTCGTAAAGTAGCGCAGCGTTTGGTTTCAGTTAAAAATGAAACGGCAATGCTAACTACGTTCAATGAGGTAGATATGCAACCGATATTTGATCTGCGTAATCAATATAAAGAAGAGTTTAAGTCAAGACATGGGGTTGGATTAGGATTTATGTCGTTTTTCACACTGGCTTGTGTTAAAGCATTAAAAATGTATCCTGCGGTTAATTCTATGATTGATGGAGACCATATGATTTCTTATGATTTTCAAGATATAAGTATAGCAGTGTCGGGTCCTAAAGGATTAATGGTTCCGGTAATTCGCAATGCAGAGCATTTAAGTTTTAGAGGGGTTGAGTCCGAAGTTAAGCGTTTAGCAGTTCGCGCTCGTGACGGTCAAATTACTGTTGATGAGATGACCGGTGGTACGTTTACCATTACTAATGGAGGAGTTTTTGGTAGTATGTTATCTACACCTATCATTAACCCACCACAAAGTGCTATTTTAGGAATGCATAACATTGTTGAACGTCCAATAGTTAGGGATGGTCAAATCGTGGTTGCGCCAATCATGTATGTTGCCTTATCCTATGACCACCGAATTATCGATGGTAAAGAATCAGTAGGATTCTTAGTGGCAGTAAAAGAGGCGTTAGAAAATCCTCAGGAGTTGTTGATGGATAATGATGTCAAAAGAGCATTAGAGTTGTAGTAAGATTTATTAAAATATAGTGTAGCTCCTTAGAATCTAATTCTAAGGAGTTTTTTTTATAAAATCATATCTTGATACCGAATGATAGTAGTATATCCTTTATCAATGAAGTATTGTTTGTCGCTTTCAGTCCCCGAAGCTAAAATAAAATCTCCACCCCAACCCCCAAGACTTTTAATCGCTCCCGGATAATCAGGAAAACGTTCAGACTTTACTGTCGGAGTTTTTATGATAGTTGATATAATAGTCTCATGTCTAGAAATAAGATCTTCAAAAACGTGAAGTTCATTACATGATAAAAGGAGCGCATTAATTTCAGAAATTTTCTGAGCTGCCCTTTCAAAATTAGTAAGCGGTAATGACTGGTAGTGTTTGATAGAATCTCTACTATTTTGTTTTTGATTTAGATAGACAAAAAAGAGGTGGTCTCTAAAGCTTGGATTGAATTGTACTTCTTTAACCTTGGGGTGACCATCATTTCGGTTGTACAATAGTGGAGTATTGTGCTGTGCACATGCAATATCGTAACCACTGCCTCCAAAACCTATTTCCAAAAGTTTAAAAGCATCTATTTGTGCCCACTGAGCAATATTGTTAATCAACGTAGACGAAGAACCAAGTCCCCAAGAGCGATCAAATTCAAGCTTTGTTTCTACGCGTATAGCAGTCAGCTTGGATAGAAATTTCGGATTTAATGATCTTGCTGAATTAAGAAGCAATAGTAGTTTCTCGGTAATTGGATTTTTTAATTGTTCGTTAGTAGCGCATTCAATGGATTGATCTGAAATAAAAAATGAAGCCTCATACCAATTCTCGCCAAATTGATCTTTGCTTACCCAGTGAAGACCCGGTTTGTCTGCCGGGACAACAGAAAGATGCTGTCCTTTCCTAGTGGGTAGGGCAAGTGCCTCTACATCATCAAGAACCAGATACTCTCCTGTTAGTAAAAGCTTACCATGACTATAAAAAGATTGTGTCATTATTCCCTGATTTTTTTAAGCGCTTCTACAACCTTAGCATGGGTAACTGTAGTTGTTTTAAAATGTGAAATAAGCTGCTTTTTTTCGTCCTTAGTAGCTTCAAATTGGTTCATGATATTCATAAGATGCATTTTCATATGACCTTGTTGAATACCTGTGGTGATTAACGAATTAATGGCTCCAAAATTTTGTGCCAGTCCGGCCACTGCGGTTATTTTCATCAACTCTTCTGCTGTAGGCGAACCCAATAATTGCATAGCAAGTTTTACTAAGGGGTGTAACGATGTGAGTCCACCTACGGTTCCCAGGGCTAAAGGAATCTCAATAGAAAAATGAAAACTATCCTTTTCTATCCATGCCTTTGTCAAGCTCGTATATTTTCCATTACGACATGCATAGGCATGAGCGCCTGCTTCGATAGCTCTAAAGTCATTTCCGGTAGCCAATACAACGGCATCGATACCATTCATAATGCCTTTATTATGGGTAACAGCACGATAAGGTTCGATTTCTGCAATTTTGATGGCTTGTATAAATTTGGATGCATATGCTTCAGCGGACTGATCTTCTGTTTCTGGTAAATCCTTAATGGGGCAGCTGACAGAGGCTTTAACCAAACAATTAGGAACATAATTAGATAAAATACTCATGATGATATCTAATGTCGTATTGGTTTCAATGAATGGCAGGTATTTTTCTGCTTCTTCTGTCAAGGTAAGCGCAAATTGCTCTAAACATGAGTTGATAAAATTTGCTCCCATGGCATCAGCAGTTTCAAAGGTGCAATGCAATTGATAATAGTTCTTTAACTCATTTGTTTTATCAATTAACTCGATAGATCGAATTCCGCCGCCGCGCTTTACCATATTTTCAGTAAGATGCTTGCTTGCTTGGTATAACTCAGGTTGTATGTTTTCAAAAAAACGTTTTAGGACATTATAATTTCCTGAGTAGGAGAAGTGAACCTGTCCTACTTTAACCATAGAAACAACTTTAGCTTTGAAACCACCTCGTTTCATCCAAAATTTGGCTGCCTTACTAGCTGCTGCTACCACAGAACTCTCTTCAATCGCCATGGGAATCGTGTAGCGTTTTCCATTAATTTTGAAATTGGGAGCAACTGAGAACGGCAGATAGTAGTTTGTTAGGGTGTTTTCTGTAAACTCATCATGTAATTGTTGTAGCTTCTTGTCGGTGTTCCAATAGCGCTTTAAGATTTCAGCAGCTTTCGTATCATCTGTAAAATGATGAGACGCTAACCATTTAATTTTTTCTGTTTTACTAAGTTTGGAAAAACCGGAAATTTCTGGAGCCATTCTAGGGAATCTTTATTAATCAAAGGCAAAGATAGTATTCTGCTGGTTTATTTCATGATTTGCTTGCACGAGCAGATGCAATCTTTGAAATAATTATAGCGCGCTCATAGTTTTCTATTGCATATTTAATAAAATAAACAACAATATCATGCAGACTACCTTGTGAGACATTGTATTTAACAACAAATATTGTATTTTTCGGAGATTTTTTAGTATTCTTGGCGTTAACAAATTTTTAAAGGAAAAAAATGAAAGGAACCAAACTATTTATAGGTCTGTTTTTTTGGATAGCCTTAGTGGCTACTGGGCAAAACAAAGCGTTTACCTTAGAAGAAATATGGGGAGGTAACTTTAATACAGAAGGATTGCAATCCCTTCATTCAATGAATAACGGAACAGAATATTCGGTTCTCGAACGCAATAAAGAAGATGGATCAACTAGTATAGAAGTATATGATTATGCTTCGGGAGAAAAGGTGAAAACTATACTGAATTCACAAGCCATTTCTGAGCTGTCGGGTTTTCAGGAGTATACTTTTAGTTCAAATGAAGATCTAATTTTATTACTTACAGATTCAGAAAAGATATATCGCCACTCTAAACGCGGTGTGTATTATTTATACGATGTTGGGACACAAAAAATTCTTAAGCTAAGTGATGAGAAAATTCAAGAGCCAACCTTATCACCTGATGGTAAAAAGGTCGCTTATGTTTTAAACAATAATATTTATGTTATAAATTTTGAGACGGGACAAGAGATTCAACTCACAGATGACGGAAAGAAGAATACGATTATTAACGGAATTACTGATTGGGTATATGAAGAAGAATTTGCGTTTGTAAGAGCTTTTGACTGGAATGCTGACAGTAATAAATTAGCTTTTATTCGTTTTGATGAAACTGCGGTTCCTGAATTCTCTATGGATGTATATGGTAGCGCTTTATATCAAAAACAAGATGTTTTTAAGTATCCAAAAGCGGGTGAGAAAAATTCAACAGTATCTTTACACCTAGCTGATTTAGAAAGTATGTCTGTAGATAAAATTAATTTAGGTGATTATAAAGATTATTATATACCAAGACTGTCTTGGACGCAAAAAGCAGATATTCTAAGTGTTCAGGTTTTAAATCGACATCAAAATGATTTAGATTTAGTTTTTGTAGACGCTTCGACCAAAAAGGCATCTGTAGTGCTTAATGAAAAAGACGAAGCGTATGTAGATATAACCGATAACCTAACTTTTTTACAGGATAATAGCTTCATCTGGACGAGTGAAAAGGATGGGTTTAATCATATCTATCATTACGATGCTACTGGAAAATTGATCAATCAAATAACACAAGGAGCCTGGGATGTCACTTCATACTACGGATATAATGCTAAAACTAAAAAGATTTATTATCAAAGTGTGGAGAATGGAAGTATTAACAGAGACGTCTATTCGATAGCACTTACCGGAAAAGATAAGATTCGTTTGAGTAAAAAAGAAGGTTCTAACTCTGCTGATTTTAGTGCAGATTACACCTATTATATAAACTATTTCTCAAACAGTACCACACCTTCTGTTATAACTTTGAATAAAGCAAAAAATGGTGAGATTGTTAGAGAAATTAAGAACAATAAAGCAGTTTTGGATAAGCTCGCACAATACGATGTGCGTCCAAAAGAATTTTCTACAATCGATATCAATGGTGAGCAGCTCAATGCTTGGATAATCAAACCAAAAGATTTTGATCCTACAAAAAAGTATCCGTTGTTAATGTATCAATATTCCGGACCGGGATCGCAATCCGTTAAAAATTCATGGTATAGTGCGAATGATTATTGGTATATGATGTTAGCGCAACAAGGTTATATAGTGGCCTGTGTTGATGGTAGAGGTACAGGATTTAAGGGCGCTAAGTTTAAAAAAGCTACCCAGAATGATTTAGGAAACCTTGAAGTACAGGATCAAATTGCTGCTGCAAAATATTTTGGTGGTTTGGATTATGTAGATGCTGAACGAATTGGCATATGGGGATGGAGTTATGGTGGTTTTATGTCCAGTAATTGTTTGTTTAAAGGAGCCGATACCTTCAAAATGGCAATTGCAGTAGCTCCCGTGACAAGCTGGAGGTTCTATGACACTATTTATACAGAGCGTTATTTAACGACACCACAAGAGAATGCATCTGGTTATGACAATAATTCACCTATCAATTATGTGGATGGTTTAAAAGGTAAATATTTGCTGGTGCACGGAAGTGCAGACGACAATGTTCATGTTCAGAATACAATGCGTCTTATAGAGGCTTTGGTACAGGCTAACAAACAGTTTGACTGGGCAATCTATCCTGATAAAAATCACGGTATATACGGCGGTAATACACGACTTCATTTATATACTAAAATGACAAATTTTATTAAAACTAATTTATAGTATAATCCTTTATAATTTTACTAACTTAAAATAACTCTATGGAATTTAAATTTGGCGGTTCAGAAACAAATCAAAGAACTGTTCTTGGCCATCCTTCTGGTCTTTTTATTCTCTTTTTCACCGAAATGTGGGAACGATTTTCGTACTACGGAATGCGCGCATTACTCGTGTTATTCTTAGTAACTTCTATTATGGAAGAAGGATGGGGATGGGAACGTGATAGTGCACTACTTTTGTATGGTTGGTACACGGGTCTAGTTTATATTACTCCAATATTTGGCGGCTTAATCGCAGACAAGATAATGGGATACAGAAACGCGGTAGTAATCGGGGCACTCTTAATGACTCTGGGGCATGCTTCTATGGCGCTTGAAGTTTCTGCGGATTACTTTTTTTATATTGGTTTAGGGTTGTTAATCATTGGTAATGGTTTATTCAAGCCCAATATTTCATCTATGGTTGGTCAATTGTATAAAAGTCAAGGAAAAGAAAAAGATGCCGGATATACCATCTTTTACATGGGTATCAACGCGGGAGCGTTTTTAGGTATTTTACTTTGTGGCTACATTGGTGAGAAAGTGGGTTGGCATTATGGATTTGGACTTGCCGGAATATTTATGTTTATCGGAATGCTTCAGTTTTACTTTGCTCAGAAGATTTTTGCAAGAATTGGATTGTCACCTAGACAAAGTAAAGATTTTGATGATGCTATTGAGGAGTCTGTAGAAGAAACTAAAGAAACAATCGAAGAAGTCGTAGATGCTTCTAAACGATCCGTTATTACAAGAGATCGATTAATTGTCATAGGTGTGTTTGCATTCTTTACAGTTTTTTTCTGGTGGGCTTTTGAACAAGCCGGAGGTTCCATGACAATATTTGCTGCAGACTATACAGACAGAGTGTTAGTTGATCAAGGTGCCATGATTTTCAAAATATTCAATACCTTGCTTACTGTGGTCCCTATGATGATCATTACATGGGTCTTGATATTGTTATTTAAACAAACCTTTGCAAAATTTCCGCTTGCAAATACATTATTGGGAATAGGTTTTGCTATAATATGGGGAATTGTTATCTGGATGTTGCAAAGAGAATTTGTAGCGGATTCAGCAGAAGTTCCGGCTTCCTGGTTCGGAATATTAAACTCTTTCTTTATTATTGCTTTTGCTCCCTTATTCTCTAAAATATGGCAGAGTAAGTATAACCCGACAGGTCCTGTCAAATTTGCCATAGGACTTATCCTATTAGGATTAGGTTTTGGTATCTTAGCTTTTGGATCGATTGGAATACCGCTTGGAGCAAAAACTGCTTCCGTTAGTATGATCTTCTTGATTTTAGCATACCTCTTCCATACATTGGGAGAATTGTGTGTGTCTCCTGTAGGATTATCGTATGTAAGTAAATTAGCACCCGTTAAGCTAGTTGGTCTCATGTTTGGTGTATGGTTTGTAGCCAACTTTATTGCGAATACTATGGCAGGAGTAACAGGTAGTTATATTGATCCTATTGTTGAAGATTACGGAATGGTGGTATTCTTTCTGATTTTCACTGTAATTCCGGGAGCAGCAGGAGTAATCATGCTTATACTGAACAAGAAATTATTAAAAATGATGCACGGCATTAGATAATAAAGAACAAGGACTTCCCTACTTTGCCCAAGTAGGGAGGTTACTTTTTGCAAATAGGAATGCTTTTTGCTATATTAAGTCTAAAAATTGAACATATGAAAAACCTACTTATATTTTTTTTTCTTGCTTCTGGCTTTGTCTCAAAAGCGCAAGAGATTAAATGGATGACTATGAATCAAGCACTTGAAGCGCAGCAGAAACAACCTAAAAAGATTTTCATGGATGCCTACACAGAATGGTGCGGCCCTTGCAAACTCTTGGATAAAAAAACTTTCCATAACAAGGATGTTGTGGCGTATGTAAATAAAAACTATTACCCGGTAAAGTTTAATGCCGAGGGTACTGAAGAAATTCACTATAACGATTTCACCTATACAAACCCAAATTATAATGCTAATCGCAAAGGTAGAAATAGTCAGCACTTCTTTGCGAATGCACTAAAAATAACTGGGTATCCGAGCATGGTTTTCTTTGACGAAAAAGGAAATGTAATCGCGCCCGTTGTTGGATACAAATCCCCAAAACAGCTTGAGATTTTTTTAAAAATGATTCATAATGATGATTATAAGAAGTTAACAAATGCTGCTGCCTGGCAGGATTATGAAAAATCTTTTGTAAGTACATTTGAAGAATAACAATTGACTAAGTACTAGCTGATTTGCCCAAATTAGATGGTATATAAAATTTAATCCCCAAATACACGTTTACCTACCTATGAAGAAGTTATTAATTATTGCCAGCCCCATGGCTATTGTTATATTTGTTCTTTTATCATTCTCCAAAAATGAACGTCGCATTGCAGTGAAACCGACTCTACCGGCGACTGTTAAAACTGTGTCAAACAGTGAGGACGATGAAAAGTTTAAGAAAAAACTTCTACTTCTTGAAGATAAAATCAATGCCTATTTTAGTAAAGGTATTTCGAATAATGACTTAGTCGGAGCAGCAGTAGCCATTGTGAAATGTGATTCTATTATTTACACGGGTGGTTTTGGTTCACGTAGTAGCAAGAATCAAAATACTATTGATTCTCAAACAATTTTTAGAATCGGATCATTATCAAAAGGTTTTGCAGGAATTCTGACCGGTATACATGTGCAAGAAGGGCTTTTGGATTGGGAAGATAAGGTAAAAGATTATGTGCCAAATTTCCAGATGTCTAGTGATCAAATTACTAATGAAATTACGTTATCTCATGTGCTTTCACATACTACAGGATTACCCTATCACAGTTTTACAAACCTAGTTGAAGCAGGAGTTCCATTAACTAAAATAGCAGGACGTTTTAAAGAAGTATCGCCTGTATATCATCCGGGAAAAATTTACAGCTACCAAAATGCTGTTTTTGCATTGAGTGGTAAGATTATTGAACAAGTAACCTCACATGCACTTGCTGAAGTGATAGATGAAAAGATTTTTAATCCCTTACAAATGCATACAGCATCCGCTAGTTTTGAAGCTTTGGAGGATGCTACCAATATCGCCGTTCCTCATAGAAAAGCCTATGGTCGCTGGAAACCTGTTAAGCTCAATCATAAATATTACCAAGCTATCTCAGCTGGAGGTGTCAATGCAAGTGTAACGGATATGGCTAAATGGATGAAATTTTTGTTGGGAAGTAACCCGGAAGTACTGCATCCAAAAATGATTAATCAGGTATTTAATCCAGTAATTGAGGTAGGCGGTCGTAGCAAATATTATCAACGTTGGAAAGGTCATCTTAAATCTTATTATGCACTAGGTTGGAGGGTGCATACCTTTAAAGATACTACTGCTGAGAAACCGAGAATTATGGTTCACCATGGAGGTAGCGTAAATAATTATCGAAGCGAGATTGCTATCTTCCCCGAAGAGGATTTAGGTATTTGTATCTTATTTAATAGTCCAACTGCCTATGCCAAAGAAGCTATACCAAAAATAAGCGAGTTATATGATGAAGTGATGAATGATTAAATCTCATTATTTTGGTTCAATAATAAAGGCCCCGTCTTGATCGGTGCGATGAAAAGGAATGTTTAGTTTTTTACAAGTTTTTTCCCATCGATCCATATCACGCTTGTAGTTGCTGCCGTCAGCAATAATTTGACTTGGTTGTAAGTCATTTATTACTTTGAGGAGGTGTATTTTAGGAGAATCGGTGAGCCATAAAATATCTGTTGTAGTATCACTATTCATCGCAATGGTTTCAGAATTTACTCTAAGGAGTTTTAACCGGTAATAGGTGTAGGCATTCTCCAGAGCAAAAAGTGTATGGAGCGAAGCTTTGTTTGCACGCAAATAAGGATCAAAAGAGCGGTTACTTCCTGTTCCAAAATTTAAATTTGATGCATAAATTAAAAGGTGATCTGTATCTAAGATCCCTAGTATTGAATGCTTTGTTTTATGAAAAATTACGAGTTCTTTTTTACCTGCCAATCGCATGTCTTCTATAATAAATCCTGTTGAGATAGCGAGTAGAGCAATTGCTGTGAGCATTAATCTCTTTTTGCGTGCGGTATAAAAAGCAATTACTATTAGTAGTAAGGCTATATATCCTGAGACTAATAGTGTCGATGAAAAATGGATATTTTTTAAAATCAGTGAGTCGTACGAAGCTATAACGTGTATTATATTTTGATTCAGGTCCAGTAACGATGAATACCCCTGACGAAGTATATCCGGTAAACTATTAGTTAAGGAGAGCATGCTTATCACAATACCGCTAAATAATAAAATAGTGATGATGGGCAGTATAACAATATTCGAGAGTAAAAAAAGTAGCGGAAATTGATGAAAATTATATAGCAGTAAGGGTAATAAACCTATCTGCGCTGCAAGCGTTACACTTGAAAGCTCCCAGATTTTTTTTAGAAAAGTATTTTTAGGACGTATGAGCTGGCTGATTTTAGGATAGATAAACAGGATGCTTGCTACAGCCATATAACTCAATTGAAAGCCGGTTTCGAAAAGATAATAAGGTTCATAGCATAGCAACACTAATAAGGAAGCTATTAAAGCATTGAGGGTAGCGGATCGCCTTTGTGTTTGAATAGCTATAGCAATAAAGGTAAACATTGTTACAGCTCTAAGAACAGATGGCGATAACCCTGATACTACTGCATATACCCAAAGGAGTAGTAAGATGGTAAGTAGCTTTATGATCCTGCCGAATTTGGTAAAACGATCCAGTGGTTTTAAAGCCATGTTTAAAAACAGTAAAATAATACCCACATGCAAACCTGAGACCGCTAATACATGAATGACACCGGCATTTCGGAAAGCTGTTGAGGTGTCTTTACTGAGGTCTTGTTTTTGACCTAAAATGAGTGCATTCATGAACGCTACATCAGATTCACTGAAATTGTGTTGCCTCAACGAACTTAATAGTTTGGATCGAAATTCGAATGCCAATCCTTTTAAAGAAAAAGTAAAGTGGGAGTGGATTTTTATTTTATCTGCCTTGGCAGTTACTTGATGATAAATAAATTTTGAATTCAAATAGCCCGCGTAATCAAATTGATTAGGATTTAAAACTTTCGGAAGTTCCTCAATGAAGGCATGAATGCTTACAGTCATTCCGGGTTTTAAAGGTCGTAGGGGTGATACCTTTGGTATACGGAGCAAAAGTGTTCCTCGTGCATGTATTGTATTTACTTCTTTTACCTTAACAATATATTTGTCATAGTAATTTGAAGAATTGACTCTTTGGTCGATAACCAAAAGTAATCCATACTTTTGATCCGAAAATTGAGCTTGTGAGAATTGATTTGTATAGTGGGATACGTAGTTTTTGGGCTGATGAACTTGGCTGATTAAGTTTCCAAAAGAGAAGAACGTTACTAGGGTGATGAGGGAAAATAGTAACGGTTTACATCTTTTTTGCATCGAACAAATAAATGCAATGCATAGCAATAATGAACAAGCGCCAAATAAAAGAAAAGAAAGTAAAAGAGAAATCTGAAAGATATGAGAGCAAATGACACCTAAAACAATGCAAGTAGTTAACGCTAATAAAGGTTTGTTTACTAGCCTCATTTTATATGCTATAAAACTCTACGCACTCCCGAAAAACAATTGTTCCAATAGCGCTCATCCAGACTTGATACAACTACTCCTTTAGAAACAGATGCATGTATAAACTTCAGCGTACTTCCAGTTTCAATAACAAGTCCTACGTGGTTAATAATATTTTTCTTTTTGTTAGTTTTAAAGAAAACCAAATCCCCTTTTTCCGCTTTGCGTAGGGGGATCCATTCACCTTGCGTAGACATGGCCCGGGATGTTCTGGGTAAAACAATATTTTCTTTCTTAAAAGAAGTATAGATAAGTCCCGAACAATCCATTCCTTTTTTTGTAGTACCTCCATATTTATAACGTGTACCATTAAAGGTTTGAGCGTATTGGATGATGCTATTTGCCATTTCATCTTTTGGGATGGAAGGTATGATAGCAGCTTTGGTAGCGGTGGGTTTGGTTATAACTGCAGCCTTTTTTGAAGGTCCGCAGGAGACTAAAAGAAAGATCAAAATTAGTGTAGGACCTAAATATCTCATAAACATGGGTAATGTATATCTTGAATTCTTACGAATATAATAAAAGATTTCTTAACAGTTTATTTGAGGCTTAGGTCATGAGACAGATGCAACAATTAACCGAGCAGTTTTGTCACTTGCACCTTTGCCACCTAATTCTTGCTCTAAGTCGTAATAATCCAAAAACATGACTGCTCTTTTATAACCATCGGTTATCACCGAAAGCTCTTCCTTGAGGCGTTTACTATTAAAATCTTTTTGTATTAACTCTGTAACTACCGGCTTATTCATGATCAAATTTACCAGCGAGATGTAGTCAAGATTCACAATTCTTTTAGCAATCTCATAAGAGATACTGCTTCCTTTATAACAAACTACTTGCGGAACCTTAAATAAGGCGGCTTCCAAAGTAGCAGTACCAGAAGTCACTAGGGCAGCATTACTCAAACTTAGTAAGTCGTACGTTTGATTCATAACAAGATGAACACGCTCGTTGCCAATAAATTGTTGATAAAACTCCGGATCTTGACTTGGTGCTCCCGCAATAACAAACTGATAATCGGTAAAATCATCTACTACACTCAACATCACTTCGAGCATTTTAGAGATTTCCTGTTTTCTGCTTCCGGGAAGAACTGCTATGATTGGTCGGTTGTCAAGACCATGCTTGTCATTAAACTCTTGGGGTGTAATTTGATTATGAGCAGCTATGGCATCTATTAGAGGATGTCCGACAAAATTAACTGGATAATTATGCTTTTCTTCATAAAATGATTTTTCAAACGGCAGAATTACATACATGGCATCAACATTTTGTTTGATGCTTTTAATTCGACCTTCTTTCCAGGCCCAAATTTGGGGAGATATGTAGTAATGGGTTTTGTAACCCTTTTGTTTGGCCCACTTTGCAATTCTTAAATTAATTCCGGGATAATCTATAAAAATGATCACATCCGGGTTGTAGGCATCAATATCTTGCTTACAAAAAGCAATATTTTTTAGAACCGTATTTAGATTCAAGATAACTTCAATAAACCCCATTATTGCAAGGTCTCGATAATGTTTAGCCAAGCTACCACCTACTTCTTGCATAAGTTCTCCGCCCCAATATCTAAATTCAGCATGTTCATCATGTTGCAATATAGACCTCATAAGGTTAGAACCATGTAAATCTCCAGAGGCCTCCCCGGCGATAAGATAATACTTCATAGGATTACAGTTTATAAGTACAGCGTACGATATGGTTATAAAAATTTACTTATCATAATTACTATTGCTGCAAAAAGCGTAGCAAGAAGTACGCCACGAGCGCGATATGGCTTGTTTTGTTTCAGAAAAAGAAAAAAAGCCCCCAGGTTTAGAATAGCACCAAGGGTAATTAAATTACCAAATGTATCATTCTTAATAGATGCAGCGAGTGTTTCTGTAAAAGAAAGCCCTGATACCGATAACATAGAAAACACCAGTACACATAGTATAAAACCAAAAGTGTTCGCAATCAACCCGATGGCTAAGCCAAGTCCTATTTCTTTCTTAATCATTTAAATTCCAGTTATTTAATTCTTGTATGTAATGATGAGCTGTTAAGTCAAACTGTGTGGGTACTACAGAGACGAAGCCATGTTGTAAGGCCCACTCATCTGTATCTTCTCCCTTATCCTCATTGATGAATTTTCCGGACAGCCAATAATAATCTCTACCCATAGGATTCTGTCTTTTATCAAACTCTTCCTTCCAATGTGCATTTGCTTGTCGGCACACTTTAATTCCTTTAATATCAACGGATTTCAGGTTAGGAATGTTCACATTTAAGACAACACCTTTCGGTAAGCCATTGGTGAGCACATTTTCTACAATTGCTTTCACATATTTTTTTGAAGGCTCAAAGTTGGCGGTCATGCTGTAATCCAATAACGAGAATCCTATTGCAGGTATTCCCTCTATTCCGGCTTCTACGGCAGCACTCATTGTACCCGAATAAATAACATTTATCGCAGAGTTTGATCCATGATTAATACCGCTAACACACAAGTCCGGTTTTTTATTTAATATTTGACGGGTGGCCATTTTGACACAATCTACCGGGGTGCCAGAACAACTGTACTCACTGTGAGATGCATTTTTTTCAATCTCTATCGGATCGCAGTACAAGGTGTTGTTTATGGTAATTGCATGACCCATAGCACTTTGCGGACTATCAGGTGCAACCACAATGACATCGCCAATTTCCTTCATGACAGCTATTAACGTTCGTATTCCGGGAGCGGTGATTCCGTCATCGTTGGTTACTAATATGAGAGGTTTTTTATCAGCCATGTAAAAAATAAATTAAGAGGTAAAAATACATCATTTTATTCTGAATTTAGGAATACTTCGAGATCGGTTAAAGAATTAGTTTGTTTAAGAAAATTTTAGTATTATTACTCTTCATTGGCACGATTTTTAATGTATTTTGCTTAAAATCCCTAAATTAAATAAGCGTATGAAAAAGAGTTTTCTGATATTGATGCTTACCGTTATAATATCTGCTGCTTCGTGCAGTTTTACTACAAATGTTGAAAATGATCCCGATAAGGATAAATTACTAATTGATTTGATTAGCTATGTGCTGAGCAAAGGCCATTATGATGCCAAGGAAGTAAATGATGATTTCTCTAAAGAAGTTTTCTCCGATTATATTGATGCATTAGACCCATTAAAGCGCTATTTCTACAAGAGTGATATAGAAGAGTTTAAGCAATACGAAACATTAATAGATGATCAGATTAGAAGTAAAGATATAGCTTTCTTTAATCTTACGTATGATCGATTACAACAACGTATGGCAGAAGCAAGAGTGCTCTATGCAAGTATTCTGGATAAACCTTTCAACTTTGATTTGCAGGAATCAATTGATACGAATTATGATAAGCTATCCTATGTTACAACTAAAGAGGAAATGTTGAATCGATGGAGATTACAGCTTAAGTTTAATGGTTTATCGAGCTATTATGATAAAGTTGAGGAACAATTGGATTCTTTAGCGAAGAATAAGAATTATAAGCGAAAAACCGGTGTTGTTCTTGAGGAAGAAGCGAGAAAATTAACACAATCCTCAATTAATGAATACTTTGAATTTGCAGATGATTTAGAACGTAAGGATTGGTTTTCAATTTACATTAATTCTATTGTTGAAGAATTTGATCCACATACCTATTATTTTGCACCGCAGGATAAAGATCGTTTTGATATCGCTATGTCCGGTAAACTTGAAGGTATTGGGGCGAGACTCCAAAAAAAGAACGACAATGTTAAGATTATTGAGGTGATTTCAGGAGGTCCGGCTTGGCGAGGAAATAAAGTTGAGGTTGGAGACCTTATTATGAAGGTAAAGCAGGAAGATGAACAAGAACCCGTAAGTATAGTCGGAATGCGTTTGGATGATGCTGTAAGTCTTATTAAAGGTCCAAAAGGTACCAAGGTTACCCTAACTGTTAAAAAGGTGGACGGTACCATTGAGAATATTGATATCGTAAGAGATGTTGTCGAGTTAGAAGAGACATATGCCAAATCTTCTTTGGTAAAAAAGAATGGTAAGAACTTCGGAATTATTAATTTACCAAAGTTCTATTTTAATATGCAGGACTACAATCAAAGAAATGCTGCCAAAGATGTTAAACAAGAGATTATCCGTTTAAAAGAACAAAATATGAATGGATTGGTTATTGATTTGCGAGATAATGGTGGAGGATCTTTGCAAACTGTCGTTGATATTGCCGGTTTGTTTATCGAAAAAGGACCTATCGTGCAAGTTCGTACAAAAGAAGAATCTCCTGAAGTATTGAGTGATAAGGATCGAAGCATTCTTTGGGATGGTCCGTTGGTAATTTTGGTAAATGAATTATCAGCTTCGGCTTCCGAAATTTTGGCGGCTGCAATGCAGGATTATAAGAGAGCTATAATAATAGGTAGTAAGCAAACATATGGTAAAGGAACCGTGCAAAATGTTATGGATTTAAATCGTTGGATGCGTAGCAATGATTTTGGAGATTTAGGGGCTCTCAAACTAACCACTCAGAAATTCTATAGAGTAAATGGTGGATCTACACAATTAGAAGGTGTTAAAAGTGATGTTGTAGTACCAGATCGTTATAGCTATATCGACATCGGCGAGAAGGATCAGGAAAACCCTCTACCGTGGGATAAAATTGCAGCTGCTGAGTATACGCCGTGGAATGGATATATTAATTTTGACAAAACTATTGATAATAGTAAAGCACGTATGCAGCAAAATAGTCAGTTAAAGCTGATTGAAGAGAATGCTAAATGGGTAAGAGAAAAGCGTGATGTTAACAGATATTCTTTAAACTATCAAGAGTATAAAAAGAATATAGAAGAAAATGAAAGTCAGGCGAAACGTTTTGAGGCTATTAGCGATTATAAAACAAATCTCACCTATGAGTCGTTGCCATATGAGCAGCAATTGATGAATAAAGATACAGTGCTTAAAGAGAAGAGAAACAGATGGCATCAAAGTTTGAGTAAAGATGTGTATATAGAAGAGGCTATAAGTGTTTTAGAAGACATGAAAGTCAATACGATAAAGCATGAATCTACTACCACTTTATCTTTAAAGAATTAATAATACTGAATGGCATCAAAACCGTCTAAGAGTTTAAGTAATAAGGCGCTCCAAAGATTTAAAAACAATCTTTGGGGCGTTTTTAGTTTATCCTTTATAATCATCTGTGCTTTAATTGCAATTTTTGCCTATGCTATTGCTCCGGACAATTCTAAGAATGCTAATCAAATGCATTTATCTATTCATTCAAAAGCACCGGGGTTTACAGTAGAAATACTTACCGTTCCATCAAAGAACAGGGAGGAAAACTTTTTTTTAAATAATTTTTTTTTCGGAATTAGCAATACTGATTCTGAACTCCCCATCGAAAGTTATAATATTAGTGAGCAAGGAATTGAAATTGTTCCTTATAGCGAAGGGGAATTGCAGGGTTTGACAAAAGTAGTTCCATTTGATGTTTTTCCCTCTGGTTTATCGAACGAAGCAATTGTTAGAACTTATATAAAAGAAAAAACTTTTATATTAGGAACTGATAAATATGGCAGAGATTTATTAAGTAGAATGCTAATCGGAATAAGAATATCCTTTTCTATTGGTTTTGTGGCGGTGTTTATTTCACTTCTTGTAGGAATATCACTTGGAGCGGTAGCCGGGTATTATGGGGGTAAGATAGACGCGGCAATCATGTGGTTGATTAATGTAACCTGGTCGATACCGACGCTTCTATTAGTGATCGCAATTACCTTAGCATTAGGTAAAGGCTTTTGGCAAGTGTTTATAGCCGTAGGTATTACGATGTGGGTGGAGGTTGCGCGCGTGGTAAGAGGTCAAGTGCTTAGTATAAAGGAAATGCAGTATGTAACTGCTGCCAGAGCGCTGGGTTATACGAATAAACGTATTATTTTAAAACATGTGTTACCTAACAGTTTGGCTCCGGTGATCGTTATTTCAGCTGCAAATTTTGCAAGTGCAATTTTGTTGGAAAGTGGTTTAAGTTTTCTGGGAATAGGAGCACAACCTCCAATGCCAAGTTGGGGAGCAATGATTAAGGATCATTATTCATACATAATTTTGGGTAAGGCTTATTTGGCCGTTATTCCCGGATTAGGAATCATGAGCCTAGTTATGGCTTTTATGCTGATCGGGAATGCTTTGAGAGATGCCCTTGATGTGAAGGGTTAATTTTAAACTAATAAAACGTGGAAAGTGAAGTATTTAGATAACTGACAAAGCTTACCACGTTCATATAAGATAGTGAAGATCAGTTCAATTATTGATTTCCGCAAGTGTCAATGCCGCATGTATAATATGGATCATTGCCTAAAAAAGGATATTGTTGTATCCACCAACCTTGAGATCGAGGACCGCAACAGAATTCTTTTAGTGTTGGTATTCGTCCTCCCAGTACTTTAGATTTTTAAAATTTTTTAAATTTTTGGACTCCATTCAAATTTTTGATTTTGTTTAACATACTTACAGTTTTAAGGTAATTATAATAGTACTTGAACTATTAAGGGCACTCAAGCTTTATGTCTGATATTATTAGGTAGCACTGACAACTTCACGAGTTTCTATTGGCTCACTCTCGTAGTTCTCCAGAAGATGCTGTGTAAAGTAAAAAAACTCTTCGTAATCATAGGTTTTAGGATAGAGTCTATTATTTATGATGGTCGCCGGAGTATAATTTAGGTTATTCTTTGTAGCCCACTCTTTTTGTTTATTTAAGAGTTCGGTGTGTTGAGCAGTAAATTCCGGAAGCCCGTATTTTTTACTCCATGTTTCGATTGTTCGATTTTCAAACCAGTTGGCGTATGCCTCAATGAAACCTTTTTGACCTTCTTTTTCGTATATTTCTAGTAAACGATACGCAATTCTGCTTGCAGGAGCTTCAATTTTTTCAGTATTAACAGGCATTCTTACTATAATTTTAAGGTTTTCTCCTGAAGCTTTAAGCACTTTGATGTAACTTTCAAATGCCGCTTTACAAAAACCACAGAGTGGGTTTGTTAAGCTTGTTATCGCAAAAGGAGCTTTAGGATTACCTAGTATAATTTCATGATTAAAGGTTTGCTGTTGAACAGGGGACGATTTGAATAAGAGTTGTTCAAACAACTCAGGATTCCTTTTGAATTTGTGTAATTTGAGATTGTTGGTTTTGAGAGTTCTGTTTTCCTTTATGTAATTTTTCAAGTTTAAATAGATCAGAGAAATTACAGAAGAAATTAGGGTAAGAGCTAGTAAATCGTCTAGATTGAAATGAAATGCATAATTTAAAAACAGAATTCCGCTCAAAAGAACTGTTATTGCGCTAATCCCCAAACAAAGCATACACCATTGTTTAATAATGAATTGCTGTGAATACAAGGAGTATAGAATAAAAGGAAATCCAAGCAGCGATGGAATGATAAGAATACTATCTACACCAAACAGTAGAATATAAGTACTTAAAATTGTAAAAAATATGATACCGGTATCTGCAAAGGAAATGCCTGGTAAAAGTTCACCTTTCTTGCTGGTAATAACTTGGTTGCAATTGGATTGTTTGATGGTTGTGCAGAAAGATTGCAGCACTTGAGATTTATAACCAAGACTTTCTCTTACTGCAAAGAAGCTTAAAATTCCGCCGGCAACACTAAGTCCAATAATCAAAGCATCTAGCAGTGTTAATTGTAAGACGTATAACTGAACTGCAATAGCAATACCGGCAACAGCTAGAATAGCTTGTTTCAAAAAGTTGCTATGCTTTTTAGTTTTTTGTTCTGGCTCACCTTCTTCGACGGCGATTATTTTAGGAATCCATATCTCCTTGAATTCTTCGTAGCTCATACTAGATTGAGATACAGACGTGTGCTTAATTGTAATTTTTTTGTCAGTTTTAACAATCAAAGCTATTTCCGTCTTATCATCATGCTCCAGTATTGTGACAAATGTTTTAGGTAATTGATCCAATGCATTCGGAGGAACTTCGACAGCAATGTTTTCTATAGTAAAGTAATCTAAAGTGTCAGTAATGGATTGAAAACTTGGATAGTTTGGGTGTATTTGCAGTTGTAATTCTAAGTCTTTCTTATCAAAACCATTTATTTTATTTTTAATAAGTAAAGAATTGGTGATCTGTTCGATAGTATTAGTCATAGATTTTAGAGTTTATCCATTGGTTTTAGAGTAAACTTTTGATATTCTAAGATACATTTTTCAAGTGAAAAATTGGTAAAGAAAAGACGTATGATTTGAAAGTGAATTCCGTAATAAAAAAGGCAGTTTTTTCATTTAAGAGATAAAAAAAAGAGGTATTGTACATACCTCTTTTAGTGTTATATATTATATCGGACAATCTTGTGGAACTGTACCGTCATCGCAAGTTTCTGTACATGGTCTAAAATAAAAGTATCCTTGATTGTCTACACAAACGCCTTCTGTTACAGGTGGTCTTGGATCTCTTCCACCTCCTGATAATTTACTTTTTTGCTCTTTGTTCAGTTCCTGAACTCCGTTTAGTTGTAAAATGTTTTTTAACATCATTAATTAGATTTAGGTTTATAGTTGTATGAACAGTTAAAGACACTCATACCTATGTCTGTTTTCTGTTTAATCTAAAATAATGTTAGTTTGAAACTAAGCTCTTAAATAAATGAGGTTGAATACCCATTATTTAATCCCTTATGAAATGAAGATGATTTGTGTATGAAAGCAAATGCTAATTGTTTTGTAAATGTAAAAGAAGTTTTTGAAAGCGAACGACTGTTATTACCTGAAACAATTATGGCATTCACGTAATTTGTTTGGCAATGCTTGATTTCATTGTTGTCAGGCATGAATTGGTAACTGATGAAAATACCTTCAAACTAGCTTATTTAACGTTATGCACTACATATAGTTAAATGTATCATAATTTTCTTTTTTATTGAGAATTGGTAAAAAATCTTTCGCTATTTCTTAATTAAGTTTATTATTCGTCATAGTTTTAAAGACGGCATAATCTTTTAAAACATAGTTTTTCTATTCACGCCACTATTTAAACAGTTGACTTATATTTGGCTACCAAATTTTAATTGAACTAGTTTTGAAATTAAGAAAATTTATATATCCTGCATTAGTACTATTATGTGCCATAGGTTTCTATTATATTGAGTATTGGCTTGATAGCTTAGTCGTATCTGATCAAGAGGTAACAGCAACGTCAGACTCTATTTCACCATATCTTCCCAGTTCTACTACCGGAATAATTATTAACCATGATTTTTACACGCTGTCCTACCACGAGGATCATGAACAAGCGGAGTGGGTTTTATATAGGTTAAACCGTAATCAATTGAGTCCAAATAAGTATAAGCGGCCTTACTTTGTTGAGGATCCTAAAGTACGTACCCATTCAGCAGACTGGAGAAATTATAAGAAATCCGGGTATGATAGAGGGCATTTATGTCCTGCAGGGGATCGCAAATTTTCGTATAAAGCCTTTGAGGAGACTTTTCTAACTTCGAATATCGCACCTCAATTGCCTGAATTTAATCAGGGAATTTGGAATCAATTAGAACAACGAGTGCGCTATTGGACGAAGGAATATAATTCACTCATCGTAATCACAGGAGGTATTTTAGATGAGGGTCTGGAAAGTATTGGATATGAAGCAGTATCTGTTCCTCGTTATTTTTATAAAATAATTCTTCGTGAAGAAGGTAATACGTATCGCTTGGCAGCTTTTATTATTCCTAATAAAGACGTAGCTAAGGCTTTAAATCATTATCAAACTACTATTGATCAAATAGAGATGCGTACCGGTATAGATTTTTTTGAAAAAATGGATAATTCAATGGAAGAAATATTGGAATCTTCAATTGATAGAAAAAGTTGGAGTCTATAAAATAGTTACCATTCGTTAACCCGGTTTGCATCCAGTTTAATAAAGATAAAGAGCAGTAGTGTAAAACCCCATAGTCCTGAACCACCATAACTAAAAAAGGGTAAGGGTATACCCACAGTAGGTAACAATCCTGTAACCATACCAACATTTACCGCAAAATGGACAAATAGAATTCCAACAACACTATATCCATAAATTCTGCTAAATGTAGACTTTTGACGCTCAGCCATAAACAATAGTCTGGCAAGGAGAAAAATAAATAATAAAATTACGGCAGTGGCACCAAGAAAGCCCCATTCTTCACCTACAGTACTAAAGATATAGTCAGTATGTTGCTCTGGAACAAAGCCTCCTTTAGTTTGGGTTCCCTCTTTCCATCCCTTTCCAGTCCAGCCGCCACTTCCTATAGCGATCTGGCTTTGGTTTGTATTATATCCAATACCTTTGGCATCAACTTCTTTACCCAAAACAATATTAAATCGATCACGATGCCGTTGTTCAAATACGTTGTTAAAAATATAGTTTACTGAAAAGCAAAACCCTGTGACAACTAAAAGGACTAATAAATATCTCGAATATTTCGGTTTTCGTTTTCGGTTCTTTAGTAAAAACATAAACATGGCGACTGCTAGACCTACAACTACCCAGATCGGACCGAATAACAAGGTTAATACAAATAAAAATGCTGCAGATGCGCCAATAATTAAATAGGTTGCTGCTAGACCTTCACGATATAATGGAAATAAAAAAGCACTATAAACCAAAGCACTGCCAGGGTCTGGTTGTGGTATAATGATTAAAGCTGGCAACGCTATAATTAGAAATGCTTTCAGTTGATGATTGAGATATCGTATATTAGTTTGCATATCGCTCAAAAACTTTGCGAGAGCTAAGGCAGTAGCCGCTTTTGCAAATTCCGAAGGTTGAATGCTCATAAATCCAAGATTATACCAGGAAGTTGCTCCGGATATAGTTTTTCCAAAAATAAAAAGACCGACAAGTGAAGCAAGTGAAAATACATATATCACACTGGCAAAACGCTCATAAAATTTAGCTTCAATCGCTTGGGTGATTATAATTAATAGTAAACTTAAGGCAATCCAGTATCCCTGCTTAATATATACTTTTGAAAAATCGGTCCAAGAAGCAAATTCATCCCCGTAAGAAGCAGAATAAATGTTTAACCAACCAAAAAGCACTAGGAGGGTAAATAAAAATACAGTCAGCCAATCGATTGAGGCGATGCTCGATTTTGCCATCTATTGATTAATTTTAAAAGGTTCTTTACTGTAGGGCTTGGCATATTCATCTTCTAAACTATGTGAAAGCACCCAGTCTTCAAGATCTTTTCTCGATATACTGTTTTTTAAATGTTTTTCTATCATAAGAGAAGCAATTCTTCCTGCATACCGAGCACCCCAATATCCATTTTCAACAAAAACAGCAAGCGCTATTTTGGGATTTTCTTTAGGTGCAAAGGCAATAAAAACAGAATGATCTGTAAGTTGAACGCGTTCTCCGTTTATCTTAGTGTAATTTTCTGCAGTTCCTGTTTTACCACAAATGTCAATACCTTCAACTTGCAAAAAGCTAGCGGTTCCTTGTGTGTATACTTGATGCATACCTTCAATAACTGGTTCAAAATGTTCTTTATCAATAGAGGTTTTCTTTGGAACCGTATAATTTTTATCTTCGATTGGTTTATTGTCAATTGCCTTTATAATATGCGGGGTGTGAAAATACCCGCGATTTGCAATAGCCGCTGTCATATTTGCTAGTTGAATGGGGGTAGCGAGCACTTCTCCTTGGCCGATGGCATTAGATATAGTACCGGTTGCATACCACTTATATGTAGGGTAGTCATACTGTTTATTATAATCCGCGGCGCTGGGAACCCTCCCCGGACGACCTGCTGATAAATCATTACCTAGATAATTACCTAAGCCAAAACTTTCAACATGCTTTTTCCAGTTATCAACTCCCTCTTGAGGGGTATCATATTTTTCAATGATTCGTCGATACACATTGGCAAAATACGCATTGCAAGAATGGGCAATTCCTGGAATCATATTTAACGGACTACGGTGTGAGTGACAGCCCAATCGTCTATTGGTTTTTCCATAGTAATAACCCATATGACAGGAAAATCGTTCCTGAGTATCAACAATACCTTCTTGAAGACCTATAAGGGCATTAATTGTTTTAAATGGGGATCCTGGGGGGTATTCGCCTTTCACTCCTCTGTCAAAAAGAGGCTTTCCGATAGTGTCATAAAATAACTTAGTAAACTCTCTGGAACGCTTACGTCCAACTAATAATTCCGGTTTGTAGCTTGGTGCTGTTACCAGTGCTAAGATTTCTCCGGTACTAGGCTCCAACGCGACAATACCACCTCTTTTATTGACCATCAGGCGTTCTCCATATTTTTGCAAAGCAATATCAATAGTAATTTGAAGATCTTTACCATTGACGGGCAAGGTGTCAAACTTACCTTCTTTATAGGGACCTATATCTCGATTGAAACGATCTTTTTGTATTCTTTTTACTCCTTTAATACCTCTGAGTTCCTGTTCATATTGTTTCTCAACCCCATCGATCCCGATAAGGTCCCCAGAAAGATAATATGGATCTTTTCTAATAGCAGCATCGTTTACTTCGCCTATGTAGCCAAGAACATTGGATGCATGGTAGGTTTGATAATCACGTAGCGATCGTTTTTGAATATAGAATCCTTCAAATTTCCTCATTTTTTCTTGAAGAAAGGCGTACTCATCTTTTGTGAGTTGAGGGATTACTATAGAAGGAACTCTGGGAGAATAAGATCTGGCCTTCTGAAGTCTGCGAATAAGTTTATCCTTTGAAATATTCAAAACAGAACAAAATTCCAAGGTGTCAAATGGCTTCAATTCTCTGGGAATTACCATCACATCGTAGGAAGGTTGATTAGTAACCAGTAACTTACCATTTCTATCATAAATCGCTCCCCGTTGCGGATAGTCATAAATTACTTTAATTGCATTATCTTCTGATAATGAGGCATAGGAAGTATTATAAATTTGAAGGTAGAATAACCTGGCAATAAAAATTATTCCTGTGGTTATAATTATTAAATAAAGCAACAATTTTCTCATGTATCATTTTTTCGGAATAAAACCAATATCAGCATCGTCATCAAAATTGTGAACAGACTAGTAAATAAAGCTTTTTTAAGGATTATTAGTATATGCATAAAGTTAAAAACTTCTAGCGAAAACAATACCAAATGATGAACAACAACTGTTAAAGTTACGTACATAAAGCGTTCCCCAAAACGTAACTTGCTCAATTTCACCGTCTGAAATTCATAACTCAGCCCAAAAGCAGTTCTCAAAATGAAAGGACGCACATAAGTTGCAACTAGGCATGCAGCAGCATGTACACCCCCTGAGTCTCCTAAAATGTCTATACAAAGCCCTAGGAAAAAGCTGGTAATCAAAAAAAGGCTTCTGTTAATGTTAATTGGTGCTAGAAGGATAAAAATAATATAAATGTATGGATTGAGATATCCTAAGAAATTAATGTTATTTAATAAGAGGGACTGCGCCAATATTAAAACTATAAACCTTCCGATATGGACTAAAATAGAGTTACTCATTCATCAAGAGTTTGTAATGTTTTAATTTCTTCAGCATTGTGATTTTCAATTGCATATACGTACCCTATATCTGTCATATCATTAAATAATTTTACCTCAATGAGGTAGTAACTATTATTTTGATTCATTGTGTAGTTACTTATCACACCAATGCCAATGCCTTTGGGGAATATTGTAGAACGTCCATGAGTAATGATAGTATCACCTTTTTTAATAATCGCTTGTTTTGGGATGGTTGCCAGTTGAACCATATTAGGGTCTTTGCCATCCCATAGTAAGGAGCCATATTGATCAGAGTTTTTAAGACCTGCATTAATTCTGGAGTTGCTATTAAGGATAGAGATCACTCTTGCATAATTAGCAGACGTGTCTTCTATGATTCCAACAATCCCTTTATCAGTTATAACGCCCATATCAATTTTAATACTGTCATTTGCACCTTTATCAATCAAAATGTAATTATCTCGTTTTTGATAATCGTTTCGAATGACATTTGCGCGAAAGTAGGAGTATGGCGTAGCAAAAGTACTTGTGTCAATAATTTTTGAGCTACTCGTATCCGCGGTTGCTATGGTAAGTTGATTTCGCAGATATTCATTCTCTATAAGCAGACGTTCATTTACACTTATGAGATTAAAATATTTTCCAATTGAATGCTGCCATTTATAAAGACCACCACTTACAAAATTTGTAGAACTTATAACTTTACTGCGATGATAGCTATGTGACTGTATAGTAAAGCCGATAGCTACAAGCAATAAAAATATAAAAAGCAGAAAATTTTTATTGCGTAATAAAAAGTTAATGATCTGCTGCATATGATAGGGGGTCTCTTAATATTATACGTTAAATTCCTATGTATGCAAAATCGTTATCCTGCATAATGAAGCAGGATAACGATAGAATTTACAATAAGGTATATATTTACTTTTTTTATTTTATTAATACACTTTTAAATTTGATTAAATTTTTAAGCGCTATTCCTGTTCCTCGTACAACGGCTCTTAACGGATCTTCTGCAATATATACAGGGAGATCTGTTTTTTGAGATAACCTTTTATCCAAACCTCTTAGCATCGAACCTCCACCCGCTAGATAAATTCCGGTATTATAAATATCTGCCGCAAGCTCTGGTGGTGTTTGCGATAAGGTTTCCATGACAGCATCTTCAATACGTAAGATAGATTTGTCTAAAGCTTTTGCGATTTCTCTATAAGATATTTGCACCTGTTTCGGTTTACCAGTAAGTAAATCACGACCCTGAACATTCATTTCTTCTGGCGGAATTTCTAAATCTTCGGTAGCAGCACCAATCTGAATTTTAATCTTTTCAGCAGTGCGCTCTCCTACATAAAGATTGTGTTGGGTACGCATGTAGTAAATGATGTCATTGGTAAAAACATCTCCCGCAATTTTGACAGATTTGTCGCACACAATTCCACCAAGTGCTATAACTGCAATTTCAGTAGTACCCCCACCGATATCAACAATCATATTTCCTTTGGGTTGCATAATATCTACACCAATACCAATAGCAGCAGCCATAGGTTCGTGGATCAAGTATACTTCTTTACCATTTACACGTTCTGCACTTTCTTTTACGGCGCGCATTTCCACTTCCGTAATTCCCGAAGGAATACAAATAACTAACCGCAATGCAGGAGTAAACAGCTTTTTCTTCAATGCCGGAATATCCCTGATAAACATACTTATCATTTTTTCACTAGCATCAAAATCTGCTATCACACCATCCTTCAAAGGGCGTATAGTTTTTATGTTTTCGTGGGTTTTACCTTGCATCATCGCGGCTTGCTTACCAGCGGCAATTATTTTACCCGACATGATATCCCGGGCGACTATAGATGGACTATCTACAACAACTTTATCATTATGTATGATAAGGGTGTTTGCGGTACCTAAATCTATAGCTATTTCTTCGGTGAAGAAGTCAAAAAATCCCATATACTGTATTAAAAAGGGTTAGAGTTGGAGTAAATGTACTAAAATTAATGTTTAAAATGACGCGTTCCTGTCATAACCATCGCAATTCCATTCTCATCACAGTAATCAATACTTAATTGATCTTTGATGGAACCTCCGGGTTGAATGACTGCTTTTATCCCTGCGTGATCTGCAATTTCAACACAATCAGGAAACGGAAAGAAGGCATCGCTGGCCATAACCGCCCCATTAAGATCAAAATTGAAAGAAGTAGCTTTCTCAATAGCTTGCTTTAACGCATCTACACGAGATGTTTGTCCAGTTCCGCTTGCCAATAATTGTTTGTTTTTAGTAAAAACAATAGTGTTTGATTTTGTGTGCTTACAAATTTTTGAGGCAAATAACAGGTCATCAGTTTGGTTGGCGGTTGGAGTTATTTTGGTAGCGGTTTTGAGATCTTCAACAGTATCTGTTTTAAGATCTTTGTCTTGTAACAGAAATCCATTAAGACAGGTTCGCACCTGATTTTCTGGAAGTTTAATGTCTTTTTGAATTAATAGAATTCTATTCTTTTTACCTTGTAAAATTGAGACCGCATCTTTGCTGTAAGAAGGTGCAATTACAACTTCGCAAAATAGTTTATGAATTTCTTCTGCCGTATCACGATCAATTTCGGTATTTGATATCAGTATGCCACCAAATGCTGATACAGGATCCCCGGCTAAGGCATCGGTATAGGCTTGAAAAATAGTGTTGCGTTGCGCAAGACCACAAGCATTATTATGTTTTAAAATAGCAAAGGTTGGGGCTTCTCCTTTGAATTCGCTCATAAGATTCACAGCTGCATCTACGTCCAAAAGATTGTTGTAGGACAACTCTTTCCCGTGTAACTTTTCAAACATTGCGTCAAAATCGCCAAAGAAAGTTCCTTTTTGATGTGGGTTTTCACCATAACGAAGTGTTTTTCCTTCAGACTCACTTAACTTAAGGGAAGCTATTTCTTCAGTTGTATTAAAATAATTAAAGATAGCGGTGTCATAATGAGACGAAACATTGAATGCTTTAGCTGCAAAGCGTTTTCGTTCAGTAAGTGAAATTTTACCATTTCCTTCGTTTAAAATATCCAAAAACTCTTTATAGTCATTCATGGATGAAACACAGGTAACATCTTTAAAATTTTTAGCAGCAGCTCTAATAAGAGAAATACCACCAATATCTATTTTTTCAATAATATCTTGTTCTGATGCTCCTGAGGCTACTGTTTTTTCAAATGGATACAAGTCAACTATTACAATGTCGATTTGCGGAATTTCATATTGCTCTAATTCTGCCACATCACTGCTATTGTCTTGACGATTTAAAATACCACCAAAAACTTTTGGATGCAACGTTTTTACTCTTCCGCCCAGAATAGAAGGGTAGGAGGTTACATCTTCTACAGGAACCACAGGTATACCAAGATCTTTAATAAATTTTTCAGTCCCTCCGGTAGAATAAATAGTCACACCAAGTTCGTCTAGTTTTTTGACAATTGGAGCGAGTCCGTCTTTACTAAAGACAGAAATTAATGCTGATTTTGCAAGTGTTGTGTTGCTCATGAGTACATTTAGTTAGTAAAAACGCAAAAATAGCAATTTAGTTCTCATATTAACAATCTCATACAGGGATTTGTTTGTAGAGATTGTAACAAAACTTTATCTTCAACGTCCTATCATGTATGTGTTGATAATTGATTGCTAAAACGCGGATTATGCTGATTTATTTAAGAATTTTAAAAGAGAGCTTTAATTTTGCGGTAAGTGCACTTACTAATAATAAATTGCGTACGTTTTTGTCACTGTTAGGGGTTACTATCGGAATCTTCTCGATAATTGGCGTTTTAGCTGCAGTGGATTCTCTGGAAAAAGAAATTAAAGGTAGTATTAGTTCTTTAGACAATAGTACGATTTATCTTATGCGTTTTTCATTTGGGCCTTCTAATATTCCACAATGGAAAAGAGAGCAATTTCCTGATGTTACGTATGAGGAATATCAATATTTGAATCGCAACCTTCCAGATTTAAAAGCTGCAAGCTTTGTGCTGAATGTAGGACCGGAAACGATTAAACATCAAGACAAGAGTATAAGCAACGTAGAAATAGTGCCGGTCTCTCACGATTATTATAATATTGAGGAATTGCAGGTTGTTGACGGTCGTTTTTATAACGAGCAAGAATCCATGGCAGGATCACCTGTTATGGTAGTGGGAGATGAAATCGCAAAGCAATTATTCGGTGATACGAATCCTATTGGTAAGAAGGTGCGTTTGTACGGAAGAAAATTTACCATTCTAGGCGTTCTAAAAAAGGAAGGAGCAGGGCTTTTTGGTAATTCAAAAGATACAGCCGCAATTGTTCCTGTAAATATGGTGCGACGAATTTATGGGAATAACAATAAATTTACATTTCCCGCAATAATTATTAAACCGGAGTCCGGCACTGACGTGGCAGAATTTGTGGCGAGTGTAACGCAAAGACTACGTGCGTTTCGGGGAATAAAAACCGATGAAATTGATAATTTTTTTGTTAATCAATTACAAGGATTTACAGACTTTATCGATAATATTACAGGACAAATGAATATAATCGGTTTGATGATTAGTGGTTTTTCCTTACTTGTTGGGGGATTTGGTATTGCAAATATTATGTTTGTGAGTGTTAAAGAACGAACAAACCTTATTGGAATTCAAAAATCACTGGGCGCAAAAAATAAATTTATTTTGTTTCAGTTTTTGTTTGAAGCGGTAATTCTTTCATTGATAGGTGGATTAATCGGACTATTTCTGGTATATCTTATCTCCTTAGCCGCGTCACAATTTACGGGAGATTTTGAATTTATATTATCGCCTTGGAATATAGCGTTAGGTACCTTGGTATCCTCAATTATCGGATTAATATCCGGTATTCTGCCGGCCATCTCCGCTTCACGTCTGGATCCTGTAGAGGCCATTAGGACAGGTATGTAGTTGGTTTATTTAAGATACAGGGCCTTGTTCGCATAATCTATAATGGCCTTTCCTTTTTTAAGAATATCTGCACCAATAATCCCATCCACGGGATCGGCATTGTGTGTCACTAGAGCCTGATTTACATGGGACAGGTCAAAAAGTACCAAAGACACTTTGCGGGTGTTCCATTTACCTAAATTGAGTGTGTTGTTATTCGATAATTGTGTAAGCATATCATTAGCTCCGGCTCCGGCAGCTTTAATTTCACTTTCTTGCGTGAATAAATCAAATTTTTCTGATGCTTCAAAACCGACGCACGAATTAGAAGCGCCAGTGTCAATTATGAAGTTTCCTTCCACCGTGTTCAAAATAGCCTTTGCTTCAAAGTGATTAGTTTTGGTTAGTGTAAGTTTAATTTTGGTATACCCCTGGTTAACTAAGAATTTCCGTAACGTAGTCATGAATTGTTGTAGAATTTTAGTAAAAATAAGATTATTACTTTTGGCAAGGATCGATTTAATTAATATTTAGATGAAATCTGCTGCTCTGGCAAGTAAATTAATTAATTTTACCGCATGGTTTTAACAGATACACATACACATATATATAGCGAGTCTTTTGAAGAGGATCAGATAGAAATGATGCAGCGTGCTATAGATCGTGGCGTTCAGCGATTTTTTGTACCTGCCATTGATTCTACGTATACCGAAGCAATGTTTGCTATCGAGAAGCGTTTTCCTGAACATGTTTTTTTGATGGCAGGACTTCATCCTACACATGTAAAAGAAAATTATTTAGATGAACTAGCTCAGGTTAAAAAGGCTTTAATGTCTCGTAATGGGAGCGATGAGGGCGCTAAGTTTTATGCTGTAGGCGAAATTGGGATTGATTTATATTGGGATACCTCATTTTTGAAACAACAGCAAGAAGGGTTTAGAGAACAGATTCGAATGGCCAAGGAGTTTGGGTTACCGATAGTAATTCATTGTCGTGATGCCTTTGATGAAGTATTTGAAATTTTGGAAGAAGAAAAATCTGAAGCGCTGAGAGGGATTTTTCATTGCTTTACAGGAACACTGGAACATGCCAAGCAAGCAATTGATCTTAATCTAAAGCTGGGAATCGGAGGTGTGGTTACCTTCAAAAACGGAAAAATCGATAAATTCCTTAATCAAATTGATCTAAAACATCTGGTATTGGAGACAGACGCACCTTATCTTGCACCTGTTCCTTATCGAGGTAAACGAAATGAGAGTTCTTACCTGGTGGAGGTAGCCGATCGTTTATCTGATATTTATCAGTTATCAATAAAAGAGATTGCGAAGCAAACCACACTCAATTCTAAAGAAATATTTGGAATATAAAATTGCTTGGAAAGTTAAATAAGGAAGTATAATAAGATAGATATGATAACTACACCAACAATACTGCTTATCTATACGGGCGGTACTATAGGTATGATAAAGGATTTTGAGACAGGAGCGTTGGTGTCCTTTAATTTTGATGAACTTTTATCAAAAATACCGGAGCTCAGGCAGCTGGAATGTAAAATAGAAACTCTTAGCTTTAAAGAACCCATTGACTCTTCTGATATGGACGTTGAACAGTGGAAGGTTCTGGGAGATTTAATTTATCACAATTATGAAGCCTATGATGGATTTGTAGTTTTACATGGTAGTGATACGATGTCGTATACAGCTTCGGCTATTAGCTTTATGTTTGAAAACCTGGCAAAACCAATAATTTTTACAGGATCACAGCTTCCAATCGGGGACTTGCGAACAGATGCCAAAGAGAATTTGATTACCGCTGTTCAGATCGCTGCTTTGCAGGAAAAATCGAAACCGGTTATAACCGAGGTTGGGTTATATTTTGAGTACAAATTATTAAGAGCAAACAGAACGACTAAAATTAATGCAGAGCATTTTGAAGCTTTTAAATCTTATAATTACCCTGCTTTAGTAGAATCAGGAGTGCATTTAAAGGTGAATTATTCTGTTCTTCGGGCAGCAAATCGACGTAAGAAATTACAATACCACACACATTTTAACAATAATGTGCTTATTATAAAGATGTTTCCGGGGATAAAATCGTCGATTTTGAGTGAAATTTTCGCTTCAAAAGCAATAGAAGGAATTATTCTAGAAACCTACGGTTCTGGAAATACCACGACTAAAGAATGGTTTATAGATTTAATTTCTGAAACAATTAAGCGGGGTGTTCCCGTGGTAAATGTCACGCAATGTGCCGGTGGATCTGTCGAAATGGGTAAATATAGCACAAGTGTTGCACTCCAAAAAGCAGGTGTGATATCGGGTAATGATTGCACTACGGAGGCTGCAGTAGCAAAATTGATGTATTTGCTAGGAGAGGAAATTCCGGCTAAAGTCCTTAAAACCATATTCGAAACTTCTCTGCGTGGGGAAATGTCAGAAAATTAACGCCTCAAATTTTATCAGCTAACTTTTTTTTTGTTATTTGCCAACCAAATTTTGGGAAAAATTTCATAGAGAGGTGGCCGAGTGGTCGAAGGCGCACGCCTGGAAAGTGTGTATACGTCACAAGCGTATCGAGGGTTCGAATCCCTTCCTCTCTGCATTATTATCAAAATTTTAATAGAATTTATATTATTTTTTTATCTTTAACCCTTTAACTAATTAAAATTAAGAATCAGCGCAATGAAAAGATTATTCTCTATTCTGGCAATCGCTACAGTAATGTGTTTTGCTAATGTAAAAGCGGCTACTGTTCCTGCTCAGTTATTATCGACAAACATGCAATTATTTATTGCACCTATAGCTACTGCAACAGTACAAGATGAAGTGGCAGAAGACACTTCCGAAGAATTATCCTTCCACCAGGAATTAAAAAAACGTTTTATTGAAGGTGGACCAGAGTTTATGGGGATTGTATTATTATGTTTAATTCTTGGACTTGCCATTGCAATTGAAAGAATTATCTTTTTAAACCTTTCTACTACAAACACTAAGAAGCTTCAGCAAAATGTTGAGGATGCTTTAAACAATGGTGGTGTAGAAGCGGCTAAGGAAGTTTGTAGAAATACAAAAGGTCCTGTTGCATCTATCTATTATCAAGGTTTAGACAGAGCAGACGAAAGCGTTGACGCAGCAGAAAAAGCTGTTGTTGCTTACGGTGGTGTTCAAATGGGACAATTAGAAAAGAATGTATCATGGGTGTCGTTATTTATCGCACTTGCACCAATGCTTGGTTTCATGGGTACGGTAATCGGTATGATTCAAGCCTTTGATAAAATTGAAGCAGCTGGTGATATGCAACCTTCTCTTGTGGCAGGTGGTATTAAAGTGGCACTTTTGACTACAGTATTTGGACTTATTGTTGCAATTATACTTCAGATCTTTTATAACTACATCGTAGCAAAAATTGACAGTATTGTTAATGATATGGAAGACGCTTCGATTACTTTGATCGATATGTTGGTAGCTTATAAGAATAAAAGATAAGTAGTACACTCTATTAGACACTAGTTTTGAGTGTCTGGAGCATTACTTATTTCACTGAATCAAGGGGCACCTTTGGTGTCCCATAAAAAAATAGTCACATGAAAATTTCAAAAATATTATCATATGCTGTTCTGGCAATTGGAGCTGTGGGAATTATCCTTTGGTTTCTTATGAACAGCACGATTGATAGCCTAATGAATGACAATGGTGTGTCTGAGGCTCGTGAGTTACCTCTTGATGTATCAGGTGCAGCGGTAAATCCGCTTTACAGTCTTACATTGGTTATCTTCGTAATAGCTATTATCGCGACATTAATTACTGTGTTGACGGCACTAGCTAAAAATCCGGCTGGACTTAAGAATACTGCTATTGGCATTGTAGCTTTTGTAGTAATAATCGGTATAGGATTTGTGTTAGCTGAAGGTATTGAAACACCTTTGAAAGATGGTGAAGTTCTTTCTGAGAATGGATCTAGATGGGTAGGAACGGGATTATATGCCTTTTACTTTTTAGCTGTAATAGCTGTTGGTTTAATGGTGATCTCGGGATTAAAGAAATTAATAGGTAAATAAAAATTATGGCAAAAAGAGCAGCACCAGAGGTAAATGCGGGATCAATGGCTGACATTGCATTTTTACTTCTTATATTCTTTTTGGTTACTACGACTATCGAAACAGATAGCGGTATTAGCCGAAAACTCCCGCCTCCACAATTAGAAGATGTTGAGCCTCCTGTGTTGAAGGAGAAAAACATTTTTGTTGTTGAGTTGAACAGAAATAATGATTTATTGGTGGAGGAAACACCGATGGAATTGAAGGATTTGCGTAAAGCAGCAATTGCCTTTCTAGATAACGGTGGTGGACAAGGAGATGATGCGTGTCGTTATTGCCAGGGAGCTAAAGACCCTAGTTCATCCGACAATCCGGATAAAGCAGTTATCTCTCTAAGAAATAACCGTGAGACTACATATGCAACCTATATTGCAGTTCAAAATGAATTGGTTGCGGCGTATACTGAGTTAAGAAACAGAGAAGCACAACGTCGTTTTGGTAAGAGCTTTGTCCAAATGGAAAAAGATTTGAAGGATGTTAACTATTCTGGTTCCAAAGAAAATTTGAAAGAGCAGATTAAGACTATTCAAGCTTTGTATCCGGAAAAGCTTTCAGAAGCAGAGCCTAAGAAATAATTGAATAACATAAAAACAAACAACTATGTCTAAATTTAAAAAGAAAAAGAGCGGTGAATTACCTGCTATTTCTACAGCATCGTTACCAGATATTGTATTTATGTTATTGTTCTTCTTTATGGTGGCCACAACAATGCGTGAAAACACCTTGTTGATTGAGAATAGACTGCCAACCGCTGATCAGGTAGAGAAGTTGGATAAAAAAGATTTGGTAATGTATATTTACGCTGGTAAGCCTAGCGCAAGATACAGATCGACTGCAGGTACACAAGCTAAAATTCAGTTGAATGATAAGTTTGCCGATGTAAGTGAGATCAAACCATTTATTCTTGCTGAAAGAGCAGCTAAAAGAGAGGAGCTTATTCCTTTTTTGACAACTGCACTAAAAGTAGATGGTGATACCAACATGGGTCTCGTAGGTGACATTAAAAAAGAATTGAGAGAAGTACAAGCATTAAAGATTAACTATACGACCAGAACTGGGTCAGCAATGGATAATCTAAAGTAACACTTTTTTATAAGTAAGAAAATCCTGTTTTATTCGTAGAACAGGATTTTTTGGTTTATACCCTGTAGGCTGTTTTGTTGCCAGATATTTCTTTTAGTATTACAGGGCACTAACCTTTTAATTATAAAGGAAAGCAGCTATCTTCGTACTAATGATAAAACGTATTATTCTTATCGGTATTTGTTTACTTACAACAGAAAGTATCTTTGGTCAACAGCAAACTATTGAGAGTTTGCCTAATGACGAACGGGTTATTGATTCCTTGTACCGCGAAGATCAGTTCTATGTTGGTTTTACTTTTAATTTACTCTTTAATCGGCCCAAAGGAGTGAGTCAATCCGGTTTTTCTGGAGGATTGCATTTGGGCTATACAAGAGATATGCCTATAAACAAACGACGTAATTTGGCTGTTGGTTTGGGGTTAGGATACTCTGTTAATTCTTTTAGTCAAACGTTATTTATAGGAGAAGAGGAGGAAAATGAAAAAACTATTTTTGCCTCGTTGGATGATGTTTCTTATGATTCCAACCGATTTACCACACATTTAATAGAAAGTCCTTTAGAATTAAGATGGCGTACCTCTACTGCCAAGTCTCACAAGTTCTACAGGGTGTATACAGGTTTGCGGTTAGGGTATTTGTTTTACTTTAATTCAAACTTTCAGCAAACTGATAATTCGGTGAGTCAAACCAAAATTGATGAGCTTAATCGTTTTAGAGCTGGGGCAACCTTTACCTTTGGGTGGAACACCTTTAATTTTCACTTTTATTATAGTTTAAACAGTTTGTTTGACAAGAATGCCCGGATAGGAGAGGAACCTGTGGGAATAGAGGTGGCAAAAATTGGGTTAATGTTTTATATTTTATAGCCAAAAATTCACTAGAAGTATTTGTGGAAATACACCAATAAATATACCTAAGGTAAGCTCCAGAGGATTATGTGCTTTTAAAAAAAGTCGTGAAGTAGCTACCAACCCGGTGCTGATAGAAGCTATGGCTATGCTGTTAGTTAGATTGACACCGAAATGAATACTCAAAATTATTAAAAACATGGTTACCGATGCGACTCCTATCATATGCAGGCTGGCTTTGACGTTAAACATGGCCATAAAAAAAGCACAAAGCGCAGAAAACAGAGTGCCTACAAAAAAGAAATAAAGTTCCGGATAATTATAGCTGTCCACAATCGTTCTAAGAACCAAAAGGAAAAGCGCTGATTGAATAACAAGAGGTATTTTTCTTTGTGTTGTAGTGTCTAGATTGATTGATGTTACCGCGCCTATAGTTTTGAGCAGAAAATAGCATACAATTGGTATCAATACTGTGATGATAAATAATCCGTAAATCTTAGATTGAATTACTTCTTCAGGGAGAAAACGCGGAGCCACTATAAAATATATAATTGCACCCGTGATAGGCATTACAATAGGATGAAACAGATATGATACGGTTTTAAAGAAATTCATTAGATTTTTTTACGTAATCTGGCCACTGGAATATCCAGTTGCTCTCGGTACTTAGCAACAGTCCTTCTGGCGATCGGATACCCTTTTTCTTTAAGTATTTGAGCTAATTTTTCATCGGTAAGCGGTTTTCGTTTATCTTCTTCGCTCAAAGTGATTTCCAAAATCTTCTTGATCTCTCGGGTGGATACTTCCTCACCTTGGTCGTTGGTCATCGATTCTGAGAAGTATTGTTTAATTAATTTCGTTCCGTAGGGAGTGTCGACATATTTACTATTGGCAACACGAGAAACTGTACTCACATCCATCCCTATCTCATCGGCGATATCTTTGAGAATCATAGGTTTTAAATTACGTTCGTCACCACTTAAAAAGAACTCTTTCTGATAGTGCATGATAGCGCTCATGGTAACAAATAAGGTTTGTTGTCGTTGTTTTACAGCATCAATAAACCATTTGGCAGAATCTAATTTCTGCTTAATAAACATGACTGCATCCTTTTGAGATTTGGACTTCTCTTTGCTGTCCTTGTATCCCTGAAGCATATTATTATATTCGCGAGATACATGTAACTCTGGAGCATTACGTCCATTTAAAGTCAGCTCTAGTTCACCGTCTACGATTTTGATCGTAAAATCAGGAACTACATGCTCCACCATCCGGTTGTTACCAGAGTATGATCCACCGGGTTTAGGGTTAAGATGTTCGATCTCCTCTATAGCCTCTTTTAACTGTTCTTCGCTTACGTCAAATTTGGCAATCAATTTATCATAATGCTTTTTGCTAAAATGGTCAAAAGATTTTTTTAAGATATCAATAGCCAGTTTAATGGGTATTGTCAACTCTTTTCTTTCTAATTGCAGAATTAAACACTCCTGCAATCCTCTAGCTCCAACCCCGGCCGGGTCGAGCTGCTGTACAATATGTAGAATTTCTTCTATCTTTTCTTCAGACGTATAAATGTTTTGGGTAAAGGCTAAATCATCCAAGATATCAGGTAATGCTCTGCGTATGTAGCCGCTCTCATCAATACTACCAACTAAGAATTCAGCGATCTGTGTTTCTTCATCGGTTAAGCGATAGGTATTTAGTTGGGTTAAAAGATATTGATTAAAGGTAGTTCCTGAAGCGTAAGGAACATTTTTTTCTTCATCATCAGCACTATAGTTATTCGAGCTTAATCGGTAATTAGGAATCTCATCGTCGCTTAAATATTCATCAACATTGATATCGGTTTCGATGGTTTCATTACCATAATCATCATCTGCATTTGATTCACTGTACGAATCTTCATACTCATCAACAGAATCCTTACCACTATCCAACGCAGGGTTCTCTTCCATTTCCTGTTTCAACCTTTGTTCAAAAGCTTGCGTAGGGAGCTGTATCAACTTCATCAACTGAATCTGTTGCGGAGATAGTTTTTGAGATAATTTAAAATTTAATTGTTGTTTAAGCATAAAGTAAAATTCTTCAAATACAAAAATAAGTAAAACCCCTCAATTTAAAGATCTTCTATGCTTCAGTTGTCATAAAATGTTGTTAAGAAGAATATTTAAATTTCAAATGGTATTCATTCAAATAGCCTTGAGTTTTTATTCAAATTTATATCAAGATGTTAAGGTGTAAAAATTTTGTGTTTAATAGCATAAATTACTAGACCTGTTCGATTTTTTAAATTTAGTTTTTCAAAAATAGAATCACGATATCCTTCGATCGTTTTAGGACTTAAGCACATGTCGCTAGCAATTTCTTTATACGTTTTTTCGGTACATGCATGTTTTATAAACTCTATTTCCCTTTCTTTAAGAACAGTTTGTTTGTCTTTTTTAGGATGTAACGAGCCCAACAGTAAATCAGTAACACTTTTTGTGTGATAAAAACCAGTTTCCTGAACTTCAATTAACGCATTTTCTAAGATACTTTTTTCAGTATCTTTCAATAAATACCCTTTCGCTCCCGCTTTTAGCATTTTGAGAATTGTGATTTCGTCTTCTTCAACAGAAAGAGCCAATACATTTATTTGAGGATACTGCTCTCTAAGATGTTGTGTCGTTTCTATGCCATTCATTATGGGCATATTAATATCCATTAGTACAATGTCAGGAATGTTTTTTGGATCTTTTAAGCGGGTTACCAATTCTTTTCCGTTTTTACAAACGTAAAGTACTTTGAACTTTGAAAATCCATCCACGAGTCCGGCAAGGGCTTGTGAAAGCAGTACGTGATCTTCGACGATGACTACAGAATAATTCATGCTATGATAATTGTGTTCTTAAGAACAATGATTTAATCTAGGTTGTTGTCGATATTGGGGTATGTTGAGTTGTGGTAATTAGTGTGTCATACTTGGTTCTCTTTATAGTAATATTCGAGCTTTAAAATGGTTCCTCTACCTACTTCGGATCTAATTTCGATGGCAGCATCAATTAATTTACCTCTACTTCTAATATTGCAAAGTCCGATGCCCTGATCGGTTTTTTGTTTAGAGTTGCTAAATCCAATGCCATCATCAGAGGCGGTAATTTGCACTTTCTCTTTATCAAAAATTGCATCGACCCTTAAGTTAGAAGCTTTTGAATGTTTTATAGTGTTAGAGAAAAACTCTTGTAAAATTCTAAAAATTATGATCTCTACCTTTGGATCCATGGCTCGGATTTCCGGCGTACTGGTCATTGCTGCATTGATAAATTGTAAGCGGTTAAATCGTTCAATTTCTAAAGCTATAGCTTCCGTTAGTGATAATTGTTTTATCGCGTCAGGATTGATCAACTTTGACAAAGCTCTGAGCTCCACAAGGCTTTTTGTGATCGTCTCGGTAACATCCTTTAATTTTTCCGGTTGCTCATGCGCTACACTTACCTGTATTTTGGCTAGTGTGAGTAATTGTCCGATATTATCATGCAGCTCCCAACTTATATTACGTAACGTTTCTTCACGTATTTCTATTTGAGTTTGTGCTATGGCTTTTTCAAATTTTTTTGAAGCTTCTTTTTGCTGCAGTAATAGAATGTTTTTCCTTTTTTGAAAAATAAGAAACAAAAAAATCATCACAATAATGATAAAAACTAGTACGATACTAGCGATTAATATAGCTGTTTCTTGTCGCTCCATGTGAATCCAATTATAAAACAGGTGTTCATAAAGATTGTAAGTATAAAGGTGGCTAATAATGGTACCATGTCATCCACTAAATTGGTGTAATAATTTCTCAAAATTCTAAACGGGATGAGACCTATACTATAAACCAAAACGCCTATGCTGATCCAAAATAATAGACTTTTTTCTATTTTTAATACTCTTTCCGATTTCAGCACTTCTATGTAATAAAATACTATAGCAACAATCAAGCAGCTCGAGGCAATAACATGTGGTAGTATTTGAATTTCAGTAAAATAGTTCATGAAAAAGCCATTAAATATTAAAGAAATTAAATAGATATACAGGAAAATGTTGATGGTCAATTTGTATTTTCGACTCGAAATTGAATTTCTAAATAGGTAAAAGTAAAAGAAAAAGTAAACTAAGTAATATAAGTTGTATAGTATATCAGCTTCCTCGATTTTTAAGTGCCTTTTCAGATATATACCGGTAAAAATTTCATTAATGAATGTATACCAAATAAAGATTATAAAATACTTCAATGATTTATTTTTGTAACTTTTCAAATAGAACGCACCAACAATGGCGGTTATCAATTCGAATGACATACCAATGTACATAATCAATAGTAGATTTTCATTTTTCACTGTATAATTATAAGGTTTATAAATTTATGGATGGCTACCCAAATCATTTGCAATAGTGCTCAACTCTTCCTGGAAAATATTTGCAAACGAGAAGAAACTTGCTGTATTTATTTTTGATCTATTCATTCCTCGTATAGGATTTTTTGGATCAGCTAACTCGTTTTCTAAAAACACCAGTTCTGGGGTGCCATCTTTATTTTTATCGACAAACGTAAAGCCACGATGTATACTTTCACTTCCGGTTATGGTGGTGGGAGCCATAAAAAATGTATTTCTTCTAGGATCAGGAATCGGTTTTCCATTTTCAAACTTTTCTTTATCCGGATAGTTACCAAGGTACATTCGATATCCAGTGATGTCAACAGAATCTGGGGTTATACTTTTAACATATGCCATATATTGATCTAGAAACTTTTTACTCAAAAAGAACGATCGAGAAGGTTTAAACTTTTCATTCGCTTTTCGGTTTGAAGGACATAATTTGATTAACGTACTATCACGTTTGCCTTCAAAAGCTTTAATAACACAAGAACGATTATCAGTATAGGTTTGATAGAGTTCTAAAGCATCACTAAAAGAAATTATCTCAGTGGGCTTGTTGGCTATTGGTCGATCTGGACCTTTACAATTGTTAAGCGTAAAAAAAGTAATTATAGCCGTTAAGATGATCACGATTGGATACCCGATTAGATTGGATTGTTTCATTTTATTGATATTAAGGTGATTATGTTAAATAAATGTACCACTCTTAGTTTGTAATTAAAAATATAATTTATAATTACATTAATTGCCAACCACGCAAGGTGTTGATTTTCAATAGTTGTTGCTCGATAGGGGAGTCCTAATTACGTAGGATAGATGTCGAGGGAGGGGGGAATTAACCCCCCTGATTAATTAGGTAAAACACGCTTGTTTTTCATGAGATCTGTGCTCTGTGTAAAAACTAGAATTCAAGTTCCATTTTGATATCACTGCGCAGGTAAGGAGCGTTACTTTCTAAGGGAACTTCTCTAAACCCAAATTTCTTATAAATATGTAGTGCGTTTGCTAATTTGGTGCTTGAATACAAGGTAAGCTTGTTCCATTTTTTAGTCTTGGCAAATGTTAAGCAATGTGTCATGAGTCGTTGGCCAATTTGTTGTCCGCGATATTGTGGGGAGACCGCCATTTTGCCTAACTCATACCCCCCACTTTTCATTTTTATTAATGCAAAAGTGCCTACGATTACATTATCTATTCTAGCAAAGAAAATATAGCCGTCATTATCAATAATAGTGGCTTCGCAATTTTCTAATAGTTCTTGATCATGTGGCTCTACAATAAAATATTTTTCCAGCCATTCTATATTCAATTTGGCGAAATCAGCCGCATATTGTGATTCAAATGGTATAATTTCAATAATTCTTTCGGTATTGGACATGGTTTACAAATTTTCTAAGACTCTTTTGCTGAGTGATTTTTTGGATAATTGGTTTTCGATATATGAAATATGATGTAATAAGTTAGTAGCACTCCCTTGTGTAAGCCATTTAATTTGTTGGTCAATAGCTTGCCATATTGGAGTGAGTTCTTTATGCAGTTCTACTCCTTTCTTGCTTAGGCGAAAATTCTTCTTTCTTTTGTCTACTTTATCAGTTGAGTAAACAACTAATTTTTTATTGCTTAGCTTGTTTAACGCTTGTGTAATGGCAGGTTGGGTATATTGAAGCTGTTCTTGTAGCTCTGTAGTCGTAACACATGTATTGTCAATAAGTATTTTGAAAACAGGAAATAAATAAGGATCAAAATCAATATTATAAGCATCGTAAATTAAGTTAGTTTCTCGCATCAGAGTTTCACTAAGTCGTTTAAGTCTCGAGCCAAGGCCAAGCTCGCCAATATACTGTAGTGCATCAATCATAAGTATTTATATAAGTGCTTATGCAAAAATACGAATTTTTCAAATTCAGTAAGTCATTTTTTGAATAATTACATACTTCTTAGAGCAGCATATCAATTATCAACACCATAAATTTTTCTAATCTTAAAATTATCTTAAATAGATAGGGTTTATTTATACATCAAAACAATCAATTTTATTTATTGAAGATGCAGGATGTAATATCGTATCTTTATTATACTGAAATTAAATCACTTCTATATTATGAGCAATAAAAAACTTACCACGTCAGCAGGTGCTCCGGTACCTAATAATCAAAAATCGTTGACAGCAGGCAAGCGTGGGCCTGTACTATTACAAGACTATCAACTGATCGAGAAATTAGCCCATCAAAACAGGGAGCGTATACCCGAACGTGTGGTCCATGCAAAAGGGTGGGGCGCATTAGGAACATTTACCGTTACTAACGATATAACCAAATATACTCAAGCTAAGATTTTTTCTCAAGTTGGGAAGAAGACAGAGATGCTTGCAAGATTTTCGACTGTAGCTGGAGAATCAGGTGCTGCAGATACAGAGCGGGACGTTAGAGGATTCTCCTTAAAGTTTTATACAGAAGAAGGTAACTGGGATATGGTGGGTAATAACACTCCAGTCTTTTTTGTACGAGATGGCTGGAAATTTCCGGACTTTATCCGAACGCAAAAACGTCATCCTAAAACCAACTTAAGATCACCCGAAGCTATGTGGGATTTTTGGTCTCAGGTGCCGGAGAGTCTTCATCAAGTTACCATTTTGATGTCTGATCGTGGGATACCGACTACACCTATGCATATGAATGGTTATGGGTCCCATACGTATTCCTTTTGGAACCATGACGAAGAGCGTTTCTGGGTGAAATTTCATTTTAAAACGCAGCAAGGACATGAATTTTATACTAATGAGGAAGCTGCCGATATTATCGGAAAAACTCGAGAAAAATATCAGGAAGAATTATTTGGAGCAATTGAAGAGGGAAATTTTCCTAAATGGAAAATGATGGTGCAAGTAATGCCGGAACAAGATGCTGAAAAAACACCATATAATCCTTTTGATGTGACAAAAGTATGGCCTCATGGTGATTATCCGCTCATTGAAGTCGGAGAGGTTGAGTTAAATAAAAATCCTGATAACTATTACCAATATGTAGAAAATGCCGCCTATTCTCCTTCGAATAAAGTTCCGGGAATTGGTTTTTCTTTGGATAAAATGTTACAGGCGCGTGTGTTTTCTTATGCAGATGCGCACCGATATCGATTGGGTACGCATTATGAAGCACTTCCCGCTAATGCTCCTAAATCTGAAGTAAATCACTATCATAAAGACGGACCTATGCGATTTTTTGATAATAACAGTGACAATCCTGATGCGTACTATGAACCAAACACCAAAAACGGTCCGACCGAGGTCCCAAGTGTTGAGGAACCACCACTAAGTATAAATGGAGATATTAATCGCTATGAAGATCAGGATCAAATAGGAGATTTTAAACAGGTTGGGGATTTGTTCAGACTTTTTGATGAGGATCAGAAAGAACGACTCTTTCAGAATATTGCATTGGCCATTGACGGAGTATCTGACCATATCGTGGAACGACAGCTAAAGCATTTTTATGCTGCTGATCCTGCCTATGGTGCCGGCGTTGAAAACGCTATTCGTGAACATAAAGTAAGTAATCCAGATCCTAATTCCAATGTGATTCCTTCAGAGGTACAATAAAAAAATAATAATATAATGGAGAAGCCATAAAGTTCATTTGATTGAGACATATGGCTTCCTTTAATTTCGTAATATATGAATGCAAATGCACTTTTTAACGCTATTAGATCAGAAGAATTACCTGTAGTAAAACAATTGTTGAGTTCTTATCCGGAACTTATTAATGAAAAAGATCAACGAGGGAGTACACCGCTTCTATTAGCCACCTACTACGGACTTGAAGATATCACAAGCTATTTACTGACGCTGCAACCTGATCTCGATGCTCAGGATGCTTCTGGTAATACTGCATTAATGGGTGTTAGTTTTAAAGGACATAAGGCTATAGTCAAAATGTTATTAACTGCTGGGGCATCCGTTAATAAAAAAAATTATAATGATGCTACGGCTCTTATTTATGCAGCGACTTTTGGTCAGAAAGAAATTATTGAACTTCTGCTGGCAAATGGAGCAGACCCTGAATTAAAGGATAATCAGGGGTTTACAGCGGCTATGCACGCGCGTAATCAAGGACTTGATTTTTCCAAACTTCTTACGACTTCCTAGTGGAAAACATAAGCAATATAAAGCCCATTAAATCGGTACGGGTTACCTTGGTGTCCAATTCGCACCGACGTTTGTTATTGCAAAATGCTGGTGTTCTGAGGTTAGAGGATTTTCTTAGCGATAGTATTGATGATGAGGTGATTATTATAAGTACGAACTTCGGGTTAGAAATATACTATTACACAACTGTAGATTATTTTGATTTTATTAGTGAAGCTGTAAAATTTTATTGTTTAAAGAAAACAAATATTGACGATTTGAGGTTTGAGAACAATAATGAAGAGCATCTCGTATATCAGGCATTTTGCGATGCGCTGCTAACTTTTTCACAGTATCCTCAAATTTTTCTTGCCTATAGTAAAAAATTTGTAAGAATCAAAGAACTGCATAGCAACAGCAAGTACATAATTCCGATTCTGGACCGCTATTTTGAAGATGTTTTAAAATATTTAGAACTCAACAGAGTGCTTCCACATTCGGATAAACTAATGAAAATAAGACAAAAAAAATCTCAAGAGTCAGATAGCTATCATGTGATAAAAGCGCTGATTCTTGAGATTTTATCAAAGAAACATAGTAATTAAATGTTAGAACTCTGCATTTAAAGGAGTTCTAGGATACGGTATTACATCTCTAATATTAGACATACCTGTTACAAATAGTACTAAGCGCTCAAATCCTAATCCAAATCCACTGTGAACACAAGTTCCGAATTTTCTGGTATCCAGATACCACCATAATTCTTCTTCGGGAATGTTCAAAGCAGCCATTTTTTCTTTTAAAACATCCAAGCGCTCTTCACGTTGAGAGCCTCCAACGATTTCTCCGATCCCGGGAAAGAGAATGTCCATAGCTCTCACCGTATTTCCATCTTCATTCAGACGCATGTAAAAAGCCTTAATTTTTGCCGGATAGTCAAAAAGAATTACGGGACACTTAAAATGCTTTTCTACCAAGAAGCGTTCATGTTCGCTCTGTAGGTCAGCACCCCATTCGTTTATAGGGTACTTAAATTTCTTTTTCTTATTCGGTTTAGAGTTCTTTAAGATATCAATTGCTTCAGTGTAACTTACACGCTTAAAATTGTGTTCTAAAACAAATTTTAATTTATCACGTAATAACATTTCCTCACGTTCTGCCTGGGGTTTACTTTTGTCTTCTTGGACCAAGCGTTTTTCTAAGAACTCAAGATCATCCTGACAGTTATCAAGTATATATTGAAGTACATATTTTATAAAATCTTCAGCAAGATCCATATTGCCGTCAAGGTCACAAAAGGCTACCTCTGGCTCTACCATCCAAAATTCAGCTAAATGGCGGGAAGTGTTAGAGTTCTCGGCTCTAAAGGTTGGACCAAACGTATATACCTGTCCTAACCCCATTGCGTAGGTTTCTGCTTCAAGCTGACCGGATACGGTTAGATTGGTTTCTCTTCCGAAAAAATCTTTGCTATAATCGATACCTCCTTCTTGAGTGGTAGGTACTTTATTTAGTTCAAAATTGGTTACCTTAAATGCCTCTCCAGCACCTTCGGCATCACTTCCTGTTATTACGGGTGTATTTACGTAATAAAAGTTGTTTTTTTGAAAATACTCATGGATAGCAAAAGACAATTTAGAACGAACTCTCATGATAGCGCCAAAAGTGTTGGTTCTCACACGTAAGTGTGCTTGCTGCCGTAATTTTTCTAAACTATGTTTTTTTGGTGATAATATGGTGAGTTTTAGCTCTTCGGGATCAGCATCTCCTTCAATTGTAATGCTATTTGCTTGAATCTCCACACGTTGTCCTGAGCCTTTACTTTCTACCAAAGTACCCGAAACCGTTACAGCCGCTCCAACCGTAATACGGTCGGTTAATGCCTTGTCAAAGGTGTCATCTTCTAGTACACATTGAATAGTATGAATTGTTGATCCATCGTTGATAGCTATAAATCGATCGTTTCTGAAAGAGCGTACCCATCCTTTAACAACCACCGGCTGTAATAATTTATCGCTTTTAAGTACTTCTATTACTTTAGAATGTTTCATCTTATCACGTTTCTATTTCTTTCTACAAAAATCAATTGCTTTAATTATTAAGCAATTTTAAGGGACGCAAAGATAAATTTTTAATCGGACTGTTGCCTATAGAATTTTAGCAAAATACCCGATGAATTTATGAGGTTGATCTATATGTTATGTGCTATCCATAATCATCATATATATCTAAGCAGCTCCAAATTGTATCTTCTCAAAAAAATCCATGGAAAACATCGCTTTCAATTATGGAAAAAGCGTAAAAATGATGTTATTTGAAAGTAGAATTCTATGCTTTTAGTCTAAATAAGGCGCTTAATAATAAATTTTTAGGTTAAAAGCTTGTACATACCTCTTTATTTTAACTTTCCAACAACCTGCTGATCAGTCGGTTATCTTTCAATTCGAATACATTGCTATCTCCTGATCTGGTTTAAATACAAAAAGGGGGTTTTTCCCCTATGCGAGGTATTTCAGGAACGAACGTACAGCGCTATCTTGCAAATGCAATTACAATAAAGGAATTAAAAAAACTATAACGAGTTTGTGTTTACGTTAAGTTAGTTTGATAGGTTTTGGGGTAATCTATCTTACAAAGGTCCCGTTAGATTTATCTAACGGGGCTTTTTTATATAACAATTGATGGTATCGAACGAGCCTATTTATTATTATCAAAAGAATGAGAACTAGAGAAAATAATCGTTAAGCTAGTTTGACTCCTTAAAATCATCGTCAGAATTAATTTCCTCTTCATTCGGGATGATACGTAAAGAAGGTTCTTTAAGTGTCTTTTTGTTAGCGATACTTCTTTCTAATGAAAGTAAAAGAGAAGGGAGCAACAGTAAGTTGGATAACATGGCGAACAATAAAGTAGTCGAGACTAATCCACCTAAAGCCTTTGTGCCTCCAAAACTAGAAATCATAAAAACCGAAAAACCAAAGAAGAGTACTGTTGAGGTGTAAAACATACTTACGCCTGTTTCTCGTACAGCAGCAAAAACAGATTTGCGTATTCTCCAATGATTTTGCTTGAGCTCTTGTCTGTATTTGGCAAGAAAATGAATGGTATCATCCACTGATATACCGAACGCAATACTAAAAACTAGAATAGTCGATGGTTTAATAGGTACCCCAAGGTATCCCATAAGCCCTGCCGTCATAAGTAATGGTAGTAAGTTAGGTATAAGCGAAATTACAATCATTTTAAAAGAACGGAACATCCAAGCCATAAACAATGCAATTAAAACTATAGCCAATCCAAGGGAGAACACTAAATTCCAGACAAGGTAATTTGTTCCTTTTTGAAAAATTAAAGCTCTACCTGTAAACGTAACTTCGTATCGGTCTTTTGGAAAGATTTTTTCCAATTTGGGTCCTAAGGTAGTTTCAATACGCTCCATTTGCTCTGTTCCAACATCTTTCATAAATGTTGTGATGCGTGCGTATTGACCTGTAGAATCAACATAACTTTTCATGATTCCCGCCTCAGATTCAAAACTCTTGGCATAGGGCAATATAAAATTACGTTCTTGACTTGTGGGTATTTGATAATATTTTGGGTTTCCATTGTAATAGGTCTGCTTTGCATATTTAACGAGACTTACAATAGAAATTGGCTTTGATAGCTCCGGAGTCTCTTCGAGTAAAATTTCCAGTTCTGCCATTCGCTTTAAAGTAGGTAGTTTCAAAACACCCTGCTTTCTCTTGGTATTGATAAGAATTTCTAAAGGCATAATACCATCAAATTCTTCTTCAAAAAATTCGATATCCTGGAAGAAACCGGTTGATTTAGGCATATCTTCCAATAGACTTCCAGAGACTTTTATGGTATAAATACCTATGATACTTGCAATCAAAATTATAATTGAAGCAATATAAATGGTTACTCTTCTGGTTTTTACCATATGCTCCATCCAATCTACAAGACTTTCAATCCAACGTTTCCCCAAATGTTTGAGATGGCGTTCTTTGGGTTGTGGCATGTAACTATAAATGATGGTAATCACTAACAAGCAGAGAATAAAAAGCGCTATGATATTGATAGAAGCAACGATACCAAACTCCCGTAATAACTTACTTTCTGTCAGAGCAAAAGTAGCAAAGCCGGCAGCCGTTGTTACGTTGGTCATAAGCGTTGCGTTGCCAACTTTAGTAATCACTCTTTGTAGCGACTTAGCTTTATTACCGTGTTTTTTAATTTCTTGTTGATATTTGTTTATAAGAAAAATACAATTTGGAATACCAATAACGATTACCAGTGGGGGGATGATCGCGGTTAAAACGGTAATCTCATATTGTAACAATCCTAGGAGACCAAAGGCCCACATTACTCCAATGACTACAGCGGTCATAGAAATGATTGTTGCTCTGACGGATCTAAAAAAGAAGAAAAATATCAACGAAGTAACTAAAAGCGCAGCTAGAATAAAGACTTGAATTTCGTCCATTATATTCTGAGAGTTCATGGTACGTATATAGGGCATACCAGAAACTTTTACATCCATATTGTATTTGGCCTCAAAAGCTTTTACCTTAGGATTGAGAACATCTTCTATGAATTTTTTTCGAACAATTGTATTTACAATATCCTTTTTAAGATACAGAGCACTTTGAACAGTTTTTGACTTCTTACTGTAAACTAGCCCTTCATAAAAAGGTAATTTAGCAAATAATTCTTGCTCATAACGAGCAACCTGTTTTTCTGTATATGAAGTGTCATTTATAAAGTCAACAAGTTCAAATCTGGCTGGGTTATCCTTTTTTTCTAATTTTTTAAGATCACTAAGCGAGATTACAAGATCAATCTCTTCATACTTTTTAAAAGAATCGTTGAATTCATTCCAGGCTTTTAGTTTTGATGGTGTAAATAGTGTACTGTCCTGTATAGCCATTACGATGAGATTTCCCTCTTCGCCAAACGTATCTAAGAACTTTTGATATTGTACGTTTACCTCATGGTCATCTGGTAATAGATTAGCTTCTGTAAAGGAAAATCGCATATTTTTCCATTGAAACCCTAAAAACACAGTTATACCAATGATTCCTAAAAAGATTACCAGTCTGTTACGAAGTATAACTCCTGCTAAAGCATTCCAAAAACCGAAACTAAATAATTTTGCCATCTCCTTTTTTTGCTTGTGCAAATGTAAGGATTGAGCGTTTAATTTTTTTGAAATTTTATAATTTAAAAACCATTTGAAGAAGTTAACTTACAACTTAAGATAAAAAGTGAACTTGAAAGCGATGTTATCTTCAAACTGGGGGAGGGAATAGGCGCCATAACGAAATGCAAAACTTAGTCCAAAACCGGCAATCAGTTTGTTAACTTCGAATCCGGATTCCTGATAACCATGCTCTAAAGATTTAAATTCAATGCCTTGATGTAATTCTTTATCTCGTACCGTGCCAATAGCATGTCGAGAGATTAATACGAGCTCCGGTTGCAGCCAACTGGCAATACGTATTGGCTGAAACGTATGTCTCATTTGAAAGGTTGCCAGTTTGTCACTAAAAAATTCGCTAAAATACATCGTTTCAAAACTGCGTCTACCGGCAACAGAAAAGCGTTGTAAGATTGTTTCTTTGGTTGGGGCATTAGGATAGGCATGAAACAAATGGGTGAGCGGGAGTTCTCCAAAACCAAGATTGCCCTCTAACAAGAAGCTTGTTGTACTCAAGTTTAAACGGTCAATGTTATATTCTGCTTTTAAACCAACTTTAGAATAGGTAAGATCACTCTCAAATACATCAGATATACCTTGCGTATATTGTGCAGTAAATTTGGGATATCCATCATAGATTTCCTTGGTACCACTAGGAGTCTTCAAGAAATTACTAAAAGGACTCCAGCGCAATGCTATTTTAGCTTCGGTATTCTTATAACTGGAACGCCAAATGTCATCTTTTTTATATTGATAATCTTTTGTTTGATCAATCTCACTTAGTGAAATTTGAGTTTCGGAAAGGAGCTTGGGAAATAATTCGTATTGCAAGCTAGTACTGTATGTGCGATGCTTATAATAAAAGTCTATATTTACAAGGCGGGGTTCGAAGAGCGAATAAACGCGACGATCGGTCAAGTATTGAAAACTCCCAACCTCGCTTAAGTCATCTTTAAAATTAAAATTTAGCCAAGCGCCATGCTTTTTATTAAGTAAGATACCACCACCAATTCCATACTTAAATCGATCATCGATAAAACCATATACTGTATATCCTTCGATTCTAAAGCGTTGAGAAAAAGAGGAATTTGTAATACCGCCAAGTCCAAGCCGTAAACCCTCATAATTATTATATTTAATTGGGTAGGTAAGGTCTAAATTAAAAAATCCTAGGGGATAAAAACCTTGGTTAAAACTTTGAATTACATTGATCCTGCGTTCAATATGTTGAGCTTTTACGATGCTGTCAATTACTGGAAACGAGGCTAAATCTTTTTCAGTAATCGCGGCTGTACGATAGCTTTCCCAAAAGACGTTATCTCTGTTTTCTGCTTCGGTGTCAACTAGAATAGCAGGTTGCGTGGCAAGTTCAAGCTTGCTTGGTTCAAAGTTATAATCAAAAAAGTCTGTCTTAGAGAGTAAGAAATCGTCATTGCTTTGTTGGTTATTTTTTTGATCTAAATTTCCTACTGATATTCTGCCTCCAAATAATGAAATTTTCTGTTTTCCGTTTCCTGACTTAATACTAATACTATTGTTTTCAGGAAGCCACAATCCATTATTTTCTGATTTCTTGTACAGATGAGTTGCCTTAATGTCCAGTTCTCCTTTGAGTTCGAGGATTGCCTTTTGGATGGCATATGTCGTGGTGTCTATGTATAGCAAACCTTCTAATCGAGCGATTGATGAAGTTTTTGTGGGTTGAAATAACACAACATAAGCTGGGTGATTTCCATCAAGCGTATCTAATATTTTATAATAATATAGCCTAGAGGACTTCTTGCTTAATGGTCCTGCAAAACGCTCATTAAAAATGGTATACTCTTCTCCATACAGTGAGGAGGATTGAATAGTCTTTCCTAGCACAGGATACACGGGTTGTTCAAAACCTGCCATCTTTGTGCCGAGAACTTTTTGTTTTTCCGGCACATTTTTTTGAACGTAATGTGCTGTAACCTTTTCACTCAGAAAGGAATGCGTTTTATTAAAGATGTTCTCGATGGCAGCATCTGCAGTATCGCGACTCTTGAGGCGAGCAGTTCTGTCTTCTGTAATTTTGAACTTCTCGTACGATTTAAAAGTGTACGCATCAATAGATTTTTTAGGATCATTAATAAGTTTATTTTCTATTGCTTTGGATATGATAGTATGGGCTCTGTTCCCTTCACTGTTTACAGATACGGTGCCTAGTTTTTCGGTCTTTGAGGACATTGAAATTGTAAGATACGTAATAGACGGATCTGTGATTGTTACTTTTTTTTCTAAATATCCTAAATAAGAAACTGTAAGGGTTACTGGTAGGGTTGCTAGAATTGTAAATGAACCGTCAGAGGATGTCATGATGTTAGCTACATTGTTTATGGAGATGGTAGCAAAAGGAAGAGGCGCATTGGTTTTGCTGTCTTGAATTTTTCCGGATAATTGTAACTGCGAAAAAGCCAGTAAATGACAGAAAAAAAATAAACTAAAAAGTTTTATTTGCATTAGGGAATTATATTCTTAATCGGGGTCAATATACAAAAAACCCCTATGTGAAATAGGGGTTTGGGTTGGATTATGATTCTTTTAATATTTATACCGTCATGATCTCTTTTTCTTTAACCATGAGCATGTCATCTATCTTTTTGATATAATTGTCAGTTAGTTGCTGAATATCAACCTCTGTGTTTTTTGCTAAATCTTCAGAAAGCCCGTCTTTCTCTAATTTTTTAATTTCATTATTTGCGTGTTTTCGATCGTTGCGAACACCTATTTTTGTGTCTTCTGCTTCAGCTTTGGCCTGCTTAGCAAGCTCACGGCGTCGTTCTTCAGTAAGTGGTGGAACGCTGATAATAACACTTTCGCCATTATTCATTGGGTTAAACCCAAGGTTTGCAATCAAGATCCCTTTTTCTATTTGCGGAATAGTGGATTTTTCAAATGGTTGAATTGTAATTGTACGGGCATCGGGAGTAGATACGTTTCCTACTTGATTTAATGGGGTGGGGGATCCGTAGTAATCTACCATAACACCACCAAGCATAGCGGGAGATGCTTTGCCAGCTCTGATGTTTAATAATTTTTTTTCTAAGTGTACAAGTGCAGCTTCCATTGATTCTTTGGCAGAAGCTATAATAAAGTCGGTTTCTTCATTCATCTTTTAATGCTTTATTTGAATAATGAGATAATGAGTTTAAAATTTATAGATTGACTTTGGTTCCAATGGGTTCACCAGAAATAATTTTCAAAAGATTCCCTTTTCTGTTCATATCAAAAACAATTATCGGCAGTTCGTTTTCTTGGCTTAAGGTAAAAGCCGTAGTATCCATAACCTTCAAACCTTTGCTCAGAACATCATCAAACGAAATAAAATCAAATTTTGTTGCCTTGGCATCTTTTTCCGGATCAGCTGTGTAAATACCATCAACGCGAGTTCCTTTTAGAATAACGTCAGCATTTATTTCAATTGCTCGCAATACTGCTGCTGAATCTGTAGTAAAATAAGGATTACCCGTTCCTCCACCAAAAATAACCACGCGACCTTTTTCAAGATGACGAATAGCTCTTCGTCGGATAAAAGGCTCAGCTACCTCGTTAATTTTAACAGCGGATTGTAAGCGAGTAGGAATATCTGCATCCTCTAATGCACTTTGTAGCGCCAGACCGTTAATGACGGTGGCTAACATTCCCATATGATCAGCTTGTACGCGATCCATACCTTTACTTGCACCGGCAACACCTCTAAAAATATTTCCGCCACCTATTACCACAGCAACCTCTACATTTTTATCAGTTATTTGCTTAATCTCTTCAGCATATTCGGCTAAGCGATTAGGATCGATGCCATATTGACGTTCTCCCATCAAAGCTTCACCGGATAGCTTTAATAATATTCTTTTGTATTTCATTTTTGAGTGTGAGTGAGATGCAAATATAATGATATTCTCAATTATCAAAATATTTTAACGCTCAAAGGTGTTCATGGAATATTTTGAGTAAGGCAAATAGGGTTATTTCCCACAAAATTAGGGGTTTTTTCCCCTTATTTTTGTATTGTTTATCACTATATTTGCTATAGGGAAATTGAGAATGAGGGAGATAGAGAGGTATGTTGAAAAAATTTATTTCTTTTTTCTTGAAGACATCATGAGTAGCACTGCATGATTGTTTTTGAGGCTAAGTATTTGGTTTTTTGGGATAATAGGGCAGAGATCTCTGAGCTATTGAAGAAAAAGGGATATGTTTTTTCGATGTATTTTAAAAGGAAGAAAAGCCGCATTGTAGAACAAGGCGGCTTTTTAAATGCTTCATAGAAGCGTAAATTGTTTTGTGTCTATCCTAATGCAACACGCTCAAAAGCAACAACCGTTACGTCATTACCAAGTGTTTTTACATAATCGGCTACACTTTGTTTGTTGTCTTTAATAAATGCCTGATTAACCAGGGTATTATCTTTGAAGAAACGTTGGATTTTACCTTTTGCGATATTATCTAACATAGCTTCAGGTTTTCCTTCCTGACGTAATTGATCTTTAGCAATTTCGATTTCTTTATCAACTACGCTCTGATCAACACCATCTTCGTTTAATGCTACCGGATTCATTGCTGCTGCTTGCATAGATACGTCTTTTGCAACAGTTTCTGCACCATCAGCACTTTGAGATAAACCTGTAAGGACAGCGATTTTGTTACCAGCGTGAATATATGATCCGACAAAAGGAGCTTCCAGACTTCTAAAGTCACCTATTTCTATTTTTTCACCAATCACACCAGTTTGCTCAGTCAATTTATCTTGAACAGACATACCGTTAAAATCCTTTGCTAATAAATCTTCTTTTGAAGAAGCAGTTAATGCTAGATCTGCAAGTTCATTTGCAAGTGCAACGAAAGTGTCATTCTTCCCAACAAAGTCAGTTTCACAGTTTAAAGAAACGATTACACCTTTAGTGTTGTCTCCGTTTACTTTTGCGATAACAGCACCCTCTGAAGATTCTCTGTCTGCACGATTAGCTGCAACTTTTTGACCTTTTTTTCTCAATACCTCGATTGCTGTATCAAAATTTCCGTCAGCCTCAACCAAAGCTTTTTTACAATCCATCATTCCGGCACCTGTGGCCTTACGTAATTTATTTACTTCTGCGGCGGTAATCTTAGCCATATCTTTATAATTTTATGTTTTATTTAAAAAAAAGAGTCGTTTAGTCAGTACTACAAAAGTAAAGAACTAAACGACTCATCAATTTTATGGTAAAGTTAGTTTTTCGTGATCAAATCAGGTGTTGAAACACCGTTAAGAGATCAGAAGACTTCTTTACGTATAATCGTTAAATCTCAAATTAACGACGGTCTATTCTTCCTCTTGTTTAGCGTCTTCAGCAACAGCTTTGGCCGGAGCTTTAGCTTTTGCAGGAGCCTCTTTTGGAGCATCTTTAGAAGCTTCTTTTGGAGAATCCTTAGGAGTGTCTTTAGAAGCTTTTCTTTCGCTAAGACCTTCAACAATCGCGTCAGATACGAAAGACATTACCTTATCAATAGATTTAGAAGCATCATCGTTAGATGGAATTACATAATCAACCTGACGTGGGTCAGAATTGGTATCCACCATAGCGAAAATTGGAATGTTTAATTTTTGAGCTTCTTTTACTGCGATGTGCTCACGAGTAATATCTACAACAAATAATGCTCCAGGTAGACGAGTCATATCAGAAATAGAACCAAGATTCTTTTCTAATTTAGCTCTTAAACGATCTACTTGAAGACGTTCTTTTTTAGAAAGCGTATTAAAAGTACCGTCCTTCTTCATTCTATCAATAGAGGCCATTTTTTTAACAGCTTTACGGATAGTAACAAAGTTAGTAAGCATTCCACCAGGCCATCTTTCAGTGATATAAGGTTGGCTAGCTTTATTTGCTTTTTCAGCAACGATTTCTTTTGCTTGTTTTTTTGTAGCGACAAAAAGGATTTTTCTGCCGGATGCAGCTATTTTCTTCAAAGCTTCACTTGCTTCGTCGATTTTTGCAGCTGTCTTATATAAGTTTATGATGTGGATGCCATTACGCTCCATATAGATGTATGGGGCCATGTTAGGATCCCATCTTCTGGTAAGGTGACCAAAATGTACACCTGCATCAAGTAATTCTTTTACTTCGATATTGTTTGCCATTTTTGTAATAGTTTACGTTCTGTTGAATTAGCAATGTTTGAGTGGCTACCAAGTGGTACGGCCTCAAGCATTTAGATGCTAAACTAACCTTTTCCTTTTGTAAGGAACACGCTATACGGCAAAGTATAGTGCATTAAAGTAACAACAAATACTGTTTTTAATAAATTAACGTTTAGAGAACTGGAATTTCTTACGAGCTTTCTTCTGACCGAATTTCTTACGTTCAACCATTCTTGGATCTCTCGTTAATAAACCTTCTGGTTTAAGGATTAACCTGTTTTCTTCGTCTAGTTCGCACATAGCTCTTGAAAGCGCTAAGCGTACAGCTTCTGCCTGACCAGTGATACCACCACCATATACATTTACTGTAACGTCAAATTTATCGTCATTACTAGTCAATGTGATAGGCTGATTCACTTTGTATTGTAAAGTACCTGTAGTGAAATAATCATTAAGATCTTTTTTGTTGATCGTGATTTTTCCAGAACCTTCTTTAAGATACACTCGAGCTACTGCGGTCTTTCTACGACCGATTTTGTGAATAACTTCCATTACTTAAATTCGTTTAAGTTAATAGTTTTAGGCTGCTGAGCATCTTGATTGTGTTCTGCACCTACATACACTTTAAGATTACGGAATAATTCAGCTCCTAATTTGTTTTTAGGCAGCATTCCTTTTACCGCTTTCTCGATTAAACGCTCTGGGTTTTTGTCATACAATTCCTGAGCAGTAAGACTTCTTTGACCACCTGGATAGCCAGTGTGACGGATATACGATTTATCAGTCCACTTTTTACCAGTTAAGTTGATTTTTTCTGCGTTTGTCACGATAATGTTATCGCCGCAATCAACATGTGGTGTGAAGCTAGGCTTGTGTTTTCCTCTCAATAGTTTTGCAACTACAGAAGATAGACGGCCTAAAGTCTGTCCTTCAGCATCAACATGTAACCATTCTTTTGTAACGGTTGCTTTGTTTGCAGATACTGTTTTGTAACTTAATGTGTCCACACTAATTAATTTTACTTATTAAACATTCCATTCCTATCATAAAATAGGGGTGCAAATGTACAATTATATATTTATATAGCAAATAGGTGTCTCATAATATTTTAAGAAGTTGAGTTGTTGGTAATCAGTGCTCTTAATTTGAAATAAAAGAAAATAGTACGATCGTTAAATTTTGCCTCAATCTAATGTTAATTTTTTGTTAACACTGAAGTTATATGTGACAGCCTTACGACCTTGTTGTCTTTACTACATAATAGCATCAATCAAAAAATCATTATGTTACGTAATACGCTAATTCACTGTTTCTTTTTCTTATCTATATGTGGTTTCTCACAATCTAATGACACTATAAAAGTAGTTAAACGCATCTATCAAACGAATTCGATCCAAGATCAAGATGCACCTACTATTGATGGTGTTCTGGATGAAGCAGCTTGGGATCTGGTACCATGGACAGCCGATTTCATTGAAAAAGAACCGGATGAAAACACGCCGCCAAGTCAGCAAACAAAGTTTAAAATAGTATATGATCAGAAGCATTTGTATGTGGGCTTTAGATGTCTGGATACCGAAGCGGATAAAATTGAAAAACGATTGTCTCGTCGGGATGGGTTTCAAGGAGATTGGGTAGAAATTAATTTAGATACCTATCATGATAAGCGTACCGGTTTTTCATTTACCATAACTGCTGCGGGAGTAAAGGGGGATGAATTTATTTCCAGAAATGGAAACAATTGGGATGGGAGTTGGAATCCTATTTGGTATACGGCAACGACCATCGATGATGAGGGCTGGTGGGCAGAAATTAAAATACCGCTAAGTCAATTGAAATTTGGGAAAAGCAAAGAACAAATCTGGGGCTTACAGGTGACACGTAGACTTTTTAGAAAAGAAGAGCGCTCGGTTTGGCAACGTATACCGCAAGATGCGCCGGGTTGGGTGAGTGAATTTGGAGAGTTGCATGGTTTACTTAATATTGAGCCACAAAAACAATTAGAAATTCAGCCGTTTGGCGTTACGCAGTTGGATACCTACGAAGCAGAGGATGGAAATAGTTTTCGGGATGGTGAAGATTTTAAACTGAACGCCGGGATCGATGCAAAAATTGGTATAACTAATGATTTGACGTTGGATCTTACCGTTAATCCGGACTTCGGACAAGTGGAAGCTGATCCGGCGGCCATTGCCCTGGATGGATTTCAAATATTTTTTGAAGAACAGCGTCCGTTTTTTGTCGAGAACAAAAATATTTTTGACTATCGCTTTGCGAATAATGCTGATAATCTATTTTATTCTCGTCGAATCGGTCGTAGTCCTCAGGGAAATATTTCTACCACCGACGATGATTTTGCAGATGTTCCAAAGAATTCAACGATCCTCGGTGCAGCAAAGTTTAGTGGTAAAACTAAGGATGGTTGGTCGATTGGGGTTTTGGAAAGTGTTACTTCGCGTGAAATAGCTACAGTTGAGGATGTATTGGGCAATCGAAGAGAAGCGGTAGTAGAACCACTTACTAATTATTTTGTCGGTAGATTACAAAAAGATTTCAACGAACGTAATACTTATGTTGGGGGGATTTTTACAGGTGTGCATAGGGATTTGGGCGATCAATTGCTTATCGATCTTGATAATCCGGCCTCAGACGAATCTATGGAATTAGTGGGGCTTCGTGAGAATGCTTTGGAATCTTCTTTACGTCAAAGTGCGTATACCGGTGGTTTTGATTTTCGACATAATTGGAAGGATCGAAAATATTTTATTGAAGGTAATATCGTAGCAAGTCATGTCACCGGATCAAAAGAAGCAATAACCGAAACACAAACTTCTATTACCCATCTTTTTCAAAGATCAGATGCTTCTCATGTGGAGGTTGATTCTTCAAGAACTTCACTTACCGGAACCGGAGGTAAGCTTACGGCAGGGAAATCGGGAGGGGGCAACTGGCGTTATGATGGTGGCTTCTATTGGCGTTCACCGGAGTTGGAATTGAACGATATTGGGTTTCTGCGGCAAGCAGACGAAATTCAGCAGTTTTCTAACCTACGGTATTTGTTTCTAAAGCCCACCAAGTTGTATCGAAGAGCAGAGGTTGCTTTCAATCAATTTGCTACATTTGATTTTGAGGGGAATTACAATCGCATACAATATCGTTTGTTTGGATTTATTAATTATAAAAATAATTGGTGGACTGAGGTAGGTTTAGGACATAAACCCAGAATTTATGGTAATACGGTATTGCGAGGTGGACCAAGATGGCGCTTCTCGGATGATAATTATGCTTTTTTATTTTTTGGTTCAGACCGTCGTAAAAAGTTCCATTTTACAGTGGGTTATGATGGATCCAGAGCTGCACATAATGATTATACCTACGATCGATTTGTTGTGCGACTCAATTATCAACCCTTGGATGCCTTAAGCGTTTCTTTTAACCCCGAATTTCAAATAAATAAAGATAAGACTCAATATGTAGCTACAGAGGATTTTGGGGAAACTCCGCGCTATATAACGGGAAATATTGAACAAAATACACTGAGCGCCAGTATTAGAATAAACTATACCATAAATCCTAATCTGACCATACAATACTATGGACAACCTTTTATCTCCAGAGGACGCTATTCAAATTTTAATTACGTAAATAATCCCTTGGCAAAAAAATTGAGTGACCGGATAACATTATATAGCCCTGATCAAGTAAGTACTAGAGATGATGATTATAGTATTGATGAAAATCGTGACGGACTAGAGGATTATGATTTTGATAATCCTGATTTTGCCTTTGTACAATTTAGATCCAATTTGGTGTTGCGATGGGAGTATATTCCCGGTTCAGAAATATTCTTGGTTTGGTCGCAAGGAATAAACGGCGATGGTGATGCTGGTAATAAGCTGTTTAAAAGTTTAGATAATCAGATTTTAGGTCAAAAGCCTGAAAATACTTTTGTTTTGAAAGTGACCTATCGTTTCATATTGTAGCTCTCGTGATAGATTTCTTTAAGGTATGTCCTATGATTATAATTAAAAGAGCTTTATAATAGGAACTTAAACTTAGCTTAAAAGAAGGGGTTAAAGTTTTTTAAAAACCATATTATTAGCTGTATTTTGCGGGACATTTATTTTCTTGCTATGAAGCTTTTTACAACCTTAGGTATTATTGTTTTACTATTAGGATGCACCTCCAAAGAACAACTACCGGAATTCAAAGAAAATCCTGCTGCCAATGCAGTAGACCAGGACAAAAAATCTTTAGACTTCTTCTTAGAGCATTATGATAAATTTTTTACTACAAACTTTAATATTTCTGAATGTCCGGGAGCAGCCGTCGTGATTGTCAAAGATTCTACTGTCGTGTATAAAAAAGGTTTTGGCGTCAAGGAGATCGGCACGCAGGATTCTGTAGATGTTAATACTGTTTTTAGGATAGCGAGCCTATCTAAGGGGGTGACCTCGGTTTTGGCGGGGAATTTGGTAGACCGTAAAGAATTAAAGTGGAATCAAAAAATAAGAAAATCAGTACCTTCGTTCACCTTACGAGATAAAGCACAAGCTAAGCGTTTAACTATTAGTCATACTTTGTCTCATACCACCGGCTTATATAAGTATACAAATACGAAACTTATCCATCGGGGAATGTCATTGCCAAACATCATAGCAAGCTTCAGGAAAAATGGAGTAGTTGCGAAAGAGGGGACGGCTTATGCTTACCAAAACGCTATGTTTTCTGTGGTAGAAAAGGCAATGGAACACGGAACTAATGTGTCGTTTGATGCATTGCTAAGAGAACGAATTTTCTCACCGGCGGGTATGCAAGATGCGTCTACGGATTACAACACCATCAAAAACCATAATAATGTAGCGTTGCCACATCGTTATAATCACTACTCAAAAAAGTATTATTTGACCAGTTTGCACCAAAATTATTATAATGTTATAGCTGCCGGTGGAATTAATGCCTCGATCACCGATATGGGGGAGTATCTCAAAATTTTATTGGGTAACCGACCGGACATCATTAGTAGGGAAAGTTTGGCTGAAATATTCAATCCGGTAATTTGTACGAGTGAAGATGATACCTATGTGAATTTATGGCAAGGGGTTAGTGATTCTTTTTATGCTAAAGGTTGGCGGGTGTTACATTACAATGGGAGGACGATTGTGTATCACGGAGGAAATGTAAATCAGTACAAAGGGCAATTGGTCGTTGATCTTACTAATAACATTGCCATGTGTGTGCTTTTTAATGCACCTAACTCCTATAATGGGCCTGTGGTACCTACGTTTCTAAATTATTATGATTTTTATAAGGAGATGCGAGCGATATTATAGAGTAGCGGTTCTCTATATAATGATTTCAAAAAGGCAGCAATGCATGATATGCTTGCTGCCTTTTTTGTGATTTAAAAAATGTTTTCTAATTATGGAGCAGGAGGAGAAATTCTCTCTAATACGATTACATCAACCGTTCCAGATATTGAAAGATCGTTTCCTGTGTCGTTATTTGCTGCAGCCACATCCAGAGAATACGTTAGAGTTAAATTATTTGTCTCCTCATTGAAAGCATAATCACTAACGGTAAAGTTAGTAACACCTGTGCTTGTCTCAGAGAAAAAATCAGACATAGTAAAGTATTTATTATCCTCTGTTATAACAGCATAGTTAAGCAATTGAAAATCCAAATCAAGGCTTTCTGTTGCTTCACCAGGATTATTAACTGTTAGATTTATTTCTGCCCAAGATTCTTGAAAAACATCATCTGGTGCACTTAGAAAGCGTACTACGGAGAAATTAAATGAAGAAGGGTTTTTTACAATAGAATTAAATCCTTGTATATCCGAACCTTCAACAGCAGTGAATCTAAAGTCTTCTTCTTTGATGAAAGCTTCTCCATCTGGTCGATTCCCTTCTAAACTAACAGTGATATTTCCATACTTTACAAGGTCATCAAAACCTTCGCCATTCTCTCCGTTAACTCCATTTTCTCCATTAGCACCATTTTCTCCATTGATACCGTTTGTACCGTCTAGTCCGTTAGCGCCGTCTTCACCATCACAGTTGGCAAGGGTTATACTTAATGCACAGACTAATAAGATTTTAAAATAATTTTTTTTCATTTTTGATTTTATTAAATTAATAAATTAGAGGTTTAAATATGGCGTCAAAACTATGTCCACCACTTAAACTGACAAAAATTTATAGTATCGAGTTTTTTTGAATATGTTATAAATAGACGTTTTATGAATAACGAAACAATGTTTTATAAGAGTTTAAAACATTGTTTTTCAAGTATTTATTTTGGTTTATTTTTAAATTTAACGAACCGAAAATTTTATTTTTTTAAATTCAATTTTTTTTGAAAATGAAAAGAGGACAGGGGGTTTTTCCCCTGATGATTTACAGTTTTAGGGATGTACAAAAGTTGTCTTCTCGAATTTTATGAATGCTAGGAATGCATTTTTACGCAATCAATGATATGAAGGAGTAAGTCGATTTGTTTTAAAATATCAACTATAGTGTATTAGAGTATTGTGCTAAACTCTATAATATGGATTATATAGTTTCTCCTATTCGTAAGCTATATTAGGTTTACTAACAGGAGAAACTACAGTTCTAATCGGAGTATATATATGGTAAGCCTAATGTGCCTCCAACCAATTGTCACCCAATCCCAGATCTACATCTAAGGGTACAGATAAGGTATAGGCGCTTTCCATTTCTGTTTTAATAAGGGTCTGTATTTCTTCTAGCTCTGGTTTGTATACATCAAAAACCAATTCATCATGTACCTGTAAAAGCATTTTTGTTTTAAAATTGCCTTGGGATAGTTTATTGTATATATTAATCATAGCAATTTTGATAATGTCGGCGGCGCTACCTTGTATAGGGGCGTTCACCGCATTACGCTCTGCCGCACCACGTACTACTGCATTTCTTGAGTTAATGTCCTTTAAGTAGCGGCGTCTGCCCAAAACTGTTTGTACGTATCCATTTTCTCTGGCAAAATCTACTTGTTCACTCATGTAGTTGCGTAGTTTTGGATAAGTTTTGTAATACGTGTCGATCAACTCTTTGGCTTCACTACGCGATAAATCGGTTTGATTGCTTAATCCGAAAGCTGAAACTCCGTAGATAATTCCAAAATTCACAGTTTTAGCATTACTTCGCTGCTCTCTGGTTACTTCTTCCAGCGGCACGTTGAATACTTTGGCAGCGGTTGACGCATGAATATCCTCTCCATTCTTAAAAGCATCGATCATCGTGGTTTCTTCACTCAATGCAGCAATGATACGCAATTCAATCTGTGAATAATCTGCTGCGAGTAAATTATACTCTTCATTGTGTGGTATAAAAGCTTTTCGCACTTGTCTCCCGCGTTCTGTTCGAATGGGAATATTCTGTAGATTCGGATTGTTCGAACTTAGACGACCGGTGGCAGCTACGGTTTGCATATAATCTGTATGTACGTGCTTGGTGGTAGGGTCTACCTGAGTAGGTAAGGCATCTACATAGGTACTTTTTAATTTACTAAGGCCACGATACTCCAAAATATTCTGAATGATATCGTGATCTTTTGCTAAGTATGATAATACATCCTCGGCAGTTGAGTATTGACCTGTTTTGGTCTTTTTCGGCTTATCTACAAGCTTCAGCTTTTCAAATAATACAATTCCAAGTTGTTTAGGCGAAGCAATATTAAATTCTTCTCCGGCTTTTTTATAGATACTTTCTTCTAGCAACTTAATATCGTTGTCCAGTTCTTGAGAAAGACTGTTTAAAAATTCTTCGTCAAGATTAATACCTTCAATCTCCATTGATGCAAGTACGCGTAAGAGAGGAATTTCAATATCGTTGAACAATGATAAGGTTTTGGCTTCTTCTAGCTCAGGTGCAAAATGCTCCTTGAGCTGAAAAGTGATGTCTGCATCTTCAACTGCATACTCAGTTTGCTTCTCTACGGGAACCGATCTAAACGAGCGCTGATTCTTTCCTTTTTTACCAATAAGATCCGTGATGGATACCGGGGTGTAATTAAGGTATGCTTCAGATAACACATCCATATTATGGCGCATGTCGGGATTGATGAGGTAATGTGCAAGCATCGTATCAAAAAGTTGACCGTGTACCTGAATGTCATATTTGTGTAATACTTTAATATCGTACTTTAAATTTTGACCGATTTTCACAATGTCCTCTGATTCAAAAAAGGGACGTAGTATTTCGATTAATTTTTGTGCTTCTTGTCGATCTTCGGGGAAAGGGATATAAAAACCTTTGCCAGATTCCCAGGAAAAGGCAATACCAACTAATTCTGCGGTCAACGGATTAAGTCCGGTAGTCTCAGTATCAAAACACACTTGCGTTTGCTTCAAAAGATTTTTTACAAACAGATTTATGGCCATTCCAGGAGCTACACTTTGATAAAAATGAGGAGTATTCTCGATCGTTTTTCTGCTAGAATAAGTTTCAATCTCGGTTGTAGGGGCTGCAGTATCTCCGAAAAGTGAAAATTGTCCTGCTCCTGCTTCCTTAGCTTGTTTTTTTGCCGTAGCTGTACCGCTCACCTGTGTGGAGGCTCCTGCTTCACCAGAGAATATTTTTATGAATTGATCGGTTAGACGTCTAAACTCCAACTCTTCAAAAATTTCTTGTACTTTATCTGTATCCGGCTCAGAGAGTTCGTAATCATGTTCGTTGAAAGTGACATCACAATCAATGATTATAGTAGCCAGTTTTTTCGAAAGTAGCCCAAGCTCAGCATTAGCTTCTACTTTTTCCTTCATTTTTCCTTTTAGCTGATCGGTATTAGCAAGCAGATTTTCCATGGAGCCAAACTGAGCAATAAATTTTTTTGCCGTTTTGTCACCTACTCCTGGTAATCCCGGAATATTATCTACAGCATCTCCCATCATCCCCAGATAGTCGATTACTTGATCTGGTCGCTCAACTTCAAATTTCTTCTGGACTTCGGGGATACCCCAAATCTCAATACCATTACCCATACGTGCGGGACGGTACATAAAAATGTTTTCAGAGACTAATTGTGCGTAATCTTTATCAGGAGTAACCATGTAGGTTTTATAGCCTTCCTTTTCTGCTTGTTTTGCAATAGTTCCGATCAAATCATCAGCTTCAATCCCTGCACGCTCAATAATAGGGATATGCATGGCTTTTAAAATCTGCTGAATTATTGGAACTGCGATACGAATAGCTTCTGGTGTCTCGTCACGATTCGCTTTATAATCGGGAAACATCTCCACACGATCTTTACTGCCTTCTTTATCAAAAGCAACAGCAAGATGATCCGGTTGTTCTCTTTTAATTACATCGAATAAAGAATTGACAAATCCCATAACGGCGGAGGTATCTTGTCCTTTTGAATTGATACGTGGGTTTTTTATTAAGGCATAGTACCCACGAAATATTAAAGCGTAAGCATCCAGAAGGAAAAGGCGTTTTTGTGACATGATAGTGTAAGCTTAATTTTAGAGATGCAATATAAAAAGAAGAAAAATTATAATGGGTTCCCTAGTGGATAAATAAAAGAAATGCCGTCAAAAATGACGGCATTTCGCCCCAAAATAAAATTGATAACAATGTTATCAATTACTTTAAATATTATAATCGGTATCGATCTTAAGTAGTGTTAAACGAAGGTACAAATTTATTATAATGCTATGCAATTATTTTTTGGAGATTCGAATAGAAAATAGTCGTAAGAATATAATTTTTTTTTAAAAATGTTTTTGAACACGTTAATATTCCCTTAATTGTGAAGTGAATTGAAATTGTAAAGATAGTTTTGTTCTTCTAAATCGAAATATACCTTATGCGTTGGCTCATTCTTATCAGCTTATATTTACTCATTGAAATTTATGCCTATCAGGCAATCAAAACCATAACAAGAAATTACTGGATACAAATCCTATACCTTGCTATTTCTGTTATAATTGTCGCGTATGCTATCTATATTTTTGCAAATTATGATCGTAGCGTAGGTCCTACAAAATACACATTGCGTGCCAGTGGTCTATTGTTGTTGACACTAGTACCCAAATTGATCATGGTACTTTTTATGTTTGGAGAAGATATTATCAGGGTATGTGTAGCAGGATATACGTATTTAACTAATACCTTTTTTGAAGGTCAGGCAACGCAGTATCTTCCCGATCGTCGTAAATTCGTGAGTCAGATAGCATTAGGTATTGCCGCGATTCCGTTTGCAGGTCTGCTTCATGGTATTTGGAAAGGAAAATATAATTTTCAGGTGATTAAGCATACGCTGTTTTTTGAAGACTTACCAGAATCTTTTGATGGATTCAAAGTAACTCAGATTTCGGATATTCACTCCGGTAGCTTTGATGATTCAAACAAAATCGAATATGCGGTGGACCTGATAAATGCGCAAGAATCAGATTTATTACTTTTTACCGGAGATATTGTAAATACGGTCGCAGCCGAAATGGATGCGTGGATCCCGACTTTTAAAAAATTAAAAACGCCGACTTATGGGAAGTATTCGGTGTTGGGCAATCATGACTATGGCGAATATGTGACTTGGGATAATGAAGCTGATAAACGAGCTAATTTTGAAGCAATAAAAGATGTGCATAAAAAAATTGACTTTAAATTGTTGCTCAATGATAGTACGTATATTGAAAAAGATGGGAGTCGTATAGCGTTGGTAGGGGTAGAGAATTGGGGACATAATTTTAAAAAGGCTGGTGATCTGGATGTGGCTTCAAAAACTATTAAAAGTGATGACTTTAAGATTTTAATGAGTCATGATCCCTCTCACTGGGAGTATGAAGTTAAAAACCATACCGACCATTATCATCTAACGTTAAGTGGACATACACATGGATTCCAGTTTGGTATTGAGATCCCCGGATGGATCAAATGGAGTCCGGTACAATATGTTTATAAGCAATGGGCGGGAATATATTCGGAAACCGGACGTTATCTAAATGTAAATCGTGGGTTTGGTTATCATGCTTTTCCCGGGAGAGTTGGCATCTGGCCAGAAGTTACCGTAATCGAATTGCGTAAGGGTGCTAAGCCTGTTTAGTTGCTAAGAAAATAGTATATTTACCATAGTGTAAAGATCAAAGGGATCAAGTGTTGAACACAAAGTTTTTGAAGATGTCAAAGTTCGGAGATTTAATTGGTATGGAAATTCCTGTGTTATTGGATTTCTATACAGAATGGAATGAACCATCCACTGCAATGCATCCGGTATTACGTGATGTTGCTGCTGCGTTGGGGGATAAAGGAAAGGTTATTAAGATAGATGTTGACAAGAATCAGGAATTGGCAACCGCCTTGCGCGTAAAAGGATTACCGACCCTAATGATCTACAAAGACGGGGAGATGGTTTGGCGTCAAAGTGGGGAGCAGGATGCTAATACACTAATAGGCTTGATGAAAGAATTTCTTTAACTATTTGCATGGGTAAGTGATCTAAGACTATAGCCTTGTTTGCTTAATAAGTCAAGAACTCTTGGTAAAGCATATTGTAAGTTCGTGAACGCTTTTAAACTATCATGAAAAACTACGATACTGCCATTCTGAACATTCTGCACTACATTAGACACACATTGTTCTGGTGTAACTTTTGAGTTGTAATCCTTTGATAACACATCCCAAAGTATAATTTTATATCCCATCTCATGTAGCTTCTTCAATTTAGCAGGACTAATTTGACCATATGGCGGTCTGAAAAGTGTTTGCGCCTTTGTGTTGAAAGAATGTTGTTCAATAACCTGTGCGCAAGCGTTCACATTTTGTATATAAGCACTATGATTGCAAGACCAGGCTTTCATGTGGTTCATGGTGTGATTACCCACTGTATGTTCTGCGCTTAAAATTTTTTTAAAGACGTCAGGGTTCTTTTTGATATTGTCACCGACACAAAAGAAAGTTGCTTTTGCATTATAGGCTTTTAATTGAGTAAGAACAAATTCGGTTACGATCGGAACAGGACCATCATCAAAGGTTAAAAATATTTCTTTTTTTCCTTCGACAGGTTTGTTCAACACACAATAATTTGGAAATAATGACTGAAGGAATTCCGGTATTTTAGAGGGGATTAAATGCACCGATGTTTCAATAAAAAGCCGATATTTTAAGAAAACACCGGCTTTGTTAGTTTTACCTTATACTGTCAAGAGAGTCTAAAGCTTCTTCGGCATTGGTGTTTTCTCGTAACAAGTCTTGTTCTTGTTTCTCTAGATCCAAATGTTGCTCATCACTATACTGATCTTCGCTCGAATATAATCTTGAAAACAACTTTAAGTACTCATTAAATTCACGCGCTTTCTCTTCGATCAATTGCTTATCCTGATTCATAAGAAGTAAATCAACTACGCTTCTGTAACGTTCTACATTCAACACAATCTCTTCGGCATATTCATATTGCTTTTCAAGGGTTAAACTTCCAAAGTAATTGAGTTGTTCTTGATATTTCTTTGCTATTTTATTCCAAAGCGCTCTGGCTTTTTCTGTTTCTCCCACTTGGTAATAACCGGTAACATACGGTTCGAGCAAGGTGTAAAACTCGTAATATTCAATAGGCATTTTTTCCATTCCTAAATCTAGGATTTCTTTAGCCTTGTCAAGCTTATCCTCTTTTATAAGTTGTTCTACCAAGCGAGCCAAGTTACTGCGATAGGTAATTGAGTTACGTCGCGTTTCAGGATCGTGATAGATGTTGGGATCATTACTATTACCCCAATCCCAGCTTTTCACATTGTTATACATCAATTCACTATCAATACGACCCATTTCGTATGGATTACGCGGATTTATTTTAGTTCGAATCGGAACAAGTTTGTAAGTTACTCCATCCAGTTGCAAATATTCCTTCATCCATAAATAATCATCATCTCCAAAGCTACCGCCGGTGAAGTAAATTGGACGTTCCCAATTATTGTTTGCGATGATATCTAACATTAAAAGGCGGTTTTTGAAAAGTAAATCACCTTTAAGATGAATGTCAATATAAGGAACAATAAGATCCGCATCTTCTGCAGCTACAATACCATTGCTTAAAACCGCTTCTTTATCTACAGGTATGCGTATATGTTTTGTAGGGAAGGTATTAACTTTCTTTCCACTCTGTAAATCTCCTTTGGTTCTTGGATCGTCGGTTTCTATCCAGCGAATCCAGTTCTTAATAAGCATGGTGTCTGTAGTTACCTGCTTATAGTAAATAGCATCATTATTACCCCATTTGTAAAAATCATGAGTTAGCTGTGATGGTATCGGCTTACTGTCATATGCAGCACGCTTCATCTGATCGATATACCAATCGGTTGCAAAAAGGCTGGTGTTAACTGTTCTTACATCAGTACGATACCCTTCAATTTCTTGAGCATACCATAGAGCAAACGTATCATTATCACCAATGGTGAATAAAATGGCATCCTCTTGACAGGATTGCAAGTACATTTTGGCCATAGACTGTGCTGTATAACGATTAGAACGATCGTGATCGTCCCAGTTTTGGGCGGCTAGTACTACGGGCACCGCAAGCAAACATACCATGGTTACGATCGGTGCCAAAATTTTTGGTTTGAGGTAACCTTTAAGCAGGTCGAACAATGCGTATACCCCAAAACCTATCCAAATAGCGAATACATAGAAGGAACCTACTAGTGCGTAGTCACGCTCTCTGGGTTCGAATGGACGTTCGTTGAGGTAAATCTTTAGAGCGAGTCCGGTAAATAAAAAGAAAATAAACAGTACCCAAAAATTCTTTTTATCTCTTTTCAATTGGAAAACAAAGCCAAGTATACCCAAAAGGAGTGGTAAAAAATAATAGGTATTACGCGCTTTATTCTTAAGCGCATCACTAGGCAAATTATCCTGCGACCCTAATCGGGCTTCATCAATAAATTTAATACCGCTTAGCCAATTACCATGCAGGTCAGTATATTCACCCTGTACATCATCCTGTCTTCCAACAAAATTCCACATAAAATATCGCCAGTACATGTACCCGATTTGATACTCAAAGAGGTAACGTACATTATCAGCAAACGAAGGTTTTTGGACATTAATATAGGATCCGAAAGATCTTAAAAATTTATCGTAGTCGTCATTATCCAGCTTACCGCGTGCGTATTCTCTTCTAAACTGTGTGACAGCACTTAATAATTCTTGTTCGTTCTGATATTCCGGTTTAATAGTAAATTTAATGGGTCCGGTGAATTCCATATAGTTTTTGATATGCTCGGTACTCCACATACGCGGTAAAAAGGCCTTGTGAGCATCATCAATGTTTTGTTTGGCATTTTTCCAGTCATTTACAATTACATACTTCCCGGATTTCTCGTCCTTTTCATATTTTGGCTTGTCATCCACGTAAGGTTGATTCTCATCAAGCTGACCGTAAATTTCGGTAAATTGAGGTCCGTAAAACAAATGGGTTTCCGGATATTGTTCCAGATTGTAATATGCCAACAACTCTCTGGCGTTATTTGGGTTATTTTCATTGATTACAGTACCAGCATTAGCTCGAATTGGGAGCATGATCCAACTTGAGAATCCAATCAAAATAAAGAGGATACATAATAGTAAGGTATTGATTTGAGTATATGCCTTTTTTCGAGTGTATTTAAGACCAAAATAGAATGCAGCTATGATTAGTAATCCGGCAATAATGGTACCCGAGTTAAACGGCATTCCCATAGAGTTTACAAAAAACACTTCGGCCGCACCAAAAAATTTGAGTGTTGATGGGAGTAATAATTTAAAAATGAATAGCAGGATTGCAACAACTACAATATTCGCTATAACAAAACTTTTAATAGTTACCTCTTTATAGTTTTTGAAGTAATAAAGAAGACCTATGGCAGGTATAGAGAGTAGTCCCATAAAATGCACTCCAAATGAAAGTCCTACGATAAAACAAATTAGAATAAGCCATTTATTACCTCTGGGCTTGTGGATGTCACGTTCCCATAATAATCCGAGATAGAATAGTAAAGAGAGAATACAGGTTGCCATGGCATACACTTCGGCTTCGACCGCGTTAAACCAAAAGCTATCTGTAAAAGAGAAGGTCAGTGAACCCACAAATGCACTGCCCAAGACTGCCATTCCCTTACTTGTAGTAAACTTCTCTTCGATTACAATTAGTTTACGCAATAATAAGGTGATAGACCAAAACATAAAAAGTATGGCAAAAGCACTGGCAAATGCTGACGTGAGGTTTACCATTAAGGCTATTTGTGTTGGATCTGAAGCAAAAATGGACGCAAACGCCCCAATCATTTGGAATAATGGTGCTCCGGGAGGATGACCCACTTGAAGCTTTGATGATGTTGCTATGTATTCTCCTGCATCCCAGAAGCTTGCGGTGGGTTCTACTGTCATCCAATAGGTGCATAGAGAGATAACAAAAACCAACCACCCTAAAATTTTATTCCATTTAGCAAAGTTAAAAGAATTCATACAGTCAAATAGATTAGTAACAAAAAGGCGAATTTAGTAATAAAAATAGTCACACCTTAATTTTTTTCTTAACGATTAACCAATCACCATTATTTTGATTTTAGGAGGATTTATTGATTTCTATAAAATTTTTCAATTTTTTTTAAAAAAATGTTTGCAGAGGAAAAAGAATGTCTTAAATTTGCACCCGCAATGAGGTATTGGTCTATGGTGTAACTGGCAACACGTCTGGTTTTGGTCCAGAAGAGTCTAGGTTCGAGCCCTAGTAGACCAACAAAAAAGAGTAACTGTTTTAGTTACTCTTTTTTTTGTTTATATGGGGTCTGTCTTTATTAGGTTTTATAGCAATCCGTCACTGCTTGATTTGCTATTACGCAGAGTATTTCATGTTGCAATAAGAAATCATGTTACGATAAAAATAGATGCTTTTAGCGTCATCTAATAGGCAGGAGTATAGGAGTTCTTCTAGATTTTCGCAGGACAGCTTTACAAAAATATCGTTAGATTCAGGATCATTTATTTGTAACTGTATTTCGGAGGTCTCAGGATTGTAGATTACTTCTTTAGCATTGAAATACATTTTTAATACACTAATATGTACAGCTTGTAAAGTTTCTTTTTCTTTTAGCGGCATGTTTAGGCTGGATGAGATCAATTTTCTCATTTCGCTAAGAATCTGGTTTGTGTGGTTGTCCTTCATATTTGTAGCTTTTAATACTATAAATTTAGAAGAGAGTGTTGTTAAAAAAATTATAACCAGCACAAAATTAGGATCATTTTAACCCGTTTTCTGTCAATTTGCCAATAAAATGTTATAAAATAAGAAAATTCAGCAAATGTTCTATGTGTAATAAACCTTTGCTGAATTGTTTGGGTGAAAATGAATTTTATATTTGGTACGTAAGAACAGGACGCTTAGCGTGATTTACGACATCCTCACTTAAACTACCATTGATAAAATGAGAAATTCCTTTTCTGCCATGCGTACTGATGCCAATAAGTCCGGCTTTCATGGACGCTGCAAAATGTAAAATACCTTTTTCTACCGAGTCATCATTGTAAATATTCAAACTGTAGTTTTCTATAGCTAACCCTTTAATTAAGTTGTTCATTTTCTCTTCAATCTCATAAGTTGTCTTAAAGCCGTTGGCGGTATTGATCCAGACATAATGAAGTTTTGCGCCTATTTGTTTAGCAAATTTACTGGCAGCCACTAGATTTTTTTTATCCTCGTCATCAAAATTAGTTGCGTACACAAAGTCATTGACTTCAAATATATTGCAATCCTCTTTGATGACTAGTACCGGCTTTTTTGAAGTTCTTACTACTTTTTCGGCGTTGGAGCCTATAAACAATTCTTCAAATCCTGAGGATCCGTGAGAGCCCATGACAATGATGTCAACCTCATTTTTATCACTTGCGTCAATGATACCATCTAGAATGCCTTCAAAACTAACTGTTTCGATAACTTCTAGACCCTCTAGATAGGGTTGCTCCATAATCTCCTCAAACTTTTGATGTGCGCGTTTCATAAAGAAAACCGCTTCGGGAGCTGGTGCAGGATTACCTGTTGACATCAAATCTGTCAAATGCAGCGGTAGTTCCAAAATATGAAGTAGGTAAATTTTTGCATTTGTTTTTTTTGCAATTTGCGCAGCAACTCGTAAAGCGCTTTCAGCTTGCGTAGAAAAATCAGTGGGAACCAGTATACTTCTTATCATAATAATAGTATTTAAAAGATTAATAAATAAAATTTACACATTACACCAGCAAAGAGAATACATAAGATGCTATTGCATAATGTGAGATAATTAGTCTGGCGTTTTGGGGGCGCTATATGATTACTTAAATTTACAAATAAATTGATTATCAACTAGATTTTGTATCTAAGATATTATTACTATCTTTGCAGCGTTGAAATTAAAAAACCAAATTGAGGGGACGAAAAGTCCCCTCTTTTTATCTATGTATGTCGTTAAAAGAGAAAGTAAATAGCTTATTAGAAGAAGCACTGCAACAAAATGAGCAGTTGTTTTTGATTAGTTGTGAAATTAATGCTGATAATCAAATCGGAATAGTCATTGATGGCGATGAGGGGGTTACAGTAGAAGATTGTATTGAAGTAAGTAGAGCTATTGAGCATAATCTTGACCGTGAAGAAGAGGATTTTTCCTTACAGGTTATGTCAGCTGGGGTGAGTGAAGGACTCGTGCACCGACGACAATATCCAAAAAATGTTGGTAGAGCCGTAAAAGTTGTTACCGAAAAGGATACAATAGAAGGTAAAATGATTGCAACAGATGATGAGTCAATAACGTTGACATGGAAAGCAAGAGAACCTAAGCCTGTAGGTAAAGGTAAGGTGACTGTTGTAAAAGAGCAGCGTGTTGCATTCGACGAGATTAAGAACGCTAAAGTTATGATAACATTTTAATAATATAATTGATATGGAAAATATCGCATTAATAGAGTCATTTTCAGAATTTAAGGATGATAAATTAATAGATCGTGTGACCCTGATGGCGATCCTAGAAGATGTGTTTCGCAACGCTTTGAAGAAAAAATTTGGAAGCGATGATAACTTCGATATTATTATTAATCCAGATAAGGGAGATATGGAGATCTGGAGAAACCGTGTTGTTGTTGCTGATGGTGAGGTAGAAGATGATAATCAAGAAATATCTATTACTGCTGCAAGAAAAATTGAACCTGATTTTGAGGTTGGTGAAGATGTTTCTGAAGAAGTAAAGCTTATAGATTTAGGAAGACGTTCTATATTAGCGCTACGTCAGAATCTTATTTCTAAAATTCATGAGCATGACAATACCAATATCTACAAACAATTTAAGGATTTAGAAGGCGATATATATACAGCAGAAGTGCACCATATTCGTCATAGAGCCATTATATTATTAGATGACGAAGGAAATGAAATCATCCTTCCGAAGGAAAAACAAATTCCTTCAGATTTCTTTCGTAAAGGAGAAAATGTGCGTGGTGTAATTGAGTCGGTAGAATTGAAGGGTAATAAACCTGCAATTATAATGTCCAGAACATCTCCATTGTTTCTTGAAAAACTTTTTGAATCTGAAATTCCTGAAGTTTTTGACGGTTTGATTACAGTTAAAAAGGTTGTACGTATTCCGGGTGAAAAAGCCAAAGTTGCTGTGGACTCTTATGATGATCGAATTGATCCTGTTGGAGCATGTGTTGGGATGAAAGGTTCTCGTATTCACGGAATAGTACGTGAATTAGGAAATGAAAACATTGACGTTATTAACTATACGAATAATGTACAATTATATATTACCCGTGCGTTAAGTCCGGCAAAAGTTACTTCCATCAAAATTGATGAAGAAAACAATAGAGCACAAGCGATGCTTCGACCAGAAGAGGTGTCTAAAGCAATTGGTAGAGGTGGACATAATATTAGATTAGCAGGACAGCTAACGGGTTATGAAATAGACGTATTTAGAGAAGGTGTTGAAGAAGATGTAGAATTAACAGAATTTACTGATGAAATTGATTCTTGGATAATTGAGGAATTTGCCAAAATTGGTTTGGATACAGCAAAGAGTATCCTTGAGCAAGACGCAGCCGACTTGGTTAAACGTACAGATCTTGAAGAAGAAACTGTAAACGAAGTTCTTAGAATATTAAAATCAGAATTCGAAGATTAATAAATACAATTAAATTATATTTGAGCATAAAATAAAAGGCATTTATGGCTGAAGCAAAAACAATGAGATTAAATAAGGTATTACGCGAATTCAATATCTCGCTAGATCGGGCCGTTGACTTTTTGAATTCAAAAGGTCATGAGATAGACTCGCGTCCTACCACAAAAATTTCTTCAGAGATCTATCAGCTCTTATTTGATGAGTTTCAAACCGATAAGAGTAAAAAGGTCGCTTCTAAAGAGGTTGGTGAAGAAAAGAAGAAAGAGAAGGAAGCGCTGCGTGTACAGATTGAAAATGAGCAGGAGGAAAAGCGTAAGCAAGCAGAAGCCCGAGAAGTAATAAAAGCCAAAGCTCAGTTAAGCGGACCTAAGCAAGTCGGTAAAATTGAACTTGAAAAGAAAGAAGATGCCTCCGATCAGTCCGAAAAAGTTGAGGAATCTGCTCAAAAAGAGGAGAGTAAAAAAGAGGCTCCGGTTGTTGAGAAGAAATCTGAACCAGTGAAAGAGGAAAAGAAAGTTTCTGAACCTGAGGTTGTATCTAATAGGCCTGTCAAAAAAGGTCTTAAGATTACAAAGCAAGCTCCTATTGATTTGGAAAAGAAAAAAGCTGAAAAGGGTCCTGAAGCTCCAAAAGCAAAAGCGGAGGAAGAGTCTGAAGAAACAGCTTCTTCAGAATCTGAGTTGGTAGAAACCAAGTATAAAAAATTAGACGGCCCTAATTTCACAGGTCAAAAGATTGATCTTTCTCAGTTTAAAAAGCCTGTTAAGAAGAAGGATGATAAGACTGATAAGACTTCGGGAGATCCTAAGAAACGTCGTCGTCGTATAAGTAAGCAAGGTACAGGCAGTGGTTCTGGACCTGGTAATAGAGGAGGAGGTCCTAACAGAGGTCCTGCAAGAGGTCGCGGTCCTGTAAAAGGGAAACGTACTCCGATTGTTAAAGAAGAGCCTAGCGAAGAAGAAGTTCAAAAGCAGGTTAGAGAAACCCTTGAAAAACTTCAAGGTAAAACCTCAAAATCTAAAGCAGCTAAATATCGTCGTGATAAACGTGATCAACACCGTCAAAAAGTGGAGGATGATGTAGCGCAGCAAGAACAGGAGAATAAAGTTCTTAAGGTAACTGAATTTGTTACTGTGTCTGAAGTGGCTACGATGATGGATGTGTCAACTACAAAGGTGATTTCTGCCTGTATGTCGTTGGGTATCATGGTAACCATGAATCAGCGTCTGGATGCCGAAACATTATCTATCGTTGCAGATGAATTTGGTTATGAGGTTGATTTTGTTACATCGGATATTGAGGAATCAATTGAAGAGGTTATAGATGCTCCGGAGGATTTACAAACACGTGCACCTATAGTTACTGTAATGGGACATGTGGATCATGGTAAAACATCCTTGTTGGATTATATTCGTAAAGAGAATGTTATTGCTGGTGAGAGCGGTGGTATAACGCAGCATATTGGTGCCTATGGAGTGCAACTTGAGAACGGTCAGAAAATGGCATTCTTAGATACACCGGGTCACGAAGCATTTACAGCGATGCGTGCTCGTGGTGCTCAGGTAACAGATATTGCTATTATTGTAATTGCAGCAGATGACGATGTGATGCCACAAACAAAAGAGGCAATTAGTCATGCGCAGGCTGCTGGAGTTCCTATAGTGTTTGCAATCAATAAGGTTGATAAGCAAACCTCTAATCCGGATAAGATAAAGGAGAAGTTAGCTTCTATGAATTTATTGGTAGAAGACTGGGGAGGTAAGATTCAATCCCATGATATATCTGCAAAAACGGGTCTTGGTGTTAAAGAGTTACTGGAAAAAGTATTGCTTGAAGCAGAGATTTTAGAATTAAAAGCGAATCCTGACCGTATGGCGGCAGGTACTGTGGTGGAAGCTTTCTTGGATAAAGGACGTGGTTATGTGTCGACAATTTTAGTTCAAAACGGAACGTTGAAAATTGGAGATTACGTACTGGCGGGTCGTAATAGTGGTAAGGTAAAGGCAATGCAGGATGAGCGTGGTAAAAACGTGAAGGAAGCTGGGCCGTCTACACCAGTTTCTATATTAGGACTCGATGGGGCGCCGCAGGCAGGGGATAAGTTTAGTGTCCTTGAAGATGAAAGAGAAGCCAAAGATATTGCGGCAAAACGAGCGCAATTACATAGAGAACAATCTGTACGTACGCAACGTCATATTACATTGGATGAGATTGGACGTCGTATCGCTTTAGGTGATTTCAAAGAATTAAATATTATTCTTAAAGGAGATGTGGATGGTTCTGTTGAGGCATTGACCGATTCATTCCAGAAATTATCTACCGAGGAGATACATGTAAATATTATTCATAAGGCAGTTGGTGCCATCACCGAGAGTGATGTATTATTAGCATCAGCTTCGGATGCAATTATAATCGGATTTAATGTTCGACCAGCAGGTAATGCTAGAATGTTAGCAGATAAAGAAGAAATCGATATCAGAATGTATTCTATCATTTATGATGCGATTAATGATCTTAAGGACGCTATGGAAGGTATGTTATCGCCGGTAATGAAAGAAGAGATTACAGGTACGGCAGAGATTCGTGAGACCTTTAAAATTTCTAAAGTGGGAACGATTGCAGGTTGTATGGTTCAAAGCGGTAAGATTTTTAGAAACTCTGGAATCCGCCTAATTCGCGAAGGTGTAGTTGTCTATACTGGAGAGTTGGCATCGTTAAAGCGATTTAAAGATGATGTGAAAGAGGTAAGTAAAGGATATGATTGTGGTATACAAATTAAGAACTACAATGATATTAAAGAAGGTGATGTGGTAGAAGCTTATCAAGAAGTAGCTGTCAAAAAGAAATTGAAATAGACAGGTTAAAATAGATATGAAAAACCCGGTAGCATAAATGCTACCGGGTTTTTTTTGTTTGTAATATCAGGGTTAGGTTAATTGCCTATTTTTCTGGTTTGAAGATGAAAGCTGATGGAAACTCCTTGCGTACTTGCATAAGGGCTCTGTCTGCTTCCAAACGGCTTCTGTAATTGCCTAGCCACACTTTGTAGTTAGGAGTTTCCCATTTAATGGAGGTTCTCCATTCGGGAAACGCTGTGTCAGCAGATTTTTTAATATCATTGGCCTGATTCAGGTTACCGTAATATAATTGAATCTTATAACGGTCACTGAAGGCACCGTCTTTATCCATTTTTGATTTCACATCCAATAGATGTGTTATTTTGGGATCTTGATTGATTGTAATTTGACCTTGAGGACGCTCAATTTGATTTTCTACAAGTAGTTTTAACTGATTTTCAACGTCCGGATTCGTTCTCAAGGTGTCCTGAGCCATTAGATTAAAACTGCTTAAAAGACAAATTCCCGAAAAGGTTATATAGCTATTTTTGTTTAAAATTCTCATTACAATATATTTGCGGTAAAGGTAAAGTTTAATAACTCAATTTTATAAAAAATTATTATTTAGAATTGTTATAAATTAATACTTAACAGATCGCTAACATTTCCAAAATCGACTTATTATAGTACTTTTGTCGTCGAATTAATTAGCATTGGTCCGTAGTATTTTTTATCTAATTAAGAAAAAACCGTACCAAAAATTTGACGATAATTCTACTTATAATATGAAACAGGTGAAATACCGACATTCAGCCTCCAGACTCCTTATCCTAGGAACTGTTTTTTTATTCACTTTATTTAGTCCTGCATTTGCACAGGAGGAAGCTGCTGTAGCGAACACTGCTGTAGAAGAAACCTCTGATGGCGGTGATGTGGCCAAGGGTAAAGAATTGTTTAATTCGCTTTGTGCAGCATGTCACAAACGTTATAAAAAAATGACCGGTCCGGCGCTGTATGGTGTTACGGATAGGCGAGATCGAGAGTGGTTGTATTCTTGGATAAAAAATAGTGCTGCGATGATTGCTGCTGGTGATCCTCAGGCAGTAGCTATTTATGAAGAGTATAATAAAACAGCGATGAATGCTTTTCCGCAATTATCAAATGCTGATATCGATGATATTTTGGCATATGTAATGGTGCCAAAAGCAGCTCCTATGCCACCAGAAGGTGGTGTGCAGTCGGTTGCCGTCTCTTCTGGTTCAGGTGTGTCAACTGACATTGTACTAGTAGCTTTGGCAGTAGTGTTTTTGATGTTAGTTGTTATTCTTTTCTTGGTAAATAAGACCCTTCGTAATTTTGCTGCGGCAAATGGTGTAGAACTTTATGAAGAAACTGCTACGCAAAGAACTCCTATTTGGAAGGCATTTATACAAAATCAATTCTTAGTATTGGTTTCTGTGGTATTCTTGTTATTAACTAGTGGGTATTTTGTATATGGATACTTTATGCAAGTTGGTATTGATCAAGGATATGAGCCAATTCAGCCCATACACTATTCACATAGAATTCATGCAGGTGAAAATGAAATAGACTGTAAATACTGTCACTCTTCTGCTCGAGTGTCTAAACACTCTGGTATACCTTCGCTTAATGTGTGTATGAATTGTCATAAATCTATTGGTGAAGTTGCGGAAACTACAGCAACCGAAGAGTATTCTAAAGAATTTTACGACGGGGAAATCCAAAAACTGTACAAAGCAGTAGGGTGGGATGAAACCAGTCAATCGTATACAGGAAAAACCGAGCCGGTAAAATGGGTTAGAATCCATAACTTACCTGACTTCGCATATTTCAATCACTCTCAGCACGTTATGGTAGCTGGTGTTGAATGTCAGAAATGTCACGGACCGGTAGAGGAAATGGAAATCATGTATCAACACGCTCCGTTAACAATGGGTTGGTGTATTAACTGTCACCGTGAGACTAATGTCAAGGTGGCTGGTAATGAGTATTATGAAAAGATTCATGAGGAACTTTCTAAGAAATATGGTATTGATCAGTTAACTGCAGCTCAGATGGGCGGGTTAGAATGTGGTAAATGTCACTATTAATTAAAATTTTACCGAATGTGAATTCGGCAACAGTAAGAAGCTAATATTAGATATATATGTCATCAAACAAGAAATACTGGAAAAGTGTTGAAGAGCTAAATGAAAATAGTTCTGTTGTTGAGACGCTACAACAAAATGAATTCGTAAATGAAATACCTACGGATGAATTTTTGGGGGACAAATCCTCGTTGGAAAATTCATCGACTACGCGTCGGGATTTTCTTAAATATGTAGGTTTTAGTACAGCAGCTGCATCTTTAGCAGCATGTGAGGGGCCTGTGGTAAAATCCATTCCTTACGTTGTACAACCTGAGCGAATTGTGCCGGGAGTAGCAAATTATTATGCGACAACAATAGCTGATGGGTACGATTTTGCTAGCGTTTTAGTGAAAACTAGAGAAGGTCGACCTATCAAGATAGAAAATAATGATCTTGCAAAAACCAATGGAAGTGCGAACGCCAGAGTTCATGCTTCGGTATTGTCATTGTATGATAATACACGTTTACAAGGTCCAAAAGCAGAGGGAAAAGGTGCTTCTTGGGACGTCTTGGATAAAGAGATTCCTGCAAAATTAAAAGCGATTCAAGGAAAAGATATTGCAGTGTTGACACAAACATTTGCAAGTCCTTCTACTGATCGTTTGCTTTCAGAATTTAAAGCGCAATATCCGAACACACGACATGTTGTATATGATGCAATCTCATCTTCAGAAGCGTTAGATGCTTATGAGGCTGTTTATGGAGTGCGTGCTTTGGCGGATTATGATTTTTCAAAGGTTTCAACAATAGTAAGTGTTGGGGCAGATTTCTTAGGAGATTGGCAAGGTGGTGGATATGATGGTGGTTATGCAAAAGGACGTGTTCCAAAAAACGGAAAAATGTCAAAGCATATCCAGTTTGAATCCAATATGTCGCTAAGTGGAGCTAACGCTGACACGCGAGTGCCGGTTACTCCAACGCAACAAAAGCAAGTATTGGCTGCATTGTATGCATATGTTACAGGTGCTGGGTCAAAAAGTGCTTTAGGGCCTAAGATAGATGCAGCGGTGGTAAGTGCTGCTAAGCAACTGCAAAAAGCAGGTAGTAATGCGGTGGTTGTCTCCGGAATTGCTGATGTGGATGCACAGATGGTGGTTTTGGCTATTAACAAAGCGCTTAATACAAAAGCATTTAATGAGGACACACCAAGAAAAATAAGACAAGGAAGTACAAAGGCGGTTGCACAACTTGTAGCTGATATGAATGCTGGTAAAGTAGGAGGAATTCTTATTGCTGGTGTGAATCCGATGTATTCTTTATATAACGCAAAAGAGTTTAAAGCAGGTTTAGAAAAAGTCGATGTTTCGGTAGCATTTACAATGCACGATGATGAAACAGCTTCACTTTGTAACTATATCGCTACAACCCCACATTATTTGGAGTCTTGGGGCGATGTAGAGTTAAAGAGAGGGAGTTACAGCTTAACACAGCCTACTATACGTCCGTTGTTTGATACACGACAGTTTCAATCTACTTTGTTGAAATGGTTGGGTAATACAATGGAATATAATGATTATATCGAAAATACCTGGACCGGAGTTTTAGGAAACACATCTTGGAATCAAGCACTTCATGATGGGGTATTGGTTACTCCGGCGATGCCTAAACAGGCGCTTACAGATGCGATTGCATCAACTGAGGGAGATCAGGTAGCGACATCAGAAGGAGCTTCTTTAAATGCAGGTGCTGCCTTTAGACGTTTGTCAGCTGCACAAACTTCTGGAATGGAGCTTTCGTTGTATACTAAAACATCTTTAGGAGATGGTCAACAGGCTAATAACCCGTGGTTGCAAGAAATGCCGGATCCTATTTCGAGAGTTTCGTGGGATAACTATTTGACAGTTTCTAGAGCTGATGCAGATGCGTTAGGTTTGATGAATGAACATGTGGCAAATGGTGCACTTAACGGGAGTTACGCAAAAGTTGAATTAAATGGTGTTGGTTCAGTTGTTGTTCCTGTGCTTATTCAGCCCGGACAAGCTAGAGGATCTGTAGGTTTAGCACTAGGTTATGGTAAGTCAAAAGCTTTAAAAGAAGAAATGCAGGTAGGAGTAAACGCTTATCCGCTATATGTAAATCAAAACGATACCCAGACGGTAACCGTAACTCCTGCAGAAGGAGTGCATGAGTTTGCTTGTGTACAATTGCACAATACTTTAATGGGTCGTGGAGATATTATAAAAGAAACGACATTAGAGATTTTTAATACAAAGGATAAGCATGTTTGGAATGCAGTTCCGGAAGTAAGTAAAAATCATATTGAATATGAAGTTACCTCTCCAGAGGTGGATTTGTGGGATGAATTTGATCGCTCCGTAGGACATCATTTTAATTTATCTATCGATCTTAATGCATGTACAGGATGTGGGGCTTGTGTAATTGCTTGTCACGCAGAGAATAATGTGCCTGTTGTAGGTAAAGACGAAGTGCGTAAATCGAGAGATATGCACTGGTTGAGAATTGACCGTTATTATTCTTCAGAGGATAGCTTTGAAGGTGATGATACTAAAAAAGATAATATTTCAGGTTTAGGAAGTTCCTTATCCGAGTTCGGAGAAATGGAATTACCTTCAGATAATCCACAAGTGGCTTTTCAGCCGGTAATGTGTCAACATTGTAACCATGCTCCTTGTGAGACTGTATGTCCTGTAGCAGCTACGTCACATAGTAGACAAGGGCAGAACCATATGGCATATAACCGTTGTGTGGGAACTAGATACTGTGCGAACAACTGTCCGTATAAGGTTCGACGTTTCAACTGGTTCTTGTATAATGGTAATGATGAGTTTGATTACCACATGAACAATGACTTAGGAAGAATGGTTGTAAATCCAGATGTTACTGTACGTTCGAGAGGTGTTATGGAGAAATGTTCAATGTGTATTCAAATGACACAAAAAACTATTCTTGATGCCAAAAGAGACGGTAGAGCTATAAAGGATGGTGAGTTTAAGACCGCTTGTTCGGCAGCTTGTTCTTCTGGAGCTATTGCATTTGGTGATATAAACGATAAGGATAGTAAAATAGCAGAGCTTAAAGCGGATGATCGTATGTATCATTTGTTAGAAAGTGTTGGTACTAAGCCTAATGTGATATATCACACAAAAGTTAGAAACACAACAGAAGCTTAATTAAATTAATCAAGAATCAATTCAATTATAAAGGATTATGTCTCATTACGAAGCACCTATAAGAAAGCCTTTAATAACTGGCGATAAAACGTACCACGACGTAACTGTGGATGTAGTAGCACCAGTTGAGGGTAAAGCAAATAAATCTTGGTGGATAGTCTTTTCTATCGCGCTTATTGCTTTCCTTTGGGGTTTAGGTTGTATAACTTATACAATATCAACGGGTATAGGAACCTGGGGATTAAACAAAACAGTAGGATGGGCTTGGGATATTACTAACTTCGTTTGGTGGGTTGGTATTGGTCATGCCGGAACACTGATTTCTGCGGTACTCTTACTCTTTCGTCAAAAATGGAGAATGGCGATTAACAGATCTGCAGAAGCCATGACCATATTTTCGGTTATACAGGCAGGTTTGTTTCCTATCATTCACATGGGGAGACCTTGGTTGGCCTATTGGGTACTGCCAATTCCTAACCAATTTGGTTCTTTGTGGGTGAACTTTAACTCGCCATTACTTTGGGATGTATTTGCGATCTCTACGTATTTATCAGTTTCTTTAGTATTCTGGTGGACGGGTCTTTTACCTGATTTTGCAATGATCAGAGACCGTGCGATTACACCTTTTAATAAAAAGATTTACGGTATCCTTTCTTTTGGATGGAGCGGTAGAGCAAAAGATTGGCAACGTTTTGAAGAAGTTTCATTGGTATTAGCCGGTTTGGCAACACCACTGGTACTATCTGTACATACAATTGTATCATTTGATTTCGCAACCTCAGTTATACCGGGATGGCATACCACAATTTTCCCTCCTTACTTTGTGGCAGGAGCGATTTTCTCTGGTTTTGCAATGGTAAATACCTTGTTAATTATAATGAGAAAGGTTTCAAATCTTGAAAACTATATAACCATCCAACATATTGAGTTGATGAATATAGTTATCATGATTACCGGATCTATTGTGGGGGTGGCTTATATAACTGAATTATTTGTTGCCTGGTACTCTGGAGTAGAGTATGAACAGTATGCGTTCTTAAACAGAGCAACCGGACCATATTGGTGGGCATATTGGGCAATGATGACTTGTAACGTGTTTTCTCCACAATTCATGTGGTTTCCAAAATTGAGAAGAAGTATCATGTTCTCTTTCTTTATTTCAATAGTTGTAAATATTGGAATGTGGTTCGAACGTTTTGTGATTATCGTTACATCATTGCATAGAGATTATTTACCATCATCATGGACGATGTTTTCGCCAACCTTTGTTGATGTAGGAATCTTTATTGGAACAATTGGGTTCTTCTTTGTATTATTCTTATTATACGCTAGAACGTTTCCTGTTATAGCACAAGCAGAGGTGAAATCTATACTTAAATCGTCTGGTGAAAAGTATAAGAAATTGAGAGCAGAGCATGGGGATGATGTAGATCATTTTGATTCAATAACACGTCAACCGGTATCTAATTCTGCAACGAATACAGATGATACTATGCTAAATGACAAAGGTCATGAACCAACAGTTAACGCTGATGCATTAGTGGATACTGAAATGCAAAAAGATCAAATTGATAGTATGCTGCAAACTATTGGAGTGTATGATCCAAAAACGCAAACTCCTGATGATCTAAAAAAGATAAGCGGTATTGGACCAATAATGGAACAAAAACTGCATCAGTTAGGAATTTATACGTACGATCAAGTAAGTAGAATGACCGCTAGAGAATACGACTTGTTAGATAGTATCATAGATGCTTTCCCAGGTAGAGCACAAAGAGATGATTGGGCAGGTCAGGCATTAAAATTAAAAAACAACTAGAGTATGTCTTCAAAAGTAATACACGCTTTATATAAGGACGATGATCTGCTTATGCAAGCAGTAAAGCAGACTCGTGAAGCAAAATACCATATTGAAGAGGTGTATACGCCTTTTCCGGTTCACGGTTTAGATAAGGCCATGGGTCTTGCACCAACAAGATTAGCTATAACCTCCTTCTTATATGGATGTGTGGGGCTAACAGTTGCCATTACTATGATGAACTATATTATGATTGAAGATTGGCCTCAGGATATCGGAGGAAAACCAAGCTTCAGTTATATTGAAAATATGCCGGCTTTTGTACCCATCATGTTTGAACTTACAGTGTTTTTTGCTGCGCATTTAATGGTTATAACTTTTTTTATGAGAAGTAAATTGTGGCCATTCAAACAAGCAGAGAATCCTGATGTTAGAACCACAGATGATCACTTCTTGATGGAAGTTGATACAACTGGACATAATGTAGAGGAGTTGTCGAAGTTTTTGAGTAATACAGGAGCTGTAGAGGTTAGTTTAATTGATAAGCACAATTAACATGAAGAGTATCATAAAAAATATAGCAGTTGCATTTGTATTGATCGCAGGTGTTTCTTGTCAGAAAGATTCAAAACCTAATTATCAGTACATGCCAAACATGTATACATCGGTGGGATATGAAGCTTATGGAGAGTATACTGTTTTTGAAAATGAACAAGAGGCGAAGTTACCAGTTGATGGTTCTGTGCCGAGAGGATGGATGCCCTACGACTATGATAATTCAAATGATGGATATCAGAGCGCAAAAACTGAGCTGAAAAATCCTTTGCCGTATACAAAAGAAAATGAAGCTGCCGGACAGCAATTGTATACGATCTACTGTGCGATTTGTCATGGAGATAAGGGTGATGGAAAAGGAACGTTGGTACAGCGAGAAAAAATCCTTGGAGTACCAAGTTATGATGATGCTGGAAGAGCTATTACCGAAGGGAGCATCTATCACGTAATGTACTACGGAATTAACTCAATGGGATCTTATGCCGCACAGACAGATGAAAATGAACGTTGGCAGATTGTTCAGTATGTTGAGAAACTTAAAGCAGAGCTAGAAGGTCGTGCTCCACGTATTGATACAGAAGGAGTGGAGATACAAGAAAATCTTATTCCTGCTGTTGAGGCAAGACCAGAAGAAAACACAGCTAGTGCACACTAGTAAATACTAAATTTAAGAATAACGATATTTTATAAATATGTATACGCTATCAAATAGACTAAGATTATTTTCTATCATTCTAGTTGTTGTTGGACTTATAGGGCTTGTTGCTGGATTTGCAACGACCCCAGGTTCTATAGAAGAAGTAAAGGAAATGATGGCATCACACGATGATCATGGCGCAGGTCATGGAGAAAGTGTTGCTGCCGAGAATGAGGTGCACGCAGGGAATACGATTCATGCAGAAGCACCATTAGATAAGGATGCTCATGAAGGTGATGCTCATTACGAGCATATTCTTCATCAATTGCAAAATAAGCCATGGGCTGCATTGTATATCGCTGCCTTTTTCTTCTTTATGATTGCTCTGGGAGTTCTTGCTTTTTATGCTATTCAATTTGCAGCACAAGCTGGATGGTCACCTGTTTTGTTTAGGGTGATGGAAGCGATAACTGCCTATTTAGTTCCTGGAGGACTGATTTTGTTTGTTATACTGGCTTTATCCGGTTTCCATGTAAACCATCTTTTTGTATGGGCAGATCCCGAAGTTGTAGCACATGATGCTCTAATACAGGGTAAATCAGGATGGCTTAATGGTACTGGTTTTATCATTCGTGCAGCTATTTTTATGGGTGGTTGGATTTTATACCGTCAGTTTGCTGTTAAATATTCTAGAAAGCAAGATGAAGATGCTGTAGATAACAAATGGTATAAGAAAAGTTTTAAGATATCTGCCGGCTTTTTGGTATTCTTTATTTATACCGAATCTATGATGTCATGGGATTGGATTATGAGTTTTGATCCACATTGGTTTAGTACGCTATTTGGATGGTATGTTTTTGCAGGTTTATTTGTTTCTGGTATAACGACGATCGCATTAATTACTATTTACTTGAAATCAAGAGGGTATCTAGAGTTTGTTAATAATAGCCATATACATGACTTGGCTAAATTTATGTTTGGGATTAGTATTTTCTGGACGTACCTTTGGTTCTCTCAGTTTATGTTGATTTGGTACTCAAATATACCTGAAGAGGTAACCTATTTCATAACACGAATTGAAGACTATAAACTACCATTTTTTGGTATGTTAATAATGAACTTTATATTTCCATTATTGATTCTTATGAATAGCGATTTCAAACGTCTTAACTGGTTTGTTGTAATGGCTGGAATCATGATTTTATGTGGACATTATATAGACGTGTTTAATATGGTTATGCCGGCTACGGTTGGAGAATCCTGGTTCATTGGTTTAAGTGAGATTAGTGCGGTACTGTTGTTTTTAGGATTGTTCCTATTCGTTGTCTTTGGAGCACTTACAAAAGCTCCGCTGTTGGCCAAAGGAAATCCTTATATCAAAGAAAGTAAGCACTTTCATTATTAAAAATAGAATTGTATAAAAGAAGATAGAGAAAAATGACTGTATTCTTAATTATAGTAGTTGTAGCGCTTTTTGGAATTACACTTTGGCAAATGTCCAAGATTTTCAAATTGTCTCAAGGTAAAAGAGCCGATGGTTCTCAGGTAGCAAATGATGAAGACAATAATTTACAAGGTAAATTGATGTTGGGTTTTGTTATCTTTTTATACGTACTTACCATTTATTGTTTTACACAATATCATAGTTTTTTTCTTCCGGAGTCTGCTTCAGCGCATGGTGAGGATTATGACAAGCTGATGTTGATATCAATGGTGTTGATTATGTTTGTTCAGATTATCACTCAGGGATTGTTACATTTCTTTTCTTATAAGTATCGAGGAAATAAAAATAATAAAGCGTTATTTTATGCTGATAACGATAAATTAGAATTTATTTGGACAATTATTCCTGTAATTGTTTTAGCGGGATTAATCATCTACGGGCTATTCACATGGACTGATATCATGAATATTGATGAGGAAGATGGCGATCCTTTAATAATTGAGCTGTATGCTTATCAGTTTGACTGGAGAGCAAGATACGCTGGTGAGGATAATGTTCTTGGAAAGGCAAATGTTCGTTTTATCGAAGGAGTTAACACCTTGGGTCTTGATGCGTCTGATACGTATGCTATGGATGATAAGATTACCAATGAACTACATTTACCGGTAAACAGAAAGGTTATTTTTAAAATGAGATCTCAGGATGTATTGCATTCTGCTTATATGCCATTTTTTAGAGCGCAAATGAATGTTGTTCCGGGTATGATTACGGAGTTTTCATACACACCGACCTTAACTACCGAAGAAATGCGTACAAGCGAATTTATGGTAGAAAAGGTTGCTACGATTAATAAAATTCGTAGAGAAAAAAGCAAAGCCCTTACAGCGGCTGGTGATGAAGCTTTAGAGAACTATGAGTTTGATTACTACTTATTATGTAATAAAATTTGTGGAACATCACACTACAACATGCAGATGAAGATTATTGTTGAATCTGAAGAGGATTATAATGCATGGTTGGCAACACAGACTCAGTTCAAAGAGCAAATCTCTGCACAAGCCAGTAACTAGAAAAGAAAAAGAAAAATTTATATATTTTATTAAAAAAATAGCGATATGTCAGCAATAGCAAACGTACATGATCATGGAGATGATCACGGACATCATCACAAAGAGACTTTTATTACAAAGTACATATTTAGCCAAGATCATAAAATGATCTCTAAGCAGTATTTAATCACCGGATTAATCATGGGGATTATCGGTATTGCAATGTCACTATTGTTTAGAATGCAATTAGCATGGCCGGATCATCAATTTACTATTTATGAAGTATTGCTTGGTAAATTTGGAACCGATGGAGTAATGGATCCAAGTATTTATCTAGCGTTGGTTACAATTCACGGTACGATCATGGTATTCTTTGTATTAACAGCAGGATTGAGTGGTACTTTTAGTAATTTACTTATTCCATTACAGATTGGTGCGCGTGATATGGCCTCGGGATTCCTTAACATGGTTTCTTATTGGTTATTTTTCTTAAGTAGTATTATAATGGTGCTCTCGTTATTTGCTGAGGCAGGTCCTGCATCAGCAGGTTGGACAATTTATCCACCGCTAAGTGCTTTACCACAAGCTATTGGTGGTTCTGGTACAGGAATGACGCTTTGGTTGGTTTCTATGGCTATTTTTATCGCTTCTTCTTTGTTGGGATCTCTTAATTACGTAGTTACTGTAATTAATTTACGTACGGTAGGAATGTCTATGACCAGGTTACCTTTAACGATTTGGGCATTTTTTGTGACCGCTATTATTGGTGTGGTTTCTTTCCCGGTATTGTTATCTGCTGCGTTATTACTTATAATGGACAGAAGTTTTGGAACTTCATTTTTCTTAAGTGATATTTATATTCAAGGAGAGGTTCTACATAATCAGGGAGGTTCACCGGTTCTTTTTGAACATTTATTTTGGTTTCTTGGACACCCTGAGGTATATATTGTTCTTTTACCTGCACTAGGGATTACTTCAGAAATTATTGCAACAAATGCACGTAAGCCTATTTTCGGATACCGAGCGATGGTTGCTTCCATACTAGCGATTGCATTCTTATCTACGATCGTTTGGGGTCACCATATGTTTGTGTCAGGGATGAACCCTTTCTTAGGTTCTGTATTTACATTTACAACCCTATTAATTGCGATTCCGTCGGCGGTAAAAGCGTTTAACTATATCACCACCTTATGGAAAGGTAACCTACAACTTAATCCATCCATGTTATTCTCTATAGGTTTAGTATCTACCTTTATTACTGGAGGTCTAACAGGAATCATATTAGGAGATAGTACATTGGATATCAATGTGCATGACACCTATTTTGTTGTAGCACATTTCCACTTGGTAATGGGTATCTCAGCATTATACGGTTTATTTGCCGGGGTATATCATTGGTTCCCTAAGATGTATGGTAAAATGATGAATAAAAACTTAGGATATATTCACTTTTGGGTAACTGCTATTGGAGCCTACGGTGTGTTTTTCCCTATGCATTTTATCGGTATGGCTGGACTACCAAGACGTTATTATACAAATTCTAACTTTCCATACTTTGATGATTTAGCTGATACTAATATTTTAATTACCGTTTTTGCACTTATTACAGCAGCGGCTCAATTAGTATTTCTATACAACTTTATCAGTTCTATGTTTTACGGAAAGAAAGCAGTTCAAAATCCATGGAAATCGAATACTTTGGAGTGGACAACACCAGTAGAGCATATTCATGGTAACTGGCCAGGAGCTTTACCAACTGTTTACAGATGGCCATATGACTATAGCAAGACGAAGGAAAACGGAGAATATGTAATTGCTGGACAGGATTACGTTAGTCAGATTACACCCTTGCAAGAAGACGAAGAAGAAATGCATCATTAGAATTGCATAAAATTTATACAAAAGCCTTTTCAATATCTTGAAAAGGCTTTTTCTTTTTACTCTATAGTTGCATTATCGCTTTGATGAGAACGGCTGTAGCAAATTATTTATTTGATAAGATGAAGATATATCCTATTTTAGGGTTATAAACAACTATTCTATATTGAAAATCTTTTCCCCAGCATATATTACCTGTTACCTATCGATTGTTTCCGTTTTTATAGTTGGTTTGTTTTTTGAGGGCACAGAATTGATATATGCTAAAACTCTTTCATCTCTTGCTCTCATTTGGCTCTATTTCGAACATAGACATAAAGTTAATTCTATGTACCCCTTGATCATAACTATTATAATAATAAATGACATATTGGTTCTTAGCGATTTTGATCGTTATTTTAATTTTATAGGTGTTCTTCTCCCTCTATACTATATTCTATCTTCATATCTCCTATTAAGCTATGTGTCAGTCAGCAAAATTAGGTACAAAGAGGTGTTTAGCCCGTCCGTTTTGATAGGGACATTTCTGGTTTTATATCTAACGTTTTCAATTTTTAGCTTGGTGATCGATGTCCTCAAAAACTCCATTGGATTTGCTATTTTAATAATTGCTTCTTTATTTTATTATTTAGGTTGCTGTTTCATGGTTTATATAAGAAACCAATATTCACATGGCTACTATATATTGATAGCAGCAATAGGTTGTACTATGGTTAATGCAATGCTTCCTGTTCAGGAACTTTACTACAATAATTCCTTTTTAGATGCCTTTATATATTCTACAGATGTAATAGCTATGTTATTTTATCTAAAATTCTTAATAAGGGCTCAAGGAATAAGGAAATCTGACAAGCCAGAATTTATTTAGATCTGTCAAACAGCTTAAGAAGGTAGTTTTTGGATAAACCGAATGACTTCTGATAGTTTAGCTATTAACTATGCCATAAGTGGTTTTTCAGTAGGAATAAATATACTAGACTATTGCATACGCGTTTTATGATTGATGTAGACTAAATATAGAATCAAAAGGATTTTTCTGGATTAGTGTGTTATCTTTGTTATTAGTTAAAAATAGAAGCACGTTAGAAATTTAATTATACATGAATCAAAATCTTGATCCTTCAGCTGATAACTTTTCAAAAGACGATTTAGATATCGAAAGAGCTCTGAGACCTTTGTCTTTTGGAGATTTTGCCGGACAGGATCAGGTACTTGAAAATCTGCAAATTTTTGTACAAGCGGCTAATTTGAGAGACGAAGCCTTGGATCACACCCTGTTTCACGGTCCTCCCGGTCTTGGTAAAACAACCTTAGCTCATATTTTAGCTAATGAATTAGGAGTGGGTATAAAAGTTACCTCGGGCCCTGTTTTGGATAAGCCGGGGGATTTAGCCGGACTACTAACTAATTTAGAGGGTCGTGATGTGCTTTTTATAGATGAAATTCATCGATTAAGTCCTATTGTTGAAGAATATTTATATTCTGCGATGGAGGATTATAAGATTGATATAATGATTGAGAGTGGTCCCAACGCACGCACAGTTCAAATTAACTTAAATCCATTTACACTGGTTGGAGCTACAACCAGATCCGGATTGCTTACAGCGCCTATGCGTGCTCGATTCGGTATTCAATCTCGTCTTCAATATTATACTACCGAGTTATTATCTACTATAGTGGAGCGTAGTGCACATATACTCAATGTTGCTATCACGATGGAAGCTGCCATAGAAATAGCCGGACGAAGCAGAGGTACGCCAAGAATTGCCAATGCGTTACTTCGTAGAGTTCGTGATTTTGCTCAAATCAAAGGAAATGGTAGCATTGATATAGAAATCTCCAAATTCGCTTTGAAGGCATTAAATGTGGATGCTCATGGGTTGGATGAAATGGACAACAAAATTTTGCTTACGCTCATTGATAAATTCAAAGGAGGTCCTGTTGGTATAACAACGCTTGCAACTGCTGTTAGCGAAAGTGCAGAAACTATTGAAGAAGTTTATGAGCCCTTTCTTATTCAGCAAGGTTTTATAATGAGAACCCCCAGAGGAAGGGAAGTTACAGAAGCAGCTTATAAACACCTAGGCAGAAACAAAGGAAGTGTTCAGGGCGGACTCTTTTAGATTGCCGGCAAGGCACTAATTTCTCAGTCGTTTTTCATGAATGCATCAAAAAACCAATATTCAGAGATGATCAAAGCTGAAGCAGAACGCTTGGGCTTCTTATCGTGTGGAATCAGTAAAGCTGAGTTTTTGGAAGAAGAGGCACCGCGTCTGGAAAAATGGCTCTCTGATAACATGAATGGACAAATGCAGTACATGGAGAACCATTTTGATAAGCGATTAGATCCTACGTTGCTTGTAGATGATGCAAAAAGTGTAATTTCATTATTGCTCAATTATTTTCCCTCGCATACGCAGCAAGATGCTGATGCTCCTAAAATTTCAAAATATGCCTATGGTCAGGATTATCATCACGTAATCAAGACAAAATTAAAAGAACTTACCGAGTTTATTGCAGAAAATATTGGAGAAGTTAAGGGTCGCGCTTTCGTAGATTCTGCTCCTGTGCTTGATAAAGCTTGGGCGGCAAAAAGTGGCTTAGGGTGGATTGGGAAGAATAGTAATTTGATTACCCAAAAAGTAGGTTCTTTCTATTTTATTGCAGAACTGATCGTTGACTTAGAATTAAATTATGATCACCAAACGACAGATCATTGTGGATCCTGCACAAAATGTATTGATGCATGTCCTACACAAGCAATTGTTGACCCCTATGTTGTGGATGGGAGTAAATGTATCTCATACCTCACTATTGAGTTAAAGGATGCACTGCCTAGCGAGTTTAAGGATACTATGGATAATTGGATGTTTGGTTGTGATGTGTGTCAGGATGTTTGTCCCTGGAATCGATTTTCAAAGCCTCATAGCGAGCCACTATTTAACCCCAAACCTGAGTTACTTGAAATGACAAAAAAAGACTGGGAGGAAATTACGCAGGAGGTCTTTTCTAAGGTCTTTCAAAAATCCGCAGTTAAGCGCACTAAATTTTCTGGTTTGCAACGAAATATTGAATTTTTAAAAGGAAAAACATAATCCTGTCAAAGAATAATCATTTTCATTATGACATTTCGCAGAGACTTGTACCTTTGTGAATTCCATATTAGATGGTAAAGAACTATTAGCATGCTTCGATTACAGAAAGCTTGTTAGTAGCGATGTAAAAGAGAATGCTGTACTGTCTTTTAATAAACCTTATAGACTATGAGTATTGAAAGTAAACGAAGAGAAGCCTTAATATATCACGCAAAACCAACTCCGGGCAAAATAAAAGTAGTACCTACCAAAAAATATGCAACGCAAAGAGATCTCTCATTAGCGTATTCTCCGGGAGTTGCTGAGCCTTGTTTAGAAATTGAAAAGGATGTTTCAAACGTGTATCGATACACGGCTAAAGGAAACCTTGTGGCGGTAATTTCTAATGGTACAGCAGTTTTGGGACTAGGTGATATTGGACCGGAGGCCTCAAAACCGGTAATGGAGGGTAAAGGTCTTTTATTCAAGATCTTTGCAGACATAGATGTTTTTGATATTGAGGTTGATACCAAAGATGTTGACGCATTCATTGAAACTGTAAAAAACATAGCACCCACGTTTGGTGGTATCAACTTAGAGGATATTAAGGCTCCAGAAGCTTTTGAAATAGAGAGACGTCTCAAAGAAGAGCTGGATATTCCTGTGATGCATGATGATCAGCATGGAACTGCAATTATTTCTGCAGCAGCTTTGATCAACGCTCTTGAACTTACTGATAAAAAAGTAGAAGAAGCAAAAATTGTCATTAGCGGAGCTGGAGCAGCGGCAATTTCATGTACGCGGTTATATAAAGCTTTAGGAGCAGATCCAAAAAATATTGTAATGACCGATAGCAAAGGAGTCATTCGTTCGGATCGAGATCATCTTTCTGTAGAGAAAAAAGAGTTTGCTACCTCTAGAGACTTACATTCACTGGAAGATGCTATGGTTAACGCCGATGTTTTTGTAGGTCTTTCCATGGCAAATCTGGTAACGCCGAAGATGTTGTTGTCTATGGCAAAGGATCCCATTGTTTTTGCGATGGCAAATCCGGATCCGGAGATAGATTATAACCTTGCCATTCAAACACGAGAGGATTTGATTATGGCTACCGGAAGGAGTGATAACCCTAATCAGGTGAATAATGTATTGGGTTTCCCTTTTATTTTTAGAGGAGCTTTGGATGTACGTGCCACTTCGATAAATGAAGAAATGAAAATGGCAGCGGTAAAAGCATTAGCTGCCTTGGCCAAAGAGCCCGTTCCCGAACAAGTAAATATCGCATATGGTGAGACACGTCTTAATTTTGGGCGAGATTATATCATACCGAAGCCTTTTGATCCAAGATTGATTGCCAAAGTACCTCCGGCGGTAGCTAAAGCTGCCATGGAGAGTGGAGTGGCTACTGAGCCAATATATGATTGGGAAAAGTATGAGGATGAATTGCTGGAGCGAATGGGTAACGACAACAAGCTTGTTAGACTCCTGTTGGATAGAGCAAGAACCAATCCTAAAAAAGTAGTATTTGCAGAAGCAGATCATTTAGATGTACTCAAAGCAGCGCAAACCGTGATGGAAGAAGGGATTGCTTTTCCAATACTATTAGGGCGTAAAGACATCATTTTGGAGCTTATGAGTGAGCTGGATTTTGATCCGAATGATATCACCATTATTGATCCGAAAGCAGATGAAGAAATAGAACGTAAAAATAGGTATGCAAAAAAATACTGGGAGACAAATAACCGTAAAGGAATAACCTTATATGACGCAGAAAAACTAATGCGTGAGCGTAACTACTTTGCAGCTATGATGGTGAATGAAGGAGATGCAGATGCTTTATTATCAGGATATTCACGTAGTTATCCATCGGTAGTAAAACCTATGCTAGAGCTTGTAGGTTTAGCTAAAGGAGCTACCCGAATTGCCACCATGAACGTTATGATGACCAACAAAGGACCGCTATTCATAAGTGATACCTCTATTAATATTGATCCAAGCTCAAAAGAACTGGCAAAAATTGCTCAGATGACTGCCAAAACGGTTGAAATGTTTGGAATTACTCCAGTCATGGCTATGATTTCATATGCGAATTTTGGATCTTCAAAACACCCAAATGCATCCAAAGTTAAGGAGGCGGTTTCGTACTTACATAGATATTATCCTGACTTATTAGTTGATGGAGAGTTGCAAATGGATTTTGCACTCAATAGAAAGATGCGAAAAGAAAAATTCCCATTTTCAAAACTCAATGGGAAGAAGGTGAATACGCTGGTGTTTCCAAGTCTCGATTCTGCTAACAGTACGTACAAGCTACTTAAAGAAGTAAACAACTCTGAATCCATTGGTCCCATTATGATGGGTATGCGTAAACCGGTGCATATTTTGCAATTGGGAGCGAGTGTCGAAGAAATAGTAAATATGGCTGCAGTGGCGGTGATCGATGCACAAGAAAAAGAAAAAAGAGATCGCAATCACGAACTTTTATCTAATTCATAACCGTATCTCAACAGGATGTGTAAAGTTTAGTGAGCATTGCTGTTTTTGTTATTTTTTTGTGGAGATTGACTCAATATTTGGGATTCGTCATTATTGACAATTAATTTTATTACATTTGGTTCAATAATCTTAAAACAGCCTGATGATTACACACCTGAGAGGGAAACTAGTAGAGAAAAACCCTACTGATGTCGTTATTGAATGCAATGGTGTTGGATATTTATTGCATATCTCATTACATACTTATTCACTATTGCCTGAAGGAGAAGTGCTTCAGTTATATACGCACCTTCAGGTAAAAGAAGATTCTCATACCCTTTATGGATTTTATCAAAAAGGGGAGCGTGAGATTTTTAGACTCTTGATATCCGTTTCCGGTATTGGAGCCAGTATTGCCAGAACCATGTTATCTTCTCTGCATCCGGATCAGGTTAAAGATGCTATCGCATCCAGCGATGTGGCAACTATTCAGTCAGTAAAAGGCATTGGAGCTAAAACAGCACAACGAGTTATTATTGATCTCAAAGATAAAATTCTTAAAGTTTACAATTTAGACGAAGTTTCTGTTTCACAAAGCAATACAAACAAAGATGAAGCGTTATCAGCTTTAGAAACCCTAGGATTTAATAGAAAACTTGCCGAAAAAGCAGTAGACCGTGTACTCAAAGAAGCCCCACAAGAAACAGTTGAAAATATCATTAAGCAAGCTTTGAAAAAATTATAAAACATTGAGTGTGTTTAAGAATCTACATTTTAGTTTTTTAAGAAGGTTTGTTTGGATAATAGCTATATATGCGGGAGTAATTTTTGGGCAAGAAACTGAAACGGTACGAGATTCTACTAGTACTACCTTTTCTCTTGGTCGTATCGCATTAGATGATCCCAACAGCATTGTTTCCAAATATGAATACGATCCGGTAACTAATCGCTATATATATAGAGAGATGCTTGGTCAGTTTAATGTGCGTTATCCTCGGTTCTTAACTCCAGATGAGTATGAAGCTTTAGTAAACGAAGAACAGCGAAGACTATACTTTAGAGATAAGATAGACGCCTTCAGTGGCAGAAAGGAAGGCAGTGAAGAAAAGAGAAAAAATTTACTTCCTGTTTTTTATGTCAACTCTAATTTTTTCGAATCAATTTTTGGAGGAAATGAGATTGAAATCATTCCGCAAGGATCGGTAGAAATGGATTTAGGTATGCTTTATACCAAACAAGATAACCCTGCATTTTCTCCACGCAATAGAAGTAATTTCACATTTGATTTTGATCAGCGAATAAGTCTTAGCTTGTTGGGTAAGATAGGAACACGGCTCCAGATAACGGCTAATTATGATACTGAATCCACTTTTGATTTTCAGAATCAGCTAAAACTAGAATATACTCCGACCGAAGATGACATTATTCAAAGTATAGAAGTCGGTAATGTAAGTATGCCCTTGAATAGTTCGCTTATACAAGGAGCACAAAGCCTTTTTGGTGTCAAAATGGGCTTGCAATTCGGGAAGACGACAATCACAGGAGTTTTCTCAGAACAACGCTCTGAAACAAGATCTGTAAATGTTGAAGGTGGCGGAACTGTTGAGGATTTTGAGTTTTTTGCGTTGGACTATGATGAAAATAGACATTTTTTTCTAGCTCATTATTTTAGGGATACCTACGATCAGTCCTTGCGTAACTATCCGTTCATCAATAGTAATGTACAAATTACACGTACCGAAGTATGGATAACAAATAGAGCTACAAGTTCACAAAACATTTCAAATGCTCGAAACATCGTAGCACTCGAAGATTTGGGAGAAGGCCCGGCTCAGGGTAATTCGACGATCCCATCATCTCTTTTTAATACCGCGCCGGGAGCATATCCGGATAACACCAACAATGATCTAAATCCATTAACTATAAGTGGGAGCGGTCCCGTCACTCCTGCGATAAGACAAACTGCTACAGTAAATCAGAGTTTTATAGGTCCGATCTCAGGTTTTCAAGAAGGGTTTGATTTTGTTACTTTAGAAAACGCAAGGCAATTGAGTCCGAATGAGTATACGGTGCATCCACAATTAGGATATATTTCATTAAATCAACGACTCAATAATGATGAAGTATTAGCAATTGCTTTTCAATATACAGTCGGAAATAAGGTGTATCAGGTAGGTGAATTTGCTAATGGTGGCGGAATAGAAGCTACGGTAGGAGAAAATACCGACGCTTCGAATGATGCGGGTTCCAGTCAGAATTTGGTGGTAAAAATGCTTAAGAGCTCCATTGTCAATATCAATCGTCCCATTTGGGATTTAATGATGAAGAATATTTATAGCACAGGAGCCTTTCGTTTGGAACAGAATGATTTCAGGATGAATATCCTCTATACCAGTCCGTCACCGGTCAACTTTATACGACCCGTAGAAGGGACTACACTACCTGATGATGTGGCACAGACAACGCTACTTAAAGTATTTAACCTGGATCGTCTCAATCCAAATAATGACCCGGTAGCAGGAGGGGATGGATTTTTTGATTACGTACCGGGGATTACTGTGGATACTGAAAATGGCCGAATCGTTTTTACCACGGTAGAACCTTTTGGATCTCATTTATTTGATAAGTTAGAAAATGGAGGGTCAACTTCAAATTATAGTAATCCAGATAGCTATAATCCCAACCAGAAACAGTACGTTTTTAGAGAATTATATACACAAACGAAGGTAATTGCAGAACAACAAGCTGCCAACAAAAATTATTTTCAATTAAAAGGAAGTTATAAATCTTCAGGGCAAGGTGGGATTCCTTTAGGAGCTTTTAATGTTCCGCAGGGTTCCGTGACGGTAACTGCCGGAGGTAGAGTCCTGCAAGAGGGTGTGGACTACACTGTAAATTATCAGTTGGGGCGTGTTAATATTCTGGATGAAGCCTTACTGGCTTCAAATACACCTATTCAGGTTTCTACAGAAAACAATGCAGTATTCGGACAGCAAACAAAGCGTTTTACAGGATTGAATATAGAACATAAATTTAGTGACGAATTATTGATTGGTGGTACCTATCTCAATTTAAATGAACGTCCTATTACCCAGAAATCCAGTTATAGTTATGAGCCTATAAATAACACAATTTTGGGCTTTAATTTCAACTACGCTACCGAAGTTCCTTTTTTGACGAGAATGGTCAATAAGTTGCCAAATATTGATACAGACGTACCATCTAATGTTTCTATTCGAGGTGAGGGAGCCTATTTGATAGCTGGTGCGCCAAAAGGGGCTGATTTTGATGGTAAGGTTACTACCTATATCGATGATTTTGAAGGAGCACAGACTATGATTGATGTTTCTTCGCCAATCTCCTGGGAGCTATCCAGTGTTCCCTTAGGCTTTGAGAACAATCCAATAAACCCGGCCAATCCGAGCGAGGTGTTGGCAACAGGCTACAAAAGATCAAAACTGGCTTGGTATACTATTGATCCGATTTTTTATAGTAGTGGTCGACCTAGCGGAATCTCGGATCAGGATCTGGCTTCTAATGCGACACGTCGAGTATTCAATAATGAAATTTTTCCCGAGACCGATATAGTACAGGGTCAAACTCTCGCGCTATTTACCTTAGATTTACAATATAATCCAACGATACGAGGCCCTTATAACTTTAATCCGGCCTACGCACCAAACAGTACAAGTGCGCAGCCCGATCCAAAAGAAAATTTTGGAGGTATTACAAGACAGCTCACCTCTACCAATTTTGAACAATCCAATGTTGAATTCATTGAATTCTGGTTGATGGATCCTTTTATCGATGATGAAACAAATCCAGGAGGAACGATTGTTTTTAACCTAGGTAATATTAGTGAAGATGTGTTAGCAGATGGTCGTAAACAATACGAAAACGGACTTCCTTCAGACGATTTGGATAACGCCACAGTAGCTACAGACTATGGGCGTGTTCCTGTAAATCAATCATTGATCTATGCCTTTGATAGTGAAGGTCAGGCACGAGTGAATCAGGATGTTGGATTTGATGGATTAGGAGATTCTGATGAGAAATCCAAAGAGGAGTTTAGCGATTATAGTAGCTTATCTGATCCTGCGGGAGATAATTACACCTATTTTTTACAAGCCGAAGGCGGAATTTTAGAGCGTTACCTGGATTATAATGGGGTTGAGGGGAACTCTCCTACAGAAGTTACGAATGATAATCGTGGGAATACCACCTTTCCTACCGCCGAGGATATTAATCGTGATAATACCATGAACACGATTAATAGTTATTATCAATATGAAATTCCGATTTTCCCGGGGATGGATATTGGTGCTGATAATAACACGGGTTTTATCACAGATGTCCGGGAGGGAGAAGTTGAGGTGTTAAATGGACAGCGCTTACGAACACGATGGGTGCGTTTTAAAGTTCCTATTTATGAACCAACGCAAGCATTTAATATTAGTGATTTCAGATCCATTCGCTTTATGCGCTTGTTTTTAACTGATTTTGAACAAGAAACGATCTTACGTTTTGGAACCTTAGACCTGGTTCGCGGTGATTACAGACGTTACGTGCAAATAGGAAATACGACCAATGATCCCACCAGCGGATTAAACGTTTTTGGGGATAGCGAAATAATTGTAACGTCAGTTAGCCAGGAACAAACCGTTAATTATACAACGCCTCCGGGGGTTGAGCGCGAAGAGTTGTTAAATAATAATACAACCATACGAGAAGACGAACAGGCCTTAGCGTTAACTGTAAATGGATTGCAGAATAACGACGCACGTGGGGTTTACAAGAATTTTAATGTTGACATGCGTCAGTATGAAAATCTGGAGATGTTCTTGCATGCAGAAAATGTTCCCGGTAACGCAACACTCGATGATGGTGATTTAACTGCTTTTATACGAATGGGGAATGATTTTACAGATAACTTCTATCAAATAGAACTTCCTTTACAAGTATCCTCGCGCAGTGACAACACTCCTAATGGGGTATGGCCAGAGGCTAATAGACTCAATTTACCATTATCCGCATTACAGGACATCAAAGCTAGAGTTTTTGCCAATGGTAGTGGCTTTCAGAATAATCAGCTCAATATTTTTGATGTAGAAGGCACGAATTTAAAAGCGGGAATCAAAGGAAATCCGAGTTTTGGAAACATACGTGTGATGATGGTGGGGATTAAGAATCAAAGCGGACAGACTCAATCCGGAACGGTTTGGTTTAATGAAATGCGTTTGAGTGACCTTAAAAACCAAGGTGGTTGGGCAGCAGTTGGTAGTATGGATGCAAACATTGCTGATTTTGCTACACTAAGTGCATCCGGTAAGATAAGTACTATAGGTTTTGGAAGTATTGAGCAAGGACCTAATGAGCGTAGTCGCGAAGATCATAAACAATATGATTTAACTACTAACATCAACGTAGGACAGCTATTGCCTAAAAAATGGGGTATTCAAGTACCGTTTAATTATAGTCGAGGAGAAGAGTTAATTACACCTCAATTTGATAACTTTTTTGAAGATCTGGAGTTAGAATCCAATTTGGATAATGCTGTATCTGATCAAGCCCGTGATTCCATTCTCAATGTCAATACAAATTATACCAAAAGACAAAGTTTTAGTGTTATTGGTTTACGTAAAGAACGTACCGGTGATGCTAAACCCATGCCCTATGATGTGGAAAACTTGGCATTTTCAGGAACTTACAATCAAACAGACCATCGTGATTACGAGATTGAAAGGTCAATAGATCAAAATGTACGAGTAGGTGGAACCTATGATTTTAGTTTTCAGCCAAAAGAAATTACACCCCTCAAACAAGTGAAATTTCTAGGGAAAAGTAAGTATTTTGATTTGTTAAAAGACTTCAACTTAAATTTACTACCCACAAGTATTTCAGTCAATTCTAATATAAACCGTCAGTACAACAAACAAACTTTCCGCGATATTACATTGACAGCAGAGAGTATAGGGATAGATCCGCTGTATCAACGTAATTATTTGTTCGATTGGCAGTATGGTATCAATCATAACCTTACAAAATCACTCAATTTTAGTTTTACTTCGGCAAATAATCGGATTGTAAAAAACTTTATTGACGAAGAAACTAATGCTGTAGATAACTCTGTAGGCCTTTGGAGCGGATTTTTGGATATAGGAGACCCGAATACGCATAGTCAGCAGTTACAGGTCAATTATGAAATACCATTAAACAAACTTCCAATTTTTAAGTTTCTAAGAACCACCTATTCTTATACCGGAGATTTTCAATGGACCAAGGGCAGTGAAGTGTTTAATTCTTTGGATAATATTCCTGACTTAGGGAATTCCATTCAAAATGCTAATGTACATACCGTAAATGGATCCCTAGATATGCGATCTTTTTATAAGTACGTCGGGCTTACAAAGGTGAAGTCTAATAGGAAAAAGACAAAAAACAAAAAGAAATCTGAACAGGCAGCAACCGTTTTGAATCCTAAGGAAAAACCTAAGAAGCGTAAGTTAAGTGTTGGGAATAAGGCATATAATACATTGATAGGCTTAGTGACGGCTGTTCGAAAAATCAACGTGAATTATCAACAAGATAATGGTATATTTTTGCCCGGATATTTGAGAGAACCGGGGTTTGCAGGTACTTTGAAACCTACAGTAGGCTTTACCTTTGGTAGCCAATCAGAGATACGGGATCTGGCTGCACGCAATGGATGGCTGACATTGTATCAGGAATTCAATCAACAATATAGAGAAGTAGAGGGAAGAGAATTTAATGTTCAGGCAACTGTAGACTTGGCTAAGGACTTAAAAATAGATATCAGTGCTAGACGTAATTATTCTGAAACCTATAGTGAGAATTTTCGTGTAGATGTGAATGAAGATTTGGAATACAAATCTTTAGCCCCAAATACATTTGGTAATTTTACAATTTCAACTTTACTGATTAAAACCGCTTTTAACAAGAGTGATCAATTTACTTCAGAGTCTTTTGATGAATTTAGAAGTAATCGCAGGATCATAGCAGAACGTTTGGCGCGGGATCATTATCAAGGACAAAACATACCGAGAGAGCCAGAGGAGGAAGCAGAGGCTGATGGCTATCGTTATCCTGCCGGATTTGGAAAAACAAATCAAGCAGTATTATTGCCGGCTTTTTTAGCAGCCTATGCAGGAACAGACGCTAACGAAGTTCAAAAAGGTGCCTTTAGAGATACGCCATTACCTAACTGGGATATTAAATATACCGGATTAATGAACTTAAAGTGGTTCAAAAAAAGATTTAAGCGCTTTTCATTAACGCATGGCTATAGGGCAAATTATACTATAAATCAGTTTCAGACCAACTTGGATTATAATGCGGGTGCGCCCGAAGAAACAGATCAATCCGGAAACTTCAAAAACCCCGAATTATATGCAAACGTAAATTTAACAGAGCAATTTAGTCCTTTGATGCGGTTTGACATGGAAATGCGAAATTCGATTAAAATTTTGGCCGAATGGAAAAAGGATCGTGCACTATCCTTGAGTTTTGACAATAATTTATTGACAGAAATACGAGGGAATGAATATATTATTGGACTTGGATATCGATTAAGTGATTTAACTTTTACTACGCGTATTGCAGGGCGAAAACAAGTCATTAAAAGTGACCTTAATTTTAGAGCGGATTTATCGCTGCGACAAAATGAAACGATTATCAGATATTTGGATGTTAATAATACGCAGGTAACAGCCGGACAAGATATTTATGGAATAAAATTCACCACGGATTATGCGCTGAGTAAGAATTTGACCGCTTTGTTCTTTTATGATCATACCTTTTCAAAATACTCCATATCTACAGCATTTCCACAAACAACGATACGAGGTGGGTTTACCCTGCGATATAATTTTGGTAACTAACATCTTTTTCTCAGTACTTTTTTATTTTTTTAAAGAAATTACAATTATTTTCGTCCAGAAATACTAATTACATAAAAAACTATACTAGAATGAATATTCCTTCCGAATTAAAGTACACAAAAGATCACGAATGGATCAAAATAGAAAATGATGTAGCTACGGTAGGTATTACTGATTTTGCTCAAAGTGAATTAGGTGATATCGTCTATGTAGAAGTAGAGACTGTTGGGGAGACATTGGATCAAGAGGAAGTTTTTGGAACAGTAGAGGCTGTAAAAACTGTATCCGATTTATTTTTACCTCTTTCTGGTGAAATTATAGAGTTTAATGATGCATTAGAAAGCGATCCTGAGACTGTGAATAGTGATCCTTATGGCGCTGGTTGGATGGTTAAAATAAAAATATCCGATACCTCGCAAGTTGATGGTTTAATGACTGCAGATGCGTATAAAGAACTTGTTGGGGCATAAGAACCTTAGTTTTTTAGCTGCTGCAGCTACATTGGTGTTAACATACCTATCGCTAGGTAATATTAGCGCCCCAATGATGACTGTCTCGAATAGCGATAAAATTGCACATAGTATTGCTTATTTTGTTTTTACTTGGATATGGTTTGTGTTTTTTTATTTTTCAGAGAAATTTCAATTGAGCTTTGTTAAAAGTCTGTTGTACGCTTCAGTGCTTTGTTTTGTATATGGAGTTTTGATGGAAGTGTCTCAAGGAGTGTTTACAACCTACAGATACGTGGAGCTATTTGATATTGTAGCTAACACCAGTGGCATTGTTATTGCGGTTATATTTATAAGAATATTGAAGAATACGTTGGTAAGAATTTAATTGTATCACGTGCTGATTTGGAAGTGTATACGGTTTAGTGAATGTTTTAACGAGCTATCCGTAAATGTTAAAAATTTTAATTTTTGCATGACAAACGTCTTAGGACTTGGAAAAGTTAAAAGAATTTAGCTATTTTAGCAACCCTATAATAATATTGTAATATGGAACCGAAGAAAAATCCTAAAGCAGATTTAACCAGAAGAAGTACGTTGTTTTTACAACTAGGTCTTATTTTGGTGCTTTTCATTACCTGGCAAGGTATAGAGTGGAAGACGTATGATAAAAGTAACATCGATATAGGTCAGGTTGACATGGATCAGCTTGAAGAGGAGGATGTGCCAATTACTCAAGATATGAGTGTGCCACCACCGCCACCACCGCCGCCACCAGCGCCAGAGATTATTGATGTTGTAGAGGATGAAGAAGAGGTGGAAGAAACTATAATTGAATCTACTGAAACGAATCAGGAAGAAGAAATTGTAGAAGTAGAAGAAGTTGTTGATGTTGAAGAGGATGAGGTGATAGCAGATGTTCCTTTTGCCGTAATTGAAAATGTTCCTGTTTTTCCTGGCTGTGAAGGCGAAAGTGGAAACAACGCTAAGAAGAAATGTATGAGTGATAAAGTGAAAACCTTTATTAACCGTAAATTTAATACAGATCTTGGTAGTGAATTAGGACTTTCTGGTGTAAACAGAATCTATGTACGTTTTAAGATTGATAAATCAGGAAATATCGTAGGTGTTCAGGCACGTGGGCCGCACCCGAGACTTGAAAAAGAAGCACAACGTGTGGTAAATATGTTACCGAAGATGACTCCTGGTAAGCAGCGAGGTAAATCGGTAGGTGTATTATACTCACTTCCTATAGTATTCCAGGTTCAGGATTAAGAAAAAATTTTTATATATTGAAGATCCCGTCACAATTTTGTAGACGGGATTTTTTTTGTGGTATGCTTATTGGTAAAGCTTTTGTATAAGTGTTAAAATTTTATATTATGAGCAACAAAAAAGAAGTAAATATCAGAATAAATTCACTTTTTAACTTTCAGATCGGACTTATCGCAAGTCTCTTATTTACGTATTTAATGTTCGAAATGTATGCTGCTGTTCCGGTTATACCATCAGAAACTGCATCCTATACAAGAGAAGAACCTTCAACAGAATGGAATTCGATTGCATTCAAGGTGTATAAGCAGCCGGAACCTGCGAAAAATTTAATAAAGCGTGCTATCTCAATTGATCCACAAAAATTTAAGGTAATTGATGATAAACAGGTGGTGAGTACTGTGGAGAAAGAATTTATAAATGAACCCGCGACGACTCAGCCGCTTACTTCTGCAATGCTTCCAGATGAACCCGATAATGAACCTGAAAGTTTTCCTTTTATTAAAGTGGAGGCTGTTCCTGTTTTTCCCGGATGCGAAACACTTTTAAGCAATGAAGAAAAAGGTAGTTGTTTTTCTGAAAAAATAGGTAAAATTATTTCCCGGAAATTTGACACCAGTATTGGAGAAAAATATGGTTTAAAGGGTGTGCAAAGAATTTATACTCAATTTGAAGTTGGTAAAGATGGAGTGGTTAAGAATGTGCTAATACGTGCGCCACATCCAAAACTTGAAAAGGAGGCTAGGCGTATTATCAAGCTCTTACCTAAAATGACTCCGGGCAGACAACGAGGTATTCCTGTTAGCGTAAACTATCAAATACCGATAGTTTTTAAAGTACATATGTAATCTTATCAGAAGAAAGTTTGATGGGCTAAGTGTATTATATAATATACTCAAATGGTCACTTGGCTCATCTACCTAATCATGATCCGCTTTAGTTTTCTGAATGCAGGCTGTTGTATATGGTAGTTCTAATCCGTTCTGAATTAATGAAACCATCACCATATCCTTTTGCGTCATATTTTGCTGTTATAGAAGTGTCCTTAATAATCTGTTCTTGTGTTTTTCCTGTTTTAATCTCTTTTCGAATCTTGCTGGACAAAACCTTAAGCATATCTAAAAAAGTTTCTAAGTCTTTTTTCTGTGCTAACTTACCGTGACCGGGAATTATTTTTGTGTAATCATTAATTAATAATAGAGCCCTTTCGGAGGCTTTTATATATCCCTTGATAGTTCCACCTGATTTCAAATCAATGTATGGGTATTTGCCATTAAAAAACGTGTCACCCATATGTAAAACATTGCCTTTTGTAAAATATACTAGCGCATCGCCATCGGTATGTGCTTGATCTACGTGATAAACTTGTATTGCCTCTTTATCAAAGTAAAGCTGAAGCCCTTGGTCAAATGTAATTATGGGAAGTACGAGAGGTGTATTCAGTTGCTTTTCTTGTTGAGCGCTTTGCAATCTTGTGCGAACATTCTTTTGTGCAAAAATTGTTGCTCCTTGACGGGTCATGTTTTCATTGCCGCCGGTATGATCACGTTGAAAATGAGTGTTGACCACCATGGTTACGGGTTGATTGCTAATTGATTTCAGAGAACGCAGAATTTTTTCTGATAATCGCGCAAATTGATTATCTATAATAAATAAACCTTTTTCGTCGTTTAGGACGCCAATGTTACCTTCCTGACCGGTAATCATATATATGTTTTGTGCTAAAGAGTCGATTTTGATAATGACTTCTTTCTCTTGCGCATTCAAAAGAACAGTGCAAGCGAATAAGCTAATAAATTATAGAGACTTCATTACGTATTGCTTTATGAGAATTATGTATTGATTTTGAAGATACTAAAATTAAAAATCAGTAAGGTGAGATTTTATAGGAAGTTGGGATATATGGTGCCACTTCAAGTACTAACTGAATTACAAGTTGTTAAAAGAAGAATATTGCCGAGGGATAAGTTGTCTAAAATGCTTTTAAGATATATCTTTGCACAACTTTAAGAAAAGCAGTAAGATAACGTGCAAAATTTGAGTATACCCCAGATCGACACAGCAAAAGTTTCTATAGTTCAGGATTTTAAGGAAATCACAAAAATGCGTTTGGCATTGAGTGTGGTATTTTCTTCGCTCGCAGGCTATCTGCTAGGTGTTCAGACAATATCATGGCAAACGTTATCACTCCTCGCTATCGGTGGCTATTTTATGGTAGGTGCATCAAATGCTTTCAATCAAATTATTGAACGGGATTTGGATGCATTAATGGATCGAACTAAGAACAGACCGATTCCATCTGGTAGGATGTCAGTAAGCACGGCTTTTATCATTGCTTCGATATTTACAATTTTGGGAATAACTGTTCTGTATGTTATCAATCCTAAAACAGCGATGTTTGGAGCGATTTCTATATTCTTTTACGTGAGTCTTTATACCCCTTTAAAGACCAAAACACCGCTATCTGTATTTGTCGGTGCGATCCCTGGAGCGATTCCTTTTATGTTAGGCTGGGTGGCAGCGACCAATGAATTTGGCATAGAGCCTGGGACACTTTTTATGATACAATTTTTTTGGCAGTTTCCTCATTTTTGGGCTATTGGTTGGTTTTTGTACGATGACTACAAAAAGGGTGGGTTTTTTATGCTTCCTACCGGAAAACGTGATAAAGGTACAGCGGTACAAGTCTTGGTGTATACCTTGTGGACTGTCGTAACCTCGTTGATTCCTGCATTTGGTGTTACAGGATCATTGTACATCACTCCGGTTTCAGCGCTCTTAATTTTACTTCTGGGAGTGTTTTTACTTAAATATGCCATTAAACTTTATAAGATTAGAGATGCAAAAACTGCTAAGCAATTGATGTTAGCAAGTGTGTCTTATATCACGTTGTTGCAGATTATATATGTTGCAGATAAATTTTTACGTACATGGATTTAACACAAGGAACCTTAAAAGAGAAAGTTAATCGTTCAAAAAAAACCATGATGTGGTTTGCGATGGTGAGCATGGGGATGGTATTCGCAGGTCTTACGAGTGCTTATGTTGTTAGTAAAAGCCGTAATGATTGGTTGTCGGACTTAGTGTTTCCGTCAGCATTTATTTATAGCACAATGGTTGTTGTGGTGTGTAGTTTGTTTTTACATATAGCGATCAGAGCAATTAAGAAATCGAACAGAGCATTAGCTACGGGACTTTTACTAGGAGCTTTGGTGTTGGCAGTTGTTTTTATTATTCTTCAATTTGAAGGATTTGAAGATATCATAGCGCAAGGATATTTTTTTACCGGTAGCGAGTCTACGGTGACTACCTCGTTTATTTATGCGATTGTAATAACACACCTTGCACACGTTGTTGGAGGTCTGTTGGTGCTTTTTACAGTTATTTATAATCATTTTAAACAAAAGTATCAGCCCGCTCAAACCCTTGGTTTAGAACTCGGTGCTATGTATTGGCATTTTGTTGACTTTTTATGGGTCTACCTCTTTTTCTTTTTATATTTCTTTAGATAATAAAATTGCTTACTTTTGTGGGAAATTTAACAATACCAAATTCTTTTTATGGAGACAACTGTTATTAAAACAGGTACAGATGATAAAACTTGGGGTGGTGGTAATGAGCCACTAAAGGTGAGTTACGGTAAAATGATGATGTGGTTCTTTATCCTGTCAGATGCACTCACGTTTTCTGGTTTTCTTGCTGCTTATGGTTTTTCAAGATTTAAGTTTATAAATTCTTGGCCTATCGCTGATGAGGTGTTTAATCACTTTCCGTTTTTACATGGTGTAGATGCGCCGATGTATTATGTTGCATTGATGACATTTATTTTGATATTTTCATCTGTTACTATGGTGCTTGCAGTTGATGCGGGTCATCATATGAAGAAAAACAAAGTTATCATCTATATGTTTCTTACGATTATCGGAGGAGCAATATTTGTGGGTTCTCAAGCATGGGAATGGAAAAATTTTATAAAAGGTGAATACGGTGCGGTAGAAACTAAAGGAGGTCAGATTTTACAATTTGTAGATAATGAGGGACATCGCGTAGCGCTCAAAGATATCGCAGTGACCTTGCCAAGTGTTCGAGTTGAACATGAGAACAAAAATGGGATCTGGTATAAATCCGGTGAGGGTCTGCCAAGTTATACGGTAGAAGAGATTCAGCAAGGGTTTATGCAACGCAAAGACTTGTTGATTCGTACTCAAATATTAACAGAATCTGGTGAAAAAACAATCTTATCTCGAGAAGCGTCTTTGGATAAATTGAATAAGGATGTAATAGGTATTGTTGAAGGTGCTAACTTGAGACACAATGAGTATGGATCACCCTTGTTTGCAAATTTTTTCTTTTTCATCACAGGATTTCACGGATTTCACGTTTTTTCCGGAGTAATTATCAATATCATTATCTTCTTTAATGTGATCTTAGGAACCTACGAGAGAAGAAAAAATTATGAAATGGTAGAAAAGGTTGGGTTATACTGGCACTTTGTAGATTTAGTGTGGGTATTTGTATTTACATTTTTCTACTTGGTATAATATATTTAAAAGCATTAGCGTCTTATGGCACACGATACAGCACATCACGAATCGAATACAAAAAGAATCTGGAACGTTTTTTGGTTACTGTCGGCAATTACAATTGTAGAGGTAATCTTAGGGATTATTAAACCTGCTTTTTTAGTTGAGACTACAGTAATTAGCATGAAGCTTCTTAACTGGATCTTTATCATACTTACAATATGGAAAGCCTACTATATTACATGGGCGTTTATGCATATGGAAGGTGAGACAGCTGGATTACGTAGATCCGTAGTTTGGACTGGGATCTTTCTTGTATGTTATTTAATTTTTATTTTGCTTACAGAAGGAGACTACATCTATGAAGTTTTTAAAAGCGGACATAAAAGTTGGGATTTTTAAATTCATAGACTAATTATAGTTCAAATATATAGCAAAAAGACGGTTCGTTTGAACCGTCTTTTTTATTTTTGTAGCACACGTGTTTAAGTAGATGGTAATGAAAAAATTCTTAGTTTTAGGTGTATTGTTTGTCCTTCCATTGGTAGCTTATCTTTTCTTTGCTTCTGGCGTTCATAATTTTGCTAAACTACCTGTTTTACATGATCAGGTCGGTAATTTGGATGGGTTTGAAAGTCTGGATGGAACTCTGATACAGTTAAAAGATAGAATCACAGTTTTAGGCTTTTTAGGTAGAAATATTGAAAACAAAGAAGGATATGCCTTTAACCTGAATCAAAAAATCTATAAAAAGAATCATGGTTTTAAAGACTTTCAATTTGTAATGATTTTACCTTTTGGAAGTGAGAAGGCGGCCAAAAATCTTATGCAAGAGTTAGGGGTTATTGCGGATATTGAAGGCTGGAAATTTCTGTTCGGGACACCAGAACAGATTCAGCGCTTCTACGCTACTTTACAGTCACCTTATGTACTCGACGATAACTTAGGATCTTCTTTTGTGTATATTATAGATAAAGACACTAATTTGAGGGGTCGTGACGGGTCAGATGATGAGCAGAAGGTATATGGTTATGATACCAGTTCGGTAGCAGATTTAGCAAACGTTATGAACGATGATGTCAAAGTTATCTTGGCAGAATACCGATTAGCTTTAAAGAAGTATAAAGCCGATCGTACATCTAATTAAAAACACAATTTGTAAGTTAAGTAAGAACGCTTGTAGTAGCAAACTATCTACTCAAGCTAAAATCAATAAAAGAACGGATGAAAAAATACTCGTATGTCGGAATATCCTTTATAATACTGCTCTTCGGAATTATATTTATTCCTAGGATTGTAAGTCGGGTGCAAAGCACTTCTATTGTAAAAAATGATAGAATGAGTGCAGATAACCCAACAGCAAACCAAAAATTGGCTTATCTTAAGATTAATGGAGAACCGAGAAGAGTTCCCGAGTTCGCGCTTTTAAACCAAGACAGTCTACTAATTACTAATCATGACTACAAGGGTAAGGTATATGTGGTGGATTTTTTCTTTACAAGTTGCCCTACTATTTGTCCTAAGATGAGTCGAAACCTCGTATTCTTACAAAACCAACTGAAGGAATATCCAGATTTTGGGGTTGCTTCCTTTTCCATAGATACAAAGCAGGATACACCTAGGAAATTAAAAGCATACGCCGAAAATTACGGTATTACTGATCCTGATTGGCACTTGCTAACAGGAAGTCGTGAGGAGATTTACGACCTTGCGAATGCAGGCTTTAATATCTATGCCGCAGAAAATCCCAATTTACCTGGAGGTTTTGAACATAATGGGTTCTTTGCATTGATTGATCAAGATGGATATATCCGATCTCGCTACGATGCTTCAGGGAATCCGTTGATTTATTATAGAGGGACTATCGGTATTGAGGTGAAGGAAGATGAAAATGGTGAAGAAGAACAAATTTCTATCTTGTTAGAGGATATTAAAAAATTACTAGAAAAAGATGAATAAGATAACAGAAGATGCAGGTAGTAAATATAAGGGGTGGATTATACTACTTTCCATTGCTATTCCTTTAGCCGTAGCACTACTATTTAGTGTTAACTTAAGAAAACTTGGTTTTGATGTAGCGCCTTTAACTTTTTTACCTCCAATTTATGCTACGATTAACGGTATTACAGCAATACTTCTAATTACAGCCCTGTGGGCCGTTAAAAATAAAAAGATCGTACTTCATGAGCGCTTGATGAAACTTGCGATTGGTTGTTCAGTACTGTTTTTAGTTATGTATGTCGCATATCACATGACTAGTGATTCCACCGTGTATGGAGGAATCGGAGCAATACGTTATGTATATTATTTTATATTGATTTCCCATATTTTATTGTCCATTGTAGTTATTCCTTTTGTTTTGGTAACGTATGTACGTGCTATAACCGGTAGGTTTCAGTTGCATCGTAAAATAGCAAAAATTACCTTCCCGATATGGTTATATGTGGCAATCACCGGGGTTGTAGTATATCTGATGATTTCTCCTTATTACGCACAATGATGATTTGTTTCAAAAAATATATCGTTTGGATCCTTGTGGTGTATGTCTCATTTACAGACGCCTATGCGCAATGCGCTATGTGTCGTGCGGTTTTAGAAAGTGAAGAAGGTCAAAAAGCTGCTGAAGGAATTAATAACGGTATCGTATACCTTATGATAATCCCTTATATTTTAATTGCGGGAGTAGGCTATTTTATATATCGAAGCAAAAAAAACAGTAAAAACACTACGGTTTAACATTTCTATAACATTTATGACTGTAACTTAATTTTAATAGATAGGTCTTATAGTAGGAAAACGAGTTGTGTTTGCATTTGGCAGTAAACTGAATATTAGGTTCTTTACTGTGTAAGTTGTTTATTATAGCTCAAAAACTACTAACCATGATTGAAATTACAGATCTTCATAAGTCTTACCAAATGGGGAGCAATTCGCTCCATGTGTTAAAAGGAATTAATTTTAAGGTGAGTCAAGGGGAACTGGTATCCATTATGGGTTCATCAGGTTCAGGTAAGTCAACCTTTCTTAATATCCTCGGAATGCTGGACGAGGCTGATCAGGGTTCCTATACCTTGGATGGCGTACAAATCAAGAATCTAAATGAAAAAATAGCAGCCCGCTACCGCAATAAATTTCTGGGTTTTATCTTTCAATCCTTTAATCTAATTACGTATAAGAATGCAATTGATAATGTAGGGTTACCATTATATTATCAGGGATTAAAGCGCAAAGAACGTAATGAGCGTGCTATGCACTACTTAGAGAAAGTTGGGCTGGCAGATTGGGCCACACACTTACCAAACGAATTATCAGGGGGTCAAAAACAGCGAGTAGCAATTGCGCGAGCTTTGGCATCTGACCCCAAAGTATTACTTGCCGATGAGCCAACGGGGGCCTTGGATACCAAAACATCTTATGAGGTTATGGAGTTAATACAAGGGATTAATGATGAAGGCAAAACTATTCTGATTGTTACTCATGAACCGGATATAGCACAAATGACCAAACGGATCGTGAATTTAAAGGATGGATTGATCATTGACGATAGACGAGTTGAACAAGTAAGAGCAAAGTCTTATGTTTAATATAGAGCGCTGGCAAGAGATTTTTGACACAATTCGCAAGAATAAACTACGTACTTTTTTGACGGGTCTGTCTGTGGCTTCCGGTATATTTATACTGGTAGTGCTTCTTGGAGTCGGGCAAGGGATGCAAAATGGTATTTCTAAAGAGTTCGAAGATGATGCCTCCAATAGTATTTGGGTTTGGACACGACCTACTTCAGTTGAGTACAAAGGGTTAAATCCCGGACGTATGTTTACGTTAACAAATGATGATTATGATTTTATTCAGCGTAAGCATAAAGATCAAATCGAGTTTCAATCCTCAAGAGTAAGGATATGGAGTGCTGTAGTCTCTCATAAAAAGGAATCAGGTAGTTATTCGATCGAAGGAATTTTCCCTGATTTTCAGCTAATTGAGAATGAGGATATGGTATCCGGTAGATATATAAATCAGAACGATATAGAGGAGCGAGGTAAAGTCGCTATTATTGGCTATAAAATTAAAAAGGACTTATTCAAAACGATTGAGGATCCCACGGGACTTTTTATTCAATTAAATAATATCCCTTTCAAAGTAGTAGGTGTGTATTCTGATAAAGGAGGAGAGCGTGAAGAAGATCGTGTGTTTATTCCATCTACCACTGCGCAACAAGTATTCAATCGGGGGCAAACGATAAGCAATCTATCCTATACACTTCAACCTGAAGACAATTTTGAAGCTACGGTTGCAAAATCCGAAGAGTTTGTAGCTTCGATGACTGCCTATCTTAAGTCAAAACATGTCATAGCACCCGAAGATGAGCGCGCTATAGGTGTTAATAATTCTTTAGAAAACGCTAAACGTTTTTATGCATTGATTTTTATGATCAAAGCCTTTTTCTGGTGGGTTGGTGTATGTACAATCATAGCCGGTGTAGTAGGGGTAAGCAATATTATGTTGATTATAGTAAAAGAAAGGACCAAAGAGATTGGCATTCGCAAGGCATTAGGAGCCTATCCGATTTCCATTATTGGAATGATTTTACACGAAGCTATTTTTGTAACAGCTATTGCCGGTTTCACAGGACTCATTGGAGGACTTTTACTCTTGGAACTTGTAGGACCCTTTGTAGAGACCGAATTTATAGCAAATCCTTCTGTGAATTTTAATGTAGCATTAACTACGGTTATCATTTTAATTTTGGCAGGAGCGATTGCCGGTTTCTTTCCGGCTTGGCGAGCAGCACGAATTAGACCCATTGTAGCACTTAGAGACGAATAAGATGATTAATAAAGATCAGTGGAACGAAATTATTGAAGCGCTAACTGCCAATTGGTTTAGAACTGTATTGACTGCGTTTGGAGTGTTTTGGGGAATTTTCATTTTGGTAATTCTTCTAGCGGCAGGTAAAGGTTTGGAAAATGGAGTTAAGAAAGGTTTTGGGGACATTGCAACCAATACCATGTTTATGTGGACACAAACAATCTCTAAGCCGTATAAGGGTTTACCAAAAGGGAGAAGGTACAACTTCAAGATTACCGATGTCCCTTCTATACGACAGCAAGTTCCGGGCTTACTTTATATCTCTCCGCGTAATCAACTAGGAGGTTTTGGAGGTGCTAATAATGTAGTACGAGGTTTGAATACCGGTGCATTCAACGTGTATGGAGATTTTCCAGAAATCATAAAACAGGATCCGATTACTATCACCTCGGGGAGATTTCTGAATTATGGTGATATCGATGAAAAGAGAAAAGTGGCCATCATTGGAGATGGTGTAAAAAAAGAACTATTTAAACCTGACGAGGATCCTATAGGAGATTATATCAAAATACAAGGAGTTAGTTTTATGGTTATAGGTACTTATACTAAGAAGTCTAACAACGGAGATAGAGAACAAGGACAAAAAGAAATTTTTGTACCCTTTACTTCTTTTTCTCAAGCCTTCAATTCAGGAGACCGTGTAGGTTGGATGGCTATAACCGCCGAAGATCATAACTCCATTACGAGCTTAAAAAAGGATGTGATCGAAGTTGTGAAGACAAATCATACAATAGACCCTGACGATGACCGCGCTGTGGGGAATTTTGATCTCTATGAAGAGTTTAATAAGGTAAATGGACTTTTTGTGGCATTGAAAGGAGTAGCATATTTTGTAGGTACGCTTGTGCTACTGTCGGGTATTATTGGAATTAGTAACATTATGCTTATTGTGGTAAAAGAGCGCACCAAAGAAATAGGTATTAGACGAGCATTGGGTGCGGCACCATGGGCTATACGGGGGCAAATATTATTAGAATCAATTTTTTTGACGATTGTATCGGGAATGGCAGGGATAGCGGCCTCGACAGGAGTTATTTATGTGGTCAATGCAATACTTGATGGCATGCCGGATACTAATGAAACAATGTTTGCCAATCCAAGTGTAGATCTTATGGTTGTATGTATTGCTTTGTTGATTTTGATCACAAGCGGACTATTGGCGGGACTCATACCGGCGCAGGTGGCAATTAGGACAAAACCAATAGATGCCTTGCGCACAGAGTAACCTAAATCATATTTAAAGAATAAATAAATAGTACATCATCATGAAGAAAACAATTACCATCTTAATATTGCTTTTTGTGGCCGCCGTTTTTATGGGCTCACTATATTGGTTGTATCAAAAAAACCAAGAAGATCCGGTGACTTATAAAACAGAAAAGCCTTCGACAGAAAGTATAGTTAAAAAGACAGTAGCGACCGGAAGTATAGTTCCTAAAGAAGAAGTACTTATTAAGCCTAATATCTCAGGAATTATCGATGAGATTTATATAGAAGCGGGAGAGATCATCAAATCAGGAGATCTTATTGCCAAAATTAGAGTAATTCCAAATGTTTCCTCCTTGCAAAGCGCAAAAAATGCTGTGCAATCGGCGTCAATTCTTCTGGAGAATCAGAAGAAAGTCTATGCAAGACAAAAAGAGCTTTTTGATAAAGGTGTCATTTCTGCTAACGAGTTTGATGCAGTGGATGTAAATTACAAACAAGCAGAGCAAGAGTATGAATCAGCAAAACAAAATTATCAAATTGTAAAAACCGGAACAGCGAGAGGTTTAGGCAGTGCTGCTAATACTATGATTCGTTCTACGGTCGCTGGAATGGTGCTAGAAGTTCCGGTAAAAGTAGGGAACCAAGTAATTGAATCTAATAACTTTAACGACGGAACAACTATAGCTGCTATTGCAGATGTAGGTCATATGATATTTGAAGGTAATGTAGATGAAAGTGAAGTTGGTAAAATTAAAGAAGGATTGCCGTTAGAAATTACTATAGGAGCTATAGAAAACAAAACATTTGATGCGACCTTAGACTATATTGCACCAAAAGGAAAAGAAGAGAACGGAGCCATTCAGTTTGAAATAAAAGGAACGTTAGATGACAGAGATACAACGTTTATACGCGCAGGACTTAGTGCAAATGCTTCAATTATTTTGGCTAAGGTAGACAGTGTAGTAGCACTCAAAGAAGCCTTGATACAGTATGATTCAAAAACGCAAAAACCATTTGTCGAAGTGGCAACGGGGGAACAAGAGTTTGAGAAAAAGGAGGTAGAGCTCGGTATTAGTGACGGGATAAATGTTGAGGTTAAAAGTGGAATAACCAAGGATGATGAAATAAAAGTGTGGAATCAAATTAAAAAACCAGAGTTTTCAAATTAATTTTTCAAATTCATGTAACAACAACATTAAATACGATACAAATAGATATTATGAAAATAAAGCTTTTAATTTTATGCTGTGGTGTTCTTGGGCTTTTTGCTTCTCAAGCACAAGAAAAACAATGGACACTGAGAGAATGTGTAGAATATGCATTAGAAAATAATATTACCATTAAACAGTCTGAGCTCAATGCAGCAGCTGCTGATATTGAAAAAAGCGATGCAATTGGTAATTTTCTTCCATCACTTAACGCTTCTGCCTCAAATACGTGGAGATCAGGTTTGGCAACCGACCCAATTACGAATGTAAACAGTACACAAACTTTTAGAACATCAAGTTACGGAGTGAACGTTGGCGTAACGTTGTTCGATGGATTACGAAATATTTATCAATTACAACGAGCAAAAATAAATAGTGTCTTAAGCCAATATAACCTCGGTAAATCCAAAGATGATATAGCACTGTTTGTGGCGAACAGTTATTTGCAGGTGTTACTGAATAAGGAGTCCCTTAAAGTCATAGAAAAGCAGCATGAAATTACGTTGGAACAGTTAAAACGAACCACAGATTTGGTAGATGCAGGAGTATTACCTCAGGGGGATCTTTTGGAGATTCAGGCAACTTCAGCTGATGAATTAACGCGAATTGTGCAGGCAGAAAATGCAGTTTTAATTGCAAGAGTAAGTCTTGCACAAACTTTGTTGATTAAGGATTATGAAAATTTTGATATAGCCGAACAGGAATATTTAGTGCCTTCCGCAGAAATTTTAAATAAATCCATCGAAGAGATTCGTTCCACAGCTAGAGAATCTAGATACGAAGTTCAAATAGCCGAACAAAATAAAATATTAGCCGAAAAGGATTTGCAAATTGCAAGAGGGGCGTATTATCCTACATTAAATGGATCTTTTAATTATGGAACCAGTGAAGTGGGTAATAACACCTTTTCAAGTGGTGGTATTGATCCGGATAATCCCGTAACTACAGAAGAGATCGGGTTTGTTGGGAGCACAGGAGAGTCAGTATTTTCAAGTAGACCAAATTTACTATTGGTTGAGTCTGGACCCACTCCTTTTATTGAACAATTGTATTTAAATGACGGAATATCCTATGGGTTTTCGTTGTCAGTACCTATCTTTAATGGTTTTGCTGCCAGAAATAATGTAAAACGTAGTAAGATAAATGTTGAACGTACTGCTTTTCAATTTGAGCAAGCTGCCTTAGATCTGGATAGTAATGTGTATCAGGCTTATTTGGATGCAAAGGGAGCTGCAGAAGCATTTGAAGCTTCTCAGGTGGCAGTGAATGCTCAAGAAAGAGCATACGAATATGCCAAGGATCGCTATGATGTAGGCTTAACAAATGCCTTTGATTTTAGTCAGTCAAAATTTAGGTTAGAAAACGCACAGAGTAATGCAGTACAAGCAAAGTTTGATTATATATTTAAGATTAAAGTACTTGAACTATATTTTGGAATCAAACTAGCCGATATAAAATTATAATTATCATAGCTACAGAATTATGAGTAAAAAGACCATCATTTTCATCGTTATTATTGTAATCCTACTTATTGGAGGGTTGATTTACGGAAAAAAAGCAGGTTGGTTCGGTAAAGGAGGCGATTATAAAACTGTAGAGGTTACAGAAATCAGCAGAATTGACATTACTGAAACTGTTGCCGCAACCGGTAAAATTCAGCCGGAAGTGGAAGTAAAACTGTCTTCTGAAGTATCTGGTGAAATCATTGATTTACCGGTCACTGAAGGGCAGCAGGTTAATAAGGGGGATTTATTAGTTCGAATAAACCCGGACATTATTCAATCAGGATTAAATCGTTCACAAGCTGCCTTACTCAATGTAAAAGCAGGGTTGCAACAAGCAGAAGCTAGTTTGAAGGAGGCGCAAGCAAATTATGAGAGAAACAAGGCATTGTTCGACAAAGGTGTAATATCAAAAGCAGAATGGGATCGTAGTATATCGGCTTATGAAGTGGCAGAAGCCGCAAAGCAATCTGCATTTTATAGTGTGCGTAGTGCACAAGCTACGGTTAATGAAGCTATGGATAACTTGGATCGTACAACGATCTACGCACCGATGAGTGGGACCATCTCTAAATTAGATGTCGAGCTAGGGGAGCGTGTGGTAGGAACACAGCAAATGGCCGGTACGGAAATTATGCGTGTGGCCAATTTGGACAATATGGAGGTTGAGGTAGATGTTAATGAAAATGACATTGTTAAGATAGAAGTTGGAGACTCAACCATCGTTGAAGTTGATGCGTATCTAAAGAAAGAATTTAAAGGCCTGGTAACTGAAATCGCTAACTCTGCTGAAAATACACTGAGTGCTGATCAGGTGACCAATTTTAAAGTAAAGGTGCGTGTTTTAAAATCATCTTATCAGGATTTAACGGAAGGAAAATCAGAATTCTATTCACCTTTTCGACCGGGAATGACCGCCACGGTTGATATAATAACAGATCAACGTGTTAAGAGTATTGGAGTTCCGATAAGCGCAATCGTTATAAAGAACGATACTACTTCAGGAAAACCTTCTAACGATAAAGCGCTCACTTCAGACAGTGATAAAAAATTCGAGTGTGTTTTTGTTAAAGAAGGAGAGGTGGCTAAGCTAAGAGTTGTGAAAACCGGTATTCAGGACGACTCAAATATCGAAATTACAAGTGGTTTAGGTGAAGGAGATGAAGTAATTACAGGGCCTTATACTTTAGTGACAAAATCTCTCAAAAATGGAGATAAAGTAAAGATTGAAAACAAAGAAAATACCAAGTAATACTTTCTCCTATTTCAATATCTTTGTAGTCTAAATTTGTGGAATGGGATACATACTTTGCTTAGAAACTGCAACTACTAATTGTTCTGTAGCGTTAACTAAAAATGGAAAAGTTATAGCTATACGCGAAGATATAGACGGTGGTTATTCGCATGCCGAACGTCTTCATGTTTTTATTGAGGAAGTATTAACGGAGACAGGGGTTAAAGCTTCAGAGTTGGATGCCGTTGCAGTGGGTAAAGGACCAGGTTCTTACACTGGATTACGCATAGGTGTGGCTGCAGCAAAAGGACTGTGTTTTGCACTTGACATTCCTCTTATAGCGATTCCCACCTTAGCATTATTAGCACTTCAGGTTGCCGATAAAAAAGAAGTATCCACAATCATTCCTATGATAGATGCAAGACGCATGGAGGTATATGCTTCGGTATATACGCATGATTATCATGAAATAAGAGAAACACGTGCAGAAATTTTAGATCCAACTTCTTATCTCGGGTATTTAAATGAAGGAATAGTATGCTTTATAGGCAGTGGAGTGGCAAAATTTGCTGAGATTTGCGATCATCCCAATGCTATTTTTATTAAAAATGCAATGCCGTCAACAAAGGAGATGGCATTACAAAGTTATAGCAAATTTAAACAACAAGATTTTGAGGATGTCACCTATTTCGATCCCTATTACTTAAAAGACTTCGTGACGGGCTAGTATCCATGTTTTTCAAGGCGTGATAGCGAGAAACCAAGCGTATAAGGTCTTCTTCTTTACGCAGCCGAATCTTTTCTTTTTTTATGTATGATTTTAGGCCGTCTTCTTTATCACTAAACACGGCTAGAAGTTCCTTTTTGTTTATTGGAATTTCCAAAATCATATTTTTCTCTTCAAGATAATACGTTAATTCAGGTGTAAGTTTGCCAGGCACAGTCGGTGCATAAGCTTTTGATTTTTGTGGTTCAGTAATGTTTAGACTATAGCGTTTATAAATTCTATAGGAATCGTTTAAATCTACTAAAATGTAATACCCTGAACGTTCTTGACCACGAGTGGTTTCAAAATTACAATAATAAAAATAATCGTCATCTATACGAACATTCATAGAAACCCGCTTATCGAGTTCAAAAAGATCTTGATTAACTTTATATTCTATGGCATCATTATATATATTATAACGGAGTTTGGCTTGAAAGGTGCCTGATTTTTCATCTATGACACTTGCATCTTTTAGTGAAGAATTAATGTAGAGCGATCCTTCATAATCATCAAAAATAAATACACGTTGAACTGGTTTTATCAAGGAGGTTGGCAATTGTGCTTGCAGTATGGAAGAACATAGTACAAAGCTGAGGAGTAGTAATTTCTTCATAATAAGTGATTTAGGAATAGAGTAAAACTAACTAAAATCAACTCAAACAAAAAACATCACTAAATTTTTGTTAAAAAAATAATTATTTGATAAAAAAACGTAGTTTATTTATCAAATAATTCAATTATAATACTTTTTGATGAGTATTTCGCATCGAATTTTTACGGCTAAACCACCTATACAATGTTTTTTTGCTTATTTACAGGAAATTACGAAGTAGGAATGTTTAAATTTTCATTCAAATTAAAAGGTCTATGGTAGTGAAGAGCTTCAATTGTTCCTAATGATAGAGACTGTTACGAGGCAACGTATAAGCTGAAATAAAAAAGCACCTCGAGAAGAGGTGCTAATGCATTTGTTGGATGCTTCCTGATTAACTAATCTCAAAAGAAATCTTGACATTCACCCTAAATTGTGTCACTTGACTATTATCAACCACAACACTTTGTTCTTTTACATAAGCCGAACGAATGTTTTTGACAGTTTTTGACGCTTGTGCGACTGCTTTCTTAGTCGCATCTTCCCAACTTTTTTCTGAGCTCGAAAGCACTTCGATTACTTTAACTATTGCCATTGTGTGAAAATTTAATTAATATTTATTGTTACCCTAAGATACAAGATCTTATTGGGTTAATAAAATAATTACACAATTATAGCAGCTAGTGGTTCATAGCTTTATGGTTGATTAACCGTTTATTGCTTCTACATATTCCACTTTACCGTTTAGCATTTCTTTCAGCATATTTTCGATACCGTTTTTGAGTGTAAAAGTAGATGAAGGACAACCACTACAAGCTCCCTGTAAAATAACTTTAACCACCTTGGTGTCTGGATTATAGGAATCGAACATAATATTTCCACCATCGCTTGCTACCGCCGGTTTTACATATTCCTCTATTATATTAACTACCTCTTTGGACACGTCGTCTAGCTGTTCAAAGGAACTGTCAGCCACTGCTTCTGATTCTTTCTTTGAAACTGTGGCATTAGCAGAAAGAACCTCTTTGCCGTCCTCTAAGTAGGTTTTAATAAACTCTCGTAACTCGAGGGTAATATCCTCCCATTGCGCCATGTCATATTTGCTAATGGAAATATAATTTTCATCAATAAAAATTTCTTTTACAAAGGGAAAATGAAAGAGTGCCTTAGCGAGCGGTGCATCGGTTGCCTCATCAATGTTTTTAAACTCGTGTACAGATCCAATCAGTTTTTTATTGGCTACAAATTTAAGAACAGCAGGATTCGGGGTGCTTTCTGCGTAGACAGTAATTGGAGACTTTTTAGTTGTCGTAGCAGCATCTTCAATGATCAACGGATCTCCACTGTTTAAATAATCTTCAATTTGGGCTGCTACTTCTTGTTGCACATCCTCCCAGGCTACGATGTCGTACTTATCTATAGCAATAAAATTTTGTGAGATATATACTTTTTTTACAAAGGGTAAATAAAATAATTGCTGCGCAAGCGGGGCATTTTTCGCTTGGTCTATATTGTCAAACTCGTAACTTGTATGTTGCGTCAAAAAATAGTTAGCTTCAAATTTTATGATACTTGGGTTTGAGGTACTTTCAATTTTTATCTCAAAATTTTTTTCCATGACTTTAATTTTTGCAAATTTACTAAATTAGATAAGGACTTAGCTAAATAATAGAGTGCTTGTTTAGTTGATGAACGTTAAGAAATCAAAGTTTAATACAGTAATGATCTGGTTATGTATTCTTTATTTCATACATATTAAGTATGTTCTGAGTTTTATAAAGCGAGTTGAAGTAAAAATTTATATATTTGATACGTAATGCGATTTCATCTTGAAACTATACGTATGTATAAGAATTTGTGATAGATTTTGTGTACGCCCCCAAATTTTATTATACAATGAACATAAGATCGCTTATCCTTTTTATAGGTATCATTTTTTGTCGTATACTTTGTGCGCAAGAGGGAATACCGGTATACACGGATTACTTATCTGATAACTTATATCTTGTGCATCCGGCAATGGCCGGAGCTTCTAATGCTAATAAAATTAGATTGACTGCGCGTAAACAATGGTTTGATGTAGACAACGCACCAAATTTGCAAACACTAAACGCAAATTTTAGATCAGGGGATAAGCTTGGCTTTGGTGCTTTAATCTATAAGGATGCCAATGGCAATTTTTCGCAAACAGGAATCTATACAACCATGGCCTATCACTTACTGTTCTCCAGGGATCGAACAGACCTCAATATGCTGTCTTTTGGATTGAGCACCGCTTTTATTCAATCTAATGTCGACTTAAGAGGTTTACAGGATCCATTAGGATCTGATCCTGATCCTGTTGTACTTGATCGCGAGCAAAAAGAGGGATATTTTAATATAGATCTTGGTTTCTCTTATCACTTTTTAGAATGGTATGCGCATTTTACCGTAAAGAATGTTTTGCCGAGTACTCGCAAAATTTTTGATAACCCTACTCCCATAAGAGAATCCAATAATCAAAGACGTTATGTTTTTTCTTTGGGATATGTTTTTGAACTTGGTTTTATGCCGGATTGGCAAATCGAACCTTCTATTTTATATCAGGCAACCGATGGCACTATGGAAAGCTCATTTGATACAAATTTGAAGCTGTATCATAGTTTTGAAACTTTTAAAGTATGGGGTGGTTTATCGTATCGAAGAAGTTTAGATGGTGCTCAATTTTCTTCAGATGGCAGTACCGTTCAAAATCAGAAATTGCAATATATTACTCCTTTTATAGGCGGAAATTATAAGAAATTTATGTTTGGGTACACCTATAGTTATCAATCTAATTCTGTCGTCTTATCAGATGGAGGGTTTCATCAATTGACCTTGGGCTATGATTTTGGTAAAAGAAAAGAACGATGGAACTGTAATTGTCCTGCGGTTAATTAAGACTTGCCTGTACATTAAAGACGCATTGTTTTAAAAATTCATGTATTCAATTGTTACTTTATTTGTGTACGCAGTAAGAACTTGTGTAAGCGGTTCAACTTTGCCATTCGTATAAAACTGATAGTTCCTTTCAAACGAGGCTGATTTTGATAGTAGTGTATGCTCGTTTAAGATAGTTTTAGTTTGTCTTGCTACGGCCTCTCCCGAATCAATGATATCTATATGGTCAGGAAGCAACTTCTTTAGCTGCGGTATCAAATAAGGGTAGTGGGTACATCCCAAAACGAGACAATCAATATTTTTTTCGATAAAAGAATCGGTATAGGAGTGAAGTAAGACTTCCATTTCGGGTGAATTGATAGATCCCTCTTCTATAAGCTCTACCAAGCCGGAGCCAGTAATTTCATGGATGTTAATCGTATCAGAGTATTTGTTTGAGGTTTTAGCAAACAGATCACTGGATAAAGTTCCCTTGGTAGCAAGGATACCTATATTTTTTGTTTTAGTGCGCAGCGCAGCCGGTTTGATGGCAGGTTCAATACCAATAAAAGGTACATCATACGAAGTACGTAGATATTCGATAGCATTTGTAGTGGCTGTATTACATGCTACAACTATCATTTTGGCACCCAAGGCAATCAGCTTTTCCGTGTTTTTTATGCTAAGCGCTACAATTTCATCTTTACTTCTTTTGCCATAGGGTGCGTAATAGCTATCGGCCAAATATATAGTATCCTCATTAGGAAGCAATGTGGTTATCGCTTTCCATATCGAGGTTCCACCGATTCCGGAATCAAAAATACCAATGGGATACTGCATAATAAAATAGGGTTTGTCCAAAAATAAAAAACAGTGAACGCAATGTCACTGTTTTTTCAAAATTTTATGGAGATATAAAAATGATTAAATACCTAAATCTTTTTTAACATCTGCCATTAAGTTTTTTCCGTCTGCCATGATAACACCGGTACCAGTAGTAGAATCTAACACATATTGAAAGCCTTGAGCTCTAGCAACCTTTTGAATAGAAGTACGCGCTTTTTCATAAATAGGCTTCATCAACTCAATCTCTTTCTTTTGAAGATCTTGTAAAGCGTTAGTTCTATAATCGTTGATGCTTTTCTCTGTAGTTTGAATTTCCTGTTGTCTCTTCATATTCTCTTCGTCAGTTTTGGTTTCTGCTTCTTGAGAATATTTTTTGATGGTATTTTGTAGTTCTAACACCATATTTCTAATTTCGGCATCATAGGTTTTATTCAATTTTTCTATTTCGCTTTTGGCAGCTTTAAAAGCAGGCATGGCTTCAACTAATTCTTGAGACGCTATATGTGCTACTTTAGACTGTGCATTCACAAAACTTGTTGCTCCAATAAACAATGCACAAGCTACTAATAAGGTTCTAAATTGTTTCATTTCTAGTAATATTAAGGGTGTTTAATTTAAAATTTATTTTCTAATCGTTATTATTATCTTTTTTTAGATTCCGTAAAGAATCTTTTTTGCGTTCTTGCATTTCAATTAATTTTGCACGTCTCGCTTCAAACTCTTTTTTCTTTATATTTCTCAATGAATCACGCAGTGCTCTGCGTTCTTCAATCAGTTTTTCTCGTTCTTCCTGCTTTTCCTGAATCGCTTTTTCACGGTCACTCACCTCGTTTTCCTGTTCGACACTTCGATCATCAGCTTGTTGTACGGCTTGTTTTTCCCTTTTACTTGTTAGTTGTTTCCTTTTAGCCGCTCTGTTGATCCTTAACAGTACTTGATCACTTACATCCCAACGATCAGCAGAGTACAACATTAATAAATCTGAAGATTTATCAAAAATAAAATCATACTTTTTATTTTCTGCAATTTCTTGAACAGCAACAAATACTTGATCCTGTACTGGCTGCACTAACCTTCTTTTTTGCAAGAATAAATCACCATTAGGTCCAAAACGTTTTTGTTGATATTCTAAAATTTCTTTTTCCTTAAACAGTATATCTTCTTCGCGTTCTTCAATCAACTCCTTAGTCAATAGCACGCGTTCATTATTTAAATCAACTCGCATTTGATCTACCACCTTAAGCTCAGCTTCGATCTCAACTTTCCATTTTTGCACTTTAGACTCAAGTTCTGCAGCCGCTTCATTATAATCAGGAACATTTTCTAAAATATAATTCATATCAATATAACCGATACGAACACCTTTTTGAGCTTGTACAGGTGTAGAAAAACATAACCAGATAATTACTGTCGCTAATCCGAGAACTTTAGTTTTCATAGTTTGGTTTGTGTTATTGAAATAATCATGCCAAATTTAAAATTGCTGTCCGATAATGAAATGTGTTTCCCATCCATTTGAGTCATTTGTTCCTGGAATTGGATCAAATCCATATCCAAAGTCAATACCTAAAAGTCCAAAGGCAGGCATAAAAATTCTTAGTCCTGCTCCGGCAGATCTATTAAGTTGAAAAGGGTTAAATCCTCTAAAGCTATCATAAGACGCACCACCTTCTAAGAAACCAAGCATATAAATTGAAGCCGAGGGCTTCAAGGTTATCGGATAACGTAGCTCTAACGAATATTTATTATAGATTGTTGCCCCATCATTTTCAAAATCAGTCGAATTAGCTCGACTCAATGGTATTAAAGATTGATTTGGATACCCTCTTAGGGCTACAACTTCTCTACCATCCAGGCTCGTAGCTCCAAGACCATCACCACCTAAATAGTAACGTTCAAAAGGAACGTTTCCTCTATTGTTATTATAAGCTCCTAGGAAACCGTATTCGGCACTTGTTTTAAGTACTAAAGGTTGATTTCCGATTCTAAACAAGGCCGTGTACCAGGAAGCATCGAATTTAATTTTATAATATTCTAACCATTTAAAACGCTCCTGATCGATTTCTCCGATTCTATCTTGCAACAGGGAAATACCAATATTAGCTTGCTCAGTGTTTCCTTGGTCTCTTAGAGCGTCCTGTTCACTTTCAATTGTATTTCTTTCTTCAGCCAATTCACTGTAATCTACTCCATCAAAAAGTGAGTAGGGCAGTGTTAGTTTAGCGACCAGATTAAACTCAGATCCACCAGTTGGGAAAATTGGGTTTACCGAGGTGTTATTTCGATTAATACCGATAGTATACGCTAAGTTATTCGCTGATCCATTACCAAAGGTAAATAAGCCTGTATTGTAATTTTGTAAATTGTAGTGCTGTATGCTTACTGCCTGTGACAAGGTAAAGTAGTTGTCCGGCCAATTTAAACGTTTTGCAATACCAATTGATCCACCTGTAATAAAGAATTTTTGATCTTTACTTACGTCTCGTGTTCTTTGATCAAATAAAAACTGGATCGTATGAGAAAACGAAGTAGAAAACTGATATGGTTTTTTGCCCCCGAGCCAAGGCTCTATAAAAGATAAACTATAGGTTTGGTAAAATCTACTGGCCTGTGCTCGCAAACGCAGCGTTTGTCCATCTCCCATCGGTAATGGGCTATAAGCTTCTTTATTGAAAATATTTTTAATGGAGAAGTTATTAAAAGCTAATCCGAGCGTTCCAACAAATCCACCACCACCAAAACCACCTTGTAATTCTATTTGGCTGGCTCCTTTTTCTACTACTGGATAATTAATGTCAATAGTTCCTGCATTAGGATCCGGATTTTGAAATTGTGGCTCCAATTGCTCCGGATCAAAGAATCCCAGTTGACCAATTTCTCGAACAGTACGCACTACCAATTCCTTGCTATATCGTTCTCCCGGTTTAGTTCGCAAAATACGATATACTACATGATCATTGGTTTTATCGTTTCCGGTAACGGTAATTTTGTCAAAGTGTACTAGTTTACCTTCTCTGATACGGATCTCAAAATCAATAGTGTCATTTTGAATTTTGGTTTCTACCGCATCTATACTTGAGAAAAGATATCCGTTATTCTGATATAAATTCGTGAGATCATTTGCATCGGGTTTTGTATTGTCCGCAATTTGTTTTTCAAGCAATACGCCGTTGTACACGTCGCCTTTTTGTATAACTAGCTGTCTCGCCAGTTGAGCATCTGTGTAAACACTATTACCTAAAAATCTAATATCTCCAAAGTAATGCTTGTTTCCCTCTTCTACGGTAAGATTAAGGGTGATGTCATCATCATCTTCAACAATTAGTGTATCAGAAATGATTCGGGCATCCCTGTAGCCTTTCTCCTTATATTTTAAAACTAAAGCATCCTTATCGTCTTGATAATCGGACTGAATGAATTTTGAACGCTTCCATAACCTCCAAAACTTTTTCTCTTTCGTATTTTTCATTGCACGCTTTAACTTAGCGTCACTTAGCTGCTCATTACCAACAATATTGATGTTATCGACCTTAACTTTGTCGCCCTTATCAATTCTTACAAGCATATTCACTTTGTTAGTTGGCACTGTGTCCTCAACGGGGGTGGTGTTAACAACTACCTTAGTGTTGAGAAAACCATCTTTCTTGTATTTGTTAATGATAAAATTACGCGTAGTGGTAATAAGGTTTTCGGTAACCTTTATACCTTTATTTAGGCCATTGTCCTTTTTAAGATCCTCAGCTTTACGTTTTTTGACACCTTCAAGACGTACATTGTTGAGTTCCGGCACTTCCTGAATATTTAATTCAAGATACGCCACATCACCTTCTATTTTAGTGATAAACAAATTAATATCACTAAAAAGTTCTAAATCCCATAATTTTTTAATGACTTTACTAATGCGGTCACCGGGCAAGAATATACGTTCTCCATTTTTTAAACCGGTAAAGGTAATTACCGTATTTTCATTATAGGTAGTAGTTCCTGTGACTGTGATGTCTCCAATGGTGTATTCTTTCCCGTTAATTCCGGGTAAGCTTTGTGCTGACAATGATAATGTACTTAATAAAAAGGTAAGTAATACAAAATACGTAACCGGTAATTTTTTTGTCTTCTTGTTAACTAAGCTGATCACTAGTTTTTCCAAATCTTCTTTCTCTTTGTTGATAATTGTAAATAGCTTCAAATAAATGTGGCTTTTTGAAATCCGGCCAAAGTATTTCTGTGAAATACAGTTCTGCATAAGCAATCTGCCAAAGTAAAAAATTACTGATGCGTTGTTCTCCGCTGGTGCGAATTAACAGATCAACATCTGGTAAGTTTTTAGTATACAAATGCTCATTAATGACGGCTTCATTTATGAGATGTGGCGAAATTACATTATTTTTAACTTTAATGCTTATTTCTTGGATAGTTTTTATAAGCTCTTCTCGGCTTCCATAACTGAGTGCTAAGGTGAGCTTCATGTGGTTGTTATCCTTAGTCTTTTCAATAACTTCGAGCAATTCGTGTCTCGCTTTATCGGGTAAGGATTCTAAGTTCCCGATAGCGCATAAACTAATATTATTTTTTTGAAGCGTTTTTATTTCTTTCTTCAATGCGCTCACCAACAACTTCATTAAGGTGTCTACTTCAAGTTTAGGTCGGTTCCAGTTTTCTGTAGAAAAGGCGTATAGTGTAAGATTTTCTACTCCAATTTCTGCAGCGCCTTCTACCGCTTCTCGTACCGCTTTCGTGCCATTTTCATGACCTATTGCTCTAAAAAGCCCCTTCTTTTTGGCCCAACGTCCATTGCCATCCATGATGATGGCGACGTGTTTAGGGATGTTAGAGGATAGTTGTTCTTTTGTAATCATTTTTAAAAAACACAGTAACATGGCATTCTTCCCCAGGTAAATGACAATGTCAATCCTGTAAATACATACCAGTCATTATTATCAAGGTTACCAAATCTGGCTCCTATATCATCTTTAGGATTACTTCCGTCAAGATTATCTGTAAACGTATAGCGCGCTCCAATTTCTGCTCCTAAAACAAATTTACGGCCTAACGTTTTCTTTATACCAAGCACCATAGGAATTGCAAAGGTCCAGGCGTCGTTTATTTTATTGATTTGGTCATCTGTATTAAGTGCCAAATTGTTGTAGTTTAAGGCGGTGATACCTGTATACAAGTAGGGGGTGAACTGGGGTCTGCCATCATAAAGATACCATTCCCAAAAGTTATATTCCATTCCTACTGAGAGTTCTTTTACTGTATTAGAAAAACTATAGCCGCGTTGTGCCCGGCGATCATCACCTTTTGTGTCATTGGCTTGTAATCTAGCGTATAAAAAAGATGCTCTAAAGGCATGTCTTTTGCTCCGGTTCCATTTTCCGATGGCTCCAATACCAATAGCATTAGGAGCAATATAGGTAGAAGCTCCGACATCACCGATGTAATTAGCGCCACCCGCCATGAGGCCAACCTCATAGGTTTGAGCTAGACTTAAGTGTGTAAAACACGACATGAAAATAAGGACTAGTAAGTATCTCATAGATTTTCAAAAGTTTGCAAATATAACAATAAACTCAACGACACAAGAATTTGTGCTAAATAGTATGATTTTAAAACATTTTTTAGTTCAGTTTATTGTCTAATTACGTTTATCTTCTCCCCAAAGCATTTTTTTTCTCAACGTTTTTAGAAAATTATCATCTTCCAAAACTACCATATTTATCTTGAATGGGGCTTTTTTAATGATTACCGTAGTATCATTGGGTAGCGTATGGATTCTCGAGTCTAAGGACACTAAGTAGTCATCTTCTCTACCTGATATCTGTAACTTGATTTCTGTATTATCAGGTATAACTAAGGGTCTGGCGTTAAGATTGTGAGGTGCGATAGGGGTAAGAACCATACTCTCTGCATCAGGCATTATCACCGGTCCGCCACAACTCAAGGAATAACCTGTGGATCCGGTTGGGGTGGATACAATAAGACCATCTGCCCAATAAGAAGTTAAAAATTCTTCATTAAGACTGGTGTGTACTGTAATCATCGAGGTGGTGTTTCTACGACTAACCGCGATCTCGTTCATTGCAAAATTAAGAACACCAAATTCCTCTGTTTCGGGTATGGTTTTTATAGTCACCAAAGTTCTCGGAGAGATATAGTACCGCTGATTAAGTATCAACTCTATACTATCTTTGATCTCTTCCTTTTGAATGGTGGCCAAAAAGCCTAAGCGCCCCGTATTTATACCTGCAATGGGGATCCCTAAATCACGCACGTAGGTAATTGTTTTTAAAATCGTTCCATCGCCACCAATACTAAAAAATAAATCATAACTATGATCCAGCTCTTCGAAGGTGCTAAAATGTGAATACGATTTATCAATGTCTTCATGAAGATGAATAAGCTCCAAAAAGTTTTTTTCAATGACAACCTCTACATTGTTTTTGTCTAATGTTTCTAATAATTGCTGAATGTAAATACTCGAATTAGGATGATAAAACTGACCGTAAATACCAATCTTCATTATGCGAAGGGTGTTTAAAAATTAAATGTTTAAATATTTCTCAAGGTACTTAGAACGCTCTTTTAAATTTTCCAAAAAACTATCTTCACTATGTTTTGAAACAATCTCATAACTATACCTTCTAAAGGTTTGTACAATATTATTGAGGTCGGTATCATTAATTTTAACTGTAACCTGAACACGATCATCCGTGAAACTGGAAATAAAAAGACCTAATATTTTTGCGTTATTGGACTCTATAATCTGAGCAACTTCGCTAAAACTATAGTCTTTAGTTCCTTTTTCTACTACCAGAATGTTACCCGGTTCACTTAAGAATGGGGTTTCATTAAACATGCTCATAATATCATTAAGTTCGTAAAAGCCCAAAAATGCATTATTTTGATCAAGTACAGGCATGATATTGCTGTCATTTTGTGCAAAGAGTTCTAAGATATCCAGCCAATTTGCATCTTCTCTGGTGTAAAAACCCTCCAAGGCGTATTGATAGAAATCCAATGACTTGTCAACTTCAAAACAACGAATATCCGTCTCAGATACACAACCCAAATAAATAGAGTTCTTTACAACAGGAAAATGGGTGTAGGTGAGTTGATTAAATAACTGCTGCGCTTCTTTTACAGTTGATGTGGTAGACAGCGGGGCAATTTCCTTCACTATGTAAAATTCTGTTTTCATATTTGATAGCGCTATTTCATGCAAAATAATCAAAAAAATGTAACCGTGGCGGCTTCAACTTTGTATTTTTGTTAATTACCATAATTACATCAAAAACTATGACAAAGTTAAGTGTTAATATAAATAAGATTGCCACATTGCGTAACTCGCGTGGAGGCAACACTCCCGATTTGTTAAAAGTAGCAACAGACGTACAGCGATTTGGTGCCGAAGGTATTACCATCCATCCCCGACCCGATGAACGTCATATCAGGTATCAGGATGCTTACGATTTGAAACCTATTGTGACTACAGAATATAATATTGAGGGAAATCCCATTCCAAAATTTGTGGATATGGTACTGGCAATACAACCAACTCAGGTAACGTTGGTGCCTGATGCAGTTGATGCGGTCACGAGTAATGCAGGTTGGGACACAATTAAACACGTATCCTTTTTAAAAGAAGTTATTCAGGAGTTTAAGCGTAATGACATTCGAACATCCATATTTGTTGATCCCGATATTGCAATGGTTGAGGGAGCCAAAGCGACTGGTGCAGATCGCATAGAGTTATATACCGAAATGTTTGCAGAAGAATTTAAAAAAGGGAATAAGGAAGCCGTGGAACCCTACACGATTTGTGCAGAAAAAGCGATTGAACTGGGGATAGGTATAAACGCAGGACACGATTTGTCTTTGGATAACATTAAATTCTTTAAAGAAAATGTCCCGCAACTTTTAGAGGTCTCCATCGGACATGCTTTAATTTGTGAAGCTTTATATCTTGGGATAGAAAATGTAATTAATATGTATTTACACCGTCTCAAATAAGGGTGCGCATTCACTTATAAACTTGTAAACCAAATACGGTATGAAATTATACGCTAATATCATCGGATCCGGAAAGCCTTTTATAATTCTGCATGGCTTCCTGGGAATGGGGGATAACTGGAAAACACTAGGGAAGAAAATTGCTGGTCATGGGTTTGAGGTTCATTTAATAGACCAACGTAATCATGGTAGAAGCCCCCATAGTGATCAATTTAGTTATCCAATTTTAGCTCAGGATCTCGAAGAATATTGTGATGACAACGAACTGAACGATATAATTTTATTGGGGCATTCCATGGGAGGAAAAACGGCTATGTTTTTTGCGAGTGAAACGCATGTGAGAATACGCAAGTTGATTATTGCAGATATAGGGCCTAAATTTTACCCGCAGCATCATCAGGATATTTTGATGGGATTAGAGAACCTTCGTACGACAGCGTTGACCAGTAGAACGGATGCGGATACTATGTTAAGTGAGTTTGTTCCTGAAATGGGGACAAGACAATTTTTATTAAAGAATTTATACTGGAAGTCAAAAGAACGATTAGGGTTACGAATGAACCTTGAAGCACTTACCAAAAACATTAATGAGATTGGTAAGGAGCTTCCGACAGCATACAAGTATCCAGGAGAAACTTTATTTCTTAAAGGAGATCGCTCCAATTATATCTTGCCCATTGATGAGGAAGGTATTAAAAAACACTTTACAAACTCAGTTATCAAAGAAATCTCAAAGTCAGGACATTGGTTGCATGCCGAGAACCCCAAAGATTTTTTAATTGAAGTATTGGAATTTGTCAATAAATAGCTTTAAAAAGCTATGTATGCATAATATTTTGTTGATTTCGTTGGATAATTGGTATTTTCTATTAAATTTGAAACTATTATTTTACAAAATTCAAAAAAACAATTCCGATCAATTATGAGAAAACTATTATTATTAGTTCTATTCGTTTTGGTAAGCTCGCTTACCTATGCCGGCGGATATAGAGTTAGTGTGCAAGGACAGAGAGCTATGGCCATGGGTCATGCAGGAGTGGCTGTTGTGAATAGCGCTGAATTAGTGTTTTTTAACCCTGCGGGTCTTGTATATCTAGAAAACAAATTAAATGTTAGTGTAGGTGCCAGTGGGGTATTTACCGATGTTATTTATCAAAATGAAGCCCTGGGTATTTCTTCAGAAACAGATAATTCTGTAGGAACACCTTTTAACGTATATGCTTCTTACAAAGTGAATGATTGGATGGCACTTGGTTTAGGTGTGTATACACCTTACGGAAGTGAAGTAATTTGGCCAGATGATTGGTCAGGATCACATTTAGTAAACAATATTGATCTTGCGGCAGTTTATATTCAGCCAGTAGTATCGTTTAAATTATCAGACTACTTTAGTATTGGTGGAGGACCTATTTTTGTGACCGGTTCGGTGAATTTTAACCGTAATCTAAGTAGAACGCTAACGGATATTGATGGAAACAGATCTGAAGTAACCATTGATGATAGCGGAGTGAATAATTGGGGATGGAGCGTGAGTGCCATGTTTAACCCATCAGAAAAACTACGTTTAGGATTCTCGTATCGTAGTGAAATCATTTTAAAAGCTGAAGACGGAGAGGCTGTTTTTGAAAACGTGCCTAACTCTCCGGCTGTCCCGGCATCTAACGGGACTACTACTTTTGATGCAGAATTACCTTTACCTGCTGAGTTAACGGTTGGATTAGCGTATGAATTCTGTGACAAATGGTTATTTGCTTTTGATTTTAACAGACAATATTGGAGTGTGTATGAATCATTAGATATAGATTTCAAAAATACGGATGCTAATCCGGATTCAAAAAATCCACGTAACTATAAGGATTCTTCAGTATACCGTTTTGGTTTACAGTACGAGGCAACTTCAAAAATTACTTTACGAGCTGGATACTATCGTGATGAATCACCTGTGCGCCCTGGATATTTCGCTCCGGAAACACCACGTAATGATTCAGATGGATTTACAGGAGGTTTAAGTTTTGCAATCACACCTAAACTAGCAATCGATGCCTCATTTTTCTACTTGAGATTTGAAGAAGTTGATGCGAGCTATGACTTTAATGCAGATACCAATGGACAGGCAGTTCCGTTTGAAGGTACTTATAAGTCAAGTGCATTCTCACCTGGTTTAGGATTAACGTATAAATTGTAATTGAAAATATTAAGAAGATGATGAAAAATAATATAAAATATCTTGCTATTCTAGCGCTTGGAATAGTGGCTTGTGAGCCAGAATTTGACAATCCGATAGAAGAATCAGACGTATATGTAAGTGGAGAGGCTGATTACTCAAACTATGTAGCTTTAGGAAATTCTCTAACAGCCGGTTATGCTGATGCCTCATTGTATATTACAGGTCAGGAAAATTCATATCCGAATATTTTGGCACAGCAATTCGAGTTTGCCGGTGGTGGCGAATTCAAACAGCCGTTAATGGCGGATAATACAGGAGGATTGCTTTTGGGCGGAACTCAAATTCAACCCAATCGATTGGTGTTGGCTTTTGATGCCGAAGGAAACCCTGGTCCTGCTGTGTATACGGGCGGACAGGCTTCGACCGATGTTTCGACTACTTTAACCGGGCCCTTTAATAATCTTGGAGCCCCTGGAGCAAAAAGCTTTCATTTAGTGGCTGAAGGCTATGGGAATGTTGCCGGAGTAGCAGCAGGTTTAGCAAATCCGTATTATGCACGTTTTGCCTCAAGTGCAAACGCTTCTATTATTGGAGATGCTGTATCACAAAACCCAACGTTTTTTAGTCTTTGGATTGGTAATAATGATATTCTTGGGTATGCAACCTCAGGAGGTGTGGGTGTAGATCATAATGAAACAGGAAACCTGGATCCGACAACTTATGGGAGTAACGATATTACCAATATCAATGTTTTTGGGAGTGTATACAGTCAGTTAGTTGCTGGTTTAACAGCCAATGGAGCTGAAGGTGTGGTATTAAATATACCTGATGTAACTTCTATTCCTTATTTTACAACAGTTCCTTTTGCGCCTTTAAGTCCGTTAGACCCTAATTTTGGGCCTCAAATACCGACGCTTAATGAAACTTATGCTGGCTTGAATCAAGCATTTGCCTTTTTAGGTGTTCCAGAAAGATCAATAGTATTTTCTGAAACTGCTGCTAGTGCTGTGGTGGTTAAAGATGAAAATCTTACAGATCTAACAGCTCAGCTTACACAGGTGCTAACACCTTCGTTCGGACCATTAGCTCCGATCTTAGCAGCTCAGTTTGGTCAGGCGCGTCAAGCTACAAGTGCAGATTTACTAGTTTTAACTAGCTCTAGCATTATCGGACAGGTTAACACTGATAGGTTAGCAGAATTAGTAGGTCTTGGATTGACAGAGGAAATGGCAGGTGAATTTTCAGTGAATGGAGTAACGCTTCCATTAACAGATCAGTATGTATTAACGCCAGAAGAACAAGCGTTAGTTTCTTCAGCGCAAGCTTCGTTTAACGCAACGATAAAAGCAATCGCAGATGCTAACGACTTGGCGTTTTACGATGCTAATGCTGCTTTATCACAAATAGCAAATGGTGGTATTGCCTATGATGGTGGTGTAATCACTTCACAGTTTGCAACTGGTGGCGCCTTTTCATTGGATGGTGTGCATCCAACACCGCGTGCACATGCAATATTGGCTAATGGTATATTAGATGTGTTAAAGAAAAAGTACAAAACAAATGTACCTAAGGTAAAAGCCGGTACATATGGTACGGTTACCGTGAGTAATGATGTGAACTAAAACGTTCCTTAAGTTTATAATGAAACCTGCTAAGACACTTTCTTAGCAGGTTTTTTTATTGGACAGATTTTGTATCTTTCGTTTTTTTTAAATTCAATATCATGAAATTTATATTAAAAATTATTCTTAGTGCGTTAGCTGTTATGATACTGGCAGAGATTCTTCCGGGCGTTATGGTTGTAAATTATGTAAGTGCTATCATCGTAGCTGTAGTTTTGGCAGTCCTCAATGCTGTACTCAAACCCATCTTAGTAGTATTGACCTTGCCGGTTACGATTCTGACACTTGGGTTGTTTTTGTTAATAATAAACGCCGCAATAATTCTAATCGCAGATCACTTTATTGGAGGGTTTAATGTGAGTGGGTGGTTGTGGGCATTGATCTTTAGCGTGTTACTCTCAATATTCCAATCTATTTTATATTCACTTCTAAATAAAGAATAAAGGCAACTGTTATTCAGTTAGTTAAAACTTTGTTGGGATATAAAAAAGTATTACTTTTGCATCCCGATTTTTAAGTAGAAAAAGTAGAGATAATGAATATTTCAAAAGAACAATTAGACGAATTAAATGCTGTAGTTACTGTAGATATTGCTAAAGCTGATTACAGTGATAAAGTAGAAAAAATATTGAAAGACTACCGTAAGACGGCTAACATTCCTGGTTTTAGAAAAGGACATGTGCCTATGGGCTTTGTAAAGAAGCAGTACGGTAAAGCAGTGCTGGTTGATGAGGTAAATAAACTATTGCAGGATGCATTAAATAAATATCTTACCGAAGAAAAACTTGACGTCTTAGGAAATCCTTTACCTAAGGAGCAAGAAGATTTTAATTGGGATGCAGATGATTATTCATTTCAATTTGAATTAGGCTTAGCTCCTGATTTTGAAGTGAATATCAATGGTAAAGAGGCTATCACGCATTATAAGATCGTCCCTACAGAGGAGATGATCGATAATCAGGTAACTACTATGCAAAAACAATACGGAAAATTGATTGCTAAGGATGCTGCTGAGGCTGGTGATGTTTTATCCGGTACTTTTGCGAATGAAGAAGAGGCTATTGAGAATACTACGACTGTAGAGCTTGATAAAATTAAAGGAAAGAAAAATCTGGACAAATTTATCGGAGCTAAGGTAGGCGATGTGATTACGGTTAAGACTAAAGGTTTATTTGAAGATGATCACGATCTTATCGCTGCTTTAAAAATAGACCATGACAAAGCACATGATTTGAATATTGAGGTTACATTTACAGTAACTGAGGTTAATACGCAAGAGCTTGCTGAGTTAGATCAGGAGTTGTTTGATAAACTATATGGTCCTGGGACAGTAAAAACCGTTTCAGAGCTTAAAGACAAAATCAAAGCAGATGCTGAACGTCAGTTTGAGCAGCAATCTGATCAACAATTGTTGAATGCTGTGACAGAGAGTATGCTCGAGAATACTAAATTTGAATTACCGGCTGAGTTTTTGAAAAAATGGATTCAGGTAACCGGGGAGAATGCTTTATCAGAGGACGAAGCAAAAGATGAGTATGAAAAGAGCGAAAAAGGATTGCGTTATCAACTGATCGAAGGGAAAATTATTAATGAGAATAACCTACAGGTTACCTTTGATGAATTAAAAGCGTTTGCTAAGGATTTAATTAAGTCTCAAATGGCACAATTCGGTCAAATGTCTCCAGAGGATAAAGAGCTTGAAGATATTGCTGCACGTATTTTGTCAAATCAGGATGAGGTAAAACGTATTTCTGAACAATTAATGAGTCAGAAAATGTTAACGTTTTACAAAGAGAATGCTAAATTAAAGACAAAAGAGGTTACTTTTGATGAGTTTGTTAAGGAGGTTTACAAATAATTCTTCGACCAAACTATAAGAATTTATACTTATATTTAAGGCGTTTAACCGGTATAGGTTTGCGCCTTTTTTTAAAAATAAATTACTCAAAAAAATACTATGGATTACGGAAAAGAATTTGAAAAATATGCCACCCAGCATCACGGGATAAATAGTAACTATTACAATCAAATAGTTAGTAGTATGTATCCTGTAGGGATGACTCCAAATATTATCGAGGAACGTCAAATGAATGTTGCGATATTCGATGTGTTTTCTCGTCTTATGATGGATAGAATTATCTTTTTGGGCACAGGAATCAATGACCAGGTTGCTAATATTATTCAGGCGCAGCTATTGTTTCTGGAAAGTGTAGATTCTGCAAAAGATATTCAAATCTATATCAATTCTCCCGGAGGAAGTGTGTATGCAGGTCTTGGAATTTATGATACGATGCAGTTTATAAAACCTGATGTAGCAACAATTTGTACGGGTATGGCTGCTTCTATGGGAGCTGTATTACTTTGTGCCGGTGAAAAAGGAAAACGTTCCGGATTGCCTCATAGTCGTGTGATGATTCATCAACCGCTTGGAGGAGCTCAGGGTCAAGCCAGTGATATAGAAATTACAGCAAGAGAAATCCTAACGTTGAAGGAAGAGTTGTATAGAATTATCGCAAAACATTCTGGTCAGACCTATGAGAAGGTATATGAAGATAGTGATAGAGATTACTGGATGAAGGCAGACAAAGCATTAGAATACGGTATGATTGACGAAATTCTTACCAGAGATTAACAAATATGCGCTATTTTGCTACGTTGTGTAAGTTACAGTAGTAAAGTACCACTAATAATGAAATAATACATTATGCCGAAAGAAGACTTAGAATGCTCATTCTGCGGGAGGAAAAAGCCTGAAACCAATCTGCTTATTGCAGGATTAGATGCTCACATTTGTGATCGTTGTATCGTGCAGGCTCACGGGATTGTGGTTGAAGAGGCTAAAGATGAAGACACAGGAGAGCTGAGTAGTGAACTCATGCTACGTAAGCCAATGGCTATCAAAAAGTTCTTGGACGATTATGTGATCGGTCAGGAGTTTACTAAAAAAGTAATGTCTGTAGCGGTTTATAATCACTATAAACGCTTATTACAACCGGTAACTGATGATGATATCGAAATCCAGAAAAGTAATATTGTCATGGTTGGGCAAACCGGTACAGGAAAAACGCTGATTGCCAAAACTATTGCCAAAATGTTAAATGTACCCTTAGCAATTGTTGATGCTACAGTTCTTACTGAAGCCGGGTATGTGGGGGAAGATGTAGAAAGTATTTTGACACGTCTTTTGCAAGCAGCAGATTACAATCTGGAAAAAGCGCAACGAGGTATTGTATTTATCGATGAAATCGATAAGATAGCACGTAAAAGTGATAATCCAAGTATTACACGTGACGTATCGGGAGAAGGTGTGCAACAAGCCTTACTGAAACTTTTGGAAGGAACTGTAGTAAACGTTCCGCCAAAAGGTGGGCGTAAGCATCCGGATCAAAAGTTTATCGAGGTAAATACCGAAAATATACTTTTTATAGCTGGAGGAGCTTTTGATGGGATCGAAAAGATCATCCAGAAACGTCTTAATATGCAAGCGGTTGGATTTAGCGCTTCAAAAAGTGAAGATGTGATCGAAAAAGATAATATGTTGCAATATATTATTCCTAAGGATCTAAAAGATTTTGGGTTGATTCCAGAAATTATTGGACGTTTGCCTGTATTGTCGCATATGAATCCTTTGGATAATGAAACTTTGCGTTCTATTCTAACAGAACCCAAAAATGCAATCATCAAACAATATCAAAAACTGTTTGAGATGGATAATATTGAGTTTTCCGTTACTGATGGTGCTTTAGATTATATTGTTGATAAGGCAGTGGAGTATAAGCTTGGTGCGCGTGGATTACGTTCGCTTTGCGAGGCAATCCTTACAGATGCTATGTATGAAATGCCGGATAGCAAGGATACAGAATTTAGAGTAACTAAAGATTACGCAGATAAGAAGTTAAATAAATCAACAATTAAAAAACTAAAAGCAGTTTCTTAAGTACTTGATTTAACTATATTATACCCATTTAAAAAAACGAAAGCCAGAGCTTTCGTTTTTTTGTTTTACAGTAGATACATTCTTAATTGATGGCTAAAAGACCTTCTGCAATTGAGAGTTAGCCATGCGTCAATAGGTGTTACCCCTTAATGAGGTAGATATAAGGATCGATTAAATACTTCGATGGATCACAATTAAGGGTGTTAGCCTTATAACAAGCGGTTATTTGAATATATAGCAGCCCTTGGAGGCTTAAATTATCGCTTTCTTACTCAATTTTGGAGCCTCTTAGCCCTTAATCAACTGCTTTGAAGCAGTAATGTAACGCTTCGCATTACTTATGTGCTATATACAGCTAGTATAACAGGGGGTATTCTAATGATTTAATCTTATTTTAAAGGGTCGTTCACGAGAAGTGCTCATTTTTTTGTGCTTTACAAACGTATAATGATATCTCGTCACTCGTTTCTGTTCTGTTTGAATTGACGCTGAAGGTGATAATTTATAATTCATTCCACCACAATCTTTCGTACATAATTTTTTTCAGGAGATTGTATAAGTAAGAGGTAGACTCCTGTTGCTAAGTTTCCTTTAAGATTGATCGGAATGGTATATGCTTTGCTCCCTGTGTTGGATGCGGAGTAAAGCAACGAATTATTTACCATGCTGAACAGTTTGATATCCACCGGTGCTTCTTTCTCAAAGGTCAGGTCGATTGTAAAATCTCCTTGTGAGGGATTAGGGTAGAGACTTAGCTCGGCGTTTCCATTATTTTTTTTATCAAAAGAAGCGGCATGTACTTCGATAGTTTTCGTAGCGAAAGCTTCACATGCGCCAATGGTTGTTTTCATGATCAGCTCATACGTCCCTGCCTTTTCAAAAGCAATTTCTGCATAACCTTCTGTACTTTCTGTAATGATCACTTCTTTGGGTAATAGCCATTCTACGGTATCCGGCAAGGGGTTACTTACATCGACCAGGATAAAGCTTTCTGTAGCAAAAAGGTCAGATGGCACGACAAATTCCGGTAGAATAGCCTGGTCTAATACGACTACATCAATACTACTATTTATTTCGCACCCTAGCGCTGTAGTTACCGTAACACTATAAAGTCCGGTTTTGTCTATAGTGATTTGTGAGTTTTGACTGCTAAACCCGTTATCAGCCTGCCATACATAGCGAGCCATTGGATCGGTAATAAAAGCATCGACTGTATGGGTTTGATCTTTACATAATACTTTGTTATCGCCCAAGTCAATAGTATAGAGCAGCGAAGGATCACTGATGGTTACAATACGTTCTAAAAAGGGATTGATCAGTGCACATCGATTTTCATCAATAATATTTAAGGTATACACTCCGCGACTTAAATCATCCACCGTAACGCCCGTGCTATTATGAGGAATGTTCTCTAACACTTGTTGAAAAGCAGGATCTCCCTCTTTAAGAAGTTCGAGAGTATAGGTACCGGTTCCCCCCAGAATATCAAAAGTCATACTTCCTGAGGCTTGTCCGATACAACGAGCTTCCTCCAGCGTGATGTTTTGAATAAAGAAAGGTTGCGGTTGTATAATCTCGATTTCGGTTGACAATACCACAGGATTGGTATTCTGCGGATCTTCCGTATTATCAGCAAGCTGTACTTGATAGTTGCCACCGGAAAGCATGGTTGCTTCAAAAGTTTGCGTTTCATCAAGGAGTACAGGCGCTCCATAAGCTTCAAAGACGTCTAGTTCGTTTTTACGTAGTAGTTGATATTGATAAGGCGGAATCCCTCCGATAGCTTTGGCGCTAATCGTACCATCATCATTAGAAGTATTATTATCTCCACAAATCACATCGGTTTTAAGTAGTGTATCAAAAACTAGTGGTGGAGGCTCACTTACAATAAATTCGGAGCTTTCAGTACATCCTTTCCCATCGGTAATGTCGAGCGTATAGGTAGCTGCAGGCAAATCTTCAAGATAGATCTCAAAGGTAGCGGTATCGGGATTTGCCGTAGTTGCAGGCGGGATAGTAACCACAGGATCACTACGCCAGCTGTACGTATAGGTAGGTCCGCTACTCACGGGAGTGCCGCCTTGCACAGTTGCGATGATAGCTCCATTAGCACGTCCTGCATAAGTAGCATCCTTGGTAAGTCCGTTTATAACAATAGGAGTGGCAGGCCTGATGGTTTCTGTAGTAGACGGATTGCCTCCAGATGTTCCTTCACAATCACCGGCATCTGTTAGCTGAATCGTATAAGTTCCCACATCAATATTATCAATGGTAACAGTATTTCCCGAAAACGCAACCTCATTTCCGCCATCAATTATATATCGATAGGGCGGAGTTCCGGCTTGATTAGGTACTGTAATGGTAATACTTCCTTTGGTTTCTGATCCCTGGCCATTTACACAAGGTGCATCAGAAGAAGTGGTAGAAAAAGTTAATGGGTTGGGTGTACCAACTGTTATATCACTTGGATAGGTTTCAAAGCCCTGCGGTTGGTTTCCATTTTTTCGATATTGATATCTGATACGGTATGTTTTAGCAAATACTTCATAAGATGTATCAATAACCGTTGGTTTCCAATCATACACAAAACGTGTTCCTACCTGTCTAAACTGACCTCTTTTAATCTCTGTTTGATGTTGAGGACCTAAAATACCGTTGCTCTCTATTGGATACAATGAAAGATCGATACTATCATTTGTGTCAATTAACTCATCAAAGTATAAGCCAAACCATCCATCATCATTTCCCGGACAACTTACATCTTTGGGCTCTACCAGTTCTAAAAGGGGAGCACATGGAGAGTATAAAATCGTATAGGTTGAGGAAAACGCCCTGCCGCGTCCTAATCTAAAATAAATGTTTTTACGCAAATAATTTCGATGATTAGCTCCTATAATCTCCTGCATGGTCGCCGATAGGCTATAAGTATTATTATAATTAGTAGGTACACTTGTCCAATCTACATTATCCAACGAATATTCCCAATGATAAGCTTCAATAGGAAAACGTCCATTACCAGAGGTAGGTAAACCATTTAATATTAATTGATCGCCCATACATAAGGTGCTAGCATCTGGAGATACTCCTAAGGAACCTCGAGATATTCTCATGTTTGGAATTAATGTAACTTCTGCTGATGTTGCACATCCTGAAACAGATTGGATGCCTCGTATACAATGTTCGAGAGTGTTGTTAAGATCTGTATTTCTTGACTGACATTCCACCGGCAATCCTCCAATATTTTCATATGAAGATTCTATTAAATCTAAATTATTAAAACCTGAAATTATTACTGTCTCATTAAAACTATTTTGATATGTTCGGAAATTAGGAGAAGAATTGTTAATGACAATATTTACGCTTCCTCCTTTAGTTCTACTATTATTTATTGTGCCTTTCAAGTTTAAGGTGTAATCTTGTGCTATTCCACTCAAACAAAACAATAAAAACACTAAAAAACATACTACCTTCTTCATACCATCAATATTTTAATTTAACCGAGCTCCACTTAGAATACCTTCCATCTTCAAAAATCGCACGAATCCTATAGGTGTAGGTAGAGTTAATGGTGAGCTTCGTATCGGTGAATAGTTTGGTGCCTTTGGGTAAAACTTTGTACAAGGTAAGGGGGGCGTCATTTACTTTACGATAGAGTTCGTACGAGGTAATTTGCTCTCCTTTTGCTCCCCAACTCAAAACAATTGATTTTTCAAAAGTATTTATCGCCCCGTATAAACCACGAATACTATTTTTTGGCCCAGTACTAGAAACACGCAAAGAAACCGGCGATCCCGGTTGAGATTCTAAGCCGCTCTCATCTCTGGCAATAATAATATAACTATACGAATTCCCTTCCTCAACATTGGTATCCTCATAGGAACGGTCTGTAAGGTCATCGGCTTGAAAAACTAATTGCCAAGTAGGATCGCTTAATTGTTTGCGATAAATGTAATGTGCAGCTACATCATCACTGGAACTATTTGCCCAGCTTAATTCTACGGTTCCCTCATCTGTAGTAAAGGTTTTAAATACCGGTGGGGTCGGCGGAATGATATCCGGTTTTTTCAACACTAATACCTCAGAAGCCGGAGACAGGTTGTAGCGTTGATCCACCGCTACAATTTTGTAAAACACCTTACTGTTTAGACTTTTTATATTAACTGTATCCACAAAGGTCGGATTCATTTGCGGAGATTGTGTGAGCTGAGAAAACTCTTCCTTAGCTAAGTTTCCGCGAAAAACGCGATATCCCAGCAAATCTTCTTCATTGTTTGCCTTCCATTGTAGGGTAACAACTCCCGTGCTATCTACACGACCTTCTAATTTTTCAGGTTTCGCCGGCGGAATTGAATCTACGGGTTGTACCAGCATGGTAAAAGAATCACGGTAATTATTATTTTTACCATTCGCCGTAATTTTAAAATAATTTGAAGCCCGAAGTTTTGTATAACTAATTTTACGAGCAGTAGGAGGAATGTTTTCGACTACAGGAATATAGGCTCCACGATCTGTATCGGATCGTTTTAAGGTAAATCCTTTTATATCTACATTTCCTTCTTCAGGAAACTCCCAGGTGAGTTCAACTTCACTTTCAGATTTGAATGTTTTTGAGAGTAAATGGGGTACAAACTTTAGTACTTTCTTTCCTTCTCCGGTTACCACATTGGACATAGGGCCTACTTCTCCAAAAGAGGATACGCCTTTAATTCTATAAAAATATGCTTTGTCATTAGCGATAGAATCAATATAGATCGTTCGATCATTTTCAGATTTTTCTTTTTGAATAGCTGTATATGGTAGATCTCCTAGTTTGCTAAACCGCTCGCCGTCTTCTGAGCGTTCGATAATATAACTGTTATAAGTGTTCTTTAACAAGGTAGAATTCCACGATAACAGAGTGCTTTTATCCTGAAAAATACCAACAAAATCTACAGGTTCCGGTAAAGGTTCATAATCTATAATACCTGTAAACACACCACCTTCTTTTATTTTTAACTCCGTAGTTGGTGTATTGGCGATTACTTTATAAAGATATTTCTCATTAGGCTTTACAGCAGTATCAATATACCCTAATCCGGCTTTTTGTGCGATATTAAAGTCTTGATCTGCTGCGTACAATCCAAAAGCAAAACGTTGTTGTGTTTCTTCGGCTTTATTAATTATCGAAGCCATACCACCCCCGCCTTGTACTACAAAACTTTCTCCCCATAAGGCTTGTGCCATCGTAGCACCAAAATCATTAATTTCGGATAAACTTTCCCATTCCATCATCGGCACAGGTTTAAAATTTTGTCCTATAATTAGTTTTTCCGGTTTAGGCAACGTTTTTCGATCTCGCGAAATGGTATAACGCTCTAATGTATACCCGTAACGATTTCCTTTGATCCATGAGATGGGTGTATTGGCAACCCATCGTAACATGATTCGATCTTCTTGAGGTCTGGAGATCACTTTTACTTCGTGCGTAGCTTCTTTGGTCTGGCCAAATGTGAAGTACTGAGTACCCAGTACTAAAAGGACAAGAAGGACGGATGTTTTATATGATAATTTAAAAATTGACATGTTTATTTAATTAATTTGGATTCACATACATAAAGTTGCTTCGCGTTCCTGCTTTTCCGCCCGGCAGTACATATTGGTATTTGGAGTTGTAGTTGCCTTTCTTTATATAAGGAAAACGACCATTGATGATGTAATCATATTTTGCAACCTGTGTCGCATAGGTGTCCGGATCATTTAAGTAGGCATTCACCACCTTATATTGTATATCAATAAAATCTCTTTTAAAATAAATGGGTAAATTATAGGTATGTGGCATTCGGGTATCCAAGTAGTCACTGCTTGGCTGACTCTCGAGATACGAATGATACCAGGTTAATTGATCCATCCCTTTTTTGGGAGGTAATCCCATGAGGGAGATGTCCCGATCCACGGTTAATGAATCATTGATCGGATAATCCTTATAAACTAGTGGATACACCTCTTCCTCATAATAGGTGTTGTTCGAAAGGATGGCTTCTACTTTTACCAATGCCTTACCACCTGAATATTGAGTGCCTGATAATTCAACTTTATCAAAAGGTTCACTTTTACGCACCACTGCTTTTAGCTTGTGTACATCTGCGTAAATTATTTCACGTAAGGGAGAACGAAACTTTTTATCTTTCATTTTTGCGCTAAACGAATCGTGTTCGCTGGTAGCAAAACTATAGCTAAGCATTTCTATGGTCTCAGGATTGGTAGTTAATCCTTCAATCGTATTGCTTTTGGTTTCTACAGTGTTTCCGTTACCTACATCTTTACTTTTATAATTACTATTTACACTTCCTTTGGCTGCCGCAGGGGGTAAGGTGAGAAGCACTGCTTGGTACTGCATCGAGTTTGACATTTCAGGTAAGCTGAAATTAACTTGCTTTTGTCCTACATTATACGATAGATTACTCTCTGTAGCTTTTTCATTGTCGTCAATAAGATAAGCACGTTGTGCCCATCCGGCTTGTAATTGAAAGAGATACCCTTGTCCTCGTTTTAATTTGATATACCCATTTGGATGTTCTTTTGGTAAAAAGTATTGCTGTTCAATTACCGGATAACAATACTCAATATTGGTTAACGGAATGTAATCAGGGGCTGTACCCGTCGTAAAACTTAAACTTTCTTCTTCTTTTAAAAGCTCCCCGTTATGTGTTACCGGTGTCCATCTGCCATTTATTTTTTCTTCAAAGGCTACCGATACAAATAAACTTAGTTGTTCTTCCGGCGGTAATACTTCTGTCGAAGTAAAACTGAGCAAGTCATTGTATTCATTCCAGGATTGTTCACCTCTCAAAATACGTCCGGAATTATCTTTTAACCAAAAATCATCTAGTTTAAAACGATATTCATGCACTTTATACTCTTCATCTTCAATACGAATGGTACTCCCTACCGCCATATTAAAAGATACTTGCGGTACAGCGAATACATCGATATCGCGCATATCTTTTCTAGGTTTCACATCAGCAATTATTTTGATATCACCAAGGGGTGATCCTCCACTAATGATATCACACTCTTCTCCAAACTGCATTTCAAATCTAAAGCGTCCTTTTATGAGACCTCCTAAGACGTTGTAATAACCACCTAGATAGCCCTTGATCCAAACCGGGTTAGGTAGTTTTGCTTGCATCAGCGTTGCGGCACCGGCTTCGATAATCGGAATTCGTCTACGTTTTCCAAAAAGTTTAAATTTTATACCCATCGATCCTTGTAGGTAGACATAACTCTGACCATTAGCATACCATCCATTGACACCGATCTGACCGCTGCCTCTACAGATGGTATCTCCATAATCTTTTACCATAATGTCAAAACCAAATCCTGCATTAAAACGTGCATACAAGAACAAAAACGTCATGTCGCCGGTATCAAAATCAAAGCTGGATCCAAATGCGATTCCGCGTCCCCCGCGTAAGGCATTTTCATCACGCATATAATCCAACTCTGCGGCGTCCATACCTAAAATTTTAGCAACCTGAGCTGGAGGTGGAGGAGAAGCCGGCATATAATCTCCCATCATAAAGTAACTCTCGGCCCTAAGAGCTACGCTACCAATTCCTACTTTTAAACCAATAGGATCAGTGGGGGTTCCCACATGGATATACCATTCGCCCGGACCGAAATGAACTACTGCCCAACCGGCACGTCCGCCGGCACCCACACCTTTGAACACTCCACCAAAAACATCAATGTATAATTCAAAAGTACCGTGAAAAGTATCTTGCGTAAAGTCAAATTCTATAGCGACATAGGCATTTAACCCTTTTTGACCGGTCATAGTAGCCGGATATATTGCTTTAGAAGCTTCGATTAAGTTTGATTCCTTCAGTTGATTTTCAACACCATCAGGAAGTTGAGATTCATTTTCTACAATACCTCCAAGATTTTCGCCCATTTCATCACCTGCATCATCGTAGCCCGGGGTTTGCAGCATATGCGCTTCGCCATACAAGCTTATTCTATTGATACCGCCATGACGGTTAAAGGCAATTTCGAATCCAAAACCACCGTTGACAGCATTACCACCGCCTGTGACTTCAAATAACATCATCGCTTTAACGCCCAGACCACTGTTTTCATCAGGAACATATTTTACACCAGAAGTACCGATGCCCATATTGGAACTATACCCATCTTTACGCATACGATACGAAGCGCCGCCGCCAAATCCGGTGACGACAAACCCGGTGGGTATAACTAAGTGCAGCCCTTCTACTAATCCATCTACATACCAATACCTAAAGGTTGTTTTACCAAAAGTTGCATTAATAGTAACCGCAATACCTCCTTTAAACGTAGCTTTAACTTGTCCGCTAAAACCATCGCCATAAACCGGATCATTTTCTCTAAACTCAACAAAGCCTTCGATTAAAAAACCGACATCGGCAGCGATGTCAATACGGCGTAATCTAATACGTTTAAATTTCCATTTTTCCAGGCCTTGATTTTCACCGAGCTCACCTTCTACAGAGAGGCTTGTTGCACCGCTAAAACCACCATCACTATCCATCAAATTGATGGCAATAGTAAAGTCCAATGCTGCAATTTCGCCATCGGCTCGAATCGCAATTTCTGATATCGATGCAGGGAAACTCCCTACTTTTACTTCGCCTTTATAGCCCGCATAGCCAATTTTTAGTTTTGGACTAACGGTTTGTAGTTGAAAGTGTTCAAAGAGAATACCCTCAAAATCGGCGGTTGCGGTTGATGATCTGGATCCGTTGTTGGAGCCCTTAATCGCTAAATTTCCATGTAAAACAGCTTTTGGGCGAAATTTACCATCGTCTAGTTTAAGCTCAATGATACTATTCTCGGTAATGGTTGCCCGCGCTTTAAAGAGGTCAAATCCTAAAGATTCTGTCGGACTGGCGGTCAAGGTATATTCATTAGTTGATGCGTCAATTAATGCGGTATAGTCTAAGGCAGTGGTGTCACTTTTATCAGAACTTCCTCCTTGATAAGTAGAAACAGGAAGTACCATTTTACCTCCAAAACCACCACCGGCAAAGGTGCCGGCTACAAATATTACTTTAAAACTATCTACCGAGAATTGCCATCCTCCGGCGGTTCCTTTATCCAACGGTAAGACGTTATTGGCAGAAAAAGTACCCGACACTCCGTTATTATCAATAATCAATTTTTCGGCACCAAAGCTGATACGTTCGCTGTTATTTTGTTTTTCAAATTGTTTGGGAAGTACCACAGTCAAAGATTCGACATATACTCCTTGCCAGATATCCTCTTCTCCCGAAATCATATACTTTTCCTGATAGCCCTCCGGCCATTTTATAGCAGCTGAGTTACGTACGTCACTAAAATCCAATACGGCGGTATTTACCTCAAAAATGGTATTTTTTAAAGAAGGGATTTGAAATCTTGGTAAGTTGATCTCTACCAAAATATCGTTCCAGTCACTGGCTACGAGTTCAAAGCTAGTAGTAACTTTCTTTTTTATGTTGGTTTTACCAATAGTGGAGTGGTCAATCTCATTAGCTGCGGTAACAGGGAGTATTTTTTCTCTGGAAAACTCTACATTTGCGGCAATTCCTAATTCTTTAAAACCATTGCAATCAATGGTTACATAGGTTTTTTTATTAAGGTTACTGGTTTTAAGATCATACCCACCTTGTAAGACCATCAATACACTTTTACCCTGTAGTCGTACCGGAAAATCACCCAGTAGCACTAAATCTGCCGAACCAAACAACCCACCTTTGTGGGATAGTTTTACGCCGCTGGCACCGAAAAATAATTCTTTTTGTTGCCCGGTTTCATCAATTTGAGGCAGTTTAAGACGTACAAAAATTTCTAACTCCGAATAGTCCTTACCCAATTTGATTTTACTCACCCCCATAATAAACTCAGAGCTACCAATCTCTTTTTTGATTCCTATGGGGAGGGTAACCGGAGTTTCTCCGGTTAAATAATCGGTTAAACTCTCCAAAAACTTATTTTCTGCAACCAACTCATCAATCACTGTTTTTGCTTCTGATCGTAAGGCGTTGACCGTCGTATCCATCTCAAAGCGGGTATATAATTCGCTCTGTGCAAAATCACGAACCGTTGGCGCTGCGGACAACTCTTTAAGTTGGGTGTCCACTGCCAGATCTAACGCTCCAAAAGACCGTTGTAACTGCACCGGCGGTAATACTGGCGTAGTGGTTGTGGCTGTGCTGGATTTCGTTTTTTCTTTATCACCAATACCGGCAAACGTAGTGTACGTAAGAAGTAAGGTAAGTATAAGTAGGTAGAAGTGTTTCATGCGTATTGGGCTTTGTTGGTATGTTGGTTTTTTATCTTTTTCTTTTCTGATGCTCGTTTGTAACGAGTGCCTTTTTTACTTAATTATTTTTCATCACTTATCGCGTTACAAACGCTTTTTTTTGTTTTGTCACTCGTTTTCGCTTTGCTTAAACGAGCGCCAGAGGGATTGGTCATGCTATTGATTAATAGTTTTAACACTTAGTTAACTATTTTTTGAATCTTTATAAATCTATTTCCAATTGTAAATGATTAATGATGTAATGCCAAAACTAAGAATGGCTAAAAAAGCAAACCCAATTATAGGCTTGATTGTATTACTACTTTCATTAAATGTTACTTTATTTGGGTTTTTACTTTTTGGAACAAATACATTTATTTCATCATTCTTATTTGGTATAGGTTTCGGACCAAATCTTTTAAATGCAAAATGTATATCATCATCTTCTTTTTCATATATATCACTATCTAAAACAAAACGATATAATATTCTCAATTGCTTGTCAGGGAATAAATAACTAAACTTAATAAGTGGTGTTTTTATCCACTCTGTTTTAATAACTTTTGCCTTTATCATTGTACCATTTTTAAAATCTATATGGTTTATGATTCCCTTCAATACCTTGTAGGTAAAGAAAACTCCCATTAAACTGGATATGATCAATATGGTTAAAAGGTCATTCATTTATTCTCGATAGATTAAAAAATAATTGTTATATTTCCTTGGAAGATTTTATAATTAACCTTCCATATTGTTGTAAAAAGCCGTACCAAGCAATTTCCATTGTTCTTCTCATTTTTGACAAATAATTTTCAATTACTCCTAAGTGTTCAATGTTTTCAATTGAATATTCAAAGAAATTTACATTGCCTTTACTTACTTGTCCTCTAGAAATCCAATAGGATTCAAAAAAAAGATCACATTTTTCATTTATAGAATTTTTATCGTTAATCGAAAAACTATCACTAGAAAATTTTTTTCTCTCTTCAAAAAAGAGGCTTTTTAACTTGATTATACTTTCTTCTATTTCATCATGCTTTTGGATGTTTTCTCTAAGAATATATAATTGTTGAAAAATCAAATAACAACGATTCTTAGTTGCTTCAAAAAAAATATCCAGCTCATTATAACAATTTCTGCTCATAGGCTTATTTTGTGAATTCTACCAAAATTAAACTTTCTGACTCTTCTACTACTTTTGCGGTTTCGTAACCATTTTCAACAGCACGTTTTCCTGACCAGGTCTTTTTAGCCGCTTCCACATCAGCCAATGTTTCCCTATACTCCCAATATTTCTTAAAATTGTCAGAACTTCCATTATTATATTGAGGATCATTTCCTTCCCACCGCCCTCTAAAGCCCTTATTGGGAATCCCAGTGTTGTCATAATATCTTATTGCATCCTCAAAAATTATTTTACCTACTCCTTTTCCACTAACTTGAGATAGGTTTAAATTTAGCTCAATAAAATCTTCAAAAACTTCAGCAGTCTGACCTTTAATGTTAATTACATTCCCCCGCTAGCGCGAGCGTCTCGCTCGTGCCGACTTCTATATTGTTATGCCAATCCAAGTAAAAATCCATCGCTGTCAATTTTTAAAATTGTATGATCATCTTGATAATTTCTTGCACTGCTATATTTCCAATCTACAGCATCAGTTACAAAACCTGATTCTACAGGATTCTTATGAATATAATCGATCTTTTGTTGTATGACTTTATCTGTCCATAATTCAATCGGTTTGTTATGTTGTTGCCATAATTGATATTTTGTTACATTACTATTCTTTTTTCCAGCTTTTTCCATCATCCATAGTAACCATTCTTTTCGGCTCTCTTGTTGATTTTCTTGTATAGTTTTGATTAATTTTTTAGCAGTAAATCCTTTAAAATCTCTTAGTAAACCAGAAGGATCTTCCTTCGATGATCTAAAAATTAAATGCACATGACTTGGCATAAAACAATATGCAAAAACTTCCATTCCTTTTTCTTTTCTACAATACGCTAAGCTGTCAGCTAATTCAGAAAAGTATTCCTGACGCGTAAACACGTCCATCCAATACACAGTAGCGAAGCTTATGAAATACGCTGCTGATGGATTATGGAATTTATATTTTCTGCTCATGGTTTTATTATTCTATTTTATCTCAATCTTCTTACTCTTACCGGCACGAGCGGGGGGTGCTAGCGAGAATTTTATTCGGAATCATTATCATATAAAAAATCAAACTCAGTCCTGTTTTTGATAATTTTATTAACTAGTTGATCGGCTTGTCTTGTTGTCTCAGGTAATCTATATTTTGGAGTTAATTTAAGCACCCAATCGACAGCTGTTCCCAGATTAATTTTATGACCAATTGAAACAAACATTGGTTTTATATCATCTTGAGTTATTAATGCAACTCCGACTTCTTCACTATTCCAGATTAAAGATTGCCTATCTCCTCTTTTACTTCCAAGCTTTTCTTTATCATAATATCCAACAAGTCTTTTTTTTGCACATCCAATAGTGGGAATATTCAATTGGATTCCTAAGTGTGTCGCCATTCCAACATTTTTTGGATGAGCAACTCCTTGAGCATCGCAAACTATTAAGTCTGGTTTTACTTTTAATTTATTAAAGGCTTCGATTATGGGAGGAACTTCCCTAAAAGAAAACAAACCTGGCACGTACGGAAATGTAATATTCATTTTATGATGAGCTTGTTCTATTACCTCAAGTGTATCAATATTTAGAACGACAATCGCTCCGACCATTGTTTGTTCCATTTCATTATAAGCTACATCCACTCCAGCTATAAGCTTTACTTTATTCTCAAATTGATCTTCTTTTATTATTCTATTTTTGAGTTTTTCTTGTTCAGAATAGAACTTTAAAAAATCGTCGTTATACAAGCCTTTTTCCATTTTATCCTTTCTATAAATTTTCCAAATTCCTTTTTGAAGATCTTCTATGCTTATCTCATCAGTAACGTAATTCGAAAGTGTCCATCCCAATATAGAGTCCGCATCGTCTATGGCTACATCATATGTTTTTTCCATATCTTCAACAATAGAATTAAAATCTGCAATATTTTTATTCTGAAATGTGTCGTTAACTTCAATTTTCCTAGCTTCTATTGTTTTACCCTTATCGTTATAAACAGATTCCAATGGGAACCCCATATCATAAACTTCAAAAGAAACGCTGTTAGTATTCTTATAATACCTTAATAAATATCCATTATAGTATTCAAAACACATCGAACCATATACTCTTTCAAAGGAGTCTTCGTAGATATATAAACCATATAAATAGCCTGCAACATAAGTCCTCCTTGAAATCATTTCGCCACTATTATATTTCTCTTCTAGAACGCCAGAGAACAAAGTGTCCAAATATTTCTTTGGCGAAACTGACTCATGAAGATTCAGGTTGTTAAAAACTAATTCGTTTTTTCTTTGAAACTTATAATAATTGCTACTCATTTCCAATGATTTTTACCTTATCACCAATTAAATAATAACAATGTGGACAACGGCACATGTTTCTTCCATTTTTATTTTTAATGAATATTCTGATTTTACTTAGTTCAGTATCATTAAGTGGAATACCATTGGCAGTCATTTTTTTAAGAATTTCATTAAAAACTCTAACTTCGGCGTGACTTCCTGCTTGGCTAGCACCATCTATTTTACTAAATTTTTCTGGAATTATTTCATATATTTTTTTATACAATTCTCCACCTTTACTTTTGTCCGTTCTTATCAAGTTTAAAAGATCAATTTTTTCTGATATTATAAAAGATGTTAGTTCATTTTCTAAGAAAGTTTTATACTTCTGTGTTGCAACATATTCGTTTTCTACTCCCTTAAGATTATAATGGGTGATAATTTCTCCACTATCAATGCTTGGATGGTAACCTCCTGCACACACAAAAGACGAGTCTTTAAATGGCATCTCAATATCATCAACGTTTTCTACCAACCTAATTTCCTGAGGGTCAGTTAATGATTTTTTTACATCTGAGATATCTTTGTCATTTGGAGCGGTGTATTGACGTCTTCCCTTAATTTCTGAGGCATATTTTTTCCATCCCTCAAATGCGGAAGAACTACTTTTGTTAATTTCATTAAGTGCCCAATCAGAAGCATTTTCAAAATCACCTAAGAACTTACTTTTTGTAATATCATCTAAATCGTCAAATTTGTTGACTAAGTTGGGTAAACCTTGACCTTCATTAAGCCCTTTAATTCGAGTTTTGAAGTCATCAATTCTTTTTAATAAATCATCAATATCATCTACAAAACCTAGGGACTTCCATACATTAGCCTGATCAGAAATCAACTCTCTTTCTGCAGAGCTAAGATTGTCTAGATTTTTTGTAGCTGTTTTCCAGTCCAAGTATTTCGCCAATACTATAGCCCTTATATTTTTATTGTTTTTAAAGGCTTCTTTAATAGTAGTTGGTAATGTTTTGGAATAATTATAAATTCCTTTACCTAAGTTTTTAAAACCTATTAGAGACATTGCTATGTTATAGGCATCAACTGCTTTTTTTGCTTCTGGTGATAAGTTAGGAATAGTGTTGGTTGCAATACTACCAATAGCACCAGCTACCTCCATGGAAGCCCAAACTCTTCTTGCCCAATGTACTTTTGTTGCCAAAGCAGTTCCACCACTTAGAAAAATAGTTGCTACGTCAAGAGTAATTATTGAACCTTTTTCTACTGCATCGTTAAATTCTTTTTGATCTTTAAACTCTAAGAATAAGGCAGGAACTATATATATATTATTTCCTATTTCTGCTGAAGAGTCTAAAACAGTGGACACAAGAAGTAGATTATTATCAGTATAGATAATTACTGGATCTAACGGGTCTAGAAGTATAGGTTCAAAATCTGTATCTTTGGCCCACGTTGGTATAGATCTAGAAGGTAAGAAATATTTCCATCTTGTTATTTCTATATCCTTTACACTATTAAACTTTCCTTCAAATCTTGCTTTATTCAAAGCGGTTAGCAATGGAATAGAATTACCATAACTCTCATATTTAAATTCAAAAGGATTTAAAGATATAATCTGACCAAAAATTTTATTATTTTCTTCATTTGCAACTTTACTTTTCCATACATCAGGATAAACTGCGTATATACTACATAAAGCTCCAATAAACGAGGTGAAATTATCACCATCCCAAGGGTTAATACTTCTATCCTGAATCTTATCAATGAGATTTAATAAGAGCTGATTATCGTCTTCTCCTAATAGTGAAATGAATTCTTTATAATCTTGACTACTAATTGCTGCCATTAATCTTAAAATGGCTATTTCCTTATTTTCCCAGAAAAATTCGTCAGAATTTCCAATTTTACTTATAGCAGAAAATTTATCCTGAGTTATAACTGCTCTAATGGATGAAATGCACAATCCTTCTTCAGCTATTAAGCTAACCAGGTCTTCGATTTCGTAATCTGGATTTGAAAAAAGACTACCGAGCTTTTCTACTCCTTCTTTAATATACTCTGGGGAACATTTTGACTGGTCACGGTCTTTCTTTATTAAGTCTGTTAGCGAATTGACAACCAAACAAGAGGGATCTGGTTTATAAAGAGGATAGGATTTCCATTTAGGTTTTTGATTTGTTATCTCTTGTTTTATTTTATTAATAATTTTTTCAACACCAGAGATTTGATCTTTTTCCCAGTATAATTCAGCGGCATTGTAGGAGCAATTATCATTCAGTACTTTAATTTTAGCTACACCGGAAGTAGTTGTTAACACAGAATATGGCATTAGTTCTCCTTCTGAATTTACATAAACAACTTTATTTCCTTTAGTTTTTGGTTTGTATTCATCAATTAGTTCTTCTTTATCAATTGAAAATGAACGATAGCCACCTCTCAAATAAGGATACGTATTACTTGTAACACCAATTAATTTAATTTTACTTTTATCGTATTCGACTTTAGTAATTATATTACCAAGAATATCAATACCATCGTTAATTCTGTTTTCCCCATCCTCATCCCCCTGGAACCAATAAAGTTGTAAACCTGGCGCGTGCATTTTTTCCCAATCCATATGGGTAAACGCTGTACCATTGCCATAATCCATCAAAAGATTGGTAGCTGCTTGATCGGTGTTATATTCGGTAAAGGTGTGTTCTAGTCCGAAAACTCCGTGTCCTAATTCGTGTGCCGCCGTTCGACCTTTGTCCTGTCCGGCAAATACAAATCCAAACTGCCGTTTTAATGGCATAAAACCATCTGTATCAGCATCTGTAGGAGGGATGTCCGTTACAAATAAGTAATAGGTGTCGCGTTCATAGGTACCGAGTGCCTTAAACTGTTCAATCCAGGCTTTTTCTCCGTCTGTATATTGGGATAATAAGGTGCTGTTACCCACATCAATGGTCGGGTCTGATATAGCTAAAGTAGAAGCCTCAGTCACTTCAAAATTAATTCCTGCAGGATTATAAATCTGGTTGATACGCTCTCTAATACCATCTAAACTGGCGCCATTTACAGAAATTAATTTTACGTTGATATCAGTTACTTCTTGCGAGGCCAAATGCCAATAATTCGCCGTACCTGCGATTGTATATTGTTGAGTAGTATCTTTAGGTTTTACGGTAGCAATGATCTCTTCTTTAACAAAATCAAATTTCTTTTCTAACGTAAGTGTCGCTGTAGTATCCACCCATTCGGCCGGGATCTCTGTTCCCTCTTTAGTCTTAAAAACAATATCCTCGGTAGTATACTCGCTATTTTGAAAGGTAGCTGTAGCAAGAAGGATATCTGTTGGATGTCCGGGCAGGTTGGAGATTGCTTTGTACGGAGGGTAATAGGTGCCACCACCCGCAATATCGATCGTAGTATAGGCATCCTTCAACGTACCGGTGGTGACCGTTGGATAGGGATCAAAGGCATAATAACCGTTTCCTTTTTCAAAATCAACACGTACATCGGTCGAGGTTATTTCGTTCACACCACTGCCGCCCATACCTGCGGTAGTTTCCTTAGTTGCAGGACCGCCATCAGCTTGTTGACTATTTTTTACCGTACCATCTGCGCTAACTTCCCAGTTCTCACCTTTGCTATCTTGATATACAACATCTTTGCCGCCTTCGCGTACAACCTCTTGTCCGTCGCTACCTATCAGTGTAACTGTTTTACCATCTTTACTGACTTGAACATCAATAATATCAAAATCAACTTTGATCACGTTTTTGTCTCCCGGATCTCCGGTAGCCTCTTCGATCACCGCATCTGCATCCAGAATACTCCCCCAATTAGGGTCATAGGTAGTAATGACAAATCCATCGACCAGTTTCTTATCTGTATTTATTTTAATGTTATCAAAGGTCACCGGGATACGTACGGTTGCCAGCCAGGGGGTGCTAATATATCCTTCTCCGCTAAAGGTGGTTGAGCCGGATACTTTTTTGACATATACCGGGAAATCTCCTGCGGTAAAGACATCGTTTTTACGCAGCTCAGTAAGCAATTCCTGGTTGGATAGATCCACATCCTCTGGTGCGATGCCACAATCCGTATATTCTGCCAATTCTTGGGTGAGGGTTCTAAATTCTTTTAGCGGAGATTCGCCATAGCTCTCACTATCACAATTACCCAACACCACAAATTCATACACAGTATCCGGCCTAAACTCTTCTATGGTAATATAATCTCGAGGCGTAGTCTTAGTATACCAACGGTTGCCGTCTTTTTCGCGGTACTTGATAGTATAATCTAGATGCTCTGGTTGTCCAATCCAACTGATAGTTGCCGTGGTTAGCGTAGCATCCTGTACTTGGACAGCCGTGACCGGTGTACAATCACTGGCGTGATCAAACCAAAAGATTTCGCTATAGCCGTTATTTTTAAAAACAGATACCTCTTCACCGGCATTGGTAGCTATCGCCCGTACTCTCCAAGCATAACGTTTACCGGGTAGTAAGAGTGGTTGTATAGGACCATACAATAAATTAGTCGCGGTGGTAATATCCTGATATATCGGCGGAGAGGCTAAAAATACTGCTTGAGGATCGGCATAGCGATCCCAAATTTCTACCAGACTAAATTCATAAGATACATTTGGGACTCCGGCATGTCTTGGTGTCCATTGAAAGAGGATATTGGTAGGATTCTGTTCGGTTAGATTCGTGCGGTTCTCCGGTCTGTTAAGAAACGGAGGATCGCTACTCACTAAAAAGATGTTTGTACAGCCTGTGTTGGATAACTTGTTACCGTTAAAAGCATCAAAAACTTCAAAACAAATACGGTAGAGACCGTCGGGCAGTGTATTATTGTATTGCTGTGCAGAAACGCCTTGTAAATTTTGTAAGGCAAAATAGGGGGCAAGCTCTGCATTGGTTAGACGTAATGGAAATCCGGCATCGAGTATTATATTGGGGACACCTGTGATCACAGCTTTACTTGTTGCTGTAATGTTGGTGCCCTCGATAGAAATTTTTAACTGCACGGCACGACTTGCAGCGGTCAAATCGTTAAACTCTATCAGCAGGTTGATCGGACTTCTTAACTGATCGGTATTATCATATGCGGATAAGCTATTTGGATAAGGAGGAATACCTTGCGGCGTAACACGTACAGGATAATTTTGAGAAAATACAAGTGCAACCTGAAGCAGACATAGGAAAAAGAGTAGTTGTTTTTTCATAAGGTTTCTTTGGGGGCATCAAAGCTTAATCGATTCCGTTTTGATAACGATCATCAAAAAAGGCAATGATTTGTTCCTCTAAATATATGTTAATTTTTTCTAAATTCTTAGTTTTTTGCGCGATATCAAACACAGATTCAGCTGTTTGAGCCTGTAGTTGGAGTAGTGGTTGGTGTGATTTTGCTTGCGATAATACCGCTTTGCGCAGCTCCTCTACAGCAACTCTCAAATATAAATACGCTTCCATACGATCAGCCTCTTCGGTATACTTGGTTTGAAGTTCATTGTAAAGAGTTTGCTCATCTGTTGTTGCAACTATCTGTTCATCTTTAGGTACAGTATGCAATTTGTGTTGCTCCATTTGACTTTTGGCATAACTAAAACGCTCCTTCATTACCTCCTCTTTTTCAAACAGCTCTTTTTTAAGTGTTAAGGTTACAAATAATAGCGATTCGCGATAGGTAGGTATAAAATCTTTGCGCACATATAGGCTATCAAGATAATCCAGCGCCAGGTTTTTTAAATCAACGGATTTGATAGCTTTTATTTTAAGGTTTGCTAACTGGCTTTTGATCAGCTCTTTTGAAAAAGCTTTCTCCTCGTCAAGGTATTCTTTTTTGGTAAGAGTCTCTAATTGTTCTACGATGACTACCGGGTTGCCTTCATAAATCTTATCACGATATCTAAAGCGTGTGAAGTTTTGCTTGGATATTGAATCGAGCACTTGGTTCCCCTGAGCTTTAGTGCGCTTCTGAAAACGAATCTCAGCCTTTTTGATATCGAATGAATACGAGTAGCCAAAAGTAAGGGTAAAATCATTTTTGGTGTCGCTTGTTTCGGTTTTGCGCAATTGCGAAAGGGCACTCAGCATAACATTATGCTTTTCTTTATACGTATAACCGGCATTGGCTCTTATACTGGTTACACTTCCTTGAGAAGTGCCATTGTTGAGCGTCTCATTATAAGAAGCAGAAAGTCCGGTTCTAAGTTGTTTGTTGAAGAATTGTTTATTCGCATTAATAGTAGGACCTATAGTTAAGCCTCTGTTCTCTTCCAGTTCATTATAAGCAGCGTTCAATGCGCTACTAATGGTAAGTGCATGCTCCGGGTAGCCAATGCTATAGTTGGCGCCGACGTTATAAAAATTCGATTGGGTGTTGGTGCTTGCAGCCGTGCCTTGTTCATCTTTTGTGGTTTGATAGGTTAAGCTCAGTGCCACATTTTGTTGTTTTTGTGGATCTTGCGAAAGGATATATCCCAGTTGAAGGGTAGCATTTTGAGAAATCTGTCTAAAATCCAAGGTGTCCAGATTTTCTAAAGGATCGACCTCATTGATTTCATCAAATACACTACGAATATTGGTGTATGATTGAAAGTTCGAATAGCTGGCAGCAATATTGAACCGATCGGAAGCATTTATGGTGCTATTAAATGACGATACTACGCGATTGGATTGCGTATCTTTTTTATCTTTCAAATCATCACGTTGCAGTCCTACGTTAGCCGCCAATGAAACTACTCCACCAAATAAGGTTTGGGATGCATTTAATGTTATATTTTCGAGATCATTATTAAAATAATAAGCACCAAAAGTACGATACTCAGGATCGATACGTTCGTAGCCGGCACCAACAGTACCTTTACCAATGGCGTAGGTGAAATTTGCGTTCAAAGCTGTGTAATATGAAGTAGAGCTATTATCATTAATCAGAATATTCATGGCATTACCTTTATTCGAACTGCCTTGATCCTCGGTATCTTCTGTAATGGCGCTTTGCGCTATTTCTACATGAAAGTTTAAATTTTTGGTAGCTTGAATAGATGATTCTAAGCTAAGTACTATATTTTGCTTAGGTGTAAGATTTAAATCTGAAGGAACGGGAAGTTCAATAGATTCCTCATCATCTTTGGCTCCAAATGCAATGACTCCAACCGTTACTCTATCAAGTTCATACGAAGCCTTAGCGCCATATCCCATACGCCGATAGGCGGGTAGTGCTTCCGGAAATTCATCATTGTATTCTGTAGCTTTGAGCAATCGACCATAAAAAGCGCTCAATTTATAAGGTTTGTTTGGAGTAAGATCTACTCCAAAGCCTGTAAATTGATGACCACTTACCGTATAGGGAGAGAACGATATAGAGACATCCCCAATATGAGTAGCTACCCATTTATAAGAAGGGTGGATGCTTAAACGGTTTATCTTGAAAGGCGTGCTATATCCAAACTCCTGATTGGTGTAGGAAAAGGATAGTGGGATATTATAGATGCCACTAATATTGAAATTAAGATTACCATTTAAGAAATAGGTAAAAGGTTCTCTGTTGGCTGAACCATCATAGTAAATCCCGTTGGCAGAAACTCCCCCGTTGACCTTTAACAAAGGGGCTTTTCCTATCTGAGTTAAGTCTTGCCCAAAAGTTAATAATGAAATACTAAAAAATAGAAGGAGTAAAGTTGGTTTCAATAGCGTTGGTTTAACTGAGACCAAAATTAAGATAAAATTAACAATCTACAATTCAGAGCGTTAATTTTTTTGTAAAATATGTTATGAATATACTTATAATTGAATTATGCTTCTAATGTGTTTGATACAATACACTTTTATCACAAAAAAACCGATCTAAAGTTAAGATCGGCTATCTAATTCTGGTTGGTTAGCTTAGTATATTCCTGAAAAATTAATTGTTATCAGTATACAGTGTTTGTTTTCCGCTATTTGAAATAATTTCTTCAGTATTTTTGATCGCTACGCGGTCGCTATCCTTAAGATGAATATTCAATTCGTTATGACTGATTAACGCCTCATAAAAAGCTATTTTGGAGACTTCACTATAACAAACTTTATCCTGATCGATTGATTTGTTTGTTATATCGCTAGATGATTGTGTGACAGCTTGCTCGGCCGTGGTAGGTGTTACTGCGTCTTGTGCGTTAACAGCTACAACCGAAAGTAAAAATGCGAAACCTGTAATCAACTTTTTCATAAGATGGGACGTTAACAGTTTTATAACTTACTGGTAACAAATTTAATACGAAACGTTCTAGCCAAAAAGAGATTCTTTAATTTTTAGATAAAGCGTTTTTTTTGACCGATGAACTACTCAGTTTTCGGCAAAAAAGACGGATTCTTACGTAACTTTTTGAAGGGGAAACCGTATATTTTGATAGTTTTTGTGAAGGTAAAAGACTAATTTCTAACTAAAAAGGACTAATTTTTATACATGAACAAACTAAGCAGTGCGGTTTAGTAGTAACAGCTCTTCAACATATTTACGCGTGTTGGATAAACGCGGAATTTTATGTTGACCACCCAGTTTATCGCGTTGTTTGAGCCAGTCATAAAAGAGATTTCTACGTCCTTGATGAATGGTGAGTTCATTTAAAGTCGTGTTATTATAACGTTTAGCTTCATAATCGCTGTTGATTGCTTGCAAATTGAGATCTAAACTTTGCGTAAAAGCTTGTAAATCGCCGGGAGCATTCTTAAATTCGATGATCCATTCATGGGCACCTTTTTCTTTGCCTTGCATAAAAATAGGGGCAACCGTATAATCTACAATTTCGCAGGGAACTTCTGCCGTAGCTTTGCGTAGGGCGGCTTCAGCGTTTTCAATAATAAGTTCTTCGCCAAAAACATTGATATGATGCTTAGTTCTTCCCGTAATTTTGATACGGTAGGGAGCAACAGAAGTGAAGCGCACGGTATCTCCAATTTTATAGCGCCATAAACCGGCATTCGTCGTGATAACAATTGCATAGTTGACACCAACTTCAACCTCGCTCAAACGGATAGCAGTGGCACCTTCGGTACCGTAGGTGGTCATCGGGATAAATTCATAGAAGATCCCGTAATCCAACATTAACAATAATTCTGAGGAGCTATTCTGATCCTGAATAGCAAAAAATCCTTCAGAGGCATTATAAATCTCGTAGTATCTAAAGTTTTCACGAGGTAAAATCTTATTGTACTGTTCACGATAGGGTTCAAAACTAACTCCGCCATGAAAATATACTTCGAGATTATTCCAGATTTCAAAAAGATGTGATTTTCCGGTTGTTTCCATCGCTTGATTGAGCAATACCAACATCCATGAAGGTACGCCGGCCAAGCTGGTTACATTTTCCAGAATGGTTTCATTCACAATCGCCTGCATTTTAGTCTCCCAATCACTCATTAGCGAGATCTCATTACTGGGTGTCGAACTGAACTCTGCCCAGAACGGCATATTATCAATAATAATTGCCGATAAGTCACCAAACGAGGTACCGTTTTCTTTATACAATTCTTTACTTCCGCCCAAGCGTAAGCTTTTGCCTGTAAACAGCTTGGAGTTTTCGTTGTTATTGAGATACATACACAACAGATCTTTGCCTGCTGCAAAATGACAATCTTCGAGCGACTGTTGGCTTACCGGAATAAACTTACTTTTGGCATTGGTGGTTCCGCTGGACTTGGCAAACCACTTAATTGGGGTAGGCCAAAAAATATTATGCTCTCCCAATCGGCTACGTTCAATCATGGGCTCGTACTCCTCATAGGAACGAATCGGCACTCGATTTTTGAAAGTCTCATAGTCATTAATAGTGTTAAAGTCGTAAGCCTTACCGACTTCGGTGTTTTTGGCAGTTTCTAGCAAGATGTGAAGGAGTTCCTGCTGAACTTCGTTGGGGTACTTTAAAAATAGTTCCATCTGATGAAACCGCTTTTTTAAGAACCAACTGGCAATAGAGTTGACTAGTGGGATTGGCATTTTTTAATGTATCTTTATGCTGTAATATTACTAATTTAAAGATGATCAGTCCTCAAAAAATCTAAAGTAATAAAAAAATTACATTTTGTTTACTGATTTAAAAGATAGCTTACCATTTATGCAGTATACCGGCGTACTTACCAAAATGAAAACCGAAATCGGAGATCCTATTCAGTACTTTTTAGTGTTTGAGAATGATTTTATACACATAAACCAACTTTTGGATAAAAAAATTACTATTCAGTTTGACCATTATCAATGTCTCGCCTGTGGTAAGGATAAAAAAATTTTTAGACAAGGGTACTGTTACGATGATTTTTATAATCAGCCGCAGGTAGGAGACTGGGTCATGCGACCTGAACTTAGCACGGCACACCTGGATGTTGAGGATCGCGATCTGGACTATGAGAAAAGAGTACAGTTACAACCGCATATTGTATACTTGGCCAATTCTAGTAATATAAAAGTAGGAGTTACCCGCAAAACTCAGGTGCCTACAAGGTGGATCGATCAGGGGGCGCATGAAGCGATAGAAGTGGTCGAAGTTCCTAATCGCTATTTAGCCGGAATTGCTGAAGTAGCTTTAAAAGATCATGTAGGTGATAAAACCAATTGGCGTACCATGCTTAAAAATGAGGTGGTAGATGAGGACTTAAATGCTGTCAAACATAAATTAAAAGAATTCTTACCCGAAGAAGCACAACCGTATTTTATAGATAATAATACCGAGACTGAACTTCACTTTCCAGTGTTAGCGTATCCTAAAAAAGTAAAGAGTCTTACCTTAGAAAAAACACCTGAGTATACAGGTGTCTTAAAAGGGATCAAAGGGCAATATCTTATTTTTGAAGATAATACTGTTTTTAATGTTCGTAACCATGAGGGGTATGTGGTGAATTTTGGGATTGAATAGTGTTACACGTTGTTTGATAGTTTTTCGATTTCCTTTTCACCAAATTTTTCACACAAGGCTAAGGTATCGGTTATGTCTTTGAGCTGTGTACGCGGATTAATCAAACACATACGTAAAACAACCTGACCGAGTAACACCGTCGTGACCAATAAGGCTTCTCCGGAATCTACTACTTGTCGAGATATATTTTGATTGATGTGATCTAATTCTTTTTCGGTTAGATTGTGTCCCAGAGGATGGTATCTAAAGTTTATGATACCTAAGGTTGCGGGAGAAACAACTTCCCAAAAAGCACTTTTACGCAGAATTTTTTCTACTGAGTTGGCAAGATCAATATTGTAGGTGATTGCGGTTTTAAATGCTTCTAAACCAAATGTTTTTAAACTCATATAGAATTTAAGCGCTCTAAAGCGTCGGGTCAATTGAATACCATGATCATAAAAATTAATTTCGGATTCGTTACCCTCTATATCTCGTAAATACTCCGGTTTTTCACTAAAGGTACCACTCAACCAATTGTGATTTTTAACTAATAAACAACCCATTTCATAAGGCTGAAAAAACCATTTATGAGGATCTACGGTAAGGGAATCAGCACGTTCAATACCTTTAAGTGTTTGTTTTCCTGAAGCTGATAAAATCGCAGCACCGCCATACGCACCATCTACATGCATCCAGAGCGATTCTTCTTCACAAATTGTAGCGATAGCATCCAATGGATCTACCGTTCCCGTATTCGTGGTTCCTGCTGATGCGATGATACAGAAGGGTTGCAGTCCTTCAAGGCGATCTTTTGCAATCGCATTTTTAAGTTTATTGAGCGATATTTTAAATTCAAGATCTGTAGGAATGATTCGGATTTGCTCTTTTTTAAAACCAATAACTTTTATAGCTTTTATATTAGAAGAGTGCGCTTGATCCGATAAATAAATCACCGCTTTAGAAAAATCCTCCTTACATTTTATACGTCTTGCAGTTACCAGAGCAGTAAGATTTGCCATCGAGCCACCACTTGTAAAAATGCCACCACCTTGCTTGGTCGGAAAACCAAAAATCTCTAATAACCAGTTCATGGTTACAATTTCTAATTCGGCTGCCGCGGGTGATGCTGCCCAACCTCCTGAGAAAATATTAAAACCTGTGGCAATGGTATCGGCCATGACACTTACATAATTACTTGGTCCCGGAACAAAAGAATAGGATTTTGGGTGCGATACAATATTACTATTAGGTATGATATCTCGCATCACAAAATCAAGCACATCATCGGGTTGCGAAGGGAAGAGTGGAATATCCTCTGTTAGCAAATCATCCATTTCTGCTCTTGAGGCTTGCGTAACGGGCTTTTTGTCGTTTTGCGTATCAAAATGTGCTACTATATGGTCAATTACTTTATACCCATAGGCGCGCATATCTTCTTTTGATAGTTCTAAGGTAGTGTTGAGGTTTTTAGGATCTTTTTGCATGACGCTTGATTTAGCGATGCAAAATTACTACAATGTGATAGATTGTACTTGGATAAATACACAGAATTTCGGTATAAAATGATTTTAATGTGGTTAGAAATTAAAAAAGAGAGGTGTTAGCCTCTCTCTAATCGTCATGTAGGATCTAAAAACTAGAAGTTACCCTTAACTCCCATCCTCATTTTTTTGATCACTTCTTCAAAATATAATATGGTCCAAACGATTTGATCAGTATCAGCGTATGGAATTAGTTCTTCGACCGTTTCATGGGTTTTCTCTATGTTTTCTTGTTGCGAGTCCTTTGCCTTCTTTAAAATTTTAAGATGATGGGAATCTTCTTTAATTCCCACATCTGATAAACGCACTCCGGGTTCATAGGATAGAGAAAGTAAAGGTAGTACGGTTAATATTTCCGTAACGCGATCGGCATATAGTTCGATCAACTCTCCTTTTTTTAATTCTTCTAAATCGTCAATGGTATGAAATTGATCAATGTGTGCTTTTTGAGTAAAGAAAACAGCATCATTATTTTGTTGCGCAAAAATTGCTGTTACAAAATGAAACAAAATAAAGGATAGGCATAAATGACGCATGGTAGGTGTAAAATTTATATGGTTATGCAAATTAAATGTATTGATTAGGGGCAAAAAAAGTAGAAAATATACGTATTACTGCATAACCATATAGTTGTTTAATGATTTTTTGAGGTGAAATTTAGGTATCACTTTATTATCCGGATCTTGAAAAAGCTCATTGGCCGCGATAAATTCTTTGGTAAACTTATTGTACTTGAGAATATTTACAACATTCTCGCTGATTTTTCGAGAGGCTCTAACACCATCTCCATGGATATTAAAAAAGCTGTTGTCCATCATAAAGGATTTTTCAATCATAGCTAAAGCTGTGTAAGAGCGATCAAAACGAACGACATCAGAAAACCCTGAAATCTTTGAATTATGAATATAGACCCTTGCTGTATTACGCGCTGATATGGCTGAAGTTGTGTGCTTATAATTTGATTTGTCAGACAAGTTGACTAATGTAGCATTTGTGATTGTAACGTCAGTGATATCCTCTGCATTCACATAACCCAGTTCTTTGTGATATCCGTTAATTTCAAGTGCATAGGAACCAATGGCACAGGTGATAAAAGGATGACGTATCGCTATAAGTTGATTTAAGGTTCCTTTAAAACCTTCCGAAATTTCAAAATCATCATCTTTAGCTTTGTAAGAAATTAAATTTTGAGTTTTCAATGTTCCGCCGTTAAAACTATAGGAATCTTGTCCTGAGTGACTGATCATGATGTTGTTTATGATCGATTTTTTACCGACTGCATATAAGGAAAGCCCGTTGGCACCTTCGGTTCTTTTGGTTTTATTGCCGGCAAACTCAATACGCACATACTTCATAATTGAAGTTTGCTCATCGTAAGCTTTTCCACCATACATTGAGAATTGAGGATTGTAGTTACCTTTGATGATACCATTACCTGAAACCGTATTTACTTTTCCGGAGCCAATAATTACGATACCACCCCAATCTCCTCTTGTGCGTGATTTAGCAGCTTTATCAGAGGTGAATACTATAGGATTTACCTTTGAGCCTTCTGCAATTAATTTTGAACCTTTTGATATAATTAAATTTCCAATATTTTTATGATCACATCGTATGATGGTTCCTTCCTGTATCGTAAGCGTTGCTCCATTACTTACATATACATCACCTGATAATTTATATACGATATCACTTCTTAAAAAGGTGTTTTCAACGATGATGTTCGGGATGCGCTCCTCTGCATCGGGATAATTTGTAGCGTTGGGTTCAAAATTCGTCCAGCCACGAGCCCATTTATCATCATTAATGTTGAAATCTTGAGCATAAGATAATGATGATTGAATTAAAAACAGAACGATAATAAAACGAAAACGTTTCATAATATGTATTTTGGGGTTTACATATAAAAAAGAACTTTTCTTTTTTGGGTCTACTAAATTACAAAGCTTTTTTCAGAAAAACTTACGTGTTTACCGTAAAATTTGTACGTTTATCGATGTTTTGTGTGTTTCAAAGATAAATTAACATTACTTTTCTTACATTTTAAGGAGGTCTAGTTGGTTGGCAAACAACAAATTATGTTGATTTTTATACTTGTAATAATCTGTAGCTATGTGTAGTTTATTTTGTATCAGATTGTTGTGAAGCTCATACTAAGTGGATAACTATAGAAAAAGCATCTCGTCATTTTGCGAAGAGATGCTTTCTGAAAAATAAATGGTAATAACTTTGACTTACTTACTTACTAGTAAGTGATGCATGGTATTAGAATAAATGAGATCTCTTTTTTGCCATGAACATTGGGATGACTGTTAATTTTTTACCGTATCCTTCTTTTTCTTTTTGCCAAAAAAACCTCCCAAAATATCTTTAGCTGCTTCCTTCACCTTATCTTCGACTTTAACCGGTGTGCTTGTGGTAGAATCCTTTTTTGTGGATGCGCCTCCTAAAACATCAGAAAGTACACCTTTTCCTTTATTAACAAGTTTGTCTTTTGCTTTGTCCTTTTGCGTTGCTACAATTTGCTGTGTTAATTGTTTTACTGCAGCTTTTGTGTTAAGATTGATAACGGGATCTGAAAAATTTCCACTAATTCCTATCGGTAAGGCTACCGTCATTTTTGATAAATCTTCTTCACTTAATTGACTGATGGTGCTACCAAGATCATCTCCTAAATATTTGGCAGGCAAGTCTAAGGCAACTGTATAATTCATCTCGTTAGTAAAGCTATGATTTCCTTGTGCGGTTATTTTTATACCCTTAACCTCAAAATTAAAAGGCTTGACATTGATTTTCCCATCATCAAAGTTGAGTGCGGTTTTAATATCTTTTAAATCTAAATTATCTAGGTCAATAAAACTCAATGCTCCGTCAAGTTTTGACAATAACTTGGTCTCACTGCTATTGACCTTTGCATTGAGAATCTCTGCTAAAGCGTTTCCTTTTAAAGTGTTTAATTGCGGACTAAGATCCGAGGTTAGATTTCCTTTAAGTTCTAAATCCGTTGAGAGCATACCGGTAAGTGCTTTTGCTATGGGCGCCAGGCTTCTTAGAAGTTCCATTCCTTCAAATGATTTTGCAATGTCTATATTATCCAGGTTTAGCTTCATGCCAAATGTTGGAGTTTGGGATTTAGTAGAAACGTTTCCGTCTAATGAAATAACACCATCAAAAAGGCTTGAGGTTACGTTTTCAAGAGAAGCAGTTTCTTCCTTAATTTTAACAACGCCCTTAGCGTTTTTGAGATTGAGATTGTCATATACAACCGTATTTGCTGTAAAAGCTAAGGTTGCATCCAAAAATGAAGGGATCTTAAAGTCCGAAGATGAAGGAGAAGAAGAGGAACTCTCTTTTTCAGCCGCTTTTTTTGTTGTTGAAGAGGCAGCTTCTTCCTGACTCATGAAATCGCTAACATAAAAAGTATTCGACTGGACGTTGAAATTTCCTTTTAACTTTTGTTCTGTGAATATAAAACCAAGTAAATTATTAATGGTACCTGTGGCTTTGATATCAGATTTTCCTGAGGCGATATCCATCTTATCCAATGTAATGGTTCCAGGCTTAAAGTTTACCAAAGCTTCGTTTACCTTTATTGCATCAGGTAACTCAGGTGTTGTATATTCAAAATTTGAAAGTGTAGCTTTTCCGCTAGTTTTAATTTTTTCATAATTTTCTTTTTCCAGCGATTCCATATCAAAAGCTGTAATTATATTCGCTTTTACAACTCCTCGAAGCTTTTCTTCTAATTGAATAGGATAGGCCTGCTCCAAATTGGCAAGATTCAACGTGCCATTAACAGCCATATCAACCAGCATATTTTTTGTAATGTTTTTAAAATTACCTTTTGCTGAAAATACATCCTGATCAATGGTAAATACTAATTGATCCAGGTTGATATAGGTGTCATCTACCTTGCCCGTAGTGTTCATCAAACTTGTTTTAAGATTAATGTTACGAACGCTTTTAGGTAAATCCGGATACTTAAAAGAAGCATTAGTAGAGGTTATTTTAATATCCATGGTTGGAATAGTGGTTTCATCTACCGTTCCTTTCACTTTACCATCTACCATAAAATCACCGGTTGTTGTAATTCCGTCCAGATTTTTAGAATAGGTCTGTGGAATTACCGCTAAAAAATTTTTAAAATCCGAACTTGGTGTTTTAAATTGTATATCAACTTCGGTATCCTTGTCATGAACTTCTACATACCCATCAAAAGTGAGGGGTAATTGATTGATATAACCGGTATTTTCTTTAAAGGTATACCGTTGTTTTTCTAAATCAATACCTACCACTGCCTCAAGTGCCAAGTTGTTATTAGATAAGTACTCCACACCGTTAATTGCCATAGCTATTTTTGAATAAGCTTCCAAGGTCACTTCTGATTGTTGTTCTGATATGTCGCCACTACCGGTAAGTTGTAAACTATCAAGTGTAAAAAGGGTTTTTGCTACTTGATCATCATACACAAACCTACTTGAGTTTATCTCAAGATTTTGCAAATCGAAAATAAAGGGTTTTCCCTGAGTATCTTGGGGTGTTTGTGAAGCCACAATACTATCTTTTTTGGCAATGTCATAATTAAACCTTCCCAACGAATCGATTTTGATATTGATGAAGGCTTTGTCTATTTTAATTTGATTAATAGCAATAGGTTCTGAAGCATCTTTGAATAATTCTTTTACAGACATTTCTAAACTTAGCTGATCAGTAAATACTAAGGTGTCACCTGCAAAAGGTGCAGCTGTAATTATTGAGAGTTCGTTAACAATGACTGATGCCTGTGGGAAACTACGAAATAGGCTGAGACTAATATCGCTAAAATCGACAGTGGCATTGACTTCTCTATTTATCGCATAGCGAACTTTATCTTTGATAGTATTTTTAAATAAGAAAGGAATCGAAATTAAAGCAATGATGATCACAACAATGACAATTCCGATTATTTTAAGGGCTTTTTTCATTTTTATAGTACAATTAGTAATCCTGTTAGTTAGCAATAAGCTTGAAGGGTCTTTTTAATTTAATACCATATTTGAATATGGCTGTTAAAGATATACAATAGCAAAATAACGATTTATTAAAAACTTACGTATTTTAAATTGGTTAACTATTTGTTAGAATTCGAATGTAGGAGTAATTCTTCACCTTCAGAAAGGCCAAATCGTTTTCTTAGAAGGTAAACACCAAGATACAGTAAGGGAGTATCTAGTATAGCAATTAATACTTTGAATAAAAATCCTCCCAAAAGTAGCGTTCCGAACAAGTCCCATTCAATTTTGCCAAAACTGCAAAGCAACAATAACACTGTAGCCGTATCTACAAATTGTGACAAAAAGGTAGAAAAATTATTTCGCAACCATAGATGTTTTCCTTTGGTAAGACGTTTCCAAAAATGAAAAATCTGGATATCAATGTACTGAGCCAGAAGATACGCCATCATGGATGCAAAAACAGCTATGGCTGTCGCGCCAAAAACTTGATCGAATAACTTATTCCCAATTGGAGACCATGAAGTCGCCGGAACTTCCCCGGCTACATAAACGATCAATAATGAAAAAAAAGAAGCAAATATGCCTGCGGTAACCACTTGGTTGGCTTTCTTTTTGCCATAAATTTCACTTATCAAATCGGTTATTAAAAAAGTTATAGGATAAGGAAGTATGCCCACAGAAATCTCAAAAGTGTACAGGCCAAAAAAATCCCAATAGAAGAATTTTTGAAAAATTAAATTAGAAACTACCAGAGAGGCAATAAATAGCGCGCTGAAGATAAGGTAGATGCGGTAGGCATCAAATGCTTTTTTTTGTGATAATACGGACAGTTCCAATAATACTCGTTTAAAATTAAGACAAATATAATGAGATGCTTTATAGTTTTTATTCAAAACAATAATCATCTTGAAATCGTTTTATAAATAAATCTTATATATACTGAAAAATGATCGACAACGGATGTACATTCAGTCGTGGAAATGATAAAGGTTTCATTACTTTTGCATTCTTAAATTATTTCGAACATTCATTTTGAGTAAACCAAACACAATTTATATCTCCCTCGGGAGCAATAAGGGCGATAGGCTAAGTTTTTTACAAAAAGCGGTAGATGAAATATTTACTCGTGTGGGCGCTGTCATTACTATATCGGGAGTATACCAGACACCTGCCTTAGGTTTTAAGAGCGATGACTTTTACAATAGCTGTATCGAAGTGACTACGTATTTGACTACTCAAGAAACGCTGGACAAACTTTTAAGTATTGAGAAACAATTAGGACGTCATCGTAGTGTGGGAGGAGATTACGAGGCAAGAACTATCGATTTAGATATTATTTTGTCGACCGAAGGGAATGTAGCTACAAACGATTTGATTGTACCACACCCCAGAATGCAGGATCGCAAATTTGTGTTGGTACCTTTAAATGAAATTGCCTCATCCGCTTTACACCCAATTTTTAACAAAGAAATAGGTGAACTCTTAAAAAGCACTTCGGACACATCCATCATTAAAAAGGTAGAGGATACGCTGCTTGCACCCAAATCTAAATTTGCACTATCTTCTTTTCAATATCTTACTATTGAAGGAAATATTGGTGCAGGTAAAACGAGCTTGTCGAATCAGATTGCCGAAGAGTTTAATGCCAAACTCGTACTTGAGCGCTTTGCAGATAATCCATTTTTGCCAAAGTTTTATGAGGATATGGAGCGCTATGCATTTCCGTTAGAAATGTCCTTCTTAGCAGATCGATACCAACGACTTCAGGATGATATTGGGCAATTAGATTTGTTTAAAGATTTTGTGGTGAGTGATTATGATATTTACAAATCCTTGATTTTTGCCAAAGTAACGCTGCAACCAGAAGAGTATGGTCTGTATAAAAAGGTGTTTGATATTATGTATTCAAACCTCCCTAAACCCGGCTTATACGTTTACTTATATCAAAACACTGAGCGATTACTTGAGAACATCAAGAAAAGAGGGCGTGTTTACGAAAAAGACATCGCTCCGGAGTACCTTGAAAAGATAAACAAAGGTTATTTTGAATTCATAAAATCTCAAAAAGATCGCAATGTAAAAATTATCGATATCTCTGATCGTGATTTTGTGAGCAACCGATCCGATTATATTTGGATTCTAGAGAAAATATTAGCCTAAACTGATTTTTTGGATTGTATTTCTTTAGCGACTTGTTGTACTTCGTCCAGCACTCTTAACAAATTGCCACTCCATAACTTTTCAATTTGCGCTTCGGTATAGCCTCTTTTGACAAGTTCGAGTGTAACATTAAACGTTTCTGATGCGTCGCTCCAACCCTCAATACCACCGCCACCATCAAAATCTGAGCTGATACCTACATGATCAATCCCCATTTTCTCAATCAGGTAGTCAATGTGATTTACATAATCGACAACATCCACTTTGGGAGGAAGATTTTTCATAGAATTCATCTTTTTCAGATGTATAGGGCGTAGTTTTTCTATGAATTTCAGGTAAGCATCTTTTTCTTCCTGTTTTAGGGCTGCTACCTCTTTACGCTCTAACCAAGTACCGCCCATCGAATCAGCGATTTCTTTTGCAATTTCTTTTTCTTTGGCTATTCGCAGATCAGATTTTTCAGTATTCAAATAGGTGCGAAATGCTACGGTTTGAACCACGCCACCATTTTCTTTCATCCATTGCAATTGCTCATCATCAAGATTTCGACTATGATCACAAAGTGCTCTAGCCGAGGAGTGTGAGGCGATGATTGGAGCTTTGGTGAGTTCAATCATTTGTCTCATAGCCTCTTTGGATGGATGAGAGATATCAATCATCATTCCGACACGATTCATCTCGACAATAACTTCTTTACCTAGTTCACTCAAACCATTGTGCAACCAGATGCTATCATTCTCACCGGTGTTCGAATCTGATAACTGACTGTGTCCTTGATGCGATAATGACATATAGCGCCCGCCTAAGTCATAAAACCGTTGTACATTTTCGATCTCGGTACCCACGGGATATCCATTTTCGATTCCTATCATAGCGACTTTTTTGCCTTTGCTATGAATCTCACGAACCTGAGCAGAGGTTACGGCTAACTCAATTTCATTAGGAGCAATATCTTCCACTAGTCTATGGATAGCTTCAAATTTTGAAATTGCATTTTTATACGCTTTCTCATAGCCTTGGGTAGTCAAGCTGTCTTGTCCAGTATACACGATAAACCATGCCACGTCTAATCCTCCGGATTTCATTTTGGGCAAGGTAACCTGAGTATCCAGATTTTGAGTATAGTTTTTTAGCGTTGTAAAATTATCCACATTGATGTCACAGTGTGTATCCAATGTGATTACTTTTTCATGAATAGCTTTTGCTTTTGAGTACAAGGGATCTTTCTGTTCTCCTGTGTTGTTTTTCTCTTGTTTACACGAAAGAAAGAACAGGATAATTGTAGCAAAAAGCACAAGATTTTTCATAAATAGAGATGTTAAGTGGTTGTTACAACGCTTTAAACTTACAAAACAAATCCCATAAAACAACTCCGGCACTTACTGAAATATTTAAGGAATGCTTACTGCCATATTGCGGAATTTCGATGACTGCGTCACTCTGGTTAACTACGGTTTGTTGTACCCCCTTAACTTCGTTACCAAAAACAACGGCATATTTCTGATTGACTTCTGGAGCAAAATCATTCAACATAATCGCTTGTTCTGCCTGTTCTATTGCGAGGATTTTGATGTTGTCTTCTTTCAATGCTTCTACCAAGGCTACGGTATCCTCTTTATATTCCCAGGAAACGGTGTCAGTAGCACCAAGTGCGGTTTTCTGAATGTCTTTATGCGGCGGAGTAGCTGTAATGCCACACAGATATATTTTTTCAATGATAAAAGCGTCACCTGTTCTAAAAACAGATCCAATATTGTTTAGACTTCGAATGTTATCCAAAATAACAATAATAGGTGTTTTGGATGCGGATTTAAATTCTTCGACAGTCTTGCGATCTAACTCGCTATTTTTTAATTTTCTTTTTGCATGCATGCTACAAAAATAAGGGAAGCAATTTAAAATACGGGTATAGAAATGTCGGAATAGGAAAATGGATTTCTCACGTTCCAAGCCCTTTGGTAAACTGCTTTTATTGTGAATAAAAAAAGTATAACTCAGCAAGAGTGAATTTTTTAAAAGAATACGGAATACTTACTTTAGCAGGATTCAAATAAAGATACAACTTTTGGCAGCAAGTAAGAATAAAAAAGTGACACCTTTAATGAAGCAGTACAATGCCATTAAGGCTAAGTATCCTGATGCATTATTGCTTTTTAGAGTGGGAGATTTCTACGAGACATTTGGCGAGGACGCTATACGCTCTGCAAGAATCCTCAATATAGTATTAACAAAAAGAGGAAATGGAAGTGAGACCGAAACTGCCTTGGCAGGGTTTCCACATCACTCGCTTAATACCTATTTACCCAAATTAGTTAAGGCGGGAGAGCGTGTTGCTATTTGTGATCAATTAGAAGATCCTAAACAAACTAAAACGATTGTTAAGCGAGGCGTTACGGAATTGGTAACGCCTGGTGTAGCTTTAAATGATGAGGTTTTAAACAGTAAAACCAACAATTTTTTGTGTGCTGTGCATTATGGTAAAAAATCGTTGGGTATTGCGTTCTTGGATGTCTCTACGGGAGAATTTCTAACTGCTCAGGGGGATGTAGCGTATATTGATAAGTTGATACAGAACTTTAATCCTAGCGAAGTGTTAGTTTCTAAAGCTAATAAGAAAAACTTTGTGGAGGATTTTGGAGAAGATCATCACGTATTCTTTTTAGAAGACTGGGTGTTTAAGACAGATTATACCTATGAAACTTTAAATGCACATTTTAAAACCACTTCGTTAAAAGGATTTGGAGTGGATCATTTAACCGAAGGTAGCATAGCGTCCGGCGTAATTTTACATTATTTAGGCGAAACGCAGCATCACAATATTCAGCATATTACCTCACTACAGCGTATTGCCGAAGAGCGTTATATCTGGATGGATCGCTTTACGATTCGTAACCTGGAATTATATCATTCGACAGCGGTGAATGCAGTTACCTTACTGGATGTAATTGATAAAACTATTTCTCCTATGGGAGGTCGTGTTTTAAAACGTTGGTTAGCACTTCCATTAAAGGATAGTGATGCAATATACCGAAGACAGGAGGTGGTAGCATACCTAAAATCAACAGCCGATGAAAAACAAAAATTAACTGTACAACTCAAGCGTATTGGTGATATCGAACGATTGATATCAAAGGTCGCCACCGGTAAAGTATGTCCGAGAGAGGTGGTACAGCTCAAAAACTCTCTGGAAGCCATCGCACCGATTAAAATACTGGCAACAAAGAGTAAAAATGAGTCACTCAAAAAAATGGGAGAACAGTTGCATGACTGTGAACTCTTACGAACAAAAATAAAAAGTACCCTAAACGAAGAAGCACCTGTAAATATTTTAAAAGGAAATACCATTGCTAATGGGGTGGTAGGTGAATTAGATGAATTGAGAGCCATTGCATTCTCCGGTAAAGATTATTTGGATAAGATGCTAGCCCGTGAAACGGAAGCTACGGGGATAAGCTCTCTTAAAATAGCATCTAATAATGTGTTTGGATATTATATTGAAGTACGTAATACACACCGTGATAAAGTTCCGGATACCTGGATTCGCAAACAGACCCTGGTGAATGCAGAGCGATATATTACTGAGGAGTTGAAAGAATATGAAGAAAAAATTTTAGGTGCAGAAGAAAAAATTCTCATACTTGAGCAGCAACTGTTTAGTGAATTGGTACTTTGGTTGGCAGATTATATACAGCCGATACAGCGTAATGCTGCGTTGATTGGAGAATTGGATTGTTTGGCATCTTTTGCACAGTTAGCTGAAGAAAACGACTATTGCCGACCTGTTTTGGATGATTCTTATGCTTTGGATATCAAAAACGGTCGTCACCCTGTGATAGAAAAACAATTACCGGTTGGAGAACCCTATATTGCTAATGACGTTCAGCTTGATAATCAAAATCAGCAAATGATTATGATTACAGGACCGAATATGAGTGGTAAGTCTGCAATTTTGCGACAAACAGCACTTATAGTATTGCTCGCACAAATGGGAAGCTTTGTGCCGGCAGAAGCCGCGCATCTTGGCGTAGTTGATAAGATATTTACAAGAGTAGGGGCGAGTGATAACATCTCGATGGGCGAGTCAACGTTTATGGTTGAAATGAATGAAACCGCCAGTATTTTGAATAACATCTCTGATCGCAGTTTAGTGTTACTTGATGAAATCGGACGAGGAACAAGTACCTATGACGGAATTTCTATTGCTTGGGCAATTAGTGAATTTCTACACGAGCATCCTGCACGACCCAAAACCCTGTTTGCGACACATTATCATGAGCTCAATGAGATGAGCGAAACCTTTGGGCGAATAAAAAATTATAATGTCTCTGTAAAAGAGCTGAAAGATACTGTGTTGTTTTTGCGAAAGTTGGTTCCCGGCGGCAGTGAGCACAGTTTTGGTATCCATGTAGCAAAGATGGCCGGTATGCCACAACAAGTATTACATCGAGCTAATAAAATGTTGAAAAAACTAGAAAAATCACATAGTAGTGAGGAGCTAACCGGTAAGATCAAAAATTTACAGGAAGAAGAAAAAGTACAGTTAAGTTTTTTCAATCTGGACGACCCGTTATTAGAACAAATCAAAGAAGAAATCCTGCATATTGACATTGATACCTTAACTCCCGTAGAAGCTTTGATGAAATTAAATGAAATTAAACGTATGTTAACCAGTAAGAAAGCTTCACAGGTGTAATTTTTTTTATTCTTTTTCATCAAAAAGCTTTGTCGTTTATAGAAATGTTTTAAATTTGCATCCGCAATCAGGTATTGCAACGTTCTTAAATAAACTGCGAAAGTAGCTCAGGGGTAGAGCATCACCTTGCCAAGGTGAGGGTCGCGGGTTCAAATCCCGTCTTTCGCTCTGAGAAAATATACCATGCTGAAGTGGTGGAATTGGTAGACACGTTGGACTTAAAATCCAATGGGCTGTAAGGCCCGTGCGGGTTCAAGTCCCGCCTTCAGTACTTAACCCTCTTGATCATTGATCAGGAGGGTTTTTTGTTTTATAAGTATCGATTGACTTATAATTTTTCTAATAAAAAACAGCTTCGTTGGCTTTCTAATGCCACCAGTGCCATTCGAAGCAAGTTTAAGAGTGTATTTGTGAATGATCGTAGTGTTCAACTTGTCAAGCTATCTTTACTTAGCAATTCTCTAGATCTATTTTTCTAAATAGCCAATGGTGATAAAGTATTTGATACGGTATTAATTTTGAAGTGACTGAAATTTTAGTGTTTGCATATTAATTCTTTATTTTAGAGGAGAATTCGTGATCACCGACGAGTGGAGTGAAACGCAAGGAGAGGATGATCTACGTTCTTGTTAGTTAGGTTATTCTATGGAGTAACTTTATTCTGAATTGCTTTAGCTCCTGTTGTTATTGTTTTAGGAGTCGCTGAATCTCCCAAAAGAGGTCGATGTCAGTTCTTTATTTTAGAGGAGAATTCGTGATCACCGACGAGTGCAGTGGAACGCAAGGAGAGGATGATCTACGTTCTTGTTAGTTTGATTATTCTATGGAGTAAATTTCGTGAATTGCTTTAGCTCCTGTTGTTATTGTTTTAGGAGTCGCTGAATCTCCCAAAAGGTCGATGTCAGTTCTTTATTTTAGAGGAGAATTCACAGGCAGACACGGGAGGTGATACGCATAATTTGAGTTGTGAATTGCTTTCAGTTCTTTATTTTAGAGGAGAATTTGTGATCACCTACGAGTGGCATGAAACGCAATGAGAGGATGATCTACGTTCTTGTTAGTTAGGTAATTCTATTGAGTAAATTTTGTGAATTGCTTTAGCTCCTGTTATTATTGTTTTAGGAGTCGCTGAATCTCCCAAAAGGTCGATTTCAGTTCTTTATTTTAGAGGAGAATTCACAGGATCGAATTAATTATTTTTGGTGACCAATTAGTTGTGAATTGCTTTCAGTTCTTTATTTTAGAGGAGAATTCACAGGAGATGAAGAAATACATGAAAATGATTTCTGGTTGTGAATTGCTTTCAGTTCTTTATTTTAGAGGAGAATTCACAGGGATAGCATTGGCAATGGGCGCAGAAGGAATGTTGTGAATTGCTTTAGCTCCTGTTATTATTGTTTTAGGAGTCGCTGAATCTCCCAAAAGGTCGATTTCAGTTCTTTATTTTAGAGGAGAATTCACAGGAAAGACATCGAAGAGGAAGCTGCGGAAAGTGTTGTGAATTGCTTTCAGTTCTTTATTTTAGAGGAGAATTCACAGGACGTGAGGTTGATTTTTGTATAATCTCTGAGTTGTGAATTGCTTTCAGTTCTTTATTTTAGAGGAGAATTCACAGGTATTTATCGTCATCTTTTTTACCTACCCTAGTTGTGAATTGCTTTCAGTTCTTTATTTTAGAGGAGAATTCACAGGCTAATATTCCGACAGAAGCAGGATTTATTAGTTGTGAATTGCTTTCAGTTCTTTATTTTAGAGGAGAATTCACAGGTATTGTCTCTTAATGCTTTGATCTTGCTTAGTTGTGAATTGCTTTCAGTTCTTTATTTTAGAGGAGAATTCACAGGTATTACACTCATCATTAAAATAGTAATGGAGTTGTGAATTGCTTTCAGTTCTTTATTTTAGAGGAGAATTCACAGGATTATATTGGGGTTTATATGCAAGGGGGGGGTTGTGAATTGCTTTCAGTTCTTTATTTTAGAGGAGAATTCACAGGCTAAAGGGATTAGGATATACAGCTTGGCTTGTTGTGAATTGCTTTCAGTTCTTTATTTTAGAGGAGAATTCACAGGTTCTTTGATCAATATTAACCGACATATTCCGTTGTGAATTGCTTTCAGTTCTTTATTTTAGAGGAGAATTCACAGGAAAAGGGAATTAGTAGTTACAACTGATGAAGTTGTGAATTGCTTTCAGTTCTTTATTTTAGAGGAGAATTCACAGGAACAGAAACGCTTCTTATAATTCTTTACAGTTGTGAATTGCTTTCAGTTCTTTATTTTAGAGGAGAATTCACAGGCACAAAAGAAGAAGCAGTAAAGCACGCTAGGTTGTGAATTGCTTTCAGTTCTTTATTTTAGAGGAGAATTCACAGGCCCGTACAGATGTATTTGAACTTGATCAAAGTTGTGAATTGCTTTCAGTTCTTTATTTTAGAGGAGAATTCACAGGATACCTGTTGTAAGATACTGGTATTCTGTTATTTAAATCTATATGTAGAATAAAAAAATAAGCGCTTTTTCTAGAAGAGTTCCAGCTGTTGGGAGGGTTTTTCAGGGGCTACTTCCTGTTGTCCATGATACAGTTCAATCTGTCCAAATTGTTTATCAGTGATTTGTAGAATACAGACTTTTCCCTTTTTAGGCAAGATGTTTTTGGTTCGTTTTATATGCACTACTGCATTTTCTCGACTGGCACAAAATCTCAAATAAATACTATACTGAAACATAGCAAAGCCATCATTCAGTAATCTTTTACGAAATCCAGAAGCTACTTTGCGTTCAGTCCGAGTTTCTGTCGGGAGGTCAAAAAATACAAGTACCCACATACTACGGTATTGATTAAGGCGTGAAAAATGATTATTCTCCATACTGCGGATATAAAATTTTGCGACTGCTCCCCTCAAAACATTCAAAAAGTGAGTGTGTAGTACGACTCATCGCGATCATTAGCGGACTTTGTTTGCCATCGATCATTACATCCATTGCCGGTATTTTTAGAAGAATACTTTTTAATTCACTGGTTAGTTTTTCAAAATTTTCTTTGTTTTTTGTAATGTCAAAAACTAGTGTGTCCACAAAGGGTCGATACGGCTCCATAATATCGTCGGCCAGACAATAGGCATTGTACTTATTATGATGAAAGATCCCAACGCTAGGTAACATACCACTACTGATTAAGGCTCTTGCCGTAACCGTACGTAAAATTGCATATCCATAATTAAGTAAATTATTGGGGGCGATTCCTTTTTGATTGCGACTAAATCCCGGGATATCGAATATTTTTTGAAAATAATACGCTGCGGCAATAGCTTCGTGAAATTCACTATCTCCACTTTTTACCTGTTTTGCCCAGCGTTTTAGCTTTTAGGCATTTCTCCCTCGTTCCAATAAATGCCGTGCCTGATTTTCAATTTTGACTTGAACCGTTTGTTGCCATAGATTCTTTTTAAGCGGGAGACTGGCACTCAATTGATAGCGTATACGCTCGCTTTGTTCACTATGACCCACTAGAGGTTGTAAAAAAGAGCAAGGCATATGCTGTTGGTCACAAGTAATAACAGCCGTTTTATTTTGTATAAGTTTCATCAATAAGCCGTTGGTGATGGTGATTTGTGGATGCTCAAGAACAATATACCCTATGTCCTCAATAGCTACTTTTGCTTTTTGTTTTTCTTCTTCAGGAAACTGTACCAACAATTGATCATTCTTTGTGCTTAGATAAGCTGGATTAGCAAAAAAAAGGGTGCGTTTGATCATTTTATAGGTATGATTCTTAATATTCTCCAATATGCACTATATCTCCAAGGTGATTTAGTCGAACTTTTATTATTCCTTCTAAATACTTTTCACTTTGATAGAATTTATAGGTTAATTCTGAAAGTTCTTTTTTATTTTTAAAGGTATCAGATCCTGCGGCTTTAGTTTCTAAGTGATGATTGAAAACATAGTTTTTAGAGGATATTTTTTGAACTCTAAATAGATTTTCGCTTATAATTTTCTTATTATTTGTATCAAACAAATCAACCTCTGAAGGCTCAAAATCTAGTGAAGGGAAAACAAATATCTCATTTTGCTTTAGTGTGAAGAGAAATTTCCATCCTTTTTCATGATTCTTTTTAATTATCGATTGCTCTAAATTCTTTCTGATGACCGCTTCATAGAACGAGACCACTTCCTCTTGTAAATTTCCATTTCTATCTCTATAAACAGCTACATGATGATTATTTCCAGTGCTTACATAATCTATGGGTATAGGTTTGCCAGAGGGATCTATAATTTGTTTTCCATTATGATCTTTGGCAGTATGAAGTGGTTCTGCATTGCTAACACCAGTAATGGTTACATTTTTAATAGTAATTCCCTTTTCTTTGTTTAACCAAATAGGATTATTATCTAGATCAGCAAATGCCACTTTTGGTTTGCCATTATATTGTTTCAGTCTTGTTTCCAAGATACGCTTAACACCTAAATCAACAACTTTATCCAATTTTATATCCGGTGTTATGTTTTTTCTGATAGTGAATCTCGGTACCAAAGATTGCGTTTTAACTTTATCGGGGACATTTTGATTTATTGATATAAAAACGGGGTTTCTAGTTATTGAATTTTTACCTGTAAAAGCTTTTTTAGGATCATTTTCATTGTCGTTTAAGCGCTTTAAAAGAGCATCTCTGTATTTAGCTTTGGTAACTGTCATTATTTTTTCCTCATCAAAGGACGCACTAATCTTTTCTTCTTTGACAAGGTAAACAAGGGACTGCCCATAAATAGTTTCTTTATGTAATTGGCCTCTGGGAGTCAGTTCTATTTTAGTCTTATAATTATTTTTACCACTAATTTTTATCTTGTTTTTATTGGAGGTTACTACCTTGTTTTTAGCTTTATGAGATATTAAAATTTTATCCATGTGTTCTTTTGCATCCTCTCTGATAGTGTCGTAAGGTTTTTTGAACTTGCGTCCGCCTATTGCGTCTCGATATGTATATTTTTTCTCTATCCCAATTACTTCTCCCGATTTACCGCTTTTGGCATGCATGGTATTCAGGTATTGTATAAAAGCAGGACGTGTAAATGCCACAGCGATAGCATCCATTGCATGATGCCTATGATCATTCCGTTTACTCCAATCTTTTATTCTTGGTAATGCTTTACCATCTTTATTATAATCATAATATGTATAGCCTAGAACCTCATATTTTTTCCAATTTAGTTCTTGAAGTACATTAATTAACTCCCAATCGCTTCTTAACTTACTTGTAATATTACCAGAAGTTGACACTATTTTTTGTCTCACTAAGGGTTGTAGTATTTGAATTGCTTTACGAGCTATATAAGCTGTATTTCCTAAGTCACGGTTAAGAAAGTTTTCTGGTATGTTCTTGAAAGACATTAAGAGTTTACTTCTTTTCCCATATCTTAATTCTCCTTTTCCGTCGCTATAACATTCTTCCAATCGATTTTTGAAATCGTTTAAACATCCTTTTCTCTCGCAAAAATCAAATGCTGTCTCTTTTCCTTTTTCAAGATTTACACTTCGCAGCTCTATAGTTTTATTAGAAAAAGAGTCATCAAATAATATGGATTGTGGAATGATATGCTCTACATCAAACTTATTTGTGAAGAGTTCTTCCGGCTTAACATATGTTCCAGAATAAAGAGTTTTAAAACCGGTTGCTTTGAGTTCGAGATATAATTTATACTTTATTAAATCCTTTCTACTTACATAAGAAAGTCCAAACTCTTTTTGAATTCTTTCTCGATATTTTTTATGTTGATCTGTAGCTTTTACTATAGCAGCGGTCATTTCTTTTCGTTGTTTGGCTGTTTTTTTTAGCTCTCTTGCCATCTCAATCCGTATTTCATCAGGTTTTCCTAATTCAGGATTTTCTATGATTGCATTTATCACATTGATCATTTGGTTCAAGATTTTCTCTACTACGGGATTACGTAAAGAATTCTTCTTCAGAACTTCCAATTTATCAAGTAACTGACGATCTTTGTTTTCCTCTGCTGTCATATAATTAGAATGCTTATATCCAGCAAGTTCAGAAGCTTCATTATAAATCTTTCCTTCTTCTAGATAAGGCATTAATTTACGAAGTGCACGAACACTCAAGCTACCATAATCTTGTGTAAAGGCCACGCCGCATAAGAGGTTTGCATGTTCTTCTTTAAAATTGAAATGTTCTTGCAATCTTTTTATTAGACTTTCAATACCTGTAGAGGATGAATCATCCTCATAAGAATACAATAAGTGCCAAAGCTTATAGGAAGGTTGTTGTACGAACTCGTCTCCTTTTAAACTATAGTCAATTGAGAGGATTTTGCTATTAATGCCAATTGTTTCAAAACAGTATTTTAATTGCTCCATATTTTGTGAAATGGATATTTTGGAGTCTAAGGCTTCATATCCCTCAATTTGTAAGATTTGATTGTAAATTGCAAGCAGCGTGGCATTGGTTTTATTACCCTCAATTTTTTCAAGATTCACTTTCCAATTCTTGCCCTTTATGTCTGAATGTTTTTTCAGAAAATTAAGTAATTGTGCTTTACTAAAATAAAATAACCAATTAAGTTCTTCAAAGAGGAGTTGTCTTAGTTCGTCATCTAGATATTTTATCTCTTTAGTAATTTCGTTTGTTAGGACTATATTGTTTATACTTTGCCATACTTTTGCTTGTTGAAAAACAGGTGAAGATTTTGGAGCTACCTTTGGACCAATTAACTTCCTTTTTTTGATTCCGTTTTCAAGAATTTCGAGTTCTCTACTTTCTAATTCACATATATTTATAAGACCTTTTTGAGATTTAAGTCTACGCTGATAAAAAATAGTAATATCCCGTAATTCTTTACGAACCTGTTCTGTAAGTTCTTTGTAATGTTTTGATTGCTCTTGCCAAATTGCATCAAATTCATCCATATAATCTTGACGATAAAAGACTTGGTTTTTTAGAGAGGCATTGGGGTCTTTTTGAAGTTGCTTGTAAAGGTTTTGACCGACAGTTTCATCGTTGAAATAGAGTTCTTTGCTTCGATCACTGATAGCTCCCAAATACCCGCTAGAGCTGTTAATTTCACCTTTAATCTCGGTCAGGACAAAAGCAATTTTTGATAGCTCAAGTTCTTTATGTACAGCATCATTTCGCCACCGGTAGAACTGTAACTTTTTTTCATTCCGTTTACCCTTACATTCTGCTCGAGGAGTACCTATGGATTTTTCAAAATATTGACCAGTTTTAGTTTTGTTAAGTGTTTCAATCGCTTCGTAATGGTCATCCGTGAATATCTCAGGATGAAATGTTTTTTGTAATTGCCAAATTTTATCAAATTCTGTTTGTAAATCAGAACGATAATAATCAGGTATGTTTTTCTTTCCCTCTAGAAGTAACTTATAGGAAAGCTCTCCAGGAGTTAAATGCTCCTTGTGCAAGCGTTTTGCAATAGCCATGCCATCAATAAGTTGACCTTCTTCTTGATTATTGGCCTTTCTGCTACTTTTATAGCCTCTTTTTTTATTGAGCATTAAAAAAACTCTTGTCAGATCTTCCTTTTCTAGCTTCTCACCGGTAGCTTTAGCTCTCAAGGCGTAGGTACTATGAGTTTGCTTTCCTTCTTCAGAGAAAGTTGAGCTATCATTTATAAAATTTATTTTTTTAAAGAGGTTGATAACCGCCTCGCGGCGCATTTTATAACGATGCAAGTTTCGTCTTGCACCTCTTTTAAGGGTTCGATCTGCATTTATGGTAATACTCTGTCCTTTTTCAAAGCTAGTTTGTTCATCTGTATTAAGAGGTACAACCCTAACCCCTGTCTGGATAATCTTAGATTCTTCTTGATTGTTTTCTGCTTCCTGAACAAATGCCCAGCCAATGGATGTTGTCCCCAGGTCTAATCCTAGAATTCTTCTCATGAAAAGTAAATTTTCCCTAATTTAAGAATTTATTTTTTTCTTATGTTACGGAAAATCATATTGTTATTATCAGAGATTATATTATCTTTGAAATACTGAAAGCAATTCACAATAAGGATTATTCCGTTGTGAAAACATTCAAAGTGGTCCGGTTCTTACCGGATCACTTTTTTAAGATTATTTTTGAGCATCTAAAATTGCTTCGTTGGCTCTCTAATGCCACCTATGTAAGGTTTAAGAAATAAATTTATTAGTGTGATATTGTAATATGACTGGCTAAAAAGCCTGCTTAAAACGAGATATACTTATCTGATAGATTTTTTTGGAGAGGCTAAAACCATCCCAAACAGTTCTTCATATATAGGTTAACTTCTTGAAATGTTTTTATTAGAAATCCGCAAAGCGAAATGTTGCGCCATAACACCATCCAATTTCTCAATGGACAAAGGCTTTTTGATCCACGCAACCACAAAGTCAAATTGTAGACGTCTTTTCTGAAACCAAGTTTCGTTAGCTGTGCTTAATATGACAACTTTAAGGCTGAGTGAATATTCTTTGATAAGTTGTTGCAAACAGTGCAATAACTCCCATCCATCCATATGAGGCATGTGAATATCCAGAAAAATTAAGTTGATATCTCGACGAAAAAAATCATAATACTCTTTGAAATAAGAAATAGCTTCTTTGCTGCAATTGAACTTATGGATTTTTCCAAACGTTCCATGTTTTAGCAATAAATAATGATTCAAAAAATTGGTCGTTTTATTATCATCAATTAAAAAAGTATGTCCAATCGGTGTCTTCATTTTGTGCTTTTATCTATTTCAAAGCTCATAATAATCAATTAGTTGAACTGATTATAGAGAAAGAAAAACTAAGAGATTCGGATTAACGTATCAAATAATCGATAACAGGAAAATCAGCCCCTGAAAGTCGCTCAATAATTCTGAGGTAATAAAAGAACAAAAGAATATTTTTATTTTGCTACTGTAAAGGTAAAAGTCGTCCCACTACCAATTTGGGAATCAACAGTAATGGTTCCTTTTAATGTTTCCACCAGTTTCTGTACTGTTGAGAGTCCAATCCCATGCCCTTTGTTTCCATCTCTGTCTAAGTGACCAACGGTCGTAAATAATTCAAAAATAGAATCTATTTGATTAGGTTCTATACCAATACCATTATCACGAACGCTGAATTCATAGAACTCAGGGAACACGGAGGCATCGATGAAGATTTGAATAGGGTCCTTGTCGTTGTATTTAAGACTATTAGCAATGAGGTTTAAAAAAATCTGTTCTAGGGCAATTCGATTACAAGTAGCTTCTATATTAAGGTCTGGTAAGTGTACTTCGCAGTCATATTTTATATGTAACAGCTCAACAATATTTTCTAAAAGGGTGTTTACGTCAAAAGATTCAACATTACTTCTGTTATATGCAGTGCTCTCATAGTGCTCCAATATATTTGTAATATAATTACTTAACGATAACGCGGACTTCTTAATGTATGATAGATATCTAGATCCGGACTCATCCAGATTAGCTCCATATTTTTGCTGTAATAGATCGGAAGTAATGATCATATTAGACAATGGCATCTTCATATCATGAGATGCTACACCCGCAAAATCCTTCAGTAAATTATTGTGTTTTTCCAGATTTTCTTTGGTTTCTTTCAGTTCATTATTTGCCTTTCTTAATTCAAATAACTTTTCCACCTGTAACGCTAAATTCTTGAGCGCTTTTTCTTGCTCAGGCGAAAGGGTATTAGGCTTATCGTCAATGACACATAAGGTTCCTAAAGCATGACCTTCTTTATCCAACAAGGGAACACCTGCGTAAAATATGACAGGTGTGTCTGAGAGTGTTAAGGGATTGTCATGAAAACGCTCGTCCTTGGTTGCATGCGGAATGATAAAAGTTTCTCGAGGGTTGTTGATAGCATGCGCACAAAATGAATGATCTCTGTGGGTTTCGGACAGAGGCATGTTTTTTCTGGACTTAAACCATTGTCGTTCTTCATCTATGAGAGATACTAAAGAGGTATTTGTATTACAAATAAAAGCAGCTAGTTCCGTAATGTTATCATATTCATTTTCTGGAAGTGTATCCAGTATTTGAAGATTTTTTAATGCAATAAGACGGCTGTTCTCGTTTTCAGACTTTAAAGGAGAAATCATACAGGGGGTACAAAAAATTAAAAGATGTGTGTGTGTGTTGCAAAAATACTTTTTTTTGAACGAAAGCGTTTTAAGGCTTGATCTTATTTTAAGTAATTTCCATTAGAATTAATAACGAAATGTTAAATGTCTCTTTTGCTATTTATTTTAAGCAAAAGGCGCATAATCTCTTCGTTCATGCTGTACTGTTACCCATTGTAATCTGGTAAACTCTTCTAGCACAAAGTCGCCACTAAAACGACCAATCCTGATCCTTTTTCACCACCAAAAGGAGCGTTTGCTTCATCATTTACTGTTTGATCATTGATGTGGATCATACCGGTTTCTACACTTCTGGCAAAGGCTGTTCCTTTTTCTATGTCCTTGGTGTGCAAGGCTCCGCTTAAGCCAAAATCCTTGGAGTTGGCTATACTTAGCGCCTCTTCTTCAGTTTTGAAGCGAATAATAGGTGCAACCGGTCCAAAAATTTCATTTTCTGCAATTGGCATATCATCTGTTACAGGATCTAAAACGGTAACTTCTAATAAGGCGTCTTTTGCATTTCCACCCAAAATAATTTTTGCGCCGGCTTTCTTACTGGCCTCAATATCTTTTTGAATTCGTGCTACCTGATCCCTATTAATTAAAGGTCCAATAATAACCTCTTGATCCATGGGGTTGCCTGATTTTAAAGCTTTGGCTTTTTTGACAAATTTAGAAACAAATTCATCCGCAACTTCCTCATGGATAACAAGCCGATTAATGGACATGCATATTTGTCCTTGATGTATAAATTTTCCAAAAATCGCTGCATCGACCGCTTTTTCAATGCCCGCATCTTTCATAACAATAAAAACATTATTTCCACCTAATTCTAGTGACACGCGCTTTAATGCTTCCCCGGCAAGCTTACCAATATTTTTTCCAACAGGAGTAGAACCGGTAAAAGATATCAATTTTGGCGTTGGATGTTTGACAAAGTAATCACCAATATGAGATCCTCTGCCTATAACTACATTAAGCACATCTTTTGGTAGTCCTGCTTCTTCAAAAAGTTTGGCGAGTAGGGTTGCTCCTGTAACGGGAGTTTGCGATGCCGGCTTAATAACTATAGTATTACCCAATGCGATAGCAGAGCCAACAGAACGCATGGATAGATGCAAGGGGAAGTTCCACGGACGAATAATACCGATAACACCTAGAGGTTTACGATATACACGACTTTCTTTTCCCGGGATTCCCGAATTAAAGATAAATCCGTGAGATCGTAACGGAAAAGAGGAAGCTTCTCTAAATGCTAATACATGTTTGGAACTCTATGGATGCTTTTGTAAAGGTACTACCTGATTCTTTTATCAACCATTCGATAATTTCTTCTTTTCGATCTTGCATCACATGGGTAAGCTTATGGAGAACTTCTGATCGTTCTTGAGGTAGCGTTTGACTCCATGTTTTAGCAGCTTGGTCTGCGGCTGCGTAAGCTTTGTCCACTGCTGCTTGAGTGGCTCCTTTTATGGTGTCGATTTTATCGCCCGATTAGGGATTTCTGTTTTCTATATCGGATGATGACTTCTTACTTTCTTCCCACGAACCATTGATATATTGCAAGTGTAATCCTGTATACTTTTTCATTAATCTATTTTTTTAAAATTAAGAAAGGGGTTCAGCTCTGAGTGTTGCTTTAACAAAGTTTAACCCTGTCTGATTAAATTCGTACTAAATAGGTTATTGATTTTGAAGTAGGCAGCTTACTATTTATACTAATTAAAATGCGGAGAAACGAAGGTTTCTGTCACTGGTCGGAAATCGATCTGATAGTTATTCTATAAAGTAATCGGAAGCGTTTTTTGTTAGTACTTTTTGGATACTAATAAAACCTGAATGAAAGAACAGTATACAATTTTAGATATTCATGAACTTCGAAGAAAAATTCGAGACTTGATAACCTTTGTTATCTTAGAAAGCAACAATTTTGACGGAGCCGATCAAAAGAAGATTTTTATATAAAACTATATAAAGCAGTTAGTAAAATAAGAGACAATTAAAGAAACACTATTCCATACGTATTAAACAAGATTTTAATATCGATATGGATTGAGTTTATAAATTGGTTTTGAAATATAGTTTATCTTTAAAGCGTTGAACTATTTTAACCCTTATTCTTAACCTTCAAAATTACTATCTGTGTCCCAAGAAACATATATTAAACAATTAGAGAATGAAAAAGAGATTCTCCAGAATAGACTTAATCAAATTGAAGCTGAAAAAAAGCGCAAAAAAAAGATGGGCTTCTGGTTACTTAAAAAATCAAGTATTCCACTTTTAGGAATCCGATTAAAAAAAAGTATACAAAACGCAATAGTTGAATATAAACATTCTAAATCGTTGTCTGTGGACACCGTAGCAGATGTATCATCAAATATCATTTATCGGTTTACACGTATCGGTATCTTTGCATTTTTTATGACGGTAGTTCCCTCTTTGATCCTGATTTTTCAGACCTCGTTATTGTATAATCAGAACAAGTACATTAATAATCAAACCAGTTTGATCGAAGCAGACCGAAGGTCATCCTTAGTATTTTTGATGGGTGATGTATTGGGGGACCTAAATGAAGAGCTAAAGTATAAAGGATCCGGTGCCCGTAATATTAGTAAAACCTTAGAAGCTCGTATAGTCAGCTTATGTATGGCTATGAAGCCCTATCGTTATATTGATGATGGTGCGCTGATAAAGGACCCTATTAGTCCTGAGCGTGGACAATTGCTGTTTAGCTTATTGAAAAGCGATTTGAGTGCTGAATCTTCTCAAGATATTCTAAATTCCGCTGATTTTCACTACACAGATTTAAAATTGGTCAATCTGGGGCGAGATGCGCGATTAAAGTATGCTAGATTGGATTTTTCTGATTTCAGCAACGCCCAAATGCCGGCAGCAAATCTTGAGCGGGCAGAGTTGAATAATGCCATTTTAAGCGGCATAAATTTGTCGGATGCAACCCTTAAAAATGCTAAAATGCGCCGTGCAAATCTAGAAAGGGCTGAATTGTTAAGTGCAGACTTAACCAATACTAATCTTACACAGGCCAATTTAAAAGGTGCAGATCTTTCTGAAGCAAAGCTATGGGGTACAAATATTATCAATGCCAATTTGGAAGATGTAATTTTAGATAATGCAATCGTACACCGAAGCGACTGGCTCAGCATACTTTCGGACTCCTTAAATGTTCGAGGTGCTTCGCACATAAGGGATACCTATAAACTGGTTAAGCAGGGTAAGCAACAATATTTGCTTCAACGTAAATAAGTTTTAGCTTAACAATTACCTGGTAGATTTTTTTAAGAATTTATTTGGATGCGAATTAATGATCGATCAATCTATTTTGATTTGGAAGAAGCTTAAGATATATTAAATTTTTCATAAGATTAATTTCAAGAGTGCAAAAGATAATTCAAAACTGTAGTTTGCCTATATTAAAATAATGCAGAAAGATGACACGAGATATTAACGATATTATTAGGGAAAGACGTTCTGTTTTTCCCGCCCAATATATTGAGAAGCCAATCGACAAAGCATTGATTGATCAAATATTGGAAAATGCAAACTGGGCACCAACCCATAAAAAAACAGAACCTTGGCGATTTAAAATTTTTAGAGAGGAAGCTAAGGATAGATTAGGAGAATTTTTAGCTAATACTTACTTAGATATTACTCCTGATGATAAATTCTCTCCCTTTAAATATAAAAAAATAGTAGATAAATGTAAAGCAACAGATACAATTGTTGCGATATGTATGCAGCGCGACCCAAAGGAAAGAGTTCCCGAATGGGAAGAGGTCTCAGCAGTTGCTATGGCAGTGCAGAATATGTGGTTAACTTGTGAGGTGAATGATGTAGGTTGTTATTGGAGTAGTCCGGCGCTAAAAGATTACCTGTCAGATCTGCTTACCTTAGAGGAGGGGGAACGATGTTTAGGCTTTTTCTATATGGGGTATTATAAAAAGGATGAAAAAGGAGAATCTAAAAGAGGAAGTATTCTCAATAAAACAGAATGGGTGCAGTTTTGATGTATAATAAAAAAACCATCCTTGGTAACAAGGATGGTTCATTGTAATCTATTGAAATACTATGACTATTGATTCATAGCATCTTTAGTGTCTTCTTTAGCTTTTTCTAAAGCATCACCAGCTTCTTCGATAGCTTTGTCAGCTTCTTCTACTGCTTCTTTTGCAGCATCACTAGCGTTTTCACCTGCTTCTTCTAAAGCATCACCAGCTTCTTCTAAAGCTTTATCTGCTTCTTGAACAGCATCAGTAGCTGCTTGAGTTGCCTCATCAGCTGCGTTTTCGATTGCTTCACCAGCTTCTTCGGCTTTGTTTGCAGTTTCTTTACATGAAGTAACTGATAATAATAATACAGCTACTGCTCCTAAAAATAAATTTTTCATAATTGATAGATATAGTTAATGGGTTATTTAACGCCAAATCTAGTGTATTATTTTATTTATTTAAAATTTTATTACGCATACATAATAAAATTAATTAAAAAATTGAGCTTCAGCTACTTTATTTAGGAATACAATAGCATCTATGAATATAAGAAGCATGACTGTTGAATTAAGGAATCATGGTCTTTTCAGTAAGGTATTTCCAGTACCTTAGAGGAATATGTTGCACATGTAACTTTATGTTTTTTCTCGAAGCTATATTTACCTTTTCAAAGTAGGTATTCCATAATTTTTGATACTTAAATTCTTTAGAACTTAATAAATTTGTATGAATCTTAGGCTGAGGTTTTGTAAGCATGTCGATGGTCACTAGCTTGACTTCTCTTAAATCATAATGAATTCCATACAGTCTTTTGACATCATAAATTAACCATTTTTGATCTGCGTATCGATCTTTGAAGTGTGCCGAAATCAAGGGTAGTACATTGAAATCCGGTTCTACATACGCCACATATTCATCGTCTATAGTATGCTGAAAACGAACGAAAGCCTCCATTCGGTGTTTTTCTCTGTGAACCATTTTGGCTACTTGACTAATTTTTAAAATGGTTGGATTACTATAATCATTTCCCTTACCTTTCTTACTTTTAAAACTATGGATAAAGTAGGTCGCCAAAGTATTTTCCATCCCTTTGATCTCACTAAGAAATACTTTTAAAATCTGTTGCTGCTGATTCTTTGTACTATTTTTTTTAAAACCGGTCCATACGCGATCAGCTTTTATTGCATCCGTAAAAACCTCCTGTGAATTTCCAAAGAGGTCAGAAGTAGCTTCTCCATTTCTTTCAATAGAGAAATCGTTTAATCGTTCTTCAAAGATTATAAATATACATGTTAGGAGACCTTCAAAACTTCCGTCATATAATAATTTTATTAGCATATTAATAGTAAATGAACATTAAAACAAACTCAATTGTTGGTCAAAGTGTTTTTGATACTTGCTTTTAGAGTTTAGAAGAATTAATTGTTTTAAGTGATCAGCAGTATATTCTTTTCTATTAAACTCACGCGAATTACAGATTATAAAATATTGAGCACGATTAAAAGCGATACCAATTGCTTTTAAATGAGACCAATCCAGATTTCTAAAACGTCTGGCTTGAATTATTTTATTAACAGACTGCATACCAATTCCTGGAACTCTAGCAATCAGACGTTTGTCGGCCTTATTAATATCGATAGGAAACAAATGTAAATTACGAAGCGCCCAACTCAATTTGGGATCAATATCTAACTCTAAATTCTTATGGTCTTCATTAAGTAGCTCAGACACGTTAAAACCGTAAAAACGAAGCAACCAATCGGTTTGATATAACCTGTTTTCTCTCAAAATTGGAACTTCGGAACCTATAGAGGGAAGCCTGTTATCGGTACTAATAGGAATATAACCTGAGTAATATACCCGTCTCATATTATAATTTTTGTAATAATGTGAAGCTGAGTACATAATATCCCTATCACTTTCTCCTGTTGCGCCAATAATCATTTGAGTACTTTGACCGGCAGGGGCATACCTCGGTGTTTTTTTTATGATTTTTCTCTCTGTATTATATTGAATAATTTCATTTTTTACTTTCAGCATGGGCTTGATAAAGTCCTTATGGTCTTTATCAGGAGCTAATAATTTTAAACCGGATATCGTAGGTATTTCTATATTAACACTTAGGCGATCCGCGTATAACCCGGCCTCTCTCATTAACTCATCGCTGGCACCCGGAATTGATTTCAGGTGAATGTAGCCATTAAAGTTTTCCTCCAAGCGTAATTTTTTAGCCACTTGAACCAACCGTTCCATCGTGTAATCAGCACTTTTGAAAATTCCGGAACTTAGAAAAAGCCCTTCAATATAGTTGCGACGGTAAAAATTAATCGTGAGATCTACAACTTCCTGAATTTTAAAAGCTGCTCGTTTAATATCATTACTTTTTCTTGTTACGCAATATGCACAATCAAAAATACAGTGATTAGTAAGCAGAATTTTTAACAAAGATACACAGCGACCATCCTCTGTGTAGCTATGGCATATTCCACTATTCGTAGCATTTCCTAATCCTTTGGTAGCGTTTGTACGTTTTGCACCACTACTGGAACAGGAAACGTCATATTTTGCTGCGTCCGCCAGGATAGACAACTTTTCTTCAATACGATCAAACGACATAATTAATTTCCTTATCCAATGGGTTATGCGTTTTTATAGCTCTAAAAATTTCTTCACTATCTACCAAGATTTGGTGATCAGTAAAACGCAGCACATGAAGATTTAAAGAAGGAATTAGAAGTTTTTTAGGACGATCTTGATTCACAATTTCTGGGAATTCATGAGCGTACCCATCAATTTCGATAGCCAGACGCAACGACGGATGGTAAAAGTCAAAAGTATAATTGCCTATTTTATAATTTCTTTTAAATGAAAACCCTTTTTGAGTAAATGCAAGGGCTAGTTGATCAAGAGCACCCATTGTATTATTCAAGGAATATTTTACTACTTGCTCTTTGACGGGAATATGAGTTGATACTACGTTCATTTTGTTCTATTTTGTAAAGATTCCAAATTTATGGAAATATTCCATTAAAATAAAAATTTATAACTGTTAAAATTGGAAATATTCCAAAAATTGATATATTTGTTACGAGCATTTCCAAAAACATATATTTTATTATGGAACATTCAACCAACCAAACCATTAAGCGTTTCAAACAGATACGCGAGGAGAAACATTATACGCAGTCTGAATTCGCCAAGGTGCTGGGAATTAAAAATTCTACGGCAGATATAGAACGTGGAAAAACGAAAATTTCTGGTAGAGTGGTGGCTAATTTATTACGTGAATTTAGTTTAAATCCTTTATGGTTGTTTGGTGAGAGTGAACAAAAAAATATCAAATTATCTGCTGTGGATGTAGCACCAAAAGTGGTGACTGTTGATGCAGAGGATAATGAGAATATTGTATTGGTGAATGTGAAGGCTGCCGCGGGGTATCCACAAAATGTGCAGGATGTGGAGTGGTATCAACAATTGCCGGCGTTTAACATACCCTTGTCTGAATATCGCAATGCTACATACCGAGGTTTTCAGGTTGAAGGGGATAGTATGCTGCCCGTTTTAGAGCCTAAAGAGTGGGTCATAGGAAAAGCCATTTCCAATTTATCTGAAGTGACGGATAATAACATGTATGTCATTGTTTTAGAGGATAGTGTGTTGGTAAAAAAGATTCGTAAAAGCCCTGATGCAAGTACGCTTACCTTGGTCTCCTTGAATCCTGAATATTTACCTTACCCAATACAATCTCATCAGATCATGGAGTTATGGGAAGTGAATAGCAAGTTGAGTTTTAATGTAGATTCACAGACCGATAGTGCTAGCTTGAAGCAACTGCAAGAAGCAATGAAGACACTTACATCTGAGGTTCGAAGTCTAAAAAATTAAATTTATAGGATCAGTCCTATATTGCGAGCATGTTCCTCGGCTTCTTCAGAGGTTTTTACTTGAAGCATTGGCGTAGTCTTAAAATTGTCTACAATACTTTGAATACGTTGAAAGCGCTTTGCATGATTTACACTTCGTACATAAATTGCTAGAATTCTATCAGGAAATTGCTTAGCAATTTTGGTGTAAATGTCTGCATCTTTTTCTCCGCTGTCACCAATCAAAACAAATTTTAAATCAGGGTATATCCGGAGCAAATTTATAATCTCTCGTTCTTTGTGCGGAAGTTTGACTTTAGGTTTTCTTTCAAATGGATTTCTAAAATCCCGCAGCAATATTGGTCCTTTAGGAAAATAATGTCGTTTTAAGAAGGCTGTTAGATAATCATATAAATTCCAAGGGCTGTTACTAATATAAAAAAATGGATTCAATGGTTCTTTAAGTGTACCCAATTGAAGTTTTTTGTAGAACTGTGAAGTCCCTTCCAGCGGCATACGCTTATCAAAATTTCTAAAAAATGTGTTTCTAATGAGTCGCCACTTCATAAAGGATGCAACTCCTGTATGTAAAATGGTGTCATCGATGTCACTTATAATTCCATAGTTGGCTTTTGACGATGGTATAATCATTTCACCTTCAAAAATATTATTCTTTATGATTGGTGAGGAATCATCATCAAAGGATGCCACATACTTGACCCAACCTTGATTATCTGCCAGTTCATGTAATTTTTCAATATCACGATCAAAAACATAATATCCTTCTTTATCCGTCTTTGTAGAGAATTTTAAACCATTAGATAGTTTTAGAAGGAGTTCAGTATTACGAATTTCGTCACTTTCAAATTGCTTATAAATATTAATTAGTGTACGCCACTGATTTAAATCATTGATGAATTCAACATTTCGAAACTCTAAAGCTCTTCCTAATGCTCTAAAATGAGAAGGTGTACCGTAACTTAAATAAGAATTGATGCGTAAAGGTTTTCTTCTAAACATGGAAATATCTTGTAGGGCTAAAGATAAAAAAACCTCGTCGAGAGACGAGGTTATCAATCAATTTTTGATTTATTTTAAGGAGTTTTTAAGTTTTTCAATATCCGCCCTAACCGAGGTTTCTGAACCTGCATAGGTCTCTTTAAAACTTTTTCCATCTTTTACATAAAGAACCGTAGCGGTAGCTTTATCTTCTATCACGCTGATCTCCACTTCAAAATTGGCAACATTAAGAGCTTCGATTGATTCAATTACCTGATTGGGAGATAACTCAGCATCCGAATGATGACCACCTAGTATCGGCGCAATCACCAATCCTATTAAACATGTCAATTTAATTAGGATATTCATTGATGGACCAGAAGTGTCTTTAAAAGGATCTCCTACGGTGTCACCTGTAACAGCAGCTTTGTGAGCTTCAGATCCCTTAAATGTCATTTTTCCATCAATCTCCACGCCAGCTTCAAATGATTTTTTGGCATTATCCCAAGCACCACCAGCATTATTTTGAAAAATAGCCCACATCACACCAGATACGCATACGCCAGCCATATAACCTCCTAGCGGTTCTGCACCAAAGAATGCCCCTATAAGAATAGGGCTGATAATGGTTATTAATCCTGGTAATATCATTTCTTTTAAGGCTGCTTTTGTGGAAATATCTACACATTTTGCATATTCCGGAGTACCCGTTCCTTCGAGAATCCCTGGAATTTCTCTAAACTGTCTGCGGACCTCCTGAACCATTTCCATGGCAGCTTTTCCTACAGATTTCATTGCCAGAGCCGAGAATACTACAGGAATCATTCCTCCGACAAATAATGCCGCCAAGACATCAGCTTTAAAAATATTAATACCATCAATTCCGGTAAATGTCACATATGCCGCAAATAGAGCTAAAGCAGTTAAGGCTGCCGAAGCAATTGCAAACCCTTTACCAACGGCCGCGGTGGTATTCCCTACAGAATCTAAAATATCTGTTCGTTCCCTTACATGATCTTCCAAATTGCTCATTTCTGCAACTCCGCCAGCATTATCCGCGATAGGACCAAAGGCATCGATTGCTAGTTGCATGGCTGTCGTTGCCATCATGGCCGAAGCAGCTAAAGCTACCCCGTAAAATCCGGCAAGTTCGTAAGATCCATAAATTGCAGCAGCGAATAACAAAACAGATAAAAACGTCGATTTCATACCAACGGCTAATCCTGCAATAATATTGGTAGCAGCACCTGTAGAACTGTTTTTAACGATGTCTAAAACCGGCTTTTTACCTAAACTGGTGTAATGAGCCGTTACCATAGAAATTAACGCCCCTACCGCTAGTCCGATAATACAGGAGTAGAAAACATTCATGGATGGAATTGTTTTTGATCCTTCGCCAAAAAAGTTCATCTGCATCGTCTCCGGAAGCATGTACTGAATCAAAAAGTAACTGGCGATAACGGTTATTAATATAGCTCCCCAATTTCCTATATCTAGTGCACGTTGTACCTGAGCTTCTTTAGCATCATTATTCTTAATAGAAACTAGAAATGTTCCAATAATGGATGCTAAGATACCCACTCCGGCTATAACGATAGGAAGCAAAATAGGTCCCATATTATTAAAGTCATCTGTAAACTGAGTGGTGGCAGACATATCGCGAATAACATAATTACCTAATACCATTGCGGCTAAAACTGTAGCGACATAGGAACCAAATAAATCTGCGCCCATACCGGCAACATCTCCCACATTGTCACCCACGTTGTCAGCTATAGTTGCCGGGTTCCTAGGATCATCTTCAGGAATTCCGGCTTCTACTTTTCCAACCAAATCAGCGCCAACATCTGCTGCTTTAGTATAGATGCCCCCACCAACACGTGCAAATAGCGCAATGGATTCTGCACCAAGAGAGAAACCTGCCAGTGCTTCCAGAACAATAGTCATGTTTCCATAGAAATCACCGGTTGATGACATGAAATGGTTGGTGAAGAAAAGAAAGAACAGGCTTAGACCTAAAACAGCCAAACCGGCTACGCCTAAACCCATTACCGTTCCGCCACCGAAAGAAACTTTCAAAGCTTGCGGTAAACTTGTTTTTGCAGCTTCTGCAGTTCTTGCATTTGCTTCGGTAGCGATTCGCATACCAATGTTACCTGCAAGCGCTGAAAAAATAGCTCCTATTACAAACGCAGGGACGATCATCCAGCTGGTAGTTTCAACAAACATTGAAATCCCAAAAAGTGCGATGGAAGCGATAAGTACAAAAATCAGAAGTAATTTATATTCTGCAGAGAGAAATGCTAGGGCGCCCTCTTTGATACTTTTAGAGATTTGCTGCATTTTTTCGCTTCCCGGAGATTGTTTTTTTACCCAGGACATTTTTATGAGCATAAAGAGCAATCCCAGTATAGCTAAGGCTATGGGGATTAGGATCATGTTTGATTGCATATAGTTTGTATTTAGTTAATGAAGTTTAAATGTAGTAAAATTCATTTAAATACAAAAAGCGCAATATTTTATGTAAAATATTGCGCTTTTAGGATAATTATATACTGTTTTTAGCTGATGCTAAAAAGTCCTTTAGGTTTGTCTGCCAAATCTTCAAAGCGTTTTACACAAGCTTTGATAATATCTTTGGCGGCACTTTGATTACCCCAATCCCCAACATCAACTTTTTTCTTTTCAAGATCTTTGTAAACCTGGAAAAAATGTTCAATTTCTTTGATTAAATGAGGGTTTAGTTCACTAAGATCAGAAATGCTATTTGCTATCGGATCAGAGATAGGAACACAAATGATTTTTTCATCCGGACCTTTTTCATCTGCCATGTGAAATACTCCGATTGGTTTAACTTCCATCACACAACCTGGAAAAGTAGGTTCTGTAACTAATACCAAAACATCCAAAGGATCTCCGTCTAGGGCTAAAGTTTCAGGAATGAAACCATAATCTGCCGGGTACATCATAGAAGAAAATATCATACGATCGTATCGTATTTTCTTTATATCAAAATCGTATTCGTATTTATTTCTACTTCCTTTTGGAATTTCGATCAAAACGTCAAAACTCTCGCGTGTTGCTGCGCTCATATTTATTCTACTTTTAATGGGCGGCAAATATAACAATTACAGGGGGTTGGATAAAGGTTAAACTTAAATTTTATCCAAAATTATTAATTTTTTAAAGTACGATAAGCAATATTCAGACCTATGAGGTGTTTGAGTGCAAGGTTAACTAATTTGAAACCAGTTAATTATTGTTTTTTTTTAGAAATAAAAGCCAAAGGATCCAGTAACACCAAAACTACGAGCATCAGGGTTATCAAAGTAATTACCCCTAAAATGAAAATCAATTCTGAAAATTTTAAAAATGTTTCCAACACCAACACTATATTCCCAGTAAATTTCCTCGTCAGGAGCAATTAGGAGTAGCTCAGAGGGTTCACTAAGTAATCTGTTCTCATCGGATAATTCTCCCCAAACACCTCTAACGCCTACAAGCTCTCTAAGATTGAGTTCTCTTAATAGCGGAATTCTTGAAAAAATTCGGCCGTTGAAGTTATGTTCTAAATGAAGGGATGTATACGTATCTGTTACAAATTCATAAAAATTAAGTAATGGAAAAGTATTATAGATCGAGAGATATGTCTGATTTCCCGGAACCACACTTAATAAACCTAATGGTACATTACCAAAGGTTTTACCCACTTCTAAGGAGCTATTTAACTTCCCAAACCCACCAACATTCCATGGTTGTCTATAAAAAAACTGTAGTTTTTCATATTCAAAATCACTTTCAGCAATACCTTTAAGCCCTGCACTGTAATTTAAAAAGAGCTGAGCGTAGTCTCCGTCATTCACGATAATTCTATCCACACCATAGCCGGTAGTTTTACGTCCCGGGGAATAGGTAATCTTGGTAGAGATTTCGGTTTGCTTAATCTCGGATTTTAGTTCATTAGTTTCAGGGTCATAAAAATCTAAACTAAATAAATCTCTATCGGCAGGTTTCAATTTCCTAAAAGATCCTGTGATACCAATTGTTAGATTTTTACGAGGTTCAATTTCCAGAGAAAGTGCGGTCAGATTAATTGATGTTAGGCGATTATTGTCACCTGTGGCTATAACGGATGAGGATGCTAAACTGCGACCTTCAACATCATTTGTATTGGTGAGACTGGCGCCAAGTTGTTCTACATCTCTACGATTACCTGCAGAGACGATAAGTCGCGATTTCCTGTCTAATAAATATTTTCCCGAAATTCCATATTTGAATTTTTCATCTTTAAATCCATAGGCACCATACCCTTCGATCCTCCACTGGTCATTAGCTGTAAAATAAGTTCTACCTCCAGCCCTCAGACGAAAGCCTTCAATAGTATTGTAGCCAAACGAGGAGAATAAAGGTCCGAAATCAAATCCATTCAATTCGACATATCCTGAAGCCAAAATTGTACCTATATTATAAAGACGCTTAAATGCTTTTACCGTGCGTAAAGTGTCAAGCAGCGTGTAGACCTTTGTTTCATCTTTGTTGAGAGCTTCCATACGAGCATCCGACCAAAATTGATCATCTCGGTTGTAAACATCCTCGTTATAAGGATCAATTTGACTTTGATAGAATTTTTTATCCTTCGGTATGTCAAATTTATAGTTGTCATATAGTGTTGTTCTCTTTCCGTATACACCTCGTGATTTTTCTTTTTTGCTAAAAGCAAAATCTGACTGAAAGTAATCTTTAGTTATTAAAAAGGTGGAATCATTAAGTACATCAAATTCTTGTTCGATATAAAGATCCTTTACCCAGTTGATATTGGCACTTTTAGTCACCTCAAGACTGATTTGTTTTACAGCCCAAGTGGTGTCGTTAACCCAGAAATCTCCTTTAAAAGTGAGTTCGTTTTTACGCCTCGGATAATATACAATATTATAACACCATTTATTATCTACATAAGCACTATCAGAAAGCACATAATTATAGACGCCAATACCTGTTCTTGATAGCGGACTGGTAAAACTCTTGTCAAAAAACTTTAAATAATTATCGTAGATGTTGTAATCAGAATAAAGGTCTTTTACAAATGCAATAAGTGTTTGATTGTTGCTAAATCCTGCGTTTTTATTACCAGTTAAAACTTCCTTAGTCTCGTTGAGAATGTTGTCTCCATAAACTTTGGAGATTGCTTCATTAAGAAAGATGGGTAAATATGTTTTACCTGAAATTCTTGACGTATCGATATCATCAAATATGAATTCCATTCCGTTGAAAACACGGCTATTGATAAGGGCGCTGTCAATGGTGTTTAAATCAAATTCTAACTTCTCGTATTTGTCATACGAATATTGCTTAAATTTTTTAACTCCATTATCTCGTCTGTTCTCCCATATCTTTCTAAGAATATCAATTGCCGGATTGTTCTTTTTTGAAGTCTTGCCCTTGTATATAACTACCTCGTCAAGGGAATTCGTCTCTTCTTCTAAGAGAATCTCTATTTCATAATTAGTTTTGCGATCTAATGTAATGGTTTGAGTTTGGAAGCCTATAAACGACACTTTTATTGCATCATACGTATCATCTGATTCAATATAAAACTTACCGTTTTCATTTGTGATGGTTCCGATTGTTGAATTTTCAAAAACTACGTTAGCAAAAGGAATGGGTTGTTGGTTGGTGTCACGTACATGACCACTTACTTTGGTTTGCGCAAGAGAATATGTGCTTACAAATATCACAAAAACCCCTAAGATCCAATATTTCATCTGTTATATTTAAAAAAGGATAAAATTATACTTTAATTACAAATCACCTTTTTCAGATCTACGAAGCTTCTGTTAAGAATTTGGGTAGGAATAACTAAGGCAAACTTGGGGGTAGTCGTTAGTTTTATTTATACATTACTTTTTTTACCGCAATTTTTACATCCTCTTTATTAGGAAGCCACTGCTCAAATAAAACCGGAGAATAGGGTGTTGGAGTGTCTGCTGTATTAATTTTAATTACAGGAGCATCCAAGTAGTCAAATATGTTTGATTGAACTTGATACGTAATTTCTGAAGCGATATTGGCAAGTGGCCATGCTTCTTCCAAAATTATCAATCTGTTCGTTTTTTTTACAGATTTATAGATTGCATCCAGATCCAAGGGTCTTACTGTTCTCAAGTCAATGATTTCGCAGGAGATATTATCTTTCTCTAATTCTTCTGCAGCTTTGTAAGCTTCCTTAATTATCTTACCAAAAGATACGATTGTAACATCAGAACCTTCTCTTTTTATTTCCGCAACGCCTAAGGGGATAGTAAATTCTCCTTCAGGAACCTCTCCTTTATCACCGTACATTTGTTCACTTTCCATGAAAATAACAGGATCATTATCACGAATAGCCGATTTTAGTAATCCCTTTGCGTCTTTTGGATTTGATGGAATCACAACTTTAAGCCCGGGAGTATTGGCAAACCAATTCTCAAAAGCTTGTGAATGCGTAGCTCCTAATTGCCCTGCTGATGCTGTGGGGCCTCTAAAAACGATTGGAATATTAAATTGACCTCCACTCATCTGACGCATTTTTGCAGCGTTATTGATAATTTGGTCAATACCTACTAAAGAAAAGTTGAACGTCATAAACTCTATGATAGGCCGATTCCCATTCATAGCACTACCTACGCCGATGCCAGAGAAACCAAGCTCCGAAATTGGAGTGTCAATTACACGTTCAGCACCAAATTCATCCAGCATTCCTTTACTCGCTTTATAAGCTCCGTTATATTCTGCAACCTCTTCACCCATTAGATAAATAGATTCGTCTCGGCGCATCTCTTCGCTCATTGCTTCGCAAATTGCTTCTCTGAATTGTATCGTTTTCATTTATAAAGAATTATTTTTGTCCTGTTCGAAAGGCAAAAATAGCAATTAATACCCTTTGAGAAAGGTTGAATGCTAAAAAATTTATTATGCACGCATAGTAAATTTGACATTTTATTTGTACCTTCGTCTTAATTAATTATTACTCAAAAAAACACCAGTTATAAAATGAAAATATTAGTTTGTATTAGCCATGTGCCGGATACTACTTCAAAAATTAATTTTACTGAAGGAGATACAAAATTCGATACGAATGGAGTTCAATTTGTGATAAACCCTAATGACGAGTTTGGTTTAACACGTGCAATGTGGTTCAAAGAGAAACAAGGTGCCTCAGTTGATGTGGTAAATGTAGGAGGAGTTGAGACAGAGCCAACGTTGAGAAAAGCACTGGCTATTGGTGCAGATAATGCAATTCGTGTAAATACCGAAGCGACGGATGGTTTTTATGTAGCAAAACAAATTGCAAAAGTAGTCGAGGAAGGCGGTTATGACTTAGTTATTGCCGGGAGAGAATCCATTGATTATAATGGAGGAATGGTGCCTGGGATGATAGCAGCACTTACAGGAGCTAACTTTATAAATACCTGTATAGGTCTTGAAATTGAAGGAGATACAGCTACTGCAATACGTGAAATTGATGGGGGTAAAGAAACATCAAAAGCTAAATTGCCTTTGGTTATAGGCGGGCAAAAAGGTTTGGTTGAAGAAAGTGATTTGCGTATTCCTAACATGAGAGGGATTATGATGGCTAGAAAGAAGCCACTTACGGTAAAGGAGCCTGCAGATGTGCAGAATGAGACCAAAGCTGTTAAGTTTGAGAAGCCGGCACCTAAGGGAGAGGTTACTCTAATAGCTCCGGATAATATCGGAGAGCTAGTTGATTTGCTACACAACGAAGCAAAAGTTATATAAATAAGTAATTGTTGAAAAAATAAATCTTTCTGAAAGAGGGTTTTTTAAAAATATATAATATGTCAGTATTAGTTTATACAGAAAATGAAGGCGGCAATTTTAAGAAGGCAGCCTTTGAAGTAGCTTCTTACGCTAGAGCTATCGCAAAAATGCTTGGAACCACCGTTACCGCGGTGAGCATTGGTGCCGATCAGAATGAAGAATTGGGCGTGTATGGTGTGGATAAAGTGTTACATGTTCAGAATGATAAATTAGGAACGTTTAACGCCAAGGCATATACAGATGTTCTAAAACAAGCAGCCGAAAAGGAGGGTGCTAAAGTTATTGTAATCAGTTCAAGTGCAGATAGTAAATTTATCGCTCCTTTATTAGCTGTCCATTTGGATGCGGGGTATGCTTCTAATGTTGTTGCCTTACCAGAAAGCGCTTCTCCATTCACAGTAAAGCGCACGGCATTTACAAACAAAGCTTTTAATATAACTGAAATTAACACAGATAAAAAGGTTATCGGATTGTCTAATAATGCTTTCGGTCTTCATGAGGACAAGGTGGATGTAAAGGTGGAAAGTTTTGATCCTGCCTTATCAGACAACGATTTTACTGTAGAGGTTACATCGGTAGATAAAGCTACTGATAAAGTATCTATAGCTGATGCCGAGATTGTTGTTTCTGGAGGAAGAGGATTGAAAGGTCCGGAGAACTGGGGGATGATTGAAGATTTAGCACAGGTATTAGGAGCGGCAACAGCATGTTCAAAACCTGTGAGTGATATGGGATGGAGGCCTCACAGCGAACACGTAGGTCAAACAGGTAAGCCGGTAGCTTCTAACTTATATATCGCAGTAGGTGTCTCAGGAGCAATTCAACACTTGGCGGGAATCAACGCGAGTAAAGTTAAAGTAGTGATAAACAATGATCCTGAAGCTCCGTTTTTTAAAGCAGCAGATTACGGGATTGTCGGAGATGCCTTTGAGGTCGTACCTCAGTTAATTGAAAAATTAAAGGAATTTAAGGCGAATAACGCATAATTTTCATAAATTGTGCCCCGATTGAGGGCTGTTTGAACCTTTGTGTAAGTCCAATTGTTCAAACAGCCTTTTTCTATTAAAACACATTATGAGTTTAGTTCGTCTGAACATAAAGGGAATATCATATAGTCAAACGCAAAATGGCGCTTATGCGCTGATTTTAAGCGAAGTAGATGGGGAGCGAAAGTTACCAATAGTTATTGGAGCCTTTGAGGCACAATCAATAGCTATTGCTTTAGAAAAAGAAATTAAACCACCTCGACCATTAACGCACGATCTTTTCAAAAATTTTGCTGACCGCTTCACTATAAAGGTAAAACAGGTAATTATTCACAAATTAGTTGATGGTGTATTTTACTCTAGTATAATTTGTGAGCGTGATGAAATTGAAGAGATTGTCGATGCACGAACTAGCGACGCAATTGCTTTGGCTTTACGCTTTCAAGCGCCTATATTTACGTATAAAAATATTTTAGACCAAGCAGGTATTTATCTAAAAGTCAATCCTAAAAAGGAAGATGAGGATAGCGACGTCGAGAATTTTTTAGTTGATGAGTTAGTAGCGGAAGATATTGAACCTGAGGCTAAAGAAACTAGTTATAAAGACCTTTCAATTGAGGAGCTGAACAAAATGCTGGATCAAGCAGTGCATAGTGAGGATTATGAGCTTGCTGCTAGAATAAGAGATGAAATTTCAAAACGAGAATAGTTGTTATACTTTAGATATTTTATCTATTCTACTACAAATGATCAAACTTTTTATGAAAAAAGGATTACTCACGGGTCTATTTATATTCCTTATTGGTGCAATTGCTACAGCGCAATCAATAGAAAAAAAATGGTTACTACAAGATGCTTCAAGAGGAGTTGAAAAATTATTTAAGACTGATACGGTAGATCATTTAGAGTTTAAAGAAGGTGCTTTTTCATACACCTATAGCGCTATCGGCGAAGAGTTGAGTGGTGATTATATAAAACAAAACAAGGTATTACTTTTTTTTCCTGAAAAAGCTCAGGACTCAATCATACGATATAAGATCACAACATTAAGTGATTCGACATTAGTGCTAACTAAAGCGGGAGATAAATTTTCTTTTATAGCTGAGGAGGTAATGCTTTTGTCTGAAAACTCAACTGAAGAATCGATTATACAGCCAAATCAGGGATTTACTTTTACAAGTTTTTGGAGAGGCGTGTTAGGCATGTTCGTTTTACTATTCATAGCTTTCCTTTTTAGCAGCAATCGTAAAGCTATTAATTGGAAAACAGTTGGGATTGGACTGGTCGCTCAATTATTATTAGCTATTGGTGTTTTGAAGATTGAATTTGTACAAAATACCTTCGAATTTGTAGGTAAGATATTTGTCCTTATTCTGGATTTTACCAGAGCAGGAAGCGAATTTTTATTGGGTGGTATGATGGATGTAGATAGTTTTGGCTTTATATTCTTATTTCAAGTTTTACCGACTATAATTTTTTTCTCAGCCTTAACATCTGTGTTGTTCTATTTGGGAGTAATTCAAATAGTAGTAAGGGGTATGGCATGGGTACTTACCAAATTGATGGGGATTTCTGGAGCAGAGAGTCTGAGTGTAGCTGGTAATATATTTCTTGGGCAAACAGAAGCCCCTCTTATGATCAAAGCATATTTGGAACGCATGACGCGATCTGAAATTTTATTGGTTATGATTGGTGGGATGGCAACTGTTGCAGGTGGAGTATTAGCCGCCTATATCGGATTTTTAGGAGGGGAAGATCCTGTATTGCGATTAGAGTTTGCTAAGCATTTATTGGCTGCTTCTGTAATGGCTGCACCCGGGGCAATTGTGATTTCTAAGCTATTGTACCCACAGCAAGAAGCTATTGATACAAATGTTGAGGTTTCTTCTGAGAAAATAGGATCAAACATTCTGGATGCAATCGCCAATGGGACGACTGAAGGTTTAAAATTAGCAGCAAATGTGGGGGCTATGCTTTTGGTTTTTATCGCATTTATTGCAATGATCAATTATGGTTTTAATAAAATAGGGGTTTGGACAGGTTTAAACACTGTATTAGCAGAGAACACTCCCTATAGTGCTTTTTCACTTGAATCTATTTTGGGAATTATATTTTCACCTTTGATGTGGTTGATCGGAATAGCAAAAGAAGATATGATGTTAATGGGGCAATTATTAGGGATAAAGTTAGCGGCTAGCGAATTTGTTGGTTACATCCAGCTTGCAGATTTAAAAAACCCATTAAACCCTCTTCATCTTACTTATAATAAATCGGTAATCATGGCTACCTATATGTTATGCGGATTCGCAAATTTTGCTTCTATAGGAATTCAAATTGGAGGAATAGGTTCCTTGGCACCGGGTCAAAGAAAAGCGCTTTCCGAATTTGGAATGAAGGCCTTGCTCGGGGGTACGATTGCGTCGCTATTGTCAGCAACCATTGCAGGAATGATTATTGGCTAGTCAAGACAGTAAAATAATTTTCTTTCTATAGCTTATAAATAATAAGGTCTGGTATTCATATTTTTGTATATTTGGAAATAGAGGTAATAACTAAAAAAGAATGCCCCGTTTAGTATGAAGCAATATCTTGATCTCGTACAGCACGTACTTGAAAATGGCAATGAAAAGGGAGATAGAACCGGAACAGGAACACTAAGTGTTTTTGGGTATCAAATGCGTTTCGATCTTAGCGAAGGTTTCCCAATGGTGACTACCAAAAAATTGCATTTAAAGTCAATAATCCATGAATTGTTATGGTTTCTTAAAGGAGAAACTAATATAGAATACCTAAAAGATAACGGAGTTAAAATTTGGAATGACTGGGCAGATGAGTATGGTAACTTAGGGCCGATATATGGACATCAATGGCGAAATTGGAATGGAGATGAGGTAGATCAGATTAAAGAGCTGGTACATACTTTGAAAACTAATCCAAATAGCAGAAGGATGCTAGTTTCCGCATGGAATCCAAGTGTCTTGCCGGATACTTCAAAATCCTTTTCCGAGAATGTGGCACAAGGAAAAGCTGCATTACCTCCATGCCACGCTTTTTTTCAATTTTACGTTGCTGACAATAAATTATCTTGCCAGCTTTACCAGCGCAGTGCAGATGTTTTTTTAGGGGTTCCTTTTAATATCGCTTCGTACGCTTTATTTACCATGATGATCGCGCAGGTTTGCGATTTACAAGTGGGTGAATTTATCCATACTTTTGGAGATGCTCATATATACGATAATCACATAGAACAACTACAATTACAGCTGTCTAGAACACCTTATAAGTTACCTACTATAAAGCTCAATCCTAAGGTGAAAGATATTTTTGGCTTCGTTTTTGATGACTTTGAATTAAAAGACTATGAATCGCATCCACATATTAAAGGAGCGGTTGCAGTTTGACCCCAATTAAAACTGAAGAATTATGAAAGAACTTTTCCTCATCTTAACCCTACTTTTAACAACGAATGCTTTTTCACAAGATGGCATTATGTTGTCCCAAGAAAATGCAAATGAAAAGGGAATAACACCTATGTGGCCCAAATGTGATCGCTCTAGGCAAACACCAATTCAATGTTTTAATAATCAATTACGAACTCATATTATTAAAAATTTTGAATACCCTGAAGTAGCCAGAAAAGAGGCTCTGGAAGGAACTGTGAACGTTGAGTTTATGATTGATAAGAAAGGAAAAGTGGAGATTTTAGAGGTTACCGGAGCACATAGATATTTGCAACAGGAGGGGATTCGTATAATACGTAGAATACCAAAGATGGAACCTGCCAAATGGGGGAATAAGCCTATAGCTATTGTGTATAAAGTACCTATTACTTTTCTTAAGCCTCAATAGAAGCATCTTTTAACAACTGATTAACGCTGGATTGAACTCGATCCATTTTAAAAATACTTAAATTTGAGTGTGCATGTCGAAAAGCTTGTGCACTTTTTTTATGAGTATTACCAAGAATTTATTAGCCGATTTTCTAGAAACGCGCTCGCACTCAGAAGAGATTTGTGCTCCCTTACAAACAGAAGATTATGTTGTTCAGCCGATAGTGGATGTATCGCCGCCTAAATGGCATTTGGGTCATACTACTTGGTTTTTTGAAGAGTTTATCTTAGCTAAATTTAACGATAATTATAAACGTTTTCATTCGGAATATGATTTTGTTTTCAATAGCTATTATGAAAGCTTTGGTGAGCGCGTAGTGAGAACCGATAGAGGTAATTTGTCCAGGCCAACAGTCGAAGAAGTTTACGAATATAGAGATTATGTAACCGGTCATCTCCAAAGTTTTATGGAAGAAACGGATAATCCGGAAGTGTATGATTTGATAGAAATAGGGATCCATCACGAGAAGCAACATCAAGAATTATTGCTTACCGATATCAAGTATATTCTGGGGAATAATCCACTCCTGCCCAAATATAACGACACGTTTAATGAGAATCCTGTAACCTATGGTAAGACAAAATATCTAAAGATAGAAGAGGGAATTTATGATATAGGATATTCTGGGGAAGGATTTTGTTATGATAACGAACAAAATAATCATAAAGTATTTTTGCATTCCTTTCACATTGCTGATTCATTAGTTACTAATAGAGAGTATTTAGAATTTATCAATGCGGGTGGTTACAACAAGCCTTTACTTTGGCATGCTGAGGCATGGGATTGGATAGGTCAAAATAATATTGCTTTACCATTATATTGGTTCAAGGTTGATTCAGAATATAAACAGTATACTATGCAAGGTCTTAAAGAACTTGTTTTAGATGCTCCTCTATCTCACATTTCTTACTATGAAGCCTTTGCTTTTGCTCAATGGAAAGGGCAAAGATTACCAACGGAGTTCGAATGGGAATCTGCACAACACCTTTTTGAATGGGGTTCTCGATGGGAATGGACGGAGAGTGCTTACTTACCTTATCCCGGATACAGTAAAGCCCCAGGTGCTTTGGGTGAATATAACGGCAAATTTATGGTAAATCAAAAGGTGCTACGCGGTGGCTCAGTAGCTACATCAAAGCATCACACACGTTCGACATATCGTAATTTTTTTCATCCAACATTACGGTGGCAATTTAATGGCTTCCGATTAGTTAAAGATAAATAAGATCAAATCATCAAAAATGAATTCTAACCAACAGAATATTATCGTGTCTTCGTTAGCCAAAGAAGTACACGAAGGCTTAACAGCGTTTCCTAAATATTTATCATCAAAATTTTTTTATGACAAAAAAGGTGATGCTTTATTTCAAAAAATCATGGCGCTGCCAGAGTATTATTTGACCAATGCTGAACATACTATTTTAACTACACACAGCACGGATATAATTAATAGCTTTAGCAAAAATCCGGATGGTTTTGATCTTATTGAACTAGGTGCAGGTGATGGTAAGAAAACCAAGGTATTGCTCAAAGAACTACTTAAATCAAATAAAGAATTTGCGTACCACCCTATCGATATAAGTGAAAACGCTGTTGAGGGGTTGGTAAATAGTCTGCACGAAGAATTACCTAACCTTCAGGTTCAGGGTCAGATAGGGGAGTATTTTGAGGTTTTAGATCGATTGCAAAGTTTGAGTTCACGTAAAAAAATAATCATGGTACTAGGTTCAAATATTGGGAATTTGAAACATCCTCGAGCTATTGAGTTTTTAAAAAGACTTAACAATTGCATGAATGATGACGATTTGTTGTTTATGGGATTTGATCAGAAAAAAAATCCTCAAATGGTCTTGGATGCTTATAATGATAAAACCGGTGTTACGGCAGCCTTTAACAAAAATATATTAACCAGAATTAACAAAGAATTAAACGGTAATTTCAATCTGGATGCCTTCAACCATTGGGAAACATACGATCCTGAGAGCGGTACCGCAAAAAGTTATTTGGTTAGTACTAAAAAACAAACAGTATCAATTAATGAACTGGAATTAGAAGTGCATTTTAAAGCTTGGGAAAGTATTCATACGGAAATCTCACAGAAATATGATGACGAAATAGTAGCATGGTTAGCGTCAGAATCTGGTCTGCAAATCAGTGAATCTTTTTCTGACGAACAAATGTTATACAAAAATTATATTTTCAGTAAAAAATAAACTTATGAAAGCTATTTGGAATAATAAGATAGTGGCAGAAAGCAATGAAACCAAAGTAATAGAAAATAATCATTATTTTCCTCCATCATCTATACACACAGAATATTTTAAGCCTAGTGATACACATACTAAATGCCCATGGAAAGGAACAGCATCTTATTATACACTAGAGGTAGACGGAGAAAAAAATTTAGATGCGGCATGGTTTTACCCCGAAACAAGTGATCTTGCTAAGCAAATCGAGAACTACGTAGCATTTTGGCGAGGGGTTGAAATAGTAGAATAAGGTAGGCTTATAGTACTTTTTTCAACACAGCTATCACATGCTCAATATCGTCCTCAGAATTAAAGAAATGTAGACTGAAACGAATACCGGTGCCGCGCTGGGAGCAAACTATTCTTTCTTTATTTAAACTTTGAAAAAGTTTTTTATCGCCTGATATGTTAAGGATACTGCTGTGTTCCTGTACGCAAAAATTAGTAGTGTCAATTAAATTAAGATCTGCTAATTCGAACCAGAGCTTACGCTTTAGTTTTTCTAATTCTTTTTCGATCCGATCAAATCCAATACCTTGTAGAAATTTTAGAGAATAGTTTAAACTGGAAAAATTAAAAGTATCTAAATGTCCAGGTTGAAAACGTGCCTCTAAGCTTTTATAATCGTCCGGTGCCGATGAGATTGATATGTTTTTTTTATAAGGTGTTGGTGTTACTGCTTCAAGGGTGTCTTTCTGAAAGGCAAAAAAAGCGTTGCCGTAGCCACCTAACAACCACTTATATCCACTACTGCCCAAAATATCAATGCCAGAATTCTCAAAGTCAAAAGCACTTGTGCCACAAAACTGCGTGGCGTCCGCGATGAATAAAATATTGGGATATGTTTCTTTTAGATCTTTTATAAAAGCAAGATCCATTTTTGCCCCACTGATATAATGCACTATGCTAAACGCAAAAATATCAGGCGTATACGAATCAATTACACTTTTAATATTTTCGCGAATATTTTTGTCCCATCTTACATACTTCGTATCAAAACCCTTACTAGCCACTGCGGTTTGCATAGCAGGATAATCATTCTCTAAGAGTAGAACCTTGCTCTTTGTAGATAAACCATTAAAAATAGTATTAATTCCTACGGAAAAATTTTGAGTTAATACAATCGTTGAATTTTGTGCCCCAAAACAGGAGCCAATTGTCCTTTTGACCGTAGAAAAAATCGAGTCATTTTCAATCCGATATAAACTTGCACGTTCTAATTGTAGTTGATCTTGAGTGCGTCGATGATTTATTAGTTGAGTGGACAAGGGGCCAGAATAGGCGGTGTTCAAATAGGTATATTGATTCACCACAGGAAACTCTTTTCTTAAATTCTTCATAAGTATTAAGGCTGATTTTTTACAAATCCGGTATCTTTACTATAGATTACTAAGATACTATTATATGTTTTCAAAAAAGAAAGAAATGCCCCATATTGATGCAGAGCAACGAGAATTGTTCGAGAACGCTCGTATTCGCATTTTAGAGAAAAAGAGGCTGCTTCACCATTTTATTTTTTTTCTGGCTGGAGCAATTTTTTTTATTGTTTTAAATCTAGTGTTTGGATTTGGAAAAGATATTAGGTTGTTTGATGTTGACTGGTTTGTGTATGTTATTTTGATTTGGGTATTTATTTTGCTTATTCACGCGGGTAAGGTAGTGCTGTTTAGTAAGTTTATGGGAAAGGAATGGACAGATAGGCAAATGTTGAAATTGGTAGCGAAACAAAAGGCTCAAATAGAGAAGATGGAACGTGAAATGGGTTTTAATCAATCTATACCAAATGTTTCTGACGATCAGGCGTTAGATTCTCAATATGGAAGAAAATAAATATTCTTAGAAATAAATGATTATATGATTACAATGATTGCTGCGGCTGCAGAGAACAATGCACTTGGAAAAAATAATGACTTGGTTTGGCATTTGCCGGATGATTTCAAAAGGTTTAAAAAACTTACGACGGGTCATCATATCATTATGGGACGCAAAACATTTGAGTCATTTCCCAATCCGCTTCCTAATCGCATACATATCGTTATAACGAGAAACAAAGAGTATCAGGCTGAGGGCGCTATTGTGGTTCACAGTATGGAAGACGCTCTACAAATAGCGAAAAATGATAATCAACCTTTTATCATAGGTGGGGGTGAGGTTTATGCAATGGGAATGGATTATGCTGAAAAAATTGAATTGACGCGTGTGCACGCGACCTTTGAGGCGGACACCTTTTTTCCTAGTATAGCTAGTGATATTTGGGATAAACAGGAAGAGGAGTTTCACCCGATGGATGAAAGACACAGTTATGCATTCACATATTATACCTACTTTAGGAATAAAAAATAATATGTGATTGATGATAATATTATAAAGATAATTCAGAAAACTGTAACTGACAAAGTTGTGCAAATAGTACAACTCTCTGGGGGTGACACCAATAGTGTATACAAGGTAACATGTGTCAAGAATACTTATGTCTTAAAAATAAACCTATCCCATGCTATTAAAAACGTGTTCCAAAGTGAAGTAGATGGACTTTCCACCATAAGAAAAACTCGCACCTTTATTACTCCTTCTATACTTACCACCGGTGTTTATAATAAGATTTCATATTTGATACTTGAATATGTGGAAAGCGGAAGCAAAAGCCATTCTTTTTGGATTAGGTTTTGGCAAAATCTAGCAAAATTGCATATAACTTCTCAACCTAATTTCGGATATCATCAGGATAATTCTATAGGTTCCTTACCACAATATAACAAGCCCATATCAGATTGGGGGACCTTTTACATAACGCAACGGTTGCAACCTCAATTTACATGGGCCGAATCTAAAGGGTATATATTTAGTGATAAGGAGAAACTGTTTCAGTGGATAGAGAATAATACTGCACCAGAAAAACCTAGTTTGATTCACGGTGATTTGTGGTCAGGTAATCTCTTAGTAACCTCCGATGCTTCTCCTTGTCTTATAGATCCTGCGGTTTGTTTTGCTTCTCGTGAAATGGATATAGCAATGATGAAATTATTTGGAGGTTTTGATTTTTCAGCAATGGATAGTTATGAGGAAATTTATCCACTAGCTATAGGTTGGGAGCGCAGAATACCTCTGTATCAATTTTATTATGTATTGGTGCATCTCAATATTTTTGGTGACGCATACTATAATCAGGTGATTGAAATTATAGATTACTATACTCAGAGCTAATTCTTAACAACAAAAAAGGTATTCTTTAATATTTCTTTACGTCAAATTTGTATAACGTAAACGTATCTTTCCTAAAAAGGAAGTAATGAGTACAAAAGATCTATGTGATAATGAAGCAAAAGCCAAACTTAGAGATTTAGCTGAAGATATAAAATTTACCATGATGGTAACTGCTTTGGATCTAAAGCCATTGAATGCTATCCCAATGACAACCAAAAAAGTGGATGAACAAGGAAATATTTGGTTTCTAAGTGCAGCCGATAGTGATCACAATAAGCATATTGAAAATGACGAACGGGTACAGCTTATTTACAGTGATCCATCTGATATGAGATACCTGAGTGTATATGGTGAGGCAGTAATTACTAAAAATCGTAAAATTTTAGCAGAGCTCTATGATAAAAAATCTGATGTGTGGTTTGATGGTTTAGAGGATCCACGACTTACAGCTATTCAATTTTACCCTCGGGAAGCTTATTATTGGGAATACGAAAAACAATAAATACGTCGCTTTATTTAAAATCGGAATAGCCACTATTACTAAAGATGAGGCGGATATTGGCGTCGATGGCGCTCTTAAGATGTAATTTGGTAATTATTGAAATGTCATATTATCAGACCTCATGCTTAAAGTATGAGGTCTTTCATTTTAGAATTTATATTTTTGTCAAAATTTAATAACAATAATAATGAAAGCATATATATATCCTGGACAAGGTGCTCAGTTTAGTGGAATGGGATTGGATCTCTATGAAAACTCTAAAGTTGCAAATGAACTATTTGAAAATGCTAATGAAATTTTAGGGTTCGAAATTACTAAAATTATGTTCGAGGGAACAGCTGATGAACTTAAAGAGACTAAAGTTACACAGCCCGCTATCTTTTTACATTCGACTATTTTGACTAAAGTTCTTGGTGCTGATTTCAAACCGGATATGGTTGCAGGTCATTCGTTGGGAGAGTTTTCTGCGCTCGTGGCTAACCAAACGCTGACATTTGAAGATGCTTTACGACTTGTCTCAAAACGAGCGTTGGCTATGCAAAAAGCATGCGAAATGAATCCTTCAACGATGGCTGCAGTACTTGGTTTGGATGATGCAATTGTCGAAGATGTGTGCGCATCGGTTGATGGTGTGGTGGTTGCTGCAAATTATAATTGTCCGGGACAACTTGTGATCTCCGGTGAAAATGAGGCTGTTGAGAAAGCATGTGAAATTATGAAAGAAAAAGGAGCCAGACGAGCATTGTTATTACCTGTCGGGGGAGCATTTCATTCGCCATTGATGCAGCCGGCTAGAGAAGAATTGGCTGCTGCCATTGAAGAGACATTATTTAGCAATCCAATTTGTCCGATTTATCAGAACGTAAGCACAACTGCAGTTACCAGTCCTGAGTCAATAAAGAATAACCTTATTGCGCAATTAACTGCGCCTGTAAAATGGACGCAAAGCGTTCAAAACATGATTAACGATGGCGCTACTTCTTTTGTCGAAGTAGGACCGGGTAAAGTGTTATCTGGATTAGTTAAAAAAGTAGATCGTGCGATGGAAACTTCTTCTGCAACGCTTTAGGTAGGTTTAAATAAAGTTATAAAGTGTCGAGAGCATTACTTCTTGACACTTTTTAATTCTAAGTCTCCTAAGTTTTATTTAATATCTATAAATATCCCACCGGATAGGGAAGGACTAGCATAAATAATTCTGTCACTAATCGCAGAAGCATACGATAGGGAGATGCCAAGCTTCTTGGTAATATAATAAGCTATTTCACCACCGACGCTGGTGTATTCAACATTATTTGCGAAGATACTACCTTGAGAATTTTGCGCTGACTTACTACCATTTTGTAATGACTGCACAGTGCTTAGCCTGCCAATAAGCCAAAATTTATTTTTTAGAAAAGAAAACCCGATCTCTCCACCAGCATGCAGCTAATCTGAAAAATCCTGAGTTCTGATATTAAATCCTACAAAGGTCTTTGCATAGAGAGGAAAACTGTTTATGGTGAATGGGATTCCTAAATCAACCTGAAGTAACTGATTAAATTCTCCATCCCCCGTCTGGAAGCTTTTGTCAGAACCACCGGCACTTTCTCCAATTGGAATACCCAGTTTTAAAGTAGTCGATAACGCCAGATGATCCTTTTTTAAAATAGCATAGCGTATACCAATATCACTATCCCCAATACTATTAATAGCTTCCCCTTTCTGAATTATTTCCCCTGTAGTACCCGATACCTGATCATTTTGGTAAGCCCGGGCAAAAAAGGGTATGTAAGCGATGATATCAAGTTTATCTGAGACGCCGTATTCACCGTAAAAATTAACGTTAAATTGACCTCGTGTAGCATTTGGATCTGTATCACCGGTATCCGTATAATGTTGATCAGCAACCAGAGACCATGCTGAAAGTTTATAGTATCCTTTGTTTTTTCCCTTTGTCCATTAAGCAGTAGAAAATTGAATAGCTAGTATTAATATTACAATAGTTAGGTAAAATTTCTTCATAGTTTTATATTCTTATTTTATTTCTCCCTCTCCAACTTATACAGAAAATGGTTTACACCAGTATAATAAAAACTGATACTGATTAAGTGTAGCATCCTGCGTACTTATACTGTATGAATGTTCACCGCTAAATACTGTAACAGGGCCAATTTCTAATGCACCATTTATACTATTAGGGTTATTGGTAAGGTATAGATATAAACCTGGTAAAGCTGTAGAAGCAACATAGTTGTTTGCGATTGATAGTTCTAAAAACTCTTGATCTTGAATTTTTTTTAGCGTAAAGTCACCTTGCAGTTCATAACTGCTAGTAGAGACAATAGTGCCCTTTTTAGGTTCGTTGGCCTCTATTGTTTGATCACTGACTTTAACCGTTGTACTGGCTTCGATAATCTCGGTGTCGAGAGTTGTAGAAACGGTAATGATTGATTCTCCCTTTTTCTTGCCGGATACTTTACCTTCCATATCTATAGTAACAATAGAGTCATTAGAACTGGACCATGTGAACATCTTAGATTCTTCCTGACCAATTGTATTTGTAAAGGTTGCTTTTAACAAATAGGAGTCGTCTAAGGCGAGTGATTGCAAAGGATTAGTAAACCTAATTGCTGGTTTTACTTCGTCACTTATAACATCTTCTTTTATACAGGATGCAAGGCCCAAAAGAAGAATAAAAGCGTAGAAAAAACGAATTATTTTCATGAGTTAAAAAGATTTAGTTTTGATCGGTGAGCTTATTAGTAATCTAATAAGAATACCTGGTTTGTCATGTTAGGAGAGAAATGCTTACAGGATAGCTTATTATTTTTGCAGAAAAAACTAAAATCAGACAGATTTAATCAAGAATTATTCAAAATTTTTTATTCTTTTCTGTCTTTTAATTCTATGAAGATTTAAAGATTTCTCGAGGTACTTATGTCGTTGAAGTTAACTTTAGATTAAAAAAGCCATCATTTAAATTCAGAATTTAAATGATGGCTTTTTAAACGATTAGAGTAAAGAAAAAAGACTACTGCTTAACTATCTTTCCATTTTTCATAACGAAAGAAATTTTTTCTAATATCTTAATATTTTCAACAGGATTTTGATCCACTGCGATAATATCTGCAAAAAAACCGGTCTTAATCTGACCCAACTTATTAGCCATGTTGAGAATAAGCGCATTTGTTATTGTAGCACTTTGAATCGCTTGTATAGCTGGCATTCCGGCTTCAACCATAAAACCAAATTCTTTAGCATTTTGTCCGTGTTGGTACACACCCGCATCTGTTCCAAATGCAATTCCTACTCCTTTTTTATAGGCCTTTCCGAAAGTATTTTGAATTTTCGGTCCAATTTCTAGTGCTTTTGGCACAATTATGTCCGGATAATATCCTTGAATTAAAGCTTTTTCAGAGACTTCTTTGCCGGCAGTTAGTGTAGGCACAAGATAGGCGTTATGTTTAATCATTAAGTCCATTGTTTCTTCACTCATAAGTGTTCCATGTTCGATGGTTTTTACACCTCCCAAAATTGCACGTTGCATACCTTCATCTCCATGTGCATGCGCGGCTACATGAAATCCATAGTCCTTAGCAGTCTCAGTAATAGCTTTTATTTCTTCGATTGTGAACTGAGGATTAGAGCTGCTTTTAGCGACACTTAAAACACCGCCCGTAGCTGTGATCTTAATTAAATCGGCACCATTTTTATAGCGTTGTCTTACTGCTTTTTTGGCATCATCAACTGAGTTAACCACTCCTTCTTTAGGACCTGGATTTCCCATCAATTTACGACTACTACCATTCGTTGGGTCCGCATGCCCTCCGGTAGTTGCTAATGATTTTCCTGCAGTAAATATTCTAGGCCCTTCGATTGAACCTTTGGCTATTGCATTTTTCAGGGCAATATTTACACCACTTCCGCCTAAATCCCTAACGGTTGTAAATCCAGCCAGTAAAGTTCTTTTTGCAAACCCAACTGCGTTGAAAGCAACATCGGCATCATTATTTGTGTAACGTTCTAAATATTGTTTAGGATTTGTTTCACTTTCAAGATGTACGTGCATATCAATAAGACCGGGTAGTACTACTTTATTTTTGAGATCAATGACCTCAATGTTGCCATCAGCATTTTTATATCCATCCTCAATACTCTGGATAGTGTTTCCTGATACTACAATAGTTTTGTCAGCAAGCATTTTACCATTTTCTGTATCTAGAATTTTACCACAATGGAGGTAAAAGTCCTGAGCGTACGTAAAACTACAAAAGGCTATTAAAAGCGTGGTTAATCTAAGTTTAAAACGAGTCATGAGCTTGTGAGTGTTAGTTTCTATTTAGATATAAAATCGATAATATGTTGTGTAATAAAATCGATTTGTTCGTCGTCTAATTCGGTATGCATCGGTAAAGAAATTACTTCTTTGATTAATTGATTTGTCACTGTAAAATCAGCTTCCTTATATCGATCACTGGTATATGCTTTTTGACTGTGTAAAGGTATCGGGTAATAAACACCACAAGGTATATTATTTGCATTGAGGTGTTTAACCAGTGCATCACGATCTGCATTAAGTATTCTTAATGTATATTGGTGAAAAACATGGCAGTCGCAGGTGTCGCAAATAACATCGCAACTAGTTTGACAACCGCTAGACACCTTGGGGGTTATGATATTATCAATTCCTTTGAATGCTTTATTATATTTACGGGCAGCATTTCTCCTGGCATTATTATAAGCATCAAGATTTGGTAGTTTAGCACGTAGTACTGCGGCCTGAATAGAATCTAATCGTGAATTTACTCCAACAACGTCATGATGATAGCGTTCATACATACCATGATTAACAATGCCTCTGATGGTATGAGCTAATGCGTCATCATTCGTAAAAATGGCTCCGCCATCCCCGTAACAACCTAAATTTTTTGAGGGGAAAAAGGAAGTGGATGCGACATGACCAATCGTTCCTGTTTTTTCTTTTCTACCATTTTTATCGGTATAGTTCGCTCCGATACCCTGCGCATTATCCTCGATAACATATAAATCATGTTCTTTGGCTATAGCCATAATTTCATCCATATTGGCAGCTTGTCCAAAAAGGTGTACAGGAACGATCGCTTTAGTTTTAGGAGTTATAGCTTTACGAATTGCTTCGGGATCGATGTTAAACGAATCTATTTCCACATCGACCAATACAGGTGTTAATTGTAGTAAGGCGATAACTTCAACCGTAGCTGCAAAGGTAAAATCGGCAGTAATAACCTCGTCACCGGGCTGTAGGCCAAGTCCCATCATTGCTATTTGTAAAGCATCGGTTCCATTGGCGCAAGGGATGACATGTTTTATACCAAGATAATCCTCTAATTCTTTTTGAAAACTATGTACTTCAGGGCCATTTATAAAGGTTGTGGTATTTATAACTTCTAATATTGAGGAATCAACTTGTTCTTTGATTCCAGCATATTGACCTTTGAGGTCAACCATTTGTATCTTCTTCATAGGTGTGTATTGAAACTTCACGAAAGTACAAAATAATGAAACCAACAACAACGCTATTTTTTACAAAAGAAATGTATTTTAGCATCTCTTTAATTTTGCTGTTTTGAATACCTTGTACACTATCCTAATAAATATGTTTCAAAAAGTATTGCCAATGGTTGGCTTATTGTCTCCTAAGCTAAAATTATTTGCAGAAGGTAGAAGCAAAATCTTTGAGCGCTTAGAAGCTTTACATCTCAATGATCAAAAAGTAATCTGGATGCACTGTGCGTCGCTAGGTGAGTATGAGCAAGGTGTTCCGGTTATTCAGGCATTGAAGCGGGAATACCCAGACTATAAAATTTTGATATCCTTTTTTTCTCCTTCCGGTTATGAAGCAAAAAAAAGAAGTACACTTGCCGATCACATTGTGTATATGCCGCTGGATACGCCAAAAAATGTCAGCCATTTTTTAACTAATGTACAACCTGAACTGGCGATATTTGTAAAATACGAATTTTGGCCAAATTTTATTTCCGGACTTTATAAACGAAAGATCCCATTGCTCTTAATATCTGCAACTTTTAGACAAAATCAGGCGGTTTTTAAGTCATATGGTAAATTTTTAAGAGATAAACTAGCCTTGGTCGAGCACTTTTTTGTACAAGATGTGCCTTCACAAAACATTTTAATGTCTTTTGGATTTGATAATGTGACTATGAGTGGCGATACACGGTTTGATAGGGTGAGTCATCAAATAGAAATGGATAATACAGTTGAGTTTATTGAAGAGTTCAAACAAAAACGAACGTGTATTGTAATAGGTAGCTCCTGGGCCGAGGATGAAGAAATATTTATAGATTTCATAAATAATGCTCCAGCCTCAGTTTGCTTTATAATCGCACCTCACGAAATCAAAACTGAAAAAATTAAAAATTTACAATCTAGGATTCAACAAAAACAGGTGTTGTTCTCAGAGAAGCATGTTTTTTCAGGTCAAGAAGCCTCTGCTCAAGTATGTATTGTTGATGCAATTGGTTACTTAACCAAGCTTTATAGCTACGCAGATATAGCATATGTGGGTGGGGCTATGGGTACTTCGGGACTACATAATATTTTAGAACCCGCTACTTTTGGCGTACCAATCCTCATCGGAAAGAATTTTGATAACTTCAGAGAAGCCAAACAACTTCAAAAGCTTGCAGGATTATTTTCGGTTGCTACCAAAGAAGAATTTGGAGAGGTGGCAAATAATCTTATAATGAATAAAGCATTTCGGGAAAAAACGGGCATGATTGCTGGTCACTTTGTGAATAGTAACACCGGTGCAACTGCTATAGTTATGGATCACATACGGAGAAAACAGCTGTTGGAAGCACCTAGACCTACCGTTTAATTACTCGTCAGCACATACTACGTTGACATGCTATTTTTAGCATTTTTTGTGAAAACATTATATATTTATTTTAATCATGAATGTTCTTGCTATTATATCTTTGTTTTAACATTTATAATCAACCATTGTATGAAAAGAGTAATTTTTATTGCGGCAATCTTATTAACCGTAAGTACTGCCTTTACTTCTTGTAGAGAAACTAAAAAAGAAGTTATCGTTAAAGAAAAAGAAGTTCAAGTAGAAAAAGAAGAGGAGTCTAAAGGTATGCTCGAGCGTGCTGCCGAAAAAGTAGACCAGGAAGTTAATGAAGAGGTTAACGAAGAAATCGAAAGAATCGGAGACGATAATTAATAAAAGCAATAGTAACTAATTAATAAATTAAGATGAAAAAAGTATTAGTAATGTTTATGCTTGTATTTGCATTTAGTACGGCATTTACTTCATGTAGAGATACAAACAAGGAAAAAGGAGATATTGAAGATGCAGCCGATGATATGGGTGATGCTATCGAAGATGCTGCAGACGATGTAGGTGATGCAGTCGAAGAAGGAGTGGATGAAGTAAAGGAAAATACAGGTACCGGTGGTACAGACGATAACTAATCGTCAATAGAAATATAAAGAAAAACTCATCGCATGCGATGAGTTTTTTGCATTAAAATAGCCCGTTTAGTTCGGCATCTATGCGGTTTATAATAGTTCCCAGATCCTCGGGATTATCAACAAAATTTAAGTTGTCTACATCAATAATCAATAAATTCCCTTTATCGTAGTCGTGCGCCCATGCTTCATAACGCTCGTTTAATCTACTCAGATAATCAATGCTTATAGTGTTCTCGTATTCTCTGCCTCGCTTATGGATTTGAGAAACCAAGTTAGGAATACTACTTCTAAGATATATTAAAAGATTAGGTCCTTCAACCACGCTTTCCATTAAATTAAATAGTGATTTATAATTTTCAAAGTCGCGATTTGTCATCAATCCCATAGCGTGTAAATTGGGGGCGAATATATAGGCGTCTTCATAAATAGTTCTATCCTGGACGATATCTTTACCAGTTTCTCGGATTTCTAATATTTGACGAAATCTACTATTTAAAAAATAAATTTGAAGATTAAATGACCAACGCTCCATTTTATTATAGAAATCTTCTAAATATGGATTTTCTAAAACATCTTCAAACTGAGCTTCCCATTTATAATGTTTGGCCAAAAGTTTGGTTAGAGTCGTTTTTCCTGCACCGATATTTCCGGCTATTGCAACATGCATAGATTTTTATTTATGGGGTTTAGCAAAGGATCGTTTGTTTTGTAAAATCGTAAATATAATGGATTTCCTTAGTTTGAAAAAATTACTTTTTTACTTCGAAGAAAATTTACAAGATCATAAAACTTTTTGAGTAAATAAAAAGGACACAATGAAAAAATACATTGCATCCTTACTGATATTAACACTTTGACTAATTTTACTGAAAATCTTTAGGAATTTATTGCGCGTAATTTATCAATCATCTCTTTAGATACCTCTTCACCATCTGCTCCATATGCTCCCAAAAGCACCCCCTTGTCACCGGTAGTAGTTTTTATAGCGTATAAAATTGAATTATCTGCAGGGTTACTAGCACCTTCAAATCTAAATGTTTGTACTACATCGAACTCATCTATAGTATAACTTTTGTCAGATTTGTGATCCAATATTTTATTATTTTTTAAATCGAATTCGATTGTATAACCCTCTTCCTTTAAGGAATTCATTTGCTGTGATAAAGTATCTAAATGATGCATAACATTTCGTTTTAAATATAAATTTAAAGGTACTTATTGCAGAACGCATAAGGCGTTAAAGACCTCTAAATTCTTATGTGTCAAAGGTTAAAACTATAATAAAATATGAAACGTATGTTTTGTGTTGTTTCATAAGAAGAACCTTGTAAAGCCCCAACCGTTAATGTTTTCTGAAAAACGAAACAAAGCGTACTGGATTAATTTTTACTTAAATAACAATCCACTAACTTTATAAAAAAATGTTCAAATGAATAAGACTATACTATTAAAAAACCGACCTAAAGGACGTCCCTCCACATCTGATTTCGCCTTCATTGAAGAAGAAAAACCAGCTCCAAAAGAGGGAGAGTTGCTTTTAAAAGCTAAATATGTTTCTGTAGATCCGTATTTAAGAGGGCGCATGCGAGATACAAAATCCTATATAGAACCCTTCAAACTCGATGAACCTGTAGAATCCGGGATAGTTGCTGAAGTGATTGAATCTAACAATTCTAATTTTGAGAAAGGTGACTTTGTGAATGGGATGCTTCAATGGAAACAATATCAAACTTCATCTGGTAATGGTTTGAATAAGGTGAATAAAGAAACTGCGCCCTTAAGTGCATATTTGGGTGTTTTGGGGCTTACTGGTATAACAGCCTATCTCGGATTAGAAAAAATAGGTAATTTGAAAGAAGGGGAAACGTTGGTGGTATCCGGCGCATCAGGAGCTGTGGGAAGTATCGTTGGACAAATCGGTAAAATTAAAGGTTGTAATGTTATTGGTATCGCAGGAAGTGATGAAAAGATTAAAACCATAAAGGATAAATTTGGTTTTGATGAGGGTATCAATTATAAAACTACTCAGGATATGTCTAAAGCACTTAAAAAACATTGTCCTGATGGTATAGATGTGTATTTTGATAATGTAGGAGGAGAAATTCTTGATGCGGTAATGAATAATATTAATAAATATGGGAGAGTTATCAACTGTGGCGCTATTTCACTTTATAATGAAAGCGAAACACCAACTGGGCCTCGGCACGAGGGTACTCTGATAAAAAAGAGTGTACGTATGCAAGGATTCACTGTTAGAGATTTTGTAAAAGAGTTCGGCCCGGCAATCAGTCAATTGTCAACATGGTTAAACGAAGGAAAAATAACGTTTTCTGAAACCATAGTAGAAGGATTTGACCAAATTCCGCAAGCATTTCTCGATTTGTTTGATGGTAAGAATAAAGGCAAAATGCTGGTGAAAGTTTATTGAGGTTCATGTTTGTTCAGGAATTTTCTTCGAAGTTTAAAATATGCTTGAAAAACATTTGACCAAGTTGGTAACATTTATTGTTGCATGCATTGTGGTAGGTTCTTATATTTTTATACCTCAGGTTACTAAATTCTTTGATGAGGCTTGGAGCGTTTTGTCCAGTGGTAACAGTGATGACATAAATTCTTGGATAGCTACGTTTGGTTGGTGGGGACCTATTATCTTAATTGTAGCAATGATTTTGCAAATGTTCTTGATTGTAATACCTTCACTTGCGTTGATGATAGTTTCAGTAATCGCTTACGGACCGTTATGGGGTAGCGTGCTTATATATGTGTCAGTTAGCATAGCATCCACGGTTGGTTTTTATATTGGAAAATATTTCGCAAAATTTATTACTTCAGCCGTATTGGGATCTGCTACTGAAGAGAATATTGAAAAGTTTATTGCCAACTATGGGTTTTGGGCTGTAATTGTTACACGATTGAACCCTTTTTTGTCTAATGATGCCATTAGTTTTGTGGCGGGTATCGTAGATATCAGTTACCCAAAATTTATAGGAGCAACTTTGATAGGGATAACCCCACTTGTTATTCTAATTGCTATTACCGGGGGGTATATGGATCAGCTCAAAATAGTTTTGTTATGGATCTCTATAATTAGTGTTCTTTTGTTTGTAGGATATTTAATTTACAGCAAGATAAAAAATGAAAAATCCGTAGGTTAACAATTAAGCTACGGATTTGAAACATTTGGTTTATGCTATATTAACTCTCTTGTTCTGTCGGCATGATATACACATCGTTGATATTGGCACGTTTAGGTTGTGCGATAGCATAATGGATAGCCTCCGCAATATCTTCGGGTTCAAGGGTAGTAACCTTTTTAATCATTGGAGCTAATTTTTCCTTAATCTCTTCATCTGTGATAGTATCAGTAAGTTCAGTATCTACAAATCCCGGTTCAATTGAAGTCACATTAATTCCATATTTTGGTGCTAGCTCTTGTCGCAATCCCTCAGAGAACATTTTGACAGCTGCCTTTGTAGCACAATATATAGCTCCACCGGGATAATACTTACGACCGGCACTTGATGATATGTTGACGATATGGCCGCTTTTTTGTTTCATCATCGTGGGTAAGACCGCAGCCACTCCATTAGTAACTCCCTTAATGTTTACATCTATCATTTTATCCCATTCATCCGTATGTAAATTTTTAATATAAGATAATGGCATCAAGCCGGCGTTGTTTACAATAACATCAATAGTGTTATAATGTTTCAACGTTTCATCTACGATTTTTTTATAGTCATCTTTATTTGTTACATCTCCGGTAACAACTAAAGCTTCATAGCCTTTTTCTTCAATCTTATCTTTTAATTCTTTAAGCCGATCTTCTCGTCTAGCGGTTAGTACAACTTTTGCACCTTCTTTAGCTAATTTGATGGCAGTTGCTTCACCAATACCGCTAGAGGCACCGGTAATAATAATTACTTTGTCTTTTATATTCATAACACTAGTTTTTTTGGGCTCAAACAAATCAAATGAGCGTAATTCTCTTTTCACTAAAGTTACGGTTATTCGAATGCAGATAAAAATCTGTTATTCAAGTTTAGCGGTAGTTTAACGCTAATCTTAATGCTTGTTAAAGTTATTGAAACTTGAGGTGTGGTTCTAAATTTCGATGGTATTACCAGATAGGTAAATCAGTAATGTTTGATTACCATCCGGATAATCTGGATTCTTGGGAAGCTTCAGGAATGGGAAGTATAATGGTATCTAATATACGTATGCTAATACTCTTGCTCTTATCCTGCACAAATCTTTCTTTAGACTGTTTTATTCTTTGAAGTGTCATTTTCCAAGCTTCATCAGAAATGGGAGCTTGTACTGTACGTGAATTATTTTCAGTCCATAGCAGGATAGAATTGGATGTGGTGGATGAAATTTCAAAATTTTCTGCTTGAATTTGGGAATCTACAGTTTTTATGACAGAGAATTCATTTTGAATATTTTGGGCAAAATTTGAAGAGAAGCACATGATCAGAAACGCATAAAATAATAGATTCTTCATAATTTCGGTTTAATACTATGTAAAAGCTGTAAAACGCGACAAGTTACAAATTGTCAGCATATTACAGCTTTTGTAATAACTAAGATTTTCTTAATTTTATCAGAATTGGCTTAGGGCTAGTTGAGCTTAAACGCTTTCTTTACATGGTCTACATAGTCTAGTTTTTCCCACGTAAATAGTTCAACCTCTTTTTCAATTCTACCAGAATACGGGCTTTCAAATACCTTGGTGATAATTTGAGGTTCTTTACCCATATGACCGTAGGCAGCAGTCTCCGTATAAATTGGATTACGTAGTTTTAAGCGTGTTTCAATAGCAGCAGGACGCATGTCAAAAATATCTTTAACCTGTGCTGCGATTTGACCATCTGTAAGGTCCAAAGCACTAGTACCATAAGTATCTACAAAAATCGAGGTTGGTTCTACAACACCGATAGCATAAGAAACTTGCACCAAAATTTCGTTAGCTACGCCAGCGGCGACAAGATTTTTGGCAATATGTCTGGCAGCATAGGCTGCAGATCGATCTACTTTGCTTGGATCTTTTCCAGAAAAGGCCCCTCCACCATGTGCTCCTTTACCACCATAGGTATCTACTATAATTTTACGTCCTGTTAAACCGGTATCTCCGTGAGGTCCACCTATAACGAATTTTCCGGTAGGATTGATATGATAAGTGATTTCATCATTAAATAATGCTTGCACATATTCCGGTAATTGTTTTTTAACACGCGGAATCAAAATTTTTATAATATCCTCCTTAATAGTCGCAAGCATAGCATCATCATTGCTGTCAAAGTCATCATGTTGCGTAGAGACGACAATAGCTACAATACGTTGAGGTATATTATCATCGCTATATTCTATAGTAACCTGACTTTTAGAATCAGGGCGTAAATATGAAATATCTTTGCCTTCTCTTCGTAATTGTGCTAATTCGATAAGTATTTTGTGTGAAATATCAAGTGCCAAAGGCATATAATTAGCAGTTTCTTTGGTAGCATATCCAAACATCATTCCTTGATCACCAGCTCCTTGCTCCTCTTTAGATTCTCGATCAACACCTTGATTTATGTCCTGAGATTGTTCATGAATTAAAGATATTACTCCGCAGGAATCACCACTAAATTGATATGCACCTTTAGTATATCCAATTTTATTGATTACTTCTCTAGCAATTTGTTGTACATCCAGATAGGTTTGTGATTTTACTTCTCCGGCTAACACTACTTGACCGGTAGTAACCAAAGTCTCACAAGCCACCTTTGAATTTTCATCAAAAGCTAAAAAATTGTCTAATAATGCATCACTGATTTGATCAGCAACCTTATCTGGGTGTCCTTCAGAAACACTTTCTGAGGTAAATAAATATGCCATTTATATTTGTTTAATGGGAAGATCTTGAAACGATTGCTCAAAAACACATATCAACAAACCTTAGGTTGATAACTGCTTTAGCATTTTATACTGTGTAATACAGTGTAACCAAAATATTTTGGCTTTTTAGGGTTGCAATCAGTCAAATCTTTCCCTGCTAATAATTCGGGCAAAGTTATGAAAAATGATTAGACCCAAAAGTATTTAACGTATCATTAATTTTTATGAGTACATAGTAAAAATAAAATATGATCACTTATATCTCATATATAAAAATAATTACTAGCTTTGCTATAAGTTTCTTATACATACTTAGTAAGTTATCAAGAAAGGTGGAGGGAATAGACCCTATGAAACCTTAGCAACCCTTTATTCGTAAAGAAGGTGCTAAATTCTATCCAAACCGTTGAGGCGTTTTTGGAATAGATAACACGAAACAATTACTTTTCTGGTAATTGATTTTCCTTTCTTTTTAATTTTCTACGCGTTTACACTTTTAAGAGTGTTGACTGTATTTGAGTTTTTTTTGACATTTTTTCAGTTAGACTGTGCAAAGTCTTAAAATGAAAATATTGTCCTTGTTATTTTGGCATATGCCTAAACTAAAAAATTTAAAAGTTAGAAAATCATGAGTACACAAAATTTTTCAACCCAAGCGCTACACGCAGGACATGATGTAGTATCCAATGGAGGCACCAGAGCAGTTCCTATTTATCAAACTACCTCATACGTTTTTAAGGATTCCGACCATGCGGCCAACTTATTCAATCTTAGTGAACCGGGATTTATTTACACCAGATTAAATAATCCTACCAATGATATCTTGGAAAAACGATTAGCTGCACTCGAGGGAGGCATTGGCGCCGTAGTTACTTCATCGGGGACAGCTGCAATCAGTACAACATTATTAACCTTGTTAAAATCCGGAGACCATATTGTTGCTTCAAATAGTTTATATGGAGGCACTTATAACTTGTTAAATGTCACCTTGCCAAGATTCGGAATCATAACGACATTTGTAGATCCTTCAGAAGCAGAAAATTTTGAAGCAGCTATTCAGGAGAATACACGTGTGGTATTTGTGGAATCCTTGGGGAATCCAAAACTGGACGTTTTAGATCTCAAACCGATCGGAGAGGTGACCAGTCAGGCTAGGATTCCATTTATTGTGGATAATACTGTAGCAACTCCGGCACTACTGAATCCCATTGAACACGGAGCAAATATTGTAATTCATTCGCTAACAAAGTATATAAGTGGCAATGGGACTTCTCTTGGTGGGGCAATTATCGATGCAGGAACATTTGATTGGGCGAGCGGTAGATTTCCTGAGTTTACAGAGCCGTCAAAAGGATATCACGGATTGGTGTATCACGAAGTCTTGAGTAACGCTGCATTTATCGCAAAAGCACGTATAGAAGGATTGCGGGATCATGGCGCTGCACTGAGTCCGTTTAATGCATTTCAAATTCTTCAAGGACTTGAAACCTTATCTATTCGTATACAGAAGCATAGTCAAAATGCACTAGAACTGGCACAATGGTTACAAGAGCAAGATGAAGTGGCTTGGGTTAATTATCCTGGGTTGCCAACTAACAAGTTTTACAAGCTATCTCAAACGTATTTGCCAAAGGGTCAAAGCGGCATTATCACTTTTGGTAGTAAAGGCGGGTTTGAAGCGGCCAAGATCATTGCTAATGAAACACAGGTTTTCTCATTACTTGCAAATATTGGAGATTCCAAATCGCTAATCATTCACCCGGCAAGCACTACGCATCAACAGTTGGATGAAGAACAACAAAAAACTACAGGAGTAACCAAAGATTTGATTCGTCTATCGATAGGTTTAGAGGATATAGAGGATCTTAAACAAGATCTTAAGGTCGCTTTTGGAAAATTAAAAGTGAGTGTTTAAACAAGTTTCAGCGATCAGGATGAGTGGAGTAGATCAAATAACAAGCGTTAAATTGAACAGTGTTACAATTGAAAGTTACAAAACGTCCAAAGGAATCATATTGCCCGAATTTAATCTTTCGTATCAAATATTTGGGAAACCATTGCATACCGCTCCGGTAGTAATGGTGAATCACGCGCTAACCGGAAATAGTACAGTATGCGGATTTGACGGATGGTGGAACGATTTTGTAGGGTCCAAAAAGTGCATTGACACCAATCGATTTACAGTTCTGTCATTTAACATACCGGGAAATGGTTATCTAGAAGAAAACTCTGATATCTTTCTTGACTATAAAGTCCTTTCAGCATATGATGTCGCTTCTATTTTTTCGAAGGGATTACAAATTTTGGAAGTATCTGAGTTATTTGCACTTATTGGAGGCTCTGTAGGCGGGGGAATTGCGTGGGAATTAGCTGTGTTGCAACCGGATTTAATTAAGAACCTGATCCCAATAGCAACTGATTGGAAAGCAACCAACTGGTTAAGGGCGAACTGCACCATACAAGAACAGATTTTACTGAATTCTGCAAATCCCGTACATGACGCCCGATTACATGCCATGACGCTTTACAGAACACCGGCATCGATGAAAGCTAAATTTTCTAAAAATAACACGGAAAGTAAACGAAAGGATACGGTAGATAGCTGGTTATTTCATCATGGAGAAAGATTAAAATCACGTTTCGGTTTAGCTTCTTACAAAATGTTAAATTACATTTTATCATCTATTGATATAACCAAAGGAACCGATGATTTTGAAGCTTCTGTTAGCAATCTTACAAGTGATATACACATAGTAAGCATCAATTCGGATGTGTTTTTTACACTGGGGGAGGATGTAGAAACGGTAGAAAGATTGAGATCGTTGAATAAAAATATTACACATCATATTATAGATTCAATTCATGGACATGATGCTTTTCTTATAGAGTTTGAACAATTGAGTATTTGCCTGAATACAATATTTAAAAATTAAAAAATGAAAATTTTAAAATTTGGAGGAAAATCCTTAGCAAATGGTGAGGGTATCAATACAGTACTTTCGATTATTGCCGAACATGCTCTTAATAAGAAGCGAATTGCGGTGGTTTTGTCCGCTAGGGGAAATGCAACTAATGAGTTAGAAAAGATTCTTGATAAGGCAGCAAAAGGATATGATTATAAAAATGACTGGGAATGTTTTAAAATTTATCAAAATATCATATTAGATGAAGAGTTGCTGGAAGAAGATTTTCAGTTACTGCAAAAAATTTTTGATGGAGTTCAACTCTTAGGAGATTATAGTGAGCGTATAAAAGATCAGGTATTGTCACTGGGAGAGGTGATTTCCGCAAAGACGGTGACCTTTTTACTTAAGGAGAGAGCAATTAATGCAAATTATACGGATAGCCGACTCTTAATAAAAACAGATGCAAGGTTTGGTGAAGCGCAACCATTGGATGCAATTTCGAAAAGCAATGTCCTCCAACATTTTAAGCAGTATAATGGGACAACGGTTAATGTTGTAACTGGTTTTATTGCTTCTAGTGTAAATAATGACACGACTACTTTAGGTAGGAATGGAAGTAATTACACCGCTTCCTTGTTGGCAAATTATCTGGATGCAGAAGAGCTTCAAAATTATACACATGTTAGCGGAATTTATACTGCAAACCCCGAGCTTGTTGCTGACGCGAAACAGATCGATCAGTTATCCTTTGCAGAGGCTAATGAGCTGGCATCTTTTGGAACAGACATTCTTCATGCAAAGACGATCATACCGCTGCTTAATAAGAATATTCCTTTGCGAATATTAAACACTTTTGACCGCTCAAATAAGGGGACCTTAATAACCGCTTCTCAAAATAATACCGGTATCAAGACACTTTCAGTAATTGAAGATATGACATTGATAAATCTCGAAGGTCGAGGATTACTGCATAAAGTTGGAGTTGATGCAAGAATTTTTAAAGTCTTGGCAGCCGAAAATATTAGTGTGAGTTTGGTGTCTCAGGGCTCTTCAGAGCGTAGTATTGGGTTTGCTGTAAAAACAAATAAAGCCCATCAGGCAGCAACAGTTTTGGAAAAAGAGTTTGAGAATGATTTTTATAAACGTGATGTGCATAAAATCACCGTTGAAAAAGATGTTTCAGTTATTTCGATTATTGGACAACAACTTAGTACCTTTCATAAACCCTATACCGCATTAATCAAAAATCAAATTACACCTTTACTTTTTAGTAATACCCTAGCGGGCTCGACGGTAAGCTTAGTTGTTAAAAGTAATGAGTTGTATAAAGCATTAAATGTAATGCATAGTGAGGTTTTTGGGGTTGCTAAAAAAATTAACCTTGCTATATTCGGGCATGGATTGGTGGGAGGAGCGTTAATTAATCAAATATTGGGCTCTACAAAGAAAATCCAAAAGCGAAAAGGGATTAGTCTAAATATTATAGCCATTGCAAATTCAAAGAAAATAGTGCTTGATAAGCATGGAATTGACGAAAACTGGAAAACACGAATAGAGAACGATGGGAGGAGCTATAGCGTAACAGATGTCATTGAGTATGCTAAGAAGCATCATTTAGCGAATTTGATTGCGATTGATAATACAGCAAGCAAAATTTTTACGAATCATTATGCACAACTCGTCTGCAATGGGTTTGATTTAGTATCTTCTAATAAAATAGCTAACACCTTGAGCTTTGATTCTTATAGAAAGTTAAGGCAAATCTTAGAAGAAAATCAAAAACAATATCAGTATGAAACGAATGTAGGCGCCGGACTTCCTTTAATAGATACCATCAAATTATTACATCTTTCAGGTGAGAATATCACGAGAATTAAAGGTGTTTTTTCCGGATCCCTTAGCTATCTGTTTAATACATATTCAAGTCAGGACAAATCCTTTAGTATAGTATTACAAGAGGCAATTGATAAGGGTTTTACAGAACCCGATCCGAGAGAAGATTTGTCTGGTAATGATGTAGGGCGTAAACTTTTAATATTAGCCAGAGAGTTGGATTTGCATAATGAACTTGATGAAGTTTTGATTGAAAATTTGATTCCAGAATCGTTGCGAGGCGGTGAGGTTAAAGATTTCCTCTCTAACTTACAGATACTCGATGCAGAATTTGCGCAAATCAAAAATGTTCAAAAGAGGGAGCATGTATTGCGGTATTTAGGAGAATTGCATGGAGATTTATCTCGAGAAAAAGGAATCTTAGAAGTTAAGCTAGTATCAGTCCCTATACAGAGTGCTTTGGGGCAAGTAAAAGGCTCAGATTCTATCTTTGAGATATTCACAGAATCTTATGGGGATCAACCTATTGTAATTCAGGGTGCCGGAGCAGGAGCCTCTGTCACTGCCAGAGGTGTATTTGGTGACATCTTACGATTGGCAGAAAGAGGATAATAAAGAGTAACTTTGATGTTCACAATAACTATACATCTGGGTACTACTCCCTATAAAATTTAAACACATGAAAATACAACTGAAACGATTAAATGAGGATTATCACTTTGAATTGCGTAATGAAAGAGGACATGTGACCTACATCGATAACAAGACAGAAACAGGAGGGCATGATCTAGCACCAAGTCCGATGGAATATGTGCTAATGGGGGTTGCAGGATGTAGTGCGATTGATGTGATTTCTATTCTTAAAAAACAACGACAAGATATCACATCCTATAGTGCCGAGGTCGAGGGGGCAAGAGAAAAAATTGGAGGAGCGTCTCCCTTCAAAGAAATTACAGTGACTGTTTTTCTTGAAGGAGATATTGATCCTGAAAAAGCAAAGCGAGCAGCCCAATTATCTTTTGATAAATATTGTTCAGTTTCTAAAACGCTGGAACCAACAGCTAAAATAATATATAAAACAGTGCTCAATAAGAAGGAAGTATGAAATTAAAATATGACAATTTTGAAACCCAGGCAGTGCGTATACAGAATGAAAAAACACAATTTGCTGAGCACTCGACACCGCTATATTTAACTTCAGGATTCGTTTTTGAAGATTCTGAAGAAATGCGTGCAGCATTTGCCGAAGAAAAAGAACGCAATTTATATAGCCGTTTTAGCAACCCAAATACTTCAGAGTTTGTGGCAAAAATGTGTCAGTTAGAAGGTGCTGAAGATGGTTTTGCTTTTGCTACGGGTATGTCAGCCGTTTTTTCGACGTTCGCAGCATTACTAAGTAGTGGGGATCATATTGTTTCTTGTCGATCTGTTTTTGGGTCTACACATACCTTGTTTACTAAATATTTTCCAAAATGGAATATAGAAACTAGCTATTATACTATTGATCAGGTAGATGAGATGGAAACCCTAATTCAGACGAACACCAAGGTGTTATATGCTGAAACACCCACGAATCCAGGGGTTGATATTGTAGATTTGGAGTTATTGTCGAGAATAGCCAAAAAATATAATCTACTACTGATTATTGATAATTGTTTTGCAACGCCGTATTTGCAACAACCTATCAAGTTTGGAGCAGATTTGGTTATCCATTCGGCTACCAAACTGATTGATGGTCAGGGACGAGTATTAGGAGGGGTTACCGTGGGGCGTAAAGAATTAATTCGGGAGATATATTTATTTTCTCGCAATACAGGTCCGGCATTATCCCCTTTTAATGCTTGGGTGTTATCAAAAAGTTTGGAAACACTGGCAGTGCGTGTTGAAAAACACTGTCAGAACGCGCATGAATTAGCTAAGTTTTTAGAACAACATCCTAATGTTAATTGGGTGAAGTACCCTTTTCTACCGTCTCATCTCAAATTTGAAATCGCTCAGAAGCAAATGCTTTTAGGGGGTAATATTATTTCTTTTGAAGTAAAAGGAGGTGTACATGGCGGTAAAACTTTTTTTGATGCCATCCAACTATGTTCGTTATCAGCAAATTTAGGAGATACCCGAACCATTGTCACGCATCCCGCGTCAACAACGCACAGTAAATTAGCACAGGAAGATAAAAATGCCGTTGGTATTACTGACGGCTTGGTACGATGCTCTGTTGGCTTAGAGCATATTGATGATATTATTGGAGATATTGATCGGGCGTTACAAGGCATAAAAAAAGGTTGAGTATAACCCAACCTTTTTTATATCATTGGTAAATTTTATTTTCTTTTTAAAGTATAAACTGCTGTTCCCTCAAGTTCAAAAGGGAAACCAGATACTTGTAACGTTCGGTTCAGATTAATTTCAAATATTAAAGTAGTAGTGTCCAATGTCAAAACATTTGCAATATCTGTTTGCTCCAAAGCTTCATTAGTAATAGTGAGTTCATCTCCTTCTAATTTCCAGGTACCTGTGACAAGATAGTCTTCTCCCGGGACCACTTGGGTAAATGTTGTGACTCCATCTACTGACATTTCTATAACCGTATCAAAACTTCCACTACTAACAAGTGTGTTCGGGTTTTCAGAAAAAGTGATTACACTGGCAAAATTCTTACCGGTAGAGGAATAATCCGTTACCGATGTTTGGCCTTGAACGCTTAGCGTACTTTTACCATCAGCAATTTCAAAGTTTGTAAGATCCCAATCTCCAGCAATTAGTGAAGCAGAAGATTCAGGCTCCGATGCAGAATCTCCATCATCTTTACTACAGGAAATAAAAGTTAATGCTAAGAATAAAGTAATAAGATAAGTTGATTTTTTCATCATAAATAATTTTTAAAGCTCCAAAATTAGTTGAAAAATCGATTTTTCCTACATACTTTGAGGTAGGGATCGATTTTTTTTATTTTCCTAAAGAGTTTCAAATAAAATATACTACATTTGTTATCCTACTAATCCGATAGGATAATAGGGTTAATGAAAAAATAGAATGATTTTAGATCAAATGATATTAGAAAAAGTAGCTGCAAAAAAAACTACCTATCAAAAGGATAGCGTTTCAGAATCTCCGGTGCGTAGTATTGCGAAAGCAGTTAGTTGGCGGGTCATTGGAACTTTAGATACCTTATTGATATCCTATATATTGACGGGAGAAATAGTTTTGGCAACATCTATTGCATCCGTTGATTTTGTTACAAAAATGATTTTATATTTTTTTCACGAACGTTTATGGAACTTGATAAAATGGGGGAAGTAATTGCTTTAGCAAAAACAAGAAGAATCCATTTTTTTTGATTTTCTGAAACACCTTGGGAAATAAATTGCATAGAAAAAGAAAGAAAAAGAAACAGCATGAAATTTACTGAAAACGAATTAGTAGCATTAAATGAAAGTTTTAGGAATAAAACACCTTTAGAAGTAGTACAATGGGCCATTAGTCATGCGGATCGCCCCGTTGTTACCACTAATTTCAGACCCTATGAAGCGTCAATTTTACAGGTATGCGTGGATGCTAAAAAAGATATTCCTGTAATATGGTGCGATTCAGGTTACAATACGCCTCAAACATATAGGCATGCTGAGGAAGTAATCGCTCAGCTCGGACTGAATATTAAATTATACGTACCCAAACAAACAACTGCACATCGTGATGTTGTTTTAGGAGTTCCCGGAATTGATGATCCAAAACATCAAAAGTTTACGGAACAAGTAAAGTTAGAGCCGTTTAAACGTGCTATGAGCGAGTATGTGCCTGATGTTTGGTTTACGAACTTGAGAAAAGGTCAAACCGCGTTGAGAGATAGTTTAGATATTTTGAGTTACGGGGGAGATGGCGTGCTCAAAGTGAGCCCTTTTTATCATTATAGCGATGCCGAGCTAGATGTCTACTTGTCAAAGAATAATTTACCTAATGAATTTAAATATTTTGATCCAACCAAAGTATTAGAAAATAGAGAATGTGGGATACACACCAACTAACCAAGATGAAGAACAGACCAACTATGGAAGTATTAGAAAAAAAAGTTTTAGAGGCTCAAACAGATACACGTACCCGATTAAATGTAGCGCATCTTGAGAGTGAAGCGATATATATATTTAGAGAAGTTGTAGCTCAGTTTGAAAAACCTGTGTTGCTCTTTTCTGGTGGAAAAGACTCGATTACTTTAGTTCGCTTGGCACAGAAAGCCTTCTATCCCGCAAAAATTCCTTTTCCCTTACTTCATATCGATACCGGACATAATTTTCCTGAGACCATAGAGTTTCGCGATAAATTAGTTGAAGAATTAGGTGTCGAACTTATTGTACGTAATGTTCAGGATGCCATTGATCAAGGCAAAGTAGTCGAAGAAAAAGGGAAGTATGCAAGTCGTAATAGTTTGCAAACTACAACGCTGCTCGATGCATTAGAAGAATTTAAATTTGATGCTGCTATTGGTGGTGCAAGACGTGATGAAGAAAAAGCACGAGCCAAAGAACGTATATTCTCGGTACGGGATGATTTTGGGCAGTGGGATGAAAAAAATCAACGCCCCGAGTTATTTGATCATCTAAATGGAAAAATTGAGTTAGGTCAAAATGTACGCGTTTTTCCAATTAGTAATTGGACAGAGCTTGATGTTTGGAGCTATATCGAAGAAGAACACATTGAAATTCCATCAATATATTTTGCTCATACCCGTAAAACATTTCTTAGGGATGGGATGATTTGGTCTGCGGAAGATGCAGTTGTATATCGGGAATCTGATGAAGTGGTAGAGGAGCGAATGGTTCGATTTAGAACGGTGGGTGATATGTCATGCACGGCAGCTGTACTCTCTGATGCTTTTTCCATTCAAAAAGTGGTGGCCGAAATAAGAGATTCTAAAATTTCTGAGCGTGGTGCACGAATCGATGATAAACGCTCTGAGGCTGCAATGGAAAAACGTAAGCAACAAGGATACTTCTAGAATCCTCTTTTCTATAAGAACAGAAAATCTCCAACAAATATTTATAAATACAAACTCAATAGAGTACTAATATAAAAAGCTATGGACGTATTAAAAATAGCGACAGCTGGTAGTGTAGATGATGGTAAAAGCACCTTGATTGGTAGAATTTTATATGATACCAAATCATTAACTACTGATAAACTGGAAGCCATTGAAACTAAGAGTAAAGCCAATGGTTTCGATTATTTAGATTTTTCATTAGCAACCGATGGTTTGGTTGCAGAGCGTGAGCAAGGAATAACGATTGATGTGGCTCATATTTATTTCTCTACACGTAAAAAAAGTTATATCATCGCCGACACACCGGGTCATATCGAATATACACGTAATATGGTTACGGGAGCGTCTACTTCTCAAGCTTCTATCATTTTGGTGGATGCAAGAAAGGGAGTGATCGAACAGACCTACAGACATTTCTTTATTAATAATTTACTGCGCGTAAAAGATATTATTGTTGCCATTAATAAAATGGATTTAGTAGATTTTTCTGAAAATACATTTAAGGCTATAAAAGCAGAGTTTCAAAAATTGATTGACAAGAGTGCCTACGCCGAGCAGAATATAACGTTTATTCCTGTCAGCGCTCTACAAGGCGACAATGTAGTTGAAAAATCAGCAAATACACCTTGGTATTCTGGAGAAACCTTACTAGAGCATTTAGAAGAACTGAACGCTCAAGATCTTTACGAAGTATCGCAGGTGCGTTTTCCGGTACAAACCGTTATTCGTCCCAAAAAGGATGAATTTCATGATTTTAGAGGCTATGCCGGTAAATTATATGGGGGCGATCTCTCTGTTGGGGATGATATTACCGTATTGCCTTCTTTGACAACTTCAAAAGTCAAAGAAATTCATTTTTTTGATAAGCAGTTTGATACGGCAAGTCGTGGCAGCTCCTTTGTGCTGACTTTAGATGATGATGTGAATGTTAGTAGAGGGGATATGATTGTTAAATTCGAGGAGAAGCCACAAGTAGCTAAGCAACTCACTGCCACTGTATGTTGGATGGATAGTAAAAACCTTGTTCCCGGAGCTAATTATTTTCTGCAGAGTGGAAGTAACAGAATACTGTCTAAGATCAAAGCAATTCATGGACAGGTTGCCACCGATTTCTCTAACATTGATGAATCAACTAATGCGTTACAGCTCAATGAAATCGGAAGTATAACAATTCAATTAAGTAAACCTTTGGCTTTTGATAGTTATAAAAACAATAAGGCTTCAGGTTCTTTTATACTTATTGACGCACAAACAAATACTACTGCAGGTGTTGGTTTTATTGATTAGAATATCATGCTGATAATCAAAGTATTTTAATGTATTTATAAGTAGGAATAGTTCATATACAAAAGTCATACATACGTCCTTTTATAAGGAAAAATATCAAAGCAAAATGCAAAGTTTTAGAACTGAAATAGAAAATCCCGTAGTTGAAAAGGATATTTTGGAATTAGCCAATAAAATCGAACTTTTCAAGAACGGCAAGGTGGACGAAGAAAAATTTAGAAGTCTTCGTTTAGCCAGAGGGGTGTATGGACAACGACAAGAAGGCGTACAAATGATCCGTATCAAATTACCATACGGTAAAGTAACGTCTAATCAGCTAAGAAGAATTAGTGAAGTGTCTGACGAGTATTCACGGGGACGCTTACATATTACTACACGACAAGATATTCAGATTCATTATGTGGATCTAGATCGTACTCCAGAATTGTGGGCAGCGTTAGAAAAAGACGACATTACTCTTAGAGAAGCATGTGGTAATACGGTGCGTAATGTGACCGCTTCAGAGACCGCAGGGATAGATCCAAACGAGCCGTTTGATGTTTCCCCTTATGCTCACGCTGTGTTTCAATATTTTCTTAGAAATCCAATAAGTCAGGAAATGGGGCGAAAGTTTAAAGTCTCCTTCTCCGGGACCGATGAAGATACAGGACTTTCTTACATGCACGACCTTGGATTTATAGCTAAAATGGAGAATGGTGTTCGAGGATTTAAAGTAATGTTAGGTGGTGGTCTTGGTTCACAACCCCGTCATGCAGATGTTTTTTATGAATTTTTAGCTACCGAAAAAATAATCCCTTTGATGGAAGGCGTCATACGTGTTTTTGACCGTCATGGCGAAAGAAAAAGTAGGGCGAAGGCGCGAATGAAATTTCTAATAAAGGATATAGGTCTGGAGGCTTTTAGAACACTTGTTGAAGAAGAACAACTTGCTATTCCGCAAAAAAGTGTGAAGATTGATGCTGAGTCATATAAAATCTCAGTGCCAAAAAAGATAGTTGCTCCCGTGGTCGAAATTGCAGACCAAAAAGCGTTTGAACTTTGGAAATCAACCAATGTAATACGACAAAAACAAGAAGGATACGTTGCTATTGGTATCAAAGCGCTTCTCGGGGATTTTTATACTGACAAAGCACGCTTGCTCGCAGATTTAGTTGATAAATATGCTGCGGGGGAGTTACGTTTATCCTTACGACAAAATATTTTGATTCCGCATGTCCATGAGGATTTGATACCTGTGGTCTATACAATTTTAGAAAAACTCGGCTTTGCAGCTCCTGGATATAACAAAGCTATTGATATTACAGCATGTCCTGGAACGGATACATGTAATTTAGGTATTGCAAGTAGTACAGGGATCGCCGAGGAATTGGAGCGTATAATCAAATTAGAGTACCCGCAATATCTGGAAAAAGATGACATGGTTATCAAGATCAGTGGTTGTATGAACGCCTGCGGACAACATAATATGGCCAATATTGGCTTTCAGGGAATGTCTGTTCGTACCAAAGATAAATTAGTCGCACCGGCCTTACAAGTGTTGCTTGGTGGTGGAAATATGGGTGATGGAAACGGACGTTTTGCAGATAAAGTAGTTAAGATTCCCAGTAGAAGAGGACCGGAAGCTTTACGTCGAATTTTGGATGATTTTGAGAAAAATAGTTCGGGTATTCCTTTTATGGACTATTATCAAGAGAAAGGAGAGAAATACTTTTATGAGTTACTTACCGATTTATCAAATATTGAGAATCTAACGCAGGAGGATTTTATTGACTGGGGTAATGAAGATAAATATGTAAAAGAAATAGGGATTGGTGAATGTGCAGGTGTAGTAATCGATTTGATAGAAACATTATTTCTGGAGAGTGAAGAGAAAGTAGAAAATGCAGAAAAATCTTTAGTTGATACTATTTATTCTGACGCTATTTATCACGCGTATAGCGCGTTGGTAAATTCTGCAAAAGCCTTGTTATTGGCAGAAAATAAAAAAACCAATACCCATGCAGGAATCATAAGTCAATTTGATGAAGAGTTTGTAACAACCGGTAAAATTTCCTTGAGTACTACATTTTCATCGCTGGCATATCAAATTAAGGAGAATGCGCCGACAAAAGAGTTTGCACTTTCTTATATAAAAGCAACCCAGGAATTTATAGCAAAGGCTAGAAGTTTGAGAACATCAGAAATTACCGCGTAGCTAAAATTTAGAGCAATTGACTATGAAAATAAAGATAAATGGTAACGTGGATAAAGATCGTCAAGGAGTATTGACCGTTGTTGGTGCAGGACCGGGAGACCCTGAACTGATCACATTGAAGGCAATTCATGCTTTACATAGTGCAGATGTAGTACTATATGATGCACTAGTAAATGAGGAGTTACTTGCATATGCGCCCAAGCATTGCGAAAAGATTTTTGTTGGTAAACGTAAAGGTTGTTATACGTATCAACAAGCACAAATCAATGAATTAATTATTGATCGTGCAAAAAGCCTCAAACACGTAGTCCGTCTCAAAGGAGGTGATCCTTTCATCTTTGGTCGTGGTGCCGAAGAAATTGACGAAGCCCAAAAACATGGTATCGAGACGGCTGTAGTGCCTGGTATTTCTTCAGCCCTTGCTGTTCCTGCGTATCAGGGGATTCCGCTGACAAAACGCGGAGCAGCAGAAAGCTTTTGGGTTATTACAGGAACTACAAAATCTCATAAACTATCTGGCGATGTGCAATTGGCAGCACAATCCAATGCGACGGTGGTAATTTTGATGGGAATGAGTAAGTTGAGTGAAATAGTTAGTATCTTTGCTGCCCAAAATAAAGCTAATATGCCGGTCGCTGTTATACAAAATGGCACAACCATACACGAGAAGTTTGGGATAGGAACGATTGATTCTATTGAGCATATTGTGGAAGATAAAAATTTGTCTTCCCCGGCAATAATCGTCATAGGAGAAGTGGTTGCGCAAAGAAGTTTTTTGTCTGTGAAAGATAGATTTCTTCAGAATGTACAAGCAGAAGTGTATCATGATAGTAATGTAAGGAGTTGGTGATGAAAGAAGCTGTACAGCATAATAAAAATACTACACTACAAGAGGATTCTCACTCTAGCCGTAATAATTTGTATCCAATCTTTCTAAAAGTTAAGCAATTAGAAGTTCTAATTGTTGGTGGAGGCAATGTTGCTTTAGAAAAACTTACGTTTCTTTTAAAATCAAGTCCTGATGCCCAGGTAACTATGATTTCACCCATATTTAGAGAAGAAACAAAAACTTTAGCAGATCGTTTTGGAGTTACATTGATAACCAAAAATTACAAAAAACGTTTTCTCAAGAGTAAGCATATCGTGATTGCTACGACAGACAAGCCAGAGGTCAATAAGACGGTATACAGAGATTGTCGAAAAAGAGCTATCTTAGTGAATGTTGCAGATAATCCACCCTATTGTGATTTTTATATGGGAGGAATTGTTACCAAGGGGAATGTCAAAGTCGCAATATCCACGAATGGACAATCACCGACTACAGCAAAGCGGTTACGTCAATTTTTCGAGGAAGTAATTCCCGAAAACATAGATGACCTGGTAAAAAATTTAAACGAATACAGAAAAACAATACAAGGTGATTTTGAACAAAAAGTTGAAATATTAAACGAATTCACCAAAGGATTAATAGGAAAAAAAGAAGTTGAAAATGATCAAAACTGATATATTAATAATTGGCGCCGGACCTACAGGCTTATTTACAGTATTTGAAGCGGGGTTACTTAAGCTTAAAACACATTTAATTGACGCTTTACCACAACCCGGAGGACAGTGTGCCGAAATCTATCCTAAAAAACCGATTTATGATATCCCCGGATTTCCTGAGATTTTAGCGGGAGATCTGGTCAACAATTTAATGGAACAAATCAAACCTTTTGAGCCTGGATTTACACTGGGCGAAAGGGCGCAAACGATCGAGAAACTGGAAGATGACACTTTTGTTGTGACTACAAATAAAGGAACAAAACATAATGCACCTGTCATAGCTATTGCTGGAGGATTAGGTTCTTTTGAACCACGCAAACCACCGATTCCAAATATTGATCTATATGAAGATAATGGAGTAGCCTATATTATTAGAGATCCAGAAGTGTATCGTGATAAAAGAGTGGTTATTGCAGGTGGGGGTGATTCAGCATTAGACTGGTCCATTTTTTTGGCAGATGTTGCCAGTGAGGTAACTCTTGTTCATAGACGTAACGAATTTCGGGGAGCACTTGATTCTGTGGAACGTGTTGCAGAATTATCAAAACTAGGAAAAGTAAATCTTATTACTGAAGCAGAAGTAAAGGAGTTGAAGGGAGATGAGAAATTAACCGCCGTGGGAATTCGTCATAAAACTGAAGGAGATATTCATTTTGAGACTGATTATTTTATTCCCTTATTCGGATTATCTCCAAAGTTAGGACCTATCGCAGATTGGGGGTTAGAAATCGAAAAGAATGCTATCAAAGTCGATAATTCGTACGATTATCAAACCAATGTTCCCGGAATATACGCCATTGGAGATGTGAATACATATAAAGGAAAGCTGAAACTAATCCTGTCCGGTTTTCATGAAGCTGCTATCATGTGTCAAAGCGCCTACCAACGTATTTTTCCGGATAAAAAATATGTGATGAAATATACAACAGTTGGTGGAGTAGAAGGCTTTGATGGAACTAAAAAAGAAGCCAAAAAAGAAGTTGTGAAATCTATCAACTAGACAATAAAATACCAGCATACATACAAGATGGATTCTATCTCAGAATCCTTCTTTTTAATGAACTCATTCTTGGTAATAATCTAAAAGTCAAGATGAGTTCAGTATCTTTGAATAAGAAATCAAAATATTTAAGTTACTTACAAGTTATTATTAGATGTCAGATATCACGATAAAAATAAAAGATAGAGAAGGGGTGGTACACGAAGTGCAGGCTCCAACCGATATGGCTATGAATATTATGGAGGTTTGTAAGGCGTATGAGTTACCGGTTGAAGGAACTTGTGGCGGGATGGCAATGTGTGCTTCTTGTCAATGCTATGTTTTATCAGATCATCCGTTACCAGAGATGGGGTACGATGAAGATATGATGTTGGCAGAGGCTTTTTATGTTGAAGATAACAGTCGTTTAGGGTGTCAAATTCCGATTACTCAGGAACTGGATGGATTGGAGATTGAATTAGCACCAGAATCATAATTGCAGTGTTTATAAAAACTATGCATTTATATAATTCAAAATAAAGTTGCATAACACAAAGCTATATCCTTACTTTGTGTTATAAAATCAATAGTTGTATTGATTAGTTCTTAAGTATATTTAAATGTTATCAAGAAAGGCGGAGGGAATAGACCCTGCGAAGCCTTAGCAACCCTTTATCTGTTAAAGAAGGTGCTACATTCTATCCCTTAGGGAATAGATAACTCAGATTCATAGTAGTGTATACTATGCTTTTTCCTTGTTTTTTCTTGATACATATACTAACCATATACTAGTTTGTTGTGGTTTTTTTTTAATAATAATAGGTCTCTTTTGAGCCCTCAAGGTTGTGTATGAAAGATATTTCTGAAGTTTTAAAGGATCGAGTTTTAATTTTGGATGGCGCCATGGGTACCATGTTACAACGTCATAAATTTAGCGAAGCAGATTTTAGAGGTGAGCGGTTCAAAGATTGGCCTGTGCCATTACAGGGGAATAATGATTTATTGAGTCTTACTCAGCCAAAAGTAATTAAAGATATTCATTCCTATTACTTTGAAGTTGGCGCTGATATCGTTGAGACGAATACTTTTTCTGGAACTACCATTGCCATGGCTGATTACCAAATGGAAGATTTAGTATATGAACTCAATTTTGAATCCGCTAGAATTGCTAAAGAAGCTGCCGACATATTTACAGAAAAGGAACCTGAGAAACCTAGGTTTGTTGCCGGATCTATAGGACCAACAAATCGAACAGCGAGTATGTCACCTGATGTAAACGATCCGGGCTACCGCGCGGTAACATTTGATGAACTAAAGAAAGCCTATGCTTTGCAGGTAAATGCTTTGCTAGACGGAGGAGTAGATGTGTTGTTAGTAGAAACCGTATTTGATACACTCAATGCAAAAGCAGCTCTTTTTGCAATTGAAGAAATAAAGGAGGAGCGAGAGTGTAATATTCCTATAATGATTAGTGGTACGATCACAGATGCTAGTGGGAGAACGCTCTCTGGTCAAACGGCCGAGGCTTTTTTAATTTCTGTTTCCCATATTCCGTTACTTTCTGTTGGATTCAATTGTGCACTTGGGGCGAGTCAACTCACCCCGCATCTGGAAGTTCTGGCTCAAAAAACATCGTTTGCCGTCTCTGCACACCCGAACGCCGGTTTACCTAATCCTTTCGGAGCATATGACGAAACTCCCGAACAGATGGCATCCCAAATTAAGGAATATTTAGAAAAAGGATTAGTGAATATTGTTGGGGGTTGTTGCGGAACCACACCAGAACATATAAAAGCCATTGCTGAGATAGCCTCAAAATATAAACCAAGACAAGTGCGTACTATAAAAAGCATTTAAACACCATGACTGAACAGCATAGACTTTTAAAATTATCAGGACTTGAACCTTTGGTCGTAACAGCCGATACTAACTTTATCAATGTAGGAGAGCGAACCAATGTAGCTGGTTCTAAGAAGTTTTTAAGACTGATAAAAGAAGAAAAATTTGAAGAAGCTTTAGACATAGCCAGACATCAGGTTGAAGGTGGAGCTCAGATCATTGATATTAATATGGACGATGGTTTGATCGATGGCAAAGAAGCCATGGTCAAATTCCTGAATCTTATCGTTTCAGAGCCTGATATAGCTAGGGTTCCCATCATGATTGACAGTTCAAAATGGGAAATTATCGAAGCCGGTTTACAAGTGGTTCAGGGTAAATGTGTTGTAAACTCCATAAGTTTAAAAGAAGGAGAAGAAGAGTTTTTAAATTACGCAAAGGCTATTAAGCGTTATGGAGCGGCAGTGATTGTTATGGCTTTTGATGAGGTGGGTCAGGCAGATACTTATGAGAGACGAATAGAAATAGCTAAACGGTCTTATGATATTCTTGTCAATAAGGTGAAGTTTCCTCCGGAGGATATCATTTTTGATTTAAACATTTTTCCCGTAGCCACAGGCATGGAGGAACACAAACGAAATGCGTTGGATTTTATCGAAGCTACGGCTTGGGTCAAAGAAAATCTGCCTTATTGTAGTGTTAGTGGAGGTGTAAGTAATGTTTCTTTTTCTTTCAGAGGTAACAACCCTGTAAGAGAGGCGATGCATTCAGTGTTTTTATATCATGCTATTAAGGCGGGGATGAATATGGGGATTGTGAATCCAACTATGCTGGAAATATATGATGACATCCCTAAAGATTTACTGGAACGTGTAGAAGATGTGATGCTAAATCGAAGAGATGATGCTACAGAACGACTTTTAGATTTTGCAGAAACCGTAGTCAGTAAAGCAAAAGAAAGTACGATAGACCTATCCTGGAGGGAAGAACCGGTGCAAGTTCGAATAACACGTGCGCTTGTAAAAGGAATCGATACCTACGTGCTCGAGGATATAGAAGAAGCACGATTATCTGTTACAAAACCAATTGAGGTTATCGAAGGTCATTTAATGACAGGTATGAATGTGGTTGGAGATCTCTTTGGCTCCGGTAAAATGTTTTTACCACAGGTGGTAAAGTCTGCAAGAGTAATGAAAAAAGCAGTGGCCTATTTATTACCGTTCATCGAAGAAGAAAAAAAGAAAAACCCCCAAACCGGAAAGGAAACTAAGGGTGCTGGTAGAGTTTTAATGGCTACTGTCAAGGGGGATGTTCATGATATTGGTAAGAATATCGTTTCGGTTGTCTTAGCATGTAATAACTATGAAATAATTGATTTGGGTGTTATGGTAGCTCCTGAGAAAATTATTCAAACAGCTATAGATAAGCAAGTCGATGTTATTGGGTTGAGCGGATTAATAACTCCGTCACTGGATGAAATGGTGTTTTTAGCGAAAGAAATGGAACGAAGGAATTTTAAGGTTCCGTTACTTATTGGTGGCGCAACAACCTCAAAGGCACATACAGCGATCAAAATTGACCCCCAATACAAAAATGCAGTGGTGCATGTGAATGATGCTTCAAGAGCAGTGACCGTTGTGGGAGATCTACTCAATCAGCGCAATAATCAGAAATATGTAGGAGATCTAAAGGCTGATTATGAAAAGTTTAGAATTGGTTTTCACAAACGAACAAAGCACAAAGAATATTTATCCATTGCTGAAGCCAGAAAAAATAAATTTCAGATTGATTGGTCGTCGACTTTGATAAAAAAACCAAATCAACTTGGAGTGCAATGTATCGAATCTTTGGAGCTGAATGTATTAGAGCCTTATATTGATTGGTCTCCTTTTTTTAGATCCTGGGATTTACATGGTAAGTATCCTGATATTTTAACCGATACTGTGGTTGGAGAACAGGCAATAATTCTTTTCAAAGATGCAAAAAAGCTATTGAGTACTGTGATAGATCAAAAGTTGTTAAAAGCGAAAGGTATTTTTGGTCTTTTTGAAGCCAATACAGTTAACGATGATGATATTCACATATATGCTGATGGAACAACGATAGGTACGTTTAGAACATTAAGGCAACAGTTAAAAAAACATGCAGGGAAACCAAACTTTGCATTATCCGATTTTATTGCGCCCTCCGATAGTGACAGGAAGGATTATATAGGATGCTTTTGCGTAACAACCGGGTTCGGTACCAGAGAATTAGCGGAGCGTTTCGAATCGGAGCTTGATGATTATAACGCTATTATGATTAAAGCACTCGCCGATCGATTGGCTGAAGCTTTTGCAGAATATCTACATGAAAAAATTCGGAAAGAATATTGGGGATATGCCAGCGATGAACATTTGAGTAATGAAGCTTTGATTAAAGAGAGCTACAAAGGCATACGGCCTGCTCCAGGTTACCCGGCTTGCCCTGATCATTTAGAAAAATTAGAAATCTGGAAAATTCTCAGCGTAAAGGAGCGGATTGGTGTAGAGCTTACCGATAGTTTAGCTATGTGGCCTGCTGCCTCTGTGTCCGGATACTATTTTGGAAATGAAGAGGCACGCTATTTTGGACTGGGTAAAATCAAAGAGGATCAAGTAGAAGATTTTGCAGAACGAAAGAACATCACCCTCGAATCAGCAAAAAAATGGTTGAATCCTAACCTCTCTGAGGACTGATAAAAACGATTTATAAAAAGCACTTAATAGTAATGTAGTATATGAAGGTTACAGATCACATTGAACAGTCAAAGGGTAAAACACTATTCTCATTTGAGCTGATTCCGCCCCAAAAAGGAAGAAATATTCAAGAGTTGTATAATAATATTGATCCGTTGATGGAGTTCAATCCTCCGTTTATTGATGTAACGACCTCGAGAGAAGAATATATTTATATAAATAAGAAGGGTTTATTAGATAAAAAACTAACAAGAATGCGTCCGGGTACTGTAGGAATCTGTGCAGCTATTACTCATAAATATAATGTGGATGCTATACCACATGTTTTATGTGGAGGATTTACCAAAGAAGAAACAGAATATTTGTTGGTTGATTGCCATTATTTGGGAATTGACAATGTAATGGCTTTACGCGGAGATGCCATGAAGGAAGAAAAGTATTTTACACCTACAAACGGAGGGCATTGCTATGCTAATGAGCTGGTATCACAAATTGTAGCGATGAACCAAGGAAAATTTTTACATGAAGTTGTCGAGACTGAGACCAATTCGGATTTTTGTATCGGCGTAGCCGGGTATCCCGAAAAACATGTCGAAGCGCCTTCGTTAAATTCAGACTTAAGAAGGTTAAAAGAAAAAGTTGATGCAGGGGCGGATTATGTGGTTACTCAGATGTTTTTTGATAATCAACGCTATTTTAAATTTGTAGAAGAGGCAAGAGCTGCTGGGATTTCTGTGCCCATTATTCCGGGGATCAAACCGGTTTCAATAAAAAAGCATCTTCATTTACTACCTCAGGTTTTTAAATTAGATATGCCGGACGAATTAGTGAAGGCCATAGAAAAGTGCAAGACAAATGCAGAGGTGCGAGAAGTGGGAGTAGAATTTGCTATTCACCAGTCCAAAGAATTAATGGCGTATGGCGTTCCGGTGCTGCACTATTATTCTATGGGGAAGTCCGATAATATAAAAAAAATAGCTGCAGCCATATTTTAAGTAGTTTTGAGTTTATATAAAAAACAACTCAGATTAAAAACTTGTGTAGCAGCGGAGGGTACAGTACTTTAGCCGCATGATAAGGAGAATCATTTTTTTTGTAATTGTGGTCATGGGTATGGGTTATGCTCAGACTCCGATGAAATTATCGGTGGATAAAGAAACTGTAACTAATAAATCATATAGCATTGATATCAATGCTTTTCAAGGTACTATACTAAAACACAATCCTGATATTTCTCATCTGATCACTAGTCATCCATCAGGTCTCATACTGGCAATTAATCATCAAACTTATGGGGATAAAGAGTGGCAGAGACTGTATAATTATCCGGATTACGGAGTTTCATTAGTGTATCAGGATTTAAAGAATGATTTTTTAGGAATCAGTATTGGAGCATTCGCACATTATAACTTTTATTTTTTAAGACGATACCTACAGCTTAGAATAGCCCAAGGAGCAACCTACGCTTCGAAGCCGTATGATATTGATGATAATTACCGCAATATTGCTTATGGATCTCATATTATGAGTGCTAGTTATGCGCTTTTAAATTATCGCCATCAAAATGTTATACAGCATGTTGGATTACAATTGGGTATAGGTATTTTACATTACTCTAATGGCAACTCCAAAGCACCTAATAAAAGTACCAATACCCTCTTTGCCAATGTCGCAGTGAATTATAATTTGAGTCAGCAACCAAAACAATATATTGCGAAAGAAGAAGGTTTATTAAGAGGGTCAAGACCTATTGGCCTAGGAGTAATGTTAAGTGGAGGTTTCAATGAAAGTGATTTGGTGGGTTCGGGAAGATACCCTTTTCTTACGGTTGGGATGTTTGCACATAAGCAATTGAATAAAAAAAGTACTATCGTTGTTGGGTCAGAATTATTTTTCTCAAAAGCTCTGGAACGCTATATCGATTATCGCGCGGTTGGGGATTTTGGGGATGGTACTACAGGGAACGAGGATTCAAAAAGAGCGGGAGTATATGTTGGACATGAACTAACCATTAATAAATTAGCTATACTTATAAACTTTGGATATTATTTTTACTACCCTTATGATTTTGAAGGGACCATGTATAATAGAGCTGGACTAAAATACAACTTTACGTCCTCTATTTTTGGTGCAATAACCGTTCGTTCACATGCAGCCAAAGCAGAAGCTATTGAATACTCAATTGGATATCGATTATGAGCAGATATATTAACATTCAAGCGCACACAATACTTTTCCTGTTGTTTTTTACAGTTATATTGGGATGTGATACAGAGAATGCACCAGATTGTTTTCAACGAACGGGGAATCTCGTGAGTCGGGAAATGGAGGTAACGCCTTTTACAAAAATTCTGGTTGGTCCGAATATCGAACTTGTTTTAAAGCAAGGAGATACAACGAAAGTTGTAGTAGAGACTGGGGAGAACTTAATTAATGAAGTCTCAGCAGAGGTGATAAATGGGGAGCTTATTTTGAGTAATGTAAATGATTGCAATTTTGTTAGAGATTTTAATCAAACCAAATTTTATATTAGTGTACCAAAGCTCACAGTAATTAGAAGTGCGACTCAATTTGCTATTCGTTCAGAAGGAGTATTGAGTTTTGATAGTCTGACCTTACTGTCTGAAGATGTTGGTTATGCAGAAGGTAATACAACAGGTGTTTTTGAGCTTACCATTGATTCAGAAAAACTAAATATTGTTGGAAATAATATTGCATCTTTCAAAATAAGAGGATTTGTAAGCAACCTTACGGTCGGACTCTATTCTGGTACCGGTCGTTTTGAAGGAAAGTCGCTTATGGCTGATTATGTTACAGTATATCATCGCGGAGCAAATAAAATAATAGTAAATCCCCAAGTTTCTTTAAAGGGAGAAATTCGAAGTACCGGAGATGTTATAAGTGTATTCGAACCAGAGGAGGTAGCGGTAAAACAATTCTATACCGGTAAACTTATATTCGACCTGGAGTAAGTGTAAGTAATTGTTTTTTATGTTTTTAACGTAATATTATTGTGGTTAAAACGCAGAATCATCATCTTTTTTATGCCTAACTTTATAGAATTCCCCCAAATTCTAATAACCTCAAACGTTAGGTATGCCAATAAAATTATCTATTCAAAACAGTAAGAAAAGTACTTCCACCAAAAATTATTTGCAAAACGAGCTGAATACGCTGATCAAAGAAAATGATTTGATTTTTGATTTTGTTCAAAAAGCAGCATTAGACGGTTTATGGTTTTGGGATTTAGAAGATCCTGAGAATGAATGGATGGATGACAAATTTTGGACAGTTTTGGGGTATGATCCTAAAGTAATGCCCCACAAATCCTCAGCGTGGCAAGATATTATCAATCAGGAGGATTTAGCGCTAGCTATGGAGAATGCAAATAGGCATCTTCACGACCCCTCTTATAGCTACGATCAGGTGGTACGCTATACCCACAAATTAGGACATACACTATGGATACAGTGTCGAGGTCTAGTAATTAGAAATGCTGAGGGTAAACCGGTACGCATGTTAGGCGCTCATACCGATATTACTAAACTCAAAAAGGTAGAATTTGAGCTACAGAGACAATTACAGCGCTATGAGCACATAATTGAAGGTTCAAACATAGGGACTTGGGAATGGGATCTAAAAACTGACGAAGTAATCTTTAATGAAGGTTGGGCCAGAATGATAGGGTATACTTTGATCGAATTGAGACCCTTGTCCATGGATACATGGCTCAATGGTATGGAGCCTATCGATGTGAAAAAATTTCGTTCAAAACTAAAAACATCGTTGCAATCCTGTGAAGCTACTTTTGAATTTGAAACCAGAGTTCGACATAAAAATGGTAGTTACATTTGGTTTTTAGACCGAGGTAAAGTTATGAGTTGGGATAAAGAAGGTAATCCGGAACGTATGATTGGATCTCGCCAAGAAATTACTGAAAGTAAAAAGAATATAGAACGCTATAGAGCTTTTATTGAGCAAGCCCCAAGTGCGTTAGCCATGTTTGATTTGGACATGTGCTATCTGGCAGCCTCCAGACAATGGTTTACAGATTATGATATCCACGAGGAAGATATCATTGGAAAGTCACATTATGAAGTGTTTTCTCATATTAGTGAAGAATGGAAAGAACAGCATCGTAGGTGTCTTGAAGGAGAAATTTTAAAAAGTAAGGAAGACAAGTTTTATAAGAAAGATGGTTCGGTACAATGGTTGTCATGGGAAATGAAGCCATGGTTTACTGATACCATGAAAATCGGAGGTATAATTATGCATGTTTCCGATATAACAGAACTCAAGCAAATAGAGCACGCCAATCAACAAAAGCAAACTTTTTTGGAAGCAATTTTAGACAGTATTGAGGTCGGTATTGTTTCTTGTGATCAATCGGGAACGCTAACGCTTTTCAATAAAACCACCAAGAATTGGCATGGCTTACCACCTGAGGTTTTGCCTACCTCAGAGCTTTCCGGATATTATGGGTTATTCAAACCAGATGGAAAAACACCCTTGGAAACGGAAGAGATACCGCTACTTCGCACACTAAAAAATGGGTCGTTAGAAGCTGATGAAATAATTATTAAACCCAATGAAGGGTTCAAGCGCTATGTGTCGGTAAATGGCTCTCAGCTTAGAAGTCTCGATGGTGAAATTTTTGGAGCTGTAGTGGCGATGCACGACATTACTGAGCGCAAGAATACTGAAGAAAAATTGCGCATTAGTGAGGAAACTTTTAGAGCTAATTTTGAGAATGCTGCGATTGGCATGGCAATTTCTAATTGTCAATATCAGTGGATAGAAGTAAATGAGGCTTTTAGTGAAATCGTTGGATACACGATTTCAGAATTGCAAGCAATGACATTTAAGGATATTACGCACGAAGACGATCTTGCCTTAGACCTTCAGTTGTTGAATGAACTGACAGAAGGAATTCGCACACATTATCACATGGAAAAACGGTATATTCATAAAGAAGGCTACAGTGTTCATGTGATTTTAGCGGTCTCTTTAGTTAGAGATAGTGAGGGTTCTCCATTATTTTTTGTATCTCAGATCATAGATATAAGTCCGAGAATTGAAGCCAAGAATAGGATGCTGTCAACTTTGGCAGAACTTAAGATTTTAAGAGATTCCAACACTCAAGTGGGAATTATCGGATTGGATAAAAAGGGTGCTATTACTTCTTTTAATAAAGGGGCCGAAAATTTATTAGGGTATTCTTTTGAAGAGATAGAGGGCACATCGGTTGTCGATTTTTATAGGAAAGAGGAGCTTAAAAAACGATCTAATGAACTTTATGAATCCCATAAAGAGCAATATATCGATTTTGATGTACTAACTGCATTATCTACCGATGAAATTGGTGATACAAGCGAATGGGAATATGTACGTAAGGATAGGTCAACTTTTTCTGCACAAAGTACGCTGACCATCCTCAAAGATGAGTTCAATATTTCGGGATATCTTCTTGTAATTACTGACGTTAGTGAGATTAAGAAAGTAGAAGGCCGATTAAAATCTCTGCTTGAAGTCGCAGAAGATCAAAATAAACGGTTGAAAAATTTCGCATATATCGTATCCCATAATTTACGTTCGCATTCGGGAAACTTTTCAATGCTTCTAAATCTGTTTCATAAAGAATTTCCGGAATTTTCTGATAATGAGATTCTAAAACTTTTTAAAAATGCCTCAGATAGTTTAGCTGAAACAATAGGACATCTTAGTGAAGTTGTTGTAATGAGCGCATCTGTAGATCAAAATTTGAACAAAATAAATCTTTCTAAAATTGTAAATAGTGTTTTACAAGGGGTATTGTCTAGTGCCAGCGAGAACAATGTCAAGATTAAAGTAACTGTGCCAAAAGATATGGAGGTACTCGCTTTGCCAGCGTACTTAGAGAGTATCGTTCTTAATTTGACCACCAATGCAATTAAGTACCGCAGACCAACATGTCAAAGCACAGTATCGATCAGTGCAACAAAAAAGGATGGGTTTGTAGTAATTAGTTTTGCAGACAATGGCTTGGGAATAGATTTGAATAGAAATCGATCCAAACTATTTAAAATGTATAAGACCTTTCATAAACATGAAGACGCTAGAGGCATTGGATTGTTCATTACCAAAAATCAGATCGAAGCTTTGGGAGGTAAAATTACAGTAGAGAGTGAAGTGAATAAAGGGTCTAATTTTAAAGTGTATCTGCGTTATATTGCCTGATATGCAATAAATCTTAAGAAATATTTAATATGTTGAAATAAAAAAAATGGCAGTAAGTAATTAATTTTTCTTTAAATTTATCATCCCCATCTGCAGCCTAGTAAACCTACAATAGAATGATTCAAAAAAAAACTAAGCGACTACAGGTGTCATCGTACCCTAGCCGCAATCATTTAAAAGACGAATTATATGCTTTGGTGCAAAGGGATACTGCTATCTTTGATTTTGTACAGGATATAGCCCTGGATGGTCTATGGTATTGGGATTTATCGACCTTTGAACGGATATGGATTAGCAGTAAATTTTGGAATACGCTGGGTCATTTTGTAGGTCATGAGTCCTCTTCTCATCTTTTGAGCGAAACTTCGCTGCCGATTACTATATTACGCCAACTCTTCGAAAACTCTATATCACATTTTAGAACAGAAACATCCCCGTATGTTGAACATATTGATTTTGTGCATAAGCTAGGCCATAAGGTGGCGATTGAATGTAAATGTATTGGTGTTTTTGATGAGAATAATGTAGCTAATCGTTTGTTAGTTGCTCTTACCGACACCACTAAATTAAAACAAACTGAATTACGGTTGCAAAGACAACTGGACCGGTATCAACATATTATTGAAGGGGCAAACCTCGGAGTTTGGGAGTGGAATTTACAAACTGGTGAAATATACTTCAGTGAGCGCTGGGCAGAAATTATTGGATATTCCTTATTGGAAATAGAACCTGTTTCAATTCAAACCTGGAAAAATTCAGTGCATCCTAAAGATCGTGTAAAGACGGAAAAACTTTTAAAGGAACATATCGAGCAATCTACGCCCGTATATGAGTGCGAAGTGAGAATGCGTCATAAAAAAGGGCATTGGGTCTGGGTGCTTGCTAGAGGAAAAGTAGTGAGTTATAAAAATGATGCTCCGGAATGGATTATTGGATCCCATCAAGAAATAACGGCCAGTAAGAATGAGCTAGAAAAAAATCGCTTGTTTATAGAAGAGGCTCCAACAGCCATTGCCATGTTTGACAGTAAGATGAGGTATCTGGCTGTGTCAACTAAGTGGTTGGAGGATTACAGCCTAAAAAATGAAAATATTATCGGAAGATCTCATTTTGCTATTTTCCCCACCATTAGTCAAAAATGGAAGGAAATTTTTAAATCGGCCCTCCAGGGAGAAACTCTTAAATCGGACGAAGATAGTTTTTTAAAGAAAAATGGATCGTTACAGTGGTTAAGTTGGGAATTAAGACCCTGGTATACGCACGATAATAATATAGGAGGTGTGATTATGCATACGGCAGATATTACACGTGCCAAAGAAGCAGAGATCAAATTAAAGATTAGTGAAGAAGCTTTTAGAGGTAATTTTGAAAATGCAGCCGTCGGAATGGCGATTCTTAGCATACAGGGACAATGGATAGAGGTTAATCAAAGTTTATGTGATATTGTAGGTTATACGGCCGAAGAACTACGAAAGTTAACGTTTCAAGACATAACACATCCAGATGATTTAGATAAGGACCTATCATTGTTAGAAGAACTCTTGGCCGGCAAACGATCGTTTTATCAAATGGAAAAGCGTTATTTTCAAAAGAGTGGAAAATTGGCTCATATTATCCTCTCGGTTTCATTGGTAAAAGATGAGGAGGATAATCCTTTGTATTTTATATCTCAAATAATGGATATCACTCCGAGAGTTAAAACTAGAAAAAAGCTATCTGAAGCCTTACAGAAATTAGAAAACATTTTGGAAGATATAACACAGGTAAGTGTTATTGGAACCGATAAATATGGACAAATCACAACGTTTAATAAGGGAGCAGAAAATTTATTAGGATACAATCGCGATGAAATGATTCTAAAGCGTTCCTACATCGATCTGCATCTTCCCGAAGAAATACAAAAAAGAGAAATACAATTATCTCAAGAATATCAGTGTAGTATTAGAGGGTTTGAGATCTTTACAATATTACCATTCAGAAATGAAATAGACACCAGAGAATGGACTCACCGACGTAGTGACGGCACCACCTTTCCTGTCTTGGTAACTATGACTGCCTTAAAGCAAGATGAAGAAATAACCGGTTATTTGGCTATTGCAACGGATATCAGAGAAATTAAAAAAGTTGAGAATGACCTAAAATCGTTACTTGAAGTTACCCAGGATCAAAATAACAGGCTTTTGAATTTTGCGCACATTGTTTCACATAATTTAAGATCTCATTCCGGAAACTTTCAGATGTTATTAGATTTATTAACCGATGAACATCCAGAGTTAGTATCGAACGAATATATTGGCTTATTGTGTGAAGCATCCGGGAACCTTAATGAAACAATACATCATTTAAATGATGTGGTTGTAATGAATTCTTTGGAAGAATCAAACATGGAACATATCAACTTGTTTGAAGCGGTTCGAAAAACGATAAAGAATATTGCAGGGATGCATCTTGAATCTGACGTACGCATTGAAAACAATATAGATACTTCAACACAAGTTTTAGGCATTGCCGCATATGTTGAAAGTATTTGTCTTAATGTGATCACTAATGGCATAAAGTATAGGGCTAAAACGCGAAACAGCTTTATAACCTTAAATAGCTATGTTGAAAATGAGTTTCAGGTTTTAGAAGTGAGAGACAATGGTTTAGGTATTGATCTGGAAAAGCATAGGGCTAAAATGTTTGGCATGTATAAAACATTTCATGATCACGAGAAATCTCGCGGTTTAGGACTCTTTATTACTAAAAATCAAATAGTAGCTATGGGAGGTACTATTGAAGTCAAAAGTGAAGTTAATGTAGGAACTGTTTTTAAAATATATTTTAAGAAATGAAGAAAGTTGATTTAGCGTGTATTGTAGATGATGATCCGATTTTTGTTTTCGGTATTAAAAAGGTTATGGAATTGGCAAATTTCTGTAATGGCTTCTTAGTATTTAAGAATGGAAGGGAAGCCTTGGATAAGTTAAAAGCAATTATATCCAGTGGAGAAAAACTACCTGATATTTTACTACTGGATCTCAATATGCCCATCCTTGATGGGTGGCAATTTTTGGAAGAATTCACTAAAATACCGTGCAGTAAGAAAATAACTATTTATATTGTTACCTCATCGGTAGATCCTCAGGACGTGGCTAAGGCCAAGTCGTATGAATTAGTAAGTGATTATATCGTCAAACCAATATCAGTAAAACGTCTCAAAGAAATTCTGAAAGAGTTTGAAACATCTCAGAGCTGATTTTGCATTCAAATATTGGTTTATAATTATTGTGTTAGCTCTCTAAACAGACTTTCCATATTTTTGTTTTTCCGTGATAATTGTAAAATTTTTAATTTGTTATCGTGAGCAAAGTCAAAAACCTTCGGGCGCATATCAATACTCGTATCAAATGTAATTTCGTACACAAAATTATGTTTGTTTATCACCCGCATGACATGCGGAATTCTTTTTAAGAAAGCTTCCTCAACACGATAATCGAATTCAACTTCAATAATTTGTTCCTTGGTGTCAATTAAATCCTTTAAATATCTATCAGCCACCAGTTCTCCTTTATTGATTATGATGACTCGATCACACATGGCTTCTACCTCTTGCATGATATGAGTGGATAACAAAACCGTCTTATTTTTTCCCAGAGCTTTTATTAGCGATCGTATTTCCACTAACTGATTGGGATCCAATCCGGTGGTTGGCTCGTCGAGAATAAGAACTTTTGGATCATGTAGCAAAGCACAAGCTAAACCCACACGCTGTTGATACCCTTTTGAAAGTTGAGTAATTTTTTTAGAAGCTTCATTAGTCAAACCAGTTTTTGTGATAACTTCCTCAATGCGATTGGCAGGTATATTATATACTTTTGCATTAAAGGATAGGTATTCTCGCACGTATAACTCTTCATATAATGGATTATGCTCAGGAAGATACCCTACACTTCTTTTAACATCCAATGGATTTTTTATGATGTCAAATGTGTTTACCATAGCACTACCCTGGTTGGGGGGCAGGTAGGTGGTCAGAATTTTCATCATAGTCGATTTTCCGGCTCCATTTGGTCCAAGAAATCCCACAATTTCTCCCTCTTTTATCGTAAAAGAAATATCTGAAATTGCTTTTTCCTGATGATACGTTTTAGAAATATGGGAGACGGATATAGACATGTTTTTTAATTTTATCAAAAATACTAATTAGTAACTTAAGAAACTTAAATTTAATATGCGAAGCTGGTTCTCGATTTATATATAAAAAGCCGAGGTGTGTTTAATATCTTTTAATACAAAAGTACTGTTTAATACTCCGATATTTTCAATAGTCGAAAGCTTATACTTTACAAAATCATGATATGCTTCAAGACTAGGCGTATTTATTTTTAGAATAAAATCAACTTGACCGGCCATATGATAACATTCCTGAACCTCTTCTAAATTTTGTATTTGTTCTTCAAATTTTTGAATAAAAGCTTCATTATGGTATCGCATCGAGACTTGACAGATAGTGGTCACTGACCGATTGATTAATTTCTTATCTAAAATAGCTACATATTTCTGAATAAATCCTTTTTTTTCTAAACGGCGAATCCGCTCATAGATCGGAGAAGCCGTTAGATTGAGGAGCTGTGCGATCTCTTTGGTCGTTTTTTTTGCATCTTTTTGAAGAATTCTCAAAATTGTAAGGTCTATTTCGTCTATATCTTCCATAAGCTTAGTAAATTTAACTGCATTTGTATTTTATAATATCTCAAAAAGATAAAATAGTTGCTAATTTAATTAAATGTCGCAATTTTTACTGAAGATAGAATAAAATTTCAAATTAAAAATTGCAACTGTTACTTTTGCAAGTAAATACTACTTAATAGTTGAATGTATATGGATACAAATATCTTAATCGTTGGTGCAAATGGTCAATTGGGTTCTGTATTGACAAAATCGCTTCAAGAAAAATTTGGTGTAGAACACGTAGTTGCTTCTGATTTGAGGGAAAAAGAAAATGCCGATGGAATTTTTGAAATTATTGATGCTACCGATCGTAACAGAATTGAATCAGTTGTTAAACAATACAAGATAACCCAGATCTATCACTTGGCAGCCATATTATCAGCTAGAGGTGAAGAGAACCCTTTACAGACTTGGGATATTAATATGCAGACCTTGTTTAATGTATTAGAAGTCGCACGACTCAATGAGGTTGTAAAAGTGTTTTATCCTAGTTCGATTGCTGTTTTTGGAGAAGGAGCTAACCAGACTCAAACACCTAATGATGCTTATTTGGATCCGGCAACGGTGTATGGTATAAGTAAAGCTGCGGGCGAAAACTGGGCACAATATTATTTTTTACGCTACGGTCTCGACGTACGTTCGTTACGTTACCCTGGAGTTATTGGCTATCAATCCTTACCTGGCGGAGGTACGACAGATTATGCCGTAGATATTTATCATAAGGCTGTTTTAGAAGAAGAATTCAATTGCTTTTTAGAAGAAGACACAATGCTGCCAATGATTTTTATGGAAGATGCAGTGCGTGCAACCTTGGAATTGATGGATGCGCCAAAAGAACATATAAAAGTGAGAACGTCATATAATTTGGCTGGAGCAAGCTTTGCTCCCAAGGATATTGCAGCAGCATTGCAAAAGATATATCCTAAGTTTGAGGTTAAGTACACTCCTGACTTCAGACAGAAAATAGCAGCAAAATGGCCTAATTCGATAGATGATAGTAGTGCAAGAGACGATTGGGGATGGCAACCCGAGTACGATTTAAACCGGATGACACAAGTTATGGTCGAAAAATTAAAATTACAATACGAAATCAATCCAACTTAAAGGCGTTTAGATATTTTTGGATGATTTATTGTCAATTTTAAAGGGATTTTTCAAGAAACATAGGGGATACTTGGAGTTACACAACATATAGTGTAATTTTAAAAAGAACTGAAATAGCGTAGGGTATATATTAATTACAAAATCATATTTATGTTTTCAAATATTAAAGAAGATTTACAAAGAGAAATAGAAGAAATTAAGGATGCAGGATTGTATAAGTCCGAACGTATCATTACTACACCTCAAGGTGCAGAAATCGATACCACAAATTCAAAGGAGGTTTTAAATTTCTGTGCGAATAATTATTTGGGTCTCTCGTCACATCCAGACGTAATTCAAGCAGGAAAGGATGCTATTGACTCACATGGTTATGGACTTTCATCAGTTCGTTTTATTTGCGGTACACAGGATATTCATAAAGAATTAGAACGCAAGACCGCAGAGTTTTTAGGAATGGAAGATTGTATCTTATATGCCGCAGCATTTGATGCTAATGGAGGACTTTTTGAGCCAATTTTAGGACCTGATGATGCTATCATATCTGATGCGCTTAATCATGCTTCTATTATTGACGGTATCAGATTATGTAAGGCAAAACGGTTTAGATATGATCATAACGATATGGACTCCCTCGAAGAGCAGCTAAAAGAAGCACAAGGTTCCAGACGTATTTTAATTGTTACCGACGGTTCTTTCTCTATGGATGGTACCATTGCTCAATTAGATAAAATTTGCGACTTAGCAGAAGTGTATAATGCGATGGTTATGATTGATGAGTGCCATTCTACAGGATTTCTTGGTAAAACAGGCCGTGGAACGCATGAGTACTGTGATGTTATGGGACGAGTAGATATTATAACAGGTACATATGGTAAAGCTTTAGGAGGTGCATCCGGTGGATTTACCGCAGCACGTAAAGAAATTGTAGAATTGTTAAGACAAAGATCTAGACCTTATTTATTTTCAAACACTGTGGCACCTTCAATAGTAGGTGCTTCTATCAAGGTTTTGGATCTTTTAAGCGCTTCAACCTCACTGCGAGATACGTTAGAGGAAAATACTAAATATTTTAGAACCGAAATGACTGCCGCAGGATTTGACATCGTGCCGGGAGATCATCCTATTGTTCCTGTAATGCTGTATGAAGCTACATTAGCGCAGGAATTTGCGTCAAAATTACTGGATGAAGGTATTTATGTTATCGGATTCTTTTATCCCGTAGTGCCAAAAGGAAAAGCACGGATACGTGTTCAATTATCTGCGGCGCATACGCGTGAGCATCTTGAGAAAGCGGTTAAAGCATTCACCAAGGTAGGAAAAGAACTGAAAGTTATTTAACAGCATCTTATATTTTAGTAAGGTTTTTAGATATGCGGATCCTATTTTGAATAATTCCTATTTAAAACTCAAAAAATAAAGAGTTTGATAATTGATTGAACTTTAAAAAGAATTAGTTTACTTTTTGTTTTGAAAGTTCGATGTTTTATTTACTTTAGCAATCTAGTTACAACAGAGACAATGAATAATTTATTTACTTGGAACGGATTTTATTTTTTCTTCTTTTATTTTAAAGAGAGAAACGGGATCCCTATGTAAATATTTTTATGTTTATAATTTAAAATCCCGATGCAAATCGGGATTTTTTTTTACCCAAATTTGAATGAAATCAAAAGTTGCCATACAAGGTATAAAAGGTTCATACCATCATCAAGTAGCTCAAGCATATTTTGGTGACTTGGTTGAGGTAGAGGAATGTATGTCCTTTGCAGAAGTGGCAAATAGTTTGGTAAACGCGCATAGCGAACATGCGATAATGGCCATAGAAAATTCTATTGCAGGGACAATTATCCCAAATTATGCATATATCGATGAATGTGATTTTAACATTATAGGAGAGTTTTATGCTCCGATAAATCATTGTCTTATGGTGCTTCCGGGTCAAAAAATAGAAGATATTAATGAAGTGCACTCTCACCCAATGGCACTTTTACAGTGTAAAGATTTCTTTAAGCAATATCCGGGCATCAAATTGGTTGAAGCGACAGATACTGCAGCGGTAGCGAGAAATATTAAAAATGAAAATAATTTAGGTATTGCAGCCATCGCAGGCAAAATTGCTTCAATATTATATAGTTTAGAAATTTTAGCACATAATATTCAAACTATAACGACTAATAGTACCCGGTTTTTTGTGCTAGAGCGAAAATCCGAAGCTGTAGAAAGGAAAAAAGAAATTAATAAAGCTTCGTTAAAGATTATTGCGATGCATAAGCAAGGAAGTCTTGCGACGCTACTAAATGTTATGAGTGACTGTAGCCTTAATCTTACAAAAATACAATCCCTCCCCATATTGAATGAGCCTTGGAAACATTCATTTTTTATTGATGTCACATTTGGGAAGTCTGAATACTTTGAAAAGGCAATCACCTTATTGAGAATCATGACGCTAGAGCTAAAAATTTTAGGGACTTATAAAAACCAACAACGATGAAAGTACAAACTGCAAAACGCTTAGACAATGTAGAAGAGTACTACTTTTCTTCAAAATTACGTGAGGTGAGAGCGCTGGCCAGTGCAGGAAAACCGATTTTGAATTTAGCAATCGGTAGTCCTGATTTGGAGCCTCCCGTTGAGGTTGTTCGGGCTATGCAATCAGCTATGCGAGAGAAAGGGGTGCATCAGTATCAAAGTTATCAGGGGGTTCCTCAGCTTAGAACAGCCATTGCCGAATTTTATCAAAACAAATTTGGTGTAGATTTAGATAGTGAATCCGAAATCCTACCATTAATGGGGTCAAAAGAAGGGATTATGCATGTTTCTATGGCGTATCTCAATGCTGGGGATCAGGTATTAATTCCTAATCCGGGATATCCTACATATGCTTCGGTAACCAAATTGCTGGATGCAGAACCTATTGCTTATGAATTAACCGAGCAAAATAATTGGGAACCTGATTTTCAGGCGTTGGAACAACTCGATTTAAGAAAGGTAAAGTTGATGTGGGTTAATTATCCCCATATGCCAACAGGTGCTTCAGGAAATCTACTATTGTTTGAGCGACTCATTCACTTTGCTAAAAAACATAATATATTAGTTATAAATGACAATCCATACAGTTTTGTGCTCAACCCTGAACCTATCAGTATATTTAATGTTGTCGGAGCTAAGGATCATGCTTTAGAATTAAATTCTCTAAGTAAGTCTTTTAATATGGCAGGATGGAGGGTAGGAATGGTTATGGGTGGTGCAGAAAAAATACAAGCAATACTTCAAGTGAAATCCAATATGGATAGCGGGATGTTTTTAGGAATTCAGCACGGAGCCTTAGCTGCTTTACAAATTTCAGATCAGTGGTATGAAAATCTGAATGTAACATATGCGAAAAGAAGAAAATTAATCTGGAAACTAGCTAAGAAATTAAATTGTATGGTGGATCACAAAGCTGTAGGGTTGTTCGTTTGGGCCAAATTACCAGCATATGTAAATGGATATGACTTTATAGAAAAACTGTTGCGTGAATATAATATTTTTGTTACTCCTGGCGCAGTTTTTGGAATTCAAGGAGCAGGGTATTTAAGGTTTTCTTTATGTGCGAATATAGATCAGATTGAAGAAGCTTTACATCGGATAGCAGGGGTAGATTTTTCTGTTGAAACCCTAAAATTTAAGGCTATATGAAGCTGTTTGTTATTGGAGTCGGTTTAATAGGAGGGTCTTTTTGTAAAGATATTAAGCAAACCATGCCAGATACTATAATTTATGGGATAGATTCGAATGAAAAGCATTTGGATTCTGCATTAAAAATAGGGTTTATTGACCGACCGTCCACCATAGAAGAATTAGGGTTAGCCGATGTAGTGATTATATCAATACCTGTGACGACAACAGTGACTTTGTTGCCTCAGGTTTTAGATCGAATCCAGGATACTGCATTGGTCATGGACGTAGGATCGACAAAGCAGGAAATTTGTCAGTCCATAGCAACACATGATAAGAGGCGTAATTTTTTAGCGATTCACCCTATAGCGGGAACAGAGTTTTCTGGTCCTGAAGCAGCAGTCGATACCCTGTTTTTTGGTAAGACCAACATTATTTGCGAAGTAGAAAAAACAGCTTTTAAATTGCAAGAGCGAGCGATGAAAATTTTTACAGCTTTGGGAATGCGTATCCGGTATATGGATCCTGTGTCGCACGATAAGCACATTGCATATGTCTCCCATTTATCACATATCAGTTCATTTATGTTGGGTAAAACGGTGATTCAGAAAGAAAAGAATGAAAAAGATATTTTCGATATGGCTGGCAGTGGATTTGCCTCTACAGTAAGATTAGCAAAAAGTTCTCCTGCCATGTGGGGACCTATTTTTCAACAGAATAAAGAAAATGTGATAGAATCACTGAGTGAGTATATTAATAACCTCTCTCATTTCAAAAGTTTACTTCAAAATGACGATTTTGAAGGTTTACATAAAGAAATGGAAGATATCAACCATATAAAATTAATTTTAAACGGAATCGAAGCCTGATCAACGACAGATTTAATGATTTGAACAGCATAAAAAAAGAAATTATGGAAAATAAAAAAGAATTGAGAAACTGGTTGGATGCGTTTGGATTAGATCATCCTTTGGTTATCGGCGGACCTTGTAGTGCGGAAACCGAAAATCAAGTGGTCAAAATAGCTCATCAGCTTAAAGATTCTGATGCTACAGTATTACGTGCCGGAATTTGGAAACCCAGAACCCGACCAGGCAATTTTGAAGGTGTGGGCGCCTTAGGACTAAAATGGTTGCAACGCGCTAAAGAAGAGACGGGAATGAAGATAGCGACCGAGGTAGCTAATCCACATCACGTAGAATTAGCCTTAGAACATGGAGTAGATATTCTATGGATAGGAGCACGAAGTACAGTCTCACCATTTATAGTACAAGATATTGCTGATGCTTGTAGGGGTATTAATAACCCTGTGTTGGTAAAGAACCCTATTAATCCGGATCTTTCGCTATGGTTGGGAGCCGTAGAACGATTGTATACGGCAGATGTTAAAAATCTGGGAGTAATTCATAGAGGGTTTTCGACCTATGAGAAAACTAAATACAGAAACATTCCAGAATGGCAAATTCCGATTGACCTGCAAAATCGTTTTCCTGATTTGCCTTTAATTTTAGACCCTTCTCATATTGCAGGTCGAAGAGATTTAATTTTTGATTTGTCTCAAACTGCATTGGACCTTAATTTTGATGGGTTGATAGTAGAAACACATTATGATCCGGATAATGCATGGAGTGATGCAAAGCAACAAATAACGCCAGACACTTTAATTCAAATGATGAAAGATTTAAAAATTCGAAAGGAAATCGGAGAAGATGAAGCGTATCAAAAAGCACTGAGTCAATTACGAGCTAAAATCGATATAGCGGATAATCAGGTATTAGAGGTGTTGGCAAAAAGAATGAAAATTTCTGATGAAATAGGGAAGGTAAAGGCAAAACAGAATGTTGCTATTTTGCAATCCAAGCGCTGGAATGAAATTTTGGGACGTATGATCCTTGAAGGAAATGAAAATGGTCTGAGTGAAGAATTTATTTTGCGAATTTATAAGGCCATTCATCAAGAGTCTATTAACCATCAAAAAAACAGTTCTAAATAAAGGAAAGGAGGTTTAGAACAAATGCGCATTTGGGATATAATTTGCATCTTTGTAGCTATGACAGGAATTGTATATAAATCTACTGGAAGTTGGTATACCGTAAAAGCTGAAAACGGAATAACATATGAATGCCGAATAAAAGGAAAATTCAGAATTGAAGGGATTAAGAGTACCAATCCGGTTTCTGTTGGTGATAAGGTGGATTTTAAATTGGAGAAAACGAATGATGAGAATGATAGTGAACGTGGGGTAATTAATACGATTCATGATCGAAAAAATTATATCATTCGTAAATCTGTAAATCTGTCCAAACAAACGCATATTATTGCTGCCAATATCGATCAGGTTTTCTTACTGGTTACTTTAAATAATCCTCCTACGTTTACCACATTTATAGATAGATTTTTAGTGACGGCAGAGGCTTATGGAATAAAAGCCGTGCTTTTATTTAATAAGATTGACACCTATAACGAGGAGGAGTTGCTCGAAATCAAATATCTCGCTGCATTATACAGAAAAATAGGATATGAATGTGTTGGTATTTCAGCTAAGACCGGGAAGAATGTCGATAAGGTGAAGGCTATGATGCAGGGCAAGGTTAGTATGTTTTCTGGCCATAGTGGGGTCGGTAAGTCAACCTTGGTCAACACAATTGAGCCGGATTTAATGTTAAAGACAACAGCCATTAGCGAACAACACCAACAAGGGCAGCACACGACTACCTTTGCAGAAATGTTTGATCTGAGTTTTGATGCAAAAATTATAGATACCCCGGGAATAAAAGGATTTGGAGTGGTGGATATGGAAAAAGAAGAATTAGGTGATTATTTCCCTGAATTTTTTCAACTGAAATCTAAGTGCAAATTTAATAACTGTCTGCATATTAATGAACCGAAATGTGCAATTAAAGACGCACTGGATGTTGGGGAAATTGCTTGGTCTAGATATAAAAGCTACTTGCAAATTATTGAGGGCGAGGAGGAACATTATCGCAAGAATAATTATACTGAAGAATAGATTCATTGCATGAGAGTAATTATACAAAGGGTGTTAAAAGCTTCTGTTACGGTTGAAGGGGAAGTAATTTCAAATATAGCAGATGGCCTATTAATTCTTTTAGGTATTGAGGCAGAGGATACCGATGCAGATAGTAAGTGGTTATCAGGTAAAATTAGTAGACTACGAATATTTGCAGACGAAAATGGAGTGATGAATAGGTCGATTCAGGATATTGACGGAGAAGTTATCGTTGTAAGCCAATTCACTCTATTTGCCAGTACTAAAAAAGGAAATAGACCCAGTTATATCAAAGCAGCGAGTCCTGAAATAGCGACCCCAATTTACGAACGTTTCGTAAATCAGTTAGAATTGGATTTGGGTAAGAAAGTTGGAACGGGTATATTTGGAAAAGATATGAAGGTAAATTTAATCAACGACGGACCTGTTACCTTACTTATCGACACAAAGAATAAAGAGTAACTACCCCAAATTTTATAATGTATGTCTAGATTTTTACTTTTCCCTTTTTGGGTATTTTTACTCATGCCTTTTTTTGAGGTTTCTTCTCAGGATTTACCGGAACTACATGTGAATCGGATCGATTCGGCATTGCTCAAGAATGCAAATGCAGTGGTTAGAGTCGAAGAAATTTTGATAGAGATATCTGCTGTTGATGCAGTAACGGTTAAAACCAAAAGAACAGTAACAGTGCTTAATAGGTATGGGGAGCGTTCTGCAAACTTTTCCGAATGGTATGATCCCTCAAGAAAAATTAATAAATTATCAGCTGTGATTTATGATAGTTTTGGTAATGAAATTTATAAATATAAAAAGAAGGATTTCAAAGATAGAAGCTATATTGATGGTTTTTCTTTGATGAGAGATGACCGAATCAAATATTTTGAATATACACCGGTTCGATATCCATATACTGTAATATTTGAGAGTGAGATCAAAAGATCGTCTACTGCCTTCATTAAATCTTGGGTTCCGGTTCCAAGATACGGATTGAGTGTTGAAAAATCATATTATAAAATTGTCAATCCAACTAAAATACCTCTCAAAAGTAAAGAAATAAATCTTGAAGAATATTCAATTTTTAAAAATAATTCGGATTATGAATTATCCTATGAAGTGGCAAATATAGTATCAAAACGTTCAGAAATCATGAGCCCGGCTTATTTTGAGGTTATGCCAATTGTGAAGGTGTTTCTAAATAATTTCACATTAGAAGGGATGGAAGGATCAGCTAAGGATTGGAAGGCTCTTGGAAAGTGGTATTATGAAAAACTTTTAATGGGTAGAAATGAGTTGCCTGAATCAACTATTGAGGAAATAAATAATCTAGTCGCTGAGGCAAATACTAAAGCAGAGAAAGCGAAGCTTATCTATGAATATGTTCAGAATAAAACAAGATATATAAGTGTGCAATTAGGGATCGGTGGATGGATGCCGTTTTTAGCGAGTGATGTAGATCGATTAGGTTATGGAGATTGTAAAGCGCTTACAAATTATACGAAAGCGTTATTAGATAGTCAAGGTATCCTATCGTTTTATACAGTTGTTTTTGCTGATGAAAGAAGAGATATAGATGCAGATTTTGCTTCTATAGAGGGGGATCATGTAATTTTAAACATTCCTGATAAAGAAGAAGATATATGGTTAGAGTGCACAAATCAAACGATACCGTTTAATTTTATAGGAGATTTTACCGATGATAGAAATGTTTTGGTAGTTAAACGGGAGGGTGGAGAAATTAAACGTACAAAGAAATATTTCTCAGAGGAAAATATATTGAATACTAATGCGGTAATACAATTAAAAGCTGATAATTCGATGGAAGCTACTATCAATCGAGAAGCTAGAGGGTTAGAGTATAATTGGAATTATCAAATTCAATTTGAAACTCCGAAGAATCTTGATTTGCATTATAAAGAAAAGTGGAGTTACATTAATAACTTACATATTAAATCAGTTAATCTTCATGATGATAAAGAAACAGTGCAATTTGTAGAAGACCTTTTGATTACCTGTTCTTCTTATTCTAAAAAAGCTGGTAGCAGATTATTGGTGACTCCAAACGTGTTTAATCGTAATCAGGGGAATCTGCCTGTTTACGAAAATAGACGTACCCCCTTGGTTATAAGACATGGGTATCAAAATACTGATGAGTATGAGATTAATCTACCTGCGGGATATTTACTTAGTAAGTTACCTGAAAGCAAGTTTATCACAAACGAATTTGGAACCTATAGTTACGAATTGGAAATGCTAAGTCCATCTAAGATTAAATTTAAACGTACTCTAAAGATGATTGATGGAATTTTTCCAAAAGAAAAGTATGAGAGTTATAGACAATTTTGGACAGATATAAAAAATACAGACAAGACAAGAATCGTACTTAAAAAGGAATAATCTTAACCAACGAAAAAATGAAAAATTCAATTAACTCAATAGTTGTTATTATCCTAATGTTTACCACACATGGCTTTGCACAAGATTTTAAGTTTGGCAAGGTTTCAAAACAGGAGTTGTTAGAAAAGAGCTACGAAATGGATACCACAGCAAATGCTGTGGTTTTGTACGAAAGCCGAAATATTAATTTTCAGTATAGTCAGAATAACGGTTTTCAGTTAATTACTGAGGTGCATAAACGTGTAAAGCTCTATAATAAAAATGGTTTTAATGAAGCTGGCGAACATATTTATCTATACAAAAATAACAGTGATAAAGAAAAACTTAGTGGTTTGAAAGCTGTCACTTATAGTTTGGTAAATGGAGAAATAGTAGAGACTAAACTGAAAAAAGATAAAATATTCAAAAATGAGTATTCAGAATATTATAATGAGGCAAAATTTACTATGCCCTCAATACAGGAAGGATCAGTTATTGAGTATAAATATAAGCTCATTTCACCTTTTGCAAGAAGTATTGATAAAATCTATTTACAAAGAAATATTCCAATAAAACTAATGGCGATACATATTTCAATTCCGGAATATTATAATTTTAAAAAATTCACTTCCGGACATCTACCAATAAACTTAAAGGAATCTGTAAAACGTGATAAGATAGTATTAAATTCAAAATCGAGATCAGGGTTCTATGTTTCTAAAACGAGTTATTCACAAAATGAAATAGAGTATGCGGTAAATACTTATGAAATCAATTCAGAGAATATTCCAGCATTTAAATCGGAACCTTATTCAGGGAATCCTAAAAATTATATGGCTTCTATAGATTTTGAGTTACAGTATACTAAATTCCCCAACAGTCGTATTTCAAGTTATTCTACAAGTTGGGAGGAGGTTGCTAAAACTATACATAACGATTCAAGGTTTGGTAATGAATTAGAGAAAAAAAGCTATTTTAAAAAGGATATTGATTCTATTATCAAAGATATAAGTGATCCCTTGCAACGAACTAGTAAAATTTTCGATTTTGTAAAAAAACGGATGACCTGGAATAAAAAATTTAGGGTAATTACTGTTGATGGAGTAAAAAAAGCATATACTTCCGGAGTTGGTAATTCGGCCGAAATAAATATTATGTTAGTGGCCATGCTCAAGTACGCAAAGGTTCAAGCGAACCCTGTTCTAGTTAGCTCAGTAAACCAAACAATGGCGTTGTTTCCTACGTTGGAAGGTTTCGATTACTTAATTGCTAGAGTTAAGTCTGGTGATAATATTTTATATATGGATGCTACTGATAAGTTGGGAGAGTTTAATGTGCTTCCGGATAGAGTAATTCAAGGGTCAGGAAGAATACTTTCAGAAAATGGAACCTCACAATTGATAAACTTTAGACCAGATGAGGGCTCTAGGTTTCACTGTACAGTGATGTGCGAGATTGATGAGTATGGTATTGTGACAGGCAAACAAAGTTCAAATCGTTTGTCATATTTGGCACATGATTTTAGAGTTCGATATGGAGAAAACGATATAAACACACAAATTAAAAGGATCAAAGAAAAATATGAAATAGATACTATTCTGTCCTACGAATTAAAAGAAGTGGATAAGGTTGGAAAACCATTAGGAGAGCGTTTTGAATTTGTTCTAGAAAATGAGATTGAAATTGTTGATAATGAGATGTTTTTTTCACCATTACTATTTTTAAGAGATAAGGAGAATTTTTTTAGAGCAGAAGATCGCAAATATCCTATTGATTTCGGATATGGTTATGACAATAATTTAATGATTTCTATTAAAATTCCTGAAGGTTATAAAGTTCTTGAAGTACCCAAGCCATCTGCTTTTAAACTTCCTGAAAACATGGGGAAATTTATTTATAGAATTAATAAGACTGGTAACCAGATACAGGTGTTAGTATCAGAAACTTTAAATACACCCTTTATATCTGCTGATTACTATCAAGTAATTAAAGAGTTCTATAACCAGATAATTGAAAAAGAAAGCGAACAAGTAGTATTAAAAAAAATATAAAATGAACATTCAAAATGCCCAAAAAATAGTAGACGAGTGGATCAATACGCACGGAGTACGTTATTTCAATGAGTTGACTAACATGGCACAACTTACTGAAGAGGTAGGAGAAGTAGCGAGAATTATAGCACGCCGATACGGAGAGCAAAGTGAAAAAGAAAGCGATAAGAACAAAGATCTGGGAGAAGAATTAGCAGATGTACTTTTTGTAGTATTATGCTTGGCAAATCAAACAGGTGTTGATCTTCAAGAAGCTTTTGATAAAAAGTTGGCGATTAAAACTGAAAGAGATCACGATCGTCATCAGAATAATAAAAAATTAAAATAATGTTCAAGACTATACTTTCTTCTAGATCCTATTGGAAATCGGTAACACTACTTGCAATAGGTTTTATAGTGCTTTTTAGTTTAATAGAATTAATTATGCAGTATCAAGGTTTTAATTTTTCAGCTTTTGTAACTGAACGGATTAACGAAGGCAAGTGGCTGCGCTACGCCCTATCCAGAGTAATAGGTGGGCTTATGTATGGGATGATTTTGGGATATCATTTTGAATCCAGAAAGCTTAAAAAGAAACGTAAATAATGAAATTAAATTTAGCCCAACTAGATACTATTCTTAGTCGTGAACTTAAGATCACAGGTTCTAAGAGTGAAACCAACCGTTCCCTCTTATTGCAAGCTTTTTACCCTGAATTACTGCTTCGAAATGTTTCAAATAGCGACGATGCTAATACCATGCGAGAAGCGCTGGCAAAAGGTAGCGGTGTTATCGATGTGCATCACGCAGGAACAGCGATGCGTTTTTTGACTGCGTATTTTGCAGTGAAACCGGGAGTGGACGTTATTTTAACAGGTAGCGAAAGAATGCAACAGCGTCCTATCAAAATACTGGTAGATGCACTTAGAACCATTGGATGCCAGATCGAATATTTGAAAGAAGAAGGATATCCGCCACTCAAAATCCAAGGCGTGGTACCAGTAGAGAATAGCGTTTCTCTCAAGGCAAATGTAAGTAGTCAATACATTTCTGCTTTAATGCTTATTGGATCCTCCCTGACAGCAGGGTTAACAATTCACCTTGAAGGAGAAGTCACCTCAATACCATATATCAATATGACTAAGCAATTGCTGTGTCAAATTGGGATTGAAACAAAATTTGATGGGAATCAAATTTCTATAAATCCTCAAACAAAGGTAGCATCACAAACAATTACAATAGAATCGGATTGGAGTTCTGCATCATATTTCTATAGTATGATGGCTTTATCGAATGACGGTGAAGTAACGTTGAGTTTTTACAAAAAAGAAAGCTATCAGGGAGATGCTAGATTAGCTACTATTTATAAAAACTTTGGTGTAGAAACTCTATTTAAAAATGATACAATAACGCTCAAAAAAAAGTTAAAGACGGTGGATAACATCGTGCTCAATCTAGTGGATGCTCCTGATATTGCACAAACGATAGCAGTAACCTGTTTCGGTTTAGGGATTTCCTGTAACCTGAAAGGTCTTCATACCTTAAAAATTAAAGAAACGGATCGCTTACTTGCACTTAAAACAGAACTTGAAAAACTGGGAGGCAAAGTTCATATTACAGAAGATGCTCTTTTCCTGGAATCTTCAAGTCATATTCAACCCGATATAACTATAGAAACTTATAACGATCATCGTATGGCTTTAGCATTTGCGCCTTTAGCGCTAAAAACAAGCTTGAGTATCAACGATGCAGACGTAGTGACTAAGTCATATCCTGATTTTTGGAATGATCTTGAAAGGTTGGGCTTCAAATTTAGTTGATTTCAAAATAAGTGTCGATTTACTTGACATCGCCTGTCCGTAGATCGTATATTTGCACCCTCAAAAAATATATAGAATGAAGTTATCACATTTCAATTTTAATCTTCCGCCAGAGTTATTAGCCGAATATCCTGCAGAAAATAGAGACGAATCTCGTCTTATGGTTCTCAATCGTAAAGAACAGACTATTGAACACAAACAGTTCAAAGATCTTATCGATTATTTTGAGCCTAATGATGTTATGGTACTTAATAACACAAAGGTTTTTCCTGCAAGATTATATGGTAATAAGGAAAAAACCGGAGCGAGAATTGAAGTGTTTTTACTTAGAGAACTTAACCCGGAAACACGTCTTTGGGATGTGTTAGTGGATCCGGCGCGTAAAATCCGTATCGGAAACAAATTATACTTTGGCGATGATGAAAGTCTAGTGGCAGAGGTTATTGATAACACTACTTCTAGAGGTAGAACGCTACGTTTTCTATATGATGGTTCTTATGATGAATTCAGACAAAAGCTTACAGACCTGGGAGAAACTCCTTTACCAAAATATATTAAAAGAGAGGCTGAGCCAGATGATATAGATCGATATCAAACTATCTACGCAAAAAACGAAGGAGCTGTTGCTGCTCCTACTGCAGGATTGCATTTTTCTAAACATCTTATGAAACGTTTAGAAATTAAGGGTGTTGATTTTGCTGAGGTAACCTTACATGTTGGTTTAGGGACATTCAATCCGGTTGAGGTTGAGGATCTTTCTAAGCACAAAATGGATAGTGAAGAAGCCTATATTAATTCAAAAACTACCGAAGTAATTAACAAAGGGATTGCGAACAAAAGAAGAATTTGTGCCGTAGGAACGACTGTAATGAGAGCTTTGGAAAGCTCTGTCTCTTCTGAGCATACACTTAATGAATTTCAAGGGTGGACCAATAAGTTTATTTTCCCTCCATATGATTTCAGCATTGCTAACTGTATGATTACTAATTTTCATACACCAAAATCTACTTTATTGATGATGGTTTCTGCTTTTGCGGGACACGATTTTATGAAAAAGGCGTATGAAGAAGCCGTTAAGGAGAAATATAAATTTTACTCCTATGGTGATGCAATGTTGATTATATAACATGGTCATCAATATGTTACATATTACAAGACTCTGCTTTATGCCTGCATAAAGTGGGGTTTTTGCTATCTTAAAATTACCTAAATTGTTTATACCATTACACGCTAATAGATACTTTGTGTTGAGAATCCACGTTTTAAATATTAGTAGTATACATGCCCCCTAATTTAAAATGACTTATGAAAAATTTATTTTTAATTCTTTTTGGAGCAATTTCGTTAACCTCATTTAGCCAGACTAAGGTCGGAGAGGTTTATTTTAATGACATTGATACGTTTGAAGGAGCAGAATTGATGCTAAATGGAGCAGGTGAACGAGAGCGTTTGTATGCTTTAGGTTTATACTTAGATTTTGAGGTCGAAGGAGTAGAGGACGGATTAAGGGTTGCTAATAAGGATGCCGATATGGCTATATCCATAAAGGTAATAACCAGTACAGTTGCCGGAGCCGAAATAAAAGAAATGTTACGCAATGGTCTTGAACGTGCAACAGACGGCAATAGTTATCTTTTAGAAAATGAAATTAGAGATTTTATCAATCTTTTGCCAAATGACATCAATAAATATGATATCTTCAAAGTAGTTTATAAAAAGGGCGGTAACTTGTCTTTATATAGGAACAAAGATAAACTGGGGCAGGTTAATAGTCTTAAGTTTAAGAAAGCTTTCTTTAAAATATGGTTGGGTGAAAATCCGGTTGACGAGAAGTTGAAGGAGGATGTTTTAGCATCGTATACGCCCAATCCAATTTTAGGTCGATGGAAAACTTATGATAAGGAAACCGGTGTAGCAATTAAGATCGTTCAATTGTATATGATCGAAAACAAAATTTTTGGATCTATTCAGCGTATGCTGCGTCAATCAGAGAGAGATGCCGTTTGTTATCAATGTAAAGGTGATGACAAAAATCAAAATGTAGAAGGCTTGGTTATTATGAAACGCTTGAAGCATGCGAAGGATTTTAAATATGAGAACGGAAAATTCACAGATATAAGAACTGGAGAAGTTTCTGATTGCGATATATGGATAGATGAAGAAGAAATGGACGTGCTCAATGTCAAGTATAAAGGTGGTGGAGGTGCCCATCAGTGGAAGCGTGTCAAAGAAGACGAGTAATATATTGACAGTAAGTAACTACAATTCGTATAATTAGTAGGTTTTACAGTGTAAATCTTTACAAATAGCTATAATGAAGGAGAAGAAAAAGGATATAAGAGCATTGAGTAAAGAAGAACTTCAGGCGTTTTTCGTGTCACAGGGAGATAAATCGTTCAGAGGTAGTCAGGTATATGAGTGGTTATGGAATAAAGGCGCACATGATTTTGAAGCGATGACGAATATATCCAAAGAAACACGTCAGATGTTGGAGGATAATTTTGTAATCAATCATATTTCTGTAGATCAAATACAACGCAGTTCTGATGGTACGATCAAAAATGCTGTAAAATTACACGATGGATTGGTCGTAGAATCGGTGCTAATTCCAACACCTACCCGCACTACTGCCTGCGTTTCCTCACAAGTTGGATGTAGTCTGGATTGCAAATTTTGTGCAACCGCAAGGCTTAAACGAATGCGAAATCTTAATCCGGACGAAATTTATGATCAAGTCAAGGCTATTGATGATGAAAGTCGGTTGTATCATCAGCGCCCGTTATCCAATATAGTTTTTATGGGGATGGGAGAGCCATTGATGAATTATAATAATGTACTTAAGGCAATAGACAAAATCACGTCTCCCGAAGGTCTGGGGATGTCCCCCAAACGCATTACCGTATCTACATCCGGAGTGCCAAAGATGATCAAAAAGATGGCAGATGATGAAGTCAGATTTAAGCTGGCGGTATCCTTGCACTCTGCAATTGATGAGGTACGTACGTCAATTATGCCTTTTAATACGAATTTTCCACTCAAAGATTTAAAAGAAGCTCTTATTTATTGGTATGAGAAGACTAAGAGTAGAATTACTTATGAATATGTGGTTTGGGAAGGAATTAATGACAAAAAAGCAGACATCGATGCGTTGGTTCAATTTTGCAGTTATGTTCCTTGTAAAGTAAATTTGATAGAATATAATCCGATAGATGACGGTATGTTTCAGCAAGCGTCCGAACAAGCTACGGAGAATTACATTCGTGCTTTAGAGGCCAGAGGTATCGTCGTAAATGTCAGAAGAAGCAGGGGTAAAGATATTGATGCGGCATGCGGTCAATTAGCCAACAAGCAATAATTTCTCTCTTTTTTTACTAGCTCAAATCAGAGTGGCTTTCCTATCGTGGTGCGCAGCGCACTATAATTATTAAATTCCTATTACGTGCAAAAACTATTTGTGCTATCTTCGCAAGACTAAGCAAATAGAAGTAAGTATTTCGTATTGAAAGTTGTTGAACAAATAAAACTCCCGATAGTTGATGAAATGGAACTTTTTGAACAGAAGTTCTCTCAATCAATGACCTCCAAAGTTGCCTTATTAAATAGAATAACGCATTACATTGTTAATCGTAAAGGTAAGCAAATGCGTCCAATGTTCGTTTTTTTAGTCGCTAAGATGGTTTCAGGTGGGTCTGTAAACGAACGAACTTATCGAGGGGCCTCGGTAATCGAACTTATTCATACAGCGACCTTGGTACACGATGATGTAGTAGATGATTCGAATCGTCGTCGTGGTTTCTTTTCAATTAATGCCTTGTGGAAAAATAAAATAGCTGTACTGGTAGGAGATTACTTACTATCAAAAGGGCTATTACTTTCTATTGATAACGGCGATTTTGATTTATTAAAAATCATCTCGGTCGCTGTAAGAGAAATGAGTGAAGGAGAACTTTTACAAATAGAAAAAGCACGTAATTTAGATATTACTGAAGCTATCTATTATGAAATTATAAGGCAAAAGACCGCTACACTTATTGCCGCTTGCTGTAGTTTAGGTGCATGCTCGGTGGCTCCGGACTCTGATTCTGTTGAGAAAATGAGGCTGTTTGGTGAATTAATAGGGATGGCTTTTCAAATAAAAGATGACTTATTTGATTATGGAGATACTGCTATAGGTAAGCCAACAGGCATTGATATTAAAGAACAAAAAATGACACTTCCTCTAATCTATACGCTTAATACTTGTTCTCAGGAAAAGAAAAAGTGGTTGATTAATTCGATTAAAAATCATAATAAAAATAAACAGCGGGTTAAAGAAGTGATTGATTATGTTAAGCTTAGCGGAGGCCTCAATTATGCCGTAAAAATAATGAACGAGTTTAAAATAAAGGCATTAGATATCTTGTCAGAGTATGAGGATTCCCAATACAAACAATCACTGATATTAATGGTTAATTATGTGATCGATCGCAAAAAATAATGGCACCTGTTTCAAAGACTTAATGAAGATGAAGTATAAGGTTATGATCATCACGCTTAGCGTTGTGATGAGTTTTATAAATGTATTGCAGGCACAAGAAAAGGAAGTATTCATTTTAAGACCTGAAGTAAAATTTGATCAACGAACCTCCAGTGGATTGTTTCTTGCTGCGGGTCTAAATACTTTTAGCGATAAATCGGAATCATATAATGACACGGATTTTGAATTATACGGAAGCCGTTTTTTTGAATTTGGTTGGTTGTGGACAACTCGAGTGTTTAAAAATAGTAATGTGTTAAGATTACGGTATGGGATTTCTTATCAATCTAACGGTGTTAGAAGCAAAAACGATCAAATTTTCGTGTATGACGGAGAACAAACGCTATTGAGCATCTCAGATAAATCGCTGTCCAAGTCCAAATTCAGAGTTGATAATCTCACTATACCTTTTTATCTTGAAGTTGGACCTTCAAAAGACAAAACAAGCCGCACAAGTATTAATTTTGACACATCAGGACGTTTTAAGTTAGGGATTGGTGGTTTTGTCGGAGCAACCATTAATACGATGCAAAAAATAAAGTATGAAACTGATGAAGGAGATAAAAAGTACAAATTGAAGAATGATTTAGAAGTAAAGCGTTTTGTTTACGGTATTGGAACGTATATAGGATTTGGAAGTATATCGCTTTATGGAAAGTATGATTTTTCTTCGGTTTTTGAGAAATCCATACCCGAGTATTACAACGTATCGCTAGGTTTGCGTTATGATATGTAAAGAGCCTCCCAATATTGTAATGCTATAATTAAAAAGAATTCATAATTTTAAATTTCCAAAAGGAGTTATTTAATGATTCATAAAGCTACCATAGATGCTGTTTTTGAAACCGCTCGGTTAGAAGAGGTTATTGGTGATTTTGTTCAGTTAAAAAAATCAGGCAGTAACTTTAAGGGTTTGAGTCCGTTTAGTGATGAGCGAACGCCTTCTTTTATGGTCTCTCCGGTAAAACAAATTTGGAAAGATTTTTCAAGCGGAAAAGGAGGGAATGTAGTTGCGTTCTTGATGGAACATGAGCATTTTACGTATCCTGAGGCGATAAAGTATTTAGCTAAAAAATACAATATCGAGATTGAAGAAACTCAGCAAACCGATGAGCAAAAAGAGCAGGCAAATGAACGGGAAAGCATGTACCTGGTTAGCGAGTATGCAAATACTTTTTTTCAAAATTCATTGCATAAAACTGAGCAAGGCAAAGCTATTGGGCTAACTTATTATAAAGAAAGAGGGTTTACCGATGCTACCATCAAAAAATTTAATTTAGGGTATTCTCCTGACACATGGGATGCGCTTACCAGTCAAGCGATACGCAAGGGGTATCAACTTAAGTTTCTAGAGAGCACAGGACTTGCTATTGTTAAAGATAATAAACAATTCGATAGATTTAAAGGACGGGTAATGTTCCCTATTCAATCCATGTCTGGTCGGGTTTTAGGATTTGGAGGTAGAATACTTACAAATGATAAAAAGGCAGCCAAATATTTGAACTCCCCGGAGAGTGATATTTATCATAAAAGTAAGGTGCTGTATGGTATTTATCATGCGAAACAAACAATCGCCAAGGAGGATAACTGCTATTTGGTTGAAGGGTATACAGATGTAATTCAGTTGTATCAATCTGGAATTACCAATGTTGTTTCTTCATCCGGTACGGCGCTAACGTCAGATCAAATTCGTTTAATTAATAGACTTACCAAAAATATTACCGTGCTTTTTGATGGTGATGCAGCAGGGATGCGCGCATCTATTCGAGGAATTGATTTGATTTTGGAACAGGGAATGAATGTAAAAGTATGTACATTTCCTGATGGCGAAGATCCTGATAGTTTTGCTAGAAAAAACACCTTAGAAGATATTCAGCAGTACCTGAAGGAAAACACTCAGGATTTTATACGTTTTAAAGCCTCTATACTACAGGAAGACACCCAGAATGATCCCATTAAGAAAGCCGAGGTCGTACGGGATATGGTTGCTAGTATTTCTAAGATTCCGGATGTTATAAAACGTGAAATCTACGTGCAGGAATGTTCACGTATAATGGATATTTCTGAAGAAGTATTATTTAATGCTTTAGCGCAACTTCGAGGAGCAGCAGAACAAAAGACCACGAGTAAAAAGGGTGATAGTGCTGGCGGTTCGATGCAGGTAGTTAAGCCTGAGGTAAAAGAAAAAACCAAGGTCAATCAGCAATATGAACTCGAGCGTAAGGTCATCGAAATTTTACTTCTCTATGGTAGCAAGGAAGAAGAGTTTGAAGATCTTATTCTTAAAGAAAATGAAGCGGGTGAACTTGTAATGGAGCCAGAAGTCTATACGAGTAAGGTGTTTGAGAAGATCTTTCTGGATCTTCAGGATGATGAAATCGAATTTACACAAGAGAATTTCAGAAAAACGTATTCAGTACTCATCGATCACCTCAATCAAGTAGATGATTTTCAAATTGACACATTTATAAATACAATTCCACCTGAAATTACACCTGAAATTACGGAGATTATCATGAATGAAGAGCGTTATGCGCTGGCACGATGGATTGATCAGGAAATTCATGTGAAACAGAAGCTTCACAGTGTGTCACAATACGTAAGTGATATTATTCTTAATCTAAGACGCTTCCTCATAGAGCAAAAGATAGCAGAATTATCACAAACTATAAAAGAAAGTGAAGAACAAACGCAAAATCATGAGATCATGCAGGATATTATCGATTATATTGGGTTAAGAAAGATGTTGTCACAAAAATTAAATCGAGTCATTTAACTTATATGCAATAAGCGAGATTGATGGATCAAATCTGCCAGATTATCTACCTTTAGTTTTTTGAGTAAGCGTGTTTTGTATGTGCTTACCGTTTTTTCATTAATAGCAAGCGTGCTTGCTATATCTTTATTTCTTTTACCTGACGAGAGTAGGTTGAGGACTTCGATTTCACGAGAAGATAATTTCTTATACTTTACAACCATGTTGTTATCATTGGTCGTGCCATTGGCAAGTTGTTGAGTTAGGGTATCGTTTAAATAAATCCCACCTCTTGCTACGCGCTCCACAGCTTTTTTCAAAATTTTTGTAGAGACCGTTTTAGACAAGTATGCTGAAGCTCCGGCTTTAATAGCACTTAAAGCATACATTTCTTCTGGATGAGAACTAAAAATAATCACCTTTAGCTTAGTGAACTCCTTTTTAATGGTTCTCAACGCCATGATTCCATTAATCTGAGGTAAGTCTAACTCCATGATGAGTACATCAGGAGATTTCTCCTTTAAAAGTTCATAAAGCTCATTACCGTTGCTAACCTTACCAACGATATCATAACTTTCAGAATTACGCAAAAGCGATACGATTCCTTTTCGTGTTATGGGGTGATGGTCTGCTATGAGTACGGTAGTCATTCTTTTATAGTATTGAAGAGGTTACACTAATTATTTCGTCAATATCTCAATAAATGCTATATTGATTGTAGCAAAATTACTAAGATATCAGTGTTGTAATCCTCTTTTTACTATATTCTCGATGAAATTGTATTTATTTAAGACCAACGGGTATTTTACACACCGGTATCGGGTTCATTTTATGTTGGTTTACCGTATTTCGTTTCAAAAAGATCTCAAATACTTCTTTTTCTCTTCCTGTAAAATCAGATGTTGATTTTCCTTCATCTTTCATTTTCATAGCCCATTCAAGTTCATCATAGGTTGCACCTATCTGGTCTTCGTCACTTCGACTGTCACCAAAAAGTCCGTCTGTAGGAGCTGCCTCAATAATTGAGGAAGGTACTTGGAGTGCGGCTGCCAATTCATACACTTCACTTTTCAATAAATCTGCTATTGGACTCAAGTCCACGCCACCATCGCCATATTTTGTGAAAAAGCCAACACCAAAATCCTCTACTTTGTTTCCGGTTCCTGCAACTAGATATTTATGAATTCCTGCAAAGTAATAGAGAGATGTCATTCGTAATCTGGCACGTGTATTGGCGAGAGCCATATCTGACGTTGGGTCAGCTTCTTGTTCGGGTGCTGCAGATTTAAAAGCTTCAAAAACAGGTGTTAGATTCATTTCAACATTCGTAACATTGGCAAATCTTTTTTGCAATTGATCGATATGCTCCCGGCCTCTACTGATCTGATTAGGTGCTTGATGGATAGGCATTTCAACACAGAGCAACCGTAAGCCTGTTTTAGCACATAGGGATGAAGTAACCGCACTGTCGATACCACCACTAATACCGATTACAAAACCTTCCATATTCGCTTTTGTAGCATAATCCTTTAACCAATTAACGATGTGATCAATAACTTTTTCAGTTTGCATAGTTGTTTTTTTTAGAATCTATACGCGTATCTTTGCGTGGATAAAATTAATAAAAAAAGATGGCGTTGTATAGTGGTATGGTGTATTTATATAAAAGAGACAATATGGCTCATATCTGTATTAAATCGATAATACTTTCATTAATATTCATCTTTCTTGCGGGTTGTAATAAAGAGGATAAATTAGAAAAAGAAATTGCTGAAATTCCGGTTACAATAACTATAGAACGTTTTGATAAGGCTTTTTCCAAAGTGGATCAAAAAACACTGCCGGCATTAAAACAGCAATATCCTTTTTTGTTTCCAGAAAAGTATCAGGATAGTTTTTGGATTCAAAAGGTAGCGGATACTCTGCAAATTGAATTAGCAAATCAGGTAGCAAAAAAGTATCCTGATCTAAGTACTCTGAAAATCAAATTGGAGGGATTATTGCAACATGCCAAATATTATTTTCCTGAAATTACAGAGCCTCGTGTTATTACCATAACCAATGATGTTGATTATCATAATAAGATAATCTTGGCTGATGATCTATTACTCATTGCTTTGGATACTTATTTGGGTAAGGACCATTATTTTTATGAAAGCATTCAGGAGTATATTCGGCGTAATTTCAAATCAGATCAAATCATTCCTGATATTGCTACAGTTTATGCAAAACAGTTAGTGAGTTTATCAAAAAGCAGAACGTTTTTATCGAATCTGGTATATTACGGTAAAGTTCAGTACTTGATAGACTTGTTTCTTCCCAAATATGAGGAGTATACCAAACTCGGGTATAGTCCTGAGCAATTGGAGTGGGTGCGAGTGAATGAAGAACAAATTTGGCGTTATTTCATTGACAAAGAAACATTATACAGTACAGATGCCGACTTGTCACCCAGATTTTTATATCCGGCCCCTTTTTCTAAATTTGACCTTGAAGAAATTGATAAAGAAGCTCCAGATCGTATTGGGAGGTATATAGGTTGGCGAATAGTCGCTTCATATATGGAGAATAACAACGTATCTTTGCGGCAATTGTTAATGATGGATGCAGAAACAATTTTTAATAAATCAAAATACAAACCAAGAAACTAATGTCAGTTACAAAAAAGTCAGAAATAAAGATTTCCATTGAATTAGACGAAAATAAAGTACCCGAAAAACTATATTGGACTGCTCCCGATGGAGGAATCGTCAATGAGGAAACCAAGGCGGTTTTGCTTTCCGTTTGGGATAGCGCGCATCAAGAAAGTCTTCGCATCGATTTATGGACCAAGGATATGCCGATTGACGAAATGAAGGTGTTTTTTCACCAGACGCTAGTATCGATGAGTGATACTTTTAATAGAGCAACACAAGATGAAAAGATGACTGCAACGATGAAGGACTTTTGTGATTATTTTGCCGAGAAACTTGAAATCAAACAAAAATAATAACACCAACGCTTTTCTTATGTAGAAAATTGTTCATTTAGTTCGGTAATATAAGCTAATACCTCTTCTTTGCCCATCCCGGATGAAGAGGAGGTTATGAAATAATTAGGCATTTCTTCCCAGTACTCCAGCATTTCTTTGGTGTAGCTTTCAATTTGCTTGGATAATTTGTTTTCTGATAACTTATCGCCTTTGGTAAAAATGATAGAAAACGGAATTTGATTTTCACCCAGCCACTGCATGAATTCTAAATCAATTTTTTGAGGTTCATGACGACAATCAACCAATACAAATGCAGTAATTAATTGTTCTCTTTTGCTAAAATACGCTGTGATAAATTTTTGGAAAACTTTTTTTGCAGATTTTGATACACGCGCATATCCATACCCGGGTAAATCAACCAAAAACCAATTTTTATTAATCAAAAAATGATTGATAAGTTGCGTCTTCCCAGGTCTCCCCGAGGTTTTAGCGAGACTCTTTCGGTCAGTAAGCATGTTGATCAACGACGATTTACCAACATTTGATCTGCCAATAAAGGCATATTCTGGCAAATTATCTTTAGGACACTTTGCGACATTGCTGTTACTGATTACAAATTCTGCGCTCGTAATTTTCATAAAGACAGGATCTTAAAATTTACGTTCCTGAAGCCAGGTATGTAGTAGGGTGTTGAACTTTTCTGGATGTTCCATCATAGCTGCGTGACCACATTTATCAATCCAATAAAGATCAGAATCTGGGAGTAACTTGTTAAAATCGTCAGCAACTTCTGGTGGCGTAACATTGTCATCCTTACCCCAGATAATACAAGTAGGCGTATGCATATGAGGCAAATCTTTAGCCATATTATGACGGATTGCACTTTTTGCAATAGCTAAAGTTCTAATAAGTTTATTGCGATCATTCACCGTAGCATATACTTCGTCAACGATCTCTTTGGTTGCTATTTCAGGGTCATAAAATACATTTTCGGCTTTTGCTTTGATGTATTCATAGTCACCGCGTTTAGGATAGCTTTCACCCATAGCACTTTCATATAAGCCGGAACTTCCTGTAATAACTAAAGCTTTTATCTTTTCAGGAAACATTTTAGTGCAAAGTAAACCAATATGACCACCCAATGAATTCCCTAAAAGGATTACTTCGTCATAGCCTAAATGATCAATAAATTCTTTTAGATATTTTGCAAACGTCCCTACGCTTGTTTTAATAAGAGGCATGGTGTATAAGGGTAATTCGGGTATCAAAACTTTGTAACCATGCTGTGGAAAATATGTGCCAACACCGTCAAAGTTGCTCAATCCCCCCATTAGTCCATGTAAAATAACGATTGGAGTACCTTCACCTAACTCAAGATAACTGAATTTTCCGTCTTGTTTTAATTTATGCGTCATTAATACTTCTTACGAGGATTAGAAGCAAATATAGCATTTTCATTAATAGTTTAAAGATTTTTTACAAATACTACATAACGATTTTTTTCAGGACTCTAAATGTCAGCTCTGAATTACATGATTCCAAGAAAAATCAAGGATTTACCTAGTGTGTTGATAGACAAATTCTTAAAAAAATCAAGTTCAAATTTTAACGTTCAAAAGAGATAACTTATTAACAATGTGGTAGATTGTGGTAAAAAGTGGTAATATTTTCAATATATTTGAATTATTAAACAAAAATAAAGACTTGGTGGTAAACCTGATTGGGACATATGAGTGCAAAGCAGATGCTAAAGGGCGTCTGATGTTGCCTGTTGCTTTTAAAAAGCAATTGTCTCCGGTCCTACAAGAAGGTTTTGTGCTTAAACGTTCTGTTTTTCAATCATGTTTGGAATTATATCCAATGGCAGAATGGAATGTTTTAATGGCAAAAATTAATAAGTTGAATCGATTCAAGAAAAAAAACAACGATTTTATCAGAAGGTTTACTGCCGGCGTTAAAATTATTGAAATCGATGCAACCGGTAGACTTTTGATACCAAAAGATTTAATTGGTTTTGCAGGTATTAAAAAAGAGTTGGTGCTTTCATCGGCGGTGAATATCGTAGAGATATGGGATAAAGATCAATATGAAAAAGCTATTGATGATGCAGCTGATGATTTTGCTGATTTGGCCGAAGAAGTAATGGGATTTGAAGATGAAACAGATGGAATATCATAATCCAGTATTATTAAAAGAAACTGTGGCTGGTTTAGCTATCAAGCCTGACGGGGTGTATGTGGATGTTACCTTCGGTGGTGGGGGCCATTCAAGAGAGATATTGTCAAGGTTGGGTCCTGAGGGTAAACTGTACGCTTTTGATCAGGATGCTGATGCATTAGAGAATGCAATTGACGATCCTAGATTTACTCTTATAAATGAGAATTTTAGGTTTATCAAGCGTTTTCTGCGATTGTATGGAGTGAAAAAAGTTGATGGTATTTTAGGGGATTTCGGAGTTTCATCGCATCAGTTTGATGTTGCCGAACGTGGTTTTTCAACACGTTTTGAAGCTGATCTCGATATGCGTATGAATCAAGGAAGTGAATTGTCAGCATATCATGTGGTAAATGAATATGAAGAAGAAGCGTTGCGTAACGTATTTTATGAGTATGGAGAGTTAAGGGCTGCGCCAAAACTGGCAAAAGCGATCGTAACCGCCAGACAGGATGAGAAAATAAAGACTAGTGAAACCTTAAAAGATGTTTTGCGTCCGTTTTTAGTAAAACATAAAGAGCATAAGTTGCTTGCTCAGATTTATCAGGCAATACGTATTGAGGTGAATCAAGAGATAGAAGTTTTAAAAGAGTTTCTATTGCAAACGGAGGGTTTACTTGATGCAGGAGGTAGGATTAGTTTAATATCCTATCATTCCTTAGAAGATCGTTTGGTTAAACGGTATATAAGAAGCGGACTTTTTGAAGGTGAGCCGGAAAAGGATTTGTATGGTAATGTTTCTGTTCCTTTCAAAAAAGTGGGGGGCTTGATTGTTCCGTCGGATAAGGAGATAAAAGAAAATAGTAGGGCGCGTAGTGCAAAACTTCGTGTAGCAACGAGGCTATGAAGTAAATGATGAAGTATTATGAAGCAAACTTTGTATGATATATTGAAAGGGAAGTTTTTGATAGCGGATGACGCTATCAAAAACTGGAGGATGCTTTTGTTTCTCTCTTTTCTGGCAATTATTATGATTGCAAGCTCTCATAACGCAGAAAGTAAAGTGCATCAAATAGCCAAGTTAAATGATGAGGTTAGAGAATTGAGAACACAGTTTGTAGACGGTCGTACCGAATTGATGCAGCTTAAAATGGAGTCTTCGGTCATTGATAAGATGACGAGAATCGGCATAAAAGAACCTAAGAATCCACCTAAAAAAATTATTGTAAAACGTTCAGAATAAATTGGCAATCAAAGAGAAAAACATATTAAACCGTTTGTATGTCATCGCCGGACTGATGCTGGTTTTTGCTATAGTAATTATGGTAAAACTGGTGAATATTCAGTTTGTTGAAGGGGATCTATATCGTCAAAAAGCACAAGAACGCGTGTTTAAGACATTTGATATTCCAGCCAATAGAGGGAATTTGTATGATAGTAAAGGAAATTTACTCGCCACCTCAGTGCCTAAATATGATATACGATTTGATGCGGTAACTGTAAAGGATAAAGATTTTAGAACTTACATTAAGCCATTAACGCAAGCACTTGCAAAAGAATTTGGGCAATCCCCGGAGTATTACAACCGTTTGTTGCGCAAAGCAAGAGCGAATAAAAACAGGTATGTTCTTGTCAAAAGAAATCTGGGCTACTCGCAATATATGAGGGTAAAGCAATTTCCGCTTTTTGAATTTGGTTCTAATAGGGGAGGAATTATTGTAGAGCAACGTACAGTGCGTGAACATCCAATAGGGAAAATTGCTGAGCGAACTGTAGGTTATGAGCGTAGGGATGCACAGGGGTACTATACCCGTGTAGGGTTAGAGGGAGCTTACGGACCCTATCTAAGAGGTAAAGAAGGGAAGAGAAAGAAGCAAAAAATAGCTAAAAATCAATGGAAGCCTATTGGTGATGCTAATGAAGTTGAACCTTTGGACGGGTATGATGTGATTTCAACAATTGATGTGAATATACAAGATATCACTCATCATGCGTTGTTGGCTCAACTAGAAGCGTTTGAGGCAGAACATGGTACGGTTGTCGTAATGGAAACAAAAACGGGCGAGGTTAAGGCTATATCAAATTTAGGCAGAACACGTGCAGGAAAATATTATGAGAAACTTAATTATGCAGTTGGAGAATCTCATGAACCAGGTTCTACGTTTAAATTAATGACTCTTGTAGCTGCGTTAGAAGACAAGGTTATTGACTCTAGTTATGCTGTAGATACTGAAAATGGCCGTGTAAAATTTTACGACCGTACCGTCAAAGATTCTAAGTGGGGTGGTTACGGCATTATTTCGGCAGCGAGAGCTTTTGAGCTTTCATCAAATACAGCTTTTGCAAAGATTATAGATGAAAAGTACCGGGACAATCCTCATAAATTTGTAAACCGCTTAATCAATATGGGATTGGATAAAGATTTAGGGTTGTCGATTAAGGGCGAAGGGCAACCTAAAATTCCGTACCCTGGGGATGATGATTGGTATGGGACGACACTACCTTGGATGGCGCATGGCTATGGAGTTGCAATGACTCCCTTGCAGGTGCTGTCTTTTTACAACGCGATCGCAAACGATGGTGAAATGGTAAAACCCAGATTTATAAAGGAAGTCCGTGCCTGGGATAAAACGAAAGAGCGCTTTGATAAACAGGTGCTCAATCCGGCAATCTGTTCAAAAGAAACCGCCAAGATTGCGCAGGAGATGATGAAGAATGTGGTGTTGCGAGGCACAGCAGACAATATAAAAACGACCAATTTTACCATAGCAGGCAAGACAGGAACTTGTTGGGGGAACTATGGTAAAGATAAAGAACGGGAGTATATCGCTTCTTTTGCAGGGTATTTTCCTGCTGATAATCCGATGTACTCATGTATAGTGGTGATCCATAAGCCTAATAAATCAAAGGGGTACTATGGTAATACGGTCGCCGCTCCTGTATTTAAGGCTATTGCAACAAAAATTTATAACGATATACCTACGATTGACGAAGTTTCCCCGCTAGTTACCGAAAGTAACTCGGTAAGAAAAAGCTTTGAAGAGTATTATAGTACTGCCCAAAAATATAAAACGATCATGCCTAATGTTAAAGGCATGTCAGCAATGGATGTGATCTCTTTGTTAGAAAATATGGGGTTACGTGTAGAGTTAAAAGGTTTAGGGAAAGTCCGGGAACAAAGTATAGCTCCTGGGACTAAAATAGAAAAAGAACAAACTATCAGATTGGTGTTATCATGATGCAGTTAAAAGACATATTATATAAAGTTGCTATCGATACGGTGGCAGGTGATACCGGGTGCGATATTCAAAAAATTGAATTTGATTCACGTGCAGTTGGTAAGGATGATCTTTTTGTAGCAATACAAGGTGTGCAATTTGATGGGCATGATTATATTGACAAAGCAATTGCATCTGGAGCGATCGCTGTAGTTTGTGAAAGGTTGCCTGAGGTGAGAGAGCAGAATATCACCTATGTAAAGGTGGAAAACACTCATGTAGCATTAGCAATAATGAGCTCTAATTATTACGGGAATCCTTCTGCAAATCTCAAATTGGTTGGTGTCACGGGCACGAATGGTAAAACTACCATAGCAACCCTTTTATATCAATTATTTAAAAAAGCCGGGTTCAAAGTCGGTTTGTTGTCTACCGTAAATATAATGGTCGATGCTACGGTCTATAAAGCTACACATACAACACCTGATTCTGTTACGCTCAATAAGTATTTGAAACTTATGAATGAGGAGGGTGTGGAGTTCTGTTTCATGGAAGTTAGTTCACACGGAATCCATCAAAAAAGAATTGAGGGACTGACCTTTGCAGGGGGGGTTTTTACTAATCTATCGCATGATCATTTAGATTACCATAATACCTTCAAAGAATATCGTGACGTAAAGAAGGAGTTTTTTGATGCATTACCGTCATCCGCATTTGCATTGGTGAACAAAGATGATAAGAACGGTATGTTCATGTTACAAAATAGCAAGGCTAAAGCATACAGTTACGCATTAAAGAGTTATGCAGACTATCGGGGTCAAATTCTGGAAAATAGTTTAGGTGGGTTATTACTTAAACTTAATGACCATGAAGTCTGGAGTAAATTAATAGGAAGTTTTAATGCGTATAATGTATTAGCAATTTATGCTACCGCTACCTTGTTAGGGCTGGAACAATTAGAAGTACTTCAGTTAGTGAGCACACTGGAAAGTGTTGCAGGCAGGTTTCAATACATAATTTCCGAAGGTAAAGTGACGGCAGTTGTGGACTACGCGCATACCCCAGACGCTTTGAAAAACGTACTAGAGACCATTAATGATATACGAACCAAAAATGAGACTTTGATAACCGTTGTGGGCTGTGGTGGAGATCGTGATGTGACCAAACGCCCTGTGATGGGAGCAATAGCTGCGCAATTAAGTGATAAGGTTGTGTTTACGAGTGATAATCCAAGAACCGAAGATCCGGATGTTATAATAAAGGATATCGAGTCTGGAGTTGCGCCTCAGGACTATAAAAAAACGCTCGCTATTACCAGTAGATTGCAAGCAATTAAGACGGCGTGTCAATTGGCAAATGCAGAGGATATTATTTTAATTGCCGGAAAAGGGCACGAGACCTATCAGGAGATCAATCATGAACGTACAGATTTTGATGATTTGAAAATAGTAACTGATGAATTAAAGAAAGTAGGAAAATAAACCCCAAAACTTCCTCATTAGTCATAGAGGATTAAACGACGAATTATGTTATACTATCTTTTCGAATATTTAGAAAGTGAGTACCAGTTTCCTGGTGCAACTTTGTTTCAGTTTCTAACATTCAGAGCAGCGATGGCTATCATTTTATCTCTATTGATTTCTACTATTTATGGAAAGCGAATTATACGGTTTTTGCAGCGTAGACAAATGGGAGAGAGTATTCGCGAACTAGGTTTAGAAGGTCAAATGGAAAAAGCAGGGACACCGACAATGGGAGGTCTTATTATTATAATGGCAACGCTTGTTCCCGTACTATTAATTGCAAAATTGGATAATATTTATGTGATTTTATTGATTGTTACCACGGTATGGATGGGGATAATTGGTTTTACCGATGATTATCTTAAAATCAAACGTAAGGATAAAGAAGGATTAGCAGGTAAATTCAAGGTTATTGGTCAAGTGGGATTGGGCTTGATCGTAGGTTGTACTATGTATTTTCATAATGATATTACTGTAAAAGAAGAAATTACAAAACCTGGTATTGAGGAGGTTGTAGCTGTCGGAAAAGATACGCCAGAATTTGAGCCGGCGCAAAAATCTACCAAAACTACAATTCCTTTTTTTAAAAATAATGAATTTGATTATGCTGATTTAATTACTTGGATTAGTCCTGATTTAGCCAAATATGCCTGGCTGATCTTTATACCGTTTGTGATTTTTATTATTACAGCCGTGTCAAATGGCGCTAACCTAACCGATGGTATTGACGGTTTAGCCGCGGGTTCTTCGGCAATTATTGTGTTAACTCTGGCGCTTTTTGCATGGGTTTCAGGGAACATAATTTTTTCTGATTACCTCAATGTAATGTATATCCCAAACTCGGGAGAAATGACAGTTTTTATCACAGCATTTGCAGGAGCACTTGTTGGGTTTTTGTGGTACAATACTTATCCTGCACAAGTATTTATGGGTGATACGGGCAGTTTGACCATTGGAGGAATTATTGCAGTATTGGCAATTGCTACACGTAAAGAGTTTTTAATACCTGTGCTTTGCGGAATTTTCTTTATTGAAACATTATCTGTAATGATGCAAGTAGGATGGTTCAAGTATACCAAAAAGAAGTTTGGTGATGGAAGAAGAATCTTTTTAATGTCTCCATTGCATCATCATTATCAGAAACGTGGTATTCATGAAAGCAAAATAGTTGCTCGCTTCTGGATTATTGGTATTTTTTTGGCGATTCTCACTGTGGTAACGTTAAAAGTGAGGTAACGGGTAATAGTGTTGAGTGATGGAAGAAAGAGGGAATAAACGATTAGTAGTGTTAGGAGCCGGAGAAAGCGGTGTAGGAACTGCATTACTAGGAAAAAAACAAGGATTTGAGGTGTTTGTCTCTGATCGAGGAGAGATACGCGGAGAAAGCAAAGAAGTTCTTAGACGTTTTGACATTGAATGGGAAGAAAAGCAACATACCGAAGCTCACATTCTTTCCGCAGATATTATAATGAAAAGCCCGGGCATTCCGGATAGCGCACCATTGGTTGTTCAGCTAAAAAAGAAAAATATACCCGTAATTTCTGAAATAGAATTTGCTTATCCTTTTACGGAAGCGATGTTGATTGGAATTACCGGGAGTAATGGTAAAACAACCACAACTGCTTTAATACATCACGTGCTAAAAGGTGCCGGTTTAAAAAGTAAAGCAGCAGGAAATATTGGCAAAAGCTTCGCAGAAGAAGTAATTAATGATGAGGCATCACACTATGTACTTGAATTGAGTAGTTTTCAGCTGGATGGTATTGTGAATTTCAACCCTCACATAGCGATACTTACTAATATCACGCCGGATCATTTAGATCGTTACGATAATGACTTTAACAAGTACATCGCTTCCAAATTTGGAATAGTAAAGAATCAAACTCCGTCTGATTATTTCATTTATGACGCAGATGATGAAGTAATAAACGAGTATATAAAAAAACATCCCGTTCAATCAAAATTGTTACCATTTTCACTCAAGAACAGAATTGAAGAAGGAGCGTATTTAGAAAACGAAAATATTATAATAACAGTTAATAATAATAAATTTATTATGCCAACAGCAGATTTAGCTTTAAAAGGAAATCATAACGTAAAAAACGCCATGGCAGCTGCCACAGTTGCGCAACTTTTACGTATTAGAAAGAATACCATTAGAGAATGTTTAGAGAACTTCCATGGGGTAGAACATCGACTAGAAAGTGTATTGAAAATAAATAATGTTCAGTATATCAATGATTCCAAAGCTACCAATGTTAATGCTACATTTTATGCCTTAGATGCGATGAAATCATCGACCATATGGATTGTTGGAGGTGTGGATAAAGGTAATGACTATTCAGAGTTGTATGCCTTGATTAATGAAAAAGTGAAAGCTATTATTTGCTTAGGAGTTGATAATAGTAAAATCATCAATGCTTTTGGGAATTGCGTGGATAATATCGTCGAAACACAATCAATGAAAGAGGCCGTTCAATATGCATATAAAATGGCGGAGCGAAACGATAATGTGCTTTTATCGCCAGCCTGCGCAAGCTTTGATTTGTTTAAAAATTACGAAGATCGTGGAAGACAGTTCAAAGAAGCTGTAAGAGAACTTTAAGAGGTTGAAGTAAAAATTAAGAAGTAGCTATATGAAAAGCGTGCTTAGAAATATAAAGGGAGATAGAATGATTTGGGCGGTTGCTGCTTTATTGGCGATCTTCTCCTTTCTGCCTGTATATAGTGCGAGTAGCAATCTGGCATATTTATATGGGGATGGTGATACGTTCGGTTTCTTAGTAAAACACTTTGCCCATCTAGCTCTTGGCTTTGGAATAATGTATTGGGTTCATAAAATTCCTTATCACTATTTTAAAGGCCTCTCGATTATTATGCTTCCGGTCATAGTAATACTGCTTTTACTTACAATGGCACAAAACACCACTATTGAAGGCGCGAATGCAAGTCGATGGATTAGATTACCGTTTGTAGGTGTTACTTTTCAAACGTCTACCTTGTCGGCAGTAGTTTTGATGGCTTTTGTAGCACGATATTTGACAAAAATTAAGGATAAGTCAGTTACCTTTAAAGAAACTTTATTGCCATTGTGGCTACCGGTTTTCATTATTTTAATGCTCATACTTCCAGCTAACTTTTCAACTGCTGCGATCTTGTTTGCAATGGTAATTGTTCTCGTTTTTCTGGGAGGCTATCCGTTACGATATATAACAGTTGTATTAGGATCAGGATTTGTTGTGTTAGCTTTTTTTGTGCTTTTTGCCAAAGCTTTTCCTGGCGTCTTTCCTAACCGTGTAGATACTTGGGTTAGTCGCGTTGAAAATTTTGTAGATGATACCGATACCGAGGAGGACTATCAAATTGAACGAGCGAAAATTGCCATTGCCCGCGGAGAGTTATTAGGAAAAGGACCGGGTAAAAGCGTACAACGTAATTTCTTGCCGCAATCTTCTTCAGATTTTATATATGCGATCATAGTAGAAGAATGGGGCCTTTTTGGAGGTTTGTTCTTGATGCTTTTATATGCACTTTTATTATTTAGAATTGTGATTGTGGCCCATAAAAGTGCTGATGTATTTGGCAAATTGTTGGTAATTGGTGTGGGATTGCCAATCGTTTTTCAGGCATTTATTAATATGGCCGTGGCTGTAGAATTGTTTCCGGTAACAGGGCAGACATTACCTTTGATTAGTAGTGGTGGATCCTCTATTTGGATGACATGCTTAGCTATAGGGATTGTATTAAGCGTCAGTTCCAACCGAGAAGAGATTTTGGAAAAAGAAAATATGATGCAAGAGAGCTCTGATGACAAGGATGCCTTGGAAATACTAAGCGAAGTGGTATGAAAACAGCACCAAGAGTCATATTATCAGGAGGCGGAACGGGAGGACATATCTACCCGGCAATTGCGATTGCAAACGAAATTAAGCGTCGTTATCCTGAAGCTGACATACTTTTTGTTGGGGCAAAGGATAGAATGGAGATGCAAAAGGTGCCAAGTGCAGGGTATCCTATTAAAGGATTATGGATCAGTGGTGTACAGCGTAAATTGACATGGAGTAATCTAATGTTTCCATTTAAATTGCTGAGTAGTTTGTTTACATCTAAAAAAATAATCAAAAAATTCAAGCCTGATATAGCAATAGGAACAGGTGGTTTTGCAAGCGGACCATTATTAAGAATGGCAGCAAGTGCTAATGTGCCTACGCTGCTGCAGGAACAAAATTCGTATCCGGGGATCACTAATAAATGGTTGGCAAAGAGTGCGGATCGAATATGTGTGGCATATCCACGTTTGGAGCGATTTTTTCCAAAGGAGAAAATACAAGTAACAGGTAATCCTGTGCGTCAAGATCTTTTGAATTTGGAGGGGAAGCAGCAAAAAGGACGAGAAGTATATGGCTTAGTGGCAGGTAAAACTACATTATTGATCTTGGGCGGGAGTTTAGGGGCGCGAAGAATAAATCAGCTAATTGAGTCAAAACTGGATTTTTTTAAAGAAAAAAATATTCAAATTGTATGGCAATGTGGTAAGCTATATTTTGAAGAATATAAAAAGTATAATGATCGGGATGAAGTGCAGGTGCATCAATTTATCGAGACGATGGATTTAGCCTATGCGAGTGCAGATATCATACTGTCAAGAGCAGGCGCTGGATCAGTATCGGAACTATGTTTGGTAGGCAAGCCGACACTTTTTATTCCGTCGCCTAATGTAGCTGAAGATCATCAAACTAAAAATGCTCAAGCCATTGTAGCTCAAAAAGGAGCATTATTAATTAGAGAAAAGGATTTGGACACAGCGTTCGAAAAAACAATCACCGGTCTTGTTGAAGACCCCGAATTACAGAAAAATTTAAGCAGAGCAATACAAAAGTTAGCACTGCCCAATGCAACGATGGAGATTGTGGATGAAGTTGAAAAAATTATAGAAAAGAAGCGAGACGAGAAGTAAAATGAATACTACTTTAGATCATATAAAAAACATTTATTTTATCGGTATCGGTGGTATCGGGATGAGCGCATTGGCTAGATACTTTAGGTTTAGCGGAAAAGCAGTTGCGGGATACGATAAAACACCTACGCCTCTTATTTCTGAGCTTCAGGAATTGGGTATAACGATTCAATTTAACGACTTGGTAGTTAGTGTGCCCCAGAAATTTTTGAACAAGGAGGATACTTTAGTTGTTTACACGCCAGCGGTACCCAAAGACCACGTGCAACTCAATTATTTTAAAGAAAAAGGTTTCAATGTCAAAAAACGAGCTGAAGTATTAGGAATAATAACCAAAGGGACCTTTACGCTTGCTGTGGCTGGTACTCATGGGAAGACTACTACCACGACAATTTTGGCACATCTGTTAAAAGCAAGTGGTGCCAAAGTTACTGCGTTTTTAGGTGGTATAAGTGAAAATTATAATTCCAATCTGATTCTGGAAGGAAACGATGTTGTAGTGGTAGAAGCAGATGAATTTGATCGATCATTTTTACAGCTTTATCCGGATATAGCAGCAATAACCTCAATGGATGCTGATCATCTCGATATATACGAGGAAGCGAGTCAGCTAGAACAGTCTTTTATAGAATTTGCTAATAGAACCAAAGAGCATCTCTTAGTAGCTTCCGGAGTGTCCTTGAAGGGATTGACGTTTGGTTTAAACGATGCATCTGATTATAGTGCACAAAACATTCGTATTGATAATGGAACTTATATTTTTAACCTTAAAACACCTTCAGAATACATAGAAAATATTGAGCTTACACTACCGGGCAATCACAACCTATTGAATGCGATTACAGCCTTTGCCATAGCACTATTATACGGTTCCCCAACCGAGAAATTGGTAAAGGCTTTATCAACATTTAAAGGTGTGCAGCGTAGATTTAGCTATCAGCTTAAAAATGAAGATAAGATCCTTATCGATGATTATGCCCATCATCCTACAGAGATTAGTGCATTGCATCAAGCGGTACGAGAGATGCATCCTGATAAAAAGGTGTTGGGTGTTTTTCAACCCCATCTGTATAGCAGAACAAGAGATTTTGCACAGGCATTTGCTGATAGTTTGAGTTTGTTTGATGAAATATTATTATTAGATATCTATCCCGCACGAGAAGTTGCGATACCCGGAGTGACATCAGAGTGGTTGGCAGGTATGATGACAGGTGAAAAGAAAAAAGTAATAGCAAAACATGAGTTAATTTCAGAGATAACAGCATCTGATGCCGATGTCATTGTTACCATCGGGGCGGGAGATATAGGAGCTGAAGTAGCATCAATTAGAAAAGCCCTGCTTGTATGAAGAGAATAATGCACTATTTGAAATACGTAGGATTGTTGACGTTAATAATCGTCTTATTTGCTTTTACAAAGAAGCGAAATGAGGAAAGAACTATTGACAAAGTACGTATAGAATTTATCGAAGAACAGAATCCATACATCAATGAAAATACGGTTAATAAATTGTTGATACAAAATTCTGATGGAGTGACGAGCGTGGGTAAAGAAACTTTAGTTTTGAATATAGTGGAAAAAGAATTGGATGCACACCGTATGATAGAAAATTCAGATGTGTATCTAACTGTAAGTGGAGAACTTAAGGTTAAAATAAAGCAACGCACCCCAATTGCTAGGATTAACGCAACAACACCTTTTTATGTGGATGCTACAGGAGAGATGATGCCATTATCCAAAAACCATGCAGCACACGTACCTATGATTTATAACGTGTCTGAAAGAGAAGTGAAAGAAATTTATCCTTTACTGATTAAAATTCAGGAAGACGATTTTTTAAAAAAGCATATAGTAAGCGTAACTAAAAATCAAGAAGGAGCATACGAAATGGGATTGCGGGTATACACGTTTACCATCGTTTTAGGAAAAATTGAACTGTTAGATAATAAAATTGATAATTTTAAAGCTTTCTATCAAAAAGCATTGAAGGACAAAACTTTAAATGCTTACAAAAAAGTAAGCCTTCAGTTTGATAATCAAGTTGTGTGTACAAAAAAATAATACCAATGAAAGAGGTAGAAAAGGAAATAGCGGTAGGTTTAGATATAGGAACAACTAAGATTGTTGCTATGGCCGGACGGTACAATGAGTACGGTAAGATGGAGGTATTAGGTGTAGGGAAATCTAAAAGTTTAGGTGTGCACCGCGGGGTAGTAAATAATATAACTCAGACTATTCAATCAATACAACAAGCAGTTCAAGAAGCTGAAAGTGTTTCGGGAGTCAAAATAGAAAAAGTAACGGTTGGTATAGCCGGGCAGCACATCAGAAGTCTGCAGCATAGTGATTATATCACACGGCCTAATGCTGATGCTGTAATCGATGAAAATGATATAGACACACTTTGTAATCAAGTGCATAAATTAGTAATGTTACCGGGCGAAGAAATTTTACATGTTTTACCCCAAGAATATAAAGTTGATGGTCAAGCCGAAATTAAAGAGCCGGTGGGTATGTACGGAGGTCGTTTGGAAGCGAATTTTCACGTAGTGGTTGGTCAGGTAACCTCAATTCGTAACATCGGACGTTGTGTAAAAAGTTCAGGGTTAGAATTGTCAGATGTTACCTTGGAGCCCTTGGCATCTGCAAATGCTGTATTAAGTCAGGAAGAGAAAGAAGCAGGAGTCGCACTTATTGATATAGGTGGAGGAACTACAGATTTAGCCATTTTTAAGGATGGGATCATTCGCCACACAGCGGTTATTCCGTTTGGAGGTAATGTAATTACTGAAGATATTAAAGAAGGATGCTCAATTATTGAGAAACAGGCCGAGTTGTTAAAAATCAAATTCGGATCCGCGTGGCCCGGTGAGAACAAGGAGAATGAAATCGTTTCGATTCCAGGACTTCGAGGTAGAGAGCCAAAGGAAATCACCTTAAAGAATTTATCCAAAATTATCCATGCACGCGTCGTTGAAATTGTAGAGCAGGTATTTTTGGAGATCAAAAATTATGGACATGAATCCCCAAAAAAGAAATTAATTGCAGGGATCGTCCTTACCGGTGGTGGAGCACAGCTAAAGCATTTAAAACAATTGGTAGAATATATCACTGGTATGGATACACGAATCGGGTATCCAAACGAACATTTGGCGGGTGATAGCGATTCTGAGACCACAAGTCCAATGTACGCTACAGCAGTAGGATTAGTGATGGATAGTTTGACCCATCTCAAAAAGCAACGTGCTATAGATTCAAGAGAAGCAATGGCGCAGGAAAGTGTTCAGACAGAGACAGAACCAACGATGGATTCAGAACATCATGAGGAACCCGTCGCTACCGAAACTATTTCTAAACCACGTAGAAATATATTGGAAAAATGGACCGAAAAATTCAAAGAGTTTTTGGATAATGCGGAATAGATAACCTTAATTTTTAAGGTAAAAAAAGAAAGAAGAAAAAGGAAAAGAAAAGTAAGAGAACCATAAAATTAGCAGTTATGAGTAGTAATGAAGAATTTGAAAATATTTCGTTTGATTTGCCTAAGAATCAATCTAATGTGATCAAAGTGATTGGTGTTGGAGGAGGCGGTAGCAATGCTATCAATCATATGTTTCAGCAGGGAATTAAAGGAGTAGATTTTGTCATCTGTAACACAGATTCCCAGGCATTAGACAACAGTCCGATTCCTAATAAAATACAATTAGGTGTTTCGTTAACCGAGGGGTTAGGAGCAGGGGCAAATCCTGAAGTAGGAGAAAAAGCTGCAGTAGAGAGCTATGAAGAAATAAAAAGAATGTTGGATACCAATACCAAGATGATTTTTATTACTGCAGGAATGGGAGGTGGTACCGGTACCGGAGCTGCTCCGATTATTGCCAAAATGGCAAGAGAGTTGGATATTTTAACTGTTGGGATTGTTACGATTCCGTTTCAGTTTGAAGGCCGAATGCGTAACGAGCAGGCACAATTAGGAGTGGAAAAATTACGAGCTCAAGTAGATTCTCTTGTAGTAATTAATAATAATAAATTAAGAGAAGTATACGGGAACCTAGGTTTTAAAGCTGGATTCTCCAAGGCAGACGAAGTTTTGGCAACGGCCTCTAGAGGTATTGCCGAAGTAATAACGCATCATTATACTCAAAATATTGACTTACGTGATGCAAAAACAGTACTAAGCAATAGTGGTACGGCAATAATGGGCTCTGCTAATGCCTCTGGTGCCAAACGTGCTCATGATGCTATTGTGAAAGCGCTGGATTCACCTTTACTAAATGATAACAAGATTACTGGGGCTAAAAACGTATTGTTACTTATTGTTTCTGGTAAAGAAGAAATTACTATTGATGAGATAGGAGAAATCAATGATCATATTCAGCAAGAAGCAGGACATGGAGCTAATATCATCATGGGTGTAGGAGAGGATGAATCATTAGAAGACGCTATTTCAGTAACTGTTATTGCGACTGGTTTTAATGTAGAGCAACAAGATGAAATTGTCAATACTGAAACCAAAAAGATTATCCATACCCTGGATGATGAGCAACGCGCATTAACACAAAATCTCACTCCTAAATCAACAAGTAATAGTACGCCAATATATGCGCCGCTTCCCAAAAAGGAAGAAGTGAAACCAGATCCTATCATTAAGCATACATTACTCGAAGAAGACGAGCCTAAGAAAAATAATAATAAGTCTGAATATATACCAACTACAGAATTCTTGAAAAATATTGATGTGGATTACGAGGTGGTACGACCTTTTTCTAAGGATGATGATTTTGTAATTATCAATGCACAAGATATTATCAATCAAATTGAAGTGAATGATGCAAAAGATGCTAGAGAAGAATTAGAGGCAGAGCAAAGCAAGGAAGATCAATTTACATTGGCTTTTGATATGCCTGTACAGCAAGATAAGAAATCGGTTGAAGAGCCTATGGAAACACCCCATACTGAGATTAAGAGACAAGTTGAGGATGAAAAACCAATTGTTTTTGATTTAACAGATGATATTTTAAATGTTGAAGTCAACGATCCGATAGAAGTTGTACCTACGCCAGAGATGCAGCATAATGAGGTGCGCAAGTATAGTCTTGAAGACTATATGGAAGAGGAGAAACGTTTGTCCGAAGCTAAACCAGCAGCTCAAGTTCTTGAAGAAGATGAAGAGATAGTGTTCGAAAAGAAAACTATTACGCAAGAACCGGAGGAGAAAACCAGTACAGAAAACGTAGATCCCGTCGATCAACCAATTTCAGAAACCTTAAGAGCGCGTGCTGCAGAACGACGTGCAAAAATGAAAGAATTTAATTATAAATTCAGAAATAGCTCCAATATAGAGGAGATCGAGAAGGAACCGGCTTATAAAAGAGCTGGCATAGATGTAGACTCACGACCGGATGCTTCAGGCTTGTCACGCACAAGTCTGGGGACTGATGAAAATGATGAGATACAACTACGAAGAAACAATTCGTTTCTTCATGATAATGTGGACTAATTCAGCATTTGTAAAAAAATGCAGATAACCGATATTCTACCTTTAGAATATCGGTTTATTTTTTATCTTCGCATTCCAATAGTAATTAGTTTAAAAGTAATTATCATCATGAGTTTAGAGCAAAAAGTAATGACAGCAATGAAAGAGGCAATGAAAGCCAAAGATACAAACGCATTAACGTCATTACGTGCGATAAAATCAGCCATTTTATTAGCGAAAACGGAAAGTGGATCCAACAAGGAAACATTATCTGATGATGAAGAATTAAAATTACTTCAAAAATTAGTAAAACAACGTAAGGACAGCGCAGCAATTTTTACAGAGCAGCATAGAAATGATTTGGCTGAACCAGAACTGGCACAAGCCGAAGTGATTTCTCAATTTTTGCCTGAGCAGTTGAGCGAAGCTGAAATAGAGAAGGTTGTTGAAGATATCATTGCAAAAACCGGTGCAGAAGGTATGAAGGATATGGGTAAAGTAATGGGGCAGGCAAATGCACAACTAACGGGTAAAGCAGATGGTAAAACGATCTCAACAATAGTAAAAGCAAAATTATCTTAAAAAACAAAATATTAGGCCGCGTGGCGCAACTGAATAGCGCATCAGATTTCGGCTCTGAGGGTTGGGGGTTTGAATCCCTCCGCGGTCACGAATAAATCACAAAAAAGGTGAATTGCGAAGCGAGTTTCAAAAAACGAAGCTCGCTTTTTTTTTTGAAGATGGCTAAGTTATTCTTTTTGTGATTTTCAACGCGGAGCGTTGCAGGGATCAACGCAGTTAACCCAGATTGAGAAACGAAGCTCGCTTCTTCTTTTGAAACTCGTTAAGTGGTGCTTGATAGTGATTCTCAACCTGAACCTTTATAAAGTTTACAAGTATTAAGTTTCATTAATATGTAGCCTTTCTATTTGGCTTTCCCCATTTTCATCTATTATGAATAAATTCCAGAGATCAACAAGACAGTTGATGGAAGGTTTCAGAAAATAATTGTAGTTTAGTACATCGTATTCTTACATTCTATTTTGTCTTTTAATAGAAGAATATACTATTTATATATCAGTAAAACGATTATTGACTATTTTACAATTCAAAAAAAAAGTACGCGGATGAAATATACTTTAAATGTCTAAGCTAAAAAGTAAACGAGAGTACCTAAACTTAACACAAGAAGAGTTAGCGACTAAGTCAGGACTGTTAATTAGAACGATACAACGAATTGAATTGGGTGTAGAGCCCAAAGGACATACCTTGAAAGCTGTGGCAAAAGCACTTGAAAGTGAAGTGAATGAGCTACTTAGTACTCGCGAGCTACCAGATACTACAAATTATACTTGGATAAAAACCTTCAATTTATCTTCAATTTATCTTCAGTAGTGGTTACGTTTTTGCCCTCGGCCAACATTGTACTTCCGTTAGTAATCATGTTTCTCGTAAAGCAGTTTAATCCTCTAACTAGACAAATTGTTTCGTTACAAATCGTATATACGATTGTTGCTATTATCACTTTTAAGCTAAGTATTTTTTTAAAAAAATGGATTGGTGCCGGTAATGAATTTACAATACTTGTTATGATTATGTTAGTGTTAATTAATGTATTTATTATACTCAGAAATACAGCGGCAATTGATAAGCAAAAAAAGCTTAGAATTCACTTAAGATTTAATGTCATTTAGGACTGACGCAGTGTTGTCGCGGTATTAGTGGGTTAAATTTTGATATCAAAAAGTATCAATTTCTCATCTTTGATAAAAAATAATAAGATAATGAAACAATTTTTAATGCTCGTATTTTTTACAGTTTTCTTGACAAATGGACAGGCGCAAATTTCAAAAGCTTCTGACCTATTTATTTAGCTCAAGACACAGGATAGTATATTCTTTGAGCGAGGCTTTAATCAATGTGATTTGAATTATCTTAAAGCACATATTACAGATGATCTCAAATTTTATCATGATAGAGGAGGTTATCAGGATGCGCAATTGTTTATGCAAAATACTAGAGGTAATATCTGTGGTACATCCGTCAAAAAACCAATCCGAAAATTAAAAGATGGGAGCTTAATGGTTTATCCGCTATATGACAATGGAGAACTGTATGGCGCTATTCAATCAGGAGTACATTATTTTTATATCAGAGAAAGCGGTAAAGAAGATTTACGGACGGGAATTGCAAAATTCACTTCGGTTTGGGTGTTAGAAGATAAACTATGGAAATTAAGTACTGTTTTAAGTTATGATCAAGCTGAGCCTGAAAAAAAAGATAAAAAATAAATTGCAGTCAAGATTCTATATACATCTATTAATATAAGTTTTAATGCATCTTCCATGCTTGTTAAAATTTACTGAGACTGATCGATATTAAGTTAAGATAATTCTAAATCTACACGAGCACTGTTTAAAGTATAATTTTTATAAATATCTTTATATTAGTGAGATGGGGCTATTACCTACTTAAACTTAACAGCGATGAGTACGAAAGATTTAATGAGAAAAGAAGCTTTAAATAAGCTCAAAGAATTAGCAGAGGGTATTGATTTTACTATGATGGATACTAATTTAGGTGGTAAGCCTTCTCATATTATTCCTATGAGCACAAAAGAAGTAGACGCCACAGGAGCGATTTGGTTTTTGAGTAATAGTAATAGTAAACACAATGCTTATATTGAAAGAGATAATGCAGTGCAGTTGATTTACGCTAAACCCGGAGATATGGAATATATGACAGTGTTTGGCCATGCATACATCACAACAGATAGAAATGTTATCAAGAAGTATTATGGAAAATTTGATGACACTTGGTTTGACGGAATTGATGATCCTAATGTAACCGCTATTAAAGTTATTCCTGAGGAAGCTTATTATTGGGATACCAAAAACGGGAAATTAACTACATTTATTAAAATGGGTGTAGGTGCAGTAACAGGAAAGAAACAAGATTTGGGTGTTGAAGGTGAATTGGATATTGAGTAGATTACTTTACATTTTTAATTGATAATGATGCTAATTTATATTGTTTCTTTTTTGTTTAAGTCTTAAATTTAAGTGTAATTACTAAATTAAACGTTATGGCTATCAGACTTGGAAACAGTTGTTTAAACTGTTCACACTTAATTGAAGGAGAATATTGTACAACGCATCAAACAACCGTGAGTAATCGTCATACATGTGATAGTTTTGAAATGAGAGCCTCGTTGAAGGATGATCCTAACTGCACAACCTGTTCTCGTTATCAAGGACCCACCTGTGCTAACCCTCAAAAGGCAGCACCTGGAATGTTGTGCTCTCATTGGGCACCTATACGTGCTACTGCGTAATACTATAAAATTTTAAAGTATTTGGAAATAAATTGGAGGTAATACAGATTTTTTGAAACTTCTTGAAATGGTTTTTCTCATAGATATATCTACAATTCGGAAGCAATGTGATATAACATATCACCTTTTAAGATCTTGTACTCATCTTGGTTGTAAGTTTTAAATCTCAATTCTACAGGATTCCAATCTGTAGCCCATCCTTCATGTACTATATTAAGGTATATAATTTTTACAGGATGTAAGCCTTTTCTCAATGCTATGTAACCTTGGGTAGGATGTTTTCTTATTGTTTTATTATTTTCAATAATCAATCCATTCGCAATTCAAACCTCATCCTGAGCACTTGAGAATGCATATATACTATCATCAGAGACTTTTATAAAGCCCTCTAGTATCACAGCCGAGAAGTTTTCTGGTTTTATACTATGTCCCCAATTGTATGTTGTATTTGCTTGTTTGATCTCAGTGATAGTAGCTGTTTTTGCCTCTTTTTGTTTCAAAAAATCAGGGATGGTTTCAAAACAACCATAAAACGTTGTTATGTTCAAACCTGATATTAAGGTATTTCTTGGATTAGTGGCTTCTATATAATTTACCTTTTTTAAATGAAGTGTACGAACAGCACTCATTTTTCCATGAGGCAGGATGGATGCTATTTTTAGTGTAGAATTTTGTGATATAGTTATAGGCGATTTATATATAATACTATTTTTTGTCGGTGCTGTTCCATCCAAAGTATAAACCATTTTGATTGGATAGGAAGTGGTAAAAGGAATAGATATAGAATCCGTAAATATTAACTTATCCGCATCCGGTCCCTCGGGAAGGGGTATATGATAATTCACGTCTGCGCGATCGAGCACGGGATAGAATTTTTTCAGTCTCTTCAAAAAAGAAGTATATACTCTATTTTCTTTCGATGACCAAGCGGTTTCAGCTAAGGCGACAATTCTTGGATAGGCTAAATATTCAACAGTTTCTTCGTTAGACGCATATTCTGTCCACATATTACCTTGAACTCCTAGGATATGTTTTCTTTTGTTTTTATCTATCGTGGAAGGTATGGGATCATAATTGTAAACTTTTTGAAGCGAAATATTTCCTCCAAATGCTAGCGGTTCTACTACCGGATCACCTTGATGAAAATTAAAATACGTATAGCTGATCGGAGTCATAATTACATCATGGCCACTATTTGCAGCTTTTATACCGCCGTCTTCACCCTGCCACGACATTATTGTTGTGGTTGAAGTTATTCCACCTACTAAAATTTCATCCCAGCCGATCATTTTTTTGTTATATTTTTTCAGAAGGCCTTCAACACGGGACATAAAATAACTCTGTAATCCAGCTTCTTCATCTAAGGAATGCGCTTCAATTCTTTTTTGACAACGGCCACAATTCGTCCATTTCGTTTTAGGAACTTCATCACCTCCCATGTGTATATACTCGTAAGGAAATAAAGTTGTTATTTCTTTGAAAACATCATCGATAAATTGAAAGGTAACTTCCTTTCCAGCACAAAGTATTTTTGACTCAACTCCCCATAAATTTCGAACTTGGTAATTTCCATGCTGACAAGCAAACTCAGGATAAGCAGCTAAAATAGCCATGGCATGTCCGGGAGTGTCAATTTCCGGGACAACATCTATAAATCGTTCTTTAGCGTAGGCTACTACTTCTTTTATATCCTCCTGTGTATAAAAGCCACGATGCGTGGTACCATCATAGTTCTTTCGTGCAGATCCGATTTCTGTGAGTTTTGGATATTTCTTAATTTCAATTCGCCATCCTTGATCATCCGTAAGATGCCAGTGAAACTTATTAATTTTCAACTGAGCTAGAATATCCAATTGCTTTTTTATAAACGGGACAGAAAAAAAATGACTCGAGACATCCAAATGCATGCCTCGCCAAGGGAATCTTGGAGCATCTGTAATACTCACATTGGGAAGCGTTAGAGACTTTTTAGTAGTGCAATTTTCGAGGAGTTGTAGAAAAGATTTCATACCATAAAACAGACCATTGTCTTTTTTAGCTGTAATAATGATATTTTTTGAAGTAATAGTAAGGGTGTAGGATTCATCACTTCCTGGTAATTGTTCATCTATTGTTAGAGCCACCACATTTTTGTCAAGTGTATCGGATTTAAAAGTTTCTAAAACCAAACCAGTAGTTTTCTTTAGCTCTAGTTTAAGGAGGCTTGCTATAGCATTGTTTTGAGCATTAGTGTAAACAAGTTTTGTGTTTGAGTCTATAGTAAAATCACCTTTGTAGACTTTAACTATTTCAGGATGAGGAATAATAGAAATATCCACATATTGTATCGTGTCTTTTCCAGAGGAAAGATTGCAAGCAGTCCATAGAGAAGTTGATAGGAGTAAGGCTATATAAAAAAACTTTCTAGTCATAAATGTTTATATTCCTTTAGTGATTATTTGATTTGTGAGTTTAGTTATCGGACTTTTAAGGAATCGTTGCACATTGTAACCAAGATCGCTAAGTTGTTCTTTTATGATATCTTGTAAATTAAAAGCAATGGATCCCACAAAGTGTATAGGGTGGTGTTCCAGCTCTTTTTTATAGGGCATGATATATAATGCTACGAATTCTTCTACACCTTGTTCTAAGAGGTTTTCTATATAAGCATTGCCACGATGTTCAAATAAAAACCTTGCATAAGACGCCAAATATTTACTAGGATTCGTACTATTATGAATATTAGAGAGAATTGTGTCTAATATTGGTGAACATAGTTGTTCAAAGCTGTAAGCAATAGGGAGGGGCATTTTTTTAAAGTAGTAATCTTTCAGTACTTTTTTTCCAAAATAATTTCCGCTACCCTCATCAGCTAATACATAACCCAGCGCCGGGACTTTTTGAAATACTTCCACCCCATTAAAAAAGCAACTGTTTGCTCCTGTACCCAAAATACAAACTACTCCTGGGCTATCTGTTACAGCATGCACAGCGGCTATGATGTCTTCTTGAACAGTAATACTTATGCTATTAGTAAATATGGATAGCAAAACTTTTTCAATTATTTGATTAGTTCGTGTTGAGTTGCAACCGGCTCCATAAAAATGGATGTGATCAATATGCTCTTTATATTGACAAAGAATTACTGAATTCTCAATTATCTGTAGAAGCTGGGTGGTGGTGTAGACTAACGGATTTAATCCCGGAGTCTGAACTTTGTGAATTGGTTTTCCGTTATAATTAGATAGTACCCAATCACATTTGGTAGAACCGCTGTCAGCTACTAAAATCCTAAACGTTTAGATATTATATGAGTATCTTAATTTTCTGGTCTTAATCAATTAGATGCTATAAATAACCCCTTCCCCCAGAAAAGAATGGATTATTTTGACAAACACACAATATATCAACTGGCTAATAAATATATCTTTTAAACGCTTCAATAGCCTCATAATCTGCAAGCCCTAAAGCATCATATAATACGGCTGTGTTTTTATTACGTTCTCTGGCTCTTAACCAAAACTCTCTTGAGTCTTCTCCCTGAAACATCACGCGATCTTTTTGTGATTGATGATGAAGAATGGCGTTTGTTTTTTTTGTTACCTCATCGGGGCTTAAAGGAACAGCCATATCTATCTCTGAAACATCCCATTCTTGCCATGCGCCGCGATATAGCCAAACCCAGCAGTCATCGATAAATGTTGACGACTTAAGATCTTTTAAAGCAGCAAAAATTGCATCAAAACATATTTTATGTGTACCATGCGGATCGGCTAAATCTCCCGCAGCGTACAATTGATGCGGTGCAATTTTTTTAATAATCTTTTTTTGGTAAGTGTAATATCCTCCCGAGATAGCGGCTTTTTCTTTACTCTTCCGGTTTCATAAAACGGCAAATCCAGAAAGTGAACATTGTCATCACTTAAACCCAGATGACGAATGGCTCCCAAGGATTCCATACGACGTATTAAGCCCTTTATTTTTAATATAGCATCCGGATCGCGATCACTAGTTTTTTTGGACTTCAGATACGAGATAGTTTCTTGAAATTTTGAAGAGTTGGGGCCATTAGTAAAGGCATTAAAAACTTCTGCAAATTTTAAGGCCTCTTGATCCGTTACGGCAATGTTACCCGAGGTTTGATATACTACATGAACGTCATGTCCTTGATCAATTAGTCGTAAAAGTGTACCACCCATGGAGATTACATCGTCATCAGGATGCGGACTAAAAATAAGGACTCTTTTCTTTTCAGGCAGTGCACGTTCTGGCCTATGGGTATCATCGGCATTTGGTTTTCCACCCGGCCATCCGGTGATAGTGTGCTGTAGGTGGTCAAATATCTTGATATTGAGATCATAGGATGAACCCTCGATGGCTAGTAATCCAGACATCCCGTGCTCATTGTAGTCCTTATCGGTAAGCTTTAAAATTGGTTTATTTAATAATTCACTTAACCAGGTAACTGCCTTTAATCTAAGTTTTTCAGTCCAGATACATTGACCTACAAGCCATGGTGTTTTAATCCTTGTTAACTCTGAGGCTGCTTCATCGTCCAAAATTAATGTGATATTTTGATGATTTTGCAAAAATGTAGCAGGAACACTGGAAGATACAGTACCTTCAATTGTATCTTTTATCATGGGTGCTTTTTTATGTCCCCAAGCAAGAAGAATAATACGTTTGGCTTTCAAAATGGTACTGATGCCCATAGTAATTGCTTTCTTGGGAACATGTTCAATGCCATTAAAATCGGATGCTGCGTCACTTCGTGTTATATGATCCAATGTTATGACCCGGGTTCCGGAATTTGGATGAGAACCCGGTTCATTAAATCCAATATGACCCGTTCGACCAATGCCTAATAATTGAAAATCCAGCCCTCCATATTTTTTATCTTCAATTCATAATCAATACAATACTGATCCATTTCTTCTAATAAAATACTACCGTCGGGAATATGAATGTTTTCGGGCATAATATCCACATGATTGAACAAATGCTGATGCATAAAATGATAGTAGCTCTGTTGATGATCACGATCAATTGGATAATATTCATCCAAATTAAAAGTGATAACGTTATGGAAGCTAAGTTCACCGGAGCGGTGCATGTTTACCAATTCTTCGTACACTTTAATGGGTGAAGATCCTGTGGCTAATCCCAATACACAAGGTAATCCTTCTTGTTGCTTTTGTTTTATAAGATTAGCGATCTCATGGGCTACTAGTTTTGAAGCGTGTAGAGAGCTTGAGAAAATTTCATTATGTATTTTCTCAAATTGGGTCTCTTCAAATTTACCAACTTGTTTATATTCAATTTCTTGAACCATATACTTGATTTTATAGGTTGTTTTAAGGTTAAAATTGGGAATAGGATTTTTCTAGAAATTACCGCCTTCAACATCCCACCATAATCTCGTTCCCCCATGATCAGCTCCCTTTAGCAATCCTCTTGCTTGTTCGACTCCAATTGGATTTGCAGTTCTTTGACTTGCCGGAAAGGGTAGGCGCCTTACTTGAATATTAGTGTCCACGGTTCCATTACTATTATTAACAACTACGGGAAAAATCTTGGGATAACCCGTACGACGAAATTCGCTCCATGCTTCTTGGCCATCAGGAAAAATTGTGATCTATTTTTGAGTTATTATCTTTTCTAACTTTGTTTCTTGATCATCTCCTGCATCCCACGCTACCGTGAGCGAGGTTTGTTTAGTGATATTGTGATTAGGATTTACCGGATCTATATAATCTGATGGTGTTGATGTGTCATTCAGTATATATTCGTTGCTATTAGGAGCATTAGCTTGTTCAAACGAGATTTGTATTCCGGTTTCGTAGTTGCTTTGAGCATCACCGGCTCCACTCCAGCCTCTAAGTGCTGCTTCAGCTTGAAGAAAATAAGCTTCGGCTGCAGTCATTAGGGTTATCGAAGTGGTAGGATTCTCATCTGCATCAAACATTTTTCCTAATTTTGAAAATGGAGTATAATCTTCTTTTTGACTTATTTCATCGCTGTACTGATTTAATAATGGCATGCCGGACCTTATACCTTTAAGTTTTCCCGGAGTAACCTCAGAATTTTGAAATAAAATGTCCCCTCTCGGATCATTATACCCTACAAGAAATGATTCCATAGAGGCATTCATGCGCGTATCATTCCAGCTCGAATTAAAAACAGTCAAAGGATGCGTAGCCCCACCATTAACGATAAAATTTTGAGAATTTGAGATCAATAAACCTTCAGGATGATTAATAGATTTTTCACCTTCTAACTTTGCTTTTTGTGGATTTACATTCGCTATTCTCATAGCAAGTCGAAGGCGTAGCGTGTTTGCAAATCGTATCCAATTACTGACATTACCACTATAAGCAAAATCAAAATTAGCAAGTTGATCATTGTTTTTATCTGAAACAAGCTGTATGATCGCAGCGTCCAACTCTTCAAAAAATAGATTATATACTTGTTCTTGAGAGTCAAATACTGGGTTAGATACACTAAGATCTCCATATCGAGAATACACCGTGGGGCCATAAACATCCGTTACTCGATGCATGGTTTCCACACGTAGTATTTGCGCAACGGAATATGTGGTTGGAAATCGGTCTTCTGTAAGTTTTTTGATATCGTTAAAATTTTGCATCACTCCTTTTTCAGAAAAGGAATGTCCCAAGCCCATTGATCCCAGAAATCAATAAATGCATAATTGGTTGTATTTGCACCCCCTGCAAAAGGTCGGGGAGGTGTCATATAACCACAAAAAGTATCAGCATTTAAGTTATGTTGTAACTGTGTATGCCATGTCGGGGTATAGCGATAAATATTTAAAAATATATTTTTTAAAAGGTGCTTTTAGATTGGAGAAGTCTGCTTCACTTTGTTTTTGAGACACTCCGAGCGGATTTGTATTAACATCCTCAAAATCATCTGTACATGATACAATTGATACGAGTAGGAAGGAAGCTATGTAAAAGTTATATAGTAGAGTTTTCATTTTTACTAGTTTTAATGTTATAATGTAGTTGATACATAGTTACTTAAAAGGTTAGGCCAAGATTTAAACCAAAACTTCTCGTCGCAGGTGATCCGTAAATATCTACACCTTGAAGACCATCTGCTGTACTTAATGAGACATTCGGATCGTATGGAGCGTCTTTGTGAAAAAAGAATAGATTTCTTGCGATGAATGATGCATTGATAGAACGGAAAAAGCTAGTGTCTTTTAGTTTAAACTTATAGCCTAGTGAGAGTTCGGCTAATCTAATGTTAGTAGCATCATACATATATTCACTAGAGAAACCGTTACGTCCTCCGATACTTCTGTAATAATCTTTAGCTTCAATAGAAACCACTTGATTTAAGTCTTCGTCAAAAATATTTATAGTACCTGTTCTCTTAGTTGTTCCGTTTAAATCTGCTTGTGCTTGTGTCAAACTCATTACTTCTCCTCCAAACCGACCATCAATCAAAAAGTCGAGTGTGATATTTTTATATCGTATGGTGTTACTCCATCCTAAGTTAAAATCAGGATTAGCATTTCCTAAGTAATCAAAACCTGCTATTGTACTTTCTAAAGGTTCGGCTAGACTGAAATTACCGCCACTACGAATTGGTAAGCCTAGGTCATTCTTTTTCAACTTACGCCCATAAATATCACCAAAGGATCCTCCTTCTCTAATGAATAAAGCATAAGAGTTTACACTTATCGGGGTAAGGGGGATATTGTCAGACGGCAGACGATCATCAAGTTTTTTAATGGTGTTTTTATTAGTGGTAAAATTGAAGAAAGACTCCCATGTAATAGTTTCTGTTTGTATGGGCTTAAGAAAAAGGGAAGCCTCAATTCCTTTGTTTTCAAAATCACCTGCATTGACAGCAAAAAACTGAGCATCTTCGCCATTTAACGTCGGAGCTCCTCCACTGGGAACAGTCATATATTGATCTTTTGTATTAGTCTTGTATACACCTATATCGAACCCAAATCGATCATTTAAAAATTTCCACTCTGTTCCAATTTCTATAGATGTTTGTATTTTAGGTTTCAATTCGTCAAAAGGAAAAGTTGTAGGACGTACAATGAGTTCCTGTCCGGTACCTATTATACTTTGAGGATTATTGGCATAGCTCTGCACACCATTTCCAACCTCTGCATACGATGCTCGAATTTTACCATAATCAATAGATGCTGGCATTTCAAAAAGTTCTGTAAGGATCCCCGTAACACCGACCGATGGATAGAAAAAAGAGTCTGCTACCGTTGAGGACCAATCGTTACGTGTGGTAAGATCCAGATACAACATTTCTTTATATCCCAAGGTTGTACTTGCAAAAAGGGATTGTACTTCAGTTCGGGCGGCTTGTGTTTCATTTAGAATAGGATTACTGCCTTCGACACCAACTTCAAAATTGGAGAGCACAAAAACATTGGACACTTTAAGATTACCACTAACCCCACTATCCAAAAAAATGGATTTACCCAAATCAGATTTGCGAATGCTGGTACCAACATTTGCTGTGAGGTTAAATGAATCTGATATGTTATTATCGATGGTAAGAATTAAGTCTCCATATAACTGAGTGTCTTCAACATCATTATAAACATATCTTCCTCTGGTGGCAGCTAGAGTAGCGTTAGTTGTCGCATACGCTTTACGTTGAAACTTATAAAAATTCTGATCGTAACTACCTCGGGCTTGTAATGATAACTAAGTGTTGAATTTATAGTTAAGAGACAGAGAGGCTAATACTTTTTGGTTTGTATCTTCGCTGGCATTACGATACAAAATCCAATATGGGTTTTGTTCAATGTCACTTGTATCTTGATACCAACGTTGCGTCATTAAATTACGTGATGGATCAAAAACTTCAAAGTCTTCGTAATCATTAAGAGATTCATTCTTTGCGTTAAAGCCATAGAGCCCTACTAGCGGGTTAAAATAGAAACCTGATACAGGTTTATTATGGATGTCCTGAGTCGACAATAAAACGCTTGCATCCATAGTCATTTTGACGTCAAATAGTTTTGCTGTTTCCCGTACGTTTATAGTGTGACGCTTTATCTCATGTGTGGGAATTACTCCCGTAGCAAAGGTATTTGCATAAGAAAAGTATGTTTGTGCATTTTCTGTGCCGCCAGATATAGATATCGAATTAATTGCTGTTGTTCCGGTAGTATAAAAGTCATCAATACTTTGCTCCCCTTGAGCATCAAAATCTACAATATAAGCGGCTTCGTCAACAGTGAGACTTGAGGAGAAAGAAGTCTTAAAATATCCTGATTTCCCTTTTTTTGTTGTTAAAAGTATAACTCCGTTGGAACCCTGACTACCGTATAATACAAAGGCCGATGCTCCTTTGAGAACAGTTATACTTTCTATATCATCTGGATTTATAAGTGATAGTGCGTCTCCGCCATCACGATTTCCCGCATTTTCGACATCCCCAAAGGTGTCGGTTGGTTGTATTGAGGAGTTGTTGAGTAATGGAATTCCATCGACAACATACAATGGTTGATTGTTTCGAGTGGATGTATTCCCACGCGGGGTTACTTTAACCGATCCACCGACTCCCGAAGCACTCCGGTTACTAACTACTCCCGAAACCTTGCCCGAAAGACTGTTTATAGGATTGGCATCTTTAACTCGTACAAGTTCTTCTGCGCTAATATCCTGAGCAGCATAGGTAAGGGATTTTCTGCTTTTTTTAATTCCGAGTGCTGTGATGACTACATCATCCAATTGCTGTGCATCCTCTTGCAGTTCGATATTAATTTGATTTCTATTATTTACAACCACTTCTTGCGAAGACATTCCGATATAAGAAAAAATTAAAACATCATTTGGAAGTGCTTGAATCATATAGTTCCCATCAAAGTCGGTCTGAACTCCTTGTTTAGAGCCTTTGATAGTAATATTGACCCCAGGTAAAGGGGATTGATTTATCGCTGCGATCACCGTCCCTGCAACCGATATTTTTTCTTGTGCAGTTCCTATATATGGTAAAAGCACAAGTATAATTGCTATGCGAAATAAATAGTATTTCATTGGTATATGTATTAGAATCGTCCTCAAAGTAAATTAAATAATGCAGCTAATATTTTTTTTTAGACCAACGGCATCTTTTATACAACCAATAACTAGGATTAAAAGATGACTGTTTTTTGAAGGTAGGTTCATTTTTATTTTTCTTGTGTAATCTCTCAAATAGTCTTACATTTTTCAAAATTTTTTGTTAAAAATTATATTTTCTGTATGTTTTTAAAGTTTTTTAAATGCAAAGAAACGGAATTAAAAGAACGATAAAGAGACGCTATCATTTTTATTTTTGGGTGATATACTTTGTGTTCAACGTAATGCGTTGGGGAAGTTATTTTGGAGATTTTATGTATTCTTTTAAGTCCAATTTAGTAGAGTTTCCGCTTCATATTATATTGGTATATATTAATGTGTATTATCTAGTTCCTCGTTTAATTCTGAAGAAAAAGTACACCTTGTATTTTTTATGGATATTTCTGAGTTTAGCTTTGCATTATATTATAAGATCAGGATTAAATTTGTGGTTGGTAACCGAAGATATCTGGCCGGAAGTGGAGGGACGTCTTGCACCTTTTGGTCTAAATCATATTTTAGCGGTAACTATTGGGGAATTATATGTGTTGGGACTTACCACTGCAATAAAATTTACAGTGGATTTTATAAAGGAGCGAGATGCTAACACGGACTTAAGAGAACTTCAGTTTCAAACGGAGCTCAATTTTTTAAGAGCCCAAATTCAACCGCATTTCTTTTTTAATACCTTAAATAATTTATATGCACTCACGCTCAAAAAATCAGAAAAAGCCCCTTATGTAGTTCTCAAGCTCTCAGACATTATGAAATACGTGCTATACGAAACCAGTAAAAAAAGAATTCCATTGCTCAAAGAAATTGATCATATCGATAATTATATTGAACTTGAAAAGGTTAGATTTGGAAATTATGTTACTTCTAAGGTTGAAATTAACGGCAATATCGATGAGGTAGCGGTAGTACCTTTACTATTTCTTCCTTTTGTAGAAAATGCTTTTAAACATGGGCCATCAAAAACTGGGAAAATGAAAATGTCTTTGAATTTTACAATTACACAAGAAGTATTACATTTTGAAGTGATAAATACATGTGCTCCTTGTGATAGTTTTTTTTAAAATAACGGTATCGGAATTAAAAATGTAGAAAGAAGATTGCAATTACTATATGGTTCAGATTATAATTTAAACATACATACTACTGAATATGAATTTAAAGATACCCTTAAAATACCAATATAATGCATATTAAAGCTATTATTATAGATGATGAACCATTGGTGATAGAGGTGATTGAATCATTTATTGAGGAGTTTAAAAATATTGAAATAGTTGGAGCTTACAGAACGCCTTTAAAGGCGCTCTCTATCATTGAAGAAGGTAAAGTAGATGTTATTTTTTTAGACATTAATATGTCTCGGATGAATGGACTTGAGTTTTTGAAATGCATCCCAAAGTATCCCCAGATTATTATCACAACCGCTTATAAAGAATATGCAATAGAGAGTTACGAATTAGAAGTTTTGGATTATCTGGTGAAGCCGTTTCCATTTAGTAGATTTCTCAAAGCGATCAATAAACTTACTAATAGACTCATCATAGAAAATAAACTACACACGGCCATTGATTTTGAGCAGTCACCACATATTTTCTTAAAAGTAGATAAGAAATTGGTTAAAATTTTGCTGCATGATATACTTTATATCGAAAGTCTCAAAGATTATATACGGGTAAGTACGACTGAAGGCACCTATGTTTCACATAAAAGTCTATCCAGTATAAGCGATGAGTTACCGGATGAAAATTTTATAAGAGTTCATAAGTCCTACGCAATTGCTATAGACAAGGTGAAATCTATAGAAGGAAACTTAATTGAGATAGGGACTAAACGAATTCCTCTGGGTAGAAATTATGTCATGCACGCAAAACAACGAATCATTAAAAATAAAGGAAATTTATTAAACGAATAATACTATGGTTTTATCAACACTCGATTATTGCATCATTGCAACCTTTTTTTTAACTACTTTGATCATAGGATTAGTCGTATCCAGAAGGTCTGGAAAAAATACTACCGAGTATTTTTTATCTGGTCGTAATATGCCTTGGTGGCTACTTGGATTCTCTATGGTAGCTACTACATTTTCTACGGATACCCCCAATCTGGTTACCGATATTGTGCGTCAAAATGGAGTTTCGGGTAATTGGGTTTGGTGGGCATTTTTACTCACGGGCTTGCTTACAGTTTTTATTTATGCCCGATTATGGAGACGTTCTAACGTCAAAACTGATATGGAGTTTTATGAGCTCCGGTATTCTGGTAAATCAGCACGTTTTTTACGCATATTTCGTTCAGTGTATTTAGGATTTATTTTTAATATTCTTGCCATGTCGGGAGTGACCTTGGCAGCGATTAAAATTGGTCAAGTGATGTTAGGATTATCTGCTTTGGAAACTGTTGGATATGCCGGGGTAATAACCTTAATTTTTAGTGCAGTGGGTGGTTTTAAAGGGGTAGTATATTCTGATTTTTTACTATTTTTTGTAGCGATGGCCGGAGCCATTGGTGCTGCCTATTATTGTGTTAATCTTCCGGAGGTGGGAGGAATGAGTAATTTAATTTCCAATCCGGCAATTAAGGATAAACTGGCGTTGATTCCAAGTTGGAGTGATAAAAAAGCATTGATCACCTTATTTATAATTCCATTGGCTGTACAATGGTGGAGTTCTTGGTATCCGGGCGCTGAACCTGGTGGAGGAGGTTATATTGCACAGCGTATGTTAGCCGCAAAAAATGAAAATCATGCCATTGGAGCCACCTTCTTTTTTAATATTATGCATTACGCATTGAGACCTTGGCCATGGATTATTGTTGCTTTAGCATCATTAGTCGTTTTTCCTGATTTGGCAAGTTTGAAAGAAGCTTTTCCCGGAATTACGGATGATAAGTTGGGTCATGATCTTGCGTACCCGGCAATGCTTACTAGATTACCTTCCGGACTGATAGGTCTTGTTGCAGCTTCGTTAGTGGCTGCGTACATGTCTACCATTTCTACCCATCTAAACTGGGGAGCATCCTACCTGGTAAATGATGTGTATAAGGAATTTGTAAATAAAGAGGCTTCCGAAAAAAGATTGGTGGCAGTAGGAAGGATAGCAACTATTGTTTTGATGGTAGTTAGTACATTGATTGCTTTAGCGCTAACAAATGCAGTTCAGATTTTCAAATATATTCTAATGTTTGGTGCAGGAACAGGACTCATTTTTATTTTACGATGGTTTTGGTGGCGAATTAATGCATGGAGTGAGATTTCTGCGATGTTCGCCTCGGGAGTGATCTCTATAGTAATTAGTACTACCGCTTTGAATCGATATCTCTTCGGGGGACTAGATAATGACTTAGTAACCCCGGGGATTTTTCCAGACTGGTTTGAATTTCCATTTGTAGTTCTTTTAACGACTATTATTTGGATTACAGTTACCTATTTAACAAGTCCTGATGATGATTCAAAACTTTTTGATTTTTATAGAAGAATACAACCAGGGGGTCCTGGGTGGAAGACCGTATTGCAACGAGCAAAAGAAGAAAAGGTAGAGATCGTGAAGTCCAACGAATCTTGGTTTGTTCCTTCCGGAATCCTTGCTATGATTCTAGGTTGTATTTTAGTGTATAGCTGCATGTTTGCTACAGGGAACTGGATATATGGGCAGTACCTTACAGCAAGTATTACTTCGATAATTGCTTTAACCGCCGGGGTTTTATTAATACTGGTTTGGAAAGCGACGGGTAAACGGTTGGTAACTTAATCAAGGATGAACCAAAGAATTCAGTCTGTAGATTTCTTAAGAGGGCTTACAATCATGACAATGATATTGGTCAACACTCCCGGGGATTGGTCTTGTGTATATAAAATTTTGCTACATGCTCCCTGGCATGGATTGAATCTGGCTGATTTTGTTTTTCCTTTTTTTATATTCATCGTGGGCATTTCATTTTCTTTGGTTTATAAAAACAAAGTCGCAGAAGGAGCTACTTATAAAAAGATTTTAATCCGAAGTTTTAAACTAATAGCACTCGGACTGATTATTAATGCCTTTATACCATACATCCCTTTTTTTAATTTTGATGGATTGCGGTTACCCGGAGTACTACAACGTATCGGGATAGTGTTTTGTGTCGTATCAATTGCCTATCTCAATTGTACCCGAATACAATTAATAGTTGTCGCTGTAGTTATTTTAGTGGGCTACTGGTTGTGGATGGTTTACATGCCTTTGCCAGATGGAAGCTTACCCACGCTAAATCGGGCGCTGAATAATTGGGCTAATTATTTGGATTATCATCTGTTAAAAGGGTACCTATGGAAACCGGACTATGACCCTGAAGGTATCTTACGTACGGTGCCTTCACTTGTATCAGCTATATTGGGTGTTTTTGTAGGGGAGATTCTTGTCAGTAGAAGTACACGGAAGCTTATATTACTGTGTGGTATAGGAGGTACGCTGCTTGTTGTCAGTTATTTTTGGAATCATTTCTTTCCAATCAATAAAGCATTATGGTCAAGTAGTTTTGTCTTGGTAACTGCTGGATATGGCACTGTGTTATTAGCTATATTCTATTATTTTATGGATCAAGAAAAACGAGATTTTGGTGCCATTGTGAAATATGTTGGAGCCAATGCAATTTTTATATTCTTCACCTCCAGTTTAATTACAAAAGCATTTTATCTAATTCAGGTAAAAAACGAGGTTTCCGTACATAGTTGGCTTTTTGAGAATTAATTTAAGTACAGTTTCATAGATCGAACGCTTGCTTCATTATTTTATGCACTCGTAGTCGTATCATTTTATACACTTTTGGCTTTTTTCTTTTTTAGAAAGAAGCTCTTCTTTAAAGTTTGATTGAAGTAGCTAGTGATAATTGAGAGCTGGTGTTTTCTCCTATAATTTACACGTCATCTTTATTTTGAGGTTAAAAATCAGTGGTTTATCGTCGTTTAGCGATTTAATTTTTGGTGTTTAATGCTTCTTTATACTTTTAGGAAGAACCGACTTTTATATACTAATTATATATCAAGTTTAACTTAAACACAAAAAATCATGAAAACCTTAACCCCCTCTGCTTTCTACAAGTGGAAGCATTACCAAATTCAACTCAGACAACTCTGTGTAGTTATATGTTTAATAATTACCTCTTCATTAGTGGCTCAAGTCAGTACAGGAGGTAACGCAACCACATCGCAGCATCAAAAACAAGTAATAGGGTACATTACCAATTGGGATGCATGGAAATCTACTACCGCGGGCGTCCCTAGTCCTGGAGCCTTAACACATCTTAATATTGATTATTCTAAGTATACCATTCTCAATTACTCTTTTTTTGGAGTAGCTAAGGATGGTTCCTTACACAGTGGAGATCTGCGAAACAAAAATATCTATCAACAGGGAGCTGTTCAGGAACCGGGAGATATTTTTTATACCGATGTGTACAGTAGCTGGGATATGCATATATTATTTGGTGAAATTGATCCTGTACAATACATTAATGCTGAGGCAAAAACTCGGGCAGAGGCTCAAGGCTTTGTGGTAGAAATAGGAGGTAGTACTTGGTCTCAACCAACATGGGGACTTAGTGGGGGATTGCCGGTTCCCTTGCACAAAGAGAACGGAGCGCCAGGGCTAATAGAACTTGCACACCAAAAAGGGGTTAAGGTAATGGCTTCTATTGGAGGATGGAGTATGTGCAAGCATTTTCCTGAAATGGCAGCAGATCCAGTAAAAAGAGCAAAATTCATTGCAGATTGTAAAAAGTTGATTGCTGTTGGATTTGATGGGATAGATTTAGACTGGGAGTATCCCGGACCCTATTCCGGAATGAATTTTACAGGCAGTCAGGCAGACTTTGCTAATTTTGAAACACTGGTGCAGGAAATAAGAAATGCTATAGGTCCGAATAAATTAATTACCGCTGCAATGTCGGCAGATCCCAAAAAGCTAGACGGATTCAATTGGTCGAAGTTAGCCAATACCATGGATTATTTCAATATGATGACCTATGATTTTGCTAGAGGGTTTTCTAATAAGGCAAATCATAATGCTCCGGTATATCCTTATGCAGGTGCAGAAGCTTCTAATTTTAACTGGGAGTCCACATTACAACAACTTACTTCAATGGGAGTTCCAAAAAATAAAATTTGTTTCGGAGCTCCTTTTTATGGGAGAGGTGTTGTTACCAATGGTCCGGCAGATCTTAATGTGGCAACCGTAAAAAGAGCAGAGACGGTACAACCGGACGGACCCATCCAAACGGCAGCGGATTTTACCAATTGGCCTAGAGATGTCTATGATGGCACGCCAAATTATTTTTTCATTAAGCAAAAAGCATTGTCACCAAATAGTGGGTGGACAAAAAAATGGGATAACGAAGCTAAAGTGCCTTATCTTATTAAAGACAACTATTTTCTAAGTTATGATGATGAAGAGTCCATAGCTAAAAAAGCGAAATTTATCAATATTAATAATCTTGCAGGGACAATAGTCTGGACGGTGTTTGGTGATCTTGAATTTAGTGGATCCGCTCAATCCTTTGGGCCAAAGTTAAAAAGATGGTCTAATGTAAAATCACCATTAGTTAATAAAATGAATGAATTATTTGCTTCAGGGGGTACCGGTAATCCACCTCCTACAGTTTCAATTACTTCTCCTGCTCAAGGAGCAACATTTACTGCCGGAGCAAATATCAGTATTACTGCAAATGCAAGTGATAATATTAGTGTAGCTCGTGTTGAATTTTATAATGGATCTGCTTTATTGGGAGAGGATTTAAATGCGCCATATTCGTATAATTGGACAAATATATCTGCAGGTAGTTATACGATTGTAGCCAAAGCTTATGATAATGAAGGTACTAGTGCCACATCGACTGTTAAAGTATCGGTTACAGGGACCGGTGGTAACGAGTTACCCAAGGTTTCAATTACAAGCCCAGCTGAGGGTGCCACATTTACAGCTGGTTCCAATATTATGGTTTCGGCAAATGCATCAGACACAGATGGTACCATTAGCCGTGTTGAATTCTATAATGGTAATGCGATGTTGGGTGAAGATTCGGCTGCACCTCATAATTAGGATTGGATCAATGTGCCAGCAGGAAGCTATACTATCACTGTTAAAACGTTTGATAATGAAGATGGAGAAGGGTCTTCTTCAGTTTCAATAACCGTTACCGGAAGCGAAAGTGGATCTTGTACAGCACCAGCCTGGGTCTCGGGTCAGGGATATACTGGAGGACAAATAGTATCCTATCAAGGTCATGAGTATAAAGCCAAATGGTGGACACAACAAACTCCTGGAGGTTCTGAGTGGGAAGATCATGGACCATGTGATGGAAGTGGTAACCCCCCGACCGGATCATGTACTGCACCGGTCTGGGTGTCAGGACAGGCTTATAACGGCGGCGATGTAGTATCCCTTGATGGTCGCGAATACAAAGCTAAGTGGTGGACCAATCAAAATCCTGTAGGTAGCTCAGATTGGGAAGATCTGGGAGCATGCGATGGTGGAGGAAATCCTCCAAACGGAGCACCACAAGTTTCACTTACTTCTCCATCAGGTGGTCAATCTTTTGTTCAGGGAACTACTATATCTATTAATGCCAATGCTTCAGATACAGATGGTTCTATTGCTAAGGTAGAATTTAATGTCGATGGTAGTATGATTGGACAAGACACTTCTGCTCCGTATACCATCAATTGGACAGCAAGTTTAGGAAATCATACGATTACAGCCAAAGCAACAGATAATGATAATAAATCTACCACCTCCACAGCTGTAACTGTCACAGTTACCTCTGATGGTGGCAGTGGTTGCCAAGGTGATGGTTTCAAAGTGGTCGGATATAGCCCCAGCTGGCAAGGGGATGCAAATAACATTCAATATGATAAATTAACACATATTAATTATGCGTTTGCAATTCCAAGAGGTGATGGTAGTTTGGAACCATTGGCAAATGCCGGAAAATTGCGTCAAATAGTTTCTTTAGGACATGCTCAAGGAGTAAAAGTATTGATCGCTGTCGGTGGATGGGAGCTTGGTGATGGGAGCGGAGTTGATACGCGTTTTGTACAATTGGCATCTAATGCTTCAGCACGAACTGCATTTGTAAACAATATGATCAGTTTTGTGAACGAATATAATCTCGATGGCGTTGATATGGATTGGGAGTATTCCGATAATGGTAGCGAGCCACAAAATTATGAATTATTGATGCGCGAACTCGCACAAGCCTTACATAGTCGAGGAAAATTATTGACAGCTGCTGTAGTAGCACAAGGATGGGCAGGAAATGGAATTCTGAGCGGTGTCTTTAACGACGTAGATTTTTTAAATCTTATGGCATATGATGGGGGAGATGGTGCAAGTCATTCACCATACAGCTATGCTGAGAGTTCTTTAAATTATTGTTTAGGTAGAGGGTTGCCAAAATCAAAAGCTGTATTAGGGGTTCCGTTCTATGGAAGACCTTCCTGGAAAAGTTATGCTACACTAATTGCTGAAGGTGCAGATCCAAACAGTGATGTGCATCAGGGTGTTCACTATAATGGAATTCCTACAATAAAGGCAAAAACTGAATTAGCACAGCAAAGAGGAGGAGGTATCATGATGTGGGAGCTATCTCACGATACCAGTAGTCAGGTTACTTCGTTACTTACTGCCATAAATCAAGTGGCAGGTAGTTCTTGTGGCCCAGAAAATGTGGTTCCACAGGTAGCTGTAATTTCTCCGGCGGACAGAGCTACGTTTACGGCCGGAAATACGGTAAATATCAGTGCGAATGCTTCAGATAGTGATGGAAATGTGACCAAAGTTGCTTTTTACATAGATGGAAATTTGATTAGTGAAGATACTGTTTCGCCTTATCTAGCAAACTGGATAGCAACTTCAGGTAATCATACAATCACAGCAAGAGCAACAGATAATGCAGGTGCAGTAAGAACTTCAACTCTGGTTTCGATTTCAGTAAATGGAGACACAACTAATCAGCCTCCAACAGTTTCAATAACCGGACCTGGTAATGATGCATCGTTTACTACAGGACAAAATGTTGCGATTACCGCAAATGCCAATGATACAGACGGGAGCATAAGTAAAGTTGTGTTTTATGTTGACGGAAACATGATCAGCGAAGATACTTCTGCTCCGTATTCAACAAATTGGACTTCAACAGTAGGAAGTCACAGTGTAACAGCAATTGCGACCGATGATGATAATGCGAACACTACTTCGGCAGTAATTAATATTACCGTTCAAAATGACACTGGTGGCAGCGGTTGTGATGCCCAGCAGAATGTAGATGGATCACCATATAACACTGGTGATAAAGTTCAAAACTTTGGTAAAGAGTACGAATGTATTGTAGGAGGATGGTGTACCGTAGGTGGTCCATATGCTCCTGGTGATCCAAATGGATGGGCTTGGCCTGATGCATGGAAAGAGCTTGGTGATTGTAGCGGCGGAAATCCTCCTGGAGGAAATGAAGCTCCTACCGTTTCTATAACACAACCTGTAAACGGACAGTCTTTTACTGTTGGAAGTTCGATTACTATCCATGCTTCTGCTTCAGATAGTGATGGAAACGTGACTAAAGTAGAGTTTTATAGGAATGGAACTAAAATAGGAGAAGATACAAACAGTCCTTACAGTTTTACCTGGAATAACGCTTCATCTGGTAGTTATTCATTAATTGCCAAAGCTATCGATGATGATAATGCAATTGGAGAGTCCATAACTGTCAATATCTCAGTAGGATCAACCAATCCGCCAAATCCGGGAGGAGATCTTCCTAAAAGGTTGTTAGTAGGGTACTGGCATAACTTTATTAATCCTGCCGGCCCGATGAAACTAAGTGAGGTTTCTGATAAGTGGGATGTGGTTAACATTGCTTTTGCGGTACCGACTGTTCCTGTAGGCTCAACAATGACTTTTACACCAGATCCTGCTATTTATTCGAGGGTGTAAGAATTTAAGAATGAGGTAGCACATTTACAGAGTAAAGGTAAAAAAGTATTAATTTCTATGGGAGGTGAGACAGGTGTTGTATGTGTTAGTACACCAGTTGATGCTCAAGCATTTAGCACCTCGATGATTAATATTATAAGAGAATATGGTTTTGATGGTATGGATATAGATTTTGAAGGACAGTCTATTTCTCTTGTCGGAGGTGATACTGATTTTAAAAACCCTACATCTCCTAAGGTCGTAAACCTGATCAGTGCTTTTAGAACGATATTATCTCAATTTGGTTCTGATTTTGTGCTTTCTATGGCACCAGAAACCTTATTTGTTCAAGGAGGTTTTAGTTCTTATGGTGGCCCTGCAGGTGCTTATCTTCCTGTTATTTATGCATTACGAAATGACATGGATTACATTCATGTACAGCATTATAATACAGGTTGTATGTTAGGATTAGACGGATTGTGCTATAGTTCGGCAACTGCCGATTTTCATGTTGCTATGGCAGACATGCTATTACAAGGGTTTCCTGTAGCTGGAGGTCAACAGTTCCCGGCATTAAGACCTGATCAGGTTGCCATTGGATTACCGGCCACAGGGTCTGCTGCGGGAAGTGGATTCACAGCACCAGCAGAAGTACATAAAGCCTTGGATTACATTATCGAGGGACAGTCTTTTGGAGGCAGATATACATTACGTAACCCATCAGGTTATGCCAATTTTAGAGGATTGATGACTTGGTCTATCAATTGGGATAAGGCAAGCGTATTCGGATTTTCAAACCCTCATAGAGCCTACATTGACGGTTTAGACCGTAGCCCACTACTTCGCCAAGATAGTACAGTTCTCAATCAAAAAATTGAAGCTAGCATATTTCCTAATCCTATCAAGGATAATATATTGTCTTTGAGTCTTAAGGGAATGTCTTCTAATGTGGACTTTAGATTTCAGGCTTTTACACTAAATGGTATTAGCGTTCTGAATGAAGTAAGGACTCAAACCGGTAGCTTAGAACATATGTTTGATGTTTCAATTCTTAAAATGGGTTTATATTTTTATACGATCTCTTTTGGGAACCAGAAGATTCAGGGTAAGTTTATCAAACAGTAAGTATTATTTTTTTTAAAGGAATGAGGGGGTGCTGATACTAGCACCCCTTTTTTATTACGGAATTTTGATAATAGATTTTTAGTAAGCTTTACAAATTATTAATACTATTCAGAATAAAAGCAGTATTTTGTAAGATAAATACACCCCATTGACTTTATTTTTAGTTCAAATAATAGATCAGCAAAAAGAAGAAACGAATACACCTATAGCACCGATTTTGGGAGTGTTCGTTACGGTTCTAATTGTTTCTATTTGTATATATTATGTCCTGAGGTACCTAGAAACCGTTTATGTAAAATATTACAAGCAACCTTTTTATACACATCTTTACTTCAAGATTAAAAAATTACCGAGCAAAGAAAAAGCACTGCTTGAAGCGCATGATATCTACCAAATTTTAAGCGACAGAAAGCAACGTTATTTTGAGCATAGAGTTGCTAATTTTTTGGAGAAAACCACCTTTGTAGAGCGTGACGGACTTGCCATTACCAGCTATATTCGTATGCAAATTGCAATGCTGGCAGTACAAATGACTTTTGGAATGCGTAATTATATGCTAGAGCATCTACAAACGATTATTTTGTATCCCGACTCTTTTTATTCCGTTTTAAACCGAACCGAAAACTATGGAGAGTTCAATCCGCATTCTAAAGCACTGGTGATGTCATGGAATCAATTTGAAAAAAGTCGTTCGGATAAACATAACGGAATTCATTTGGGTATCCACGAACTCACTCATGTCATCCATTATAATGCGATTAGGAATAGTGATATCAACTCGGAGTTGTTTTATGATACCTTTTTAGAATTGGAAGCGTATTTATCTTCTGAAAAAATACGAACTATGATTGTCAAATCTCAAGTATTGAGACCCTATGCTTTTACCAATAAATTTGAGTTTATAGCGGTTTTGGTTGAGGTTTTTATGGAAACACCGAACAGGCTTAAAGAACATTTTCCTGAAATTTACGCTTACGTAATGCGGATGCTTAATTTTAGATATTTCGACAAATAATAGATTCGATTCTACACATAATCGTATCTTTACTACACTAATAAATTTTTAATTTTTTATGGAAGAATATAAACGAATAGTGCCAATAAGTGCATTGACAGAAGGTAGACGCGTTGCGTTTTATAAGAAGACATATACACATTTGGCGATGGCCGTTCTGCTTTTTATAATCGTTGAATCTGCATTTCTTCAGATTACTGCGATCAGAGAATTTGCTTTATCATTAACGCAAGGTTGGTCTTGGTTATTGTTACTAGGTGGATTCATGTTAGTCACTACCTACGCTGAAAAAATGGCTATTCAGAGTCATAATAAAGGACATCAGTATTTAGCTTTATTAGTGTATGTAATCGCTGAAGCATTTATTTTCATTCCGTTGATATTTATTGCAATGATGGTTGCAGAGAATGGAGGAGGAGCAATCCTCAACCAAGCGGCAATTTTAACTTTATCTCTTTTTACCGGTCTGTCTGCGATTGTATTATTAACTAAAAAGGATTTTTCTTTTCTAAAATCTATTTTAACGATTGGTTTTTTTATAGCGATTGGTCTTATCGTGGCGGGGATGATATGTGGTTTTAATTTAGGATTATGGTTTAGTGTTGGTATGGTGGTTTTAGCCTCGGGATCAATTTTATATCAAACTTCGAATATGAGAACCGTTATACTGAAGATCAATATGTAGGTGCCTCTTTGGGGCTGTTCGCTTCACTCATGTTATTATTTTGGTATATTTTGAGTATTCTGACTCGCCTGAGTGGTGATTAGTATTACGGTATGTAGAAAAGATAAAGGCGCAAATTCATATTAGCGCCTTTATCATTATATCTTTTTAAGGATATCTTGAATGATAAGATCGGCATGAATTCTGGAGTTTTCAATAAACCACAAATGTGTGTCCATACCCCCACAGATTACGCCTGCCAGATATAAATTCTCAACATTAGACTCCATGGTATCTTCATTATAGACAGGGTACAACTTCTCATCGGCTGAAAGTTCTATACCGATGTTTTTTAGAAACTCAAAGTTGGGTTTGTAGCCCGTAAGTGCCAGCACATAGTCATTTTCTAATGAATGCAATGTATCACCAATTTTAAAGGATATTGAATTAGGAGTGATCTCAACTACCTCTGCATTGTAGAATGCTTTGATGCTTCCTTCTTTAATTCTATTTTCAATATCAGGCTTTACCCAGTATTTAACGCGTTCTCCAATACCACTTCCTCGTATGATCATGGTGACATCTGCGCCTTTTCGATAACATTCTAAGGCTGCATCCACCGAGGAATTACTGGCGCCAATAACCGCAACTTTTTGCTTGGCATAAAAATGCGGATCTTTATAGTAATGCGTAACTTTTGCCAATTCCTCCCCGGGAACGTTCATTGAATTAGGAATATCATAGAAACCTGTGGCAACAATAATATTTTTAGCTTGATAAGCAGCTTTGCTAGTTTTTACTTGAAATAATGTTGCTTTTTTTTGAACATGTGCAACCTCTTCAAAAAGATGGATGTTTAAATCATTAGAAGTAACAATCCTCCTGTAGTATTCAAGAGCTTCATCCCTTTTGGGTTTAGCTTCTTTACTGATAAAGGGTACACTCCCAACCTCCAATTTTTCTGAAGAGGAGAAAAACTGCATATTAATTGGGTAATTGAATAAGGAATTGACAATGGGGCCTTTTTCCAGGATCAAATAGCTCATTCCGTGTTTTTGTGCTTCCAAAGCACAGGCGATACCAATAGGGCCGCCTCCAACTATAATGATATCATGAGGCATCTCATCAGTCATTATAGAATACTATTTTTTAAATTGCGGATCGTTTGTTTTGGATCATCACTCTTAAAAACAAAACTACCGGCGACCAGTACATCAGCTCCGGCATCTATGAGTTTTTTAGCATTTTTGTCAGTCACACCTCCATCAATTTCAATCCTTGTAGACGCATTATTTTTCGTAATAATCTCTTTTAATTGTTTAACCTTCTTATAGGTGTTTTCTATAAAAGATTGTCCGCCAAATCCTGGATTAACACTCATGACGCATACCAGATCAATATCTTTAATTGTATCTTCCAGCAAGCTTACATTTGTATGAGGGTTAATCGCGACGCCAGCTTTCATCCCTTCGGCTTTGATCGCTTGCAATGTACGATGCAGATGGGTACAAGCTTCATAATGCACGGTTAGAATATCACTTCCCAGGTCAGCAAAGGTTTTGATATAACGATCCGGTTCCACAATCATCAAATGAACGTCAATAGTTTTCTTAGCATGTTTTACAATATCACGTAAAACAGGCATTCCAAAGGATATGTTTGGCACAAATACACCATCCATTATATCAATATGAAACCAGTCGGCTTCACTCTCATTGATCATTTCTACGTCTCGTTGTAAGTTAGCAAAGTCAGCTGCAAGAACTGAAGGGGCAATTAATTTTGAATCCATGTGTGTTGTGATGTTTTTTGCAAAAATAGGATTTATGTTAGGATAAAGGAAAAGATAGTTAGCAAATTGATTAATTAGAGCTCAAAAATAGCCTTAGACATTATTTAAAAGAAAAAACCTCCGGTAATCAGCCGGAGGTCATTCATCAATCAAAAAACGAACAGTTATGTTATGAACTGTTTGTTAACGGTACTGGGCATTATCCCAAATAAGTTTTCAAGATTTTACTTCTTGACGTATGTTTTAATCTACGAATAGCTTTTTCTTTAATCTGTCTTACACGTTCACGGGTAAGATCAAACGTCTCTCCAATTTCTTCTAAGGTCATCGGGTGTTGATCACCTAAACCAAAGTACAAACGGATGACGTCAGCTTCTCTGGGTGTTAAGGTTTCAAGTGCTCGCTCTATTTCTGTACGTAAAGACTCGTGTAATAGAGTTCTATCAGGATTTGGTGATTCTCCAGAGTTGAGTACATCGTAAAGGTTTGAATCTTCACCTTCAACTAATGGCGCATCCATACTTACGTGACGTCCGGAATTTTTCATTGATTCCTTCACATCATTGATAGTCATGTCTAATTCTTTAGCAATCTCTTCTGCACTTGGTGGACGCTCATGAGATTGTTCCAGAAAGGCATAAGTTTTATTGATCTTATTGATAGATCCAATTTTATTCAGAGGGAGTCTTACAATACGAGATTGCTCAGCCAATGCTTGCAATATAGATTGACGAATCCACCATACGGCATAGGAGATAAACTTAAATCCCCGTGTTTCATCAAAACGTTTTGCTGCTTTGATCAAACCTAAATTACCTTCATTAATTAAATCCGGAAGGGTAAGACCTTGATTCTGATATTGTTTTGCAACCGAAACAACAAAACGTAAATTTGCTTTAGTTAATTTTTCAAGAGCTCTCTCATCACCCGCCTTAATTCGCTGTGCTAATTCTACCTCTTCATCTGCCGTAATAAGATCTACTTTTCCTATTTCTTGCAAATACTTGTCCAGCGAAGCAGTTTCACGATTCGTTACCTGCTTCGTAATCTTAAGTTGTCTCATCTATCTTCTCCTCGAAATTTAATATTGTGAATATTAGGGCTTTTGATTAGTTATACGTAAAGAGTATACAGAATGTTACAAAAACTTAAATTAAATTTAAAAATCAACGGGTAAACCTATTGATTACCCGTTTATTAGATGATTGTTTTAAAACAAAAAATGCCGCTATTTCAGCGGCATTTTTACTTTTATAAAAGAAAATAGTATTATTTATTGTCTTTACGATCTCTGTCTTGACGAGGTTTTCTGTCACCTCTTGGTTTTTCAGAACCTTCTGGTCTAGGAGGTCTCGGTAGTAATGCTTTACGCGACACTTTTTCCTTACGTGTACGTGGATCTACTCCAAAATACTTCACATCAAAAACATCACCCATGTTTACAACATCGCTAACATTTTCTGTGCGTTCCCATGCCAATTCTGATACGTGTAACAATACTTCGTTTCCAGGTGCATCCATATACTCTACAACAGCTCCAAAATCTAACATTTTGATAACTTTTACTTCGTATACACTTCCCACTTGTGGTTTAAATAATAAAGAATCAATTTTTGCAAGGACTGCATCAATACCTTCTTGACTTGTTCCCAAAATTTCAACCTCACCTTGTTCATCAACCTCGTTGATTACAATGGTAGTTCCTGTAGCTTTCTGTAATTCTTGAATTACTTTACCTCCAGGACCAATTAATGCTCCAATATAATCTCCAGGAATTGTTCTGGTGATCATTTTTGGGGCATGTGCCTTAACGTCAGTATTAGGAGTTTCAATCGTGTCGGTTAACTTACCAAGAATATGAATACGTCCGTTGGCTGCCTGCTTTAATGCATTTACCAGGATCTCGTAAGAAAGTCCCTTAACTTTAATGTCCATCTGACAAGCTGTGATACCGTCTGCAGTACCAGTCACTTTAAAATCCATATCTCCTAAGTGATCTTCATCTCCTAAGATATCAGATAAAACAGCATATTTACCAGTTTCACCATCCGATATAAGTCCCATTGCAATTCCGGAAACAGGCTTCTTAAGTTGAATACCAGCATCCATTAATGCCATAGTACCCGAACAAACAGTTGCCATCGAAGAAGAACCATTTGATTCTAACACTTCTGATACAACACGCACTGTGTACGGGCAGTCAGCAGGAATCATTCCTTTAAGTGCTCTTTGAGCTAAATTACCATGCCCTACTTCTCTTCGTGACGTACCTCTAATCGGGCGCGCTTCTCCGGTGGAGAAAGGAGGGAAGTTATAGTGAAGGTAAAATGTCTCTTCGCCTTCATAAGATGGCATATCAATTTGATTTGCCTCTCTAGATGTACCTAGAGTAACTGTTGCCAAGGCTTGAGTTTCTCCTCTTGTAAAGATAGCAGAACCATGTGTTGATGGTAGGTAGTCTACTTCACACCAGATAGGTCTAATCTCGTCTGTTTTACGACCATCAAGACGTAAACCTTCATTTAAGGTTAAGTCACGTATCGCAGCTTTTTCAGCTTTTGCATAATATTTAGAGACTAAATCTCCAAAATCTTCTAATTCTTCTTCAGAAAAAGTAGCTTTTATCTCTTCTTTAATTTCAGAAAAAGAAGTACTTCTTTCTTTTTTGGATGAACCAGCTTTTGCAACGGCGTATACTTTATCATACGCTAAATCGTGAATTTTTTTAGCTAGGCTATCGTCTTCACGCTCCGACTCATACTCTCGAGTCTCTTTCTTTCCGAATGCTTCGGCTAAACGTATTTGGGCAGCACATTGAACTTTAATAGCTTCGTGTGCAAATTTTATAGCTTCAACCATCTCTTCTTCAGAGATTTCATCCATCTCTCCCTCAACCATCATTACAGAATCTGCCGATGCACCGATCATCATATCGATATCCGATTCTAATAATTGTGCGCGTGTTGGATTGATAATAAATTTACCATCGATACGACCTACACGAGCTTCTGAGATAGCACATTCAAAAGGAAAGTCTGATAATTGAATTGCAGCAGATGCAGCCAGACCGGCCATAGCATCAGGCATTACATTTTCATCGTGAGACATTAATTGGATCATTACTTGAGTCTCAGCGTGATAATCCTTTGGAAATAGCGGGCGTAATACTCTATCTACTAAACGCATCGTTAATACTTCGCCATCACTTGGTCTTGCTTCTCTTTTGAAGAAACCACCCGGATAACGACCTGATGCTGCAAATTTTTCACGATAATCTACCGTAAGGGGTAAAAAATCGACGTCGCTCTGTTTGTAATTAGATACTACTGTACATAGCATCATACAGTTTCCGGACTGTACAACTACAGATCCGTGTGCTTGCTTAGCTAATTTTCCGGTTTCAATAGAAATCTCTCTACCGTCACCCAGGTCAATGACCTCTTTGTAAACTTTTGGAATCATACTATTTTTGATTCTTAATATCTTTAAAAAATGTTTTAAAGATGTAATTAAACATTGGTTTCCGTCTTACTCGGGCGGACAAGGTTGTGTTGTTGTAGTTGTGTGCGACCAATGAAAAACTAAGGCATACATAACTTTATACAAGCTATGGTTTTTTAACTATACTTGGGTATAATTAAAAAGAGAGGCGCGCAGCCTCTCTTTTTCGATTATTTTCTTAATCCTAATTCTTTTACGATAGCACGATATCTTAAGATATCTTTCTTCTTTAAGTAATCAAGAAGATCTCTACGCTTACCAACTAGCATTACTAGCGCACGCTCGGTGTTATAATCTTTACGATTCTTTTTAAGGTGCTCTGTTAAGTGAGCAATTCTGTGCGTAAATAACGCGATTTGTCCTTCAGCAGAACCGGTGTCATTTTTACCTTTACCGTGCTTTGCAAAAATTTCTTCTTTAACTTCTTTTGCTAAATACATTCCAATATTATTTTAAATGATTTTTATGTATAAATAACGCTATGTTATTAGCGTGCAAATATAGTATTTTTTAAATAGAAATACTTTTCATACCTTAAAAATCGTTATAGATTAAACTTTTTCATAAAATTACAGTCTTATATATTACTAATCCTAAATTAATCAATATGATGAACAATGTTTTAAAATTAGCAAGTGTACTGTTTTCTTTCTTTCTCTTTGCCGGATGTCAAAGTGACGATACCGAGGATCAACAAGATCAAATTACTGCGGTTGAAGAGGTAAATCAAATGGCAGTTATAGATGACAACGATAGTGTACTCAACGATTTGGTCTTCCAGAGTTTTACCGAAGAAGAAAATTTAAACAAATCGTCGAATCGCTCATTTCTTCCCCAATGTGCTAGCGTTTTGGTGGAGTTGAACGCCAATCAAAAGCAAGTCATTTTAGATTTTGGTGTTGATGGCTGTACTATTAATGACCGTTATGTTTTTAAAGGTAAGATAGTAATGAACTATACAGTTGAACCGGATTTTACATCTGTGATAATTGATTATGACCTTCAGAATTTTTCTATCAACGATATTAGTTTTACAGGAAAGCGAACTGCTACCTGGGTTTTGAAAAATCAAAACGGTAATCCTGAGTTAACCGTTATGGTGGATGGTGCTGTGATTATTAATGATGCAGAGATCAAACGTAAAGGACTTTATGTGCGTGAATGGATTGAAGGTGTTTTTAATGGTAATTGGGGGGACAATGTATACCTGATAACCGGAAATTGGGAAACTATCTTTCCTAATGGAAACATACATTCCAGCGAAGTGAAGGTTGCTTTACGAAGAGAATTGAGCTGTCGATATTTTGTAAGTGGACAAATCGAACTCATCCGATCAACATATGAAGGTGTGCTTGATTATGGGGATGGAACTTGTGACAATGCTGCTACGTTTACCACAACCCAAGGCGCGGTTGTTGAGATAACATTATAAGCAAAACACATTATTAGTAAGATAAAAACTCCCGATATCATCTGATATCGGGAGTTTTTTATATATAAAATTCTTAGTTTAATTCGCTATCGAACGATTAAGAATCAAATTAAGATAAAGATTTACTCTGTTTTTTAATTCATGTCTTGGGGTGATAAAATCCAAGAAACCGTGTTCTAATAAAAATTCTGAGGTTTGAAAACCTTCAGGTAATTCTTTACCGGTTGTGTCTCTTACTACTCTAGGTCCAGCGAAACCGATTAAAGCGCCTGGTTCTGCAATATTGATATCTCCAAGCATAGCAAAAGAAGCAGTAGTACCTCCGGTAGTTGGATCTGTACATAAAGAAATATACGGGATACCGGCGTCTGCTAATTGTGCTAATTTTGCAGAGGTTTTGGCAAGTTGCATTAATGATAAAGCAGCTTCCATCATTCTGGCACCTCCTGATTTGGATATAATCATCAAAGGAATTTTATGCTCCAATGAATAATTGGCGGCTCTGGCAATTTTTTCACCAACAACACTACCCATTGATCCGCCGATAAATGCAAAATCCATACATGCAATTACCAAGTCATGTCCTCCCGATTTACCAACTGCGGTGCGCACGGCGTCATTAAGATTAGTCTTCTCGTGTGCATCTTTGAGTCGATCTACATACTTTTTCTTGTCTTCGAATTTGAGGGGATCCTTAGAAGTCAGGTTTTTATCAAGTTCTTTAAAATCATTGTCAAACAGGATTTTAAAATACTCAGCACTTCCGATACGTACATGGTACCCATCTTCGGGACTTACATAAAAGTTTTTTTCTAACTGTTCTGCGTCGACAATTTTTCCTGTTGGAGATTTGTACCACAAGCCTTTGGGAACATCTTTTTTGTCCTCGGTAGCTGTTTGTATACCTTTTTGGGTTCTTTTAAACCAAGCCATAAGTAGTTGTATTAAAAAAGCTGAAAACTATACTTTAATTTAAGTTTTCAGCTCGGTATTTAATTGTTATAATGTATTGACATTATTAAGATCTTCGAATGCTTTCTTTAGACGGTTTTTAAATGTGATTTCACCTTCTCGCAACCATTTTCTTGGATCGTAATATTTTTTATTCGGTTCTTCGGAGCCCTTAGGATTTCCAATTTGAGTTTTTAAATACTCAATGTTATTTATCATGTAATCCCGAATTCCTTCGTTAAATGCAAATTGTAAATCTGTATCGATATTCATTTTGATTACCCCATAGCCAATAGCTTCTCTGATCTCTTCTAGCGTAGATCCACTTCCTCCATGAAATACAAAATCGATGTGGTTAGGCTCGACATTAAATTTTTTAGAAACAAATTCTTGAGAATTTTTTAGAATCTTTGGGGTCAACTTAACATTTCCTGGCTTATATACTCCATGGACGTTTCCAAAAGCAGCAGCTACAGTGAACTTATCACTTACTTTGCTTAATTCTTCATAAGCATAAGCAACCTCTTCCGGTTGCGTATAAAGCTTAGAGTCGTCAACATCACTATTGTCTACACCATCTTCTTCTCCACCTGTGATACCAAGCTCAATTTCGAGGGTCATTCCCATCTTACTCATCCGGGTTAAATATTGCTTACAAATTTCAATATTTTCTTCGATTGGCTCTTCAGATAAGTCAATCATGTGAGAGCTGTACAATGGTTTGCCCGTCTCTTTGTAAAATTGTTCCCCTGCATCTAATAATCCATCAATCCATGGTAATAATTTTTTTGCACAGTGGTCAGTGTGCAAAATAACAGGCACTCCATAGGCTTCTGCCAATAAGTGAACGTGTTTTGCTCCAGCAATTCCACCTGCGATAGCAGCCTTTTCATTTTCATTAGATAGGCCTTTTCCGGCATTGAATTGAGCACCACCATTCGAGAATTGAATGATTACTGGTGAATTTAATTCGGCCGCAGTTTCTAAAACTGCATTGATAGAGCTTGATCCAATAACATTTACTGCTGGTAAGGCAAAGTTATTTTCTTTAGCATAAGCAAAAATTGCTTGTACTTCGTCTCCTGTAGCCACCCCTGGTTTGATGTTGTGCTTCATAATTTAGTTTTGGTTTATAAGCTTACAAAATTAATAAATTAAAACGGAAAGGATTGATAATAGACAAGGGAAAACTCACTTTTTTAAATTTCAATTATTTAAACTAGCTGTGATAAAATTTAAAATGGATAATTAATACCTACGTTATATACTGCTTCTGTAAAATTGTATCCTTTGAACCAGCGCTGATCTTCATCATTGGCAGGATTAAAAGTTTTAAAACCTACATCAAGTCTTAGGACAAAGAAATCAAAATCATAACGAAGTCCAAGTCCAGTTCCAACAGCTATTTCTTGTAAATCCTCAGCGCCCGAAAATACTGCTTCTTCTTCCTCAACATTATCAAGGACATTCCAAATATTACCAGCATCTATAAAAAAAGCGCCGTTAAGTGCACCAAGAATATTATATCGATATTCTATATTTGTTGCAATTTTCATATTTGCTTCATTAAATTCATTGCGACCACCCGTGCTACCAGGGCCCAAATCATAGGCTAGCCAAGCTCTATTGTCATTAGGACCACCTCCAAAAAAACTTCGGGCAAAGGGAATACTGTTTGCATTACCATAGGGAATTGCAATTCCGCCAAATGCGCGTAATGCAAGGACATTGCGTCGACCTAAATTCCAGTGTTTGATGTAACCAATTTCTGTTTTGACATATTGAGAGAACTCAACTCCAAAGATTGCATAGCGGTCATTGGAGTTTTGAGATAATCCCGCCAAACTAGCCACAGTGCTTAAGACGTTTCCTGCTAATTCGATTTTTGCTCTTAAGCGTGAAAAATTTTCATCATAGAGATTTTCTCTGGTGTTTCTTAGAAAAGTGTAATTGGATGCAACTATTAGATTGTCCTCGGTCAATCTGTTTCTACGCTCTTGAATGTTTTTTATTTCATTTATTTGATCAGTGTTTAGATCAGGATCCGGACTCTCGCCCAGGGATTGGGATATAAAATTATTAGTGCCATTTGGTATGGTTAATCTTGCATTTTCACTCGTAATCGGGCTTGATGATTCCTGTTCGAATAACGTAGAGTTGGGATCCAGAACGTTACGGGCAATCGCATTAATGCGATTAAAGGAGGTCTCATAAATGTTAAAATAATTTTTAGTATTTAAATTCCTAACATATTGAATATTGACGAGATCTATTTGATGCGTTAGCTTGTTGGAAGGCTTCCAGATATAATTAAAAGTTCCGGAAGCATTTTGTTTATCTAAACCTATGTTTTGTTGCACATTCATACCAAACACAAGATTCGAGGTAGGAGACATGTACTTAGGGATGATCCTGGAGGTGTTTAATGGAAATAATATTCTGGGAAAACTCAGCTTTATATCTGCTCCGATTTCAGAGATATTAAAAAAGCTATCGCTCCCACTAGCTATGGCTGCATCCTTTGAAGATCCTACACTACCGCGTCCAGAGATTTCTAAAATCTCGGCACCTCTAAAAATGTTTCTAATTAGCAAAGAGCCACCAAAACCAACACCAAAAGCCTGAATTTCGGACGTAGTCAAATCAAATTCAAAGTTGGCGCTGTATTTTTTTCTTGGAGTTAACAAAACATTCGCGATTAAACTACTTGAAGTGCTATCGGTCGGATCCAGTTCATATTGAATATTTGGGTATTTAAAGGTTCTAAGGTTACTTATCTGGTTATATGTAAGCGTTCTGTCTCTATCTCTATAAATTTCACCGGGAATTACTAGTATGGCATTGGTGATTGCCTTACGGTTATACTTGAGTTTATCAAAACTATAAATATTATACCCTTTATAGTAAAAACTATCCTTAGGTGCTTCATTTCTGTATTCGTACTTATAATCTGTGAACACGTTAACTTTACTAATCTTATGTATCTTAAAAGCTACCTTGGAAGTAGAATCTCCTTCGGTTACTTGACGGTTGTTAATAAGTAAATTCAAGTTTACTTTATGATCTGTATTGACCGTGTCTGCGTCGAATTTTATATATTCTTTTTCAAAGTGATAGAGGCCAGAGTTTCGATACACAGTAGTAATTCGATCTCTCTCGGATTCGATATCTAGTGTCTTGTATTGTTTGCCTGAGACGATAGTCGATTCTTCTCTGTTCTTGCGATATATTGAATCGGCTACAGCGGATTCAATTTTTAGTTGAAGAGAATCTATAAAATATGGTTGGTGAGGTTGTGTGAAAAACTTAATTTCACCTCTTTTATTTTCACCTTTTTCAATATTATAGGCTGTTTCCACATTAAACCAACCATTATTCCAATAATATGCTTTAAGTCGTTGGGCAGATCTTTTTGCACGGGATTCTTCAATAATCACCGGAGCCTCACCTGTAGTTTTGATCCACTCATTAAACGCTACATAGGCCGTTCCTAAACGATCTACCTGTTTTTTTGATAAGAAGTTGACTAAGCGCTCTTCTCGTTTTGGGGTCTTTTTCAACCAATTTTGGTACGCTGAATCCGGTTCAGCCTTTGCTAAATTATAAATATGTAAACGAATGGGGATACCTAATAATTTAATATTAGGTTTTTGATACAATTGATTTTCAAGTTTTATATCATTTGTTTTAACGCTATCTACGTAGATTTCATTTTTTGTAAGTAAAAATTCACCTTCAGGAACTCTCTTTACTGCATTACATGATAAGATTAGTACCGTGATTACGGCAATAAATGATATTTTTGTCAACAAGTGTTTCAATTCAACAGTATTATAGGACCAAAAATACACTATTTGTATGGTTAGCAAAAACCAAAAGAAGCTAATAAAAAGTTTAAAACAAAAAAAGTATAGAAAGCAGCATAATTTATTTGTTGCCGAAGGGAAGAAAGTTATAAAAGAGTTTATAGATGCGGGTTTAACGGTGCATTCACTTTTTGCCCAAGAGACATCTTTTTTTGAAGTAGAATCCTCCTTATTTTTTTCTGTGACAGCAGAAGAGTTGAAACAAATCACTTTTCTTACCACGCCGCAAAATGCTTTGGGTATTTTTCATATTCCTACCGCGTTAGATACAACAGATAATGGATTGATACTTGCCTTAGATGATGTTAGAGATCCCGGTAACCTAGGAACGATCATCAGGTTATGTGATTGGTTTGGCGTAACGGACTTGGTTTGCTCGGATCAGACGGTGGATTGCTATAATCCTAAAGTTATACAAGCAACCATGGGATCCATTACCAGAGTGAATGTGACCTATGTGAACCTTCAGGAGTTTCTTGAAGCAAAAAGCTCAGCAGGCATAGTGTCTTATGGTACATTCATGGACGGAGTATCGATCTATGAAACGACTCTTCCGTCTCAAGGAATAATAGTAATGGGAAATGAGGCGAATGGTATTTCGGCCGAAATTGAAGCTTTGGTTACTAAGCGTTTGGCAATTCCACAATTCGGTCAAGGTCAAAAAACTGAAAGTCTCAACGTGGCAACAGCTACGGCAATTATATTAAGTGAGTTTTTAAGAAGATAAAAACGCTTTATTGAAAAGTAAAATTAATAAAGACTCCTCGACTTGACATTTTATCAATTGTTGAAGTATACGGACTATTAGGATCATTGTCTCTAACTAATTCATCACTCATCGCAAAAACTCCTCGAATAGAAGGGGTGAATTTGAAATAATAAAGGTAAAAATCGATACCAAAGCCAATTTCATAATAATTGGTATTGGTTTTGGTTCTAAACTGTCCGGCATTATTATCGTCAGGATTATTTTCGTTACTGGATAGATTTAGAGAAGTTGAAATTCCACCCACGATAAAAGGTTTAAAATTATTGAGACGCTTTGTGGATATTTTTAAAAGTAATGGAATATGAACATACGTTGAGTTGATCTCTCGCAGTGCTTCTGCTTCAGAATTAAATTGTCTTCCGGAGTAAATGAGATTACGCTTGGTGAAAGCTACCATAGGCTCTAGTCTTAAGTCTAAGTATTCATTGATGCGCATATTTCCTAAAAGACCAACGTTGAAACCTATGCCGCCTTTTTCTACAACGATATCAGTGTCCTCTGCAAATTCATTATAGTCAAAATTATAATCATAGCTATTGAAGCCTAGAATATATCCCCAACTAAATCTGGGTTTGTCAAAGTTTTCTAAATTTTGAACCCGCTCTTTGCTAAATAGTTGAGCGCTCACATGTTGTGTAAAAGTTAAGAGTATAATCGCGAAACAAAGTCTTTTCATGTATTACAAAGTTACTAATGCACAGGCGTGCAATGATTGGGTTAAAGTACTAAAATAATTCTGATTGAAACAATGGTTAGAATTTACTTCGTTGCTTTATAAATTGTTGAAACTCCAAAAGTTTGAGGTAAATCCTCAATATTTATAAACCCAATTTTCTTTAAAATATTGTTGAAAGCTTCCCCATAAGGAAAAGCGGCAGCACTTTCACTCAAATATGCATAAGCAGATCTGTCTTTTGAGAACAATCGACCAATAACCGGTAGAATCTTTGTTGTATAAAAGTTATACCCTTGTTTATAAGGTGGTTTTGTAGGAACAGAAGTTTCTAAAACAGCAAAAATTCCGCCAGGCTTCAATACGCGAAATATTTCAGAGAGTCCTTTTTCTAAATTTTCAAAATTACGAACACCAAACGCTACAGTAATTGCATCAAAATAATTATCTTCATAAGGTAAAGCTTCGCTATCACCTTGAACCATAGTTATCGTACTGTCAAGTTTTTTGATAGAAACCTTTTTCTTTCCAATTTCTAACATTCCTGATGAGATATCAAGGCCTATTATTTCAGAAGCCCCGGTTTCTGCCAGATTAATAGCGAGATCCCCCGTTCCTGTTGCTACATCTAAAATACGTTGCGGTTTAGCTTTTGCGATCAACGATACCAGTCGTTTCCTCCATTTGATATCAATTCCAAGCGATATAACACGATTGAGACCGTCGTAATTACCAGAAATAGTATCAAACATTTCGGTCACCTGCTCTTTTTTGCTTCGTGAAGTATCGTTATAAGGTGTTATCTTTTCTGACATCTCATTAAATTTTTGCAAATATACAGTTTTGGATGATAAGCAGTTGGTATTTGTTATGGATTTCCACATCGTAGGTTAGGACCTTTGCAACTTTATATGGCATGTTACCTTTTACTAATTTGATGTCAAATGAGAACATTTTAGATCATTTACGTAATATTTTAGAACTAATTTAATTTCTGTTATCTTTGTATTTCTTTATTTTTAAAATGCAACGATGCTCTCTCTTTTTGATTGCTAGGTGTGTCTTAAATTGAAATAAATTTATCTATGATAAACCTGAAACAAAACAAATGAAAATTTTAATTGCCGGTGCTGGTGAGGTTGGATTTCATTTGGCTAAGTTACTCTCTTTTGAATCTCAAAATATTACCTTAATCGATACCAATAAAGATAGTCTGAGTTATGCGGACACGCATTTGGATATTCGGGTTATTAAGGGAGACGCAACATCTATTGCTATCTTAAAAGAAGCAAAGGTTGATGAGGCAGATATGGTTATTGGGGTTACCGAAAGTGAAACTACTAATATTACTATTTGTGTGCTTGCTAAACAATTGGGCGCGAAGCGAACGATAGCACGTATCTCAAATACAGAGTTTATAGAGAATAAAGAAGAGGTTGGTTTCTTTAGATTTGGAATCGATGAATTAATTTCGCCGGAAGCTTTGGCTGCCAGTGAAATTGAGTTATTGTTAAATCAATCTGCTTTCAATGATAGTTATGAGTTTGAGAATGGTGCACTCACGATGGTTGGTACAAGTTTATCAGATAAGGCGTTAATCGTTGGGAAAACCGTAAGTCAAGCTGCTGAGATTTTTCAGGAATTACATTTTATGCCTATCGCAATACAGCGTTATGGGACGCAATATACGTTGATTCCTAGAGGTGATACTGTTTTTAAAGAAGGAGACCAAGTCTATTTTGTAACTTCTCTCGGTGGTGTTGATGAGTTGTATAAACTGACGGGCAAGTTCAAAGAACAGATACGTAATGTAATGATTTTGGGCGGGAGCAAGATTGGTCTTAAGACTACTCAAGATCTGTGTGATCATAAGTTCAGAGTGAAATTGATCGAAAATGATAAGGAGAAAGCTTTTGATTTGGCAGATGATTGTCCTAATGCCTTGATCATTAATGGTGATGGGAGAAACGTGGAGCTTTTAGAAGAAGAAGGCATTGGTGAGATGGATGCTTTTATAGCAGTTACCGGAAACTCTGAAACTAACATTATGTCATGCTTGGTGGCAAAATCGAAAGGAGTTAGGAAAACGATAGCTTTAGTTGAAAACATGGATTATTTTCAGTTATCACATTCCATCGGGATCGATACGCTTATTAACAAAAAACTGTTAGCTGCAAATAATATTTTCAGATTTATTAGAAAAGGTGACGTGGTTGCTATGACAAAGCTTAACAACATGAATGCAGAGTTGTTGGAGTTTATAGTAAAGCCTACCTCAGAGGTTAGTGACAATCTTATTAAGGATTTAGATTTCCCCCGTTCTGCTGTAATTGCAGGTGTAATTAGGGATGGGAAGGGAGTTATTCCTTTAGGAGACTTCTATATCAAAGCGGGAGACAGGGTAGTAGTGTGTTGTTTGCCTAAATCAATTAAGAAAATTGAAAAACTCTTTCTATAGGCATGTCCAAACTTAACTATCAAATAATATCACATATTATGGGGCTGTTGTTGCTTTGTAATGGTGGGTTTATGCTTATTGCTACAATTGTAAGTCTGATCTGTGATGATGGGGTAACTACAGAGATCATGCTCGCCTCACTTGCAACCATGTTTGTGGGCATTGTGCTTATGTTCTTGACGCGGGATCATCAAAAGAAAATAAATAAGCGCGAGGGTTATATTGTAGTAACATTTGGCTGGATACTTATGTCTCTTAGTGGTACTCTGCCTTATATCTTTTCTGGTGCGATTCCTAATTTTACGAATGCGTTTTTTGAGACAATGTCTGGGTATACAACAACCGGAGCTTCGATTCTCAATGACATAGAGATCATACCTAAAGGTATTTTATTCTGGAGAAGTTTAACACACTGGATCGGCGGAATGGGTATTATCGTGTTGGCTATAGCAATACTACCTCTTTTAGGTATTGGTGGAATGCAGTTATTTGCTGCCGAAGCACCCGGACCTAATGCTGATAAGTTACATCCTAGAATTACGGATACAGCAAAACGTTTGTGGTATATATATGTAGGATATACTGCCGCTGAAACTGTATTGCTAAAATTAGCAGGAATGAGCTTTTTTGATGCGATCAATCACTCCTTAAGTACGCTGTCGACTGGTGGATTCTCTACAAAGAATACAAGTGTAGCGTATTGGAATGACCAGCCTTTAATACAATATATCATTATATTGTTCATGTTTTTGGCGGGTGCCAATTTTGTACTTAGTTATTTTGGTTTTAAGGGTAAAGTTCAAAAAATTATCAAGGATGAAGAGTTTAAGCTCTATTCGTTTTTTATTGTAATATTTTCCTTGATATCGGCAGCAATTATATATTATAAAGCAGACGTTTCCTTATCTTTGATAGACCACCCTATGGTTTGGGGAGAGGCAGAAAGTGCTTTTCGCCACGCATTGTTTCAAGTACTTGCTGTCGTTACCACGACCGGATTTGTAAGTGCTGATTTTACCTTGTGGTCGCCCTTTCTAAAAGTTTTTTTCTTTGGATTAATGTTTTTAGGAGGATCTGCCGGCTCTACAGCGGGTGGGATGAAAGTGGTAAGACATCTTATAACTATACGGAATGGGGTGATGGAGTTCAAACGTACATTACATCCCAATGCTATCATACCGGTACGTTATAATAAAAAGTCTGTGTCCAAAGAAATTGTGTTTAATATCCTAGCATTTTTTATACTTTACATGTTAGCCTTTATCATTGGCTCATTGGTTTTAGGAGCTTTAGGGTTAGATTTTGAAACTGCAATTGGTGGAGCAGCATCTTCATTGGGTAACGTAGGACCTGCGTTTGGAAAATTAAGCCCGGTAAACAATTTTGATGTCTTGCCGGCATTCGGAAAATGGTGGTGTTCCTTCCTTATGCTTATCGGTAGATTAGAATTGTTTACCGTGCTGATACTTCTGACTCCGTTCTTCTGGAGAAATAGATAATTTTATAATGTTTACTGCATTTCAAAAGGGCTGTAGGAGTGTGGATTAGTTTGCCATAAACGAGCAACCTTTTTTACAGTATCCTTTACTTTGCCTGTGATTTTTCCAAGGTGTTCCTGTTCGATAAAGAAAATGTCTAAAATGGATTGATAGTATTTGATAAAATTCTTGTCAAATTCTTTTTCCGGACTGATATCTAAAATTTCTGAATCCGTCTTTCGAACCTTAAAATTTTCCTTAAAAATGTGTAGCACGTTGGTTCGTACGATGCGTTCTTTTTCTTTAATATCCATAACATGGTGTTTTATTTGGTTAATAACACTTCTCATTTGGATAAGCCAACGTATTTCTTAAATCTAAAAAATAAACTAATGTTTTAATAGTTTATTTAAGGGGTATTCGGGAAAGTATGATACAAATATACTTTAATTAGTTATTAAAAGTATTCTGTAATTCATAAAAAAAGTTTAAAACTTCTCTTTTATCTACTAAAAAAGCGCCAAAAATCTTACGATTCGTAGCGCTTTAAATAGAATGATGTATAAAGTGTTAACTTACTGCTGTTTTTATACGAGCTAAAGCTTCCTTAATTTGTTCTTGACTGGCTGCGTAAGACAGACGAATACATTGAGGATTACCAAAAGCTTCTCCGGTAACCGTAGCCACATTTGCGTGTTCTAACAAGTACATTGAAAAATCGGTGGCATTATTAATAGTTGTCCCATTTAAATTTTTTCCGAAGAAATAAGAAATATTCGGAAAAACATAAAATGCCCCTTCCGGAGTGTTACTTTCAAACCCCTCGATGTCACGAAGTAATTTTAACACCAATTCTCTTCTGTTTTTAAACTCATCCACCATATACTTTATATTGCTTACGGGAGATTCTAAGGCGGTGATTACGGCACGTTGTGCAATACAATTCGCGCCACTGGTTACCTGACCTTGTATTTTATTACACGCTCGTGCAATAGTTGCAGGAGCACCGATGTAACCAATTCTCCATCCAGTCATTGCAAAAGCTTTGGCCACCCCATTGACAGTAATTGTTCTGTCATACATGTCTTCAAACTGAGCCATGGATGCATGTCCGCCAACATAATTGATGTGCTCATAGATCTCATCGCTTACAACAACAACTTCGGGATATTTCTGAAGCACGTCTGCAAGCGCTCTCAGCTCCTGTTTGCTGTATATGGATCCGCTGGGATTACAAGGAGAGCTGTACCAAATCATCTTAGTTTTTGATGTGATGGCTGCCTCTAATTGTGCGGGCGTCATTTTAAAATCATTCTTAATGATAGTGGCAACCTCAACCGGAATTCCACCAGCAAGTTTAATAATATCACTATAACTCACCCAATACGGACATGGTAAGATAACTTCATCCCCAGGATTAATGCAAACCTGCGCTATGTTATATAAAGCCTGTTTAGCACCAGTAGAGACAACGATTTGAGATCGATCATAGTTGATTCCGTTGTCACGGTTAAACTTAGTGATGATAGCATCTTTTAACTCTACATACCCGTCAACCGGAGTGTAGGAATTGTAATTATCATTTACAGCTTGTATAGCTGCGTCTTTAATGTAATCAGGAGTATTAAAATCCGGTTCTCCAAGGCTTAGTCCAATAATGTCTTTGCCTTCAGCTTTTAATTCTCTTGTTTTTGCTGCCATTGCAAGCGTAGCTGATGCAGCCAGATTGTTAATTCTGTCTGAGAGTTGTATGCTCATTATGATTGGTGAATAAAGGTTAGCGATTATATTGCGGGTTTCATCCCCATTTCTTTCAAGTGTCTGAAATGCGCCATTATGGCTTTACGCGTACTTTTGTACTCGTGATAAGGTAGATTGAATTCTAAAGCAGTTTGTTTAACAATCTTAGAAATCTTGGTATAGTGAACATGACTAATATGAGGAAAAATATGATGTTCGACTTGATGGTTTAAACCACCGGTAAACCAATTTACTATTTTGTTTTTTGTTGAAAAGTTTACTGTCGTAAATAGTTGATGGATAGCCCAAGTATTTTTCATGCTTCCTGTATTATCAGGTAATGGCATCTCTGTTGCTTCAACAATATGCGCTAACTGAAATACGATGCTGAGAATTAATCCGGCAACATAGTGCATGATAAAGAAACCAATAAGAATTTTCCACCAGGCGATAGATAAGATTAGCATTGGAATTACAATCCATATTAATACATAAATAATTTTAGTGATCACAACATTGCTCCATTGCTTCCAGGCCGTGGGTAGTTTTCCGTAGGATAGCTTACGGGACAGGTATCGCTTAGTTTGTTTAAAGTCCGTGGTCAAAGCCCAGTTGAATGTAAGGAGACCGTATAAGAACACTGAATAGTATTGTTGAAATTTATGAAAACGCCTCCATTGTGCGTGCTTTGTAAATCGAATGATTCTTCCCGCATCAAGATCCTCATCATGTCCGTGAATGTTCGTATAGGTATGGTGTAAAACATTGTGTTGTACTTGCCAGTTATATACATTACCTGCCAAAATATAGAGACTGCTGCCCATTAGTTTGTTTAACCACTTTTTTGACGAATAGGAACCATGATTACCATCATGCATAACGTTCATACCAACTCCTGCCATACCAATCCCCATAACCACAGTCAATAGCAGCATCCACCATTGTGAAATGTCTAAAGTAAGGATTAAGAAATACGGGCTCAAGAATAATGAGAACATGACAATGGTTTTCAGATAAAGTCTCCAATTACCAGTTCGTTTAATATTATTCTCCTTAAAGTAGGTGTTTACACGCTTGTTGAGTGTTCTGAAAAACTTGGCAGAATCACTTCGGCTAAAGTGTATGTTGGGTGTAGTCATGGGATGTAAATTTATGACATAACGGTGTTTACCATTAAATGTTTGTAAATTTAAGTATTATATTTTTTAAAGTTCTTAAAAGTATAAATTTTATAATGTTAAGATGTATTTTTGCCGACTAATAAAAAGGCCAATGGACGCGATTTTAAAATATTTTCCGGATATAACCGAAGAGCAGCAGGATCAATTTAATCGGTTAGAAGCTTTGTACTTTGAGTGGAATGCGAAGATAAATGTAATATCAAGAAAGGATATAGAGACCTTATACACCAGACATGTGCTACATTCTCTTGGGATCGCAAAAATTCTTCAGTTTAAGCCTGGAACCTCTGTGCTTGATGTTGGTACTGGTGGTGGTTTTCCCGGGATACCATTGGCAATACTTTTTCCTGAAACCAGCTTTTACCTTGTAGATGTCATAGCAAAAAAAATCAAAGTTGTAAATGAGGTAGCTAATAGTCTTGAATTGAGTAATGTAAAGGCTGAACAACGCAGAGCGGGTACGTTTGAGGAACGTTTTGATTTTATCGTGAGCAGGGCTGTTACCAATATGCCGGATTTTGTCTCATGGATTCGTAAAAATATCAAAAAGAAAAATCAACATGAACTGGCCAACGGTATCTTATACTTAAAAGGTGGAGATCTTACAGAAGAATTATCCATGTTTCCAAAAGCTGTAGAACATCAGTTATCTGATTATTTTGAAGAAGAATTTTTTGAAACAAAAAAAGTGGTGTATCTACCTGTGAAATATAAGTTGTAGGTAGAGGTGCGGTTGTAATCTCAAAAAGAATTGTTTGTTGAATTAGTTATCAAGTCGCATTTCTATGATATGACTTTTGAACCCAACTTTTTCGTATGCTTTTATTGCTCTCGGGTTTTCCGAATACACCGTTAATCTAATTTCAGTAATATTTTGATTTTGAAACCATTCTGTAAGAGCTTTTAAAATTTGTTGACTTACGCCTTTTCCTCTAAAGTTTTCATTCACATAAATAAAGCCAATATACCCTAATAGATCGGTTTTAAAATATGGTTTTCTTTCTCTTATTTGTCCGTAACCACTCCCTATAAGCTGACCTTCTGCTTCTGCTACCAGAACCTGTGTATCTTTTTGAACAATGTAAGAGGCAATGTCATAGTAACTGATTTTTTTATCCTGAATCAAAGTTTTATCCATAGGTCTTTCGGTACGAATAATCTCTTGTTCAAAATCTAGTAGCGTTTCAAGATCTTTATGTGTAGCTTCTCTAATAAGTAGTTCTTTCATACAGATAAATTTATAAATAAAAAACCGCATAATTAGAGCTAATTATGCGGTGAATATTAGGAAATCTTATTTTTTACTCTCCCAAAAATGGATATCTATAATCCACGGGAGTAACAAAAGTTTCTTTAATTGTACGAGGAGAAACCCATCGTAACAGATTCAGGTAAGAACCTGCTTTGTCATTGGTTCCTGATGCGCGCGCGCCTCCAAACGGTTGCTGACCTACAACAGCTCCTGTTGGTTTATCATTGATATAGAAGTTACCTGCTGCATTTTGAAGTGCCTTTGTAGCTTCGGCTGCCGCATAACGGTCTCTTGAGAAAATAGCGCCTGTTAAAGCGTATTCACTCGTTCCGTCAACCAATTTTAAGGTTTTGTTCCAGTCTTTATCCTCATAAACATAAATAGTGATTACAGGGCCAAAAAGCTCTGTACACATCGTTGTATATTTAGGATCTTTAGCAAGAATAACGGTAGGTTCTATAAAATAACCTTTGGACTTATCATGGTTTCCTCCCACAATAATTTCTGCATCAGCATCAGTTTTTGCCTGATCTATATATTTTGCAAGCTTATCAAAAGAACCTTCGTGAATTACAGCGGTAATAAAATTACCCATATCTTCAGGAGATCCCATTTTAAAGGATTTTACGTCTTCAATGACATATTTTTTAACATCCTCCCACAAACTTTTTGGTATGTAAGCTCTAGAAGCAGCACTACATTTTTGACCTTGAAATTCAAAAGCTCCACGAGAAATTCCTGTTGCAACTTGTTTTGCATTAGCACTTGGATGTGCAACAATAAAATCTTTTCCTCCGGTTTCACCAACGATTCTAGGATATGTTTTGTATGTATTAATGTTTGCGCCAATTTTAGACCAAATATCTTTAAATACATGCGTGCTCCCTGTAAAATGTACTCCTGAGAAATCAGGACTAGCTAATACGGTATCTGTAATCATTACCGGGTCACCATATACCACATTGATAACACCTTCCGGTACACCTGCTTCTCTAAAAATATCTATGATAACTTTTGCAGAATAGATTTGACTGTCACTAGGTTTCCAAATGACAGTATTCCCCATCAATGCAGCGCTAGCCGGTAAATTTCCAGCAATAGCAGTAAAGTTAAATGGAGTAATTGCATAAACGAACCCTTCCAACGGGCGATATTCTAACCGATTCCAAGCGCCCGAGGTGGATGCAGGTTGATCGTTATAAATCTGTGTCATGAACTCCACATTAAAACGTAGAAAATCAATTAGTTCGCAAGCAGCATCTATTTCTGCCTGAAAAATATTCTTTGATTGCGCCAGCATAGTTGCAGCATTAATCTTAGCCCGGTAAGGACCTGCAATAAGCTCGGCTGCTTTTAAAAATACAGCTGCACGTTGTTCCCATGCAAGACCTGCCCATTCTGTTCTGGCTTCAAGTGCCGTGTCAATAGCTTCTTGAACATGTTTTTTTTGAGCTTTATGATAGGTTCCTAAAACATGTTTATGGTCGTGGGGAGGTGACATCGTTCCCGTGTCCCCTGTCTTTATTTCCTCACCATTAATATATAAAGGCACTTCTACTGTGCTGTTGTACATTTCTTTATATGTAGCAAGTACTTCTTCGCGTTCTGGAGTTCCAGGAGCATATGATTTTACCGGCTCGTTAATTGCGGTAGGTACTTGAAAAAAACCTTTTCCCATGTTAAGATATTTTTTATGTGTTAGTAACTTGGTCGACAAAGATAGAAAATTAATAAGGCTTATGCTCGGTTTAACTTTTATTAATACCTCTTGAGCTCAACTTTTTTTTGTAAGTTTCGTAGCTTTAAAACGACAAATCTACCCATGTGTACAGTAACTTTAATTAAAAAGCCTAACAAGGGTTTTATTCTTACATCTAATAGAGATGAGATCATTAATCGAGAAACACTTGCTCCCAAAAGCTATAGGGATAATGACCACAAATTAATTTACCCAAAAGACATGTTGGCTGGAGGTACATGGATTGGTATGAGTGATAATAATAGTATGGTTTGTCTTTTGAACGGAGGTAATGACAGGCATATTTCCAAGCCTCCTTATAGATTAAGTAGAGGTGTGGTGGTTAAAGATTTGTTACGTGCCGGAAATTTATTAGAGAGGTTACGATCTTTTGATTATCAAGGTGTAGAACCATTCACGGTTATAGCTGCGCAATGGAAAGGGGAGCATGAGTTTTATGAACTTGTTTGGGATGGTGTACAATCAAATATAACTTCATTAGACGCGTCTACATACATATGGTCTTCTGCAACGCTATATGATCAAAATGCAAAAAAAACACGTGAATTATGGTTTAATAATTTTTTAAAACAAAAAGATACAAGTCCTGAGAAGATTTTAGAATTTCACAAAATAGCAGGTCAAGGGAATAAGAAAATTGGACTGCAAATTGATCGTGGGTTCTTAAAAACCCGAAGTGTTACTCAAATTGTAAAAACTTCCCAAGAATTATCAATGCGGTATGAAGATTTGACCGATACAAATTCACTGGTAACCTATTGTTCGTTGAAAGATGTTTCACCTGAGGTTATTTCTAAATAGCAAAGGCGTTAAATTAGTTAAAAAATGAATACCGGTACTATTATCGTTTTAGCATTTCCGGATACTTTTGTTCGCTATTCTGATGAATCAGCATTGCATGTTTTTCCTTATTTGGGGTTAGGTAAAAATAAGTTTATTAAGGCAGGACATGCGGCTTTAGTACTTATCGAAAATTCTACGGGTAGGGCCTCCTATTATGATTTTGGTCGTTACGTGACTCCGCCAGGGACGGGAAGGGTGCGTAGTGCTGCGACAGACGTTGAGTTAGAGCTTCCGTTCAATGCAAAATTTGACGACGCAGGAAATTTGGATAACTTAAAAGAGTTTTTAGTGTGGCTTGAGGCAAATCCTGAAAAAACTCATGGTGAAGGGCGGCTTGTGGCTTCGTTATGTTATGCAATTAACTTTGAGAGTGCTAAAGGGTATCTCATGTCGATGCAGGAGCACGGTAGCCTTCCATATCGAGCTTTTGGTAAAAAAGGAAGTAATTGTTCTCGTTTGGTTACAGATACGCTTATTCGAAGTACAACAAATATAATTATCAAACTGTACTTAAAGAGAATAAAAATTTTTACACCAAGTCCATTGGGTAACGTGCTGTATGCATCTAGAAAAAAAGATCTTTATACCGTTACCGATGGGTGTTTACAACCTTATGCCGGATCAGTGATCCGAGAGAATTTAGTGAATTATTTTGATAAAAAAATTCCTGTACCTCTCGATGAATCAACTCATGAATTGAAACTTGTTTCCAAATATTTGTTTTTTTTAAGTGGTATTGGAAGCAGTGCTTATTTCTACATCCAGGAGACGCAGGATGAGGAGATATATACTATTCGACGGTATACGGAAAAAGGTATTGCAGATTTTGAAGGTCAGTTTATACTTGAGAAAAAAGGATTTAATTTTCAAAAGGATTTTGAAATAATCCACGACTCTAATTGTTTATTTTGTCACGTACAACAAGAAGGTGAAATTTGTAAATTACAGCGAATTAAGCGTGTATTTTAATTCAGTGCAAAAGGAGTGCTTAATTTGAAGCTAGGGATAAATACCTTGAATCTGGCAGTTGAGGTAAAATTGATCATGTTATAAAATCCTTTCATAGAGCCAAACGGGGAGTGAAGCAAACAACCACTGCTGTATGTGTGGGTTTCTCCAGGTTGTAACACCGGTTTTTTTCCGATGACCCCTTCGCCCTCGACAGTTTCCACAAAGTTTAGTGCATCCTTAATTTTCCAGAATCTGGATGTTAGTTGAACTACATCGCTACTTTGATTTTCAATAGATATAATATAAGCGAAAGCATAGAATACACGATTATTTTTAATAAACGTGCCTTCAAAATTAGTGTCAACCGAGATTTTTATGCCTTTGGTAATTTGTTCGACCATAGTAAAAGGTTTTTTCCTTGGACCTTGAATGATGACTTAAGCTAATATACATATAATCAATAATTCGTTTAGCTAATTTAACAATAGTTTGTAAGTGATTAGCCGCGGATTTTGCATTGACTGCTGTTTTAGTTGTGTATCAATTACTAATAGATGAGGAATTAGCTTCTCCAATACCTATAACTCTATCATATCTGGCTCCCGGAGCGGTGTAGTACGATATAACGGTGTAGATATTTTCGGTTTCATCAAAATTTCCGCTGATAAAACCGGGTTCTATAGCATTATTTTCGGTGAGTAATACATATTTGTAATTGTAAAAACCTTGTTTAAGTAGAATTTTTAATTCAAAAAATCCGGATTCTTTATTGTAAACAAGTTGGTTATTACGGTTTAGTTCATAATTGTTGAAATCTCCATATAAATACAGTTCACCTTTTCCTATAGGTTCATAACACTGAAGTGTAAAATGCATCCAAACATAATCTGCAGCAGTGTCGCTGTCTTCGGAGCGCAGGTTGCGTATCACAAATCCACCATTAATATCTGGATTGTAGGTATAGTTACGATTTGCTCGTACCACATCTGTATATAAGTAATGATGGTAAAGATCTTCTAAGGCTACACGCTTGATGTTGGCTGTAGAAGAGCGTATTTCTTTATTGTCATAAAATAAAAATTCATTGCCACCCCAAAAACTAGCTTCGCTATCATACCGGTACACAAGTTTATTGTCCGAAGTGTACTGAGGTTTCAAATTTGTGATGCTGGTTTGCAGATCACCATTCTGAAGGATTAATGTTTTTACAGTTTGCTCGGGATTTCTAAAAAAAAATGATTTACCAGGGTTGATTTCAAAATGTACGCTTTGCTTCGTGTTGATGTGAGTCAAAGTCCTGGATCTTTTTATTTCAACACCGACAGAAGCAATATTTTCATATACAATAAATTTTCTTGAAAAAACGAACTGATCATTATCATCGTAAATTTGAAGTATATAGTTACCGCTAACTTTCAATCCATAAGTATCTTCATTAGGTATATTTACCGTGTAGTGACTATAAATTTGTAAGGTGTTAAAAGAATTTTCATAGTTGGTGATTCTAATGTCATCGAAGCCGTCCAAGTATTCATTCTTTGATAATTGTGACGGAGTCCAATTGAAGTCACAATGAATAATTTTATAGTAATAGTCGGCCTCATCTCCATTAATGTCGTCAAAAGTCATACGTAAAGGATCGCCTTGTTGAAGTATGGGTATTCCGGTTTTGTCTGCTGCTCTCAAAAACTGAACAGATTTTATGTGAGAAGGTAATGCAGCTTCATTTGTTTGTAATTGAGCTAAAATATTTTGTAAATTGGACGTGGTCAAAAGGACAAAAATTATTAGATGTCTACAGATATAATTTGACATTTGTGTTCGTTTTGAGGATAAAGATAATCAAAAGTTATACCTAAAAACTTTATAGTACATGACTAACAGAAATTATTTATTTAGAAAGAATATAAATAAAATCTTATAACACAACCTCCTTTCACTTGCATGTTTTAATTAGTAAATTTGCACGATTTTTTTAGTTAATTAACATAGACTTTAAATATGTCAAAAGACATTCGTATCAGAAAAGGCTTAGATATTAAGCTTGTTGGCGAAGCAGAGAAAATTACTGTCGATGCTACTCGAAGTAATATCAACGCGATTAGGCCTGATGATTTTCATGGCATTGTGCCCAAGGTTATGGCTAAGTTAGGCACAGAAGTTAAAGCAGGGGAACCTCTTTTTCATTCTAAGGCTAATGCCAAATTACTTTTTCCTTCACCCGTAAGTGGAGAGGTAGTAGAAATTGTTAGGGGTGCAAAGCGTAAGATTTTAGCCTTTAAAATTTTAGCTGATAAGGAACAGCAGTATAAGGATTTTGGAGTTAAAAATGTTGGAACTATGTCAGGTGAAGAGGTGAAAGATCATCTACTTGCTTCTGGATGCTGGCCTTTTATTAAGCAACGTCCATATGATGTAATTGCTGACCCGAGTATTGAGCCTAAAGCTATTTATGTTTCCGCATATGCCACAGCTCCTTTGGCGGCTTCTTACGACTATATTTTACAAGGTAAAGAATTAGCGCTTCAAGCTGCGGTTACTGCGCTTAGTAAAATGACTCCGGGGAGTGTGCATGTTTCTGCGGGGGATTTAAATTCATCGCCTTTTGCTAAACTTACTGATATACAGCTTCACAGCGTATCCGGACCACATCCTGCTGGGAATGTGAGTGTACAGATAGCAAACATTGATCCGATCAACAAAGGAGAGACTGTTTGGGTTGTTACGCCTCAGGATTTAGTTATTATGGGTGAATTATTGCTAACTGGTAAATTTAACTCAGAACGTACAATAGCATTAGTGGGATCGTCTGTTAAAACTCCAAAATATTATAAAACACGTATTGGAGCAGAAGTTTCAACATTAGTATACGACTCTGGAGTTAAGGATGAGAATATTCGTGTTATCAGTGGAGATGTTTTAACCGGTGATAATGTTAAGCCTGATGGACATATCGGATTTTATCATAACACTGTGACGGTTATTCCTGAAGGTAATGATTATGAATTCTTTGGTTGGAACAAACCAATTTTTAATAAAATATCTACTTCTAGAGCGTTAACCTTTTCTTGGTTGTTTCCTAATAAAAAATACGAATTAGATACTAATACAAATGGTGAGCACCGTGCCTTTGTGGTGACCGGTAATTATGAGGAAGTTTTTCCTTTTGATATTTATCCGTTACAATTGTTAAAGGCATGTGTGGTAAACGATCTGGATGCGATGGAACAGTTGGGAATGTATGAGATAGCTCCTGAGGATTTTGCGCTTACTGAGTTTGTGTGTGTGTCAAAGCAACCGCATCAACAAATTGTTAGAGAAGGTTTAGATTTAATGTTAAAAGAAATTGGGTAGCTATGAGCTTAAAAAATAAATTACATCAATTAAAACTTAAGTATAAGGATAAAAAGATGGCGCCTGCATTTAATGCACTCCATACTTTTTTGTATTTGCCTAACGAGACCACACATTCTGGAGGACACGTTAGAGCTGCAGATGATTTAAAGCGTACTATGAACACCGTGATTTTGGCGTTAGTACCTTGTTTGCTTTTTGGTATTTTTAATGCTGGATATCAACATTATTCTGCAATTAATGGTTTTCCTGCTGATTTTTCTCTTTTTGAGCATTTTATTAACTGGGAGAATTTTGTTTTAGGTGCATGGACGGTTTTGCCGCTAGTAATTGTATCCTACGGGGTAGGATTGGCTGTAGAGTTTTTGTTTGCCGTTATTAAAGGACATGAAGTAGAGGAAGGGTATTTGGTTACGGGGATGTTAGTTCCCTTAATCGTACCGATAGATATACCATTATGGATGCTTGCGGTAGCAGTTGTTTTTGGAGTTGTGATCGGGAAAGAAGTTTTTGGAGGTACCGGGATGAATATTCTTAATCCTGCCCTAACTATCAGAGCATTTTTGTTCTTTGCCTATCCAACTTGGATGTCAGGGGATAAGGTATGGGTGCATGAGGCTGTTGAAAGAGCTGGTACAGCAGATGCGATATCCGGAGAAACCATTCTTGGTACATTGGCGCAAAGTAATCCTGTTCAGTTTTCTATATCAGATATGTTTTACGGATACATTCCTGGATCCGTAGGAGAAACTTCTACTTTATTGATTTTGATCGGAGCGGCAATTTTGATCTTTACCAAAGTAGCGAGTTGGAGGATAATTTTGAGTGGTTTTGTGGGTGCAGCACTTATGGGACTATTATTCAACGGAGTTGTAGATGCAGGATGGATTTCAGAATCCAGTAAATTCTATGGATTAATGAGTACACCATTCTGGCAGCACTTAATAATTGGTAGTATTGCATTTGGAGTTGTTTTTATGGCTACAGATCCTGTTTCCGGATCACAAACCAATAAAGGGAAATGGATATATGGATTTTTAATTGGATTTATTTCAATTCTTATTCGTGTCTTTAACCCCGCTTATCCAGAAGGAGTATTTTTAGCAATTCTTTTAATGAATGTTTTTGCTCCGACAATTGATCACTATGTTGTTCAAGGAAATATAAAGAAGAGAATGAAACGTTTAAAATTAAAAACAGCGTAATCATGGCGATGAATACAGATAAAAATAACTACACGATCATTTTCTCTGTGATAATGGTGTTTGTTGTAGGAGCTTTATTGGCTGGTGTATCTTCGGTACTTAAGCCAGATATAGCTATCAATAAAAAGAAAGAGAAGCAACAAAATATTTTGTTTGCTATGAATGTAACAGATGATGAGGATCCTAATGCCTTTGTGCCTGCAGATAAAGCACAGGTACTGTTTGATCAGTATGTTGGAGGTGAGCAATTTGTTATTGTAGATGGAAACGCTACTAAAACTACTGATGCCTTTGAAATTGACATTAAAAAAGAAGCAGATAAGGTAAAACAAGATGCTGATTACAAAAGAAGATTGCCGCTATTTGTAGGGGAAAAGGATGGAGAAAAATTCTATATCATTCCTGTTCGAGGAAATGGTTTATGGGATGCTATCTGGGGTTATGTCGCGCTTAATGATAATTTTGACACAGTAAAAGGAGCTTTCTTTGATCATAAGGGTGAAACCCCCGGTTTAGGGGCTAATATTACCGAAGCGTATTTTAGAGAAGATTTTCTTGGAGAAAAGATTTTAGATGCTGATGGTAACTATCGTGGTATTGAGGTGAAAAAGGGAAATTCTGATCCAAAAAATGATCGGAAAGATGATAATGCTGTAGATGCTTTAGCAGGTGCTACGATTACAGGTGATGGTGTAACTGCCATGGTTAAAAAAGGGATTAAGATGTATTTACCTTATTTTGAAACTTTAAAAAAATAAATAATGGCTGAAGTAACTACAGAAGAAGTTAAAGTAAAAGAGCCGAAGGAGCCTTTATTTTCAAAGAAAAACAAAAAGTTGCTAACCGATCCTTTAGCAGATAATAATCCGATTACCATTCAGGTACTAGGTATATGTTCTGCACTTGCAATCACAGCACAACTTAAACCGTCGATTGTGATGGCAATATCGGTTGTCTTTGTACTTGGTATCGGTAATGTTGTTATTTCGCTGATGCGAAATGTTATACCATCCAAAATTAGAATTATTGTTCAATTAGTAGTGGTAGCCGCTTTGGTTATTATCGTTGATCAGGTATTAAAGGCTTTTGCCTATGAACTGAGTAAGCAATTATCCGTTTTTATTGGTTTGATTATTACTAATTGTATAATTATGGGACGTTTTGAAGCTTTTGCCTTGGGTAATGGTCCTTGGAAATCTTTCTTGGATGGTGTAGGTAATGCAGCCGGATATGGACTGTTATTAATAATTGTTGCCTTTTTTAGAGAACTTTTAGGTTCTGGTACGCTATTCGGATTTAAAGTTTTGGGTGATCCAATTGAAAAAACGGGATTGTATGCGTTTGGATATGAAAACAATGGTTTTATGGTACTTGCGCCTATGGCTTTAATTACGGTAGGAATCATAATATGGGTACAGCGTAGTAAAAATAAAGCTTTAATCGAAGATCATTAAAAAGTTATAATTACTGAAACCAGGGAGTATGTTGCATGTCATAATCCCTAATAAAAGTAATACTAATATAAACGCAATATAAAATGGAATATTTAGAATTGTTTTTAAAAGCAATATTTATAGATAACATGGTATTCGCATTCTTTTTAGGAATGTGTTCATATCTTGCAGTATCTAAAAAAGTATCAACCGCTGTAGGTCTTGGAGCAGCAGTTATTTTCGTTTTGGCCATAACTGTACCTCTCAACTTCTTACTTGATAAGTATTTGTTACAGGATGGTGCTCTAGCTTGGCTTGGACCAGAGTATGCAAGCTATGATTTAAGTTTTCTTACCTTTATTCTATTTATTGCAACTATCGCAACGATGGTGCAATTGGTAGAGATTATAGTTGAAAAGTTCTCACCATCTTTATATAATTCTTTAGGTATTTTCTTACCATTGATTGCAGTAAACTGCGCCATCTTAGGAGGGTCTTTGTTTATGCAACAAAAAGAATTTCCTGCAATTTCTCACGCCGCAGTATACGGTATAGGATCGGGGATTGGTTGGTTTCTTGCAATTTTAGCAATTGCAGCTATTCGTGAAAAAATCAGATACTCCAATGTTCCTGCACCGCTTAGAGGTTTAGGTATCACCTTTATTTTAACGGGTTTAATGGCTATTGGATTCATGAGTTTTGGTGGAATGCTTACCGGAGGGGACGATGAAGAAGATGTAAAAGCAGCTGAGAGTGTTCAGGTGGAAGTAAAAGAAGAAAATGCTACCAAAAAAGTAGCTGATAATACAAACGTTACAATACTTAAATAATATGATATTTTTAGCGTCAACAGTTGGAACCATCGTAATTACCGTAATCGCCTTTTTGGTGTTGACATTGGTATTGGTTGGGATTTTGTTATTTGCAAAAGATAAATTACTGCCGTCAGGTCCCGTTAAAATAACTATTAACGGTGAAAAAGAAATAGAAGTAGCTTCCGGAGGTAGCTTGTTATCTACATTAGGAGCGCAAAAAATATTCTTACCATCTGCTTGTGGTGGTGGTGGTACTTGTATTCAATGCGAGTGTCATGTTTTAGAAGGTGGAGGAGAGGCTTTGCCTACTGAAACACCGCATTTTTCTCGGAAGGAACTGCAGCACGGTGCTCGTTTAGCTTGTCAGGTAAAAGTTAAGCAGGATATGAATATAGAGATTCCTGAAGAAGTTTTTGGAATCAAAAAATGGGAGGCAGAAGTTGTACGTAATTATAACGTCGCTTCTTTTATTAAAGAATTTGTAGTCCGTATTCCAGAAGATATGAACTATAAGGCAGGAGGATATATCCAGATTGAAATTCCTCAATGTGAAGTAAAGTTTGCAGATATGGATATCACGGCTCACCCAGAAGAGCATGAAACTCCGGATAAATTTCAAGAAGAATGGGACAAATTCAATTTGTGGCCATTAGTGATGAAGAATAATGAAACTGTTGAGAGAGCTTATTCGATGGCTTCTTATCCTGCTGAAGGTAGAGACATTATGTTGAATGTTCGAATTGCTACCCCGCCATGGGATCGCGCTAAGAACGGATGGATGGATGTGAATCCTGGAGTTGCATCTTCATATATATTTTCTAGAAAACCTGGAGATAAAGTTATTATCTCAGGGCCTTATGGAGAGTTCTTTATCAATGAGACCGAAGCTGAGATGTTATATGTAGGTGGAGGAGCAGGTATGGCACCAATGCGATCCCATCTATATCACCTTTTCAAAACCTTAGAAACAGGACGTACTGTTACGTTTTGGTATGGTGGTAGATCTAAAAGAGAACTTTTCTACTTAGATCATTTTTATCAATTGGAAAAGACATTCCCTAATTTCAAATTTTATTTGGCACTGTCAGAACCGTTGGAAGTTGATAACTGGAAAGTTAAAAAGGATATTAACGACACAGAGGGAGACGGGTTTGTAGGTTTTGTTCATAACGTGGTTATTGATAATTATTTAAATCATCATGAATCACCAGAAGATATAGAGTTATATTTCTGTGGACCGCCATTGATGAATAAAGCTGTTCAAAAGATGGGAGAAGACTTCGGAATTCCTGATGAGAATATCAGATTTGATGATTTTGGAGGATAATCTTCAATTATATTATTAAAAACCGGCATCTTGGACTGAACCCCAAAAGTTGGACGGTTAAACAAAATTTAATTTTGGAAATGAGCTCGATATTGTATCGGGCTCATTCCATTTAGAGTCAAAGAT
>NZ_VNHU01000001.1 GCF_008124785.1 Aquimarina intermedia | reverse complement strand
CTATGAACATCCGCGCAACAGTTAGCCCGTTTTGCGGGTGCAAACATACAACCCTTTTGCAGTATCGCAAGCCTTTTTCTGTAAAATGTTTTAACTTTTTTGTAACGCTTTGGGTATCTTAGTGTTAAATCTGAAGGTTTTTTAACCCCCCTGCTCTTCGGTGACTTTATCCTGTTCTACTCCTATATATAAGACTCAAATCTTCTACTTCACTCAACCTCCTGCACCCGGGATAGGCGTGGAAATCCCGCAGCTCCAAGCGAGGAATTGTAACTAATAGCCCGAATTGAGGCCATCAATAATAATCTATAAAAAGAAATTCCATACAATGCCAAAGCGCAGCACTGCATCTCGGGTAGGATATCCAGGTGTGGAGAATTCGTTATTTTGGCTAAAGGCCTCCCCTATATTTTCAAACTTAAAGAATATGCGTGTTTGTCTAACCTTAGCATTAAAGAAGATATCAAACTGCGGAAAACCTCCAATCTCCTGTTGGTTCTGCACATAGAATTCTGCTAAGACCGGATCGTAGGCATCTGCCTGAAAGGATGTAAAATACTTAAAGGTAACCCCGGTTTGAAGAAACAAAGCTTTTTTAAACCAATGGTCTTGATAGTACAAGGTGTTGCGGGTAACGAAATCCGGCACCTTATATATCTCCTCATCTTGTTCGACGTTTTGATACAATATTGTATTATCCAACCCAAACTTACCCACTACAATATTTTTGGATGCTTTTATCATCATGACCTCAATAGGAGCTGCAGATTGAAATGGCTTCACAAACCCATCTTCCTCACTTCCAAAATAGGTGTAGTTACTTATTTTACGGTAACCGGCTATAATATCTAAGGTCTTTGCTGATTTCAATTTGAAGACAACTTCGTCTGTTGCGGTATTCTCAAAAGCATTAAACCAATTATAATTCACATAGTCACTTTGATAGAGTAGAAAATTATAGTTAGGTGCTACTTCCTCTTTAGCCCCCACCAACTCCATAACATCGTTGGGCGTGATGTCAAATCGCATTCCGGCACGGTACATATATCCATCAAAGTCACCAGAAACTATGGTTTCTACATCGGCAAACAAATTAAACTTGCCAAAATCACTCTGGTATGCTCCCCCTGCAATAACGGCATCTCCTTTAATACGATTAGGGATCATTATTGCATCTCCTGAGGCGTTTATTTTTGTAAGTAACGTGTTGTACCCATAATTATAGTTCACGATTTCCGTCTTAACTAATAAATTCCCAATTCCGCGTAAGGACAAATCTCCATAAAGTTGATTGCTAAAACTTTCAAATGCCACCTTATCTCTTACTCCACTGGTCACATACGATTCTCCAAAAATAGTGTTGGGTGACGTTTGAATAAATTCGTATGACTTATCGGTAAGATCCATACGATGTCCAATTCTGAATGTTGCAGCAACACTATCAGACATGTTTGATAGTTGAATCTGATGATCTAAATAAAATCGTTTACCTAATAATGTATTCTCGGCATCTTCAAAATTTACTTCTATCGCGCCACGATCATTAAATTCGTCTTCTTGTCCAATAAACTCTCCGCTATTTAAATACTGAGCCAATCCATCTTCTGACAACCCGCCATTCTCCTCATTCATTAAATCTTGAGCTACAAAATGAGCTTTTAAACTGTAACGCTTATTTGGAGTACTATAAGAAGCAGTCGATCTAAAATTACCTGAACTTGACAGTGCATGTTGATACTTACCCAAGGATCTCATTCCTTTATAAGCTATTGAGAGGTTAAGATTAGGCGATGTATTGACTGTAAAAAATGCATCCAACTGCTGACCTTGTTCAAAGGTAGTTTTAAAATAAAGTTCAGTTAAGGGTGTGGGTACATGATAATAATTGATATCCTCGACCTCCATGTAATTAAAATGTCTTGCTCTGGCTCCAAATAAGGGCAACGTATGTGGGTACTCAACCCGTTTAGCTAAACTCGTATAGGATTGTCCTACATTATTTACGGGTAGCAATTCAAAAGTATCTTGTCGCAAATAATCAAATTGATAATCTTTTTGAATAGTTAATGTAGTATCTACAAAGGTGGTATCATTGGATGCACTAATAATTTTATAATCTGTAATTGGAGGCTTTTCTTTTTCCTTTTTTTTAGTTCGCAATGATTTGCGTGAGGAGTCTGATGTTTCCTGGTTATCTGAGCTGTTAAAATTATTAACTTTCTTTTTCTGTGCTTGTACTACACAGGTCAAAAGTAATAGGAATACGAATAACAAATATCTTTTCATAGGATTGCTGAACTAAGGCAAAAATATACTTTTTTTGGTGAATTGGAATAGCATTACGGTATTTTGAAAAATCAAGTCTTTCTAATTTTATTTTCGATTTTAATTCCTTGGTGTATCTTCGTGCAATGCTAGCACATCAATTACATCCCGACTTAATAGAATGTGGTACCGATGAGGCAGGCCGCGGATGTCTTGCAGGACCTGTAACCGCTGCTGCAGTTATTCTACCAAAAGACTTTGCCAACGATTTGCTTAATGACTCTAAAAAGGTATCTGCTGTTACACGGAAGGAGCTACGAAGCTTATTGGAACAAAGTTGCCTGAGCTATGGCGTCACCCACGTTTTTATGGAGGAAATCGATACTATCAATATATTAAATGCCTCGATTACCGCTATGCAGCGGTCTATTGATAAGCTTACGCCTTTACCTGAGCATATTGCGGTTGATGGCAACCGATTCAAGTCGTTTAAAGATATACCTCACTCATGCATAATTAAGGGCGATGGTAAATATCTACATATTGCGGCGGCTTCAATACTTGCAAAAACGTATCGAGATGAGTTCATGGAAAATATACATGAGGAGTATCCGATGTATAATTGGAAAAAGAATAAAGGGTACCCAACCAAAGAGCATCGTGAAGCTATCAGAAAATATGGAATAACAAAATATCATCGTAAAAGTTTCAGATTATTGCCTGAACAGTTTGCACTAGATTTCAAATAATTATATTTGAAAATTATAATTAACATTTATTAATACTCAGATCCTTATAAATAACGTTTAAGTACCTGAGGCAAACGTTTTGAATTTTATTGACAAACCATCGCATTCTATGAAGAAACTAGTTGTTGTTTTTATTTCGTTACTTATATTTTCCTGTACAAAACAATCTGCTACCTATCACTCATTGCTAGAGTACATTCCGGCAAATGCTCAGGTTGTAATTAAAATCAATGATCTTGAGCAGGCTAAAAGCAAGCTTCTTAATAATTCATTTCTAAAAGTCAATGATTCCTTTGCTTTAGTAAATTATTTTAAGGCTTTGCCAGTAACTAAAGAATCCATTTCATCTTCTAGTCTTCTCTGCTTTTCTCCGTTAGGAAAAAATAAGTTTGAATATACATACATCACTTCACTCCAAGATGTATTACTTTCAACCGACTCGATTACAAATAAGAGTATAGAAAAACTCACCTATTCTGGTCGCGAGATCCATAAGGTTACTTCGCCCACGTCTACTTTTTACGCAGTTCAACAAGATAGTGTCCTTATAGCTTCTTCATCTCAATTACTTATCGAAAATACAATACGCACGACTAATAGGTCTAAAAATATATCCGAAGACCTGAAAAAAGCTTATGAGATTACTGATGATGCACAACCCATGTCAATATTGTTAAACGGAAAAAAACTGAATCATTTGTTGGAAAACCTGTTAGGTGACCAGCCCTCAAATCTTATTAAAAACTTTAGCGGCTGGATCTCGCTGGATACCTCTATTGAACAAGATGCAATTCATCTAGATGGTATAGCTGTTGAACGCGACTCTTTGACAAGTACAATTGGTATTTTTGACAACACTATAGCTCAAGAAAATCTTATTGCGAAAATTATACCGCTCAGTGCCGCAAACTTTGTTTCGTACACTTTTGACGATTATACTACGCTCAAGAAAAATCTTGCGATCGCTCAGGAAAGAGACATACGGGATATCGCTACCGATTTGGACGATATCTTGAATACCACTTCGGAGATCGGAGTTATTACACTCAATAAAGAGAAGGTTGTTACCCTAACCACCATAAACTCGACAACAGCACAGGAAGTACTACTAGGAGAACGCGCTGAATCGTATCGAGATATTGATATTTACAGGTATGATAATCCAAAAGCGTTATCTGGTATCCTAAAGCCTTTGATACCGGCTATTGACACTTCACTTTATTTCATTTATGGAGATTTTATTGTCCTTTCATCTTCAATTGAAGCGTTACGACTCATGATTGCGAACATTCAAAGTCAATCCGTGCTTTCTGATCAAGACTACTATATTACTGCTTTAGAAAAACTTTCTGAAGCCTCATCAATACTCGCTGTACACGATGTTCAACAATATATTAAAAAGCTTCAGGAACAAAACAGCAGTAATCAAACTAATATATGGAATTCTGTTACTTCGTCTGAATATAAGCTTTTTGTAACGCAAATAATAAAAGAAAAGGATTTTGCGCACCAGCATCATATATTTCAAAAACATATTGCAAAGGGTTCAGTTTCTTCCGTGACGCAAGTCGCGGCAACCACTTTGTCAAACAAATTACTAAACCGTCCGGTATTAGTCAAAAATCACAGAACAAAAGGATTGGATATCGCAGTACAAGATATCACCAATACCTTATATCTCATTTCATCAAAAGGAACAGTATTTTGGAAGAAACAACTGGACGGACCTATCCTCGGAGATGTACAACAGATCGACATTTATAAAAATGGCAGATATCAACTATTAGCCAACACTGCCAATACTGTATATCTAATTGATCGTGATGGCAACGCTGTGTCTCCGTATCCGAAATCTTTTATTGATGAGATTACACTACCACTAGCGTTGTTTGACTATGATAAAAGCAAACGATATAGAATTGTCATCACTCAAGGAAACAAGATTACGATGTATAATGCAAAAGGTGATATAGTAGGTGGTTTTAAATTTAGAAAAACAAAAGATCCTGTGCGCCAAACACCTCAACATATTCGAATAGGCACCAAAGATTATATTTTAATCGCTGAAAAAGGCGGTAAACTTAACATTCTTGATCGCCTTGGCAAATCCAGATTACAAGTAAAAGAATTGATCAAATTCACTAACAATTTGTGGTATAAATATAAGGACGCTTTCATTACGCTTGATGCCGATGGCAGATTGGCACAAATAGACCAAAAAGGAAACGTAACTTATGCTACAAAACTTGAATCATCAAGTTCACTGGTTGCTACTAATAAAACACTCGTAACCCTCTCAGACAACCAGCTTAAAATAAAAGATAAAACTATATCTCTGGATTTTGGAGTGTATACAGCTCCGCAACTTTTTTATCTAAACGATAAAATCTATATTTCTGTTACTGATATTCAAACAAAAAAGGTGTTTTTGTATGATAGCAATGGTGATCCGATTAAAAATTTTCCTATCTACGGAATTTCACAAATAGAAATGGGGAATATGGATAAGGACGCTTCTTTGGAAATTGTGGTACAAGGAGAAGATAATAGTTTGCTGCTCTATCAAATGAATTAAAGAGATACAGGCTGCTCTATCCTAAAAATTGCAAGAGTATAGTCTTTATCACTATATCAACACTTCTTTTTCTGTAAAATTTGATTCGAATAATACCGTAAAGTGCTTACGTAATTTCTGTTTTACGATTGTTACATCAACATATTCCTGCCCTAATTCAACATTGAGTGAAGTTACTGCCTTACCTCTTATTCCACAGGGTATTATATTATCAAAGTATCCAAGATCTGCATTTACGTTAAATGCAAAACCATGCATCGTAACCCATCGACTTGCACGAACACCCATTGCACAAATCTTACGGGCAAATGGTGTCCCTACGTCTAGCCAAACACCTGTCTCTCCTTCACTTCTAGTGCCTTTAATTCCATACTCAGCTAAGGTCAAGATGATCATTTCCTCTAACAAACGGAGGTATTTATGAATATCAGTAAAAAAATTATCTAAGTCAAGAATCGGATACCCTACAATTTGTCCGGGTCCGTGGTATGTGATATCTCCGCCTCTATTAATTTTATAGAAAGTAGCCCCCTTTTCTTCAAGTTGCTTCTCATTAAGCAACAGATTCTCCATGTCGCCACTTTTACCAAGTGTATATACATGTGGATGCTCCACAAAAAGAAAATAATTAGGTGTTGGAAGCGATAAATCCTCTCGGCGATTTTTGATTTTTAAGTCTAAAATTTCTTTAAATAATTTTTCTTGATATGCCCAAGTGACGGCATAATCTTTCAACCCCAATTCTTGCAGTTCAACAGTTGTGTTCTTCATCTACGCATTATATTCATGCTATGATTTTGGATTGTTTAATATTACTAATGCTGCAATTACTCCGGGGATCCACCCGCAAATAGTTAACAACAAAACAATTAATACTGATCCACAGCCTTTATCCAATACCGAAAGGGGTGGAAAAACGATGGCTAATAAAACTCTCCAAAAACTCATGCTTTTTATAATTTCAAAGGTACAACTTAAATCTTGTACCTTTTAGACGCAGTCTATAAAGATTTGTTACACCAAATGACGCTCGTAAAAATTTTGATTCATTTTTTTCATTATTTAAAACTAAAGAACTCTGGTCAAAGTGATTGAAAGATTACTGCATACTTTGTATCTTTGCACGCTTAAAATGGCACAATTATGCAACTATCAGAACAAGAACTCGTAAGAAGAGAGAAATTGAAAGCGTTACGAGGGATGGGAATAGATCCTTATCCTGCTGCGTTATATCCGGTTGATCAAACCTCAACATCAATTAAAAAAGATTTTGAAGAAGGTAAAAAGGTTATAATTGCAGGGAGACTCATGTCGCGACGTATTCAAGGTAAAGCTTCTTTTGCAGAGCTTCAAGATGCTGATGGTCGTATACAGGTTTATTTTAATCGTGATGAGATCTGCACCGGTGAAGATAAAACGAAATACAATGAGATTTACAAAAAACTTTTAGATATCGGAGATTTTATTGGTGTTGAAGGTGAACTTTTTAAAACGCAAGTGGGAGAGAAAACCGTGTTGGTTAAGGATTTCAAAATCTTAAGTAAAACTTTAAAACCTCTGCCACAACCTCGAACAGATGCTGATGGTAAAATTCATGATGCCTTTTCTGATCCCGAATTGCGTTACCGTCAACGTTATGTTGACTTGATCGTAAATCCTTCTGTTAAAGATGTCTTTGTTAAAAGAACCAAGCTTTTTAATGCGATGCGTGAGTTTTTTAACACCAAGGGATATTTTGAAGTTGAAACTCCGATACTTCAGCCTATTCCAGGTGGAGCGTCGGCACGACCTTTTATAACACATCATAACGCATTGGATATTCCATTATATCTAAGAATTGCTAATGAATTGTATCTTAAACGTCTGATTGTTGGTGGTTTTGACGGAGTATATGAGTTTTCAAAAAACTTCAGAAATGAAGGTATGGATCGTACTCATAATCCAGAGTTTACTGCTATGGAAATCTATGTGGCTTACAAAGATTACAACTGGATGATGGAGTTTACAGAAAACTTGGTTGAGCATTGTGCGATAGCTGTAAATGGAACTACGAATGCCACTTTTGGGAAGCATGAAATCGATTTCAAGACACCGTATGCACGTGTAACCATGACCGATTCTATTAAACATTTCACTGGTTTCGACATCACCAATAAGACTGAAGATGAAATTAGAGAGGCAGCCAAAGGCATGGGGATCGCTGTTGATGAGACCATGGGTAAAGGAAAGCTTATTGATGAAATTTTTGGTGAAAAGTGTGAAGGAAATTATATACAACCAACCTTTATTACGGATTACCCAAAAGAAATGAGTCCGTTGTGTAAGGAACATCGGGATAATCCTGAACTCACAGAACGTTTTGAATTAATGGTTTGTGGTAAAGAAATAGCAAATGCATATTCTGAGCTTAATGATCCTATAGATCAGCGAGCGCGATTTGAAGAACAGTTACAACTTAGTGAAAAAGGCGATGATGAAGCTATGTTTATCGATCAGGATTTTTTAAGAGCTCTCGAGTACGGTATGCCCCCAACATCAGGAATGGGTATCGGAATGGATCGCCTGATTATGTATTTAACCAATAATCAATCCATTCAGGAAGTATTATTTTTTCCTCAAATGCGTCCTGAGAAGAAACCTCTTGATTTAAATGATAATGAAAAAGCTATTTTTGATGTGATAAAACTCCAAAAAGAGATGGTTATTGAAGATCTTAAAGCAGCCTCGCAGTTAAGCAACAAAGGATGGGACAAAGGGATAAAGGGATTATCAAAATTAAAATTGGTCAAAGTAACTAAGATGGAAGAACAAGTAGTTGTGGAACTAGCTGAATAAAATCTTTCTTACTATTAGATATTCTAAGTGCATTCGTAAAGAGTGCACTTTTTTTAAATACTGAGGTACACATGGTTTAGAATTGAGTTATAACCATTAAATTTTTACGGGAAATAATAATAATCTATATTTGAAACGTTAAAACCAATCTATTATGCCATATTTAACTGAAGAAGAGTTGCAAGAATTACAAGTACAACTCGATCAAGCGAAAGAACAAAAACGGGTGGCCGATTACACCCATAACAAGGTTTTGCGTGACGAAAAAGAAGCTGCAAGCAAATTTAAAATAGCTACTATTATTCTAGGTATCTTAGCGTTACTTGGCGTTGCCGGAACAATCTATTTTATGACTTTTAGCACTAATAGTGGTATGGTTGCAAAAAGCGTTCACGACAAAAAAATTGAAACCTTGCAAGAAAAGGTTAATACTCTGGAAGAAAGTAATAGCGCCTTACTTGCCAAATATGAAAACGGAGATTTTCAGCAAACCGGTGAATCCTTAAGCGGAGAAACTGTGTATGCTGTTCAAATTGGTGCTTTTGAGAAAAAAGACCTTTCATTATATTCAGATGGTTTCTCAAATTTTAGAGAAATTCGAGCAGGATCCTATAATAAATATGCTTTAGGTAATTTTAAAACTTTAGAAGAAGCTAAACGCTTTAGAAGAGAATTAGTTCGTATGGGCTTTAGAGATGCTTTTATCGCTTCCTATCAAAATGATGAGCGAGTAAAAATAGAAGAGGCCTGGTAATTTGAAATTAAAATATTTACAAATAAAAAACAAGGGAGTTCTGCAGAGAACTCCCTTGTTTTTTATTCTTAATTATAAAATTTTTGCTGCTTTGGCGATTGCCGAAATGGTTTCATCCAAATCATGATACGTTAAGGCATCGGTTAGAAACCAGGTTTCAAAAGCACTCGGTGCAATATATATGCCCTGATCCAAAAGTGAATGAAAAAACTTCTTGAAGGTATTGTTATTTCCATTTGCCGCAGTTTCAAAATCTATCACCTTATCCTGATGAAAGTGCACAGAAATCATAGAACCGATTCGATTGATAGTATGTACTACATTATTTTCTTTTAATACTTTATGCATGCCATCATGCAAATATTTAGTCTTTTTGGCAAGACTCTCAAAAATTGGTGCATTATCGTTCAACTCTTGTAGCATGGTTAATCCTGCTGCCATGGCTAATGGATTACCACTCAGGGTTCCTGCCTGATATACCGGACCTATTGGAGCCAAGTAATCCATAATTTCATTTCGCGCGGCAAAAGCTCCTACAGGTAAGCCGCCACCTATCACTTTTCCAAAAGTCACTATGTCGGCATTTACATTTAGCAATTCCTGTGCACCTCCCTTGGCCAGACGAAAACCAGTCATTACTTCGTCAAAAACCAGCAAAATATCATTAGCGTCACAGATTTCGCGTAATCCCTCCAAAAATCCAGGCTTAGGAGGAATACACCCCATATTACCCGCCACAGGTTCGATAATAACACACGCTACCTCTCCCTCATTAGCTTGCACCAGATGCTTTACATCCTCAATATCATTATATTTTGCCAGTAATGTATCTTTTGCAGTTCCCGCAGTTACTCCCGGACTGTTTGGTGTGCCAAAGGTTACCGCTCCACTGCCCGCTTGGATTAAGAATGAATCACTATGGCCGTGATAACATCCTGCAAATTTAATAATTTTTTCTCTTTTAGTATATCCTCTGGCTAAGCGAACAGCGCTCATACAGGCCTCCGTTCCACTATTGACAAATCGTATTTTATCGATATTTGGCACCATAGAAACCGCTAATTCTGCAATTTTGGTTTCAATCTCAGTAGGCATACCAAAACTGGTTCCTTTTTTGGCAGTTTCCACAACAGCCTCTACAACTGGAGCATAGGCATGCCCCAATATCATTGGTCCCCATGAGTTAATATAATCGATCAATCGGTTCCCATCAGCGTCATATAAATATGCTCCCTGAGCGCGTGTTACAAAAATAGGATCTCCACCCACAGCTTTAAATGCTCTAACGGGAGAATTCACTCCTCCAGGTATTACTTTTTGTGCTTCGGCAAACAGTGCGCTACTTCTTTTATATATCATATTCTTTTACTAAAATTCATTTGTACTTTCATCGGATGTTTTTAATAACTGCCCGATAGCAATCGTATTATCCTTGAGGTTATTTAATTTCTTTAATTCTGTAACCGAAAGTTTATACCTTCTTGCGATGGAATATAAGGTATCTCCTTTCTTAACCACATAGCTCTCAGCAGTATTGTTGTTGAGATACGCATTCAATACTGCTTGTGCTTGTGGCGCGGCCGAGTGCTCTCGATCGTAAACAAAGAGTTGATAGCGTTCTATAATACTGATTAATTTGGCAGGATATTTTTTATCTGTAGCATAACCAGCTGCTCTCAGTCCATATGCCCAAGACTTATAATCATCTGGAGCGAAGGTAAATAGTTTAGCATATCGCTTACGATGTTTTAAAAACAGAGAATGATCTCTAAAAGAAAGGTTGGCCTCCTCATATTTTCTAAAACACTCTTGAGATAAATCATCATCATGATATACGCGATCTCCCTCCCAATCATGACATTTTATACCAAAATGATTGTTAGCTTTTTGTGTTAGCTCTCCATAACCGGCTCCTGATTCCAAAATCCCCTGAGCCAGTGTGATACTTGCCGGAATTCCGTACGCTTTCATTTCATGTTTTGCGATATTGGCGTATTCATAAATGTAATTTTGTACACGATCCTTATAAGAAACCGGAGGTGGAGGTACAGGTTTTACAAGTATAGTCTTTTTAGCTGCTTGTCTTTTCTGTGGAATAATGACTTTCCGCTTGACGGGTATTTCTCTATGAGTAGTAGTTCCCGCCTTACGTTTACTACCACAGGCCATTATGAATGCAACACTAAAAATTAGCAAAACAATCTTCTTCATTTTCAACATATTTTAATTTGAGGGCTATTTTTTTGCCTTAATCTATGATTTATTCCGGCTACCCCTTGTATTCCTCCTGTATGAATCGCTAAAATACGAGTATTTCTATTAAAATAATCAGTCTTGATTAAATCAAAAATACCGAACATCATTTTTCCCGTGTAGATAGGATCCAAAGGAATTTGATACGTCTTGTAAAATGTATTTATAAATGTTACCAACTCATCTGTTACTTTTCCATAGCCTCCAAAATGGTACCTATTGATTACTTTATAATTCTTCTTTGTGGTGTGTGTAAGCAGCATGTCTTCTACAAAATCTCCTTTTAGCGCGGGAAATGCTAAAACCTTTTGGTGTGGGAATGCAGTTTCAATAATTCCAGCAATAGTACCCCCTGTTCCTACGGAGCAACAAATAACATCATAATCTGCATCAGCTGCGGTTAATACTTCTTTACAGCCCTGAACGGCCAATTCGTTTGTTCCGCCTTCAGGTATAAGATAAAAAGTTCCGAATTGATTCTGAAGTTGTGTTAGTATTTCTGTACTTTCTTTTTCTCTATAGGAGGCTCTATCTATAAAATATAACTGCATTCCTTGAGAAACTGCATAACGCAAGGTTTCATTATGTAACAATGTCTTTTCCAAATTGACTCCTAGCTCCTCTCCACGTATGACCCCCACCGTTTGCATACCTACTAGTTTCCCTGCAGCCGCTGTCGCAGCTATGTGATTACTAAATGCACCTCCAAAGGTTAGAAGTTTTGTGTGCCCTTCTTTCTGGGCAGCTTTGACGTTATATTTTAGTTTTCTGAATTTATTTCCGGAAATATGTTTATGAATTAAATCTTCCCGTTTGACATGTAATGAAATTCCTTTTTCAGCCAAAAGGGTGCCGCTTACTGAATCATTTCTGCTTATAATTTTGTCTTCTAATGTGAAAGAAGGTGTCATCTACCTATATTTTAAAAAACTCCAGAATGTTCTTTTCTTAAGATATTGAAGATTACCCTCATTGCTGTAAGCCTCTCTTTCGAATGATATATTGCGGTACGCAATTTCCAGATTTTTATATTGTATTATTCTGATCAAATATTCTAATAAATAAATAAAATAAAAGGGGATTACTAAAAGTTCTCCTTGTTGTCGCAAATGTATTCTTTCGTGATTTATAAACGTAGCATCTCTCTTCAAACCCTCATTTTTAACAACAATAAACGGCCATAGCGCTACTCCCACAAAGTGACGCCCTATAAGATATTTGTTAACAATTACCGGCATATCATCGCAAGATACTATTTTTGTACCTATGAACCATTCTAAGAAAAATTTGAAACCTGAAGAAGGTGATTATTATTTGACTCCAGAAGGCTACAGATGCTTTACCGAACAATATCATCTACGCAGAGGGTATTGTTGCGAGAGCGGATGCAGACATTGTCCCTATGGTTACGATAAAAAAACGAATCAATATAAAACAGATAAATGATTTATTGTACTGGTACAATTATTGATGTTATTATATTGAAAACTAATATATTAATTTAAAAGACTACTAGGATTATGAAAGCTTTCTCTCTTTTATCGCTAATCCTTATCATAACATTGAGTTCTTGCTCTACTGTGCGCGTGGCTTCTGACTATGATAAGCAAGCTAACTTTAATAAATACAAAACATTCGCTTTTTTTAAACCAGGTATTGATAAAGCTGAAATAAGTGATCTTGATAAAAAAAGAATTCTTAGAGCTATCGAATCGGATATGCAGGCTAAGGGTTTTACAAAATCGGAAACACCGGATATGTTGGTGAGCATCTTTACCAAAACAAGAGAAAATGTCAATGTTAATCAGAACAATTTCGGCTGGGGCTGGGGTTATGGTTGGGGATGGCATCCCTGGTATTGGAACATGGGGTATAATAATGTATCCAGAACAACAGAGGGAACGTTATACATTGATTTAATTGATGCCGAACAAAAAGAATTAATCTGGCAAGGTATGGGTACAGCAGCACTTACCAAAGATGTCGACAAAAAACAGGAGCGCATTAACGAGATTGTAAATGCTATTTTAGCCAAGTATCCTCCACAATTATAAATACCTATTGCTTTTAAAATATAACATGCCCTTCGATTTATGAAGGGCTTTTTTTTGCGTACATTTAACTCACCAAACGCATTACAAATTTTGCCCTTAACCAAAAATCTTTGACACATGCGAAACTTTATTTTAGGCTCTATAGCAGCATTTATCCTAGTAGTTACATTTTTATACTTTTTCAATCAGATTCAGTCAAACTCCCAAACGTTGGAAGCATCACAACTGATAGCAGATCAAATTAAAAATACAGGTAAATTGGTTGTAAACGAAGGACATTTCTCTGAAGTTATTACCTATAAAAATGCAAAGAAATTTTATCTTGATATCCTTACGATAGAGAAAAAAGCAGTTGTAGTAGTTAATGCAAAAGTTAGTATTTCTTATGATCTACGTCAAATAAATCACAGTATCGACCAGGATACCAAAACCATCGTTTTAAGTGCCATTCCCCAACCGGAAATTGACATCAATCCAACAATCAAATATCATCACCTCGAAGAGGATTTCTTAAACCCCTTTACCTCTGAAGATCATAATTTAATTCAAAAACAGGTCAAAAAGCAGCTTTTAGCTTCTATAAAAAAATCTTCAATGCTCCAAAACTCACAAAATAGATTACTGAGCGAACTCAATCAGATTTATATACTCACAAACTCTTTGGGATGGACCTTGAAATATAACAATACCCCCATATCAAATAAAAACTTTAATGAGGCTTTTGAGCTTTAGAAGCCCATAAAATCAGTTACTTATAGACAATTTGAGCAGTTACAAAAAACAAATTGTTAAAGTTTTGATTACTAAGTAGTTTAAAACGATAAGAAATAGTTAAATATCAAGATGCAATAGCACATTTTTGTACTTTTATGATCTCAAAATTTGCGATTTCCTAAAACCCTCTTCAAAGGAAATTTATAATAGTCAATGTATGGTCATGAAAATTACTAGATTTAATTCATTTTTTATCTTACTCCTTAGCGTGATGCTTACCGCATCGGCTCAAGCTCCTTATGGTAATCCCGGAGAGCAAACTGCTGTCTTTAAAGACAGTACAGCTGCTCCCTACGGTTATTATGAGTACCTTCCGACTGACTTTATTAATGATAGTGTTAAGAAATATCCGTTATTGATTTTTTTTCATGGAAGTGCCGGTAGAGGAAATGGAAATGATGAATTGGTCAAAATACTTAATCATGGTGTTCCTCCATTAATAGAGAGAGGTCAAGAATTCGAAGCTATTATAATTTCTCCACAATCGCCCAGTTATGCTTTTGAGGGGACAGCTTCAAAATTGATGTATGATTATATTATGCAGCAGTATCCCATAGATTCTACCCGTGTCTATTTAACCGGATTGAGCTCTGGCGGAAGTAGCACATGGAATGCGCTGGATACCTACGGTGATAAAATCGCTGGCGCTATACCAATTTGCGGAGTGACTCATGTTTCAGATCCATCAGAAAGCCTGCTACAAACCGCAATATGGGCACACCATAACATCGATGATAATTTTGTGGATTACCAAGAAACTGTAATCAACGTAGATCGTATTGCTAATACTGGCATAACAGTAATGGATTCTTGCCCACATACAGAAGATGAAATTGAGCCCGAAGTGGATTACACCATGAGTTTTGATCAAACATCAAGGATATGGAACGCTGTAGAACAGGTATCTGTACCAACAGGCACCCTTGGATTCACTTTATACAAAAATGGTGGACATAATGCATGGACAAAGGTCTACGGTAATAGTATGGTATGGGATTGGCTTTTTTCTCAATCTATAACGACAGATGAAGCAACCGATGGCGAAAATACCGGTGGGGATAATGAGGGTGAAGAAGAAGAGGAAGAAGAGGAAGAAGAAGAAGAAGAAGAAGAAGAAGAAGAGGAAGAAGAGGATGAGGAAGAAGAAGAAGAAGAAGAAGAAGAGGAAGAAGAGGAAGAGGAAGAAGAGGATGAGGAAGAAGAAGAAGAAGAGGAAGAAGAGGAAGAAGAGGATGAGGAAGAGGAGGAAGAGGAGGAAGAAACTGGCGGTGAGAATCCTGATGGTGATAACCTGGGCGAAGAGGTAGCTGAGGAGATAGACAAAGAAGTTGACAAAACGTTTAACTACTATCCAAACCCATCAAGCGGAATGGTATATTTAAAAAATATTAATGCAGAAAATAGTTGGGTACAAATAATTGAATATACCGGCAAAATATTAGCGGAAGAAGCTATTGCCGAGGCAGAACAACCCATCGATTTAACGCCATATGGAGCGGGATTATATTTTCTTAGAATATTTTCTACGACTGACAATACAGAAGATAGAATTCTTAAAATTATAATTAAATAAAACGTTGCCTTCACATATATCTATTGATAAACTAAAGATACTGTTATACGGAGGCTAAAAGCACCCCTGATCAAAGGCTGTTATGTTACTATCATAAATGAGTTTACGCTACACATAACATTCTGAATAAAATTCTTAAAACGTTTTCATAAAAAAGCATCGAATTTAAATCGATGCTTTTTATTTTACATATATCCCGTCCTGAAATAAGTTGACACAATTTCAACTTACTGATGGCTTCCTGAAATTAGAACAATCATCTTTCTATTATGCTTTTTCTGTTGTATACAAATGCACATCGCGTTGAGGAAAAGGAAGTGATATATCTTGAGCTTCTAAACGTTTTTTAGCTTCTTCGATAACATAGAAATGTATGTCCCAGAAATCTTCATTTAACGCCCAGTATCTTAGTGAAAGATTAACTGAACTGTCAGCCAACTCTGATACAACCACTTGTGGAGCAGGATCCTGCATGACTTTTTCATGCTCAGTAACCAAATTCATCAAAATATCTTTGGCAAGCTTGATATTACTCTCATAAGAAATTCCGATAGTGATATTATCACGACGTTTACCTTCTTCAGAATAATTGATAATATTATCATTTGACAATTGCCCGTTGGGTATGATAGCCAGTTGATTTCCAAAAGTCAACAGCTTTGTCGTAAATATTGTTATTTCTTTAACCGTACCCGAAACACCTTGAGCTTCGATAAAATCTCCTACTCTAAAAGGTTTGAAAAACAAAATTAACACCCCACCGGCAAAATTAGCCAGCGAACCTTGTAAGGCCAAGCCAATCGCTAAACCAGCAGCACCTAAAATTGCTACCAGAGATGATGTTTTTACTCCAAATTGTGTGATCACCAAAATAACCAGCAGAACTTTGAGTCCACCGCTTACCAAATCATAAATGAACTTTTCTAAAGCGAGATCATATTCTTTTCTGTCAAAAAACCTCTTTAACATGCCTGTCAGCACTTTTATAACCCAGAGACCCACTACTAATATAACCACAGCAGCAATTAAACCGGGAATAAAATCCCAGAGCCATATTACAAACTGATCCCAATTCTCTTCTGTTAGTCCAAATCTTTCCATAAAAATCTTTTGTTTAAACAGCACAAATATTACTAATTTTAACATTTTTCACAGTATTCCGCTCGTTTAAGTTTTGTTAAAAGATCCCAATAATTTAATTCTTGACTGATGTCGGTTTTCTTTTTGCAGGAGTTGGCTTTCTTTTCGGTTTATTTTTTACATAAATAAGTTTGGCTTTTCCTTTTGATGTTTCACGCTGCTCAACCTTAAATTCCTTAATCGATTTTATTAAAGGTGTTAATTTCTGAAATCCATAATTACGGGAATCAAAATTAGGCTGTTTCTTTTGTATTAAGCTTCCGACATCACCCAAAAATGCCCAACCGTCATCATCCTCGAGATCAGATATCGTTGCAGCAATCATTTTAATTACCTTCGGAGTAATTACATCCAGATTTTCTTTTTTCTGAGGTCTCTCTTTGGTCCCGTTCGTTTCTTCAGTTCCTGGTTTTTGTTTTAAAATTTCTAAATAAATAAATTTATCACAAGCTACAATAAAGGGGTCAGGAGTTTTCTTTTCCCCAATACCATACACTTGCATAGCCGCTTCTCGTAGTCGGGTTGCCAAACGTGTAAAATCACTATCACTGGACACTAAGCAAAATCCATTAACCTTACCAGAATATAAAATATCCATAGCATCAATTATCATAGCTGAATCAGTAGCATTTTTACCGGTAGTATACCCGTATTGCTGGATAGGTGTAATAGCATTCTCGAGTAGTATATTTTTCCATTTGGTAAGATAGGGATTGGTCCAGTCTCCGTAGATACGCTTTATGGTAGGATTACCATATTTTGCAATTTCTTCCATCATCTCTTTGACGTAAAAGGAAGGTATATTATCGCCATCAATTAGAACGGCTAAGTTAACATCTTTCATAAGTTGTAATTATCTGATCGACAAATTACATATAATTATGCGGAAGATTTCAAGCTTTAAGAAAATGCAGGTTAAATTTTAAGATTTCAAACGCTTACAATAATAATTGAAAAGCTTGCTTTCCTTAAACAAAAAGGGTTGAACAATTAAAAAACTAACTACTTGCAACAACTTTAAGTCCCACAATTGATACTATTAAGGTAACAATAAAAAATAATCGCCAAAATGTAGCCGGTTCTTTAAAAATAAGAATGCCTACAAGAACAGTTCCCACCGCCCCGATACCAGTCCAGACGGCATAGGCAGTACCTATAGGCAATTCTTGTGTTGCTCTAATTAACAGCAACATACTGGCCGTTAAACATACTAAAAAGCCTATATACCAGTAGGTTGCGGTAATTCCATTGACTTCTTTTGCTCTTCCCAGACAAAACGCAAAAGCTACCTCAAACAATCCAGCGATTATTAATAGTATCCAACTCATAAGCTATCTTTTTGTTTTCTATTTATATAATTCTCAGGGTCAAAATTTATGTCATAAACTCGGCTATAGCCATTGCTATAAGCATTAATCGCTTTTTCTATTGCTTCTAAGGATTTATATTTCTTGTCGTTCTCGATTACACTTCTTCGGCTGGTAAGATACAAGGTATGTGTTCTAAAATCGTAGAAAGGGCAATAATCCATTGCCTTTGAGTTGATTTCATTTCCCAAGTTTATTGAAGTCCCCCACTTTTTATTTTTATCCCTATAACTTATATATAAATCTCCGCTACCCATCCCATCTTTTCTTTGATATGCCGTAAAAATCATAAAATCTTCTTTCGGAGAAACATAGGCGTTAAATTCATATCCTTCTGTATTAATCGTTTCAAGCGAGATTGGTGTTTTGAATTCTCCTTCCTGTAATTGACTATAAAAAATATCATCTTTTCCTTTTGTCCCGGTTCGGGTACTGGTAAAATATAAGGAGCCATTCGCTACTATAGAGGGGTAAAATTCATCGGCTTTGGTATTCACTGGTGTGCCTAAATTTATCGGATCACTCCATGATGAAGCAAGATCATCTCTTTGGACATACCAGATATCAAAATCTTTACTTTTACTTTTAATACTATCGAGAGGTCTGTTTGAAGCAAAATATAATTTTAAACCATCACCACTCAAAAATGGTTCAAGATCCATAAATTGTCCGGAAAACCGAACTAATTGTGGATTACTCCAACCCGATGCGTCCGTTTTTTGAACTCTTACTATATAAGAAAGCTCACCTAAGGGACTCTGAATTGTACAATATCCTTCTAGTCCTGATGTAGATACTGTAAAATCTCTAATATTCGTGAAATTTGTTAATGATTCTAATGTCGGATTAGCTGTTTCGCCTTTTTGACTCCAGCATGGTAAGCTTAGGAGAAGACATACATAAATAAAAACTCTACTCATAAACTGTTGTTTTCTGGTCGTTATTAAATATAATTATTTTGTGTAGTATGTTGTCATAGTATTACTGTAGGAAATCTTAGGCTCTTTTGATAATCTGACAGCAAATTTGAAAGCATTCTTTTGCAGCAGGGTTCTTCTAAATATAGTACATTGATTAACACCCGCATGAGTTGTCCTACAATCTACTTTTCGCGTTTTATTACAAACTCACTATCAGCTACTAAATATCACTTAGCACTCCTCTTTTTTACCGAATAATTCCATATGCAAAGCACCACCATCATCGCCCAAATAAGACGATAGGTCCACAAGTTAATAGCAAATCCAAAAATTTCATAGCTTGATTCAGTTTTAATAAAGGTATAGATCAGATTTAGAAGTGCTAAACCTGCTATGATCAAAATGTAGGTGTATCTCATGGTGTGTTCTTATAGTGTAATGATATGGCAAGATACATTACTTGGATGAAGGAAGAAAGTAAAAATATCGTGATTCAAGATTGTGAGGATGAAGTAGCACTTTAAAAGGTAATTTTTTAATTTATCCTCATTCCATTCTATAAAATCGCAATTATTCTAAAAACAGAAAATCTAATTCAAACTTTGTAAGTATAATAATCAATTTTAGTTAGTGTATTCTACGCCTGCAGAAACAAGACAGAAACCAAAACAAAGAATAAGATTCAGATAAAAAACACTTCCTACCTTTAAAAATCTACACTTATCACAAGCCACTTAGTAGTTGGAGGCATTCCATTCATAAAAATTCGAGTTCGCATTATGTGTAAATCCGGCCCGCGGGTATAAGGCATTTCCTATGAAATTAGACTTTTCGGTTTCCAGATACATGCCGCACGCATTGGTATCCCCCACCAACTGTTTAGCCCGGTCGATTAATTGTATCGAAAGGCCTTGTCCTCTATATTCTTGATCCACAAAAAGATCGTTAAGTAACCATAATTTCTGCATACGCCTAGATGAAAACAGAGGATAGAGTTGGGTAAAACCTACCAATATACCCTCGGCCGTCTCGCAAACCAATATTTCTGAATCGTTTTGAGTAATTCGCTCTTTCAAAAAATTTTGTGCGGCCTCTGGATCAGATTTTTTCTTATAAAAAACTCGATACGCATCAAATAATACTGATAGTGGGATTATATCATCTGGAGTGGCTTTTCGTATATTCATATTAGGTATATAAGTTCTATGTTAGTATTTACGATTAGTCCTGATTCCCAGGTATATATTTTTTCCTAGTTCTTGCGGACTTAAATTTTTGGTAAGTTTTTTATGCTAGCAGAAAAAACTTCAATAGTAGTGATCCACTTAGACAGAGTTTCTTTATCTATGATATGAAGTTTTGTAAACACACCAATTAGGTAATTGAGGGATGTGGCATGAAGTAGATGCATCTTTCAGTGACTAAAAAATTCAATCCTAAATATACGGTATTTTCAAAATTCTCATGTGTTCAACTTTAAATTACATCCCTCTAAATCTCCCTTCAAAGGTAGACTTTTTGTATTCCTTCATTTGAAGACAACATAGCGAGAGCTATGGGCGAGTTGAAGCGGAGAATAGAGAGTAGATACTTTTATTCAACTTATTTATAAAATCATACTACTTTCATTTCTTTTGCGCATCCAAAAGAAACGAAACAAAGAAAAAGATGCCTTTACCTAGGGATTTTTTGACACTAAAGTCAAAAACCCATTACAAAACACTGCGTCGCTCGCTACACTCCCTCCTGCTCTCAGTGCTTTTGTATTGTATCCTTGAGCTAAAGGGTGTTGTTTTGCTTACGCAAAATTATCATCCGATACTCAATAGCAGTTGTTTGTAGTATCTCAAATTCCATAAAACACATCCCACTAAATCTCCCTTCAAAGGAGACTTTTACACTTCCTTTCTTTGAAGATAGGATCGGGGATGTATCTTTTTTATTCCAAAACTAAGAACTATACCAACTTAATAGTTCAACAATAGTTCAATTTTTGCTTTCACTTTAGCTGCCGAGGGTATCATAGTTTGTTCAAGTGTACTATTCAATGGTATAGCAGGCATATTCTCTGATCCAATCGTCATGACGGGAGCATCCAGGTATTTAAAACATTCTTCTTGAATTTTTCCCGCCAGCGCGCGTGCAAATGAGTTGTTACTTGGTTCTTCGGTTACGACAAGACATTTTTTCGTTTTCTTTACCGATTCCATAACCGTAGCTTCATCCAACGGATATAAAGTTCGCAAGTCAACAATCTCTACCTTTCCCTTCATCTCTTTAGTCGCTTGCAAGGCCCAATGCACGCCCATACCATAAGTAATTACACTTAAAGTTTCCGCTTCCTCGTGCTGCCATATTTGTTGCACGACCTTGGCTTTTCCAAAGGGTAACACATAATCCTCTGACGGTTCGATAGTCCGCGCAGCTTCTGTTCCTTTTACTTTGGACCAGTACAAGCCTTTATGTTCCAAAATCACCACCGGGTTAGGATCATAATACGCTGCTTTCATTAAACCTTTGAGATCTGCACCATTACTTGGATACGCAATTTTAAGTCCGCGTATGTTGGTTATTACCGATTCCACCGAAGAAGAGTGATACGGTCCTCCACTACCATACGCTCCAATTGGTACACGTAAAATCATAGATACTGGCCACTTACCGTTAGATAAATAGCAAGAACGACTTACCTCGGTAAACAATTGATTCAGTCCGGGCCAAATATAATCTGCAAATTGTACCTCAACAATCGGTTTTAATCCAACCGCCGACATACCCACTGTAGAACCTACAATAAAAGCTTCTTGTATTGGGGTGTTAAAGACGCGCTCATCACCAAACTTTTCAGCTAAGGTTGCTGCCTCTCTAAAAACACCACCCAATCGACCGCCTACATCTTGTCCATATAATAAACATTCCTTGTGTTTACGCATAAGTTCTTCGACCGCAAATAGCGCACAATCTACCATCACCACTTCTTCTTTGCCTTCGGGTGAACGCTCCCCTTTTTCTTCGGTAATTGGAGTGGGCGCAAAATCGTGTGTAAATAAATCTTCGGTAGTAGGATCTTCGGCTTTCACTGCCTCTTCAAGATCCTTAGCTACTAATTTTTTTGTGTCTTTTTCAATAGTTGTGATTTCTTTTTCGCTAACACCACTATTCAATAATTGTTGGCGTAACACAGGATAAGGATCGCGGCTACGTGCTTCTTCTAAATCATCTCGATACCATTCCATACGTACTCCCGAGGTATGGTGGTTAAGCAACGGGACCTTGGCATGTAACAGCACCGGCCTGCGTTCTTCGCGTATGATACGAATCGCTTCTTCAACGGCAAGATAACTCTCCGTAAAATTTGCACCGTCGATTGTCATAGCTTCGAGTCCATGAAATCCTTTGGCATAATCAAACGCACTTTGTGCCCGGGTTTCGGCTTCATTTGCCGAAATATCCCAACCGTTATCTTGTACCAGATACAAAATAGGTAGTTGCTTTAAGGCTGCCATCTGAAAAGCTTCTGCGATCTCACCCTCGGTCACCGATGCATCTCCCAACGAACATACGACTAGCGGTACTTTTGATTGCCCATCCTTGCCCGAATCATTATCAGTAATGTCCAGTAATTCCTTATACTGCATACCCAAAGCTACACCCGTTGCCGGAATTGCCTGCATCCCTGTAGCAGAAGATTGATGCGGAATTTTCGGTTTGTCGATATCACGCAAACTGGGATGTGAATAATACGTTCGCCCACCCGAGAACGGATCCTCTTTTTTTGCCAATAACTGCAACATTAAATCATATGGACGCATACCAATTCCCAGTAACATGGCATCATCACGATAGTACGGAAATGCATAATCCTGTGGTAATAACTGCATGGCCGTTGCCAATTGTATAGCTTCATGTCCGCGAGAAGTGGCATGTACGTATTTGGACACCACTTTAAAATTATCCTCATACAACTCGGTCATGCTTTTGGCCGTACACATTTTGGTAAAGGCTTCTTTTAAAACTTCTTTGGCAATTGTTTTTTCAGCTAACATATTTTTATTTTTTAAAACGCAATTCGTTTTTAAACATTTCTTTTAGGAGCAACCCCAAGGGGTCGGGCTATTCGCTATATCTTTTATTTTCCGCCTGACGGTCAAATAAAAGGATGCCACTTCTATCCCTTGCTCGATAACATCAACTTAAGCTCTTTTATTATGTACTTTCAACAGTAAGGTCCACAGGCACCATCCAACCAAATTTATCTTCTGTAACCTGAGTTTTAATGGCATCAATCGTGCTTTTTACATCTATGCTCACAGGATTTGTCGTCGGCAATGTGATTATTTCCTCCTGATAGCCGATAGCTTCAATCATGGCGATAGCTACAGCCGTACCTGTTCCAAATGCTTCTTCTAATTTTCCTTTACTGGAAGCTAACATAATTTCGTCGATAGTTATCGGTCGCTCCGTTACCTCAAATCCTTTGTCTCGTAATAAAGTAATGACACTATCACGTGTGATTCCTTTTAGAATAGAACCGTCAGTTTCTGGAGTGATAAATTTTCCATCAATTTTAAAAAAGATATTCATGGTTCCTACCTCCTGTATGTATTTATGCTCATTAGCATCCAACCATAATACTTGATCAAATCCTTTGGCTTTTGCTTTTTCGGTCGGTAAGATCGCAGCTGCATAATTTCCCGCAGCTTTTGCTTCTCCTGTTCCTCCAGCAGCTGCACGGATATAACCGGTCTCTGCATACAATCGGATTTTTTTGGTAAAAAACGGACCGGCAGGAGAACAAATCACTATAAATTTATAACTCGTAGCGGCGCGCATTCCAATAAAAGGTTCGTCGGCATACATAAAAGGACGTAAATACAAGGCGCTACCATCTTGCGGCGGAATCCATTGATGCTCAACCGCGACCAATTGTTTCACCGCTTCGACAAATAAGTCGGTAGGCACTGCGGGCATTCCTAAACGCGCTGCACTGAAATTAAAACGCTTGGCGTTTTCCTCAGGCCTAAACAATAGGGGTGTATTATTTTTACCTACTGTGGCTTTCATTCCCTCAAAAATAGCTTGACCATAATGCAATGCCATAGCTGCCGGGTGTGTGGGGATCATAGCTAATGGCTCTATTCTGGGATTGTTCCACTTTCCCTCAGCATACTCGCAGATAAACATATGATCGGTAAAAGTTTGCCCTAACGGTATATTATTAAAGTCAATCTCTGCTAATCCAGACGTTGAAGTTTTTGTAATTTCAATGGTATGTGTCTTATCGCTACTCATGGTTTCTTCTATTTATATGAGGGTATTATGATATATTATTATTTAACTTTCGTGACGCTTCATGCCACGTAACTTCGATAGTCAGGTTCAGGTTTTTAACTTATTTCAAATTTTTATATTTTTTACTTCTATTAAATTGTAATGTCGCGCCATTCGGCTTATTTCTCTTTCTCCAATTGTCAGGTCGAGCGGAGTCGAGACCTCATTTTCAATCGTTACGTTTATTATTAGCGTGTGTCTTGTTACGACATTCTGATAATAACTGCAAAAGATCAAAATTCTCATCTGCTAAAGCAAGTTTCTTTTTAGCGCTCCATTTTTTAATTTTCTTTTCGAAAAAAATTGCTTGCTCGACATCATTGAATTCCTGATTAAAAACAAGTTTCACAGGTCTTCTTTTATAAGTGAAACAACTTTTATTTTTACCTTCTTGATGTTCTTCTAATCTTCTTGATAAATTATTTGTGACTCCTGTATAAGTAAATCCATCTGAACATAGAGGTATATAAACCCAATACATTTTCATTAATAATCTTTTCAAGTTAATTCATTCTATTTCAACTCTAGGTCTCGACTCCGCTCGACCTGACAAACCTCAATTTGACAAATTGAAGAGAGATTTAAATCTCTCGGTTGGGATCAAATGCTTCTAATTCATCTCCAATCTTACGTAAAAATGAACCTCCCAGAAAACCATCAACTACACGATGGTCAAACGATAAGGACAAGTACATCATACTGCGTATTGCAATCTCATCTCCTTTATCCGTGGTGATAACCTCGGGACGTTTTTTAATAATTCCCAAGGCAAGAATAGCAACCTCAGGTTGATTGATAATTGGCGTACCCATCAAACTTCCAAAAGTCCCCACATTAGATATGGTAAAGGTACTACCTTGCACCTCATCGGGTTTCAGACTATTATTACGGGCATTGGTAGCCAAATGATTCACGTTCTTGGCTAAGCCTAACAAATTTTTCTCATCTGCATTACGCACCACTGGAACGATAAGATTTCCGCTAGGTAGCGCTGTTGCCATACCGATATGTACATCCTTATGCACTATGATTTTCTTATCATCTACCGATACATTAATCATCGGGTAAGCAAGTATAGCTTTGGATACCGCTTCAACAAACAAAGGTGTAAAAGTTAATTTCTCCCCATACTTTTCTTTAAAATCGTTCTTGACAGCATTTCGCCAGTTTACCATATTGGTTACATCAACCTCGATATAACTGGTAACATGCGGAGAGGTATGTTTTGAATACACCATATGATCGGCAATCATCTTACGCATACGATCCATCTCTACAATGCGATCTTTACTTTCATCAAAAGCGATTGGAGGTGCCTTATAGGTTGATACAGGAGATTGCTGTGCTACTGCGGCTGGTCTATTGGGCAAAGGATGCTTTCTGTTTTTAAGGTAGTGCATCACATCACTCTTTCTAATTCTTCCATCGGTACCTGTTCCCTTTATTGCCTGGACTTCTTGTAAAGACAAGTTTTCTTTTTGTGCTATACTGAGTACTAAAGGAGATAAAAAAGCGTCAGGGTTAGAAGTAAGTGACGAAAAATCGCTTACCGCTGGCTGCGCAGGATCAGCAGTAACTGCCGGCTCTGGTTTAACAGCTTTTTTTTCTGATTTGGTAGCTGTCTCTTTTTTTGGTTTGGCATTCTTTGGTGTTGCCGAAGCATCTTCATCAATAATAGCAATTACTGTACCGACCTCAACAACCTCATTGGCTTCAAAAAGAATTTCGCTAAGTACACCAGAACTGGGAGCAGGAACTTCTGTATCTACTTTGTCGGTAGCTACTTCTAAGATCGTCTCTTCTGACTCTACAACATCACCCACATTTTTAAGCCAATTGATAATAGTGGCTTCAGAAATACTTTCACCCATTTTGGGCATTTTTAATTCAATTTTTGACATCTTATTTGAAATTCTGCTATTTATGTAAAAATAACAAACAATCCACATTTGTCTTTAATTACGCCTTTAAATTTAGCTGTAAGCAGTCGTTTATTCTTTATATTTGTTTTTTACATTTTATTTTTCTTTTTAAGCGTTTAAATACGCTATGAACCCAAATAATCATCCCATGAAGCTTGATGCAATCGACATAAAAATCTTAGAATTACTTCAGAAAAATAGTAATCGTACAACCAAAAGCTTAGCAGAGGAACTAAAAATGACAACTACCCCGGTATTCGAACGAATCAAAAAACTAGAAAAAGAAGGCTATATAGATAAATATGCTGCCCTGCTGAATGAGAAGAAAGTAGGTTTTAAGCAAACCGTTTTTATCGGTATTACTTTGCAAGGACACACACGTAGCTATCTTGAAAAGTTTGTAAAACAGATTAATGACTTCCCTGAAGTTGTAGAATGTTATCGGGTCACAGGAAATTTTGATTATCTCCTAAAATTGGTCGTAGAAGATGTAGAAGCCTATGAACAGTTTATTATTACAAAACTGACCTTGCTCCCCTATCTGGGCAGTGTACAAAGCTATGTCGCACTATCCAAAGGAAAACAGACAACGCAACTAAATCTCAAAAATTTACTTCCGTAGCTATTTGGTTAGACCGGTGTTGTTTCCAATTGGGCAATTGTATGGTAAATACCGTCCCATAAGTCGATTCGCTTTTGCAATGCTAACTGACTATACCTTGTCGCTTCCTCCCATTTTTCAGTATCCTGCTGACAAAGTTCTTCTACCATACGCAAGCTGATTGGTCCGTGTTCGTCGCCATCAAGTTCAATATGTCGCTCCAGATAATACACCAACTTGTCTAATTGTTGCGCTTTATCTTTTGCCAAACCTTTCACCAAGGCGATAAAAAGATCAGGGATTAAATCTTCTCTTCCAAAAGTAAAAACAGCCGCTATGACATGAGGTTTGTTGGTTGCTAATACGTCAAATGTAAAGTTTATAAATTCTCGAACAGAAGGATGAATCGTAATTGCACTAAAAGCATCTTCCAAAGATTTAGATTTAGAAATCTGATTGACAAAAGACCGAATAGTTGAAGTATTTGCACCTAGTTGTTGCATCGCGTCTAAGTACATTTCATAGTGACTCATCGGCTGGCCTGCTGCGTCAACATCACTTTCTTCGCCAAACACAATTTCGTTGATGAAGCGTCGTGTCGTAGGGTTTGCTGAGGGCACCCATGGCAAAGTGACACAGGTCAAATGTTGTTGCAACCCCTTTAGCAGCGACATAAAATCCCACACAGCAAAAACATGTGCTTCAGTAAAACGTTGCAAATCATCAATGGTTGCTATATGGTCATATAGCGGGTGACTAAGCAACTTTTCTCTTAACGATTGTAATTGGGTGATTGTTTCTTTAATCCTTGACATGTACTTTGTATTCTTTACTCTTTTGTTTTGAATTCTTCCAGCGTTTTGTAAAATGCTTCTTGTGTTGGTCTACTTTCAGGTAATTCTCTCAAAGGCTCAACCTCGACTAACGATTCGAAACAATCTTGAGGTAATTGCTGGTACAATCGGGTGCCTTTGGTTTTCCAGGCAATCATTTCGTCGCTAATTTCTTTGATTACTTTCGCTGGATTCCCTACAATTAAGCTTCGGTTGGCAAAAACACTTTTAGCTTTAACAAAAGACATAGCACCTACAATACATTCATCTCCGATCTGTGCGTCATCCATGATCACAGCATTCATTCCGATCAGACAATTACGACCCAGATTAGCACCGTGAATCACGGCTCCGTGCCCCACATGAGCACTCTCTTTTAAGACTATCGATTTACCGGGAAACATGTGCACTGTGCAATTTTCTTGTATGTTGACTCCGTCTTCCAAAATTATCTCTCCCCAATCACCGCGAATTGCAGCGCCAGGGCCTATGTAACAATTTTTACCAATAATCACATTGCCGGTTACTGCAGCTAGTGGATGCACGAAACTACTCTCATGTACCACGGGTATATAGCCTTTGAACGAATAAATCATAATATATCAATATATCGGTCGCTGTTGTTTAATTTATTTGAACCCCTTTAGTTTCTCTTTTGTAAATTCAGACAACACCAATTTTCCACTAATTACAGCGCGTTCAGCTAATTTGGCATCCCAATCTTCAGTACCTTCCCAGAATATTTTTTTCATTTCTTTGATAGCTTCAGGATTGTAAGTACATAAATGCGCAGCAAATTTTGCTACTTCTTCATCTAAGGTCGCCGTATCCTCATATACCTGAGTAAACAACCCTTTATCCTTTGCCCATTGCGCGTCATAGAATGTGTTGGCGTCGATTGCAATTTGTGACATTGCCGACAGACCCAATTTGCGTTCTACCGCTGGTCCTACGACGAAAGGTCCAATCCCTATATTTAATTCACTCAATTTGATCGCAGCATATTGAGTTGCCATACAGTAATCTGTGGCAGAAGCGACGCCTACGCCACCACCTACGGTCTTACCTTGTACACGACCTATAATAAACTTTGGACATTTACGCATGGCATTGATAACGTTGGCAAATCCTGAGAAGAATACTTTTCCGGTCTCTGCATCGTTTATCGATATCAATTCTTTAAAACTGGCTCCAGCACAAAATGTGCGTTCGCCTCCACTTCTAAGGATAATCACTTTTATCATATCATTCTCTCCTGCCTTAGTGATAGTCTCTGCTAATTGAGCCAAAATATCGCCTGGTAATGAATTATGTGCGGGATGAAAGAACTCAATCGTTCCTATTTCATTATTAACATCTAATGTTACGTAGGGTGCTGTCATTTGTAATGATAAATTTTGAATGAAAAATAATAAATATTAAAGTCGGTCACTTTTACATTTTACCTTTTTCAGTTTTATATTTTTGATTTCTTATTTCTAATCCAATAGATTAAACTGGTTGAAATGATGATTAAAATGTTTCACATTTAGTAAATCCCATTCAAATCGACTCATCATACCAAACACGGCATTTTTTGTGACTGCATTCGGATTCTCTTTGAAATACAAAATATAGTTATCGTATGCTTCCAAAAGTTTTTCTTTAGCCGTTTGTAAGTCTTCATGATTCAATGGATCCAAACCGTCCTCTTTCATCAAGGGATGTTTGTGATTTCTTGGCATAGGCTCGTGATTAAAGACCATCTCTCTTACACGTTCCAGATACTGCTCTGGCGTTGCAATCTCAAAGTCCTGATAGCTTCCAGCTGCCATCTTAAAACTTTTCTCAAAGTGCTCCACCATGTGCTGTGCTGTCATGGTGCCCCATTGTGGTTTGGAAGCTTCAGTCAATCTCTCCAGATACTGTGCCACATTGGAACGATCGATTTGAACAAATGGTGATTTTTTCTGCACCATGGTCAATATGGTTGCTATGGCTGCTAATTCTTCTTCCTGGTCAAAAACCTCAACAAACCATTTTACTATTCCGCTAGGTAAGTCTTCACCACGGTGATCGCGATCAATTTTTTGTTTGCACGTTAACCGCACATAAACCGTATCATTATGATAGATCGGACGTAAAAAACGACATTCTTCTAAACCATAATTCGCTGCTACCGGACCTTTATTGGGATACACAAATAATCCTGCTGCTGCTGCAAGAATAAAATAGCCATGAGCCGTACGTTGTTCAAAAATACTGCCTTCTAACGATGTAATATCGGTATGTGCATAAAAATGATCCCAAGTAAGATTACCAAAATTGATTATATCGGTATCTGTGATAGTACGCTTATGTGTTTTGAGGGACATACCGGGTTCGATATCTTCCCAGTGATAAGCAAATGGGTGTTTGTCGGTTTCTTTGTATGCACTGTTTGCTTGATAGATACCAGTCACTTCGGTTAATGTTGTAGGTGTGCCTTGTATGGCACAACGCTGCATATAATGTTTAATACCACGCATACCTCCCATTTCTTCGCCTCCGCCGGCACGACCGGGCCCACCGTGAGTAAGCATAGGTAATGGCGATCCGTGACCTGTACTTTGTTTTGCATTCTCACGATTCCCGACAAGTATACGTCCATGATGCGAAGCCGCTTCCACGATATATTCTTTGGCAATTTTGTCATCATAAGTAAATATCGATGATACGAGCGAACCTTTTCCTTTTTGAGAGAGTTGAACTGCTTCTTCAAGTGTGTCGTAAGGCATTATGGTTGCCACCGGACCAAAGGCTTCGATCTCATGCACTTTTGTATTAGTAAATGGATTGTCTTCTCTAAGAATGATAGGACTCACAAAAGCTCCTTTTTGAGCATCTGCTCCTATCGTTTCAATGCTATCGAGATCTCCGTAAACCAATTGAGCTGTTTGAGCAATTTGAGAAACGTTGTTTCTAAAGCTCTCCACTTGCTGTTTACTTGCCAACGCTCCCATACGTACTTCTTTGAGACGTGGATCACCAATAGTAATTTTATTTAATTGATTCGCCAAAGCAATTTGCACATCCTCAATACGATCCGAAGGTACAATAACACGTCGTATTGCTGTACATTTTTGACCACTTTTTACGGTCATTTCTTTGCGAACTTCTTTGATGAACAAATCAAATTCCGGTGTGCCTGGGACTGCATCTTTACCTAATACTGAGGCGTTCAATGAATCGGCTTCCATGGTAAAGGGAACAGACTCTTCGATCAACCTCGGGTGTGCTTTTAAAATTCTACCCGTGTGTGCAGATCCTGTAAAAGTGACGACATCTTGTGACTCAACGGTATCGAGAATAGACTTTGTCATTCCACTTAATAATTGTAATGCGCCTTCGGGCAGGATACCTGAATCTATAATAACGCGTACTACTGCTTCTGTCAAATAAGCGGTTTGTGGAGCAGGTAAAACTACTGCAGGAACACCAGCCATCCAGTTGACTGCACATTTTTCTAGCATTCCCCAAATCGGAAAATTAAAAGCATTGATATGGACTGCTACTCCGCGCTTCGGTACCAAAATGTGATGTGCCATAAAGCGTCCGCCACGAGAGAGGTCTATGGGATCCCCCTCTACATGATATGATTGATTAGGAAAGAGCTTACGCAAAGAAGCGTTGGCAAATAAATTACCAAATCCTCCTTCAATATCTATCCAACTATCCACCCGTGTTGCTCCCGATCTATAGCTCAAATCGTAGAATTGTTCTTTACGTTTGGTAAGATAGAGCGCCAGTTTCTTAAGCATATTACCACGTTCTTGAAAAGTCATTTTACGCAGTACCTCGCCTCCTTTGGTTCTCCCGTACTGTAGTACTTCCGGAATATCCAACCCATCGGTGGTTGATACGGCGATCAGGTCGCCCGTCACTGCATCGTTCATTGGGGTTCCGTCACCTGTTCCTGCTACCCATTTTCCGTTAATATAATTCTCAAGTTTATTCATAACGTTATTTTCTTATCCTTAAAAAACCGACTAAGTTTTTTGATTTTATTTTGTCTGTCTATATTCTGCGAAACCTCTCGACTTCGCTCAAGCAAGCATCTTAATCTAAAATATTCACATTTTCAATAACAGCTGCATACCCTTGTCCGACTCCCACACACATGGTAATTAGTGCGTATCGTTTGTTCTGTTCTTTCAACTCTAAAGCAGCGGAGTAGGCCAATCTTGCACCAGTAACACCTAATGGGTGTCCGATTGCGATGGATCCACCGTTTGGATTTATACGAGGATCATCGTCTGCTAATCCCCACTCTCGGATACATGCTAAAGCTTGTGAAGCAAAAGCTTCATTGAGTTCGATAATATCCACATCTTCCATGGTTATTCCAGCTTTAGCCAACGCTTTATTAGATGCTTGTACCGGTCCTATTCCCATTATACGAGGCTCTACCCCAACCACTGCTGAGCTGACAATTCGTGCTAACGGTTTTAAATTATATTTTTCCACCGCATCTTTGGATGCGATCAATGTGGCTGCAGCACCGTCGTTAAGACCGGAAGAATTCCCAGCAGTTACACTACCATCGGTTTTAAACGCCGGACGTAGCTTTGCCAAAATCTCCTTAGTAGTCGTAGGCTTTATAAATTCATCTTTCGAAAAAAGAATTGGATCTTTTTTACGTTGAGGAATCTCAACTGTCATTATTTCCTTATCAAATCGTCCGGACTCTTGTGCCTTTGTTGCTTTCATTTGACTGCGATAGGCAAAAGCATCCTGATCTTCGCGACTAATATTATATTTCTCTACCAGATTTTCAGCTGTATTACCCATACCATCAGCACCATAGAGATCATGCATTTTTTTATTGACAAAACGCCATCCAAAACTTGAGTCATACATTTTTGCATCTGTACCAAAGGCTGATGATGGTTTTGCAATGACGTAGGGTCCTCTTGTCATATTCTCAACACCTCCAGCAATAAACAAATCTCCATCACCTGCCTTAATCGCTCTGTTGGCATGGATGATCGCTGATAAACCTGAACTACAAAGTCTGTTTACCGTCTCTCCAGGCACAGTAAAAGGTAAACCCGCCAGTAATGAAGCCATACGAGCTACATTGCGATTATCTTCTCCTGCTTGATTGGCACAGCCCATAATTACATCATCAAAAGCTTCTTTTGGAACTTCCGGATTGTTTTCTACCAATTTTTGAATCACCATAGCACCCAAATCGTCTGTTCGTACAGCTGATAAGGTACCTTTATAGCTTCCTATAGGTGTTCGTATTCCGTCGATTATATATGCTTCTTTCAAAATATCAAATTTTAAATTAAAAATAATGAATGCTAAAGTGAATTACTTTTCAGTTTAGATTTATTATTATATTTTTTCTTTTACACTCTTTAAAAAACCTCTCGACTCCGCTCGAGGGGACATAATAATTATGAATTTTAAATGCAAAATAACAAAGATCGAAGTTGATCACTTTTAAATTTTACATTTCCCAGTCTTTGTTGGTTCTATATACAACTCCTTTAAATAATGCGACAATTTCTTCTCCTCGCCTTACTTCGATGATATTAAATCCAACTTTAGTTTTCGCAATATCAGTAACTGCCTCAGCGGTGATATAATCTCCCGCTTCAAGTGCTTCAATATGATTGATACTCGTCTCTATGGAAACTGCATATTTACCATGGGTATTCGCAGCAAAACCAAACGCTGTATCCGCCAAACTATAAGAAATACCACCATGTGCTTTTCCCATACTATTCAGCATTTCTTTCCGAATAGTCATACCAACCTTACAATAACCCTTTGCTACTTCTAAAACTTCAATTCCCAACCATTGGCTGTATGCGTCGTTACTAAGCATGTGATGCGGAATGCGCGTACTCTCTATTTTTTGCTCTGCCATAAATAAATTATGAATTCAATTTTGATTGAATGTGATTCTTAAAAGAAGTAATCATTTTGTTTAATTCTACTACATCTTCCCTGTTCTTTTGATCTTCCTCCTCAGATATATAGCCTCGTAATTTTGCTTTAGTACTGCAAACTACACATTCATAGGCTGCATTGGAGGCATCTTCTAAAGCTAAAAGAAAGGTTTCCTTATTATTTTCGGAGCCTACAGCTATATTGATCGCCAAGGCATCTGCTGCATTGCTAAAAAACAATCCAAGTCTCGCGCGCTCCTCATTAGGAAATTTACTGATTTGTTGTTGTATCGATTCACCTAATTCAACAGATTTATTGTATATTATTAGGTCTTCAAATTTAAATGGGGTTTTGTTTTGTTCTGGTTTCATATCAATTTGGGCGACTAGTTGATAAAAAAGTTAGCACTATTTTTTTGCAATTTCCTCAGTAATGGACTACAACGGTAGCGATCTTCATGGTACTCGTCGTAAAGTATATCAAGTTGTGTCACACACCAATCAATACCTTTTTCATCGGCCCATTGCAATAAGCCTTTAGGATAATTAACACCTTTGGTCATGGCATTATCAATATCTTCAGCAGAAGCTATATTCCAAAAAAGTGCGTCGGCCGCTTCATTAATAAGCATAACCAATACACGGTCGAAAATATATTGTGAAACTGCGTCCTTTGAAACTTCTTCATTGGAAGTAGAGACGATCTTACTCTTTACATTTTGCGAAGCCAGCTTACCATTGGAGTCATAATGATAATATCCTTTTCCTGTTTTACGTCCAAGATACCCAGCTTCTGATAATCGCTTCTGGGTAAAAGAAGGTTTGTATCGCGGGTCAAAATAGAAAGCTTCAAAAACAGTCTCGGTGACTGTATAATTCACATCATTCCCGATAAAATCCATTAGCTCAAAGGGCCCCATTCTAAAACCTCCTAAAGCTTTTAAAGCCGTGTCGATATGGGCTATATCAGCAATTCCTTCTTCATAAATGCGTAATGATTCTCCGTAAAAAGGACGTGCTACACGATTTACAATAAAGCCTGGAGTATCTTTAGCCACTGCAACTACTTTTTTCCAATCTTTTATAGTTTGTGTAATACTATCCAAAACTACATCTGACGTTTGAATTGCCGGAATTACTTCTACCAATTTCATCAATGGTGCGGGATTGAAAAAATGAATCCCGATACAGCGTTCGGGTTTTTGTAAGGAGGAGGCGATGGATGCTATGGATAAAGACGAGGTATTCGAAGCGATAATGGCTGTATCTGAAACATATGATTCAAGCGCTGTAAATACTTGTTGCTTAATCTCCAAATTTTCTATTATTGCTTCTATCGTCAATTCGCTATCTCCCAGTTCTGATAAAGAAGTTACATAAGAGATATTGTCTTGTATTCGTTGCTTTTCTGTCGTATCAATACGGTTTTTCTCTATCAATCTGGAAAGCACTTTATCTAAGGCTATTTCACTTTTTTCTAAAGCGGCTGTATTGGTATCGTATAGCTTTACTGAACATCCGGCAGTGGCAGCTACTTGGGCAATACCACTTCCCATTGTTCCTGATCCTATAACTCCTACTTTTTTAATCATACCTTAAAAATTATACTATACTGTTGTTGCTTGCACTTTCTATGCATTAAAAAACACAATAAAGTGTTATTAGCAGCGTTACTTTTTTGGTCTCGTTATATCGACTATTGCTTGTAAAAGATCAAACTTAATAATAACTAATGTTTATTTTCCTTTAAAGATCGGTTTGCGTTTTTCTACAAAAGCGGTCACTCCTTCAGCATAATCTTCACTCTCAGCCGCTTCAATTTGTAATTCAGATTCCAACGCCAATTGCTCTGTCACAGTATTTGTCATAGAATTGTTTAGTAATCTTTTGGTCAATCCAAGTGCTTTGGTAGGCATCTTTGACAACTGCGTTGCCAGTTTCATATAATCTTCTTCAAATGTATCTGAATTGAAAACCTTATAAAGCATCCCTAAACTTTCGGCTTGCTTGGCGTTTACTTTATCTCCCAATAGCATAAGCGCAGAGGCTTTTTGAAAACCAATAAGTCTTGGTAAGAAGAAGGTTCCTGCACTGTCGGGCACAAGTCCTATTTTACTAAATGCCTGAATAAAGCTCGCGTGCTCAGCCGCCACGACGATATCACATGCTAAAGCAATATTAGCGCCAGCACCTGCCGCCACTCCGTTGACTGCTGCTATAATGGGTTTTTCGATTGTACGAATACGTTCTATAATCGGATTATAATGCTCTTCAAGAATTTTTCGAAAACCAGGATTGAGCTCCGGAGAGGTAACCTCTTTGAGATCCTGACCTGCGCAAAAAGCTTTCCCGTTACCGGTAAGGATGATCGCACGAACATTGGTGTCTACTGTGCATTTATCTAAAGTCTCCTGCAAGCGTAAAGCCATCTCGCGATTAAAACTGTTAAATGCTTCGGGACGATTGAATATTATTTTTGCTACTCCGTTGTGAAATTCTACAAGTATTGAGCTCATTAAGTTGTGTGTATTTTGAAAATAGTTGGGTTGCTTTTATTTTATCTGAATTATTTTAGACACTTGAAATAGTCGAAGGGTTCTTGACACGCTTCACATTTAAACAGCGCTTTACAAGCTGTGGAGCCAAATTGACTTACCATCTTTGTATTAGTAGATCCACAATTAGTACATTTTACAAGACGTTTATCTCCTAAAAGCACTTGCTTATCGGCCTCTTCACCAAGTGGCGCTGCAATCCCATAATCTTCGAGTGCTTTTCTTCCTCTCTCGGTAATCCAATCTGTGGTCCATGCCGGGGATAACACCAGGGAAACTTTCGCTTCAATATTTTTTTCAGCAAAAGCAGTAATAATATCGTCCCCAATAACGTCCATTGCAGGACACCCGCTATAGGTTGGAGTGATTTCTACCAACACTATATCACCGTCATATTGAGCGGTACGAACAACACCCATGTCCATAATAGACAACACAGGAATTTCCGGATCAGAAACTCCTTCTAATATCGAAATTAAATCTGTTGCTATATGTTGATCTGTCGATGTCATTGTGATGAAACCACGTATGTAATTTATATAATTTAAAATTCCTTTTTTAGGTTTACCACTTCATTCCGGGATACGTGCGTTGCATATATTGTAAATCTGCAAGTAAATATCCCATATGTTCGGTATGAATTCCCTGTTTTCCTCCTTTTTGAAACCATTTCATTTCAGGAACCTCCAAGGTTGATGCATCTAATAACTCTCGAACTCGAGTGTAATACTCTCCTTTAAGCGCACTTGCATCAACCCCTACCCCCATATCCACAGCTTTCTTATCAGCTTCGGTCATATGGAAGAGTTCATCTGTATACGTCCACAATGTATTGATGGCTTCTTGGATTTTTTCATGACTCTCTGGCGTACCATCCCCCAATCGCTTAATCCAGTCTGATGAGAATCGCTGATGGTATCGTACCTCCTTAATTCCTTTTTTTGCTATTGCTGCCAACGTAGGGTCTTGACTGTTTTGTAACTTTTCAAGCAACATAACATGAAACATATCATACAAAAATTGTCTTGCTATGACATACCCGAAATGTTTGTTAGGCTGTTCTACCAGTAGCACATTTTTATATTCCCGCTCTGTGCGCAAATACGCGATATCATCTTCTGTAGTGTCCCCACCTTTAAGTTGAGCTGCATATTGATAATAACCTCGGGTTTGCCCCAGTAAATCCAGTGCAATATTGGTTCCTGCAATATCTGTTTCAAGATTTGGACCATGCCCACAAAGCTCTGATAAACGCTGCCCTAAAATCAAAGCATTATCAGCAATTCCATATATATATTGAATTAAAACTTCGGAAATATCTGTCGTATTCGTTTTCATTCTAGAACTTGATTCTATAGTACTCATTACACTTATTCGCTATTTCATTTTGTAAAATTCAGGATGAGAGCTAAGGATACCCTTCCCCCTTTATATTTACATATGTTTTACCTCATCAGGCAATTCATAAAACGTGGGATGCCTGTATACTTTATCATGTGCAGGCTCAAATAACTCCCCGTTATGTTCTGGGTTAGAAGCTGTGATATTTTTTGATTCTACCACCCATATACTAACACCCTCACTTCTGCGCGTATAGACATCGCGTGCATTTTCTAAAGCCATTTCTGCATCTGCAGCATGTAAACTCCCAAAATGACGGTGTTCTAAACCATTTTTACTTCTTACGAATATTTCCCAAAGTGGCCAATTTTTCATCAGTATGCTATTAAATTGCTTGTTTAAGTTTCTTTTCTTCCTGCTTCTCTGCATATGCTACCGCAGCATCTCTTACCCATGTCCCTTCTTCCCATGCATTAACACGTGCATCAAGTCGTTCTTTATTACATGGACCATGACCTTTGACTACTTGCCAAAATTCATCCCAATCAATTTCGCCAAAATCATAGCTTTGACGTTCTTCATTCCATTTGAGATCGGGATCCGGTATAGTTAATCCTATTAATTCTGCCTGTGGCACCGTTTGATCAATAAATTGCTGACGTAATTCATCGTTTGTCTTACGCTTCAACTTCCATTTCATTGACTGTTCTGTATGCACCGATTCAGCATCTGTAGGTCCTAACATCATCAATGAAGGCCACCACCATCTATTCAACGCATCTTGTGCCAGCTCCTTTTGTTCAGGTGCACCCTGAGCAAGCTTCATCATAATCTCAAACCCCTGACGTTGGTGAAAGCTTTCTTCCTTACATACCCTAACCATAGCGCGTGCATACGGACCATATGATGTGCTACATAATGGTACCTGATTAATAATCGCAGCACCATCAACTAACCAACCGATAGCTCCCATATCTGCCCATGTGATAGTTGGATAATTAAAAATACTGGAATACTTTGCTTTACCCGAGTGTAATTGTTCATATAGCTCTTCTCTAGAAATACCAAGTGTCTCACAAGCACTATATAGATACAATCCGTGTCCCGCCTCATCCTGAACCTTGGCAAGTAATGCTACCTTACGACGTAAAGAAGGAGCTCTGGTTATCCAGTTTCCTTCGGGAAGCATTCCTATAATCTCAGAATGAGCATGCTGAGAAATTTGTCGTATATGTGTTTTGCGATACTTTTCGGGCATCCAGTCTTTGGGCTCAATTTTTTCATCACGTGCAATACGTTGCTCAAAAATCTCTTCTAAATTTTTAATCTCTTTATCACTCATAGCATCCTCGTATTAAATTATTTAGTTTTTGCGATGCATTGATCACTTCGCAAAAAACAAGCTTTTTATACATCAAAATCCACCACTACCTTCTCTGTGGTTGGAACTGCTTGACAAGATAGCACCAAACCTTTGGCTACTTCATCCTCTTCAAGCGCATAATTAATCTTCATTTCAACAGTACCATCTACAATCTTACATTTGCAGGTACTACACACACCTCCTTTGCAGGCAAATGGCAAATCTGCACCGGCAGCAAGTGCACCATCCAATATATTGTCATAATCATCCCCCATATCAAAGTGAAACTCTTTACCCCCATCAATAATGGTTACATGTGTTCCCTCATATTTATGTTCAACAGCCTTAGCCGCATTAGCTTTATCCTCGTCGGTTGCACCGGAAAAAAATAATTCATAATGAATTTTATCTTTCTCTAATCCTGCTTCCTGTAATGAGTCGCGAATCAAAAATATCATTTCTTCAGGCCCGCAAATAAAACATTCATCAACTTCTGAAACATTCAGCAGTTTTGAGGTAATCTCTTGTAACTTTTCAGCGGTAAACCTTCCGTTAAGTAACGGAATATCTCGCTGCTCTTTGGTCAAAAAATAAAATATTTCAAACCTTCCAAAATAGGTGTTCCTCAGTGCCTCAATCTCTTCTTTAAAGATAATTGATTTTGCAGTACGATTCAAGTAAAACAACTTAAAGGTACTATCGGGTTCTAATGCTAAATGCGTTTTTATAATGGATAAAATTGGCGTTATACCACTACCTGCTGCAAATACAATATAATTCTTTGCTTTTGTCGTATCCACTTCGGTATAGAAATTACCATTGGGCGGTAATAACTCAATCTCATCTCCAGCTTTTAACGTGTTACATGCATAGGTAGAAAAAATACCTCCATTAATCTTCTTTACTGCTACCTGCCATTTATTTTCTATCGGACTAGAACATAAGGAATACGAGCGCCGTACTTCCTGATCATTAATACTAATTTTCAAAGTCAAATACTGACCTTGTTTATAAGAAAACTCTTTTTTTATTGCCTCTGGTATCTCAAAGGTAATAGATGTACAATCTTTTGTTTCCTTTTGAGCCTCAGCTACTTTGACTTTAAAAAATTTATGCATAAATAGTGTCGCAATGCGTTTAATTTAAAACAAAACTAACATTTGTTAGTTTTAAAAACAAATTTTGATTGTTAATTTACTTGCTACAAATTTTAGACCAATCCTTTTAGTAAAACAGAGATCATATCGTGCTTTAGTAGCTCCGGGTTAATTTTCTTTTGCTTAGGATACCATAAATACAACGTTCTCAATGTCGACAGGGTTGAAAAAACGATAATTTCCACATCGTACGTTTTAATATCGCCTGCACGGATACCTTTTTTGACAATCGCTCTAAAAATATCCTCGTATTCTCGTCGCATTTTTTCATAATACAATAAATTATTTTCTTCGAGATGCATCCAATCGTTGTTAAGGGAAGCTAACCCATCAGCATTGCGCAAGGTCACATCGATGTGCAATTCAATAATTTTTTCTAATTTTTGGATAGCATTAGTTTCTGAGTTATTTATGGAATTGATCCCAGTTGAAAATTCCTCGGCCAGACTAATTATGATATTGCTAAGAATCTCTTGTTTTGATTGGATATGGTTATAAAGACTTGCAGCTTTTATCCCCATCGCACTAGCCAAGTCTCTCATGGTTACAGCGCTGTACCCTTTTTCTTTGAACAACACTGCTGCTGCGTTAATAATTTCTTGCTTTCTGTTTTCTGGTTTCATGCAATGTCTACTTATCTTTGATTCAAAAATAAAGCTTAAAATCATATTTGCATAATAAGCATTAACCTACCCCCAAATTCCTAATGCATTTTACTGTAAAATTTGCAAATAAAGCTTTAAATTTTGCCTTTCTTTATAGTGTCGAATAATTTTACTTGTATGTCTACTGATTCCATTCCGTCAAATCCGCTCATAGATAAGCTTCCGCCACATTTATTACAGTTTGTAAAGCCTCAAAATTACGAAAATTACACGCCAATAAATCAAGCGGTATGGCGTTACGTGATGCGCAAAAACATCCAAACCCTTCAAAAAGTAGCGCATCATTCTTATCTAAAAGGTCTTAAACAAACAGGTATCTCTGTTGACACCATACCCAGTATGTATGGTATGAACCGAATTTTAAAAGAAATTGGATGGGCAGCTGTAGCGGTAGATGGTTTTATACCTCCTAATGCTTTTATGGAGTTTCAGGCATATAATATTCTGGTTATCGCCTCTGATATTCGTCAATTAGAGAACATTGAGTATACCCCTGCTCCGGATATCATTCATGAAGCTGCGGGTCATGCTCCTATCATTGCAAATCCGGATTATGCTGAATATTTAAGACGTTTTGGCAAAATTGGTTCTAAAGCAATTTCTTCTAAAAAAGATTATGAAATGTACGAAGCAGTACGTCTCCTATCGATCTTAAAAGAATCCAAAGATCAGGATGAAGCCTTGATCAAAAAGACTGAAGAAAAAATTATTGCTTTACAAAATGAAAAAAGCGAACCTTCTGAAATGGCGTTGTTACGCAATTTGCACTGGTGGACTGTAGAGTATGGATTAATAGGAACGGTAGATGATCCGAAGATTTATGGAGCCGGCCTACTCTCTTCTATCGGAGAAAGTGAATGGTGTATGACCGACAAAGTAAAAAAACTACCCTATTCTCCTGAAGCAGCTTTTCAGGATTTTGACATCACCAAACCGCAACCACAATTATTTGTCACTCCTGATTTTGCGTATTTGAGTCAAGTACTCGAAGAATTTGCGAATACCATGGCTTTACGTAAGGGTGGTCATCGAGGGTTAGCTAAATTAATTGAATCTGAAAATCTGGGTACTATTGAATTAAGCACAGGCTTACAGATCTCCGGAATTTTTACGCGTATGCTAAAAAATGAGGATAATGAGGTGATTTATTTTGAAACTACTGGTCCCACTGCACTCTCTTATCGTGAGAAAGAAGTAACCGGACACGGCATAAACAGTCATCCCAATGGTTTCAGATCTCCTTTAGGTAAATTAAAAGGCATCAATCTGGCTATTGAAAACATGTCTCCAAGGGATCTCAAGGCCTATCATTTTTATGATGGTGAGTATATCGAATTTGAATTTGAAAGCGGTATAACCATTGCAGGTTTGAATATTACCGGAATACGAAATATCAAAGGCGAACTTATATTGATTCAGTTTAGTGAATGCACCATTAAATATAATGACGAGATCCTATTTAAGCCGGAATACGGAACTTTTGACTTAGCCGTAGGAAAAGAAATTATCGCTGCCTTCTCCGGACCGGCAGACGATTATTCATTTGATCTGGTCACACATGAACCCACCGAAGACGCTAAACCACCCAACCATACCGATCGCGAAAAGGAATTACATGAGTTGTATCGATCGGTAAGCAATATACGGAATGGAGCAAACACTAAATTTTCTCTAGAAGCAGTGTTCGAGGTATTGGAAAAAAATTATCCTACCGAATGGTTGTTGGCTTTAGAAATTTATGAATTAGTGGTTAATCGTGACGCTCCGTTTGCGCGAAGAATCAGAGACAGGTTGGCAACCATTTCACAGCAAAAACCTCAAATCCAGCATCTGATCAATAGTGGATTATCTATTGCCGATATTGAGGAAAAAGAACTTTTAGAAGGATAGAAAGCTATATTCTTGTTGTAATAACCGTTTTTTTTCCTCAAGATTTTGCAAAAATATCTGATGTTGCTTACTATTGGGCTGAAAAGGGCGATGGGCACTACCACGCTGAATTTCTTCAATTTTACCCATGGTGACCAATGTTTTTTCATCTATCCAAACTTCCATAAATCGTTCCCAGATGTACTGAATAGCTGTCTCAGTAGGATGTAGCATATCCGGCTTATAAAAGCGGTAATCTCGTAACTCATCCATTACAATCTCATAGGCAGGAAAATAGTTCAGCCGTTCCTCTTGCGATACAACCTCATGAATTGCAGTTAATAAATGCGCCTTACTTCTGTTGTTCTCTATAAATCCGTCTTTGCTATGACGTACGGGAGATACAGTAAAAATTATTGTACACTCAGAATTGATACTGCGAATAAAATGAAGGCAATTTTGTAAACATTGCGATATTTCTTCAACCGAGAGCAGTTCTTTATCAAATTCTTTCTGCGGAATTTTATGACAATTAGCAACAACCATATCCATCGCCTTGAGACGATACACCCAAGCGGTGCCAAGTGTAATGAAAACATGTGTCGTTTTTTCTAAATGTGCTTTTGCTTCAACTAATTTGGCGTTGAGTGTTTCTAAAAGCTCGTCCTGACTATCAGCCGTAATTTTTGAATGCGCATCAAAACAATGCCAACGATCATTAAAATTAAACAAATCGTTGGCCACATAGCGTTCGTCCTGCGTAGCCATCCACAAGAAAGTTTCAATAGCTTTGGGATGAAACAAAACCCCAAACGGATTTACAAGCGCTTGAAATTTATAATAAGCAAACTTTTCTCCAATATTATCTGCAAAACAGGATCCCAATGACATTATCTTATAGTCATAGTCGATTTTTGGATCTTGAGGATGTAAAGGAATTTTTGTCTGTAAATTCATCTGATATTGCTAACGTTAAGCTTTACTCTGTTGCCAATACATGGTACTACAAAGGTATTAACCAAAAACTACTTGTTTAGCATGTTGCAACGCTTCATTGATACCTTCCGGGTTTTTACCTCCTGCTGTCGCAAAAAACGGTTGTCCGCCGCCACCGCCTTGGATATATCTACCCAGCTCTCTAACAACTTTGCCTGCATTTAACTCTTTTTTCTCTACCAATGTTTTAGAAATATAACACGACAACAAGGCTTTTCCTCCATGCTCTGTTCCTAAAACAATAACCACATCTTCTATCTCTCCTCCTAACTCAAAGGACAAGTCTTTTATTCCCGCTGCGTCCAGATCAACTGCTTTTGCCAAGAATTTAATTTCATCGACATCCTGAAATTCAAGTTTGAGTTCGCTTTTCAAATTCTTTGCTTTGTCTTTAAGCAAGGTCTCAATTTGTTTTTTAAGTTGCGTATTTTCTTCCTGTAACGTACTAATTGCTTTGACCGGATCTTTTGCATTTTTTAATACCTTCTTCACTTCAGTGAAAGCGTCAGATTGCGAAGTAAAATACTCTTTTGCTGCATCATTCGTAATTGCTTCAATACGTCGAATTCCGGCAGCAACTGCACCTTCAGATATAATTTTAAAATGCCAGATATTGCTGGTATTTTGTACGTGAGTTCCCCCACAAAGCTCCATAGATTCGCCAAAACGAATGGCTCTAACGTCATCCCCATACTTTTCACCAAATAAGGCTATAGCTCCCTCTTTTATCGCCTGATCATATGAAATGCCACGCTGCTCTTCAAGAGATAATCCTTCTCTGATTCTAGCATTCACAAAATCTTCTACTTCTTTTAGCTCTTCGGCAGTAACCTTAGCAAAATGAGAAAAATCAAAACGTAAATTACCACTATGCACCATCGACCCCTTTTGCTCTACATGGGTTCCTAAGATTGATCGCAATGCTTGATGTAATAAATGCGTTGCCGTATGATTTGCCGCGGTTCTGGCACGTTGTTTTGCATCAACAACTGCTTTAAAAGTAGTCTCTATATTGTTGGGTAAATTCTTTGTAATATGGATTATAAGATTATTTTCTTTTTTGGTATCAATAATATAGACAACATCACCATTAGCGGCCTCCAAATACCCTTTGTCTCCCACTTGTCCTCCTCCTTCGGGGTAAAATGGGGTTTGGTCAAACACAATTTGATACAGCTCTCCGTCTTTTTGACTTTCCACCTTGCGATAGCGCGTTATTTGTACATCAGACGTTAAGGTGTCATAGCCAACAAAAATTTCCGATTGATTGGCTTGTAAAATATTCCAATCTCCGGCAGACACTTTAGAAGCTGCTCTGGATCTATCTTTTTGTTTTTGTAATTCTGCAGTAAAACCAACCTCATCCAACGCATACCCCTGTTCACTTAAAATTAAAGCAGTTAAATCGATTGGAAAACCATAGGTGTCATATAATTCAAATGCCTTTTCACCGGAAACCTTCTGATCTTTGGTATTTGCAATCACCGCATCCAATAGTGACAATCCCTGATCCAACGTACGTAAAAAGGATTGTTCTTCTTCACGAATTACATTAGTGATTAAATTCTTTTGAGAGGTAAGCTCAGGAAATGCCGAGCTCATTTGAGCACTCAATGTCTCTACCAACTTGTAGATAAAAGGTTCTTTAGTATTTAAAAAAGTAAAACCATAGCGTATAGCACGACGTAAAATTCTACGAATCACATAACCAGCACCCGTATTGCTTGGCAACTGACCATCAGCTATAGAAAAAGAAACAGCTCTTAAATGATCTGCAATCACGCGAATAGCCACACTCACTTTTCCGTCGGTTACATTCGGATCACTATCTTTATCGTACGTGGTATTTGTTATAGTTTCAATCTCTCTGATCAAGGGTGTAAAGACGTCGGTATCATAATTGGATTTTTGTCCTTGCAATACCATACATAATCGCTCAAACCCCATACCTGTATCCACATGTTGCGCCGGTAATTTTTCAAGAGAGCCATCAGCTTTGCGATTAAACTGCATAAATACCAGATTCCAGATTTCTACCACCTGAGGATGATCCGCGTTTACTAAGTCTCTTCCGGAAACCTTTGCTTTCTCTTCTGCTGATCGAATATCCACGTGTATTTCAGAACAAGGTCCGCAAGGTCCCTGATCTCCCATTTCCCAGAAGTTGTCTTTTTTATTACCCATGATGATGCGATCTTCGGGCACAATTGCTTTCCATAAATCATATGCTTCCTGATCCATACCCAAGCCATCCTCTTCTGCGCCTTCAAAAACGGAGACATATAAGATATCTTTATCAACACCAAAAACTTCAGTCAATAATTCCCACGCCCAATGAATAGCTTCTTTTTTGAAGTAATCTCCAAAACTCCAATTCCCTAGCATCTCAAACATTGTATGATGATAGGTATCCATCCCCACCTCTTCAAGATCATTGTGCTTACCACTAACCCGAAGACATTTTTGCGTATCTGTCAGGCGATTGCTTTTAGGAATACCGTTACCTAAAAAGTACTCCTTAAATTGATTCATCCCAGCATTGGTAAACATCAATGTTGGATCATCTTTGATCACCATTGGTGCCGATGGAACAATGGTATGTTGTTTTGAAGTAAAAAATTCTAAAAATGTATTTCTAATTTCTTGGGATTTCATGCGCTTTTTTCTACAATTAATCAGGCTATTCACCTATTTTGCTTACCTAAAAATTTCACACCAATTTAACGTAGCATTACTATCGCTATATTGCTAGTTTATGTTGGACTTTACAACAATTTCTTATATTTGTTGCGTTCAACCGGGTTCAATTAAGCCTTTTTTGGCTGGCACCCTGCAAAAATAGCATATTTTAAATTATGTCAAAGGTTAAATATTACTATGATAGCGATACACTTTCATATCGCAAAATTGAGCAAAAGAAAGGACGCAAGCTAGGCTTGGCACTCATTGGAGTGTTAGGTACTTTTCTAGCCGGATTCGTTTTATTGGTAATCTACCTTAACATTCCGCAACTAGAAACACCTAAAGAAAAAGCATACAGGAGAGAATTGGAAAATATGGAATTGCAATTTGATATTCTTAACAACCGCTTAAAACGGGATGAAGATATTTTAAGAGAAATTGCAGAACGCGACGATAATATCTACCGATTGTATTTTGGCGCACCCCCAATTCCGCAAGAATTACGTAACGCAGGCTTTGGCGGAATCAATCGCTATAGAAATCTGGAGGGCTTTGATAATTCTGAAATGATTATTGAGAGCAATAAACGCCTAGACAAATTGACAAAGCAAATTGTTGTCCAGTCAAAATCCCTTGATGAAATAGCGGACTTAGCAGAACAGAAAGAAGAATTACTAGCGACAATCCCTGCGATACAACCTATCAAAAATTCAGATCTTAAGCGTATGGCTTCCGGATACGGATGGCGTAATGATCCTTTTACTAAAGCTAGAAAATTTCATCATGGTATGGATTTTTCTGCACCCACAGGTACACCTATCTATGCATCGGGAAATGGAATCGTAAAAAGAGCAGATGCTAACTCTACAGGTTATGGAAACCACGTACGTATTGATCATGGTTTCAACTACGTAAGTTTATATGCGCATTTAAGTAAATACAATGTAAAAAGAGGTCAGAAAGTTAAGCGGGGTGATATCATAGGGTTTGTAGGAAGTACCGGAAGATCTGTAGCACCTCATTTACATTATGAGATTTTTAAAGATGGAGAACGCATTAATCCAAGAAATTTCTATTACGGTAGTTTAACTTCGGAAGAATTCAATGAAATGCTAAAAGCTTCTTCCCTTATTAATGAAACTTTAGATTAACGCTATGCGCAAAGCACTGTTCTTTACAATTTTTATCGGCTTTACTTTTACAGGTCAAGCTCAAAAATTTCCTCAAAAAGTTCTGGATTCAATGACTGTGCTGGTTGAGCAGGCAATTGTTGCTCAACAAAAATTAGCTAAACCTGATCTTATTACCCTAATGGCTGTTGGTGATATTATGATGGGAACAAATTTTCCTAATGAGAGCTATTTGCCTCCTCCGGGAAAGGGTCCCTTTGATAACGTACAACACGTATTACAACAAGCCGATATTCTTTTTGGTAATCTGGAAGGTACACTTACTGATGAAGGTGAAAATGCTAAACGTTGTTCGGATCCATCCAAATGCTATTCTTTTAGATCTCCAGAAATCTATGGTGAATTTTTGGAAGCTGCCGGCTTTGATGTTATGAGTGTTGCTAACAACCACATTGGTGATTTTGGAGCTATTGGGATTGAAAACACAGCTAAAACTTTAGAAAAGCATGGTATTGCGTATGCCGGAATTTTTGCCCAACCCTCTATGATTTTTGAAAAAGATGGTATTACCTACGGCTTTTGTGCCTTTGCACCAAATAAGGATTGTTTAAAGATTCAAAATATAACGAAGGCCAAAGCTATTGTTGAAGAGCTTGAACGTAAAGTAGATATCGTTATCGTATCTTTTCATGGTGGTGCCGAAGGCGCAGACCACACCCATGTGACCCGAGAGACCGAACGTTTCTATGGTGAGGACAGAGGGAATGTTTACAAATTTGCCCATACAATGATTGATAGTGGTGCCGATGTTATTTTGGGTCATGGACCTCATGTATCCCGAGCTTTTGAAGTGTACAATAACAAATTTATCGCTTATAGTCTAGGTAATTTCTGCACCTATTCCAGATTCAATCTTAGAGGAATTAAGGGGTATGCACCCATTGCGGCTATTGAGATTGATGCTAAAGGTAATTTTGTAAAAGGAAGAATACACTCTGCCAAGCAGATTGACGAAATTTATCCTTTTATGGATGAAAAACAGGACGCTTTGAAAGAAATTCGTAAATTAACCCAAGAAGATTTTCCCGAAAGTAAGCTAATATTTAACGACGACGGGAGTTTTACTCAAGAAATCAAGTAAGCATGTTTGTCGAACTACCAAATAAAATGTACTACGGTATCGGTGAAGTTGCTGAAGCTTTTGCCGTCAATACTTCATTAATTAGATTTTGGGAAAAAGAATTTGATATTCTCAAGCCTAAAAAGAATGCTAAGGGTAATCGTAAATTTACACCCGAGGACATTAAAAACCTTGAATTAATCTATCATTTGGTTAAGGAGCGTGGATTTACACTTGAAGGAGCTAAAGTCCATCTAAAAGAACAGAAACAAGAAGCATTAGAAAGTTTTGATATTATTCGCAAATTGGAGTCTATCAAAGCACAATTACTTAAAATAAAAGAAAATTTATAAGCAATCACAGATCATTTTAATTTTTAATTTATGAAAAAAATCCTAGTTCCTATATTAGTAATTGCCGGTATCGCAATGGTGTTATATTTTGTATTTGCAGGTCGCTATAACAAAGCTGTTACCTTAAAAGAAGATGCAAAAACAGCCTGGTCAAATGTAGAAAGTGCATATCAAAGACGAAATGACTTAATCGGAAATCTTGTAAAAACAGTACAAGGTGCTGCCGATTTTGAAAGAACTACATTGACCGAAGTAATTCAGGCAAGAGCAAAAGCAACCTCTGTGACTATAGACCCAACCAATATCACTCCGGATCAGCTGCAACAATTTCAACAAGCGCAAAGTGGTTTATCATCTGCATTATCCAGATTATTAGTTTCTGTAGAGCGCTATCCTGATCTGAAAGCGAATCAAAACTTTATGAATTTGCAAACACAATTAGAAGGAACTGAAAACCGTATCAATGTAGAACGTAATCGCTACAACCAACAAGTTGGCGAATTTAACAAGTACATAAAAGTATTTCCTAACAATATAATTTTAAGCATGTTCGGGAGTTTTGATGAAATGGCACGTTTTGAAGCAGATGCCGGTTCAGAAAACGCACCTGACGTAGATTTTGATTTCAAATAATGTCCAAAACAGAACAATTTTTAACTCCTGCTCAAGAGAAGCGTATAGTAGATGCTATTCGTGTAGCCGAAAAGGCTACCTCAGGAGAAATTAGAGTACATTTAGAAAAATCTTCCAAGCTCGATCCTATTGATCGGGCTAAGGAGGTTTTTCACTTACTCAAAATGGATCTGACTGAGCTGCACAATGGAGTTTTAATTTATGTTGCCGTTGAGGATCGGAACTTTGTAATCTACGGCGATCAAGGCATCAATGATGTAGTTCCTTCTGATTTTTGGGAAACCACTAAGGACATAATTTTAGCACATTTTAAAAAAGGAGACTTTACACAAGGCTTGATCGACGGCATACTATTAGCAGGAAAACAATTACAGGAGCATTTTCCTTGGGATCATACTGACACTAACGAACTCTCCGATGAAATTTCAAAAGGATAAATGCAACAAAAAGTATCTACAATACAACTCCTATTTTTAGTTTTTTTAGGCTTTCTTTTTTTCAACAGTGGCTATGGTCAACGCGAAATTCCTAAAATTCCTACTCAACAAACAGCAGTCTATGACGAGGCTCAGTTATTGAGTGCCGGGGAGGCACAACAATTAGAGCAAAAACTTGTACGTTATTCTGACACTACCTCCACCCAGATTGTCATAGCAATAATTGTATCCCTTGAAGGAGAAAATATAGGGTTATACGCTGCAGAATGGGCGCATGAATGGGGAATCGGTCAGGAGAAAGAGGATAACGGTGTTTTTATTCTGGTCGCCAAAAATGAGCGGAAAATATGGATAACTACGGGGTACGGAGTTGAAGAAAAGCTGACTGATTTCAATACAAAAACAATTATTGATCAAATCATAACGCCCCAGTTTAAAAATGGAAATTTTTATTCAGGTTTAGACATGGGTACCACGGCTATCTTTGAAGTATTAGCCGGAACTTTTGAAGGCACTCGAAAAAAGGATGCTCCTAACTTTCCCATTGCACAAATTATTATTCTGTTTTTTGTGTTTCTTATTATTATCAGAGCTATTGCAAAGGGTAATAAAGGTGGAAAAGGCGGAGGCAATCGCGGTCATCGATCAACCACAGGAAGTATCCTTGATGCTATCATCTTAAGCAGTCTTGGTCGAGGTGGCTTTGGCGGTGGTGGTGGTTTTGGAGGTAGTTCTGGCGGTGGCGGATTTGGTGGTGGCTTCGGCGGCGGCGGCTTTGGCGGTGGTGGAGCCGGAGGAAGCTGGTAATTTACTCACTAATAAAATACTAAAACACGCATCTCTGCTTAATTAGCTATTAGATGCGTGTTTCTTTATTTTGTCATATACAACTTTAACTAACTACTAGGGGAGTCTCATAGGTTTGTTTGAAAACATTAAACGCGGCATTGGCACCTAAAACTGCTTCGTTGATATCGTGTTCGTTATAGTCACTTGCCTCTATGGTTGCGCAGAAAGATTTCCAACGAGCTACATGCACTTTAGGATCTCCTCCAAAAAAATGATGTTCTTTAATTTCTTGTAACGCTGGACATTTAGGTAAGTGCTTACTAATCATCATTCCCCCCAACATAGAACCCTCAATCACATATAACATGCCAATTAGTTGCATTGGAGAAGGCTTCTGCTTCAGACTGATCTCTGTTGTTTCATATTCCTCTGATAGCTGTGCTAAATCTTTACGCAAGACAGCAGACTTTTGAGTGGAAACAAATTGCTTGATTTGAGCTGGTAACCGATCACTATGCTCGTTTATGTAGTTCTCTATAGTGCTATATGCACGTAGGTTTTGTTGTAATAAGTTTCTATATGCCTCCAGACCAATGGAGTGCTCCATAATTAATCCGGCATCATTTGACTGTTCTACACCTTGGTGTAAGTTAGCGGTTTGTTCTTTAAGAATCTTCAGCATCATACTTTTGTCTTAATTTAAAAAGGTCATCCTTTATCTTTTTAATACTTTCTTTATGTATTTCGTTTTCTTCAAAAGAATTTTTGAGAAACTCCTCTATAATTACAACCGCTTCTTTACTTTCTTCAACTCTTCTTCTGGCTGATGATCGGATCGAACTGTTTTTTTCTACTGCTTGTAAGTAAGGGAGCAGTCTGGTGTGTAAATTTGACATATTTTTTTTCAGAATATATCCCGAAGCGCCGTTGAGAATAGTATTAGCCGCTAATTCTTCATTATTTATTGATCCGGTAACAAATATAAATGTGGTCGTTGGCGATATCTTCCGAATTAATTCTAAAACCTCCATTCCTGTACACCGGGGCAGGTTATAATCACAAAGTATAATATCAGGAGTAAAGACTCGCAACTTTGCTTCAATCTCGCTAAGGTCCATTGCTAGCATAAACGTAACATTATTGGCGATTTTAGCAATTTGTCTTTTGATTAGCATTGCATCTGTTTCGCTATCCTCAATCAATAATATTTTTATTTCACTCTCTATCATGATATGTCTTATTAAATTGCAACCAATAATTTACTATGGTTTGCATTGTATTTTTTAAGCTCAAATAATTTTTAGGTTTTTCTAAATAACTATTCGCGCCATTTTGATATGCTTTTTGAATGTCTTTGTCTTCGACAGAGGAACTAATAATTACGGTAGGTATATTTTTAATTCTAGCGTTCCTTCTGATATCTTTCAGAACCTCCAGTCCACTCATTCCAGTTAACTTATTGTCGAGTAAAATCAACCGAGGTAGATTATACGTAAGTTCCATTGACGCAAACCATTCTAGTAAGAGCTCTCCTGTTCCAAAGTGTTTTAATTGATAATCCTTTAGCTCATTTTTAAATATTCGTTCTACCAAAGCCACATCGCTGGGATTGTCTTCTACATAGAGTATATATTTATCGCTCATTTATCTTAACACTATTCTTTAAAATTAAAATAAAATACCGTGCCTTCATTAAAAACACTTTCTACCCATATAGCTCCATCATGCTTTTCAATTGCTCGTTTAACAATCGCTAATCCTATTCCTGAACCTTCATATTCCTGGCCTACCAAGCGATTAAAAACTCCAAAAATTCTCTCTTTATGTTTTTGATCAAATCCTATGCCATTGTCCTTAACGAAATATGCTGATTGTTGATCATCATAGCCAATAATTACTTCAGGTTTTTCTTTTTTTGACGAATATTTTAGTGCATTCCCTATTAAGTTACTCAACATTTGAAACACCATAGCGGTATCTCCATATGAACTAGGCAAATCATCCTGGATCGTTATCATTGCATTAGGGTATGCCACTGATGGCTGTATAAAATTCAGCACATCACTCACTAGCGATTGCATTGAGAATTTTTGAAAACTTAGACGTTTCTGACTCAGACCCGAAAAGGAAAGAATATCATCTATTAATTCATTCATTTTATTGGTTGAATTAATAATAGTTCGTATCGCATTTTGACCGTAATCATCCAATTGCTCAAAGTAATCCTCTTTAATAATTTGTGCAAAACCATCGATACCTCTCAACGGTGCTCTCAAGTCATGAGAAACACTGTAGCTAAATGCTTCAAGTTCTTTATAGGCCTGTTCCAAATTTTTATTTAAAGATTGCACTTCGTCATATTTTTGCACAATAATTTCAGAAATACTGCTTTTAAGCGCTTTGATAGCTGCAATTTCACTATCCGTCCAAGGTGTAGAGTAACCCGAAAGTTCTTCTGACCACTTGTCAAAAGATTTTCTGGGACTCAATCTTGCATCTTTGTTAATAAGAACCGATTTATTAGGGTTACCTCCCCAATTGACTGTTTGTTTTTTCTCAGGTTTAAACCATAAGACGCTGTTACGTTTTATTTTTGATATTGAGATCTGCAAAACACCAGAGACGGTAGCTTTGTATTCATTGGCAGCAGTGTACTCCTCACTCAAACATTCTGTATAGTATGTTTCATCATCATTTTGTTTAAGTATCCAGTTATGCAAAGCTCTTACTTGATCTTCGGTAGGCGTTTTACCCACTAGCGTAATAACATCATCGATAAAAATAGCTCCCCCTGTAGTATCGGCAATATCCAACATCGTTATCTCATTACCACTAAGGCCTGAAACAATATCCCATTCTCGACTCATTTGTTCTACGAGGGTATTACGTATCGAATTCGCATCGTTAATTTTTAGAAGCTCTACATTAGAAGATTTCATTCCTAATTGACTTGAAAACACCTGTGTCAAAAATTTACAGGAGAGCCTCTGTTGATAATTAATAAACTTTGGACTATAATGATGACATGCAATCAATCCCCAGAGTGTATTATTAAAGATGATGGCTGCGGTTAACGTAGCCCCTACCTTCATATTAATTAAATATTCAATATGAATCGATGATACAGCTCTGAGCTCTGATCGGGTTAAATCTAAAGGTTCTTGAAGTTTTGGATCCAGCTCGGGTACAATACTCACAGAGTCAGACGCGACATCAGCGATCATTCGCACCCCTTGTTTTAGAAAAAGCTTACGTGCTTGTTGTGGAATATCTGATGCCGGGTAGTGCAAACCCAGCCAACTTTCTAAATGTTCTTCTTTGGCTTCTGAGACAACTTCACCATTCCATTGCGCATCAAACTTGTAGATCATGACGCGATCATATTCAAGAAAATCTTTTATCAAATGAGCGGCTCTGTCACACATTTCCAAATCAGTTTCAGCACTCCCCAACTCGGTAATAATGTCGGTCATTTGTTGCTGATAGTAAATCTGTTCGATTTGTTGCCCTATCGGTTCTAATTCTAAAATAAGTTGTTTACCGGTGCTGTGTGCAATACAGGTAAACGTATTTTCTCCAATGATAATATCCAAAGGAACTGTCTTATTAGTATCCACCTTATTTTTAATAAAATCAAGGGTAGGTCTATCAACTATTTCAGAGAGCTCAAGTAATGCTTCACTGGAAATATTAAGCACCTCCTCAGCGTTATCACTATGCTGTAAAATTTTCAATGAATCTGGATCGCAACTAAGCAAAACCCCATGGTTCTGTATTTTTCCCAAAATATGTATCGGTTCTTTATCACAGTTAGTTAAATCCACTTTGCGTGGATATAATGTTGATGGACTTGCCATAAGATCAATTATGCTTTAATTTTAAAATAAAAGGTGCTGCCTACGCCTTCTTTTGAGTCTGCCCAGATATTACCTCCATGTAATTTTACTATTTTTTCACAATGCGCTAAACCTACTCCAGTACCTTCATAGGCATCATCGGTGGGTACGCGATTAAATATAGTAAATATAGATTCAAGATCTTTTTCTTTCATACCGATACCATTATCTGCAATCGAAAAAATATGATATCCATTGTCCTTGAATGAATTGATACGAATATCCGGATGTACACCTTTTTTACAATACTTGATGGCGTTACCTATTAGATTTTGAAACAAAAGTCTTAACTCTACCTTGAGTCCGTTTACAACAGGAAGCTTGCCTGAGTGTATTGAGGCACCGCATTCATTAATTCGTTTGCCCAAATCATATTTCACAATATCTACTATTTCTTTAGTATCAACCCGGGTCATTTTAATATCCCGTCCTATGCGGCTGTGCTCTAATAATGCCTTAATCTGATCACTCAATCGACCGGATGCATTATGAATGTATTCGATATATTCTTTAGCTTTGGGCTCTAGAGAATCACTATATTTCTTATTTAAAATATCACTTCCAAAGCGAATCGTACCCAATGGCTCCTGCAGATCATGAGAACAGATGGAAACAAACTGTTCCAAGTCTTGATTTGCACGTTGAAGATCTGCTTTTTGCTCTTCAATTTTGGCTTGTTTTTTCTTTAATTCAGAAATGTTAACTAATGTAGATCGGCTGGAAACGACATTCCCCTTTGCATCTCTATTTGCTTCAGCATTTAAAATGACAGGAATCTCCTTTCCATTTTTGGTAAGCAATATCAGTTCCTCACTTTCAATTTTACCTGTCTTTCTAAAGTTCTTATGTAAACCTAAAACCTTAACCTTATAGGCTTCAGCATATATATCAATAATGGGCATACCCAAAACCTCATCCTTGCTGTTATAGCCTAGTGTTTTTACTAATAACTTATTACATTCTATAATCACCAATGTTGTAGAATCTACACTTAAATGCATTACAGGATCCTCTTCATAGAAAGTCTTAAATTTTTCTTCACTTTTACGAAGTTTTTCTTGAGATTTATGAACGGTTGTGATATCAATAAAGGTTATAACAACCCCGTCTATTTTACCAACAGAGTTTATAAACGGTGAGATTCGCTGAATAAAAAATCGATCCGTTTTACTGGAGATTCTCTTTTCAAACACTTTACCGGTTTCCATCACTTTTTTTGCACTATCAACCAGTGTTTTACGTCGAGAGATGCCAAAATTAGAAATAAAATTCTCTATCGGTCGTCCAATATCTTGTTTGACGAGATTAAAGTGCTCTTTAACCTCTGGAGTGAATTTACGGATGGTTAATTCTCTGTCCAAGAATATAGTCCCAATCTTTGTACTATTAAGCAGGTTATCCATGTCTGCATTAAGATGTGCCAGATCATCAACCTTTTGAATATGCTCTGCATTCACCGTATGCAATTCTTCATTGACACTTTGTAACTCTTCATTCGTACTCTGCAGCTCTTCGTTCGATGCCAACAGTTCTTCATTAGCTGCCTGTAATTCTTCATTACTTGTTTCGGTTTCTTCAATAGAACTCTTAAGCTCTTGTTTAGCTTCTTCTAGCTCTTCCTCAAGATCTACTATTCTCTTATTAGATGTTTTTTCGGCATTTGCCTTTTCTACTAAAACTGTATCATCATTCTTTATTTCATGTTCAAACAAGGTAATAATAAATGAAGTTGTCTTTTCGACATTCTTTTTTACCAAAGGCTTCACCATTATATCGATCATCTTGGGAGCATCCTCCTTGTAAATCAATACATCTTTATAGAAATATTCTGAATTGGATCGCATTGCTTTTCTGACCGAAGTGGATACTGCAATTTTTAAATCCTCAGAAAGCATACGAAGTAAATTTACCGAAAACCCCTGACTCGGAAACGTAGCATACTTGTAAAATTCACCCTGAGCATCTATAATGTTAAACTCATCATCAACATGAATGCTGGCGGCACCAAACTGTTTTAAAACGGCTTTACTAATTTCATTGATAAATCCATTTTCGGGCTCTTTGCCCATGGCCCCAAACTTTGAATTTGTTTTAAATGAAGGCACTTTATGTCGATCACTTGAAGATTTTAGAACTTCTGTTCTCAATCGTGTTGACGCTTCGATATTTCGATAAATTTTCCATTTCCGATTGATCTCCTCAAAATATTGTTTTTGACTCCCTAAGCTCTCGCTGGTGCCCAAAAGTAAAACGCCGTTAAATCTCAGAGAATAATGTAGGACATGTAGCGCATTATTTTGAACAGAATTTTGTAAATAAATCAACAAATTGCGACAGACCACCATATCCATATTATTGAAAGGTGGGTCCTTAATTATGTTATGATTCGAAAAAATAACATTTTTTCGAACTTTATCCTGCACCGTATATTGATTGTCATCTTTCTTAAAGTATTCAGATAGTCGCTCCGAAGAAACGTCTGCGGCAATACCTTCATCATATTTTGCACTACTTGCAATATCCAAATGATATTGAGAAATATCAGTTGCAAAAATTTTCAAATCAATTTTCTTATTCTGCTTTTTGATTTCTTCTAAAAAGACGATAGCGAGCGAATAGGTTTCTTCGCCGGTGCTACAGCCAACATCCCATATCTTCAATACTTCGCCATCAAATTTTTGCCGCACCAATTCTGGCACTACTTCACTTTCCAGAATATCCCAAACCTTTAAATCTCGAAAAAACTTGGTGACCCCGATTAGAAATTCCTTGTGTAAGATTTGAATCTCTTCGGGATGTGCTTTTAAATAAGCTAGATAATCCGGTAAAGAATCTGCTTTAATAATTTTGATACGTCTGGCCATGCGACGTACTAGCGTTGGTTTTTTATACAGACTGAAGTCTAAATCTGTGCTTTTCTTGAGTAATGCTAAGATATCCTGAAGCACTTTTTCATCATACTCCATCTCATCATCCCCCGGAGCAATCACTGTAGGAGTTTTAAAATAATTATCAATTTCACTAATCATTTGTTGTACCGGTAATATAAAATCTACTGCGCCGGTATTAATGGCACTTTCTGGCATTCCGTCAAAATTTGCTTGCTCAGGTTGCTGTACGATCACGATTCCTCCCTGTTCTTTAATAGAAAGAATTCCTCGAGAACCGTCGCTACCTGTACCGCTAAGTACAATACCTACACAATTCTCCTTGAAATGCTCTGCCATGGACTCAAAAAACATATCTATTGGCAAGTTGAGTGTCTTACCTTTTGGTTTTTCGATCAGCACAAAATGATTTCCATCAATTCTAAGATTCTTGGTTGGTGGAATCATATAGATATGTCCGGGCTTAATCGGAGAATTATCACTGATTTCAACTATAGGAATCTTTGTGTTCTTCGCCAGTAATTCTCCCATCAAACTCTTATGGTCCGGTGATAAATGCTGAATAATCACAAAGGTATATTCACTATGTTCTGGAGTATTATCAAAAAAACTGCTCAGTGCTTGTAGTCCACCGGCACTAGCACCTACTGCCACGATGATGTTGTTCTTACTCCCGTTACTCACTTCGTACCCCAAATTAATCTTGATTGTGTTAAAAAAAAATCGAATTTCGCTATTCCTTTTAAAAATTTTACTTTCTAAAAAAAATAATGACATATACCGCCCTAAAGTACTAGATTACGCATAAAATTTCTTTTTTTTAAAGAAATTTTATGTTAAATTTAAGAGATACGTGGTACCACGCAAAGAGATTATTATGCTATTTTTTTCTAAAATACACAGATACAGGTACACCATGAAAATCGAACTCTTTACGTAACTGATTTTCTAAATATCGCTTATACGGTTCTCTAATATATTGTGGTAAATTACAGAAAAATGCAAATTGTGGTTGTGGTGTGGGTAATTGCATACAATACTTAATCTTCACATACTTCCCTTTGTATGCAGGCGGTGGATTACGCTCTATGATAGCTAACATCGTATCATTCATGACACTTGTTTTTATCTTCTTAGATCGGTTCTTATACACCTCGACAGCTGTCTCAATAGCCTTAAAAAGTCGTTGCTTTGTCAATACAGAGATAAAAACTATTGGAACATCGGTAAACGGAGCTATTTCCTTACGAATATGCTTTTCAAAATCCTTAAGCGTGTTACTCTCTTTATTCTCAACTAAGTCCCATTTGTTAACTAATATAACAATCCCCTTGCGGTTACGTTCTGCCAACCAAAAGATATTTTGCACTTGTGCATCAAAACCCCTGGTAGCATCGACTACTAACAAACATACATCACAATGCTCAATTGCTCGTACAGAACGCATGACCGAATAAAACTCCAGATCTTCCTTAACTTTGGCTTTTCGACGGATACCCGCTGTGTCCACAAGATTAAATTCAAATCCGTAACGATCGTATTTAGTATCAATTGCATCCCGTGTGGTTCCTGCAATATCAGTTACAATATAGCGATCCTCACCAATTAAGGCGTTGATAAAAGAGGATTTACCGGCATTAGGTCTTCCTACTACGGCAAAACGTGGTAACTCAGAATCCTCTTCTTCTTCTACCTCTGGCAGCGCTTCTATTAATGCATCGAGTAATTCTCCCGTGCCGCTTCCATTAATGCTGGCAATCGTATAATATGCTCCTAAACCTAAGGAATAAAACTCAACTGCATCGGCTTCACGTTGTCCGTTATCTACTTTATTGACCGCCAGAAAAACCGGCTTATCCACTTTGCGAAGTAAATTGGCGACATCCTCATCCATCCCGGTTACCCCGGATTCAACATCCACCATAAAAATAATGGCATCTGCTTCTTCAATAGCCAGTTCAACCTGCTTATCTATTTCTTCTTCAAAAACATCGTCACTTCCCTTAACATACCCACCGGTATCAATTAATGAAAATTCTTTTCCGTTCCAATCACTCTTGCCGTAATGACGATCACGAGTCACTCCACTCACTGCATCTACAATAGCTTCTCTTCGTTGTATCAACCTATTAAAAAAAGTAGATTTCCCTACATTTGGTCTCCCTACAATGGCTACAATATTACTCATAGAATTTTTTCTAAACTTTTTGCAAAATTAGCCTTTTTATTTTTGGTACGCTATTATTGCTCTATTTGTATTTAACTTACTATAAAAAAACAGGAAAAATTAAAAAAGACTTAGAGCGGTGCCCTAAGTCTTGTGTCAAATCTTAATGTTGTTTAACAAGTATACCGCTTACTTATTATAACCGAAACGCTTGAGTTGACGCTCGTTACTACGCCAATTTTTATTGACCTTTACATATAATTCTATATGAATTTGCTTTCCAAAGAATTTTTCTAATTCTTTACGCGCCTCAATCCCTACTCGCTTCAAGGCAGCACCTTTATGACCAATAATAATTCCTTTCTGAGAATCGCGCTCTACCATAATCACGGATCGGATTCTAATTATCTCATCTTCTTCAAAAAACTCTTCCGTTTCAATTTCAACCGAATACGGAATTTCTTTTTTATAATGCATTAATATTTTCTCACGAATCGCTTCATTTACAAAAAATCGCTCCGGCTTATCCGTTAACTGATCTTTTGGATAAAATGCCGGTGATACTGGTAATAACTCTACGATACGACCAAATACCTCCTTTACATTAAAATTTTCTAAGGCACTAATTGGATAAATCTCGGCGTTCGGCACTTTTTCTGCCCAAAATTTCATCTGCTCTTCCAGTTGCTCTTGATTCGATTTATCGATTTTATTCAATAATAAAAGTACGGGAATCTTGGCATTGGTTATTTTGGCAAAAAAGGCTTCATCTTTTAAGTCCTTTTCACCTATCTCAACCATATAGATTAAGACATCTGCGTCCTCGAATGCTGACTTTACAAAATCCATCATCGAAGCTTGCAATTCATATGCAGGTTTAATAATTCCCGGAGTATCTGATAAGATAACCTGAAAATCATCACCGTTTACAATTCCCAAAATACGGTGCCGTGTAGTTTGTGCTTTGGATGTTATTATGGATAATCGCTCTCCTACAAAAGAGTTCATCAAGGTTGATTTACCCACATTTGGATTTCCTATAATATTTACAAAACCGGCTTTATGTGACATATAATATTGTTTATGGATACAAAAATACAGCTTTATGATGGTTTAAATGACTTTTTGTGTTAAATACAAGATAATTGGCAATTACTTTGTTTATCTTTTTATTAAATTTGTTAAACAAAATAACATATGCGACTCAAATCTAATTTACCCACAAAAATCTGCCCGGTCTGTAAACGACCCTTTGCATGGCGAAAAAAATGGGAACCTAATTGGGATGAAGTACTTTATTGTAGTGAACGCTGTCGCAGAAACAAAAATAGTGTTCTCATAAAAAAATCAGAGGAATAACAACATATGAGTTCGACTGCATTAGTTTGGTTTACAAATAATTTAAGGGTATCTGACAATAGCTCCCTGATAAATGCTCATGCTCAAAATGACCGCGTTATTGCAGTATATTGTTTTGATCCCAGACATTTTGAGCATACCGGATACGGTTTTAAAAAAACTGAATATTATCGCACTCGCTTCCTCTTAGAAACGATGCAAGAACTGCGAGATACATTGCAGCTTCACAACATTACCTTATTTACCTATGTTGATCTTCCTGAAAACATACTTCCCAAAGTGATAGAAAGCTATAGTGTAAACAACATTTATTTTCAAAAAGAATGGACAAAGGAAGAATGTGATGTGATAAATAATGTTAAAAAGAACACCTCTCATTTATCGCTTCAGTGGAACTTTTCATACGACCAGTTTTTGTACCATCCGGAGGACCTTCCGATAGCTGTTGATTCTTTACCGAAAGTATTTACCGACTTTCGAAAACAATGTGAAAAACAGAGTAGGGTACGTGAATCGGTCTCTATTCCAAAACTTCCGGAAACTAATCTGATTATAAACGATACATTATTACCAACCCTGGAAGACTTAGGATACCAAGCTCGTCAACAAGATTTCCGTTCCGCTTTTCCTTTTAAAGGCGGAACACTACAAGCCCAAAAGCGTATTAATGAGTACTTCTGGCAATCGCAACAGTTGTCGACCTATAAAAAAACACGTAACGGCTTGATGGGAACCGAATATAGTTCCAAATTATCTGCTTGGTTAGCGAATGGCAGTATTTCTGCCAGAACTATTTATTGGGAAGTGAAAAAATATGAGAAAGAGGTTACCAAAAATGATTCAACCTATTGGTTAGTTTTTGAACTTATGTGGCGTGACTTTTTTAAATATGTATCGCTAAAACACGGAAATGACATTTTTAAAATTGGCGGTATCCTGAATAAAAGTTACACTTGGTCAACTGATAAAGAAGAAGTAAACGCTTGGATTCATGGACAAACAGACGAACCGTTTGTTAACGCCAATATGATCGAATTGCGCAAAACAGGATGGATGAGTAACCGAGGTCGACAGAATGTAGCTTCTTACTTTGCCAAAGAGCTACAATTAGATTGGCGTATCGGAGCAGCTTATTTTGAAGCCTATCTGATAGATTATGATGTACATAGCAATTATGGAAATTGGATGTACGTAGCAGGCGTTGGAAACGACCCCAGAGATCGCAAATTTAATATCGCATCACAGGCAGATCGATACGATCCTCAGCAAGAATATCAACAAATATGGTTAGAACCCTCTTTATTTTAAACTTATGATACTACGCTTAATTCTTGGTGACCAACTTAACTTACAGCACTCCTGGTTTGCTGATGTCAATGATGATATTCTTTATTTTATGGCAGAAATGCGACAGGAAACTGATTATACGAAACACCATATTCAAAAAATAGTAGCATTTTTTGATAGCATGCGCAACTTTTCGGAAGCATTAGAAAAACAAGGACATCAAGTGTTGTATTATTCTTTAGATCAAAAAGAGAATTTACAGGATTTATCTAAAAACATTAAACATCTTATTAAAGAAAAAAACATAACTACGTTTGAATATCAGCTGCCTGATGAGTATCGATTGGATCAACAATTAACCGACTTGAGCAAATCGCTATCCATCGAACATAAAGCATCTGACACAGAGCATTTTATGACTACCCGAACGACTGTTTCCGATTTTTTTGAAGGAAAAAAGCAATTGACTATGGAATATTTTTATCGTTTCATGCGAAAGAAATATGACATTTTAATGTCAACTGTTAAAGATCCTGAAGGCGGTCAATGGAACTATGATCAAAGTAACCGTAACAAATGGAAAGGATCGCCGCCTATACCTGAAGAAAAACAAACTACAAAAGATATTACATCATTAGTTGATTTGCTCAAGAAGGAGAAGGTAAAAACTATAGGAAATATTGATCCGAATAGTTTCAACTGGCCTACATCCAGAAAAGAAGCACTGGACACGCTGGATTACTTTTGTGAAAATTTATTAATACATTTTGGCGATTATCAAGATGCAATGCATCCCGATCAAAACTACTTATTTCATAGTCGCTTGTCCTTTGCTATGAATAGTAAAATGTTACACCCGAAGGAGGTTATCGATACTGTGATTGATTATTGGAGACATCATAGCGATGCGTTTGATATCTCACAAGTGGAAGGATTTGTTCGTCAAATTTTGGGTTGGCGAGAATATATGCGCGGAATTTACTGGAGAGAAATGCCCGCTTACGCGAAAAAAAACCATTTAGAAAACCATAACAAACTCCCTGAGTTTTATTGGACAGGAAAAACAAAGATGAATTGTCTGCATCATGCAATTAGCCAGAGTCTTGATGATGCCTACGCACATCATATCCAACGATTGATGATCACAGGAAATTATGCGCTACTTACTCAAGTGCATCCTGATGAAGTCGATCAATGGTATCTAGGTATCTATATCGATGCTATAGAATGGGTTGAAATCACTAATACCCGTGGTATGAGCCAATTTGCTGATGGTGGACTCGTAGCGACGAAGCCCTATGTTTCCAGTGGAAGCTATATTAATAAGATGAGTACATATTGCAAAGGATGTCTCTATAAAGTTTCAAAAAAAACTGAAGAAGATGCCTGTCCTTTTAATAGCTTGTATTGGAATTTTTTAGAAGAGAAACGAAACCACTTCAAAGATAATCCCAGAATGAAAATGATGATGAGTCTGTTAGATAAAATGAGTCCGGAGAAAAAGGAGGCCTATAGAAAGAGAGCACAACATATTATAGCCCACCCCGATGCGTATTGAAAAAGAGGAAATAAATGTGGTTTGGTTTAAGAGAGATTTACGTCTTTTAGATAACGAGGCGGTCTATAATGCCATCCAATCAAAAACACCAACGCTTCTCTTGTATGTTTTTGAACATTCACTACTGGAGGATAAGCATTATAGTGAGCGACACTGGAATTTTGTTAAGCAATCACTCATTGTAATCAATGAACAACTAGTGCCATACAACACTAAGCTTCTAACCGTCTTATCCGAAATAACCTCGGTCATAAGTACATTACAACAATTTTGGAAAATTAAGACGGTTTTTAGTCATCAGGAAACTGGTATTCGTCTAACGTTTGATCGTGATAAAAATTTTTCCAGATTTTGTAAGAATAATCGAATCTCTTGGAAGCAGCATATAAATAATGGTGTTTTTAGAGGAGAAAAAGATCGGAAGCATTGGAAAGAAAAATGGATTGAGTATATGCAACGTCCGCTATTAGATTTTAAACCCAATCCTTCAAGTTTTATTCCGTTAGAGACCATTGACAACTTAAATAAATATTTTAATTCTGCAAGATTAGAAACAAAACAAAATCCCTTAATGCAACTTGGCGGTTCTGTTATGGCAGAACGTTATATGATTTCGTTTTTTGACGAACGGATCCAAAATTACAATGCTCATATCTCTAAACCCGCCCTTGCGCGTAAAGGATGTAGTCGATTATCTCCATATCTGGCCTGGGGTAATCTATCGGTACGACAAGTGTTTCAGTATGCCAAGGAGAAAAGAAAAACTTCGGTCTATAAGAAACAAATTGATTCATTTACATCACGTCTGCGCTGGCAAGCACATTTCATTCAAAAATTCGAAATGGAAGACACCATGGAATTTGAAAGTATCAATAAAGGATATCACAAACTAAAAAAACAAGTTTCTGATGACTACAAGATTGCCTGGAAAACAGGGCAAACCGGTTATCCACTAATAGATGCCTGTATGCGATGTCTCAACGAAACAGGCTATCTTAATTTTAGAATGCGAGCTTTGGTGGTGTCGTTCTTTACCCACAATTTATGGCAACCATGGCAAGAAGCTACCTCGCACTTATCACAGATGTTTCTTGATTTTGAACCCGGTATACATTTTCCGCAGTTACAAATGCAAGCAGGAGAGACGGGCACTAATATGCTTAGAATTTACAATCCGGTAAAGAATAGTATCGAACATGATCCGCGTGGAGACTTTATAAAAAAATGGGTAAGCGAGCTACGCGATATTCCGTCTCAGTTTATACATGAACCTTATAAAATGACAGCTCTGGATCAAAAATTTAACGATTTTGTAATCGGAGTTGATTATCCAAAACCTATTGTAGCATTATCTCCTACTCGAAAACATGCAAGTTATACCCTTTGGAGATTACGAGATGATGAATTAGTGAAAGAAGAAAGTCTACGAATTTTACGAAAACACACACTACCTGACAGAAAAGCTTTTGATTAAAAAACAATAACAATGGAAACATCATTAACACCAAGAGAAATTGACCGTATTATAGAAATGGCATGGGAGGACAGAACCCCTTTTGACGCAATTTTATGGCAATTTGATCTTGCCGAAGAAGAAGTTATCAAACTAATGCGTCGTGAGATGAAACCATCAAGTTTCAAAATGTGGCGAGCCCGAGTACAAGGAAGAAAAACCAAACATGCCATGAAGAGAAATTTTGAAGAGGGACGATTCAAATCCACCAGGCAAAAACAAATAACACATAACAAAATTTCAAAACGATAAAAATGACAACAAAGAAACCCGATGCAGTAGTTTTTGATGAAAAAGAGCAACGTTATGATGCCGGACTTAAGGCGTATGCAACCAATGTAAGTGCCCCTGCAATAACCATAGAAGATACCGCCGCCTGGAAAAATAGGGGCATTGCAAATGTAAATCACCAAATTCAAACCAAGTTTGATGAATTAAAGCAAGAATATGAACAATTAATGCATCAATTTGAATACAACAACCTCATTTATAGCTCAAAATTTAATTTTGAGCCCGTCATAGGAGCGACTTATTATTTATATAAAAGAAAAAATGAGGAAACTTTCTTATCGGTTATCGCTCCTCAACAATGTAATTTTAAATTTATCGGAACATTTCAGTTAAAAGCAGATCGCATGTGGGAAAAAATATGATATAGCTAGACGACAGAATTTAAGCTTTTAAAATAGGCTTTTGCTCTTTGATTTACCTTTGGTGCCAGTAGTAAACCCGAAATCACTGTGGGAATAGCCATTAATGCAAAAGCGCTATCAATAAGGTTGATGGCAAAATCTATCTTAACCACGGCTGCAACTACTATGGATGGAATATAGATATAGTTATAGTACTTCCCATATTTTGGTTTGGTAAGAAACCCAAGGCATAAATTTCCATAATACGAATATGAAAACAAGGTAGAAAAAGCAAAAACTAAGATCATAATAATTAATATAATATCTCCAATTCCGTAAGGTAAGACCGAGTTGAATGCTTTCAATGTAAGTGTTATACCATTTTCATCTCCATCTTTCCAAACCCCTGTAGATAAAATTGCGAGGGCGGTTAATGTACATACCACTAATGTATCGATTGCCGGTCCTGTCATTGCTACTAAACCTTCTCTGATAGGCTCTTTGGTTTTGGTAGTACCATGCATCATAGGTGCGGTACCGATTCCGGCTTCATTAGAGAAAGATCCGCGTTTAATACCCGTCTTAATTAAATAACCCAATGCCCCTCCGGCTACGGCTTCTCCGCTAAAAGCGTCTTTAAAAATTAAAATAAACATTTCGGGAACATATTCGATTTGAATAATCAATATGGTGAGCACTGTAATAAAATATAAAGCTACCATTGCAGGAACTAAGCGACTTGCCACTGCTCCTATTCTCTTGATACCCCCCAGTATTACAAATGACGCGATAATTGCCAAGGTAACACCAATATAGAACTTATCTCCCTCTGTCCATCCCATGACATCCACCAAAGTTTGGGTGAGTTGATTAGCGGTAAACGCAGGTAAGGTACCTACCAATCCAGCCAGAGCAAATAAAATTGCCAACGGTTTCCATTTTGAGCCTAATCCCGCAGTAATTACATACATCGGTCCCCCTAAGGGTATATTTTTCTCATCTCTGGATCGGTACATTATGGCTAAGGAACACGTATAAAATTTTGTAGCCATACCAATAACGCCACTCACCCACATCCAGAATATAGCTCCGGGACCTCCTGCGACTATAGCAATTGCGACGCCACTTATATTACCCATACCAACGGTAGCAGCAATTGCCGATGACAACGCTTGAAAGTGTGTAAGCTGTCCGTCTTCTTTGCTATCATCAAATTTGCCACGCAAAATATCAATAGCATGTTTAAAGTACAAAAAAGGGGTAAACCGAGAATAGATTAAAAAGAACATCCCCCCTCCAATTAATAAAAATAATAACGGCCAATCCCAAATCCAAGAGCTGAAACCGGCTACGAGTTGTTCTATTTTTTTAAACATAGAGTGTAGTTAAAACTTATATATCCAAAGGTACTATATAAACAAAGATAGATTATTTGATAAGTTCCCATTAAGTTGATTTTATAAACCTTGGCTTTTCAATACCACGATCGTACATAACAATACTGCCTGCAACTGCTACATTAAGACTTAGTTCGGATTTAAATTTGATCAAGAAATGTGATCTATCGATTGCTTCTTTTGATAATCCATGGTCTTCTGCACCTAATAAATAAACGCAACGCTTGGGATGTTGAAATGCTTCGAGGGCTTCAGCAGACTCTGTTAATTCAACCCCTACCAACATGGCTCCTTTAGGTAAATGCCTGTAGAAATCCTCAAAATCGCTGTAGTGGAAATAGGGCATTGCTTTTATGGCATTATGGGTATCACAAGCCTGCTTGGCATATCGATTACCAATCGTAAAAATAAAGCTTGCTCCCAGATTTTGTGCGGATCGCCAAAGCACGCCCAAATTTTCTGGTGTTTTACCATTCTGAATTCCGATACCAAAAAATTCATTTTCAAAGTTATCTACCATACTGCAAAAATAGCAAAGTAGTTTGAAAGTTATGGAAACACTATCAACCTGTATTGCGAACTCAACAATCATCCTCAAAATCTGAAGTACATGCGGTTATCTGTTCCCCACGGGCTTTTAAAAGAGAGCTAGTAATTTTGGTAGTGACAGGTTCCTTTAGTTATCCTATTAAAAAAAATATGAATTTAAATAAAGGAAATTTATTTGAACAAAAAGGTTTGTCAATCACATCAAAAACTTTCTTTTTATAAAGAGTTTCTTTCTCACTTCTGACTATTATTTTTTAAAATCTAAATAAATAAAACTACAAATGTACAGGGGTTGCTGTAGAAAAAAGACGGGAGGTTGAGTTGTTAGGTAGTCCGAGAGTACTACGCCTGATTAACGTGATCCAAAAAAACCGCACAACATACTTGTAAATAAACAATTATATGTGATTTTTATAAAACAAATCTAGAGTGGTTAATTCTCATTAACGAATACTAGATAGATGATTGCGAATACTAAAACATCATCCCTTGTACCAAATACGTATTGTATTTTTGAATTGAACAACCATCTAAACTATTACATCATGAAGAAGTATCTACCTTTATTTTCTCTGATATTCATACTTTATATCGGACGCTCTCAAGAGTTTGAGCGATCTACCGCATATATAATAAAGAAGCATGAAGTAAACAATCAAACAGCTGCTCCTACCTTTATTTTGAAATTAGCTGATGCTCAAGGCAACGTCATCAACGTAGATCCACTTATCATTAGCGACACCGAGCTTTACGAAGAAGTGTTTATAAGCAGGCTAAAGAATCCGGGCTTAGAGGGTGTGCAGGAAATTATAAAACTGGAAGTAGAGTATTACGCATGTTGTGCCCATGTGGATGCCTTTTATTATATGCTTAAAGATGATCAAACGGTGGTTGAAATACCTCAGCTTCAAAATGTATATTGCGAAGGTACTACGAGTGATTATCAATATATTTTTCCGAATCAGGAGTTTGGTGTTGACGGTAATATTCTGAAAACCAAAGTAGGCTATACCAAAGATGCTACTATGAAGTATGTAAGTCTAAAAGAACGTTATACATTTACCAATGACATATTGATTCTAAATCCAACAAACGCATTGACATCGAATTAAAACAAAGGTTCCCCAAACTTTGCCTCATTGCTGCCATGATACACCAAATAAAAAATTGCTATCAAGTAAAAGCAACAAAACGTTATACTCAGCACATAGTATATCTAATTATCCAACCATTTTTAACTCACTTTTTTTGTAAATGGAGTTACCCTATATTTGTAGTTACAACCGAACCTACTCGGTTGCGAATCTACTTTTTACAATGTATAAAGGAACTATCGCGCATTTGAAATTACCACATATAACTACTGCTGTTGTATTTTGTTTTTTCTCTCTATTTTATGGAATAGTAACTGCACAAGAATATCAGCTTCGTGGTTATGCCTTAGAAGACGGATTGCCGCAATCACAAGTTTATGATATTACACAAGATGAAATCGGATACTTATGGCTAGGTACTCAAGGGGGTGGTCTTTCCCGATTTGACGGAGAGCAATTTACTACCTGGAATGAAAGTGATGGCTTGCTCTCAAATTATATTCATTCGCTGAAATTTTATAATGACAGCTTGTTTATTGGTACAAAACGCGGACTTTCAATAAAATATAAAGACTCATTTATTAACAGTGAAGGTCCCAGAGTAAATAAAATTTTTCGTTTTCAGCACAGCACGCTCCTCGCTACTAACGTGGGTCTATACTCGTATCACGTAGATCACGGCATGCTAAAGCTAAGCCTAAATGCTGATATCAATACCAGCATAATTAATGATATTTTGTATGACGGAAAACGCTATTGGATTGCCACCAGCAAAGGTCTGTGGACCACTACAACATTAGATAAAGAATCGAAAAATTTAAAAAAGAAAGTGTCTAAAAACTTTACAGCACTTCATAGGTATGGGCACAAATTATATGCTTCTGCTTTTAACACAGGTTTTTTTGTGTTCGATTTAAATTCAAAATATCGTTTAGGGCTAGCCGTAAGACAACCTTTACGCATTAATGCTATCTCCAGACAAAATACGAATGAATTGTGGATGTCTTCTGATAACAATGGAATTTATAGGGTAGATCCAGACACTTATAATATTATTAGCAATATTAACCGAGAAACTGGCCTGGGTGTTTCCCATATTCGTAAAGTAGTGAACGACCGCAACGGAAATATTTGGATCGCTACCTCGGGTGCGGGATTTTATAAATATTACTTTAATAATTTCACCCATTATAATCAACAAAACGGTTTAAAAGGAAACCGGGTGTATGCGGTACATGCGACTGACGCCAATATTTGGGCTTCGAACTCTGAAGCGGGTCTGGTTAAAATTGATTCATTGAGCGTACAATCTATTCCCTTGGAAGATGAATTAATTTCAACAAAAATCAAAACTATTACCAGTGATGGTTCTGGTAATATCTGGGCTGGTACGGATGGTAAAGGAATTTTATTAAAAGAACTTCAACAGAGGGATAGTATAGTAATTGATAGCAGCAATAAGAAGTTTCCAACCATTGATACCTTGGTCACTACCTCCTTTACAGCCCATATATTAAATAAAAATTCGGGTCTGCCATCAGAGTGGATTCGTAGTATTTATGCTCGTAATGATACGGTCTGGGTAGCTTCATACTCATCCGGAATCTTTAGGTTCACCTATGATTTTAATAAAAAACGGATCAGAAGACTCAAATTTTTCAGTACCCGCAACGGTATTGACGATCTACTGATTCGGGATTTAAAAGCCGATCCATCAGGTAAGCTGTGGTACGCTACCCAAAATGGACAATTAGGGTATTTAAAAGGAAATAGAATAAAACATTTTACGAATCCCTTACCGCAGCGTGTTGCTATAAGCAGCATACTTTTTCATAATAACACTATGTATTTAGGCACAGCAGGAAGAGGCATTTGGCACGGAGATCTAACTGCTGATGATCTCAAGTTCACTAAGCTTAAGGGAGTCAAAAATCCATTTTCCAACAACATCTATCAAATGATATTCGATAATGATGGAAACTTATGGGTAGGAACTGAGCGTGGCGTAGATAAAATTATACTTAACAAATATAACGAAATCGTGGATTTGTACCATTATGATCGTAATGATGGTTTTTTAGGTATAGAAACTTGCCTCAATGCTATTGATAAAGATGCGGAAGGCAACCTGTGGTTTGGAGCTATTTATGGTTTATCAAAGTATCAATTAGGACAGGCTTCTAAAAAAATTACTCCTCCCAAACTTTATTTTGAAGATGTAGAAGTGGCTTATAAGAGTGTTGATTCTATTAATTGGACTCGGTGGCAAAATGAATCACAGGTTTTACAGTTAAAACCTACCCAGACTCAACTTACCCTAAGCTATCAGACTGTTGATATTGATCACCCTAACGAAATTGAATATCGTTTTAGATTAGACAATGCTATCTGGAGTCCATGGACCAAAGAAAATAAACAGAATTTGGCTGGTTTAGCTTATGGTGATCATTTGTTTACTGCGCAATCCAGAAATTACCGTTGGAAAGAAAGCAAACCCATCTCATTACAATTCTTTATTGACAGTCCGATCTATAAGAAAACCTGGTTTATTTATTCCATGTTAGCCACGGCTATCGTCTTGATTTCCCTCTGGACACTATGGTATCTTTCAAAACTCAAACAAAAAAACCTCGCTATACAGGAAAAACTGCAAATGCAAAATCATCTGCTTACCTTAGAACATAAAGCCTTGAGACTCCAAATGAACCCACATTTTATCTTTAATGTACTCAACGGTATCAAAGCTATGGGAACCAGTAATCCTGCTAAAATGAATAGTACAATTAATAGTTTTGCTACATTGTTACGCGAAACTTTATACAATTCAAGAAAAGATTATATTACCTTAGACCAGGAAATCAAAACCTTAAAAAACTATATTGAGGTTGAACAGTTGATGGCCAGCAAACCTTTTTTATACCAGTTTCACTTGGAAGAGGAGATCGATACAGAAGAGGTGCTTATTCCGCCAATGCTTATTCAGCCGTTTGTAGAGAATGCCATCCGACATGGAATATTGAAGGGAAAGCAAAAAGGAAATCTTCAATTACGATTTGAGATTAAAAATGATTTTTTACATTGTACGATTATTGATAACGGTGTGGGAATATTTCAATCTAATAACAGTAAGACTAAAACGGATCATCAATCTATGGCACTAACGGTTACGCGGGAGCGTTTGGATTCAATTACGGGTAAAGGAACACTGAAAATTAAGGAAATAGTCCTAGACGACAAAAGTATTGGAGGAACAGAAATCTCTTTTAAAATTCCGGTAACCACAGACTATTAATTATGCTTACAGCGATTATAGTTGAAGACATGTTTGATGCGCTTCAGCTCCTTAAAAGTGATATTGAAACCAATCACAACGATATACAGATCATCGACACTGCACAAAGTGTGGTCGAAGCAGCCAAAGCATTACGCAAGAAGGAACCTGATATTCTATTTTTGGATATCATGCTTGGAGATGGAACCGGTTTTGATATTTTAGAAATATTTCCTAATCTAAAGTCGAAAATCATATTCGTTACAGCAAGCGATGAGTTTGCTATTCGTGCTTTTCGTTTTGCAGCGATCGATTACGTACTAAAACCTTACTCTAATGAGGAACTAAGTCAGGCTATTGAACGTGCTAAGGAACAATTACAGCCTACAAAAGAGCGTTTGGACATTCTTAAATATACGCTGTCGGCACCCGAACAAAAGCCGGATAAAATCAGCCTGCATACCTTAGATAAAATTAGTATTGTCAATCTTGATGATATCGTACGTTGTGAATCCGATAGTAACAATACTATTTTTCACTTGGTTGAGGGTGAAAAGGTATTTGTTACCAAAACATTAAAACATTTTGCAGAGCTCCTGAAAAATTATCAGTTCTTACGTGTTCATCAAAGTCATTTGCTCAACCTACAATATATCAGCGCATATATCAAAACAGAAGGTGGATACTTGCTGCTCAAAAATGGAGAACGGGTACCGGTTTCCATTCGTAAGAAATCTGAGGTTATTGAGATTTTGGATACGATGCATTAATTCATTTTGGTGGTATAATTATCTAGATAAAAAGATGCTTGTGTACTAGTGACTGTGTCTTTAAATTAAGAAAATAAAGGAAATTTTAACGTAGCTGAGTAACAAAAGTTACATACGCCCATCGGGTAATCCATTATTTTTGTTCCATTCGTGAAAATAAAAAACTACATAGCAATTCTATTGATTACGATCTTTATGGTAAAATTTGTTGCCATGGATTCGAATTGGTTAAATCTGGTATTTAACGGAAATGATATTGCTTTTTTTAATCCCAAATGTAAAAAAGAAAATTCTCCAAAATTAGTGAAGGATACTGCTGATTTTTCGCAAATTGATATTTCTTCTATACAAGTGGTTGCTCTCAATGGTTATTGTACTCCGCTATTTCAATTTCACATATCCTCTTGGGAAGTAAATAACCCGAACCCAGTTCCTGAAGTTAATTCATTTTTTACTTCAAGGTTAAGCTATCGCTATTTGGAGAATATTTCTCCCCCTCCCCGTTTCATATAATTGTTCCATAGATAGATGGACGCGTTACTTTAGTACCCTTTTAAAAATTCACATTTCAAAAGGTTAAATAGGCTATGATATAGACTAGAAAAACGCGTGCAACATACATCATTTATCAACTTTCTAACACAATTTTATGACTGACAAAATTTTAATTAATCGTCGTTCCATACAACTTTTACGCATATTAGTTAGTGGTATTTTCTTAGTAGCCGGTGCGAATCATTTGCTCAATACTGAGAAAACAGCTAGCAGAATAGAAAAAGCAAGTTTTAACGGTATTGCCCATTTTTTTGGGGAACCGGAATGGCTTATAGCGCTTTCAGGTATCGTAATGCTTGCGGCTGGTTTTATTTTCCTTATTGGATATAAGACAAAATGGGCAGCCATTATCCTCATGATGGTGCTAATTCCGATCACATTAACGGTTCAAGTAGGTCAAATTACTACCCTTGGGCCACTTTTCAAAAACATTGCAATTTTAGGTGGACTTTCATTTTTTATAATGAACGACACCGATAATCTTTTAAAATAAATCAAAATGAAAACACTCTTTTTTAGTTCAGCGCTTTTACTGCTAAGTCTTTTTAGTAGCGCACAGCTTCACGCTCAACATACTGAGGGAAACATAAAGCAAAATTATGTTGTACTTACCAAAAAAATACCTCAATTACAACCCATCATTATGACAGCTGAAGCTCTCAAGGTTGAAGACAGCAAGGCTTTTGGCGATTTTCAAGTTATCATCTGCGGAAAAGAAATTGGAGATATTACAGATCCCGAAAAAATAAACGGTTTTATTGAAAAAGCCACAAAAGCAGGTGTTCAACTTGTTGCTTGTGGTTTTTCGATTAATAAATTTCAAGTCGATAAAACCAAAATTCCCGAAGAAATTGAGGTTGTTGAAAACGGAATTCTTCACAACTTTCAACTTCAGAAAAAGGGGTATAAAAGTATTAGCCTTTAATGATGAAAAGAATAAAACATACACTTATGAAAATATGTAGTAGAACTATTGTGTCAACCCTTGGACTCATCGGAGTTTTGACCGTTACAGTTGCGTGTAAGACGGATACGTCTAAGATGGTGAACAATCCTGCCATATCAAAGGATACTTTGAGTATTACCGTACTACAAACAGCAGATATTCACGGACAGCTCGACACACATCCAGAATTATTTTGGGAAGATGAAAAAATAGTTTTTAAAGACCGTGGTGGCCTTGCCAACATCAAAACCCTTTTTGAGCAGGAACGTCAAAAAAACCCAAACACCACCCTCATTGTCGATGGTGGTGACCTAATTCAGGGTAGTGGTTACACCGCTCTATCGAATGGAAAAATCATGTCTGAAATAATAAAAGAAATGGGATATGATGTTATCATACCTGGCAATTGGGAAGTTGTCTATGGCAAAAACATCATGATGGACATTATGCAAGCTTATGACACAGATGTCATTGCACAGAATATGTATCACGAAAAAAGTGAAGCACCTTTGTTTCCTGCTTATTCCATTAAAGAAATAAATGGTATTCGCATTGGGTTTATGGGCATAAACGACCCTGACGTTCCGGTTAGGCAAAATCCAATTTTCAGTAGAGGGATTACCTTTAGTGGCCTTACCAAAGATTTGAAAAAGCAGGTGGATGAGTTAAAGACCAAAGAAGACTTGGATGTACTCTTTTTAGTAACACATATTGGAATTTTTAAACAAGTAGAACTCGCCAATAATCCCATTGCCGAAAACGCAGACTATATTTTAGGGAATGATACCCACGAACGGGTAAGAAAACCCATTACAGGCAAATTCGCAAAGGTAACCGAACCTGGTGCTTTTGGTTCCTTTGTAGGAAAATTGGCACTGCATTTTGTCGATGGTGAATTGGTAGGTGATGATTATGAGCTTATTGAGGTGGATCCGAAGGTGTTTCCGGCAGACAAAACAATACAGTCACTTATAGATAAGAAAAAAGCTCCTTATAAGAGCCATTTAGAAACCGTGATTGGTTATACGAGCACCCCTCTCTACAGATATTTAACTGTTGAAAATCCCATGGATAATATGATTACTGATGCTGCCCGATGGAAAACTGGTGCTGATATAGCTATTTCAAACGGATTTCGATTTGGGAACCCCATCGTACCAGAAAATGAAAAACCTGCGCCTATTACCAGAGCAAACCTATGGAATTTGCTTCCGGTAAACGAAAAACTAAAAACAGGAAAGGCTACGGGCCAACAGATAAAAAATTGGTTAGAGAAAGAAATGCACAATGCCTTTTCCCAAAATCCGACAGAACGTTTTGGTGGTTGGTTGGTGCGTTTTTCAGGAATGAAGGTAAATTTTAATAGTAAAAACAAGATGGGTAAACGTATTTCTTCCATAACTGTAAACGGAGAGCCAATGCAAGAGGATGAGTATTATACCATCTCTGCCTGTGTACGACCAGGTGATCCGTTGGATAATTTATGTAGGATGCCAAATGTCAAGGATATTGAAGTTAAGAAGTATACTATACATGAGGTTGTTGAAGAATATCTAAAGAAACATTCGCCAGTATCGCCAACTTTGGAAGGGAGAGCGTATTGCGAATATCTCGGAACCTATTCTTTTTCGACGGTTCCTACAACCGATTATACCTTTCAATAAAATATAGATTATGAAAACAAATCAAATATCAAAGAACAAGAGAAAAACGTGGATTCAATATGGAGTATTTGCCGTAGCGGCCATAGCACTTTACGCAACCGGTATGCATACCGAAGTTATCGGTTTTGCACAACGTGGATTGCTCGCTACCGGCTTGATGAATCCAGATGTAGAAGAAATAGCCCAAATAAGGAACAATCAAAATAATCAGGATGTGCCAGTAACATCAAATCTCATAAAGGCAGATTTGAAACTGAAATTGATTGACAGGGATGGCAAACCAGGCTCCCTGGAAGATTTTAAAGGCAAAGTAATCTTCTTGAATTTTTGGGCAACTTGGTGCCCGCCCTGCGTTGCTGAAATGCCAAGCATAGATACGTTGCACGAAGAAATGGGCGATGAAGTTGCTTTTGTAATGTTGTCCTTCGATGACGATTTTGAAAAGGCTAAAGATTTTGATAAGCGTAAGGGTTATAACTTACCTATTTACGCTCCTGGGAGTAATCTTCCCGCCATGTTTCAATCATCCGCATTACCAACAACCTATATAATTGATGCGGCTGGCAATTTGGTTTTGACACATAAAGGCATGGCCGACTATGGTACTGATGAGTTTAGAGAATTTTTGAGAAGTTTAAAATAAAGAATCTCCTGAAATGGAGCGGAAAAAATGAATGCATTCATCCGCTCCATTAGGGAGATTTTCAATACCAATAAAAACTATGCACTATCTAAAATTAATTTAAAGCTTATTCAGATCCTCTCAATTATACAGTTTGAATCAATAATATATGGTTGTATATATTTCATCTTTTTATCATTGAAAATGAGGTTAAACCTTTGAAATTTTGATATTTAACAACAATAATTTTTTATAAAACAGTCAGAGTATCGCTCTTATTTTTCCGATTTTAGTTTACCTAATATAAACCCCAACTATTTCGTATCACAAATAAAATTCTACTAAGCTTTATAAGTTGTCTATTTATAGCTTTAACAACTTTTGGGCAAGAAAAAAGATCCTTCTTCAGAGGAGAAGGTTCCACTAATATCAGAATCGATTTATCCAAAGAAAACAGCGTTCTCAACACTGGTAAATTCACCAAAAAAGCAACTGGCTTAGCTATAAAACAAACTGCACAGGAGGAAACAGAACTTATTTTGAAACCTGTAAAAATTAACTTAAAAAAACCAAAACCTTTTATTTCGGTCTATACTGTATGGGAAGGAATCAATCTAGCTTACACCAGCAGTAAATTGAGCTATCGAACTTCAAAAAACGGAAAATCCTGGTCCGCATGGGAAACTGCCGTTTTTGATGGGCATCAGGAGCAAACCAGTAGTCGCATAACCTCAAAAATGATGTTTCTGGATAAGAAAACGAAATACATTCAGTATAAAGTTTCCTTTGATCAAACCGTAGACGATATGACGCTTACCGATGTTCAATTGTTTCATTATAGTCCTGGAAAAACACCGAAAACTACGCAGAAGAATATATTGCAAACAACCAAAAGTCAAGCTAGAGCTGTATGTTCAAAACCTACTGTTGTAAGCAGAAGTCAATGGGGAGCAATCTATAGAAATCCTGCGTCAACCTCTACTGTTTCTCATCTTATTTTACACCATGAGTATGGATCAAACTCCAGTAATGACTGGGCTGCCAGAGTACGTTCTATACAAAATTATCATATCAATGGTAACGGGTGGTCAGATATAGGATATAACTTTCTGGTAGATCCTAACGGAACAATTTATGAAGGTAGAGCTGGAGGAGACAATGCAATTGGCGCTCACTTTTGTGGTAAAAACAGAAACACTATGGGAATATGTATGCTAGGTGATTATTCTTCTATAAGTCCCACAGCAGCTACACAAACTGCGCTAAAAGATTTATTAGCCTGGAAAGCGAATAAAGAAACTATTGATCCTTTAGGAGCTTCCTATCATTACTCTGTAAATGCATCGTTGAAACATATCGCCGGTCATCGTGACGCGGGTTGTACCGTATGTCCCGGTAATGGAGGATACGCCTCTATGCCCAGCATCAGAAATGGAGTAAATCTTTTGGTTTCCAATGGTTGTTCCGGTGACACCACACCCCCTACCACCTCAATAACTGCTGTTGGAGGCAACACACAAACCGGAGATTTTACTGTCAACTTTTCTGACAACGATAATATTGGAGTAACCAGAAGATTTTATCAAGTGTTAGAAAAATATGGCACCAGTTATCTCGCAAATAGAACAAATGGTTTTTTTAATGAAAATTTTGATCAGGATTTTGGTGTGTATGATAAAGGTGCCGGAAGTTGGACTGTGACAAATGGAAGATTAAATCAAACTAATACAACTTCTGATAATACCCTATGGAGTTCTTATTTAATTCAGGACTCTGGATTACCTTATCTCTATGAATTTGCTGCCAAAGTAACTTCAACAACGGGTCCTCGCAAGTTCGGAATGCATATAATGGCTTCTGATGCAACCTTGAGTCAACGCGGGAACTCGTATCTTATATGGTTTAGTGGAGAGGACAACAAAGTTCGGATTTATGAAACCGTAAATAACGCATTGTACACTAGAGCTATTGCCGATGTATCTTTAGATAATAACTGGGCTGCGTATCGGGTTACCTATAGTCCGGCGTACGGAGTGCTACAAGTCTGGAAAAACAAGGAATCTCTACTTACTTGGGTGGATAGTAGCCCAATACCATCAGGAGTAGCCATCTCACTGCGAACAAATAAAACATCGGTACTATTTGATGATGTAAAGGTGTCAAAGTTCCGATCAACCGGGAGTGCATTAATCACCGCTGGGTCTCTGGATAATACAAATGATCTTAGAACCACTAACGGAAAGATTAAAAGTATGGTGAGAGACGAAGCCGGTAACTGGTCGCAGCCCGGTAACCTTGATATAACTTTGAATACTGCTGGAACGTTGGCGCGAACACAACCGAGTAGTGTAACGCTTTATCCCAATGAAGTTAGCGATAAAGCAATTCTCGCGTGGAATCAACGAGAGGATAGTGCTGTAGAGATTACTATTTATGATACGCAGGGAAATTTAATCTCCAAGCTCCCTAAAAGCTATATCCCCCAGGGGCAAGGCAACCTTGACATCTCAACGTCCACGAATCAGTTATCTCCGGGATTATATATTCTAAACCTATCAACCGGAACGGAGAGAGAAACGATAAAACTTCTAAAAAAATAGCGGGAGATCAAAGTAGAAAAATGTATAAAATGAAGTAGGCCGCCTCTTAGACAGCCTACTTCATTTTATCTATTCACAAATTTTGCAAACTTAGAATATGGTTAGCATACTACCTCCAATTGCTGCACAAGCTGATATTATAGCACTTACAACTAACCACCAAGCAGCTGCAGCTGCTGTTTCTCTAGCGTGCTCTGCCTGTATGATTGCTTTCCTTTCTACAACTTTTAATTTTTCACGTGCAGAATCTTCTATACTTTGGATGTTGTGTAGAACTTTAGTTTTCGCATTCTCGAAAGAATTTACGACACTATCAATGTCTTTTCTATCAATTTTAGTATTGTTTGTTACCCATGAGATAACATCATCCTTATTTATATTGGAAAGTTTTCTTTTAATATCATCTAGATTTTCTTTCTGATCATCCATTTTATTTTGTAAAATTGTACTTAATTGTGCAAAATCAAAACCCGAATTATCACTTTCTCCTTTAAAATTGTTTATAATATTCTCTGCTTGCATTTTGATATCTTTGATAACTGAATCTGAATCATCATCATTAAGCTCTCCTTGAATATTTCGGAGAACCCGATCAATTTTTTCAGCATAGCTATCTAATTGAAATTTCTCCAATGAGGTGCTCTCTGAAAGGAAGTCTATTATTGCCGTACGATCTAACTCACCCATTTTTTCTCCTAATTTAGAGGCTTCCACTTTCGGGTTTTTCACTATCTCCTTTATACGTCGACCCAGCTCATCAATGTCCATGTCATTAGAGCTATTTAGAGAAATAAATTCTTTCACTTTATCAATATACTTATCAACTTCTTCTTCATCTACAGAGGTTAGTTTAGCGATCACTTTTTGAGCTTTTTCTTCTTTATTCTGGCCGCCCTCGTAAGCTTCCTTCAACTCCCTAAATAAACGCTTGAGTTGATCAGTCTTATTTTGACCTTCCTCAGTATTATTTTTGGATGATTCATTTATCGCACTGTTGAGTACACTTTGCACAGTCATCCATTTCGCCGTACTACCACCACCACTATTTGAACGATTCTGTTTATTCGATTTCTCCACCGAGTTCTCAACAATATTCTCAATATCTTGTTTTACTTTGTCATAATTAGGAACTTTTTTGTCGAATTTCTCAAAAAAGTCATCCACTGCACTGTTCAGCATATCAGAATCGAATCCTTTGTTAAATTCTTTTCTAACTTTTTCTATTGTATGATCTGCAATATGTTCGATTTTCTTTGCATCAGATGGGACGAACATTTGTTTGACAGTACTGGCAGAGGATCGTAAACCAGATGTCGCAGCATTTATCAGGCCGCCAATTATAGTATTAACCACTTTACTCTCTAGATAGAATAAAAGAATAAAAAAAGTAGCCCATATAACTAAAGCAAGGGTGGTACCAATTAATGGATTCGCTATCAAACTTAAATTCATGGCAAGAGCAGTCGCTCCAAATAGTGAAATAGCAACCGTAAGTGTGCTCCAAATCCCAAAAGTTGTGGTAACAAGTGTTCTCGTAGTCATCCCATCTTTTTCATTATCATTATTTTCATTATCATCAAAATGATCTTTACCTGAAGTATGATTTTTACTTTTTACATAAGATTTTTTAACATCCCCAATAGCACTAATCCCCACTGCTACCGAAAGTGCAGTAAGTATAAATTGAAAACCCAATGCAAGAATTACTCCAGCTATTACAGTAATAAAAAATTGTGGACTTATTATGGCTTCCGCGAAATTACTAGACTCCAACTCTTGAGAGTACATAGTATTACTTATCAAAATAAAGCTCAAAGCTAGACTAAATTTTTTCATATCAACAAATTTTTGGTTGATATGCAATTTATTACTTGAAATTTCTATATTCTGTTTAAACTAAGTTAATTAACGAAATTTTGGAAGCTACAAATGGTTTGAATTACTTTTTGTTTCTATAATTGAGGTTGCATGAGATGTAAGGGATTATTTCTTTTCAGATTAGCCAATATATAGGCGTCACACAAAAATTCTTTTTCTTAAATCTTCTTAATGAAAATTAAAAAGCACCTAATCACGGTTTTTCAAAAACTAATATTCGAAGGTCATCTGTTAGCTCACTACCTACCCGCAATGCAAGTAGTCCCACTTCACTTTCTTCTATCAACCACTCTTGGCTGAGAGCTTCAAATGGGGAAATCGCTTCAAAATTTAGAATAAATCGTTGGCTCGCCGGATTTGAGGAGTCTATTAACCAAGAGCCTGGTACTACTTGCTGTCCGTTATTTGCAGAAACTGTACCATCTGTCTCAAACTTAAAAACATAGTTTGAATAATTTACAGTAAGATCCTCTTCCTTTTCACTATACTCATCAACAATCCAGTTTCCATTAGTGAGAAAATCAGCCAATACCATGCTATCATCATCATTGTAATCAAAGTCATCATCTTCATCACAATCGTCCATGACTTCTTCGATATAGTTTTCTAATTCATCTAAATTGCTAATTGTAATTTCTTCATCATTAGAGTTGATTAAGGTAATAGGAAATGTTAAACTAATAATAGTTTCCTCTTCTGCATTTTCAAGGAAGTCATATAGTTCTTTATCAGTTACAATGTTGAAGGTATTGGGAACAGATCTTCCGATGACAGCTACTTTGAGTTCTAATGGATATTTGAAGTTCACACATTCAATATCATCGTCAAGTTCGTTTTCACCATTACATTGATTTACATAGACTTCCAATTCATTTTGGTCTGCGACTATTTGCTGCATATGATCTTCTAACGTAATTGTAATTGGAAATTTAATTATTAAAACATCAGTATTTGAATCAGAGTCTTCATAAATATTTTCAATCAATTGAAAATCATCCTCATTCTTAACAGTAAGTAACGTATCATTAACTGTAACAGTGATAGGCAAAAGAATGGAAACACAGTTAGCATTATCAATGATGTTATCTTTAGAACCATCGCTTAGTGAGATCTTCTGGATAAGATTTGCCAACTGTGAGTTGGTTTGAAATACATTCTCCTCCTGCACTTCCAAAGTTTCCGGTTCATTATCCTGACAACCAATTACTAGTGAACAAATAAATGATACAAAGATCAGTCTGAAAATACTTCTTAAAATGTTCATATTCTTTATTAATAATTCAACAAACTCTATTATATAAACAACTCAAAATGAATAAATGCCCTGTTGGATTTGTTAATTTTTCCTAAATTGCTCCAAATTCATCCCAAAATATGGATAAAAAAATTAACGATACTGTATGTGAGGAAAATTTGTTTTCCAGGATCTACAACAAATACATACAGGATATCACTAATTTTCTTTACTACAAATATGGTGAGTTACTGGATCCTCATGATAAAGCTCAGGAATCGTTTGTGAAACTTTGGGAGCATTGCAAAGATGTGGCACCGGATAAAGCCAAGAGTTTTCTCTTTACAGTAGCAAATAATTTAATGCTTAATGAGATCAAACATCAAAAGGTAGTTTTAAAATACCGTGAAATAAAACCGAAAGATTACACGAATGAAGATCCGGAATTTATACTGGAAAAAAAACAATACCTAGCAAAGTATCAAAATGCATTATCGAAACTTTCAGAAGCGCAACGTGTGGTTTTTTTGATGAGTCGTGTGGAAGGTAAAAAGCACCAAGAAATAGCAGAAATACTCGATCTTACGGTTAGAGCAGTACGAAAAAGGTTATACATGGCAGTTGAAAACTTAAGAAAAGAAATTGATGGAATTTAATTTCTGTATGTTTTATGGGGTAATTAAAACATAGTTAGTTGTTGTATATACAAAAGGGATAGTATGAAAAAAGAAGAATTAATAGTAAAATGGTTAGAAGGAGAGCTAAGTGAAGAAGAACTTCAGGAGTTTAAAAAGATTGAAGAATATGATTCCTATCAGAAATTATATGAGCATGCAGAATTCTTTAAGCCCCCCTTAAAGGTTAACAAAGAAAAAGGTTTTATAGATCTCAGGTCCAGATTGGATAATGCAACTACTAAAGGGACTGCAAAAAGCCGGATGTACCCACTACTTAGAATTGCCGCAGTATTTGCCATTATTTTTGGAGTGTATTTCACTCTTTTTAATGATGATAGTACCAAGATCCAAACGATTGCTGCTCAGAATAAAACCATAGCGTTACCGGATGCTTCAGAGGTTTCTTTAAATGCTGCATCTTCATTACAATATGATAAAGACACTTGGCAAATAAACAGAGAAGTAAAATTAAAAGGGGAAGCCTACTTCAAAGTTGCTAAAGGTGCCAAATTTGATGTCACTACAAAGATGGGTACTGTAACCGTTTTAGGGACTCAGTTTAATGTAAAGCAAAGAAAAGATTATTTTGAAGTGAAATGCTTTGAAGGTCTGGTAAGTGTTACAATAAATAAGGAGACCACGAAATTAAAGCCCGGGGAAACCATTCGATTATTAGATGGAAGGATTCAGCAAAACAACACTTTGTTAGCAAGTCCTTCTTGGATAAATGGTAAAAGTAATTTTGAAAGCGTTCCTTTTGAATTAGTCATTGAAGAATTCGAGAGACAATACAATACTAAAGTTTCTATTCAAGGTTTTGACACCTCAAAAATATTTTCGGGAAGTTTTGTTCATGATAATAAATCGTTAGCCCTTCAATCTATTACACAGCCTTTTAAATTGAGCTTTGAAGAGAAAGAAAACTCTGTAAAAATGTTTACATTTAAGAATGATTAACAAGTATAACTTCTTTGTAATCATTGTCATTTTTTTCAACATCTTTAAAAGTTATTGTCAAGAAAAGTTACCGCTTCAAGAAGTACTAATTGATGTTGAAAAGCGTTTTCAATGCAATTTTTCTTACGCAAATGAAGATGTAAATACTGTGCTAGTAATACCACCTGACACTGAACTTAATTTCGTTGACACCATAAAATACTTAGAAAACAATACTAACTTGGTATTTAATACCCTAGAAAGTAAATTTATAACTATTATTAGCAAGGAAGTTTCAAAAATTTTGATATGTGGTATTATCCGAGACTTTGAAACCAACGAACCTTTGCAAAATGTAACTATCAAAACTTCTGAAACATTTATAATAAGCAATTTCAAGGGCTATTTTGAGCTTGACCAAGTTAAGGCCAATGATTCTGTTTATGTTCGACATTTGGGGTACAATCCATTGCTCAAAAGTGTAGATCAATTCAAAAAAAGAGGGTGCGAAACCCTTTATTTATTACCAAAAACAGAAGAGCTTGAAACGATAATTATTGAAAACTATCTTACTCAAGGGATTAACAAAACTACAGAAGGCTCCCTTTATATAAATTACGATCAATTTGGGATTCTGCCAGGACTCATTGAGAATGATGCACTTCAAACTATTCAGACGTTACCAGGCATTAATAGTTTTGATGAAACGGTTACCAATATAAACATACGAGGAGGAACACATGATCAGAATTTGATTACCTGGAACGGGATAAAAATGTATCAATCCGGTCATTTTTTTAGCTATATCTCTGCTTTTGACCCAAATCTTATACATACGACCACCCTAATTAAAAATGGGACACCAGCTTCTTTAACTGATGGTGTGTCCGGCTCAATTCAAATGCAAAGTAAGAATGCACGCTCTTCAGAGTTTGGAGCTTCAATAGGGGTTAATTTTATAAATGTTGATGGTAGCATTGATATTCCTTTGGGTAAAAAAGCTTCATTGCAAATTTCCGGACGACGATCTTATAACGATATTTTAGAAACTCGCACCTATCAGAATTACTTCGAAAAAGCCTTTCAAAACACAGAAGTTGTTAGCAATGAGTCCAATGTAATTGAAGCCAGTGATAATTTTCGCTTTTTTGATATTGGGACAGTGCTTTTGTATGATGTGACACCTAATGATAAAGTAAAGGCAAGTCTAATCGCAATGGATAATAATTTTTCTTTTTTAGAAAGTGCTTTTATCAACAATGAGGAGCAATCTCGGGAAAGTAGCAGCACCCAAAGAAATTTAGGTGGAAGCATAACATATCAAAGAAATTGGAATGAAGAATTAAGTACAACTATTGAATTTTATGGAGTAACATACAGATTGAGAGCTGAAAACGTTGATATCTTAAATGATCAGAAACTCACACAGGAAAATAAAGTTTTAGAGAGTGGCATTAAAGTTATATCGGATCTCACATTAAAAGAAGGGTTATATCTACATAGCGGATATGAATTTGTAGAGACGGGAGTGTCTAACCTCGAAGAAACCGATAGTCCTTTTTCACGACTTTTTGGAAAAGATCTAATCCGGAAACATGCTGTGTTTACTCAAATTGACTATACTCCTTGGCGAGGCAGCCATTTAAAAGGTGGTATTAGACTCAACTACATTGATCCTTTTGAAGAATTTATTTTTGCACCCAGAATTCATTTTAACCAAAGATTATCCAATCGTTTTATAATAGATGTGGCAGGAGAATTTAAAAATCAAACTATGACACAGACCATCGACTTTCAATCTGATTTTCTGGGAGTTGAAAAAAGAAGATGGATTTTGTCTAATCAGAATGAAGTTCCTATACTAAAAAGTAAACAAGGCTCCCTTGGACTAACTTATAAGAACAAAAGCTGGTTATGCAATATAGAAACCTACATTAAAAATGTGGATGGAATTGTGGCACAGAGCCAGGAGTTCAGAAATCAATATGAGCGTAGCCAGGCAATCGGCTCGTATCAAATTGCGGGGATTGACTTTATTTTAAATAAAAAAATTCATCAATTTAGCGGTTGGTTGAGCTACTCATACGCAGACAATAACTATACTTTCAAAACGCTTCAGGAAGATACTTTTCCAAGCAACCTTAACATTAGGCATATTATCGCATTGGGTGCAAATTATAATGAAAAAGGATTTAAGGTTTCTGCAGGGTTGAACTGGCGAACGGGAAAACCTACCACAAGACCGGTACCAGGTAACGAAGTAATTGATAACAGGATCAATTACCAACCTGTAAACAGCAAAGTGCTTTCAGAGTATTTACGATTCGATGCTTCTGTAACCTATGATTTTAATGTAACCAATACAGTTAAGATGCATACAGGTTTTTCTATTTGGAATCTCACTAACCAACAAAGTGAACTTAGCAATTATTATGAATTCACCGATATTAATTTCCCGCAAGAGGTGATTCAAAACGCTCTTGAGTTAACAACAAATGCTGTTATAAAAGTATCTTTTTAGTAGTTAGGTTACATTTGACTCGTTACTTCTTATTAATTATATTAAATTAATTATAAAAAAAATACAAAACAAACACCTCATTATCAATAAATAACAACTTAAAAACTCCTTTTATCAAAAAAAACAAAATTTCCAGGGGTCACTTTTCTGATATAAGTTGTTTTATAAACAGTAACAATAATTAAATCAAAATATCATGAAAAAATTAGCTTATCTACTTATGTCTTTTGCCCTTGTACTCTCTTGTAGTGACGATGATTCAAATCAAGAAAGTACATTAAACGTAACTGCAGGTTACGCATTTACAGCCAATAAAATGGTTAACAGCTTAAAATTCACTTCCGGATATATCTGGCTTACCGAAGTTGAATTTGAAGGACATTATGCTTCTGGTGACTCTATTGAGGTTGAAGTAAAACGTTCTTCAAAAATTGATCTTGCCACAGGAGTAGCAACACCAAGTTTAGATGATATTGTAATTCCAACAGGAGATTTTGTAGAATTGGAGTTAGAAGTAGAATTGAGAGATGAAGATGCTCAGCCTTCAATAGTTATGGAAGGAACCTATACTCGTACAGATGGTTCTCAAGCACCTATTCGCTTTGAATATAACTCAGGAGAAACTTTTGAAGCTGAGTATGAAAAGCCAGTGACAATTTTAGATGGAGAAACAGTACTTTCCAGAATTGTTTTTGATCCAAATATCTGGTTTAGTGTAGTTCCTAATGACGCTCTTGATAATGCAACAGTAAATGCTGACGGGGTAATTGTAATTAGTGGAACCAGTAACCAAGGAATTTTCGATTTAGTTGCTGACCGTCTTGACGAGAGTACAGAATCAGAATTTGAATAATTAAAACTTGTTTTAGGGGGAATAAAGGCCGTCGAGATCTTCAAACTATATTAGACGGCCTTTTTCAATTTTGAGAAATTAACAAGAAAGCTGCGTTGTTCTAAAACCATAAAATCAAGCAATATGAAAAATTTAACTTATTTAATATTAGTTTTTTTAGTACTGGTTGGTGTTACAGGTTGTAGTAGTGATGATGAGATTGGTTCAGGAAATGCAATTTTAAAAATTTCTGCTGAACTGAAAGATCAAAGTTCTGGTATAACTTCCGGAAAATTAGTCTTTTCCTCGGGGTATGTGTGGGTAAGTGAAATTGTCTTTGACGGCACCTTGCAAAGGGGTACATCCATTAGTAGAACTGTAGAGCGATTTTCACAAATTGACTTTGCGACAGGTATTGCTAATCCGAGCCTTGACGACATTATCATCCCCGCTGGCGATTACACCTTTGTTAACCTAGAAGTAAAGCTTCGGGATGAAGATAGCCAACCTGGTATTGTAATGGAAGGGATCTATATTCGTACCGATGGATCTGAAGTCTCGATTCGCTTTGAGTTTAACTCGGGCGAAGTTTTCGAGGCAGAAACTTCGCAACAGGTTAGTATTGAAGAAAATACTTCGCTACTTTCTAAAATCTTATTTGATCCAAATATCTGGTTTAGTGTTGTATCCAATACCGCTTTAGATAATGCTACTGTTAATTCAGATGGAATTATGATTATAAGTGAAAGAAGTAATGAAGCTATATTTGATCTTGTAGCAGATAGATTGGATGTATCTACAGAATCTGTTTTTAAATAAAAAATAACAAGCTTAAATAAATTTTATACTATGAAAAATATACTTAAATTTTCTTTATTCGCATTAACCTTAACCTTATTTATTGCTTGTAGTGATGATGATGGGCCTACCGCTCAGATCACAATTAATTCTGAAACCACAGGTGATTTAGGAGGTGATTTTACGGGTAATGGCGGGACTGCCTCAGAAACTTTTACATGGCAAAATGCTCGAACTACCGCAGATTATAATGCTGATATAACGGCTACTGCATCGGGAGTCCTTTTAATGAACATTAAAGATGCTGATGGAACAGAAGTATTGAATAGAACATTAGGAAACACTCCCGAGCCAGATTCATTCTCGGGTGTTACGTCTGCAGGTACTGCTGGTGAATGGACAGTTACCATTACCGTGACAAACTTTAGTGGTGACGGAAGCTTTTCGGTAAGTGCTGGAAATTAAATCAAAAATTCTGTTTTTATATTGATTAGGGGGCGTTAATGCCCCTTTTTCAAATCACATAAGAATCCTGTCATAAGCTTTTACTTACATAGTTTTTCTCCCAAACCCAATCTAGACTTTTGGCTTTAACAAATTTTTTAAAAATTGAATATCAAAAAATTTAATAGTAATTCATAAGTTACAGAATAAACAAAAACCTTTATAAAATAAATATTCACAAGGTCTAAAAATAAAAGTAGCGGGAACTGAACTAAATCGCCTTACTCGTTGGCCGTTAAAGGGAAGCTTACACAAATCATGCCCTTCCTGCTTGACGCATTGCATCTTTTGTATGGTTTGAAAGTTAAAATAAAATTACTGCCTCCAAAAACAAAAACCTCTTAATTTCTCAAGAGGTTTACTTTGTCGCGAGAACTGGACTCGAACCAGTGACCTTCAGGTTCTTTTGAGATTGAACTCTATGTGGTTTAATAATTATGAAGTTCATTTGTAGCAAAATGATACAGATTCCGATTCAATTCAATTTTATTCACTTACTTCCCATAGCGCCATCGCCGTTACCTTTTCGGTAACCGACACTAAAATTGTGAGCGAGTAAAGACTTATAAAAGGGAGGCAACCACCGGCTATGCAGTCTGTCTCGGTTTAAATTTTAAAATTTGTGAAGAAAATGTAATAGTGAACAGTTTCTAATATAGAATCCATATTAGAGAAAGTTTCAAAATAAAATAATTAAAAACTAATTATTTCATTCTCATCTCCTTCTCTATAAGTTATTGAAAACTTAAAAGTCTTTAAATTTGCTTGTAATTGCGCAATATTCTCATTATTTGACCGTGTTACATCAATTTGGTTTTCAGAAGAGAGTGTCTATTATTACAAAACTTCTGATTTTGTAAAACAAAAATTCAGCAATTACCATAAAAAAGGTTGCAATATTGATTCAACTTTTTTGATAATGCCTTAACTTTAAATAAAACTAAATATCATTCAGCTTGCTAAGCTACTGCTACAAATTTTAAAAAAATAAGCTTCTGCTAAAGAATACTTTATTATGATAATATCAGATAACAAGATAAATTATAAAATAGTAAGTAATTTTAGAAATAGTGTTTTTATATTTGATATTGATGGAACACTTATACCTAAAAGTGGCAGTCGTATTTCTCAAAGCCTACTAAATTTATTATCAAAATTATCTACACACAATAAAGTTATTTTTGCATCTGCTCGTCCCATTACCGGAGTTTGGAACTTAATTCCATTTAAACCTAAAACCCATTTTGACTATATCTCACTGAATGGGGCTTATGCCATAATAGACCATAAAGAATATGTATCAAAATCAATTAAAAAAAGACAGATTCAGCTTCTATTAAGCCGTTTTATAAAGAAGAATTTATGGCTCTATTCTAAAGATAAATGGTTCAGTTTCAACTTAGGTAGTAAAGAATATAAGAAGAAAAGAAAAGCCGTTAAAATGGATGCTATCCCTATTAATTTAATCAAAGACTCCACAAAAATCCTAAAAGCTATACTGATATCTAACTCAAAAGATGATTTAGAATGTTTAGAAAACTTCGGGTTCAATTTTTGTTATTCAAATACTAACTATATAGAAATAAACTCTAGTTCAGTCAATAAAGCTTTATTTCTAAATAGAGATACTATTAAAGATAAACTCATCTATTCTTTTGGTGATGCAGAAAATGACCTTTCACTATTTGAAGTTTCTAATACTTCTATTGCTATGAAAAATGCCCACCCTAAGCTAATTGCAAAATCGGACTATGTGACAAATCACAATTATTATAAGGGTATCCAGGAAGGTCTAAATTATTTTTATCAAAAATTTCAATCAACGAATTAAAACTTGAACCTGATACAAATGACTTAGACTATATTGAGTTCGCCAAATCCTCTGCGACCTCAATAAATCATTCAAGGATTCATAAAACCGACAATATCAGAGCTTGATAATATAGGGTTTGCACCTTCGCTTTGAGCTACTAAAGCTCCAACAGCGCAGGCAAAATCTATTGAATCTTGTGGATTACATTTATTTAATAATTGACTTATAAGTGATCCTAGAAATGAATCGCCAGATCCTACCGTATCTACTACTTTGATTAGAAAACCACTGTTATAAAATAGTACATCATTATATAATAAAACGGCACCATGTCTCCCTTTAGTAACACAAATATGTTTCGTATTTGTCTTATCGCTTATGTATTTTAAATTTTGTTCTAAAGAATTGTATTTAGAATCCATGTATTTACTGACTTCAAAAAGCTCATCATCATTAAACTTTATAAAATCAGCCTTTTCCATAAGATGGAACAATACTTCTTTTGTATAATATGGAGGTCTTAAATTAAGATCAAAAATTTTATACGTAGCAAGCTCCAGAAGTTCGTACAATGTTTTTCTGGAAGTGTCATCTCTAGCCACCAAACTTCCATAAACAAAAGCATCTGCATTTTTCACAGCACTTTTAGAAACTTCTGTAATACCTATTTTGTCCCAAGCGCGCGGATATTTAATATCATATGATGCAGAACCCTTATCATTGAGCATTACTTTTACTTTACCGGTTTTATACTCGTAATGAACTTGAATGCAATCTGTATTTATATTATTTTCATTTAAATAGCTTACCAGTTTATCACCATTTTCATCTTTTCCTATTGCACTAATCATAGTTACTTCATTATTAAAAGAACTTAATCTACTAGCAACATTTAGTGGCGCCCCACCAATTTTTTTGTGAGTTAGAAATACGTCCCATAATACTTCACCAAAACAAACTACTTTTACCATACCTAGAATTTAAAAAAATCTAGGAGAAATTATAGAAACTCCTCCTTAATTTTACAATCAACCCAAAAATTAGACTAATCAATTAAAATTTAGTATCCAGGATTTTGTGTATACAAACCTCCTGTAAAATCAATTTCTCTTTGCGGAATTGGGTAATATTCATCTCTTCCAGAAGTGAATGCGGCATTAGTTAAGAAATCTCTTCTTGTTCTTTCTACTGCTAAATATCCATTAAGAACTTGTTCTGCTACTCCCCATCTTACAAGGTCAAAAAACCTAGGGCCTTCCATACCAAATTCTAAACGTCTTTCAAATACTAAAGCTTTTAATGCATCTGGCTGCAACAATCCCATTGGATAAGTACCCACATTATAAACATCAGTTGCACCTGCATCTAATTGACGTTGTGTACTTGCTGCTGCACGAGTTCTTATTTGATTAATTAAAGCTATTCCAGCGTCTACTTGTCCCATTTGAATTAAAGCCTCAGCTTTAAATAACAGTACATCTGCGTATCTTATAAAATCTACGTTCTTAGAAGTTCCAACAAACGGACCTTCTTTTACATAACAAGAACAATCTGGTGCTTGTTGTTCTTTCATATTTCCAAAATATCCATACACTCCTGGATCTCTAGCCCAACTGAAGTTATAAATCATATCACCAGTTTCATTAACGGTGTTACGATATTTAAACGGACGACCTGGTACACCAACGGTATGATCTATTCTTGGATCTAAGGTGATACCAGCTGCTAAAGAGGTTTGACCATTTCCATCAACAGTATCAAAAATACTAACATCATTAAATGTATCTAATAAAGGCAATCCGTCAGCATCCGTTTTAAATGCATTTACCATATTTTGACTAGCCAAATGAAAACCACAACAACCGTATAAACCAGTACCATGAGGGGAATTTAATCCGGTTACAAAACTTACTCGACTCACAGTAGTCCCATCATTAATGGAAAATTGAGCTGCCCAAATGGATTCTGGCCCGTTATCAGATCCATCTAAATAATTGTTGCCATAATCTACTTCTAAACTACCAGTTACTTCATCAGCAAAGTCTACTACCTCCTGTAATCTTGACATATTGATATTAGTTACTTGATGTGAATCATTTTGCTCATAAGCTTGATATAAACGTAGTTTTGCCAAATATGCAGCAGCAGCGTTTCTATCTGCTCTACCGACTTGATCTTGTGCTTGAGGCAAATTATTATAAGCAAACAAGAAATCATCAGCTATTGTATTCCATAAATCATCATTTTGTACATCATTTGAAACTTGAAGAATTTCTTCCTGAGTTAAGTCCTCGGTGATATATGGAATTTTTTTAAATAACAATTTAAGCATGAAATGCGAATGCGCTCTTAAAAAATGAAGTTCTGCTTGTCTAGTTACTTTTTCTGGGTATTCGGCATCTGGAATTTGATTAATAACTCTTAATGCAAAATTAGCTCTAGAAATCGCTTTATAATAATTAGTCCAAGTTCTTGGTCCCATCCAATCCAAAGGATCGTCTGCCACTGTTAAATTATACTGCTCATATCTATCAACAATATCTACATCACCGCGTCCACCTCCGCCTTTGTAAGCATCATCTGAACGAACACTTCCATAGACCCACATGTGGGTAAGTGGGCCTACCATATCATCATTCGCGATACCTGCATAAGCTGCTACAACCAATGCATCTGCGTTTTCCGCAGTAGCAACGTTTTCATTAGATAACACACCTTCTGGCTCGTAATCTAAAAAGTCTTCTGAACATGCCACCACAATAAATGCAGTAACAATTCCGATTAACCATGCTTTTATATTTTTCATTTTTGCTATTTTTAAAAATTTATGTTAAGTCCAAGTGAAAGTGTAGTAGGGATAGGAATATTATCTACATTTATTCGCTCTGGGTCTGCACCTATATAATCCTTTGGTGTAAACCAAAATAAGTTTTCTCCTTGAATATAAATCCTGAAACCTGTCATAACAGCCCAATTATTAACTATTTCTTCGGGTAGTGAATAACCAAGTAGCATGTTTCGTATCTTAAAATACGAATTCTTTCTGTACAGGTAATCCGAAGTTCTTTGGTCATTAAAGGCTAATGATAAAGAAGGAATATCACTGTCGGTATTAGTTGGTGACCAAGCATCTAATGTACCCAAACCAGAATTTTCTCTTCCTGAAGCAAAATTATTCCAGAAGATATATGGATCTAATCCTATTCTTCCAGCCACACCTGATCCAAATATAGAAAAGTCGAAATTTTTATAGTTTAAATCTATTCTAATACCATATTCTAGGTCAGGTAAGGTATTACCTATAAAATCTCTATCTTCAGGACCGATACTCCCGTTGCCATCTAAATCTTGGAATTTTAGTCCTCCTAGTCTTGCTCCAACCTGAGTCGGACTTGCATCTATATCTGCTTGGTTTTGGAATAATCCATCTGATCTATATCCAAAAATCGAAAACTGAGACTGGCCGATGATAGAGTTTTCTAGAGTTCCTGGAAACGATGATACAACATCGTCGGGCAACTCTGTTATTTCATCTTTGAAAGCACCAAAGTTTGTCGCAACAGTTATTGACAACCCATTATTAAATTGTTTAGAATATGCTAATGCCAATTCCCAACCTCTAGTTTCAGTAGTGGCTCCATTTAAGACCCTTTGTTGCCCTTCTCCTATAGCGGATGCAATTGGAGGTGTTGTTAAAATATCACTAGTTTCTCTTGTAAAATAATCAAAAGAACCAATTACAGTGTTTTTAAATAAAGTAAAGTCCAAACCAAAGTTTAGTTCTTTTGTTGTTTCCCATTTTAATCCTGGATTAGCGGCTTGGATAGATACAAATCCTGAAGGTAGATTACCTGTGTCATTACCATTTAAATCGTAAGCTGTACCTACATTGTAAAAAGTATTAAAAAAGAAGGTGTCACCTGTAGCTTGTATTTGGTTTTGTCCATAATTAGATTGAAATAATCCAAAACGAGCAACATCTCCAATAGATTGATTCCCTACTTCACCATACCCAGCTCTAAATTTTAGTGAGTTCACATAGTCATTTTCTTTCCAAAATTCTTCATTATTAATTCTCCATCCAACTGTTGCAGCAGGAAAAATTCCGTACCTATTATCTGCACCAAACCTAGAAGAACCATCACGACGGAGTGTAAAAGAAGCTAAATATCTATCATCAAAGGCATAGTTAATTTTTCCAAATTGTGATAATAATCTGCTACCTGTTGAAGCACCAACATTTGTTTTAGCTCCTGTTGCTGCATCTAATTGAAAAAAGGATTCAGTCTCTACAGCAAAACCATCAGCTTGTGCAATAACTCTGTTTGTGTCATCTTTGATAGATTCTGCACCGACTAAAATACCAACTTTATGCTTTTCGTTGATCTCTAGTTGATAATTTAATGTATTGGTAAAAACAAAACTTGTAAACTTATTTGTACCTTGAATTAATCTGTTATTGCTTCTCGTAATAAAACCATTGTTTACCGTGGTTTCAATATCTCGTCTATCAACACTGTTATAGTCTATACCTAAGCTAGTTCTAAATGTCAAGTTTTCAATAATATCAAATTCACCGTATACATTACCAAAAAAAGTTAATCGATTAGTATTATCCCAACGGTTTAGATATTGCATTAATATTGGATTATTTCTATCAGAGTAACCAGCACCTAATGGACCCGCAAATTCTCCATTGGCATCATAAACGGGTAACGTTGGTGCTAAGGTTATTGCTAAACTTGGTATCCAAGCACTACCAACATCACGAGAGCTTAAAGTTTCATCAGATGTTATAAATTGTGTATTAACTCCAACTCTAAGTCGATTATCAAATAGGTGAAAATTAGAATTTAATTTTGCGGTAATTCTTTCATAACCCGTATATTTCAAAACACCTGTATTTCTTAAATGACCTATATTTATTAAGTGAAAAGAATTATCCGTACCGCCCGAAATAGATATATCATTATTATAAACATAACCTGTTTTATAGGTTTCGTCTAGCCAATCTGTATCTCCAGAGGGCACATTGGTGTCACCTCCTACAAATGGTTGCACTAAGACACTATTTAAAACAGGATTGTTAAAATCGCCATTCCAGTCAAAATCATAGATTTCACCATACCCAGCATTTGGATCTGCACCATCATTGACAGAGGCTTGCCATAATACTTGGCCTCTTTGTTGTGCATTAAGCATATCATAACGTTGCTTCTTTTCAGAGAGTGTCGAGATATTAGAATTTATACTGATTTGAAATTTCTCACTCCCAGCAGCTTTTGCACTATTCTTTGTAGTTACAATAATTACCCCATTACCCGCTCTTGATCCATAAAGTGAAGCGGCAGAAGCATCCTTTAGCACTTGCACCGATTCAATGGTACTTGGATTTATACTCGAAAAAACTTCTTGCCTCTGGGTTGGTACACCATCAATAACAAACAATGGATTATTGTCTCCTAGCGTGGTCGCGCCACGAATTAAAATATTATTACTAGTTCCTGTAGGATCTCCATTCTTTTCTATGAACAAACCAGGAACTCTACCTTGTAATCCTTGTATAGCACTACCTGAACTCATACTTACCGCTTTGGTAGGTCCAAGCTCAACTACTGTAATAGCACCTGTTACATCAACCTTGCGTTGTTTGGAATATCCGGTAACCACAATTTCACCAAGTTGAGCTGCATCTTCTACTAGAGCTACATCAATAAGGGATCGATTGTTTGCTTGTATTTCTTGGGTTTTATAACCCAGATAACTATAAACCAAAATTGCATCACCACTAACATTTTCTAAAGTATAATTTCCATTAAAATCAGTAGCAGTTCCTTGGCTAGTTCCCATTACTACCACAGAAACACCAGGAATTGGCATCCCATCCGCCTGGTCAGTAACGGTACCCGTAATTTGTCCCTGTGCAAATACGCTGGCCAGAGCAAATATGGATAAAAATAAGAGTTGTTTACATTTCATAATTGATTAGCTTTTGTTAAAATTCAGTTTGTTTATTTCGATACTATTCAGAATGAATTCTTTATTTTCTGACGTGATGCTTAATTTTTCATAAGGTGCATTTGGAAAGAAAATTTCTGTCATTACAGTTTCTCCATTATCATAGAATAATTCTATAGATGTTTTATCTAATAGGATAGTTCCAGTTAAATTATCATTGCTTGATGTTCTTACAGCTGTAGATGGTTTATTAGCAAATTTTTCAGAAAAAGCTGTTTGCCCTGATTTTGATCTATCTATAAAAAAAGTTTTATTCCCGTGGTTATAACCAAACAATAATTGGTCTCCTTGTTTATTAGAAAGTTTAAATGTGTAGACCGTTTTTTTTAAATCTGATATCTTAAAGTTAATTTCTGTACTCGCTAAATCAATAGCTTCAGAAGCCATTAGTTTTGTCTCTTCTTTTATTTTAATATTCTCATTTTTATATTTTGTGCTTCTGTATTTAGAAAGCTCATTTACTGGACTAAAAAACAATCTGTAGCCATTATTATCTTTTTTTAGCTGTACTTTTCTAGCCACAGTCATTGCACTTCTCCATTTTTGTGTTGGTACCTTTTGAGCATAATCCCAATTAGACATCCAACTGAGCATGAGCTTACCGCCATCTTTTGTCCTTACATTAGACCAAGACACACCCGCATAATTGTCCCTTCCAAAATCTATCCAATAATTATGTTCTTCATTTAATCTTTTTTCGAATTCTTTATCGATAATAAAATGGGTACCATCAAAATCTCCAATAAAATATTGTGTAGCACTACCTCCATTTGGTCCTCCAGGATTAATACTAACAAAAAGCACCCACTTAGATTCGTCAGTGCCCAATACTGGTAGTTTAAATAAATCTGGACATTCCCAAACACCTCCATGACCTCCTATACCTTTCCCGAAATCTGAAAGTAGATTCCAATCTTTTAAGTTTTTAGATTCATAGAACATTATCTTGTCTCCAGCTGCTAGTGACATAACCCATTTGTTTCTTTCTTCATCCCAAGTAACCTTTGGATCTCTAAAATCCTTTATATTATTATTATCAATAACAGGATTATTCTCATACTTGGTAAACGTTCTTCCTTCGTCATTACTGAAAGCGATGCTTTGTGTCTGTTTGGAGTTATCATCACCTTCTAATTTTTTAAAATTGGTGTATATAGCAACAATTGGTGTAGCTTTACTCACTTCGCCTAATCCAGAGCTGTTACTAATATCAACAACAGCACTTCCAGAGAAAATAGTTCCTAATTTATCTGGATAAATAGCTATAGGTTGCTCTGTCCAACTAATCATGTCTGTGCTAATGGCGTGTCCCCAATGCATAGGCCCCCAAACATTGTCGTCTGGATGATATTGAAAGTATAAATGATAATAGCCATTATAATAGAACATACCATTAGGATCGTTCATCCAATTAGCTTTTGGTGTAAAATGAAAATTGGGACGATAGAGTTCTTCCTCTGAAAAGGAAACATCAGTTTTTAATTCTTCACTTTCTATTCTCTTATCTACTCTTTGTTTACAATTAACAAAGAACAACAGTGAAAAAAGGACTGGAATCAGATTGCTTGATTTTTTCATTTTTGTTATCTTACTTAATTAATTTTTTACTTAATCCTTCCAAGGAAATGCCCTTGGTTTCTGGCATCATAAAAATGACAAATAGTAATTGGCCCACCATCATAATTGCAAAAAATAAAAACACCATACTTGCACCTATTGTAGAAAATAGCACAGGGACTAAGGAGGGTACAACAGCTGCCAATACCCAATGCACAGAACTACCAAATGACTGACCAGAACCTCTTAAATGATTAGGAAATATTTCTGAAATAAATACCCAAATAACCGTGCCTTGTCCTATGGCATGTGCCGCTATAAACATAAATAGGAATAAAGGCATTGTACCGCCTTCCCAATTAAAAAAGAACGCAGCCGACACTAAGGATAATGAGACAATATAACCTATCGAACCAATATACATCAGTTGTTTTCTACCTAGCCTATCAATAAGAAAAATGCCTAAAACTGTGAACACTAAGTTTGTTGCCCCAATTCCAATACTACTTAATAATGCTGAACTCTCTCCTAATCCTGCCTCTCCTAGAATTCTTGGTGCATAATAAAGCAATGCATTGATTCCAGATAATTGATTAAAAAAAGCTACTAAAAATGCTAAGATTAACGGAAACCTGTACTTCCTTAAAAATATATTTTCATTTGGCACAGTATTCTCCATTTCATCTTTAATTTCCTTCATTAACTTTTCTGAATACTGTTCTGGATTAATAATTTCAAGAACACTTACAGCTTCGGCATTTCTCAACTTAGTTAATAACCATCTGGGACTTTTTGGAATTGTCAATACAAAAATCGTATAAATGGCGGCCGGAATTGCCTCAATACCTACCATCCATCTCCATGCAGTTTCTCCTATATTATTCAGCAAATAATTGGACAGAAAAGCTACTAGGATTCCAAACACAATATTAAACTGATATAAACCTACAAGTTTGCCCCTATCTTTAGCAGGCGCTATTTCTGAGATATAGGCAGGCGCTGCAATAGTTGATGCGCCAACTCCCAAACCTCCAATAAATCGAAAAACCGCGAATGTTACAGGGTCGTTTGCAAGAGAAGAACCTATTGCCGATATAGTGTATAGGACACCAATCCAAGCTAAGGTTTTTTTACGACCAAGCTTATTGGTTGGAATCCCACCAAAAAAGGCACCAATTACGGTTCCCCAAAGTGCCATCCCAATAACAACAATACCATGGAACACATCTGAAGTTCCCCAAAGGAATTGTAATTTTTTCTCTGCACCGGATATAACCACAGTATCAAAACCAAATAAGAAACCTGCAAGTGCTGCAGTAATTGACCAAATGAGTATTTTTCTATTCATGTAGTTGTAGGAGTTAATTTTACTGTTACAATATCCATTGAAAAGAAAAACCTCAGCTTTAGTTATGTTTCAATAAGTTATAATATTGCTTATGAAACATTAAACTGTTGTTAAAACATTGCTTTACAATTGTTTACATATTAAATTAAAAAATTTCGATCATGTATTCTTATAAAATTGTTACACAAACTATTAAAATTGATTCAAAGAAATAAGATTAACCATTATCATTTTATTAGAAAACCAATCTATTTTTAATAATTTTCAAACTAATACAATAAAAAAATACTATATTGATTAAAAAAATAATATTTTTTTGTCAAATTAATAATACCATGTTAGCTTTTAAATGTCGTATAAAGAAATTGAATTATTTTTTAATTTATTAAGATATAAAATCATTGCATAGCCTTAGCTACGGATTTATTTTGTAACGAAGAGAAATTGGAAAAGAAACAATTTATATGCGCCATTTGAAGAGTATTTTGATATAATAGATAAGAAAGTGAACTCCAGGAATAACCTTTATTAAATCATACAACAGCTAATTAAGATTAATCCTTATTAGTGCGGTAAGCTTTAGGTGTTTTATTGAATTTATTTTTAAAACTCGTGGAGAAGTAATTTGGTGAAGAAAAACCGACTGCGTACGCTATCTCTGAGATGGATAATTTAGAATCATCTAGCATAGCTCTAGCTCTATCAAGTCTAATGTTATGAATATAATCACTAATATTTATACCTAAAATTGCTTTAATTTTTCTATAAAGTTGTACCCGAGATATATTTAATTTATCTGCTAATTGTTCTACTGAGAAACTAGAATTATCGAGATTCTCTTCGATAAACCTATTAATACTGGAAATAAAGTCTTGCTCAAATAATCCAAAATTATGATGGGTATCTACCTTGTGAATATTATTTATGTAATAGTATCTCAATTTTTCTCTATTATAAAGCAAGGTCTTAATTGATTGAAATAAAATGGCGAAACTAAATGGCTTTGTCAGATATAAATCTGCCCCGGATTGAAGACCTTGAATATAGGATTCTTTGTTATTTAATGCAGTAAGAATAATATTAGGAATGTGTGATGTTCTTAAGTCATTTTTGAGGGTTTTACATATCTCAAATCCACTAAGCTTTCCAGATAAATTAATATCAGAAATAATTATATCTGGAATGAGTTCGAGCGACTTTTCCACACCATCAGATCCATCCGAAATACAAATTTGATATTCTGTAGATAGTTTGCCTTTTAAATACTGAGCTAAATCGGAGTTGTCTTCAATAATTAATATTGAATATTTTTCTTCTGAATTTATTTTTTTACTTATTTTGAAAGTGTCTTCTTCATAATCTTCCGAAAAAGTTAAAACTCCATCATCAATGATGTCTGGTTCAAAGATCACTTCATCTGAATTTAAATGTGCACTCCCTTTGTATAAGGAAATGATAAATTCAGCACCATGCCTAGATCTGACCTCAATAGATCCTTTATGCAATTCTACAAACTCCTTTGAAAGATGTAACCCAATCCCTGAACTTGATTTGTTGTTATTTGAACCCTGATAAAAAGGTTTGAACACTTTATTTATTTCTTCCTTTGGAATTCCTATACCTGAATCTTTAAAACAAATATTGGCAAAATTACTTTCCTTATCATCATGAATCTCTATATGTATAGTTCCGTTATGGGGAGTAAACTTAAATGCATTGGACAGTAAATTAAAATAGACTTTATCCATTAAATCCCTATCGATAAAAATTTTTAATTCCTTATTATTACAGGTAAAAGAAAAATTGATATTCCGTTTTTGTGCTTCACGTTTAAAATCATTAAATATCAATTTTGAAAACTCATATAGATTAGTTTCAGAAGCTTTTAAGATAAATTTTCGGTCTTCAATTTTTCTGAAATCAAGTAGTTGATTTATTAAACGTAAAAGCCTTTTAGAATTATTAAACATTAGACCTACTTCCCGTGTTAGTTTCTTATCTAATAATTTATTTTCCGACAAGGATTCTATCGATGAAAGAATCAACGTAATTGGTGTTTTAAACTCATGTGATAAGCCCGTAAAAAAATTTGTTTTGGCTTCATTACTTCTTTTTACTTCCTCAGCTATTTTTTTTATTTGATTTCTTTGAACGGTTATCTTCTTATTTTGAAGTTCTAATTCTCGCTTTTTCTTTTTAAGTTTATAACTTGTGTAAATTCCATAAGTCCCTAATAGAAAACTCAAAATCAATAAAGCTAGTAAAAGCTTTAAATTGTTTAATTGGGTGGAGTATGTTTCTTCTTGTTTCTTTATCTTTTTTTGCTGATTTTCAATATCCATTTGATGCTGAGCGATCTTTTCAAACTGATTTTTCATGATATCAGCATTTCTGGAGTCGATAAGCGTAGTATTTAAAATATTATTTTTAGGTACTTTTTCTCCATTTAATATTTTCAAGGCAATTTTAATTGCCTCATCACCACCAGTCGGGTACAGTATAGTGGCTAAGAGGATTTCCTGTTGTACTAAATTAATACCTCCATTTGGACCGGGTAAACCATCCACTCCAATAAATTTAATAGAATTATGTAGACCTTTTTCTTTGGCAACTTCCCAAGCACCTAAAGCCATTCTGTCATTGTGAGTAAAGATGTAATCTATTTCTTTAATTTCATCTAATAATAAACGAAGACTATCTTTAATTGAGTAACTTTCCCAATTACTCTCGAGTGTCTTTACAACCTCAAGATTTTCGGTATTTTTAATTACATTATTGAACCCTAAACTTCGTTCTAAAGCAGGCGAAGAACCTGATAAACCCTTAATTTCTATAATTCTTTTTTTTGATTGAGAAATAGAAGCTAAGTAATTTGCAGCATTAGCTCCTACTCGGTAATTATCACCTCCAAGATAAGCTGTGTAATTTTGCCCATCTATTTTTCTATCTACAACTAAGACAGGAATTCCCATTTTAAAGGCTTTCTCAACTATAGGAGTAATAGGCTTTGATTTTACAGGGGAAACAATTAATGCATCAACACGGCTATCTATTAATTTTTTGATATCACCTATTTGGTTATCGATATCGTCCTCGCCGTCCAGTATTATGAGTTTAATCTCTGGATAAAATCCAGCTTGAATTTCCATGGATTGATTCATGGCTTTCCTCCAATCATCTTCAAAACCAGTTTGAGAAAAGCCAATCTTAAATTTACTATTCTCCTTTTGATTGCTGCATGAAAACAAATTCAATCCAATAAACACAAACATGATTAATCTGAACATTCTAAAAAATTGGAATTTTTATAAATGTATAAAATTCATTCACTTAAATTTAAAATGTATTAAATAAAAAGGCATTTTTGGAAGAAAATTGATTTTTAAAAATTTTATAATCTCTCCTATAAAAGTATTTTAGTAAGTTGAGAGCTACATGAAAAGAGATTAGGGATCATTCCTAAAAGCTGTGTGTGAATTATAAAAAGAATAAGATCTTTGTGAAAAAAAACAAAGATTGGATCCATATATTGATTTACTGAAGGTTCTTTTACCGGAACTACTGATTACTCATTTTGACATTGTAAAACATGAAATAAAGCAAGATGTTCTCCATCTTAATTTCGAGGAGAAAGTAGCGATCCCTCAAGAATTTTCTTCCGGACTGGTTATTTCTCACGGTTTTCACAAAGAGATAACGATTCAAGACTTTCCCATTCGTGGTAAAAAGGTCTATCTTCATATTAAACGCCGTCGTTGGCTAGATAAAATGATTAGGATAGTTGTTCAAAAAGATTGGAATTTAGTAGCGCAGGGAACCCGTATAACAGTGGAGTTCGCTGCTTTTTTAAAGTACTTAATCACTACTAAGCCTAACGATTCTCATACTATTGGTAGTTTTTATGGTGTTAACGGTAAGAAATTCCAACGGCAATACCGAGAATCTTTGAGGGAAGCTCATTGCCCGAAAAGGGAGCATTTTGCAGAATGAAGTGGTAATGTGCTGACTGATTTACAACCAGAAAATTATTGAGATTAATAATCGCAATCTTCTGTGTTTTTTCCATTGCTACAGGTAAAGCTACTTCAATCAACTTTTTTTCAGTCTTTAGTAGAAAATTTGAGAAGAACCCATTGAGACCCCTCATTTTTGTAATTTAATTCTATCAAATTTTATTATCCTTTATATTCTCAAATCGTAAACGTAAGGTTTCATATTGTAATTTTCTAAAACTATTAACATCTAACAAAGCTTGTGTTAATCTCTTGTTATACCACAAACCTTTAATTTTGTCTTAACTTTATTTGTCAATTATAACGCTTAATTTAGATAGCCTAAACTTCTAATATAGGCATATTATGGCTTTAAGATTTGAACCAATATTAGCAGAAGGTATTGCCCAGGTCTCATATTTTTTATGTGATGAAAGTGCAGGCTGCGCAGCAGTAATTGATCCTCGACCCGATGCCGATATCTACCTCCTAAAAGCACAGCAATACGGCGTAACTATCACCCATATTTTTGAAACCCATATCCATGCAGATTTTATGAGCGGAGCGCGTGAGTTGGCTTCCCGTTGCAACGGAAGCGCTAAAATTTTTGTGAGCGTTGAAGGTGATGCAACCTATGATTTTGCCCATGAATCTGTTCGAGAAGGAGATAAGTTTGAATTCGGCCAGGTCAAACTAAGAGCTAAGCATACTCCCGGTCATACCCCCGAACATTTATCTTACTTATTATACGAATCGCATGAAGAAGATCCGTGGGGCATTTTAACCGGGGATTCCCTGTTCATTGATTCTTTAGGACGACCTGATTTATTGGGGGATGAGAAAACCGAGGAATTGACCAAGGCTCTTTTTAACACCATGCGGGAAGTTTTCTGCCAGCTTAGCGATAAAGTAATTGTTTATCCATGCCATGCAGCAGGCTCGGCTTGTGGTCCTGATATTGGAGACCGTATGCATACAACTATCGGATACGAGAAGAAACATAATCCATTCATGCAGATCGAGACTTTCAACGAATTTAAAAAAGCGATTCAGGATAGTGCGCCTCCTGTACCTACCCATTACCCAAAGATGAAAAATCTTAATGCTAAGGGACCAGAAACTTTTGGTCATACGCCACAAGTGAGGTCTTTGAGCGTAAAAGAGTTTGAGGAAGAAATGAAGAATACTGATACGATCATTATCGACACCCGGGATATGTTGGCTTTTGGAGGCGGCCATATTGAGGGTGCCATTAACATAGGACAACGTCCCATTCTGTCGGTTTGGGCCGGTTGGCTGATAGATACAAATGCACCCATTTTGCTAATCCTGCACGAGGATAAGGACCTAGAGCGGGTCGTAAAGCTGCTGTGGCGCACCGGACATACCAATTTTAAGGGCTATCTGGCAGGGAACATGCGCAATTGGCAAGAATCGGGTAAACCAATCAAAAAATTGCCTCAACTAAGTGTTCATGAGCTCAGCGAAAACAAAGAACAATATCAGCCATTGGATGTACGTAAAAACAAAGAATGGCAAAATGGCAATATCCCTGATGCCACACATATATTTCTTGGAGAACTATCTGATAAGATCAACACTCTAGACAAAGAACAAAACCTTGCTGTGTATTGCGCCAGCGGCTATAGAGCTAGCATTGCGGCCAGTATTTTACAAAAAAATGGCTTTCAGAATGTGAATAGCATTCCAGGTAGCTTTAAGGCATGGAAGGCTGCAGGCTTACCAATTGAAAATAGAACAGAAAATTAAAATAAAGAAAGAAACTATGGAAAAGGAAATCAAGAAAGTAAATAATGAAATTTCGGTGGCTGCATTTGATCCGGATAAAAACAGCTTTAAAACTTTTACCGATAAAGGCTTCAAGTCGGTTATAAATTTGCAGACTGAGGAAGAAGAACAAAACGTTTCTACGGAAAAAGAAGAAAAACTAGCTAAGGAAAATAATCTTACATACAGACATATTGGTGTATCTGAAGATAATTTATCAGAGGCTAAAGTAAATGATTTTAGACAGGAACTTGAAACGCTCCCAAAACCTATCGTAGTTCATTGCAAATCTGGAAAACGCTCCGGTGCATTGGTGATGATGCATATTGGATGCCAGAAGAATATGTCTGGAGAAGAAGTAATAGAACAGGCTGAAGAAATGGGATTTGAATGTGATGTTCCTGAATTGGAGAAGTTTCTTAAGAAATACGTAAACGAGCATTCTAATTCTTAAATTTACATTGAACAGATTTTTAGATTGAGTAGCCCATAAATAGATGTGGTGAATGTTAGGAATCTGTTCTATGTTTTGAGGTTTTTTACTAAATCCTAGCAGATTTAGTAAATAGGGTCAATTTTTGACAAGAGTTTATATTCTACTTGGATGGAAAATGAGAGTTTGAAACTTTCATTAAGTAGAATCTTTAATGGTAAAAAATAATCTATAGAATACATTAATATCGGTCTCTCTATTAAAATTGAGCAACAAAAACCTTTTGGTAAAATACAGACTTTGCCTTTTTATTACAGATAAATTCTTGAACTAGAAGCCATATTTCAGAAAAACACAACTAAAATCATTAGTACCCAATTAACTAATTCAAAAGTGGGATGTCCTCTATGTGGCGGTCCAAAATATAAAAATGTTACCGGAAGAAAATCTAAGTTTTAAAAGGGTATGGCTTGCACTAATTAGAAATTGATTGGGCACTTTTTACCAAATATTAACTCAAAACAGAACATATTCCAAGTTAAAAAATGTTCAAAATAAAATACGAATACAACTAACATTAATTTTCGCCAAATTACATTTCTTAAAAAAAATACTAAAATGTTGGGATCATTCCTAAAAGTTGTGGGTGAATTGAAAATAGAATAAGATCTTTGTCAAAAAAAAGCAAAGATTGGATCCCTATATAGACTTACTGAAGGTTCTTTTACCGGAACTACTGATTACTCATTTTGACATTGTAAAACATGAAATAAAGCAAGATGTTCTCCATCTTAATTTCGAGGAGAAAGTAGCGATCCCTCAAGAATTTTCTTCCGGACTGGTTATTTCTCACGGTTTTCACAAAGAGATAACGATTCAAGACTTTCCCATTCGTGGTAAAAAGGTCTATCTTCATATTAAACGCCGTCGTTGGCTAGATAAAAAGACCAAGGCAGCTGTTCAGAGAGATTGGAATTTAGTAGCGCAGGGGACTCGTATGACAGTTGAGTTCGCTGCTTTTTTAAAAGCACTTAATCACTACTAAACCCAACGATTGTCATACTATTGGTAGTTTTTATGGCGTTAACGGCAAGAAATTACAACGTCAATACCGAGATTCTTTGAGTGAGTTTAAGGAGTGGAAAGAAAAACCTCATGCTAAGGAATGGTTGATTTTTCCAGAGAATATGGGTACGTATTTGTCTATTGATGAAACAACACTTTCTAAGGGAGAACTCTACACAATTATTACCAATAAAAAAGCCAAAGGAAGAAAAGGAGCTATTGTTGCTATACTGGCAGGCACCCAAGTAGACCCTATCGTAGCGCAATTACTGAAAATTCCAAAATCACTAAGAGATAAAGTAAAAGAGATCACTCTAGATATGGCTAATTCAATGAAAGCGATCGCTAAGAAATGTTTTCCTAAAGCCATACAAGTCACAGATCGATTTCACGTACAAAAACTAGCTTTAGAAGCCTTGCAAGACATTAGAATAAAACATCGTTGGGAAGCTATAGATCAGGAAAATGAGCAAATCAAACAAGCTAAAACTAATCAAAAAAACTTCAATGCTGAAACCTTTTCTAATGGAGATACCAGAAAACAACTCTTAGCCAGAAGCAGATATCTGCTCTATAAAGCACCAAATAATTGGACAGAAAATCAACACCTAAGATCCAAGATACTATTCGATCAGTATCCAGATATTAAAAAAGCATATGATTTAGTTCAAGGACTAAGAAGTATATTCAATACGGCTACTTCTATTCAGTCAGCCTATACTAAACTAGCACATTGGTATAAGGATGTTGAACAAACAGGCTTCAAAGCATTCAATACTATTGCCAATACAATCACTATAAACTATAGGTCCATATTGAATTATTTTATCAATAGGAGTACCAATGCATCAGCAGAATCTTTTAATGCGAAAATAAAAGCCTTTAGAGCGCAGTTTAGAGGAGTCAAAAATGTGGAATTCTTCCTTTTTAGGTTAACCAGAATTTTTGCTTAAACACAACAATTGATCTTGATCCAAATGTTGTACCTATTGTTGTTACCAAGCCATAAAAAAAGCCTCACATTACTGTGAAGCCTTATCTTTTCTAGTAGCGGGAACTGGACTCGAACCAGTGACCTTCGGGTTATGAGCCCGACGAGCTACCTACTGCTCTATCCCGCGATATATGCCACATGATTTCAAAATTTAATGTCTTCCGACGTTTAAGGAATAACCTTAATGAAACCTTTATTCAAGCAACGTGCTCGTTGTGGACGGCAAATATACAACCCTTTTTCAATTATATCCAACTCTTTTTCATAAAAAATATAAAAAATATCCGACACTTTGATAGTCATCACGTTACCTATTGTTCAATGCTATTTGCTGTAAAAGAAATCAACTCTCTATCTACAAATTGTGTCCGTAATTCTATGGGGTTACAACAAATCTCACAATCTTCAATGTAGGTTTGGTTAGCTACCGAAGCATCTAACAACATAGAAATGTTTTCCCAACAATACGGGCATTGAAAAAAATGTTCGTACATCTGCTACCTTTTAATTCGTAAATACAGCGAAAGATTAAAATTGAACATTCAATAACTGTCCTGTCAATTGTAACAATTGCAACTCCGCCAATTTTGCAGTATACTTTGCTTGGTTTTTGTTTGTCTTAGCATTGATTAAATTAATCTGTGCTTGTCTGAACTCAATAGATGTGATCTGCCCTAACTTAAATCGTTCTTCAGAACGTTCAAAATTATTCTCACTGGTGAGTACATTCTGTCTCTGAATTTTGTAAATGTTGAGACGATTTCTATAATTACCAAAGGCATTGGCTATATCCCTACGAACTTCCAGCTCAAGCTGCTCCCTTGCCAGTTCTTGATTATCGAGAACTATTTTACTGTTTTTTACTTGGGTAATGGTTCGTCCTCCATCAAATAGATTCCAACTTAAGTTTATTCCTGCTCCCAACGTCGCTGTATTAGAAAGGTTTCCCGGAAAAAATGCAGATGCCGGACTTCGGTTTTGATTCCATCCATACGATCCCGTAAGACCAATGGTTGGTAAAAACCCGGACTTACTAATTTTAATATCATATGAATTTATAGCCAAATTACTTCGATTTTGAAGTAAAGCGACATTATGCTCTTCGGCTTTTTCGAGATACGTATCTAATTGAAGTTTTGGTAAAAAAGCGACAATAGTATCTACCTGAAATGGTGCATCTAAATCCGAAGCATTCAGAATTACATTAAGATCCCGCTTTGCATTGAGTACTGATTGTCTCACCGTTAGCAAGTTGATACTGTCATTTGCAACATCTACTTTGGCGTTGAGAACAGCCAGTTTATTATTCTGACCATATTCAAACTGATATTGCGAACGTTGTACCCTCTCCTGCGAAATTGCTAAAGTCTCCTCCAGAATCGCTTCGTTTTCAGTCAGTCGTGCTACCTCATAGTACACGCTAAAAAGTTGCAGGATGGTATTCTCAATAGTTTCTCTAGCTTGTAGCCCGGATAAATTATATTGCTCTTTTAACCTTTTGTAGTTATAATATCTCCCTAATCCGTCAAACAATAAATAATTTAAATTTAAACCTGCTGTATAGCGCTGTGTCTCTGCATCTTCAATGACTCGATCAGCTAGCGGTTCACCCGTATCAGGATCAACAACTCCCGGAAAAGAAGTTGTAGTATTTGCCAATTGATAGTTTGCTCCGGCATCACCGGTTAAACTAGGTAAATATCCGGAGTTTAATATACTTTTGTTATTCTCAGCAATTTCAATAGAATTCGTAACGATTTTTACTCCCAGATTATTTTCCAGTGTTATCCGAACGGCTTCCTGTTTGGTTAACGTTTGTCCATGCGTTACTCCGGTTATTAACATCAGGAATGAAGCTATAACCGAATATCTTATAATTTTAATGATTTTCATCCTCTTCTTTTTGTTCTTTAATTGCGCGCTCGACTTCTTCCTTAGATACATTCTTACCTGTTATTAACCATTTTCCTTTATACTTTATCGTGTTGCTAAAAGAAAGAAACAGGGGTAATAACAACAAGGTTAGAACGGTCGCAAAACCAATCCCATATGCAATGGATATGGCCATAGGTTTAAGAAATTGTGCCTGTCTACTTTTCTCAAAAATTAAGGGTGCCAAACCAGCTATTGTAGTGATTGAAGTTAAGAATATAGCTCTAAAACGTGCTCTTCCTGCTTCGTAAATAGCGTTTTCAAATGACAACCCTGCTCTCAAATTAGAATTAAACTTACCGATAAGTACTAAACCATCGTTTACCATAATACCTATCAGAGCAATAATTCCCAACATCGATAAGATGTTGATAGGAAAACTGTGAATCCAGTGTCCCCATGCCACTGCAGGTAAACAGAAAGGAACTAATAAAAGTAGTAAAAGTGGTTGGCTGTAACTACGAAAGGTAAAGGCAATGGTAATATATATTAATAATAACACCGTCAACCCAACCGGTCCCAGAGAACCTAATAATTTACCTGCTTCTCTGTTCTGTCCTTCATAAGAAGGAGTTACCGTAGGATATTTGGATGTAATCTCCGGCATTATTACGGTTTGTATGTCTGCCAAAATATCTGTGGCGCTTGTTGTCGATGGATCTTTGAGATCTGCGGAAATTTGAATTTCTCTACGACCTTCAAGGTGATTGATGGCTACATCACCTCGCACTATTTCATAATCTGCAATTTCACTTAGCGGAACTCTTTGTCCGGTAGGTGTTACGATACGCATTTCATCCAAATTGGTGATAGAGGAGCGGTTGTCACGATCATATCGCACCCACACTTTAATTTCGTCTTGTCCTCGCTGAAAACGTTGTGCTTGCACACCAAAAAATCCACCCCGTACTTGTGTCATCACCTCTCGTAAATTGAGTCCTAAGAGATAGGCATTCTCTTTCAGCTGTAGGCGAATCTCCTTAATTCCTGCCGGGTCATTATCTGCGACATCTTTTAGTAAGGTATTGTTTTCTAAAGCTTGTTTAAGCTCCTGCTTCGCAGCTTTTAACTCCGCAATATTATTACCTAACAGAGAAACCGAGACCGGACTTCCTCCAAAATTACCTCCACTTCCGTAAATTAAGCTTTCAACGCCAATTACCGGACCAACTTTATCACGAATCATATTGGTAACTAAGCCGGATGCAACAGCATCCGGTCGCTCTTCTCCCGGTAATAAATTAATGGTCAGTGAGGCTGAAGAGGCTCCAGGACCTATCCGTCGAATCATGTTTTCGACCAATTGCTTTCCATCTTCCTTGATATATTCTTTGGTTAGTTCATCATTAACTTCCCAAGCTTTTTCTTCAATAAAAGAAATAATACTATCGGTTATTTTTTCATTGGTTCCATTAGGCATTTCTAAGGTAATCGAAACCCTGTCACTGGCGATCTGAGGAAAAAAGGCAGTTCTTATAACACCCCCACCGATCGAACCTATCGTCAGAATAAAGATAAACACAAAAATTGCAAAAGTCAAAAACTTGAATTGTATTGCAAACCGTAGCATTGGACTATATATATTATCTCTAAGCCAGACCATGACCCTGTCACCAAATGCATTGATGTAGCGAAGCTTTGCAAAAACTTTTGCGATTCCCTTTTTGGGTTCATTGGTTTGTGGCTTTAGTGCTTTAGAATGAGCTAAATGCGCAGGAAGAATAATCAAAGCTTCTACCAGAGAAACAACTAATGTTAGAATAACTACGACAGATACTTCGCCAAAAAATTCACCAATCCTCCCATCGAGAAATAAAAAGATACCAAAAGCCAAAATCGTGGTTATAATAGCTGATATAATGGGTGGAATAACCTCCATTGTACCATCAATTGCAGCCTGTATAGGTGTTTTGCCTTGTTCATGATGTTGATAAATATTCTCAGCAATAACAATTCCGTCATCAACCAGAATACCAATAACAATGATCATCCCGAATAAAGACAACACATTGATTGTTACATCAAAATATCCCGCAAAAATGAACATTCCCAAAAATGCTACCGGTAATCCAAAAGCAACCCAAAATGCCAATCGTGTATTTAGAAACAACGAAAGAAAAATCAACACCAGAATCATCCCTATAATCGCATTCTCAGTTAGCAACTGAGTACGTTGCACCAATGTTATGGACAAATCACTAACAACACTTAATTGAACGTTACTATACCTTTGATTGAAATCTTCAATATATTCTTTGGTACTTTCGGCGGATGAAATTAAATCTTCTGTATTTGTACTGGTTATTGTTACATTTACGGACAGATCTCCGTTGAAATAGGTTGTATTAGGTGTTTCTGAAAATCGATCCCTAAGTACCGCAACATCTTTTAAACGAATGGTTTGACCACTTGGGTCAGCTCGAACAATTAGATTTATAAGTTCCTCTCCGTAATAAGATCTGTTATTGGCGCGAATCAGGTATTCTTCGGCATCCGTTTTAATCGTACCTCCTGTGGTGAGAATATTGGCGCGACTTACCGCTTGTGCTACATCGCTGAAGGTAAGATTAAAGGCTAACAAACTATTCTCATCTACGGCTATTTCAATTTCCTCTTCCGGGTAACCACTTACTTCAATCTGGGAAATCCCATCAATGGCTCTCAGATCGTTTTCAATTTGGCTCCCAATTTGTTTTAGGGTCTTCAATGGAATATCTTTTCCGCTGACTGCGAAACTAATCGTCTGCCGAACTTCTTCACGTTTTGCCACTACAAGAGGTTCCATTCCCGTGGGAAATGAAGGTACCCGGTCAACAGCATTCTTGACCTCGAGCAGCATGAAATCGATATCTTTTCCTTTATCAATTTCTACAGTAATCGTCCCACTGTTTTCTCGTGAAGTGGATGTTACACGATCCACACCATCCAGCCCCTTCAAATTATCCTCTATTTTGAGCACAACCCCTTCCTCTATTTCCTGTGGCGATGCGCCCGGATAAATAACACTGATATTAATAATTTTTGAATCCACCAGTGGAAAAAAGGAGGAACGTAAAGACAATGCTCCTAATATACCAAAAATGAAAAATGCTATGACGATCACATTGACTGCAACGTGATACTTTATAAAATACGCGATTACATTTCTCATTATTGCTTATCGTTTGTGGTGCGCGGCGCTACGTCAGATGCACGCTTCTCTTCGTAGATTGCTACTAACATTCCTGCATACGCTCCGGGAACACTTTTAGCTAATAAAATAGTTTGATCAGGTATTCCCTTTACAACTACTTTTTGTTCGCCAAAATAAGCAGGCTGTACCTCAATTAAGTCCAATACACTGTCTCGCACAATAAAGACCTTGTTGCCCTCCTGTAATAAGTTACGATCTATTTCAATTGCATTTGGTTCTTCCTTTGCATCCAATTGCGCTTCGAGATACATCCCTTCTCGCAATTCTTTGTTTTTTAATTCTATATAGGCGGTGATAGTTTGAGAAGCTTGATTCACGCTAGCATTAAGGCGGCTCACTTTGCCTGTATAGCTCTTACCCTGATCCAGATCTGTCAACTCCACAGATTTACCTATTTCGATCAGATTACCATAGGCTTTTGGTATCGCTACTTCCATCTCGTATACTCCCGTTTCAATATAGGTGCCTAACTTTTGCCCCTGTCTTATAAGCGTTCCTTCTGTCACCAAAGCTTCGGTCAACACCCCTTGAAAAGGAGCCGTGATTCGGTATTTTGACAAACGTTGTTCGAGATTTTTAACATTGTAATAAGAGGTGAGAATATTTCTTCCACTTATAAAATATTTTTCCTTTTCTGAAGTGATTTCAGGTAATGGTGGAGTTGATTTGCTAAGATCAAAATCTGCGAGATATTTCTGCCACTTGGGATATACTTCAGGATAATCCAAACGGAGATCCGGCATGATCGAAGTAATCAAATTAAACAAATTACTTTTTGATGATTGAACGGTCGCATAATACTCTGACGCGTCAATACGAATCAACGTCTGACCTTTATTATACGCTTGTCCCGTTCTAAATAATTTTGATCCACCTCTGAATACACCTTGTACTTCAGCAAAAAGCTCCAAACGCTGCTTTGCAGTAAGATTTCCATTAGCCGATATGCTGATAGGGATAGTACTATTCTGCACCGTATCCACAAAAATAGTCTTCACTACTTTTGCTGGTTTTGCTACAGGACGTTTTTTACTATTGATTATGGATTGTGCTCCAAAAAAAGCGGCAATGATGAGTAAAATACCCATCACTGTAAGAATAATTTTTCTCATAGTAGGTAATGAATTTCAGATTTGCTGAAATTTTTACAAAACTATTAACACCGCCGCGGTAGTGCAGTTAAAAAAGTCATAAAAATAAGCGTTCTTTGTCGATTATACGCCGCTTACCTCTTAAAAGCATTAACCCAGCGCCTCTATGGTTTCCTGAACCTCCTCCCACTCCTTCATGAGTTTCTGAAGACGAACTTTCTTTTTCTCGTAATTTTCGAAAAAATTTGGACTGGCCACTGTTGTATCATAATCAGATTCAAGATTCTGATCTATAGCCTTAATATCCCGTTCTAGTTGATTAATTTTGGATTCAACATTGCTTAATTTATTGTGCAAGGATTTAACCTTTTTCTGATCCTCATAAGACTGCTTCGCATCAACTTTAGTAGCAGAAACGGATTTAGTTTGCTTATCTTTTTTTTCAATCTCCCGTAAATCTGCAACCTTACGCTGCTCCAGATAGAAGTCTATATCCCCCAGGTATTCTTTAATTTTTCTGTCTTTAAACTCGTACACCGTATTCGTCATTCCCTGTAAGAAATCCCTATCGTGAGAAACCAGAATTAAGGTGCCTTCAAAACTGCGCAATGCTTCTTTTAAAACATTCTTAGATTTTATATCCAAGTGATTGGTCGGTTCATCCATTACCAGAACATTAAACGGTTCTAAAAGCATTTTACAAAGCGCTAAACGGTTACGTTCTCCCCCGGACAGTACCTTAACTTTTTTATCAACCTCGTCTCCTCTAAAAAGGAAAGATCCCAGCATATCACGAACTCTGCTTCTGGTTTTTTCATTGGCAGCATTCACCATTGTTTCCAAAATTGTAAGCTCGCCATCTAAGTATTCTGATTGATTTTGCGCAAAATAACCGATCTGAACATTATGACCCAGCTTGAGAGTACCATCATGTGATAGCTCATCTATAATGATTTTGGCTAAAGTTGACTTCCCTTGCCCGTTTTGTCCAACGAAGGCAATTTTGGATCCCCGTTCGACCAAGAGATCGATATCTTGCAAAATAACTTTCTCACCATAGCGCTTCCCAATCCCATCAGCTTCTATCACTACCTTTCCGGGCTGTACACTAACAGGAAATCGAACATTCATCACCGCATTATCATCCTCATCAACCTCAATTCTATCAATCTTGTCTAATTTCTTGATTAATGATTGTGCCATAGAAGCTTTGGAAGCCTTAGCTCTAAACTTTTCGATAAGCTTTTCAGTCTGCTCGATTTGCTTAGATTGGTTTTTTTGCGTAGCAAGTTGTTGTTCTCTCAATTCTTTGCGCAGCACTAAATACTTGGAATAGGGCTTATTATAATCATAAATACGTCCTAATGAAATTTCTATAGTACGATTGGTCACATTATCCAAAAACATCTTATCGTGAGATACAATGACTACAACTCCTGCATACCCTTTTAAAAAGGTTTCTAACCATATAATAGATTCTATATCCAAATGGTTAGTGGGCTCATCGAGAAGCAAGATATCATTGTTTTGCAAAAGTAATTTGGCCAATTCAATCCGCATTCTCCAACCACCGGAAAAAGTATCAGTCAGACGATCAAAATCATCGGGTTGAAATCCCAAACCTAAAAGCACACGTTCTGTTTCTCCTTGATAATTATAACCCCCAAGAATTTCATAGTGATGTGTATGGTCACTCAAATCAGTAATTAATTGACTATAACTGTCGCTTTCGTAATCAGTACGTTCGGCTAACTGAACATTAATAGCGTCAATTTCTCGTTCAATTTTCTTGATCTCAGTAAATGCCTCGTAGGATTCATCCAGTACAGTTCGTCCCTCCACAAAATCAATATCCTGTTTTAAGAATCCAATCTTGACATCCTTATCCATGGCCAACTGACCTGAATCTGATTCCTGTTCTTTTGACAAAATTCGAAGCATGGTTGACTTTCCTGCTCCATTTTTTCCTACGAGTCCTACACGGTCTCCTGCATTTAATCTAAAACTAATTTCTTCAAAAAGATATTCGCCTCCAAACGATATGGATAAGTTGTGTATGTTTAACATCAGCTTCTAACAATTTTGTGCAAAGATGCTTAAATTTGTGATACAATAAAAGGAACTATGAACTTCTTAAGGGGAACCAAATTATATAGTATTATTACAGGTGCCTGTCCTGTATGTCAAGAGGAAAGTATGTATAAGGAATCTAATCCTTATAAATTGCACAAAACCTTAAAAATGGAGGATCGTTGCTCACACTGTGGCACAAAATATAAAATAGAGCCTTCTTTTTTTTATGGCGCCATGTACGTTAGTTATCCTGTAGGTATTGCTTTTGCTGTCGCAGCTTTTGTGATTTCCAATTTAATTTTTAAGCTTAGCTTGTTGGGTACTTTTTTTGTAATCGTTGGTACAATGATAGCTTTTATGCCGATTATTATGAGGCTAGCACGTAATATTTGGATCAACTTTTTTATGCACTATAAAAAAGAACAACAATCTTCGTAGGTTAATTAAATCGATCAATAGATAGTAACGGATCTAATGGCTCATTATATTCGATATGACGGTAGAGCTGCTTTGCAACCGTAGGGCCTGTTAAAATCCCTCTGCTTCCTAACCCATTAAGTATATGAATCGCATTGTGGTCAGGATGTGTACCTAGTATAGGTTTACGATCTGGTACGGTGGGACGAATTCCCGCTTCTTGATCAATAATACGATAGTTACTTTTCAAAAAAACTTTTAGTTTATCTTCAATTATTTTTCTTGATGAAACAGTTATTGTTTCAGTTTTATCATTTGGATTATAGGTAGCTCCTACTTTGTAAAGATTATTACCTAAGGGTATGATAAAAATAGAAGCTTTTATGGCAGTCTCTAACTGTAACTCTGTAGATTCTACAATCAAATACTCTCCTTTATTACCCGGAATCGGCAAGTGATTAAAAAAAGGATTTTTATGGACTCCAAAACCTTCAGCAAAAACAATGTGCTTTGCCTGCAATCCATTATAGACAACACCCGATGTATTAAATTGGAGTGAATCGTATTCAAAAGATTCTTCAACTAGCATAGCGCTGTCGCGTAATTTATCAAGGTATTTTTTTAAAAGACCTTTTATCGCAATTCTGCCTGTATTATTCACTTTACCATAATGGAATGGCGCATATATCGCAGTATTTGTATTCTTTAAAAGTTCAGGTGATAACAAGGAAGATAAAATAGGTTTATCACAAGCTTCAAACCACAAATTTTGTTCTTCCACCGAATTAAATCTACGTAATACCGGTAGGTCATACACTATTTTGTAATCAAGTGTTTCTTCCAGTTTTTTATAAAAAGGAATAGCGGTTTTCATATGTTCATAAGCACCCCATGCGGGTGTAAACCTCTTTAATACTACCGGATTAAACAATCCCCCGGCTACCCGGGAAGATTTTTGAGAATAATTCTCATACACTTTAAAAGTTTTCCCTTCTTGCGCTAATTGCTCAGCAAATGCTAGTCCCGACAAGCCCAATCCAACAAGTATATAATCCAACATAGGTTCAAAAATAAGAAAACCCCCAATATAAGATTGAGGGTTTTACAACTATAATTTTATGATGCAGTTTTAATAACTCCACATATCCATTTCAAAGTTACGAATACCTTCTTTGATACGCTCACTTTCCAGTAATTGCATCAAAGCGTTATCCACCACGTAATCCTTAATTGCACGGTCACCCTGAATGTTATCTTCTTTATAAATCATACTATTAAAACGTCTCGCGTTCAATATATGATCATAGGTAAAAGGCATGGAAGTATTCTTACGGTTAAAGGCTTTGGCATTATGCAAAATTTCTCTTGCATCAGGATACCAAATCCAGAATAACGGTACCATATCAGGCTCATCATCATCGATAAAGTTAACATCAGGCGCAACAGGCGCTATACCTAATAAACGGTAACGCAATTCACCTTGTCTTTTATCAAAATAATAATACCCTCGAATACGATACTCTGAAACGTCAGCAGAAGCAATCTCCCTTTTATTAATATATTGAGGGTCCACTGTTTCACCAGCATTGTATTGTTCAAATCCAAGATCGGTCGTATCTACTCTAGATAATGTAGTACTTAGATCCTCGATTGTACGTGTTTCAGTAAAATATGAATCTGAGTAAATGTTTTTAATCTTCCCATTCTTAACATTGGTCATAAGTACGTCATATAGCGAACGGCGATTAGCACCAATGTTATTGGTATCAATTGGGTAGTACAATGGAAAGTTGATTCTCTCATCAAGATCTATTACTTCCCAGGTAGTTTTAGCCCATAATACATCACGTTCATCGACATAACCATATTCCAAAGGACGGTCATTATCATTTAATATTTGCTCTTGGGTCTTTTTTCCGATATCGTCCGGATCATCGGCATTTAAAATATTAGCCTGACCAAAAGAAAATGATGTAATGAAAAGACCTAAAACGGTAACTAGAAAATTTCTCAAATTCATAATCATTATTTTTTTATTAGTTTGTCAACTCGACAATAACCGGAGAGATCTTTTTCAATTTATAGCCAGCGTTAGTTGTTAAACGAGCTTTAATATCTATAATTTGAACTGTTGATCCTCTTTTTGCTTTACGTAAAGCAGATTTTGCCTTAGAGTTTAGTCTTCCACCGTTAATGCTAACTGTTGGCTGACCTTCTACTTTAAACTTAAACCCTGTTACTTTTAGTTTAATATCAAAATCAAAATCAGGTAAGATAGCTCCAATTGATGCAATCTCTAAAGCGTTTTTAGCCATTTTAATTGATCCATCTTCACCACGTACTGTCCCTACAGGTCTTGGAATATCTTTAATTCTGAACTTCTTACTATCACTAACAGAAGTTCCGTTAGGTAATTTACCAGAAACTTTGATACTCACTTCTCTGGCACGTACTGTAGTAACATTCATCATGTATTTACCAGCACCACCTGCTTTTTTAAGACCAGGAGCTTGCGCACTTACAGATGGCACACCTGGGATAGAAATAGTCATCGGGTTATTTACTCCTCTATATACCACATTCATCTTATCAGCAGAAATAACTGCAGAGTTTGGTTTTGGTATTACAGCGTAAGAACTCTCGATAGGAATGGTTACGATAGAATCACCTTCTTTGAACTGAAACTCACCTTTGATATCCTGCTCTCCAACATTACCTGCAGGGAAGTCAAGCATTGTCTGACCTTCTTGCATTGATTCTGCATCAAGCTCTTTACCATTAACGATTACTTTATGAGCCTTAAGCGTTTTATCTTTTTTACCTAAGATAATTCTACCCTTAAACGGTTCACCACTAAAGAAAGCAGTTTTGTCCGGAACCACGATAGCTTCAAAGTTCGATAAAGAAACCTCTGATTCTAATTGTCCTGATAACATTGCAGAAAGCACTTTACTCTCAGCTGTTTTAACATCTGACTGTAATTGTGTAAACTTTGTTATAGAGGCCACTAAAGGATACCCTTCGTAGTTATATTTTAACCAATCTATTTTTTGACCATCTCTGTTGGTTACAGGTTGTGTAGCAAAAGTTTTCTCAACATCAGTAGCGATGTTTGGATACTTTTCTGCAATAACGCCGGTAACACCTTTACGGTAGTCATCTATTTTTTTGATGAATTCTTTACCTGCAGGGGTAATAGCACCACCTTTAAAGAAAATTTCATCTAAAGTATTAGATTTATCCATCGTTACGTAATCTTTCTTATCAGAAAGGTCCTTTGTGATGGTGTTTTTAATATTAGCAATGTAAGTATTAAGTTCTTCAGAATACTTGCTTACTTCGTCAGCTTTCTCCTTAAGTGGAGTATATTTTGCTGGTTGTTCAGAGACTTTTTCGACTAATCCAGCCATAAACGCATTATTACGTTCTGTGGTGGTTTCGTTTGACTCAACTAACTTTTCGTTCATCAAACCAAATGCCGCTAGTACCTCTTTCGACATATTTAATGCCAACATTGAGATGAAAACCAGATACATCAGGTTTACCATCTTCTGCCTTGGGGATAATTTTCCTCCTGCCATAACTCTTATTAAATTTTGGTAGTTATTATTTTAGTTTTATTCTATGTGCGCTAAGTCTTATTTTTTGCTCATTGCACTTAACATACCACCATAAACTCCATTAAGAGAAGACAGGTTACTTGCTAGACTTTCCATTTGATCTTTAAGTTTAGCAGCATTATCAGCAATTGCTTGGTTTGCCTCTGCCTGACGTGCAGAAGATTCCAATTGTACTTTGTACAGGCTATTTAAAGACTCCATTGAAGCCGCAGCTTTTGACATCTCTTCGCTATATTTTTTCTGACCTTGAATTGAATCTACTGTTGGAGAAATTCCTTTTGCAGCACCTTCAAAGTTTCTGATACTTTCACTCAAACTACTCATAAGATTAGAGTCAACTCTTGCTTCTTTAAGCATATCATCTAATTTTTTAGACAATAATCCGTCTGGTGTTGTATCATTTTTATCTTTTTTACCTCCAACGCCTCCAGCTAATTCCGGATACACTAATGACCAATCTAAATCGTCATCTACTGGTTCGAATGCTGAAATTGTAAATACAAGTGCTTCGGTAATTAAACCTGCGATAAGCATTGCATTACCTCCTGGCCAGTGCATAATTTTGAATAATGCACCTAAAATTACAACGGCTGCTCCCAGACCGTATACCATGTTCATTAACTTCTTGCTTGCTTTTGAATTTGCCATAATAAAATTGTTTAATTTTCTTTAAATTTTAATAATTAAAAAAAGGGGTTAGTAATTAAGTTGATAGATAATTTTGGGACTTATTATTTATTTTGAGTATTCTCTTCTCCAGTTGATTCAGTACCCATATAATCCTGTACTGTTCTGAATCCAATATAACTCCTCGCAGAATCGGCGTATTCGTAATCTCTGGTACTTACCTGTAGGAAATAAGCAACATCTTTCCAAGATCCACCACGCACAACTTTACGTTTGTTTTGATCATCACTCACGTTCGGGTTCATTGATGACACATACTCATAGGAGGCAGGATCATAAGATGACTGCACCCATTCTGAAACATTCCCAGCCATATTATATAAGTTATAATCGTTCGGGTCAAAAGTTTTTGCCTCTACCGTATACAAAAAGTTATCGGCAGCATAGTTACCCCTTAGTGGCTTGAAGTTTGCCAAGAAACAACCTCGGTCGTTCATTGCATAAGGTCCACCCCAAGGATAGGTAGTAGACTCTAACCCGCCACGGGCAGCATACTCCCACTCAGCTTCTGTTGGGAGTCTGAAATAATTCACTAATTCTTTATTTTTCTTCTTCTGAAAAGAGTTTTTCTCAATTGTTCTCCAAGTACAAAATGCTTTGGCTTGTTCCCATGATACTCCAACAACTGGATAATCATCATAGGCACTGTGCCAGAAGTAATCATTATGCATTGGTTCATTATATGAATAATTGAAATCCTTAATCCAAACTGTAGTATCCGGATACACCTCTATAACCTCTTCTCTAACAAAGTCTTTTCTTCTACCTTTCTTAGCACGTGCTGCTGCTTGAATATCCATCCAAGTAAAACGAAATTGAAATTTACTTACATCAAGCGTACGTCTACCATTGTAAGATTCTTCTAAAGGAATATACATAGTATCCATTACCTCAGCATAAAACTCATCTGGATAATCCTCAACATCCCATTCGATATCAATATCTTTATTTAATCTACGACCTTCGTAACCAGTTTCTCCGGTTCCGCTGTAGTTATCATAAACATATTTTTCATACACAGTCATATTCTCGGTATCCGCATCCAAGAAAGCATACTCTCCAATACCGTCATCACCTGGCGTCTTACCTAAATCATCTGCCATGATTGCGAGACGCATTCTAATTGTAGAATCACGAACCCACTGTACGAATTGTCGGTACTCGCTATTTGTAACCTCTGTCTCATCCATATAAAATGAACGAACGGTTACCGTTTTGGTAGGAGCATTAGATAATGCCGCCTTATCATCGTCTGATTTACCCATAATGAACGATCCTCCGGGGATGAGGGTCATGCCATAGGGCTTTTGCGGATGCCATTTTTTACCTTGCACTCCAGTCAATTCACCGCGGTTTCCACCACCACAACTGTAGAGCATTGCTAAAATAGCAAAGAGTGATACAAATTTCTTCATAACATGTTTTAGGTTAAGATCTTCAAGATTCAAGGTGGTAAACCTATTTATTTATTTCCAGAAAAACAATTTTTTTCCAGAAAAAACCTCAAATCCCCTTGTTAAATAATTTATACTTCGTTTTTTCGTTTCGCTTTATACCATCTTTCCGGTATTTCCTGATTACAAGCACGTTCGTAATCGTTGTATGTGCAAGGTAATAACGTATGTCTTTCTAATTTATTATGTCCGGACGACAAAAAAGGTATTTCTATCCACCATCTCTCCGTTTTTACACTTTTGTAAAAGGAAAGCACCTCATTATCAATAGGCACACTATAATGCAACGTACTTTTGTCAGACTTAATATCTAACTCATTGGATCGATAATTTAATCCTTCTATAAAATACCAAAAAATTTGAGCCACCAACATGGCTCTGGATGTTTCGTCGGCTCCATGATCATATTCGTATATCCCAAAGCTTTTAACTTTGTCGCTTATGCCTGCATAGCGGGCGATGGCACAAATTTCTCTTCCGTTAAAACCGTTTGGTGAAGAATTCGAACTAATTGCTCCCAGGTCAATAGTGACTATATCTGCATCTCGCATAATGGGCTCAACAATTGTCACATCATTGATTACTTCTCCCAGTCGATATGCATCAAAATACAATTTTTCTATCAGATCTATTTCTTCCTGAGCGTTGAAATATGTTTGATACCCTAAATTACTGTAGTTGAATAGATTATAAGGCTCATCAACTATAATCCTACTTACAAACGATTGATTTGAAATTGGCTCTGAGGCATTACCAATATCAAATCGACTATCTACATTGACCAGATTCACCATACGCTCCAATATATCATACGAACGATATTGAGCGTACACAATATCCTGACTGCCTCCGATAAGTAAAGGCACAATATTTTTTTGCAGAAGTGTAGAGACAACTTCTTTGATCACAAAGTACGTATCACTTACCTCATCTCCCGGTAGAATATCCCCGAGATCCGCAAATTTCAGACTCCAGTTTCCGGGATACAACCCGTAAAGAGAAGAACGAATTTTATCGAAATTCACAGAAGCATCCGATGATTTATTTACCCGATTTCTTTGCTCTCGTACTCCCAAAAAAACCACATCAATTCCGTCTAAATCAGGAACACCTTCTTCTTTTGTATGGATTTGTATTTGTCTGCCCAAACACTGTTCTGAAAGAAAATTATTTGCCTCAACTATATCTTCTGAAACAGGTACAAGAAACTCAAAAGCCATTATTTTTTCTTTTTAGTTGTAGCGGTTTTTTTTGAAGTATTTTTCTTCGTTGTTGTTTTTTTTGCCGCTTTCTTTTTGGGTGCTTTCTTCTTAGGTGCGTTTTTTTCTAAAATATCCTTAACCTCTTCCAAACTAAGTTTAGAAGCGTCAACAGTCTTTGGTAATTCAACTTTTAGCTTTCCTTTTATAACATTACTACGCCCCCAGCGAGCTTTTTCAACACGAATACCTTCATCCTCCCAGTTATGAATAACTTTATCAATCTCTTTCTGCTTTTTCTCCTCTATTAGATGTACGATGTCCTCATCAGACAGATTATCAAAGTCATACTTCTTATTAACATTGATAAACATTCCATTCCATTTAATAAAAGGACCAAAACGACCGGTTCCTTTTTGAACCGGTAAATCTTCGTACATGTATATTGGAGCATCAGCTTTTTCTTTGGCAACGACAAGCTCTATTGCCCGCTCCAGACTTATGTCCAAAGGATCTTCTCCTTTATCCAAAGAAACAAATTTGTCCCCATACTTGACATATGGACCAAACCGTCCATTATTAACTGTCAGAATCTCTCCTTTATACTCTCCCACTTCTTTGGGTAACTGAAACAAATCCATTGCTTGTTCAAAGGTCAGATTACTTAATGTTTGTCCAGGACCTAAACTAGCAAATTTCGGCTTTTCTTCATCCTCTACAGATCCTATTTGCACCATTGGACCAAATCGACCTAATCGCACACTAACCGGCTTACCATTTTCGGGGTCTTCCCCTAATATACGTTCTCCAACTTCGCGATCAGCATTCTCTGCCACATCCTGAACTCTGGGATGAAATTCGTTATAAAATTCTTTCATAACTTCTTTCCAGTCCTCATTTCCTTCAGCAATATCATCAAAATCTTGCTCTACCTTTGCCGTAAAATTATAATCAAGCACAGTGGAGAAATGATTTACCAGGAAATCGTTTACAACCATCCCGACATCTGTTGGTATTAATTTACCTTTATCACTTCCAACTTTCTCCTTCAAGGTACTACCCTTAATAACATCTCCTGACAAACGCAGGCTTGTATAGTTTCTTTCTTCTCCTTCCTTAGCTCCTTTTTCTACATACTTTCTATTTTGTATGGTCGAAATTGTTGGTGCATAAGTAGAAGGTCTACCAATCCCCAGTTCTTCTAATTTTTTAACTAAGGCAGCTTCAGAATATCGACTTGGTGGTCGGGTAAAACGCTCTGTTGCAGAAATAAAATTTCTATGTAAAACCTCATTGACTTTTAGTGCAGGCAGGATCCCTTCTTGCTCTTCATCCTCATCATCGCTACCTTCGAGATACACTTTTAAAAAGCCCTCAAACTTTATAACCTCTCCATTGGCTACAAAAATTTCTTTATGCGAATTAGTTTCAATCCTTACCTGTGTACGTTCCAATTTTGCATCGCTCATTTGGGATGCAATGGCTCGTTTCCAGATCAACTCATATAACCGCTGTTGATCTGAGTCCATATTAACCGTATGTCTCGAAAAATCCGTAGGGCGTATGGCTTCGTGAGCTTCTTGCGCTCCTTTGGACTTACCTTTATACTGTCGGGCTTTACTAAATTCTTCCCCATAAGCAGATACAATTTCTGCTTTTGCTCCTTTTTGTGCTTCCGCAGAAAGATTTACACTATCTGTTCTCATATAAGTAATCAAACCAGCTTCATACAAACGTTGCGCCATGGTCATTGTTTTACTTACCGAAAAATATAATTTACGAGAAGCTTCCTGTTGCAATGTAGAGGTTGTAAACGGCGGTGCCGGTGATTTTTTTGCCGGTTTTGTTATCAAGTCTCCAACTTTATGTGAGGCTTCAATATTGGCTTTTAGAAAATCCTCTGCCTGTTTTTTTGTTTTAAAATTTTTCGGTAGTTTGGCTTTTATTGACTTTCCTTCTGCATTTGAAAATTCTGCATCGATACGATACGACGCCACGGGTTTAAAGTCAATTATTTCTCGTTCCCGCTCAACAATCAATCGTACTGATACCGACTGCACACGTCCCGCAGACAAACCTCCTTTTACTTTACGCCATAAAACCGGCGAGAGTTCATACCCAACTAATCTATCCAAAACACGTCTAGCTTGCTGCGCATTTACCAGGTTGTAATCAATTTTACGTGGGTTTTCGATAGCTTTAAGAATGGCGTTTTTTGTAATTTCGTGAAACACTATTCTTTTGGTTCTACTTTCTTCCAAATTAAGCTCTTCGGCAAGGTGCCAAGCTATCGCCTCTCCTTCTCGATCCTCATCACTAGCTAACCAAATCATTTCTGCTTTTTTGGACAAATCCTTCAGCTTCTTAACAACATCTTTTTTATCCTTCGAAACAATATATTTAGGCTTAAAATCCCCTTCGACATCAACACCAAGTTCCTTTGCCGGCAAATCAGCAATATGCCCAAAGCTAGACGCCACGGTATACTCTTTTCCCAGAAATTTTTCTATTGTTTTTGCCTTAGCAGGTGACTCTACGATCACTAAATTCTTAGCCATAATCCTCTTTTTTCTTGCAGCAAAAGTATGTCAATTTTTTTACAACAAAATTTTTTGGGATAATTTTAGCGGAATTTCTTGCGCTTTATGACTATAAAATTGATTCTCATCGAGAATTCGATGTTCATAATCAGTAAATAGAAAATACAGACTCCTAATACATTCTATTAACTAGTATAAAAGTATAGTATATAATGTAGAATAGTTATAACTCAATTATCTCGCATCAACACTATAAATACCGATACCAACGACTTGAAGTAAAAAATAATTATAAAAAAGCTCTGCCACTTTGGCAGCTATTCTTTTAAGAGTATCTTTGTCCAAACAAAATTACCAAGTAAGTACATTATAGATGGAGAAGATTATAGATGAAGACAAACAAGGACAGGCGCTCGTTCTTGATTCACGAGAGACCAATAAACGCAAGCTTTTCATAGAGAGTTACGGGTGTCAAATGAATTTTAGTGACAGCGAAATTGTTGCGTCCATACTTGCTGAGAATGGTTTCAACACCACTCAAAATTTGGAAGATGCTGACCTTGTTTTGGTGAACACATGTTCTATTAGAGAAAAAGCAGAACTTACCGTTAGAAAACGTTTAGAAAAATATAACGCTGTAAAAAAAATCAATCCAAAAATGAAGGTTGGCGTATTGGGCTGTATGGCCGAACGTCTGAAAAGTAAATTTTTGGAAGAAGAGAAAATTGTAGATTTAGTGGTTGGTCCTGATGCCTACAAAGATCTACCCAATCTGCTTGAAGAGGTGGATGCGGGCCGTAATGCTGTGAACGTTGTTTTATCTAAAGAAGAAACCTATGGCGATATTGCTCCCGTACGGCTACAGAGCAACGGTGTGTCGGCTTTTGTATCGATTACACGCGGCTGTGATAACATGTGTACCTTTTGCGTAGTTCCCTTTACCCGAGGTAGAGAGCGAAGTCGTGATCCACAAAGTATTTTACAAGAAGTGAGTGACTTGGTGAGCAAGAATTACAAAGAAATTACGCTCCTTGGACAAAATGTGGATAGCTATTTATGGTATGGCGGTGGTTTGAAAAAGGATTTTGAGAAAGCGAGTGACTTACAAAAAGCAACAGCTACTGATTTTGCAAAACTGTTGGATATGGTAGCGCAGCAATTTCCTAGGTTACGCATCCGGTTTTCTACCTCCAACCCTCAGGATATGACGCTGGATGTTATTAACATTATGGCAAAGCATCCGAATATCTGTAATCATATTCACCTACCTATACAGAGTGGAAGTGATCGTATCTTGAAGAAAATGAACCGATTGCATACTCGTGAGGAGTATATGAAACTAATTGATGATATTAAGCAAATTCTTCCTGATTGTTCTATTACACAAGATATGATCATAGGTTTCCCTACAGAAACAGAGCAGGATCACCAAGATACGCTTTCACTATTGGAACATGTAAAATATGAGCATGGATATATGTACGCGTACTCTGAAAGACCCGGCACCATGGCCGAAAGAAAATTTGAGGATGACGTACCCGAAGCTGTAAAGAAAAGGAGACTTGCCGAAGTTATTGCACTTCAACGAACACATTGCGCATACAGACATGAATCGTATCTCGGTAAAACTTTTGAAGTACTTATTGAGAAAGAATCAAAAAAATCTGATCAACATTGGAGCGGAAGGATTTCGCAGAATATCGTAGCTATTTTCCCAAAAGAACATTATAAAATTGGAGATTTTGTGCTCGTTCATATTAGCGAATGCACAAGTGCTACACTACTAGGTAAAGCTGTAGCCTACTCAGATAATAATTAATTTATTTACTTGAAGTTAACAACATATGGAATCAGTTCAAGCTACAAAGCAACGTTTTGGAATTATAGGAAACGATCCTAAGCTAAACAGAGCTATCGAAAAAGCCATACAAGTAGCCCCAACCGATATTTCAGTTCTAGTGACTGGAGAAAGTGGAGTGGGTAAAGAGAGTATTCCTAAAATAATTCATTCGCTCTCGCATCGTAAACACGGTAAGTATATAGCCGTAAACTGTGGTGCTATACCTGAAGGGACAATTGACAGTGAACTCTTTGGTCACGAAAAAGGCGCATTTACAGGAGCTACACAAACCCGTAGTGGATATTTTGAAGTTGCAGATGGTGGCACCATATTTCTGGATGAAGTCGGAGAACTACCTTTAACTACTCAAGTTCGATTGCTTCGTGTGCTTGAAAACGGAGAGTTTATAAAAGTTGGATCTTCTAAAGTTCAAAAAACCGATGTGCGTATCGTTGCAGCTACAAACGTGAATATGTTTGAAGCGATAAAGAAGGAGAAGTTTAGAGAAGACTTATATTATCGACTCAGTACTGTGGAAATAAATTTACCTCCTCTGAGAGAACGAAAAGAAGATATTCATTTACTCTTTAGAAAGTTTGCTTCCGATTTTGCTACAAAATATAAAATGCCAACGATCCGACTTGATGAGGAAGCCACTACTCTATTAGAACAATATCATTGGAGTGGTAACATCCGTCAATTACGAAATATTGCCGAGCAAATTTCAGTACTTGAACAAACGAGAGTTATTACAGGTAAATCATTGCATGGTTATTTACCGAATATGGGCAGTAATCTACCCGCAGTAATTTCCTCTAGTAAGAAAGATAGTGATTTCAGCAATGAACGCGAGATTCTATACAAGGTTCTTTTTGATATGAAAAATGATCTTAACGATCTCAAGAAACTTACCATGGAACTGATGCAAAGCGGAAACTCTAAACAAGTTCAAAAAGAAAATGAGGGATTGATTCGTAAAATCTACGGTGATGACGAAGAGGAAGATGTATCTTACGAAGATTCACAGGAAGAAGAAGCTAGAGAGATTTTACAAATTCAGGCGGCAGCTACTCCTACACCTCCCACAACTGAAGACAAATATCATTTTGCAGAAGAAATTGAAGAAGAAGAAACACTTTCCCTTCAAGACAAAGAACTTGAACTGATTAAAAAATCACTGGAGCGACATCGCGGTAAACGCAAAGCAGCGGCAGATGAACTTGGAATTAGCGAACGAACTTTGTACCGTAAAATCAAGCAATACGACCTCTAATTATAGCGTAGTTAAACATCGCAATTATTAATATTGTATGAGAAATATAAAAATCATTTTTGTAGCCCTAATTAGCAGTATCATACTGTATGGTTGTGGAGCATATTCGTTCAGCGGCATATCAATTTCTCCTGAAACCGAAACTTTTCAGGTGAACTTTTTTTCGAATCAGGCTTCTATAGTAATACCGGGAATTGATCAAACATTTACAAATCAATTACAAGATCTTATCTTAAACCAAACCAATCTGGATTTGGTTACCTCATCCGGAGACCTCGTCTACGAAGGTGAGATTGTTCAATATTATGTTGCTCCCAATACTGCCACTTCAGAAAATACTGCAGCGCAGAACAGACTAACTATTGCTATAAATGTCCGTTTTTATGACATCAATGATCCTACGCAAGATTTAGAACAACGCTTTTCGTTCTTTTATGATTATGCTGCTTCACGTTCAGAAAACGCAGTACGCGATGAAGCAATTCAAATAATTTATGAACGCTTAACGCAGGATGTTTTTAATGCAACCTTAGCCAAGTGGTAATGCATTGTAATTAAATTTTCTTATCTTAATTCAGGAAATAAAAGTATTAGTTTTGAACAGCAAGTCGTTATCTTTTCTTCTAAATTACCCTTCTCAAATCAAGAAGGATCACATTGATGCCTTAGAGCATTTAATAGAGGAGTTTCCTTATTTCCAATCGGCTCGTTCAATTTTATTAAAAGGCTTAAAAGATCAAGGCAGTTTTCTGTACAACAAAGAACTTAAAACTACGGCAGCATATACCACGGATCGTAGGGTTTTATTTGAATTTATAACATCTTCAGATTTTGTAAACGTTAGCCCTGATGGGCTTGACAACAAATCGTCAGTACAGCAATCTGCAAAGGAGCTGTTGGTAAAGGATACCATATCAGTATCTATGGACGAAGCAGTTGCTATGAATATTGATGAGGCCGAAGAGGTTTTGAATCCAGCACTTTTTGAAACTAAGGCCATGGAGGGTAATACGGTTCAAGAGGAAGCGGTCGCAGATACAGGGTCTTCGGCAGAAACTAGGTCGCAACCTACAAATACTCCTAAAGAAGAGCTACATCCAGACGCCCCATTAGAGTTTACTAAGAAGGAAACACATTCATTTACAGAATGGCTAAAACTCACAAATCTACATCCGATAGATCGAGAAAACGAAGAGGACTCCAATGCTGAATCAGTTGCCGACAAAAAAGAAAATGAAACTTCGGATGAAAAAAATACACGCCTCGTACAACAGCAAAAGTTTGAAATTATCGATCAATTTATTGCTAACAATCCTAAAATTAAACCGGCAGATAAATCACAACCAACCCGCAACATTGCTAAGGAGCATAATCAGGCACCAGATGAGTTAATGACAGAAACGCTGGCAAGGGTGTATTTATCTCAAAAGAATTATAAAAAGGCCATTCAAGCATATAAAATATTAATTTTGAAAAATCCCGAAAAAAGTGGTTTCTTTGCAGACCAAATTCGGGCAATAAAGAAATTACAAGAAAATAAATAACAATATAATGACAACGTTTACAATCTTTTTAATACTTATCGTTATCGTATCTTTTTTACTGATTGTAGTAATCATGGTACAGAACCCAAAAGGAGGCGGACTTTCTTCATCTTTTGGTGGCGGCGGCTCACAACAGCTAGGTGGTGTCAAAAAAACAACCGACTTTTTAGACAAAAGTACCTGGGCTTTGGCAACCTTACTACTAGTTTTGATTTTATTATCAAACATTGACCTAATGGGAGGTTCAGGGATCGAAGATTCCAAAATTAACACCGAGGACATTCAGGTGGAGGCTCCTCCTGTAACAACACCTCCAACAGAGAACAATTAAAAGATAGCAGTATACGCTGCACATCCTATAAAAAATGCCGACTTGTCATATAAGTCGGCATTTTTTATTTCAATTTGTCAGTATCTATCCACTGGCACAATTTCTGAATGATTAGATAGAACAATTGTATAGTAATTTTAATATTAAAACTAATCATAATGGGAGTAAACATTAAACCTCTTTCGGATCGCGTGGTAATTGAGCCACTTCCGGCAGAAAAACAAACAGCTTCAGGATTATACATACCTGATTCAGCGCAAGAAAAACAACAAAAAGGTAAAGTTGCTGCTGTAGGTAATGGTAAAAAAGATCATGACATGACTGTAAAAGTTGGTGACACGGTTCTTTACGGAAAATTTTCCGGTACCGAATTAAAATTAGATGGTAAAGACTATTTGATCATGCGTGAGGATGACATCCTTGCAATTGTATAAAGGGTTCAATACAAACACAAATCGCGTTCGGTAATTTCTAGATTGATAAAAATTACACAGAACTCAAAATCAAAAAACAAAATTCTATTATGGCTAAAGACATAAAATTTGACTTAGAAGCACGTGACGGCATTAAGCGTGGTGTGGATGCATTGGCAAATGCAGTAAAAGTAACCTTAGGACCTAAAGGTCGTAATGTAATCATTAGTAAATCTTTTGGAGCGCCAACAGTAACCAAAGATGGTGTTTCTGTTGCAAAAGAAGTTGAATTAGAGGATCCATTAGAGAATATGGGTGCTCAAATGGTAAAGGAAGTAGCTTCAAAAACGAATGATCTTGCCGGTGACGGTACAACAACCGCAACTGTATTAGCACAGGCTATCGTAAAAGAAGGCCTTAAAAACGTTGCTGCGGGAGCAAATCCAATGGATTTGAAACGCGGTATTGATAAAGCTGTAGAAGCGATCACTGCTGATCTTGAAAAGCAAACTAAAGAGGTAGGAAGTTCTACAGAAAAAATCAAGCAAGTAGCTGCTATTTCTTCAAACAACGATGAATTGATTGGAGACCTAATTGCTCAGGCTTTTGGTAAAGTAGGTAAAGAAGGTGTAATCACTGTTGAAGAAGCTAAGGGAACAGATACATATGTAGATGTTGTTGAAGGTATGCAGTTTGACCGAGGGTATTTATCGCCTTATTTTGTTACTAATAGTGAAAAAATGACTGCTGATCTTGAGAATCCATACATTTTATTGTATGACAAAAAGATCTCTGCAATGAAAGATTTATTACCGGTATTAGAACCAGTGGCTCAAACAGGAAAACCTTTACTTATTATTGCTGAAGATGTTGATGGTGAAGCTTTGGCTACTTTAGTAGTAAATAAATTACGTGGTGCCCTAAAAATTGCAGCGGTAAAAGCTCCTGGATTTGGTGATCGTCGTAAAGCAATGCTTGAAGATATTGCGATCCTGACCGGAGGTACTGTAATTTCTGAAGAACGCGGATTTACCTTAGAAAACACAACTATCGAACAGTTAGGTACTGCAGAAAAAGTAGCTATCGACAAGGATAATACAACCGTTGTGAATGGTGCCGGTGAAGAAGAAATGATCAAGAATCGTGTGAACCAGATTAAAGCGCAAATCGAGACGACTACTTCTGACTATGACAGAGAAAAATTACAGGAACGATTGGCTAAACTAGCCGGAGGTGTTGCTGTATTGTATGTAGGTGCTGCTTCTGAAGTTGAAATGAAAGAGAAGAAAGACCGTGTGGATGATGCTTTACACGCAACTCGTGCCGCTGTTGAAGAAGGTATTGTTGCCGGTGGAGGTGTAGCGCTTGTAAGAGCTAAAGCAGCGCTGGACGCTATCAAAACAGAAAATGCTGATGAAGCAACAGGTGTACAGATTGTTAATCGTGCTATAGAAGCACCATTACGTACTATTGTTGAGAATGCAGGCGGAGAAGGTTCTGTTGTAATTGCTAAAGTGATCGAAGGTAAAGATGATTTTGGTTACGATGCTAAATCTGAACAATATGTTGCCATGCTCGAAGCAGGTATTATCGATCCTAAAAAAGTAACACGTGTCGCATTAGAAAATGCTGCATCAGTTTCAGGAATGATTTTAACTACTGAGTGTGCGTTAATCGATATCAAAGAGGATGCTCCTGCTGGTGGCGGCGGAATGCCACCAATGGGCGGAGGTATGCCAGGTATGATGTAAGTCGTAAGACAAACTCAAAAAAAACAAAAACGCTATTTGATGTATTTCATATAGCGTTTTTTTATTATAATATCAGATGTTGCTTAAGAAAACTTATTCATCATCTCCTCTACCAAAGTTTCGGTTTTTTTGAACTTTTCTTTAGCCAGTAATCGTTTGGGGGGCGCCATTCTCACTTCGCAATCTTGTATCGAACAGGTTTCACAGGTAACTCCAACCTTTACCGTAGCAATCTTTGCATCATTTACAAAAGCTATTTTCTTTTCGAGTGCCGGCGAAATTAAAAACCCTATACCAATACTACGGTAAAACTCTTTTCTAAATGGATCTTTGGTTGCCGAGGTGAATACTAAATACTTCTGCCCAGTGTCTTCATAATCAGAGATCTGAATATCGAAAGCATATGGAATATTCTCTTTGGCCGTACGCTGCAATGTTTTAATGGCCATCCATCGACGACAGTAATGTTCATTTATTTCATTAGCACGGGGTTGTTGTTGATGCGTAATATGTAATTCTTTTACCAAGTTGAACTTATTCGCTCCCAACTTATGGGTGAAACGTAGAAAAAACACGTTCTGCATCCCAAAATCCTTGGGCAATATATTGGTCAGACGCTGATAAAAAGACTCAGGAGAGGCATTATACTGATGCATCACCTTATGAAAATCAACGGCTGAAAACTTTTTCTTTGAAAAAACGGTTTTCAATTGATTCTTAAGATGCACTCTAGGCAAAATCAATACGCCGGCAAAATAAGAGGCGTAAAAATTATGCAACACCTCTTCAAAGTTGTCGTATTTGATCCATGAAAACGTATACGGGCGTTCTTTAATCTCCAAATACTGATACCCTAATTCTTTGGCATAAATAAAGGTCTTTTGAGACTCATCAACCCTACCTGATAAGAGTAATGTTTTTGTTTTAGGAACAAAAACACATCGTAAATTTTCTAATTCTTCTTGATCAGGAATAGCGTCTGTAATGATCGTATAGCCGTATTCCTCTGTAAGGATTTCATCTAATTCAGCTGAATTTATCGTGCCATTCAAGCCAAGTTGATAGGAGTTTGCACAGCGAATAGCTTTCTCTTCAAGCTCCTTAAAAAAGTTATTATGTGCCTCTTGATACGATCGCAAAGAAGCCAAATAAAAACCTTCTCTGCTCAAGTTGTAGTGTTGCGCAATCTCAATAATTGTACTTATAAACGCATTCACCTTAGAAGGTGCATTGGCGATAATATCAATTAAATCACTTTGCTGGATTCCGAATAATTCCAGCGGAATCTCATCAAGTATTCCCGATTGCAATATTTCTCCAATAGGCGCAAGATTTTTATCCAGTTTTAAAGACACCAAACTGTCATAAGGCACTTCTAAGGTTTCAGCCAATCGAATAATTTTATCCGTCTTAGGATATTTTTTTCCTTTTTCTATCTCATTTAAATACGATTTTGAGAGACCACTCAACTTAGATAATCCAAAAAGAGATAATTCTTTTTCGTTACGTATCTGCTTGATTTTCAGGCCAAAAATCAAGCGTATATATTCTTCTGCTATTGCCATATAGATCAAAAGTAAGCATTTTTGCGAATATTTTCAAAAACAAAATATTCTCATTTAGCGAACGTTCGCTTGTTTTATAAAAAACTTTTTTTTAATATTGTTCACTCAATCGATATGTTATGGAGACACAAATCAATATTAATCAGAAAATCAGCTTTGACCGGAAGGTAAAAAATTACTATCCGGACATTTTAACCGACGGGGCTTTAACTTTTTTAGAAGCTTTACACAAACGTTTTAATCCAAAACGTTTGCAACTACTTGACAATAGAGTATACAGACAGCAACTCTTAGACTTGGGGTCTTTTCCTTGTTTTCCTGAACACACCAAAGAAATTAGAAACTGTGAATGGTCTGCAGAAAAAATTCCTTCGGATCTTTTGGATCGCCGTGTCGAAATTACCGGTCCTGTAGATCGAAAAATGGTCATTAACGCTCTTAATTCGGGAGCCAAAACCTTTATGGCAGATTTTGAGGACAGTAATGCTCCGCTGTGGGATAACTGCATGCAAGGGCAACAAAATCTAAAAGATGCCGTTAATAAAACCATTTCTTTTTATCACCCAAAACGTGATAAGACCTATCATCTTAATGCGCATTGTGCCACGCTTTTAGTGCGTCCCAGAGGCTTGCACTTAGAAGAAAAACACCTGTTGATTGAGAACCAGCCTATCAGTGCTTCGTTGATTGATTTTGGGTTATATGTATTCCACAATGCAATCAATTTGAACGAACAACAAACAGGACCTTACTATTATTTACCAAAGCTGGAACATTTTACCGAAGCTATCTGGTGGAATGATGTAATAAACTTTACTGAAGAATTTCTGGGTCTCGCTCATGCTACGATTAAAGTTACAGTCCTAATTGAAACTATTACTGCTAGCTTTCAGTTAGACGAAATCATTTACGCTCTTAAAGATCATATCGTTGGCCTAAATTGTGGTCGATGGGATTATATTTTCAGCTATATCAAAAAAATGAGAAATCATCCTGAATATATTGTTCCGGATCGTGATCAGGTAACTATGGCGAGTCCATTTATGGATGCCTATAGCAAATTGGTTATTCAGCGTTGCCACAAAAGAAATATTCTGGCTATTGGAGGTATGGCTGCTCAAATCCCAATTAAAAATGATGAAGAAAAAAATGCCGCAGCTTTTGCTAAAATTCGTGCGGATAAGGAACGTGAAGTTCGTAATGGCCACGATGGTACTTGGGTAGCACATCCTGATATGGTGAAGGTGGCAACCGAAATTTTTGATACACATATGCCAGAAGCAAATCAAATAGCTAACAAACGTACCGATATCCAAATTACCGAAAAGCAACTAATAGAGGTTCCCAAAGGTACCATTACCGAACAAGGTATACGAAAAAACATCAATGTAGCCATACACTATATCGCTACTTGGCTTGGTGGTAATGGAGCAGTTGCTTTGTATAATCTAATGGAAGATGCTGCGACAGCAGAAATAAGCAGAACACAGATATGGCAATGGTTACAAAATAAAGTTGCGCTCGATGATGGCCGAACTTTTAACCAAGAGCTATACCAAACATTATTAGATGACGAACTCAATAATATTGAACAGCAAGTAGGCGCAGCATTGTTTGAAAAACAAACATATCAAAATGCGATACAGCTGTTCAGAGATTTAGTCGAAAGTAATGAACTTGATGAGTTTTTAACCACAAAGGCATACAGCTATCTATAAAAATAATTTAAAGGAATACACTAAAATCAATATATCATGAATACACAGCAACGAATTGAAGAACTTCTTGTAGACTGGTCTACCAATCCAAGATGGAACAACGTAACCCGTCCTTACACCGCAGAAAAGGTGGTAAAATTACAAGGCTCGTATCGTATAGAGCACAGTATTGCTAAGCAAGGATCCGAAAAACTTTGGATGAAGCTTAAAACACAAGATTTTGTGGCAGGATTAGGCGCACTAACCGGTAATCAAGCAGTTCAAGAAGTCGAGGCTGGATTAGAGGCTATCTATTTAAGCGGTTGGCAAGTAGCAGCCGATGCAAACCTTGCGGGTCAAATGTATCCCGACCAATCCTTATATCCGGCTAATAGTGTACCACAAGTAGTAAAACGCATCAATAACGCTCTTTTACGAGCTGATCAAATACAGGTGGTTAATGAAGAAACAGCTACCAAAGATTATTTAGTTCCTATTGTTGCCGATGCCGAAGCTGGGTTTGGAGGTAATCTCAATGCTTTTGAATTGATGAAGGCTATGATAGAAGCAGGAGCCAGTGGTGTGCATTTTGAAGATCAATTAAGTTCTGCTAAAAAATGTGGACATTTAGGCGGAAAAGTATTGGTGCCTACGCAAGAAGCGATCAATAAGCTGGTTGCTGCACGACTTGCTGCAGATGTAATGGGCGTATCTGCTATCATTATCGCCAGAACGGATGCTGACGCAGCAAATCTATTGACTAGTGATATTGATGCAAGGGATCATAAATTTGTAACAGGTGAACGTACTGCCGAAGGTTTTTTTCATGTTAAAAATGGAATAGAGCAAGGTATTGACCGTGGTCTCTCGTATGCACCGTATGCAGATCTCATTTGGATGGAAACCAGTAACCCTGATCTGAAGCAAGCTCGCAAATTTGCAGAAGCGATTCATGCCAAATATCCAAATCAAATGTTAGCGTATAATTGTTCTCCTTCTTTTAATTGGGCATCAAAATTATCTGTAAAAGAAATGGAAACGTTTAGAGAAGAACTAGCGGCTATGGGATATAAATTTCAGTTTATTACGCTGGCAGGGTTTCATGCACTAAACACAAGTATGTTTGAGCTATCAAAAGCGTATAAAGAACGTGGTATGGCAGGTTATTCGGAATTGCAAGAACGTGAGTTTGCTTTGCAAAAAGATGGCTTTAGAGCTGTAAAACATCAAGGTTTTGTTGGAACCACTTATTTTGATGCTGTTCAAAATACAGTAACTGCAGGGCGTTCCTCTACAGTAGCTATGGCAGGAAGTACAGAAGTTGAGCAATTTTAATTTTTTCCGATTTTATTATTGTTGTGATACAGCATCCTTTTGGATGCTGTATTTTTTAATAACGGTTGGTAAAAATAAAACTATTTACTCTTCATCCTCGGTACAATTCCATTTGAAATCTGAAATTGGATAGCGCCGTCCTCCCACATAATTATAATGCCACCACTCTGTTCTAATAGTTTTAAAATCAAAAGCCAACATGGTTTCTTTGAGCAATGTCCGATGTTGCTTCACCTCATCTATTAAATTAGCATAGGCATGATGCGATTCCCATCCAAAGTGATCATAGGCCGACCCCATATCAATAGGCAAACCTTCCAAGGTTGTGATTGTTAGATCAACCGCAGCACCTTTATTATGAATTGAACCTCCTCGTGGATTAGCTACATATCCAGGCTTGGGAAAAATCTCCCACATCTTTTTTTGTACGCTATGGGGTCGATAACAATCAAAAAACTGCAAACGATATCCAAGTTTCATTAATTCATTATTAGCTTTTATCAAAGCAACAGCTACGGGTGCACGCACATAACAGGCTGCACAGTCATAGACAGCTGTTTTCAGGAAATTATCTGAAGTTGCATACTTGATATTCAAAGTGAACTCATCGGAATACTTGGTAATATCAACTAAGGTAGCATCCGGTAATGACTTAAGTTCGTTCGGATCCGCTTTAATTTGCGTAACAGGATTACTTTTTACTTTCTTATCTACACGCTTTTGGCTAGACAGCTCAGTTTCTTCAGACGGAGTGCTGGTTTTTTCTTCGGAAAATGTTTTCTTCTCTTCAACAGACTTAGCACACGAAATCAATAAACAAATTAATAAAAACCAAAAATAACTTCTCATTATACACACCGTTTAGCTCAACCTTTACTTTGTAAAAAGGGTATCAATCACACTCCCACATCCAAGCATTTCAAGTCCAAAATACGGATTTTTAATCTTTCCGTCTTTGCTAAGCCAATCTGCGCCTTTATTTGAATCTGCCATAGGACAATTCATGATATAAAAAGTACTGTTTAAAGTATCCATATTTTTAGCAATCGTAATAATTTCCTCAGAAAGCGCAATAAAATGATCTCTCTGATTCTCAATCGTTTCATTATCAAATATTGCTTGTGCCATTTTTTCGATCCTGAAAACATGAGAGCTAAGCATTTTATCCATCGCAGATCGTTCTATTTTTGCTGTTGACACTAACAATAGGCTAGCTCCCTCTTTAATATTTTCTGCATCCGCAACGACAAAGGCATCCTTAAGCGTAATATAATTCAAAATTACCTCTTCAAATTCTTTTTGAACTGCACTAGGTATCACCATTACACTTTCATTCATCGAGTGACTTTGAGGTTCCTTAGAATTCATCATCGATCGCTTCCCTTGCAGCTGTGCGGAAGCATCTATTGTAAAAACTCCGTTGACCACTATTTCATCTGCAGGAGACAACCCCTCTGATATAGTATAGGATTCACCAATATTATTTTTTATTTTGAGTTCTCTCATTTCAAACACCGGCTCATCCGGATTAGTTTTTACATAAACCACAGAACGTTTTCCTGTCCATAATACTGCACTTTTAGGAATAATTATTTCTTCTGGCTTTGGATCATTGCCAGAAACATTGACCTCTCCCGTTACAAACATTCCGGGTTTAAGTCTATCTTTTTTATTTGGAAGTACCGCACGAACTGCTACCACTCTGGTATTAGAGTTAAGTACGGGATCAATAAATGAGATAGTTGTATTAATTTCTTCAGGAAACGTCTTGGTACGGATTGTTATGTTCTGACCCTTTTTCAATTGATCAATAGTAGATTCATACACATCAAAAACTGCCCAAACCGTACTTAGATCAGCTATCTTAAGTATCGGCTGTCCCTCCTTAACGTAATCACCAACTTCGACCATTTTTGAAATGACAATACCGGATGACTTAGCATATATTGGAATTGTATTTTGTACTACTCCGGAAGATTCTATCGCATCAATCTGCTTGTTTGAGAATTTCCATAATACTAATTTGCTACGTACAGCATTGTACAAATCGGGTTGCGATTTCTTCAGGGCAGCCATTGTTATAAGTTCTTGTTGCGCAGCAATCAGTTCAGGAGCATATATCTGAGCCAACAATTGCCCTGATTTTACTGTTTCTCCTTCGAAGTTGACATACAACTTTTCTAACCTCCCGGCGTAGTAAGCAGTTTGCACTACTTCCTTTTCTTCATTTTTAACTATAGTTCCAGAAAGAGATAATGTATTATTTGCTGAACCACTAGTTCCGACTTTTTGGGTTTGGATGTTAGCCAGTGCCATGGCATTTTTAGTCAATCTAAATTGATCAAGACTTAAACCATCTGAAGACGTTTCGGCCGGAATCAAATCCATGCCGCAGATTGGACAATCTCCCGGTTCTGATTGCTGTATTTGCGGATGCATAGAACATGTCCACAATTGATCCTCATTGCTTTCTAAATCGTGATCATGCATGCTGCTTGTTTCGGTAGACACCTCGTTGTTTCCAAAAATAAAATAACCGGCAAACAATCCTGCTAAAGCTGCTAAAGCAATATATAAAACCTTTCTATCCATAAGCTGTTTGTTATAATTTGAAATATTCCTTACTGAGACTCAACATTAGAATCTTCAGTTCCTCTTTGACTTTACTAATCTTCTTACGGTTGGAGAGCTTATATACCAGAGTAAGAACCCACTGAGTACCGTCAACAAACCTAATAAAGAAAAAGCTCTGAGAATAACTGTATTAAAATTATCTCTTCCTTCATAATCCATAGTATGTGTCATCCATAAAAAGTCAAAAAATCGCCAGTCTCTATGTCTCAAAGTTTGAAACTTTCCATCTGTAATAGAGACATATGCTTTGATATCGTTAGTGGATTTATATGAAATAACAAAAGCAGGTAATGGCCGTCCTCTATACTCATGGTGCTCATCAACATTTTCGATTCGCCTAATGTTTTCTACTAAGAGTCCATCCCTCATGTTTTTTTCTGCAATTTTAGTTGCTTCGTTTTCTGTAATTTCTTTCTTGAAAGCTCCAGTCCTTGCGTGCAACAATATTTCTTCATTAACCCAATAAAAAGGTTCCCCTGCAATATCTTTTAACTCCAAAGACTTAAGAGGTACAGTAGGCTGCAGTTTAGAAGGACTCTCTAGATTAGCAAAGGAGCTTAAGAGTACAGCTTCTTTTTTAAATTGATCTCCATGGATTTCATCAATATCTGTCCAGCTAAAATATAGGCCACTAATCGTCCACAGCAAAAATTGAACGCCGATAAAGAGTCCCAAATACCTATGAGTTTTTCGAATGTTTAACGCAAGTTTTCTTCTTACCATAAGATAGTTATTTTTTGACTTTAAAAGGAAATTTCACCTCTATCTTTTCCCATCTTAATCGTATCAAACCTTCGTCGCTGTCCTTTTTCTCAATAACGTATTCTAGATGCTCGTGAACCTCATTTAGGGTAACAGGTGCCACATCAAATCTTAAAACATCATCTTGCTCGGAGTATTCATCTTTGCCGTGTTGTTCCCAATTCTTATTAAAAATTAAGGTCCATGAATCCTTTGAAGGAATTACAAAGAAACCGTATCTACCCGAGGGCAGCTCTTTTTGGTTGATAATTAAATCTTTATTGGTTTCGATCCAAGTAGCGTTATGAGCTCCTGCCTGCCAAACTGTATCATAAGGTAATAATCCTCCAAAAATAATTCTGTTTCTTACCCCGGGCGAGGAGTAATCAATATGAATATGTGCATCACCTATCATTTGCATGACACTCTCATGGGGACTCAATGTTTTTTTTCCAGCTTGCACCTCAACATTCTTTACTTCATGATTGGAGTGTACTGGGCTCTCTTTTTTATTTTCGTTGCAACTGTAAAGTAACATTAATACTACACCCACACTTATTAGTTTTTTCATCTTATTTATTATTAATTAATTTTTGCAGCTTTTAATCTTAATGAATTTGCAATTACTGAAACCGAACTAAAACTCATTGCTAAGGCGGCAATCATCGGAGATAATAAGATTCCGAAAAAAGGAAACAAAACCCCCGCCGCTACAGGTATTCCAACCACATTATAAATTAAGGCAAAAAACAAATTTTGTTTGATATTACCCATCACCTTATGACTAAGGTTTCGTGCTTTTACGATCCCTTGTAAATCTCCTTTTACTAAGGTTAATTCTGCACTTTCAATTGCTACATCGGTTCCGGTTCCCATAGCAATTCCTACATTACTTTGTGCTAGTGCAGGTGCATCGTTGATACCGTCTCCAGCCATCGCTACTTTTTTTCCTTTCTTCTGTAGATTTTCTACCACTGACAACTTATCCTGAGGCAACATTTCTGCTTTAAAATCCGTAAGATCTAAGGTTGATGCAACAGCCCTCGCAGTATCTTCATTATCCCCAGTCAACATAATGACGTCAATACCTTTGGCTATTAATGTCGCAATAGCTTCTTTACTGGTTTTCTTAATAGCATCACTGATCACCACAAATCCTACCGCTATACCATCAACAGAAAGATAGGATACTGTCTTACCGCGTCGTTGTTCCTGAATGACACTACTATTCAGTTCCTTTGATAGCGAAGCATTTACTTCAATCATCAACTTCTCATTTCCTAAAGCTAACTTTTTTCCTGAAGTGGTTCCTGTCACTCCTTTTCCTGTAATCGAAGTGAATTTCTCAGTTTCAAATGCTGTTATGTTCTGTTGTTTTGCATATTGAACGGTAGCTTCTGCTAACGGGTGTTCACTATGTTGGTTCAGGGAAACAATATATTGCAACACTTCTTTTTTTGAATACCTATCAGAAACAGATACGACATCCTCTACTGAAGGTTTTCCTTCGGTTATGGTTCCGGTTTTATCTACAATTAAGGTATCAATGGTATTTAACTTCTGTAAGGCTTCTGCGTTCTTAATTAATATGCCGGATTGCGCTCCTTTACCCACACCAACCATAACGGACATGGGTGTTGCCAAGCCCAAGGCACAAGGGCATGCGATTATCAACACAGCTATACCATTTACCAGCGCATAGACATATGCCGGGTCGGGTCCGACAAGTATCCAGACTATAAAAGTAATGATAGCACTAACTACTACCGCCGGAACAAAATATCCGGAAATTTTATCTGCAAGTTTTTGAATTGGCGCTTGACTCCTACTGGCTTTATTCACCATTTCGATAATTTGAGACAAAAGGGTGTCATTTCCTACCTTTTCTGCCAACATTACAAAAGATTGCGTTCCATTGATAGTACCCGAACGCACCATATCTCCAACATTCTTATCTACAGGAATAGGTTCGCCGGTAATCATCGATTCATCTACAGTGCTGGTACCTTCATCGATACGACCGTCTACAGGAATTTTATCTCCTGGTTTTACACGTAATCGATCTCCAATAACGATTTGATCTATTTGTATGCGCTCTTCCTCACCGTCTGTAACTCTGTAAGCGATATTTGGTGCCAGTTTAAGCAGCTCTTTTACTGCGCTGTTCGTTTTACTATGTGCCCGTGCTTCTAATACCTGACCCAGAAGCACTAAAGTCAAAATTACCGTTGCAGCTTCAAAATACACATGCACTGTCCCGTGATGCGATTTAAATTGAGACGGAAAAAAATCGGGGAATAATAAGCCAAAAACACTAAAGACCCAGGCAATCCCTGCTCCAATACCGATTAAGGTGAACATATTGAGATTCCAGGTAACGATAGATCGATAGGCACGTTCAAAAAACATCCAAGTTGCATAAAATACAACGGGCAGTGATAAAAACAGTTGTATCCAATTCCAGTACACCATGTCCATCCAATCATACAACAGATTACCCGGTATCATTTCTGACATAGCGATTAGAAAAATCGGTAATGTAAAGGCACTCGCTATCCATAGCTTTTTTAGCAGTCGTTTGTAGTTCTTCTCTTCTGCACTCGCATCTGCTTTTATAGGAACAAGATCCATTCCGCAGATAGGACAATCTCCCGGTGCATCTTCGACAACCTCCGGGTGCATAGGACATGTGTATTGTGTTACTGGAGATTTCAAACTAATCTCTTCTACCAAATCCATTCCGCACACAGGACAATCTCCTGGTTGATCATACGTTTTTTCTCCTTCACAATGCATGGGGCAATAAAAAACACCGGTCCCTTTACCATCTGATGGTTTTTTATTTGTTGCATGAGATGATATGAATTCCTGTCCCGGTAAAGCTATTGCATAGCCACCCCCATCCGTATCTAACGCTTTTTGGAAAGTTGTAATCGGAATATGCTTCGCCATTTCTATCGTTGCTTCGGCATCTTCAAGACTCACCATTACTTTTTCAACATGATCAATTGTACTCAGTGTCTTTTCAACATGAGCTCGGCAGCCATTACAGCTCATCCCCTGAATTTTATAAGTGTGCTTCATTTTACTTCTTTTTTTACCACTACAAAATTAGCATATCCCCACTAAGCTGTTTTACGAAGTTATGGTTCATTTTTATATAATTTGGTCTAAAGCTCTACGGTTCCAATGTTCACTTTTTCGGTATTCACTCATGCTTACCCCAACTATCATCTTAAATTGGGATGCTAGATGACTACTACTTTTATAATTTAGTGCGTACCCTATTTCAGAAAAATTCATAGTTCCCATCTGGATATACTCTTTGGCTTTTTCAACTCTTAGTTGTATCCAATATTTTTCAATTGTCATTTTCTCAACCCTGCTAAAACATTTACTAAGTTGCCCATAATCTTTGCCAAGTTTTTCTACTAAATAAGAAGATATGTTTTCATTAGGGATTCTATTTTCTCCGTCCATTGTTGCTATAAGAACTCCTTTAATGGCATTGGTCAATTGCGCGTGCTCTTTTAAGACACGAACAAAGCCTTTTTCTTCTAAAGCTTGATCAATGCTATCCAAAGAAGATGCGTTTTTGAGAGCGATAACTGCTACGCCTAATTCTAAAGAAATTAAGGGAATCTCTAAAGTCTCAAAAATCTGGTTTACCACCAGTATACAGCGATCGCAAACCATATTTTTTATGTGTAACACTTTTTCCATCGCTCTTTTAGAGTCTTTTAGAATCTTTCTATGGTTTTTATTCTATAGTTGCTTTTACACTTCCACATTTCAACATTCTGTTTCCGTAATATGGGTTACGAATTTCTTTGGAATCTGACAACCAATATCCTCCATTACCATCAAATGCCATAGGGCAGAATTGCTTATATACTTCACCAGAAGCAATTTTAGCCTGACTAATTACCTTTATCGTTTCATCTGTAAGGGTGCTAAAAAAATCACGCTGTTTTGCAATATCTGTTGTGAGCGCCATTAATTCTGCTGTAGCCTTCAATTGTTTAAAATTTTCATCCTCAGAAATCGTGTTTGATAACGCTTTTGCGTGCGTCATCGCATCTTTTGGATTCGAATTTACCAAAGCTCCTTTGATTGCTAAATAGTGCGTATATAGACTGCTCACCATCTCATTTTCAAATTTGATGGCCGTCCGATCATCTGTAACATTATAATTTACACCCTCCTCTTCAACTGCCTCTACAGTTTCATGATGTATCTGAGTCTCGTGTGTTTTCTTTTCTTTTGCGCAAGAAAAAAATAATATTGATCCTGCAAGTAGTACTGTTGTTTTTAAAATCATTCTTTTTATCATGTTTATTTAATTTATTATGGTTTTATACTTATTCACTGACGTTTAAATAGGTGATCTCTGCGGTTTGTATGTAGTATTGTTTTATAGCATCAATCTTTTTATATTCAAAATCTAATATCATTTTTTGAATATCAAGTAACTCATCAAAATCAATTTGGGAAGTTGTATAGCCAGTTCGAAGGATTTGTTCAACTTGACGTGCCTGCTCGATATTTTCTTGTTGTGTATTATAATTGATTCTCGATGTGATTCGCTCATTGATAGCGCGCTCCAAACGATTTTCTAATAGATTTTGTGCAGCATCATATTGTTGCATAACTTTATCCTGCTCTAAGGCAAATTGTTTGGATTGTGATCTATATTTTTTAGCAAATAAAGGGATAGACATAGAAACCATAGGCATTACAATATCTTTTCCGTTATCCGGTACTATCATATCCGATCGTTCTTGCACAATTACATAATCAAGTCCAAACCCCAAAGCCGGCAGCGCTTCTTTATTGTTTAGTTTTAGCTTAGCCTCAATTACATTGGTTTGGTATTCATAAGCCGTGAGTTCTGGATGATTATTTATTTCTTCCATAAGCATAGTAGGTTCTTCCTCCGGAATAAAAAGATTATCGACCACATATACTGGATCAAATCCATCGCGGTTAAGAAGACTATTAAATTCTTTTTGGGTTGATAATTTTTCTCCCTTAAGTATTTCCTCTTGATTACGAACCTCATTTAAAGCGATATTAATTTTTAAAATATCAACCGCGGTTGCACGATTTGCAGTAAGTGCTGTCAAACCGATCTCCTTATATGTTTCTAATAATTTATACCGTTCGTGTAAAATTTGCTGCTTGGCATTTAGGGCATATAGCGTATAGTATGTTCGTTTAAGACTTAAGAAAAGTTTGCTTTTAGCAGTTTCCAGTCTATTCATTTCAACCAAGCTCATCTGTCTGGCGGCATCTTTTTTAGCATTTAGCACTCCAAATAAAGGTACCATTTGTTGTGCACTAAATCTCGCTTTCTGAGCACCGGTTCTGGTCTCAGCCTCTTGCACAAAATAGCCAGCTGACACAGTGGTATTGGGTAAACTTCCTGCTTCATTTATCCGTTCTTCACTTAGATCCAGATTATACTGCAAAGCTTTCAATTCAGGATTGTTCTGTACAGCTTCTTCCTGATAATCCTGAAGGGTTTGCGCAATACCCAAACTAATATTAAGCATGGAAAACAAGAGAATAAAACCAACACCAAGTGCCGGCCTTTCGTTTATATAAAAAATTGTATTCAATTGCGTCATGTTACTTTTATAAATTTATTGATCTTAGAAAAACAATCATTTCTATCCGGGTTAAAAACCACAAAACTTAATTCTATGACTCAGATCTATCCTTGTAAAGAATTTCCCTCATGCAAACTATCTTTGCAAAGCTTTAAAAGATAGATCGAACGTTAAAGGATAGATGACGGTGCTCTCTAAAGTATTTTAAAATTTATCTCTCAAAATACTATGATATTTACACATAGCTCACAACAGGGGTAAAACACCTATCGCACTCTTAGCATCTTAAATTAGAAAAGTACCATACCATTGGGTGAAGTTCCTGATGATGGGTGGCGGTGAATATTTTGAGCAAAATATTGGTGTACTCTCAATTGGTTTCAGAAAGTTGTGATACGCACTTTGAGTAGTCTGCGTAAATACCAGCTTTTTGAAGTCAAGGATATCAAATGCGTTTTTCAATTCATCTTGTCCCTTAACCACCTGCAATGTGTCCTTACAACAAGGTGTTTTGTGAACTAACGTTTTTGAGGGAGATATGGATTGAAGTTCGGCCTCCATACCACAGGTTCTAGCAGGCGTAAAAATAGCCGTATCAACCAAGAAATTTCCGCAGTAATGCTTAGATACGGTAAAAGATAGTGTTGAAGACAAAACTAAAACCGCAAGTAGAACCGAAATAATATTTCGAAAAGCATTTTTCATTAATACAAAAGTACGTAATAATTTCAATATCGATTTATTTTAACATAACAATAGAATGACTTAAGCGATCGATTCTAAGAAATAATAAATATTTTTGCATCAAATTTTGATCTATGACCTTAGAAGCACTAAAACCTGAAGTTGATACAATTATTGAAACTCAGAAACTTTCTACTGATGAAAAACTGCGGGCTATTTGCCAATTACTGAAGGATAATGTTACCTACTATAACTGGGTTGGATTTTATTTCAAAAACGGAGATAAAGAGGAGCTGAAATTAAGAACGTATGTCGGAGCTCCTACAGATCATGAGATCATTCCTTTTGGAAAAGGAATCTGTGGACAAGTGGCGGTATCGAATGAAAATTTTGTTGTTCCGGATGTTCAGGCACAAGATAACTATATTGCATGTAGCATTTCGGTAAAATCTGAAATTGTTATTCCTATGTTTAAGGACGGAGCGAATATTGGTCAAATCGACATCGATTCTGACACCCCTGATCCTTTTACCGAAGAGGATGAGCGATTTTTAGAGTTTGTAAATAAGAGAGTCTCACAAATCTTATAACTTTCAAATTTACCATAAAAAGACAAGGTCAGGATACTCCTGACCTTGTCTTTTTACGTAGGTTCACTTCAACGATGTATCTTATTTTATCAATTTTGGCAAAAAGATAACACTCCCTAACGTTGTTTGTTGATTTGAAGAGCACTCGATTTTATACATTTGTAACCTAACCAATATGGATAAGTTACATCCATAGCCATTGAAAAATTAATAAATGAAAATTTTAGTAACCGGAGGTCTCGGTTTTATTGGATCTCATACGGTAGTTGAGCTTCAAAATAAAGGGTACGAAGTTGTGATTATTGATAACTGCTCCAATTCTTCGGTAGAGGTACTTGCAGGCATCACAAAAATTACTAACACACAACCCGAATTTGAGCAGTTTGATCTACGCGATAAATCCAAAGTGCAAGACTTTTTTAAGCGACATACTGATATTAACGGTGTGATTCACTTCGCAGCTTCAAAAGCTGTTGGAGAAAGCGTCGAAAATCCGTTGCTATATTATGAAAATAATATTGCTACTCTAGTCTATCTTTTACAAGAGTTACAGAACTTACAGATAGCTAATTTTATTTTTAGTTCCTCTTGTACAGTTTACGGTCAAGCTGATGAACTTCCTATTACAGAAAACGCTCCGGTCAAACCGGCAGAATCTCCTTATGGAAATACGAAACAAATCGGGGAAGAAATAATAAGAGACACTTGTAAAGTTAAGACAAATCTCAACGCTATAGCCTTGCGTTATTTTAATCCCATTGGAGCACATCCCACTGCTGAGATCGGTGAGTTACCTATCGGAGTTCCACAAAATTTAATTCCGTATATCACCCAAACAGCCATTGGTATGAGAGATCAGCTTTCTGTGTACGGAGATGATTATCCGACAAGTGACGGCACGTGTATACGAGATTACATTCATGTTGTGGATCTTGCCAAAGCACATGTAATTGCACTACAACGATTATTAGAAAAGACTAATCTTACCAATTTTGAAGTGTTCAATGTAGGAACCGGTACAGGCAGTACCGTGCTAGAAGTAATTAATTCATTTGAAACCGTATCCGATAAAAAATTAAACTATAAAATTGTTGGAAGACGTGAAGGCGATATCACCGCAGCGTATGCAGACACATCCAATGCGAATACAGAATTAGGCTGGAAAGCTGAGAGCAGCTTAGATGATGCATTAGCTTCTGCCTGGAAATGGGAGCAAAAGGTTCGTTCTTAAACCTCAAGAACGACTAAAAACAAATACAAAAGAGCCCCGAAGAAAATTCTTCGGGGCTCTTTTTATGCCTTATATGCTATACTAATTATAGCTCCTTAATAAAATTTGGCTCTTTTATCTTCGATATCCGCAGCATCTTTTAATGCATTAAACACACGAGAGTTTACTGCGTTAACCTGCGTTTTCGAGGTTTGATTTGCATAACTTTTATAAGTATCAAGTTTGATCGCAGGTGTCTTTTTAACAACTTCAATAACATACACTCCGTTATTACCTTGAATCGGATTTGAAACTTGACCTTCAGCCATTGCAAATGCAGCGCCTACAACTCTAGGCTCTGTCCCGGCACCGCTAATAGTTGGCGTGGTCATGTTAAGTGCAGATGCTGTTTTTACCGTTTGCCCTTGTTTACTAGCAATTGCATCTAAAGTAGTACCTGATATTTTATTTTTCAGTAGTTCTGCTTTTTTATTTTTTAACAAAATAGGCTTCACTGTCATTGAAGCATCAGCAGCGCTCATTAAACCTTTTTCAGTACTTGCCGTAAGTTGTACTACAATATATCCTGCTGGCACATCAAAACGCTTAATATCACCTACATTGGTGTCTTCATTAAAAGCCCATTGTACAACACTACGCTGTGCTCCTAAACCAGGTATGTTTTCTTCTAATTCTTTAATTTTATTTACCGGGCGAACGGTTAAGTTCTTTGCTTTGGCTGCCTCGCTGAAATCTGAATCCTTAGCTTCTTTTTGAAACTTTGTTGTTTCAGTAAAAATGGTGTTCATCGTTTTTTCACTAGATTCAATCTTTCTGGCAAGTGTTGCAAGCTTCACCGCCGCTTTTGCTTCAGTTTGATCTTCGATACTTACGATATGATATCCAAAAGCTGTCTCTACAACACCTATCTCTCCTTTTCCGTTATTAAAACTAAAATCGTTGAAAGGCTTTACCATAGTTCCAGGTGTAAAATAACCTAAGTCGCCTCCTTTATCCTTATTCGAAGAATCAGCAGAATACTCTGTAGCTAAGGTTGCAAACTTATCCTTGTCAGACTTCACTACTTCCAAAATACTATCAGCAAGTTTCTTAGCCTCTTCTTTTGTTCTTTCAGTTGTACCTGCAGTATTTAAACCTTTCCAGGAAATTAGGATATGACTTGCTTTTGTTGAGTCAGGCATAGTTTCCTTGGCTACAATTTTAGACACTTTGTAATATTCACCATCCTTATACGGTCCAAAAACGTCACCAATAGTACCCTCAAATACATCATCGGCAATAGCTGAAGATACATTATTTTTAAAGCTGAAACGGTCACTATATTTTAACGCAGAATTTTCGTTTATAAACTCTTCAATATTCTCAGTATTTCTTAGACCTTTGATAGTGTCTGTAGTATTTGTAGCACTGTTAAATTCGGCTCTATCATTAAGGAGTGCAGTAATTTCCTCTTTTAACTCAGCTTCGTCCTCTTCACTTGGCTTTTCTTCAAATACAACGTAACGTAGACTTCTCGATGCATCCGCTTTATAACGTTTTGGATATTTCTCAATATACGCTTCTATTTCTGCATCCGAAACAGTTACCTCAGTATCAGGAATACTGCTATATGGTAATTGCACATATTTGATATCTACTTTATCATTTTCCATTTTGTAAGCAAGTTCGCCTTCACTCAATGTAGCCCCAACACCCGCTTTAATCATATTCAGGTAAGCTTCTTCTTTTGCTCCTTTACTTACAGAAGCCTCATAATCCAACCATTGTTGATATGCCTCAGGTGATGTCGCTTTAACGTTTGCAACATATTCCTGTAATTTAGCTTTATCGAACACTCCTGCTTCATTTTGAAATGTAGGGTTATTTGCTAATGACTCTTGGACGAGAACATTTACTTCATCCTCCCCAACCTGGATCCCCAGTTCTTCGAATTGTTCATCGAACAATACTTCTCTAACTTCTTGATTCCAAACATAATTTACTGCTTGAATGCTAGAACCGTTCGTTCCAAAACTTCTGGATGCAGCCTCTACCTTTTGAGCAAACGCTGTTCTATCGATATCATTTCCATTGATTGTTGCTATTGTATTCTGAGATTTTTGAGAAATTGCTCCGCCATTACGGATCAAATCTGCCAATACAAATGAAAATAGCGCAAGTGCGATAATCACAATTAAGAAAACTGAACGTTGTCTAATTTTATTTAAAACTGCCATTGTAAGTGTAATTTATTCAAATATAGTGGGCGAAAATACCATTTTATTGGATTAATACCAATTAAAGACCAAAAGTCTTTATAACTTTTTTTACTTTCTGATATGCAGTAAACTATCAGCCGTATCCCGATGATAAAAAGCTGTACTAAGACTTCTTGTTGCTATTCAAAATTGTGAAGAAACTGATGGAGTTGTCGTCAACTCTTCATTGTTTTAAAAAGGTACTTTCATTCCCAAACTACTTAGGAATTAGAAACCGATTGTGTTATTTGTTTAGGCCCCTAATTCCATAACAGCATTAATAAAATAGAGATTAAACATGCCGTTATTAGAAAATACTCACTACTCCTCTTGAATACGTTGCAACTCAACTACCTCAATTTTTGTAGTCGAAGTCTCAACAATATAAAGCTTAAAACCTGCTAGTAAAATTTCATCTCCTTGCTGCGGAATTTCTTGGGTATGATCGACAATCATACCACCTAGGGTTTCATAATTATCGCCAACGGGCAAATTAATTTTATAGGTTTCGTTAATATAGTCTACTTCCATACGACCAGAAAAACGGTAACGATTGGCATCCAACTGTTCTTCTATCAATTCAACAGAATCATGCTCATCTTCAATTTCACCAAAAAGCTCTTCAACGATATCCTCTACTGTAATTATACCACTTGTTCCACCGTATTCATCTATTACAACGGCCATACTTTTATGCTTTTTGGTCAACAGATTGAGAACATCTTTGACAAACATCGTCTCAGGAACAAAAACAACAGGCATTAGTATGGATCGAAGAGAAACCGGTTTTTTAAAAAGCTCAAAGGAATGCACATATCCTATAATATCATCGATGGTTTCATTATAAACCAAGATTTTAGAAAGTCCGGTTTCCACAAAAATTGTATTCACCTCGTCTACTGCTTTATCTTTATCTACAGCAACAACTTCGGTACGTGGCACCATCACTTCTCTTGATTTCACTTCAGAAAATTCCAACGCATTTTGAAAAATCTGAATTTCACTGTCGATATCCTCATGGGACTCTACAGCCTCCATTTGTTCTGTAATGTAATCTCCCAATTCGGTTTTACTAAACGCTAATTGCACTTCATCACCATCTGTTTTTAGAAAATGCTTTAATACAAAATCAGATACCCAGATAATGAAAGTAGACACGGGAGAAAACAACACATAAAAAACGTACGCCGGAAACGAGAATAGTTTCAGGAAAAAATTAGCGTAAATCTGAAAAAAAACTTTTGGCAAAAACTCTGCGGTCAATAAAATAACCAACGTTGACAACACTGTCTGAATCAACAAACTTAGTCCGCCGGTTAGTTGTGGATAGAATCCCTGTAGCAGTTGCACCAGTAGATCTCCCATATAAAAGCCATAAATCACTAACGCTATGTTATTTCCTACCAACATTGTAGCAATAAACTTTGATGGTTTTCTGGTCAATAAAATCAATATACTAGCCAAGAAGCCACCTTGTTTTTTTTCTATTTCAATATGAATCTTATTGGAGGATACGTAGGCGATCTCCATTCCGGAAAAAAAAGCAGAAAGCAGTAGAGATATTACAACAACAATAATTTGGAGTTCCATTATTGCTTATTCTTATTAGCATCAATACGTTTACGGAAATTTCTCTTGAAGAAATACATAAACACAGCAACCCCGGCAAAACAGAGGTACAAAATACTTTTGCTATCTTCTAAATCCCACTCGATGTAGGCCTGATAAAGAAAAAAAATCGCGATTAAAATATATGCGATTTCAAAAAATTTAAAAAATTTCATCATACTATGTTATTCATCTATAACCATTACACCTTCATTAATGCGAGAATTCAAGATAGTGAAATCTTGGTTAGCATCAAAACCATCAGCTTGATTGATAGCTCCGTCCGGCAAATAGCTGGTATAAGGCTGATCGGTAAAAATCCAATCATTATTTTGATTCCAATATAGTTGTTTTGCTTTGAGATGGGTACTATCTGCAGTTTTAATATCTACATTGCCCTGCATATCTATGAGCCCGGTTTCTCTGTAAGATATAGCGTAATCAGCCTTGACCACACTTATTTTACCTTCTTTATCGATTAGATCCAGCACAACACCGTCAGGAAATTCGTGATATGCGAAGTTTTGATTTGTAAAATCTAAGATTTTTGGAGCCTTGAGCACTGCAGTCAATCTTCCGGAATCTGTATATTTCAGGTTAACATCAAAAATCTCGCCTATTGGCACATCTTCTATACTCACAGATCGATTTTGATTATTCCGCTTCGATTGACATGAAAAAAACAATGTCACAGCAAATGCTGTGACAAAGTTTATGATTATATGAGGTAAGCTTTTACACATTACAATTTAGGAACTCTTACCGTTTCGCCGATCCAACATCCGATTTTTACCGAAGTAACTCCTGGATTGTTAAAAATATCGGTTTTTGATGGTGCTTTTGCATTATAACTAGCTGCAGTTTGCGCTGCCGTAGATTTTAAACTAGGATCAATTTTACCTGCTCTGTTTGCATAGTTTGCAGCTAACCAATATACAGCTCTTTTACTAAACACATCATCTCCACAATTATTTGCACTACTAGCAATCATACTTGCTATTCTAAGATGAGCAACTCCCATAGAAGGCTTATAATTTAAAGCTTTTCTATAATAACTTCTTGCCTTACCAAAACTCCCTTGCTTTTTCAAAACTTCACCAATTCTAAAGTACACTTTTGCCTTATCACTTGCTTTAGTCTCTAATTCTGCCGATTGGTTAAAGTAATCCAGAGCTGTTGATCTCTTATTATCCTTTAATGCTAACAATCCTAAATAGTATGCAGATTTAGCAGAAGGTTCTGCTTTATGCAACGCTTCAACCAATTTAAAAAATAATGGATCTTCGGTACATTCTTTAGCCGACATTCTTCCTGCAGCTCCTTTTAACCAAATAGCATCTCCTTTTTTAGCTTCAAACTGTCCGTTATAAAGTGGAATCAAATTCTCACAGTCCGCTAGAACACCAAGCTTTTGATTAACACCAGCTTTCACCTTACTATATGCTTGCAAATTAATTTCTGCATTCTTTAAGCTTCTCTTCTCTTTTGAAGTTAAAGCTGTTCCTGCGTCTAATTTTTCAGTCAATTTAGTTATTGTAGCAGCCTTTTCACTTTCTTCACCTTCAATCTTTTCCGTTACATCGTCATAAAGATCAAATACAGCTTGCAGCTCTTTCTTACCTTCATTATGTAAGTCTACGAATAGTGTAAAGTATGTATATAGCTTTTTAGCTCCTTTGAAATTTTCTTTGTCCTCTGTATAGGCTTTATCAAATGCTTCAAATTGAGACTCTTTAGTTCCAATATTGTTGTCAAACATTAATTGACCTATATCAGAGTGCAAATCTCCTATCTTTGTTTTACCAGGAAAATATTGATAACGTTCTTTCAATAAAGCAATTAACTCATTTACTACAGCTGTCTTCTCAGCATCCGGAGCTTTTTTTAATTTAGCCTTCAATAATTTCTCACCAAATTGATAAGTAGCAACACTATATGTAGGACATTCTTTACGAACTTCCCATAAAGGTTTCTCTGCTGCTTCATAATTTTTCACTTTGGCGTGCTCATATGCAATAGAAGCCGTAGTTGCGCAATCGGTAGCCTGAGCATTGAGACTCGCTACTCCACAAACCAAACCAACTGCTAACGTGTATAAAAATTTAGTATTCATATTTTATAAATTGTAGTTAATTAAACTTTATTTGTCTGAACCATTTGTCGTTCAAAGATAAACTTAATGAGAGGTTCATAAAATCTTCTCTTATTAATCCGGCATCTTTTGTTCCACGCTGTCCGTATTCAAAACCGATGTTTAAATTAGAGAACAATCTTCCCACTGGTAATCCTACTCCAAAAGATATGCCAAACTCATTAATTGCATTATCATCTATAGTCAAACCTGTTTCTTCATACCGCACCCCAGCTCTATATACAATACGATTTAAATAACTGGTAAGTGAACGATAATTAGGTATATAATACCCCCCTAATTTAAATTTTGATGCGTTATCGTAGGTAACTCCTTCCTGCGTAAACGAACGATTTTGAAATTTCTCTGCATCCACATAGCTATACTCTCCTCCTACATACCAGTTTTTAGGAGCACCAATACCAGCGCCAAATTTAAACTCTGCCGGCAAATCCAGATCACGATTTTCTACCTCAACATCCTGCGACTCGATAAGTGTTTCGCCACCATTACTATTTACAATAACACTGGATAAAGTTCTGTCATTTTCTGAAGATAATGCAAAAGAGGGACTGGAAACTATTGAAGTAGTCAGTTCAAGCTTATCAGTAAGCATCGTACGATACGTTAGACCTAATGACATACTAAAACCCGATAAATCAGAATCATTAATTTCACGTGTGCTAAACAAAATATCTGAACGAGTAAGTAGTACTTTATTCTGAATATTTCCAAAATTATAATGTAGATCCAATCCTACATTTAAGTTTTTATTAATTTGAACACCCGCTGCTAAAAATACACGATTAAGACCTCCGGTTCCGCTAAATCGCGTTTCTGAACCATCCGCCTGCTCTGACTTTAATTGATATCCTACAGCGTTTACAGGCACCACACCAAAACCAAAACCAAATTTTCCGGCAGGAATAGCAACAGCCAGATAATCTAAAGTTGCATTATCTGTAGAAGATGAACCATTTTGACTATTTAGTTTCAAAGAATTATACGTAGCACCCAAAGTATAGGCGGTAAGTTTTAAATCACCGTAAGCCGAAGGATTTTGCAAATTTATATGGATACTATCTGTCAAAAAACTCAACCCCCCCATGGACCTGTTTTCGACCGTACCTTTGAATTTTTGGAGCCCGATACCATAGTAGGAATAAGGTGAGGATGTTCCCTCTTGCGCATATGAAAAACCGGCAACAATCACCAGCAGGACTACTAAAATCTTCTTTATCATTGAGTATTATTAAATGCTAAAATATAATTTAGACCCTCTAACAAAAAATTAGAGGTGGCAAATATGCTATTTTTTAATCTTTTAGACAAAAAATGTGCATCTCCTCCGGTTAAAATAACTGTTAAATCACCATAGATGTTGCAATATTCTTTAATTACTCCATCAATTTCGTATACAACGCCATTCACAACGCCAGAATGTATTGCATTTATTGTACTATCTCCAGTTAGTTGATCAGGAGCGATTAAACTTAATTTTGGGAGCTTAGCCGTGTACTGATGCAAACTAGAATATCTAAGATGTATTCCCGGTGATATCGCTCCTCCTAAATATTCTTCATTTTTATTTTTAAAATCATACGTGATACATGTTCCCGCATCGATCACTAATACATTTTGACCTTGGCAATTATAAACTGCCGCAGCAATGAGTGCTATACGATCTACACCCAAAGTATGTGGTGTGCTATATAAATTCTTAAAGGGAATCGATACATGTTCATCCAAAACTAAGGTTTCAATTTTTTTTTGAAGAAAATTTAATTTTTTTTGAGACAACTTTCCTACCGATGCGATAATCGCTTTTTTTAGCTCTTGATATTCCGACAAAACAGAAACAATAACCTCCTCAAAATCTTTTAATTGTGCTGCTTTTTTAAAGACCAATTTCTCTCCATTAAACACCCCTATTTTAATGGTTGTATTGCCAATATCGATGACTAAATTCATATTTTTTAACTATTCTTCAAAGGTACAAAACAGATTTTTTTAAAAAAATCTTTTGCGAATTAAAAAAAGGCTCTATATTTGCATCCGCTTACAACAAGGTGCCTTAGCTCAGTTGGTAGAGCAAAGGACTGAAAATCCTTGTGTCCCTGGTTCGATTCCTGGAGGCACCACTTTAAAGCAAGAGAAAACCCGAACTTTGTGTTCGGGTTTTTTTTGTTTTGTAGTATTCTGATTTAATAAATTGATTAGAGTGTTAATTCGAAGGATTATTTTATCATAACAATAACTAAAAACTCGGCTCCTTAACATCAATTTATAATATTCACTTCTACTTTAAACATATCTTTACCAAATCCTTTGTCGGGAATTTTGAGATGAGAGAAAGTGCTTTAAAAAAATCATATTTGACAAACAGCCAAGAGAATAGCATCACCCCTAAACAAGATAAAAATAGTTCTGAAAACACTATTTGTTTAACTAAGATAATTTTTGATAATCTAGGTGATCCTGTTGTGCTTTTGGATGAACAACTACGCGTACTAGAAAGTAACCCGGCTTTCTTAGCTTTATCTGATAAGCCTGCCGAAAATATCTTGAATAAATTATTTTTTAAAATTGACAATAAGAAATGGGATCATAAAAAAATCAAATTACTTCTAAATTCAATTCTAAATGAAACGCCCTTTATTAGTGTACCGATTACACTCGAAATAGCTCATAAACACTATGAAATAAGCGCCAAAAAACTTGCATTTACAGAAGAATTATCCAGCGCTCGTATTTTATTGAGTTTAAAAGATATTACCTCTTCTGTAACTTTAGAGCACAAGCTACAAGAACAAATTAACAATTATGATCAACTGATATATCTCTCTCCTTATCTCATCGCTATTTTAAAAGGTGAAAAGTTAATCATCGAAATTGCTAACGATACAATTTTAGAGAATTGGGGAAAAGGTAAAGATATTATTGGCAAACCACTACTCGAGGTTCTGCCGGAGATAAGAGAGCAAGGTTTTGAAGATCTTTTATTACAAGTAATGGCTACCGGTAAGGCCTACCACGCCTTTGAGGTCCCTGCAGAGCATCTTAAAGAAGGCAAGATGGTCAAGGATTACTATGATTTTGCCTATCAACCTATTTTTAGTCTTAATGGCAAAGTAGAGAAAGTAGCCGTGATTGCCACTAATGTATCTAAACAGACAGAACTCTATCATAAAATTTCTGAAAGCGAAAAGAAGTTCAGACAAATGATCGATCTCTTACCTGATAAAATCATCAATGCAAATCCAACTGGCGAAATTATATATTACAACAAAAGTTGGCAGGAATACACTGGTTTTAGCTTAAAAAAACTACGAAATAACGGGTGGACAAAAATAATCCATCCAGATCACAAGGAAGAATTTTTTGAAAAACTAAACGCTGCATATGCAACCGGAGAAAATCAGGAGATGGAACTGCGTTGTCTTAATAAATTAGGCAAATATAAATGGCACTTGTATCGCGCAGTGGCAATTCATGATGAGGCCGGAAATATTAAAACTTGGTTGAGTACCTGTACCGAAATTCACAGAGTAAAAGAAGAGCAAAGACGAAAAGAAGAATTTCTCAAAATGGTGAGTCATGAACTAAAAACACCTATCACTTCAATCAAGGGATATGTTCAGTTATTATTAAGTATGATTAATGCCAATCAGGAAGTTCCGGAAGCATTAGTCCCGGTGCAACGATCATTAAAAAGAATCGATAGCCAAGTCTCTAGACTCACCCGACTGATTTCTGAAATGCTTGATCTCTCGCGAGTAGAAAATAGTAAGTTAGAATTGAAAAAGACACATTTTAGTCTCAACGAATTAATCTACGAAACTGTAGAAGACATTAGATTTTCGTCAGATTTAAGTGTAGTTGAATTTCATGATAGCTTTGAGATGGAAGTACTTGCTGACCGGGATAGAGTTGGGCAAGTAATGATAAATCTAATCACTAACGCGATTAAATATGCTCCAAAAAGTCAATTGATAGAAATCGCTATTTATAAAAAAGATGAAAACTATGGAGCGGTCAGTGTAAAAGATTATGGGATAGGCATCCCGAAAAAAGACCTTAGCAAAATCTTTGATCGCTTTTATAGAGTTGAAGGAGAAAATGAAGAAACATTTTCAGGGTTTGGTATTGGTTTATTTCTGGTCAAAGAAATTATTGACCGTCATGGAGGAACCATAGATGTAGAGAGTAAAAAAGGTAAAGGATCAAAATTCACATTCACTTTACCCTTAATAAATTTTAATAAAAATAATTAATGAATACTGTTTTAGTTGTAGATGACGACAAAATCCTTGGGGTAATGGTCAAGGAGATATTAGAATTTAATAATTACAATGCGATTATCACTAAAGATCCTAAGACGATCAAAGATCAGATTGTAAATAATGAAATTCAATTAATCCTACTGGATAAATATATTGCGGGAACTGATGGAACAAAAGTTTGCGCATCGCTTAAGTTAGATGAAAAATTGCAAGATATTCCAATCCTTATGATGTCTGCCTTACATGAAGCTGAAAAAGAATGTTTGGAGGCCGGAGCATCCGGCTTTATAGCAAAACCCTTTGAACTAGAGCCTTTCTTAGCCAAAGTAAAAAAGTTAATAAAACAAGATCATTCGATAGCTTAAGCCATACCTTACGCTATCGAATGATCATATCTCAGCTTTCTTTTAAAGATAAAATTGGTGCTTTTTTTTAGATAAATTTAAGACAAGGTTCATGGCAAGCTATTACTTTTGCCGAATGAATTTATTAAAAGTGTTTAGCTTCCTTTTATTCTGGATTATCAGTTTCCAAATGTTTGGACAAGAAAAAGATAGTTTAGAAACCTATCCAGAAATGTCTAGATGGGACATGATTAAACATGATGGAGCTTCAGCCTTTGGCGGAATCAAACATGTCTACACAAATCCGTTACGTTGGAAAAAAAGAGATTGGGCAACTTTTGCCGGGATTGTAGCGGGTAGCGCCTTACTTCTAACCATCGACGAACCTGCAGATGATTATTTCTTAGAGCAAGAAGAGGATATTCCTCATATTGTGAAAGAAACCGGATTTCGCTTTGGTAAGCCTTTATTAAATTACGGATTAACAACCGGAGTGTATGCCTTTGGTATACTTACAAAAAACGAAAAGGTTCGCAAAACAGGTGTTCTCCTTATTGCATCAGCCACTGCCGGTGGCATTATACAAACCATTAGTAAAACTTTGGCCGGTAGAGCGCGCCCCTCAACAGGAAAGGGATCCACTGATTTTAGATTTTATTCTAATGATGCAGGCTATCATTCTTTTCCATCAGGGCATGCAATTCTTTCATTCACCACTGCTTACGCAATTTCAAAACAATTTACTAATCCCTATGTCAAAGGCGGAATTTACGCTTTAGGACTTGTATCTCCTGTTTCCAGGCTCTGGGCAGGCGCACACTGGTTGACCGACGTAGTTTTAGGAGTGGCAATTAGTGTAGTAGTAGTCGATGGTATTGACAATTATTTAAATAAAAATAAGCGATATGCTTATAAAAGTAAGCGTCTTGGCATCAAATGGAATATCACCATGGGACCCGGTCAGCTTGGTTTAATTGGTAGTTTTTAGATATGAATTAGTTTTCCTTCAAAGCTGTTTAGTTGTTCGCACCGGCAACGTCGAAGCCCTTAGCAATAGTGTTGTTTCAACAATTTCGGTTACAGCTTTATTTTTTGCTGAAGGGTTCATTGCTAAACGCTTAAATAAACGTTGTGTTGCTATAGCCCCCAATGTCTCCGCATGTTGTGAAACAATACTCAGTTTAGGATACGAATACTTAGCTAACAATCCATCTGTAAATCCAATAACTGATAACTGCTCAGGAATTTTTAATCCCATTTTGGCAGCTATATTAACTGAAACTGCAGCCGCAGTCTCATCTAATCCTAAAACCGCATCTACAGCATTGGATGTTAAAAACTCTTCAATTATGGATTCTACATCAGCAACCTCATTAATCATAAGCATATGATAGGAGACATCATCATACATCTCGGCTATCTTCTTAGCTCCTGTACATCTTAACTCTCCTACACTCAGGTTCGAAATGGTAGTGACTATCGCAATATTTTTACATCCTGAGTCAACTAGATGTTGCATCGCTTTACTCGACGCTTTCTTATCATCAATAATTACCTTATCACAATCTATGGTTTCATTAATACGGTCAAATAATACCACAGGAATATTATCTCTTTTCAACTCCTTAATATGATCCAATTGATTGGTAATTTGTGTTTCTTGACTCAACGACATAATTAGACCATCCACACTATTATTGGATAGCATCTCAACATAATCCACCTCTTTCTGATAGCATTCATTAGAAATGCATGTTAGAATCTTATACCCATGTTTTGACGCTTCTTGCTCAATACCATTTAAAACTTTAGCAAAAAAATGATTTAAAATTTCGGGTAGAATAACACCAATGGTATTGGTTCTGCTACTTTTCAAACTTACCGCTAACGCATTAGGTTTGTATTTATAGAATTCTGCTAATTCCTTAACCCTCGCAATTGTTTTCTGGCTTATTTCCCTATCATTCTTTAATGATTTAGACACTGTAGAAATTGACAAATTTAGCTCCTTTGCCAATTGTTTTAATGTTACTTTTTTCCTCATCCTTATAAAAATTAGCACAGCATAGCAAACAAAAACTAGTGCGACAAAGGTTAAAAATACGTTATTTAATTGGTTTTGGATTCTCTTTGTATAATCTTGAAACCTAATATGACTATTTAACAGAATTGTGAGGTGTTTTTATTCTTTTCAATTTATGGTGCCCCTCAATGTTCAACATTTTTTTGTAAGTTGTGATGACACTATAACGACTACATCAAAGACTCATAAAAATTTAAAACGATTATGGCAAAGCCCTATTATGACCCTGCAGATTTACGCAAATTTGGAAACATTACAGAATGGAGTGAAGAATTAGGTAAGAAATTTTTTGATTACTATGGAAAAGTTTTTGAGGAAGGAGCCTTGACGGCTCGAGAAAAATCCCTAATAGCTTTAGCTGTATCGCATGTGGTAAAATGCCCCTACTGCATTGATGCATATACAAAAGATGGATTACAGCGCGGTATTACAAAAGAAGAAATGATGGAGGCCGTTCATGCAGGAGCTGCAATCGAAAGTGGAGCTACACTCGTTCATGGTGTTCAAATGATGAACAAATATGAAAAACTATCTATGTAATTAGATCGTTTATACTTACAAAAACACTTAGCTCCAAAACCTGTACTATATAAATAGTTTACCCTTTATCTATGGCGACGAAATCTTTACATAAAAGAAATGATGAATTAGCTTACGCTAATAAACAACTTGAAATACTTAACAATGGGATTTTCCGAAATGGCGAACTCCCAAAATTTTCAGATAAAATAGCCGAATCAGGCCATAAAACTTTACGTCCAAATAAATTAGAAATTCTACAAATCAATGTAGGGTATATGTGCAATCAAGTTTGTGAGCATTGCCATGTAGACGCCGGACCGGATCGTAAAGAAATCATGACGAAGGAAACCATGTCACATTGTTTAGAAGTGATTAAAAACACTGGTGCGCATACGTTGGATCTTACTGGAGGTGCACCCGAAATGAATCCTAATTTCAGATGGTTCGTTGAAGAAGCCAGTAAGGCCGGAATAAAAGATTTCATAGTTCGTAGTAACCTTACTATCATTAGAGCAAATAAAAAATATCACGATTTACCCGATTTTTTTAAAAAGTATAATGTACATGTGGTATCCTCGATGCCACACTGGACTCGAGGTAAAACTGATAAACAAAGAGGCGACGGAGTTTTTGATAAATCTATTAAAGCATTACAGGAATTAAATAAAAGAGGTTATGGTATGCCTGGTAGTGATCTGAAGCTAGACTTAGTATACAATCCTTCGGGCGCTTTTTTACCTGGTGATCAAGGGGCATTGGAGCGTGATTTTAAAAAAGCACTTTCAGAGGATTTTGATATTCAATTTCATAATTTATTTACTATAACCAATTTACCTATTAGCAGATTTTTAGATTACCTAATAGCTTCAGAAAATTATGAAGACTATATGTATGCCTTGGTTGATGCTTATAATCCCGGGGCCGTGGCAAATGTGATGTGCACCAATACAATCTCCATAAGTTGGGATGGCTATTTATTTGATTGTGATTTTAATCAAATGCTAGATCTTAAAGTAGCTAGTAAAATTCAGCATATCAAAGATTACAACGAAAACATCTTAAACAATAGAGATATAATCATTTCGCAGCATTGCTATGGTTGTACTGCAGGTGCCGGCAGTAGCTGTCAGGGAACTGTTGCCTAACCGTTAAATATCTAATGGATTATGATATGATGAAATATATTATTTGTATTCTTTTAGGATGTCTTGGCAAGGATATCACGGCTCAGTCAAATTTGGATGCGCTGTTACATCGCTATACCGATAATTCAGTTCCTTACATTTCAATAGAAGAATTAGTAATGTGTAAAGATGAAGCTGTTGTTTTGGATTCCAGATCTAAAAAAGAGTATGCGGTAAGTCATATCGCTACTTCCATCTTTGTTGATTACGAAAATTTCACCTTAGATACTTTTAAGAAAATTTATCCAAACCAAAATACATTAATCGTCGTATATTGTAGTGTTGGTGTACGCTCTCATACAACCGGTAAAAAGTTGATCAATGCAGGCTACAAAAACGTCAAAAATCTGTATGGAGGAATTTTTGAATGGAAAAACATGAATTTACCCATCATAAATAGGAATGCTATTGAAACTGATAGCTTACACACCTACTCTGAGCAATGGAGTAAGTATTCAAAAAACGCTATTAACGTATTCTAACTAAAATTTATAAAACTCACTAAGATTGACTACAAGAACAAAAAATCTTCTTCTACTATTTACCAGAAATCCTGAATTAGGAAAATGCAAAACCAGATTAGCCGCGACTATAGGTGAGCAATCTGCACTTGATATTTATAAATTTTTACTGCAGCATACAGTAGATGTGACCAGAGGCCTTAAAGTCGACAAAGAAGTTCATTATTCTGTAAAAGTAAGAGAAAATGATATTTGGGATCCTTCAGTATATAATAAGAAAAAACAATTAGGCGAAGATTTAGGGGCACGAATGCAGCAAGCATTTTCTGATGGGTTTGAGAATGGTTACCAATATATTATCATAATGGGAAGTGACTTATACGATATTGAGCAAAAAGATATCGAAGCTGCTTTTCTGGCTTTAAAAACAAGCGATTACGTCATCGGACCAGCAGAAGATGGCGGATATTATCTTTTGGGAATGAATACATTGACAAGCCCTCTCTTTCAAAATAAAGAATGGGGAACAGCCACAGTTCTAAAGGATACACTAAAAGACTTAGAAGGAAAAAAAGTTAAAATTTTAGAGGAACGAAACGATATCGACTATTTTGAAGACATTAAAGATATCGAAGTATTTCAACAATTTATAAAATAAAGATATGACCAATTATATTGAAGAAACAAGAGATTACCTAAGAGATAAAGGATTTGAGAATCCTGAAGTAGGAATTATTCTCGGTACAGGTTTGGGACAACTTTTGGAGGAACTTGAGGTAATAAAAGAAATTAGTTATAATCACATCCCTTACTTTCCCACTGCGACAGTTGAGTTTCACAAAGGAAAGTTGATTTACGGAAAACTTGAAGGCAAAAACGTGATCGTTATGCAAGGGAGGTTTCACCTATATGAAGGATATACACTTCAAGATGTGACCTATCCAGTACGCATAATGCACAGTCTAGGTATAAAAACACTCTTAGTTTCTAATGCTTCAGGAGCAGTGAACCTGGATTTTAATAAGGGTGAAATGATGCTTATTGATGACCATATCAACCTACAAGGAGGATCTCCTTTGGCCTTTAAGGGTGTAGAACAGATGGGTACGCGTTTTACCGATATGAGCGCTCCTTATGACACCACCATTAATAATAAGATAGAAGCTATTGCCAAAGAGCACAAAATAAAATTACATAAAGGGGTGTATGCATCCGTATTAGGACCACAGCTTGAAACGAGAGCCGAATATAAATATTTAAAAATTATCGGTGCTGACGCAGTAGGCATGAGTACGGTGCCCGAGGTGATTGTAGCAAACCATCTTGATCTACCCGTGGTTGCATTATCTGTATTAACTGATGAGTGTGATCCAAACAATCTAAAACCTATTAATATTGAAGAAATTATCAGTATGGCCGCAAAAGCTGAGCCTGATATGATCACAATTTTTAAAGAAGTCATCAAATCACTATAAAATACTTACAATAAAAAATACTATGAGCTACTTAGATACCACCCATGACGTTTATAAAGATGCCGCACTTACCCCAGATGTAGGATTATGCTGTACTACCAACCCAATTTGGGAATTACCGGGATTGAAGATTCCAAAGATCATGCAAGAAATGAATTACGGTTGTGGAAGTACCGTTAATGCCAGAGATCTCACAAATAATCCCAAAGTATTATATGTTGGTGTTGGTGGAGGTATGGAGTTACTACAATTCTCATATTTTTCCAGACAAAAAGGGGGCGTGATTGGTGTCGATGTCGTTAAGGAAATGATTGAAGCTTCAGAAAAGAACTTTAAAGTAGCTGAAACTCAAAATGAGTGGTTTAAAAGTGATTTTGTAGACTTACGTTTTGGAGATGCACTTAACCTTCCGGTAGAAGATAACAGTATCGATGTGGCGGCGCAAAATTGCCTTTTCAATATTTTTAAAGCTGATGATCTTAAAAAAGCGATCGAAGAAATGTATCGTGTCTTAAAACCACATGGCAGACTCGTTATGAGTGATCCAACTTGTGAACAATCGATGAATGACACGTTGCGTAATGACGAGCGGTTAAGGGCTTTGTGCTTAAGTGGTAGCCTTCCGATTGCAGAATATGTAGAAGCCTTAACTGATGTAGGTTTTGGTACCATTGAGATTAGAGCCCGCAAGCCGTATCGTATTTTGGATCCAAAAAATTATGCAACTGATGAATTGATTTACATCGAATCCATTGAAGTAGCAGCTATTAAAGATCCAATGCCAGCAGATGGCCCTTGCATCTTTACAGGTAAGGCTGCGATATATTACGGAGATGGCAATCACTTTGACGACAAGAAAGGTCATGTTTTGGTAAAAAATCAACCCCTGGCAATTTGTGACAAAACAGCGAACGCATTGGCTGATCTTAAAAGAGATGACATTTTTATCAGTGAATCAACTTACCACTATGATGGTGGGGGTTGCTGCTAGATCTTGAGGCGGATTGTGCTATTTACCACAATCCGCCTTTAATACTACAAGAACATCTGTTAGCTTCATATGTTTATTACGACTATGTTATAGTTGAATAGTTATTTTATGGAAAAATATCTTCAGACTGTTGGTGAATCTTATACGGGATACTGGAACTATCTTGTAAAAGAAGTTTTGTTTGAAAATTCCTGGGCGAATTACTTTTATGGATTAATCGTTGTATCACTAATCGTCTGGATCCTCGAAATTATTTTTCCATGGAGAAAAAATCAATCTAAGTTTCGCAAGGATTTTTGGCTAGATGCCTTTTATATGTTTTTCAATTTCTTTTTGCTTAATTTGATTGTTTTTATTGCTCTCTCAAACGTTGCTGAGCGTTTCTTCAATGACATTTTAGGGATTATTGGCTTGAAGATTTCAGATTTTCAGCTATTTGATATCGATGTATTACCACGATTTTTAGGTCTCCTTATATTTTTTCTTGTGACTGATTTCGTTCAGTGGAACACCCATAGATTGTTACACAAAGTCCCTTTTTTATGGAATTTTCATAAAGTTCATCATTCCATTAAAGAAATGGGTTTTGCCGGTCACCTGAGATACCATTGGATGGAGCCGGTACTCTATAAATCTATTTTATATATTCCATTAGCTATTATTGGAGGTTTTGATGCTCAAGATGTCGCAATTGTCCATTTCTTTGCACTGACCATCGGTCATCTCAACCATGCAAACCTAGGTTGGGATTATGGTTTTATGAAATACATATTCAATAATCCTAAGATGCATATTTGGCATCATTCAAAAACTTTACCTAAGCATAAATCTGTAGGAGTAAACTTTGGGATCTCACTCAGTCTTTGGGATTATATATTTAAGACAAACCACATTCCCTCAAACGGAAGAGATATTGAATTAGGTTTTGAGAATGATGAGCAATTTCCTAATAATTTCATTGCTCAGGAATTATATCCATTAAGTTTTAAAAAGAAATAACCGAACATAAAATACTATGAAAATGATACCTAAAAGTTTACTATTACTCTTTACTACCAGTATCCTAATTGGTAGTTGTACGCTATTGGGTGCTGCAGGACTCACCAGTCAGGGTCAACCCACAAAGACAACTCCGCATCAACTAACCTCAACGACCGCTAATTCAGTCGTTAATGTAGATCATGCATCGTGGGATAAGATCTTAAAAACATATGTGGATGCCACTGGTGATGTTGACTATAAAAGCCTGAAGGATAACCGGGAGGAGTTACAGAAATATTTAAAATATGTATCCGGTATGCAACCCAACGATAACTGGTCCGTACAAGAACTCTTAGCATTCTATATTAATCTATACAATGCGTATACAGTAGACTTAATTGTTGAAAATTACCCCGTTAAAAGTATTAAGGATATTAGCGGTGCCTGGACCAAAGCCATCGTGCCTATAGGGGGTCGTACGTTATCATTAGGAGGAATCGAAAACGGTGTGCTTCGTAAAATGAATGAGCCCAGAATACATTTTGCTATCAACTGTTCCTCAGTATCATGCCCTAAACTGCTAAACGAAGCCTATACGGCAGGTAAAATTAATGAGCAGTTAGATAAAGCAACACGAGAATTTATAAATAGCGAAAAAAATCAGATCTCAGAGAACTCTCTAAAACTTTCGTCTATATTTGATTGGTACAAAAGTGATTATTTAATTAACGGAAACGAATCTGTTATTGATTTTATCAACCCCTATACTGATATCAAAATCAGTAAAAATGCAACCATTGATTACCTAGACTATAACTGGAATTTAAACGAATAAGCCTAAGAACCGTCTTACTGAATGATTAGTATTATTGTTCCTGTTTTTAATGAAGAAAACACTATCAAAGTGCTTTTGAAGCATCTCGATCAGGTATCGGGCACGCAGATACACGAGCTATTATTAATTGATGGTGGAAGTACAGATGATACACTCAAAAAAGTAAATGACTATGATCGTCGTCGCATCGCACAAAAGATTGGCGCATTTCCAATAAAAGTTTTTAGATCAAATAAAGGCAGAGCTGTTCAGATGAACTTCGGAGCTAGGAAAGCGGAAGCTGATATTTTATATTTTTTACATGCAGATAGCTTACCTCCAAAGCATTTTGACGAAGCAATCGTTACCTACGTTAAAGACAATAAGCGAGCAGGATGTTTTAGAATGAAATTTGACCACAAACATTGGTGGCTTGGACTTATGGCCTGGTTCACCAAAATAAATCACCGAGCTTGTAGAGGCGGGGATCAGAGTTTATTTGTTTGCAAAAAAGTATTTCAAGAGATTGGTGGATACGATGAACGTTATATTGTATTTGAGGATAATCATTTCATTGGCAAATTATATGATCAAAAAATGTTTTCTGTTATTCCTTCATGGATAGTCACCTCATCACGCCGTTATCGGGAACATGGCGTTTGGCGGTTACAGTATTATTTTCTAATTATTTATATAAAAAGATGGTTTGGCGCCTCTGGTGAAGAGCTTTGTGCTTATTATAAAAAGAAGGTAGTGAAGTAACATTTATAACTTAATCACCTTTCCCTTATACAAGGCTTTCACATCAAGAACAGGGGGCGTATTAAATAAAATTAAGTTTCCTGTGCTTCTTAGCTCACCGGTCACAGCATTGCGTGGATTTAGATATATATCATTTGTACCTCGGTGAAAAATAGTAGCGGTATTGACACTCAAATCCTTACCCTCAAAGCGGCTATCCCCTTCCATAAACTTTAGATCTAGTGCATTTACCGCTCCTAATAAGAAAAAATTTGATTTTCCGTTGGTAACAATGCTTAGACTATCACATTTCAGTTCTAAATAAAAGTCCCCTGTTTTATGGAATGCATCTTCAGTCTCCAAATCCTCTGATGTTAGTTGTAGTGTAGCATACGATAGCACGCCATCACTTCTCACGGGGAGACCACTTGCATTTCTTATTTCAGACAACTCTTGCTGTGTAACATACACTTTGGTTAGTCCATATTCACGAACCAAATTACAGGCGTTCTTATTATCTATAATTAAGGTACCATCCTGTACATATACGTCAATGTCATCCAATAGGTTTTCCCCTGTTTCCACTACCACGGATTGAGCAATTCCTTGTTTGACTATTAATTGCGTACGCTGTAGCACTGAAATTTTTGAATACTCAGGAACCACAAATTCTTTTCTAATAGTTTCACCTGCAGCCTGAAAACAATCGGGAGCATTTTCCGCATCGCATCCTACACACATAATAACTACAATGAAAATTGCCAATAATCTAACCATCTTATATCTTTTTACAAACGTATTCCCATTCCAAACTCCACACCCTCTGCCGTTGCACCATGAGATTTGACAGTTACATTAGCAAAGATATCTTTATAAAAATAATACTTCAGACCCAGCCTGTTGTACCACCTTCCTTGATAAGGCACCGGATAATACACATAGTAGCCTATCTGGGTCACTACTGAAAGGTCCCCTATAAATAACTCATGCCCTGCAGTCAATCCAACCCGCTTATAGTCTTCGGTTCCATCAATTCCATCTTCAGGAAATGCAATTGATCTATATTTAATATATTCTTTTAAAAATTCGGACACAAAAAAATCTGCTCCCAGTTGCAATGCATTTTTACGACCAATGCGCTTATCCACGTACCCTGAAAAGGTTACAAAAGGATACCGTCCAGATCCGATTACATCGGTTTCATTAGCGCCTGCCAATATCGCCAGATTAAATCGTAACGACTGATTTTTAAAGGTTGTTGAATCTTTGGCTATATAACTCCTTTCTTCGGTATAATTTGGATCATACGTAAGCCCTACAGTAAAGGCAAAGGTATTAGTACTGTTGTTCGGAGCTTTTGAACTTGCATTAGAATAATGGATTATAGTGCCTCCGGTCTCTAAACCGATTCCTTTGTAAAGAGAGGGCCGTGTATAATTCAATTTTATATATGTTGAACTAAGAAGTCGAGATCCATATGCATTGTTGATGTAGTTACTATTTCTATCATAAGGATTCGTAGTAATTGCAATTCCCTGACCCAACCTAAACTGAATATTTTTTTTTAAAAAGTAAAAGTTCATATGTCCATACAAACCATAATTATCCCCAAGAAACTCATTCTGCATGTCTTGGTAAATAAAAGACACCCCATAATCCGGATAGTTGTACCATCCTTCCCATGGTCTATCTCCATAAGTTTTACGGTTATAACTTAGTACCACTCCCTCCGGATGTTGTGTAATCAAATGACTAATATCAGGGTTATGTTCTAATATCGTTCCGTAGAAATAATGGGCATCAAAATAATAACGGGTAGCATATTTATTTTGAGCAGTGCAACAAAAGTAAACTAAGAGAATTAAAAAAGTGTAGATGTATTTCATCAAAGATCTATCAGGAGGTTTTAAAAGAAAAAAAAATGGCTCTCAGAAAAATCTGAGAGCCACAAAGTAATCTAAAAATCAACCATTAACTATATTATCGCTTATAGATTACCTTAGCGTTTTTGATACGATCATTAAAATCGTTCATGGTTCCTACATAAGTATACTGTCCATTAAAAGTTCTGTCAGGACGCTCTCCTACAATGATATGTTTAATGTCTAAATCAGGCGCATTAATTTCAATCTGATCTTGTATACGCATAGTTTTATCTCCCAAATCAGTATCTAAAGCTTCTAATTTTGAAATAACATACAATCGCTTACCATCAGCGCGAATTTCCTGAATTTCAATATCATGTTCTTTGCCTGATACTTCAGTCTCGACAACAATACTCATTTCTTCTTTTTCACCTTCATTAGGCATATCCAGATCGATGTATGGCACTTCTACTTCTTCTTCTTCCATGACAACTACCACTTTTGGCACTTTTATGGTTTTAGTTTTTGTTCCTACATTTACATCTGCCCAATCAACATCATATGTTGGCAATTGACCCTCTTCGGCATCAATATCCACATCAACGTCTGGAAGTTTGGCTTCTTTTTTCTGATTAACATCACAGCTAATTAGCGTTGCACTTAGTATAGCTAATAATAATACTTGCTTTTTCATAATTGTTTTGAATTTTGATAGTTAATTAATAATATTCTAATCATTTACTATAAATGCATGAATTACTCCAGGCAACCAACCTATTAATGTAAGTAGGACACTGATTAAGAAAGTCATACCCAAACCATGTTTTAAGAACACGGCCAATGGCGGTAGTAAAATGTTTAATATTATGGTTAATAACGACATACGATAAAAATTTGATTAGTTATGAAACAAAACTACTTCGATTCAAAACGGGATACCGTTAAGGTTTTTTCAATTGATATATGTTTAACTTAAAAAGAGTGATAATGTTAATTTTTTGATGATTTTTTAAAAAATAGTTAACTATTTACCAGAATAATTATAGTTTTTCCATTTCAAGTTTTCAAGTCATTATTGATAAATATTCTAAATAACACAAAATGATTAAGTTTTAAAAGTTCTTAACGACCTATTATTTTGAGAAACGTATTTTTAGGTCAACTATACATTTATATTACTTATGGAACACATTGTAATTTTAGGTAACGGAATTTCTGGTATAACTGCCGCTCGCCATATTAGAAAACTATCTGACAAAAAAATTACGGTGGTATCTGCAGAAACTGAGTATTTTTTTTCGAGAACAGCCCTAATGTATGTGTATATGGGGCATATGAAATTTGAACACACCCAGCCTTACGAAAATTGGTTTTGGAAGAAAAACAAAATAAATCTCAAACAAGGTAAAGTAATTCAGATTCAAGGGGCACAAAATATGTTGATTTTTGACAATGGAGAAACGCTCTCATTTGATAAGCTGATCGTAGCCACTGGTTCTAAGCCTAATAAATTTGGATGGCCGGGCCAGGATGGCAAGGGAGTGCTTGGGTTATATCATAAACAAGACTTAGAAACCTTAGAAAAAGTTGCGCCTAATAATACCGTGTGTAAAAGAGCAGTGATTGTGGGGGGTGGATTGATTGGAATTGAATTGGCAGAAATGCTGAGATCCAGAGATATCCCTGTCACATTTTTAGTACGTGAAAAAAATTTTTGGGATAGCGTGCTTCCTGCAGGTGAGAGTGAAGTGATCAATCGTCATATCAGAAATCATCATATTGACTTACGCCTAAACACTAATCTAGATAAAATTCTATTGGATGACCAGGGTGCTGCGAAAGGTGTAGTGATTAAAGAAACGCAAGAAGTAATTGAGTGCTCTGTGGTGGGACTCACAGCCGGTGTTTCTCCCAATATTCAATTTCTGAAAGATAGCGACATAGAAACAAATCGAGGTGTGTTGGTAGATGACCATTTAAGAACTAATATTCCGTCTATATATGCTATTGGTGATTGCGCTGAGCAGCGCACAGCTATTGGAAATAGAAACCCTGTAGAAGCTGTTTGGTATACCGGAAGAATGATGGGAGAAGTAGTTGCACAAACACTTTGTGGAAAACCTATGAAATATAAACCGGGACATTGGTTTAACAGCGCAAAGTTCCTGGATATTGAATATCAGACATATGGTTGGGTATTTGCAAAACCTAAAGAACATGAAAAACATTTTCACTGGAGACATAGTGATGATACTAAATGCATTACAATTAATTACAACAAAGACTCTCTACAATTTATTGGGATCAACACCTTTGGTATACGTTTAAGACACGAGGTGTTTGATCGTTGGCTCACTCAGAAAAAGGATGTCTATTACGTCATCGAAAACTTAAGAGAAGCTAATTTTGACCCGGAGTTCTATGCACACTACGAGGCAGAAATAAAAACAGCGTTCAAGGCATCCCACACCGTACATACCTTACACACAAATTAACAATCATCTACGTTTTAGATCAATAGTATGAAATATACAGAACATAACCTATCACTTACAGGAGGCAATCCTCCTAAGTCATTAACCACTTCACAGAAATTCGCAGTTGTTTTAGGATTGACCGGATTAGGCATTTTTATTTTAGCGATCACAAACTATAATTTTCCCAATAAAAGTATGTGGCTTGCAGCCGCTCTTACAGCAATAACAAGCGGAATTATTTGGTTCTCCTTAGCTGCCTATTCTCATAAGACAGAAGGTATAAAAAATGATGGCGTTTGGTTTAAGTCTATCGCAAATCGTGGTGTTTGGGCGTGGATACTGGGCGTCGTATTAACTGGATTTTATATCGTTTTGTACTTTTATCCCCAGTTTTTGGGATTGCGTAACGAAGGTGACAATACCGGTCTGGTAGGATTGTTTGACCCCTTGAGCAAGATTCTTAGTGGCAACCCCGCAAGCCAGTGGTTTGTGTATGGCACACTTTATACTATAGCGATTTTAGCTTTTGGCTTTAAGTTCTTTTTAAAGTATAAACACAACCGATATGAAAAACTAAGAACCATATCTGTCATGTTCTTCCAACTAGCGTTTGCTTTTTTGATTCCGGAGTTTATGGCCAGGCTTAATTCAGATTCCTTCTCTTTACCGTATTACGATCTTAAGAATATTTGGCCTCTTAATTATTACAACTTCGAGCAATACAGGGTGGATAGTTTTATAAGCGCCGGCTCGATAGGAACAGGCCTATTGATTTTTGGTATCGCTTCTATTTTTATAATTACTCCTATACTCACCTATAAATACGGTAAACGATGGTACTGCAGCTGGGTGTGCGGTTGCGGTGGTCTTGCTGAGACTGCCGGAGACCCTTTTAGACACCTGAGTGACAAAAGTCAGACTGCCTGGAAAATCGAGCGTTGGGTGGTACACAGTGTTGTAGTCTTTGTAACTATAATGACAACCGCGGTTGTACACTCGTATCTAGGAAACGACAGTTCAAAGTATTGGTTAACAAAAGACTTATTTTTAATTGGAGTAGGAACATTGCTTACACTTGTGTTTGCACTTGTAATGCTTTTCAAACGTAAAGAACTCGCAAAAGATGCCGTTTATGGCGCCATTGGATACTTCACTCTCATCATTGTCTTATTAGCGCTTCACTTTTTTGGCAGCGATGGAAATCTATTCTTTTTTGAAGCTGAAAAATTGCGTGCAAGTTATGGTTTTATGATCGGTGCAATTTTCTCCGGAGTGGTAGGAACCGGATTTTATCCAATTTTTGGAAATCGTGTTTGGTGTCGTTTCGGATGTCCTATGGCTGCTATTTTAGGGTTTCAACAACGTTTGTTTTCAAGGTTTAGAATTACAACAAATGGCGGACAATGTATATCATGTGGGAATTGCTCAACATATTGTGAGATGGGAATTGATGTCAGAGCATACGCGCAAAAAGGAGAAAATATTGTTCGATCCAGCTGTGTAGGTTGTGGTATTTGTTCGGCGGTTTGTCCTCGCGGAGTTTTAAAACTGGAAAATGATAGTATGAACGGACGCATCAATTCCAACGAAATCCTACTTGGTAATGATGTAGATTTGATGGACTATGTTAATCAAGGAAAATAAAGTAAGTCACGATCTCTGGAAGGCTTAACCTATTAGTTAGGGAATAGTTGCCAAGAGTGGATATTATTTACGATATTGCTCCGTTTTATTTTGCACGCTAGTTTTGAAAATCACCATTAGCAAAAAACGTACTACTTAGGTTCATATAAAAGATGAATTCAATTATAAAAGTTATTATTCCCGCCTTTAATGAAGAGGATGCAATACCACTCGTTATTCGAGATATTCCCAAATTTGTTTCGGAAATAGTGGTGGTGAGCAACAACTCATCAGATAATACGGAAATAGCTGCTAAGAAAGCAGGGGCTACCGTGTTAAAAGAGCCGCGTATGGGATACGGGCATGCTTGTTTGAAAGGTATAGAATATATAAAAAATCAAGAAATTAAACCTGATATTATTGTATTCTTGGATGGGGATTATAGTGATTACCCAGAAAATCTGACGGAGATTATTGACCCCATTCTTACTGATAGCATAGACCTAGTGATTGGTGCTCGAACCAAAGAGCTGAGAGAACAAGGAGCTATGACTCTTCCTCAAATTTTTGGAAATTGGCTGGCAACAAACCTTATGCGCTTATTTTTTGGAGCCAAATTTACTGACTTAGGACCGTTTCGGGCTATTAAGTTCAGTAAGCTTTTAGCACTTGAAATGGAGGATAAAACATATGGTTGGACTGTAGAAATGCAACTGAAAGCGATTAAAAAAAAATATACCTATACTGAAGTTAAGGTGCCATATAAGAATCGAATAGGAGTTTCAAAAGTTTCGGGAACGGTAAAAGGTGCTATATTTGCAGGCATTAAGATATTAAGTTGGATTTTTAAATACAGTTTCAAATAGTGGATATTGCCATTATCATAATTTACACCCTCGCGTTACTTATTATTTTTTTATATAGTTTAACGCAACTCAACCTGCTCTTTAATTATATAAAATCGCAAAGGCAACCGGATGAATCTCCTGTTTTCAATTTTGAGAACTCACAAGAGATCCCATTCGTTACCATCCAGTTACCGGTTTATAATGAACTATATGTAATGGAACGTTTGCTAGATAACATAGCGCAGTTAGAATACCCAAAAGATAAGTTGGAAATTCAGGTTCTGGATGACTCTACTGACGAATCTGTTCAAAGTACAGCTGCCCAAATAAAGATGTTGAGAGCCACAGGACTTGATATCAAGCATATTTGCAGAGAGGATCGCAGTGGTTTCAAGGCGGGTGCACTTAAAGAAGGGTTAAAAATAGCTAAAGGTGAATTTGTAGCGATCTTTGATGCTGATTTCTTGCCCGGTAAACAATGGTTACTACGAACCATTCCTTTTTTCAAAGACTCAAGTATTGGTGTCGTTCAAACCCGATGGGGTCATATCAACCGTAATTATTCCCTGTTAACCAAAATTCAGGCATTCGCATTGGATTTTCACTTTACAATGGAGCAAGTAGGGAGAAATTATAACAATCACTTTATCAACTTTAATGGTACTGCCGGTGTATGGAGAAAAAAATGTATTCTTGATGCCGGTAACTGGCAGGGAGACACACTAACCGAAGATTTAGATTTGAGCTATCGTGCGCAAATGAAAAAATGGAAGTTTAAATATCTTGAAGATGTAGAAACTCCGGCGGAGCTACCGATCGTTATTAGTGCTGCACGTTCGCAACAATTTCGCTGGAACAAAGGGGCTGCCGAAAATTTTCAGAAGTTATTCTGGAAACTCCTCAAGGATTCAACTGTGCCATTTAAAACAAAATTGCATAGCTTTTTTCATCTATTAAATAGTAGCCTTTTTCTTTTGGTTTTATTAGTGGCTGTGTTGAGCGTACCTATTTTGTATATCAAAAATAGTAACCCTCTATTCAGTTGGTACTTCAATGTCATCGCCTTTTTTGCCTTAAGCACCGTGATATTTTTCTTCTGCTATTGGTATACCTTTAAGAGGATTCATGGCAAAGGTTTTTGGAAATTTATGGAGTATATAAAAATGTTTTTTACATTTTTCTCAATTGCAATGGGGTTTTCGGTTCATAACTCTGTGGCAGTACTAGAAGGTCATTTAGGTAAGAAAAGTGAATTCATTAGAACGCCAAAATTTAACGTAAGTACATTAAAAAATAATCTAAAAGACAACAAATACATCAATAAAAATATTTCAGGAAATACCATTATTGAAGCACTACTCATGGGATACTTTGGTTTTGCACTGTATAGTGCTTTTAAACTACAGGATTTTGGTTTGTTTTTATTTCATATGATGTTATTCTTAGGATTTGGATTTGTGTTTATAAAATCTATCACTTCAAAATTGTGATCGGTCGACTTCAGAAATATAGTGGTATCCCAATCATACTTCTGATTTTCAGTCTTCTTTTTTATCTCATTTTTGCGTATTCTTTGGAACGGACCGATTTTATAAAATTAGTTTGCTTATACAGCGCATTATTTTTCTTTGCATACAAACTGCTTAGTCTTTACAAGCATGATTTTAAATTCTTGGCAGGGATCGGATTGCTATTTAGGCTTCTTTTCTTAATTGCCATCCCCAACTTATCTCAGGATTTTTATCGTTTTATATGGGACGGAAGACTTCTAACACAAGGCTTGAATCCATACCTAACATTACCGTTGGAGTGGATCTCTCAAGGTAACGCTCCCTTTGCTCAGGCAGAAGTCCTATACGATGGAATGGGAGCTTTAAACGGAAGCCACTACACTAATTATCCTCCGCTAAGTCAGCTTTGTTATGGCATTGCTGCTTTGATTGCAGACAACAGTATTTTGGGAGCTGTAATTATACTCCGTTCAATCATCATTTTAGCAGATATTGGGACGCTTTATTTTGGCAAAAAACTACTCACATTTCTAAACTTACCTGAACATCATATTTTTTTCTACTTTCTTAATCCTTTTATAATTATAGAATTGACGGGAAACTTACACTTTGAAGCGGTTATGGTATTTTTCTTAGCTTGGTCACTATATTTATTAGCCAAGGGACAGTGGCATTGGGCTGCGGGGGTTTTTGGACTCTCTATCTCTGTTAAATTGTTACCCTTGCTCCTGTTACCTTTGCTTTTACAATATTTTATTCCATTTTACAAAGCTCAACCTTCCAGATTCGGAAAAGCTCCAAAATTGTTGCTTTTTTATACGCTGACTATTACGATTGCATTTTTAACTTTTCTTCCCTTTATAAGTAGCGAATTTCTGCAAAACTTTAGCCAAACTATTGCACTGTGGTTCCAAAATTTTGAATTTAATGCCAGCATCTACTATATTATTAGATGGTTCGGTTATCAAACTGTTGGTTGGAATATTATAGGAACAGTCGGTAAAATATTACCTGTTCTATCTGTTTTAGGCATTTTGAGTTTGAGCATTTTTAGAAAAAACTCAAATTTTCCTCAGCTACTTACAGCTATGCTATTTGCAATTTCTCTCTATTTTTTACTCTCTACTACAGTTCATCCGTGGTATCTGGCGATTCCTGTTTTTTTATCAATCTTTACTACCTATCGCTATGTTCTTTGGTGGTCACTGACAGTTGTATTGAGTTATAGTGCGTATGCCGAAACTAATTTTAGTGAAAATTTAGCTTTGGTCGCTTTAGAATATCTAATCGTAATCGGTATATTTATTTTTGAAATCTTTCAGCATAAAAAAGTAAAGACCTGTCATCTTGAAAATTGATTACAAAAAAACAGGGAGAAGAATTCTCAGAACTATTTTAGGTATATCACTGCTTATTTTGGGGGCTTATGTTTTTTTATACTTTAGACAGGAACGGTTCTTTTTTAATCCGAAATTACTGGATAAAGCATACGAGTACAAATTTGAACAACCTTTTGAAGAAATCAACATCAAAGTTGCCGAAAAAATAGAGCTCAATGCCTTGCTTTTCAAAACACGAACCGCATCAAAGGGTGTGATTCTGTATTTTCATGGCAATGCAGGCGCTATCCATGACTGGGGGAAGAGAGCTTCGTTATATACTGATAACCAATATGATATTCTATTTGTAGATTACCGTGGCTATGGTAAAAGTGATGGATTTTACTCTGAAGAAAAACAACTTTATAATGATGCTCAGGAAGTATACAATTATGTCAAAACACGTTATGATGAATCTCGTATTATTGTTCTTGGCTTTTCTTTAGGAACTGGTTTCGCCGCGTATACTGCCGCAAAAAATAACCCAAAGCTTTTGATACTAGAAGCCCCGTACTATTCTTGGAATACTTTTATTGCAAGTATTGCTCCTGTACCTCAAATGCTGATAAATTATGAAATCCCTTCCTACCAATTCTTATCAGAAGTTTCTTGTCCCGTCTATATCTTTCATGGCTCCAGAGACTTTTTAATTAGTCCAGAAGAAAACTCAAAGAAACTTAAGGCGCTGTATCCGGATAAGATACATCACATAATGATTGAGGGTGCAGGACATAATGGAATTTATATTACGAAACAATATTATGATATTCTCAAAAATATTTTGGCTGCACCTCTTACTACTGCACTAAAAGAAACTACATCATTCGAAGATTAACAACCTCTTGTTCTGTAAGAATCCGCCAGTGTCCTCTTGGTAAATCTTTTTTGGTCAAGCCTGCATATATAACACGATCTAATTTTACGACATCGTATTCTAAATGTTCAAATAATTTGTGTACAATATTGTTTTTTGAAGATTTTAATTCTATCCCCACCTCATTTTTGGAAGCTCCATCAATATATGATATTTCGTCTACGTGAATAAGACCTTCTTTAAGCTTGATGCCTTCTTTTATTTTAATTAGATCTTCATACTTTAAGTTACGACTTAGCTCAACATGATAGATCTTACGTACCCCTACTTTGTGATCAATTAGTTTCCTTTCGATATCAACATCATTTGTAAATAATAGTAAACCAGTTGTATTGCGATCCAAACGCCCTACCGGTTTCAGCACCGATTTTGATGCATTTGCTACCAGATCCATAACGGTTCTGGTTTTTTCTGCGCTATTGGTAGTGACAAAACCTTTAGGTTTATTAAGTAACACATACTCTTTTTTATAAGGAGTAATCACTCTTCCGTCAAACTTAACCTCATCAGTAAGCTTAACTTTATATCCCATTTCTGTAATAGGCTTTCCATTCACCCAAACACTTCCTGTTTCTATGTATAAATCTGCCTCTCTACGTGAACAAACACCAGAATTTGCAACAAATTTATTAAGCCTCATCTCGTCAGAGACTTTGATAATTCGTTTAACCGGTTCTTTTTTTCGTATAGGGGCGTTCCCTCTTGCATAAGATTTTCCTCTGGATTTTCCACCCTGTCTTCCACTATTACTTCCTTTATTGGAATTATCTCCACGACTCATATCTGAAATTTTGCACAAAGATAGCTTATTCCCTCTTTATAAGGCAACTATTCTTTATCTAGTTGAATTGTACTTTGTCGTTCTCTGTTTACATGAAGTCGCGTCACATCAGGACGTGCATAATGACCCACAGGATCAAAATTTTGACGCTCTTTTAAAACTTCGTTGAAATCTAAGGTCGCGGTAATCAGCTCTTCTTTATCAATTACAGGAGGCACTATCCATTCGCCATCAGGTCCCGCAATACAGGAGCCACCGTTAGCCAACGGAGTCGTAAGAGAACCAAAGATAGCAGCTCGATTCGGGAAATCTTGAGGAATGTCTGAAAGCTTGAGTACACTAGAAACTGATAGGACATAGGATCTGGATTCTCTTGCTATAAAACGCGTTATGTCTTTGGTATTAAAATCACTTCCCGGCCAGACTGCTACATGTAAGTTTTCTCCCTGACCATAGAGCGCAGCTCGGGGTAACGGCATCCAATTTTCCCAACAATTTAAGCCACCAACAGTAAATGGAGGCAGTTCATGAACTTGTAATCCATTGCCATCACCCGGGGACCAGCTTAATCGCTCCTCATAGGTAGGCTGTAATTTACGATGAACAGATTCTATGAAACCTTCTTCATTAATATATACCAAGGAGGCATACAAGCTGTGACCTCCTCTATCCATAGGACGCTCAATTACGCCAATATATATAGCGATATTATGCTGTTTAGCTAAGTTACATACTCCCTTCAAATCACCATTTTCTATAACAACCGAGTTCATAGCGTAATGCGCATGGATCTCCTTTTGAATAGAATTATTAAACTCACTTGCGTTAGTTAGTGCTAACCAAAAAGGATATCCGGGTAATAAGGCTTCTCCAAATACGAGTAACGCTACACCCCTCTCAGAAGCATCTATAATGGTTGCTTCAATTTTTGCTAAGGTTTTTTCCTTGTCCAAAAATACTGGTGCTATTTGTGCTAAGCCAACTGTTAGTGATGATTTCATACATGTATATTTATGTTATGTTGCAACCAAAATTTTCTTACCTTTCTTCTTATAGATCACACTTCCAAGCTAAATTTACGCTATAAGAATTTACGCAAGATAACTTCTATATCTATAAGAACTATGTTGAAAACACCTGAAACAATGATGAATTTCATGGCATTATGTAACCATAAATAGTGTTTTTGAGCCTTAGACAACCATAAACCAACCAAAAAGAAAAAGAGTAATGATAACACGATATTAAAATAGATCCCCATATAGCCAATATCGTACTGTGTTAGCAATAAGTAAGTAGGTAAAATACAAGCAAGTACCAAAATAGTAATAACACGTTTGGATACCTTTTCACCATACAAAATAGGCAGTGTATGATAATCCTGTGCTAAGTCCCCTTTTATCGTGCTTAAATCTTTAACCATTTCTCGTATTACCAATAATAAGAACAGGTAAGAAGCATGTACAAATATTACATGGTCAAAGTTTTTATAATAGACAAAAACTGCGAAAAAAGGAATAATTGAGAGTAAAGCTGCTATAATATTACCAAAAAGAGGAATTTTTTTTAGTTTATGAGAATAAATCCAAATTCCGAAAATGTATATAGAGAAGAATAAAACAGCTCTAAATGAAACATAGCTTGCCAGTACGACCGACAAAAAATTAAGGACAAAATATCCGGTTAACTTTGTCCGCTGACTTACTAATCGGTCCAACATGCTTTTCTGCGGACGATTAATTAAATCCTTTTCACGATCATAAAAATTATTAATAATATAACCGGAAGCAATAACAATTGAAGAAGCTAGAATTAAAACAAACAGTTTAGTATCAAACAGTATATGACTAATAGGAACGTGGGGTGCCAGTATAAAAATTGAGGTTAAATATTGTGCGATTACAATAACTAAAATATTGTAACCCCGAACCACCGAAAACAAACTCAACAGCTTTAGCAATATGAGTTTATTTTTTCTGGACAGCATACATACTGCTTTTTAAAAGTTATAAACTACTTCTAACTTATAATTTTCCAATGCTGCTTGCGCTTTATCAAAGTCTTCTGTAAAGCCTAGAATGTAACCTCCGCCACCAGAACCACAAAGTTTTAGGTAATATGCATTGGTATCAATACCTTTTTTCCACAGAGCATGAAATTGTTGAGGTATCATTGGTTTAAAGTTATCAAGAACAACGTTGGATAGCTTTTTTATATTCATAAAGAGAGATTTTACATCTCCTTTCAAAAAATCATCAACACAGTCATCGGTATGCTTAACAAATTGTGTTTTGAGCATATTACGAAAACCTTCTTGCTTCATATTTTCCATAAAAATACTCACCATTGGTGCGGTTTCCCCCACGATACCACTATCTAATAAAAAAACTGCGCCCTTTTTCTGTTCTGTACTTTGAGACGGAATTCCAGCTGCTTCGATATTATCTTTGGAGTGAATAAGAATAGGTAAACTTAAGTAACTATTTAAAGGATCTAAGCCTGAGCTCTTGCCATGAAAAAAAGATTCCATCACAGCAAAAATTTCTTTTAATTTGAGTAATTTATCTCGTGTTAGATTTTCAAGAATGGTAATTTTATCGATAGCATATTTATCATAAATAGCCGCAACTAGAGCGCCGCTACTTCCAACTCCATATCCTTGAGGAATACTGCTATCAAAATACATTCCCGACGCTACGTCACTAAATAAAGCCTCAAAATCAAAAGTGACCAATGCATCGTTCTGAATAGTTTGCAGGTACTCTGCAAAATTCTTCAAATGCGTATTCGACTTGATAGCTTCTTCAGAAGGATTATCTGAAACTTTTAAAGCGCCCTTGTAAAAGTTATATGGAATACTAAGACCTTTAGAGTCTTTAATAATACCATACTCTCCAAACAGAAGAATCTTAGAATAAAATAGTGGTCCTTTCATCAGTTGATAGTGCTTACTGTAGTTGTCGTCTTTATAGTGTTAAAATTACACTATTTTGGCTCCCAATCCAAGTTTATCGCAAATATACTGTCCTTTATCGCAATACGCAACTAAGCTTGTCTTAATGAAATCGTAAATCTCATCTTTTTCATTCTCAGGAAACAGGAGATGGACATTAGCTCCTGCATCGAGAGTAAAACAAACTTTTGAACCCGTTTCTTTACGATATTCCCAAACTTTCTGAAGTACTGTAAGGGTATGGGGTTTCATTAAAATAAAATATGGTAATGAGGTCATCATCATGGCATGCAATGTTAATGCCTCGCTTTCTACTAGCGTGATAAAACGATCCAGATCCCCTGTTTTAAGAACTTGGATCAAGTCATCGACAGCATCGTGAGCTTGTTCGAATCGTTTTTGTGCAAAGGGATGGCCATGCATAAGGTTATGTCCTACAGTACTACTCACTTGTTTTTCACCTTTGTCTATCAGTAAAATGACATCTTGGTAGTTATCAAAGTTTTTATGAACTTCAAAAGGTACCTTGATAGCATATGCATCAGAACTCTCTAAAATAGCGTTGTGCTTTCCCCACATGGTCACCGGACCCTCTATACTGCGACATGCACTTCCTGAACCAAGTCTGGATAAAAAGGATGCTTTTTGTACAAGCAACTCCTGAGACAATTCAGGATTAATTATTTTTTCTAAATGTACCAGTGCAAAAGCCAAAGCACTCATGCCACTGGCAGAAGATGCTATACCACTACTATGAGGAAAGGTATTTTGCGTATCAATTTTCAACTTGTAATTTTTTACAAAAGAAACATACGGCAAAATACGTTGTAGAAATGCTTCTATTTTTGGTCTGAAATCAGGTTTTTCTTTTCCTCCGAATAATAAATCAAACTTGACAGTTTCTTGTGTTTCACTAAGCTTTATATACTCGAGTGAGGTTTCGGTGTAACAATTGGACAAAGTGAAACTTATCGATGGATTTTCCGGTAATTGTATTTCTCTTTTTCCCCAATACTTAACCAAAGCTATATTACTCGGCGACGTACATCGTATCGTTCCTTTGTCGGGTAGACTTGAATAAACTGGTGAAATAAACGTTGTAGAACTGCTCATCAAAAAAAAACATTTTGACAAAGATAAGGGCTTAGTCGAATTTAATAGTAGAGCTAGTGAAAATAAATTGCTATTTTAGTGCTTGACTAAGGTAGGGCTATGAAGAAAAAATTAATTCGTATTAGTATTACTGTTTTTATTTGTCTTTCCATAGGCATCTTGAGCAGTATTGCTACGCAATCAGGTATGAGTTCTTGGTACCCTTCGTTAGTTAAACCCGCCTTCACCCCACCGCAATGGGTGTTTGGCCCGGTATGGATTGTATTGTATATATTAATGGGAATAGCAGCTGGAATGGTTTGGAGTCGCGGCTTTTATCATAAATGGGTAAAAGTAGCCTTATACCATTTCGGTTTTCAGCTCTTATTAAACGCAGCATGGTCTATATTATTTTTTGGCTTGCGAAGCCCTTTATTAGCGCTACTGGATATTACCGCCCTGTTTATCCTTTTCCTTTTTACCATCAAATGGTTTAAAGTTGTCAATAATACCGCCGCTTACCTACTTATTCCTTACGCTATATGGATTGCTTTTGCGGCAATTTTGAACTATAGCATATGGCAGCTTAATTAATAGTTGAACAAGGAAATATAACACATGAGTAAAAAAGCAATAGTCTTGCAAACCACCTTAGAGTTAATAACTACTCAGGGGATAAATGCTACATCGCTATCGCAGATTATAAAAGAATCTGGAGTTGCCAATGGAACGGTATATCATCATTTCAAAAATAAGGAGGAGATAATCACCGAACTCTATCTGATGCTAACCCAGGATTTTGGAACTGTGGTGATGAGAAATACGGATCAAGGAGATTACAAAAAGCAGTTTTCAACTATGTGGATGAATTTGTTCCATTATTTTGTGAACAATCCGTTAGCTTTCGTCTTTTCTGAGCAAATTGCACGCTCACCAGAAATACCACAATCTTTAAAGGATCGTGCGAGAAAATATTTTAGTGAGATAGAATTGTATTTTAGAAACGGAATCAGAGATAAGGTTTTTAAATCCTATAACACTATGGTAATGGAAGAGCTTTTCTTTGGAAACGTAGTTTCTATCGTAAAAATTCATGAAAATGAAAAGGTAACGCTACAAGAAAAACACTTACAGCAAGCAATTGAAATTTCCTGGAGAGGATTTGTAAAAGAATAAAACGATGAATGGTATAGCTACTTAATTCGTCTTTCTCTTTTCTTCCAAAGATTTTTCAGCCAAAGTGCATGCTGCAATGTAACCGCTTGTCCAAGCATTTTGAAAGTTGAACCCTCCTGTAATAGCATCAATGTTCAAAATTTCACCGGTAAAAAATAAATTCTGATGTGTTTTACTTTCAAACGTTTTAAAATTCACTTCTTGCAAAATAACACCTCCTGCAGTGACAAATTCTTCTTTAAACGTACTTTTACCGTTGATACTAAATTTTGATTCGGTGAGCTGCGTTGCTAACTTCCTTAATTGTTCTTTTTTGAGATCTGCCCATCGGGTTTGTTCGGTAATTCCCGAAGCGATCACTAGCGATTGCCACAAGCGCTTCGGTAAGTCAAACTGCGCGTATTTAAATGCATATTGTTTAGTATATTGACTTTTGAGTTCTTGTAACCCAAAAAATGCCTCTTCACTTGTTTGTTCGTGTAACCAATTTATTTCAATTTCAAATTTGTAAGCTTTTGCATGGAGTTCTATTGCCCCCCAAGCAGACAATTTTAAAATAGCAGGTCCGCTCAGCCCCCAATGCGTAATCAACACCGGTCCTTCTGACTTCAACTTAGTTCCTTTTACTTTTACCGAAGCGTGCGTAGCAATTCCAGGCAAATTTTTAATTCGACTGTCCTTACAATTAAAAGTGAATAGAGAAGGAACCGGAGCAACTGTCTTATGAAATTTTTGATCTAACAGCGTCCATATTTTTGGATTACTTCCAGTGGCTGCTACGAGGTACCTAGCCTTAAACATACCTTTTGAGGTGTGCACCTCCCAACAATCTGATGATTTTTGAAATTCTTTTACCGCGTGATTAGTTTTTACGTCAATTTCGTGTATTCTTGCTTCCTTCAGGAAACAATCTATAATAGATTCTGATGAATCGGACACAGGAAAAACACGTCCATCTTCTTCAATTTTTAAAGGCACCCCACGTTCTTCAAACCAAGCCATAGTATCGCCAGTCATAAATGTATGAAAGGGACCTCTTAATTCTTTTTCACCACGAGGATAATTTTTGGTTAGATCAATTGGCATAAACTCTGCATGGGTCACATTACAGCGGCCGCCCCCAGAGATTCTTACTTTAGATAACACTTCCTTACCCCGCTCTAGAATAGCTATTTTGAGATTTGGGTTTTTATCTACTGCATTTATTGCTGTAAAAAAACCAGCTGCACCTCCGCCTACTACGATCACGTCATAATTCATCGTGCAAAATTAGTCAAAAACCGAAGGGAAACAAGTCCTTAAAAATGTTTAATTCAAGAAAATGCTGAAAGGCCGGTGATATCCATACCGGTAATTAACAGGTGAATATCATGCGTACCTTCATAGGTAATTACACTTTCAAGATTCATCATATGTCTCATAATACTATATTCTCCGGTGATTCCCATGCCCCCGAGTATCTGTCGTGCTTCTCTGGCTATTTTTATCGCCATATCCACATTGTTTCTTTTAGCCATAGAAATTTGAGCCGAGGTAGCTTTACCTTGGTCTCTTAAAACACCTAAGCGCCACGCTAACAATTGCGCTTTAGTGATTTCGGTGATCATTTCTGCTAATTTTTTTTGCTGTAACTGTGTGCCTCCGATAGGTTTATCAAACTGAATTCGCTCCTTTGCGTAACGCAAAGCTGTATCATAGCAATCCATCGCTGCACCAATTGCTCCCCAAGCAATACCAAACCTTGCCGAGTCTAAACATCCCAGAGGTGCACCAAGCCCACTTTTACCGGGTAATAAATTCTCTTTAGGCACTTTTACATTATCAAAAATCAATTCTCCGGTTGCTGAAGCTCTCAAAGACCATTTATTATGTGTTTCGGGCGTAGTAAACCCTTCCATTCCCCGCTCTACAATTAATCCGTGTATCCTTCCGGATGCATCCTTTGCCCAGACCACAGCTAAATCAGCAAACGGAGCATTGGATATCCAAAGTTTAGCTCCATTGAGAACATAATACTCTCCTTCTTCTTTAAAATTAGTAGTCATTCCGCCCGGGTTTGAACCGTGATCTGGCTCTGTCAAACCAAAACACCCCATAAACTCACCGGATGCCAATTTTGGTAGATATTTTTTACGTTGCGCTTCGGTACCATATTTAAATATAGGATACATCACCAAAGATGACTGAACAGAAGCTGTAGACCGTACACCAGAATCACCTCGTTCTATTTCTTGCATAATCAGACCGTAACTGATTTGATCAAGTCCAGCACCCCCATACTCTTGCGGTATGTAGGGACCAAAAGCACCAATATCTGCCAAACCTTTAATTATCTGCTTAGGAAACTCTGCTCGTTGCGCGTACTCCTCAATTATAGGTGAGACTTCGCGTTTTACCCAACTGCGCGCAGCATCTCTGACCATTTTATGCTCATCACTTAACAAATCATCTATCTGATAATAATCGGGGGCTTGAAATAAATCTGGCTTCATATATAAAAGTTTAGACCGTACATACTATTCTGATACTAACAAATGTAACTAAAGCAATACGAGAACACAATTTTTTAACCTCCAATATATTTTGATAAAAGCGTAGCAGTGTAATACCATTTTAAGTTAAAATTCCGGAAATTAACCACAACTAGTCCAAAATTTTTGGAAGTACCATAAATACTGAGTAAATAATCCTCATATTCCTACAAAAATCTACACTTTACCTCACTTTTCTTACATTAAGAGTCCTTTAACACATCTTTTCAAAACACTGTAAATCAGTTTACTAAACATAATCCCAGAAGCAATAAGCAGATGGCACACTTATTACTATTATTTATATGAATTTAATTTAGAATTAAAACCTAATAAAACTTATAACGATGAAAAATTTATTTGTATTACCAGCATTAGCGTTAACCTTGACAATAGGATCAGTAGCTGCTCAAGATCTTGCAGTAAACGATGCAACCGAGGTAACACTACAAGAAAAGTATGTTGAATTAGCAGTTGAGAATTTACCACAACCTGTATTAGATGCTGTTGCAAACGATTATGAAGGAGCAACTATAAGTAAAGCTGCCGCAAAACAAGATGCATCAGAATTTAAACTAGAGCTTACTCAAGAAGATGGTGAGGTTATGGAAGTATATGTTGATGCAGAAGGAAATTGGATCTCTGAATAACATCCTGTTATTGGATAGCTTAAAACAGACCACTATCTAAAGACTAAAAAAATCATTTATGAGAAAGGAAAGAAACCCGTTATGGGTTTCTTTTTTTTTGAAAAAAATTTAACCAATTCTATACGGTACATTCATTTGAATTAAAAATATAGTCACACCGCCTTAAAACATTCAGGGCAAGTCTCACTTTCAAATTTATAATTCTTAACCATAACTCATTACTTTACACAAAACATTGGTATCCTTAGCTGCAAATAATACCAGAAATACTTTATGGGCCAACATACCAACTCTTGGTTAACTCACTAAACTCCTCAATTGCTTATACGGTTTTGTATTAAGCAACTTTATTTAACGTATGTAGGAAAATAATCCACACTCTTGTAGCCATTTCCACACAATATCTACATAAGAAAATCTTAATGAAAATTCACGATAAATACTAAACTATTGAAATATAATATCTTACAACTATAAAATAACTGCAAGTTCTTTTGGTACAATTATTACATTATATAAAGTGTTATCAATTTAAAACTTAATTAAAAACAAGAACCATGAAAAAATTATTTGTAATACCAGTAGCCGTTTTAGCTTTTACATTTGGAAATCAAGCAGTAGCAGCACAAGATTTAGCAGTAAATAGTACTACTGAAGTGAGTGCAACTCAAGAAAAATATACAGATGTAGCTGTTGAAACTTTACCACAACCTGTTATCGATGCAGTAGCTAAGGATTTTGCAGGTGCAACTATTAGCAAAGCTTCAGCAAAGCAAGACGCTTCTGCTTTTAAATTAGAGCTAGCTAAAGAAGATGGAGAAAGTATGGAAGTATATGTTGATGCAGAAGGTAATTGGATTTCTGAATAAATAAAGCTTATTTAAGCAGTACCATTGCTACATCAAGCAATTAAAAACAAAAGGAGTATCGTAAAAGGTACTCCTTTTACATTTTTAAATAAAAAGCTTTGGTCAATGCTACATATTCTGGAGTATATTGATGACGCGAAATTTCTATTGTAAGTTCTTCTTCCTCAAAAGTTTTTTCACTTCTTCCAAAAACTATCATGCTGCGCTTAATTGGAGTTGCAGCGGCACCTCGAACTCTGGTGATTTTTTCAGGAAATAACGTATAGGTAGCAGCTAGGTTAAGAATCGACTCCTCTTCCGTATAGGGTAAGATCATTGCAAACCGACCTTGTTTAGATAATAATCTAGATACCCCATAAAGTAAATGCTCAAAAGGAAGTGCATCCTCAAAACGTGCCACACTGCGCTGTGGATTATCTGATTTGAAGTCTTCTGTAAAAAATGGAGGGTTACTTACAATTACATCGTAGCTTTCTTCAATTTCATTAAAAAACTCCTGAAAAGAAGCATGGTAGCAAAACAGACGATCTCCCCATGGAGAGTTTTCAAAATTTTCTACTGCTTGCTCGTAAGCATCCGGGTCAATCTCAATCGCATCTACTATTTCTGCATTAGACCGTTGCGCAAGCATTAGGGCAATCACACCCGTTCCTGTGCCTACATCTAAAATAGAGGTTTCATTATCTGTCAGTGGTATCCATGAACCAAGAAGCACCCCATCTGTTCCAATTTTCATCGCACAGCGATCTTGAGCAATTGTAAATTCTTTAAATTTGAAGGGAGTACTCAAGAAACTAAGATAAATAGAGTTCAATAAGACCGTCTGGAGCTGTAATTAGAATCTCCTTCTTTTCACGGTCTAACTTTTGAATGAATTCATCATTCATTGGTATTAAAATTTCGGTTCCATTATTATCAATTTCAAATAATGCTTGCGATGTAGTGTCGTTTATGGATTTGATAGTACCTACAACTCCAAAATTAGAGTCAATTACTGTAAATCCTATGACCTCATGATAATAAAAACGATCTCCGTCTAACTTTGGCAATAGCGTTAAAGGAAGGTAAAGATCTGCCTTCATTAAGTCATCAGCCTCTTCTTCAGAAGCGACATCTTCAAAACGAATTCTCAGTAAATCACTTTTGTGAAGGGAACATTTTTCAATAAAATATGGAACCAGATTGTTGTTATAATCAACAAATACTGATTCCATATTTAGATAAGTTTCGGGCTCATCGGTGTCAAGTTTTGCCAACACCTCTCCCTTAAAACTGAATTTACTTACGATTCTTCCCAGATAGAAACATTCTTCTTTCTTCATCGTTAGTGGTTCAACTACTCTTCTTCGTTAGTTGTTTCTTCAGTTACTTCTTCAGATGCAGCAGCAGCTTCAGACTCTGCTTTTGCAGCAGCCTCAGCCTCAGCAGCAGCAGCTTCACGCTTTGCATTTACTTCTTTCTCTGCAGCCAATGCTTTTGCTTTTTCATCTTCTTCTTTCTTAGCAAGTTCAGATTTCTTAGCATCAACAGTACCTTCTTTTTCAGATACCCATGCTTGGAACTTTTCTTCAGCTTGCGCTTCAGTCAATGCTCCTTTTTTTACACCACCAGCAAGGTGATTCTTCAATAAAGCGCCTTTATAAGACAAGATTGCTCTAGCCGTATCACTTGGTTGCGCTCCATTTTGCAACCATTTTACCGCTCCATCAATATCTAAATCGATTGTTGCTGGATTAGTGTTTGGATTGTAGATTCCCAATTTATCTAAGAATTTACCATCTCTTTTTGATCTTGCATCTGCTGCAACGATCCAGTAAAAAGGTTTCCCTTTCTTACCATGTCTCTGTAATCTAATTTTAACAGGCATAAAAATTAATTTTTGGGTACTCGACCCGGATTATAATTAAAGGCTGCAAAGATACTTTATTTTCATATATAAATTAATTTTTTTCTATTTATTTGATACCCAGTAAATATTATAGAGTAGTCAACCTTCTTTAATCGATTTCAAAGATAATCCTACGGAACACCCAAAAACACCTACAAATAGTGTATTTCGTCGAAAAAAATATATTTTTATCGATAAAAGTTAGTAATTATTTTCATAAACACTTGTTTACTTGCTGTTTATCAACTATGTTTGTAATCAGTAATATTTTTACGGTTTAACCGTAAGCTTAGCTTAATGCTATAAGTATATGATTAACAAAACTACTTTTTTACTTTTTTGCCTTATTTCCACCCTACTCTCATGCTCCAACGATATTGAAGTAAACACCCCTGGTCTGCAGGTAGCCATTGATGGTGAATTATTTATTTCTGACATAAAAGAAGCCACACTTCTTGATGATGGTACCATTATTATATCAGGAAGTGCAGGTAATAAGTCCCTTACAATCACTATACCTTCATCTTCTGTTGGGAGTTATAAATTAGATGATCAAACGCATGGTGAGGTTGCCTATACAGATGCTTCGTTTAAATTTTTGAATAAGTCAGGAGAATCTTCGGGAACCACAACCATAACAAATCGTACAGACAATACTATTTCGGGAACTTTTAACTTTATAAATTTAAAAGATGAATATGGTAATGCTGTCACTTTTCAAAATGGATGGTTTTATAGAATTCCGCTTATACCCGGTACAATACCTACTCCTGAAACTTCTGAAGAAGAAATTGCAATAAACCCATGTTTGCTCAATGCTTCGATGACAGGATTAATAGATCTTACAGAGTTCATCGGCGATACACATGAGGCTGTTATAATAGGAGTAGAAGATGCATCACTTAGAATTACCGCGACAAATGACGACGAAGTTATAGAATTGGTAGTTCCAATCGACGTAGTTTCCGGCGAATACTCCCTTTCGGGATCCGGACAGTATAGCGCCACCTACAGTCTTAACAAAGACAAGTCTGCTGCCCAGTCAGGAAGCATAACCATTACAAACCACGATACTACCACGAGATGTGTTAATGGTACTTTTACTTTTGCTACCCGCAATCAACACGAAATTACCGAAGGAACATTCGATTTCGGATATTAACCCCAAGTACATATCTATTTCGCGAAAGCGCTTTACACTTACGTAAGGCGCTTTTTTAATTAACAAATTTAACAGCAAGCTGTGCTAGGGTTTGTTAATCTCCGTTAATATCTCATAAAGCTTGTTAATTGGCTTGACATCAACTGTTTTCAAAGATATCTTTATAGTAATAAAACATGACTAATAATTAATTGTAAAAAAGAAAAAACTATGAAATATTCAGAAAAAGTAGCCAAACAACTCAATGAATTGTTGGAAAAAAATTACGATGCAGAAAAAGGATATAAAACTGCAGCAGAGAATGTAAAAAATAACGATCTAAAAGCTTATTTTAACAAAAGAGCACAAGAACGCTACAATTTTGGACATGAAATTAAGAATGAGATCAAATCATTTGGAGAAAGTCCAGACAAAGGCACAAGTGTCAAAGGAGATCTTCATCGCACTTGGATGAATATTAAATCGGCACTTTCAGCAAATAGCGAAGAATCCATTTTAGAAGAAACTATTCGCGGAGAAAAAGCCGCAGCCGAAGAGTATACTGAAGTATTAAAAGAAACCTCGCTCCCTCTTTCTACCACAACGATTTTAAAGAAACATCGCGATAATATTTCAGAAGCTTTAAATGATGTAAAGCGTTTTGAATCCTCTTTTTCTTAAAAAAGAAGACAAATACACAATAAAAGCCCGAGTACTTCGGGCTTTTCTTCACTAAAAATATAACATGATGAGCTTTAAAAAAGAGATAGCAGAAAAACTAAATACACTATTACAAAACAATGTAAATTCGGTAGAAGGTTATAAGAAAGCCGCTGATAATACAGAAAGCGTCGAATTAAAAGCATACTTTAGAAATCGCATAGAACAACGTTCTAATTTTGTCGATGAGCTACGCAAAGAAATTCTACAGTACGGCCAAATTCCGGAGGATGATACAACCTTTAGCGCTGACTTGCACCGCGCATGGATAGATGTAAAAACATTCTTTTCAAGTAATGATGAAAAATTGATCCTAGAAGAGTGTATCAGAGGAGATGAGAAAGCACTTCAAGATTATGAAGAACTCTTGCAAGAAAAAGACCTACCACCAACGCTAGATAAAATTTTTGCAAATCACAAAAATGAAATTCTAAGCGCGATCAACAAAGATAAAATGTATGTACAAAAATCTCATGCATAAAAACTTAGTAAGCACACGAAGTAAGGCTGATTTTTTTATAAAATCAGCCTTACTTCGTTAATAAGTCTAAAGAAGTTTACGTGATAACGCAGCCAATTTTGATTATTTTTGAGCATTGATTATCACCACAATTCTCAAAGACGTATTTGCTTATGTATCTGATATTTGACACTGAAACTACTGGTTTACCTAAACGATGGGACGCTCCTATAACTGATTCGGATAACTGGCCAAGGTGTATACAGATCGCATGGCAGTTACATGATGCAATGGGAAACTGTATCGAGCATCAGGACTATCTTGTTAAACCTGATGGGTTTAACATACCCTATGACGCGGAGAAAGTACATGGTATATCAACCGAATTAGCTCAGCAGGAAGGTATCCCGCTGGATGAAGTCTTAGAAAAGTTTAACCTCGCATTATCTAAGACAAAGTTTGTGGTAGGTCAAAATGTTGGTTTTGATATTAACATTATGGGGGCTGAGTTTCATAGACGTTCGTTTGTCAATGATTTGCAAAATCTTCCCGTACTTGACACCTGTACAGAAACAACCGCACAACTATGTCAGATCCCCGGAGGTAGAGGAGGAAAATTTAAACTTCCTACGCTTACCGAACTGCACGAATTTTTATTCGGAAAAGCTTTTGGTGAAGCGCACAACGCTACCGCCGATGTAGAGGCCACGACCCGATGTTTTTTTGAGCTAGTTAGAAAACAACTATTTACTGTAGAAGAATTAGATGTTTCTTCGGATTATTTTGATCGTTTTAAAGAGAAAAACCCAACGGAGATACAGCTGATTGGGTTGCGCCATATTAATCTAAAAAAAGCTTCAGAGAAAATTCGCGAAGCGCTTTCTAAAAAAGAAAAAAACGATGTCTCCCAAAGCGATATAAAACAAAATCTGGAGACATTGGACGCTGTTCAATTTTCCCACCTTCATAATCATTCACAGTTTTCGGTGCTTCAATCAACAACCAGTATACCGGATTTAATTCAGGTCGCTGCAAAAAACAAAATGCCTGCGGTAGCTATGACCGATCATGCCAATATGATGGGGGCTTTTCATTTTGTGCAAGGTGTTGCCAGTCACAATAAAGCGGTGAAGGCGGCTAATGCAGAAGCAATTGACAAAGGTGAAGATGCGCGCGGTACCGAGATAAAACCCATCGTTGGTTGTGAATTTTTTGTTTGTGAGAATCATGAAGATAAATCACGCAAGGACAATGGATACCAGATTGTTCTGTTGGCTAAAAATAAGAATGGCTATCACAATCTCGCCAAAATGTCGTCCACAGCTTTTGTTGACGGCTTTTACTATGTACCAAGAATCGATAAAGAAATTATCAAACAATACAAGGAAGATATCATCGTGCTTACGGGGAATCTATATGGTGAGGTTCCAAGTAAAGTACTGAATATTGGTGAGAAACAAGCCGAAGAAGCTCTGTTGTGGTGGCATAAAGAATTCGGAGATGATTTATATATTGAAATCATGCGACATAATCAAGAAGATGAAAATCGCGTCAATCCAGTACTTATTGAGTTTTCAAAGAAACATAATATCAAGCTTGTTGCAACAAATAACACCTATTATTGCGAGCAAGGTGATGCCAATGCTCACGATATTTTATTGTGTGTAAAGGATGGTGAAAAACAGGCTACCCCCATAGGACGTGGTCGTGGATATCGGTATGGGCTCCCAAACCAGGAGTATTACTTTAAGTCGCAAGACGAAATGAAGGAACTTTTTATCGATCTTCCGGAAGCTATTACGAATGTACAAGAAGTAGTAGACAAGATTGAGCCTTTTGAACTTGCAAGAGATGTATTACTACCTGCATTTGACATCCCTAAACAGTTTCAATTTGAAGAAGACGCAGTTGATGGCGGTAAACGTGGTGAGAATAGCTATTTGAGACATATTACCTATGAAGGTGCAAAGAAACGGTACGGTGAAATTACGCCCGAGATTGATGAGCGTCTGGATTTTGAACTAAAGGTTATTGAAAAAACAGGGTATCCCGGATATTTCCTGATTGTCGAAGATTTTATTCGCGCTGCAAGAGACATGGATGTATCTGTCGGACCCGGCCGAGGTTCTGCCGCAGGTTCTGCCGTTGCCTATTGTCTATGGATTACCAATCTGGATCCCATCAAGTACGACTTGCTTTTTGAGCGTTTTTTGAATCCGGATCGTGTAAGTATGCCGGATATCGATATTGATTTTGACGATGAGGGTCGTAGTCGGGTAATGGATTATGTGATCGAAAAATACGGGTCAAATCAAGTAGCTCAAATCATTACTTACGGGACCATGGCAGCAAAATCATCTATCCGTGATACTGCCCGAGTACTGGATCTTCCCTTGGGAGATGCTGATAGGATTTCTAAATTGATTCCTAACATGTCAAAGCTTGGCAAAATTTTTGGGATCGATGAAGCTACGCTTAAAAAGAAATTTAGAAGTGATGATCTTGAAAAGATCAACGAACTACTCAAAATTGCCGAAGGGAATGATCTCGAAGCAGAGACCCTAAATCAAGCGCGTGTGCTTGAAGGTTCGGTGCGGAATACAGGAATTCATGCCTGCGGAGTAATTATAACTCCAGATGACATTACCAAGTTTGTTCCGGTGGCACTGGCAAAAGATTCAGATATGTACTGTACTCAATTTGACAACTCTGTTGTTGAAAGTGCCGGTTTGCTAAAAATGGATTTTCTGGGTCTCAAAACACTGACCTTAATTAAGGATACGGTTAAGATTGTAAAGGCAAAACATAAGGTAGATTTAGATCCGGAAAGTTTTCCGCTTGACGATGAAGAAACCTATGCGCTCTTCCAAAGAGGAGAAACCGTAGGGATTTTTCAATATGAATCTCCGGGAATGCAGAAGTATCTAAAAGAGCTGAAACCAACAGTTTTTGCCGATTTAATAGCAATGAATGCTTTATATCGACCGGGACCGCTAGAGTATATACCTAGTTTTATTAATCGGAAACATGGTAAAGAGGAAATTATATATGATCTCGAAGCTTGTGAAGAATACCTGCAAGAAACATATGGAATTACAGTTTATCAAGAGCAAGTAATGCTATTGTCGCAAAAACTTGCAGATTTCACAAAAGGTGAAGCCGATGTTTTGCGTAAAGCAATGGGTAAAAAGCAAAAGGCTGTTCTTGATAAAATGAAACCAAAATTTATCGAACAAGCATCTGCCAAAGGACATGCTGAGGATAAGTTAGAAAAAATATGGAAGGACTGGGAGGCGTTTGCTGCCTACGCATTCAACAAATCTCACTCCACCTGTTATGCGTGGATTGCCTATCAAACCGCGTATCTTAAAGCACATTATCCTGCCGAATATATGGCGGCGGTGCTATCCAATAACATGAATGACATCAAGCAGGTTACCTTTTTTATGGAAGAATGTAAACGTATGAAACTTGATGTATTAGGCCCTGACGTGAATGAATCGTATCGCAAATTCTCTGTAAATAAAGAAGGGGCGGTTCGTTTTGGTATGGGAGCGATTAAAGGTGTGGGAACCGGTGCTGTAGCAACCATTGTAGAAAACAGAAAAGAAAATGGGCCGTATCGCTCAATCTTTGATTTTGCCAAGCGCATCGATTTGAGAGCTGCTAATAAAAAAGCTTTTGAAAGCTTAGCGCTAGCCGGTGGTTTTGATTCGTTTACCGACACGCATCGCGGTCAATATTTTCATGAAGAGGGTGATGGTATCACTTTTTTAGAAAAAGCCATTCGTTACGGATCTAAATTTCAGGAAAGCGAAAATTCTTCACAAGTAAGTTTATTCGGTGAGGCTAGTGAAGTGCAAATCCCGGAACCGGTGGTTCCACCCTGTGAAGAATGGGGAACTATGGAGAAACTTGCCAGAGAGAAAGAGGTTGTAGGTATCTATTTATCAGGTCATCCACTTGATGATTTTAAATATGAAATGCAATATTTTTGCAATGCAACCTTGCAAAATTTTGCAGACATGGAAAATAACGTCAACCAAGAGTTATCTTTTGGAGGAGTTATCACTAATGTAGAACATCGTACGTCCAAAAATGGAAAAGGTTGGGCTATTTTTAGTATTGAAGACTATAATACCGCCCATGAATTTAGAATTTTTGGAGAAGAATACTTAAAACACCGGCCCTTTCTCGTCAAAAGCACCTTTGTCTATGCAAAAGCCTATATAAAAGAAGGCTGGACGAATCGTGAAACCGGAAAGAAAGGAGATCCGCGAATTCAATTTAACAGTTTTCAGTTATTGCATGATGTTATGGAGAGCTATGCTAAGAAGTTAACGATCCAGTTAGACATCAACGAACTCTCTGACGCTCGGATTGATCAATTAAAAGAGGTGCTTAGCTCCTATTCGGGCAACCATACCTTAAATTTTGTAATTTATGAAATGGCAGAGCAACTTAAGCTACATATGCCAAGTCGTAAACAGAAAGTTAATATATCTCCGGAACTATTAACTATTCTTGAAAATGAGTCCATTTACTATAAGCTCAATTAAAGTCATAAACATAATAAAATTCCCTTAAAAGACAACCGTCTGTTTTTCAAATACTTATTTGGAAAAAATTAGAGAATTAATATTACTTTAACAGAGATAATTTTCTCATTCCTTAGATTTTGTTAAGTTGTAGGCTAATCATTAAACAGATTCATGAAGTTAATTGAAGTAAGACGACAAACCAAATTAGAAAAGAGATACCATAAAAAAATGGGGATCTTAACCTCTAAAGTGGTTTATATTAAAAAATATTTTTTGAATATACCTATGGGAGTTGTTCATAAGTATCGAGAAACTTACTATGGTGAAACCAAAGATTGCAAGGAATGTGAATTGCTTAATTAAGCATCAATTACCTTGATGTCTTAATAATCAAAACGTATACACCTATTGTAAGGATTCGAAGAAATATTGACTAATTTTGTAATTAGTAACAAGAACTTTAATAAACTAGTAATATGGCATTAGAAATTACAGATGCTACTTTTGATGAAGTAGTATTAAAAAGCGATAAACCGGTAATGGTAGATTTTTGGGCAGCTTGGTGTGGCCCTTGCAGAATGGTTGGACCAATCATCGAGCAAATCAGTGAAGAATATGATGGCAAGGCTGTTGTAGGTAAAGTAGACGTAGATGCAAATCAAGAGTTTGCAGCTAAATACGGTGTACGTAATATTCCAACTGTTCTTGTTTTCCAAAACGGAGAAGTAGTTGGACGTCAGGTAGGTGTGTCACCAAAAAATGTCTATGCTGAAGCACTGGATGCATTAGTGTAATCATTAGAAATAAAATAATGAAAAGGGTTTGACTAATAAGTCGGGCCCTTTTTTTATGAGCCAGCTTGAACCATATATTGATACTTGATCGCGTCTCAGTGCTGCTCGCAACTAATTTATAGAACACACTACCAAATTATGGATAAGTTATGTATATTGGGTACGCAACATCCCCCTATAATTGCATAAGAAAGAACAAAAAATGGATATCGAAAAAGAAGTTCACGGCATTTCGGGTTTTACCAATCTCGAGCTTTTAGCCAAACAGATAGTCGAAGGCTTTATTTCCGGAATGCATAAAAGTCCATTTCACGGATTCTCTGCAGAGTTTGCAGAACATAAGGTGTATAATTCTGGTGAAAGCACCAAACACATTGATTGGAAACTATACGCCAAGACAGATAAACTATACACCAAACGCTATGAGGAAGAGACCAACCTGCGTTGTCATATTATCATTGATAATTCAGGTTCGATGCATTATCCCAACATCAAGAAGCCGGATCTAAAACACCTCAATAAAATAAGCTTTTCGGCTTTAGCTGCCGCCTGCCTCATGCAGTTGCTTAAGAAACAACGAGACGCCGTAGGATTGAGCGTCTACAATACCACCTATGAATATTATGCCCCTGAAAAAGGTAGTGAACGGCATCATCAAATGTTGCTTCATCAGCTTAATGAAAGCATTAAGAGAACATCTGACCGCAAGCAAACGGATACCTACACATTCCTTCATCAAATTGCTGAAAAAATCCACCGGCGATCGCTTATATTTCTTTTTACCGATATGTTCCAGCCTGACACCGATCCAACTAAACTTTTTGAAGCCTTACAACATCTAAAGTATAATAAGCATGATGTGGTTCTATTTCACACCTTTGACAGTACTACGGAAGTAAATTTTAGCTTCGATAATCAACCAACGCGTTTTGTCGACGTCGAAACAGGAGATTTTATCAATCTATATGCCGATACAATTAAAGAAAATTACCAAAATGCGGTATCCTCTTATTTTTATGAACTCAAATTAAAATGTCTACAATACGGTATCACCTACGTCGATGCTGATATTTCAAAAAACTTCGAAAAAATTTTGACAACATATCTAATTGAAAGACAAAAATTTGCGTAATTATTTCAAAAAAAAAATAAAAAATTTTTAAAAAACGCTTGCGAGAACCAAAATGAGGCGTATATTTGCAACCGCAATAACGCACTGGTCTGGTAGTTCAGTTGGTTAGAATACCTGCCTGTCACGCAGGGGGTCGCGGGTTCGAGTCCCGTCCAGACCGCAACATTGCTAAAAGCTTCAATTTTTATTGAAGCTTTTTTTAAGCAATAAAAGATGTTGTGTTGTCTCACGCAGCTAGCGTGAGTGGTTTAGTAGTAAACCAATGAGAAGCTTTTCCTGAAAAATGGAGAGGCTTTTTTAGATTTAAGCCGTTATCATATAGAATTCCAGTTTTCGAAGACTTTGACAACAAAGATTATTAGGAAAATCACACTAACTGAAAATTTTATAAAAACTCCTGAGAGAAAGCCTATCAACGAACCCAAGGCTGCTTTCAAGGCGTTTTGAACATTTTGCTTTGGATTCATCATCTCACCAAGGAAAGCTCCAAAAAATGGCCCTATTAGAATTCCAAAGGGTCCAAGAAACAAGATTCCGACAATAAGCCCTATAGTTGTTCCAATTATCCCGTAACGCGTACCTCCAAATCGCTTAGTGCCTACTGCAGAAATTACATAATCGAGAAGCCACACAATGGTAGAGATAACTAGCGTAATTCCAAGAAACACCCAATCCCATTGCATAAAAGAAGTGTTATAAAAGATGGCGAGTCCAACCCAAGAAGTCAAAGGACCCGGGAGAACCGGCAAAAAACTCCCAACCAAGCCCAACACACAACATACTCCGGCTATAATTAATAAAGTTATATCTAACATCATACGCTATTTGACTCACTCTTAGCAGCTTCGTTACAAAACTTTTCAACTAAAACTTTAGTTTAAACTAAAAAATTAGTTGTATTTGAATTATACAACTATATCTTTAGTTAAAAAGATTTAAACAAAATCTATGAAACAACTTACAAAAGCGGAGGAAGAAGTCATGCATTTCTTATGGGATTTAGAAGAAGCCACTGTTGCTCATATTATTGAACAAATGGAAGAGCCCAAACCTGCTTACAATACTATATCTACTATTATCAGAATATTAGAGAATAAAGGATTTGTATCCCACCGCAAGCAAGGTAAAGGATATACATACTTCCCGACACTTAAAAAGGAGGAGTACAGTAATCAATCCATAAATAAATTGATGGATAGCTATTTTAACGGGTCTTTTGAAAACATGGTTTCTTTTTTTGTCAAGAAAAACAACATGAGTTTAAAAGAATTTGAACAAATTTTAAAAGAACTGGATGATAAAAAAACTTTACCATGACCAATTACATCTTACATACCATATTGTTTCAGGTACTATTCCTTTTGTTTTATGATACCATGTATAAACGAGACACCTTTTTTACACTTAATCGCATGTATTTGACAGGCACTCTAGTTGCATCACTGTTGCTGCCTATAATACAAATTGATCTGCTTCGACAAGCAATTCCCTCTCAATATATAATCAGCCTACCTGAAGTAATTGTGGGAGCGTCAATACAGCAAACTTCATTTATACCTTTATCTCCGGTATTATTAAATCCTAACGAACCTAGTACCCCTTGGTTTATAATAAGCTATCTGTCCGGGGCATGTTTTTTTATTGGCTTTTTTATCCACAAACTTCTGATTTTGCGGCGGCTGAGAAAAGAAGCTATAAAAACCTCGATAGATGGCTTTACAATTTATATTTTAAAAAATAGTAACGATGCTTTCTCTTTTAACCGATCCATATATCTGGGAGACCAACTCAACGAAACTCAGAAACCACAAATTATTGCTCATGAGCTTGTTCATATAAAAGAACGGCATACATTGGACTTAGTAGGGGTAGAATTGCTCAGAATTATATTTTGGTTCAATCCCTTACTCTACCTCTACCGTTCTCGCTTGTCTACGCTCCATGAATATATAGCAGACACAAAATGTGTTGCTCTTTTGGGCAAAAAAGCATATTACCAACAGTTATTAAACACCGTTTTTGAAACGGAAAACATTCAATTCATCAATCAATTTTTCAATTATTCATTAATCAAAAAACGAATTATTAAGTTACAAAAATCAAAATCAAATCGCATTTTACGCTTGAAGTATGTGGCATTACTACCACTAATTGCAACCATGCTTCTGTACATCTCATGCTCCAGTGAAAGCTCTGAGGATATAGTTAGCAATGCTGAAGTCACCCAAACCTCATTACTCATTCAAAATTTGCAAGACAAGGTAAAAGAAAAGGGACTTACTCAAAAAGAAAAAAGTCAGCTTTTGGACTTATTAAAAAATCATTCTAATGATGAGTCAAATTTTGATTTGGCTAAAGACGTGCCATTTAATCTTATCGATAAAGTTCCAACCTCCAGCAACTGTGGAGATGTAAACAATAATGCTGAACACAAAGCATATGTTTCTAAACAATTTAAAACATTTATCAACAACAATTTTGATGTAGCAACAGTACGAGCTTTTGCCAAAACCGGCGATAATAAAATTTATGTACGCTTTAAAATTGACAATACCGGAGAGATTGTTGATGTAGAAGCTAGAGCAGCAACTCTTGAACTGGAAAACGAGGCAAAACGGGTGGTACGCTCATTGCCCACAATGATCCCCGGAGAGCACCAAGGCAAAAAAGTTGGAGTATTATATTCACTTCCTATTATTTTAAATATTGACGGAAACGCGGGTGTCTCTCCAATAAGCTATAAAGATGCAAGATTAGCTAAGAAAGATTCATCTATTGACACAACATTTTACGTCATTACAAATGTCTTAAAAGATGAAAGTTATTTAGAGAAGCAATTAGAAACCTTAAAAGAAGCCGGATTTACTCCCGGCTTCTTTCAAAATGAGAGAGATGGCTATTTTTATGTGTATCTAAGCAATCACACTACTATGGAGACTGCAAAATCTTTTATTTCTAAAAGTTCGTACGCGCATCAACTTTATGTCTATACTCCTAATGCGGTTTAAAAATTTCAATTACTTAAAACTGTTGGTACTTTGTTGCATCTTTACTGCATCTCAAGCGCAACAAGATGCTATAAAAAAAGCTGACAGCCTCTTTAGAGTGGGAGCCTATGCATCTGCAATTGCTATCTATAATAATACTGGACAACTCAACAGCAACTTACATTCAAAAATAGCAAAGGCCCATAACGCTAATGGAAATCATGGTAAAGCCATCTACCACTATGAAGAAGCTATCCGTTCTACAAACACATCTGCTGTTTTACTTCAAAACGAACTGGCAAGACTTTACTATAAAACAAAACGATTTGAGACTGCAGATAGTTTATACGCTATGCTTGCCGATAATTACCCTACAAATCCAGATTTTCAATATCATCTTGGACTGATAAAGGAAAATTCAAGAGATTCAATAGCTATGTCATACTATTCAAAAGCCTTCCACTTAGATAGTACACATCAAAAAAGCTGTGTCAAAATAGCTGCCTCTTATCTACGAAAAAGAGCTTATAAAAAGGTTGATAGTTTAATTAGCATCGGACTCAATTCGTATCCCGATAATATAGAACTCATTTCATTACGCGCACAAAACGAAATGCTTCAACAGCATTATTCAAATGCAATCCTCCATTTCCAAAGACTGCTAACTCTCAATCAACAAAATGAGTATATTCATTCTTCTTTGGGGCACTGCTATAACAGGTCTTATCAATTCAAATTAGCCATAAAGCATTATACTCTGGCACTTTCTTACGATAATCAAAATTCAACATATTACACACATCTTGCTTTTGCGCATAATAAGGAATCAAAACTCAAAGAGGCTATCGAGCACTATAGAACGGCAATACAGCTTAAACGCCCGTCAATAGATGAAGAACTTTTTCAAATTGCTATGATGTATCGTCATCAGGAAAATTGGAAAAATGCTATTGCCCATATGAAGATATATTTAAAAGAAGCTCCAGATTCTCATCGGGGACATTATCAACTTGCTCTTTTTTATGATGCTTATTATAAAGATCCTGAGCTAAAAATCAAACAGTACGAATCTTATACCAACCGCTTCAAAAACGACAAGAATACCCAATATTTTATAAACATTGCGGCAACCCGATTAAAAAAATTAAGAGAACAGGCGGTCGAAGCCTCAAAAAAATAAAGGATATCTCTATAACCGGCTCTGTGGTTTTAAAAAAATTATGTAGTTTGCCTTACCATTGGCTATAGATTATGAAGAACCTTCAAGGAATATTATTGCTGCTATTATTAACCTCGTTCTCTTGCGACCAACTGATTGTAAAGAGAGAGCATCGCGATGATATAAAAGAAGAGGAATGGCATAAACTGAATCGCTCAGAAGTGGATGAACCACCCCTATTCAAAACTTGTGCTGACGAACCCGAGATCGACGGTATGCAGTGTTTTCAACAAACGTTGACACAACACATCCACAACTATATCAATAAAGATGTACTTTTGGTAAGCGAGAATATTACCGATACACTTTGGGTTTCATTATTAGTCAACACTAATGGAACCATTATTATCGAAAACTATGAGCTACCAGAGTTTTTGTCTGAACAGCTACCGGATCTAGAATCCTTATTAACTGCAAGTGTGTCGAGCTTACCCACTGTAGAGCCTGCACATCTACGAGGCGTGCCCGTGAATGTTCGCTACCGTCTTCCGGTAGTTCTCAACACAAATTAACCCATGCTTCCTTAATAATTGATTAGCTTTGTAAAAAATTGATGGCATTGGAACATGAAAAGATTATCTTAGGTATTGATCCGGGAACCACTATAATGGGGTTTGGATTGATTAAAATTGTAAAAAAGAAAATGTCTTTTCTTCAGCTCAACGAACTTCAACTTAGTAAATACGACGATCATTATTTAAAACTAAAACTGATTTTTGAGCGTACTATCGAACTAATCGATACGTACAATCCTGACGAAATTGCAATTGAAGCTCCATTTTTTGGTAAAAATGTGCAGTCAATGCTCAAACTAGGTCGTGCGCAGGGAGTGGCCATGGCTGCAGGACTGAGTCGCGAAATTCCCGTAACCGAGTATTCTCCTAAAAAAATTAAGATGGCGATCACCGGTAATGGAAATGCCAGTAAGGAACAAGTGGCAAAAATGCTGCAGAGTTTATTGAGCTTAAAAACACTCCCAAAAAACCTGGATTCTACCGATGGATTGGCAGCGGCAGTTTGTCATTTTTATAATATGGGCCGTGCTGATATCGTAGGAAAAAGTTATACAGGGTGGGCTGCATTTGTCAAGCAAAACGAAACTCGGGTGAAAAAAGCTCCCAATCCTCTAAAAGGAAAAAACACTTTATAAAAATAATTCAATCGCTAATTATTCACACAGGTTGCATTCAAATTACGATCATATTGCATTTCAAAAAGAAATAAAAGCAGACCCCTCGTCTGCCAGTATTTATATTCATATCCCTTTTTGCAAGCAAGCTTGTCACTATTGTGATTTTCATTTTTCAACATCATTAGGAAAGAAGGAGATTATGATAACGGCCATTTGTAGAGAACTTGAGTTGCGCAAGAATGAACTCGACCAGCAACCCATTGCAACTATCTACTTTGGCGGCGGTACGCCCAGTGTCTTGTCTCAATTAGAAATTGATCAAATTTTAGACACCGTATACAAACACTACATCGTACTAGATACTCCAGAAATTACGCTGGAAGCTAATCCTGATGATTTATCACTCAAAACGATCAAAACGCTTGCGTCCTCAAAAATCAACAGACTTAGTATCGGTATACAATCCTTTTTTGAAGAAGATCTAAAGCTTATGAATCGCGCACATAATGCTATTGAAGCTAAAACCTGTATCGAGCAAGCCACGCAATATTTTGATAACATCTCTATTGATCTTATTTACGGAATCCCTGAGATGAGTGATGCTCGTTGGATTAAAAATTTAGAAACCGCACTGTCATTTGACATTCCGCATATTTCGAGCTATGCACTTACCGTAGAACCAAAGACAGCCTTAGAAAGGTTTATTGCCAAAGGAATTGTTCCACCAATTAATGATGAAGCTGCACAAAGGCATTTTGAGATCTTAGTAGCCATGCTCAACGATGCAGACTTTGTACATTATGAACTTTCTAATTTTGGTAAATCTGCATACTTTAGTCAAAACAATACCGCGTACTGGTTAGGAAAGTCATATTTGGGAATTGGTCCTTCTGCACATTCTTATAATGGTAAAGAGCGTAGTTGGAATATAAGTAACAACCCCAAATACATCAAAGCCATTCAGCAAAATGAAGTGCCCAAAGAAACGGAAGTCTTAACCACCACCGATCGTTATAATGAATATATAATGACCGGATTACGCACCATATGTGGAGTGTCTATTTCTAAAATTACAAACGATTTTGGTGATTCGTATGCTAAACATCTATTGTTACAGGCTCAAAAATATATAGAAGAAGATTTATTACAATTAAAAGGAGCGTATCTTTTTGTCACACCAAAGGGAAAGTTTCTCAGTGATGGTATTGCAAGTGATCTTTTCTTAGTAAATTTAAAGTAACTAATTGTTAAACGTATTTATGCTAGCCGAAATACAGGTACATACATCAAAATATAAAGTCAATTTTTCACAACCCATTGATTTGTCACTTCCCGTATGTGACTCAAATCACAATGTTAACGCTTGGTATATTAGTACTCCGAAGATAACACCTGTTACCGATGGGGATTGGGTTGGAAAAGTCAGCGAGGGTGCTTCGACTAATTTTAATAATATCTTTTTTAATCCACACGGCCATGGGACGCATACCGAATGTGTCGGACATATCACCCCGGAGTTTTACAGTATCAATAGAACCCTGACCCAATTTATGTCTCTGGCAACATTAATTTCGGTTACTCCGGAACAAAAAGGAGCTGATGCTGTTATTACCTCAGCTCAACTCAAAGAAAAGCTAACTAACTTATCTGTTGAGGCTGTCTTAATACGCACCTTACCAAATACGGATACTAAAAAAAATAAACAATATTCGCATACCAACTGGCCGTATCTGAGTGAGGATGCTGCTATATACCTAAGAGAAATAGGAGTAAAGCACCTATTAATTGATTTACCATCTGTGGATAAAGAAAAAGATAATGGCGAACTGAAAGCACATAAAGCCTTTTGGAACTATCCTGAAGCAACACGGCTGGAAGCTACAATTACCGAACTTTTCTATGCCCCTGATTCGGTAAAGGACGGGCTCTATCTCCTAAATTTGCAAATAGCTGCATTTGAAAATGATGCCTCACCCAGTAAGCCGATTCTGTATAAAATCATAACGTAAAAAAAATGAAAAAAGAATTTATATTTATAGTTAGCTTTGTACTATTATTCGTTGGCTGTACCACAACAAAATCAACTACTCCCACGGGATTTACATCTTTGCAAATCATACCTAAGCAATGTGAAGCTCCATGGCAACAAAACGAAGGGAATTCTAATGAAGAGCGATTAGAAAACTACCTTAAAACACGCTCAATTGAACTACTCACTTATTCTCAAAAAAGCACCGATATGATGGCTTGCGCTGCTTGTGGTTGTCCCGGTACTATACTATACAGCATTACAATACCAGAAAAAGACAAAGCAGTTTTGATCAAACAAGGATTTACTGAAGTTGTCAAAAAATAAATTTTTACATTACCTAAATGGATCAATAGCAAACTATGGAATTACTTTTTATCGGACTACTAGCCGGCGTGCTGTTAGCTTATTTTATTTTTAATCGCTTTAGTGCAGCTAAAAGAAAAAGTTCTATCGAAACACAATCAGTGGTCTTGATGGAAAAGATAAAAAGCGTCTGTAAGTTAGTTACGGTTGAAGGTGACTTTGCCGAAATTTACCATTACCAAAGCGTAAAAGATAAATTCTTCAGTTTACTGATTGGAAAGAAAAAAGCACTCATTCTCATTGATGCCAAAGCTCATATCGGATTTGATTTATCTCAAGTTCAGTTGGAAAGTGATACGAAACGTAAAATTGTGAAAATAACCCACTTTCCGCAGCCAAAACTTTTAACGATCGAAACAGATTTTAAATATTATGATAAGAAAGAAGGATGGCTCAACCCATTTACATCCATAGATCTGACGGATATCAATCGGGAGGCTAAGCAATTTATTGTAGATAAAATTCCGCAAAGTGGTTTAATGGAGTCAGCAAAAAAAGAAGCCTTAACTGCTATAGCTTTGATGGAAACAGTAGCTGAATCTATAGGTTGGAGCGTAGATTACTCTGAGCTGACGTTAGACAGCTCGACCAAAACAAAAAAATTGAATCAGAATGAACATTGAAGCCTTTAGAAATTATTGCCTGCACAAAAAAGGGGTTACCGAAAGCTTTCCTTTTGATGAATCGACACTTGTCTTTAAGGTAATGGATAAAATGTTTGCCTTAACAGGTCTCAACAAAATTCCTTTTTCTGTAAATCTCAAATGTGACCCGGATCGCGCAATTACACTTCGCGAATCCTATTCTGAAATTATACCCGGATACCACATGAACAAAAAGCATTGGAATACGGTTGAATTTAGTGATAGCCTGCCCGACACCTTGCTTAAAGAACTTATTGATCATTCGTATGAACTTGTCGTTGCCAGTCTGCCCAAAAAAACACAAGCCTTGCTTGCTACCCTTGACTAAAATTAAAATCAGCCATTACATCACATCCTTATGAATACACCAAAGGAATTTTACACACAACAACTTAATCAACATACTGAAGTTTTTCAACAGCTCAAAAAAAAGCTTGTTTTCTCCAGTATCCTCCGTCTCGTTGTTTTTTTAATTATCGCGGCAGGTAGTTATATAGCCTATCCTAATGTTCCGCTGGTAACAGGAATTATCCTTTCTGGCTCCATACTTTTTATCTGGCTGGTTACTCGACACAGTAAACTTACCTATGCTAAAAATAAGCAGGAAAAGCTTATTGAGATCAATATGCTTGAGTTGCAAGTATTAGAAGGAAATTACAAAACTATAGCGAATGGTTCAGAATTTATAGAACCTGAGCATCCCTATAGCCATGATATTGATTTATTTGGTAATCGTTCTTTTTATCAATTTTTAAACAGAACCACGACAGAAGCCGGTAGTAAGAAGCTGGCAGATATATTAAGCAAGAATGATATAGCTTACATTCAGGATAAACAGGCTGCTATCGGTAATTTGAGCCATATGGCACAATGGCGTCAAGAATATAGTGCAACTGCTCAACTTGCCAATGTTACCGTTGGTTTACCTACCATTATGAAATGGTTGCATACTTATACGCCTTTTGTCCCTAAAATCATGCGGGTGCTACCAAATATAATCACCGGCATATCAGTAGTTATCTTTGCATTGTTGTTTCTTGAAATTATTAGTTTCAATCAGTTGCTCATCTGGTTATTTATCGGACTAGGTATTACGGGAATAAAATTAAAGCAAATAAACAAACTCTACTCAAATGCCAATCAAGTAAAAGATACATTTGAACAGTATTATAAATTATTAGAGAAAGTTGAATCCACAACTTTTGAAGCTTCCATCCTAAAAGAAAAGCAACAACGCATTCTGAGAGAAGGCACCCAGGCATCCAAAGTTGTGCAAGAATTTGCTAAAATTTTAAATGCTTTTGATCAACGGAACAATATGATCTTTGGTGTAGTGGCCAATGGTTTTTTTCTTTGGGACTTGCGACAAAGCTATCGTATAGAAAAATGGATAGAAAAAAACCATCAATATGTACGAGAATGGTTTGATACAATTGCTTTTTATGATGCGTATAATAGCCTGGGTAATTTTGCGTTCAATCATCCCGACTATATTTTTCCGGAGTTAGTGAGCGGCACTACAACCATACAAGCTAAAAACTTAGGACACCCCATGCTTAATCCTGCTAAACGTGTCGATAACGACATTACTATCGATCGCGCTCAGTTTTTTATCATCACCGGAGCTAATATGGCGGGTAAAAGTACTTTTTTGAGAACGATTGCCCTACAGATCGTCATGTCAAATGCCGGCTTACCGGTTTGTGCCACAAGTTGTTCCTATCAACCGATCAAGCTGATTTCGAGTATGCGTACCTCTGATTCCTTGAGCGATGATGCTTCCTATTTCTTTTCAGAATTAACACAGTTGAAAAAGATTGTGGATGCATTAGAGGATGATGCGTACTTTATCATACTGGACGAAATTTTGAAAGGTACAAACAGTAAGGATAAAGCAGCCGGATCCAAAAAATTTGTTGAAAAATTAGTTAAGGCAAAAGCTACAGGTATTATAGCTACGCACGATTTAAGTTTGTGCGCAATAGCGGATGAACTACCAGAGGTTGAAAACCGTTTCTTTGATGCTCAAATTGTACAGGATGAATTGTACTTTGATTACACTTTTAAAGAAGGTGTGTGTCAAAATATGAATGCTTCTTTTCTACTAAAGAAAATGGGAATTGTAGAATCCTAATAATGTAAAATAACTGTAACTTACTTTAAACTATCTCTCTGAAAAATGACAGTATCCATACTTAGTGTTTACACAAAAGTATGGATACTGTCAAATAGTGCTATTGATTATTTATCCAGTAATTCGGTAAGAATTTGCTTATATACATCAACTGTTTGAGCTCCTGTAACTGCGCTTTTACCATTGAAAACCATGGTTGGCACCGAGGAGACCCCGAGGTTTTGCCAATAGCTCTCTTTAGCTTGTACCTCATAGCGTGCATCATCATTATCTAATTTTGCAAGCGCTTCTGTAGGATTTAAACCAATAGCTTTAACCTCTTGCATAAGAATCTCCCTATCCGAAACATCTTTTCGTTCGCTGAAGAATGCTGTTACCAAACGCATCTTTAACTCGGTTTGTTTTCCTTTTTCTTTGGCAAAGTCAAGTAAAACATGAGCGTCTCGCGTATTGACCATTCGCATTTGATCAAAATAATCAAAGGTGAAGCCCAGTTCAGAGCCTGCTTGTTTCATGTGTTCTTGTGATCGTTGCTGATCCTCAGGAGATGCATTATACTTATTAGCTATATGCTCTTGTACATTTTCCCCTTCAGCCGGCATATGAGGATTCAATTCAAAGGGTTGCCACTCAATATCCAACTTATCGCTAACTCCCATTTCCTCTATAGCTCTCTCCAAACGCTTGTATCCTATGGTACACCACGGACAAACAACATCCGAGATAATATCTAATTTTATTTTATCTGTCTTCATATCTTGTTTCTTATATTAAAATTGTCGTCTTAATCTTATAAACTTACAATTTCACTTATTTGAACTTGCCCTTCTACATTCGTATAATTAGGAACGTCGGCCGCAAACTTTTCTGCATAAGGTCCAAAAGACGCTTGAAAAGTTGCTAACGATTCAAATAAAAGATGAACGATCGCCACAAATGGCGCTTGTTCAGTCGGTGCTCTACCGGCTACCCCGATATTGAGTTCCATGCTTATTAAGGCATCTCCCAACGATTCTGCAATCATAGGGAGATGCAAATTTTTATAATATTCGGTATCGAACTTGGTCCCGGGACCATTTGGATATAATACGCTTACTTTGATCATAATTTTATTTTTTCCATGCAAATTTCTGGAACGGAGCATCCACAGGAGTTTCGGCGATATGATTGGTATAGTTACTAATTACCTTTTGGGATACACCTAAAATAATCTCCAACAGTTGACGCTCTGCATATCCTGCTTCATAAAGGGGTTTCGTATCCTCCTTAGTAACAAATCCACGATTACGGACTACAGCTAAGGTCATGGTGTGTAACGCCTGTAGCTTGGCTGTTGGCATTTCTGTTCTGTTACGTAAGGCTTCAGTAATAGCTGGATCTACTTTCATCATATTAGCGATACCTGTGTGTGCGGGTACACAATAATGACACTCATGTTCTACATTGATAGTTTGCCATACCACTGTTAATTCTTCATTATCAAAAGAAGAGTTGATAAACAATTCGTGTAGCTTCTGATAGGCATCAAGTAGTCCGGGGGCTTCGGCTAACACACCATGTAATCCGGGGACCATACCATACTCTTTTTTAGATTTTTCTAGCAACGCTTTACTTTCTTCCGGTGCTGAATCAATTGTGTGAATTTTTAAGGTACTCATACTTTTCAATTTTTATTAATTATTAATTCGTGTATTCTTAAACTAAGCAATTGCTTAGTTATAAGGTAAAAAAATAGTTATATGTTTATAAACACAGTTTCTATAAAATCCTCTAATTGGGTTGTATTCATGATTTTTGACGCTACCGATAAGCCAAGCATGGAGGTTAGTAAATAATTCGCCTCCTTAGTCACCGTAGCTTTGGATTTCGATTTTTCTTGTTTTAAGTTACCCTCGAAAAGACCTTTTATATGTGCTGCAAACTTTTGCAACTCTGTCAATAACAAGGGATCTGCTTTGCTTCCTAATTCATTAACTGTATTAGTGACTAAACAACCTTTACTCCTACCATTATCCTGAGCAAACTCTAAAAAATCATAGAAATACGTTTTAATTCCAATTACGCCATTTTTGGAGGCTTCTAAACGATCTGTAATTGTTTTAATTTTATTTTTATAGCACTTTAAACTTTCAAGAAAGACCCCATTTTTATTTCCAAAACTGGAATAGATAGAAAATTGATTAATCCCCATCTCAGTTTCCAGCATACGTACAGAAGTATTTTCGTACCCATTGCGCCAGAACAAAGCCATCGCTTTTTCTATAACTTCTTCCTCTTTATATTGTTTTCTTCTTGCCATATGATATTGTACACCACAAAACTAATCAATTGCTTAGTTATAAAATTTTTTTTAACGATTTTTAATACTAGTTTCTTTAATATTATGAGATTTTATAAAATCTAATGATACAAACCCTGATCTATCCTATCCTATCCAATTAATAAAAAAAGCTCTTTGAGTACCTTCGTACAAAAAGAGCTTTTAAGCAATCACTTCTTGATTAACTTATCTTTACTCTTTCTTTTTTGCAGCTTCTTCTCTCTCCTTTTTCATTGCTTGTAAAGCTTCCATACGAGCCTCACGAGCAGCTTGCATTGCTTCTCTTCTTATCTTCTCGGATTCAACACGCACCGCTTGTGCTTCTACTCTTGCTTGCTGAGCCGCTTGCAAAGCTTCTTCTCTGATTTTCCTCATATCTTTCCGGGCTTTTAGCGCTTCCTTTCGCGCTTTTTTTGCATGTTTCATTGCTTGCTTTCGTGCTTTCTCTGAAATTTTTCGAACCTCTTCACGATCAAGTTGAGAAGATTTAGAAGCCCTATGTGCTCGTTCATGAGCTACCTCTGCATATGAACGGGCTATCTCTGCTTCTATTCTTGCTTGCTCTCTAGATAGCGTCGCTTTCTCCATCGCTACCATAACCTCTACGTCAATATCATTAAATGCCTCTAACTCTTCTTGCTCATGAATCATCGCCGCTTCTACCTCTTTTTCTATCTCTTTCTGTAACGCACGCTGTTCGTGAGCTGACATTGGCGCTATAGGTGCTGGTGCTGGGGTATGCGTTGTTCGCACATGTTCACCCTTTGACACTGGGGCAGGAGGTGGTGGCGGTGGTGGTACAGTTCCCGACGGAATTGGTGCTGCCGGTGCTGGAGGTGGTTCGGGCAGGTCTGGAAATTTCTCTGCTTTTGCCTTTTGCTCTTTTGACATCTGCTTGTATATAGCACTCATTTTACCATAGTCAAAGATGGTCACCTGATCATTATTCTCTAATTGATTTGTAGCGTCCTTGGCCCAGGCATTGTACGCTGTAATCATAGCATTCGTAACTTTAGCCTGACCCAATGGCGGAGCCGGAACGGTAGGAAAAGGTGCTACTTCCCCTCGTTGTTCTGGAGTCATTCCTTTGTAAATCGCTTGCATTTTGGCTACTTCAGCCTTTTTAATAGTACCAAAGTCTCCGGATTGAATTCCTTTAGTTACTTTTTGCGCCCAGTTGTTATACTGAGTTATTTGATCAGAAGTAACAGGGTCGTACGATTGTTGATCATCGGCTGCAGCCTCTATCACCCGAATTTCTTTGGTAGCAGTCTCTTGGGTGTTGGGTTGCGTCTGCGCAACGATATCGTTGCAAAATAATACGGTACATAAACCGAATACGGGTACGGCGCCAAAAAGTCGCAACGCCGCATTTTTACTTGAAAAGTGTGTTGACATCATCTGTAAACGTTTTTTTGTTAATGAATAATTGAATGCACTGGATAACTCAGTTTGATTAAGACTGTTTGGAAAAGTTATCAGTAAGTTTTGATAGGTTTCTATTGTACTTTTACTTTTTAAGACTCTAGAATCTGCCAGGAATTCATGATTTAGTTTCATAGCTATTCTAAATAAAATTAATAAAGGATTGAACCAAAATAGTACTTGAATACATTCTAAAAATAAAATATCCCACGAATGTTTTTCTACTACGTGCGCTTCTTCATGTACGACAATTTCATTAGGAATTGCATTAGCTCTAAATGCCTGAAAGGGAAGAAAAATATATCTCAAAAAGGAATAGGGAGCAATGGTATCGGTACACAATACTTTGACGTGTGAGGGTTCTTTTACTATTGGGTTACTTTTAATTCTTTGTTGGATACGAATTAAATTTCGAATAAAACGGAAACCAAAAACCAAAACTCCGGTAATATATACTCCCCATAAAACAGTGGTCCAATCAAAATAATTTGCGGCAACCACGGGAGTCGCTGTAAACTGATTTGCCATACCCACCTCATTCGACGGAATAGTACTATCCGGAAGCGTAGCGATCGCATCGGTATAATAGGTAAGTGTGACTAAAGGAATCGTGAAAGAAGCTACAAGACTAAGTAATAGGTAGCCTCGTTTATAGGTGTGCATGTTTTGACTTTCTAAAAAAAGTTTGTAAAAACCCCATAATAGAAAGAGACAAAAAGATGTTTTTAGAAAATACGCGATCATTGCTGCTTCTTTTTAAGTTGTTGGTCTACAATCTTTCTTAGATCTTCTAATTCTGAAGTTGACAAATCTGTTTCAGATGTAAAGAAAGATGCGAATTGTGAGGCCGAATCATTGAAAAAATTCTTAATTAAACCATTTACATGCTTAGCAAAATAATCAGATTTTTTGATCAGTGGATAATATTCCCTGGATTTACCAAAGGTGGTATAGTCTACATAGCCTTTGTCCCGCATCCGTTTCAATAAGGTTGCTACTGTAGTTGTAGCAGGTTTTGGTTCGGGAAAACAGTCTAATACATCCTTCATGAATCCTTTTTCAAGTTTCCAGAGGTATTTCATTACTTGTTCTTCGGACTTTGTTAATTGCATTACTCTACAGATTTAGAATGTATTCTACAAATGTAGAGTAAAGTATTTAATACTCCAAATGAAATTCTCAAAAAACTCAAAACCATCCTATCACAGATGGTTTTGAGTTGCATTAGGGAGTGTAATGGCATCCTTTTGATAGTTATAAATCTTTCATTAACGTTATAATCTAACCTATCAAAAGATATAATGGAACGCCCGACCCGTAATTTTTATGTAGGGGAATGCCCTATTTATTTTTACTCATCTCGGTAAAATATTTGTAGAAATAGGGAATCGTTTCGATTCCTTTCAAGTAATTCCAGATCCCAAAATGTTCATTTGGTGAGTGAATAGCATCACTATCCAAGCCAAAGCCCATAAGTATTGTTTTGCTCTTCAATTCTTTTTCAAATAAAGATACAATTGGAATACTCCCACCGCTACGTTGCGGAATCGGTGTTTTGCCAAAACTTTCTTCATATGCCTTACTAGCCGCTTGGTAGGCAATAGTATCTATCGGTGTTACATAGCCTTGTCCGCCGTGATGTGGTTTTACTTCAACCGTTACAGATTTTGGTGCAATACGCTCAAAATGATCTTTAAAAAGTGCGGTGATTTCTTGCCAATCCTGATTAGGCACCAAACGCATTGAGATTTTTGCATATGCTTTACTCGGTATAACGGTCTTAGCTCCTTCGCCTGTATAGCCTCCCCAAATCCCATTAACATCTAAAGTAGGTCGAATTGCATTACGTTCATTCGTTACATACCCCGCTTCTCCATGTACCTCCTTGATGTCCAATGATTTTTTATAGGCGTCTAATGAAAACGGAGCTTTTGCCATTGCGGCACGCTCCTCTGTAGAAAGCTCTTCTACCTTTTCATAAAACCCCGGAATTGTTATATGATTATTCTCATCATGCAACGAAGCTATCATTTGTGTAAGAATATTGATAGGATTAGCTACAGCTCCGCCATAAAGACCACTATGCAAATCTCTGTTTGGACCGGTTACCTCAACCTCTACATAACTAAGCCCTCGCAGACCAGTCGTAATGGATGGCACATCTTTGGCAATCATGCCTGTATCACTAATTAAGATGACATCATTAGCTAGCTTCTCTTGATTACGCTCTACAAACCAACTTAAACTTTCACTACCTACTTCCTCTTCACCCTCAATCATAAACTTCACATTGCAAGGCAATTGATTAGTTTTGGTCATTAATTCAAGTGCTTTGACATGCATATACATTTGCCCTTTATCATCACATGCTCCTCGTGCATAAATCGCTCCATCAGGATGTAGCTCTGTCTTTTTGATTACCGGTTCAAAAGGCGGGCTTGTCCATAATTCGATAGGATCTGCCGGTTGCACATCGTAATGACCATATACTAAAACGGTGGGAAGTGCAGGGTCTATAATTTTCTCACCATAGACAATGGGATACCCCGGCGTTTCGCATATTTCAACTTGATCACAACCAGCTTTTTCTAAGCTCTTTTTAATTTCTTCGGAAGTTTTAATCACATCTTCTTTGAAGGCAGGATCTGCACTTACTGAAGGGATTTTGAGCAATTCGATTAATTCATTGACAAATCGATCTTTATGTTCTTGAATATAAGAATGTATATGTTGCATAGACTCGCTTTAATTTTTGCTTAAAATTACTAAAAATGCGGCAGATCTCTGGGCGATGCAACCGGTAAAATCTTCTTTGACACCCAAGAAAAAAATCTGGACTACTTTATTGTAAGGATGGTTTACTTTTCTCTGGAAAATTATTTAAAAAAAAATCACAAAGTGCTTTGTAGTTGATTACAATTATGTATATTTGCACTCGTTTTACAGATAGTCCTAAGTTCTGTAAAGTTATAATGCGGGCGTGGTGGAATTGGTAGACACGCTAGACTTAGGATCTAGTGCCGCGAGGTGTGAGAGTTCGAGTCTCTCCGCCCGCACTGCAAAAAAGCCGACTTTAACGAGTCGGCTTTTTTATTTCATTTATTTTATATTCTTCTCTGAAATCTTTGAAAAATAAACCAGTGAGATCCGGCAATAAATGCCCGATCCCACTTGTGTGATTTTATTCAGTTAAGTTTTTTACTGCGGTTACAAAAGCCTCCATTTCAAAAGGCTTGCTAATAAAATCAGTTGCCCCTGCTTCTAAACAAACCTCTCTAGCTTCGTGCATTGCGGTCATCATTAAAATTGGTATAGCGTTAGTTTCATCATTACCCCGTATCCACTGACACACCTCGGTACCATCGGTACCAGAAATCAGTTTGTCTAAAATAATTAGGTCTACATTATTAGAAATGCTGTTTTCTACGGTATCACAAGCTGTTTTGGACAGTACAATGTCATACTCATACCACTCCAACATATCCTTGATCATCTCTCCCAAGAAAGGATCATCATCTACAACTAAGATTTTTTTTCCCATTACTACTATTTAATTATTGATTGGTATTATGAAAGTAAACGTAGACCCCTTGCCTAGCTGACTCTGTACCTCTACAGTTCCCTTATGTCTTTCTATTATTTGCTTCGCCAAAAATAAGCCTATACCAAAACCGGCATACGTTGCTTCATTTTTACCACTAACCCTATAGAATTTATTAAAAATTTTATCTTGATCTTCTTCGGCAATTCCAATCCCATAGTCTTGGACACTTACAGCTATATTTGTCTTGTCTCTTTGCTTCACAAACACATCAATTGTATTATTAGTGGTGGCGTATTTTAAAGCATTTGTTATAAAATTGATAAGCACCTGACCTATTCGATCTTCATCTGCAACTATTACATTTTCTTCTAAATCAAAAGATAATTCAATATCGGTAAAACCTGTTGAGTGTTTGATATCATCTACTGTATTAACAACTAAAGTATTCAAATCAAACTCCGTTCTATGGAGCTCCATAGTACTGTCATCCATACGAGAAAGATCCAGCATCTCTGCAATCAAAATCGTAAGCCTGCTAATTTGATTATCTATTCGCTTTAGCGATGGTACCAATGGAAAAGAATCAATGGTACGTGCCGTATCGGATTCTATCATATTTAATAAAAGCTGCACATATCCCTTAATAGAAGTAATTGGCGTTTTCAACTCATGACTTACTAACTTAAGGAAATCTCCTTTTCGTTTTTCTTCTTCTTTCAGGTTTTGAATGAGCGCATTGGACCCTATCCAAACAACTTCACCATCGGCATTTGTAATGGGTATGGCTCGAGACAAAAACCAATAATATTCTCCATTTTTATTTAGAATACGTAATTCCATATTGAAATCGGTGAGATGGCGCAAGGAATATTCAAATTTTTCATTAACCTTATCCAAATCCTCAGGATGTATGATTTGTTCCCACCCTCTGTCCTTAAGTTCATTTAGATCATATCCAGTAAAGTTAAACCAACTACTGTTGTAATAAAAGACATTTGCTTTATGGTCAGCAAGGGTTATTAAATCCGGCAGCTGATCGGATAGTTGATTGAATTTCTTTTCACTTTCTTCCAACTTTTTAAATAATTCTACCTGATCGGTAACAATGGTGGCGATGATTGAGATTCCTACGATTTCTCCTTTACTATTATGCTGTGGATGATAAATAAAATCGTAATAATTTAATACCTTCTCTCCATTACGGTGAATTACTGCCGGAACTTTAAATGCTTCATAAGGTATACCCGTATCATATACCTGTTCCATCAGATCAAAAAAACCTTGCTCTTTGAGCTCGGGCGCTAATTTTTTATACGATTTCCCAATAATTGATTTGTCTTTACCCAAAACATCTAAGAAAGTATCATTAATAATCTCGAACTCCATATCCCTGCCCTTCATGACGGCTATAAGCCAAGGAGAGCTTTCAACGAATTCTGTAAATTTATAATTGCTTTCTACTAATTTGTTTTGAATGTCTTTCCTCTCTGTAATATCTTCAAAAACTAAAAGAATCGCTTCCTTTTTACCTTTTTCCTGTGTTAGTTTTTGACCATTTAATAGTAAGGTTCTTTGTCCAAGATTTTCGAATTCATGAACTACCTCATAATCTTTAAAGCTTTCATGCTTTGGTAAAATCTTTTCTAAGAGTTCTTTTAACTTTGGAATATTCCATTGATTATCATACAATTCATATATTGATTTTCCCAGTGTTTGCTTTTTTGTTACTTTAAAATGGGTATAAAAAGCATTACTGGCCATCTTCACCTTCAGGTTTTTATCGAGTACCAGCAATGGGTGACGCATCGTTTTGACAATGGCTTCAGAAAATTGTTTTTCTTTGAGAACCTTTCTATTTAAATCAACCAATTCCCTATTAGCTATCGTAATTTCTTCAACTGTACTTTGTAATTCTTCTTTACTGGTTTCAAGTTCTTCATTGAGACTTTGAAGCTCCTCTGTTCCACTCATCAACTCTTCATTAGCACTCTGAAGCTCTTCATTTACCGATTCTTGCTCTTCGGTAATAAGCACTAATTCTTCCCTTGCTCTTAAAAGCTCTTCTTCGAGTTCTTTTATCCTTAGATCTTTACTGGTAGCACCGCTCGTTATTGGTATCGTTGAACTGTCCTCTTCTTTATTTACTTTTCCCTTTTTAAAAATCACCAAATAATGTGATCCTTCTACATCTTTCATGGGGACAACTTTAACAGAGACGTGATTTCTCTTCCCTTCGGATTCAAGAATGATATTTTTTTTACTTTGAGATTTTCCGGTTGCAGAAGCATGCTTAACTAACTGTCTAATCTCAAATCCTAAACCTCCTTTGGCTAGTTTTAATAAATTATTACTAGGTCTTCCTTGCGGTTGTTCGAGATATTTAGCCGTTTTACCATGCACATGTATTAAGTCCAATTGCTGGTTTACAACTACGCTAGCTGGCGTGAAGTCCTTTAATAAGAGTATTTCAGCATTTTTTTGAAAATCTGTTTTATCTGTATTTTTAAAATCTGCTGCTTTAGGTTCCAAAACTCGGCGTGATGCCGAGTTGATTTTTTGCAATGATAAAGGTTGCTTTGACACAACATCCCGACGTTTATAGATTTTTTGAGCTTTATCGATAGGTTCAAAAAGATCAGACGCACTTGTTACCGTCTCTGATTGACCTAAAAGTAAAATGCCATCATCTTTTAAAGCATAATGAAATGTTTTGAGCGCCTTGTTCTGCAAATAGGGTTTCATGTAAATCATCACGTTACGACAGCTTACCAGATCCATCGAACTAAACGGATAATCAATCAAAAAATCATGCACTGCAAATACACACATTTTACGGATTTTCTTTTTAATTTGATAACCGCTATTCTGGGGTATAAAATATTTTTTTAATTGTTCATCACTTAATCCGCTGATTTGAGAGGTGTCAAAAAATCCCTTACGTGCACTCGCAATAGAATTATCGTTTAAGTCTGTAGCAAAAATTTGCACTTTAAATGAAGGCTCATCTGCATATCCTTGAGAGAAATTAAACTGTGGATGCTTCTCTATAAATTCGGCTACACTAATAGCAATCGAAAAAGCTTCTTGTCCTGTACTGCAGCCGGCCACCCAAATACGTACCGAATTACTATCTGCTTTTTTATTTAAAATTTTTTGTGCAATTATATCGTCGAGCTCTTTAAAAGTCTCCGGATTTCTAAAAAACTCTGTAACCGGGATTAAAAGATCCTTAAATAGATTCTTTACTTCCTCGTCATTAGAATCAATAAATGACCAATATTCCGACAGATTTGAAACTTTGCTTAACAACATTCTTCTCTTGATCCTTCTGCCTATGGTTGATCGTTTGTAATTACTAAAGTCGGCTCCTTCTTGTTCTTGAAGCTTGTTGATTATGTTATCAAATGACTTACTATCCTCCTGTCCAAATTCTTCATCCTTAGATTCACTTTTTAACCCATTACGAAGTGTTTTCAATTTCTCAAAAATTTCTTCGGGTTTCACTACATAATCAACTTTACCAGAAGCTATGGCGCTTTTCGGCATATCTTTCCATTCTGCCGACTGCTCCTCCTGAGCAAAAGTAACACCGCCATTGTCTTTGATTGCTGCTATTCCGTTGGTCCCATCATTTCCAGTGCCCGACAACACGATTCCAATTGTATTTTGTTTATATACTTTAGACAAGGAAGAGAAAAAAATATCAATCAAAGAGACTTTTGTATATACTTTTTCTTCCCTCGATATGAGCTTAAACTTTTGTTCGTAAATTGACAATTCCTCATTACTCGGAAGCACATAAATTGTATTGGATTCTATTTTGGCACCATCCGTGATTTCTCTCACCGGGATACTTGAATGTTTTTGTAATAACTCTGGCAAAAGGCTCTGGTGTTTGGGGTCCAAATGTTGTACTAATATATACGCAAAGTCCGTATCGAAAGTGATATTTTTAACGAAGTTTCTAAAAGCACTAAGACCTCCCGCCGATGCTCCAACCCCCACTACATACTGAGGATAATGATTTTCAGAAATCTCTTTATTTTGCACTAATGTTCTTATTAGAAATTGAAAAGTAGCAAGGTAGGATGTTTTTTGTTTTTACCACATTTTTAAAAAAAAAGTAATTAAAGATTAAGAATATTTTATGAAAAATATGTCAGTCATCGATGATATCATTGTTGGGCAAGAAATAACACCTGCTATTTCACCTTTTTCTAAAGGAAACCCAAAACCAAAATAATTATAAACAGGGTTCTCTAAATTTTATTACTGTTTTGCCTTACAATTTATAAGCTTAACCGTTTGATTGATTAATAATTATGAAGAAATAAGAAAAATTATGAAAAAAAATAGGTGGTGAGCTCAGTAAAATCGGGGGGAACGTTATCTTACTATTAATTAAGTTCTAAAATATTGCCAGATCCAATAACAATGTACTACATTTGCATCTAATATATATTTTTTAATTTATTACAATGAATAAAGGCACAGTAAAATTCTTCAACGAATCTAAAGGTTTCGGATTTATTAGCGAAGAGGACTCAAACAAAGAACATTTTGTACACATTTCTGGACTTATCGATGAAATTCGTGAAGGTGACGAGGTAGAATTTGATCTTCAAGAAGGTAGAAAGGGATTAAACGCAGTTAACGTTAAAGTTATCTAATTATATTTCCTATAAAATGATAAGCCTATTCTTAGTTGAATAGGCTTTTTTTATGCTTTTTAGCCAACTCATATAGTTTGGGGAAGGAGCTCGTTTCATAGCCACAATTGTATCTTTTACAGATCTTCTGGGACGCTTTTCTAAAATTATCACTCCTTCTTTTTTGTTAAAATATATCTCAAAAATGTTAAATGATAAGTGATTTTTACAAGTTCTTTGTTATTCAAATACTACGCATAAAAACTTTTGAATAGTAGCATACAAAGAATGATTAAGAATACCCCTCTACATATTAAACGCACATTAAACTATTTCCTCCAACTCTTTAATGGTTCCCATACGCAGTCAGCTAATGAATATACACTTGTTTTCAACTCATCCCTGGGTAATGGCAAGATTATTTTAAACGCCCTCAACTGGGGGGTGTACGTATTTCGTCTAGATATATTTACTAATTGCTCACTTGCATTCAATGAATGTAGTTTAGAGCATGATGCTTTAGAGCTTCTATTTATATCTAACGGCACCATTGACTACACAAGAGACAATTTAGCACCTATGCACTTAGAGTCATATAGCAATATCTTATCATCTACCAAATCCGGCCTGAAACGAAGCCTTCAATTTCAAGCAAATAAAAACGTTTCATTTACTTATACTTACATTCCCTGCAAAGATTTTTTTATCAGCGAAAATCTCATGGGTAATGCACAAAACTATAAGGAGTTTTACGATTTACTGAATACAGCTGACCGCGCGTCTTTTATGCATGTTGGACCGTATAGTTTGAAAATTGAGAACCAGATTAAAAAATTAAATAAAACCTGGAATAACCCCGCCATCACTCGCCTGTATTTTGAAGGACAATTCTATTTACTCTTGGCACTTCAACTGAGTGAGTACAAGGATAGCATGGCAAAAAACCATCCTTTCTCCAGATCTGAGATTAAAAAAGTACAGCACGCTGTGGATTTTATAAATACACATATATCCAGTCCCTTATCAATTCCTCTACTTTGTCAACATGTTGGACTTACTCAAACGAAATTACAGGCAGGTTTTCAGTCTGTATTTTCAAAAACAGTGAATGAATACATGCGTCATGTCCGTCTAGAAAATGCCCATACACTCATAGCAACTACTGATCTTTCTATTTCAGAAATTGTGTATCGAGTGGGACTAAACAGCAAAAGTTACTTTTCTAAAATTTTTAAAGAACACTATGGTGTTTTACCAACAGAATTTAGAGCGTATCGCAAAACTACATCCACCTTAAAGTAAATGTGCCCCTGCAAAAATCATTCTAAGTTCAACACATGGACGTACATTACACTAATTATAAACAGATACTACGCGCTGCAACTCTTTTACCAAAGCATCAATCTTATATAAATGATCTTGAACTATAGTATACAGTCCAGAGGGTAATGTTTCTTCTGCAAGCATTTTTTCATAGTGAGCTCTTAACAGAATGTCCTCTTTAAGAGTTCCACGCAAACTAAGCTCGTAATCAAAGTAAAGGGTTTGGGCTGGATCTAACATCGCTTTATCACTGAAACCCTTATCAACAGCTACTTTTAGTCCATTAGATTGCATTGCGTTTTTTATTTCTTCTACAAAATTTAGTCGCAGCTGAAATGTTTCCTCATACCGATCTTTTTCGATACGGTTATTGACATGCGATGCCATATGCTTATAATTGGAAAGTGTTTGTTGTAACTGATACAACAACAACCCACACTTTCGCTCTAAGTTTTCCTCACTATTCATAGCCCTGTAAGATTAAAATTTGTGAAAATATTGCTGTATTAATACGTGTGAAGGTATTGAACTATACAAAAGTCATTCGCTTTACTTAGTGTTATTGATGCATTTCGCATTATGTTTAACACAATTAAAATCTTAACAAAAATTAACTTTCAATAAATTGTAGATTTAGCCCTATATTTAATGATTGATAATCAGATTACTAATTTTTTGTTTATATCAATTCACTGCGGAATTGTGGTAAATAGCAGTTATATAATGACACAAAAACCAATCTATACATAGTACACCTGACCCAACACTATATGTGTTTTGATCTCAAAACGTATTAGTCGTTTTCATATAATTCATCAAATTATCTTTAAAGCTCATCATTTTGAAAATATTTCATGTTCATTCCCTACCACTTGCCGAAGTTATCAGAGACCTTGCAGAGGCGTTTAACACCAATTATGATCATAGCTGTGGAGAATATTTTCTAACCATCCCTCCTGATATTGGAAAAGGTTTTATAAAAGGAATGAACTTTAACGATGGTCTTGGTTTGATATATTACGATTGTACGTTTCTTGAAGATATTGAACTTCATTTTATTGTGAACCATGTACATCCCTTAAAATTCCTATATTGTCTCGACGGTTCCATATCCCATCGCTTTGAAAATGAAACTCTGACACACACCATCGATCAATATCAAAATGCAGTGGTGTCAAGCAGTCGCTATAATGGTCATGTACTGCATTTTAAAAAAGATTTTCGCAACTACATAAGTAGTGTCGAGATTTCACGTAGGGAATTTAAAAATAAAATGGAATGTGAGCTTCATAGTATGGGCAAACAACTACAGGATTTGTTTCATGATGTAGAGGCAAAATCCTCCTTTTATTATGATGGCTTTTACAGTTTTAAAATAGCTGATTTAATCGCAGATACACAAACATTTATGCACGAAGACTTTCTGAGAAAAATATACCTGGAAGGTGTGGTGTACCATATTCTTGCTGAGCAAATATTACAATATCAAGATGACAGTAAAGACGAAGGGAACCGCATATTACTTAGACGATCAGAAATTAAACTTATAGAAAAAGCTGCCACTCTGATTGAGAATGAACTATCTGACCTAGAAACCATTGATGTGATCGCTTCTAAAATTGGACTCAATGTAAATAAACTGCAAGAAGGTTTTAAAATTCTTCATAAAATGACGGTAAATCAGTACATTCAAAAGTTACGATTTACTCTTGCAAAGAATTTATTACTCAACACTGATTTGTCCATGTCCGAAATTACAGATCGTATTGGATTGTCCAGTAAAAGCTACTTTTCTAAAATATTTAAAGAACATTATAACCTTACGCCTTCAGAATTCAGGGCTAAACACCTTTCTTTTAAGAAACATTAGGCTTTACCCTATATTTTTTGGCATTTCTTTAATCTAATTTTTTTTAGATACTATTTATCTTAGTTTAGAATTTCAGTTACTATGAGTCAGTTAAACAACTTATAGACTGATTACTATTCATTTAAAACAATTCCAATGAGAAATGTAACTATGTTGATTTTATTTGTGTTTGCAATTTCTATGCATGCTCAAGAAAATCCAAAAAGTGTAAAGGTCGAAGAGACCACCAAAACCGTAAAAGTTAAAGACAACAAGGGCACGACCGAGAATAAAGTAAAAACTATAGTAAAAGAAGAAAGCGAAGTTAAAATGAATCCTGCTGACAAGGAGAAGGTAAATCAAACACGTATTGAGACACCTGCTACAGTAACTGAGACCAATGTAGTCGACAATGATCAGGATAATGCGTATGACTTCATTACTAAGAAGACATATTATCGTCACAATAATATAGATTACACCTTTTCACCAGAACAAAAAGGATTTAATGTAGCCACTAAAACTGATTCAAAGAGTGTGGGCAAGGCTATTAGATCCAGTCGTCCAAACTATTATTTCTATGATTCTGATAGGGATCGTGGCTTTGGATATTTTGATAAAGATGGTAATTTTACCGTAGAGTACTACGATAGCAGTACAAATGAAATCAAAATGGAAAAATATAGTATTCTAAAATAATCAATATTCTAATACATGTAAACATAAAGCCTTTCTAAGTAAAATTTGAAAGGCTTAAATTTTTTTAATCATGATTAAAGAAGGCACAAAAGTACGATGGAAATGGGGTAATGGTGAAGCCGAGGGAAAGGTAGAAGCGACCTATACCTCCGAAATCACAAAAACTATCAAAGGCTCTGAAGTAACCCGTAAAGGCGAAGAAGGCGACAAGGCGTTATACATAAAACAAGAGGATGGTGATTATGTATTAAAAAGTGAAAGTGAAGTTGAGCGTGCTGACGACTAGTCAAAAGAGTAGCTTCTCAACAGCGTTTTAATTATTCTAATTCTATGCATTTATGACAAAAAAGATAAAGTCCATTAATCCTTATACAGGAGATCCTATAAAAACTTATGAAACTCATACCACACAAGAGGTATCATCTATTTTAAAAACTGCTGATCAAACCTTTAGTTCATGGAGTACAACACCAATTAATGAACGCGCCGAACTTATGTCCCGGGCAGGAGAAGTTTTACTTGAAAACAAGAAGGAATATGCCGAAATGATTACTGCAGAGATGGGTAAACCTATTACGCAAAGTATCGCAGAGATTGAAAAATGTGCTTGGGTATGCGAATTCTATGCGGTTAACGCTGCGCAATTCTTGGCAGATGCCATGATAGAAACCGAAGCAAGTGAGAGCTTCATAAGTTATGACCCACTAGGTTGCATTCTGGCAGTCATGCCTTGGAATTATCCATTTTGGCAAGTTTTTCGCTTTGCCGCGCCAAGTTTAATGGCTGGTAATGTGGCTGTTTTAAAACACGCATCAAATGTCATAGGCTCTGCGCTTCTTATTACCGATGTATTTAAAAAAGCAGGATTCCCCGAGGGATGTTTTCAGAATCTACTGGTGGGACATGAAGAGATCGAGGACTTGTTAGAGGATGATATTATAAAAGCCGCCACCCTTACAGGAAGTGAAAAAGCAGGGGTTTCAATTGCTGCGACAAGTGGTAAAAACCTAAAGAAAACAGTTTTGGAGTTAGGTGGCAACAATGCATGTGTTGTTTGGAAAGATGCTAATCTCGATAAACATATAGAAACTATGGTAAAAGCCAGAATGCAAAATACAGGTCAAAGCTGTATTGCTGCCAAGCGCTTTATTGTAGTTGAAGAAATTTATGAGGAGTTTCTTGAGAAATTCACAGAACAAGTGAATGCTTTGAAAATAGGAGATCCTCAGGATAAGGAAACAGACATCAGTGTAATGGCTCGAGAAGATCTTGCAAGAGAAGTTAAAAAACAAATTACAGAATCTATTGATCAAGGTGCAAAAGTTCTGTTAGGAAATACACAAAACAAAACCTACTACGAACCAACCATTCTAGTAGATGTCAAACCCGGTATGCCGGCATTTGATGAAGAGGTTTTTGGCCCGGTGGCAGCAATAATAAAAGCGAAAAACGAAACAGAATCATTAGAACTAGCCGCAAATTCGAGATTTGGATTAGGAACCATGCTATTTACAGAAAATATAGAAAAAGCAAAGAAAAGTATTTCAAAAATCGAGGATGGTGCTTTTTTTATAAATGAAATGGTAAAATCGGATCCAAGATTACCTTTTGGCGGCACCAAAGCTTCAGGTTATGGTCGGGAATTGTCAAAAGACGGTATTATGGAATTTGTAAATGCTAAAACTGTTTACATATCCAAATAAATTAATGATCCCGATTCTTTGACAGCATCGGGATCTATTTTTACAGTAAATACCAATTATACACAAGTAAGATAAGCGTAATTATTACGAAACTGACCAGTGTATAGATTGTAAAATAACTTACAAAACTTCCCAATTTTGACTTTCTATTCATGGCCTCTTTATTTACATTAAACTTCAATTCTGAAATTTTTGATAGCATCTCTAACTACATTTTCTGTTTGAGACATTAAATTTTCAGACATGTTATCCTCGTCCACAGCTTCAAAATATGAAACAATACTACCATCCTTGTAACTATTCACAATTTCAGGATGTACATAATATTTCCTACATACATTTCTCGTGTTCCCTAAAGCGATAGCTGCGGCATCAAAACCAATTAATATATTTTTCTGATTTTGCTTTTCATCTTTGGTATACCCAATGTCACGCAAAGCTTCAAAAAATACCACCGTAGCCGCCCAAGTACGAAAATCCTTTGCTGAGAACAGATCTCCGCTGATATCTTGTATATACTCATTAATCATACCACTATCAATAGTTTGCTTTTGATTTTCGTCATCAAAATACTTAAATAGCTCCCAGCCAGGTATTTCCTCACATCGATTGACAAGCCGGATTAATTTTTTATTACGCAGCGTAATACTATGTTCCTTTCCCTTTTTACCTACAAAATGAAATTTAAGTGTATTTTTTACATTTGATATATGTTTGGATCGCAGCGTTGAGAGTCCATACGTCTTATTGCGTTTTGCGTAATACTCGTTACCAACTCTAATATGCGTTTCTTCCATTAATTTAATCACCAGAGCTAACACTTTTCTTTTGGGCATTCCCTCTAACTCTAAGTCTTGCTCAACATGACGACGTATTTTGGGAAGAATATTTGCAAAAGAAGCCATTTTAAAAAATTTAGTCTGGTTTCTAATCTTACTCCAAAGCGGATGGTATTTATATTGTTTTCTGTTTTTGAGATCTCTACCCACTACCTGTAAATGGCCGTTTGATATATGAGTTATTCTTACGTTTTCCCAGGCTGGAGGAATTACCAATGCTTCAATACGCTCTATGGCTACCTCTTCCTCAATTATTTCTCCATCCTGTTCATACACAAAATCCTTATCAGCACGTTTGCGCCGTATAGAAAAATTAGTTTTGTCATCATTAAGATAAATAAGATTAGCTACCACAGCCGCTTTTTCAGGATTGGATATTATTTCTTTTACCAGAGGTTGCTTTAGTATCATATTATAGATTATAAAATATCCACTTGATTAATGGAGAACCTCCAAGCTATGCTTATGTGCTAAACTTAGTATAAAGGTGAAAAACTGTTTAATTTAAAAATAGTAATTAGTTAAATAATTCGACAATTAATTACCTGAGATACCTTGAGGATTATGCTAAGATTAACATAGAATTACTTTCATTTTAACAACTGTATTAAATAATGTTAATTGTAATATAACGTACTATTTAAGCTCAACAGTAATCTTTAATTTAACCTCCGGAAACAGAAAGTCGGGCACAAATTTCTTATCAATTTTTGAACTTAAAGTAACAATGAATATTTATTTGATAAAAATCAGAAGATTTTTAAAACGTGTTACACGTAGTATAGCTTTTTATCCTATCATTGTTTCGTTTGGTTATTTTATTGCATCCTTAGTTGTCCTGGCGGTAGAACAATATCCCGTAATTCAGGATTTGAAAAATACACTTCCATTCTTAGTCATTCAAAATGATGAAACTGCAAGAACTATTTTATCTACCTTTATAGGTGGTTTATTTACACTCACCGTCTTTAGTTTTACTATGGTTATGGTGGTACTCAATCAAGCTTCTTCTAACTTTTCTCCCAGATTATTGCCAGGGCTTATTTCGGACATTAAACATCAAATCATTTTAGGAATTTATATTGGTACTTTGCTGTTCTGTATGATTGTATTAATCTCTGTTCGATCCAGACCGGACACTGAAAACATTATCGGGTTTTCTGTTATGATCTCTGCCATCTTAGGAATTTTCTGCTTAGCTAATTTCGTATATTTTATCCATAACATATCCCAAGAAATTCAAATTCAGAATATTATTCAGGAGATCTATAACCGGACAGATAAACTTGTAGATGATGAAAAAAAGCGCAACAAAGATTCTACTATACAACAAGCTCCCGACACTTCAGAATGGACTACTATTTATAGCAAAAGTTCGGGATATTACAGAGGGTGGAGCGAGAGCTTGTTTGATGAGACAACACGACAAATTAAAACAACACTACAGATCCTGCCGTATCAGGATCAATATATTATACAAGGGGATCCTGTTTTAAAAAGTCAACATCCCTTATCACAAGAAGAAAAAGACAATGTTTTGGATGGTATTCGCATCTCTGAACGAAAAAAAGATGGGACTGGATATCTCAATGGTCTTATTAAACTAATGGAAATTGCCGTAAAAGCAATGTCCCCAGGTATTAACGATCCGGGTACTGCGATTAATGCCATTGATGCGATATGTTTACTTCTTAGAAAAAAATTGACCTATACTGATATTTATGAAGTACAATTTGATAAAGATGGTTTACGGGTAATAATAACAACAATTCCAACACAGGAATTGATGCGTATTATATTTGAACCTATACGTAAATACTCAAAGCAGGATGCTTCAGTAATGTATAAAATGACGCAAAGTTTACTGGGGATATATCGCATTCCGGATTTTCACCCCAGTCATAAGAAAGTTTTGATAAATGAATTTTTAATGATTGGTCAGGATATTAAAAAACACAACGAAAATGAAAATGATGTTGAACCCATTGTAAAGCTTTTACACAATGTATCTTAAACAAACCTAATGAATATAGAACCCACCCTAATTTGTATACCGGATATTAGCGGTTTTACTAAGTTTATGAGCGAAACGGATATTGAAGTAAGCTCTAAGGTTATCCCTTCTTTGCTTAATCAAATCATTTACAGCAATGAGATTGGTTTAAAAGTTTCTGAAATTGAAGGTGACGCCGTACTTTTTTTTAAAAGTGGTGAACTGCCAAGTTTCAAGGAACTTATAACGCAGTGCCGCCTGTTTTACACTCGTTTTTATGAAAAACTGCATAAATTAAGAACCAGCGAAGAGTTTCCTGAGTATGAAGTTAATATTCCTGAAGTCTTGGGACTTAAGATCATCCTACATTTTGGAGAGATTGGCGCAACTCGCATTGGCAATAAAATTAAACTTATTGGTGAGGACATTATTGTAGCCCATCGCCTTCTTAAAAATTCCATTTCGGTAGATGAATATTTACTGGTTTCTGATAATTTGATGCAGCAATATGACGAATTGGATATCGAAAGAAATTTTGGCTGGGGGACCTTAATTGATATGCAAGAAAATTATGAACATATAGGTGATATACGATATAGTTATATTAATCTACAACCTTTAACCAAACAACAAAATTAAAATCATGGCTGTTCTAGGATCCATAATAAAAGGTGCTATTCACCTAAAAGATGCATTAACTCCGGAAAAAAATGCAGTTGAGGCGCAACAAGAGGTATTACAAGATTTACTTTCTACGGCAAAGAACACTGCTTTTGGAAGACACTATAAGTTTGAGGACATTCTTAACGCTGAGGACCCTGCTAAGCTTTTTGCTAAGGCCATTCCTTATTTTGATTATCATACAATTAGCGAACAATGGTGGAGTAAATTACATGATGGTGAAAGTGATATCACCTGGCCGGGAAGACCTCCCTATTTTGCTTTAAGCTCTGGAACTACAGGAAAAACCAGTAAACGTATTCCGGTTACCGAAGCAATGATTGAAGCTATACGCAGTGCAGGTATCAAGCAAGTTAGCGCATTGTCAAACTTTGATCTACCTGCAGATTTTTTTGAAAAAGATATCATGATGCTGGGTAGCTCAACAGATTTGACAGAAAAAGAAGATCATCTTGAGGGTGAGATTAGCGGTATCAGCGCTAGCAATATCCCTAATTGGTTTAGAAACTATTATAAACCGGGAGAAAATATCGCAAAAATTGATGATTGGGACGAACGTGTCTCCGAAATAGCAAAAAATGCCGAACAGTGGGATATTGGTGCACTTAGTGGCATTCCTTCTTGGATGGAGCTTATGATGCAAGAGGTGATCAACTATCATAAACTAGAAACCATCCACGATATTTGGCCCAATCTGCAAGTATACACCTCGGGAGGCGTAGCCTTTCAGCCATACGAAAAAAGCTTCAATTCGCTTCTAAGACATCCCATAACAGTTATTGATACCTATCTGGCTTCCGAAGGATTTATGGCGTATCAGGAGCGTCCCGAGACAACTTCTATGCGATTGATTACGGATAACGGAATTTATTTTGAGTTCGTCCCTTTTAAACCAGAGTATATCAATCAAGACGGATCCATCACGCAAGATGCCCCATCTATTGGCCTTAAAGACGTGCAATTGCATCAAGACTATGTATTATTAATTAGCACCGTTTCTGGTGCCTGGCGATACTTGATAGGTGATACTATTGAATTCACGGATCTGGATAGATCAGAAATAAAAATTACCGGTAGAACAAAATTTTTTCTCAATGTTGTGGGGTCTCAGCTGTCCGTAAATAAAATGAATACCGCTATACAAGAACTGGAAGAGAAATTTAACCTGGAAGTTCCAGAATTTACGTTAGCAGCAGTCCGCATCGACGATGAATTTTATCACTCTTGGTATCTGGGAACGAAAACCGACGTGGACAATGATGTACTGGCACAATTCCTTGACAAGTCGTTACAAACAGCCAATAAGAATTATAGAGTTGCACGATCCAAAGCCCTTAAAGGAATTAAGGTTACATCTATTGATCCTGCATTATTCTATGACTGGAATGAGAAAAATAAAAAGAAAGGCGGCCAGGTCAAAATGGAGCGCGTCATGGGAGAAGAAAAATTTGGAGAATGGGAACGTTTTATAAAAGAAAAGCAGACTGTTTAATCAGTCTGTTTTTTCTTCTATCAATTGCATGATTTCTTCAGGTGATAAGTAGAGTCGTTTTATCCTGTTTTTATACGTATCTGATAAACTTGTATGTTCTAAAATAAAGTTTTTAGTAGCAATAATATACTGACCCATGCCGTGTCGCACAGCATACGTATCAGCAGTTCGTTCTACTTCTTGAATGTGACGTTGAGAAAACAAGTATTTAAATCCAAAAATTAGCATTCCGGCAGAGGATCTTTCTCTGTAATCCATTACATGCCCCAGCTCATGCCCTAACCAACCAATCAGAACTTCGGATGGCACATCAGTTATCAAAAAGTTTTCTCCTTCAATATTAAACCGCCGACTCATCAAAATTATATATTTTCGATTTTTCTTTGTTCTAAAAAAACTTCCCCAAGTAGGCTGAGCCTGCATGGTAGACTTCCTGACTTTATCGGTAAATTTAAATTCTATAGGGGTATCACGCAGCTCAGGATAATGCGACAACGCGATCATCGCTTCTTCCTCAATTGATGAAGGAATAATATGAATCATACTAAGCACTAAAATTTTAATGAGTAACATACATAGTTGCTTTTAGCAGCAGCTTATAGAAATTCAAAATATATTCCTGATATTATAATTCCTACAATAAGAACTACCAAAGTCACCACGATTATCGTAGTACCTACGCGTGTTTTTTTATTGTCTTGGATAATATAATCTTCAGACGTATTGTCGTCTTCATCTCTAATTTTCATAATTTGAATAGTTTTTAGTTAATGTACTGCAAGATAAAGAACATGAAGCTTGGAAATCATTAATATTATGTGAAAACCATGTATTACCTCTTTATTTTTAGAATATATTAAGATAAAATATTAATTTCCCCTTAACTTTTGAAGCTTTCATCTGATCTTAGCTTTTACTAAATTTCCGAAACCTTTAAATCAAAGGATTAACTATGGTTTTTTCTTCTCAATCCCGTATAAACCGTGCGTTCATCAATGCACCAATACTTCCTTTTGATGATACCTCTAAATTTATTGTTTTTAGTGATTGTCATCGAGGGGATAATAGTTTTGCCGATGAGTTTTCAAACAATCGCAATATTTATACCCATGCCCTAAAATATTATTACAAAGAAAACTTTGTGTATTGTGAATTAGGTGATGGGGATGAATTATGGGAAAATCGTAGGTTTGACACTATTTTTAGAGCGCATGAAAATGTGTTTCAACTGCTTAAAAAATTTCATCTCGAACGCAGATTGGTAATGATCTGGGGAAATCACGACATGGTGTATCGTGATCCTGATTATATAAAAAAACATCTACACGCATATTTTGATCGAAAATTAAATCGAAAGATGCCGCTGTTTCCAAACATTAAATATCATGAGGCGGTACGTTTACAACATACCGAAACTTTACAAGAATTATTTTTGGTACATGGGCATCAAGCCGAATTCATGAATTATGTTGGCTGGCGATTTCATCGTTTTTTGGTCAGAATCTTATGGAGACCGCTACAGGTTATTGGTATAGCAGATCCCACCAGTCCTGCAAAAAACTATAAAGAAACCATAAAAGTGGAACGTCGTTTTAAACGCTGGATTAGAGCCAACACTAATCAATTTACAATGATTGGGCACACCCACAGACCGAGATTTCCAGAAGTCGGAGAACCAGCTTTATTCAATGCAGGTAGTTGTGTGCATCCAAGATCGATTACGGGGATGGAAATTGAAAACGGAGCCATCACCTTAATTAAATGGCAAATAGCAACAACGGATGATGGTGTTTTAAAAATCGTCCGAATTCCGTTAGAAGGACCTCAAAAATTAAAAGAATTTAAAAAATAGCAACCTTATTCGATGCTAAGCACTTGTTCTATTTGGGGAGCGTATTTTTTAATCGTCATCTCCACACCCGATTTCAGCGTCATTTGATTTACACTACATCCTACACAAGCCCCTTGTAATTGAACTTTGACAATCTTATCCTCTTCAATACTCACTAACTCAATGTCTCCACCATCACTTCTTAAAAAAGGACGTATTTCGTCAAGCGCTTTTTCTACATTTAGTTTTATTTCTTGCGATGTCATGATCTATTTTTTTACAGCAGAACAACCTGCCATGGTAGTTATTTTAATCGCTTCGGTTGGTGGTAAAGACTCGTTTCTATTCACCACTTCTTGTACCACATTACGTGTCATTTCTTCGAAGGCTTTTTCTAGAGGCGTAGCTGTTTGTAAAGCTGCTGGTCTCCCTACATCTCCTGCCTCTCGAATACTCTGTACTAACGGAAGATCTCCTAAAAATGGCACATTTAAATCTTCAGCTAGATTTTTAGCGCCATCTTTACCAAAAAGATAGTACTTGTTTTCCGGTAACTCTTCTGGTGTAAAATACGCCATGTTTTGGATAATACCTAATACCGGTACACTTATACTTTCTTGTTGAAACATCGCAACTCCTTTACGAGCATCGGCGAGTGCCACATTTTGAGGCGTGCTTACCACTACCGCCCCTGTGATGGGAAGCGACTGCATGATAGACAAGTGTATATCACCTGTTCCCGGAGGTAAATCAACTAATAAAAAGTCTAATTCACCCCAAGCTGCGTCAAAAATCATTTGGTTTAGTGCTTTTGCTGCCATAGGACCTCTCCAAACGACGGCCTGATCAGGTTGTGTAAAAAACCCAATAGAAAGTATTTTAACTCCATAACTCTCAACGGGTTTCATTTTTGATGCATTACCAACTTTAACAGATAGTGGACGCTCCCGCTCTACATCAAACATTATCGGTGCAGACGGTCCGTAAATATCGGCATCTAACAAGCCTACCTTAAATCCCATTTTGGCTAAAGTAACTGCTAGATTTGCAGTAACTGTAGATTTACCTACTCCCCCTTTTCCTGAGGCTACCGCCACAATATTCTTAATCCCGGGGATTGGATTCCCTTTTATCTTCGGGACTTCTGCTTTTGCAGCTGCCGCCTCAACTTTTACATTAACTTTGACTTTTGCTTTTTCATACACTTTTTCGTGAATCACCTTCATCACATCAACTTCAGCACGTTTTCTAATATGCAGGGCCGGAGTAGCAAGCGTCATATCCACCACCACTTCATCTCCGAAAGTAATTACGTTGGTGATCGCTCCGCTTTCTACCATGTTCTTTCCCTCTCCTGCTACAGTTATAGTTTTTAAGGCTTTCAGTATTGCTTCTTTCTCTAACTTCATTTTTGATCCTTTAATATGTACTCATTTTAAGATGAGTCGTAATGATCGCACAAAGATACCTTGAAAAGTTGAAAATAAGAAGGCAGAAAATTGAAATGATTTATATCATCATAATTGAAGACGATTGTCTTTCAAATCTTAATTGTTCACCTGAAAAATCTGTAGTAATTATAGGTGTTTCGCCGGATCCCAAAGGTGGGCTTCAAAATCTACTACTTTATGATCTTCGATTTGTATACCTTCGGCTTCTAACAGTTGTTGCATCACAGAGGTACCTTCAAAATGATGTTTTCCGGATAATAACCCGACTCGATTGACCACACGATGTGCTGGGATATCTTCATGTTTAGCAGAGGCATTCATAGCCCAACCTACCATTCGTGCGCTTTGCTTAGCACCCAAAAAATTTGCAATCGCGCCATACGTAGTTACTCGACCGTAAGGAATTTTTTTTGCTACGTCGTATACCCGTTCGAAAAAATTATCATTTGTAGCCATCTACCAGGTGTAAACAATTCTCACCATCGTTATTATCACTAATATAAGCATTAAAACACCCATAAAATAGTTGGAGTATTTTGTGATAGATTCAGTTTTTGTTTCAATCTTTAAAAAAGAAAGTACATATAAATATAGTGTAACAAATGTTCCTAATCCAGCAGCAAGTACAAATGAGACGATCTCAATATAATCATAATCTATATTTCCACTCACGCTCATTCCTGCAGCAATAGCGCAAAAATATGGAATTGGCAAAACGTTGATAGCAGACATCATCACACCTTTTAAGAAACTGCGTGTATCATCGTTGCTACGAACTTTAATCTTAGTTCGGCGTTGTCTGGCTTTGACAAAAAAATAAACCGCTAATAATAAAAAAATCACTGCTCCGGTTCGCAATAACATAGTTCTCACAAAGGGATTGAAAAAAATATATTTTGCTAATAAGATAGCCACCAAGGCTTGTGCAAAAACAACTAAGGATGCTCCAACAGCGACCAGAATTCCGTTCTTTTTACCCTTCTCGAGACAGGTTCTGGCAACCGTCATATTAATCAAACCCGGCGGTATAACCCCAACCATTGATGCAAAAAAAGTAATTAAAAAAAGTTTTGTAGCCTCCACGGATATAGTTTAATTAAGAGATCTTAAACTGGATGTAAGTTATGGGTTTATTCTTTTCCAGATATTGTTTTTCATAAAAAGTTTGAACAGATGTAACTTCCTCGGGCGCTCCTGCCTGCTTATATACATCGTGATTTGCATACAAAACTTCGTGTCCCGCACCATGAAGCAACCCTAAAGTATATCCATGCATAAACTCGCTGTCCGTTTTTAAATGCATAAGCCCATCAGGCGTTAGTATAGTCTTATAGCGGTCCAGGAACACTTGATTGGTCATGCGATGCTTCGTGCGCTTGTATTTAATTTGTGGATCCGGAAATGTTATCCATATCTCAGAAACCTCGTGTTCTGCAAAAATATGATCGACTAATTCAATTTGGGTCCGAATAAAGGCTACATTAGTGATCTTTTCTTCAATTGCGGTTTTAGCCCCTCTCCAAAACCTAGCACCTTTGATATCAATTCCTATAAAATTCCTGTCTGGGAATTTCTTTGCAAGCGCAACAGTATACTCACCTTTTCCACAACCCAATTCTAGGATGATAGGATTGTCATTTTTAAAAAACTTTTTGTTCCAAGCTCCTTTATATCCCAGTGAATTTTCTAAAACTTCTGAACGGGAAGGTTCAATTACATTTTCAAAGGTTTTATTTTCATTAAATCGTTTCTGCTTATTCTTACTACCCACTGTATTTTTTTGATTAAAAAGGTTTATGCTATCGAGAAGTTTTTTTCAAAGAAACAGGAAAATATTCTGAAGAGCACCTAATGACATGTAAACTTAATTTTTTGGTAAAATTAAGGAAATATATGCATTCAATTATAGCTTTACTTTTATAAATACAAATTGAACTAACCACTTAAATGAAAGCACTTTGAAGAAAAAAGTTCTAATTGCTCCTCTCAACTGGGGGCTGGGTCATGCCACACGGTGCATTCCTATTATCAATGCACTTATAAAAGAGGGGCTAACTCCTGTTATTGCATCTGATGGGGCTGCTCTAAATCTTTTAAAAAAAGAATTTCCTGATACAGAGACTAAAGAGCTTCCTTCCTACAATATTGAGTACTCCAAAACGGCGAATACTTTTAAATTAAAAATGGTACTTAATAGTCCTAAAATTGTTCGCGCTATTAAAGCTGAGAAAAAAGCAATTGAAGAACTTGTTGCAAAAGATCATTATCATGGTATCATTTCTGATAACAGATTGGGAGTACGACACAGGAATGTTCCTTCAGTTTTTATTACACACCAATTAACTGTTTTAAGTGGAAAAACAACCGCGTTGAGCACTAAGATACATAATAAATATATAAAAAAATTTGACGTATGTTGGGTGCCCGATATGGCTGATTCTCCTAATCTAAGTGGAGTGTTAGGACATCCCAAAAAAGCAAAATTGCCCGTTACATATTTAGGTCCATTAAGCAGGTTTTGCTATCAAGACTTACCAAAAGAATATGATATTATGGTTTTATTATCCGGACCCGAACCTCAACGTACGCTATTGGAAAATAAATTATTTAAAGAATTTACACAAAGTGACAAACGAATTGTTTTCATCCGCGGACTTATAGAGGAAACGCATAAAACTTACCATAAAGACAACATAACCGTCCACAATTTTTTGACTGGGAAAAATTTACAAAACACTATCAATAGTAGCGGTTTGATCATTTCGAGGTCTGGTTACACTACGGTCATGGATTTAGCCAAATTAAACAAACGTGCATTTTTTATACCTACTCCGGGGCAGTCTGAGCAAGAATATTTGGCTGATCGTCTCAATAGCAATAAAATTGCGTCCAGTTGTAAACAGCAAGATTTCTCTTTGAAAGAGCTATATAAGTTATCTTCTTATAAAGGGTTAAGCAGTTTTAGTACCGACATTGACTATGGGGAACTTTTTCACTTTTTCCAGCGTAAATGAGAATTCGCTTCCAACATGATAATCACTTTCAACATAAATACGTTCATGATGCGCTTCTATAATATGCTTGACAATAGCCAAACCAAGACCCGACCCTCCTTCTTTACGAGAACCACTTTTATCTACGCGATAGAAACGTTCAAATAATCGCGGGATATGCCGTTGGGCAATTCCTTCCCCATTATCGGTTACACGTACTATAAGTTTGTTTCTGATTAAATCCTCTATACCCACTTCGGTGGTGCCATCCTCTTTGCCATATTTGATTGAATTTACAATCAGGTTGGACACCACTTGCTGTATACGTTCTTTATCGGCATGAACCATGATTGGCTGCGTATACCTCCTATCAAAAGCCAAGAGAATATTTTTTTTTGCAGCTTTCATTTCAAATAAATCAAACACACTTTGAATCAACTCTACGATATCAAAATTAACATAGTTGAGATGTAAATCACCGGTTTCGAGCTTGGTGATCATATCCAGATCTTTTATAATATAAATCAAACGCTCAACCCCTTTACTGGCGCGACTTAAATATTTCTCTAAAATCTCCTTGTTATTCATCGCTCCATCCAGCAAGGTAAGAATATAGCCTTGAACGGTAAATAATGGGGTTTTTAGCTCATGTGAAACATTACCAAGAAATTCTTTTCTATAGGCTTCACGTATCGTCAAGGTTTCAATTTCTGATTTGCGTGATTTTGCAAATTTTTCAACTTGCTTCTTTAAAGTATCCATATTGGTGGTTACCGGAGTACCTTCAATATCATCTACGTCTAACAATTCTACCTCATCATAAATCGCTTTAACCCTCCTGTAAATGAACCGTTCTGCTCTATACTGAATTACAAAAAATGAGATACAGAAACAACTGAAAGCAAAAGTTAACAAAGCAATGTAATCTATTTCCAAACGGAAATATAAAAAAACGCCCAGAACGAGCGTTAGCAATAGAGTAATATATAAAGAAGTCATTAGGGCGAACCTATAAGACTTTTTAAAAAAATCTGCCATTATACTACAAATTTGTAACCTACGCCTTTAATGGTTTTAAAACTTTCATCTCCTATTTTCTCACGTAGCTTTCTAATATGAACATCAATTGTTCTACCTCCTACAATTACCTCATTACCCCAAACTTTGTCTAAGATATCTTCCCGTTTGAAGACCTTACCAGGCTTTGATGCAAGTAAAGATAATAATTCAAATTCTTTCCTAGGGAGTACAATTTCCTTTTTATCTTTTACAATTTTATATTCATCTCTATTTATAACCAGGTTACCTATCTTTACTACACTCTCTGATATATCTTCGTTCTTAAAACGACGTAGCAATGCATTAACCTTGCTTACCAAAACTTTTGGTCGAATGGGTTTGGTAATATAATCATCTGCCCCTGCATCAAATCCCGCTAGCTGGGAATAATCTTCGGACCTAGCAGTCAAAAATGTAATGATGGTGTTTTGGAGTTCCGGTATTTTACGGATTTGCTCACACGCCTCGATGCCATCCATCTCGGGCATCATAACGTCTAATATTACGAGTTGTGGTTTCCTTTTCTTTGCTAATTTGATAGCTTTAACTCCGTTATCCGCAGTAACCACGGTAAACCCTTCGGCTGATAAATTGTAGCTCACTATTTCTAGAATATCAGGCTCATCATCAACTAATAAAATTGTAATATCTTTATTACTCATTCTTTTCTAATTATGTAATCTATAGGTTAAAGATACTATTAAAACAGAAGTTACCATATCATTCCCTACTTGGTAACAATTAACTAACATCCCGTCTGATATTTCATAACATTAATTTAACCTGATAGATTTCAATTGTTTACTCTAAGATAACCTTTTATGTGATGATCTAAAAAAGCCGAATACTGTAAAAGTATTCGGCTTGACCTTAGTTTTACCAAAAAATTAATTCTTATAATGATCTCTGTACGTTGTTAACAGATTCATTGTTGCAGTTATTAAATCTTTTGTTTCTAACAAGAGTCCAAAATATAGTGTGGTATTTTTTGGGCTACTTTCTTCAGATCGAGTTCGTTCGATCTGACGATTGATCTTATCATTTACTTTTTCAAAAAGCACTTGCTTTTCGTTAATAATCACATCAATACGTTCAAATTCACGATTACTAAATGCTTCTTTTATTTGTCCGAATAAATCATTAAGCTCTTGTTCTATCTCCTTCAAGTCCTTAATTTGATTAAATCTTAGCTTCTTATGATTATTATTAACATGCTTATGACTCGCTTTTGCAATATACTCAAGAGACTGAGACATATCTTGTAAGTATCCTAAGATAGAAATATAAAAATTACTCGCACCGACACTTGAATCATCAAGGTTTTTGATAAAGTAAAAAATATTATCCCGCAATCCTTCCACTTCTGCATCCAGCTTAGCTACACCTTTTTTACTTTTCTTTAAGTCCGAAAGATCATATTTGGCCAAACTACTCATCGTGTTTGAATAAATTTTACTAGCTCGTTTAATAAATGATTTAATATTATCAGAGCTCTCTTCAATCACTCCTTGTATAGAGCTACTTTCAGATTTTGTAAGACTATCCTCTGCTTTTTCTGCTTTCACCTTGTTACGGTAATTTACAGTGTTACGAATTAGTAACAATACCGCAATTAGTAACAATACTGCAATCATAACGGGTCCCCCGAGGTTGATTAAAAAAGCAATCGTCGCCGCAGCTAGAAAAGCACTGATCGCAGTAAAGAACCATCCACCAATTACATTTAGTACACCGGCTACTCTATACACAGCACTTTCTGTACCCCAAGCTCTATCAGCTAAGGATGTACCCATTGCTACCATAAAAGTCACATACGTAGTAGATAACGGTAATTTCATCGAGGTTGCAATAGAGATAAGAACTCCAGCTACCATAAGGTTAACAGCTGCACGCACCATATCAAAGGCAGGCATCTCAAACGTCTTAGATTTTGGTAGCTTCACTACTTTTTTGGTAAATTGTTTGTCCAAGAATTTCTTCATTGGTACTGGGGTAATCACATTCAATCCCTGACCTATTAAAATCGTACCTCGAACCACACCCCTGGAAAGAAAATTGGAATCAAAGCGTTCCTTGGATTCACCTTCACGCGATAAATTAATTTCAGTCTCAGCAACATATCGAGCCTTTTTAGAAAACCATAGCGTTAGTACCATTACCATTCCCGCTACAAATAATAATACTGTAGGTGTATCAACTTTAGAGCTTAATACATTCATAGAAAATTCTGATGCCGGAATCCCGGAAGCTACCCAAGCCTCGTATGATTGCCATGCTGCAATGGGTACTCCGATAAAGTTTACCAAGTCATTTCCTGCAAATGCAAGCGCTAAGGCAAAGGTCCCAACTGCAATAATTAACTTGTATACATTAATCTTGAAAACTGCAGTTAATATATAGGACAGCACAGAACAAATCACAAAACCTACAGCAACAATTGGCAGCACATACGTCTCAAGCAATCCTCGTAAGGTAAGATCAATAGTACCTGCCTCTATATTTATTTTAAATAAATCTTTTTTCTCTTTTGCCAATTCTTTCACCGTTTCATATGAAGCGTTAAAATATGAGTTCGCCCAATCTAATAATTGTTCAGGAGAACCACTGTAGATGGTATCCACAACAATTTTAGCATAATTGGTACCTTTAATTCCTTTCATGAAAATGAAATACAAAATTGCAGTTAATGCAACCCCGCCAAACAAGGCGCCTACCCATTTGGCTTTCTTTTCAAAATCAAAAGAAAGCAACATTCTGGTAATAAATTGTACTATAGCACCTACAGAAAAAGCAACCACCACAGAGAGTAAAATCCCTGATATAATCTCCATCGCCTTTTTAGTGTTAATATAATTCCCTAAATCGGCTATTGTTAAATCAGCATCTGCTCCAATTTTAATTAAGGCAATACACACTGCAGCACCTAGTAATTCAAAAACTATAGAAACCGTCGTAGAGGTAGGCATCCCCAACGTATTGAAAAAGTCTAACAATAATATATCGGTGATCATCACAGCCATAAATATGATCATGATTTCATCAAAATAAAATTCTCCCGGAACAAAAATTCCTTTTCTCGCAACTTCCATCAATCCACTAGAAAAAATTGCTCCTGCAGCGATACCGACACTGGCCACAATCATAATAGTTCTAAACGATATCGCTTTTGAACCAATTGCCGAGTTTAAAAAGTTAACCGCATCGTTGCTAACTCCAACTACTAGATCTGCTATTGCCAGTATAGCAAGTGCAGCGATCATTAAAATATAAATATTATCCATTTACTTTGGTGTTTTAAAGTGCAAATATTAAAATCAAATTCGGGTCTAATGTTACCAAACTGTTATGTATCACTAAGCTGCTAGAAATGTATATCAAATTGCAGTCTATAGACTAAATCCCTTGCAATTCCCGCTTCTGTAATATACGTCAAATCTGTTTGTACCTTCAGTTTATGACCTACGATAAATTTTGATAGTCCAATAGTATAACGTTCTTCTAACGCTGCATTAACAATTGCATCATAATTTATTGAGGTATATCGTCCTGCAAGTTCCCAATTATTTTTAAACATGTGTCCAGCCTGTAAGCTAAGCGCATTTCCCACATTCACCACATCACCTGTTGGTGTTATACCGTCTTCCTGTACAGCAACAGCATCCTCTGCATCACGATGTGCAAACTCTCCCATAAAAGAAAACGATTTATATTTAAACATGGCATCTGCAAAGAAGGTCGTGATGTCTGTGGTGTAAAATCCTGTGTCAGTAACCATATAGTCTCCTAAATTACTCCTCGTTTTTACCGCGTCTTTATTATAATCATAAGTAAAACCAAGCGCCAGTTTTGGAGTTTCTTCTCTTTTAATAGCGCTACCGATATAATCCCCTTTGCTTAAAAAATTTCCGAAAGGCAGTATCTCTAATCTACTTGTATATTGATGCCCTCCAAGGTTTCCGCTCGTGACATTTCTACCTTCCCCTTGTGATACCGCAAAAGCTTCTTTAATCAGGAATTGCTTCCCGATTTTGAAATGATGTCGTAATTGTAATCCTAAATCACGGTCTATATTAAACCTACTATTTAAGCGTGAACGATCCACAAACTGAAGATTTCCTGAAGAAATCACCCGCTCTCTGTTTCCAGGAAGTTTTGTTTGACCCGCCCATAGCGTAAAGTTTTTGTAAAAATTCCACTTGATCACCGCATCCAGTATGTATCTTGGAGCATTGCTAGTGAACTCTGAAGCACCAGAAATATCTCTATTGGATAATCCCAGCTCAATTTTATACTGTAACTTAGGTGAATAGGCAAAACCCCCAAATTTAAGACGCGCTCGTCGAACTAAGAAGTTTGATTGTGCTTTCCCGAAGTTGTCATCTACAATATCCCATTGCGTCGTAGATAAGAACTGCATACGAGCAGCAAATTTCATACTCCAGGAGCTATCCTTTGCGATAACATTGAAAACTCCTTTTCCAAATTTTGTGTTCGTTACTTCCTGCGAAGAACCTTTAAAAGCAAGCAGCAAGAACACTGTTGCTAGTGAAACTTTTAATTTCATTATTATTAGTTTTTGTCGCCGCAAAGAACCAATAACAATGTTAACTTAAGGTTAACTAAAAGTTTTTAAATGATTATTTAAAAACCAGAACATCCTGTTGATCAATAGAAAGGCTGACCGGCCTAGTCAGCCTTTGTTTCAAAAATCGAAGTCGACAAAAACTAATGAGATTTAATGAAACTAATCATATCATATGATACCCCAAATTTATTTGAATTCACAGCGTTGTATGTTATCTCAACTTTAAGCTAGTGTTAAAAATAATTTTGCACATACAGAAGGGCATATCCCAACAACGCGCCTCCTAACACAATCCAAATCACACTGACTTTTTTAAATAAAAAAACCAGAATAAGCGCTATTCCGAAAATTACTAGCGATATCCAGTCTACCACAGTTGTGATAGCCATACGATACAATACTACAAGCATGACCGCCACGGCTGCTACATTAACCGAGTCCAAAAAATGCCTAAAAAAGCTGGATTTCTGTAGTTTGGGTAGTAGAGGGTTTAAAATAAGTACAAAAAGAAAGGAAGGTAAGAAGATTCCTAATGTCGCCAGAAGAGCTCCCCAGAATCCCCCTAACTGAAATCCAATAAAGGTTGCAGTAGATAATACCGGACCGGGAGTAAACTGCCCCACAGCTATGGCATCTATTAATTCTATACGTGTTAACCAACCGTTACCCACTAACTCGGTATCCAAATAGGCAAATAACACATATCCGCTTCCGTAGAGTACCGCTCCAACCTTCAAAAAGGTTAAAAATATCTTGAGATTGGTAAGTTTAGTAATACCGAGCAACAGCATCATCATAGGACTAAAAGAAAAAACTTTATTTTGAGTGCTTCCTAAGCTGCTAAATACAACGGCTCCCAAAACCCCTGCACATAAGAGTGCCAAAATTTCGTTTACTCCGAGAAAACTGGTAATGGCTACCAAAACTCCTAAAATCAGTAACTGATAATTCTTTAGAGCTTTTTTGCCTAGTTTTAAAATAGCCGAAGCAATGATTGCCAATACTGCTGGCTGAATTCCAGCTAAAAAAGGTGCAACTTCGAGAAGCGTGCCATATGTAGTGTAAAAATATGCAAACAGTAAGGTAATTACAGTTGCCGGCAGAATAAAACAAAAACCCGCCACAAATAGTCCGATTTTCCCGGCACGTTCATGTCCGCAATGCATAGTCATTTCGGTTGAATTTGGACCCGGAATCAGGTTAGTAGCTCCTATCAAATCCAAAAAATGTTGACGTGTCATCCACTTACGCTTCGTTACAATTTCATCCTCCATCATAGCAATGTGTGCAGCAGGTCCACCAAAAGCTATACACCCTAATTTGAAAAAAACCGAAGCTACTTCCTTTAAATTCTTATTTATCAGCATAGTAAATAATTAGAAAAGCAAAAATAGAAGAACAACTTGACAAACTAAAAAGATATAAATCCAAATTTAATTTACTGAAAATTAGCTCTTTATCGTTTCAATGTTAACTTAATGTTACGTAAACGTTGTTTGAATGTAAATTTATCTCTATCTTTATATAACTAATACGAACAAGACCTCATAAACACTAAAAACATATACTATGAAAAACTATATAACAGCTATAATCGCTTTATTGCTAACGACTACATTATTTGCGCAAGACATAAAACCTACATTTGAGAAGGAAGGTGATCTGATTAAAGGAACGTTTTATTATGAAAATGGAGAGGTAAGTCAGTTTGGTTTCTACAAAAATGGTAAATTACATGGTAAATGGATTTCCTATAACCGTGAAGGAAAAAAAACCGCAATTGGTAATTATGACCAAGGTGTAAAATCCGGAAAGTGGTTTTTCTGGAACAATGATAATTTATCAGAGGTCGACTATTCAAAAAATCAAATTGCTTCAGTGATCAACTGGGGATCCAAACAAAATATTGTAAGTAGAAACTAATAATTTCTGAACTATTGAAATTACAAAGCTATCATTTAATGGTAGCTTTTCTTATTTTTGAAAGAGTACAAATTCTCATACTAAACCTGAGGTTAATATTATAGTAATACTAGCTCTTTCTCACCTAGTGAATTACAATTCCTTAACATAATACAATCTTGGCTCTTACAAGTTTAATTACCTTATTTTCAGATTTTTGAACTAAGCTATATAGTTGTTTTCGACTCAAAAAACGCCCTTAACTGCTAACTTTATAATTACAGATAGATAATATACTCTTAATATCACTTCATTCTTCTTACAGTTTCTTTGCAGCAAAATTAGAGAGACAAAAAAATGAGGAATTTAATTATTGTACTACTAGTAATATTCGCAAGCAGTATTTCGGCACAGGACAAGGGGTCAATCTCAGGAACACTTCTTGATAAAGAAGCTGGCGACCAACCTTTACCATTCGCAAATGTTATCATCAAAGGAACTTCTATGGGAACAGCTTCAGATTTTGATGGTTTGTATACCATCGAGAATGTTCCAGTGGGAATTCACACGCTCGAAGTAAGCTTTACAGGTTATGAAACTGTCACATTACCTAATATTCAAGTCGAAAAGGATAAGGTAACAGTGATGGACGCTTCACTGGGAGCTACTGCAGCAGCACTGGATGAAGTAGTAATTAAGGTTCAAACAAATAAGGAGCGTGAAGAGGCTCTAATTCTTGAACAAAAAAATGCCGTAAAAATTGAACAAAAAATCGGAGCTCAGGAGCTAGCACGTAAGGGAGTTAGTGATGCCGAGGGTGCCGTGACTAAAATAGCCGGAATCACAAAATCAGAAGGTGTAAAGAATGTTTTTGTTAGAGGACTTGGAGATCGTCTTAATGCTACCACCTTGAATGGTTTACCGTTACCGTCAGAAGATCCTTTATATAAGAATATTTCACTCGATTTTTTTAGCTCTGATGTGATACAAAATGTCGGAGTTAATAAAACCTTTGGTTCTTCTATGTACGGCGATGTAGCAGGAGCTACTATAAACATTGCTTCAAAAGAGCACACAGGTAAAGAAGAGTTTAAAATTGATGTTTCAACCGGAATCAACACCGTTACTTATAACAAAGAAAACTTCTTAACCGTTGATGGTGCAACACGACTGGGAACTAACATAGATAATACTATTCCTACTGAAAACTTTGAAGTTTATAATTTTGACACCTCCTTTAAACCACGATCACAAGACTTGCAAACAAATAGTAGTATCAGTTTATCGTATGGTAATACTTTTAGAATTAAGGATAATAAGCTTAGCACCTATTTCTTAGCATCATTCGATAATGATTATTCATATAGAGATGGAGACATCTTTAGAATTACTACAGAAAAAACAAAATTTTCGAAGGATGTAAGAAATGAGTCTTATAACTACAATGTCAAGCAAATTTTAATGGGCAACTTAGGCTATACGTTTGGTGAACTAAATAATACCATCGAATATAATGGCTTAGTGACCCATAATAATTCACAAATAGTCTCAGAACAGTTTGGAGTTTCAGGTGATGAACAAGGCGATAACGAGCTTATCTATATTAGACGTCAACAACAAAACTCTAATAAATTATATGTGAATCAGCTTTTGTCTGAAATCAATTTGAATGAGCGTTTTTATTTTGATTTAGGAGCGTCATACAATATTGTTAGAGGAGATGAACCTGACAGAAGAATTGACTCCTACACGTTTGATCCGGATACAGAAATATATCTTTTTGATCCAAATGGTCAGGCAAATACACAACGATTTTATGGGGATTTAAAAGAAGATGAATACGCAGGTAAATTTAGTGTAAACTACAAATTTGGAAACTTCGAAGATGCCGAGCGCAATTTTGGCGATATCAAATTAGGATACGACTATCGCAATACTGATAGAGATTTTGAAAATATAACTTTTGGTTTCGTTCCACTAGCCGTAAATCAAAGGACAGATATTGATCCAGATAATATTGATGCCATTTTAACGCAAGGGGCTATACGTAATGGTGAATTCGAATTTAGAACCAATAGAGGTCGTAGTAATGCTATATCCGACTTCGCTCCATATACCTATAATGGTAATAAAGAAATTCACGCAGGATACATTGATGTCTTCTATAACATCTCTCCTTCATTTGTTGCTAACATAGGGTTGCGTGCAGAAAAGGTAGATCAATCCATTATCTGGGATACAAATATTAGTTCCAGTGATGATCCCAGTAATCGTGGATTAGGTACAATTGATGAAAATTATTTACTGCCTAGCCTTAACTTAAAATATTCTGTCAACGACAAAAATATTGTTCGTCTGGCAGCGAGTAAGACCTATACATTACCACAATTCAAAGAACTAGCACCGTTCAAGTATGAAGGAGTTGATTTTGATGATATTGGTAATCCCAACATGATTCCTGCAGATAACTATAACATGGATATTAAATGGGAACGGTACTTTAGTTCTGGCGAACTTTTGACAATAACAGGATTCTATAAACACATCAAAAACCCAATCAATAGATACGAAGATACCGTAGGTAACTTAACCTTTGATAATACAGGAGAAAAAGCAGAAGTTTATGGTATTGAATTAGAGGTAAGAAAAAAACTATATACCTTTGAAGGTACTGATGGAGAAAATGACATTTCGTTTGGATTGAATGCCTCATTTTTGGAGACCGAACAAGATTTGAAAGAATCACTTAGTTTTACCAATGCTTCAGATGGTTTGGAAGGCGCATCTCCTTTTTTAGTAAATACCGATATTACTTTCAATACGAAAGGGAAAAAATTAAATACTACCTCATCCTTGGTTTTCAACTATTTCAGTGATCGAATATTTAGTCTTGGCGTTCAGGGAAATCAAAATACAATAGAATCAGCCATCCCAACGCTAGATTTCATTTTCAAAACCGAAATAGGAGAAAAAACTACGCTTAAATTTGGTGCTAAGAATTTATTAAATCCAACTTACAAACTTACCAAAGAGACCATAACAGGTGAAGAAATTACCGTGACAAGTTTTGAGAAAGGTATGAACTTTTCATTAGGATTATCATACAAATTCTAACGCGCTGTAGCTATGAAAAAGAAAAGCTCAATCAGCAATTTGATTGAGCTTTTCTTTCATTAACACACAGGTAACACTGGTAAGATGCAATTAACGAAGCGTTAAAGTTCTAGTAAAGACTTCTTGTGAATAAATCATTTTATTTGACCCAAGAAATTAAATCAACAAAATTTAAAAAAACGATGAAAAAAGTAGTTTTAACAGCTTTAACATTAGCAGCGTTAGTTTTTACAGGATGCTCAAGTGATGATGATGTTGCCTTAAATCCGAATGGAGGGGGAAATCCAGACGGAGGAGCTAGTGGTGATGGAATAATCACTTCGACAGATGATGAAGACTTTAAACCTTCAGATCTAAAAGGTGATGTAACCGGTACTATAAAACTAGTAGCAGGGACAGCATATACGTTAACGGGTCCACTAAGAATAAAAGAAGGAACAACCTTAGAAATAGAAGCCGGAACTACCATTAAAGCAACTGCTGGAGGTTCTGATGTTTTTGTAGCTATAGAGCGAGGAGCTAAAATTGAAGCGATAGGAACAGCAAGTGCACCGATCACTTTTACTTCTTCTGCGTCAAACCCAAGGTCTGGTGACTGGGGTGGTATTGTAATTGCCGGTAAGGCACCATCGAATGTAGGGGCAGATGCGCAAACAGAAGTTGCAGGCTTGAAATATGGCGGAACAGTTGCTGATGATAATTCGGGAACGTTATCTTATGTTATTGCTGAATATACAGGAGCACGAATAGACGGAGAACAAGAATTTAATGGATTCTCTTTCTTTGGCGTAGGATCAGGAACTACTGTTAATAATATCGCAGTAAAAAATGGTGATGATGATGGAGTAGAGTTTTTTGGCGGAACTGTGAATGTAACGAATGTTATGGTTGTAAATGCAAAAGATGACATGTTAGACTGGACTTTTGGATGGACAGGAACGGTTAATAATGCAATTCTGATCAGAGAAAAAGATTTCACTGCAGTAACTAAGGACCCAAGAGGTATCGAAGGTGATAGTAACGAAGATAATAATGCTGCAACTCCTTTATCCAACCCTACTATCAACAATATCACTATTGTCAATGATGCTTTGGGTACTATCGAAATGTCTGACATGATTAAAGTGAGAAGAGGTAGTAAAGTGACCATAACAAATGCTATTGTCGCTTTGGGAACTGACAACAGTTCAAAGGCCGGTGATTTTATTGATCTTAGCGATTCTAAAGGTAATGCTGATGCTGCAGCTACTATAACCGTAAGAGGTATAAATATTGATGAAACTGACGTAAAAAATGAAGTAAATGCAACTGTCAATATTGATGCATCTACGACAGGTGCGGATATATCAAAATTTGCGTTCACTAATTATAATTTTACTACAGTAAATAAAATTTTGAACCCAACATTATAGGCGTAAGAACCTAGCGATAAAAGCGTAAAAGCCTTGTAGTTTTAATAATTACAAGGCTTTTTTTCTTTCTCTAAAATCGCCAAATCCCACTATCTCAAATCGATATTGATTAAATTTTTACATTATTTTAACGATGCCAATACAATAAGTATAGTTCGATGTATGGATTTATTTGTATCTTTAAACCCCCAAAAGCAGTGATAATATGAAAAAAATCTACTCCTTAATACTTTTAATGCTCATAATCTCCTTGTCTTTTACCTATGGTGGTAAAGCGCAATCAGATAGTGCCATTGCAGAGGCCAGAGCCGCTCAGGTAATTGATGGTTTACGCATTTATCCTAATCCGGCAACCGGCAATATCCTTAATATCAGTTCTGACAGAGCCTTGACCAAGACGGTTACCATATATAACGTACTTGGTGCAAAAGTATTGTTCAAAGTGCTTATTGGTAGAGAATTAGATATATCATCACTAAATTCCGGAGTATATATAATTCAGATAAAAGAAGAAAAAAAGACCGCAACCCGAAAATTAGTTATTCGCTAGCTTTAATCTTTTTTTGTAATATTTTTAGCACGTTTTAGGTTTGTTGGAGAATAGGACACGTTTCTCCTAACGATTCCCAATAATTCCGTTCGCTTTTACCCTTACACTTTTATACCTTTGCACTTACTTTACAATAGGTACCCTATGCTCAGCGAAGATATATTTTCAATTCAAAATCAAGTAGACTTTGACAAGGTAGCACTTCGTGTTTTCGATTATCAATATACCCATATCCCTGTATATCAAAGATTTTGTAATCTGCTGGGTGTTGCAAAGTCATCTGTAACGGCTCTCAATGACATTCCGTTTCTTCCGATTGCTTTTTTTAAATCTCATACCGTCATCAAACCAGAGGTTCTCACACAACAAGTTTTTAGCAGCAGTGGTACTACCGGATCGGTTGTAAGTAAACATCATGTCAGAGATGTATCCCTTTATGAACGAAGTTTTACTAAAGGATTTAATTATTTTTATGGAGCTATAAAGGAGTATACCGTTTTAGCTTTATTGCCCTCTTATCTCGAGCGTAGTGGGTCCTCTTTGGTATATATGGCGCAACATTTTATTACACAAAGCGAAGATCCAGACAGCGGATTCTATCTACACAATCTTGACGCATTAATTAAAAAACTTGTAGCGTTACAAAAGGCCCATAAGAAAGTATTGCTCATCGGCGTCTCCTTTGCTCTATTGGATTTGGTCGAAAAACAAACTTTCAATTTGGGTGACACTACTATCATCATGGAAACCGGCGGAATGAAAGGTAAACGTAAGGAACTGATTAGAGAAGAACTTCATGATACTTTAAAAAAAGGATTTGGCGTAGAAAAAATTCATAGTGAATATGGAATGACCGAATTATTATCACAAGCTTACTCTCTGGGTGATGGCCTTTTTAATTGTCCTCCCTGGATGCGAATATCAACTCGTGACCCTGAAGACGCATTGACCTTATTAAATGTAGGTAAAAGCGGCGGTATCAATGTAATTGATCTTGCGAACTTACACTCCTGCTCATTTATTGCCACTCAGGATTTAGGAAAACTATATCCTAATAACAGTTTTGAAATTTTAGGCCGTTTTGATCATAGCGATATAAGGGGCTGTAATCTTATGGTCCTTTAAATATCCCTTTGATTAGAAATATCTGCTCACTAGTATCCTGCCCAGTATTATTAATCAATAACAGGGATTTTTTAGAATTTCTTATAATTCATGTAAGGTTTCTCTAATATATCCGTCTAGTATAATAAATCACTTTATATGAGGATTACGTCTGTTATTGTACTTGTTTTCTTTTTTATACTTGGAACAAATGCCCAGAAAGCAGATGTTAATCTAAATAAAGAATATGCCGCACAAGGTTATGACGTTATTGAATATTTTAATGGAAAAGCCATAAAGGGTGAAAAAACTATTGAAGCCTCTTACGAGGGAGCGTTATATCTTTTTACAACCGGCGCAAATAAGAAAACATTTGAAGCAAATCCTGAACAATACATTCCTCAGTTTGGTGGCTACTGCGCGTATGCGATAGGAGTTAAGTCTGACAAAGTGGATGTTGATCCCAAAACTTTTGAAATACGTGATGGTAAGCTTTATCTTTTTTACAATTCATGGGGCGTTAATACCCTTAAGAAATGGCAACGAGGAAACACAGCAATACTTCTGGAAAGCGCTAACCGTAAATGGGAAGTATTACAAAAATAAATAGTTAAGTAGTGATACTGAAAAGAAAGAAATAGTTAAGTTTTTTCAATAATTGATTGGTTAGTTAGCAAAGCCTACCGCGTGTAAAAACAGGTAGGCTTTTTTTATATCACGCGGATAATGAAATAATTTTTCTTACCTCTTTGCAATAATATAAACTGATCATTGATCAAGTCATCAGTTGAGATGGTGTAAGAATCTGATACTTTCTCCCTATTCACAGCAATTGAATTTTCTTTTAATGCACGGCGCGCTTCTCCGTTAGATTTCAAAAATCCGGTTTTCTCTGCCAAGGCTGCAATTATATCTATCCCAGCAGTTATCTCTGTTGAAGAAATTTCTGCCTGTGGTACCCCTTCAAAAACATCCAAAAAAGTGGCAGCATTTAATTGTTTTAAGTCCTGAGATGAAGATTTTCCAAAGAGAATAGCAGATGCTTTTATTGCATTATCTAAATCCTCCTGAGAATGTACCATTATTGTAATCTCTTCTGATAATTTTTTCTGTAAAGCTCTTTGATGTGGTGCTTCTTTATGTTCACGTACCAAGGTTTCGATCACATCTTTAGTTAAAAATGTAAAGATTTTAATATATTTTTCAGCATCTTCATCACTGGTATTTAGCCAATATTGGTAAAATTTGTAAGGTGAGGTTCTATTAGCATCCAACCAAATGTTGCCGCCTTCGGTTTTTCCAAATTTTGTACCATCGGCTTTGGTGATCAAAGGACACGTCAAAGCATAGCCTTTACCCGAACCGATACGACGTATTAATTCTGTTCCGGTGGTAATATTTCCCCATTGATCACTTCCTCCCATTTGCAGTGTGCAATCATGAGATCTATATAGGTGTAAAAAATCGTACCCCTGTACCAGTTGATAGGTGAACTCAGTAAAAGACATCCCTTCGGCAGCTTCTGACGATAGACGCTTTTTTACCGAATCCTTGGCCATCATATAATTTACCGTAATATGTTTACCGACATCCCTGATAAAATCTAAAAAAGAAAAATCCTTCATCCAGTCATAGTTATTGACGAGCACGGCAGCATTTTCAGAATCACTTTCAAAATCCAAAAAACGGGACAATTGCTCCTTCAACGCTTGTTGATTATGTCTCAACGTTTTTTCATCCAACAGGTTCCGCTCAGCAGACTTACCTGAAGGATCTCCGATCATACCTGTCGCTCCTCCAACCAAAGCAAAGGGTTTATGACCGGCTAATTGGAAGTGTCGTAACAACATGACGCTCACTAAATGACCTATATGAAGAGAATCAGCCGTAGGATCAATCCCCACATAAGCACCTCTCATACCTTCAAGCAAATGTTCTTCGGTTCCCGGCATTACGTCATGCAGCATGCCTCTCCAAGTGATTTCTTCAATAAAATTTTTAGTCATTAGTAGAATTTTAAAATACAATCAACAAAGATAAAAATCTGAAGAATATTCTACCATCAATACGGGATAAATCCCAATTATACTTACCTTAGTCTATACTTAAAGTTTACTATGGTATTAGTTACAGGAGCCACCGGGTTAGTTGGCACACATTTATTAATCAAACTGGTGCAAAACAATAAATCGATTCGTGCACTGTATCGATCAGAACAAAAAAAACACCATGTCCAACAAATCTTTGCTTCCGTTTTTGGAGCAACCTCTGATCAATTCTTTAATAAAATTGAATGGCATCAAGCTTCAATCAATGATATTCCGGCATTAACGCCTGCTTTTAAAAATATTAATGAAGTTTATCATTGTGCCGCTATTATAAGTTTCAACCCGGCAATGGATAAACAATTACGCAAAGTAAATATTGAGGGCACTGCTAATATTGTCAATTTATCTATTATCAGCGGAGTCAAGAAAATCTGCTATGTAAGTTCAATTGCAGCTTTGGGAGAACCTAAAAATCAATTCAAAATTGATGAAACATCAGAATGGAATCCTGAATCAAAACACTCAATTTATGCCATTACAAAATATGGTGGTGAGATGGAGGTCTGGCGGGGAACACAAGAGGGTCTACAGGCAATAATTATCAATCCGGGTGTAATCATTGGTCCGGGATTTTTTAATTCCGGTAGTGGATTTCTTTTTAAAAGGATTTACAAGGGACTAAAATATCATACTCCAGGCATCACAGGCTATGTCGCTATACAGGATGTAACCAAAGCTATGATTGAGCTTATGGAAAGTAGACATGCTAATGAACGTTATATCCTTGTAGCTGAGAATATGAGTTTTAAACAAATATTTACTCTGATAGCCGTAAGCCTGAAAGTAGAACCACCAACTAAAAGAGTCACCCCGTTTTTTATGAAAGTTGCAGCAAACATTCAATGGTTGTTATACAGGCTGTTCGGGATTTCCCCTACTATATACAAGTCCTCTGTTCAAAGTGCTTTTTCTGCATCCATGTATGAAAACAAAAAAATAAAAGAAACCTTAAATCTTGAATTCACTCCAATTGAGAAAGCAGTTGAAGAAACGGCTAAAGCTTTTTCAAAGAAGTAGTTCTTTTTTCTCTTTTTTGAATTCTGTCTAGCTCAGAACCTCTCAATTTATCATTTCTGTTATCAAGGGAATCCCTTTGTTTAATTTCCTGAATAGAGTCTGTTATTTTTTGAATAGAATCTTCTTTTTTCTTCAAAATCTCGTAGTTGGATTTTGCACTGTCAATATTCGCTTTAACTCTGGTGAAAATATCTTTATAAACTTTAATTTTACTAAGATACCATGCATTATTTTGAGCAAATACAGCACTGTCTATTGAATATTTATTGAAGATTAAAGCTTCAGGATCAACATTATTCTCATTCAAAATGTTACGATGAGAAGACTTGGCCGCTTTGATAAACGCTATATCTGTTAAAATCTCAACCATCTGATCTTCCTCAAGTAACACCTCGGGTTTTTCAACCTTTTCGACACTGTCACATCCTATTATCATTAAAATAAATAGGGTTGCTAATAACTTATTTAGTATACCGGTAGTACCCATAAAGGTGCAATTTATGTTAGATAATCTCTAAGCTGGACGATTAAATGTTAAACGCGCTGCATTTTTTATATCGTAAAACTTGAAGTTTTTATACACTAGACTTCCATTGACAAATGTATGTGTAATTCGTGATTTAAACGTAGTGCCTTCAAATGGAGACCACCCACATTTATACGCTATGTTTTCATTATTCACTGTCCAGGGTGCATTAAGATCGACCAATACTGCATCAGCAAAATACCCCTCTTTAATATACCCTCGTTTTTCTATTTCAAATAAGATAGCAGGGTTATGACACATTTTTTCAACAATTTTTTCGAGTTCAATTTTCCCCTCATGATAAAACTCAAGCATAGCAGGAAGTGCATGTTGCACTAAGGGCCCTCCTGAAGGGGCTTTGGTGTACACATTTTCCTTTTCCTCTCTGGTATGTGGTGCATGGTCAGTAGCAATTACATCCAGTTTATCATCCAACAATGCCTGAAACAAGGCATCCCTGTCTTTTTCTCCTTTGACTGCGGGATTCCATTTAATAAACGTTCCCTTATCATGATAATCCTTGTCAGAGAACCATAAGTGATGTATACACACTTCTGCAGTTATTTTCTTTTCTTTTAACGGAATTGTATTATCAAAAAGTTCGAGCTCTTTAGCTGTTGACAAATGAAAAACATGCAAACGTGCCCCTGTTTTTTTTGCCAAAGCTACCGCCTTTGATGAAGAGAGGTAACAGGCCTCTTCACTTCGTATTATGGGATGAAAATTTATTGGAATGTCTTCCCCGTAACGTTCTTTGTAAATAGCGGTGTTTTTCTTAATAGTGTCTTCATCTTCACAATGTACAGCAATTAGCAAATTGGTTGAAGCAAATATTTTTTCTAAAACTTCAGGGTTATCAACTAACATATTACCTGTAGAAGATCCCAAGAATAATTTTAAAGCAGCAACTTTTGAGGCGTCTAACTTTTTAATTTCTTCTAAGTTATCATTCGTGCCTCCAAACATAAATGAATAGTTTGCGTAACTGGATTTAGCCGCTATCTCAAATTTTTCTTCCAGCTTTTCTATCGTAGTTGTTTGCGGATTGGTGTTGGGCATCTCTATAAAAGAAGTTATGCCTCCAGCGACTGCAGCTCTTGACTCGGTTTCAATAGTTGCTTTGTGTGTTAACCCGGGTTCCCTAAAATGAACCTGATCATCAATCACTCCTGGTAAGAGATATTTATTCTCGCCATCAAACACTTGAACATCCGGCGACTTTGCACTAATGTTAGCTGCTATTTCTTTGAATATTCCGTCTTCAATATACACATCACTATTAACAATCTCTCCCTCGTTGACGATATTTACATTTTTTATTAGTACGCTGCTCATGATTATATTTCGTAACGGTTAAATAAACTTTTAATTTTCATTGTTAAAACGCCAAAAATTGCTTCAGAAATAATTCCTTTACTCATTTTTGAAATTCCTTTTGTTCGATCCGTAAATATGACCGGAATCTCTTTGATTTTATAGTGTAACAGGTGTGCCTTAAACTTCATCTCGATTTGAAAAGCATACCCGACAAACTGTATTTTATTCAAATTGATATGTTCTAAAACTTCTCTTCGATAACAAATAAAACCTGCTGTTGTATCATGAATATTCATCCCGGTAATTAGCCGAACGTATTTTGAGGCTAACCAGGATAAGAGCACTCTACTCATTGGCCAGTTAACAACATTTACTCCGGTAACATAGCGAGATCCAATAACCATACTCGAAGAACCCTTTGCACAAGCATTATATAGGCGAATCAGATCGTTGGGATTATGAGAAAAATCAGCATCCATCTCAAAAATATATTGGTAATCACGAGCCAGTGCCCACTCAAAACCCAAAATATACGCTGTACCTAACCCTAGTTTACCTTCGCGAACCTCAATAAACAACTGGTCTGTGAACTCCGTTTGCAATTCGCGAACCAAAGCAGCAGTCCCATCGGGTGAATTATCATCTACGATTAATATATGAAACTTGCGCTGTAGAGAAAACACATTACGTATAATCCGTTCAATATTTTCAATTTCGTTAAAGGTTGGTATAATTACCAAGGCATCAACCATCAAAGCTATTTTTCACGCAAATATAACCAAATAATCACAAGATCTTGAATGGTTTTACCATAGTATATCTATGAATTTATACTTTTATCAGCCCTCAAATTATTTTTGTATTCAATATTTTCACATGTTATCTATAAATACTATTTTTAACCCGATTCACTACCTATGCAAAGTCTTCCAAGGGAAATATTATCGAATGATTGGGTTACCATTTTGTTGTTTTTAAGCTTATGCCTTCTAGCTGTAGCCAGAATGCTCAACAGTTATAACTTTTCAAGTTTCATTATGTTATTTAATACCAATAAGTACATTTTGACGCATCAAAAACACACCAATTTGTCAACTGCTTTTACAATCACTCTTACCTGCATGCAGTGCATTGTGTTTTCTTTACTGATTCATTTAATTTTTTACACATTCGAATGGCAGATTAATGAAGAACCAATACTTCAGTTCTTACAAATTTTTGCTATTTATTCCACTTTATTCCTCGCCAAGATTCTGATAGAAAAAATTATCGGAATTGTTTTTCATATAGACTCATTGATAAATAGTTACATTTTTTACAAGCTATCGTATCGCAATTTCTTTGCTGTACTTTTGTTTCCTTTACTCTTCTTGTTCTTTTATACTGTAGCACCAAGCACCAATTCCGCGTATGTAATCGGAGTTTTGCTTCTGTTATCACAATTGATCATATTGATTTCATTTTACAAAAAGAATGAAAACCTTATTTTGAATCACTTGTTTTATTTTATTTTGTATCTTTGCGCACTTGAATTCGCACCTTATTTTATACTGTATAAGCTATTTATAAAGTAAGGCGGAACGTTACAAAATAACTATATATGAAAGTGAAAACGATTTTGGTCTCACAACCAGAGCCTAAAGTAGAAAATTCACCTTATTTTGAGTTGGAAGACAAAGAAAAGGTAAAAATTGATTTTATACCGTTTATTCACGTAGAAGGAGTTGATGCAAAGGAAGTAAGACAGCAAAAGGTAGATTTATCAAAGTATACTGCGATAATTTTAACCAGTCGTAACTCGGTAGATCATTTTTTTAGAATTGCCGAAGAAATGCGATTTAAAGTTCCTGATAGCCTTAAGTATTTCTGCCAAAGTGAAGCGGTTGCTTACTATTTGCAAAAATACGTAGTATACCGCAAACGAAAAATCTATGTAGGTAAACGCACTTTCCAAGAGTTATCTCCTTTAATAAAAAAGTATAAAGGTGAGAAGTTTTTGCTACCATCTTCTGATCAATTGAAGCCTGAAATTCCTGAAACATTGGACAGCTTAAAGATTGAATGGAAACAAGCCGTATTTTACAAGACCGTTGTAAGTGACTTATCAAATTTACGAGAAGTTTTTTACGACATTTTAGTGTTTTTTAGCCCATCGGGTATCAAGTCACTTTTTGAAAATTTTCCTGATTTTAAGCAAAACAACACGAGAATTGCTGTTTTTGGAAATTCTACCGTTCAAGCTGCTGAAGAACATGGTTTAGTCGTGAATATTCAAGCACCCACCCCCGAAACCCCTTCAATGACAATGGCCTTGCAGAAATATATTAAGCTGGCCAACAAGAAATAAAACGTTATATCGCGTTTACAAAAAAAAGGGATCGATTTAAAATCGATCCCTTTTCATTTTTATAGTTTTACCAAGAACTATTCAAATTTCTTAAAATTCTCCTTAAAGGAATTCAATAACTCTTGTGCTTTTTGATCGTATTTTTCTTTATCCGTCCACGTATTACGAGGGTTAAGAATTTCTGAAGGCACATTAGGACATTCTTCCGGTACAGCCAAATCAAAATAAGGATCCTTTGTAAACGTAGCGTCTGCAAGCTCTCCATTTAAAGCAGCATTAATCATTGCACGTGTATATTTCAACTTCATACGACTTCCCGTACCATAAGAACCACCTGTCCAACCCGTGTTTACTAACCAAACGTTAGCTCCGGTTTTTTCAATCTTTTCCATAAGCATGTCACCATACTCTTTTGGATGTAGCGGCATAAAAGGAGCACCAAAACAAGCAGAAAAACTGGGCTTAGGCTCATTGATACCTGCTTCTGTTCCGGCAACTTTTGCCGTATACCCGCTAATGAAATGGTACGACGCTTGTTCCTTTGTTAACTTAGAGATAGGAGGCAGTACTCCAAACGCATCAGCAGTTAGGAAGAATATATTAGTAACCGTTTTACCACGGCTAGGCACTTTAATATTTTCAATATGATGTATTGGGTAACTTACTCTGGTATTTTGTGTGATACTGGTATCGGCATAATCCACCTCGCCATTATCTTTAATAATCACGTTTTCAAGCAAGGCACCCTTCTTAATAGCTCCGTAGATTTCAGGTTCGTTCTCTGCCGATAAGTCAATTACTTTAGCGTAGCAACCACCTTCAAAATTAAAAACCGTGTTTTCTTCAGTCCATGCATGCTCATCATCTCCAATAAGTTGACGATCAGGATCAGTGGATAAGGTAGTTTTACCGGTTCCGGACAATCCAAAGAAAAGAGACGTATTGCCGTCGGCTCCCTCATTTGCAGAACAGTGCATTGGCAAGCAATTACGCTCCACAGGTAGTATAAAGTTCAATGCTGAAAAAATACCTTTTTTAATCTCACCGGTGTATCCTGTCCCGCCAATCAAAGCAATCTTCTTTGAAAAATTAAGAATTGCAAAATTATGCTGACGTGTACCATCCACGGCAGGATCTGCCATAAAACCAGGAGCATTTACAATAATCCAATCTGGATCAAAAGATGCTAATTCATCTTCCTCCGGTCTCAAAAACATATTATATGCAAACATATTTGACCATGGATACTCATTTATCACCCTAATATTCAATCTATATTCTGGATCTGCACAGGCATAGCTATCGCGAACGAAAACTTCCTTGTCAGATAGATACGAGGTAACTTTATCATATAATTTGTCAAATGCATCTTGCTCAAAAGGAATGTTAATATTTCCCCACCACACCTTATCTTCGGTGATCCGATCTTTTACAATGAAACGATCCATTGGAGAGCGCCCTGTAAATTCTCCCGTATTGATGGCGAGCGCGCCAGACTTAGTTAGTTTTCCTTGACCTTTTTCCAACACTTCCTTCTCCAATTGTTCTGGTGATAATTGGTAGCGCATTTTGGCATTGTTAATACCGTAATTCTTTAACGAAAACGTTTTCGTAGTTGGATACAGTGATTCCATAAAAATTTGTTGTGTTTGTTATGTGGGTACAAAATTAGAAATATTTCTCGCACTATCCGTTAAAATTTTGCCTAATCTTAAATAACGAAATTACCAGCAAAATCCAGGAAATAATAAGAAGCAAGCCTCCCAAAGGAGTAATAAAACCAATAGCTGAGAGATTTACACCAAAAATAACATCAACTACTAACAGGTAGATAGAACCGGAAAATAGAATTATTCCACTTAACAAAAAGTTAAAAATTCTTCTTTGCCAAGCACTTCCTATTTCACCGAAAATGCCCAAAAAAAGACATAATAAAGCATGATACATCTGATAAGTAACCCCCGTTCGAAAAGAGGCTACTTCTTTGGCCGAAACAAATTGCTCTAAACCATGTGCTGCAAATGCTCCTAAGATCACTGCTAAAACTCCTAACATCGCTCCTGTAATCAAAATCTTTGTTTTCATTCGTTCAAATAATTAATCTGATTATAAACTGTCTGTTGATTTAAAAAGTTCGCATATTTATCCTTGAAACCGCGTTAATTCTTAAGTTAAATCTCATAATTTTTATCATATTCATTACATTCGTATTCAGGATTTCAAACATACATTCATGCGTAAAATATTAGTCATAGGAGCAGGTAAATCTACTGCCGTTTTAATAAAATACCTACAAGATAAATCAGTTTCTGAAAAACTTCATATCACCATTGGAGACATTTCTATTGCAAATGCGCATAAATTGGTTAAAAATCATGAAAACACGCGTGCTATCACTTTGGATATATTTAACCCTTCCTCTCGCAGAGATGCCATCCAAAAAGCAGATATTGTTGTATCTATGCTTCCCGCCAGACTTCATATAGAAGTTGCCAAAGATTCTCTTCAGCTGGGCAAGTCCATGGTCACAGCTTCTTACGTAAGTGAAGAAATGAGAGCCTTAGATCAAAAAGCGAAGGATAAAGGTCTGATTTTTATGAATGAAATTGGTGTTGATCCCGGCATCGATCATATGAGCGCGATGAAAGTTATTGATGAAATCAGAGATAAAGGTGGTAAGGTTATACTGTTTGAATCATTTACAGGAGGTTTAGTGGCGCCAGAAAGCGATACGAATTTGTGGAATTATAAATTTACGTGGAATCCGAGAAATGTCGTAGTGGCAGGACAAGGCAGTGCGGCCGAATTTTTACAAGAGGGCACTTATAAATACATCCCGTATCACAAACTTTTTAGACGAACTGAATTTCTCGAGATCGATGGATACGGTCGTTTTGAGGCGTATGCTAATCGTAATTCTCTTGCCTACAAAGAGGTCTATGGCCTAAACGATGTTCTAACTTTGTATCGCGGAACCATGCGTCGAGTAGGTTTTTCCAAAGCATGGAACATTTTTGTGCAATTAGGGATGACAGCTGATGATTACACTTTAGCCAACTCTGAACACATGAGCTACCGAGATTTCATAAATTCCTTTTTAGCCTACTCTCCCACAGATTCAGTCGAACTTAAATTACGTCATTACTTAAAAATAGATCAGGATGACTTAATGTGGGACAAATTATTAGACCTTGATATTTTCAATCCGGATAAAAAAGTCGGAATCCCGAATGCTACTCCCGCACAAATTTTGCAGAAAATTTTAATGGATCGATGGAGTCTTGACAAAGGGGATAAGGACATGATTGTCATGTATCACAAGTTTGGATATGAACTTGATGGTGAACGTAGGCAAATTGATGCTACCATGGTTAGTATTGGAGAGGATCAAACCTATACTGCTATGGCAAAAACCGTTGGCCTGCCTGTGGCGATGGCCACCTTGAAAATTTTAAATCATGAAATAACTACTCCCGGAGTACAAATACCTATACAAAAAGAAGTTTACGGACCCATCCTGGAGGAACTGGAATCTTATGGAATTGTTTTCAAAGAAAAAGAAAGAGACTATTTGGGCTATAACCCAGATGTTGTAATTGGCTAGATCCTTAGAGTTATTTTTAACAGGATAGATTAAAAAAAACGTTGATATACCGTGCTAGTTTGGTTAATCCTGTTTTGGCTCTGGAAAAACTTTCATTACTGACTCACATTCAACTTAGATTCCATACAAAAAGGAAGCAAGTTATAAAGTCTATTAGTGCAAAGGGAACTTAAATTGGTATATGGAGAGTATTGGTTTTAATGCCATATAAACTTGAGCAATTTGTTTCTGTTTTTCTTAAAATTTGTTTCAAATTGAAATCTGATACCTTACATTTACTAGATACTTGTAACAGTTGGCTATGAAATCTCAAGATGGAATTATTAAGATTGACGGAATTGATAAAGAGATTCTCAGGAACCTGATGAGCGATGCGCGAAAACCCATATTAGAAATCGCACGAAAAATAGGTATTTCTGGTGCTGCCATTCATCAACGTCTTAAAAAACTGGAAGCCTCGGGCTTAATCGCGGGTTCCAAGTTTATTATTGATCCAAAAGTCTTAGGATACAAAACTATGGCCTTCGTCGGGGTGTTTCTCGATAAAGCAGTTAGCAATCCAAAAGCGGTACGACAATTAAAAGATATCCCCGAAGTAATCGAATGTCATTACACCACAGGAAATTGGTCAATATTTCTTAAGATATTGTGTAAAGATAATGAACACCTAATGACTGTACTGAATAAAGAGATTCAGGCTATAGAAGGCGTCTCCAGAACTGAAACATTTATATCTTTGAATCAACAAATTGATCGTCAGATAAAAATCTAAGATACTTTATATAAATAAAAGCATGAGATAATAGGTTATTATCTCATGCTTTAGACTTTGTTGACACTTTCAATTTAAGGTAAAGCGTGACTAATCTCTACGATTTCCTAGAAAAATAGATATAAAATACAACAAGGTCGCAAGGGATCCAATCGCGGCAACTACATAGGTTCTGGCCGCCCATTTTAGCGCATCCTTTGCTGCATCATGCTCTGCACTGTTCAACATATCTGTCCTTTCCAACCACGCCAAGGCTCGTTTACTGGCGTCATATTCTACCGGTAATGTGATGAATGCAAATAGCGTGGTGGCTGCAAATAAAATAATTCCAATCAAAAAAATCGAATTCCCTAATAAAGATCCGGTAGCAGATAAGATCAAGCCTCCCATAATAACAAAATTAGAAAGTTTACTAGCGATCCCCACCACAGGAACAATCTTAGAACGTAAGGTAAGCCAGCTATAGGCCGTAGCGTGCTGTACTGCATGTCCACATTCATGAGCTGCTACAGCAGCAGCAGCAGCATTACGCTGACTGTATACGCCTTCACTCAAATTAACTGTTTTATTTGCCGGGTTATAATGATCTGTAAGCATACCACTTGTCGATATGACCTTGACATCTGTAATATTATTATCGTGTAACATCTTGGTGGCAATTTCTGCACCACTCATGCCATTCTGTAAGTATACATTTGAGTATTTCTTAAATTTACTCTTCAATCGACTGCTCACCCAAGAACTTGCTAGAAAAATTAATCCTGCAATTATATAATATCCAATCATATTTTTTTTATGTAAAGTTAGTTAAAAGATAAAAGCAAAAACCTCGCCAATTATGACGAGGTTTCCAATACTAAAACTTAAAGTTTTCTTATTTACATCCTTAATTGAGATAAGCATCCACATCATGTAACGGCAGATTGAATGCCTCAGAAATTGCAGGATACACCACATCACCATTAATTACGTTTAATCCTTTTTTCAATGGTAAATTATCTGTACATGCTTTTTTCCATCCCTTATTAGCTAATTGTACTGCATATGGCAAAGTTACATTCGTCAGTGCTAAGGTAGAAGTATAAGGAACAGCACCTGGCATATTTGCTACAGAGTAATGTACTACATCGTCAATAATATAGATCGGGTCTTGGTGCGTGGTAGGCTTAGTTGTTTCAAAACAACCCCCTTGATCCACAGCTACATCAACCAGTACAGTTCCTGGTCTCATATCTTTCAACATGTCACGTGTAATTAGTTTTGGTGCCTTTGCTCCAGGAATTAACACCCCGCCGATAATTAGATCTGCAGTAGAAAGGTGTTTGCGAATATTATATTCGTTAGAGAATTCTGTTTTGACGTTTGCCGGCATCACATCATCCAGGTAACGCAAACGTTTCATACTAATATCAAGAATAGTAACATCTGCTCCCATTCCAGCTGCCATTTTCGCAGCCTGCGTTCCAACCACACCGCCACCAAGTACAATCACTTTGGCAGGTGCAACTCCGGGAACGCCTCCTAAAAGAATACCAATTCCTTTTAAAGGTTTTTCAAGGTATTTAGCCCCCTGTTGTATAGACATACGTCCTGCAACTTCACTCATAGGTGTTAATAAGGGTAAGCTACGATCGGCTTCCTCAACAGTTTCATAAGAAACACATACAGACTTGCTTTTAATCATAGCTTCTGTAAGTGGCTCACTGGAGGCAAAATGGAAATATGTAAAAACTAATTGATCTTCTTTAATCAATTTATATTCTTGTTCAATGGGTTCCTTGACCTTAATTATCATCTGTGCAGTATGATACACATCTTCGATGGTTGGTAAAATCATAGCCCCGGCATCTATATATGCCTCGTCAGTGAATCCGCTTTGTACACCAGCAGTATGTTGTACAAAAACAGTGTGACCATTACGTACGAGTTCCATCGTTCCAGCGGGTGTTAACCCTACACGATTCTCGTTGTTTTTGATTTCTTTTGGAACACCAATTATCATATTCTTAAATTTTTGTCGAAAATATATGTTTTAACGAAATAAAACAATAAAGATGAACCAAAAAATATTTTAATACTATTTATAACTATTTCACAATTATTTAGTTAACAAATGCATGTTAAAATAAGTAACAGGTAATTTTTGTTAGTAAATTATCATTCATAATGTCCAAGTAAAAGTTAGGAATTTCAAATTTTAACCATGAAATAGCACTCAGAATGTCCGGTATCAATAAAAACAACCTCTTTTTTAATTGTGATACCTTGCGCAGAGGAATCAGATCAGTAACATGATGATTTCATCTATCCACTATAGCAAGTTTTCGAGTCTTTGATTTTTCAATTATTTAGAAAAAAATAACCCAAAGCAATTTTCATTGCTTTGGGTTACACTAATTTATTATAACAAAAGTTATTAACCTACGATATTTATAATCTTGCCTGGAACTATAATTATTTTTTTTGGTGTTCGGCCATTAAGTTGCTGCTGTGTTTTTTCATGAGCCAACACTATTTTCTCAATTGCATCCTTACTCATATCTAATGGCAACTCTAGCGTAAAACGCATTTTACCATTAAACGAAATTGGGTATTCCTTTGTGCTTTCTACCAAATATTTCTCTTCGAAGATTGGAAATGCAGCTGTTGCTATTGACGTTTTATGACCTAACCGTGACCAAAGTTCCTCGGCTATATGAGGTGCATAGGGCGATATGAGTATTGTTAAAGGCTCCAAAATAGCTCTGGAGTTACACTTTTGAGCCGTTAATTCATTTACTGCAATCATAAAAGTACTTACTGTGGTATTAAAGGAGAAGGTCTCAATATCCTCCTGTACTTTTTTGATAGTTTTATGCAATGTTTTTAAGCTATCCTTAGTCGATGCCGCATCAACAACCGTGAACGTTTCATTATCATGATATAGTTTCCATAACTTTTTAAGGAAGTTATAAACTCCTGTAATCCCCGCAGTATTCCATGGCTTTGCTTGCTCCAAAGGACCCAAAAACATTTCGTATAAACGTAAGGTATCTGCTCCATACTGCTCACAAATCTCATCTGGATTCACCACATTATATTTGGATTTGGACATTTTTTCTACTTCGCGTCCTACAATGTATTTTCCACCTTCTAAAACAAATTCCGCTTCAGCAAACTCAGGTCTCCATTGTTTGAATCCTTCGACATCTAGCTCATTGGATGCATTAACCAGTGACACATCCACATGTATTGGAGTCACTTCAGTTTTTGAAGTCAACCCTTTTGAAATTATAGTATTGGTGTTTACATCCCTATATACAAACGCACTCGTACCCAATATCATCCCTTGATTGATTAGTTTTTTAAACGGCTCGTTCACCGGTACATACGCTCTGTCATTTAAAAACTTCGTCCAAAATCGGGAATACAACAAGTGTCCGGTTGCATGTTCGCTCCCTCCAATATACAAATCTACCTGTTTCCAGTAATTGAGCGCTTCCGCGGAAGCGAACTCTTTTTCATTATGCGGATCCATGTATCGAAACAAATACCAGGAGCTTCCTGCCCATCCGGGCATGGTGTTTAATTCTAAAGGAAAAACTGTCGAATGATCAATTAAATTGTTATCTACCACCTTATTTGCCGTAGTATCCCAAGCCCAAACCTCAGCACGTCCTAAAGGCGGCTCTCCGGTTTCGGTCGGTAAATATTTTTCTACGTCAGGTAATTTGATAGGTAAATGGGCTGTATCGATCATTTGTGGCATTCCATCCACATAATATACCGGAAAAGGTTCTCCCCAATATCGCTGACGACTAAAAACAGCATCTCGTAAACGATAATTTGTTTTTCCTTCACCTTTACCCAATTTTTCCAGTTCATAAATTGCTGTTTTGATTGCTTTTTTTGCATTGAGGCCATTTAAGAAGTCAGAATTTGCTATGACCGTTTTTTCTTTATCAGAAAAGGCTTCCTCGCTAATATCCACTCCCTCAAAAATATTAGGAATCGCAATATTAAAATGCTTTGCAAAATCATAATCACGTTGATCACCACATGGAACTGCCATGACAGCCCCCGTACCATATCCTGCCAACACATAGTCCCCGATCCAGATGGGTACAGGTTCATTAGTAAAAGGATGCAAAGCATAGGCTCCTGTAAAAACACCACTGATCGTTTTTACATCCGCCATTCGATCGCGTTCACTACGCTTTGCAGTTGCTTGCACATAGGCTGCAACTGCTTCTTTTTGATCAGCTGTTGTTATTATGTCAACCAAGGCATGTTCTGGGGCCAACGTCATAAAACTTACTCCAAAAATAGTGTCAGGTCGGGTTGTAAACACTTCGATAATATCATCATACCCTTGTATTGCAAAGCTTACGCTCGCTCCTACTGATTTTCCTATCCAATTGCGCTGAGATTCTTTTAACGCATCGGTCCAGTCGATGGTCTCTAAGCCTTGTAGTAAACGCTCTGCATAGGCTGAAATACGCATACTCCATTGTGTCATTTTTTTTCGGATCACCTCGAAACCTCCACGCTCTGAAACACCGTTGACTATCTCGTCATTGGCTAATACTGTACCTAGTTGCGGACACCAGTTTACTTCAGTTTCTGCTAAATACGTCAATCTGTATTGCAACAGAATTTCTTGTTGCTGTTTAGCTGAAAAATTCACCCATTCACTTGCTGAAAAGAAGGTAACGTCTTCATCACAAACCGCGTTGACATTAGTATTTCCTTCTTTTTCAAAAAGGGATTCAAGTGCTTCTACAGGCCGCGCTTTATCCTGATCTTTATCATACCATGAATTAAATAACTCTATAAAAATCCATTGCGTCCATTTATAATACTCTGGTGAGCTGGTGCGAACCTCTCTGCTCCAATCAAAAGAAAATCCTATTTTATCTAATTGTTCTCTGTAGCGTGCTATATTTTTTTGAGTAGTAATTGCAGGATGCTGCCCGGTTTGTATGGCATACTGCTCTGCCGGTAACCCAAAAGAATCATACCCCTGGGGGTGCAATACATTGCATCCTTTGTGGCGCTTGTAGCGAGCGTAAATATCACTGGCAATATATCCCAACGGATGTCCCACATGCAATCCCGCACCAGAAGGATAAGGAAACATATCCAATACAAAAAATTTCTCTTTTGTATTATCTCGTGTAGTTTGAAAGGTTTTGTGGTCTGCCCAGTGTTTTTGCCATTTTTCTTCAATAGCAGTAAAATCGTAGCTCATGAATTCTTTTTTTTCAGACGGCAAATTTACAATTTCTTTTTGGTAACACCCCATCCCTCAAAAAAAGCTTACACAACCAATTCCCTCCTATGCTCTCGCTTTTTTTTCCATGGGCATAAGACAATAATAAATAAAGCTATTCACAGGAGTGGGCACGCCTAACCTTTCTCCTTCCCTGACCATAAATCCATTAAAGTTTTCTAGTTCTGAGGGTCGACCTTCCATAATATCTCGTTGCGTTGAAGCAGTTGCATCATACGGTTGATTTTTTATTATATTCATGACAGCAGAAACGCTGTCTTCTGGGAGATTGATATGCTTTGCTTGAGCAACCGCACAAATCTCCTGGGCCGTTCGCTCCAATAAATCTCTCAGGTTTTTGTCTTCATATAAAACTCCGAGTGTTGCTCTGGTAAGTCCTCCTAGACCACTTACCGTAGCGATAAATAAAAATTTTTGCCAAATTGCTACTTGTATATCTTTAGCTATTTTATTTTTAATTTTTGCTTTATCAAAGAGTGTACTTACTTCTTCTAATCTATCGTTTGAAATCGTATGCAATGCTCCAAAAATAATTTCAGGAACAAAGCCGAAGTGATTTATAATACCGGGAGCCTCTATTTTGCTGTATATTTTGCACAAACCGCCGATAACATGCTTTTTATCGATTATCTCTAGTACCTTCTCAGCATTGTCCGCGCCATTTTGCAGTGGGAGAACCAATGTATTCTCTTTTATCAAATGCTTTATTTGATTTGCTGCCTGTTTTACTTGCCAGGATTTAGTGCAAAGTAAAATTAAATCGGCCGGTTCCACTCGAGAAACGTCATCTGTGACCAAATGTGGATGCACATTAAAATCACCATCCACACTTTTTATATGAAGTCCTTGTGCCAGAATTGCTTTTTTATGTACTCCCCGAGCGATTAAAGTAACCTTACAACCCGACTGAATGAGCTTGCCTCCAAAAAAGCCACCGACACCTCCAACCCCAACAATTACTATATGCATTTGTTATTCTATTTATTATTTATACTAAAATCGACCCATTGACATGCCTCAACAGTTAATATAACACTTTAAAATGCGTTAGATAATAGACACTAAAGTTAATTAACTTTATTATTTTTACCTGCAAATTATTTTTTATGAGCTCATCTTTTGAAAAGTATCAAAAACGAAGACTAATATCCTCTTATTTCTCTGTTGTTATTAGTATTTCGTTGGTATTATTTTTATTGGGTTTATTGGGTTTATTAGTACTTAATACTAAAAAAGTTGCTGACCACTTTAAAGAAAAAATAGCACTCACAATCTACTTAAAAAATTCTGCTAAAGAAATTGAAATTAAACAACTTGAAAAAACATTAGCATTAGCCGAATACACCAAGTCCACTACCTATGTTTCAAAAGATGAAGCGGCAGAAGCGCACAGTAAAGAAATTGGAGAAAATTTTATGGAGTTCCTTGGATACAATCCTTTGCAGAATTCTATTGATGTCTATTTAAAAGCAGACTTTGTAGACGCCACCAAAATGGAAGAAATAACAGCAAGCATTACTAAAAAAGATTTTGTGGATGAAGTGATTTATGATAAACCCTTAATATCACTACTTAATGACAATATAAAGCGTATAAGTATCTGGGTGTTGCTAATAAGTGGCATTTTCACTTTTATTGCTGTGCTGCTTATTAATAGCTCTATTCGGTTATCTGTATACTCAAAGCGATTTATCATTAAAACTATGCAAATGGTAGGCGCTACCAAAAAGTTTATTCGCAGACCTTTTATATGGAAAAGTGTTCGCTTGGGTATGATTGGAGCAACGCTAGCCCTTATTGGTGTGGGCATCGTACTGTACTACTTAAATGAAACCTTCCCCGAACTTGCATTATTAAATGACTATTATTTATTAGCTATTCTTTTTGCAGGTATTTTTGGAATGGGCGTTTTAATTACATGGATCAGCACCTTTTTTGCAACCCAGCGTTTTTTGAATTTACGAACAGACGAACTTTATTATTGATCCATTAGCCATGAGTACTGCGGTAAAAATATATTTTATAAGTGTAGGTATTCTCTTTCTGGTTGGGATGGGCATTGTGATACAATCATTTCGTCCTGTACGTAATGTAACCAAGGATGATGTCTTAAAAATATACGGAAAGGTAACGGATATCGAAGAAGCTCCGGGAAGGGACATTGCAATTACGCTGGCAGACGACGATCATTATTATTATATTAATCGTGGATTATCGCGACTAAAGCTTGAGGAGTTACGTAAAGAAATTTTGGATACCTTTGTTACCCTGTACCCTGTACATCGATGGACAATTTTTACACGAGATGGTAATATGGGGCATGTGTCCAAAATCACAAGAGAAAATACAGTTATTTATAACGAAATAATTAAAGATACTGATGAGTAAAACATCCGATACACCCAAAAAACATGCATCTGAATTTATTTTCAAAAAGAAAAACTATATTATGATGGGCATTGGTCTTGGCGTCATTGCTTTAGGCTTCATTTTAATGACTGGTGGAGGAAGTGATGATCCCAACTATTTCAATCCCGAAATTTATAGTTTCAGAAGAATTCGCCTGGCTCCAACGATCGTTCTTATAGGTTTTGCCATCGAAGCGTATGCTATTCTTTTAGATCCAACAAAGAAGAAAAAATAATTTTCCAACCTTAACTAATCAGGTAATTTTATATTTGCCAAAAAATAAAGCATAGAGGACTATGGAGATTATTGATGCTATTATTTTAGGGGTCATCCAAGGATTAACAGAGTTTCTACCTGTGTCTTCCAGCGGTCATCTGGAATTAGGAAAAGCTATTCTGGGAGATACCAGCGTCCCCGAAGAATCTTTATTATTCACAGTAGTATTACATTTTGCTACCGCGTTGAGCACTATCGTGGTATTTAGAAAAGATATTTGGGTTCTATTAGAGGGTATTTTTCAATTCAAAAATAACGAAGAGACTCAATTTGCTCTCAAAATACTGATCTCGATGCTCCCCGCCGTCATTGTTGGTTTACTTCTCGAAGAGCAATTAGAGCAATTATTCGGCGGTAATATAAGTTTTGTGGGTGCAATGCTGATAGTAACAGCAGTTCTACTATGGTTAGCTAACAAAGCAAAAGATACTCAAAAATCTGTAAGCAAATCAAATGCATTTATCATTGGAATTGCTCAAGCAGTTGCTATGCTACCGGGAATTTCTCGAAGTGGTGCCACTATCTCAACTTCTGTACTGCTGGGTAACGATAAAACAAGGGCTGCCAGATTTTCTTTTTTAATGGTGATTCCATTAATTTTTGGAAAGATTGCTAAGGATATCGTTAGTGGAGATCTAACCTATGCTGCAGGGGCAAGCTTACCGCTATTATTAGGTTTTGCTGCCGCATTTATATCAGGACTTTTTGCCTGTACCTGGATGATTTCTATAGTGAAAAAGAGCAAGTTATCTTATTTTGCCCTATATTGTGTAATCGTTGGCGTAATCGCCATCATCTTTGGTTTTATTAAATAGTCCCAGATAATGTTAACCGATCAAGCATATAAAGACGGTCAAATTCTCTTGATCGATAAGCCCTTACAATGGACTTCGTTTCAGGTTGTAAATAAAATTCGTTGGCTGATTCGTAAAAATTACAACATAAAAAAGATCAAAGTAGGGCATGCTGGTACGTTAGACCCTTTGGCCACAGGTTTGTTAATCCTATGTACAGGAAAATTCACCAAACGCATTGAAGAATTTCAGGGTCAGGTAAAAGAATACACCGGGACCATAACGCTTGGAGCTACCACGCCATCCTATGATTTGGAAACAGCGGTGAATCAAGTTTTTCCTTTGGATCATTTGACTGAGGATAGGATCAAATCCACCACAGCTCAATTCACGGGAGTCATAAATCAATATCCGCCGGTGTTTTCAGCATTAAAAAAAGACGGAAAGCGTTTGTATGAATACGCAAGACAAGGAGAAGAGGTAGCAATAGCATCTAGAGCTGTGCAGATAGATGTATTCGAAATCACCGACATAGATCTGCCCAATATAAAATTTAGAGTACAATGTAGCAAAGGAACGTATATACGATCTCTAGCGCATGATTTTGGAAAAGCACTAAACAGTGGCGCCCACTTAAGTGAGCTGCGGCGCACTAAAATCGGGAACTTCTCTGTGGATGATGCGATTAGTCCAGAAAATTTTGAAAAACAATTTAGCGAAACATTCCCCCAAATGTAAAATAAATTGAACTTAAAAAAGTTATATAAACTATGGCAATTATAGAAAAACACAAAGCGCTTATAATTACGAGCATGCTTATGGGCATATTTATTTTAACGCTCTATAATATAAACATGGTTGGTAAGCAAAAGATTAAAACAGAAATGCTTATCGAGTTACCGTTAGAAGAAATGGCTGCGCTAACAGAACAGGAAGAAGAGGATGTAGATGAAGTGGAACAGGAAGATCGCAAGCTAATTGCTGCCAAACGAACACATGACGCATTTAATGAAGACTTTGACGATCCTGATCATCAAGAATTTGAAGAACGCATGAAGGCACTAACCGAAGATCCGGGGAAAGGTACAGAAGGAGATAATGACATGCTTACCAATGCAGATGGTGCAGATATGATGACAGAACCTGAGTATTCTGAAACTAAAAAAGAAGACACGGGGAATGCAGAGGATGAAAAAGCATCCAATGTCGAAACAAACAATCGTAATAGCTCCTTGAGCTATACTTTGAAAAACCGAAAGGCTTTGAGATTACCTAACCCCATTTATACCTGTGAAGGTAGTGGCAAAGTTGTCGTCAAAATAGAAGTGAACAAAAACGGATATGTTTATCAGACTAAAATAGATAAGCGCAACTCTACCACTCGTAACGAATGCTTATTTGATAATGCGATGGTGTACGCTAAAAAAGCCCTTTTTTCCTCTTCTACTAATGAGGAACAAAAAGGCTCTATAACCTATTATTTTAACTATGCTGAATGATTTTTCAAAAGTTCAACAAAATCATTAACAAGGGTTTCTCCTTTATCTTTATTATACCATACCTGTAAGTCTTGTTTGAAAACAGCATTAAGGTTACCATGCTCCTTTTTAAATGCTTCCACCATTTTTGTAGCAATCGACGGTCTGGGTCCCCAAGTGTACAATACTTGCTCTTCATTTGCGTCGTATGCGATCAGCTTGGGTATGGATCTTCCATTATTAGTTAAGAACTTATCCATTAGTTCTGTATGCTGATCCCGCAACACAATACGTAAATTGATTCCAGGATTTATTGCTGCAAGTTTGTTAAGAATGGGCAATGATTGTGCTGCATCCCCACACCATCCTTCTGTTAAAACCAGCCAGGTAACATCCATGTGCATAGTTGCTATAGCCTCCCTAATAGACGAATTGATTGTAATAGTTTTATCTAATCTTTTCATGCGTCGTTCATTGAGTAAGCTATAGTTAGTTAAAGCTTCAGATTGCTCCTGTCCAGTAGATTTACCTGTTTCTAATAGCGTGCTCACCATTTCTTTATATGCTGCATAATCAAATGAGGCAGCAATGCCTTCCTTTACAAGCTCTATAACCGAGGTTATCATGGTTTCCTTCATATACTTATTTTTACTAGTTGACGCGTCATATCCCTATTCCTTACAGTTTTTACTGTCATAAAAATAGTATCTTTAGTTCTTCAAAACTAAAATAAATGGAAAAACGACGTTGTCACTGGTGCTCTTCCGATCCTTTATATATAGACTATCACGATCAAGAATGGGGCGTTCCTGTACATGATGATACCGTTTTGTTTGAATTTTTATTACTAGAGAGTTTTCAAGCGGGGTTAAGCTGGATTACTATCTTGAAAAAAAGAGAACACTTCAGAAAAGCCTTTGATAATTTCGACTATCAACATATCGCCCTTTATGATAATGACAAGAAGGAAGTTTTATTGCAAAATCCCGGTATTATCAGAAACAAACTTAAAGTGAATTCGGCTGTTACCAATGCTCAAAACTTTATAAAGGTACAGCAAGAGTTTGGTAGTTTTGACAGCTATATTTGGGGATTTGTAAATAACAAACCTATTAAAAATCATTGGAAATATTATGAAGATTGCCCGGCAACTACTCCGCTATCTGATGCCATAAGTAAGGATTTAAAAAAGAGAGGTTTTAAATTTGTAGGTTCCACTATTGTCTATGCTTTTATGCAGGCAATTGGGATGGTCAATGACCACGAGGTGAATTGTTTTAAATATTAGAATAATTACCAGCCTAGTAAGAACTTTTTATAATTTTGACCCATAACTCAAATCCCCCGCATCCCCAAGTCCCGGTACGATATACCCTCTGGAACTTAATTTATCATCAATTGTAGCAATCCAAATATCCGTATTTTCAGGGAAAATAGTTTTTACATAGTCCACTCCTTCAACAGAACCAATCACTGATATGATATGAATGTGTTTGGGCGTTCCATGTTTGAGTAATGCATGATAGGTATTTTCCAGGGTTTTACCCGTAGCCAACATCGGGTCAATCAACAGCAACGTTTTACCTTCAATCGATGGGGCAGCCAGATAATTAACCACCACCTCAAAAGCATCGGAATCATCCGGATGATATCTATAAGCAGAAATAAAGGCATTTTCTTCCTTATCAAAGTAATTTAGCAACCCTTGGTGTAAAGGCATTCCTGCTCTTAAGATCGAGCATAAAACCAGCTTTTCATCAGGAACTATAACCGTTTTGATTCCCAAAGGGGTTTGCACTTCTCTAGACGTCACAGTTAGTTTTTTACTTAATTCATACCCCAGTACCTCGCCTATGCGCTCAATATTTCTTCTGAAACGCATTTGATCTTTTTGGATAACCTCATCACGGATTTCAGCAATAAATTGGTTTAAAACCGAAGTAGAAGTTTCAAGATTATGTAGCGTCATGGTTTATGTTTTAGGATTATTAGAATCTACAGCAAGGTAAAATTTTATTTTAAATACATCATAAAGGTTTTACGATCAATTTCTCTTGCGCCCAAACTCGCAAGATGATCGGTATACATTTGACAATCGATCAACTTTACACCTGTTCCCTTCAGCCAATCAACAAGATAAATAAATGCACATTTTGATGCATTACTTACCTTCGAAAACATACTTTCTCCACAAAATACTCCTTTATCTTTCAGCAAAACTCCGTACAAACCCCCGACTAGTTCGTTTTCTTGCCAGACCTCAATTGACTGTACGTAACCTAATCTAAATAATTCTTGATAAGCAGTGATCATATCGGGGGTAATCCATGTGCCATCCTGATCGTAACGCGGTATAGAGGCACAGGTCGTAATAACCTCGGTAAAGCTTGTATTCAGGGTGATTCGAAATATATCTTTTCTAAGCACCTGCCGCATACTCTTACTGATTTTCAACTCGTCTGGAAAAAGTACCATACGAGGATCAGGACTAAACCACAATATTGGCTGCTCTTCAGAAAACCATGGGAAAATTCCGCTATAATACGCATGTAGCAAACGTTTACTGGAGAGATCTCCTCCTACAGCTAGCAATCCATCTGTATTAGCAAGATGTACTTGAGGGAATTCTATGGCATTAGTTAAAAAATACAAAATTAAGCGGCTTGATTATCACGTTAAATATCAAATAGTTGTTTGATTTCACCAAAAAAATCACAATATTTGTTAATGCCTTTTAAGTTAAATTTTGTTCATCATTGCTTTTTTGAGTTTTATTAGAAGGTATAATCAAATTCACAATATGAAAAGTCCGATACGTAAGGTATCGGACTTTTTTACTTATTATTTTCAACCATCGAAGGTTTTAAAAATTTATTTCTAGAAAGGTAAGTCATCATGATCCTCTTCCGACAGGTCAGTTGCAGGCTCGAAAGCATCTGCTGGAGGCATTGGAGCTGCTGTCGGAGCAACCGGCTGCAAGTTCTCAATTCTCCAACCCTGAATAGAGTTAAAATACTTAGTCTCTCCCTGAGGATTAACCCATTCTCTTCCTCTTAAATTGATACTTATTTTTACGTCCTGTCCTACCTGAAAATTATTAAGTAAATCACATTTATCCTGAACGAATTCAACCATAATATGTTGAGGATATTGCTCATCTGTAGTAACAACAATTTCACGCTTTCTAAAACCATTGCTCCCAAAGCTCTGTACCTCACCTACCATTTTTACTTTTCCTTGTACTTCCATCTTAATCTATTATTTATTTGCTGCTAAAATATTCCAGGCAGTAGTTATATCATTTTGATCCAAATACTGTTTCGCAAATTTATGAATTTCTGTTGGGTTTTCAGAAATTATTTGTGCTTTAATCTCTGGGTGGTTAGCAAAAAACTGTCGTATATCAGCCTCTGCAGGAAGCGCTTCTACATTACCTAATTTACCAAGGTCATTGCCTGTTAACACAGAACTTAACCGAATACTTTCTGGCAAGGTGTCCACTCCTATTCCTAGAGTAGTCACGGGTTTTGGCACCTCAAACATGCCTGCTTTAGCTCTTGTATACCAGTTGCCTCCCATTCTGGCTACCTGATCAATTTTATGTTGATCTATTTTTCCCTCATTATCTAATACAGCTTCTTTTACATGCATGAGCAACACCTCACAGATTACTAGGTTACCTGCTCCTCCTTCTTCTCCCAAAGCTACAACTTCTCTAATCTTACATTCGAATTGCACAGGAGATTCTCCTACCCTAAAGGGTTCAACTTTTGTAGAAGGAACCATAGTTAAGCCCGCTTTCTCAAACTCGTTTACTCCTGTAGCATACTCGGTACTGGATAGAGACATTTGTTGTACGATATCATAATTTACAATATTAATGACAACCTCTTTGGTCGCATGTACATTATCCAGCGTATGCTTGCTAGTATTATCCCGCACTCTTCTTGCAGGGGAAAAGATTAAAATTGGCGGATTCGCACTAAAAACATTGAAAAAACTAAAGGGAGATAAATTTGGGACACCATCTGTATCTATCGTGCTCGCAAAAGCTATAGGTCTGGGACCAATAGCTCCTAACATCATACCGTGCAACCTACCTGTACTTACTTCTTTAGGATCTATAGTTATCATACTGTATTTTTGTGATTCACAAAGATACTAAAGTTTGAACGCAAGGTGATCGTTTGAAAATAGATTTAGCTTTTTGGTTAATACACTAATTGTCTAATAAATCGTTTATATTTAAAAACTAATATTTATTACATGAATTTTTCTGATGAGCGGAAACTAGCGAGTTATTTTATCATCGTTGCTGTTCTTTCAATAACCGGACTAGTTCTCTGGAACACATCTCTTTTTTTACAAAGACTGAAAGAAGACGAGCGTATTAAAATGCAGGTTTGGGCCCAATCGCAAAAAGCATTGAATAGTGAGCAATCAGATGACTATCTTGATTTATCCATTTTAATAGGAGGGACAAACAATACAATTCCTATAATTATCACAGATGGAAAACATAATTTTATACGAGATTCGTCTGGTAATCTAGATCCGGGTTATTTTAAAAACTTATCCTCAAATCTCTTGGAAGATGAGGGTGATTTGAGGGCTTTTCTCATGGATCTAAAGTCAGAGAACAAACCTATTGAATTAGATTTAAAAGGCACCGTTCAATACATTCACTTTGGAAATTCTGCGATTCTCAAAAAATTAAAATATTACCCCATTGCCATTGCGCTTATTCTGTTCTTACTTATTGGAGTTATCTACTTCTTTTTTACCACCTCAAAAGCTAGTGAACAAAATAAATTATGGGCAGGAATGGCTAAAGAAACTGCACATCAAATTGGAACCCCACTATCCTCCTTAGTTGGATGGAATGAAATTTTGAAATCTGAAAATGTAAATCCGGAATATCTTGTCGAAATCGAAAAAGATATTGAACGTTTACGAGTTATCACAGAACGATTCTCCAAAATTGGATCCATTCCGAATCTTGAAGAAAAAGATATTGTAGCAGAAACCAAAGAGGCTTACACCTATATCGAGGCTCGAAGTTCGAAGCTTATAAATTTTTCAATTAAATTACCTAACGCTCCCATTATTGTAAAGCTTAACTCACAATTGTTTGGTTGGACAATAGAAAATCTGGTAAAAAATGCCATTGATGCGATGAAAGGAAAAGGGGATCTCAAAATTGAAGTTACACAGGACGCTAGGCGAGTGTTTATTAAAATTAAAGATTCCGGAAAAGGACTCCCAAAAAGTAAGTTTACTAAAATATTTGAACCTGGGTATACTTCGAAGAGCAGAGGTTGGGGATTAGGATTATCTTTAGCCAAAAGAATCATAGAAGAGTATCACCTAGGTAAAATAAAAGTGCTGCGATCTGAGCTCGGCAGAGGTTCGGTTTTTCAAATTACACTGAAGAAATTTGAATCAGAAACACAAGAAAGTTAAATCTTTACCGTTATAGTTGAAAACCAAATCAACGTGAAAACTGAATACATCAACCTTAAAAAAGCCATCTTAAACAATAATTGTCCCGAATGTTTTGCTACCGAAAGTTTAGCGTTAAGTTTTGATCAAAAAAGAATTACTACTCCGCTTATCGTTCATACTAAAAAAGAAGTCATTGAGAGTATGCAGTGTTTAAAATGCAATACCGAAATTTTTCCAGGAAGATATACCGATGATATTGACCGTGTATATCAATATCATAAAAAAACCGTACAGCCCAAAAGTGCCTCTATTAAACTGAGAATTTTAGCTATTGTAATTTTATTTTTAATAGTATTAGTCAGTATTGCATTGTATGTGTTTATCGCAAAACCAGCGGTATTAGCAGGAGTATGATAAACTTATTTGTAATGTAGCATCGTTTTTCTAAGAACTTCTGGAATAGGAAAAGTTTTGTTGTCATTAAAATCGAAACAAACTGCCACATCATGTCCTTCTGCACACAAAACTTCATTGTCATTATAAAGGTAATGATGTAATCCAAAACTAGAGTTTTTAATAAATTCTACGGAGGATTTAATCAAAACATTTCCTGGATAAAATAGGGGATGCTTAAAATCGCATTTTGATGAAACCAGCATTGGACCTTTATTCGTATTGGCATGCATGGTTGCCAAACCCGAAACTTCCCAAAACTGAACACGTGCACTTTGCATATATTTCATAAAATTAATATTGTTCACATGCTGGTAGGTGTCCATTTCACTCCAATCAATTCGCAATACTAATTCCAGACTCTTTATTTTACTATCCATTGAAGTTATCTCTTATCTCTTTGGCCAATGCTTTGAACGCTGCTTCATCCATTTCAACTTTTTTCTGAAATCTCATGTCATCCATGGTTTGTAAAGGTATAAGGTGCACATGAACATGTGGAACTTCAAGACCCACTACGGCCATCCCAACTCGTTTACATGCTATTGTTTTTTCTAACGCTTTTGCTACTTTTCTGGAAAAGCGCATTAGTTCTATATAAACCGATTCATCCAGATCAAATAACTTATCTTCTTCCACTTTGGGCACGCACAAAGCATGTCCTTTAGCATTAGGGTTTACATCTAGGAAAGCGTAAAAATTATCATCCTCTGCTAGCGTATACGATGGAATTTCTTTATTAATTATTTTAGTAAATAAAGTTGACATTTGGTATGTTTATTAATTTATTGGAAATATAAATCTTTTGTTTTAGTCAGAAATAAAAAAAACCTTTCTTTATTGTTAAAAAAAGGTTCTCGATTTTAGAAATAATAAAAAATTACCTAGAAATTTCTACAATATCAAATTTCATTGTTCCGTTAGGTACTTGGATCTCTGCTACATCCCCAATACTTTTACCTAACAAACCCTTGCCAATAGGGGAATCAACCGATATTTTACCTGTTTTTAAATCCGCCTCACTCTGAGCAACCAGCTTATAGGTCATTTCGGCTCCATTGGTTTGATTTTTGATTTTCACGGTAGAATGTATTAATACCTTGGAAGTATCCAATTGAGACTCATCGATTAATCTGGCATTGGACAAGGTCGCTTCCATTTTTGATATTTTCAATTCCAAAAGACCTTGAGCCTCCTTGGCGGCATCGTACTCTGCGTTTTCACTCAGATCACCCTTATCTCTAGCCTCTGCAATTGCTTGCGAAGCCTTAGGACGCTCTATATCTTTTAGTTGATTCAATTCATCTCTCAACTTCTTGAGTCCCTCTGCTGTATAATATGATACTTTACTCATAATTCCTTCATTTATATAAATAGAAAAAATCCCACTGTCATGGGACTTCAACTTAACAAATATAAGAAAAATTAATAGGTGTAAATAATTTTTGCTAGTCCATTAGATAAGAGCTTTATCATAATCATAAAACAATATGATAAACAGGATTAAAACGGTAAATTTGTAAAATAGTTAATCAAAATGAAATATTTTACTTTACCATTACTTTTAGTTTTCTTGATGGTTTCATGCGCTAGTGATGATGATGCAAGAATAAGCAATCCATTTATTCCTTCTGTAAATTTTACCCATAGTATTAATTTAGATTTACCTCAGTACAATATGCTAAAGTTTCCAAACAATTCTTATGTTGAAACGTTGGCTGGCGTTGGTGTTAAGGGCGTAATTATCTATAATATCGACAACACTTTATATTCAGCCTTTGAATTAAGCGATCCCAATATAACTCCCAGTTCATGTTCTGCATTAACGGTCAAAGGAATCGAAGCATCTTCTAACTGTGACAACACTACTAATGTGTACGAAATTGTGAATGGAAAGCAGATAAAAGGCGAAGGTGGATATCCACTGGTACGCTATGCAATACGCCGAGATGGTAACCGACTTACTATTACGAACTAAATTGATTAAGCCCGCCTTCTAAATTCAATAATGTAAGATCTTTTCTAAGGTTTGAAAGTAGTTGAATGGCTTTTTTGCTACGTATGCCCGATTGACAACACACCACAACCGGTTTATCATGAGGTAGCTCCATTGCTTTATTTACTAAGTCATGTAACGGAATATGGTAGCCGCCGATATTAAACTTTTCGTGTTCTGAAATGGTTCTTACGTCTAGTAATACATATTCTTTACATTTATTCTGATAATCATCTAAGCTAATGCTTTGTATTTCTTGAGTTCCGCAAAAAATATGGTAATCATCTTGAAGGGATGTGATTTTACTATTTTCATTTTTGCTGAAGGTTACTATCTGCTGATACAGGCTTAGTGCGTCTAAACATAAAAGTTTTCCGTTCAATGACTTCCCGAGATCCAGTATCATCTTCAATACTTCATTGGCCATTAAACTTCCCATTATTCCCGGTAACACCCCCAGCACTCCAATGTCCGAACAATTTGGTAATGCATCTTCACCCGGAGGTTCCGGAAAGAGACACCGGTACGTAGGTCCATGTTGGTAATTAAACACAGAAACCTGCCCTTCAAACTTAAAAATAGAACCAAACACTACTGGTTTATTTGCTAGCACCGCCCCGTCATTGACCAAATAACGAGTAGGAAAATTATCGGTTCCGTCTACGATAATGTCAAACTTTGAGAAAATAGCTACTACATTTTCTTTATTTAAACGCTCATTATAAATGTCAAAAGCAATGTTTGGATTAAGTCTTTTGAGTTTTTGTGAAGCAACCTCAACCTTGGAGCTTCCAATATCATCGACCGTATACAACACCTGACGCTGTAAATTTGTTTGATCAACAACGTCGTCATCAACGATTCCAATAGTACCAACACCAGCAGCAGTTAGGTACTGCAAAACAGGACAACCTAATCCTCCTGCTCCTACTACCAGCACTTTAAACTGCTTTAATTTTTCTTGCCCCATACTCCCAATTTCTTCAAGAATGAGGTGCCTATTATATTGTTTCTTTTCGTTTTTAGATAACATATTATAATTACTTCTACATTATTTGAAATACTCCCAATCCTTCCAAACTACTTCAAGTCCTTTTTCTCTTAGCATTGCCGTAACCTCTTCGGTCGAACGTTCATCTGAGATCTCAAATTGTTCTAAAGATTGAGGTGCTACAGCATAGCCCCCCGGATTGGTCTTGGATGCCGCACTAATCGAAGTGATCCCTAAATCCACTATATGTTCTCTAAATAGTTCACTCTCCCGGGTTGACATAGACAATTCCACATCTTCATCAAGTAATCTAAAAGCGCAGATAAGTTGCACTAAATCTGCATCTGTCATTTCAACTTTAGGTTCTAAACCTCCACTGTGTGGACGCAATCTTGGAAATGAAATAGAATATTTTGTCTTCCAATATGTTTTTTGCAAATAAAGCAAATGAAGTGCCGTAAAAAAGCTGTCAGCCCGCCAGTCCTCTAGACCAAAAAGCACTCCCAGTCCGATTTTATGAATTTGAGCACGACCAAGGCGATCAGGAGTCTCTAATCGATAGTGAAAGTTTGACTTTTTGCCCTTAGGATGATGTTTTTTATATTCTTTTTGATGATATGTTTCCTGATAGACGAGTACCGCATAAAGACCTGCTTCAATGAGTTGTTCATATGCTTCCTGATCCAACGGTTGCACCTCAATTGTTATGTTAGTAAAGTGAGAGCGAATAAGTGCTATAGCATTTTTAATATAATCAACACCCACGGTCTTATTGGCCTCTCCCGTTACTAAAAGGATATGATCATACCCTTTGGATTTGAGATAGGCTACTTCTTTCAGAATTTCGGCATCTGTCAACGTGCGTCTGGGTATTTTATTAGTCATACTAAAACCACAATAGGTACAAATATTTTGACACTCGTTACTCAAATACATGGGTGCATACATCTGTATGGTGTTTCCAAAACGATTTTTGGTAGTCCTATTACTTTTTTGCGCCATTTCTTCTAAAAAAGGACGTGCTGCCGGTGATAACAACGCTTTAAAATCCTCTAAATCCAATTGGTCTGAGCTTAGTGCCTGTAAAACATCGGTCTCTCTTTTTAGATAAATACTCTGCAAAACGTCTTCCCAAGTATAGGAGTCAAATAGATCTCTAAAAGTTTTCATACGTATAGGGTTACTGGGTCTGACATTAAAAATTACTGTAGAAAGGAGGTTAATGGGCTACTGGCTGTAGCGGTATCGCGAAGCGGAGCTAATTTTGAGGTGTATGCTAATCGTCCTGCCTGCACCGCCAGTTTAAATGCTTGTGCCATGGCTACCGGGTTCTTACTAACGGCAATTGCGGTATTTACCAAAACCGCATCGGCGCCAATTTCCATAGCATGAGCTGCATGCGAAGGGCTTCCAATCCCAGCATCTACAATTACCGGCACATTGCTCTGAGCGATTATGATTTTTAAAAAATCCAATGTTTTAAGCCCTTGATTAGTGCCTATAGGGGATCCCAAAGGCATAACACACTGCACTCCCACCTCTTCCAATCGTTTACACAATACTGGATCGGCATGAATATATGGCATCACCACAAAACCAAGTTTTACCAACTCCTCTGCCGCGAGTAATGTCTCGATGGGATCGGGCAACAGATATTTCGGATCCGGATGGATTTCAAGTTTAATCCAATTGGTTTCTAAAGCTTCTCGAGCCATTTGCGCCGCAAAAACCGCTTCTTTTGCAGATCGAACTCCTGACGTATTAGGCAACAAATTAATTTTGGGATGCTTCAGATATGTGACAATATCTTCATCCTTATTTGTTATATCAACGCGTTTTAACGCTACTGTAACCAGCTCACTTTCTGCTGTTATCAGTGCATCCTTCATTAGTTGTGAAGAGCTAAATTTTCCCGTTCCCGTAAATAATCTGGATGAGAATTCTTTATTTGCAATCTTTAGTATATCCATAGTGCGTGGTAATTTAAAGTCAGGTCTATGCGATTAGGTTTTTGAGCGCATTTATTTTTTCATCAAAAGAGTCTCCCTTCGTCAACAAGCTTGATACTGCAATTCCTGATATTCCTGTTCTCATTAATAATTCTACATCATTCTCTGTGATGCCTCCAATAGCAACCACAGGAACTTTAAGCTTATGATGTTTAATTGTGTCCAAAATCTCCTGATATCCCATGAAACCCAGTACCGGACTCAAATCTTTTTTAGTAGCTGTATAGCGTAACGGTCCCAAACCCACATAATCCACCTTCTCCTCAAAAAGTTTTATACAATCCTCTGCTGTGTTGGCTGTCCCTCCTATGATAGCATTATTTCCTAATATTTTACGAGCCTCTTTTATAGTCATATCATGAGTCCCCAGGTGTACACCATCGGCTTGCGAAGCTCTTGCAATACCCACTGCGTCGTTAATAATTAAAATTGCTTCGAATTGATCACAAAGTACCCGGCACTGCAACGCTGTTTTTAAATGAATAGCAAGATCAACGTTTTTTAGTCGAAGTTGTATCCATCTTACTCCTGCTTTGCACACTCGCTCTATATTAAGAAGGTGATCTTCGGGAGTTAAACCCTGAGAAATATACTGTAGTTGATGCATAAATGTTTAATTGGTTAGGTAGTAAAAGTTTAGTATCGTTGATGATAACCTAAAAGGCTTTCGTTTGAGGTTAAAAAGGTTTCAATATATTGCTTTCCTTTTCTGCAGGCTTCCTCTAGGCAAGAACCTAAAGCCAAATATCCAGCGATTGCAGATGATAAGACACATCCACTTCCATGTTTTTCGAAACAATTCTTATTAAAGGGTTCAAAAATAATATGCGTACCGTCGGTTAAGAACAACTCATCTTGCCCAACAGAATCTTTTCTATGACCACCTTTTAAAAGAATATTGGTACTATTGCTAATCAGCTTCACCGTTGCTTCTATTGTTTTCTCCGGATATAGTGTTTGAATTTCATTAAAATTAGGTGTCAGTAGGTATACTCTTCCTAAAACTTCATCAAACTCAATCATATTGTTATGAAAACTAAAATTGGAACTGGAGCTCAACACAGGATCGAGTATAATTTTGATTTTGCTGTTTTTTACCAATACAATATCTAAAAGTTGATTTAACACACTCCAATTCTCAAAAATTCCAATTTTGACAACATCGATAGTAAATCGTTTGAAAAGTATATCAATTTGATTCTTCATTACGTCGATATCTGTCCAGTGACATGATTGAAACTCAGTATCATCTTGCACAGTGTTGGCTGTACATACCGCTAAACCATACACTTTCAGCACTTCAAAAGTTTTGATATCAGCTGTCAGTCCTGCACCACCAGAAGGGTCAAATCCCGCTATAGTTAGCACAAAAGGTCTTTTCTCTACTGACTTCATTTTCATTTATTTAGCTTTGTGCAGTTATAAGCATTTTTTATAGTATTGAAACTCTCCAAAAAATCCGTTGTATTCCAAATACTACCCAATACGCCTACTCCTTTAAACCCAAGATGAAAAGCTGTAGCCATAGTTTTCTCATCAATTCCGCCCAACCCAATAACAAACTCTTTTATATTAGATACGTTAAAAGATTTGCCCTTATACCCTGTTTTTGATATAGCATCGAAAACAGGACTGAGTAACATATAGTCGTAGTGAATAGGGGAGGCCAGTATATCTTGTGGATTATGAAAAGAACTGCTTACTTTATAATCATACAGGATGAAGTCCAACACATACTCCTTCAATTTATCTCCTAAATCAATACGTTGTTGCTCCTGCAGGTGGATACCCCTTAAATCGAATTCTACTACAAGTTCATGAAACTGGTGCAACATTATTTTCTTATAATAATCCGGATTAATAGCATTCAACAAATATCGGTAACCGTTTACATTCATAGAGGGCTTACGTACATGCAAATATTCTAACCCATGATCAAACAATTGATTGATTTTAGTTGCTTCGTCGTCAAGTTCTTTTTCTGATGTCAAAACAATGAGCATTGAGATAGTATTAAAAATTCATTTTAATTCATACGCTTTTTATTCGCATACTATAGATACACTTCGCTTCCTTTTTCTTTAAATTCTGCCGCTTTTTCCTGTAACCCCTCTTCTAATGCGTTTGATGCTTCTATTTCTTTTTTGGCAGCATAATCTCTTACTTCTTGCGAAATCTTCATTGAGCAAAACTTTGGCCCACACATACTACAAAAATGAGCTATTTTGGCCCCTTCAGCCGGCAAGGTTTCATCGTGATATTCTCTAGCTAGCTCAGGGTCCAATGCCAGATTAAACTGATCGTTCCAACGAAATTCAAAGCGAGCTTTACTTAACGCATCATCTCGATGTTGAGCTCCCGGATGACCTTTTGCCAAATCTGCAGCATGCGCTGCAATTTTATAGGTAATCACACCGGTTCGTACATCTTGCTTATTAGGCAAGCCTAAATGTTCCTTGGGCGTAACATAGCATAACATTGCTGTTCCGTACCAGCCAATCATAGCTGCTCCTATACCAGAAGTAATATGATCATAGCCCGGTGCAATATCTGTTGTCAAAGGACCTAAGGTATAAAACGGCGCTTCTCCACATGCTTCTAGCTGCTTATCCATATTAGTTTTAATCATATGCATGGGTACATGCCCCGGACCTTCAATAAAGGTTTGTACATCGTGTTTCCATGCTATTTTAGTTAACTCTCCTAAGGTTTCCAACTCTGCGAATTGCGCTTCATCATTGGCATCGGCTATACAACCCGGACGCAGACCATCCCCAAGAGAAAAAGCAACATCGTATGCTTTCATAATCTCACAAATCTCTTCAAAATGCGTGTAGAGAAAACTTTCTTTATGATGCGCTAAGCACCATTTAGCCATTATAGAACCACCGCGTGAGACGATGCCCGTAATTCGCTTAGCAGTCATAGGAACATAAGAAAGTCTTACTCCGGCATGAATGGTAAAATAATCTACACCTTGTTCTGCTTGTTCGATTAAGGTATCTTTGAAAATTTCCCAGGTTAAGTCCTCGGCTTTTCCATTTACTTTTTCCAGTGCCTGATAAATCGGCACTGTACCTATAGGAACTGGAGAGTTACGAATAATCCACTCGCGTGTTTCATGTATGTTGTCTCCTGTAGAAAGGTCCATAATATTATCAGCACCCCAACGACATGCCCAAACTGCTTTTTCAACTTCTTCCTCAATACATGAGGTGGTGGCAGAATTACCAATATTCGCATTTATTTTTACTAAAAAATTACGTCCTAAAATCATGGGCTCGCTCTCGGGATGATTGATATTAGAAGGTAATACCGCACGCCCTCTGGCAATTTCATCTCTCACAAATTCTGGTGTAATGACGTCTGGAATATTAGCTCCAAAATTTTGACCTGTGTGCTGTTTTGAGAGTTGCTTTACTTCATGTAATTTTTGATTTTCTCGTATAGCCACATACTCCATCTCTGGCGTTATAATCCCTTGTTTTGCATAATGCATTTGAGAAACATTTTTGCCTTTTTTTGCCTTTTTGGGTTTATGCAGATGGTTAAATCTTAAATGATCCAAATTTTTATCCTTAAGCCGCTGGTTACAATAAGTAGAAGAAAATTCTTCTAACTGTTCCACATCATTCCTTTTTACAACCCACGACTCTCTAATACGCTCAATCCCATTATGGACATCCACATTTTTAGCAGAATCTGTATAGGGCCCACTCGTATCATACACCGTTACGGGTTGATTCGGTGTTTTCTTCTTCGTGTAACTATCAGTAGTATCTTCGAGTTGAATTTCTCGCATTGCCACCTTGATCTCCGGGTGCATTGTACCGCTGACATATATTTTTCTTGATGCAGGAAAAGGAGTCGTTGTAATAAGGTGCTGTTGTGGTGCCGTGTCTTGTTTTTTCATAGTACTATAATTAAACGAGTTTACTTGATGTCTTAGATTAACCGCCTTGCGTGGCTTGGATTATTGTAATAGTGTCATTTTCTTGAATCTGTGTGGTATCCCAACATACTCTGCTAATGACACAGTTATTTTGCGCAATGGCGATACCTTTGTCGCTAATTGACAATTGAGTAAGAAGATCTCTTAGTGTACTAAGAGCTTCAATTGTTTGAGATTTATGATTTAAAGTTATGGTCATATAATAAATATTAGTAACCATAAACTTCAAGAGGGACATAACTAATATGTCGTAGAAGAATTTACTATTGCAAAAACATTGCATAGTAACTTTTCCCTTCGGCGGTATTAGCCGCATCAGGTTCAAAGGGTATTTCTCAGACCTAACCTAAGTTAAGGACACCCCCAAAGTTTATGTTATAAAAATAAGGAAACTAAATCAATATTTACCCCTAAATAATTCAATAGTTCCCTTATTGGTTGTTTAAAATTTTAAAGTCGCCCCTACCAAAAAGTTGATACCGGCTTGTGGATAAAATCCAACACCTTCTACTGTGGTAGTGGTTCCCGGAGTACTAAAATCATCGTCATACGTATAAAAATATCCATTAGACTCATAGATTTCATCAAAAACGTTGTTTACCAATCCTGTTAATGCGATAGATTTAAATACAGGAACCTTGTTCAGCTCATAAACGATATTGAGATCATTCACAAAAAAAGCATCTAACTTTGAAGTTTCGCTATCTATGTTCCCCATGTATTGTTCTCCCACATATTTAGATAAAAATCCAATTTGCAAATTTTTTAGCGGACGGTATAGAATCATATTTCCTGCCACTAATGAAGGTGAATACGAAATATCAGTATCTCCGAGCTCCACTAAACCACCGTCTCGTGTAGTGACAAAATCTTTATTTTTATTTGTACTTAGTGCAATGTTCGGTTTAATACTCAACTGATCGGTTATAGTAAAATCAGCATCTATCTCGATTCCTAACCTATAACTTTCTCCACTGGTAGTTCTCTCAAAATTACCAGTATCATCCAACGCTCCGGTAAGCACCAACTGATCCTGATACCACATATAATAGATATTAGCATTGATGATTGTTTTAGTTTTTTGAAATCTCCAGCCCAGTTCTATATCATTTAACCGTTCGGCAGTATAAATTTTATTTTCAAAATCCGCTCTACGTGGTTCCCTGTTAGCCACAGCGTATGAAGCATACAGTTGATTGGAGGTGTTTAATTGGTAGGTAGCTCCCAACTTTGGATTAAAGAAATCATAGCGCTCATCAACCTCTAGCGGAGCCCTGTCAGAAGTTAAACCGCTAGTTTCATAAGCAACAAAACGCCCTTGCAAATCTAAAAATGCACTCCACTTATTGTTGATTTTGTACGTAGCTTTACTAAAAATTGATATTTCTTCCTTCTTACCGTTACCAAAATAATAACGATCGCGTATCTCTGAACCTCCTGCATTTTGAGCCCAAATTACTTCACCGAAATGATCTCCGTCGTAATAACTATAAAAAGCACCGAAATCGATATCAATTGCATTATTTTTATAATTGGCGGAAGCATTTACTACGTAAAAATCATTGTCTAACCAACGCCTGCGTATTAAGTCAGTAGTATTTATGGAGTCTGTTCCTACAACTATTGGTTCAAAATCATAGGTCTCAAAGTCCTGATCTTCCTTGTATTGTTCGAAATAGCCCCTTCCGTAGGTATAATTTAGTCCCAGGTTTGTCGACCAGTGGTTATTATATTTTTGATTCCAATGCAATTGATAGTGATCTTGCTTATAGTTATCTACTTCGTTATCATAAAAACGATTGTTCCCGTTTTCGTCAGTATATGCACCAACAGAATTGAACGTTCTATTTTCTTCTAAAGTTGTTGGGTCGACTCCGTTCCATGATTGATAGGTTATTTCGTGCCCTCCAAAAGTGATGGCCTTGATCAATGTATTATCATCAACATAGGAACCCTGAAGGTAATATGATTTTAAATCCGACGATGCCCGGTCAACATATCCATCTGATGCTATCGCTGAAAGTCTACCCGCTATTTCGATATGCTCATTAAGGAGTCCGGTACTAAATTTTACATTGTGTCTTCTGGTGTTAAAAGAACCGAAGGAATTCGCAATTTCTCCGTAGCCTTCTTTTGAAACTGCATCGGTTAGCAAATTTAAACTGGCACCAAATGCGCCGGAGCCATTTGTAGAGGTTCCCACACCGCGTTGCAGTTGCAAGTTTTCAATTGACGAAGAAAAATCAGGTAAATTGACCCAAAATGTTCCCTGGCTCTCGGCATCATTAAATGGAATTCCGTTAAGTGTTACATTCACTCGCGAAGCATCGCTTCCTCGCACACGTATATAGGTATACCCCACACCTGCACCTGCATCAGATGCAGTGACTACTCCCGGAAGATAATTTAATAAAACAGGGATGTCCTGTCCCAAGTTACGGGTTTCAATTTCTTTCTTTGAAAGGTTAGAATGCGTTATTGGCGAGTCAGCTTCCACACGAACAGCTTTTACTAAAACTTCCTCCAATTTTTCTGATACTGGAGGGATGCTGTCATTTTGGACGGTTTGCGCAAAAGCGGCACAAGTGCTCAAAAAACTGAATGCTATGAATATACTATTTTTCATTCGTAAAACTATTACGAATAAAAGGGGTAATTATTCTATGATTTATTATTGCTTAAAAAGTGAGTGATTTGAGTAGAGTTCATATCAATGATCTCTATATACTCCTATCACTCGTTATCAAAAGATCACTAGATCTGTTGACACCGTCGTCCCTTGGCAGCATTACCTGCCCAGGTTCATCGGGTATAATCTCAGCCTTTAAAAAAAGCACCCCTTATGAGATAAGGGTACAAAAATATCATGTTTAAGGGATTTATCATACCTTTAATAGAACTAAATTTTTAAGTTACTTAATTTTGTAGCTTGACATAGCTTATGAAAAACACGAAGAGATCAGTAACTTTTAAAATTGTAGCCAGCTATATCCTAGCGGGAGTACTTGCTGTGATTGCTTTTTGGGTTATATATCGACAGATAAATAACTATACTCAGATTACTGAAATAAAAAATAAGAATAACGAAAAACTTTTCTTAGTTGGAGAAACTTTGACCGGGCTCTACGAGGCAGAAAGTTTAACACGTAACATCATACAAACAGCGGATGTAGAAAAATTTAAAAACTACAAAGCAAAAATTGATACCATACTTCAAACCATTCATAAAGTCTCTGCCATATCAGAAGACAGTCTTCAAACCATCAAAATCGATAGCCTAAGGCATTTGATTGACAGTAAGAACAAGAATTTTGAAGAACTAATCAAGCTGTATAAACAACGAAAAGAAAAAGGAATTTATGCCACAGCCATTGATGAGTTAAAAAAGGCAAATGAATCTTTTGACGATTCTAATTATGAAAAACGTTTTAGAAGTCTGGATCCACAGTTTCGAAAATCAGTTGTTAACATTATAAGCTTAACGAAGGAAGATAATGCCGAGCGACTTACTAATCAAACCTTGGACTCCCTGACCACAACAGTCAGACAAGTGCTGACTGAATTAGAAGAGCGTGACAAAAAATACAAGCAGCAAATTTCGCAGAAGGAAAACAACCTTTTAGAAAAAGATCAAGTAATTACCCGTCAATTACGAGATCTTTTAGCTACTATTGAACAAAATGAACGCAATGAATATTATCAGCGCCTTGAGGCTTCTAGCCAAATGTTGGATAAAACCTCTAGAATAATAGTAATAATTGCACTTACAAGTCTTTTAGTGGCTATTGTCTTCCTATTTTTGATAATTAGAGATGTATCGAGAAGTCAAAAGTATAGAATTGCACTTGAAGAGGAAAAGGCCTATAAAGAATCGCTGTTAAAAACGAGAGAAACCCTTATTAATACTGTTACCCACGATCTTAGATCTCCTCTCAACACCGTTATTGGATATTCGGATTTACTCGAAAAAACTGAACTGAACACCAAACAGGAACACTATCTTGATCATTTGAAGAAATCTTCTGACTATATTCTTCATCTAGTGAATGATTTGCTGGATTTATCTAAACTGGAAGCGGGCCGGATGGTCATTGAGGAATTACCTTTTACACCAAAAAATGTCATAGAAACTACGGTCATAAGCGCCATTCCAATTAATGATCCAAAAAAATTGGATATTCACCTTCATACCGAAGAGAATTTGACAAGACAATATCTGAGCGATCCCTTCAGGATTAAACAGGTTCTTACTAATTTAATAAATAATGCATATAAGTTTACGGATAGCGGGTCCATAACCGTTTCCAGTAAAATATTAGAGAACGGCGTATCAGAAAAACAGTTAATTATAAAAATAAAGGATACCGGTATCGGCATCACAGAAGAACAACAAAAGCATATTTTTGAAGAGTTTTCTCAGGGGGATGATAGTACAGAAAAGCAATATGGCGGTTTTGGGTTAGGACTGGCAATTACGAAGAAAATTATCATGTTGCTCCAAGGCACAATAAGTCTAGAGAGTACGCCTGGAAAAGGTAGTACCTTCACCGTGGCTATTCCTGTAAAACGCAGTCATATTTTATTAGTAGAAGAGGGTTCTGACCATAAAAATTACAATGCCCTAAAAAATCGATCTGTGCTCTTGGTAGACGACGATCCTACGCAGTTAGCACTTACAAGTGAGGTGGCAGACTTAGCGGGTTTAAAGTACGATAGCGCTCAGGACGCCCAAACTGCGTTAGCGCTAGCCGATGAAAAATATTATGATCTTATTTTGACCGATATTCAAATGCCGAGAATGGACGGTTTTGAATTGCTTGACGAATTACGTAAAAATGAAAAAACTAAATCTATTCCTGTAATCGCATTATCTGGCAGAACAGATACCACCGACGCGGATTATAAGAAGGCCGGATTTGTATATAGTTTACGCAAGCCTTATGCTCCTAATACTCTTTTACAACTTATGGCACATGCTTTAAATATCAATATTACACTTGCAGAAACAGAATCAACTGCCGATCCGTCGAATTCTGATACAAAAAATAAACAATACTCTTTAAACGATTTAATGATGTTTGCTCAAGGAGATTCTGAAAGTTTATATGCCATATTAGATACTTTTTATGATAGCACTCAAACAAACCTGAAACTTCTAAAAGAAGCAGTTCGCAGCAAGAATGTGGAAGAAATAAAATCAATTACTCACAAAATACTTCCCATGTTTAGGCAAATAAAAGCTACGGAGGTTGTAGAACTGTTAGAACGCTTGGAGCAGCCCGACAATTATGGGGTTTCCAACAAGGAAATTTATAAGCTCACAAAACAAAGTATTACGAAAATCTTGCTGCTTATTGACAAACTTAAAGTTGAAAATTAAAGACTAATATCGTATTGTTTTAGCTTGTTATACAAGGTTTTACGATCAATTGACAACATACGTGCAGCTTTAGCCTTATTTCCATTTGCTTTCTCGAGTGCATCGAGAATCAGCTCTTGTTCGTTTTGGTTTTTGAATAACCCATAGGTGTTTTTAGTAGTTGCCGTAGCATGAGCAATATCACTTGGCAAAACCTCTTGTGCCACCCAATCATTTTGAGTCAATAACACAGAGCGTTTTACTATATTTTTGAGCTCTCTCAAATTGCCCGGCCAGCTATACTTCTTAAAAGATTCTAATACCTCATCTTCAAAACCAACCACACTTTTTTCTAGTTCATCATTTGATTCTTCAAGAAAATAGTTAGCAAAAAGCATAAGGTCTTCTATACGCTCTCTTAAAGGTGGGACTTTAATCGAAAATTCATTGAGACGATGATAAAGATCTTCTCTAAACTCACCTTCTTTAACGGCATTACTAAGATCCTCATTGGTTGCTGCAATAACTCGTATATCAACTGCAATTTCTTTATTACTCCCAACAGGTTTTACTTTTCTTTCTTGTAAAGCTCGTAATAACTGAACTTGTAGTTCGTAACTCAAATTCCCAATTTCATCAAGAAATAAGGTTCCTCCATTAGCTGCTTCAAAGTGTCCAACTTTATCATTTACAGCTCCAGTAAACGAACCCTTAATATGACCAAAGAACTCACTGGATGCAATCTCTTTAGGTATTGCTCCACAATCTACTGCAATAAAAGGTTTTTCTGCACGATTACTAGCCTTATGGATACTACTTGCAATATATTCTTTACCTGTACCACTATCGCCAATGATTAAAACCGACATCTTGGTTGGGGCTACCAGGGCAACATATTCATTTAACTTTTTTGACGCATCGCTAATTCCCTTGACAAAAGAAGTATCCGTTTTTTTTGAAGGAACAACTTTCTTCTTTTCTTTTGGTAACTGTTGGGATATTTCTTGTTTGTTTTGAGAGATAGTACTGTTGTTAGCAGCTACTTGTTTTTCTTGTTTGAGAGCACTATCGATCGTCTGAAGTATTGTATCTGGATTAAAAGGTTTGGAAACATAATCAAATGCCCCTTGTTTAATAGCGGTTACGGCCATATTCACCTCTGCATATCCTGTCATTATAATTACTTGAGTAGTCGCATCTTTTTGCTGAATTTCTTTTAGTAAAGTGATTCCGTCTCTATCAGGCAATCGTACATCCGTCAATACTACATCATACATATGATCCTGAATCTTAGAGGAAGCTTCGCTTCCTGAAAATGCTGTGGTCACTTCATAATTCTTTTTAGCTAAAAAGGTCTTAAGCATTGTACAAAAAGCTACATCATCTTCTACAATCAATATTTTGGACATATTCTCTGAAATTGAAAAAATTATACTGCCATTAAACAGTATTACCTAATTATTAAAACAGACATGGGCATAGTCTACTCTAAAACACCCAAAGATAAGCAGATATCCTATAAAGTTAATGCTTTTTTAGAAGTCGTTAACGTATTGTAAGTAAAGAAATAGAAATAAAAAAGAGACTCTTGGGATCGAGTCTCTTTTTAGCACTAAACAACTTTATATCGCTTTATGGTTGTGAAACGATATTCCTTTTCTACCCCTAGATTTAAGATTTGTCGTTTGGCTTAATCCATTCGCCTTTAGCGCTTGCAAATACAACTTGTGTGAAGTTATCTTTGTTCACGAGAACAATCTTATAAAGCTCATTCTCAGAAATATATGCTTCTTTAATTCTAAAATTTTCAAAATCAACAGCTGCTTTATCTTGAATTGCCATTGGTAATTCAACAATTTCAATAGCGCGAAATTTTAAATTTTTAACTTCCTTAGCTTCCCTCATTACGCTTAGTTCTTCCCTTTCTTGAGCCTGAACACCCTGTGCTGAAACAATACCAATCACTGCTAAAAATATATAAGGCAACTTCTTCATAGGAACTAGTTATAAACTATTCTACATGTAAGTAATAGTAATAACTGTTCCAAAAAATAAAAATAACCACAAATACATTTAACATATTGTAAGTCAATAACTTAATAAAATAATTAATTTTATAGATTTTTAATAAGCATAGAGGATTACCCAAAATTGTGTGGATTTTTTACACATTTCTACTATAAAGAACTCAGAAATCCGGATTTCTTCGATTTTCTTTACGTTGTGACTGTTTTTTCTTACTGTCAAGCCGTTTTTGAATGCTCGCTCGGGAAGGTTTTGTAGATTTTCTGACTTTTTCTCTTACTAGAGCAGCTTTCAACATATCCAGTAGACGTTGGATTGCCAAATTTTTATTGCGGTGTTGATTACGACTTGCATCACATGATAGTTGTAAATATCCCTCATTAGAGATTCGTGACACCAGTTTACTGCGTAGACGTTGTTTCTCTTCTAATGTGAATCCTTGAGAATTGTCAATATGCAATCGAACAATAATTTTTGTTGACACTTTATTTACGTGCTGTCCTCCTGCTCCAGAACTACGTGTTGCTTTAAACTCTAACTCTTTTAATAGGACGTCTGTCTTCACGAAAATAATTTTACCTGATGCGCGGATTTCAACAGATCATTAACTGATTTGACTGGATTAAATGTTGTTAACGGCACTTCCACAAAAACACTTATCCAGTTGGACATGGCACCATTCCACAATCCAGGAAGTTCCAAGGCTTTTAATCGTCGTCCGTTCATAGTTTTTGTGGTAATAAAACCCGCATCGGGATCCACAAAATCTAATAGATTGAATTTTTCTCCTTTGTAATTTCTCACTCCACAGACCAAATCTACTGGGTTAAAATGTGTAGCACCGGCTAAAATTTCCTTTTGTCTGCGATCATTTTTGTTAATTTGCGGGGCTTCAATTATCTGTAGTACAACACGACCGTTTTCTTGTTTTACCCAAAAAGGGCCTCCTCCCGGTTCACCTTCATTAATAACCATACCACAAACTCTGATAGGTCGATTCAAAGATTCTTTTATGAATAGGACTTTAAATTTATCAGAAAATTTATCAAAATCTAAAGGTAGCCGGACATTTAGTTCTTCAACAAGAAACTGTTTTATTTGTTTTAGCTTTTCTTCGGTAGGCACCTCTTTATCTATACACTTTAGTATATCAAAAACTTCTTGTTGAATTTCTAAAAGCTTACCTGCTAAAACTTTTTTGAAACCTGATAATTCATTTTGATACTTACGAACTACTACATTATCTATGTTTTTAATATAAATGATATCTGCATCAAGATCATTGAGGTTTTCAATTAAGGCTCCATGACCCCCTGGTCTGAATAGCAATTCTCCGTTTTCAAGTCTAAAAGGTTCATTATCCATAGTAACCGCAATGGTGTCGGTTTCCGGTTTTTGGAATGAATAGGAAATGTCAAATTTTGTTGCTGTTTTTAATTCTACGTCTTGCTGTATACGTTCAAATTCTTCGTTAAAAGCTTCTAGATGTTCTTTTGAAATTGTAAAGTGTATTTTTGAAGCCTTATCACCATTGACATTATAACCAGCAGCTTCGTAGAGATGCTCTTCAAACGCTGTGGCGATTCTTTCAGAATACTTATGAAAGGGTAACAGACCTTTGGGATACCAACCATAATTTAATCCCCTTTCTCTTAGCATAACCTCTACAAATAAATACAGCTGTTCGCCTTCAGAAAGGGAATCAAAATCAGGTGAAAAACGCTTAACTTCATTCATCACAGTGCTATAAAAAGGAAATTTCTCTAATCCAATTAAAAATAATCGAATAGCATCCGCCTTTTCATGATTCGTATAGGAATTCAAGCTTTCTTTATCGGCATCATAATAATCTAAAAACCGAAATAGTTCTTTAAACATCCTCGACGCCGCACCCGAAGCTGGCACAAATTTAATTGTCTCCAAATCATATACTTTTTTCTCATAGCGTTCAATTAATTCTTTTTGATACGTGTCAGAGATTTTAGAAATTCCGTTTTCCAGTGTTGCAGCACTTCGTAGAGCAACAAACGGAATTTCATTTTTGAAAATTTCAATTTGGGACAATACTTTGTCAACAGTTAGTCCTTTTGATTTTATTAATTTTATATCGCTATCTGTAATATTCACTTTTTAAGTTCTTTAAGAGTATCAATAGTTGTTATAGCCTTCGCCAACCTTGTGGATTCATTACCTTTTAAAATAACATACGGTCTGTTTTCACGGTCTAAAGCATTTTTAAAATGTTGAAACATTACTTCTCGCTCGTCTGGTTTATCCCGTAGGTCATCAGGAATCCATGGGGTATCAATATAAGTTAAAAGATATAAATCGTAAGAATTCAAACGTGAAAATTTATCTAAAAGTTGCGGAACCTTTCCGTCAAAATATACTTCTGAATACACTTTGGTCTCCAGTAAATCCGTATCGCAAATCAGAATCTCCGGGTTTTGCCGCACAGCTCCGTTCTCCAGATTCATTTGACCTATTGCTATTGGCAACAAATCCTCATATGTGCAAATTTTCTTTTCCTTATCCCATTTCTCCTGCAGGTAAGGACGCGCATATTCCTCAATCCATAACATATCATAATGTGATGCTAATTGCTTGCATAAGGTTGTTTTTCCAGTAGATTCTGGTCCAAAGACAACTATTTTTAAGCAGTGACTAGGGTGTTGTTTAAGTTTTTCTTCCATGATATATATCCGAAAATTGCAATGACGGTGAAGATTAAATATTGTAAACTGGTAAAGGTAAACCCTTTATAGAAATACAACGGTATTGAAATAAGGTCTCCAATAATCCAATAGATCCAGTTTTCAATTTTACGTTTTGCCATCAACCACATCCCTACAAAAAATATAGCGGTAGTGAGGGTATCTACATACGCGGTCCAGTCATTCCACTTGTCAAAAATTTGATACACAGAATACGTAAATACTATGGTGAGCATTCCTATACCTAATTGTATCCATTGCTCCTTTTTGGTTGTACTACTGATTGGCGTCACGTTTGTATCATCAACTTTTCTAGTCCATATATACCACCCGTAAATACTCATAACAAAATAATATGCGTTAATGAGTAAATCTCCAAGAAGTGACCATTTAAACAAAAGATATACAAAAATACTTGTGCTGATAAGACCTGTCGGATATACCCATATTCTATTCAATCTTGCAAAATATACACTTAGAATTCCAAAAAAAACAGCTATGATTTCTAGCCATATATGCAGCAAGGTATACGACCTGTATTGATTAAAGAGTATTTCAAAAATTTGGCTCATAATCGCTTCTATCACTTTTAACCAATTTCATATACACTAAAACATTGTCCATTGTTCCAAAAGCGACTTTTATCTCCTTTGTAAGAAAGGTCATTACTTCATCATAATCCCCGTAAACCTGTGTGCTTAAAGGGTTCTCCAATACGGTAAATTTGGACCCTCTCAAAACTTTTATAAATTCAATAATATGAGATTCAAAGTCCGTTTGCAAAGGGGTCAAGGTTAATTCTATCGATATTTTCATTGGTTACATTATTTTATTTGCAATTGAACCATTTATCCATAAGGTTGCGCATACACACAGGTAAAATCCTCAAACTCCATAAAGCTAATGTCGTAATAAGAAATTTCTTCCTTGTAATTAATACTACCCGCAGTAAATGGCATTCCTAAGTCAAAAGGAACGATGTCAATATGCTGCTCAAAACTCAAACCAGGTGTAGCATATAGCTTATATAGAGATTCCTTTGCTCCCCAAATGATGGTTAGTGCACGAACTTTCTGGTCATGATTGGCCACGAATTCGGTTTCAGAAGAAACAAATTTATGAGCAATTCGTTCAATCTTATCACGCTGCTTTTCAATATCTATCCCTACCGGTTTATCGCTGATTATAATCGCTGTAAAAATAAATGAATGTGTAATCGATATATGGCGTCCATCAACAAGATGTGGCTTTCCAAATTCATCATAAAACAAATCATGATCGGTATAACCAAACATCGCCAGTAAATGTCTAATACTCATAAAACCTCTGCGATGCAGATCAGATTTCATATTATCAACACGTTGTCGGCAATTATCGGTTAGCGAAATTCCATCACTCAACCACTCAAAAGACTCTTCAATCTTCCAAATCAATATATTAGTGTTCTCGTCTACTGTTATAGTTTTGTAAAGAGGCATTTAGATTTTTAAAGTTATTACGTACCTTTGCAAACCAAAAAATGTATAAAAAATATGTTTTTTGGACACAACGAATTTAGAATAAATTAGCACGATTTACTAACATAAACGTGCAGTATAACTAAAAGATACATTTATGAGTACTAAAACATTGCCGTACGTTCCTTACAAGGTTAAAGATATTTCACTGGCAGCTTGGGGAAGAAAAGAAATTGAATTGGCTGAAGCTGAGATGCCTGGATTAATGTCTTTGCGTGAAGAATATAAAGATTCTCAACCTTTAAAAGGGGCTCGTATAGCCGGATGTTTACATATGACCATACAAACAGCTGTTCTTATTGAAACGCTTGTTTCTTTGGGAGCTGATGTAACCTGGAGTTCTTGTAACATCTTTTCTACTCAAGATCAAGCAGCAGCAGCTATTGCAGACGCAGGTATACCGGTATATGCTTGGAAAGGTATGAACGAAGAAGAGTTTAACTGGTGTATAGAACAAACATTATTTTTTGGAGAAGATCGTGAACCTCTAAATATGATTTTAGATGATGGAGGTGACCTGACCAATATGGTCCTTGATAAATATCCTGAATTGGCAGAAGGAATCAATGGATTATCTGAAGAAACTACAACCGGAGTTCATCGCTTATATGAGCGTATGAAGAACGGAACGTTGCCTATGCCTGCAATCAATGTAAATGACTCTGTTACCAAGTCAAAATTCGACAACAAATACGGCTGTAGAGAAAGTGCCGTGGATGCTATTCGACGTGCTACTGACACGATGCTGGCAGGAAAGCGAGTTGTAGTGTGTGGTTATGGTGATGTAGGAAAGGGAACTGCTGCGTCGTTTAGAGGTGCCGGATCGATTGTAACTGTAACCGAAATTGATCCAATCTGTGCATTACAGGCTGCTATGGATGGTTTTGAAGTAAAACGTTTAGAAACTGTTATCGGAAAAGCTGACATTGTTATCACAACAACAGGTAATAAAGATATTGTACAAGCAAGACACTTTGAAGCCTTAAAGGACAAAGCGATTGTATGTAACATCGGGCATTTTGATAACGAAATTGATATGGGCTGGTTAAACGCTAATCATGGAGACACAAAGGACGAAATCAAACCACAAGTTGATAAATATACTATTAATGGTAAAGATATTATTATACTTGCCGAAGGTCGTCTAGTAAACTTAGGTTGCGCAACTGGGCACCCAAGTTTTGTTATGAGTAACTCCTTTACAAACCAAACACTTGCTCAGATTGAATTATGGAATCATCCTGAAAATTACAAGAATGAAGTCTATATGTTACCAAAACATCTTGATGAAAAAGTAGCAGAGTTACACTTATCAAGACTTGGAGTAGAATTAGAAAAACTACGTCCAGAACAAGCTGAATATATCGGCGTGACAGTAGATGGACCCTTTAAACCAGAGTACTACCGATACTAGTAAGAAAATGATGGTGCTTTGTGAAGTTTATAATGCTTCGCTCTTAGCATACGGATAAATAAAGAAACCCTTGCCACATGGCAAGGGTTTTGCTTTTAAATCATTATTCGATTACTTACGCTTTCTAAAAATATAACTCATCCAAACCGGATCGTTCTCTTCAGAAACTATGGATTGTCTGTCCACAAACTCCCAATTTCCGGTATTCATATAATTAAGTAAATCAGAAGAACCTTCCAGTTGTTCGAGTTGTTTGATAGTTATTTGTTTACCGACTAGCGATTTTTGTTCTTGTACCTTAATGCGCTTGACTCTACCACTATTATTTGCTTTTTGAATAACAATAACTTCGAGATAATCATATTTAGGAATCTCTTGAGCTATTGAGCTGTTTGAAAGAAAAAACAAAAAACTACTTAGTAAAATGATATTTACAGAATATTTCATAATTGATATAGATTAAGAGTTCCTAAGATAGACATAAATAAAAAACCCTATTTAAGTCAAACTTAAATAGGGTTTTTTATAAAATCTAATCCTACTATCTATGCCTCAAAAGGAACTATAGAAACGTATGATTTATTGTCTTTTTTCTTAGTGAATTGTACCATACCATCAACTTTGGCATGCAAGGTATGATCTTTACCTGCATATACATTTTCACCTGGTCTATGTGCTGTACCTCTTTGTCTAACAATGATGTTACCAGCTACGGCTGCTTGACCACCAAATATCTTAACACCTAAGCGTTTTGATTCCGATTCCCTACCGTTTTTAGAACTACCTACTCCTTTTTTGTGAGCCATTTTCTTAAGATTTTAAAATGGTTAGACTTATTTTTGCAAAGCAGCAATCAGATCAGCTTTCTTCATTGAAGAGATACCTTCGATTCCTTTGCTTTTTGCCAAATCTTTCAACTGAGCAACAGTCATTGAGCTCAAGTCTTCAGAATTATTACTTTCTTTTTTGTCCTCTGCTTTAGGTGCTGCTTTTTTAGCTTCTGTCTTAGAAGATTTTTTTGCACTAGATGCATCGATACTTTCAATTACGATTTCAGTTAAAGCCTGACGATGACCGTTTTTAACACGGTAACCTTTACGTCTTTTCTTTTTGAAAACAATAACTTTATCACCTTTAAGGTGCCTAGTGATTTTTGCTCCTACTAGAGCTCCATCTATAGCCGGGGCGCCAAGGTTGATTGAATCACCATCACCAGTCAAAAGAACTTTGTCAAAAGAAACTTTGTCTCCTTCTTCTCCTGGTAAACGATGTACAAACACTTTTTGGTCTTTTGCAACTTTAAATTGCTGCCCTGCTATCTCTACAATTGCGTACATAGCGTAACGTTTAATAATTAAAAATATAGTACTACCTATTTTATAGGCGGGTGCAAATATACTCTTAATTAATTAAACAACAAATGTTTTATGATTTTAACGGAGGAGAATTAGGGCTTTTTTTTACATTCCAACTATCTTTAAAGAGCTGCATAAAAGAAAGTGTCAAAACAAAGGTGGTCGCAAATCCCATGATTGCAGCTACAAATACCACTATCCCAACACCAACATGATAATGACTACTCCAGTTATCAAGCATCATAGGCAAAAAATCAGGATTGATATTAGTAACATAAATAGCAAAAAACACCGTGAAAATTATAGTTGCATTAAAACCTGTTAACAACCCAGCCATAAAACCTTTTTGATACTCAAAATTACTTCCCTTTTCCGCTTTATACCGTTTCATTACCGTATACAATCCTAAGGCCACTATAACGCCATTGCCTAAGCTAAAAACCGGCTTAGTCTGTACTCCGAATAACGAGAGTAACATGAAATAAACTATCAATCCTACTGCTATAATTATTCCATAGGTTATTGGAAGTGTTGACCTTTTCATAAAAAATAAATTAATTTTGTTAATCTAATATAAACATTATCAAACCTATGGTTACTTAAAGACCTGTTAATTTTAGGTTGGCTTCGCTATAAGTTTCTTTATTTTACTGTAACGAATTATGATCTTTTTTTACTTATAAGAAAACTTATTATTAGAACCAATGAAAAATATACTACACACCCTTGCCTGCGGACTTTTTATTTCGCTTTCAGGCAACAGTCAAGAAGTAGAATTTACGGAGTATGACCTCAAAAATGAACTGCATGTAATTTTACATCAAGATAATTCTGCACCCGTTGTCACCGTTGGAGTAATGTATCACGTTGGCGCAAAAGATGAAGATCCTGGCAGAACAGGCTTTGCTCATTTTTTCGAACATTTACTTTTTGAAGGCACTAAAAACATTGAACGTGGTAAGTGGTTTGATATTGTCTCGGCAAATGGCGGACGTAATAATGCAAACACTACGCAGGACAGAACGTACTATTATGAAACCTTACCTTCGAACAACCTTGAGCTTGCATTGTGGATGGAATCTGAAAGAATGCTCCACCCTGTTATCAATAAAATAGGAGTTGACACTCAAAACGAAGTAGTAAAAGAAGAAAAGAGACAACGAATTGACAATGCTCCCTACGGTAAAATAATTTATCGTACCGGTATCAATAAGTACATCTTTAAAAAGCACCCTTACGGTCAATCAGTGATCGGAAGCATGGAGGATCTTGATGCCGCCAAGCTAGAAGAGTTCAAAGCTTTTAACCAAAAATTTTACAATCCTAACAATGCTACATTGGTAATCGCAGGTGATTTCAATCTGGAAAAGACTATTAATTTAATTTCTGATTATTTTGGTCCTATTGCAAACAATGGTGAGAAAATTAAAAGATCACTCGTTTTTGAAGCACCAATCACTCAAGAAATTAAGGCAGTTGAAAAAGATGCTAATATTCAGGTGCCTGCTAAAATTTTAGTGTATCGCACCCCCAAACAAACAGACAAAGATGCATATGTGTTAGATTATATTTCTTCAATACTTACAGGAGGGAATAGTTCTCGTATGTATAAAAATATGGTAGAAGATAAAAAAATAGCACTACAAGTATTGGCATTTACTGATGCTCAAGAAGATTACGGCACGTATATTATGGGCGCCCTCCCGCTTGGAGAGGTTGGATTAGACAAACTACAGGAAGAAATGGATGCCGAGATTACGAAACTTCAAAACGAACTTATTAGCGAAAAAGAATTTCAAAAACTTAACAATCAATTTGAAAACGATTTTGTTAATGCCAATTCCAGCATACAAGGCATAGCTAATTCCTTGGCACGTTATCACACTTTGTATGGCGATACCAGTTTGATAAATAAAGAAATTGAAATATATCGTAGTATTACCCGTGAGGATATTCAACGTGTGGCCAAAGCCTATTTAAACAAAAACCAACGTCTTAATCTTGATTATTTACCAGAATCAAGCAACTAAAAAGAGTCAATAATGAAAAAATATATCATCTTACTTATAGCATGTACCTGTACCTCTTTGAGCAGTTTTGCCCAAATCGACAGGACAAAAATGCCAAAATCCGGACCTGCACCCACTTTAAATCTTGCTGAACCCCATGAAATGATTATGGAAAATGGTTTGACAGTTTTAATAGTAGAGAATCACAAATTACCACGAGTATCTATAAGCTTATCTATAGATTCGCCTCCTCATACCGAAGGTGATAAAGCTGGTATCAACAGTATTGTTTCTCAAATAATGGGCAAAGGAACGCTATCCGTACCTAAAGATCAATTTAATGAAGAAGTTGATTTTATAGGAGCATTTTTTAATGTTGGTGTTAGCGGCGGTTATGCTCAAGCATTATCAAAGTACACTGATAAAATTTTTACACTCTTTTCTGACGCAGCATTAAACCCTAATTTTACAGAGGAAGAATTAAGCCTGGAAAAGAAAAAAATCATCGAGAGCATAAAATCAGGGGAGAATAGCGCCGCAACTGTTGCCAATCGGGTTACCAATGCATTGGCATATGGTAAGAATCATCCTAAAGGAGAATATGCAACCGAAGAGACCATAAACTCAATTACTTTAAATGATGTCAAAACCTATTATCGTAATTATTTTGTCCCAGCCAATGCGTATATGGTAATTAGCGGAGACATTACGGTTGAACAAGCTGAAGCTTTAGTTAATAAACACTTTGTGACTTGGAAAGCTGCAAAAGCTCCTTCATTCGGAATTCCGTCTGTATCTGATGCGCAATATCGACAAATCAACTTCATCGATATGCCTAATGCTGTACAAACAGAACTTGCTATTATGAATATTACTAATCTTAAAATGGCAGATAAAGATTATCATGCCGCCTTGATTGCAAATTACATCCTTGGAGGTTCTTTTGGAAGCTATATCAATATGAATTTGAGAGAAAAAAATGGGTACACCTACGGAGCACGATCTATTTTTCCTGTCAACAAATATCATAAATCAGCATTTAGAGCTGTGACCAAAGTTCGTAATGCTGTCACTGACAGTGCTGTGGTTGAGACATTAAAAGAAATAAAAAGAATTCGAACGGAAGAAGTAGATGATGAGATTTTGAAGAATGCAAAAGCTAAATTTTTAGGAGATTTCATTCTTGCATCCGAAAGTGATCGAACTGCAGCAACCCGCAGCATTGAGATAAAAACACAAGACCTCCCTCAGGACTTCTACAGAAATTTTATTTCAAAAATAAACGCAGTTACCAAAGCGGATATAAAACGTGTAGCCAATACTTATTTTAATTTGCAGAACGCAAGAATAGTTCTCGTTGGTAAAGCTAGTGATGTCCTTCCAAATTTAGAAAACATCACTTTTGACGATAAAAAAATTCCTGTTTTGTATTTTGATAAATACGGAAACAAAACACAGAAACCACAGCTGACAGCGGAGACGCCAGAGGGAGTAACTGCACAAACTGTATTGGACGGTTACTTTGCAGCTTTGGGAGGAAAAGACAAGCTTAAAAATATAAATTCTGTTTTCATGACAGCAGAAGCTGCTTTTAATGGTGCTAGCTTAGGCTTGTCCTCAAAAACCACGATCAATAACAAATCTGCTATTGAGGTAAGCTTTGGAGGTATGACTGTACAAAAAGTTGTTTTTAACGGCACCTCGGGATACGCTATGAATCAAGGACAACGACTTGAATACAACGAGGAGCAAATTGCGATGGCTAAACAAGAATCGTATCCTTTTGCAGAACTAAATGTTACTGATGCGGTATTAGAGAAAACAGTTCCTTATACGAATGGCACAGCATATCTGCTAAAGCTTAACGAAAATAAGTCCGCCTATTATGATACTAAAACAGGTCTTAAAGTAAAAGATGTTACCATTAGAGATCAAGCAGGTACAAAGATTGAAATCGCAGTCACCTATGATGATTATAAAGAGGTTGAAGGTATTAAATTTCCTTTCTCAATTTCTCAATCTTTAGGTCCACAAAATATTGATTTTAAAGTAAAAGAAATCCAGTTAAACAAAAATGTATCAGACGAAGACTTTAAATAGTTTTCTTACTGCCACAAATTATCAAAGGTTCGCTCAATTAAGAGCGAACCTTTTTTCTTTTATTAGAAAGATACACGCCAAATATAATTACGCATGCAGCAATCCCTTGATAAAAAGTAAACTTTTCACCATCCATCAAACCCCATAACAAAGCTACTATCGGAATCGTATAGGTAACCGATGTAGCAAATACAGGAGTGCTTATCTGCACTAATTTATTGAACAAAACTTTTGCCACGCCTGTTCCCACCACTGCCAACACACCAACATACATCAAACTGATCTGCACTTTTTCTTGTTGAATTACAGCACTATCGAAAAATCCTGAAAAATAAAGCACTATCAGGGAAGGGATGACTAAAATTATGAAGTTCCCATTAGCGATTGCCATGGGCGATATATTTTGCATGTAACGTTTGATAATATTGACATTAGCAGCATAACAGAAAGAAGCGCATATGACTAATAACGCATACCAGTAATTTTGATTCGGATTTACTACGGCGCCTTCCCATATCAAAGCTAAGCAACCTAAAAAACCAACTATCACTCCGATAATTTGATTTCTGTTAGATCCGATTGAGAAAACAACTATTCCCAAAACAAGAGTAACCAGGGGTGTAGTAGAATTAAGAATTGAAGCAATAGCACTGTCTATTTCGGTCTCGGCATAAGCAAACAAAAATGCCGGAATAAAAGTACCGGCAAACGCTGAAATTGCTACCCATTTCCATTCCTCTTTTTTAATAGTTTTTATACTCTTAAAACCTATTAAAAAAAGAAAAACTGCAGCAAAAAGCGTTCTTAAGGCACCCAGTTGCAAAGGAGAAAGTCCAAGTAGAGATTTTTTGATTAAAATAAAAGAGCTTCCCCAAACAAGAGAAAGCACTGCCAAATAAAGCCATTTTGATGAAGTATTTTGCATACCGAAAATTTTCAGTTGCAAAAGTGATTAAATTAATATCAAATTGGACATAATTACTTAAAAAAAATCAATCTTTAGTTTTCCACTTGATGGACTCCATGAGATGTTGAATGTCATTTTGCAAATAATTCGCTGCAGGGAGAATAGAATCATAATTAGGCCGGACATCAAAATATGCTGATCCCGTTATAAAATGATTCACACTATCGGTAACATAAAATTGAGCTTGTGAAGCCGCATTACCGGTAACCTCATAAAACATCCCGTAGACTTTTTGTTTATCATTTACGTAGGGCTTTTGTGCTATCCCATCTGCTTTTACAACATGCTCCTGGGTAAGGTTTTGCGCATCTCTTAGCAACGAGTCTAAATTATTTTTAATGGGATAATATGAAACATATACTTTGGCATGTAATTGGGGATACTCAAGGTTGTACCAACATTTGTTATGCTTATTAACTGGTTTTAGCTTGGCCAATTCGTTAATTTCAAAGATATAAAAACAGGGTGTATCCGCCTGAACATATATCGGTTCTGGATATTGCAGACGTAACATAGCTTTTGGCTTAGGAAATGTTTCTCCTCCGCATGACATACATAAAATTCCTACTAAAAATAAGATTGCATTATTCAGCTTCATCATTTCTCGCATCATTTATTGTCAGCTTGACTTGTTTGATTCTTTTATTATCCAGCGATTCAATTATAAAATCATAATTTTCGACCGTGAGTATTTCATTTTTTTCAGGAAAATTTCCTGAAATTTCAAGTAAAAATCCAGCTATGGTTTCAGCGTCACCTTTACGGGATTCAAACACCGAGGAATCATCTAATTTCAAAACTTTATAGAAATCCTTTAAGGCTGTTCTACCCTCAAATACATAATTTTTATCATCCAATTTGGAGAACACAAGATCTTCGTCATCAAATTCGTCACTGATATCACCTACAATCTCTTCTATTATATCTTCTAATGAAATCAAACCACTGGTTCCTCCATATTCATCCACAACTATCGCCAAATGATTTTTTTTATTTTTGAAATCATTTAGCAAGTCGTCCAACTTTTTATTTTCTGGAACAAAATAGGGTTCTCGCAATAAGGTATTCCAATCAAATTTCTTTTCATTAATATAAGGTAACAAATCTTTCACATATAAAATACCAGTAACCTGATCGATACTTTCATTATAGATAGGAATACGTGAATACCCATTTTTTATGATTTCAGGAATGATCTCTTCAAATTCGGCTGCTTGATTTAGTGCGAATACATCCATGCGGGGTCTCATTACCTGCTTAGTATCCGTGTTCCCGAAATTCACAATACCCTCCAGAATTTTCTTTTCTTCTGAAGTGGTGTCCGTATCTGATGTAAGTTCAAGAGCCTGTGATAATTGATCAACACTCAGATTGGATTTTTGTTTTCCCAATCGTTCATGTATTCCAATGGTTATTTGTCGCATTGGAGAACTTAGAGGTGACAATAACCAATCCAACACTCGCAGTGGCCTAGCCATGACTCGGGAGAACTTTATTTTATTTCTGCTCGCATAGATCTTAGGTAGAATCTCACCAAATAGCAAAATCATAAAGGTAACTACCACAACCTCTATCAAAAATCGAAGGTTCACATAGTCAAAAAGTAAGTAATCTATATCCTTAAGATAAATTTCGCCTAAGCTATCAAAGAGCAGTACAATAGCAATATTTATAAAGTTGTTTGCTACAAGGATCGTAGCAAGCAATTTTTTTGGTTTGCTCAGTAAGCGAAGGAGAATTTTTAAATCTTTCTCTGGAACTTTTTCTTCTTCTCTAAGATCAGATGGTGTGAGTGAAAATAGCGCTACCTCACTCCCGCTAATAAGTGCTGAAAAAACCAGCAGAATTAATAATATAAGAATATTGATCGTTTGCCACGCATCAATAAATAAGAACGGTATAAATAAGGCTTCAGGATCAGGGTCCAAAGTATTGGGGTTTAATTAAACATTTAGAACGGAAGGTCATCGTCTTCTGTTCCGATCTGAGGTTCCGTTTTTTGAGCATTGCCTGTGTCAACAGAACTATTGGTAGGGTTCGGTTTTTGTTCACCAGAAACTCCCGGACTATCCGCCTTAGGGGTTAAAAAAGTAAACTCAGTACATTGTATTTCTGTACTATACCTGTCTTTTCCTTGTTCATCTTGCCATTTGCGTGTTTTTAATCTCCCTTCTATGTAGACTTTATCTCCCTTTGCCAGGTATTTTTCACAGATTTCTGCAGCTTTATTGCGAACAACAATATTATGCCATTCGGTAGTATTAACACGCTCTCCGGTAGCCTTATTTACATAAGAATCATTGGTAGCTAACGGAAACCTGCCAACACAGTTACCTCCTTCAAAATAGTGCATTTTAACTTCATCTCCGGTGTGACCGATCAGCATTACCTTATTAAGTGTTCCAGACATAATTATGTTTTAGCTCCTAGGTATACTAGGTATTATTCACTAAAACTAAAAAAATATAGCTTTAGATAGTTATCAATATAACTAAGGTTCAATATTAGCAATAGTAAATGTACTAAAAAAGCGTAATACCTAAAAAAACGATTCTATAAAATTACCAATTAGAACAGGGACCGGATAATCCCGAATAGTTGCAACAGGAATCAAGGACTGATCCACCTTTAAATTAGGTGCTTCACAGATGTCTAACACATAAAATCTAGTATACAGATGTTGATGCGATAACTTATGAACAATAGGCGCCTCTTTATATCTGGTTAGTGAAAAAGATTTGTTTCTCACTAAATGAGAAAACGCTTCTTCTTTCTCTAATGCTTCAGGCTCCATGAGTTTGTTTGATTCTATTAAAGGAAATTCGTAAAGACCCTCCCAGATTCCGACATTTTTGCGCTGTTGTATTAAAAGTGTATTATCCGGTAATCTAACGACAAAATAATTAAAGTATCGCTTTTTAATTTTTGTTTTCTTAAGTTTTACCGGTAATTCTGAAACCTTAGCGTGTTGTAATGCAAAGCATCTGTCAGCAAAAGGACAAATGGTACAGTCGGGGCTTTGTGGCTTGCATTGTATCGCTCCAAACTCCATCATAGCCTGATTAAAAGTGGCTGGCCGAGATACATCAATTAGCTGTGATGCCAAACTTTTATATTCTTTTAACGCCGGGGAACTATTAATAGGAGTATCTAACCCAAATACTCTAGACAAAACTCGGTATACATTCCCATCTATCACTGGAACAACTTCATTATAACAAATAGAAGCAATGGCACTGGCAGTATAATCACCAACACCTTTAAGTTTAAGTAATTGGTCGTAAGTCTTAGGAAATACTCCATTAAGTTCTCTGACAATGTATTGTGCAGTATAGTGCAGATTTCTTGCCCTAGAATAATATCCAAGTCCTTGCCACAATTTGAGCACCTCTTCTTCTGTGGCAGCAGCTAACTCAAAAACAGTGGGAAACGCGGTTTTAAATGCCAAATAATACGGTAAACCCTGACTTACTCGTGTCTGTTGTAGTATTATTTCACTCAACCAAATGCTATACGGATCCTTTGTTTGTCTCCAAGGCATATTCCGCTGATGTTCTAAGTACCAGATTATTAGTTTTTTAGAGAATTTCATTCTTGTTATTTACAATTTGCTAAATTAATTCTTTAAAGGCGATAATTTAATCTTAAGTATTGATTTTTTGGAATTTAAATTCTTATATTTGCCCCCTTGAAAATTTAAAAAACCCCTAAATAGGTATAATAATGACTAAAGCAGATATCGTAGCAAAAATTTCAGAGAAGCTAGGAATTGAAAAAGGTGATGTACAGGCAACTGTTGAAACATTTATGGAAGAAGTAAAAAGCTCTTTGGAAAGTGGAGATAATGTATACTTAAGAGGATTCGGAAGTTTTATTATCAAAACCAGAGCTGAAAAAACCGGTCGTAATATTTCTAAGAATACTACAATCAAAATTCCGGCACACAATATACCAGCATTCAAACCGGCAAAAGTGTTTGTCGAAGGTGTAAAAACTAATGTAGAAGTTAAGTAATTAATAATCAATAAATATTATACACTATGCCAAGTGGTAAAAAACGTAAAAGACATAAGGTAGCTACGCACAAGCGTAAAAAGAGAAGAAGAGCTAACCGACACAAGAAAAAGTAGTTTCTAACTACTTTTTCTTTTTAGCAGTTCATTGAAATCAAAATAAAGTGATTGTTTGACTACCTTACAGCCTCTTTATTTTAATGGAATTTAGAAATTCCTGTGAAAATTTTGTTTAATCCATCTGTCTCGATACATTCGAGGTGGATAAAAATCTTATCAGAGTGAACAAAGAATTGATCATTAGATCTGGTTCATCTACAGATTTTGCCTTATTAAAAGATGGAAAACTTGTTGAATTTCACAAAGAAGAAGATGACAGCAATTTTGCAGTTGGTGATATATTTATTGCCAAAATACGAAAAGCTGTTCCTGGTTTAAACGCCGCATTTGTTAATGTGGGGTATGAGAAAGATGCATTCTTGCACTATCATGACCTAGGACCTCAAGTATCGACTTTATTGAAATTTATCAAACGTGTAAGCACAGGTAAACTAAAGGATTATTCTTTAAAAGATTTTCCTATAGACAATGATATTGATAAAAACGGTGTTATCACCGATGTTCTCAAATCAAATCAATCGCTATTAGTACAGATCGTAAAAGAACCTATTTCTACAAAAGGCCCAAGGATAAGCTCAGAGCTATCAATTGCCGGTAGATACATAGTGTTAGTTCCTTTTTCTAATCGAGTGTCAATTTCTCAGAAAATTGAATCCTCAAAAGAAAAAGAACGTCTTAAACGACTCGTAAAAAGCATTAAGCCCAAAGGTTTTGGGATTATTGTTCGTACGGTAGCCGAAGGTAAAAAAGTCGCAGAACTAGACAAAGATTTACAAAATCTGATTGAACGCTGGGAGACCATGTCCAAAAAGTTACATAGAGCTCCGCATCCTACCAAAGTACTTGGAGAAATGAATAGAGCATCCTCAATTTTGAGAGATGTATTTAATGATTCATTTACTTCAATATGCGTGGATGATGAAGTACTCTACAATCAGATCAAAGATTATGTGCACGAAATTGCACCAAAAAAAGAATCTATCGTTAAATTACATCAATCCAATACCCCTATTTATGAAAAATACGGTATTGAAAGGCAAATAAAAACAAGCTTCGGACAAACAGTATCCATGAGCAAAGGAGCTTACTTGGTTATTGAACATACTGAAGCCATGCATGTTATTGACGTAAATAGCGGAAATCGTTCTAATAAAGCAAAAAATCAAGAAGACACAGCTCTTGAAGTAAATCTCATTAGTGCTACTGAAGTTGCAAGACAACTACGCCTAAGAGATATGGGCGGTATTATTGTAGTTGACTTTATAGACATGAACAATGCGGATAATCGCAGAACGCTTTTTAATCATCTTCGCGAAGAGATGAAAGATGATAGAGCAAAACATAAAATTTTACCACCTAGTAAATTTGGTCTTATTCAAATCACAAGACAACGTGTTAGACCAGAGATGAATATCAAAACCCGTGAGGATAATCCTAACGGAGGAAACGGCGAAATTGAGGCGCCAATAGTTTTGTTAGACAAAATTAAGGTGGATTTAGAAAGAATTATTAAAAAAGATAAGAAAAAGATAACGCTTAGTGCGCATCCTTTTATCGCTGCTTTTTTAACAAAAGGTTTTCCATCTACCCGATCAAAATGGTTTTTAGACCATAAACGATGGGTAAAGATTATACCTAGAGATGCTTACACATATTTAGAATATCATTTCCATGACAAAGATGGTAATGTGATAGGATAAAACTCAAAGCCCGATTTATTAAATTAAATCGGGCTTTTTTGTTGACACTTTTTTCTCAAGTGAAATTGAAATTTATTTTTTAAAAAGTATAGTTTCCTATCTTTGATCTATGCATTACAAACCTCAACAATCCGTCACACTTACCGAAGCATTGCGCAAAATGGAACATTATTGTGCGTATCAAGATCGATGTCACAAGGAAGTTGAAGACAAATTGTACAGCATGAAATTAATTCCTGAGGCAAAAGAGAAAATCATTCTTCACCTTATCGAACATAATTTCCTCAATGAAGAACGTTTTGCCAAAAGTTTTGCCAGAGGCAAACACTCCATCAAAAAATGGGGGAAACAACGAATTACGCAAGAGCTAAAACAGAGAAATATCTCTGCTTTTTTAATTAAGAGCGCTCTGAATGAGATTGATATCGAAGAATATCTCAGCACTTTTCATCAGTTGGCAGAAAAGAAGAACTCCTTGATATCAGAAACAAATGTGCATAAACGCAGAAAGAAATTGATCGCTTATTTGCAATATCGTGGCTGGGAATCTAATTTGATTTTTGAAAAAGTAAAAGAACTCAACCCTTAATCCGGTTGCGTTTATTAGTTCGCTTAATAGCTTCTTCATTCTTATAATTAATCCATCGCTGTCCTTTTTTCTTGCGCATAAAATTGTCAAGATGTCGCATGATAAAAAAGTTATAAAAACCTCGTGTTAAGTGTATCCAATTAAATGGCAATGCACGAATACTCATGGAAAACCCAGGAGTCAAATAGGTCATTTGATGCCAATACCCCTCAGGCATATACAAGGTTTCACCATGCTTTAAATTAGTAACAAAACCCTTAGCATGCTTAAGAGCTGGCCAACGATCAAAATCAGGATTTGTATAATCAATCTGTTGATGTGAAATCAGCGCATGCGGTACTTTATACAAATATTTAGTTTCAGAAGGAGGAAAAAGTATACACTGTTTTTCTCCATGAAAATGAAAATGCAAGATGTTTGCATAATCAATATCATAATGCATAAAAACTTTTGAACCTTGTCCTCCAAAAAACAAAAAGGGAAATTTTTTTAAGAATTTTAATCCCACTTTCGGATAAGAATAGTCCTGTTGTAGCGGCGGAGTCTCCTTTAACAGGTTATATAAAAATATGCGGTAGTTCGTTGGCTTCTCCTTCAACAACTCAATATAGTCTCGCATTTTCATCTGAGCATGAGGCTCATTAAACTTAAGCTCAGAACTAATCGGGCGATCATCATACAGCGGCACAGTTTTATCGCCAGCTATCTTTGCTATATACGCTAAGTTCCATTTTTTGTAAGCAGGCCAGTCCTCAATCAATTTTTCGATGACAACCGGCTGTTGTTTTGAAACATAGATAGCCATAAAATCAGTTTTGCTGATCTTAGCAACTCTTGGTATCTGTTTTAAATCTAAGCCCACCGACTTACCTTGTTTTTATCCAAAAGAAAATTATCCAATCCTATTTGTCAAGTACAACATCTTTACCTTTTTCCTTGGCTAATTCATTACGCTCAATTTTATGTCCAGGTCTAGACCATTTAGGTTTTTCTCCCTTTGCCTGAAAAACTGAATCCTCAGCTTCAACAGTTTCTGGCTGCGATTTTTTTACAAATGGTTGTTGCGGATTTAAGCCTAACATCTTGAACATCTCCATATCCTCACTAACATCAGGATTTGGCGTCGTTAGTAATTTATCTCCTGCAAAAATTGAATTTGCTCCTGCAAAAAAGCACATTGCTTGCCCTTCTCTACTCATATCCGTTCTACCTGCTGATAAGCGCACTTGCGTTCTAGGCATAACAATTCGAGTGGTTGCTACCATTCGAATCATATCCCATATAGAAACAGGTTTTTGCTCCTCAAGCGGTGTCCCTTCTACCGCAACTAATGCATTAATAGGAACTGATTCCGGCTGAGGATTCAATTTGGTTAACGCTACCAACATCCCCGCACGATCTTTTGTTTCTTCCCCCATACCAATAATACCACCACTACAAACGGTTACGTTTGTCTTACGTACATTATCGATGGTTTGTAACCGATCTTCAAATCCTCGAGTAGAGATTACCTCTTTATAATATTCTTCCGAAGTATCAAGGTTATGATTATAAGCATACAACCCGGCTTCTGCTAGACGTTGCGCCTGATTTTCGGTAAGCATCCCTAAAGTACAACAAACCTCCATGTCGAGTTTATTAATAGTTCGCACCATTTCTAACACATTTTCGAATTCTGGTCCGTCTTTTACATTTCGCCATGCAGCACCCATGCAAACTCTGGAGCTTCCAGACGATTTTGCACGCAAAGCTTGTGCTTTAACTTGCTGTACACTCATTAAGTCATTGCCTTCAAGGTCTGTGTGGTATCTTGCCGCTTGCGGACAATACCCACAATCTTCAGGACAGCCTCCCGTTTTTATAGATAACAATGTGGATACCTGAACCGTATTTGGGTCGTGGTGCAACCGGTGTACAGTTGCTGCTTCGTAAAGCAACTCCATTAAGGGCTTATTATAAATATCAAGTATTTCTTGTGATGTCCAATCGTGTCTTGTATCGCTCATAAATCAACAGTATGTGAATTTTCAAAAATAGTAAAATCCCTTGGTACTTTATCAAATTTAATTAAAGATCAATAGTTGTTTCTTGGGAATTACTGGATATAGCTTTAAATTATTTATCTTTTTCTTTAATTTCGAGAAATTCATCAAACAACTTGAAAAATTTCTCTGGCTCCTCTAAATAAGGATTGTGTCCACTGTTCTCAAACATTACAAATTCTGCCTGTGGCATATAATGCTTATACTGCATGGCAAACTCTGGTGTAGAAACCCCATCGTAACGTCCCGCTACGACCAAGGTAGGTGTTTTAATCTGCGACAATTGTTTTCTAAAATCAATAGCTCCCATACTTCCGGTTACGTGAAAATCAGCATCATCACCAACTATTCCATAATACACCTCAGCGTTCCACGAGCGCTTTACTTTCTTCGGCATAGGTTGTTTTAATTTAGTATTGTGATAGTACACATACTTTACGGGAAGACTTCCATAAACTTTAGAAAAAAGACTATCTCTAGAAATAAACCCTTTTTTGCGTAAAGAATCTATAGTTTTCCATTTTTGAGGAAAATGTGTCTTTGCATATTGGTTATAACTGTCGCAGTTGGCTTGCCACATTAAACCACTGTGAAAACCACTAATCAAGATCATTTTTGAGACCTTTTTTGGGTATTTAATGGCATAGGCCTGAGCAACAATAGTTCCATAGGAATGGCCTACAACCGACCATTGCTCAAGATCCAATACTTTGCGTATCTCTTCCAGTATTTCAACATCATTAGCTACAGAGTATTCCTTCGCATCTTTTGCATCATCAGACAAACCTCTGCCTAATCCATCAAAAAAAACTACTTGATTACTTTTATAATAGGATCCAAAATTTCCTTGTAAATAATCGTGTGAATCCCCGGGACCACCGGCTATAAAAACAATAGGACCCCCACTTCCTCTTGTTTCAATATTTATATTGTACCCATTAATGGTAAACAATTGCGGTTCAAAATCATCATGGATTTTTTGTTGTGCATGCATCCCAAAAACTAACCCTACTAAGCCCCAAATTATGTGTTTTGTGTTTTTCATTTTAATTCATTAGTATTTCTAACGTTGCTCAATAACAACCGAAACAGCATTTCCACCAAAACCTACAGCGTTCACGAGTATCCTTCGTAAATTTTGCGGTGCTCCATCTGAGGTCACAAATGGAATATTAATAAACTTCTGATTTACAAGCATCAATATAGCAAATTCTAAACTTAAAATTCCGCTAGCGCCAAAGGTATGTCCGATTTTCCACTTGTTCGTAGTTAAAGCAGGCATTTGACTTCCGAAAACTTTCTTTATCGCATTATACTCAGATTGATCTCCTTTAATGGTTCCCGGAGCGTGCATTACAACGACATCTATATCGGAAGCATCCATGCCCTGAAGTGCCATTTTCATTGATTTTTGAAAACAATCAGCTTCAGTTGAAATGGATATGTTATGTTGTAATGGTTCTGTTGCAAAACCGATTCCTGTGACCAGAGCTATCGCATTATTCTGTACGCCCTTCTCCATACAAATAACTCCTGCACCCTCTCCCAAAAACATCGAATTTTGCTTTTTATTTAGGTTCATAGCTTGACAAGGGTAGTCCGCATTCGTATCTGCGGCATATATTTTTAAGGCCTTCATTTGTTCAATAGTAAAAGCCGTTAACGGCGCTTCGCTTCCTCCTACCAAAAACTTATCAGTTAGACCTGATTGAATCCAGGCTACTCCATTGAGCAAGGCGTGTAAAGCTGTAGAACAGGTGATCGAATGACTAATTTCTGGGCCTTGACTCTGTAAATCATGTGCAATCCAGGACGAAATATTACCTAAAGTAGTAGTTGGCGAACTTAATGTTGAAGATTTTCCCTTGGCTAAAAATTCTTCATGATACTTTTCAAAAAGCGAGGTGGCTCCACGCGAAGAGCCTACATTGATTCCAAAATGCGAATTTTTATCCCAACCTGCCATTTTAAAAGCATTGCGTGCTGCCAACAGTCCGTAAAGAACCGAGTTGTCCAACGCTTGATAATTCGCCGTACTGTTGCGTAAGACTGCTATCTGATCCGCCGCATGACGAGGTAGTTCTGCAACTATAGCAGCAGTACTCACATATTTTCTCGAAGTAATTTTATGTTGGTCCTTAGTGTACGCCTCCCATATTTCATTTTGGTTCATACCCAAAGGCGATACAGATGCCATACCGGTTATAGAGATAGGTTCGATCAATTTTTCTATTTTTGAACAAATGTACTGGATTGGAATGTTCTGTTCAAAGGCTATACAGTATTTTATCCGTTCTTAACGTTTGTTAAGAACAATAACCAGAAACACATATGCTATTTTTATAAGATTATGGAGCACACTACAGAGCACAAAAGTTGGTTTGGCAGAAATTGGGGATGGGTAGTTCCCCTTGGCGGATGCCTGACTATTATCTTATTAGTAATTCTTTTTTTGGGCTCTTTAGTTTTCGGAGTTAGTAAAATGGTGACTTCTTCTGATCCCTATGAATCGGGTCTAGAACGAGTTCGACAAGATCAATACATTGTCGGAATTCTGGGAGAACCTATAGAAAAAGATGGTATCATGCAAGGTTCATTATCCTTAGAAAATGATAGAGGTACTGCTGATATCAGCATACCTATTAAAGGACCCAAAGGAAAAGCCCGACTCTATGTAGTTGGCACGAAACAGGAGGATCACTGGAACTATTCTGAAATCTATGTAATTATCGATGGCACCGACGAGCAGATTGATTTGCTCGGTTTTGAACAACAAAACTCAATTTTTTAAAGTTTGTCCAACAACTTCAAAATACTTCCATATACTTTGTTCAGTTGTTCATCAGTAGTAACATAAGGCGGCAAGACGTAGATCGTATTGCCAAGTGGTCTTAGCGCCACACCCTGATCCATAAAATGGTTAAAAATTTCATAGCGTTGCTTGCCATAGCGATCCATTTCAATTTCTAAATCTAAGGCATAGATCACGCCCATTTGTCGTGTCGACCGAACTCTGGGGTGTTCCTTTATTTTTTGGTCAAATTCACGATGTCTAGCGGTAATATGCTCAATACCCTGCTGAATTTCGTCAGATTGTAATAAGATGATTCCTGCTAATGCTACTGAGCATGCTATTGGATTTGCAGAATACGTATGTGCATGAAAAAAAGCTTTCCCAATGCTATTATCCAAAAAAGCATCATAGATCGCTTGCGTACAACTCGTAACGGCCATCGGTACAAAACCTGCCGTTAGTGCTTTTGATAAGGAGATAAGATCCGGCTGCACTTGCATATATTCTGAAGCAAAATGCTTTCCGGTTTTACCAAATCCAGTCATTACTTCATCTGCAATTAGTAATACTCCATGTTCTCTGCAAACTCTTAACAACTGATCCAAATGTTCTGCTTCAAACATTGTCATAGCATTAGCCCCCTGAACTAATGGTTCGTAAATGAAGGCTGCCACCTCATTTTCTGTTATGATAGTTTTCAAAGACGCTAAAACTTCAGAGATATTTTTATCGGTAGGTACTGCAACCCGTTTAACGTCGATAAAAAATTCTTCAAAAGGACCATTGTATACAGAGAGCCCAGAAGCTGACATAGCTCCAAAGGTATCTCCATGAAACCCATCTTCGAAGGCAATAATCGTATTGCGTTTTTCTCCCCGATTAAAAAAATATTGCAAGGCCATTTTAATAGCAACCTCATTGGCTGTGGATCCATTGTCAGAAAAGAAAATTTTCTGCTGATTATCCGGTAAAATATCAATTAAAGCTTCAGAAAGTTCGATCGCCGGACCATGTGTGAAGCCGGCAAATACGATTTGATCCAATGTCTCCATTTGTTGCTTCACCTTCTCCAAAATATAGGGATTACAATGTCCATACATTGCAGTGTACCAAGATGAAATTCCGTCGATATAAGACTTTCCTTCATCATCATATAGCACAGCTCCTTTAGCCTTGACAATAGGCAATGCCTCAGGATGTATTTGATGTTGCGTTAATGGATGCCATAAATGCTTTTTATCTCTTTCTTGAAGTGTACTCATAATAGTCAATTTAAACCACCTACAGTTTTATAGTGCTTGTAATTCATGTCTAAAAAGCTCAGCATATTCTGCTATCACACGCTGGTCGAAATAAGGTTCTTCATCGATTCTTCCGACCACTTTCACCTTACTCATCTTCTGAATGATCGCTTCTGTAGTAGGGTGTGGCGCTCCACTGTAAATTAAAGCAATATTAAATCCAAGTTGTTCCAGAAGTTTTAAGGTCATAAGGGTATGATTGATACTCCCCAGATAGTGTCTAGATACGACAATAACTGTATACTCTTTAGGTATGAGATCTAAAATGGTTTCTGTATCGTTAAGTGGAACGAGTAATCCTCCAGCTCCTTCCACCACTAGGGCGTTATCCGTTTTTGGAAAAATAATATTTGCACTTTCAATTGTAACCCCTTCCTTTTCTGCAGCTGCATGCGGACTCATAGGTGTTTGAAGCGCATAACTATTAGAGTGAAATGTCGATTTTTTGTTAGCAACTAATGCTCTTACCTTATCAGCATCGCCATAGTCCAAATCTCCTGCTTGTATAGGTTTGAAATAATCTGCCTGAAGTGCTTCAACCACAATGGCAGAAGTAATAGTCTTTCCTACTTCGGTACCAATTCCGGTAATAAAAATTCGTTTAGGTGTATTACTCTTTTTAGTTGTCATGATCTTGCATTGCGTATTCTCGGACAAAAGTAGCTAACAAGTTTAAAACATTAGTGATTTCGTCTTTAGAATTATAAGAATGTATGCAAAAACGCAAGCGTTCTGCACCTGCCGGAACCGTGGGGGACAGAATCGCCCGCACATCATATCCTTGATTTTGTATTTTTTTTGCAATAGCCTTTACTTTTTCATTTCCTTGTAGCAAACAGCATTGAATCGCTGAATCGCTGACAATAAACAAGTGTTGAATACCTTCTACCTGAATTTGTTGCTTAAAAAATTGAATATTCTTTTTTAAAAGCTGCTGTTCATTCCCTTGTCTCAAAAAGTGATAAGCCGTAGCGATAGTTGCTATCGAATGTGGCGGCAGTCCCGTAGTATAAATAAAGCTTCGTGAAAAATTAATCAAAAAAGTTCTAAGCTGTGCACTCCCTAAAACTATAGCGCCATGGGCTCCTACGGCTTTGCCAAACGTTGTAATACGTGCAAACACCTTGTCTTGCAGTCCGAATTCTTGCACTAATCCTGCGCCGTAGTTCCCAAAAACCCCGACAGCATGCGCCTCATCGATAATTGGATATACTTGATACTTGAAACACAAAGCAACGAATTCTTTTAAATCAGGTGTGTCACCATCCATTGAAAATACCGACTCGGTTACTACATAAATCGCAGTTGCCTCTGGTTTTGATTGTTTAGCTGCAATGATCTTTTGCTCTAAACTATTCAAATCGTTATGTGTGTATTTATAAGCTTTGGCCAAGCTCATCTGCATACCATCTCGTATAGAAGCATGTATCAACTCGTCATATATAATTACATCACCACGCTGAGGAACTGCTGAGAAGAAACCAATATTAGCATCATAGCCAGAATTATAAAGCAAGGCCGAGTCTGCTTCATGATACTTTGCAAGATTATCTTCTAGAGTCTCAGTTTGCAGCGAAGAACCGGTTATTAATCTCGAACCTGTAGCACCATTAATCGTCCCATCTTGTGCTTGTAACTCAAGAGTTACTTGATCGTGTATGGCTTTTGATTTAGCATAGCCTAAATAATCATTTGAAGAAAAATCCACTTTGCCTTCTGAGACAGTAATTGTACGAAGTGTATTTTCTGCCTCTCTTTTAGTAAGTTTTATCGTTAAGCGATCCGGAAACTTCATTATACCTAGCGTATGTTTTAAAATCGATTAATAAATTCAAAAGCGATCAATTGATATATAACAAAATTAATGAAATCCTTTTGAGCACGTTTACACATTTTAATGGAACTCATCTTGATTTTTATGTTTAACCGAAAATGAGTTAAAATTTGACAAGATGAGACACTTTATGAAAGCTATAGCAGCGCTATAGATAAGAAAAGTAACGAAATATGGGGGGAATTTCAGTAATTTTTTAGGAAATAGAAAAAGTCAAGATGAGTTCAATAATACCTATATTTGAGAATACATCCTTATCTCAATTCGAAAAAATGAAAATACTTGCGCATTTTACAGTTTTCTTTTCCCTTACTTCACTCTTTTCACAACATACAGCATACACCATTTCGTTTGAAAATGCGGTACATCATGAAGCAACCATAGAAGCTGTCTTTACGGATATTAGCCAGGATACACTTGCCGTTAGAATGAGCAGAACATCACCGGGTCGCTACGCCTTGCACGAATTTGCTAAGAATGTATACGACGTGAAGGTAGAGAACGGCTCTGGTGAAAAGTTAAATTATACGAGACCGAATCCACATCAGTGGAATATCACAAATCACGATGGTACGGTAAAAATATCATACACTTTATTTGCGGATCGTGCTGACGGAACCTATTCTCAAATTGACGAGAGCCACGCACACTTAAATACCCCTGCTACATTTTTATACGCCCCAAGCTATAAAGACACCCCTAGTCAATTACAGGTAAAAGTTAGAAAAGATTTAGAATGGAAAGTTGCTACACAACTTAAAAAAGTGAACGATTCAACATTTACAGCACCAAATTTGCAATATTTCATGGATAGTCCCATAGAAATAAGTAATTATATGCTAAGAGCGTTCAAAGTACCGGCGGAAGGTAAAGAATACACCATTAAACTCGCATTACATCATAATGGCACACAAGAAGACGCAGACACCTATTTTGAAAAAATAAAAAAAATTGTTCCTGAGCAAAAAGAAGTATTTGGGAGTTATCCAGATTTCGATTATAACGAATACACATTTATAGCCTGTTATATTTCTCAAGCATCAGGAGATGGTATGGAACATCGCAATTCTACGATCCTTACCAACAGTAGAAGTTTAGCTGATGGCGGTATGGAAAAAAATATTGGTACCGTCTCTCACGAATTTTTTCATGCATGGAATGTTGAACGTATTCGACCCAAATCTTTGGAACCTTTTAATTTTGAAGAAGCCAATATGTCTGGTGAGCTTTGGTTTGCTGAAGGTTTTACTAGTTATTATACCAATTTGATTCTATGTAGAGCCGGCTTGATGAGTACTAAAGATTATGTAGAAGGACTTAGTAAGTCCTACAACTATGTCTGGAATTCACCGGGCCGTGACTTTTTTAGCCCAATTGAGATGAGTTTTCAAGCCCCCTTCGTAGATGCAGCAAAATCGGTAGATCCCGTTAATCGTGGAAATACTTTCATATCCTATTATTCGTATGGTAGTATGTTGGGACTGGCACTGGATCTTTCTTTAAGAACTATGGATCCGGCACTCAACTTGGACGATTATATGAAACTGGTCTGGAACAGTTACGGTAAATCTCAAACACCTTATACAGTTAAAAATTTGAAGGATGCTCTAGCCTCCTATACAGGAAAAGCATTTGCAAGCCATTTTTTTAATGATTTTATTTACGACTCTAAAAGACCGGATTATAAAACATTGTTTGAAAAAGTCGGGATCAAATTAGAAAACGAAGACTTACCGTATAGTGGCTTAACAGTAAAATTTAACAAGGAACAGGCTAAATTATCAGACTACGTCATTAAAAATAGTCCCGCTTATCGAGCGGGGCTGGAAAAAGGGGATGTGATACGTACTATCGACAATGATACGATCAGAAATAAAAAAGAGTTGGACAATATTCTTACTCCGTATAAGACAGGCGATTCTATACGTATCAATTACGAACGATTAGGTAAAAAGAAGCAAACGACACTCCACTTGGAACAAAATCCTGTGACAGCGATCATTTTGGATGAGCAGGCAAATAAAGAAGCACTTAAAAAACGAAACGATTGGTTAAAAAATGAATAGCAAGCCTTTTGAAATAAGGTATACACTTGCAGAGACCGACACAGAATTACGGGAAATTCTAAGATTACAAAATCAGAATTTGGCCAAAAATATTTCTGCAGAGGAGATTAGTAAAGAAGGTTTTGTTATGGTTCATCATACATTTGAAGTGCTTAAGAAAATGAATTTGATAGAACCTCATGTTATTGCAAAACATCGTGGCAAAGTAGTGGGTTACGCACTATCCATGTCTACAGAGCTTAAAAACGAAATCGAGGAGCTTAAACCCATGTTTACTTGTATTGATCGAGCAATCAAAAATGACCGCACCTACTTGGTTATGGGTCAGGTCTGTATTGACAAAGCGTATCGCAAGCAAGGGATATTTAAAGGCTTATATTACAAAATGCAGGAATGCTATCGGAAAAAATATGTGGTACTAATTACTGAGATTTCATCTAATAATAAACGTTCCCTTAATGCACATCATGCTGTAGGATTTGAAACATTATTAAGTCATAAAGTGTCGAATACAACATGGGAAATCGTTGAATGGAAATGGTAATTATCTAAACTAAAAAAGGTCTCAAACAATTTGCTTGAGACCTTTTCCAAAATTATAAGATGCTAAAGCTAATTAATCAGCTAATACTATCACTTTATTATCGTTCATTTCCACAGTACCCGAAGTAATAGCTAGTACAGTAGCTCCATTAGGATCCTTTGAAAACTTAGAAGCTACTTCATCTTCTAAAGCAATATTACCATATATTTTCACTTTTCCCTTGCCTAATAGCGAAACTATGGGTGCATGATTATTTAACATTTGAAACTCACCTTCGACACCCGGCACTGCAACCGAAGTTACTTCACCACTAAATAATACAGCCTCTGGAGTTACTATTTCTAAATACATATGTTCAATTATGAATTATGAATTATAAATTCAGAATAAATAGAGATGTAAGACATTCTTAATTCTGTATTCTTAATTCTGTATTAAATTAAGCTTCAGCCAACATTTTCTCACCAGCTTCGATAGCCTCTTCGATTGTTCCTTTAAGGTTAAAAGACGCTTCAGGAAGATGATCTAACTCACCATCCATAATCATATTAAATCCTTTGATAGTTTCTTTAATATCAACAAGAACTCCCGGGATGCCAGTAAATTGCTCTGCTACGTGGAATGGTTGAGAAAGGAAACGTTGTACTCGACGTGCACGTCCTACTGCTAATTTATCTTCTTCAGATAATTCTTCCATACCAAGAATTGCAATAATATCCTGTAATTCTTTATAATGTTGTAATAACTCTTTAACACGTTGTGCACAGTTATAATGATCATCTCCTAAAATATCAGCACTTAAAATTCTTGATGTAGAATCTAATGGATCTACCGCCGGGTAGATACCAAGTTCTGCAATCTTACGAGACAATACTGTGGTAGCATCCAAGTGAGCAAACGTTGTTGCCGGTGCCGGATCCGTAAGGTCATCTGCAGGTACGTATACCGCTTGAACAGATGTAATAGATCCTTTCTTAGTCGAAGTAATACGCTCTTGCATCGCACCCATCTCGGTTGCTAATGTTGGTTGATACCCTACTGCTGAAGGCATACGCCCAAGAAGTGCCGAAACCTCAGAACCTGCTTGCGTAAAACGGAAAATGTTATCTACGAAGAATAGTACATCTTTACCTTGTCCATCTCCAGCTCCATCACGGAAATATTCTGCAATCGTAAGTCCAGACAGTGCCACACGAGCACGTGCTCCTGGTGGTTCGTTCATTTGTCCAAATACGAATGTTGCTTTAGAACCTTTCATTACCTCTTTATCAACTTTAGAAAGATCCCATCCTCCTGCTTCCATAGAGTGCATGAAATCATCACCATACTTGATAATTCCTGATTCTAACATCTCACGTAAAAGGTCATTTCCTTCACGTGTTCTTTCTCCTACTCCTGCGAATACAGAAAGACCACCGTGACCTTTAGCAATATTGTTAATCAACTCTTGAATAAGTACTGTTTTACCTACTCCGGCACCTCCAAATAATCCAATTTTTCCTCCTTTTGCATAAGGCTCAATCAAATCGATTACTTTGATACCTGTAAATAAAACCTCTGTAGAGGTTGATAAATCTTCAAATTTTGGTGCATTTCGGTGAATCGGAAGACCATGATCTCCACTCTTAGGAAGATCTCCTAATCCATCAATCGCATCACCAATTACATTAAATAAACGTCCATACACATCTCCACCAACTGGCATTTGGATTGGAGAACCTGTAGCTACAGCTTCAACTCCTCTACTTAATCCATCACTGGAATCCATTGCGATGGTACGTACAGTATCTTCACCAATGTGAGATTGAATCTCTAACACTAGCTTACTACCGTCTGCTTTATTAATTTCTAACGAATCGTAAATTTTTGGTAATTCTGTACCGGCAGCGAATTCTACATCGATAACCGGACCTACAATTTGTGATACTTTACCCGTAACTTGAGACATTATGTAACTATTTAATGTTTAGTATTTAACTATCTTGAAAACCACTTATATTCAATTCAATTGAATACGAGCTTTTTTCAGGCTGCAAATATAGTCTTTTAAATAAAAAAAATAACTGCTTTTTTTCTGTTTTTTAAAAGTTAAACTTTGGTGCACAAAAACCTACGCAGAATTTCAACACAAACACTATTATTTTCTGATTATTAAAACATTATGTTCAGCTTTAGGTTCTCAAATACTTTATGTATTTTTAGTTAAACTTTTTTTATGGAAACGTATGCAACCGCATTGAGCTATGCGATCCCTGGTTTTATTGTGTTAATTCTGATAGAATACGCTGTAAGTCGATTAAAAAGAATACAGGTTAATCAACCTCTGGACACAATTTCCAGTATCAGCTCTGGTATTACTAATACCTTAAAAACTTTAATGGGTTTAGCCGTCGTTATTATTAGTTATGACTGGATGGTGAATCATATAGCGCTGCTTGAAATCAAATCTACCATAGCAGTCTATGCACTAACTTTTATCGGGTTAGATTTTGCAGGGTATTGGTCCCATCGCTTCAACCATACCATAAATGTATTTTGGAATCGTCATATTATTCATCATAGTAGCGAAGAATTTAATTTGGCCTGTGCCTTACGTCAAAACATATCAGCCATTTTTTCAATCTATTTCTTTCTGTATATACCTTTGGCATTGCTAGGTGTTCCTGCCGAAGTTGTAGCTTTTGTAGCGCCTGTTCATTTTTTTGCCCAATTCTGGTATCACACCCGACTCATTAAAAAAATGGGAATCTTGGAATATATCTTGGTAACCCCATCGCATCATCGCGTACACCACGCGATAAATGATGAATATTTGGACAAAAACTACTCAGAAATCTTCATACTATGGGATAAACTTTTCGGCACTTTTCAAGAAGAACTTCCTGAAAAGCCACCTGTCTACGGTGTGAAAAAGCCTGTTAACACATGGAACCCAATATTAATTAATTACATACATTTTTGGCAAATTTTAAAAGATGCATGGCGCACCAAACGGGTATGGGATAAAGTGCGTATATGGTTCATGCCCACAGGATGGCGACCTCAAGATATGATCAAAAAACATCCCTTGCTATATACTACAGATCCTTACACTCGCAAAAAATATTCAACCGAGAGTTCTCTATTTCTCAAGTTATGGTCTTGGTTTCAATTGCTTATGACCGTTTTATTAATGTATTACCTCCTTATTAGTGTAGCCAACTTAACTTTGCTCGAAATCGTAAATTACGCCATATTTCTCATGGTTTCAATTTTTGCTTATACTTCCTTAATGGATCGCCATATCGTTGCGGTATATTCAGAATTCATAAAAGCTAGTATCGGTTCCCTGCTAATTATCCAGAGAGGGGGCAGTTGGTTTGGTATTGATACATATCTACCGTACACCACCTATATTATTGCATTATATATAGGTCTATCCTTATTTCTAACTTGTTATTTTCATTTTATCGAAAGAAAACAAAACGTACCTTCCCTAGAAAGGGTATCTAAATCTGCATAAAGGTTAGCGCAATTTTTCAGAATAAAACAATGGATAATCAACAGCTTTCACCAGTGGAAGATTTGCCCCGTACTTGGTATTAATTACCTCTAAGGTTTTATTAGCCAGATATGCATACCCTCTCGCCGTTGGATGGACTCCATCCAATGAAAAAGCACCTCCAAAAACTAAATTACTTTGTAACTCAAAATTATCGAAAGTAATTCCACCATTATCAATTTCTTCTAATAAACCAGCTGCATCTACAAAAGCAAGATCATTTTGGTCAACTGCCCCCTTTATCACAGCATTAAATTGCATGGTAGCGTCAGCTATATTTTGTTGTTCGCTAGCAACTAATACCCATTTATCTTCTAATGGCACCGAAACTCCGTTAATCATAGTAGGATCGTTATCCACTGCTGTTCCAATAAAAGATGAACTGGGTAAGATTAATAAATCCTCTTTTGTAGCTTGACGATACTTAGGCAATCCATAAGCTGATAAATCTGTTAGATCTTCATCAACAATAACCACTGCATTAGTTCCTTCCTTAAAAACTATAGTTCTAGCGACTCTTTCTTCGGCAGAAATTGCTCCCAAACCTTCGACTTGTATCAATCCGCCGTTGTAATTCGCATAGCCTTGATTAACCTGAGTCGCAGTTGCTTCATCCATCGGTACGGGATTATAAGGAACCGTAGTGAAATGCGGTATTGTAGTTATATTAGGAATAGAGTAGAGTACCCCTGAAGCTCCGTTTTCTGTCAATCCGTTTACCAACCCTGTATACGCTTGCGTAAACAATGTAATATCTGTAATCGCATCTGAATCATCTCCTCCAGAAAGCGCATAACCCAAAACATCATTATTACCTATCCACAAAGTAAAAAAGGTAGGGTTTTGAACTAATGCGTCTCCTAAAACAGACGCATTAGAAGATGAAGCCATTCTGGCGAAATATGGATTGGCCTGACCGGTTGCTACGCCAGAAACATTTCCATAACCTTCAGCCAGCAGATGATAACTTTTTGCTCCCGGAACTCCCAAATTATTGAATGGTCCCGTAACTAAGGTCGATACTTCAGTTGTTGGTATAGCATCCAGAACTCGGGGTCCCGATTCGTTGGGCGGTTCAGGATTAGGATCTGAATAAAAATACAATCTTGGTGATCCAATTATATTTCCACCCAAAGTGATACCACCAATATTATCATTAGTTATTGGCTGCGTAAATTTACCGCCGCCAGCTAAAGCAAACTGTCCCGATAATATATTGGGCAATGAATGGTCCTGTCCTGCCTTAAATAAAGCGCCATCAGTATACCCTGCAGCCAATGAATTTCCCAGAGCTACATAGGTTGAAAAATCAGCTGTACCGGATACAATAATTTCTTTTTCTGTACTTTCAGAAGTATCATCGTCAGACTCACAAGCTAGCGAGCAACACACTGCAAACAGTGCGATTATCCATTTAGTTTGAATGTTCATATCGAATGCTTTAAATTAAAATTTCTAAAGGTTGTTGATGGTAAGCCCCAGATAATACTGAGAACCAATATATCCGGTACCAAAAGCCGTAAAATACTCATCACCTCCTATATTTGTTCCACCGAGTTTGAGAGTAGTCTTCAGTTTTGGGATTTTATAATTGATCTGGGCGTCAAATACCGAAAATGATGGTATATCTCCATCTCCAAAAGATGCTTCCCAAAAATAACTATCACTCCAGCGATAGCTTGTATTAAATCCAAAATTAGTAAACAGGTTTGTATGCCCGAATGAAGCTTTCACCTTATGCTTTGGCGTATTAAAATTAGTTCGGAAATCAGCGTCTTTTTCTTTATCAAAATCTTGTTCTGCATAGGTATAATTCACTCCTAAATCAAACTCTCCGAATATTTTTGTATTGACCCCGATTATAGCTCCCAATGAGTTGATATCCACAGCAGAATTTGTATACGCCTGATACACCTGTGCATCTCCATTTTGAAGAGCCAATAATGACAACCCATCGTCACCAACCTCTCCATACAATGGCACTATTACATTTTCTGTAGAAATAAAATCACTATACTTATTATAATACGCACTTAAATCTATTACAAACCGGCTGATCTTACCACGATACCCTACTTCGAAAGCAGTAATTTTTTCTGGCTGTACAAGAGCTGCTTCCGATTGCACCGGTGCTCCATTGATTACCGAGCTTGCAGAGAATGAATTTTCATAAGCCTCTCGACCTGTAACCGTAACGGTTTGATTACCTGTTACCGCTGCCCCATTGCCACTCAAATCATACGTTCGACGATCACGATCTAGATTGTCTGGCGCCGAACCTACCAAAACTGCACGCCCTACATCTAAACCAATATACAAATCTTGCGTGGTCGGGTTTCTGAACCCTGTTTGCACAGAAGCCCTTAGATTATGGTTCTTATCAGCTCCAAGGGTATACCCGACAGATAATCGCGGAGATAAATTTCCGTCAAATAATTCTGATTTGTCATAACGTAAAGAGCCGGTAAGTTTTAAACGTTCTTCTAAAAGTTTTTTCTGAATCTGCAAATATGCTCCGTACTCTGAATACCGAATAGGACCATCAAAATCTGTGAAGATGGTTCCAAAAGAATTTAACTTATACTCTCTAAAAGAACCTCCAACTTGAATATCAGCAATCTCACTTGTAATATGAGAAAAATTGTAGTTAACATCAGCATGGCGAAGTTGCGTTGCATCTCTAAACTGAGACCCGGAAGACAAGTCGGGATCCCTCGTAACCTCCTGAAACGTTTGTTGAAATGCCAGAGTTCCAGGTACTAATCTACCTGTATCGGCAGTTTGTCTCGCTAGCGCATGGGCATTTTCGGGCAATTGCCCAGCTAAGGTAGCTTGTACATACGCGCCGGCATATTCGCCAAACCAGGTCTGGTCATCTTTCCATTTCCGATTAATATTAATCCCAGTAAATCTAACATCGTAAGAGTCTCCTGCATCTTCATCGGTTAGGTATGCGCGTACAAAAAAGTTGTTGTTCTTGACTTCGATTTTATGCTGCTGTAAGAAAAAATTTCTAATCGAATAACGGTTTGCTCCTTGATAAATAGTTGTTCCTTTACCTATTTTACCTTGGTAAATAATTTCGAAATCATTAGCAAAAGGACGATAATGCATAGCTGCATCAAATTTTACACTTTCAGCCTTATAATCGTTCAATGCCTGTTCTTCGTAACCGGTTCTGCTGACATCTTCATTAGGAAGTAAGTTCTCTGCACCAGCCGGAAGAATTCCAGCAGAGACCAGTGCTACTCCTACGCCACGTATATTTGTACTCACTTCATCACCATACACATTGAGTCCATCATAGTTTGGGTCTGATCGATCTGTTGACGGATCCAAAACATTAATCGTATTGGTTGCGTACCAATCTGTTCCTCTCAAATAAGAGAAATTAGCCTTAGCTGCAAATTTATCTGAAAATGCATGTGCTACACGAATACCATAGTCATAATACTCATTATCTCCAGCCGCTTCTTGTGAAGTAAGTCCTCCTTTAAAATATGCGCTAATCCCTTGATGATCAAAAGGATTTTTACTCGTCATAAAAAGGATACCGTTAAATGCATTTGCACCATATAAAGCAGAGGAAGCTCCGGGCAATAACTCTACACTATTTACATCCAGCTCTGTCATCCCCAATAAATTACCAAGCACAAAATTTAATGCCGGCGCGGTATTATCCATACCATCCACAAGCTGTACAAATCGAGTATTAGCGAAGGTCGCAAATCCTCTGGTATTTATTGATTTAAACGTAAGACTATTGGTATTGACATCAACCCCCTTAAGATTCTCCAGGCCTCCGTAAAAGTCAGCAGCTGGAGTATTTTTTATTTCCTTAATTCCGAAGCGTTCGACACTTACCGGTGATTCAAAAATACGCTCAGGGGTCCTGGATGCTGAAATTACCACTTCATCCAGCTCTGTTCCCTCCTTTAAAACAATTATAAGATCTGTAACAGGACCCGTAATAACTCTATCAGCGGTATCGAACCCCACACTACTGATCTCAATAGTAAAAGGCAGCTCTTGTTCAATGGTAAGTGAAAATAACCCGTCAAAATCGGCCACAGTGCCTACTGATGCACCGACAACCGAGACATTAGCACCAGGTACTGGTTGATTACTCTCGTCGACAATTTTCCCTGAAATAGTTGTTTGTGATGACGCAGCAATTCCTAGACAAAGGAAAAGCATAAACGAAAATGTTCTCATACCCCAAAATGATTTAAGTTATGAGAACAATATACGTTTTTTTAGGTTTCGTTTGAAAAAAAGTTAAAAAACTATGATTTTAACAACAAAACTATTCTACTGTTACTGATTTAGCTAAATTTCTAGGTTGATCCACGTTTTTATCCAACATCACTGCAATGTGATAAGACAACAACTGTAACGGTATTGTTGTTAAAAGCGGAGATAAGAACTCCTCCGTTTCTGGTACTTCTATTACATGATCCGCCAAATCTCTAACTGTTTCATCACCTTCGGTTACAATAGCTATAATCTTACCTTTTCTAGATTTAATTTCCTGAATATTACTAACAACCTTTTCATAATGGCCTTTTTTAGTAGCAATGACTAATACAGGCATCTGCTCATCGATTAAGGCTATAGGACCGTGCTTCATTTCTGCCGCTGGATACCCCTCTGCATGAATATAAGAAATCTCTTTAAGTTTAAGTGCTCCTTCTAAAGCTACTGGAAAATTAAAGCCTCTTCCTAGATATAAAAAGTTTTTAGCATCTTTATAGGTATCCGCAATGAACTTTACATGATCATTAGATTCTAACGCGTGTTTGACCTTTTCAGGAATGCGCTCAAGCTCTTGAAGGTAGTAATGAAAATCACTGTTAGAAATTGTTCCCTTACGTTCGGAAAGCTTCAAAGCGATTAGAGAAAGAACAGTTATTTGAGTGGTGAATGCCTTTGTTGAGGCCACCCCGATTTCTGGTCCTGCATGTGTATAAGCTCCCGCATGTGTCTCTCTGGATATTGAAGAACCAACAACATTACAAACTCCAAAAACAAAAGCTCCTTTTTCTTTAGCTAATTTTATAGCAGCCATGGTATCCGCTGTCTCACCACTTTGAGAGATGGCGATTACCACATCATCCTGATGAATAACAGGGTTCCTGTATCTAAACTCTGATGCATATTCAACCTCTACAGGCAAACGAACCAATTCTTCAAAAATATATTCTGCTACCAATCCTGCGTGCCAAGATGTACCACAAGCTACGATTACAATACGTTTAGCATTTAATAGCTTCGCTAAATTATCGTCTATTCCAGCCATTTTAATGATTCCTTCTGCAACACGCATACGTCCTCTATAGGTGTCGCTGATTGCATTAGGCTGTTCATAAATTTCCTTCAGCATAAAGTGGTCATACCCCCCTTTTTCAATCTGCTCAAGATTTATCTGTAGTTCCTGTAGATAAGGATCTACAAGGCTGTCGTCTTTAATCTTTCTTACCTTAACTTCCTTATTCCGACGTACAATTGCCATCTCACCATCTTCAAGATAAATAGCATTGTTGGTATATTCAATAAACGGAGAAGCATCTGAAGCAATAAAAAACTCGTCTTCTCCCACACCTATCGCTAGCGGACTTCCTAGTCTCGCAACTACGATTTCATCAGGTTTATTTCTATCGAAAACTGCAATAGCATAAGCACCCACCGTTTGATTCAGTGCTTTCTGAACAGCCTTACCAAGCTTTACATTGTCATTTTTCTTTACATCTTCGATCAAATTTACCAGTACCTCAGTATCCGTATCAGACTTAAATGTATAGCCTCGATTAGAAAGCTCTTTTTTGAGAGACTCATAATTTTCAATAATCCCATTATGGATGATTACTAAATCACCAGAATTAGAATAATGTGGATGAGAATTGACATCGTTAGGAACTCCGTGAGTTGCCCATCGTGTGTGACCAATTCCGATTGATCCAGTCGTAGAAATTTCTTGTTCTAATTTTTGTTCCAGATCCGCAACTTTGCCTTGAGTTTTGGATAGTTTTATTTCATTCCCATCATATAAAGCAATACCGGCAGAATCATATCCACGGTATTCTAACCTTTTTAATCCTTTTAAAATAATGGGGTAAGCCTCTCTATGCCCAATGTATCCTACTATTCCACACATGTATAACGCAATTTATTGATTAGTTGTTTAGCGCGCTTTTGTATATAGAATTTCAAGCTTTAACTGCTTCTCTTCTGGAACGGCAGTGGTATTCCCATATATAACCGTTCCCTCATGAGCCACCACAGAAGTGAATGGAATTCTAAAGTCTTCAGCGCCGGACGAAGGTAAAGCTTTAACTCTATTGGTGATGTTAACATTCTGTGAAACCGAAATACCAATAGGTGAGTTTTCATCTAAACCCTCTAAAACTCTAATAAGATGCTGTGTTAAATTTATCTTATAGTAGTCTCCCGCATTATCACTCCCTCTGCTTATCCTACCTAAGTGATTTAATAGAGAGTTGACTGGATCTTCATCGTTATTAAGATTTAGACTCAAATCAAATCCATAATCTGCTAAAACATTTCCTGTTTCCAAATTAAAAACATATAATCTTTCGGGCTCAGACTCACCGCCGTTGACGATGGATTGATCAACATAAAGTTTTAAACTAGCTTCATTAATTAACCATTGTTGCTCTCTTATATAATCAAGTTCTGAAACGGTTGTTCCATCCTCCTTCGTAATTGTCTCATTAAATAATTTAACGGTAGCTATTCCTCCGCTCCCACCTTTGACAAACAATTTTTCATCACCAGTTTCTTTATCACCTTCAGGTATAGCTAATTTTGGTGTTTTTTCAATCTCATTAATAATGTTATTAGAAAAACGGAACTTTAACTCTTTATCCTTTAAGACATAATCTGTAGTATCTCCATCCCCATCTAAATCTGATGCATCCAACTCTTCAAAAGAATACAATACCGTAATATCAGCTTGGGACATATTAAAATACATTAATGTTCCTGCTCCGTTTCTAGGTTCAGCTTTCAGATACAATCCCCTAAAATAATTTCTGAAATTATTAGCATTACTAAGCTCCGCACTTCCTTCTTTGGCTAAGATCGTTTGTTGAAAATAATCAGCAGGAAGCTGGACACGTAGTCTCGGACTCACTCTGGAAATATCAGGGGCAGTGCCCTCATCATCCCCATCAGGCACAGTTATCGTAACTTCATTACCAGACGGCTCAAAAGATTCAACCATTACTAATAATGAATCTTCTACAGCGTTTCTATCAAGAGTTTGACCTATATCATTGTCATAATAAACCATACCATCTTCTGAATCAACTTGAAAATCTTTTAAAAAATAGTCTGATTTATAAACCGACAGCTTAATTGGCATACTTCCATAAACAGAGTCCAACTTATAATCAGTAAGAGTTTCGTTATCACTATTTTGAGCGGTACCAATAACCGTACTTTGATAAGGTAAATTCAGATATACAGATGTCACCTGAGCATTCCGACCAAATGTTGGGTTATCAACTGTGGGTTGTATTTGAGACAATATGCTGTAAGTTGACAATCCATACACGGGATCATCATAAACACCTAATTGATATCCTTGGAGACCACTAGTCTGCACCTTTTCCAATTTTGTAGTGTACGCCAAAGGCTGCATACTGTACACCTCGTCTGTGAAATTCACGTCCCCGATGACATCACTTCCAATCTCACTAAACTCATCATCACAACTAGTAAATGTCGTTACAATAGCTGCAGCACTAATTAGTCCAATTATCTTATTCTTCAATTTCATGTATGTTTATATGTTTGACCTAAGCTAGTACAACATTACTATAAAAATCCTCATAAGCATCAGCAAATTCATCAGGTCTTTTATACGCTAAGACTGGTTGATCAATAGCTTTAAGATGTTTTGTCAGATCTTCAGGGATTTCTTCTGAACCAACAATTATTGCATCCGAATTATCAATTGCAATTTTCATAAGGTTCGAATATGTTGGCTTTGCAAGATTTGCGATCGTTTCATCCTCAATTCCGTCAAATTTAATCTTACTCATCATATTTTTATCCAAGGTACCTTTATAACCATGATCATAAACCGAAGTAACTATTTTACTTTGATTAAATAACGGTTCATTGCCATAGTAATTTCTTAGATACAGAGGCAATAACGATGCTAACCAACCATGCACATGAATAATATCCGGAGACCAATTCAATTTTTTAACTGTTTCAATCACTCCTTTTGCAAAAAAGATCGCCCGTTCATCATTGTCAGAAAATAAATTCCCCTCTTCGTCTGTTAAGGTTGCTTTTCTTTTAAAATAATCTTCATTATCTATAAAATACACCTGCATACGTTCCTTTGGTATGGAGGCCACCTTAATGATTAATGGCATATCAAGATCATTAATTACCAAATTCATACCCGATAAGCGTATGACTTCATGCAACTGATGCCGTCTTTCATTAATGTTACCATATCTAGGCATAAATATCCTGATCTGACCGCCTTTACTATTTACCATTCTGGGTGCTTCAAAAGACATAGATGAAATTTCTGTCTCTGGTAGGTAAGGTATTACTTCTGATGATACATACAATATCCTCTTATCTTTCATATAATCGATACTTTTATCGTCTCCTTCGAATAAATTTTTGCGAAATTACGAAATTTTATGCAGTCTGCCAGTAATATCTTATTTTTGCACGCCTTTAACTAATTAAACTCATGCGGTTACACGAAAAAAGACAGGATATAGAAGAAGATGTTGCACGCATTTTAAAAGAAAAAAAAAGTATTGGATTCGTTCCCACCATGGGGGCTTTGCATGAGGGCCACATTGCTTTGGTGAAAAATGCTTTAGCAAATAATGACTATGTAATTGTCAGCATATTTGTGAATCCTACGCAGTTTAATAACAGTTCTGATCTCGTAAAATATCCACGTACTTTAAATTCCGATCTTAAACTTTTATCAGACACATCGCCTAATCTAATCGTTTTCGCTCCGGCACCGATTGAGGTATACGGTGTTAACCAAAGTGTTCTTTCTTATGATTTTGACGGACTAGAACATGTGATGGAAGGTGAGTTTAGACCCGGCCATTTTGACGGTGTAGGCACAGTTCTAAAGCATTTGTTTCAAATAACCTCACCTACACGAGCGTATTTTGGAGAAAAAGATTTTCAACAATTACAGATTGTTCGCAAATTAGTTTCTATTGAAAACTTACCTATTAAGATCATAGGGTGTCCAATTCACAGACACCTAGACGGTCTCGCCATGAGTTCCAGAAATAAGCGTTTAAAAGATGTCGAAAAAGAAAATGCATCGCTTATTTACAGTGTTTTACAAGAAGTCAAAAGCCATTTTGGCACAAAAAGTGTAGATGAATTAAAAGATTTGGTTGCCGAACGTTTTAAAAATAATGCTTTCTTTAAATTGGAATATTTTCAGATTGCCGATAGCAACACACTGCAACCTATCTTAGAGAGAAAAAATGATTGCAAATATCGAGCTTTTATAGCAGTCTTTGCGGGAGAAGTTCGACTTATTGATAATATTGCCTTAAACTAAAATTAACTACCTTTGTAACATGTTTGTACACGTTGTAAAATCGAAAATTCACAGGGTTAAAGTAACCGGTGCTGATCTAAACTATATTGGAAGTATTACTATTGATGAAGACCTTATGGATGCTGCTAATATCATTGAAGGAGAAAAAGTGCAAATCGTAAATAATAATAATGGTGAACGCCTGGAAACCTATGCTATTCCCGGACCAAGAAACAGCGGAGAAATTACGCTAAATGGTGCTGCTGCGAGAAAAGTGGCTAAGGGAGATGTTCTTATACTCATAACCTACGCTATGCTGGAAATTGAAGAAGCAAAACAGTTCAAACCTGCCATTCTTTTTCCTAATGAGGAAAATAATTTATTAAAATAATTCCTTGAATACCAAACTAAAGAAAATTTTAAAAATAACACTCCCATTAGCTTTGGGAGTTTTTTTAATTTGGTATTCTATTTATTCTGCCACGCCTGACGAACGCCAAATCTTGTGGACAGCAATAACGAATGCTGAGATAGAATGGGTTGTTTTATCCGTATTTCTTGGAATGTTATCCCATATATCACGAGCATACCGTTGGCAATTTTTATTAGATACCATAGGTTCCCGTACTACTTTTTATAACCGATTTTTTGCAGTGATGATTGGTTATTTAGCCAATATGGGAGTGCCACGATCAGGAGAAATATTGCGAGGTGCCACACTCACAACGTACGAAAAAGTTCCATTCGAAAAGAGCTTTGGTACCATTGTATCAGAACGCTTAGTTGATTTTGTGATGCTCCTTTTGATAACAGGAATTGCATTCATATGGCAATTTGATTTGCTTTACACATATTTTGACAAAAAAAATATTAATCCATTTACATCAATTGCAGTCCTGGTAGCGCTATTATTGATTGGAATACTTGTTCTTAAGCTGCTTAAAAAGGCAAACCACAATCTCCTTATCAGAATAAAGTCTTTTGCAGAAGGATTACTGGATGGTATCAAAAGTGTACTGCGCATGAAGAAAAAATGGTCTTTCTTATTTCATACCTTGGCAATATGGATCCTCTATATATTAATGATTTATGTTTCAAAATATGCCGTGTCTGGGACAGAAAATTTATCGTTTCAAGCTATTCTAGCTACATTTGTGGCAGGCTCTTTTGCAATGACGGTGACCAACGGCGGCATCGGTCTGTACCCAATTGCTATCGGTGCTATTTTACTTCTTTTTGACATCCAACAAGCGACAGGAGAGGCACTTGGATGGATCATTTGGGGATCACAAACATTATTGATACTATTTCTGGGCAGTTTATCGTTTATATTATTACCTGTTTTAAACAAAGCAAAATAATTTATATATTGCTCCTTGCTTAACCCTTATGCTATACTTATGAAAAGGATACTACTGTTACTACTACTTATGATTATAGGCACCGCTGTCCATAGTCAGGTCATTTATGAAACCTTTCGCTCTATAAAACTCGATCAAAATCGTGATTTAAAAATTCAACTACCGAGAAATTACGATACGAACGAAAAGAAAATTTACCCCTTGATTATCGTTCTCGACGGAGATTATCTTTTTGAACCGATGGCAGGTAATGTTGATTACTTTTCCTATTGGGAAGACATGCCAGAATCAATTGTGGTGGGAATTGTACAGGATAAAACTAGAATGGAAGATTGTCGTTATGATGAAGCTGAATTTTTACCTGTAAACAAGGGGGCTCAGTTTTTCGAGTTTATAGGGCAAGAGCTATTACCTTATCTCAACCAAACCTATCGCACAGCAGAATTAAAAATTATAGTTGGCCATGATTATACCTCAAATTTTATTAATTATTTTCTTTTTAAAGAAAATCCAATTTTTCAGGCGTATATTAATTTGAGCCCGGAATTAGCTCCGCCAATGGCTGATCGTATTTCAAATATATTAACAACGTCTTCTCAAGAACTTTGGTATTACTTAGCTACTGCAACTAATGATGCGGATAACATTAAAAAGAATCTAATCGCTCTGGATGAAAATCTAAGTGTTATAGAAAACCCCGAAGTTAATTATAGCTTTGACAATTTTAATGAATCCTCTCATTACACCCTTGTCGGAAGAGCTATACCGCGAGCGTTAGAAAGTATTTTTGAAATGTATCGACCTATTAGTAAAAGGACGTATAAGGAAGTTATTCTACCGTTGGAAACCTCTCCTTTTGAGTGGTTAGTTGATTTGTACAAAACCACAGAAAAACTCTATGGTATTAAAAGACAAATTCGTGTGAATGATTTTATAGCGGTTTCTACAGCATTGATCAAAAATGAAAACTGGGATGAGCTTGAACCTCTAGGTAAATTAGCAACCAAAGAACATCCTGAAACGATGCTTGGTCATTATTTTTTGGGAATGCATTATGAACAAATTGGAGAACCAAAAAAAGCTATGAGGGCCTATGAAAATGGTTTTCTACTCAATGAGGTTGCCTTTTTGACCAAAGATTACATGTTAGATAAGGTAAATAAGATTAAAGAAGATTTCGGCTGGTAAGGCTAAATCTATCCTTATGTACAAACTAGTGGGAGGCTCAAAAAAGGAGCCTCCTTTTTTTAACCTGTAATTTTCTAAAAACTAATTCAGTTTATCTTACTTTTATAATTTTAAGAAATATACCCTATGAGTAAAGTGAAGACCACTTTTTTTTGTCAAAATTGCGGCACCCAATATTCAAAATGGCAAGGCCAATGCTCTGCTTGTAAAGAATGGAATACCATTGTTGAAGAGGTCGTTCAAAAAGAAAATAAGAAAGATTGGAAAACTACCGACTCTAAAATATCTAGAACCTCTAAGCCCTTACGAGTATCAGAAATTGACGGGAGTAAGGAAATGCGATTCAACACCGACGACAATGAGTTAAATCGTGTACTGGGCGGAGGATTAGTTCCCGGGTCCTTAACATTATTGGGCGGTGAACCCGGCATAGGAAAAAGTACGTTACTGCTTCAAATTAGTTTAAAACTACCATATAAAACCTTATATGTTTCTGGTGAGGAAAGTCAAAAGCAAATAAAAATGCGTGCAGAACGCATCACTTCAAAAACTGATAATTGCTTAATTCTCACAGAGACTAAGACTCAAAATATTTTCAAACAGATTGAAGTTATCGAACCTGATATAGTAATCATCGATTCAATTCAGACCCTACATAGTGATTATATCGAGAGTAGTCCTGGTAGTATCTCTCAGATACGAGAGTGTACTGCTGAGCTTATAAAGTTTGCCAAAGAGACAGCTACGCCCGTACTATTGATAGGTCACATAACAAAAGACGGAACCATCGCAGGACCAAAAATCTTGGAGCATATGGTGGATACCGTATTACAGTTTGAAGGAGACCGTAATTATGTATACCGCATTTTACGAGCTTTAAAAAATCGTTTTGGGTCAACCGCAGAGCTTGGGATTTATGAAATGCAGGGTAGCGGATTAAGAGAAGTTAGTAATCCTAGTGAAATTCTTATTTCAAAAAAAGATGAAGAACTTAGCGGTACAGCAATTGCAGCTTCGATAGAAGGGATGCGTCCGTTTATGATCGAAGTACAGGCGTTAGTGAGTACAGCCGTGTACGGAACGCCACAGCGAAGCGCTACAGGATACAATCTTAAACGCCTCAATATGATTCTTGCAGTATTGGAAAAACGAGCCGGCTTTAGACTTGGTGCCAAAGATGTGTTTTTGAATATCACCGGGGGTATTTCGATCGATGATCCTGCCATAGATTTGGCCGTGGTTACCTCCATTTTATCCTCAAACGAAGATGTCTCGATACCGAGCAATTACTGTTTTGCTGCAGAAATAGGTTTGGCGGGAGAAATACGTCCGGTAACACGGGTTGAACAACGAATCCAAGAAGCAGAAAAACTGGGCTTCTCCACCATTTTTGTATCTAAGTACAACAAAATATCCCTTAAAAACACTCAAATCAACATACAGCTTGTGGCAAAAATTGAGGATATAGCAGCACATCTGTTTGGATAGTGAAACTAAGGCGCAGGATTTGGATTGTCATTGTGAACCTCCTGTATTGCCTCAATGATACTCCCTGATAATGAAAGCGTTGCACTTCCTGTATTCTCTTTTAATTGCTGTAAATTAGTGGCTCCAACAATTATACTGGTTACAAAAGGTTGACTTTGCACAAAAGCTAATGCCATTTGAGTCAGACTAAGTCCGTTTTCCTTGGCTATTTCATTATAAGCTCGTGTAGCTTCAAAAGACCGTTCATTGTGATATCTTGAGAATTGAGGAAATAAGGTTACTCTGGCATCTTTGGGCATCTCTTCTAAATATTTACCCGTTAGTTGGCCAAAACCCAAGGGAGAATAAGGTAAATAACCAACATCCTCTCTTAGTAGGATTTCTGATAATCCAATCTCATCCTTACGGTTTAATAGACTATAGGGATTTTGAACTGTACTTATCTTGAATTTACCGGCCCGGGCTTCTTCTACATAACGCATTACTCCGTACGGAGTTTCATTCGACACACCAATAGATCGTATCTTTCCTTCTTTTTTAAAAACTTCTAAATTATGTAGTATTTCATTAAAATTATCACTCCATCGTTCCTCCTCGTCATGTTCATATCCCAAAACTCCAAAAAAGTTAGTATTTCTCTCTGGCCAATGTAACTGATATAAATCGATATAATCGGTTTGTAAGCGTTGTAAGCTTTTATGGATAGCATCATCAAACGCTGCTTTGGTAAACCCACCCGTTCTAATATGTTTTACAAAATCACGCGGACCCACAATTTTCGACGCTATCACCACATCCTCTCTCTTATTTCTCTTTTTGAGCCACGTTCCAATAATTCGTTCAGTGCTACCCTGCGTTTCGCTAGTAGCAGGAACCGAGTACAACTCAGCTGTATCAATAAAATTCACCCCTTGATCAATTGCAAAATCCAATTGTGTATGCCCCTCATCTTCTGTGTTTTGTTGTCCCCAAGTCATAGAGCCAAGGCAAATCTTACTAATTTTAATCTTCGTATTGGGAAGTGTTGTATATCTCATAATGGATTTAATCTTATTTACAAAATTCGAATATAAAAATTAAAAAGTTGCAATCTGTAAAATTCATCTTAACTATTAAAGGTTAGAAAACAAGATCATGTAATATTTTTTGGTACGCTTTTTGGATTTTAAAAAATTAATTAGCTATTTTAAAGGCTTATTTTGCAAGCTACATTTTTGCAATAAAGTTTTTTTTATTTCGTTTTAGAATACGTGATATCAAATACGTAGTTTTGATAAATCAATTAATATACCCAAACATTATGAAAAAATTATTTCTACTTGTAATGGTGCTAGGCGCCACACTAACCACTCAAGCTCAAGAAGATTGGAGCGTTCTCAACGAAGTCTTTGATGATGTATACTCGCTTGCAACAGAAGTTGGAAAAGAAACTGACAAGGTAATTGCTCACGGAAATGTTATCTCAATCGTTAAGTCAACTGGTACTACGTCAATTCAAAAGAAGAAAGATAAATCTGTTCCTGTTGAATTTTATGATTATTTCTTATTAACCTCAACAGGTAGACAAATTGCTCTTACCAAAATGGATACTGAAAAAGTTATTGAGAAATTTCAAAAAGTATTGAATAGAGTAAAAACCAGTCTTAAAGAAGATAACAGTAAAGAAGTACAAAGTATTCTAAATAGTCTGTAATACCTTTAACTTTGTTGTATTAAAAATGCCGCTGAATCTACGTAGCGGCATTTTTATTTTATAGTGCTTTCAATAATAAGTTTGCTTAGATCTTATTAAGCAATTTACTAATCTCATCTAATTTTGGCGTAAGGATCACCTCAATTCTTCTGTTTTTAGACTTGCCTTCAGTAGAGTTATTATCTGCGATTGGTGCAAATTCACCTCTTCCCGCTGCGGTCAGATTCTTTGGATCAATAGCGTTATTCTCCAATAGTAACGTCACAATAGCCGTTGCTCGTTTGGTTGATAAGTCCCAGTTATCTTTGATAATTCCCGTACCTAGATAGGGATCGTTATCGGTATGACCTTCGATCAACACGGCTATATCAGGATTTTCACTAAGCACTTTTCCTAATTGATTTACAGCTTGCTTACCTTGTGTTCCTATAGACCAGCTACCTGAGGCAAAAAGAAGTTTATTTTCCATAGAAATATAAACCTTACCATTTCGTTCCTCTACGGTCAATCCTTTTCCTTCAAAATTACGCATAGCTTTAGATATCGCATTTTTTAAAGCTTGCATTTTTGCATCTTGTGCCATAATCAAGCCTTCCAATTCATCTACACGCTGGGACCTTAATTGTAAGTCACGTTCTAATTTTTCAAGTCTTGAACGCTCTGTGGCCAAAGCTTGTTCTTTCTGCTCTAACTGTGCTAATAAATCACGATTACGCTTGCTATTAGCGGCCATTGCTTCAGAGCTGTTTTTTTCTAAGGCATCATACGAATCTTTTAACGCATTGTAGTTTGTCAAAGTTGTTTCATATTTCTGTCTAAGGTCATCACGTTCGGCTCTTGTTTTATTGTAGGCATCATTGAGTTGCTCTGCAGCTAATTGATTAGCGTCAAAATCTCTCTGAAGAGATTTTAAATCATCTTTGGTTTTGCGGTTGTCTCTTTTAAGTCTGGCGTATTTACTTTCTAAATCTTTATGAACTTTGGAAGAAACACAAGAGGTGGCAAATCCGGCAATAAGAGCTAATATTATAATTTTACGTACCATGATTAAAATGTAGTTTTATAATTGGGGTTATGATTTAAATATAATTCAGATCTAATTCTACAAGAATTGGGCAATGATCGCTATGTTTTGCTTCGGATAAAATAACAGCTCGTTTTAAAGCATCTTTGAGTGGTTGTGCGACTAATCCATAATCAAGTCGCCACCCTTTATTATTATTACGGGCATTAGCTCTATAACTCCACCATGAATATTGATGCGGCTCTTTATTAAAATGTCTGAAGGAATCTATAAAACCATTTGACATGAAAGTATCAATCCACTCACGCTCTACAGGTAAGAATCCCGACACATTTTTATTACGCACAGGATCATGTATGTCAATAGCCTTATGACAAATATTATAGTCTCCACAAATAACCAAGTGAGGATGCGTTTCTTTCAATGTGGTAATATATTCTTGAAAATCGTCCATAAACATGAACTTATGGGCCAATCGATCTACATTTGTTCCGCTAGGTAAATACAGACTAATTACTGAAACTTTATCAAAGTCTGCTCTAATGACACGTCCCTCAAAATCCATGTGCTCTATACCTGTGCCATAGGTAACGTTGTCTGGTTTTGTTTTAGAAAGTATCGCGACACCGCTATATCCCTTTTTTTGTGCACTGTGCCAATACAGATACGGGTATCCTGCCTCTTTGAAGAGCTCTAAGTCCAATTGCTCCTCCATAGCTTTGATTTCCTGAAGACATATCACATCTGGATCCGCCTGTATCAACCACTCTATAAACCCTTTATTTATAGCCGCTCTTATACCATTTACATTATAAGAAATTATTTTCATCTATTCGTGTTTACTGTTTCGCTCTTAGAAAAAATTAATCCTAAACTTTTGCTATAGGCCATAGAAGCGACTTATTTAATATGTAGCTCGTAATAAATTGATTTTTTCACTTCAATCGAAACAAAGTATGTAATCTTTCTATTGTACTTAATCAACAAAATAACGAAGCTTTTAGTAGATAAAAAAATGTGTTTAGATAAAATAGTAATTCATCAAACTATAGTATAACATATCAGCCATTTAAATAAAATACACTACTTACGTGCCTCAATCTTGAATAATTTTGTAGATCTTTACTAAAATCCATATATGAAGCTATTACTTTTTCCAGGAATCGTCCTAATACTATCATCCATCTTATTATCATGCTTCCCTAAAAATCAACCGCTTAAAAATGCTGCATATAATTCGAGTGGACAAGGTTATAAGGGCACTATTATAATGTCCAGAAATCCCTCATGTCCTTATTTATTAGTGGTTTCTGGCCTTAAAGACACCTTAGACCCTATAAACTTGAAGGACTTTACAAAAAATGAAATCCCAACTAAGGTTTGGGTAACTTTTAGTAATTTAAAAATGAAAAACAGATGTAATCAAGGGCGCCCGGTTCTTATACAGACTTTAAAAAATAGATCTGCTACTGAACAATAATTTTGACAGCCCTTCCTTTCCTTTTATTTCCAATTCTTATAAAATACATTCCGGTACTACGATAGGATAAATCCAGATCAAAAATAAAATTGTTATTAGCATCAAGCTCCATGTTATCAATAAGTATTACCTGACCCGTGATTGAAAATACAATTATTTTTTCTTCCAAAACATCATCAGGGTTTCCTGTACTTACAATATACTTATTCTTCTCTCTCTCAAAAACGATGATTTCATCACCGGTTCCATTGCTCTCCCCAATCTCTACAGTATAATCATGAGTGGTTCCAAATTGCATTGCTTCGCATGGTTCATTTAAGGGTGCTCCATTATTAGTTTTTACATCGCCTGCACGTATACGCATCAAATGCTTTCCTAATGTACTACTTTGATCTAATGGAAAATTAAAAAATAAATCTGTGTCTTGCTCCTCAAGGATTTCGTTGTCAAAAATCAACTCAGCATCCTCATAGAGATTATTATCATTATAATCTACCCATAACGAAAAGCGTTCCTGGTCTCCTGATGCATACCCCGCTTTTAAGGTAAGAATATACTTCCCCTTTGAACGGTCCATTTTAATAACAAGATCAGTAAAATCTCCATACCCATTATCACAGAGGATATCTACATTAGAAATATTGGCCAGCTCAAAAGAAGTTATTCCGTCTCCAAACTTTTGACAGTCAGACTCTGGCATACACAATCTATGCTCTACGCTTACATTGATAGAATCATTAGACACATCCTCATCATTCCCAAGTGCAGTTCCAATTTGAAAGGTATAGTTGCCAAACGCTGTCATATTTACCGAACTGTTAAACGTATATCGTTCAGAAGTACCTGGAGCTATCGTTTCTGTAAACGTCTCTGTCACTCGACTGCCATTATTAAAAGAATAAAATACCGGAAAATTGGATTGTGCAACCGAACCGTAATTGTAGATCGAAATTGTAACAAACTCATCAGTTGTTAATCCGCCGCCACTTATAGGTGAAACTAACTGAACCACTCCCAAGTCATTGGCATAAATATTCTCTACAACCTTTGATATACAATCATTTTCAACCTCGGCGTCCCCCGCCAGATTTGTTTCTGCATTAACAGTAAAACTTTTATCCTGACTTAAATCTGCCACAGCTGCAAATGTAAAAAGAGCAGTCTCACCCGGGTTGATTGTTCCGGTAAAAATCTCATTAACGGGAGTACTATTATTGATAGTATAGCTAACAGGAATGTTACTTTGTGAAGTAGTTCCGAAATTTTGTATTTCCACCGTAATATTCTCAGCATTGCTAAAGGTAGCTTTTGCAAATGGTGCAGGGATACTTACTATTCCCACATCGTTAGCTATTACATTTGCAATTTTGAAAACACCTACAAAATCTCTGGCATTATCACCGATAGCTTCAAAATATTCACCTATATGATAAAATGTCTGATCATCTATAGGGTCAATAGTTATTTGCGAATAATCCCCATAACGTTCTCCTCCATTGCGTTGTATATCTGTACCAATCACAATGTCTTGTTCGGCAATGGTCATGCTTCCCAACGGATCTCCATCTAATCTCCCGGTATAGCGTAATGAGGCATAACTATCCACTGTAGCACCATTTTCGACAGTTCCCATGGTTGTATATCCCATACCTATATTTCCATATACATCCATAGCCATACTCGCACACCAAGCACTCTTACCATCTGGAGATGCATACGTACCTTCCTGATACACATACCACGGTTGTCCGTCACCATTTTGGCGTAGTTCGTACCATCGAACTCCGGCAACATTATCCAAATCAGGACGATCATCGATATCCACCACAAAATTAAGTGTCACCACATTATAATTACAAAATCTTCGGTAATTTGTTGCATACATGACCGCCCCTTGTAACGCATCAATATCCTGACCTTCAGTTCCCGGTTGAGGTATATTACTAAAAGAGGCTCCTCCATCAAAGGTAGAATCAAATGGTGTTATCTGACCTGAAGTCACATCCAGTACCTCAGCTTCAGTAATCGAAGATAGTTCAGGGCGAATCCAATTAACATTGATGCTCCATAGTTTTAATGCATCTTCATTGACGTTTACCCATTCATCATCCTGATAATAGATTATTTTAGCCTCTCCTCTTGGTGGCAATGTTTGTCCGATCGCATTGAAGGCAGCCGGACTATAAAACCCTCCTATATTTGCACCCGGTAATGGAAATCCCACCATTCTGGCGTTGAGCTCTCCAGCCACCATCTTATCTCGCTCGATGACAAAAACCACCTCGCTGGTTTGTTGCGCTCCCTGACTCTTGTTCGCTGTAACATAATAGCCATCTGACCAAACAGAAAATTTGGTGTAGTCAGGAAAGCTATCCGTAGTAAAGCGATACGTATACCATCCACTATTTACAGGATCGGTACCTTTGGACACTGCAACCAAAAAACCGTTGGGAGTATCGCTGAATTGCGTTATAACAAAACGGTCGGCAAAATTATCGTAAAACACTATGGGGTCTCCCAAAGCTTCTCCGGGAAATAAATTCTCCAACGAGGTCGAGGGTAGCAGCACATTTCCTACTTTATCATGTATTGCAAACGAATAATTCTTAGCACTCACATAATGATTGGGACCAACGGCTCCTGTAGGGTCAGTAGGAGCTCGATTTGCCGAAGCAACAGTGAATTTCTGAGAGGGAGCTTTGCCCGTCCTAAGTGTTCTAAGGCTTTTTTGCTTTACTAATAACTTATCTTGACCTCTGGGGTATCCCTTACCGGGAACAATCTTATTTACATTGGCTCTTCTGGGGTTTATCGGACCTACTCTTGGTTTTTGCGGAATAAGCTCTTTACCTACCAAAGGTGTAATTTCCTTCATATATGTAGCTTCTATAACTAATGTCGCGTTACTTGTTTGTGTTTTTTGTGAATAAGCCACAAAATTTAGCATGAATACAATAATTGCGACAATTTTTCTCAGCTTCATAGGTAGATCATTAAATATCAGGGTTCCGAATAAATTTTTGGATTTAAAAATACAACTAAAGTTTAAATTACAGCGAACTCAACTACATATTATATTCATACACTGGGTAATAAATTCTATCATCTATTATATAGCACAAATCCTTAAAAGACAAAAGCCACGTAAATACGCAGCTTTTGTTTAAAATATATACAATCTATTTACTTATTTGAGCCAATATTCCATATCAACCCGTTCAGAGATCAAAGTTTTTAAATCTTTGATCGCCACACGTTTTTGTTCCATTGTGTCGCGATCGCGGATGGTAACTGTTTGATCTGTCAACGTATCATGATCTACCGTAATGCAAAGGGGTGTTCCATTAGCATCCTGTCTACGATAACGTCGTCCAATTGCATCCTTTTCATCATACACTACATTAAAATTCCATTTTAGTTCATCAATGATCTGTTGTGCTATTTCTGGAAGTCCGTCTTTTTTGACCAAAGGTAACACTGCTGCTTTTACAGGCGCCACTACTGCCGGCAGTTTAAGCACCACTCGGGTTGACCCATCTTCTAATGTTTCATCTTGTAGAGCGGTTGAGAATACAGCCAAAAACATTCTGTCCAGCCCCACCGAGGTTTCTACGACATAAGGCGTATAGCTTTCTTTCAACTCCGGATCAAAAAACTGAAGTTTCCTGCCCGAAAACTCTTCATGAGCCTTTAAGTCAAAATCTGTGCGTGAATGAATCCCTTCTAATTCTTTGAATCCAAAAGGAAAATTAAATTCTATATCGGCAGCTGCATTGGCGTAATGAGCTAACTTATCATGATCATGAAAGCGGTAGTTTTCTTCACCAAGCCCTAAGGATAAGTGCCAATTGAGCCGAGTTTCTTTCCAGTAATCATACCACTTCATTTCATCACCTGGCTTCACAAAGAATTGCATTTCCATCTGCTCGAATTCTCGCATTCTGAAAATAAACTGGCGAGCAACAATTTCATTTCTAAAAGCTTTACCGGTTTGAGCAATTCCGAATGGAATTTTCATGCGTCCGGTTTTTTGCACATTTAAAAAGTTAACAAAAATCCCTTGTGCAGTTTCGGGTCTTAAATATAAATCAGTTGCAGTATCCGCAGATGCTCCTAACTTGGTACCAAACATTAAATTGAACTGACGTACATCGGTCCAGTTTTTAGAGCCTGTATCCGGGTCAGCTATTCCAAGTTCTTCAATTAAAGCTTTAACATCATTTAAATCCTCTTTTTCCAGCGACGCACCCATACGCTTAAGTACTTCCTCACGTTCTGAAAGATACTTAACTACTCTTGGGTTGGTCGCAGCAAATTGTGCTTCATCAAAAGCATCACCAAATCTCTTTTTAGCTTTTGCTATCTCCTTTTGTGCTTTTATATTTAATTTCTCAGCATAGTCCTCAATTAATACGTCAGCACGATATCTTTTTTTAGAATCCTTATTATCAATAAGTGGATCGGTAAAAGCGTCTACATGACCAGAAGCTTTCCATGTGGTGGGATGCATAAATATTGAAGCGTCTAAACCCACTATATTTTGGTGCATAAACACCATACTTTTCCACCAATATTCTCTGATATTTTTTTTTAATTCAGCTCCGTTTTGTCCATAATCATAGACCGCACTTAAACCGTCATATATTTCACTAGAACCAAAAATATACCCATACTCTTTTGCATGGGCTATTACTTTTTTAAATTTATCTTCTTGATTTGCCATTGGACAAAATTAATTCAATTTGCACAAAATAGAAACGAATTGAGTTATTTAATAAGGAAGTTGTTTGATTAATGTACTAAACACAAAAAAACCATCATAATTTTAAAAATCATGATGGTTAAAATGTTGTTTATTCTAAAATTATCTCAATTCGAACTTAGTGTTTGAAATCATTCTTGGTCCAGAGAAAACATTTACCACGTAGTTTCCTTCCATTAACTCACCTTCCATTGCATTGACAAGAACACATACATCAAGGGCGTCATTTTCATAGAACACCTTGTTGCGACCACTGTAAGTTAGTACTGCATCTTCAAAATTGATCGAAATCTTGTCTCCGATTAAATTATTTTTAGGATTGATAACTTGAACATATAATTCTTTATCTCCTTTTTCAGTCAGTTTATTTGGTGATAGTGTAAAACATACTCTTACCTTATCTGCTCTGCTAGCACGTGAGGTATTCGTTATTTTTCCACTATTACGCACTCGTACACCTTCTGCTTTTATACCAGAAGCTGTCAATGCAGAACCTCGCTCTACGATTTCAGCTAATTTTGAGTTTTGGGTCTGTAGGGAATCTGAGAATATAATTCTTTGATTTAAAGCTGTGGAAGTACTATCTAAATCTGTTGTAAGTTGTGAGTTGGCAGCTGTTAAACTATCTGCCAATTTGAACAAACGCTCTCTTTCTTGCTTTAGCTTACCAACCTCTCTTCTATATCTTGAAATCAAAGCTAAATTTGCATCATTATCTTTTACGCTATCCAATAGCACCACGATGCGCTCTTTTGCCTTCAATAAGTGATCATCCATAACTTCATTAAGGGCAATCGCATTATCATACTTTGTAATTAATTCCCCTAATTCACTTTCTATTAAATCTTTTTCCTGTTGAAGAATTGCTTTATTCTGCTTTTCTTCATTATAAAACTTGTAAGAAAAAATGGCCAAAATCAATAGCAATGCTGCTAATACACCGATTAAAATCTTAAGGGTTAAGTTATTGTTTTGAGTAGTCATAGTTAATTTTTAATTTTTGATGGTTACTTTTAAGGTAAATATAATAGTTAAATCGAATTATTAATGTTAATCGTATTATAATATGCTTTGTGATCTTGTTTATTTATTCTATCCTCAGCATTGTGCCGCCTGCGATAACAACTTAGATAGAAACGAACATGTATTGTGCACTTCTTGTCGTTATTACCTACCTCAAGGGAATTTTCACCTAGTTAACGTGAAAAATATCGAAAAAGTATTTTATGATCGTATCAAAATTGAAAATTTTGTATCGCTTCTCGTGTTCGAGAAGGAGGGCTTAGTGCAAAATCTAATTCATAATTTAAAGTATCGCGGACAACAAAAAATAGGCGTAACACTGGGAGCATGGCTTGGATCACAATTACTCAATGCCAAAAATTTTGACGGTATTGATGCGGTCGTTCCGGTACCACTTCACAAAAAAAGATTAAAAGAGCGGGGTTATAATCAAGTAGAGGAGTTTGGAAAAAAGATAGCCCAGCTACTCCAAGTGCATTATATTGATAATGTACTGATCAAGAAAAACTATACGGCCAAACAATCGAAACAAAAAAGAATCATGCGATGGCAAAACTCTGAAGCAACCTTTGGTTTACAAAACCAAGATGTTTTGACAGGAAAACACATCCTTCTGGTCGACGATATCATAACGACAGGTGCTACATTACAAGCATGTATTAACGAGCTAAAAGGTATTGAAGGGATTAAATTTAGTATAGCCACCATGGCTATAACAGAATAGTTTTTTGTTTATAGTAATTAGTTGTTTCTTTGTGAATCAAAACAAAATCGTTATAGCATTCATGAAAAATGGAGTTCTACTAGTCGCTTTAAGCGTTTCCTTATTACTTGCTGGATGTGCCAAAAAAGGTACAATTACGGGTGGCGAAAAAGATAGTATTTCTCCTGAGTTTGTTCGGGCTACACCTCCTAATTTTTCTACAAACTTTGATAAAAAAGAAATTCGAATTTATTTTGATGAGTATATCAAACTTGAAGATCCACAGCAACAGATCGTTATTTCTCCACCAATGGATCCTAAACCAACGATAACACCGTTGGGGGGCGCTAATAAATTTGTAAAGATCAAGTTTCTTGATACACTTTTAGAAAACACTACATACAGTATCAGTTTTGGCGAAAGTATTGTGGACAATAATGAAGGGAATCCGTTGCCATTCTTTAAATATGTTTTTAGCACAGGAGACTTTCTAGACTCTTTGAAAATAAAAGGCTCCATAAAAAATGCCATATCCAGAACACCAGATCCTTATACGACAATAGCGTTATACAAGATCGACGAAAGCTATACGGATTCTATTATTTATAATACAGTGCCTCGATACGTGTCCAGTACATTGGATAGCACCGCGTTTGTGATGGAAAATTTAAAGACCGGTAAGTACAGACTTATCGCCTTAAAAGATGCTGCTACTAACTACACCTATCAACCTAAACAAGATAAAATAGGTTTTTATAGCGATACTATTGCCATTCCTCGTGATACTGCAAAGGTATTTTCTATTAATTTGTTCAAAGAAACACCGGCATTCAAGTTTTTAAAACCAAAACAAAGTTCAAAAAATTCTTTGGTTTTTCCCTATGAAGGAGAAGCAGACAGTACTCGTATAAATATAGTCAGTGCTACACCTGATGAATTTGAGTACAGAACGATAAGAGACCTTAAAACAGACACCATACATTATTGGTTTCGTCCTTACTTTGAGGCTGACTCCTTACAATTTGCAGTTAAAGCTTCAGCTGCTTACAATGATACATTGACAACACGCTTTAAAGATCAATATAAGGATTCTTTGATTGTATCGCCAACCTCTCCAGCAATATTAACTCCCAATGAAAGTTTTCAGCTAGTTGCAAACATACCGATTAGTAAGATTGAAGATTCGCTTATCACGTTTATGCGTGATTCTCTTCCTGTACCTTTTACAACTCAAATCGACACCCTATATAATACCGTGGACTTCAAATTTGATCAACAAGAAGATCAAGTCTATACAATCAATGTATTACCAAATGCAATTGAAGATTTTATGGACAATGTTAATGACAGTCTATCCTTCACCTTCAGCACAAAAAAAATAACTGATTACGGTAAAATTTTTCTGGATTTGGAGAACGTTTCGTCTTTTCCGGTAATTATCCAGTTAACCAACGATAAGGACGAAATAGTTTCAGAAAAGAGCATCGACGAACTAGGCACTGTTACTTTTGAATATTTGGAAGCGGGAAAATATAATATTCGCGTGGTACTAGATCAAAATGCAAATAACCGCTGGGACACTGGTAACTTTCTTAAAGGCTTACAACCCGAAAAAATTATTTACTTTCCTAAAACCATTGATGTAAGAGCCAATTGGGAACTGAGACAAACGTTTATCCTAGACAACCTAGATTAGTTATCTTTTTTTAGGATAGTAAAAGGATCTGCATCCACGAGAAATGGCAATTTAACTCTTGTTTGCTGTATATGTGTTTTATCTAATGTTGCATATAATATGGTTTCCTTTTCAACCGGAGTATTTGAAGTAATTGGATTTCCTAAGACATCATATACCGCAGAATGTCCCACATAATTATATCCCTTACCATCAACCCCCACACGATTTACCCCGATACAATATGTCATATTTTCGATGGCACGTGCCTTAAGTAATGTATCCCATGCAAGCACTCTCTTTTCAGGCCAGTTCGCCATATATATTAACACATCCACCTCACTGGTATTTCTCGACCAAACGGGAAATCTCAGGTCGTAACAAATCAGCGGTTGAATACGCCATCCTTTATATTCAATAACTACCTTGTCTTCTCCCGGAGTATAAGACTTATCCTCTCCTGCCATCGTAAACAGCTGATGTTTGTCATAATATTCAATAGATCCCTCTGGAGACACAAAGAGTGCGCGATTGTAAAAGTTATCATTTTCCTTGATGACTATACTACCTATTAATGCAAAGTTCTTGGCCTTAGCCATACGTAGCATCCATTGTACTGTAGCATCATTCATACCTTCTGCAACAGCACTGGCATTCATTGTAAAACCGGAACTAAACATTTCCGGTAGCACGACTAAATCAACAGTTTGGGCGAGTTTATTTAATTTTTGTTCAAAATTAGTTCTGTTTTCACCTGCATGCTCCCATGATAAATTGGATTGAATTAAGGCTACTTTTAGCGTTTCACTCATAATTAAAATAGTATTCGGTATCAAAAATTAAGATGAAGGTACAAATAGAATTTGAAACCCAAAACGTTTCCATCTGGCTTAACATTTTCTTGTATTGAAATAAAAACTCAATTAGGTTGTGCGATACTCTATTATAGATAACAATATAATGAGTGTGCTTTTTAAATATAGCACAACACGTTTACCGTTAAAAATCACTATCTTTTTTCAATAAAATCCTTATTTTCGCACACTTAACAGAAAGAACGACCTCATGAGCACGAAGTTTCCTGAATACAAAGGACTTGACTTGCCAAAAACCGCAGAAGAAATACTGGATTTTTGGCAACAACATAACATTTTTGAAAAGAGCATTTCCGAGCGTGAACAATCAGCTCCTTTTGTATTTTTTGAAGGACCTCCGTCTGCCAATGGGTTACCTGGTATTCACCATGTCATGGCGCGTGCCATTAAGGACATCTTTTGTCGTTATAAAACTCAGAAGGGTTTTCAGGTAAAGAGAAAAGCAGGTTGGGACACTCATGGCCTCCCTGTTGAGCTTGGCGTGGAGAAGGAATTGGGTATCACGAAAGAGGATATTGGTAAAAAAATTACCGTAGAAGAATATAATGAGGCTTGTAAAAAAGCCGTGATGCGCTATACAGATATCTGGAATGATTTGACTGAAAAGATCGGATACTGGGTGGATATGGAAGATCCTTATGTCACTTACAAATCCAAATATATGGAGAGTGTATGGTGGTTGCTATCCGAAATATATAAAAAAGGATTGCTGTATAAGGGATACACTATACAACCCTATTCTCCAAAGGCAGGAACGGGATTAAGTTCTCATGAACTAAATCAACCGGGAACCTATCAGGATGTGACGGATACCACCGTTGTAGCACAATTTAAAGTAATCAGAGAAACATTACCTGCATCTCTGTCTGGACTGGAAGATAATTTATACCTTCTAGCCTGGACTACCACACCGTGGACCTTACCGAGTAATACTGCATTAACTGTTGGTGCAAAAATTGATTATGTTGTTGTAAAAACTTTTAATCAATACACTTTTGAGCCAATTCAAGTGGTGCTTGCCAAAAGTTTGCTTGCTAAGCAATTCACAGGAAAATACTATGCTGCAGAAGACGCTACAGTATTAGAATCCTACACTTCAGAAAATAAAAAAATACCGTATCAGGTGGTTGCCGAATGTAAAGGCGCTGACCTGGTTGATGTTCGATATGAACAATTATTAGATTATGTACAACCCTATCATAATCCTGAAAATGCTTTTAGAGTTATATCCGGAGATTTTGTAACTACCGAAGACGGAACCGGTATAGTACACACCTCACCAACCTTTGGAGCCGATGATGCATTAGTAGCCAAACAAGCGGTACCCGAAGTTCCGGCGATGTTGTTATTAGATGAAAATGATAACTTGGTTCCTACGGTAGATCTGCAAGGTCGCTTTATAGGTCAAATGGGTGAACTTGGCGGAAAATACGTCAAAAATGAATACTATGATGACGGAGAAGCACCTGAAAAATCTGTTGATGTTGAAATTGCCATTAAATTAAAAACAGAAAACAAAGCTTTCAAGGTTGAAAAGTATGTGCATAGTTATCCTAATTGCTGGCGTACTGATAAACCAATCTTGTACTATCCTTTGGATTCCTGGTTTATAAAAGTTACCGATTTTAAGGATCGTATGCATGAATTGAACTTAGGTATCAATTGGAAACCTAAAGCTACCGGTGAAGGTCGTTTCGGTAATTGGTTGGCCAATGCGAATGATTGGAACCTATCACGCTCTCGTTTTTGGGGAATCCCGCTACCTATATGGAGAACTGACGATGGAAAAGAAGAGTTAATAATAGGTTCTGTTGCTGAGCTAAAAAGCGAAATGGACAAAGCAATTAAAGCCGGTGTTCTTGCTGAAGATATTTTTGCTGAGTTCAAAGTCGGCGACATGAGCGAAGCAAATTACGATACCATTGACCTGCATAAAAATGTAGTTGATAAAATTACATTAGTGTCACCATCAGGCAAACCTATGCAAAGAGAAAGTGATTTAATAGACGTATGGTTTGACTCTGGATCTATGCCATATGCACAATGGCATTATCCTTTTGAAAATAAAGAAAAAGTAGAATCAGGAGCACGTAAAGCTGACTTTATTGCTGAGGGAGTAGATCAAACACGAGGATGGTTCTACACGCTTCACGCTATAGCCACCATGGTTTTTGATGATGTTGCCTACAAAAATGTTGTATCCAATGGTTTGGTTCTTGACAAAAACGGACAAAAAATGTCCAAACGTCTTGGTAATGCAGTAGATCCTTTTGAAACGTTAAAAACCTACGGACCTGATGCCACACGTTGGTACATGATTAGCAACGCGAACCCTTGGGATAATTTAAAATTTGATAGCGAAGGGATCGCAGAAGTGCGTCGTAAGTTCTTTGGCACCCTGTACAACACATATTCATTTTTTACACTTTATGCCAATATTGATAAGTTTACGTATGACGAAGATGACATTCCCTTGCAGGAACGTCCGGAGATTGATCGTTGGATTTTAAGCGAACTGCATACACTTATTAAGAATGTAGATACTTTTTATACCGAATATGAACCCACCAAGGCTACCCGTGCAATTTCAGATTTTGTACAGGAGAATTTAAGTAACTGGTTTGTAAGATTGAGCAGAAGAAGGTTTTGGAAAGGGGATTATCAAAAAGATAAAATATCTGCTTATCAAACACTCTACACCTGTATGGTTACCGTTGCAAAATTAGGTGCACCGGTTGCTCCGTTTTTTATGGATCGCTTGTATAAAGACTTAAATGCCGTTACAAGAAAAGAAAGTTTTGAAAGTGTTCATTTATCATTGTTTCCAGAGTATGATGCATCCTACGTAGATGTTGCATTAGAGCACAAAATGCAAAAAGCGCAAACCGTCTCATCGTTGGTACTTTCTTTACGTCAGAAAGAAAAAATCAAGGTTCGTCAACCCTTACAACGAATCATGATACCTGTACTTAATGAAGCTGAGAGAAAAGAAATACAAGAAATATCTGATCTTATTAAAAGTGAAGTTAACGTAAAAGAAATAGAGCTTATCGACGATGCTTCAGGTATTTTGGTAAAACAGATTAAACCAAATTTCAAAACTTTAGGCCCTCGTTTTGGTAAAGACATGAAGTTGATAGCCAACGAAATACAAGGTTTTGATCAAGAAAAAATTAAAATTCTTGAACAAACAGGAAGCTATGATATAAAAGTTAAAGATAAAATTATTACTTTAGGATCCGAAGATGTTGATATAAGTTCTCAAGACATCGAAGGTTGGCTTGTTGCAAATTCCGGAGCTTTGACAGTGGCTTTGGATGTAACCATAACACCAGATCTAAAGAAAGAGGGTATTGCTAGGGAGTTAGTTAATCGTATACAAAATTTACGAAAAGACAGCGGACTTGAGGTTACCGATAAGATTACCATCGTGTTTGAGAGCAATAAACAAGTTCAGGAAGCAGTTTTAACCAATGATGCATATATCAAAAGTGAAACGCTTACCGAAACCATCGAATTTTCAGAAACCATAATAAATGGTACCGAAATAACGTTTGATGACATTGCAACCCAATTAATAATTAAAAAAAATTAATGACATGGCAGATGATATAAAAGTAAGGTATAGCGATGCTGAGCTTGCTAAATTCAAGGAAATCATTCTTGAAAAAATGCAAAAAGCCAATAAAGATCTGGAACTACTTCAAAGTGCCTATAAAAATGATGGTAATAATGGTACGGATGATACCTCCCCAACTTTTAAAGCATTTGAAGAAGGAAGCGAAACAATGTCTAAGGAAGCCAATACACAATTAGCCATTAGACAAGAAAAATTCGTTAGAGATTTAAAAAATGCATTGTTACGTATAGAAAACAAAACATACGGAGTATGTAGAGTAACCGGAAAACTAATTAATCCGGAACGCTTAAAGCTTGTTCCTCATGCAACATTGAGTATTGAAGCTAAAAATATGCAGAGCTAGGCAACTAGATTTTCCTGAGAATAATAAGTAATGCTTTCTGTAAATGGAGAGCATTATTTATTTTATATCTACCGCAATGAATCATGTGCTTTTACTTAATCTTACTTTATTTTTTACCTTTTCATGTAGCTATGGACAAAGACGTGGTGAAAAAAAATTCTCAAGTGCCGATATAAGCGCAGTGTACATTCAAACTGATTTTGTTTCTACGATTGAAATTTTAAACACTTCAAGAAAAGAAATTAAAATTAAATATTCTTCAGAAGGTGAATATGAAAACATGTTCGTCATTCAATCAAAAAGAACTAAATCTACCTTGCACATATCAGATGATATACAACCCTTTCTTGAAAAACTTAATGATAAGCTCGCTGCACATAAAATAAGTGCTGCAAAGATGACAATTTTTGTTCCTGAAAACATAAGTATCTACTTGATATCTAAGCAAGCTAATTGTATCATTGATGCCAAACTACACTATCTGTTCGCCGAGCTCAATTCCGGAATTGTTAGAGCCAATTACTTTGAAGGAAACGCCGATGTGCATACAATTTCTGGTGCGATTACTTTGTATACCAAGAATGCTACCCTAACCACAAGAACTAATACGGGCAATATTTTGACAGAAAATATGCTGGGAAATCACTCCATAAACCTAATATCACTCAACGGTGATATTAATGTCTATAAAATAAAATAAAACATTATTTTTGTCGCTCTTATATAAGATCGGTGATCTTGTAAACTATACTTATGTCCTTAAAAAAATCAATTTTAGTAATATTCTTAGTCCTATTGATCGATCAGGTCTCTAAAATTTACATAAAAACACATTTTAGCCTATATGAAGAAGTAAAAGTTTTTGAGTGGTTTAGAGTGGTTTTTGTGGAGAACAAAGGTATGGCTTGGGGTTTTGAACTTCCAGGAATTTACGGAAAACTTGCATTGACGCTTTTTAGACTCGTCGCTATAACCGGTATTGGTTATTGGCTATACGATTCTGTACGTAAAAAAAGCCCGGATATTCTGGTATTTTGTATTGCATTAATTTTTGCAGGAGCCTTTGGAAATATCATCGATTCCATATTTTATGGTGTTCTATTTAGTGAAAGTACAAGTATCCAAATTGCAGAATTTTTACCGGTTGCAGGGGGATATGAAGATCTCTTTTACGGTAAGGTGGTAGATATGATTCAATTTACCCTGTATGATGATATCTTGCCAGAATGGATTCCTATATGGGGCGGACAACCATTTTCTTTTTTCGATCCTGTATTCAACATTGCAGACTCTGCGATAAGTATTGGGGTGTTTTTACTGCTTATTTTCAATAAAAAAGCATTTCCTAAAGAGTTTAGTAAAGCAGCCTAATTACTGAGAATTCTTTCAAAATCCTTAATTTTGATAGGTTTAGTGAGATAATCCCTAACAAAATCGATTGCTTTAGCACGATCAACATCGCGAGAATCAATAGACGAACTTACAACATATAAACTATAGCTCTCGACAATTTGATCTTTGATCTTCTGGAATTCTTGCAAAAACTCCCATCCATCCATAATGGGCATGTTCAAATCCAATAAAATTACATCAGGAAATATCTCTTTTTGATTACCGGGAAGTGCCTGAACAAAAAACTCAATGGCTTCTTTTCCGTTTTTAAAAATTAAGATCTCATCAGATAACGCTCTCATCTTAATTATCTTGCTAACAAGATTAACATAAATTTTATCATCATCAATGATGCATATTCTTCCTAATTTTTGGGACATAAGTGTATTACTATTAAAGAATCTAATATACTATAAAGAATCTCCAGATTCAAGCTAATTTCACTCGAATACATAAGTTTTATTGGGGGTGACGCAATAATCAAGTTTTATATCGGTAGATTCTACAAAACTAAATTCTGGTGCTGCTTCAAAAAAAGATAGCCCTACTTTGATCACCTTGTCATTACATTTGGCTAAGAATCGATCATAAAAACCCTTCCCATACCCTATTCTATTCCCAACTGTATCAAAGGCTAACAGGGGTATAAAAACTACCTCAATTTGATCAGAAGCAATAGGTATGCCGTCTACAGGCTCTGGGATATTATATTCATTCTTTATTAAACGGGTGTTATCAGTAAGCAGATAGTTGCTAAGTTGATTCGTTGTGAAATCACTTTTAGAAACCACTACATTTTTATCTTTCCCCTGTAAAACATGTAGTATAAAATCTGTATCCACCTCCTTTTGCTCTTCAATTGACAAAAAAATATGATAGAAACTAAAGCCCCATAAAGGCATTGTTAAGATGCGATTAGCAATTGCTAAACTATTTGACTCTATGGTGCTATTATCCAAATCAGCCCGTAATATTTTATAGTGCTGTCTCAGTGCTTTTTTATTCATTGGCATCCTCAAATAGTGCTGTGGTTATATGAAAAATCGCATCTCCTTTATGGATTATCGGAGCTTCATTCACATTAATAATATACCCCTCATTAGGAGCTTTTACCACGGTGCGCATTTTCCCATATGGATCCGTAATTGTGGCCAAAAACTCTCCTTTTTCAACATGTTTACCACAAGGAATTTTGATATGTAGCATGCCACTATTTTTAGCTCGGACCCAGTAGCTTTTCTTAATAACTATACTTTTGGCTCGGGCATTAGGAATTGAAAACTCCGGCATGAGCATTTCAAGGTGTTTTAGTATTCTCATTGTACCGATCACTCCTTCCTTCGCTATATCCTTATTGCTGTTTTGGGATTTCCCCCCTTCAAAAAGTAAAATTTTAATTCCTTTTTTTGAGCAGGTAGCTCTGAATGAGCCATCAACGTTTTTAGACAACAATGTAAAAGGTGCATTAAACGTTTCCGCCAATTTCATTAACTCAGCATTGGTAGGATCAACCCGAATATGAGCTGCATTAAAACGACTTCCTCCACCGGTATGAAAATCCAGACAATAGTCTGCAACGGGCAAAATCTCATTGGTAAACTGATAGGCAAATTGACTCGCTAACGAACCATTTTTGGATCCGGGAAAAACCCGATTTAAATCACGTCCGTCCGGAAAAAACCGATCCATATTTAAAAAGCCAAAAACGTTTAAAAGTGGAATACAAATAATGGTACCGCACTGGGGTTTATTGATTTTTTTAGAAATAATTTGTCGTACTATCTCCACACCATTTACCTCATCCCCATGAATTCCGGCTGTTATTAAAACAGTGGGACCCGATTTTTTTGAACGCTCTATTATAATTGGAATTTCAACTTTTGTAGAGGTATAAAGATTGGCTATGTTGAAATTAATCGTTCGGCTCTCACCCAATTGTATATGCTCACCTAAGATATTAAGAACATCTGATTTTTTCATAGTAGAAAGAATGAAATTATATACTTCGTTCGATATATCTGATTATTGATTTTGCAATATCCTTTCCTGTGGCTTGTTGAATACCCTCTAAGCCCGGGGACGAGTTTACCTCTAATATTAATGGACCTCGTTCACTTTGCAACATATCCACTCCTGCAACCCCCAACTTCATTGCTCTTGCCGCCTTGATAGCAGCATTTTCTTCTTCTTCACTAAGCGCAATAACCTCTGCGCTGCCACCGCGATGTAAATTAGATCTAAATTCACCGTCCTTACCTTGACGCTTCATCGCTCCTACCACTTGTCCATCAATTACCAAAGCCCTAATATCAGCGCCCTTAGCTTCTTTAATATACTCTTGAATAATCACTCTAGCTTGTAATCCATTAAAGGCTTCTATCACAGACTCAGCAGCATTTTGTGTATCTGCTAATACCACTCCCAATCCTTGAGTACCTTCCAATAGTTTTATGATTAAAGGAGCTCCACCCACATGTTCTATAGCCCCAGACACGTCTTTTGAATAGTTAGTAAACACCGTTTTAGGCAGGCCTAAACCCGCTTTTGACAATATCTGTAAACTACGTAATTTATCTCTTGACTGCACCAGTGCCTGTGATTGTACGGTAGTAAACACATTCATCATCTCAAACTGACGTACTACCGCAGTACCATAAAACGTAATGGAAGCGCCAATTCTTGGAATTACTGCGTCAACGTGATCTAATCGTTTACCTCTATAATAAATTTCCGGTTTTTTTTTCTCAATTACTATGTCGCAATTTAGCGGATCAATTACCTGTACTGTGTGTTTACGTTTTACCGCTGCCTGCACAAGCGCATCTGTTGAAAAAAGGTTTGCGCTTCGCGACAAGATTTTAATGTTCATTATGATTTATTATTATGTGATTGATCTTCTAATTGTGGATCAACTAAAAATTTTCCGCTCAAAAATCGTCTTCCCAGTAAAACCGGAAATCGCATGTCATCTCTTGAAGACAAGGTAAGTGTGATTGGATATGTTTTATTAAACAGACGTATTTTAGTTCGTATAGTATACCGCACTTCTATTTCCCCATTACTACTTTTAACAGCAGTAATATCATAGTTTGTAAAAACAAACTGTTTACCATTATACTCTGGATGTGTGGCATCCAGAAAACTACATTGTAACGTTTCGTCGATCTCTTCTATATCTTTGCAATGAATTGAAGAGGTATAGGCACCTGTATCGATTTTTACGTCGATTTCATTGATTTCCAAAAGTGGGAAATCGGCCTTATCTGTTCTTCCTATTATTCTTTTTTTTACTTCCAAAAAAATGGTGAATTAAATTATCATGACACAAAGATAAACGTGCTTTTCGAACTTATCCTTTTTTTTTTAATCTATGCGGAATCCTTTAATTTTTTAACATAAATTAAACCTTTTGAGCACCTTTTAACATGACACTATATCTTAAATTTACACTGTGAATATGCAGCAACTTCCTCTAGAAATACAATTAAAAACCCTGCCAAGTAATCCTGGGGTGTATCAATATTACGACAAAGATGATAAATTACTTTATATTGGTAAAGCTAAGAATTTAAAAAAAAGAGTTTCTTCTTATTTTACGAAAAAGCATGACAGCCATCGTATCGGGGTTTTAGTAAAAAAAATCCGTTTTATCAAACATATTATCGTCGAAACCGAAACTGATGCACTCTTACTAGAGAACAATTTGATTAAAAAGCATCAGCCACGGTTTAATGTTATGCTCAAGGACGATAAAACGTATCCATGGATTTGTATTAAGAAAGAACGTTTTCCAAGAGTTTTTCCTACACGAAATCTAATCAAAGATGGTTCCGAATATTTTGGTCCCTATACAAGTTTTAAAACGGTAAACACGCTACTCGAATTAATCAAAAATTTATACCAGCTCAGAACCTGTTCCTATGATTTAGCTGAAGAAAAAATTCAAAACGATAAATACAAGGTGTGTCTGGAATACCATCTAGGTAATTGTAAAGGCCCATGCGAAGGTCTACAAGAAGAAAATGAATATAACGAAAATATAGAAGCCATACGACAAATTGTTAAAGGAAACTTTAAAGACTCTTTGCAACAATTTAAAAATCTCATGCATACGCATGCCGAGAATATGGAGTTTGAAGAGGCTCAGCGTATAAAAGAAAAGATTGAAGTTCTTCAAAAATACCAAGCAAAATCCACAGTAGTTAACCCAAAAATTAGTAACGTAGATGTTTTCTCTGTAATATCGGATGAAGCTTATGGGTACGTCAATTTTTTACAGCTTTCCTATGGTTCTATCATTCGATCTCATACCACTGAGATCAAAAAGAAACTCGATGAAACCGATAAAGAACTGCTAGAACTAGCTGTAGTTGAGCTTAGACAACGTTTTAATTCTAATTCAAAAGAAATTTATCTTCCTTTTAAACTTAGCCTTGGCGAACATATTAAAGTTACCGTTCCGCAATTAGGGGACAAAAGAAAAATCCTCGATCTTTCTATTAGAAATGCAAAATATTATCGACAAGAACGTTTTAAGCAAATTAAAATTATTGATCCGGATCGTCATGAAAAAAGATTGATGGCTCAAATGAAAAAAGATTTGAGACTGCCCTCAGAGCCACATCATATAGAATGTTTTGATAATTCAAATATTCAAGGTTCTAATCCAGTCGCTGCTTGTGTTGTTTTTAAAAACGGAAAGCCAAGCAAAAAAGAATATCGCAAGTTTAATATAAAAACGGTGGATGGCCCTAATGATTTTGCTTCTATGGAAGAAGTAGTCTATCGTCGCTACAAACGTTTAAAAGAAGAAGGAGAGCCGTTACCACAACTTGTAATCGTAGATGGTGGTAAAGGACAGTTGTCCTCTGGACTAAAAGCCTTAGATGATCTCGACTTGCGAGGCAAGATTACCATTATTGGTATTGCTAAACGCCTTGAAGAGATCTATTATCCGGGAGATTCTATACCGTTATATTTGGATAAAAAATCAGAAACACTCAAAGTTATCCAACACCTACGTAATGAAGCGCATCGCTTTGGCATTACCTTTCACCGTCAAAAAAGGAGTAAAGCTGCACTGGACACCGAACTTGATAAAATACCGGGAATTGGAGAAAAAACAGTGATTGAGCTACTAAAGACTTTTAGGTCGGTTAAAAGGATACAAAAAGCCTCTATACAAGAACTTGCTCAAATTGTAGGAAATTCTCGCGCAACCAAAATTTATAATTACTATCTTTCTAAAAAGGATCCAACGTGAATCAATCAACTCCATTATCAAAGGTACTTTCGGTTTGCATCCTTGCCATGTGCTATTTAGGAAACTTTACCTGTCTTGCGCAAACCTCAACAGATACTATTGCTAATCAAAAAGATATTAAAGTTGGGATTGTACTAAGTGGCGGTGGTGCAAAAGGTTTAGCACATATAGGCGTTTTAAAGGTCATCGAAGACTCGGGCGTGCGTATTGATTATATTGGGGGTACGAGCATGGGAGCCATCATTGGATCTTTATATGCCGCCGGCTATAGCGCAACGACCTTAGACTCAATTTTTAGATCTGTAGATTTTAACGAACTTATACAAGACGATCTCCCGCGTCGTGCAAAAACTTTTTATGAAAGAGAAGACGCCGAAAAGTACGCCATAACCCTCCCTTTTGATAAATTTAAAGTTGGTTTACCCAAGAGCCTTTCCAAAGGGCAGAATTTTTATAACCTTTTCTCTCGATATACTTCTCACGTAAACAATGTGCGTGATTTTGACAGTCTACCTATTCCTTTTTTCTGTGTGGCTACTAATATTGAAAATGGAGAACAAGTAATTTTGGATAAAGGATATTTACCACAAGCTGTTTCTGCAAGCAGTGCACTTCCCTCCGTTTTTAGCCCTGTCGAAATTGATGGCGTGTTACTAACCGACGGTGGAGTTGCAAATAATTATCCGGTAGAAGAGATCAAAAAAAGAGGTGCTGATATTGTCATAGGTGTGGATGTCCAAGACAGTTTAATGACTGTAAACCAACTTAACTCTGTAACTAATATCATGTTACAAATCAGTAATTTTAGAACCATAAAAGATATGAGGGATAAAATTACAAAAACCGATATCTATATAAAGCCATCTATCGGAGATTTTACCGTTCTGTCCTTTCAGGATACTGAAAAAATTATAAAAGTTGGAGAAGAGGCAGCGCAAAATTCGATGCAATTATTTGAAGAAATTCGGAGTCAGCAGCAACCGAGAACCAACCTTACAAAAACAAAACAGCCAATTTCTAAAACATCAGACACCATACATATTAACAGTCTGCTTGTTTCTGGCAACACGCGCTATACGAGATCCTACGTCAAAGGAAAACTCAAAATGAAAATACCGCTTACTACAACCTATCAAAGACTTAATGAAGGAATTAATAACCTATCAGCGACCGGTAATTTTGATCGCGTAAGTCATCGTCTCATCGATAATGAAACCGGCAAAGGATTATTAGTAAACGTAAAAGAAAGCAAAAACAAAATGCTACTTCGCTTAGCAGTGCATTACGATGATCTGTATAAAACAGCTGCTTTACTAAATGTTACCCGCAAAAGTTTATTTCTTAATAATGATGTTTTATCTGCAGATCTTGCTTTAGGGGACAATATTAGATATAATGTAGATTACTATGTCGATAAGGGTTTTTACTGGAGTTATGGCTTTAAATTTCGCTATAATAAATTTGAAAAAGATATTCCCTACGGCTTTTTAACTGATATCACTGTTGTACCTAATATAGGTATTAATAATGTTGATGTAGAGTATAAAGATTATACGGCTCAAGTATACGCTCAGACTCTTTTAAAACAAGCCTTTTCCCTTGGTTTTGGCATAGAATACAAGAACCTGAACATTTTTACTGAAACGTTTGGTGAAGATGAAAATTTAGTCCCCCAAACCGTGTTTGACGATAGTGATTATATTGGCGCTTTTTCATCATTACGGTTTGACTCTTTTGACAACAAATATTTCCCTTCAAAAGGGTATTTGTTTTCAGCAGATCTGAACGGCTACTTCTATTCTTCAGATTATAACGATAATTTTAATGAGTTTTCTATATTCAAAGCTAAACTCGGATATGCGTTTCCCATATGTCACAACGTCTCTGTTCAAACCGAAGCCGAAGCCGGTACTAAAATAGGGAATACGGATCTTGATTCTTTTGATTTCTTTTTGGGAGGATTTGGCGCTAAGACTATTAATAATTTCATTCCTTTTTATGGGTATGACTTTATAGGATTTACCGGTCAAAGTTTTGCCAAAGTAGGCGTTACCGTTGATTACGAAATATTCCCAAAAAACCATATCAACCTTGCTGCGAACTATGCTAATGCAGGAAAAAAACTTTTTAGCACAGGTAAATGGTTTGAAAACCCTGAATTTACAGGCTATGCTCTCGGGTATGGTTTAGAAACCTTTGCCGGACCCGTGCAGGTCAAGTATTCGTATTCTCCTGAGTTGGGTGAAAGTGAGTGGTTTTTTAGCATTGGCTTCTGGTTTTAATACTTTGATGACACGAATCAGCAAAAAATTTACGACATTTGTAATGTTATGACTCTTTTTTGGCACAACTTATTGATACATCTTCACTACCTTATCAAGCGCAATCCTGAATAAAGGGAACTGTTAATTGATCCCTATTTTCAGAAGAAAGTTTAGTTATTTATTTAAAGTATTGAATTATGCCTTTTTATCATAGCCTGGGTAAGATCCCACCAAAACGCCATACGATTTTTAAAAAACCTGATGGCTCTCTTTATTACGAACAATTATTTGGAACTATAGGGTTTGATGGTATGTCAACAAATCTGTATCACAACCACAGACCCACGCAAGTTAAAGAGATTAAGGGAAGCTATGATGCGGCTCCCAAAATTGCTTTAAAGAACAATATAAAGTCTTATCGTCTCCATGGTTTCAAAATACAACCTGAAAAGGATTATTTAGAAAGTAGAAAAATTGTACTTACCAATGCGGATGTACATATTACGCTTGCTGCACCGCAGGAATCAGTAAAAGATTATTTTTACAAAAACACTGATGCTGATGAGTTACTGTTTATACACAAAGGAAGTGGTCGCTTTATCAGCCATTTGGGTGTCATAGACTTTAAATATGGAGATTATATCGTAGTCCCCAGAGGAACTATCTATCAAATGGACTTTGATACGAGTGACAACAGATTATTTATTGTAGAATCGAGAAGGCCGATTTATACTCCTAAACGATACAGAAACTGGTTTGGACAATTATTGGAACATTCTCCTTTTTGCGAAAGGGATTTGCGACCTCCTCACACCCTAGAAACCCATGATGAGAAGGGTGAGTTTCTTTTAAAAGTCAAAAAGCAAGATGAGATTTTTGATATGATCTATGCGACACATCCTTTTGATGTAGTCGGGTACGACGGTTATAATTTTCCTTATGCATTTTCCATTCATGACTTTGAACCTATTACAGGAAGAATTCATCAACCACCGCCGGTACACCAAACCTTTGAAACCGATGCCTTTGTAGTATGCTCATTTGTTCCCAGACTTTATGATTATCACCCGGATAGTATCCCCGCACCATATAATCACAGTAATATTGATAGTGACGAAGTTCTCTATTATGTTGATGGTGATTTTATGAGTAGAAATGATATCGATGCGGGGCACATTTCATTACATCCGGCAGGTATTCCGCATGGTCCACACCCCGGTGCCGTAGAACGAAGTATTGGTAAAACCAAAACAGATGAACTTGCGGTGATGGTAGATACGTTTAAACCTCTTATGGTGACCGAAGCTGCTATGAAAATTGCAGACGATGATTATCATACCTCATGGCTCGAACATTAGAGGTGGTAGTATCCCTGTGTGAGCTGGACAAACACAAGTTAAACTTAAGTTTCTTAACATCACAATTCTATAAACTATCAAAATTATGCTTAACTTCAGAGTAGATATTACAGCGCATATAAGAGCCATGTGGTAAGGAAGACTCTATGCGAGTATACAAAAATCAAGCATTATTTCAATTCTATTAAAATACAATCATGTCAACACATACAACACCAGAAAATTTAGAGAAAATCATTCCGCAAGCCGAAGATTTTTTACCCTTATTAGGAACAGACTATGTAGAACTATATGTAGGCAATGCAAAACAAGCTGCATACTACTATCAAACAGCCTGGGGATTTGAACCCATTGCCTATGCAGGTCTTGAAACAGGCCTTAAGGATCGTGTCTCCTATGTATTACAACAAGACAGAATTCGATTGGTACTAACCTCTCCATTACAACCGGATGGCGCAATAAACCAACACATTAATGCCCATGGCGACGGTGTTAAAGTTGTGGCTCTTTGGGTTGATGACGCTACAAAAAGTTATGAAGAAACAGTAAAACGCGGAGCTAAATCATATTTTGAACCAAGAACTGACAGCGATCAAAATGGTAAAGTGGTAACCTCGGGAATCCACACCTATGGGGAAACTGTGCATATTTTTGTTGAACGCAAGAATTACAACGGAGTTTTTCTTCCCGGATATACCAAATGGACTAAACCGTATAAAACCGAATCCACGGGTCTTAAATATATTGATCATATGGTAGGAAATGTGGGTTGGAATGAGATGAATAAATGGTGCGAATTTTACGCCAAAGTCATGGGGTTTGCGCAACTAGTGTCTTTTGATGATAAAGATATTTCTACCGAATATACCGCTCTTATGAGTAAAGTTATGAGTAATGGAAACGGTCGAATCAAATTTCCTATCAATGAACCTGCTGAAGGCCGCAAAAAATCTCAAATTGAAGAATATATTGATTTTTATAATGGCGCAGGCGTGCAACATATGGCACTGGCTACAGATAATATTATTGAAACAGTATCATCTTTAAAGGCAAGAGGAGTCGACTTTTTAACCGTACCTTCCAGTTACTATGATACCGTTTTGGATAGAGTTGGCGAAATCGACGAAGAACTTGAACCTTTAAAGGAATTAGGTATTCTCATTGATAGAGATGATGAAGGATATCTTTTACAAATATTTACCAAGCCTGTACTGGACCGCCCTACTATGTTCTTTGAAATTATCCAGAGAAAAGGTGCTCAATCATTCGGAAAAGGTAATTTTAAAGCCCTTTTTGAAGCTATAGAACGTGAACAAGAAGAACGTGGAACGCTGTAACTTAATGTTAATCAGTTTAATTTCACATATTCGCAACTAAAGCGCTAAAAAAACAGCAATTAATATATTATTATATTTATTTAACTAATTTTTTGTTAAATTTCATATTAAAAAAACGTTTTCGGTTGATAAATCAATAAAAAAAGCCCACTTTTGTATTAATAAGTGGAGTGGTTACCATTTATTATGAAAACAATAATTATTCTCATAATTTAAGTTTTTAGTTGGTTAATAAAAGTAAAAGAGAGCTGTGGTGGCTCTCTTTTTTTGTTTTTATATTTTTGCAACATAATTGTATTTTAAGTGTTTATATTAAACCTTACTTTTGGAATGGATATTGCAAATGACTTGATGATCATAGCTTTTAAATCCCAAATCTTTATGAGAAACATTTTTATATTGCTCTTATTCGTAAGCACCACCGCCATATCACAGCAAACCCATCAGGCGTTTCAGGATGGTGAATGGTTTAAGTTTAGAATTCATTATGGATGGTTTACCGCCAGCTATGCCACCTTAGAAGTCAAAAAAGAAATACTTGATGGAAAACCTGTACACCACATCGTTGGTGTAGGTAAATCGTCCGGGATACTTAGTGCCTTTTTTAAGGTAGAAGATTACTACGAAACCTACATCAATAGAGAAAAAGTCATACCCTATCGTTTTATTCGCAAAATAAACGAAGGTGGACATACTAAAGACATAGAAATTAATTTTGATCATGCTAAGAAAAAAGCTTTGGTCCACGACAAAAAACGAAATACCAGACGTACTTTTGACACCAAAGGTGATATTCAGGATTTGATGTCCTCTTTTTATTACTTAAGAAATAATCTTGACACGAGATCCTTAAAGATTGGAGACGAAAAATATGTGGACATGTTTTTTGACAATGAAAATTACAAATTCAAACTCAAGTTTCTGGGCAGAGAAGTCATTAAAACAAAGCTTGGTAAAATCTCGTGTTTAAAGTTTAGACCGTATGTTCAGGCCGAACGTGTATTTAAAGAAGAAGAAAGCATGACCGTTTGGATCAGTGATGATAAAAATCGAATGCCGGTTAAGATTAAAGCTGACATACTCGTAGGCTCTATAGAAGCAGATCTAGATGCCTTTAAGGGCCTAAAGCACCCATTCAAAATTATAATAGACTAATGGAAGAAAACATCCAACCCGAAATTACCGAAAAAATCAAGCAACTTGAAAAAAAATTCAAGAATTCAGGACAGGATTTAGGCGCTTATCTGGATGGCCTGCTACATGATAAATACCTGACTTATTGGGATTATATTCATCTTGACACACTCTTAAGTCTTCAAGTTCCACGAACCCATTTTCCTGATGAAGAAATTTTTATAACCTATCATCAAATTACAGAATTGTATTTTAAGTTAATCATTCATGAACTCAAACAGATCATTGACGATAAACTCCAAACCGCTACTTTTTTTACTGAAAAACTCGTTCGAATAAACCGCTATTTTGGAGTACTTATAGATTCCTTTGATGTTATGATCAAGGGTATGGACAAAGAACAGTTTCTTAAGTTTAGAATGTCGTTGCTACCCGCCAGTGGGTTTCAATCGGTCCAGTTTAGGTTGATAGAAATATACGCTACTCCCTTGCAAAATTTGGTTAGTGCCAAGAGAAGAGATCAATTTGATGAGGATACTGCACTAGAAGATCTTTATGAAAATCTTTATTGGAAATCAGGTGCAACAGATCTCGAAACCGGAGAAAAAACATTAACTCTTAAGCAGTTTGAATATCGATATACCCCCAGAATGATTCGAATTGCCCATCAGGTTGAAAACAATACTGTATATCATAAATATATGCAATTACCAGAAAAAGAACGCAATAACGCTGTACTCATTGATGCTTTGCGTACTTTTGATACCAATGTCAATATCAACTGGCTCTTGATGCATATGGGGGCAGCATATCGATATCTCAACAAAGGAAAAGGAGAAATTTCTGCTACCGGAGGCACAAATTGGAAAAGTTTTTTACCTCCAAGCTTTCAAAGAATCACATTTTTTCCTAATCTTTGGAGTCAAGAGGAAAAAGAAAATTGGGGTCAGCAATGGGTTACCCATCAGTTTAACAACAAAAAACAGCATTAATCAATTGAAGAAGTTTATTTATATACTGCTTGCTATCGCAGTATTTTACTCATGTAAGAAGGAAAATGAAAAAGCAAAAGTAGCCCCTGCTGCTGTTAAAGTTAAAAAAGAACTTCCGCCACCCGTGGTCAAGGAGTTTGGTTATGCTCTCAATGACTATCAGGTGATTAGGGATACCATTCGACGAGGTGACAGTTTCGGTGGTATTTTAGATAGTCATGGCATCACACGAGCTAAGGTTTTTGAAATTACCAATGCGATTAAAGATTCGTTTAACGTTGCACGCATAAGAGCAGGAAAACCCTATGTGGTTTTAAAACCAAAAGACACCACCAAGTCCGCAGAAATTTTTGTCTACATCAACAATAAAATCGATTATACGGTTGTGGATTTTACGGACAGTATTCAAGTTTACAAACGAAAAAAACCAGTTAAACTTGTCGAAAAAATTGCTTCAGGAACTATCCAGAGCAACTTGTCTCAAACCTTTGACGAGCTCAACCTTAGTTTTTTGGTAGCTTATAAACTTGCTGATATATACGCCTGGACTATCGATTTTACCAGACTTCAGGCAGGTGACCGATTCAAAGTTATTTACACAGAAAAATTTATCAATGACACCATTCCGGCAGGGATCGGTGAAATAAAGGCTTCTCATTTTGAGCATCGCGGAAAATCAGTATACGCTTTTAAATTTATCTCTGACAGTACAAAAGGTATTGCCGATTTTTATGATGAAAATGCAGATAACTTGAGACGTGCTTTTTTAAGAGCTCCCGTACAGTTTAGCCGAATCTCCTCTCGCTATAACCTAAAGCGAAGAATTAAATATTATGGCAACAAGATAAGACCGCATCGAGGAACGGATTTTGCTGCACCCATAGGAACGCCAATTCTTGCAACCGCCGACGGTATTGTAACAAAATCTGAGCGCCGTGGTGGCAATGGTAAATATGTGAAAATACGACACAATGCTACCTATGAAACACAGTATTTACATATGAGCCGACAGGCAGTTAGAAAAGGAGAGTATGTGAGACAAGGCGACGTAATTGGCTATATAGGTATGACCGGTAATACCGGCGGACCTCATGTTTGTTATCGTTTTTGGAAAAATGGTCGTGAGGTTGACCCTTTTAAACAGGATCTCCCTGCAAGCAAACCTCTTGCTGATTCTTTACAGCCGATTTTTACTACTCATATTACACCACTTAAATCACAACTGGACGAGATTACTTTCGAGACAGACAACGAAATTTTATAAATTATGACATTACCAACTATCAACCCAACCACCACCAAAGCTTGGAAAGCGTTATCCGATCATTATAATGAATTCCAAGACACTTCTTTGCAAGAGCTTTTTAAACAACACCCTTCACGAGGTGAAGAATTTGCGATTGAATGGAAAAACTTTTATGTAGATTATTCAAAACAGAGAATAAATAATACCACTATCAACTTATTGGTTGACCTCGCTAAGGAAACAGGTTTAGAACGTGCGATCAAAAGCTATTTTGATGGAGACGCTATCAATGTAACCGAAAATCGTGCGGTACTACATACGGCTCTTCGGGCTCCGGCATCACAAACCATTCAACTCGACAATAAAGATATTGTTGCCGATGTTCACGCTGTTAAACAAAAAATGAAAACTTTTTGTGATAAAGTGATCAATGGAGAATTAAAAGGACACACAGGTAAAGCATTTGACACTATTGTCAATATCGGTATTGGCGGGTCAGATCTTGGACCTGTTATGGTTACTGAAGCTTTAGAATTTTATAAAAATCATTTGAAGCTTCATTTCGTTTCTAACGTAGACGGAGACCATATCCATCAATGTCTTAAAAAGATAGATCCTGAAACTACATTATTCGTAGTAGTCTCCAAGACCTTTTCAACACAAGAAACCTTATCAAACGCTAACACAGCACGCGAGTGGTTTTTTAAAAATGCACCACAAGAAGCAGTAGCAAAACACTTTGTAGCCGTCTCAAGTAATATAAAAAATGTCACAGAATTCGGTATTGCCGAAGACACTATTTTTCCGTTGTGGGATTGGGTTGGTGGTCGCTTTTCGCTTTGGAGTGCCGTAGGACTATCCATTGCTTTATCAGTGGGTTTTAAAAATTTTGAAGCGTTATTAGAAGGCGCCCATGAGATGGATGAACATTTTAGGACCACACCTTTTGAAAAAAATATCCCTGTAATTTTAGGATTGTTGACTATATGGTACAATAACTTTTTTGAAGCAGAGAGTGAAGCTGTAATTCCTTATTCGCAATACCTACACCGATTACCAGCCTATTTGCAACAAGGTATTATGGAAAGTAATGGTAAGAGCGTTGATCGTAATGGAGAAAAAATAACGTATCAAACCGGATCAATTATCTGGGGAGAACCCGGAACTAATGCACAACATGCCTTTTTTCAATTACTCCATCAAGGAACAAAATTAATTCCGGCAGAATTTATTGGCTTCAAAAAGTCTCTTTTTAATGATCAAGATCATCAGGATAAGCTTATGGCTAATTTTTTTGCACAAACCGAAGCTTTGATGAACGGAAAGTCAGAAGAACAAGTTAGAAGAGAATTAAAAAACAAAAAACATACGCAAGAAGAAATCGACAAATTAACCCCCTTTAAAATCTTTGAAGGAAACAATCCCACCACCACTATTTTAATTGAACAACTCACTCCCAAAAGTTTAGGACAATTGATCGCCTTATACGAGCAACGTATTTTTGTACAAGGGATTGTTTGGAATATATATAGTTATGACCAATGGGGTGTAGAATTGGGGAAACAACTTGCAAGTTTTATCGCGTCAGAAATAAAATCTGAAGAAATTTTACATCACGATTCCTCTACCAATGCCCTTTTACGTAAATATCTAGAGTAAAGAATAAGGAAGTGCTTTATTTTTCATATTTTTAATTGATTTAAAATCAAGGAGGTGTAGATAATTTTTATTGTAAAGCCATAAACAAACTATGTGAAAATTTTTAACATTTACATAAAGTTGGTTTCAATAAAGATTCGTTCTTTTGCACCGAATAATAAACTCAATTCATTATAATGAAAAAGATTACATTTTTATTTGCTGTAATGTTGATGGCAGTGGTCACATCAACTTTTGCTCAGGGTACGGTTACGGGTACGGTTTATGATGCCGAATCTAACGCTCCGCTTCCTGGCGCAAATATTTTAGAAATGAGAACTTCAAACGGGTCAGTAACTGACTTTGATGGTAAGTTTTCAATTAAAACAAACAAATCTAAAGGTACAATCAACATTTCTTATGTAGGATTTGGATCCAAAAACATCGCATTTGATGTAACAAATGGAGATCAGGATTTAGGTGTTATTAAGCTAAATTTGGACAATTCTCTAGAAGAAATCGTCATCGTAGGTACCGGAGTTGTCGATTTAGCTGAAGACAGAAAGACACCTATCGCTGTATCGACTGTTAAAGGAGAAGACATTCAACTGAAAGCTGCTGGTAACGTAGAGTTTACTGAAACCATTAAAAACATACCGTCTGTGTATGTAGCTAATCAAGCAGGTGGATTTGGTGATAGTCAAATTTTCTTGAGAGGTTTTGACAATACGAATACTGCAGTTTTATTAAACGGACAACCAATTAATAGCCCAGAAGATGGTCGTGTTTATTGGTCAAACTGGGCAGGAATGTCTGATGTGGCGAATGCGGTTCAAGTACAGCGTGGTTTAGGGTCTTCTAAGCTAGCAATTTCTTCTGTAGGTGGGACTATCAACATAATATCTAAAACTACAGATCAAAAAGAGGGTGGATATGTTAGACTTCTAGGCGGAAATGATAGCTATGCTAAAGGTACTGTTAGTTATAATACAGGTCTAAATGAAAGCGGATGGGCCTTTTCGGTATTACTGGATCACTGGCAAGCGCACAGAAAATATGCTGAAGGTACTGCCGGAGGAGGACAAAACTATTTGTTTTCTGTAGGTTATAAGCCAAATGATAAAAACACGTTTAATTTCTTGGTAACAGGTGCTCCACAATGGCATGAGCAAAATTTCTCTCAAGATCTTGAGGTTTTTGAAGAATTCGGTGAAAAGCAAAATAGAAACTCTGGTTTCTTAGATGGAGAACGTTACACAGAAAGAAAGAATTACTATCACAAACCTGTTGCTAACTTAAACTGGGATTTTGATATCAACGAGACTTTGGATCTTTCAACAGTTGTTTATGCTTCATGGGGACGTGGAGGAGGAACCGGTGGTCTTGGTAGAGGTCGAGTTCGAGTAAATGATAATGACAACCAGAATATTGATTTTGATCAAATTGTAGAAAATAATATTGATTCTGCAGATGGAAATGGATTTGGAAATTTTGGAGATTCTTATATCAGAAGATCATCTGTTAATAATCATAACTGGTATGGCATACTTTCAAATCTTAACATAGAATTAGAAGAAAACTGGGCTTTCAATCTTGGATTTGACGGTAGATTATATCACGGAGATCATTTTAGACAAGTTAATGATCTATTAGGTCTAAATGGTTTTACTGACAACTTTAGAACAGATAGACCGGATGATTATGTATTTACAGAAGAATTCAAAGCAGATCCTTGGTCAGCCTTGTTTGATTTTGCGGACGAAGCTAATCGTACTCAATTTGATTATTCAGAAGATATTAACTATTTAGGAGGATTCGGTCAAGCAGAATATTCTACTGAGAAGTTTGCAGTTTTCGTTCAGGCAGCTGTATCAACTCAGTCTTACCAAAGAGAAGGGCGCTTTGTAGGCACAGGTGATGGCCTTGGAAAATCTGAAAAGCTTAATAAGATTGGTTATAATTTTAAAGGGGGTGCTTCCTATAATATTAATAGCCAACACACTATTTTTGCAAATGCTGGATTTTTCTCACGTCAACCATTTTTAGACAATATTTTTGTTGACATACGAAATTCTAATGAAATAGTTAAACCCGAAATTGACAACGAAGAAATCACTGGTTTCGAGGCTGGATACAGGTTTAAAGGTGGAAATTTCAAATTAAATGTTGATGTTTATAGAACTGAATGGGCAAATCGTTTCTTAAATACTAGTGGACCAGAGTTGTCCAATGGAGATTTTACAACGTATAGACTGACAGGTGTAGGCCAAATACATCAAGGAGCAGAATTTGATTTTGAATACAGACCGAATGGTGGAAAATGGAGATTAAAAGGTTATGGTTCTATGGGGAATTGGAAATTTGAAGGGGATTCTCCCTTCACCCTTACCAATGATCAAACTGCAACCATTATAAATTCAGGAAATATTTCCTTAACTGGAACTAAAGTGGGTAACGCTGCACAGACTTCATTTGGAGTTGGTGGCTACTATGATATTTTTGACAATTTATCTGTTGATTTAGATTATAATATCTACGCAGACCTCTATGGTTTTGTTGATCCAGAAGATGTTGTACAGGCTTCAATTGATGGTGATACGTACCAAGCTGATAGATTGCCATCTTATGATCTAGTAGATGCCGGACTTACATATAAGTTCTTTTTAGGTGAGGACAAGCTTACATTTAGAGCTAACGTCAAAAATTTATTTAATTCACCTTATATAAATCAATTAGACTCTTTCGGGTATTACTTAGGAATAGGCAGAACTTGGAATGCTAGTTTACGTTACAATTTCTAAAAATAACGAAAATAATATCTTTAAAACCTCACTCTTACCGAGTGAGGTTTTTTTATGCAATATGAGTATCTTTGAGTAAAATTATATCAACTATGTACGAAGCTATTCAAATTCTTCATTCCTATTGGGCCTATCTAGTAGTCCTGGTAGTGCTCTTAGCAACCATCAATGCGATCATCGGTGTTATTAGTAAACGTGAATATACCCCAAAAGATTTTCGCATCTCTTTATTCGCCTTAATTACAAGTCACATTCAACTTCTAATCGGTATTGTTTTATTATTTGTATCGCCCCTGGTAGTATGGTTTTCGGGAACGCACTCTATGGGTGAAATCATGAAAAACGCCACCCTAAGATTATACAACGTAGAGCATCCTTTAATTATGATTTTGATGATTGCGTTTATCACTATCGGTTACTCAAAACATAAGAAAAAACTGACTTCTACACCTAAGTTGAAGACTTTAGCCATTTTTTATACCATAGCTGCAGTTCTTATGTTATCCAGAATCCCTTGGTCTAATTGGTTTTAATTACGATAGAGCATCTTTAATATTTTCATTGCTCTGTGCTTCTATCTAAACGTCTATGGATTTATCCCAAATACAGCTTATCGCTACCGATATGGATGGCACCTTACTTAATTCTCAAGATCAGGTAAGCACTAGATTTTACGACGTATATCACGCCCTTAACGCTCAAGGTGTAACCTTCGTGGCTGCCAGCGGAAGACAGTATTATAGTCTCGCCCATAAATTGGCTTCTCTTAAAAAGGACTTATATTTCATTGCTGAAAATGGAGCTTTGCTAATGCATCAAGATAAAGAGCTGGGTGTTATCGAAATCAAGAAGGAAAAATATCTTGAATTACTACAGCAGATTCAAAAAATACAAGGTTCGCAACTTATTGTTTGCGGACGAAAAACAGCTTACTTAAATGACCATGGTCCTGAATTTCTTGAGTTATTTTCAGAATTTTATGAGCGCTACGAGATCATAGAAGATTTGACTCAGATAGACGACCAAATATTAAAACTGGCAATTTGTAATATCAAAGGTACTGAAACGCATGTATATCCACAATTGCAACATCTAGAAAGGGAATTAAAAGTAAAAGTATCCGGTAAAATCTGGCTGGATCTTTCCCATACTCAAGCTAACAAAGGAAACGCTCTTCAAAAATTACAAAAACTTCTAAATATAACCGCCGAGCAAACGATGGTGTTTGGAGATTACAATAATGATCTGGAAATGATGGAGGCTGCAACTTATAGTTTTGCGATGAAAAATGCTCATCCCAATATCCTTAAAGCCGCCAACTATAGTACCGAGAGTAACGATAACTATGGTGTAGAGCGCATTCTGGAAAAAGTATTGGAGGCAAAGCTTACAACACAAGCTCCCGTTTAAAATAAATTGAAAAAGCTGTTTTAGCACATACTAAAACAGCTTTTCTATAATGACCTTACTTAAGAATTAATCATTCAGCTTTAAAACGGCCATAAAGGCTTCTTGCGGAATCTCCACATTACCTACCTGACGCATACGTTTCTTTCCTTTTTTCTGTTTTTCCAGTAATTTACGCTTACGTGAGATATCTCCACCATAACATTTTGCTGTTACATCTTTACGTAATGCTTTCACCGTTTCACGCGCTATAAATTTAGCTCCAATAGCTGCTTGGATAGGAATATCAAATTGCTGTCTCGGGATGAGCTCTTTTAGCTTCTCACAAATTTTCTTTCCTATTTCGTAAGCATTATCCTTATGCAATAATGCTGACAGTGCATCTACCGTATTTCCATTTAATAGAATATCAACTTTTACCAGTTTGGATTCACGTAAGCCAATAGGAGAATAATCAAACGAAGCATAGCCTTTGGAAACTGTTTTCAAACGATCATAAAAGTCAAAAACAATTTCGGCAAGGGGCATATCAAAGCTCAATTCGACCCGCTCAGTGGTTAGATAGGTTTGATTTGTAATCTCTCCTCGTTTTTCAATACACAACGACATTACAGAACCTACAAAGTCAGATTTTGTAATAATGGTCGCTTTAATATAGGGTTCCTCAACTCTGTTTAGCGTAGAAGGTTCCGGCAGATCCGATGGGTTATTAACGATGATAACTTCATCGGGTTCTTTGTTGGTAAAGGCATGATACGACACGTTAGGCACCGTTGTGATAACTGTCATATTAAACTCACGCTCTAACCGCTCCTGTATAATTTCCATATGCAGCATTCCTAAGAACCCACATCTAAAACCAAAACCAAGTGCCGCAGAACTTTCAGGGACAAATACTAAAGACGCATCATTTAACTGAAGCTTTTCCATTGACGACCGCAGTTCTTCATAGTCCTCTGTGTCTACAGGATAGATCCCTGCAAAAACCATTGGTTTAACATCTTCAAAACCCCCAATTGCATTTTTGGTTGGACTTTTTGTATCTGTTACTGTATCTCCCACTTTGACCTCTCTGGCATCTTTGATTCCTGTAATTAAATAACCAACATCGCCTGTTTTAATAACCTGCTTCGGAACTTGTTTAAGTTTTAACGTACCGATCTCATCTGCAAAATAACTCTTGCCCGTAGCGACAAATTTAATTTGCTGTCCTTTACGGATTTCTCCGTTCATTACTCTAAAGTAGGTTTCAACACCACGAAAAGGATTATACACAGAGTCAAAAATTAAGGCTTGCAACGATTCATCCGGGTTGCCTTTTGGTGCAGGAACTCTCTCAATAATTGCCGTAAGAATCTCTTCAATACCAATACCGGTTTTTGCACTGGCAGGTATCACATCCGAAGCATCACAACCCAAAAGATCGACGATATCATCGGTTACCTCTTCAGGATTTGCACTAGGTAAATCTACTTTATTCAACACCGGTATAATCTCAAGATCATTTTCCAGTGCTAAGTATAAATTTGATATAGTTTGTGCCTGAATGCTTTGGGCAGCATCAACAATTAGCAAAGCACCTTCACAAGCCGCAATTGAACGGGAAACTTCATAGGAAAAATCTACGTGTCCCGGTGTATCAATTAAGTTGAGTATATACTGTTCCCCTTTATAGGTATAATCCATTTGGATTGCATGACTCTTGATTGTAATTCCACGTTCGCGTTCAAGATCCATACTGTCTAATAACTGTGCCTGTGCCTCACGAGCGGTAACAGATCCGGTAAAATCCAAAAGCCTGTCAGCCAACGTACTTTTACCATGATCGATATGTGCTATAATACAAAAGTTTCTTATGTTCTTCATCCTTCTCTAATTACACCGGTTTAATGCAGATACATTGAACTAGTGATGTATGTTACGTATAGATCCGATTAAAATATTTGTCGCAGCAAAAAGCTGTGATACTATCTGATCTTTCAGTTTGCAAATATAATCGATTTCATAGCATCTTGATCATCAGACGCAATTCATTTATGTTATAAGATACTGATTTAATCTAAACATGACTAAAAATAAAACCGGACAGCAAAAATAATTCGCTATCCGGTGAGAGTGTTGTGTTATGTTGTGTTAGTTTAGAAGGTATACGATAGACTTAAACCATGATACTCACCTGTAATAGGCATTAACCCAAGATTAGGATCTTTAAACAATTTATTTTTATGAAAATAAGGAACAAGAAAACCTGAAGCTGCACCAACCACGCTCCCTACAATCGCATCGGTAGGAAAATGTTGCCCGGCCTTTACTCTTAAATGTGCAGTAGCATAGGTAGAAGCACCGGCAAGTCCATACATAACCCATTTAAAGGCTGAATCCGGATGATAATCTGCATATACCTTAGCCATAAAAAACGTCGCCGTACCTACAAGTGCAGGGTGGCCGGCAATAAATGAGTTTTGAGAGGCCCCTCGTGTTCTCTCAGAGATATCTAATTCTGTATTGTACACATAAGGTCTGCGTCGATCATTAAGCTGATGGGAGGTACTATAGACTACTCCGGTAAATGACATGGCCTGAAGATATAGTAGACTAACGCGTAAATAATCTTTTCTAATTTTAGGATCGAGCCCAAAGACAAGCAATGGTACAGGAACTGATCCATAAAAAATCATATCACTTATTTTTTCGGCATCTTCATCAAAATTACCGGCAGCACCTCGATCAAATCGATTGACATCATTACGGTCTATGCGCATTACCCGCTCATCTGGCACCCGATCTTTGCTATAAATTTTTGTAAAGTTAAACAAAGTAACTCCGGCAGCTACCGCAGTTATCGGAAGTTCGTATTTGAAATTGTAATTATATAAATGTTGTTTTTCTTTCTTTTCAACAAGAAGAGAATCTGTTTGGGCAGCTCCATAAAAAAATGAAAAGAATAACGAATAAATAAGCAGGTTTTTGATTGGCATATAATTTGTTTTATAAGTATGTAGATGCAAAACTGCATGTTTTTAAGAATCAAAGCTCACAAGTACTTGTTAATTTGCACCATTTTAAGAGGAATTGTTAAGTTTTTCGGAAAAGAGATTTTATACGTAGTCTTCCTGAATATTTGTATTTTTGCGGGATAGTGGCTGTGTGTTTTAAGATGTTTGATGAAACAAAGACAAAAGACAGTCGTGTATCTAAATATAAACTAAAGAGAATTTGATTTGGCAAAAATAGGTGATATTAATGTAGGTGAATTTCCGTTGCTATTAGCACCCATGGAAGATGTAAGTGATCCGCCTTTTAGAGCTCTTTGTAAGGAACAGGGAGCTGATGTTGTGTATACTGAGTTTATCTCTTCTGAAGGCTTGATTCGTGATGCCGCAAAGAGCGTCATGAAATTAGATATTTATGAAAAAGAGCGTCCGGTAGGTATCCAAATCTTTGGTGCAAATTTGGAATCCATGCTTAAGTCAGTTGAGATTGTTGAAGCTTCAAATCCCGATATTATTGACATCAATTTTGGATGCCCTGTAAAAAAAGTAGTGAGTAAAGGTGCCGGTGCCGGAATTTTAAAAGACATCGATTTAATGGTCTCACTAACCGAGGCGATGGTGAAACATACCAACTTACCAATCACCGTAAAGACCCGATTGGGATGGGATCATGATTCTATCAAAATTGTGGAAGTAGCAGAACGACTTCAGGATGTAGGGACAAAAGCTATTGCTATCCACGGTCGAACACGCGCACAGATGTATAAGGGTTCGGCAGACTGGGCTCCTATCGCCGAAGTAAAGAATAACCCACGTATGCACATACCGGTTTTTGGCAATGGTGATGTCGATACCCCTGAACGCGCCATGTTAATGCGAGATCAGTACGGCTTAGATGGTGCTATGATCGGACGGGCAAGCATTGGATATCCTTGGTTTTTTAAAGAAGTAAAACATTATTTCAAAACCGGTGAACACCTGCCACCACCTACTATTCAAGAACGTGTAGACGCTGCCAGACGGCATTTGCAAATGGCCATTGATTGGAAAGGCGAAAAATTGGGAGTATTTGAAACCAGACGTCATTACACCAATTATTTTAAAGGAATTCCGCATTTTAAAGAATACAGAACCAAAATGGTTACCAATGATGCATCGCAAGATGTATTTGATGTATTTGAAGAAATTGAGGAGAAATTTAATGACTTTGTTTTTTCCTGATTTCTTACCGATATACTTATCGCAAAAGCTTTTGATTTATTCTACTTGATGCAAGATAGGAGGCGACACCACCTATCGTGGTAATCGTAAGAAATACAACGATAAAACTTAAGGGTGTAATTCGTGTTGGGTATGCCAGGCTTGGTGTAATCATCAGTAATCCATAATGCTGTTGCGCAAGGATTAAAATGAGTCCTAAAAATAATCCAAGTATGGTTCCCAATACCGTCATTAATAACCCTTGATAAAGAAATATTCTCTTTAATTCGGGTAAGGAAGTTCCTAAATTGTATAGCGTCTTAATATTCCCTTTTTTATCAATAATCATCATAATGATTGCACCTGCAACGTTAAATAATGCTATGACAGCTATTAATGTTATCACCAGATAAGAAACTAAGTTTTCGGTATTTAGCATACGATACAAAGTCTCATTGAGTTGAACTCTATTTTTAATAATAGCACGATCTTCAAAAATAGTAGCCAGCTTAGTTACGGCTTCGGACTCTCCTGTCTCATTTTTTAATTTGATTTCGATTGCAGAAACCTGATTTTCTGACAACGCTAATAAGTTGCGTGCCATTCCAATAGTTGAAAACACATATTTTGCATCCAACTCCTCATTCACGCTATAAATTCCTATAGGAACAACACGTTGTTTTCTAAAAGCCTTTGAAGCATCACTTGGAATTCCCTTACCGGGTTTTGGTACATAAATTCCCAAAAAATTAGTATAGGTACGCTCCACTCCCATTCCTAACTCCCTGCTGATCCCATTACCGGCAACAATCTGAAAATCATTTTTACCCAGCCAATCCCCGTAAATTAAAATACTATCGGGAGCTATTACCTGTGCATACGATTCACTTACCCCTTTTATATATGCAGTTTTTGGTTTATTTTTATACTCCAAAAACACGCGTTCTTCCACTACCTCAGCATAACTAGCAATTTCTTCTATAGTGTGTAGTTGCTCACGATCCTTTGGTGTTAAATCAAGTGTTTTTCCGCTGGACGGAGAAATTTTGAGATCAGGATCAAAAAAGGAAGTATATCGTAAACTGAAATCCTTAAGCCCAGCAAAGCCTGAGAGCACAAGAAACAATGACAATGCACCAATTACCACACCCATCGCAGCGATACCTGTTATGATATTAATCGCGTTACTACTTCCCGGAGAAAATAAATAGCGTTTTGCGATGTAAAGTGATATTTTCAAATTCTTAGAAAAATTTTGTAACTAGGTATAGGTCGTATAATTATTTCTATTTTTTCTTACGACGCTCTAACAAATCCGGGTTTTGCAATGGGTTATCGTCCCCTTTGACTGCTTTCTCGATATTTGCAATATATTCTAAAGAATCGTCAATAAAAAAAGATAATTCCGGCATACGACGTAACTGATGTTTGGTACGTAACGCCACTTGATGCTTAATTTGTGATTTTACTGAGTTAACCTCTTTTAGCACTTTATCTCCTTCAGCATGTGGAAAAACACTCATATACACTTTACCTATTGAAAGATCAGTGGTCACAGAAACTTTGGTTACAGAAACCAAAATCCCTTGAACTCCCGCATCACGTAGGGCTTGCTGAATCACATCTGCGATATCTCGCTGTAAAACTCCTCCTATTTTTTTCTGTCTATTTGTTTCCATAATGCAAAAATACATATTAATATGATGAAGATGAATGTCTACGATAATAATCGTAATTTTACCTCAGTGAAATATAAACACATGAATCATATAAACAAAATTGAACACCTGGGTATTGCTGTCAAAGATTTAGACACAGCAAATAAGCTTTATGAAAAACTTTTGGGAGTTGCCCCCTACAAAAAAGAAGTGGTAGAAAGTGAAGCGGTTACTACTTCCTTTTTTCAGGTAGGCGAGAGTAAAATTGAACTTTTGGCCAGCACTGATGAGAATGGACCGATTGGAAAATTTATAACCAAAAAAGGAGAAGGCATCCATCATATAGCTTTTGATGTTTCCGATATCAAACAAGAGTTAAAACGTCTGAAAGATGAAGGGTTTCAGCTAATCAATGAAGAGCCAAAACGAGGGGCAGACAACAAGCTTGTAGCTTTTATTCATCCCAAAAGCTCGAACGGTGTATTGATTGAATTATGTCAGGAAATATCAAAATAATATCAATTCGAACGAAGAAACCTTTTGATTCGCGCACTAAACCATTGATTTTAAAAGTTTAAGTGGTACCCATAAAAAAATTGTACTCAAAGTACAGAAAATGTTTGGCGTGTATCTATCTAATTCTTAAATTTGCGCTCCGTTTTAGGTCCCATAGCTCAGCTGGTTAGAGCATTTGACTCATAATCAAAGGGTCCTTGGTTCGAGCCCAAGTGGGACCACTTCTATAAAGAGTTGTGAAGTTTATGCTTCACAACTCTTTTTTTTATTCTTCGTTTCTCTTTAAAACCTATAGTCTATTTAATTTAAGGGATTCACAGTACTGCTACTTAGAGTGAACTCGAAAGCCATAACAGCACCCTTCTACGCTTAAGTAAATGCTGTCAGGCTCTCCTTTAAAAAAGGAAAAACACTGTTCAAAAAGGGGTCTTTGTCCTTAACACACTGCATATCAATTATTTAAACTTGAATTCAAAACATTCGAATACTTACTAAATTTTTACATCATGGACATACAAAGAACATTAAAAATGGCATTCCTCTTAGGTGGCATTTTAGGTATAACAACAAGTTGCTGTACACGTTTTGCTGATTCCAGGGTGCTTCCTGTAACACTCTGACCTCAATAAACCGGTCAATAGTACTGGGCAGCCAGCGGTCAAATGTGTATGGATTTTTTGGGGAACAACGTAGCTCAATGTACTCAGGCAAATAATCGCTTTGGAATGGCAAATTGTTGCAATTCACCAACACCTTCAACCTGCGTTACAGGTGGTTGGCCAGAGTTCAGTAAATATAATTTCACTTCCAAAAATACTGTTAACGCTGCTTTAACCCGGGATCAAATAAAAAGAGAAATTGATTGTAAAGATCGTCCTTTCACATACACATGGCATTGGGCAGGTGGCAGTGGACACATGGTTACTATTGTTGGTTATTCTGTTGGGGAATGTGATGGTGAGAAATATTTACATGTTCACAATCCCTTACCAGTAAATGTTGGCAGCTCCTATACCATAACATACTACGCCTACGTTGCCGGAAATCCAGGGTCTTCTCACTGGAATGATTATTACGCAATTATACCCACTCGTTAAAAAAAAGATATCATGAAAAAATTACTAATTACAATCATATGTATAACTGGCTTTGAGTATCAAACTATGAACGGACAAGATTTTGATTTCTCAGAGCTCTCGCAAACAACGATAGAAAATTTTAGATGTGTAATTACAGCTGAAAATTACACCTATTATGGATTATCGTCTGCAAAATCATTAGAACAAATAATCATTGATGAACCTATTTATCATTATGGTGTACAATTAAATGCACTGCAACGATATAATGAACAACAAAACCCTGAAGAATTAGTTTCAATGATGGATTTTGTTAGCATTCCTTTAATAGATAAGCAAACTAATGAAGTTGAAACCTTTCTAATGATTAATAAACGAAACGAACAATATCAAACAACCGGCATGGGAAAAATTCCTTTTGTAAAAGAATTTATGGGATTTAAAAAGGAATTCCAAGCAGACCGGGAAATGCGTCTCATAAGAGTGCCGGCAGTTAATATCGCTTACGCAGGAATTGTTGTTGACGGACTACTAAACCTGATTCCCATTTCTTATGTTCAAAAAGATGTCACACCACCTCCGGTATCGGTAATCTTTGCCGAATTAGCTAAAACTATTGAAGGGGGAGAGGATGTTCCTAATTAAGGAATACACGAGTCTCTTTAGATAAAAAAAGACGATACTAACACTAATTTCATTTCAAAATAGCGTTAGTATCGTCTTTATAACAATTACTTTGATACAATAATAAAATCGGATCTTCTATTGATCAGATGTTCATCTTCAGTACATTTTACCCCGTTTATACAATAATTCCGCAATTCGGTTTCACCATATCCGATAGCGCTTTCAATACGTGAAGGGTCAATACCATTGGCAATCAAATAGTCATAGGTAGAGCGAGCTCGCTGATTGGATAACTTATAATTCAACAAATCCGGCCCTCTACTATCTGTATGAGATTCTATACGGATACGGATCTTCGGAAAACTGTTCATTGCTAAAATAATTTTCTTTAGTTCCACCTCTGCTTGCGGAGTAATAGCATATTTAAATGACTCAAAGAAAATAGGGTTTACTTTGATCTTTTCAACGTTCCCTTCTTTTACGACAAATTGATCAAATGAAACCAAAAGCACCAGATTTTTTTTCGACTCCAGATTAGGCGTATTCATCGTTTTAACCACACTGGTATGCTGTGTATAGCCAGGTTTTATAAAAATTATTGTATACTCTGATTCTAAAGGTAATTTGAGACTATATTCACCTTTATCGTTTGCTACAATTTCCTTTTCTAGCACGTTACGCTCGTTATATACTTTTATCGTTGCAAAAGGAATCGGACTGTTAGCATCCTTATCCATAATTTGTCCGCTATATAACTGATACGCCTTGGGTGCTAGAAGCTCATAATAATAGATATCATCATCTCCTTTCCCCATGGCCCGGTTTGATGAGAAATAGCCCGAGGCTACACTTTCATTTTCAATATAGGCGAAGTCATCCATATTACTATTTATAGGTCTCCCCAAGTTGACCGGCATTGTATATTTAGTAAAAGACTTTTGTTCAGCATTAAAAATATCAAGCCCCCCTAACCCATAATGGGTATCGGATGAAAAATAGAGATCTTCTCCTATTACAAAAGGAAACATCTCTCTTCCCGGCGTGTTGATATAAGACCCCAAATTAATAGGAGTTCCCATAGTGCCGTCTGGTTTAATTTCTGACACATAGATATCACTACCGCCAAATCCTCCCGGCATATCGGAAGCAAAGTAAAGGTGTGTTCCACTAGGTGATAATGATGGATGCCCACAAGAATACTCTTTACTATTGAAATTTAGAGACACTACATCAATAATCTTCCCATCCTCTATCGTTCCTTTTAAGATTTGAATATTAGACACCCCGTTTTTATTTACTTTTAATTTGCGCTTGGTGGCATAATTACGCGTAAAATATACGGTTTTGAAGTCTGAAGAAAAGGTCATCGTCGCTTCATGAAATGAGGAATCCATATTCTCGAGAAACTTTTTAGTATTACGTAACTGACCGGTGCTTTGATCAATCATCGCTATGTATGGATCTAGAAAAGGTTGATTGTTCCAAGAATAATTACGCTGCATAAACTTAGTCGTATCCCGACTTGAGGCAAACACAATGCTGTTTTCATAATACGCCGGTGCAAAATCAGATTTGCTAGAATTAATTAGCAGATTCTCGACTCTAAACTGTGGTTCATTCGCTAACAAACTATCTAAGTGCTGCTGTTGAAATTCTATAAGTCGCATACGTTCTAAATTATCTTTGTAGTATGACTTTATCAATGCATCAGCAGCTTCGTACTCTTTGGATGACTTCAGACTCTGGATGTATCTAATAAAAGCAGGCTCATCGACAGCTTCAATATCATCAGCATACAATTTCTCATACCATTCTTTGGCTTTTTTATACTCAGCCACATAAAAATAGCTGTCAGCCAATCCTTTCATGACCTCCGGATCAACTTTTTTCCCTTTAGAGGCCGCTCGTTCATAATATACAATTGCTTTTTTAAATTTGAAATCTTCAAAATAGCCATCAGCTCGTTTGCGGTTACTCTGGGCAAAAGCGGTAATTTGAAACAGTATAACAATAAGTAGTACTATTCTTTTCATTAGAAATGATCGTTTTAAGGTTAAAAGAATCTTGGAGATCGTGCTTTACGCTTTCGATCATGCAGTGTATAGCGTAAAATGATTTCGTGAGATCCGCTGTTATATTTACTTAAGTTACTTATCGAATAATCATAGCCATATCCAACATAAAATGTATTACTGACCTGAAATCCAGCCAGCCCGCTTACCGCATCGTCAAATCTATAAGATGCACCCAAGGTTAACTTTTCCTGAATTAAAAAGTTTGTAGAAATATCAAACGTAATCGGAGCACCTTCGGTTAGTTTAACCATGGTTGCAGGCTTCATTTTTAATTGTGGCGTAATCTGAAATACATATCCTCCCAGTAAATAATAATGTACCGATCGCTCTACCAATATCTCTTCATTATCGTCATATCGTTGAGATTTTATAAAGTTAGAAGCTGAAATTCCGGCATACCATTGTTCACCAAAGATGTAACTTCCCGCTCCTATAATTGGTCGAAGCTTACTTATGTTTTCATTAAAAATAGAATCTTCATTTTCGTAAATTTCACCCTTAGACCAGTCGATAGACAATACATCCATCCCGGCATTCACACCCAAACCCAGTTTTACCGTAGCATTAAGTTTTAAGTGGTACGAAAAAGCGAAATTGATATCAATTTGACTTGAGGGTCCTATTTTATCATTAAAAATATTAAAACCAAGTCCGATCTTATCAAAAAACTTTCCATTAAGGGTCAGCACCTGCGTTTGAGGTGCCCCGTCAATACCCACCCATTGCGAGCGATGTAACAAAGAAGCCTCGATGCGATCATTTGACCCGGCGTACGCTGGATTAATACTCATAGTATTATACATATACTGTGTGTATTGCGGTAACTGTTGTGCATGAGAAACCATGCCATACAAAGCAACACAAAGCAGAAGTATAAGTTGATAACATTTTATGGAATGCATAAATAAAAATTGGTTTTGAGCGATTTGGGAGCTACGTTTTACAAAATTATCTTCCGATATAAATCCATCCGGTTTTTTCTTTAGCTGTAGGATCCACTTTCAGAACATAAAAATAAGTACCGGTAGGTAAAGTTTTTCCTTTTTGAACAACTCCACTCACATTAGACATACCATCCCAATCATTTTTATATGCTTGTGATTGATAAACTAAATTTCCATATCGGTTATACACCTCAAATGTCGATTCTGTATATTTTTCAATACAATCTATGGTCAAGAAATCATTAGACCCGTCATTATTAGGAGTAAACTCATTAAATACCCTTAGACAGCTAATTTCGAGTTCAATTTCTGAACTATTATTGGTGGCATCTTCATCTTCAGGTATAGAAGATTGTACGATTGCAGTATTAGAGTACTCACCCGATTCATTAACCTCTACAGTAATTGTCAATATCGCATTGGAACTTGGTTCCAGCGTAGGAATCGTCCATAGTGAACTGCTTAAATCATAGTTCCCGTCAGTAGCCTTAGCATTAGAGAAAGTAAACCCACTCTGAATTACTTCACTAATTTCAATACTATTAATCGTGGTCTGTCCAAGGTTTTGAACGGTAATGGTAAACACTACTGTTTCACCTGTAGAAGGATTCATGTTATCAACCTCTTTTATTACACCCAAATCCGTAACAAGCGACTCAGCTTTTGATGTTAAAGTAAGTTCATTAGTAGTTTGATCTGTAGCAACATTGCCGGCAGTATCTGTAGCCGTGGCTACAACATCATAGGTGCCTTCAGGTAATTCATTTCCTGCCGGAATCTGTAGTGCCCAGGTACCATCAGTGTTATCGGTTAAATTTCCGTCTCCTTCGGTATAGGTTACGCCGTTAACCGTTACGGTCAACGTATCAGTACTATCGGCCGTTCCTGTTATTAAAGGTGTTGTATCCGATGTTTCCTGCTCATCAACTGTCGGTGTTACCGGCATCGTTGTATTAATAACAGCTTCATCTTGTCCTTCAGCACTGGTTACAGCAGTAGCATTTGTGTAGGTAGCGATTACAGTTAGGGTATTCCCTTCACCGGGGCTACTATATGTCACTCGTATTTCACCTTCAGCCTCCTGAGAAGCTGTAATAGTTTGTGGTGTTCCATTGATAGTAACAGTTTCTCCAACTACCGCTCCTGCAGGTAACGTGATAGTTACATCAATAGCACCTTTCAGTTCAGTTTGATTGATAAATCCATCATTATTAACATCCTCTACAATCACTACAATAGGTGCTTCAACAGTACCAGAAGTAATAGTAATTTCGTCAGTCGTAGCATCATTCGAAACATTCCCAGCTGCATCTGTAGCCGTGGCTACTACATCATACGTACCTTCAGGTAATTCATTGCCTGTCGGAATCTGAAGTGTCCAGGTACCATCGGTATTATCGGTTAAGTTTCCGTCGCCTTCAGTATAAGTGACACCGTTTACTGTCACGGTAAGTACATCTGCACTATCCGCTGTTCCGGTAAGGATTGGTGTTGTATCATTCGTAGCTAAAACATCAACCGTGGGAACCGCAGGGTTCGTGGTATCGATGGTCAGCTCATTTGTCGTCGTATCATTCGAAACATTGCCAGCTGCATCCGTAGCCGTGGCTACCACATCATACGTACCTTCAGTAATTTCATTCCCTGCCGGAATCTGAAGTGTCCAGGTACCATCGGTATTATCAACTAAATTTCCGTCGCCTTCAGTATAGGTTACCCCGTTTACTGTCACGGTAAGTACATCTGCACTGTCAGCTGTTCCGGTGAGGATTGGTGTTGTATCATTCGTAGCTAAAACATCAACCGTGGGAACCGCAGGGTTCGTGGTATCGATGGTCAGCTCATTTGTCGTCGTATCATTCGAAACATTCCCAGCTGCATCCGTAGCCGTGGCTACCACATCATACGTACCTTCAGTAATTTCATTCCCTGCCGGAATCTGTAAACTCCAGGTACCATCGGTGTTATCCACTAAATTCCCGTCTCCTTCAGTATAAGTGACACCGTTTACTGTCACGGTAAGTACATCTGCACTGTCAGCTGTTCCGGTGAGGATCGGTGTTGTATCGTTTGTAGCTACAACATCAACCGTGGGAACCGCAGGGTTCGTGGTATCGATGGTCAGCTCATTTGTCGTCGTATCATTCGAAACATTCCCAGCTGCATCCGTAGCCGTGGCTACCACATCATACGTACCTTCAGTAATTTCATTCCCTGCCGGAATCTGTAAACTCCAGGTACCATCGGTGTTATCCACTAAATTCCCGTCTCCTTCAGTATAAGTGACACCGTTTACTGTCACGGTAAGTACATCTGCACTGTCAGCTGTTCCGGTGAGGATCGGTGTTGTATCGTTTGTAGCTACAACATCAACCGTTGGAACCGCAGGGTTCGTCGTGTCAATTACAAGCTCATTTGTCGTAGTATCATTTGAAACATTCCCAGCTGCATCTGTAGCTGTAGCTATTACATCATACGTACCTTCGTTGATTTCATTGCCTGCCGGAATCTGTAAACTCCAGGTACCATCGGTGTTATCCACTAAATTCCCGTCTCCTTCAGTATAAGTGACACCGTTTACTGTCACGGTAAGTACATCTGCACTGTCAGCTGTTCCGGTGAGGATCGGTGTTGTATCGTTTGTAGCTACAACATCAACCGTTGGAACCGCAGGGTTCGTCGTGTCAATTACAAGCTCATTTGTCGTAGTATCATTTGAAACATTCCCAGCTGCATCTGTAGCTGTAGCTATTACATCATACGTACCTTCGTTGATTTCATTGCCTGTCGGAATCTGAAGTGTCCAGGTACCATCGGTGTTGTCCACTAAATTTCCATCACCTTCAGTATAGGTTACCCCGTTTACTGTTACCGTCAAGGTATCAGCACTATCAGCCGTTCCGGTTAGTATCGGTGTGGCATCATTTGTCGCTAATGTATCAACCGTGGGAACCGCAGGGTTCGTTGTATCGATAGTTAGCTCATTTGTCGTAGCATCATTTGAAACATTGCCAGCTGCATCTGTAGCTGTAGCTATTACATCATAAGTACCTTCGTTGATTTCATTGCCTGCCGGAATCTGAAGTGTCCACGTGTTATCTGTGTTATCCACTAAATTTCCATCACCTTCAGTATAAGTGACACCGTTTACTGTCACGGTAAGTACATCTGCACTGTCAGCCGTTCCGGTAAGGATTGGTGTGGTATCGTTTGTCGCTAAAGCATCAACCGTGGGAACCGCAGGGTTCGTGGTATCGATGGTCAGCTCATCGGTTGTAGCATCATTCGAAACATTGCCAGCTGCATCGGTAGCCGTAGCTACTACATCATAAGTACCTTCGTTGATTTCATTGCCTGTCGGAATCTGAAGTGTCCAGGTACCATCGGTATTATCCGCTAAATTTCCGTCGCCTTCAGTATAGGTTACTCCGTTTACTGTTACAGTTAAGGTATCTGCACTATCCGCTGTTCCGGTAAGAATCGGTGTTGTATCGTTTGTTGTTAACGCGTTTACTGTAGGAATTGTAGGGTTCGTGGTATCGATTACAAGCTCATTTGTCGTAGCATCATTCGAAACATTCCCAGCTGCATCCGTAGCCGTGGCTACTACATCATAAGTACCTTCGTTGATTTCATTGCCTGTCGGAATCTGAAGTGTCCAGGTACCATCGGTATTATCCACTAAATTTCCGTCGCCTTCAGTATAAGTGACACCATTTACTGTCACGGTTAGCACATCTGCACTATCAGCTGTTCCAGTAAGGATTGGTGTTGTATCGTTTGTTGTTAATGTATTTACTGTAGGAATCGTAGGATTGACGATATCTACCTGATATGCTTCGGTATCAGTAACAATTCTGGAACAGATTCCATCGCTTGTTTCCAGAGAAGCATCTATCACCTTATCCGTATCTGCTACCAGATCACTTCCGCTAACGGAAATAGAAAATCTAAAATCACTTCCAACTAAGCCTGTGTATTCTGTCGAATTTATTATTAATTTAACCTCATCATTAACTTTTGCATCTCCACCCGCAGTACCTTCAATAATTACATTTCCTGAGGCTTCGCTGGCATTAATGATATCATCACTAGTGATATTGGCATCCAAAACTAAGGTTGGGGCCAGTGTGTTAGCTTGCACTGTTACAAGCACCGCTTGACGCGCAGACTCTTCTATACATCCCGATTTACTGGTCGCTACATAAAAAGTAGTATTTGCATTCAAAATGGGGGTATCAAAAGATTCTCCGGAGTTTACCGTAGCTAATAAGTTACCTCCTACTATCGCATCATACCACTTTAATTGCAGCGATGCTGGGTTTGCTGTCGCCACCAAACTAGCTGATGCTCCTTCACAAATAGTTACATTTTGTGAGGCAGCAGCTATTACCGGGAGTGCCGGAGTTTTTATAATATCAAATAAATCTAATCGCTGTGTAACAGAAGCGCTCACAAGTGAAGAAAACTCCACTGCTATACGATCTACCGGAGCACCCGGAGTAAAAGGAATTGTTGCTATTTGATTGCTCTGCAATAACGTTAGTAAATCTAGGTTTAAAAGTCCGGAAAGCACTGTAGATTGTACAAGCGTATCCCCGTTATATCCTTTTATAGTAATAGAGTTTGCCACTCCAACCGTTATTAACGAAGGGTCTAATCGCAAACGAATACTAAAATTATCAGTGGCCACAGAAGCCCCTTCAAAATATACAATCTGTTCGATTGAAGATCCTACTGCCAAAAGACCTAAACTTAATTCAGAGTAGGTGGCATCATTACCATCCAAAACATTTTCTGGATTTGTAACGCCGGCTCCACCGATCGTTAAAGCATCAAGATTGAGACCACTACCATCATAGGATGTAAAGCTTGCGTTACCGCAATTATTGGGGTCACTCACATAATAAGCTCCGTACACACCAAGACGTTTTGTTGTATCTAATCCAATTAAGGTACCGAGTCGATTGGTCAGTTTAATACGATTATATGGAAGCGTAGGTGTAATTGCGATATAATAATCGCCTGCAGCATCTACTACTATCTTCAGATTGGACTGTGCAAAATCGTTTTCTACGGCAGAATCTCCACTCAATACCACGGTGGTATTGTTTAAAGCTTCGACGGTGAACTCTTGTTCACCTATAAGAACTAACCCCAAGGCTTGTGCCAATACCCCTCCTAAATTCCCTCCTAATAACGCGGGAAATAGATTATCATCTGTATCTATTTTTATATAAGAAGTTGTATTTGCAGGCAATAAGGATGAAAACTGCATCTCCAACTCACCCGTATAAGCCGGTTGTGCCGGTAAGGGTAGTGGTCGTCCTGAATACGCACGAATTTCTGCTTTTGTAGAGAGGTCTCCATCAATGGCATTTGCAGCTACATCCACATTGGACTCACTAACAACAATATCCGCAAAAACTTGTGTTTGCGCAGTTAAAACATGAATTGAATTAAATAGAAAATATACAGCAATCCATAGCGTATTTTTCGCGAGCGTTTGAATAGTAAAAATTCCTCTCATAGATGTAGGTTTGGTCGTTCATATTATCTTCGTTTAGTCATGCAAGTGGGGTTGCATTTATGATTAAAGCTAATTAGATGAAAATGTCTTTGGGGAAACATTTATATCTCAAAAGTATATGTATAACGCCTGACAGACTAGTATACCCTAAAATTTTAACAGTTAAACTGTGTTAAAATCAATTATTTAGGTGTTTTTTACGGTTTAACCGTAATTTTAAAAAGGGTAATAACGTTGAGAATAATTGTTTTTACTTGTATCTTATTTAGCTCTGTGAAGACGGGCCACATACTTCCCAATAACATCAAATTCAAGATTTACTACAGAACCTGTTTCTAAAGTATTAAACGTAGTATGTTGGTAGGTAAACGGGATAATAGCCACGCTAAATTCTCCATCTTTTGAATTCACCACCGTAAGACTAACACCGTTCACTGTGATAGATCCTTTTTCTATGGTAACATTCCCCTGATCAGGATCATATGTAAATGTATAGTACCAACTACCTTTCGCTTCTTTAACGCTTTTGCAAATACCGGTTTGATCCACATGGCCTTGTACGAGATGGCCATCTAATCTGGCACCGAGCTTCATTCCGCGTTCAAGATTTACCCGATCCCCAACTTTAAGTGAAGACAAATTCGTTTTCATTAATGTTTCTTTGATCGCTGTAACTGTATAGGTATCATTATGAATTGCGACCACAGTAAGGCATATTCCATTATGCGACACACTTTGATCTATTTTTAGTTCACTGGCAAGGGTAGCTTTGATTGTGATATGAAGATTTTCTTTTTCAGACACCAATTGATGTACTTTCCCTAATTCTTCGATAATCCCTGTGAACATAATTGCGAAATATTTAGTTAAATTTGCGAACCGATTAATGGATCCGAATTATAAGACGCAAAAATAATCATAAACACGCTTAAAATGAAGAAAGAAGAAAGAATAAGAGTTGGCATATCAATTGGAGATCTCAATGGAATTGGTAGTGAGGTTATTATGAAAACCTTTGAAGACCCCCGAATGCTTGATTTTTGCACTCCCGTTATTTTTGCTTCTGTAAAAGTGTTGTCCTTTCTCAAAAAACAACTCAAAAGCAGTATTAACCTTCATGGAATTGATACTACCTCTCAAATTCTCGACGGAAAAGTTAATGTATTAAATGTCTGGAAAGAGCCTGTTTCAATAAGTTTTGGAAAAGAAGATCCCGCTATCGGAGCGTATGCTATCAAATCCCTAAAAGCCGCGACCCAAGCGTTAAAAAGCAATGAAATTGATGTATTGGTCACCGCGCCTATTAACAAAGCGAGCATACAAGCCGAAGACTTTAAGTTCCCCGGACATACTGATTATTTAAACCAAGAATTGGACGGAGACAGTCTGATGTTTATGATTACGGATGACCTTAAAGTAGGGCTGCTCACAGACCATGTGGCGCTCAAAGATATTACCCAAGCTATTACACCAGAGCTGATACAGAATAAAATCAATACTATCTATACCACATTGCAGCAGGATTTTGGTATTTCAAAACCTAAAATTGCCGTACTTGGAATCAATCCGCATAGTGGAGACAATGGTGTGATTGGTAAAGAAGATGATGAGGTATTAAAGCCAACCCTTGAAAAAATAAGAGCAGAAAACAAACTGGTTTACGGACCTTATGCCGCCGATAGTTTCTTTGGATCCAATGCCTATACTACCTTTGACGCTATCGTAGCATCTTATCACGATCAGGGTTTAATCCCTTTTAAAACACTATCATTTGGCAAAGGAGTAAATTATACCGCAGGATTGCATAAAGTACGTACCTCACCTGATCATGGCACCGCCTTCGAAATTGCCGGAAAAGGTATTGCCGATGCCGGCTCCTTTAAGGAAGCTGTCTTTGCTGCACTAACCATCTTCAAAAAACGTAATGAATATAAAACCCTCACCGAAAATCCTTTGAAAAAACAAGCGCGAAAGCCTGTGCAGCGAAAAAGGTAAAATCACATTCACTTATTTTATCCATTTTAAACCCTTGTAACTAGTACGTCAAAACAAGGTGCATACCATGTAAATTTTACGTAAACTACAACCGAGTAACATTCTGATATAATTTTATTTACAAAAGTATGCTGGTAACATTTTTTTGTTATCTTTGCACCCGCCTTTACCCATTTGGCAAATGGCCTGAAACTGATGATGAAATGAAACAACTAAAAGCGTATAACATCCCTTTTGTTGGACTGAAGCAAGGAGTACACCAGTTTGAATATCAAATTGACAATACGTTCTTTGAACATTTTGAGTATGATGAATTTAATGCAGCGACGGTAGACGTTCTGCTCGAATTTAACAAGAAAAGCACTTTGTTAGAGCTCAAATTTACAGCTACTGGTAGTGTAAATGTAAATTGTGATGTAACTAATGAACCTTTTGATCTACCCATTAATAATGAATTGATGGTAGTCGTAAAGTTTGGGGAAGTGTTTAATGATGAAAACGAAGAGCTTTTGATCATTCCCTATGGAGCTTATGAAGTCAATGTACAACAATACATTTATGAACTTATTGCTCTGGCGGTACCTTATAAAAGAGTGCACCCCGGTGTTGAAGACGGAACATTAAATTCTGAAGTACTTGAAAAGTTAGATGAACTTAGTCCTAAAGACAAAACAATAAAAGAAAACGATGAGGAAATAGACCCTCGTTGGAATAAATTAAAAAACTTATTAAACGATAAATAATACTTAGCAATGGCACATCCTAAAAGAAAGACCTCAAAAACGAGAAGAGATAAAAGAAGAACACATTATAAAGCTTCTGTACCACAAATTGCTATTGATCCAACTACTGGTGAAGCACATTTATATCACAGAGCGCATTGGCACGAAGGAAAACTATACTATCGTGGTCAAATCGTAATTGATAACACAGAAGAAGAAACAGCTGCGTAAGTAAACTGTTAAAATTCAAACTATAACTCTCACATAAGTGAGAGTTTTTTTGTTTTTAGTTGAATATGTGTCAAAATCCCACTATTTTGCGCCATATTTGCATATAATTTAGTAATTTCAACGGCTTTTTGAGAGCTTGTACTTCTCTAAGCACGGAAACTAAAACAAAGATATGAGTAAAATCTCAGCCGCTATTACAGCAGTAGGTGCTTATGTACCAGATTACGTCCTAACCAATGCTATCTTAGAGACAATGGTGGACACAAATGACGAGTGGATTACCAGTCGTACAGGAATTAAGGAAAGAAGAATCCTAAAGGATAAAGATAAAGGTACTTCATATCTTGGAATCAAAGCAGCAGAAGATTTATTAGCAAAACGAAACTTGGATCCCTCAGAGATTGATATGGTTATCTTTGCGACAGCTACACCAGATCTTCCAGTGGCATCAACCGCTGCATTTGCCGCTTCACAATTAGGAGCTGTGAATGCATTTTCATATGATTTACAAGCAGCTTGTTCCAGTTTTTTATACGGCATGTCTACTGCTTCCAGTTATATTGAATCAGGTAGATATAAAAAAATACTGCTTATTGGAGCGGATAAGATGTCTTCTATAATAGATTATACCGATCGGGCAACCTGCATTATTTTTGGTGATGGTGGAGGCGCTGTGCTTTTTGAGCCTAATGAAGAAGGCCTTGGATTTCAAGATGAATATTTACGAACTGATGGCGTAGGCAGGCAATTTTTGAAAATTGAAGCCGGTGGCTCTCTTTTACCACCGTCAGAAGAAACAGTCGCTCATAAACAGCATTTTGTACAGCAAGATGGAAAATCTGTTTTCAAATACGCTGTTTCAAACATGGCGGATGCAAGCAGTAAAATTATGGAGCGCAATAATTTATCCGGAGAAGATGTAGATTGGTTAGTGGCGCATCAGGCAAATAAACGTATCATTGATGCTACCGCCAATCGTATGAACTTGGACGATAAGAAAGTTTTGATGAATATTCAAAAGTATGGTAACACGACATCTGCTACCTTACCTTTATTATTAAGTGATTTTGAAAAGCAACTGAAAAAAGGAGACAATATTGTATTTGCCTCATTTGGTGGTGGCTTTACCTGGGGTTCTATTTATTTAAAATGGGCCTATAATTCCTAAACAACAACAAAACAAAACACAATACACTATATTATGGATTTAAAAGAAATTCAGAATTTAATTAAATTCGTAGCCAAGTCGGGAGCTAGCGAAGTAAAATTAGAAATGGATGATGTCAAAATCACCATTAGAACAGGATCTGAAGATAGTAAAGAGACTACTATCCTACAACAAATCCCAATGAATACACAAATGCAAGGACATCAGGTGGGACAGGCACCAGCACCAGCTGCTCCGATCCCAACTCCTGCAGCTCCGACAGAAGCTAGTCAGGCTGAAGAGGATAATTCCAAATATATCACTATCAAATCCCCAATTATTGGAACGTTCTATCGCAAACCTTCTCCGGATAAACCTACATTTGTTGAAGTTGGCGATACCATTAAAGAAGGTGATGTACTTTGTATCATTGAAGCAATGAAATTGTTTAATGAAATCGAAAGTGAAGTTTCTGGTACTATTGTTAAACTACTTGTTGATGACTCATCACCGGTAGAGTTTGACCAGCCATTGTTCTTAGTAGATCCATCATAACCCAACTCTTAGATGGCTGTGCTTTTTCTGTTGATTCTGTCAACAGGTACTTCGAAGTACCAAATAATCACAGCATCCAAGATTTTAAATTTAATTAGTTATGTTTAAAAAAATTCTAATCGCAAACAGAGGAGAAATTGCCATGAGGGTGATTCGAACCTGTAAAGAGATGGGTATTAAGACTGTAGCCGTTTATTCGACTGCTGATGCCGAAAGCTTACATGTACGTTTTGCTGATGAAGCCGTATGTATTGGCCCTGCCCCCAGTAATGAATCTTATCTTAAAATGGCCAATATAATAGCTGCAGCAGAGATTACGAATGCTGATGCTATTCACCCAGGATACGGTTTTCTTTCTGAAAATGCCAAATTTTCAAAAATTTGTGAGGAGCATGAGATCAAATTTATTGGTGCCAGCGCCGAGATGATAGAAAAAATGGGAGATAAGGCTACTGCCAAAGCGACGATGAAAGCAGCGGGAGTACCTACGATTCCAGGTAGTGAAGGTATTCTGGATACCTTTGAAGAAACTGAAGCCTTAGCCGATGAAATGGGCTATCCTGTTATGTTAAAAGCTACCGCTGGTGGTGGTGGTAAAGGTATGCGTGCTGTTTGGAAAAAAGAGGAATTACGCAAAGGTTGGGACAGTGCCCGACAAGAAGCAGCTGCCTCTTTTGGTAATGATGGTATGTATATGGAAAAACTCATCGAAGAGCCTCGCCATATCGAAATTCAAATTGTTGGCGATAGTAATGGAACCGCTTGTCACCTCTCTGAGAGAGATTGTTCTGTACAGCGTAGGCATCAAAAATTAACTGAAGAGACACCCTCTCCATTTATGACGAACGAGCTTCGGGAAAAAATGGGAGAGGCTGCAGTAAAAGCTGCAGAGTATATTAAGTATGAAGGTGCCGGTACTGTAGAGTTTCTGGTGGATAAACATCGTAACTTCTACTTTATGGAAATGAATACCCGTATTCAGGTAGAGCACCCAATAACGGAGCAAGTTGTAGATTACGATTTGATTCGCGAACAGATTTTGGTTGCCGCAGGAATTCCTATTTCCGGAAAGAATTATTTCCCACAATTGCATTCAATAGAATGTAGAATAAATGCAGAGGATCCTTACAAAGATTTTAGACCTTCACCTGGAAAAATCACAAACTTACATATCCCTGGTGGACATGGAGTTCGTGTAGACACCCATGTGTACAGTGGTTATACTATACCACCAAACTACGACTCAATGATTGCAAAATTGATCACCACAGCTCAAACAAGAGAAGAGGCGATAAATAAGATGAAAAGAGCGTTGGATGAATTTATTATTGAAGGTATCAAAACCACAGTACCTTTTCACAGACAATTAATGGATCATCCTGATTATGTAGCAGGAAATTATACCACAAAATTTATGGAAGACTTTGAAATGAAGGAGCCTGTAAGTTAAAATACTAAGCCTCAATATTGAGGCTTTTTTTATGAATTTAAGTTATTGGGAATATAAAAGCTGGATCTCTAATGTCGATATCACTGTTATTGGTAGTGGTATCGTCGGGCTTCATTGTGCGCTTCGGTTAAGGGAGCGTTTCCCAAAATCAAAGATTATCGTACTGGAAAAAGGTGTCTTACCCGAAGGTGCCAGTACAAAAAATGCTGGATTTGCTTGTTTTGGCAGCACTTCAGAGATCATAGACGATCTTACTACACACACAGAAGAAGAAATAATTCAACTCGTTCAAAAACGAGTTGACGGACTTCAACATTTGCGCAACACATTAGGGGGTACAACTATTGGCTACAAAGAATATGGGGGCTATGAAATCTTTAGCAAAGATGCCTTAGATAGCTACGCCAATTGTATAGCAAACCTTCCTAGAATTAACGAAATGCTCTATCCGGTCTTTAATCAGAAAGTGTTTTCAGAAAAAAAATCCACTTTTGGATTTAGAAACATTCAAGAGACGCTGATATATAACAATCTTGAAGGGCAGATTGATACCGGCGAGATGATGAGTTCGCTACTTACCAAGGTATACAAGAGTGACATAAAGATATTAAACAGTTGCGCTGTTCTTAAGTTGTCTGAAACCAATAATGCTGTAGCTATTGAAACTGAAAAATTTGCTTTTACATCTAATAAAGTCTGTATAGCTACCAATGGTTTTGCCAAACAACTCGGAATCGATAAAGTACAACCTGCGCGAGCACAAGTACTAATAACCAAACCTATTAAGGACTTACAAATTAAAGGCACCTTTCATATTGATAAAGGGTTTTATTATTTTCGCAATATCGATAATAGAATATTGCTCGGTGGCGGACGTAATTTGGATTTTGACACCGAAAACACGCATCTACCAGGGCAGACTCCGATAATTCAGAATGCCCTTGAAAAGTTGCTTGAAGATGTGGTGTTACCGGCACGCAAAATTGAAATAGAGCACCGATGGAGCGGAATTATGGGAGTTGGGAAACAAAAAAAACCCATCGTAAAACAGTTATCTGACAATGTGTTTTGCGGAGTTCGTCTTGGAGGAATGGGGATAGCCATAGGCAGTGGTATTGGTAAAGAATTAGCGGATTTACTTTAATATTTAACCCATCTTGTAAAAAATGGAAGCTACAAACATCAAAGAGGAACTTCTATTGCATTGCCAAAATTATGTTAATTCAAGACGCAAGCGTTTGACATTTCAAATCACTGATATACAGATGGCTCTGGAGTCAGAGACGAAAAGTTCTGCTGGAGACAAACATGAAACTGGTAGAGCAATGCTTCATATAGAGCGCGAAAAACTTGGCGTTCAGTTAGCCGAAGTCCAAAAACTTGACTTAATTTTATTAAAGATTAGTTTGACACCAGCGTCATTGATAAAATTGGGAAGCTTGGTTTATACAGATAAGGGTCTTTATTTTCTTAGTATTTCTGTTGGTAAAGTTGATACAAAAGGAATATCCTGTTTTGCTATAGCGGCAAATTCTCCAATCGGCAAACTGCTAATAGGTAAAAAAAATAATGACACTATTCAATTTAATGGTAACACCATCGTTATTGAAAACATACTTTAATAATTAAAAAGGTACCGCTGAATTTAGCAAATTTACGTACTTTTCATTCTGACAAACATTCATTTATGAGCTATCGGATTTTTACCCTTTTCATTTGTTTCCTATTTCTCTTTGGTTGTAAGCCTTATGAGACCACGAAAGTTCGTAAAAACCAAATTACCTACGAAAGCTTTAGAGAAAATCAGAGAACATTTCCTTCAGAAGATGGTATCATAAAATATATAGATAAAGGTAACGGACCTGTCATTGTTCTCCTTCATGGTGTCCCTACTTCAGGTTGGCTTTATCGTAAAATGATTGACCCCTTAGTTGCCGGTGGGTACCGCGTTGTAGTTCCGGATATGCTAGGTTTTGGATCCAGTGATTCACCAGAAGGTTTTGAATTATATAGTGAACAAAATCATGCCAGACGATTGCTGGAGCTTATGAACGGATTGGGTGTAGATACGTGGACACAGGTAGTGCATGATGCCGGTGGCGTTTGGACTTGGGAACTATTTAAAAGTCAACCAAATCGTATAGTGAATTTAGTTTTGTTGAACACGGTGTTATTTGATGATGGATTCTATCCAACCATACAATTACAACCGGGAATTGCCTCAAAAACCAAAATGTGGTCATACAGAAAAGGCATTGCAACTAACAACCTCTTCAAAAAGTTGTTTGACGAGGGTCTTCAACAAAATAAACTTAATCATTTGGATGTAGAAGGTTATAAAACGCCTTTAGTCGAAGGGAAAACCGATGCTCTTTATTATTATTATAGTGAGACTTGCAATCAGCTCCCTGATTATAGGACGACTTTTGATAGTATAAAAATCCCAACAACAGTTATTTGGGGTATCCATGACACCATGTTACAATGGCCGCCACAACAGCTAAGTGTTGCAAATAGTTTTGATGTAAAAAAGGAAAATATTCACGTTATTGATGAGAAACATTTTTTACAAGAAACCAAAGCAAAAAAAATCAGCTATATCATTCGGGATTTTCTTAGTTCAAACAAAGCGAAGTAATCCATTGCTTCATTTCTATTCTAAAAATAGTACCGTTTATCAGTTCCTGAATTTGTATGAGTTCTTCACTGCTTACGGCTAAGTCTATTTTATCTGAAGGTGTTCTCAATAAAAAAGTTTTACAAGACGAATGCGCTTTGCAAGCATTGCAATTTTGCGTGCTTAAGCTACTTGCACAAAAAGATGAAAAGTCTTTTAATTCGTTTAACGAAAGTAAAAATCCAGTATTCCTGAAAACTAGTTGGATTTTTGGTAGTAGTGTTTTGCGTTCTCGCGTCCAATAAAATGACATCCCAACTTCATTACTATAAATTTTGTCAACCGTATTCATACCTTTTGATTTTCATCAAAAATACTATTATTTATATTGAATCTAAATAAAAATAAGTTAATTTATATCTTTAAGAAGTAACTGAAGGTTAATCTCATTATTCCATTCGTTCTCACCGATAGCATAAACTGCATCAAATAATTTTTTTTCAAGAATTAGATCACATTTACTTCCAAGATTAAAACCGATAGCGCCAATTTGAATATTATCTTTTTTCAGCGTTGCTTTTAGATGTGTCCCCTCTGCTCCCACACACTTACCCCATCCCGTGTCCTGAACACCTTCTGTCAAAAAAACAGGAGCCATATTCCCGGGTCCGAACGGAGCAAATTGTTTTAATATCCTATAAAACTTAGGTGAAATTTGCGTGAGTTCAAGCTTCGCATCAATCAAAATTTCGGGTGTCATTAAAGCCGTATCCATGCTTTCTTCTACCACAGATTCAAATTTGTTCTTGAAAGCATCATAATGCTCTTCATACAGGGTAAGTCCCGCTGCATATTTGTGTCCTCCAAACTGATCAATATATTCTGTACAAGCCTCTAGCGCATTATAGACATCAAAGCCTTTGACAGAACGCGCCGACGCGGCTAATTTATCACCACTTTTCGTGAAGACTAAGGTGGGGCGATAAAAAGTTTCAATCAACCTAGAGGCAACAATACCGATAACGCCTTTGTGCCAACCGGCATCATATACTACGGTTGTATGCTTATTCTCTTCTTTTTTTTCTTTAATCTGTTGTAATGCTTCGATTGTAATGGACTGATCGGCCGCCTTGCGATCGACATTGTAGGTTTCAATTTCCTTGGCATATGCAACGGCCAATTCGTAATCGGTTTCTGTCAATAACGTAACAGCGTGTAAACCGTGCTTCATTCTACCCGCCGCATTAATTCTTGGAGCCAATAAGAAAACAACATCTGTAATAGTTAAGCTTTTCTTTTTAACTTGTGATAACATGGCTTGAAATCCGATACGCGGAGCTGAATTGAGCACTTGCAACCCATAATATGCCAAGATTCTATTCTCTCCGGTAATAGGCACAATATCCGCCCCAATTGCTGTAGCTACTAGATCCAGATACGGTAGGATAGCTTTTAATGCTCCACCCCTTACTCCATGTATTGCCTGAATTAATTTAAAGCCCACACCACAACCACACAATTCTTTGTAGGGATACGTGCAATCATCTCTTTTAGGATCTAATACTGCTATAGCATCCGGAATATGAGTTCCCGGTCTGTGGTGATCACAGATTATAAAATCAATTCCTTTCTTTTTAGCGTACGCAATTTTTTCAATGGCCTTAATCCCACAGTCCAACGCTATAATCAGTGTAATATCATTATCAGCTGCATAATCAATCCCTTGATAAGAAATTCCATATCCCTCATTATAACGATCAGGAATGTAGTTCGCCACCTGTGGAGTTAACGTTTTTAAGTAAGAAGACATGAGTGCTACAGAGGTAGTGCCATCCACATCATAATCTCCGTAGACCAAGATGTTTTCGTTAACATCTACAGCGTTTTTAATCCTATTTACAGCTTTATCCATGTCTTTCATCAAGAATGGGTCGTGAAGATCGTTTAAATCCGGTCTAAAAAACTTTTTAGCATCATCATAACTTTCCACCCCTCTTCGTACCAGTAGTTCTGCTAATACGTGATCAATTTTAAGAATTTCGGCTAGCTTTGAAGCCGTTTTTTGATCCGGTTTAGGTTTTAATGTCCAACGCATAGTACTGTTTTAAAAAAGTGGTCGATAAAGGTACAAGATTTTAACTGAGAAACGATATTGGTTTTCAGTATTGAAAATTGTACTTTCACCTAACCTAAAAAAACAATCCATGCCATTAGTTACACCACTGCCTGCAGATCATGATCCGGAAACAAAAGAACTTGCTGATTTTTTTAATGAAACGTTAGGGTTTTGTCCAAATTCTGTACTTACCATGCAACGTAGACCGATGATTTCTAAAGCTTTTATCAATCTTAATAAAGCCGTTATGGCCAATGAAGGTCGGGTAACCTCAGCATTAAAAAGAATGATTGCATGGGTAAGCAGTAATGCCACTGGCTGCAGGTATTGTCAGGCACATGCAATTCGCGCTGCCGAACGTTACGGGGCAGAACAGGAACAACTGGATAATATATGGGAATATAAGACGCATCCTGCATTTAACGATGCAGAACGTGCAGCTTTAGATTTTTCACTAGCCGCATCCATGGTACCAAACGCTGTTGATGAGTCTATTAAATTAGAACTATATAAGTACTGGGATGAGGGAGAAATTGTAGAAATGCTTGGCGTTATCTCTCTCTTTGGATATCTCAATCGATGGAATGATTCTATGGGGACAACTGTTGAAGAGGGTGCTATAGAATCCGGAGAGAAATATCTTGGAAAACATGGTTGGGAGAAAGGAAAACATAGCTAATCTATTTCTTTTACCCTCATTACGTTGAAGCCTTTCCCGTTAAAAAATTATAATTCTATAATCTTTTCTTGAATCGCTTTAATCATAAGCCCTGCAGTATTTTTAACGTTGAGTTTCCATAATAAGTTTTTACGGTGACCCTCAATAGTTCTTGTGCTCAAAAACAACTTTTCCCCAATTTCGGCAGTAGTTAATTCTTCTTTGATTAAATGTAACACCTCTAGCTCTCTACTGGTCAGTTTGTAATCTTTACCAAGTACTGGAGTATACTGCTTCTTGTTTTTGAGCCCTTTGAGTAAGGCCTCTGACACATAGGTGTTAAAATAAAACCCTTGATTGTGCACAGATTGTATTGCTTCTTCCAATTCTTTTTGGTTAGTATCCTTCAATAAATATCCGTTGGCCCCTATTTCCATAAGGTAAGAAATCATCCTTTCTTCTTTGTGCATGGTTAGGATGATTATCTTAATGTCAGGGTGAGAATGTTTCAGCTGTGTTATCGTATCGATTCCATTCATTTCTTCCATTTCCAGGTCCAGCAAAATAACATCCGGATCTGTATCTTCAAGCTTTACAAGCAAATCCCGTCCGCTTACAGCTTCCAATACAAGCACAATCCGTGGCATTTTTTTTATTAAAGATTTTATCCCTTCTCTAAAAAGATTGTGATCATCTACTAATCCAAGTTTTATATCATCCATAATCTTTTATTTATAATTTTACGATGCATCATAGGGAATGCTAACGTTCATTCTAAAACCTTTCTGTGTAGAAGGAAAATAAAACTTTCCTGACACGACAGATAATCGACTTTTAATATTTTTAAACCCTAAACCCTCAACCTCTTCCTCCGTATCCGGATTATAACCTTTACCATCATCCTCATATGCAATAACTAAATACTCCTTCTCAGTTTTTATGTTAATTAGAATCCTGCTTGCATTTGCATGTTTTAAAGTATTATTTAATAATTCCTGAACGATTCTATAGCAATTGAGTTCACTAGACTTAGACAAGCTTTGGATGGGCTGGTTATTAAAAGATATACTGACAGCACCTGTATCCTGTATCGACTGAACCAGACTTTGCACAGCCTCTATTAATCCCATTTTTTCCAGAATAACAGGTCTGAGATCCCTGCTGATAGTACGAACGCTCTCGATCATAGTATCTAAAAAACTAAGGCTTTTATTAGTTAAGCTTATAATCTCTGATTTGGGTAAATCCGGTGTAATTTGATTAAAATATAGTTTTGTTGTTGTTAGCAATGCCCCAACATCATCATGTAGCTCTTTGGCTATTCTATTCCTCTCTTTCTCCTGACTCAGTATCGCGGTTTTGAGTAGTTCTTTTTGATATCTGGTTTCTTTCTCCTGATGCCTCTTTTGCTGCGCTAATAATTTACGTTGGTAGAGAATAAAAAAGACAATCACTGCCAGTGATAAAGCAAAAATGACAGCCATTCCAATTACTAAGATTTTCAACGTTATTGCTTCTTCGGATTTACCCATACAGCGATAGTATAAAACATGATCAACACAATATTAACAATGGCATGGAGTCCCCATATTAAAAAACTAGCTTCTGTGGATTTCTCAAATAAATAATTATTGATAAAAAACAAAATCAGATTACTTGAAAAATAAATTAAAAAACCGGAATTAATCCAAAACATGGGATTCTTCTCTAGGGCTGTATACTCAACGTCCTTCAATGTTATGTAAAAAAAACTCAAGGAAAACAGAATCACCAGAATACTTAACAAAGTCGTTATATTAGAGTTAAATACATAAATACTTTGAAAAAAAATCGTGTTGAGTACTGCCAAAACCACAAAAATTACACTTATACCGACTAGCAGCTTTTTAGAAACTAATTGAGATAAAGTACTCCAATATATTCGAATAATCAATAAAAACTCAATGATGGTATACAAATGATAGACCGGTAAGTTATTTATTTTCTTACGCCACAATATGTTTGAAATCGATTCCACGATCAATACTAAAATTAATAAATGAACTAACTTTAACTGGACAGTCGTAAGTAATCTAAATCGTAATACAGATATCAGTAATGGAATAACTACTATAAAAGTTGACACGTTTCCTAAAATAAAGAAAAAATCTTCTCTCATGCATTTACGATTAGTCTATTTTTAAAATTATGGACAAGTTGGAGGACATGGCGTAGAATACTCTATTAACGTTTCTGTATCAGTGCTCTCAATCACACCCATTCTATCTACATTATGCGCTCCCTCATCATGAGTAAACCCTAAGACCGGAGTAAAAGAAATCATATGCTTTTGCTCGACCTTGTTCATATCTACACCCGGATATAAGGTTATTTTTCTTGTAGTGCTCTTGATCTGTTGTATTAACTGAATAACATCATCACTGAGCCAGAAAAAATTCACTCTTACCAAATAATCCTGATCTACTCCATTGTTTCCCCGATCCGGAATATTTTGACAATGAAAAAGATCATCTATCTTATTCATTTCAAGTTTGTCCCAATTATTCCAAATCATTTCTTTGAACACCCCTGGGACGATAGCTGAACTAAAATAGTCACTTCTCTTAGGTCGGCTAATGGAAGGGGTTAAACAAAATCTATACTTTTCATTAGTATTTACCTCTATATAAGGACAAAAGCTAATATTACTCTTCTTGTCTCTTTTTTCAAGAGCCATGCATATTTTGATAGAATTAATGGATGAAATAGCTTTAAAGCTGATAACGTCATTATCTGACATCTCAAAACAGGTTGCCCTATGGTATTGACCCTTTTCTAGTTTATGGAAATGATGAGCTAATTTTAATACATCCTCTCTTTCCCAACGTTGTGTTGAAACTTTGTCTACGGTGATTGTTGCTTCCATATCGACTTACTTTAACTATTGTTTACTCTTTAAATTTAATTAAATTTTAATTAAAATACTGATTTTTAGACTTTTATTACGTATAAATACGTTAGATGTACGTAAAAACAACGTTTCTACATTTTAAGGGTTTCAAGTCTTTTATTTTCTACTATAGTTGTTCAATTTTGATCAAAATACATGTTGAAACACTCTACTTCAATACTTTAAAATTTAAAACTATGAAAACTCACACAACCATTATGATCGTCTTAATCATTTTTAGCCTTTTCTTCTGGGGATGTAGTAAAGATGATGAAACACAAGATCCATGTATCGAACCTTGTAATCCTGTTGGTAGTCCTTATTCACCATTTAGCAGGGATAATGTAATAGCCGAAGGTGAAATTAGGGAATCATCAACAGGTTACTATGTTGATGGTAAACTTATCATAGAAACAGATTCTACAGATCAAATTGTCTTTGATAACGCAAAGCTAGATGTCACTTTTAATAACGATGGTACACTTGCCGCCGTTACAGGTACATCAGAAGTACCCCCCCCAACAAACTATTTTACGTTTATAGAACCTATTCAAGCAGATGTTAATTTTTATAGTGGGAAATACTTAAATGAAAACCATAACTTCAAAATTAAACTGGTCGACGAAAGATTCTATTTTTTATTTCACATTGCAGTTGCTATAGAGGTCACAATTGGTGCTAATGATGACCCCGAGGCTCACAAACCTTTGTCATTAAAACCTCCCGTGGGGGGGCACATCACCTATATTGCTGATTACACAGATCCTATGTACTTTTTTTCCGCAAGTCAAGATGTATTAGGTAGTGGCAGTATCGGGGTTTCAGAGCAAGGCTTTCTTTCTTATGTACCTACCCAAGCTGTTGATGACATACTCTCTTTCTCGGCAAAGTCTGTACGTGGAGGTAGTTTTTCTTTTTGGAAAATATTAGAAGCCAATGGGATGTATTATGAAAACAAAGAATTGAGTGCAGACCTACAATTTGATGAACCCATGCAATCTGATATAGGTTACAATTATAGATCAGGTATTAATGGAGCGCTGGAACTTAGTTTACCCATTAAATCATTTATTTCCTTTGGGTTTCCTATTGGACAAGGAAGTGCTGCCGTGATAGCTGAAGCCTCTGCACAAAACGGCGTGACTGCCAAGGCTTTTATTAATGGTTTAGTTGATCCAGATAGCTCTTGGTGGCCTAACTTAATTCCTCTCAAGCCGGATGGTCAACTTAAAGCCTATGGCTATATCGTTGAAAACGGGAATTTTGATGTGGGCTTAAGCGGTTCTTTTAGTATTCAAATGCCGGAAAAATCGCAGGAAGTCGCCGGTGCTTTACGCTTAACCGAAGATGCATTTACCATGACCGGTAAAGTTACCAGAAACGATGAAGTATGGAGTGCAAAAGCTACCTTCACCAAAGATGAAACTGAATATATTGCTATACCCCCTGAAAACTTTTCAGATCATATTGGTGATCTTGTAGGTCACAAAATTGATTCTACATTTGCTGTGGTAGAAAACGCTATTGAGAATCTTGAAGAGGCAACAAAAGACTACAAATTTGAATTAAGCTTACGAGGTCTTAGAGAAACACTACCTGCTGTCGTATCCAATAGTTTATCAATTATTGATGAGTCTGTAGCTGCAGGTATCGCTGATGGCAGAAGACAGGCAGATACATATCTAAGTCAAAATGGTAGGGTTTTGTGCAGTGATAATATCGCAAGTGTAGTTAACAATGTCACAGCACCTTATAAAGCTGCCCTGATTCGCTTGCGAAATGCAGTTAATGAATCGAACGACAATGACCAAACCAGAATGGAAATTGAAGCTGCATTAAGAGAGCTAGCTGCGTTACACACTATTGATAAACGTGTGGATGTGCGTATAACTCACGGAAATAAAGAGGTAAGAGTTTTAGGAGAAGTAGTTGTGCCAAAATGTACTACTACTGGAATAGTAACCAGATCAATAACTATCAAAGCCACGGTGTTGAATTCCGGACAGGTTAGTCAATTGCTTGAGGCTGCAAATAATGTGAAGTACATTCAGCAAACTAGCGACATCATGATAGCAGCGCAACATATCGTGGACGAATTGCCTAGTATAGAAGATTTACAGAACCTGAAAGATTCTATACAAGAATGTGTAAGTCAAATTTCGGATAACATAGGAGATCTTGGGTTCATAAAAAATAATACTACCAATAAATACACGTATTTTATGGTTATCAATGGAGAAAGAACAGAAGTTTCCGGCTTTGACATTTTTGATAGCTCTGCTGTGATTGATATCGCAATGCCTGAATTTGATCAATGCAATGCGGATAGCGCGTTAGAGAGACTGGTGAACGCTTCAAACTGATTTAATCTTAAATTGTTGATAAAAGGGGGTGCGATATATTTTATCTTACCCCCTAACTGTTTCATCTATTTTTTCCCACCCACCACAATCACAATCTCTCCTTTTGGAGGTTTGTTTTCATAATGTGCAAGCACTTCTTTTACCGTACCTCGTATCGTTTCTTCATGAAGTTTACTTAATTCTCTTGACACTGAAACTAAGCGATCTTCTCCAAAATATTCAACAAAACTAGTTAATGTCTTCAGCAGTTTATGAGGAGATTCATAAAAAATTATTGTTCGTTGCTCTTCTGCTAGCGCTAACAAACGCGTTTGTCTGCCTTTTTTAACAGGCAAGAATCCTTCAAAAACAAATTTATCGTTTGGCAAACCACTATTTACCAGGGCAGGAACAAAAGCAGTAGCTCCCGGTAAACAATCTACCTCGATACCACCCGCTACACAGGCTCTCACCAAAAGAAATCCAGGATCACTGATTGCCGGAGTACCAGCGTCACTGATCAATGCTATTTGCTCTCCCTGAGATAATCGATTAATTATATGTTCTACTGTTCTATGCTCATTATGCATATGATGACTTTGCATGGGCGTAGTAATCTCATAATGCTTAAGTAATTTGCCACTGGTGCGCGTGTCTTCTGCTAAGATTAAATCGACTGTTTGTAAGACTTCGATGGCGCGAAATGTAATATCTTTTAAATTACCTATCGGTGTAGGTACTATATATAGTTTTGACATAAATTTTTGTAATCATCTGCATGTTTTTGCACAAGTGAAAAAGCAAAACATAGAAAAAGGTTTAATATTTACTCGAACTTACTCATCACCAGATCAACAAAGCGTTCTTCATGCGCTTGTTTGCCTTCCCACTGATTGTGATCCGGCTTAACCATTGTCTGAATAAAATCATGAGCTTCCTCTTTACTACTGTAGGTATTAAGTTGAGATAATACCCGGTTATAATCAGCAGAGCTGCCATCAAATAAATGTTTTATAAAAGCTAAGCGATCATTCAAACCAATATGGATGCCTTTTTTTAACTGATCGTGCAATGACTTAGGCTTTTCTTTGGTTTCATTCTTGCTTCCTTTGTCCAATATTGGCAGTCCTTGATGTGCTCCCGTTATTTCCTCAAAGTCGTTTTTTTCATACTGTTGATCTGACAAAAGGGCCTTTCCATAAGACTCCTCCTCATTTGCTCTGACAAAAAGATCTCCAGTAACACGTGCATTGATTTCTTCAATAATAAGTTCCGGTTTATCCGAAATCTCATCAGATTTCACATCCTCAATGCGTATATCATCTTGCTTCTCCGTCACTTCCGGTTCATGGTCAACTGTAGGCTCTATTTCTACTGATGAAAGCGTATCTTTAACATCCTCAACTATGTCCTGTTTAACGCTACTAGACCCCTCTTTTACAGCTTTTTCTTCATTTACAACTGTTCGATCGGAAGGCACCTCATCTACAACATCATTTTTTTCAAGTTGCTCACGAACTTTACCAATAGTAGGTTGTGCACCTTCAAAATGTGTCTCAGCAAAGTTTAAGATCGTTAATTTTTCATATAGAACTCTCGACTGTTCTTGCAATACCTGCAAGTCAGACTTGTTTTTTAACTGTAAGATTTTATGGGCAATACTTATAAGTTCTGCTTCAAGTTTCTTCTTCATAACTTTCTTATTCGCGTTAGCAATGCTGATTGTTTTTTAATAAATTTGCCTGATCTTTAGGCAAAACAAAGACATCAATTGATTTGATGCTGAAAAATACAAAATGTTTCTCGAAAATACAGTAAATCATAAAGAGCAATTTGGTTGGATTGAAGTAATCTGTGGTTCCATGTTTTCGGGTAAGACCGAAGAGTTAATACGCAGGCTCAAACGCGCACAATTTGCAAAACAAAAAGTTGAAATTTTCAAACCTGCAGTAGATGTACGTTATGATGACGAGATGGTGGTTTCTCACGATGCAAATGAGATTCGATCCACTCCCGTTCCGGCTGCTGCCAATATCAGGATTCTTGCTGATACCTGTGATGTTGTTGGGATAGATGAAGCGCAATTTTTTGATGATGAAATTGTAACAGTATGTAATGATCTTGCTAACAAAGGGATTCGGGTAATCGTAGCAGGTTTAGACATGGATTTTAAAGGAAATCCTTTTGGCCCAATGCCTGCTTTAATGGCAACTGCCGAGTATGTTACCAAAGTACATGCCGTATGCACCAGAACCGGAAACCTTGCACAATACAGCTTTAGAAAATCCGCAAATGATGCCCTTGTGATGCTTGGTGAAACTGAAGAATATGAACCGTTGAGCCGTGGGGCATATTATAAAGCAATGCTACGAGAGCGGGTTAAGGAAATGAAGGTGAGTGATCCACAAGAGGTTAATAAGGAATCAGATGAATAGTGGTGTGCAGGAAACAACTTTAGAAATCAACCTGGCTTCTTTAACGCACAATTATACCTATCTCAAAAAGCAAGTACAACCAGGAGTCAAACTGCTTGGCGTAGTAAAAGCTAGCGCGTATGGAAGCAGTGCTGCACAGCTTGCGTTACACTTAGAAAAAATTGGTGTTGATTATTTTGCGGTTGCTTATAGCTCTGAAGGTGTAGCATTGCGCGAAGCAGGAGTTCAAACACCTATTTTGGTATTTCACCCGCAACCGATCAATTTTGAAGAAATCATTGCGCATAATCTGGAGCCAAGTTTATATAGCCTACGCATACTTTCTTTGTTTAAGACGCTTGCAATACAAAACCAACTTACTAGCTACCCTGTACATCTCAAGTTTAACACCGGTATCAATCGTATTGGCTTTGCTACATCTGAAACAGATGAAGTCATTACCGCGCTAAACGAAACAGAGACTCTGAAAGTTGTCTCAGTTTTTTCCCATCTCGCTGCAAGTGAAGATTTAAAGGAAAATGCATACACGCTTAAACAAATTAATCTTTTTAAGACCATAGCAAGCAATATTATTAAAGGCATCGGTTATCAACCCATATTGCATCAAGCCAATACCTCTGGTATTTTAAACTATCCAGAAGCTCATTTTGATATGGTACGTTCAGGAATTGGGCTCTATGGTTTTGGAAACGAAAGTAAATTTGATAAGAATTTAAAGCCCATCGCCTCCTTAAAATCTATTATATCACAAATTCACAGCTTACAACCCGGAGATTCTTTGGGCTATAATCGTGGTTTTGTTGCGACAAAGCTTACACGCTCTGCCACTATTCCTATTGGACATGCTGACGGGATCGGAAGAATTTATGGTCATAAAAAAGGGTATGTCATCATTAATGAACAACGTGCCTATATTTTAGGCATCGTTTGTATGGATATGATAATGGTTGATGTCACTGAAATTGATTGTCAAGAAGGTGATGAAGTTGTTATTTTTGACGAATCTTATCCCGCAAATATCTTGGCTGAACATGCAGGCACAATCTCCTATGAGCTGATTACTTCAATGGCTACTCGAATAAAACGTGTGTTTGTCGAAAAATAACGTAGTTTATCGACTTCCTCCTCTAAATATTTCTTAATTAGTTGGTGATTTATAACAAAAAGAACTTCTTTGATAAAACATTAAAAATTATAAGTATGGGCTTTTTTAAAGACTTTAAATCTTTCTTGATGAAAGGTGATATTATTGCACTTGCGACAGCGGTAATTATAGGAGGAGCATTTAACAAGATAGTGGGATCCTTAGCACAAGACATTATTATGCCATTCATAGGCTTATTTATGGGAGGGCAAAACGTTAATAATATGTTTATTGCTCTTGATGGTAGTAACCATGAGACACTTGCAGCAGCAAAAGCAGCAGATGCCGCGATTATGACGTATGGTAATTTCTTGCAAACCATTATCAATTTTATCGTTATTGGATTCGTAATTTTCATGATTCTTCGTTCTTATGAAAAAACTAAGAAAAAGGAAAAAGAAGCACCTGCAGCACCAAAAGGTCCTACACAAGAAGAAATTTTATTAGAAATCAGAGATGAATTAAAAAAACAAAATTCTTAGAATAATATAGCGTCACCGCTATGCTACATAGTTTTAACCCTAAAACCGTTCTATAAAAATGAGCGGTTCTTTTTTTGTTTTATATTTAACAATTAGAAGAAATAGATAGAAAAGTTATGAAAAAGGGTGAAATAGCTTAATTATTTATCACTTTTGTAATGTTCAAAAGAAGAACATTTCAAACATTTACATCAATATTTTAAAATTTAACAGGTGAAAGTAGCTGTTGTTGGTGCTACCGGATTGGTAGGAACCATAATCTTAAAAGTTTTAGAGGAACGTAATTTTCCTGTAACGGAATTAATTCCTGTTGCCTCAGAAAAATCCGTGGGTAATAAAATTACCTTCAAAGGTAAATCATACACTGTGGTAAATGCCACCACGGCAATCGATTTAAAACCAGCGATTGCGCTATTCTCTGCAGGTGGCGAGACATCCAAAGAATGGGCTCCAAAATTTGCAGATGCTGGTGTTATGGTAATTGACAACTCTTCGGCATGGAGAATGGACAAAACTAAGAAATTAGTGGTTCCCGAAATCAACGCCAACGAACTTACCGCAGAAGATAAAATCATAGCAAACCCGAATTGCTCTACCATACAGATGGTTATGGCATTGGCTCCACTACATAAAAAATATCAGATCAATCGTATTGTAGTTTCCACCTATCAATCAATTACGGGTACAGGGGTGAAAGCCGTTAATCAGTTGGAAAAGGAATACAAAAATGAAAAGGGCGAAATGGCATATCCATATCCGATTCATCGTAATGCTATCCCACACTGTGATGTTTTTGAAGAGAATGGCTACACCAAAGAAGAGATGAAACTGGTTAATGAAACCCAAAAAATACTGAATGACAAATCCATAGCGGTTACTGCAACTGCAATCCGTATCCCGGTAGTTGGTGGTCATAGTGAGAGTGTGAATTTGGAGTTCGAAAATGATTTCAACGAGAACGAGGTTCGTCAAATTCTCAATGAAACTCCCGGGATCGTAGTTCAGGATAATCCAGATACTAATACCTATCCGATGCCTATCTATGCCGAAGGCAAGGACGATGTATTTGTAGGACGTATTCGTAGAGACTATTCCAGAAAGAATTCATTAAACATGTGGATAGTTGCAGATAATCTGAGAAAAGGTGCGGCCACTAATGCTGTTCAAATAGCCGAATATCTAGTTGCCAAAAAACTTGTCAACTAGCTCACATATAAAATATTGTTTAAGTCCATGCTTCAGTGTCGAAGTATGGACTTTTTTATATGGAACCAATGCAAGATACCAGAATGTTACGGCGTAGATCCTTTAATTTTTAATAAATTTGTTAGATATCTTTAAATCATAGTTATGAAAAAAATCTTATGCTTACTCAGTACGATCGCATTAATCGTGAGCTGTACTAACGATAAAAAAGCTAAAAACAACAAACAAGAAAGTGCTGTGGTATATCCCGAAACCAAAAAAGTAGATACAGTTGATACTTATTTTGACACACAAGTAAAAGATCCATACCGTTGGTTAGAAGACGACAGGAGTAAAGAAACTGAAGCTTGGGTAACAAAACAAAACGAAGTTACATTTGAGTACTTAAAAAGCATCCCATTTAGAAATGATTTAAAAGATCGTTTATCCGCTCTTTGGAACTATGAGAAAATCAGTGCTCCTTTTAAGGAAGGTGATTACACCTATTTCTATAAAAATGATGGATTACAAAACCAGTATGTTTTGTACCGTTTTAAGAACGAAGGTGATGAACCTGAAGTTTTTTTAGATCCAAATACATTTAGCGAGGACGGTACTACCTCCCTTGGTGGCGCGAGCTTTTCTAAAGACGGATCTCTGCTCGCTTACTCTATTTCTGAAGGTGGTAGTGACTGGAGAAAAATTATTATCAAGAACACTGAAACAAAAGAAGTAATAGAAGATACGCTCATTGATGTGAAGTTTTCGGGAATGGCATGGAAGGGTAATGAAGGTTTTTACTATTCTAGTTATGATAAACCAAAAGGCAGCGAACTTTCTGCAAAAACCGATCAGCACAAATTATACTACCATAAACTTGGTACAGCTCAAAAAGATGATCAGTTAGTCTTTGGCGGCACACCAGAAGAAAAACATCGTTATGTAAATGGTCAGGTTACCGAAGACAATATGTACTTACTGATTTCTGCAAGTATTTCGACTTCAGGTAATAAATTATTTTTGAAAGATTTGTCAAAACCAAATAGTAAGCTAGTTACAATTCTAGATCATACCGACAGTGACACCTATTTAATCGATAACGTAGGTTCTAAGTTGTATTTGGTAACGAACTTAAATGCACCTAATCAAAAAATTGTTACAGTAGATACCTCAAATCCATCTTCAGATCAATGGACAGATTTTATAGCTGAGACAGAAAATGTACTAAGCCCCGGTAAAGGTGGTGGATATTTCTTCGCAGAGTACATGGTTGATGCATTATCAAAAGTTCGTCAATACGATTATGATGGAACATTGGTAAGAGAAGTAGCACTGCCCGGTAAAGGAAGTGTTAGTGGCTTCAATAGTAAAAAAGAAGAGAAAACGTTATACTATTCTTTTACTAACTATAATACTCCGGGTAACATTTATACCTATGATATAGAAAAAGGTACTTCTAAGCTTTATAAGAAACCTTCTATTGATTTTAACCCTAGTGAGTATGAAAGTACACAAGTCTTTTATAATTCCAAAGACGGTACTAAAATACCGATGATGATCACTCACAAAAAGGGGATCGAATTAAATGGAAAAAACCCTACAATTCTGTATGGATATGGAGGTTTCAACATTAGTTTAACTCCGTCATTCAGTATTACCAATGCTGTATGGATGGAGCAAGGAGGTATTCTTGCGGTTCCCAATTTAAGAGGTGGTGGTGAATATGGAAAGAAATGGCACGATGCGGGTACTAAAACTAAAAAGCAAAACGTATTTGATGACTTTATTGCTGCTGCTGAGTATCTGATTTCGAGTAAGTATACTTCAAATGATTATTTAGCAATACGAGGAGGGTCCAACGGTGGACTGCTTGTTGGAGCAACAATGACACAACGACCTGAACTGATGAAAGTAGCACTACCCGCAGTAGGTGTATTAGATATGTTACGTTACCATACCTTTACGGCTGGTGCAGGCTGGGCATACGATTATGGTACTGCACAGGATAATAAAGAAATGTTTGAGTATTTAAAAGGGTACTCACCTGTACATAACGTGAAAGAAGGGGTGTCCTATCCTGCGACCTTAATTACTACAGGAGATCATGATGACCGTGTAGTTCCCGCACACTCCTTCAAATTTGCAGCAGAGCTACAAGATAAACACGCCGGAGCATCTCCTGTTTTGATAAGAATAGAGACTAATGCTGGTCACGGTGCAGGGACTCCTGTCGCTAAAACTATAGAGCAATATGCTGATATTTTCAGTTTTACACTCTATAATATGGGGTTTGAGGTATTACCTGAGAAAGCAAATACCAATGTAAAAGGTTAAAAATAATTTTTTACTGTAAAAGATCCGTTTTTCTTAAGGAAAGCGGATCTTTTTTTATGTAAAGTTCAATATCTTTGAGTATGCTGACAGTAAAAAACATCTCTTTTGCGTATGACACTCAACCGGTATTGAGAAATATTAGTTTTACGGTAGCCCCGGGACAACATATTGCTGTAATTGGTGCAAGTGGCTGTGGCAAAAGCACCTTATTAAAAATTCTCTACGGACTTCTAGATGTCCATAACGGATCCCTCTTCTGGAAAGATCAGAAAATTCTTGGACCTGCCTACAATCTAATCCCCGGACACGAAAACATGAAGTACCTCGCTCAGGGTTTTGAACTGGCAGCATATCGCACTGTAGCCGATAATATTGGTCAATATCTATCAAATTTTGAACCTCAGCTCAAGCAAGGTCGTGTTCAGGAACTACTTGAAATTGTTGAATTGGTTCCGTATGCAGATACACCGGTCGAATTATTGAGCGGCGGACAGAAACAACGGGTCGCACTTGCAAGATCATTGGCTAAACGTCCGGAATTATTATTATTGGATGAACCCTTTGGCAATATTGACAATTATAGACGTAGTGCCTTGCGACGCAATTTGTTTCAATACTTGAGCAGAAATAAAATTACAAGCATCACAGCTACCCATGATAAAACTGACATTCTTTCTTTTGCCGACGAAACTATCGTGATAAAAGAAGGACAATTGTTACATAAAAAGAACACACAAGCACTATACACAAATCCTGTTGACCACTATACTGCTGCGTTATTTGGAGAAGTGAATACGGTAAGGGTGGAAGCCCTATATCCTGATTATCCAGAGCAAGCTCAGGTTTTACTATACCCTCATGAAATACAGCTTAACGAAGCTTCTTCTTTAAAAGTCAGAATAAAAGCCTCCTATTTTAAGGGTAGTATATTTTTACTGGAATGTGTGTTAGAAAATAGAATCATCTTTATTGAACATCCTCATGCCATAAATACTGGTTCACTGGTTGGTATTACCTTCTCAAAGGCGCTTATTGATGAGCGATTGAACACAAGTGCTTAGTTCTTTTTAAGCATCAAGGTCTTACCGTCAAATTCGGCATAGGTATAATGAACAATCCAATCTCCTAAGTTTACGTAGGTTGCCTTGTCGTCAAGTTCAATCTCCATTGGAAGATGCCTATGTCCAAAAACAAAATAATCTATAGGGCTAGTTTCTAATTTACGTTTACAGTATTGAACCAACCATTCGTTTTCTTCACCCAAAAATGTGACATCCTCGTCTCCTGATATGAGTTTATTTTTAACCGAAAGATATTGTGCCAATCGAACTCCCAGATCAGGATGTAACCAACGGAATAACCATTTTGAGAACGGATTGGTAAACACTTTTTTCATGCGTTTATACCCTTTATCACCAGGTCCCAAACCGTCACCGTGACCTATTAGAAATTTTGTAGTATTGAATGTAAATTCCTGAGGTGAATGAAAAACAGGAATGTTGAGTTCTTCCTCAAAATATCCATCCATCCATAGGTCATGATTTCCTACAAAATAATACACAGGAATACCGGAATCCGTTAATTCTGCTAATTTCCCCAAAGTCCTAGTAAATCCTTTGGGTACCACAGTTTTGTATTCAAACCAAAAATCAAATAAATCGCCTAGTAAAAAAATAGCTGCTGCATCCTTCTTAATCTCCTCTAACCAAGCAACGAACTTTTGCTCTCTGGGAAAACTTTGTTCTGGAGTGGGCGCTCCCAGATGATTATCGCTGGCAAAATAAATTTTCTTTCCTTCAGAAATAGTGAGGTGCTGTGATTGCGTTGATGTCATAAAAATTATAAATATAAGCCAATCTTAGTTATCACTTGCATACCACTCTGCATAAGAGGTTTCAGTTTCCTGAAGTTTTAATGAAAATAATCGTATATTCTGAGGTAATCTCGCCGTTATTTTCTTTGCAAAATCTATAACCATATTCTCACTTGTAGGTTGGTAATCAAGTAAGATTACATTATGTCCTCTGTCCTGAAGTTCTTTGGCAAGTTCAACATGAGGTGTATTTTTATTAAAAACCGTAGCGTGATCAAAAACATCTTCTACTTCTTCTTTTACTATTTTTTTGAGATCTCCGAAATCGATAACCATTCCGAGTTTGACATGATTTATTTCTGTAATGGGTTTCCCAATTACGGTAACACTTAGTTTATAACTATGACCATGAACATTTTTACACTTGCCATCATACCCATACAGTGCGTGACCTGTTTCAAAAGTGAATTGTTTTGTGATCCTGATATTGCTCATTACTAGAATTTTTGACAAAGTTAAGGAACATTCGCTTGTTTTGAACTTAATCAAGAAAGAAACCGCGTATACGTATGCTATATAGTACCAGTCAAATTGCAATAGTCTATGAAGTTACTCTTTGCTTGCTTCAATGTGGTGATAAAAATTCTTGGCAGCCGTTAATGCACTTTTCTCAAGAAGATTTGGCTTATAACTTTGCATTATCAATTTGTTGTCTTTTATAGTCTTCATAGCTTCAAGCGAGAATTGACTAAGCTCATTAAGAAAAAGCTCTAAGGCCTCATCCAGTTCGGATATTTTTTCAAAAACGCGATGGTATAGCCCCTTTTCTAGTGCCCAGTAAGCATTTTGCCATGTTTTTGGACTCCATACCAACCTATCAAATCCCGATGTACCAATACAATCTGTTAAGGGCAGCTGAGTGACCAGCGGAGCCAAACCTTTTTTCATTTGATTTATTTGTAGTGCCGACGCTTCTGTAGCAAACACATAATCGCAACACGCTATCAAACCCAGACCATCATTTACGATCTTTCCATCAACTCTTGCCACAATTGGCTTAGAATATTTAAGTAAGATTTTGAAAAGTTGGGCTAATTGTACTAGTGATGTTTGTATATCTGCTAATGAATTGTGATTAAGTACTTCGGGCAACAGACCCCTACAAAAAAAATCGCTCTTTTGAGATTTCAAAACAACTAAGGATACTTTTCTATCGTATTCAATCTCAACAAAAGCTTTTTCCAAACGTGTTAACAAGACACTATCCAGTTGGTTTTCATTCAGATGCCCAAATTCAATCGTAGCAATCTTATTTTCTACTTTGGTAAATACACTTTCTTTACTCCTCTCCATAGCATCTCGAAATTTAGCATATGTTAAACCGGAATCAATTTAGGACGGATCATTTTTCTAAATTTGATTACCAAAGCTACGCCGCGAACTAATGCCCAAACTACAAACGCAATCCAAATCCCACTTAGCTTAAAACCGAAAGATTCACTAAGGTATAAAACGGGAATGAATGCCAAAAACGTCGCAGCAAGAAGCACGTTTCTCAGGTAACTCATTTCGCCCAAGCCTTTGAAAATTCCATCAAAGACAAAGGCAATTCCATTGATTGGTTGTGCGATCAGAACAATAAAGAAAATGGTATAAAAAGTTTCGAGTACGAGAGGCTCTTTAGTAAAAACCGCTCCAATTTGATAATAAAAAATACTCCCTAATACGCCAAGCACCAGACTTACTACAATCCCATATAATGTAACTTTTTTACTGAGTTGCCACAATGTATTGTATTGTTGAGAGCCTAACAACTTACCGCTCAAAATATTTCCCGCAGCACCGTAACCATCAATAAAAAATGCTGAAAATAACCATATATTTAAAGCAATCGTATGGGCAGCAATATACTCTTTGCCATAATCCGTTGCGTGCGCGTTTGCAAAATAAATCGCTGTGTTGAGTGCGATGGAGCGCACAAACAAATTTAAACTCATGGCTATCAAACGACCCAATTCTTTATTTAAAGGTAGTTTTAGCTTCAGACTCACATTTGTTTTTACCACTAATAGTACAAACACAATTATAGCCATAAGTCCTTGAGATATCAAACTTGCCCAGGCAGCACCCTTGATACCCATCGGTTCAATGAACTGATCTAATCCATAAACTAAAATAAGGTCCAGACCAACATTAACACTTGCACCGATTATGGCCACGATCATCGGCCAAAATGTATTTTGTAAACCTCTGAAAATTCCGAAAACTGCAAAAGTAAATAAGGTTAAAGGAAAACCCCACACTCGTATCTCATAATATTGCACACAATACTCAAGTATAAGCCCTGAGGCATTATAGAGCTGAAATATTTCTTCGATAAAAAAAATGGTTGATACTAAAATAACGACACTCAAGCTCACATTTAGGAAAATAGCTTGTGCCGGTAAACTCTCTACTTCATCTAATCGACCTGCTCCAAGGTATTGCGAAATTATGGCTGAAATCGCACTACGTGTCTGTCCTAAAATCCAGATCAATGCGGACAAAAATGACCCAACAATCCCAACAGCAGCGAGCGACTCGGTGCCAAAATCAGGAATATTACCCACGATGGCTGTGTCAGTAATAGACAGTAAGGGTTCTGCAATACCCGCAACAATTGCCGGTATCGCTAAGCGATTGATATTCTTAAAGCTAATTGCATTTGTTACCATACCAATTCAAAGCAATAAAATGGAAACTCACTCTGATTCGGAAAGAATATTTCTCCCACCTGCTGATATCCTCTTTTTTTATAAAAGCTTTGGTTACGTGTATTTTGGCTAAAGGTATCTAAACGCACGGATTGATAGTTCTGTTCGCGAGCGTAAGCTTCCCCAAACTCCATTAGCTGTTTGGCAATACCATTGCCCCAGTAATCCGGGTGTACTGCTAACCGATGAATATAAAGGTTTGAATTGTTTTCCGTAAGCCAGTCAATGGGTTTATACTCTTCATCCATTACCGGGGTCAAGACGATAATACCCATTAGAACACCATCATTTTTAAATGTGTACATCTCATCACGCTCAATATCAAGTTCAAAACGTTTACGGGTGGGATAATGCTCATTCCATTGATAAATACCATTAGCAATCAAAGCTTTAGCACAAGCCTGTGTTAGCTGAAAAATTTGTTCAACATCGGATAAGGTCGCTTTTGCAATCATTTCTCAAATATAGGAACTTGAGTGTAATTTTATAGAATGAATACTTTAGTTTTTGATAGGTTATTAAATAAAAACGTTTATTTTTGAGGCTATAGCCGGGGATGTAGCTCAGTTGGCTAGAGTGCTTGACTGGCAGTCAAGAGGTCGTGGGTTCGAATCCCATCTTCTCCACAAAAGTTTTTATTTTATTTAGAGTAAAGAAATAGGGTTATCTTATTTTGATAAAGATTTCACGTATAGATTTTCTACTTTATCTCTGGCCCAAGGAGTTCTCCTTAAGAACTTAAGACTTGATTTTATTGAAGGATCAGTAGTAAAACACTTAATATTTATCAGCTTACCTAATTGTTCCCAACCGTAAGCCGCCACCAAATATTCTAAAATATCTGCAAGTTTTATTCCGTGCAATGGATTGTTGGGTTGTTCTTTCATGAAATTTACAATTCAAACGAATATACATAAAAAAACAACCCCCGGCTAACTACTTCCGAGGGTCTCAATTGAAACATAATTGTATTAACACAAACTCAACTTATACTAATTATGATGGTTTCAACTGTTTTTTTATTTCTTATGCTGCAAATATACTATCAAAATGAATCCTACATCTACATTTTTAAATTCGTAATTTAGAATTAACAAAAGAGTAAACAATTGTTAAAACAAATCATTATACCATGTTAATTCAATTCGAATCGTACCAACTATCTTAATGAATACTAATTATAAGACGCTTATTCTTACAAAAAGTTACAATGCAAAAATGATTTATACAAGTTTTAATTAAATCCCCGGGAACCGGTCCCGGAGATTTTGTCGAAACTAAGGTTACATGTTTATACACAAACTCAACTTGTACATGTTATAGTTTCAATCTAGCTAATTCTTATTTACTCTACCTTAACATCAAAACTGACTTCTATATCCGTTTCTCCTCCAAAATCATTACGTTCTGTCCCTACTTTTGTAAGCGGTTCGTGAATTAAAAAAGCAGTAACAATTCCTGATTCGATTGTCACCGGGCTTTGCCACGTAGTTATAATATTAATTGCAACACCATTGCTATCGATTACATCATTTGCCGCACTTTTGATGGACAACCCTTTTACTGTAGAGTTAAAGTAAACCAAATGTTCATCTTTTTCTGCAATTACCTCTTCGGTAATATTATTTACCGCATTGGGATCAGATTCGTCCAAGAATTGTATGGATACCTGATAGTTAGTATCCGCTTTTAGTGTAATAGCATCTATTTTATTTTCAGTCCATACCACCGTCTTAGTTTCTGAGGATCCGGCTTCGGTAAAGTTCAGTTTGACTGTGGTAATTGTTTCTTCTTCATTTATAACTTCCGGAAGATCATCATCGCTTCCACAAGCTGAAAATAATAAGGTTACTCCTGCTCCAAGGATAAGGTTCTTTAAAATGTTCATAGTTTTAAAATTTAAGATTTAAGTGAATTGAAATATTTCTGCCGAGCGCATCTGCGTAATAGCGTTGTCTGTTTAAATAGTCTCTATAAGAGGTGTTAAAAATGTTAGTTACTGAAAGTCCTACTCTAAAATCCTGAGGGTTTTTTAGAGTTAAGGTATAATTAGCCATCAAATCAAAAAGTGTATACCCCGGTGGTGGAGAAGATATATCGACCACCTCTGTAGTAAGTTCTTGGTTTTCAGTAAATTCTACTTCAAAGTTATTGTTAGGGAAATGAGATTGTTTCAATGCTGTTGTATTTATCAAAGAGAGTTCAAGCTGAGATACTGCATATGTAAGCGTAGATCGAAATACAGGTGCGGGCATTTGTGGTAAATCCTCGTTTAAAATTTCATCTTGTCCGCGAATGTATGAAAACGCACTTGCTACGCTCCAATTATTTGTCAAGCTAGCGCTAAGATCCACATCTACTCCGTATAATAACGCATCCGTTTGTCGATATTCCCATACTGGAAATGCGCCTCTAATCGTTAATTCAAGACCCGTGGGCTCTAGCAGTTTATAGTCTTCAATCTTACTAAGGTAGGGTGCTATTTTAACCGATAGGAAATCAAAGAGGTTTTTATGCTCTGAGGTAAAGGAAAATTTAAGTGCTTTTTCCTGATCCAAGTCCAATCTTCCTAGCTCAATAATCGCAGCACTGTGATGTAAACCATCACTGAACAATTCGGTAGGATTGGGAGCTCTCATGGCATATGAGGCGTTGAAAAGTAATTTATTATTATCAGCATATGTATACTTGACTCCAGCAGACGCTGCGATGCTATGATACTCATATATAGGGTTTGTAAGCCATTGATTCCCCTCGTCTCTTATGATAAGATTCGGGAACTCCTGATCGTATCCACGTGCTTCCCAAAAATCCTTTTTATAAAACTTTTTGGCATCTAAATGTATATAATCATATCGAATGCCCAGATCAGCTTTAAGATTATCGTAAAGACTAATTTCTGATATAGCATATACCCCCGCTGTATACTTCTCATAATCCGGAATCAGTCTTCGCACCCCTGTTCTCGGATTTGGAGTATTTGTTTGATACGTCAGTTGTACCCCAGCCGTTTTCTTAAAATTCTCATTAGCATCGAATAAAAAAGAGCTTTCAAGAGCGTGTGTAATTAACTCTAAATCCAAACTCGCTTTGTCACGATCTTCTCCCCGTCGTATATCAAATTCTTTTCTCTGATTTACTTGCAACGCATATTGAAGTTCCAGTTTTCCGAGGTTACGAAATCGATTGTACGCTTTTAGCTTAGCCAGATGATGTTGTGTTTTTTGCTTGGGCTCATTAATTGCATAGGTAAAATCTTCTTCGATGAGTGGTCGATCACTTTTTATTGCACGTACTAAATCACCCACATTCCCGATATGAGATGCCCTTAATATTCCTTGAGTGGCATTATAGAAACTATAATATCCCTCTATACCAAATTGAAAATTGGAGTAGCCTGTTCCAAATGAAAAACTTTGTTCTCTATGCCCCGTATTACTTAAGACATAATCAGGAGCTTCACTATCTCCAAAGTATTTGAGCGTCCCTTGTGCTCTTGCACTCCAACAGTCACTAAGACCAATATTAACCGTAGCATTTGACGCAGTTCCACGTCCATTAGAGCTAGCTGCAAATCCAGCAGAACCAAAAATTGTATCTCTTAGAGTAGTTAGTTTATTTTCTGCAACAACCACTCCGCCAATCGCATTCCCTCCGTATTGCAAAGCACCAGCTCCTTTAATTATTTTTATCTGATTAAACGCATTGATATCAACATTAGGAGCATGCTCTTCTCCCCATTCCTGGTCTTCCTGACGTACCCCATTGTTCATAATGATAATACGACTACTATGCAGCCCTTGAATAACTGGTTTTACAATAGTGTTTCCAGTAGATAAACTTGTTACTCCTGATACTTCTTTTAAAGCATCACCCAGAGATAAACTGCTATAGTTCTCAATATCCTGACTTGATAATTTATCCTCAGACAAACTATTTGTCACATTTTTACCATTTGAAGTGCTTATATCAACCTGGTCAAGATCAGTATAGTGATGCTCCAAATAGAAGTCAATTTCAGAGGTTTTACTCACGTCAATAGTCTTTACCTGGGTAATGCAATCCTGATGGGTAACTGTAAAAGCGTAAGCTGTAGGACAAAGATTCTCTATCCTAAACCTACCTTCGTTATCAGTCGTAAAAACCAAATTATTAAATGATATTCTTGCGTCTTCCAGCGGTAAGCCATCATGAAAATCAATAACCTGTCCTATTAAAACCTGGTTACAATCTTGTGCAATTAGCATCCCGTTACCTAAAAGAAACACAAGTACACATGCGAATCTTTTCATTGTAAAAATTAAAAAAGTGAAAAATCAAAGTCCCGCTAAAATTCGCACGACTGATTTGGAAAATTGAAAAGTAATTAAGCTACCGGAGGTGCTTTATTCTGAAGATTATCAAAACTCGTGTTTGTATAAACAACGACATGATATTGTAAAGGTAGCACCCCAGTATATACGTCAAGTGTCTGAGGAACCCCTATGTCCTGGGATGGCAAATAAGATTCTGCCTTCTGATCTGCAGCAAACTGACAAATTTTACAGTCCACATCATCCACCTCATGATCCAATGCATGTAAATCAGCTATTTGGATACAGCTGAAAAACACTAACAATAGTGACGCAATGATATTTTTATTTGCTAACATTAGTACAAATTAACGAAAAAAATTAGCATCAATTTCATTTTCTACTATGATAATTTGTTAAAGAATTACAAATTTCAAAGTTTCTTCACCAATTTTTATAAGATCCTCAGGCAAAACATCATGCTCCCAGGGATGTTTGGCACCAAAAACATGAGTTGCATTTTTTATGGTAATTAATTCGCTATGTGGTATCCAAGAGTGCAGTTTGAGCGCTTCATTATAGAGCACGGAAGTGTCCGCATCTCCATGTATAATTAAAGTTGGTTTAGTAATTCCTTTTGCCGCTTTTTCTATTGTCAAATGTTTTTCGTTTTGCATAAAATCCAAATAAAAAGAATAAAAATGTGGCATCTTCTGCAAGGTCCTGGCGTTGTCAACATACATAACTCCAGTTTCTTTCCATTCCTTAAGTGCTTCTCCTTGTGGAAATCTACTTTTAAAATCTGACACTCCAGCCCATGTAACTAATTTAGTAATTCTTGTGTCTGATGCTGCTTTTAAGGTTGCAATACCACCACCCCTGGAATGTCCGATCAATACAATCCTCGAAGTATCCATGTGTTGTGCATATGAATTGTCACTATCAAAAATCCAGTCTAACATGCTGTTCACATCCTTAAGTTCTTTGGAATACGTATTGTTGCCAAAACTTAATAAATCCGGAAAATCAACAGGCTGCTTTACCGTGCCCCCATTATGAGAAAAGTTGAATTTAATAAAACAACAGTCATTTTTAGCAAAAAAATTAGCTAACAAGTCCCAAGCACCCCAATCTTTGAACCCCTTGTATCCATGACAAAATAATATCACCGGTTTTGAACACTCCGTGTTTTTAAAAAAAACATCAGCTACCAAAGGTTTATCAAATTCACTGGCTATGATTATATTTTTTACTATTTCCATGGCTAAACTTCTTTTTCAATAAATGGTATATCGGTGGAAAAAATTTCTATAATCAGTTTCTTGAGCTGTTCGACATAAATTTCCAATGTTTCAGAGGTTATTTCATAATCTATTTTACCTCGGACGCTTTGCTTTGTACCAAATTTAAGAAATCCTTCTTTCAAATTTTTAAAAGAAATAATTCCTGCTTCAAAAGGAGTGCTTAATAGTCCGTTCTTTTGTTGCATCAATGCATATGCCAATACTTGAATAATCTTGCTATTATCATAAGTATCTGTCAAACCTTCCCACCCCATTAAAACAACGTCAGCTTTTGTGACTTTTCCGGTTTTATAATCAATAATTCGAGTTACCCCATTAAGTTGGTCAACCCGATCGACTTTTCCTTTGATAAAAATGTCGCTGTCTATTTCAGGAATATCAATTTTAGCCTTCAATGATTGTTCTATAAAAAGTATTTTAAGCTGGTTCCCAGCTTTTACCTGTTTGAGTTCAGATTTTAAGAATTTGAGAATGTAGCGCTTCGCCACTTCAAAAATTAACAGGTTTTTTCCTGCCTTAATGTCCAACGCCGTGTACTCCATTTTGAACTGGGCAGTAACCTCAGAATCAATTTTTGAGATCATTTCCTGAATGGTTTCTTCATTGAGAAATTCACCTTCTAAAGGTTTATAAAAATTTTCTAAAGTATTATGAATTACAGTTCCCAACGTATTTGCAGCTACGGTCTCTTCAACTTCGTCAGTCTCTGTTAAACCTAGGACATATCGATAATAAAAATCAACAGGATTTCTAATATACGTGGTTAACGCAGAAGGTGACAAACCGTAATTGGCAAGCTTGGAAAAAGCAGTGAGCATGTCCTCAGTTTTATCGAATTGTCGCGTCGTGTTAACTATTTTGGGTACATTTGAAGTAACCACTTGTTCTTTAACGATATGATTCGGACAGGTATCTAATACTAACTGGTGCAGGAATCTGCTTTTTTCTCCGCCACCTACTCCTTCGTTCTCGGTATTATACAATAGATAAATATGCTTAGCACGTTGTAACAGTCGATAAAAATGATACGTATAGATAGCATCTTTTTCTTTATACGTTGGTAAATTGTAAGCTTTTTTTAGATCAAAAGGGATAAAAGAATTTGAGCTTTTACCTGCAGGAAGCACCCCTTCGTTAACTGAAGTTAAAATAACAGTTTCAAAATCTAAGCATCTTGATTCCAACATTCCCATCAACTGTAACCCTTGAAAGGGTTCTCCCTCGAAGTCAAGAGTTTCTGAGGCTAGCAAATCCCTATACAGCCTGTGTAAAGCAGCAATGGTTGTGAGATGTGAAAAATCAGATTGTAATGTTTTTAATTTATTGAAGATCACGTAAAAGTGATAGCTATATTCAATCTCCAGTGCGTTCAGTTCAGGATCTAACTTCTCTTTTATCAATTGTATTAAGGTTGAACATTTGATCAACGCACTATCCACCGTGTTCCACGGTTCAAAAAGAAGTTCGATACTATCTGCTTTTTGGTCGCCAACAATATCCTTCAGCTTGGTCGTTGATACATAGACAAGGTTCTCCTTAATAATTGTATTTCGTATTACTGCAGCCTGATCACCTAACAACCAAAATGCAGCAGGAGTGCTTATTATGTTGTTAATCAACTTATAGTACCCTCCTTTCTGCTGAGCGGTTTTATGATACTCAAACAAATACTCAAAAAAGGCTGCGATAGGTGCTTCTTTGAGTGGCATACCCATTGTTATATTGAGTGCCGGTATTGAGTCGGGTAATGAATTAAGTGTGGGTAGCAGTAGCGACTCATCAGCTAATACTACTGCTGTCTGCTCTAGCGCATCTTTGGGGATTTTAGACACTAACTGCCCAACATATTTAGCTTGACCCACATTTTTGGGAACTCCGATAATTTCAAAAGTTTTATTTTGGCTAAAATGTTCTCCAATCCAGTTAAAAGGTTGTTTTTTATAAAACTCCCAAGAATTCTTGAAATTCCTAAGAAATAATGAGGCCTCGTGATAACTGTTTTCCATAAAAAAATTATCCGCATCCCAAAAAATAGTAGCCTGATTTCTCTCTAGCATATATTGGAAGATATGCTGCTCTGCATTATTAAGAGCATTAAAGCCAAGAAAAATATGAGTGTTTGAATGTTGCTGTGCATATCTATCAATTTGCGCAGCTGCCTCACGATACAGTAAGCCTTGATATCCTATGCTTTTTTTAATGAGTTGTTCACTAAAATTTTGATAATATCGATGTAAGCTTTTCCAAAATTGTAAATAATTCTCAACTAAGGGAGTCTTTTTTTCTTGCAGATACCAGTGATTAATGTCTTGAATATTTGATAAATATGAAAAAAAATCTTGGTGATCTACACAATACCGATCAATTTCATTGAAATCATGAATCAAGGTTTGCGCCCAAGCACTAAAATTTTCAAAGCTTTCTTTTTGCTGCTCTGGATAGGTTGTCAGATAAGTTTCATAAAATTCAAAAAGAGTAGCAATTGAATCTATCCCTTGCAATCCTGAGACCTCTTCAATAAAGTCTTCTATACTATAGATTTGAGGTGCAAAAAACGTACGATCTGAATAGAACGAAAGTAGTTCTTTCTTAAGAAACAATCCGGCTCGTTTACTTGGTACTACAAAGATAAGATCGCTAATAGTATCGTACTCTCGATCGATCTGAATTACAACTTCTTGCAAAAATGTTCTCATGTAGTATTTTTGATTAACTGGTAGATGCGGAAGTTAATCAAATATGAGATAACAATAAAAAACAGAACATAAAAAAAGCGTCCCGAATTATCGGGACGCTTTGATATATTTTAACAGTTTATCTGTTGAATTACTCTTTTACCAAGTTAATTTCAACACGTCTGTTTTGCGCTCTACCAGCTCTAGTTCTGTTAGAAGCAATTGGCTTATCTTCACCATATCCAACAGCAGATAATCTAAACTGATCTACACCATTTTCAGTTAAGTAGTTCTTAACAGAGTTTGCTCTAGAATCAGATAATCTCTGGTTAAGTTTGTTACTACCTGAACTATCAGTGTGACCTTCTACAGTAAACTTAGAGTTAGGATATTCTTGTAAGATTGCAATGATATCGTTAAGTACTCCGTAAGATTGTTTCTGGATAGAAGATTTACCTAAGTCAAACAAGATAGTCTTAGCATACTCATTTAAAGTCTTCTGAACTTCTTCAGTTACTTCAGGACATCCGTTGTTTGCAACAGTTCCAGCAACATCAGGACAGTTATCATCTTTGTCTAATACACCGTCACCGTCTTTATCTTCGTAAGGACATCCGTTGTTTGCAGCAGGACCAGCTTCGTTAGGACAACCATCTTTAGCATCAGCGATACCATCACCATCAGCATCAGGACAACCGTTAAGCTCAGCTAAACCAGCAACAGTAGGACACTCATCATTAGGATCCGCAATTCCGTCACCATCAGTATCAGGACATCCGTTGAATTCTGCAGTACCTGCAACATCTGGACAATCATCTTTACCATCAGTGATACCATCACCGTCAGTATCAGGACATCCGTTAAATTCTTTTAATCCAGGAACTTCTGGACACTCATCATCTTTATCATATACTCCGTCACCGTCAGTATCTTTACCTCCGAATGCGAATGTTATACCAGCAGAATGTTGAAAGTGAGTTGGAGGATAGTTGCTTACATCATACTCTTCGAATACGTGCTTGTACGTAGACTGTAAGTTAAAAGCTAAATTCTCAGTTAACCAGAAATTAAAACCTAAAGAACCATTTAATGTTCCAGCACCAATCTCATCTAACCAAGTGTATCCACCACCAACACCTAAATAAGGATCAAACCATTTAGTGTTTAAAGTGTTTTTGAAGCTATAAGAGATCATACCATCTACACCGTAGTACGATAAATCATCAACAGATACCTCAGTACCATCTTCAAGCTCACCTGCATTTTCAATTTTGTTAACTGTACCACCTACAGTAAAAGTAAATCCGTCACCGATATATCTACCCACAGATATTTTGGATACAGATGGAAGGATATTCCAATGATCAGAAGCATTGAAATACTCGTCAAAGATTTCACCTTGATTAGGTAAATCTCCTCCGGTAGGAAAAATGTCAACAGCATTAACGCCAATCGATACTGCCCAAGGGTTGTTTTGATCTTGTGCATTCGCAGTACTGAACCCAAGTACTAATAACGAAGCCACTAAAAATCTGCTAAGATGTTTCATATTCAATAATTTAATTTTTAAGTGTTAATTAGAGCAAATGTAATATGTTAAAAATTACTGTCAAAGACAAAACTAATAAATTTTTCTTAAAAGGCCAGTATCTATCACTGTTTACAAGCCCTTCAAGCAATTTTATCTTTACAATTTTAGATTTAAAAACATAAGATATTTAACCTAATAAACGACAAATTCACATATTTATTTTTAAAATTTTGCTACAAGTATACTATAAATTTCATTAGAAAAAATATTTTTGTAGGAAAAAATGCAGTATTTTATATGAATCGAAGCGCTATTTCTTCATCACTATATACTAGTATTCTATTCTTAATCTTATACCCCATTCTCTTCATAAGCTCCCCATAATCATATATTTGCTCGGCATGTGAGCCTGAATAAGTTCCCGTTTTGTAATCCATTATAGAGACATCAAGGCCTTTTAAAATTATACGGTCGGGACGATATGATTTACCATTAGAAAAAATTTCTTTTTCATTTAAAATCTCATATTCTTCACTAAAATATTCTGACAACTGGGGATGTTTTACGATTTTAATTAAATAGTTCTTCAAAAATTCTTGCTCGCTTTTAGTAATTAAACCTTCCTGTAATGCGCGATCTATTACAACCTCAACATCCTGTGCATACATAACTTTTGACATCAGATAATGCAAAAGATTCCCTTTTTCTATAGCAGCTTTCTGATTTGTATTCCAAAGGAGTCCGGAATTGGTTACAATTTTTACATTTTTACTTCTATTAGAGTAATAAGTATTTGTGGCGTGGGCGCTTTGCGTTACTGTAACTTCTCCTTCGGGAGATGGGCGTTCGAATTCTCCGAAAATATATTCCATCTGATCCGGTTTCCATAAGCCACGTTGTTCTAAGTAACCGATCAATTTTCCGGAAAACTTCTTTGAATTTGGTTCTTTTTTAGCACTCAACTCAAACTTTGACAAGACATATAATTGCTCTTCAGCTCTAGTAAATGCTACATATAAAAGATTAAAAGCATCTAGCTCAAGTTGCGCTTTTCTTTGTTCTACCAGTTCTTGACCATAGGTACTATACTCGGCAATCTCTGAGGAGTAGTTTAATAAAACTTCGGTAAACCCAGCTTCGTTATCTGGAAAAGGGAACCAGGTTTTTGGTTCTATTTCTCTATAAATATCCACGTTAGCGTATGGATAAATAACACATTTAAATTCTAATCCCTTAGCTTTATGAATTGTCATAATGCGTACCGCGTCTTCCCCTTCAGGTGCAACAATACTCAATTTGGTTTTTTTTGCACTCCAATAGGATAAGAATCCAAGTATCCCTTCTTCGTGCTGTTGCTGATATGAAAATACAGTGTCGAGAAAAAACTGAACATAACTTCCGCCTGTTTCATGTAAATTAAACGTACTTACTATATATTCTACCACCTCATAAAAGGGAAGTTTCAATAATTGATTAAAATCAAATTCAATTTGAAATGCGCTCAAAATCGTTGTCCATTCTTGTTGTTCTGCATGAATCGCCTCTTTGATAAACCTATGTGGATCCTCAATCCTATAATGTATTGCCAAAAAATGTAAAAGCTCAGTTTTGGTTATTAAATCTTGAGGATATAAACTCCAGGTAAGCATGGATACAATAAATTGTACTTCGGGTGCATTATTAATGAGTAAGGTTTCAGATGAAACTATAGTAATTGATCTTTCTGTGAGATAGTCCGCAATGTGTGTTCCCTCTCTTTGCCTTCGGGTAAGAATACAAATATCTCTTAAGGCGTATCCTTTTTCACAAAGCTCCAAAATGGTTTCATAGACAGCTTCAGGATACCTTTCATTCTCTTCATCTACATTTTTTGCTTCAATGAAAGAGAGATTTATAAATCCTCCTTCTTTTGAATTGTGTAATTGCTTATTCCCTTCTTCATACAGCTTTGTATGACTTGTATCGCTAAAGTCTTTTGACAAATACGTAAAAAAGTCATTGTTGAAATTTATGATTTCGGCACAACTTCTATAATTCGTTGGTAAATTTAACACCTCTTTATCCGAAGTAGAGAATGGAGTATGTTGCTGAGAAAGTTCGATAAATTGTTCTGCCCTGCCGCCTCTCCAACGATAAATAGCCTGTTTTGCATCTCCGACTATAGTCAGCTTTCCGCGTTTTCCAGTTAAGGTTTCTGTCGTAATAGCATTCTCAATTAGCGGAACTAGGTTGGTCCATTGTAAGGAAGAAGTATCTTGAAATTCATCTATAAAATAATCCCGATACCGCTCTCCTAACCGTTCATAGATAAACGGGGCAGGCTGATCCTGTATAGCATCACTAATTATCTCATTAAATTCTGAAATTAATAAAATATTTCTTTCTTTTTTGATCGCTGTTAACTCCTTATGTATTGCACTCAATATAGAAAGAGGCACTAGATTTTTGAGAATGTTCTGAACAAATTTCAGCTCATAGAACATGTTTTTGGTCGTCAAAAAGGCATTTACAATAAAGGGGCGAATTTCATCAATACTATCTTTTTTGGTTTGAACCAACGTCTTAGTATAGAAATCCGTTGTCTCTATTGCTTGTTTCCACCCGGCTTTAAAGTCTATCGCTCCATTCTTTTCGATCATTTTCTTAAAATGAGCAGGAACATAACCGTCTTTTCCCTTAAAATCAGTGGGATCTAAGCCACTGATCTCTATCAAGTTTAATACTTTCTCGGCAAGAGCTTTTATTTCACTCAGAAGTGTTTCCTGCTGTTGAAGCAGGAGTTTTTGAAAGCTTTTAAAATCCTCAGTACGCTTATTCGAAAGCTTCTCAAGATGTATTCTATCATTTTCACTAAAAAGAAGCTTCGCTACTTTGTTTAGCTCTATGGCGATATCCCAACTCTTGTCGTCATCTAATTTGTTAAAGGCAAAATCCAATATCGTTTGCGTCAGTACCCGATCTTCCCCAATTTTTGCAACCACTGCATCTACAGCTTCACTAACCAAAGTTTCGGTATCCATTTCAATTTCAAAATTGACGGGTATACTTAAGTCATGAGCAAACGTACGTATGACCCTATGGGTAAAAGTATCAATGGTCACAATATCAAAAGCTGCATAATTATGTAAGATGCTCTTAAGGATTTGGTTAGCTTTTTTTTGAAGTTTTTCCGTCGTTAGTCCTGTTTCCTGTGCTAACTCATTGAGTAATCCCTCGTACTTTTGTGATACTTGTTTAGATGCTATTCCTACCAGTGAATCCAGAATTCTGCTCTTCATTTCGGCCACTGCTTTATTTGTAAAAGTTATAGCCAAAATGTTTTTATACGCTTCTTTGTAGTCTGCCATTAGTAAACGCACCAAGTACTCACGTACTAAGGTGTAGGTTTTACCTGCACCTGCTGCAGCGTTGTATACTGTAAAGGAGGAAGTGGATTTCAATTTTTTTTTACTAAAATACTAAACCTCGTTTACCTAGTCGTCCTACTTCCTGATTATTCTGTATGAAAAAACTTAATTCTAGTAATCTGATCGCTTCCGCTTGACGGATAACCACATGCAAACAACAGTATTTGAGCTGATTCAAAGCATTTTTTTATTTTAGATAATTTATAACAGTTAATAGTTTTAAATCCTATACCTAATTGTTAAATTTGAGCTTATTATTTTTTTTAACTTAAAAAGTATACTATGTCATTCGAATTACCGAAATTAAACTACGCTTTTGATGCGTTAGAACCTAATATAGATGCACGTACCATGGAAATTCATCATGGCAAACATCATGCGGGATATACCAGCAAGCTGAATGCTGCTATTGAAGGTACTGATCTTGAAGGAAAGACTATTGAAAACATTCTTATTAATCTTGATCTTTCTAACAAAGCGGTTAGAAATAATGGGGGCGGATTTTATAATCACCGATTATTTTGGGAGGTAATGTCTCCAAACGGAGGAGGAAAACCAAGTGGAGAATTAGCTGAAGCAATTGATGCTACCTTTGATTCTTTTGAAGCATTTAAGGACGCATTTTCAAATGCTGCTGCAACTCAATTTGGTTCTGGTTGGGCATGGTTATGTGTGCATAAAGGTGGTAAATTGGAAGTATGTGCAACACCTAATCAAGATAATCCTTTAATGCCGGAGGTTGGCTGTGGAGGAACACCGATTTTAGGTATTGACGTTTGGGAGCATGCTTATTATTTAAATTATCAAAATCGTCGTCCCGACTATGTGAATGCATTTTTTAATGTAATCAACTGGGAAGAAGTAGCGAAGCGTTATGCTGAAAATAAATAAGAAGCTAGTTAGCGAATATAATAGAGAGACATCAATTTGGTGTCTCTTTTACTTTAAAAATCTGCCGCTTCGATGATAAAGGTTGCTTACCACCCGATGTATGCTCACCCATTACCCGCAGGACATCGTTTTCCGATGCAAAAGTACGAGCTACTGCCTAAGCAGTTACTTCACGAAGGTACCTGCATAAATTCAAATTTCTTTCTACCCGACTTTCCCGATCTTAATGCTATTTACGCGGCCCACTGTCCAGATTACGTAAAACAACTAATAGATTTAACCCTAGACTCAAAGTCCATCAGAAAAATTGGTTTTCCTTTAAGCAAGGAATTAGTTGATCGTGAATTATTAATAGCAGACGGGTCTATCAAGGCTGCTGTCTTTGCTCTGGAGCATGGTGTCGCTTTAAATATTGCAGGCGGCACTCATCACGCATACAGTAATCGAGGAGAAGCCTTCTGCTTACTCAACGATCAAGCCATAGCAGCCAGGTATCTGCAACGGCACCATGCTATTAAAAAAATGCTAATTGTAGATCTGGATGTGCATCAGGGAAATGGAACTGCCGAAATCTTTGCTAATGATACCTCTGTCTTTACCTTCTCCATGCACGGCGCTTCTAACTACCCTTTTAAAAAGGAAATTTCTGATTTGGATATTGCATTACCAAAGGAGACATCCGATAAGGATTATTTGCATATTTTAGAAAATACCTTGCCAACATTAATTGAAGAACAGCGACCTGATTTTATCTTCTACTTATCGGGTGTTGATATTTTATCCAGTGATAAACTTGGTAAAATTAATTGCACCCTTTCCGGATGCAAAGAGCGTGATCGGTTCGTTTTGAGTATATGCAAAGAATATCAACTACCTGTCATGTGCTCTATGGGTGGTGGGTATTCCCCCGATATTAAAACAATCATAGAGGCCCATGCTAACACATATCGGGTAGCTAAACATTTGTTTGACTGATTTTTGTAGCTAAAATTTTATTGTATCTTCGGTGTAAATTGCAAAGAAATATGGAAAAGAAATGTCCCGAATGTGGTGAAAAAATCATTGGGCGCGTTGACAAAAAATTTTGTAGTGATTACTGTCGTAATGCACACAATAATAAGCTCAACAAGGATACTACAAACCTTATTCGCAACATAAATAATCGGTTGCGAAAAAACTATAGAATTCTGGAACAGCTCAATCCTGAAGATAAAATTAGAATCCCCAAAAGTCGGCTTACCTCAAAAAATTTTGACTTTGATCATTTCACAAGTATCTATACCACCAAAACCGGAAATGTGTATTATTTTGTGTATAATCAAGGATATCTCGCGTTAGAAAATGATTTCTATGCATTGGTCAAAAGAAAAAGCTAGTCCTTTAAAAATCTCTCCAATGCTGACTATTCATCTTGAGAGCAGCTTTCATAACGTCCTTTTGACTAATCTGTCCGATTAACCTGCCCTCTTCCAAAATAGGAAAACGTCTCCTTTTAGTTTCTATAAATTTATTTGCAGCATCAAAAATGCTGGCATTACCATCTATAGTCTCCACATTTTTAACCATAAATTTATCTACCGTTGCATCATCAATTGGCATATTGTAATACCTGCTTTCGTTGAGTTGTTTTATACAATCTCCTTCAGAAATAATTCCCAATAATTCGTACCGATGATTCACAACAGGTCCCCCTGATATTTTATGCTTTACCAAGGTTTCAATAACCTCCATCACCGATTGATCCGGAGTAAAGGTTATCAGTTCTCTCGTCATATAATCAGAAACCTTAATTCGAGTTTCATCTTGTTTCTTTGTTTTAGATCGCGCCCCTATAAAACTTATAATTCCCATAATGTATCATATTTAGTTCATCTTAAATATAATGATTTTCAGTCATTTAATTAGTGTTAAAATTGGTTCTTGTAGGTAAAATCTTATTTATTATCTTTAGCTAAACCAAAAGTCAATGAAAAAATACCCCGCATTCTTTTCGACATTGCTTATTTTACTCTCCATTTGGTATATTTTTTATAGCAGTAAACCCCAGTCGATAACAGCGTATGATACTCCGTTAACCGAGTTCTCAACCATGAGAGCTTTGGATCATGTAAAACAACTTGCAAAAGCGCCTCACTATCTAGGCAGTACCGCACATACTGATGTGCAATCCTATATCATATCAGAATTAGACAAGCTCGGACTGAAAACAGAAACACAAACAGGTTTTTCTATATACAAATCGGGCGATATGAGTACGCCCGAGAATATAATTGCCCAAATAAAAGGCACCGATTCCTCGGCAAAAGCTTTATTGCTCTTAACACATTACGACAGCGCAACCCACTCATCTTACGGTGCAAGTGATGCTGGTAGTGGAGTTGCAACAATTTTAGAAGGGCTGCGTGCCTATCTGGCTACTAATCCACAACCTAAAAACAATATCATCATCTGTTTTACTGATGCCGAAGAAATTGGACTCAATGGAGCTGATTTATTTGTAAAAAAACACCCTTGGGCAAAGGATATTGGATTGGTGCTTAATTTTGAAGCCAGAGGCAGTGGAGGGAACTCTTTTATGCTGATGGAAACCAATGGAAAAAACGGTAATTTAATTAACGAATTCTCTAAGGCTTCGGTGCAATACCCGGTTACTAATTCTCTTGCTTATAGTATTTATAAGATGTTACCTAACGATACTGATCTAACGGTTTTTAGAGAACAAGGAGATATTGAAGGCTTTAACTTTGCGTTTATTGATGATCATTTTGATTATCATACGGCTAATGATACCTGGCAAAATCTGGATCTCTCCACACTACAACATCAGGGAAGTTATCTCTTACCCTTACTACGCCATTTTGCTACTACTGATTTATCAAAACTAAAATCAGATAAGGACTATATTTATTTTAATGCTCCGATAGTTAAGCTTGTCAGCTATCCATTCAGCTGGATTCATACCCTTTGGATACTAGCTGTTATAATTTTTATTCTCCTTTTGTTTTATGGCAGAATAAACTATCGTTTGGGTATCAAAGACGGGTTAAAAGGAAGCGCCGCTTTATTATTATGTATTCTATTAGCAGGGGGGCTTACTTATGGTGGTTGGGAGTTGCTCAAAGTTATTTATCCCGCATATAACGAAATTCAGCACGGTTTCACATACAATGGCTACAATTACATAATAGCTTTTACCTTACTCTCTGCTACTATCTGTTTTAAAATATTTGGATACTTATACAAAGAACGTAATCAAGCAAGTCTTTTAGTTCCTGTTCTAATTTTCTGGATATTCATTTCAATACTTTGCGCATTTTATCTTGAGGGAGCCAGTTATTTTATATGGCTAGTATATTTTGGTTTGATTCAGCTATTCGTATTAATTCGACAAAAGAAACCAAACAGTTTGTTAATGGTAGTACTGTCTTTTCCTGCATTATATGTGCTGCTTCCATTTATAGCTAGTTTTCCGGTAGCTTTGGGACTTAAAATGCTTCCGGTAGCATCGGTCTTGACCGTATTATTATTTGCACTTTTACTTCCTGTATTTGCTTTTTATAAAAATCAGAGTTGGTACAGCATCGTATTATTAATTGGTGCCGTAGGATTTTTTATCATTGCCCATAACGCTTCAGACTTTAATGAAGAACGTCAAAAACCCAACAGCTTGGTATATGTTTTAGATCACGATGAAAACAAAGCCAATTGGGCTACCTACGATCATATCTTAGATGCGTATACCTTGCCATATTTCTCTAATGAAAATAAAGATAACACAACACTCAATAAGACAATTATTACCAGTAAGTATGGTATTGGTTTTTCTAAAAGCAGTGAGGCTCCACTCAAAAATATTCCGGCAGCTACAGTGCAACTATTAAAAGATACGCTAGTGAATGACATACGTAGGTTACGTTTACATATTATACCAAATAGAGAAATTAACAGGTTGGATGTATATACTCAAAAGGTAATTAATTTTAATTCGCTCGCAGTTAATGGTGAAAATGCCTTAGAATTAAAACACAAGAATGAAACGTACCATATCTTTACTAAGCGGTGGAATAAAAAGCTATTTTCCTACTATGTGAAAGGAAATGAGCCCTTAGTACTTGATATCGAAATAGATTCGAATACTGATCCAAATTTTATTTTGTTTGAATCTTCTTATGATTTGTTACAACATCCCGAATTTGAAATTGCAGCCCGTACCCCAGCCATGATGCCAAAACCTTTTGTCCTTAATGATGCGGTCATTGTTAAAAGTTCATTTAATTTTGAACTGCTTAAAAAAGTAAATGATTCTATTGTTGAGATTGAAACAGAAGATACACCCACAAATGAATAAAGCACTAAGTATATTAGGTTTAGGTTGGTTAGGTTTACCGCTGGCGGAAGCGTTTTTAGCCAAAGGGCTTACTGTAAAAGGTTCTACCACCTCTGAAACTAAACTTGCAGCTATACAGAGCAAGGGAATTACAGCATTCTCGATTACGCTTTCCGAAACTGCGGTAAAAGGAGAGGTGAAGAGTTTTCTAAAAGATAGTGAAGTACTAATTATTGACATTCCGCCAGGGTTACGACGCGATCCATCCAGTGATTTCGTGAGCAAAATTCAAAGATTACTACCATCTATTGAAGCTTCCACAATTCAACACGTTTTATTTATTAGTTCAACCACGGTTTTTGAGGATGAAAGTAGGTTTCCTGTAGTCACCTCTCAGACAGTTCCCAATAGCGTATCAGAAGCTGGAAGGCAGTTAGCGCTAGTGGAGAAATTATTACAAGCTAATGATAATTTTACCACGACAATTTTACGTTTTGGGGGACTCATTGGTGGGGATCGACATCCTGCTACCATGTTATCCGGCCGAACGAATGTTCAAAATCCTGAAGCTCCGGTAAATTTGATCGAACGAGAAGATTGTATTCAACTTATTTTAAGAATTGTGGAAAATAATGCATGGGGTAAAGTTTATAATGCTGCCGCTCCCAACCATCCTACAAAAGCTGAGTATTACACGGCTGAATGTTTAAAGCGAGAATTGCCGCTTCCAAAATATGATTATATGAGTATTTCAAAAGGTAAAATTATTGACTCCAAAGAAATTCAGAAAGATTTGGAGTATGAGATTAAGTGTCTATAGGGAAGGGCTCACGCATAATACCTGCCCAAAGGTACTAAGGTGCATTTCTGAATTAAATATCAGCTTTTTTTCTCAATATAAATAAATCATATCCCAAATCTATTTCCTCCGTTATATCAAAACCAAATTTTTGATAAAAAGGAATATTAGTCAAAGAGGAGGATCAAAAATTATTGGATTATCTGGAGTTTAAAAAGAAATCTTTAGAAATCTGTATGAGTCTTACAGAAGATTCCCGTGAACAGGTAGGCGATGATCAGCAAAATATAAAGGATACAGGGTATGGTAGCAATACGTTAGGCAAAAACGTGGACGACCTAAGTCATGATACAAGTGTGACTAGTATAATGGCTGCTCTACGAAGTAATGACAAAGGAATCGATGGCATATCGAATGCTATTAAAATAATGCCTTTATACTTCTCAGCCGTTGGGGATTATACCGACAAAGATCTGGCACTAGCGATTCGCTATGCAGTAGATAATGGTGCTCAAATAATAAACCTGAGTCATACTAAAGATTTTTCTATGCAGGAAAAATGGGTAGACGAAGCATTATTGTATGCAAATGAAAACGATGTTTTAATAGTAGGATCTGCTGGTAATGATAATTTTAACTTGGATCAAGAAGGAAGTTTTGACGATCACTATCCCGATGATATCAATGAACAGGGCGAAGAGTTTATTCCAAATTTTATTAAAGTGGGTGCTATTAATCCTCAGGCCAACGATATCAAATGGGAATCATCTAATTATGGCAAAAGTTTCGTTGACCTCTTTGCACCCGGCATGTTTATCAAAGTAATTTATCCTAAAGATAAAACTAATTACGGTGGTGGCACCTCATGTGCCGCACCTATGGTAGCGGGAGTTGCCGGGTTAGTTAAATCCTACTATCCAAAGCTGTCTGCATTGGAGATCAAAAAAATCATCATGGACTCAGGCATTTCATATAACATAAATGTAGAAGTTGAACAAGAGGATGGTTTCAAAAAAACTATCCCATTCTCAGAACTTTCAAAATCAGGAAAAGTAGTAAATGCCTATAATGCCATCCTTATGGCAGAGGAAGTTTCTAAAGCTAAAGAGAAAACTAATTAATATTATAAAGCTCTTCGATTCTCTGTTTTAAAGCGGATCCAGAGCTTGGTAAGGGTAATTCGGCATCCAATAGAGTGCCTTTTGCATCAAACAACAAATATCGTGGTATACCGCTTATATTGGCGAGCTGCAATTCTTTTAAGTTTTGAACGAAAGCTTCGGTGCCTAAGAGATGATATCCGTTTAGTTTATACTTCTGAACTGCAGTTTTCCATTTTACGGCAGCGGTCGGATTATCTACAGAAACATATAAAACTTCAATATTCTTGTCTTTTAAAAAAGGTTTGAGTTCTTCAGTAAATTGAAATTCTTTTATACAGGGAGCACACCATGTTGCCCATACATCTATAAAAACCGCTGTATTTTTGAAGTTCTCTGCAAGAAGTACATCAAACTGTAGCATATCATTTTTATCGAGTATACTAAAGCTATTTGATTCTTCAGTGTATTTAGCCAATGATAAAGGTTTCAATAATTCGTTGTCATCTTTAAATTCAGAAAAATACCTGGATAATGGTTGGGTGTATACACTTTTGGGAAATACGGTTTTAAAAAGGCTGAAAGCTCGTTCATCTTCTTCTATAGAATTCATACCATAATGTCTGTTAAACATTATTGAAACAGCTTTCATCTTTTCCTGCAACTCTTTAGGCGCATACGTATTGTATTGCAACTGATCCTTCCATAGTCCAAATTCAATCTTTTTTCCTACTAAAAGTCCTTCTTCGATAAGCTGAGCTTTGTAAGAGGCGTTGGAAGTTCTGGAAACCAAATCGACGCTTTTGTATGTATCGTCAAACGGATCAAAAGTTTTAAAAATTTGTCTTAAGATGCTGTTGAGTGTATTCACTGATTGTTGTAAGCTATCTTCACCTCTTAAGTGTAATATCACATCTCTGGTAGCACCCAGAAACTTCATGTCACTTTGTGCTTTGGCTAGCGAATAAAATGATTTTGTTATCTTTTCTTGTTCGAGTAAAATGTCAAAAGGAGCGAATAAACTATCTTTTGTGGTTAAGAGATTAGAAAAAGATTGTTCGGCTTGTAGTGAATTTACTTTATCCAGTCCTTTTTCAATTGTAGGTGTTAGATAATTAGTCCCCTTAAATAATAACGATGTTTGCATCTCATTAAGTCCCTCAGCATTATTACCTACAAAAAACAGTGACTTACTACCATCTTGAAGAGTTTTCAAAGAGATAGCGATAGCATCACCAGGTTCGCAAATAACATAGGTTTTAGGAAGAAATTTATTAGGTGCCAGCGTTATGATTCCTGTCGCATCAAGCTCAAACTTTTTCTTAAAGCTTTTATTCATCACAACGACCGTGTCCAACATAAAAAAGTAATGCGCAGGATTGGCATCTACGAAACGACAAAATCCTAGGGATGTACTATCCGGAATAGCGAGTTGATTGCTGTAAATCGTAACCTCTTTAGTAATTTTTGCCTTTGGTTTCGAACTAGTACAGGATACTGCAAGTAGTAAAAAAACTATTGTTAATACTTCTAAAATTTTAAGTTTTCTAAGCATCATTTTAGATCTGGAAAAATTGATAAATCATTAAAAAAACTCGAAACGAGGTGTTTCGTTTCGAGTTCTTGACTTCTTAGCACTTATCCCAACACTCTTGAACAGTACTAACGCAAGAATGGGAACCATTACATGTGCAATGTATTCCTGTTTCACAGTCATGCATTATCACTTCTCGACCTCCGTTTAATGTTCTCAGTTCATCTTTTCCTAATACTCGTGTACCGAGTAATTGCAAGTTGGTTACATTCCTTTTTTTCATCGTTATATTCTTATAAATTAATATTCTCTAAAAATTTTGAGACATTTAGAGCTCCTGTCTATCCTTCGCGAAAGAATATTTTAACGGATTACATTAGGGAAGATATACTGTGTGTTTTAAGAGTATGCTGCCTTGTATAATCACTTAGTTTTATAGATTGGTATCTTACTATCAAATGATAGCCTGTTAAATATAGTACATTCTATTCAATAAAAAAACCTCCAAGTCTAAAACGACTTGGAGGTTTTATATAATAATTTTGAAAAGACTTATCCTTTAAGACTCGCTTTTAAATATTCTCTGTTCATACGTGCGATGTTTTCTAACGAAATCCCTTTAGGACATTCGATCTCACAAGCACCTGTATTCGTACAGTTACCAAATCCTTCTTTGTCCATTTGATTTACCATTGCTAACACACGATCTGTGGCTTCAACTTGTCCTTGCGGTAGCAAAGCGAACTGAGAAACCTTTGCAGAGGTAAACAGCATTGCAGAGGCGTTTTTACACGCTGCTACACAAGCTCCACATCCAATACATGTCGCAGCATAGAAAGAATCATCTGCTTTTTCCTTCTCAATAGGAATAGCGTTTGCATCAATGGTGTTACCTGAAGTATTAACAGAGATATAACCTCCTGCATGTTGTATGCGATCAAAGGAAGTCCTGTCAATTACCAAATCCTTTATTACCGGAAATGCTTTTGCTCTGAAGGGTTCTATGGTGATGGTATCACCATCTTTAAATTTACGCATATGCAATTGGCAAGTCGTTACCAATCTATCGGGACCGTGAGGTTCACCATTAATTTGTAAGGAACAAGATCCGCATATACCTTCTCTACAATCATGATCAAATTCTACCGGCTCATGACCTTCAACAATGAGTTGTTCGTTAAGAACATCCATCATTTCCAGAAAAGACATATCACCATCAATATCGGTAACCTTATACGTTTCTAGTTTTCCTTTTGAAGTGGCATCTTGCTGACGCCATATTTTTAATGTAAGATTCATAATTTTTAGTTTGTTAGCCCAGAGTCAAAAGGCACTAGTTTGCCTTGACCGCCTTAATAAAGGCATTTAACATTTTACTCTGTTCAGTAATTAAATCTTGAATTCTATTAAATTTTTCTGTTGAAATAAAGCTTAGTTCCTGTGCAATTATTAATTGAGTTTCTAATTCTAGCAGTGATCCTCTGGAATAACTCAAAAACTGAACATAACTTTTAGTATAATTTCTCCCCCAGCCTTCGGCTATATTTGAAGAAATTGAAATAGATGATCTTTTTAACTGACTTTGCAATGCAAAAATTTCATCTTTAGGCAACTCTGCACAGATTGAGTAAACTTCTTTGACAATTTCAATTCCTTTTTGCCAAATTAACAAATCTTTATATGATTGTACAGTTCCCATCCAGTGGCTTATGCCTAACTACTAATTCACTTTATTTATAACTTCTTGTTTTTAATTCAATGTTTTCATAAACCAGGTCTTCCTTATGAAGTACGGCATCTTTAGGTGCACCTTTATATTCCCAAGCTGAAACAAACTTAAAGTTTTCATCATCTCGTAGCGCTTCTCCTTCCGGCGTCTGGTATTCTTCTCTAAAATGACCTCCACAAGACTCATTTCTGTGTAACGCATCTTTTGCAAAAAGTTCTCCTAATTCTAAGAAATCTGCTACACGACCTGCTTTCTCTAATTCTTGATTCTTAGTAGCTGCACTTCCCGGAATTTTCACATTTTCCCAGAAATCTTCACGTAATACGGCGATCTCATCAATAGCTTCCTGAAGCTCTTTAGCATTACGAGACATACCACATTTGTTCCACATGATTTTACCAAGCTTCTTGTGATAATAATCAACAGAGTGTTGTCCGCTACCGCCCATTAATTTCTCAATGCGATCCGTAACTTCCTTCTCTGCAGCTTCGAATTCTGGCGAGTCTGTTGGAATTTTTCCTGTTCTAATATCATCGGCCAAGTAATCTCCTATAGTATAAGGCAAAACGAAATACCCATCAGCCAATCCTTGCATTAGTGCAGAGGCTCCTAATCTATTTGCACCGTGATCAGAGAAGTTGGCTTCTCCTGCTGCATAACAACCAGGAATCGTCGTTTGCAAGTTATAATCAACCCATAGACCTCCCATAGTATAGTGTACCGCAGGATAAATCATCATTGGAGTCTTGTATGGATTCTCATCCACAATTTTTTCATACATCTGGAACAAGTTACCGTATTTATTTTCTACGACTTCTTCTCCAAGTTTTATAATTTCAGCTTCTGATGGGTTTTTCATTCCCGAAGTTAATGCTTTCTCTTTTCCGTAACGCTTGATTGCCGAAGCAAAATCCAAGTATACAGCCTCTCCCGTTTTATTGACACCAAAACCAGCATCACAACGCTCTTTTGCTGCTCTTGAGGCTACGTCACGTGGCACTAAGTTACCAAAAGCAGGATAGCGTCGTTCCAAATAATAATCACGATCCTCTTCTGCTAATTGCGTAGGTTTTAATTTCCCTGCACGAATAGCTTCCGCATCTTCTTTCTTTTTAGGCACCCATATACGTCCATCATTACGCAGCGACTCAGACATCAACGTTAGTTTAGACTGATGGTCACCTGATACCGGTATACATGTTGGGTGAATTTGTGTAAAACACGGGTTTGCAAAATAAGCACCTCTACGGTGTGCTCTCCATGCTGCCATTACATTACTTCCCATTGCATTGGTACTCAAAAAGAATACGTTACCATATCCTCCTGAAGCAATTACCACAGCGTGAGCCGAATGTCTTTCTATCTTTCCTGTAACCAAATCCCTTGCAATAATACCTCTGGCTTTGCCATCAACTTTTACTAAATCCAACATCTCGTGTCGGTTAAAAGCTTGTATTTTTCCTCGGTTGATCTGACGGTTCATTGCAGAATACGCACCTAACAACAATTGTTGTCCCGTTTGACCCTTAGCATAAAAAGTTCTTGAAACAAGTACTCCACCAAAGGAACGGTTGTCTAATAATCCACCGTATTCTCTTGCAAAAGGTACTCCTTGTGCAACACATTGATCGATAATATTTGCAGAAACCTCAGCAAGTCGGTATACGTTTGCCTCTCTCGAGCGATAATCTCCTCCTTTTACCGTATCATAAAACAAACGATAACTTGAGTCACCATCACCCTGATAGTTTTTTGCAGCATTAATTCCTCCTTGTGCAGCAATAGAATGCGCACGACGTGGAGAATCCTGATAGCAAAATGTTTTTACGTTATAACCCAGTTCTGCAAGCGTTGCCGCTGCACTTCCTCCTGCAAGCCCCGTACCTACAACAATAACATCAATATTACGTTTGTTTGCAGGATTGACCAGGTCAACTGTGTTTTTATGATTTGTCCACTTATCTGCCAGTGAACCTTTAGGTATTTTAGAATCTAAAATTGACATAATAGCGGTAATTTTTAATGATTAAAATAATGTACTAAAGCAATCACAACAAATCCCAACGGAATAACGATGGCAAATGCTTTTGCAAATTTTGTGGCTGCAACAGAGTATTTATTATTGAATCCGACAGATTGGAATGAAGAAGCAAATCCGTGCCATAGGTGTAACCCTAAAAACACAAAAGAAATCACATACAATCCTGTACGAATCGGACTCTCAAATTTCTCTACCAACTCCCCATAATAGCGAGTTGCATCCTCTGGAGCAAATTCTATGTACTTGTGTACTATCTCGGGCACCCAAAAATCATAAAAATGCAATCCTAAAAAGGCCAATACCACCAAACCGGTGATAATCATATTTCTAGACATCCAAGAAGAGTTTGCCCCTCCATCATAACGAGCATAGCTCACATCTCTGGCATTACGATTACGAATTTCTAAAATGAATCCCATAATAAAATGAAATACTACTCCAAAAATCAACACTGGCTGAAGCAAAAATTGAACAACAAAATTTGTTCCCATAAAATGCGACAATTCGTTAAAAACGTCTGCGCTAATTATAGAAGTGAAATTTATAGTAAAATGTTGTAATAAGAAGAACACTAAGAAAAGTCCTGAAAGTGCCATAGCAACTTTTCTAGCAATTGAAGATTTTATCAATCCACCCATTAGTTAAAATATTTAAATTTTGAAAAACAAAAGTACGTCTCAAACATCTTTTTAACAACATTTTCCTACTTTTATCTAGTATTTATAATCAATATAAAAAACTTAATCCTATTAACACAGTAGTTTTTGACATATTCTGATTACTTCGTTTAAATCAAGCGTGGTACACTTTTAAATTAGTAACTTCAATTCCTATGAATCAACAGCTTTCTAAGCTTCCGGCAAGTCAGACTACTATTTTTACAAAGATGAGTAATTTAGCTCATGAGCATCAGGCAATTAATTTATCTCAAGGGTTTCCGGATTTTCCTGTGGATCCACAACTTATAGAACTCGTATCTAATGCCATGAGAGCAGGCAAAAATCAATATTCACCCATGGCGGGATTGATTCAATTACGCGAACGTATCGCAGAGAAAACGGCTGCTGCCTATGGTTACACCTATCATCCGGAAACTGAAATAACTATTACTAGCGGAGCTACTCAAGCAATCTTCAGCTGTATAGCAGCCTTTATACATCCTCAAGACGAAGTCATAATTTTTGAACCTGCTTACGATTGTTATGAACCATCAATCACCTTGTTTGGAGGAAAAACAATACCAATTCAATTATCGTATCCTAATTATACTATTGATTGGAAGATGGTTGCTAATAGTGTTACTCCCAAAACCCGGATGATCATTATCAATACGCCTCACAATCCTAGCGGAACAGTATGGTCTCAAGAAGATATGGCTCAATTAGAAAGACTTGTGGCAGACACCAATATTCTAATCTTAAGCGATGAAGTGTATGAGCATATTATTTTTGACAATATTGCGCATCAAAGCGTCGCACGGTACCCTAATCTAGCTTCCCGAAGTTTTATTATAGGTTCCTTCGGAAAAACATTTCACATCACCGGATGGAAAACCGGATACTGCTTGGCTCCCTCAGAATTGATGAAAGAGTTTAGGAAAGTACATCAATACAATGTTTTTTCTGGTAATCACCCTGTTCAGGAGGCAATTGCAAGGTATCTAGAGAACCCGTTTCATTATTTGAGTTTACCACAGTTTTATCAACAAAAACGGGATCTTTTTCTTTCTTTGCTAGAAGGATCATCTTTTAAAATGAATCCGACGAGCGGAACGTATTTTCAACTTTTGGATTATACAGCTGTTACTGAGGAAAATGACATAATTTTTGCCGAAAGACTAACCAAAGAACACAAGATTGCTTCGATACCAATTTCGGTGTTCAACACATCCAAACAAGATGATAAGGTATTGCGTTTTTGTTTTGCCAAAACAGATGATACGCTCAAACAAGCTGCTGAAATTTTACAAACCATCTAAACCTTTTACAGGTCAAATTTCAATTGAATTATTTCTACTTCCTCCTTCTTTTTTACTAAAGATTTTGCGGTATTTAAATTGGATAGTGAAATTCCCAGTAAACGAACAGAATTTTTCATTTTTTCCTGATACAATAATTCTTTAGCGGTTTCCAGTATGATAGCTGCGTCGTTCACAAAATAGGGCAGGGATTTACTGCGAGTTTGCAAAGTAAAATCACTGTATTTTATTTTTAATGTTATAGTTCTTCCTGAAACTTTACTGTTTTTTAAACGGCGTTGCAACTCTTCAGCAATACTTTCCAAACGTTCGATCATATAGATTTCAGATGCTATATTTTCTCTGAACGTTCGCTCAGCTGCCAAAGATTTACGTTCTCGATTTGGTTTTACCGGACTCGTATGTATGCCCCGTACAATTTGAAAATAATGTTTACCTGATTTGCCAAAATGCCGATTTAAAAACTCCTCAGTTTTTGATTTAAGATCCAAGCCGGTATAGATACCCATCTCATACATTTTGGCCTGGGTTACTTTACCCACTCCGTAAAACTTTTTTACATCCAGTTTTTCCAGAAATTCGATAACCTCTTCGGGATTAACGGTTTTTTGACCGTTGGGTTTGTTATAATCACTCGCTATTTTTGCTACAAATTTGTTGATAGAAATCCCTGCAGAGGCCGTGAGTCCTACTTGATCAAGAATACGTTGTCTGATATGCTGTGCTATCAAACTTGCACTCGGATTACCCTTTTTATTTACTGTAACATCTAAATATGCCTCATCCAGTGATAATGGCTCTACTAAGTCAGTATATTCAAAAAAAATCTTCCGTATTGCTGAAGAGATCTCTTTATATCGCTCAAATCTCGGTTTTACAAAGAGAAGGTCGGGACATAACCTTTTTGCCATCGCTCCACTCATTGCCGATCGTACGCCATAGACACGTGCTTCATAACTCGCAGCACTCACCACACCACGCTTTTCACTGCCGCCAACAGCCAGCGGTTTTCCTCTCAAATCAGGATTATCTAGCTGTTCTACAGAAGCATAAAAAGCATCCATGTCGACATGTATGATTTTGCGATGATCCACTTACTCTTATGAATTTTGATACTGCAAATTTATAGCTTCTTTGACTAATGTTCCCCGCATCATTACCTACCTTTACGTTAAAATTTAAAGGGTATGAGCAAAATTGCAATTGTTTTAGGCGCTACAGGATTAACCGGACATGCTTTACTACAGCAACTTTTAGAAGATTCGGATTATGACAAAGTAAAACTATTCTCCCGAAGTAGTTCTAATACAGACCACCCAAAGGTTGAAGAATATCTGATTGATCTTTTTAAACTTGACAATTATGCAGATGCGTTTACCGGTGATGTTGTGTTTTGCTGTATAGGTACTACCAAAAGTAAAACTCCGAATAAAAATTTATACAAAAAAATCGATTACGGAATTCCGTTAGCCGCTGCAAAGCTTTGTGTTCAAAATAAAATTTCAAGTTTTATGGTTGTTTCTGCCCTTGGCGCGAACCCTAAAAGTAAAATTTTCTATAATAGAATAAAGGGCGAAATGCAGGGAGCACTATTGAAATTAGCTATCGATAAAACTTATGTTTTACAACCTTCTCTTATCGACACAAAAAGAGAGGAAAGAAGAATCGGGGAGTATTTATTTATTCAATTTATGAGAATAATTAACCCGTTGCTTGCAGGAAACCTAAAGAAATATCGATCTATCAAACCCGAAACCATAGCTAAAGCCATGCGTTGGTTAGATAAAAATGATTACGACAAAGAAATTATCGAATCAGATACGCTGCAGGACATTGCTTTAAAAATGTAATTACATAATCAAACGGATCACATGCAGGAAATTGAACGAAAATTTTTAGTCACTTCTACCGCTTTCAAGAAAGAAGCTCTCACCTCTTACAGAATTGAACAAGGCTTTTTAAATACGGATCCCGACCGTACAGTTCGTATACGCATCAAAGGAAATACCGGGTTTATAACAGTCAAAGGGATTGGGAATGCTTCAGGCACTACCCGCTTTGAATGGGAAAGGGAAATACCAGTCAATGAAGCAGAACAGCTATTGGATCTTTGTAAGGCCGGTAGTATCGAAAAAATTCGATATGAAATCCCCGTAAACCAGCATAGGTTTGAGGTAGATGTTTTCTTTGGAGCTAATCAAGGACTCATTCTGGCCGAAATTGAACTAACTGAAGAAAACGAGTGTTTTAAAAAACCTAATTGGTTAGGCAAAGAAGTTACCGGTGATAAAAAATATTACAATTCTCAACTAAGTAAAAATCCTTTTACAAACTGGAAGAACATCCCTCTTTGAAAATTTAAAGACACAAATAAGGTTGAATAAATAACTTAGTCGTTTACGGAATTTGACAACAATTTTATACAATTGAGATGCATCCAGCAAAAGAATAATTCCTGTCAAGTATAGCCCTGCAGACCATACAAAGGATTAATAAAGAATACGCTCTTAGGTTTTTAGTTTATTTTTGACGCATCCTTTATTAATCAAATACCTTATCAATGAAAATCAACATATTCCTATTTGCTGTATCTTTTTTACTTATTGCCTGTGACAAAAAGATTAAAGCGACAGATCCTTCACCAACAACTGATAGCATTTTAACCTCCAAACCCGTAAGTGCTCTAAAAAAAGAACTAACTGATAAGGGGTTTCAGATTTTCGATTATGTAGATGAAAAATCGGGGGACACTGTTTTGATGCAACAATATTTTATGGTGTTTTTAAAAAGAGGTGCAACTGTTGATCAGGATAAAAAAACAGTAGACAGTCTTCAAAAATTACATCTTGCTCATTTAGGAAAAATGTATGAATTAGGGTATGCAGATATCTCCGGTCCATTTGGAGATGATGGCGACATTCGTGGTGTTACCATCTACAACACCCCATCCCTTAGGATAGCAGACAGCCTTGCTAAGTCTGATCCTATGGTACAAGCTGGTCGCTTAGAAATAGAAATTCATCCCTGGTGGGCAGCTAAAGGTTTTTCGTTACGATAATCTGTGAAGGTTTTTTAGGGTGCTCGTGTGTTCGAAACTTTGAGCGTGCGCGATGCTAAAAAAGTAAAACTTTTATAAAATAAAAAAAGGTGGAAGATCCACCTTTTTTTGCCCCAAATCTACCATGAACTTAACCTACTTATGCTATGGCTCTGCTAATATAAAGCGTTATTTCCTTGTGGAAAAATGTTTTAGACAAACGGTCAAAATACTTGTTGAACTACACAAAATTTAAAAATTTAACACAAATAATTTTTATCTTGTTAATACGCTCTTTCATTTTTTCCTTCGTAAAAATTGATAAACGCACGATTTACGACCCGATTTCCACCCACGGTTGGATAATCTCCTGTAAAATACCAATCTCCAAGATTTTTTGGACATGCTTTATGGAGGTTATCAACTGTTTGATAGATAATTTTTACATCTGTTGTTACTGATTCTTCGCTTAAAAGCTCTGCAATCTTATCACTAACCTCTTGATCTGAAAAGTTTGCATAGATTTCTTTTACATAATTCTGAACATCCGAATCTTCAAAGTTTTCTTGCGATTTACATTTTTCGTATACCTTTTCCACCAAATCATAGTTGCCATCCTCTTTCAGCAACTCAAGAGCTGCGTTAAACGCTATGAGCCCTTCCAAGTTAGCCATATCAATACCATAGCAGTCGGGATAACGAATTTGTGGCGCTGATGATACAACAATAATCTTCTTGGGTTGCAAGCGATCCAGCATTTTAATAATACTCTTCTTAAGTGTCGTTCCTCTTACAATACTATCATCAATAATTACCAAATTATCTTCAGCCTTGACAACTCCGTACGTAATATCATATACGTGTGCTACCAAATCATCTCGACTACTATCTTCTGTAATGAATGTACGAAGCTTTGCGTCTTTGATAGCTATTTTTTCGGTACGTAAACGATGTGATAAAATTTCTTTTAAACGTTCGTTTGTTAGCTGCTCTTTTTCCGCCAGAATGGTTTCGTTCTTCTGCTTGTTCAATTCATCCTGAGCAGCCTCGACCATGCCATAAAAAGAGGTCTCTGCCGTATTGGGAATAAAAGAAAATACCGTGTTTATAGTATCGTGATTAATTTCTTTGAGCACCTGAGGCATAATCAATTTTCCAAGCATTTTGCGTTCTTCATAAATTTCGGCATCACTACCTCTTGAAAAATAAATGCGCTCAAAAGAACAGGCCTTACGTTCTAAAGGCGCTATAATTCGTTGGATCGAAGTCTCTCCGCTCTTTTTTATAATAATTGCTTTACCCGGATCTAATTCCTTTACATTTTCAAAATCAACATTAAAAACTGTTTGTATAACCGGTCGCTCCGAAGCCACAACAACAACCTCTTCATCCTGATAATAGTAGGTAGGTCTAATTCCTGCCGGATCTCTCAAAACAAAAGCATCCCCATGTCCCAACATCCCTGCCATAGCATAACCTCCATCCCAATCACGAGATGATTTTTTCAAAATTTTAGCAACATTAAGTCGTTCTGCGATCTCAGGAGAGGCGTCCACTTTACTAAAACCTTCTTTCTTAAGTTTCTTATATAGTTTGGCTACTTCAGAATCCAGAAAATGGCCAATTTTTTCCATCACAGTGATTGTATCCACTCTGTCTTTAGGATGTTGACCCAGTTTCACTAAGTTTTTGAACAACAAATCATTGTTTGTCATATTAAAGTTTCCGGCAACAATTAGATTACGGTGCATCCAGTTGTTTTGTCTCAAAAAAGGATGAACACTCTCTACACTATTTTGACCAAAAGTTCCATAACGTACATGACCTAACAATACTTCACCGATATAAGGAACATTTTTTTTCTGCCAAGTAACATCATCACTATATTGCGGATTTGCAGTCAACTCCGTATTGATACGATCATTGATCTGAGAAAAAATATCTTGTATAGGTTGTGGTTCACTAGAACGAATTCGGCTGATATAACGTTCTCCAGGTAATGTATCTAACTTGATACTTGCTAGTCCGGCGCCATCCTGACCACGATTATGCTGCTTCTCCATCATCAAGTACATTTTATTTACTCCGTAAAATGCACTTCCGTATTTTTTCTTGTAGTATTCCAAAGGCTTCAGCAATCGGATCATTGCGATACCACATTCATGTTTTAAAGCGTCACTCATTATATATCTAAAATTCTAGTTGTTGTGTTTCCACTTAAATAAAAAACCCTAGTGCATAATGGCTAGGGCTTAAAATATTGCTATGTTAATTCAATTTCGAATTGTGTCAATTCTTTGAATTCCTGTAAGCGTTTTTTTATTTCCTCTCTTTCCAACTCTTGCATGCGTTCGGTTCCAAATTTTTCTACGCTAAAGGAAGCTAAATTGGAGGCATGGATAATTGCTTTTTTCATATTCTCAAAAGAGATGTCATTCGTTTTTGTAAGGTATCCAGAAAATCCACCTGCAAACGTATCCCCTGCACCGGTAGGATCAAAAACCTCTTCTAACGGTAGAGCAGGAGCAAAAAATATTTGCTCATTATGAAACAATAACGCTCCGTGTTCACCTTTTTTAATGATTACGTAGTTAGGCCCCATCTTTTCAATCGCACGAGCAGCTTTAACCAAAGAGTACTCTCCACTAAGCTGTCTTGCCTCTTCATCATTTATCGTTATTACATCTACTTTGGCAATTACTTTACGTAAATCCTCAATAAACATATCTTCCATCCAAAAATTCATAGTATCCAAGATAGCCAACTTTGGTTTTACAGTCATTTGCTCCAGGACACTAAGCTGTACCAACGGATTTAAGTTTCCTAACATCACAATTTCGGCATCTTTATAATGATCCGGAACGATAGGGTTAAAATCTGCCAACACATTAAGTTGCGTATCCAATGTATCTCTGGAGTTGAGGTCGTTATGATATTTACCACTCCAGAAGAAAGTCTTTCCTCCTTTAACAACTTCTACCGCTTCGGTATCGATGCTTCTATCCTGTAACATTTTTAAGTATTCTTCTGGAAAATCCTCTCCCACAACAGAAACAATAGCCGAAGGTATGTTAAAAGTAGAAGCGGCAAGTCCAATAAACGGTGCAGCTCCTCCTAAGATTTTATCAGTTTTTCCAAATGGAGTTTCAATGGCATCAAAGGCAATAGAGCCTACAATCAGTAATTTACTCATAAATAGCGTAATATTTTTTTGCAAATATAAGTTTTAGTTTTTAGAATAGATAAGAAATCAAATAGCTTGCCATTATTACATGGAATATCGATAAAATAAGAGAATTCGCGTTTGTAAATCACCCAGGGAGAAAGATAATTATACGATAAGTTTTTACCGCTAAGACTGTTTAATCAACATACTTTTGCTGCTTTCTGTGAAAAGAAAAAATAAAAAATGTTAAAAAATTGTGAAAAAACAGTAAAGCTGCTTCTCTTTGCCGCCTTAACATAAACTCATACTTAAATGAAAAAATTATTATTAGCTAAACTATTTGTAGTTGCGATCATGTCAACCTTTTTATTTAGCTGCGAAAAGGATTCTAAAGAGCTCACAGAAATCTCCTTAGATTCTGAAGTCATCAAAAATGCACATGTGTGTGTAGAAAAGTGGGATGCAAAACTTAATACAAAAGCAGCAAGTGTCAAAGCTAAAGAATGGGATGCAGGTCAAACAATCTATGTTAAATTCTTAAACGGAAACAATTTCGTACAATCCAAAGTACAACAGTATGCTAAAGAATGGGAACAATTTGCTAATGTAAAACTTGTATTTCTAGCATCAAACAGTAGTACGGCTGCAAACATTAAAATTACGTTCAAAGAAGGTGCATATGCAAATGACGGTGGATCTTGGTCTTATTTAGGAACAGATTCTAACAGTTATTCTCGAAGTATGCACTTTGGATGGTTTAACGATACCACTACAGATAGTGAATTTAGTCGAACTACCATTCATGAATTTGGACATGCGCTTGGGTTAATCCATGAACATCAAAATCCTGTTGCCGGAATCAACTGGGATAAAGAAGCAGTGTATGCGTATTATGCAGGACCTCCAAATAACTGGAGTAGAGCGCAGGTTGATAATAACCTGTTCAGACGTTATGAAGCTAGTTCTTCTAACTATAGTGTGTATGACCCTAAATCTATTATGCATTACCCAATTCCGGCAGAACACACATTAGATGGAGTTGCTGTTGGAAGAAATACAGTTTTATCGAGTACTGATAAATCCTTTATCGGAACTATTTATCCTTTTAGTGGAACTCCAAGTAACGACATATGCGATGGTGTAGCTCCCTATAATGGCAGTACTTCTTATGCTGTTGGTGATCAGGTTACTTATAACGGAGATTTATATGAAAGAACATCCACTGGGTGGAACAACCTTGGTGCATGTGGAAGCAGCCCGGTAGTTGATAAATGTGATGGTGTAGCTCCATATAATGGCAGTACTTCTTATGCTGTAGGAGATCAGGTTACTTACAACGGAGACTTATATGAAAGAACATCCACTGGATGGAATAACCTTGGTCCTTGTGGTAGTTAATACTAACCAACAATAAAACACATGGAATTGTTCAATAAGTCAGTTTCGTAAGAGAACTAAATGCCCTGAAGTAAATTTCAGGGCATTTTTTTATGTAGTATATATCAAAAATCTTTTAAAAGACTTTCTGAAAGTTAAACACATTAATTCTAAAAATTATTCTAAACCCAATATATCTAATAACTCAACAATATTTTGTTCTTCTGTTCTAGCATGTATATAGCTTTTACCAAATTTGTTAATGTGCATTCTATTTAATACAAAAGAAAATTTTTCAGCCTCCAAATTACCTTGCTCGTAGGCCTTTTTCAAATAGGGGTACACTAATAATTTATTGTTTGGCTGTTGGTGTAATGTCACAGTTGCAACCGCCGACCTAGCTTTTATACTTTTGATAGCATCATCATGATACCCATATGCCTCGAGGTATTGCATAATCTTTATAAAATTTTGATCGTCGACATAGTTCATTCTATTGACATATTGCCTGTACGAATAAGAATTTTATCAAAATTATTCTTTTTTAAAATCTCTAGCGCTACTTCTGGATCTCTCGCTTTTTGATCGTCTATAAAAATCTGTTCTAAAAATGCCTCCTTCTTTTTTACCGTGTTTAAGGCTTTAACTGAAACTTTCTGCTCCGATTCATTAGATTTGATTTTTTCTATATCAACCTTCTTAACTTCTTTACATGAACTTGCAAGAAGTAAAATAAACAATAAACTAAAAAATCTAATCATATGTAAGTCTAAGGATTATGAATCACTTCCTCCCAAAATCTGCCGGGATTTCGCCCAAGGGTTTGGCAGCCATTAAATTACTTAACAGTAATAACTTTATTTTCTTTTATCCAATCTACCATAAGTTTTAACACTTTGGAAGAAAAAGTTTGTTCTATCTTCTGATATTCAATTGGCAAACCTGTCTCGCTCTCTTGAAACAAATGATTTAAATCAGGTATTGTCTTTATATTATAATTTTTATTCTTCCCTCTACTTAGAGCTTTATCTATAGCAATTAAATTATCATAAGGGAGTACCTGCAAGTCATGCTCTCCGTTTATTGCCAAAACTGGACACTTCACCTTTTTTAAATGCTTTTCAGGGTTATATTTTACAAAAAAAGTGAACCATGGAGATGACATTTGGTTGACTAAGTTATCGATAAACTGTTGATCGCTAATCTGTGTTGGCTTTTGATATAAAAAATTATACTTTTTTAGTGCATTTTCCAAATGACTTTTCAGCTTCTTTCTCAATTTATTTCTTTTTTTAATTCTTTCTACATAGGAATAAGATTCGCGATTAATTCTTTCAATTTTTGCTATTTCAACATTACTCATTCCGCTTTTTTTAAGCAGTGCTTCTGACTGAGACAACAGTAGTTCTTTACCTTTTAAACCAGGAGAAGCCAGTAAAATTATAAAATCGACTGCATCTCTTTTGTTTGCGACCATCGCCGCTATAATTCCTCCTTCGCTATGACCAATTAAGCCAATTTCTTTGAAATTAAAATCCTTTCTACTAGAAAGATAATCAACGGCGGATGCTACATCATCAGCGAAATCTAGAGTAGTTGCTTTAGAAAAATCTCCTTGTGATTGTCCCACTCCACGATCATCAAATCGTAAAACAGCTATCTTATTTTTTACTAAATAATCTGTAATGACCAAAAACGGTTTATGTCCAAATACTTCAGAATCTCGGTTCTGCGGACCACTACCACTAATTAAGATAACTATAGGAAAGGTTTTATCTATTTCATCAGGAAAGGATAGTGTGCCCGATAAGTTTATACCTTCTTTATTCTGAAAAGAAATAAGTTCACTTTTATAAGTAAATGGTGGAATAGGCTCTTGTGGTCTGTTTACTCTTTGTTCTTGATCTTTTTTTTTAAAAGATTTAAAGGCAATACAGCACCAGACTGTTTAAACGCACCAGAAATTAAGCTGTCATTTTTAACCTTTCCTTCATAAGAAATACCAGCATTTTTAATTGAAAAGGTAATCACTTCTCCTTTTACCAATGTTGTATCTACGGGTATATCTTTTGCGCCTTGCGCAGGACTGTCCATAGTGGATACATATAGACTCCCTTTTTTATGTATCTTAAAGACTAAAGGCAATTTAGTGTTTTGAACTTCTAAAACCCCTTCCCAAATCCCTGTAATAACTTGTGCGTTGGAAACATAATAGCTTACACTACATAGTAGTAATAAAGTGAGTCTTTTCATTTTTTATTCAATCTTTTTAAATGCATTTCCGTTAATAATATCGTTACAAAAGAACTTATTAACCATAATCCCATAGCAATAAGTAAAGCCGCAGATAAGCTTATAAAAATTGATAAAATCAATAGAACTGCAACGGAAAATAAACTAAACCAAAATAATTTTTTCGGAAAATACTCTTGAGCGATATCCCAGTTTTTTTGATTTATCATAGATCTAGGTGTGCGATATCCATATAGGTTATTGATTTTTTTGGCTGGTTTGTATAAAAAGTAAATAGGAATAATCAGAATAACTCCTACAACACTAAGTGATATTATAATTAAAGGATGCATAAAAATAAGTTTGACTAAATTTATTGAAGGGCAAGACTATCTCACTTCCTCCCAAAATCTGCCGGAATTTCGCCCCAGGCTTTGGTTTCCCATTTGACTATTTTAGTTGTATATGCATTGTTTTTTAACCATTGTGTAGCTCGATCTATTAAATCAAAAACCTTTTGATTTTTACTGGTTTTGACAAGTTTGGTTTTACAAGTTTTTTGTCGAACCCAGCTCATGGCGATTCTAGAATCTGTATATAAAATACGATCACTATTTATCTTCTTTAAATAAGCAAGACCGTGTACCAGTGCTAGATATTCTCCAATATTATTCGTCCCCTGATCAAAAGGCCCTTGATGAAAAAGCTGCTTCTCCGTTTGTGTGTCCACTCCCCGATATTCCATTTTACCAGGGTTACCGCTTGAAGCAGCATCTACCGCGATAGAATATAAATTAGGTTCACCAATTTTTAATTTCTGGGCTTCAGATAATACTGGTTTGGCTTTACTTTTTCCTTTATAATCTTCATAATGGCCCTGATATGCTTTTTTAGCAACCTCAAAATTTTCAAAGGACTTATATTTCGCGCCAGCAAAACCATTAATAACTGCTTTACAGTCCTCCCATTTTGTATAGATGCCAGGTCGATGGCCCTCCCAAACTACATAGAATTTTTCTTTTTTAGCCATACTATAGTATACGTAATGGATTTTTATTCATCTTCCTAAACCGTGAGAACTTATCCTGCCAGCATTAAAACCTCTTGAATTTTTTCTATTTACTGTGCGTCTTCGGGATACAATAATTTTTCAATGACTGTGGGAAAATGCTTGTGCTCTAATTTATGTATTGCTTTAGCCAGATCTTTGGCGTTGTCATTTTCAGAAATAGATGTTTTTGCCTGAAATAAGATTGCACCATCATCATACTTTTCATTTACAAAATGGATCGTAATTCCGCTTTCTTTCTCTTGATTATTGATCACAGCATGATGAACATGGTCTCCAAACATCCCTTTTCCACCATATTTTGGAAGTAATGCAGGATGAATATTAATTACTTTGTCCGGAAACGCATCGATAATTTTCTTTGGAAAAATCCATAAAAACCCCGCCAAAACAATGAGATCCGGCTTGGCATCTTTAAGAATATTAAGCACCTCATTTGTTTCATAAAAAGAATTCCTGTCAAAATGTAACGCCTTTACTTTATGTTCATGAGCCCTTCGTAACACCTTGGCTTGTGGTCGATTAGAAAAGACATGTGTAACCTCTGCCAGTGCATTGGCTTTAAAATATTTGATAATATTCTCGGCGTTCGTTCCCGAACCTGAGGCAAAAATTACAATACGTTTCATATCAATAGAGTGCTAGATCATTTATAAGTACAAAAAAAATAATAATTATCCATTTAGACACAGCAAAAACACAATACTTCGTTATATTTGATAAAATACACAGACATTTTTAAGGGATTGTGGGGTTTTAAAATAAAGTTTTTTATTTTTGCCACTTAATTAAAAATTAAAATTAAACATTATGTCAGACATTGCATCAAGAGTAAAAGCGATAATCGTTGACAAATTAGGAGTAGACGAAAACGAAGTAGTAAATGAGGCTAGCTTCACAAACGACTTAGGCGCAGATTCATTAGACACTGTAGAATTGATAATGGAATTCGAAAAAGAATTTGATATACAGATACCAGACGATCAGGCAGAGAACATTGCTACAGTTGGTCAGGCAATATCTTATATTGAAGACGCAAAGTAATAACTTCACCACAAAATATGAGTTTAAAGCGAGTTGTAGTCACAGGACTAGGCGCACTAACGCCTATAGGTAACGATATTAATCAATATTGGGATGGATTAGTGAATGGTAAGAGCGGTTGCGCTCCCATTACTTATTTTGACACCGAAAAATTCAAGACTAAATTTGCTTGTGAGGTCAAAAATTACGTCCCAACAGATTATTTTGATAGAAAAGAAGCACGTAAGCTAGATAAGTTTGCCCAGTATGCGATTGTCTCTTCAGAAGAGGCCATTAAAGATGCTGCCATTGATATGGATAAAGTAGACAAGTTTAGAGTTGGCGTGATCTGGGGTGCTGGTATTGGTGGTTTAGAAACATTTCAGGAAGAAGTAATTAATTACGCAAATGGTGATGGAACTCCGCGTTTCAATCCATTTTTTATTCCCAAAATGATTGCCGATATAGCACCAGGACATATTTCCATCCGAAATGGTTTTATGGGACCCAACTATACCACAGTTTCTGCTTGCGCCTCTTCGGCTAATGCAATGATCGATGCACTTAACTACATTAGATTAGGGCATTGTGATATCATTGTTACAGGAGGAAGTGAAGCTGCAGTTACAATTGCGGGTATGGGAGGATTCAATGCAATGCATGCATTATCTACCAGAAATGATACTCCACAAACTGCCTCAAGACCTTTTGATGCGACCAGAGATGGTTTTGTTTTAGGTGAAGGTAGTGGAGCGTTGATACTGGAAGAATATGAACATGCAAAAGCAAGGGGTGCTAAAATCTATGCTGAAGTTGTTGGTGGCGGAATGTCAAGTGATGCATATCATATGACAGCTCCTCATCCCGACGGTATTGGTGTAGAACGCGTAATGCTTAATTGTTTAAGAGATGCTGGTGTGCAACCAGAAGAAGTAGATGCCATAAACACTCACGGTACATCCACTCCATTAGGAGATGTAGCAGAATTGAAGGCTATTACTAAAGTTTTTGGAAAACATGCACCAAACATCAATATTAACTCTACGAAGTCTATGACTGGTCACTTACTGGGTGCTGCCGGAGCGATTGAAGCGATTTCTTCAATCTTATCCATGAAGCACAGTATTGTACCTCCAACTATTAACCACACAACGGTTGATGAAAACATAGATTCTTCATTGAATTTAACGTTGAACAAAGCACAAAAACGCGAAATTAAGTACGCCATGAGTAATACTTTTGGCTTCGGAGGTCATAATGCTTGTGTGTTATTTAAAAAATTAGACGAGTAATAATGAGTGTTATTCGCAACATATTAAATTCCCGCTCTGAAAAGAACGGGAATTTTTTTTCCAGAATTCAGGAAATACTGGGTTTTAAACCTCGTAATATTGCGAACTATGAAAAAGCATTTACCCATAGATCCCTTAATCTAAAAGACAAAAAGGGAAATGCGGTGAACTATGAACGTCTGGAGTTCTTAGGTGACGCGATGTTGAGTAGCGTAATTGCCGCACATCTTTTTAAAGAAGTACCTGAAGGAAATGAAGGCTATCTGACCAAGATGAGAGCAAAAGTTGTAAGTAGAAAACATCTTAACGAATTAGGAAAAGATCTTAAACTCATTGAACTCGTGCGTACCAATATCCCTAAATCTCAATTTGGGATCAATATTCATGGCAATTTGTTCGAATCACTTATTGGAGCCATTTATCTGGACAGAGGCTTTAACTACTGTGAACGTTTTATACAAGAGGCGGTAATCAATCCATATGTAGACATAGAAAGTCTGGAAGGTCAAATAATAAGTTATAAAAGTCTGTTAATCGAGTGGTGTCAAAAGGAGAAAAAAGATTTTAATTACGAAATCTACGAAGACACCGGTAAAGATGAAATGAAACATTTTGCAGTAAAATTGTGGATTGATAATAAAGTCATCGCAAAAGCAAGAGCCACCTCAAAAAAGAAAGCTGAAGAAAAATCTTCAAAACGGGCTTATTTTGCACTACAATCAAAAATCAATGAGTACTAATTCTTGGAACTTATGACGGTAAAATTCCTTAAACCAGCGTGATTCTGTTGCTTTAAATGAAAAGATATTAACGCAATCGTTTTCGGTGTGTATCTTCACAAAGATTTAAAGTTCTTGGTAAAATTAATTTGTATATTTCCCATTGATTTTAACGAAACAATTCATTAAGTGGCTGTTCAAAGACTCGTTTTAGATACACTTGCAGAAGATGATTATGAACTTATTGCTATTCATTGTTCTCTAGAATCCTATCGATTAGCTTTCTTGTTGAATAAGATGCTCAAAATAAAGCTTTGTCGCAAAGAACGGGACATCCAGTTTAAATATGATGATGTAGTAGCCGATTATCCATTTTATCAGTTTTATGATGAATATCAGTATACAACGTATTCTTTTTTTGCAAATACCTTTCGTCATAAAAGCGTTACTAGCGATGTAGTTAATAGCGGACTTTTTGTTACCGAACAAAATCACACAATTAAATACCTGATTCCCGAATTAAAAAATGTTGATTATTTTTTAAAAATTGAATCAGATGCATCACAGTTTTCAAGCAAGACATTGCTTATGCATATTCAGAATATAATGCAAATTGTCACCGCCTATACTGTCGATTATAACATACTAAAATCTAAGAATAATTTAATCTTTGACTAATGCCAAAACGTAAAAAAACCAAAATTGTTGCAACTTTAGGTCCTGCAACAAGTACAAAAGAAGTGCTTAAAGATATGCTCGATGCAGGAGTTGATGTTTTTAGAATCAATTTTTCACACGCCGATTATGCCGACGTAAAAGAGCGTATCAAAATGATCCGGGAACTAAGCGATGAGCATGGCTATAATACAGCAATTCTTGGAGACCTGCAAGGTCCCAAGCTGCGTGTTGGGGTGATGAAAGGTGATGTCGTTGTAAGCAAAGGGGATACTATTGAATTTGTAACTGGTAAAGCGTTTGAAGGTACGGCAGAGCGTGTTTATATGAATTACGCTGAATTTCCTAAGGATGTAAAAGCTGGTGAAAAAATTCTGTTAGATGATGGAAAACTAATGTTTGAAGTGGTTGCCACTAATGGAAAAGATATCGTACAAGCTAAAGTTATTCAAGGGGGGCCTTTACGTTCAAAAAAAGGAGTAAATCTTCCTAATACAAAGATCTCTCTACCGGCATTGACCAAAAAAGATGTAAAAGATGCCATCTTTGCTTGCGAGCAAAAAGTAGATTGGATTGCACTCTCCTTTGTAAGACATGCTGAAGACTTGATGGAGTTACAGGAATTAATCAAAAAGAACAGCGATCATAAAATTCCTATTATCGCTAAAATTGAAAAGCCGGAGGGTGTTGAGAATATTGATAAAATTGTTTCCTATTGCGATGGACTAATGGTTGCCCGTGGTGACCTGGGTGTTGAAATTCCTGCACAGGAAGTACCTCTAATTCAAAAACAACTGGTGCTAAGAGCTAAAATAGCGCGTATTCCGGTAATCATCGCGACACAGATGATGGAAACGATGATTGATAGCTTAACTCCAACCAGAGCTGAAGTAAATGATGTGGCTAATTCTGTAATGGACGGTGCAGATGCTGTGATGTTATCCGGTGAAACCTCGGTAGGTAAATATCCGGTGCAGGTCATTGAGACCATGTCTAAGGTTATTCGAAGTGTTGAACATTCAGATTTAATAAAAGTTCCGCAAAATCCGCCACATATTAGAACGAATCGTTTTATAACAAAATCGATCTGTTATCATGCAGCGCATATGGCCGATGACATTGATGCGAAAGCAATTTGTACGTTGACCAACAGTGGATACACTGCGTTCCAGATTTCGGCATGGCGTCCTACCGCACATATTTTGGTGTTTACCAGTAACAAACGAATTTTATGTCAACTCAATTTGCTGTGGGGAGTCAAAGCATTTTTCTATGACAAATATGTAAGTACCGATGAGACTGTTGAGGATGTTAATCAACTAGCCTTAACTCGTGGCTTTGTAAGTGAGGGAGATATGTTAATTAATCTGGCAGCTATGCCTGTTTCTGATAAAGGGATGGTAAATACATTGCGTGTCTCTCAAGTCTAGGGGCAAATGAACACATAATACTGGAGCAGTTTGAACAACCGTTTGAGTATACAATTAAAAAAAGCCTCAAATGAGGCTTTTTTGTTTATGTGATTTAGAACTGAATAGTAAAGGTAGTTCCTACACCGACTTCGCTCTTAACTTTAATTGTGCCGCCCATAGACTCGATCTGATTTCTGGTGATAAATAATCCAATACCTACGGCGTCTTCATTTGCATGAAACGTTTTATACATCCCGAATATCTTTGATTTATTCACTTTCATATCAATACCACTCCCATTATCCGAAATCTTCAGATAATTTGCTCCCTCTTCCGAGTATGATTTAATATGAATTACAGGTTGTCGATCCGGATGCTTATATTTTATGGCATTTGTAATTAGATTAAGAAAAATACTCTCCATATACGCAGGAATAAAAGGTATCTCAGGAAGCAAGGTAAAATCGGCAATAATTTCAGTCTTTGTAGAGTTGATTATGTGACTAATACCATTGGTAACTAGCTCAAGTGCTTTGGTAAGACGTACGGGAACTCGTTCTTGCTGATTATTGGTATGAATCGTAACGATTTCATTGAGGTGATCTATAGTGGTGTTAAGGTTGTATGATATGTGGCGTACTTCATTAATTACCTCTTCTCGTTCCTTAGGATTTTCAAGATCATCAATAAGTTGAACTAATAATGATAAATTGCTCGTGTGTGATCGTAAATTATGAGAGACAATATGAGCAAAATTAAACAGCTTTGAATTTTGAGAGGCAATGATGTCCATTGATTTTTGAAGTCTCAATTCTTTTCTCTTGGCCTCATCAATGTCCTGAAAAACCCCTCTGATACCAATTATATCTTTATCTTTTCCATAGACAGGTTTTCCAATCGCTTTTACCCAAAACTCCCTTCCGTTGGAGGTTAGCATTTTAATTTCTGTATTAAACGCAGTACCTGACATCGCACACTTAAAAAATAAATCAGCCGCTTGCTGTTTGGAATCATCGGCATAATATTTAGCCGAATTTTTAAGTGACGGAATATAATTTTCGGGATATTCCAGTATTCTTCTGGTTTCAAAATCCCAATAACTTTGTTTTTTATTGAAATCCACATACCAGCTTCCGGTAGAGGTCATTTCTGCAGTCTCCCGATAATAAAAAATATCTTTTTTGAAGGTTTTTTCAGGTTCGAGTTTTACCTCAAAAAAGAAAATTAATTGAACCAGGGATTGAATATTTACTGGTAGCTCATCATTAGTCGCACACCTGAAAAGTTGATACGCTCCTTCTTTATTAAGTATCCGGATATGTTGTTTAAAATTATGATTGTGCGATCTATATGCTTCAAAATTCTTAGCAAATAGAGACGCGTCTTCTTTGTGTAATAATTGTTCAATAAAATAAGCATAACTCGGAGTGACATCCTTTTTTGAATACCCCAAAGCCGTAAAAAATTTCTTTGACCATACGATTTGAGTTGATGCCGGATCTAATTCCCAGTACCCGGTGTCAAAATCTTTTAAAACATTATCAAAAAGTTTGTTTTTTAGCACAAATCTATTTTAAGTGGTTTATTTATAACAAGATAAGGAATTCTTACTTATTTTTTTCTATTCTATCCAAACGTATTGATAAGGCTCTGGTAGATAATTGTACTTCGATAAATGATAGAGTTAACGAAATCATTAGTGATAACAGGCTTACTCCAAAGCTAATATTAGCTACTTGCAAATAATCTAAGTAAAGAAATGTCATCGTAACAACGCTTCCCAAAAAGCTCAAAATAGCAATCGCTTGCATATGCTGTATCAACCATAATCTCTTTCTCAAATTCTTAATCTGTAATTTAATATTATCTGACGAGGATGCCTCATATTCCTTGAATAATTGTCTGATCAAAGCGGATATTGCTAAGTACCTGGCATTGTACGCTAACATAGTTAGTGATATTGCAGGAAATAGCAGGGCGGGAATACTCATAGTTAGCGTCATGAATAAAATTTTTAATTGTTACAGTGGCTATGCGAGCAATATATTTAATATTTCCTTAGTAACCATACGGGTTAGATTTTTATACTTTTAAATAAAATAATGCACTAAATGGAGTTTATTGATTATTATAAAGTTTTAGAGCTTGATAAGAAAGCTACTGCCGCTGATATCAAAAAGGCATATCGTAAATTAGCCAGGAAATATCATCCTGATCTTAATCCAAACGACGCTGAAGCTAAAAAGAAGTTTCAACAGGTTAATGAGGCCAATGAAGTTTTAAGCGATCAAGAAAAGCGAAAAAAATATGATCAATATGGAAAAGACTGGCAGCATGCTGAACAATTTGAAGAGGCTAAAAAACGGCAGCAGGCACAAGGTAGTCCTTTTGGAAGCTATAGTGGTTCGGATTCAGGCTATTCATATTCAGGCAATTTTGATGACGATACTTTCTCAGATTTTTTTGAAACTATGTTTGGCGGAGCTAAGAGACAACAAGGCCGCGGACACAGACCTCAGTTTAAAGGACAGGACTATAATGCTTCGCTACGGTTAAATTTAGCCGATGTATACACCACGCAAAAACAAACCCTAACTATTAATGACAAAAAAATTCGATTAACGATTCCTGCGGGCGTAGAAAACGGACAAACTATTAAAATAAAAAATCATGGTGCGCCGGGAATTCAAGGAGGTCCTAATGGGGATCTCTATATCACTTTTGAGATTTTAAATACTTCAGATTTTAAACGAGATGGGGCTAATCTATATAAAAATGTTGAACTCAACCTCTTTGATGCGGTTCTGGGGGGCGAGATTATGGTGGAGACTTTTGATGGAAAAGTAAAACTGCAGCTCAAGCCCGGCACACAGAACTTAACTAAGGTGAAGCTAAAGGGTAAAGGATTTCCAAAATATAAAAAAGAAGGGCAGTTTGGAGACCTTTATATAACCTACACTATCAAAATTCCCGAAAAGCTAAGTCCTAAAGAAAAGGAATTGTTTACAACCCTTAAAAATTTAAACTCATGAGAACTACAGAATATATCCTGACCCAAGATTTATGTAACCGGTACAGGGTTGAAACTTCCTTTATCTCCTTATTAATAGAAAAAGAACTTATAGAAGTACATTATGTTGAGGAGCAATATTATTTACATGTGGATCACTTAGGTGATTTTGAGCGTTTGCTGCGCCTGAAAACCGAGCTGGGTGTTAATGTCGATGGAATAGAAGTAATACAACATCTGTTAAGTAAAATCGAAAAGCTGCAGCAGGCTAATAGACAATTGAAAAACCGACTGCAGCTTTTTGAATAAGCTTTTATTTAATTTCAAACATTTCTGAAGCAACAGTAGCTCCATTGGTTATTTGAACTTGATAGGTTCCAACCGGTAAGTAATATTTTTCGTTTTTACGTTTAGTGAGTTCATCATCAGGATACTCTTTTTCATATACCTTTTTACCTTCTTTTGGTATACTTAAATCATAGGGGACATATGTAAGACCCCGATCTGCTTTTGTAGTAAACTCGTACAGCTTCTTACCTTCTTTGGTATTAATAGTGATCACTAATTCTTCTGGTTTTTTAGAATAAACTTTCAATAAAGTCCCCGGTGTTTTAGGAGCTAACCATTTACTCCATGAATTACCCCAATTTTTTGAATAGGTAATATCCGAAATCGGAAAAATATGTAAGGGTTCCGTAAGCGCATTGGTTAAACCTTGAAGAGGCTCAACATTTGTCCGATAAATGCTTCTTCCGTGAGTTCCTATCAATAAATCATTCGATTTTGACTGAATAACCATATCGTGTACTGCAACTGGTGGGAGTCCTTTTGAAAAAGTCTCCCAAGAGTTACCCCGGTCAAAGCTAACATATGCACCATTATCTGTTCCTACATAAACAACATCTTCGTTCTTAGGATCTTCAATAATAACATTTACAGGAGACATCGGGATGGAATTCCCTATAGCTGTCCACGTTGCCCCACGATCCTCGCTACGATATACATACGGCGTAAAGTCGTCCCATCGATAACCATTCAAGGTTACATATACTCTATCTTTAGCATGCTGTGAAGCTACTATTCTAGACACCCATAAATCATTGGGCAAATCTTTTGAGAGTAAGGTCCAGCTACCACCGGCATTATCGCTACGATATACAAAACCATCATCACTCCCTGTATACAAAAGACCAAAATGAAACGGAGATTCGCTAATTGCTGTTAGAGTACCATAGGCAACGTTACCTTTTTTACCGCCACCTGTTAAGTCCTTTGAAATTGCCTGCCAATCTGTTCCCTGATTCATAGATCGCATCAGCTTATTACCTCCCAGATATAGGATGTCTTGATTATGAGGAGACAATAGTATCGGAGTCTGCCAGTTAAAACGATATCGAGATTCCCCTAACTCGTGTTTTGGTTGAATATAGGTAGATTCTCCAGTTGCACGATTAAGTCTATAGTAATTACCAAACTGAAATCCCGTATACACAATATCAGCATTACGAGTATCAACTTGCACCTGCATTCCATCACCTCCCATAATACTTTCCCATGGATACTGACCATTTTGATGCCAAGCTACATCTTCTTCTGCTGTACTGGATCCTACCCATACCCCATTATCCTGCAATCCTCCATAAATATTATATGGTTCTTCATTATCCACTTGTATGGCATAAAACTGTCCAACACTTGGTTGATTTGCTTTTAACCAATTGTATCCATCATCATAGGTAATATTAACACCTCCATCATTCCCGTTAATTAAATGTTTCGGGTTCTCAGGATTTATCCATAATGCATGATGATCGGCATGAACATTCTCTGCGCTTATGCTTTCAAATGTCTTTCCACCATCTTTGGACTTCACTATGGGTACTCCCGAGATATAAATATGCTCCTTGTTTGAAGGATTAACTTGTATTTGGGCAAAGTAATACCCATAACTATAAAAAATATCGTCGAGATAATCCTCGTGTGTTTTTTTCCAACTAGTACCTCCATCATCACTGCGGTACACTTCGGCCCCAATTACAGGTGTATCAAATAGTGCTGCATTCGCATTTTCAAGATACTTCGCCAAGTCGATGGGCTTGACGGTTCCACCACGTACCATATGCTTTACGTTTTCTGCTCTGTATTTTTCCTGAAATCCATTTCGTTTCAGGTACGCATTTAGTTTCTTGTCCTCGATCTCTAAAAAGACCTCCACTGACATCGTTTTAAAGTCTTCTTTAGTCAAGCTCTTGGTGTCTCCCTTCTCTTCTTTTACTTTTCTCCGATTTTGATTGTCATGAACCGCGTACACTGTGTTTTCATCAAATACAGCTATCCCTATGCGCCCTACACCATCACCCACTGGAAAACCACTCGTTTCTGTGCTAATTTTGGTCCAGGTATCTCCCGCATCGATACTTTTGTAAATCGCAGATCCTTCACCATTTCCTTTAAAATTCCACGCTTTACGATCACGCTGCCAAGTCGAAGCATATTGAATTTTAAAATTTTGAGGAGCTACAGCTACATCAATAATTCCGGTTTTCTCATCAATAAAGAGTGTTTTTTTCCAGGTTTTTCCTCCGTCTACAGTTTTATAAATTCCACGTTCTTCATTAGCAGAATACAAATGGCCTGCAACACCGACAATTACCTCATCCGGATTTTCGGCATTTATCACAATTCTTCCTATATGATGTGAGTCAGTCAGCCCAACATTTTTCCACGTTTTTCCTTTATCCTCGGATTTTAAAATTCCAGTGCCCGCATAGGAAGACCTGGACGCATTGTTTTCTCCTGTACCTACCCAAAGTGTTCCTGATTCCCAATGTACAGCGATATCACCCACATTAATAGTTTCGGCAGTATCCAAAACAGGTGAAAATGTAGTTCCATTGTTATTGGTATACCATAATCCTCCTGAAGCATATCCTACATAAAACTCTGTAGGCTGTTTGGGATTTACTGCAATGTCTACTACACGCCCACTCATTACAGAAGGTCCAATGTTCTCAAAAGGGATGTTTTTGACTAATGATGTTTTTTGGAGATTTTGTTTTTGTATAAGTGCTTGTTGCTGATCTTGTGCAGAGGTTGATGGTTGTTGTGCTTGTATAACACCTACAAGTGTCATCAATAGCGTTGCGGTCCAATTTAGTTTCATGAATGATTTGTTGTGGATAAAGTAAAAAGGATACATACTACATACCCTCTAAAAATTGGGCTAAGTTGTATCGTATCTTCTCTCAATATCTTAGGTTTGCATAGAATATTCTTAATTTTAGCGTATGAAATTATGTAATGTTAAAATAATGTCAAAATTTTTAGATATTGTTTAACAATACGTATTTATAGAATATAATCTGAGCCTAGTGGATCTGAAAAAAAATGAAAGTTATTTTGACTTCCCCTAGCGTATATAAATTAATAGATAATTACTAAAAAAAGAAAATGAAGTACGATCCAATTGATAAGCGTCTATTTATCAAAAACAGAAAAAATTTTATGGCTCAAATGAAGCCAAATAGTATTGCCGTTTTGAACAGTAACGATATATATCCTATCAGTGCTGATAGTACCATGCCTTTTGAGCAGCATCGTGATATCTTTTACCTTAGTGGTGTTGATCAGGAAGAGAGTATTTTACTGCTTTTCCCTGATGCTCCTAAAGAAAAACATCGCGAAATACTGTTCTTAAAAGAAACAAATGATCATATCGCTGTTTGGGAAGGTGAAAAACTTACTAAAGAAATGGCTTTTGAAACTTCAGGTGTAAAAACTGTATATTGGTTACAGGAGTTCGAAAAAGTTTTTTTTGAAATTATGACGCAATGTGAAACCGTCTACGTAAATACCAACGAACATTATCGAGCCAACGTAGAAACCGAAACTCGTGAAGATCGTTTTACCAAATGGTGGAAAGCAAAGTATCCTGCCCATACTGTTGCAAAAAGTAATCCTATTTTACAACGTTTACGTTCTGTAAAAGATCCCATCGAACTAGATCTTATGCAAACTGCGTGTAATATTACTGAAAAGGCTTTTAGACGTGTATTATCCTTTGTAAAGCCCGGAGTGTGGGAATATAATATTCAGGCAGAAATTATGCATGAGTTTTTAAATAATCGCTCTAAAGGTTTTGCGTACACCCCAATTATCGCCAGTGGTAACAACGCAAATGTTTTGCATTATGTGCAAAACAATCAGGAATGTAAGCCCGGCGATCTAATACTCATGGACTTTGCGGCAGAGTACGCTAATTATGCAAGTGACTTATCCCGTACTATTCCGGTTTCAGGAAGCTATACAAAGAGACAGAAAGAGGTGTACAATGCAGTGTTACGGGTAAAAAATGAAGCTACTAAATTATTAGTGCCTGGTGCCTACTGGGAGTCGTATCATGAAGAGGTAGGTAAATTGATGACTTCAGAATTATTGGGTCTAGGTCTTTTAGATAAAGCAGACGTACAAAATGAAAATCCAGACTGGCCAGCATATAAAAAATATTTTATGCATGGTACATCTCATCATATAGGATTAGATACTCATGACTACGGTATTCTGACTGAGTCAATACAAGCAAATATGGTGTTTACCGTGGAGCCCGGGATTTATATTCCGGAAGAAGGCTTCGGTATTCGACTTGAAGATGATGTAGTCGTTCAAGAAAAAGGAGAACCAATCAATTTAATGGAGAACATTCCTATTGAAGCAGAAGAAATCGAAAGTTTAATGAATCAAAAGTAACTGCTTTTTATTTCTATAATTTTAAACCCTTATATCCTAAAAATATAAGGGTTTTTCAAATACTAACTCGGCGGTATATCCGTAAGGTATTTCACGTGAATTTTTATAGCTTCGTAAATCAATAACACACAATTCAGTATTTATGAAAAAGTTACTCCTCAGCACATTTATTATTCTGGTATTTTATGCTTGCGCCGAAAAGAAAGAGTCAGCCTTAGTCGGCACCTGGCAATTAAGCGAAGTTTTAGTAGATCCCGGTAATGGTCAAGGCTCCTTTCAAAAAGCAAACCAGAATAAAGTAATTACTTTTCTGGCAGATGGTACGCTAAAGAGTACTACTTCCTACTGTCAAATGAGTAAGGATGCAACCATAGGCACTGCCGGATCGTATTCAATGAACAACTCAAAGCTTATGATCACTTGTGACACTACCGAATCAAGTATTAATTTTGAATTAAAAGATGGTGCGCTTATTTTAGACTATCCAATACAGTGTATTGAGGCTTGCAAGGAGAAGTATGTGAGGGTAAAGTAAAATAGTTGACTTTTACTATAATCATCTGACAACAATGTCAAGTCTATAATATTTTCAAAACCCACTCATACGCAAGTCGTTAAGCAATTTTAGAGATCAAGATATAAAAAAGCCGACCATAACAGTCGGCTTTTCAATTAACACTTGTTCCATTAAAGTTTAAAGAATTATTCTTTTACAATCTTTTCTATGTATTGTGATCCATTCTCTTTGTCGATTGCTTTAATTACGTAAATACCCTGAGGAAACGATTTCATGTCTACTTGCAGAATTGAACTTCCAAAGTTCATAACCGCTTGTTGTGTATATACTTCTCGTCCTGTTACATCGGTAATCGATATAAGTAAAGAACTTCGGTTTTTTGTGGTAAAGCGAACACTTAGTCTATCAGTCACAGGGTTTGGCGAAGCTACAATTTCAACACCTTCTATAGTATCGGCTTCAGTCAATAATTCGCTTTCGTAGTCAGTAGGTTTATCAATACTTCCACTTGCTTTTTGCAACGGAATGGTTTCTCCAGACTCCAAGCATACAATAGCGTCCAAATCATACCCGTCTGCAAACCAAGGAAACTTACTGCTATCGCTGGTGTCAACTACTTTTATAAATTTTGCACTACGCAAACCACCACTAGCCAGATCAAAAGCGCCGTCCTGACAGGTACTTCCAAGAGATACAAACGTTTCTCCATCTACAGAAGCAAAAACCTCAGCTTCTTCCGGAAAATAATGACAAGAAATATTGTCTCTAAATCCAGTAGATTCATACACCATAAATTCGTCGCTGTCAACATTGTCAAAAATTTCATTATTCAATTCAATAGTAATAGATCCACCGAATCCTAAACTCACAAAATTAAAATAACGTCGCTCATTAGGGCTACCCAATGCTTTCTGAGCGCGACTACGATGATAGGCTACACGGCGTCCATCTTTACGAAGGCCTTGATCGAATGCTACCATAGAGCCTCCAATACATTCATTTTCTACTATTGGTGGCGTCAATAAAAATCGGGCAGATACCGGTAAATGATCAGAGGTATTAAAAGCATAATCATTATCATATACATCATAATGTACCGTGACCGAATTTTCCAGATAACTTTCATCCAATTCATTTGTAATAGCAATGTGATCGATCATATTTTCTCTAAAAATAAAAGAGCGTAGACCTGCATCGCTGAGAGCTGATGATACTATGGTATAATTTGAACTATCCTGTATATATCGTTCATAACTTGATATAGTCGAACTAATATCTGCAACCGTCTCATCGACATCATCGTTATAGTCACCTAACAAAATAACTTTATTAGTAGCAAAATTAGCGTCTAAAGAATCCTTCAGCACCTCAACATCATATTTCCGCATATCGTAACGTGCCTGAGCATCAGTGCCACTGTTTGCTCGCGCATGTAATGCCACCAAATCAATACGCTCGGTGACTCCGTCAACTGTCACATCAGCAGTCATCAGAAACGGTAAACGACCACTTGCAAAAAATCGGGTGGTTTCATTTGGATAATCAGCTATTGCACTCGCATCACCCCCATTGTACAATGGATGTATTGTGGTAAACATAGCTCGGGTTGATACTACATTTACGGTTTCTGTATTATATATAAATCCTAATTTTTGAACATTTGAAGTAGAAGATGGATTTGAAAATGCATCCGATAAAATAAAATCATATCCCGGCAGCGTGCTTACCAGTTCTGCAAATAGTAAGTCATCTGCAATTTCTTGGACGGCATAAATATCGGCATTTAATTTTTTTAACACTACAGCTGTACTGTCTCGTTGTATAGCATCAGACATAGGGTTGTTTCCTACCGGAGAATTGGCTTCATCGCCAAACCATTCAATATTCCAAGTAACAACGTCAAAAGTTTCCTCTTTCGGAAAACTAATAGTATCACCTGGCGGAATAAATTCTAAAGCACAAGGCATATCGTCGGCATTACGAGGTAAGAGTTGATAAAATTCTCTGAAACGGCCTACGACTCCTGTAATCTGCGGACACGTAATTGGCTGTACTTTACCTACCAGCGTAGTTACATCATTATCTATACGTAGCTCTCCTGCTCCATTTGCATCGGTTAACGTAAAGTTGGCGTTTCCAAATAATAAATCTCCCGGATTAGGAAAGCTTGTATTTTGCACCACTACCAATTCTCCCGGATGATTGGCGAGTTCTGATAGTATAATGGGTAAGGGGGTGATAGGTTGCTGAGGTTCGCCATTGTCAACTACATCAACTACCGAGTCAATCTGCACCTGATCATTAAAAGCAACTCGCGTACCCGTAAGGGTTATTGAGTCACCAACCTGAAATGTATCTCCGGATTGAATCACCTGATCAAATACGGCTATACCCCCCGTAGCATCTTGAATAAACGCCGGTCCTCTAAAATTATCTGTTGCCGTAAGTACACCTGTAATCGTAACCGGAGTACCGATCGCTGCTGCACGAGCTGCGGCAATAGAAATAATCTCGCCCGGAACTACGATGACGCCATCATTGGATACTCCCGGTGTTGGATCCTTGACAACATAGGTTTGGGTATTACGGGGTCCGCCCGTTCCATTTGGCATACGCTGCAGAGATTCTCCATCCTTATTACCATTACTATTCTCATTCAACTGAGGTGCACCTTCATTTAATAAAGCCAACAGCTCTACATCATCAGCATCGTCTGTATCATAAACAATGGCATCAATAAGATTCGTAGTTGATAGTGCGGTCCCGTTCGGAAAACTACTAGCGTTATCAAAATATAAAGCTACAGCATCAGCTCCATTCTGAAAGCTATTACCCGGCACTACTAAGTTTACATTAGCCACATTTGCATTTCCTAAAACAAAATATCCCTCGGCATTTGTAGAAAAACCATCCAGATCAAAGGCATTATAACTTGTATCCCCGTTTCCATTATAATTAACCAATACATAACCATCTAATGCAGTGTTTCCAACCCCACCATCATATAGTTCTATAAACTCTAAGGCATCAGAACCTTGGGTGTCTGCATCGAGCTCATTAATGATGAGCGCGACTTCTTCCGTAGCATTCGTATTTGATGTCCCCGGAGTAGGCACTGCCTGTGTATAGGAACTCGTATTTCTTAATCCGCCGGAACCATTAGGAAAACGCTGCATAGAATGCATATCCTTGTTACCTTTAGCATCCTCATTAATTTGAAGCTCTCCCATAATAAGGAGTGTCAAAAGCTCGGCATCATCCGCATCATTAGTGTCATAAACCAGCGCATCAATAAGATTGGTAGTGGTAATTTCACTTCCATTAGGAAAATTGGCGGCATCAGCTTTGTAAAGCGCTACAGCATCGGCTCCATTTTGTACTCCGTTTCCGGGAAAAGTAATTGTTACATTGTTTACACCCGGGTTTCCTAATACTAAATATCCATTCGCATTGGTCGTAAATCCGGATAAATCGAATGCGGCATAAGATTGGTTATTTGACCCATTATATAAGACAACTGTATAACCATCTAACGCAGTGTTGCCCATACCACCATCATACAATTCAATAAATTCAAGTATATCAGAACCCTCAGTATCCGCATCTACCTCGTTAATCAAAACTACAACTTCTGCAACCTCATCTACAACTTGATTTTCACCACCAGGAGTATTGATAGCTTCTCCCGGTTCTGCATTGGCAAGAGGGAAGCTTGGTAATCCTTGTCCGTCAAAATCATTGCGTCTCCAATCCGAAGTAGCATCGGTGTCCGTACCATTAGGAAATCTAGAGGCTCCGCCCACAGTGAATGTACTGCCATCGAAGGACTGTGATAATGTTACGTTGCTATAATTAACATCAGCGGTTCCACCGTCATTAACTCCCACGGCATCTACTATTTGTTCCCATGGAGTACTGTCGAACACGCCATCATCATTAGTGTCTAAATCATCTCCCGGATTTCCTGTAAAATTCTTTACCAAAAGAAGTGAAAGGGTTCCGTTTTCGAACATATTTGCCGCAAAGTCGGTTGTAAAATAACCTAATGCATCTGTGGTTCCCAGTGGAATTACTTCGTCAATCATTCCCGCTGCATTACTGTCTCCTTCTATTTCCAGTACGGTATACATACTTAGATCTGTAGACGGTCCCGCTAGAATTTCGATAAATTCGTCAGTATCCGATCCCGTGTGATTCAGTACAAATTCATTGAGAACCGGATCGATTACCACCGTACCAAAGGTTTGATTCGTATTTACAGCACCGTAAGTATTTGTATCCAATGCTTCCCAAGTGAAATCGGTATAATTTGTTCCATTACCCGAAAGTTGTAACGAACTCCCCACCGCAGTGCTACTTGTTTCTGAAACTACAATATCAACACTTGTAAGACCCGATGCAGGTCCATCTACTGCTGTAAATACACCTTCATAACTCAAAAACTGAACAACAGTATTCGAATTATCAACTAAAGCAACGCCATCCGGAGCACCGTTCTGTAGACCGTTGGTGGGTAAAGTTTCGATCACCGTTCCATAACCATTTTGCTGATCCGAAATACTACCTGACAAGGCGATGGTGTTGTACATTTGACCATTAGAGCCATTGTATAAAACGAGGCTCCAACCGCTGAGATCTGTATCGGCGGGGGCGGCTATTTCGATAGCTTCGTCAACATCGGTACCTGAATTGTCGTAGTGAATTTCGTTTATAAAAACGGATTGTGCTGTACTACTCATTGTACAACATAGGGTAATGCTTACCGCAAGGGTGAAGAGTAATTTAAGATTCATTGTGTGTGTGTTTAAGTATATATTATACCACGGCAATTTTGAAAATCACAATAAATTTGGGTAGGTTTTTAGGTTATGAAACCTTTAAGCAATTAAGGTACTGTTTTATTGCTGAAAAATAAGTCATTTTAATGTAACTTTAAGGATATATATACAGGAAAATGATCACTATAGCCGCCTTGATAATTGGGTCCAGCGTAGGTACGAAAAGGGCTTCCTTTATATCTGCCTTCAAATACTCTAATATACTTTCTGTCAAATATATCAGCATGATCAAAACTATGTTTTCCTCGCTGAAATTTATGGAATGAATGACTTATGATTATCTGATCAAACAAATTCCATTGACTACGATAACTCAAACTGCCTCGATATCTAGTGTGTAATTTCATCATTGGGTTATAAAGATCTTGCTGAACCAAGTGATCCTTTACACTTTCACTATTAGGGTCGTCATTAAAATCACCCATGACGACAATTTTAGCTTCCGCATCATGTGCTTGAATTTGTGCTATAAGTTCTCTGTTTTTCTGAGCTGCTATAATTCTTTTATACGCAGTGTTTTCAGCCCCATCTCGGCGAGACGGCCAATGATTCACAAGAACATGAATTTTTTCTTCATTCATAAATCCTTCAACATGTAAGATGTCACGAGTATAATCCCTTATTCCAGGTTCATTATCAACGAGTACTGTAACTGTTTTAGAGGTTATGACCTTAAAGTGATCTTTCTGATATAATAAGGCAACATCAATGCCTCGTTCATCCGGAGAATTGTAATGAACAATACCATATTGATTAGACACCATTTTTTTAGTTGCTACCAAGTCTAGCAACACCTTTTTGTTTTCGACCTCAGCAACACCAACGAGAATCGGTGGTTTAGAGCTTTTAGATGTCCCAATCCTTGTAATAACCGAACTTAGCTTGTACAATTTCTTTTCATAACGCTTGCGGTTCCATCTGCGTTCAGAATGTGGAAGAAAATCGTCATCCAATGTTTTGAGATCATCCTCTGTATCAAACAGATTTTCGAGGTTATAAAAAGCTAGTGTGTATAGTGAATCGTTTTTAGTTGAACGAAATAATGGTAAATCCATGTAGGAAGAAATTATAAGAAACTCCTAAAGTACAAATTCAAACCCAGACAATGTTGTACCTTTGATAACTAATTACGCACTTATACGTGCAAGTAGATTAAAGCAAAATCGATGCTAGAAAAAAAAGACTTTGAGTACGAGAAAGCCATACTTATTGGTATCGTTACAAAACATCAAAACGAAGAAAAACTTAACGAATTCTTAGATGAATTAGAGTTCCTTACCTATACCGCCGGTGGAGAAGTGGTCAAACGCTTTACTCAAAAAATGGATATGCCCAATTCTAAAACTTTTATCGGTACCGGTAAAATGGAAGAGGTGCAAGCATATGTTGAGCAACATGATATTGGCACTGTAGTTTTCGATGATGAGTTAACACCTGCACAACAGCGTAACATAGAGCGTATTTTAAAATCGAAAATAATTGATCGTACGAATTTAATTCTTGATATTTTTGCGCAACGTGCGCAGACAAGCTATGCGAGAACTCAGGTAGAGCTTGCTCAATATCAATATTTACTGCCTCGACTTACCGGGATGTGGACACATTTGGAACGTCAGCGTGGGGGTATCGGAATGCGTGGTCCGGGTGAGACAGAGATCGAAACGGACCGCCGTATTGTGCGCGATCGCATCTCCTTATTAAAGAAAAAAATGCTAACCATCGATAAACAGATGGCTACACAGCGAGGTAATCGTGGTCAATTGGTACGCGTAGCCTTAGTGGGATATACAAATGTTGGTAAATCAACCTTAATGAACGTCATTGCAAAGAGCGACGTTTTTGCTGAAAATAAACTGTTTGCTACTCTGGATACCACGGTACGAAAAGTAGTCATTGGGAACCTTCCTTTTTTACTAAGCGATACCGTCGGGTTTATAAGAAAATTACCTACCCAGTTAGTAGAGAGTTTTAAGAGTACGTTGGATGAAGTTAGAGAGGCAGATTTGTTGCTTCATGTCGTAGACATATCTCATCCTCAATTTGAGGATCATATTGCTTCTGTAAATAAGATTCTGGAAGAGATTGCAAGTTTGGATAAACCGACAATTATGGTGTTTAACAAGATAGACGCGTATTCCCACGCAACTATCGAGGCAGATGACCTTACTACAGTTCGTACCAAAGCACATTATACGCTTGATGAGTGGCGCGATACCTGGATGAGTAAGATAGGGGATAATGCTTTGTTTATTTCGGCAATTAATAAAGAAAATATGGATGAATTTAGAAAACGAGTATATCAGGAGGTTCGGGAAATTCATGTAACCCGTTTTCCATACAATAATTTTCTATATCCGGAATTTATGGAACAAGAGGGAGAGAAATAATTTAAAAGGTATAGGTTAGACCAAAACCGAGGATCTCTCTGATCTGAAAGCCTCTTGTTGCATTATCATCATAAATTGCTTGAAAAGCCAATGTAGTGGAGATATACTTGTTTACTTTGAGTTGAAGGTTCATGGTATAATCAATATCGATGTTATAAGCTTCTTCAATATAGTTAGAATATAAGTTAAGAATATTTTCTAATGAAATATTCTTCATGATGGTAAATTTAGCATACATGGAGATAGATCCTCCAAATTCAAAACGTGAGGTCTCTCCCTTATCTAATCCAAAATAATCCCCATCCTCATACTCCTCACCATCAGTAAATTGATTGTCCACAAAAATCATTCTTGCGGTTATAGGCGCTATGTTTACATATAATAAATCACTTTTTTTCCATAAAATACCCGGTCCTGTTTGTATATAAGCAGGTGAGAAAAAACGTGTTTCTTCTATTCGTATTTCTTCTTCTGTGTCCGGAATTTTTACAAACCTAAACCCTTTATCAAACTGTGATTTAAAATTGATAAAATATGAATAATACCAATTGGTAGTTTTAATTCTCTTACTTAAAACTGAGTTTAACTCCATTCTATCATTTGTCTTACGGGTAAACTTCTTGTCCTTTATTTTTGTAAGTCCATAATCGGCTAAAAAACGATTATTCAATGTGAGACTACCTTGTCGATAATTGAATTCAAATTTGATAGTCACATTGCCCGCTACGTTGGTAGTACCCCCTCCTTGCCAATTATTATTAAAAGCTGCCTGATTGATTAAAGTTGCTACTTTTCCTTGCGTCTTCCAGCCATCAAGAGAATCCTTTTCAACATTCTTTTGTTGAGAATATGAGGCTACGCTGCATACGATGCTTATGATGTAAAGAAGATAATTTCTCATACTTCACTATTAATTCTATTTCAAAAATGCAAATATAAAGAGTGTGTAGGGCTTATAACGGTTATGGGATGATTTTATTAGGTTTATTCGAAGAAAAAAGCCTCCTAAATTAGGAGGCAAATTGAGAATATTTTGTAAAACTTTTTTTCTAGAAACCGTAGTTAATTCCTAATCCAAAAACCTCACGTATTTGAAAACCTTTAACAGCGTTATCATCGTAAATTGCTTGAAATGTAATGTTTGCTGACATGAATTTATTAATTGTCATTGCAATATTAGCGGTATAATCAATATCTACGTTTTGAGGGTCTTCCAAATAATTAGCATATAAATTTAAGATGTTCTCCATCGATACGTTTTTAACCAAATTGAATTTAGCATACCCATTTACTGCTGCACCAAACTCAAATCTGGTAGATTCATTGGCATCCACCCCAAAATAATCCCCATCAACATACCCTGGAGTACTAGTAAAGGCATCATCTACAAAAATTAATCTGGCTGTAGCAGGAGCAAAATTAACCTTAAAGTTATCGCTCTTTTTCCATAACAGACCTGGTCCCGCTTGCAAGTAACCCGGTGATAAAAAATGGGTGGTTTCGAGACGAGCTTCTTGGGTACCCACAACAACTCCATTTTCAAGCACATCTTCCTCAAAATACTCATATCCTGAGTCAAATTGTGTTCTAAAGTTTAGAAAGAATGAATAAAACCAATTTGATTCTTTAATTTGTTTTCCAACAATTGAGTTTAACTCTAACCGATCATTTGTCTTGCGCGTGAATTCCTGACCTTTTAACTTGGTAAGACCATAATCTGCCAATACTTTATTATCCCATGTTACATCACCCTTACGGTAATTAATATCGTAACTCAATGACAGGTTACCAGCGATATTAGAGGTTCCTCCACCCTGCCACTCCGCATTAAATGCGGATTGATTAAAAAGAAGACTTATTGTACCCGAATCACTCCATCCATCTTTTGGCGTTTCTTCTTGAGTTTCTTCTTGAGCATACATAAGCGTTGCACTCACTAGCAAAGCTAAGGTGATTAATGTTTTTTTCATCTTACTAATAATTTAAAATAGTTTTAAGTAGTGTTCATAGCGTGATATGCTATGAAGCGGTTCACTTCTATTTGGTTTATGTTTGCGTAAAGATACTAATGCCGCAATATTCATAATACAGTTTAAGAAGTCTATAGGGATTTTTTCGATGAATGCTGCGGTTTTTCGACAAACGGCTTAGGTCTGTTTGTAAAGAGGTACCGAAGAACAAGCCTCACCATAGCGCAAGCTTTTGACCAACGGTTGTAAATTTTGAATCGCCATAGTATATGCATTTGGCGGTACCGGCTTATTTGAACATCCTTTTATAATTACATATTTATCTTGAAAAGGCGTATAGTCCAGATGGCTCAAAATATCATGATAAAGATAGGTCTCGAGCATTTCTAGCGTACCCACAACCACCTCACTGGCGTAAGGCGCTAGTTGACTTGTCAATAAAAGATAGGCCCAGCCCGGAATAATGGCGTCTGTAGAGCATGTGAGGGCTACATATGTGTTCTTATATTGTGTCCAATCGTGATTGGCTATATGTGCTCTAAAATCATTTTCTTTTAAAATAAGTCCTTGATATAACCAGTCTTTTATGTCTAACGATACCCGTGACCCTGTTGGATAATAATCCTCCAAGTCAAAAGTTACAAGCTTTTGATTCTGTGTCACTCTATTGACAATTTCTTCTTTCATACCTTCAACTTCCAACAATTGTGCTTATTTTGAGTAGTTACTGTATTAACCTTTCAAAGGTTTTATAACATCCCCAATTCTAACTTTGCTTCTTCACTCATTAAATCTTGCGACCAAGTTGGTTCAAAAGTCAATTCTACCTCAACGTCATTCACAGCATTAAGAGATTTGACTTTTTCTCGAACTTCTTCAGGTAACGATTCTGCAACCGGACAATTTGGTGAAGTAAGTGTCATCAAAATTTTTACATCATAATCTTCATTTACAAAGACATCATAAATAAGTCCCAGTTCATATATATCAACAGGGATTTCCGGATCATAAATAGTCTTAATAACCTTTACAATCTTTTCTCCCAGTTCATTAGTATCTATTGTTATTTCGCTCATAATCTGTACTATTAATTTAATTGGGTTTGATACGCTACTGCATATAATTTGAGTTGCTTTATCATACTTACCAAACCGTTCGCCCGAGTCGGGGATAAATGTTCTTTCAATCCGATTTCATCAATAAACTTGGTGTCTGCATCGATAATATCCTGTGGATGCTGATTTGAAAATGCTCGAATTAAAATCGCTATAATTCCTTTTGTTATTATAGCGTCGCTATCGGCTGTAAATGCAATTTGATCATTCTTCATCTCTGCATGTACCCAAACTTTACTTTGACACCCTTTAATTATATTGTCATCTGTTTTATATTTATCTTCAATCAACGGAAGTGACTTGCCTAATTCGATCATATATTCATATCGTTGCATCCAATCATCAAACATACTGAACTCGTCTACGATTTCTTCCTGAATTTCTTGTATAGACATAAATTTTATTTTTTACAAAAGTACAACATCTATTACTCCTTTTCAACACTTTCTACCAATGAGAGTATGTGTTTTATTAATGGTTCTATTTGTTTAGGAGGTGCCCCATGATCGAAACTTGTGGATGTATACACACTATCGCCCGAACTAATTTTCAGTTGTGCATGTGCAGCTCCATCAAACAATCGTTTTCCGGTAGGAGCCTCCAGCGTATGGATCTCTTTAATTTTAATAGTATTTAAGAGACTCTGAACCTTTTCCCAGGCTTGCTTAGAGCAGGGTTTTGAGTTTGTTTCTTTTCGGTTTCTGTCATGACTTATTGTTACGGTCTCCTGCGTAATTATAGCCGCCAGATAAAAGCCTCTCGAGGTAGCCTCGTATTCGATAGTAACGGGTTGTTGCACTGATAAGTTTTTTGGTTTTATGGTTTTAGTTTTACTAAGTACTTTACTCAACCTATACCTAAGTGAAGAACCATCAGCCGGCGGGTTATCTATGGCGGTTACCTCCACTTCAATTTCATAAGAAAACCCTTCTTCGAATTCAAATCCTTCAATCTTGTCATAAAACAACGTCCAATCATCATCCGGGTTTTCTTTAATTAACATACATTGTTGTGATCCAACACCGGTACAATCGACAAGGTGATCTGCAACAAGAAGACGTTTTGTTTCTTTGCAGGAAGCAAAAAATAAGGTGAGTAGTACAACGCTGATAAGCTTTTTCATCATCATTAATTTTTAAATTAAATTACAAAAAAAGACGTCACACGGACGTCTTTTATCTTAATTATCTTAGAATTAATTTTATTGAGCAAATGCTGAACGATAACCGCCTGAAGCAAATAAAGCTCTCATTCTATTTTTCTGGCCTGTGGTAAACATATACATACAGCTATCATCTACATAATCCATGTAATTCATTGTCATATCATTTGAATTACAATGTTGCGTTGGATAACTTGGGCAACCATAGTTTGGAGTGCTGGATACAGGTGTATCAGAAACATAATCATCTACACTACATCCACCGTCACCCCAAATGTGACGCAAGTTCAACCAATGTCCTACTTCGTGCGTTGCTGTTCTACCTTTGTCAAATGGAGCACTTACATACCCTTGAGTTCCGAAATACTGCGGAGAAATCACTACTCCATCTGTAGAAGCACTACCTCCAGGAAATTGTGCATATCCCAAAATTCCTCCTCCAATATTACAGATCCAAATGTTTAGGTTTCTGCTTGTATCAATCGCATCCACGCCTCCACGTGATGAACGTTTCATTCGATCCCTTGTTCCCCACGAACGTCTGTTACTTTGCTTACGAGTCACTTGCTTTAAGGTAAACTGAACATCTACATCTGCCGTAAGATTTGAAAACTCATTAGGCACCAAGGAGACATCACTATTTGTTTTGCTAAAATCTCTGTTTAGTACGTCGATTTGAGATTGAATCTGAGCATTACTAATATTTTGCTGGTTTGTTCGATATCAGACATACGTTTTGCCATCATCGGATCTTCTTGCAGTTGCTTCTCAAGCATTTCGCTCGCATAGCATTTTCGTTTTGAAGCCAAAACTTCTTCGACATTTGCAAAATTTGATTCATCAAAAGATTGTTCTTCTTTTTCACACGAGGTGGTCAACATAAAACCAAGTGCTAAGGCGCACAATGTTAATTTTTTCATAGTGTTAAATATTTGAGTTTGTGTTATAATTACTTCCGAAATAGGATAAATTATTTAACTAAACATCAATATATTAACGCAAAATGAATTCTGAATCGCAATTTATTATATAACCTTTTTGGGGTTACGGAACTAACGTAACATGGTGGCCGCTTTTTTAACTGAATTTACCAAAATGTCAATTTCTTCTTTGGTGTTATAGAACGAAAAAGAAGCACGTACTGTTCCGGGGATTTTATAAAAATCCATTATAGGTTGGGCACAATGGTGCCCAGTGCGTACTGCAACCCCTAATTTATCAACAATAGAACCAATGTCGTAAGGGTGTATCCCTTCTATATTAAAGGAAATAACAGAAGTTTTGTTTACAGAAGTACCATAAATCTTAAGCCCGTCAATTTGTAAGAGTTGTTGCGTACCATAGTCAAGCAGTTCTTTCTCATAGGAAGCTATAGCATCAAACCCAATAGTATTCATATAGTCTAAAGCAGTCCCAAAAGCTATAACTCCACAAATATTGGGGGTTCCTGCTTCAAATTTATGTGGCAGACCTGCATAGGTAGTTTTTTCGAATGTTACCTGATCAATCATCTCTCCACCTCCTTGATATGGTGGTAGTTTGTTAAGCCATGCTTCTTTCCCATATAATAAACCTACTCCGGTAGGTCCACAAAGCTTGTGAGCAGAAGCAACATAGAAGTCAGCATCCAAAGCTTGCACATCCGGCTTTATATGAGGACAAGATTGGGCTCCGTCAATTAAAACAGCAGCTCCTACCTCATGTGCCTTATTAATGATATATTCGATAGGATTTATTGTTCCCAACGCGTTTGAAATATGATTTACAAAAACAAGCTTTGTTTTTTCAGAAAGTAACTGATCATAGCGCTCCATGAGTAGTTCTCCCTCTTGATTCATCGGGATTACTTTTAAAACAGCACCGGTTCGCTCGCAGAGCATCTGCCAAGGTACAATATTAGAATGATGTTCTAAGGCAGAAACAATTATCTCATCACCTTCAGAAAGCAATGTAGTAAATCCGGTAGCAACTATATTAATACTGTGCGTGGTACCCGAAGTTAAAATGATCTCGTGAGCGTGTTTAGCATTAAAATGCCTCTGAATTTTTTTTCTGGCTTTCTCGTAAGCGTCAGTGGCTTCTTGAGATAAACTATGTACTCCTCTATGTATATTTGCGTTGTAGTTACTATAATAATCAACAATTGCATCGATTACAACCTGAGGTGTTTGAGAAGTGGCAGCATTATCAAAATATACTAAAGGTTTCCCGTTTACCTGACGTTTAAGTATTGGAAAATCTTCTCTTATTTTCTGTACATTTAGCATAGCAATTTTCTTTTTGCAAAAATACTAAGTATTTCTTAGTACGGTTGTGTAAATACTAAATGATTTAAACCTCGCTTATGAAACGACGACAAATTATATTTCTTTCCATAATTATAGTGCTTATCGGACTGATTATTCTTGGGTTTATCAATTACCAAAAGCTCACTATCCTTTCAGGATATTCAGCAAAAAACACCTGTTCATCGGTGTTCCTGGCTAATAGATCGCTTGAATTTACCGATGCACACGATAATAATTTTGCTCCTGTCAATCTAGCCCATGATCAAATAGATCCCTCGCAAGAAAGTGCCGAGGCTTCTGTATTTGGTTTGATGAAAAGAACCGCCTTGTATCGCGAAGGTTTAGGCAGTGTTTTAGTGGATGACAATTATGCAAAGACTCCTTTTAATCTCAGGCCCAATAGAGCAAAGATCAGTAAGGCTCTCCCTTACCCTTATGGGGATTTACCACAAAAGGATACGGTATTTAGAAATGTCAATTACAAGAAAATAGCAAGGCTGGTTAATCATATTATTAAACAAGATTCATTAACAACTACCCGTGCTTTATTAGTCCTGTACAAGGATCAAATCATAGCAGAACATTACGCCGAGGGATACCATACAACATCCAAATTTCTCGGCTGGTCGATGACAAAAAGTATTCTGGCCACCCTAATCGGGATACGCCAGTTTGAAGGGAATCTCGACATTATGGATACCGCTCCTGTAGAGCAATGGAAGCAAGATGATCGAAAAAATATTACTATTCATAACCTATTGCAAATGAACAGTGGATTAGCATGGGATGAGGATTACGGTAGTATTTCTGATGTTACCCGCATGTTGTTTAAAGCTCGGGATATGACCACCATCCAGGCAAATAAAAAACTCTTACACGCTCCAGGTTCTCATTGGAATTACTCCTCTGGGACTACGAATCTGTTGTCAGGTATCTTACGAAAGCAATTCAGAACTACTCAAGAGTACTTGGACTATCCTTATAAAGTACTTATTGACAGAATAGGTATGCACAGTATGGTGCTCGAAGCAGATATGAAAGGTAACTATGTTGGATCATCATATGCCTGGGCTACTGTTAGAGATTGGGCCAAATTTGGTCTTCTCTATCTGCATGAAGGTAACTGGAACGGAGAACAAGTCTTTGATGCTCCCTGGAAAGACTATGTAACAACTCCAGCCAACGACTCTAATGGAGTGTACGGTGGTCATTTTTGGTTGCACGACCCTGAGATATTACCTGACGTACCATTGGATATATATTCTGCCAATGGATATCAAGGTCAACGTGTATTTATAATCCCTTCAAAAGAGCTTGTTATTGCCCGTTTTGGCTTAAGTGAAGATTTTGATTTTAATAATTTTATAGCAGATATAGTAAGTGCTATGAATTAGTGTCTAAAAAAAGTTATAATAGAATAAGAAAAGATACCCGGTAAAGGTATCTCTTCTAAATATGTTTGATAAGTATTAAACCAAGCACTAAAGAGCTAATGATGCTCTAGCACCTCCTGACTCTAAAACAGCACGCATACGTAATTTTTGACCGTTAGTAAACATGTACATACAGGCATCATTTGTATAATCCATATAATTCATTGTCATATCATTTGATTTACAATGGGTAGTAGGATATGATGGGCAACCATAATTAGACCGGTCAGAAGCTGGCGTATCATTTACGAAGTCATCTTGTCTACATCTTCCATCACCCCAAATATGTCTAAGGTTTAAATAATGTCCTACTTCATGAGTAGCAGTTCTTCCAAGATCAAAAGGAGCAGAAACATATCCTTCCGTTCCAAAATAAGGTGCTGCTATTACGACTCCATCTGTAGTAGCACTTCCTCCTGGGAATTGAGCATATCCTAAAATTCCACCACCTATATTACAAATCCATATATTAAGATAATTTGCAGGGTCAATAGGATCAACTCCACCTTGACTTGATTTTTTCATATCATCTCGCGTTCCCCATTCAGCTCTGGTAGAAAATTTTCTGGTGATCCCAGTTAAAGAAAATTGAATTTGAGTATCTGCAGCATTTCCTGAAAATTCAGATGGAACTAAGCTTGCATCCCCATTTGTCAATCTAAAATCTTTGTTTAAAACCGCGATTTGAGAGTTTATTTGTGCATCGCTAATATTTTCCTGACTGTTATTGTAAATTACGTGAACATATACAGGGATTGTTACCACAGGAAAATCAGATGAAGGCTCATCACCTCCGCCACTATTAGGAGGTCTTTTAGTTTGGATAAAACTTTTTGTTTTCGCTTCTATAGTTTCCATAGTTAAAGCGAGCTTTGGATTTTGTGCTAACTGAGAAGCTAGATTTTCAGCTGCAAAACATTTTCTGGTTTTCCCAAGCTGCTCTCCGTTATCAAGAACTATTTCTTGATCAGCTCCTTCTTGAGTACTTACTACTTCTTCTTTTGAACAAGAAATTAAAATTGTCGCAAGTGCCGCAACACTTAAAATAAATTTTTTCATATTATAAACTATTGAGTTTGTATTAGACGCGCAAAGTAGTTAAAAAGATCAATAAAATCAATCCAGTACTTCTCACAACTGAATATATCGTTATAAAATGAAGAAAAAATTGAAGTTTTGACATTTTAAAAGAGTGATTTTTGAGTATTAAAAAATGTTTAGTCTTGTGAGTATAACCATTTTGATGAATAATTTAACTATTTGTTTTTTAATGAGTTACATGTTCTATTTGTTCAGTACTAAAAAAAAACGTAACACTTAATCAATACGTTCTCAAAGGCAAATATTAAAACGAGATTTACTACTGTTAAAAAAAGAAAAACCTTCACAAATGTTTGTGAAGGTTTATAATTATGTTTTATTACTTGTAAGTCCTAGCGAATTAGCCATAAGATTTACAAGTCAAATCCAAGGTTTACGTTTAGTTTATTAGCAATCAACTTATTAATTCTTTGCTTCAATTGAGGAATTTTGACGGTGTCCAAAACATTATTGGCAAAGGCATACATTAAGAGTGCTCTGGCCTCCTTGTCACCGATTCCTCTGGTACGCATGTAAAACAAAGCGTTTTCGTCTAATTGACCTATAGTACATCCATGAGAACACTTTACATCATCTGCAAAGATTTCTAATTGTGGTTTTGAATTAATGCTCGCTTTATCATCTAATAAAATATTATTATTAGATTGAAACGCATTCGTTTTTTGGGCTTCTTTATTTACGATAATCTTTCCATTAAACACACCTACCGCCTTTTCGTCAAAAATCCCTTTGTAGTCCTGATGACTCTCACAATTAGGCTGCGTATGGTGCACTAAGGTATTATGATCAACATGTTGTTTACCTTCAATAATGGTAACCCCATTTAGCACCGAGTTGATCCCTTCTCCCAATTGGTAGAAGTTAAGATTATTACGAATAAGTTTACCCCCAAATACAAAAGTATGAACAGAAACCAAACTTTGTGTTAACTGTTGAATAAAAGTATTATCAATTAGCGAGGCGTTCAGATTATCATTTTGAATTTTATAATAATCAACAATCGCACGTTTATCAGCAAAAATTTCTGTTACCGTATTTGTTAAGACCGGATTATCTGTTAAGCTTTGATGACGTTCAATAATTTGAACATGAGAATTTTCATCAACTACAATAAGATTACGAGGCTGCAACATCTGTGAAGATTCGTTACCTGTAGAAAAATGAATTACCTGTATAGGTTTATCAGCTAATGTATTTTTTCGGATGTGAATGTAGGCTCCCTCTCTTGAAAAAGCTGTATTGAGCGAAGACAGACCGTCTTTTGGAGCAACTTTATTAAAATAATTGTCTATAACCGCTTTATACTTTTCATTAGTAAGGGCTGACGACATCAAACACACATCAATCTTGTCATGTGTAGTCTCAGAAAGATGAGAAGAGTATTGCCCGTCTATAAAAACAATTTTGTAGCTATCCAGATCGTGAATAAAGTATTTTTTTACATCCTTAAATTCGATAGCATCTTCTTTTTTAGGAAAAATGCTGTAGTCATGCTTTAGTATAGCATTAAGTGATGTGTATTTCCACGCTTCATCCTTTTTTGAAGGAAAACCTTTTTCCTCAAATATTTTGATCGCTTCACTGCGAATATCATGTACCGAAGAATCCATATCTACGGTTTCTTCAAATGCCATAAAGGAGGAAACTAATTTATCTTTCAAATCCATGTTCATTTCATTTTTAATAAGCTATTCGGATTAATAAGAATCCTTGTTTACCAAAGTAAAACAGCCTATTATGCGTTAATTTCTTCTTTTATCCAGTCGTACCCTTTTTCCTCAAGCTCCAGTGCCAATTCCTTAGTTCCGGATTTAACAATCTTACCATCATACAATACGTGAACAAAGTCAGGAACAATATATTCTAATAAGCGCTGGTAGTGTGTTATCACTACGATTGCATTGTTTTCATTTTTCAGTTTGTTGACTCCATTGGCAACAATTCTCAAAGCATCAATATCTAACCCTGAATCCGTTTCATCAAGTATGGCAAGTTTTGGCTCTAACATAGCCAGTTGAAAAATTTCATTACGTTTTTTTTCACCTCCTGAAAATCCTTCGTTTAATGATCTGGATAAAAACTTTCTATCTATCTCCAATAACTCTGACTTTTCACGGATTTTCTTTAACATATCCTTAGCCGGCATCTCTTCAAGACCTTGTGCTTTTCTGGTTTCATTAATCGCCGTTTTCATGAAGTTTGTTACCGAAACTCCAGGGATTTCAACCGGATATTGAAATGACAAGAAAATACCTTTGTGGGCACGCTCCTCTGCAGCAAGTTCCTCAATGTTTTCACCCTCAAGACTTATAGATCCATCAGTTACCTCATATTCTTCTTTACCCGCAATAATATTTGCTAAGGTACTTTTTCCTGCACCATTAGGTCCCATTATAGCGTGTACTTCTCCCGCATTCACCTTAAGATTAAGGCCTTTCAAAATTTCTTTATCCTCTACATTTGCGTGTAAATTCTTTATATCTAACATGCTTTTTATCAATTTTATCTTAACCAGATTATCTATTAACTTGTTTTGTGCAATACAGTCTTGAAACGTTGTTACAACGTGTCCTTAGACTGTACTTTTGTTGGTAAAAGGGACGTTGGTTGTTTCACCTCCACTATTTCCTTAATTTCTAAAATCTCCTCCCAGCCTTCTTCCGGGTTTGGTTTTATAATTCCTTTGACTACTACCGGCACCATATCGTATGCTTCTCTTTGTAAGGGTGCCACTTTTTCAGCTAATTCATGCATTGTTGCGTTGAGCTCGACCCCGTAAATAAAATCATTCCCTTTAATTACCGCCGCATCTGCCACGTAAATAAACTCTCCTTCTATTTGCACCGTATTTTGCGATGAATCTTTTCCATTCTTGTTAGCACAAGAAAAAGAAATAAAACTTACTATAAAGAGCAATAATAGATGTTTCATTTAATTTATGAATTTTGGTGATTTTGGCATTCTATTAAAATGCTTCGCATCGTGTTGAATATATACTTTTGCTCTCTTATCAGACACAAATTGCTCAAACTGCTCAATGCTCTGCTCTGTCTGAGGGATATCATGATTGAACTGAGGTATAATTTTGTTTTCTCTATTCTCTTCAAAATGATATACATCCCCACTCAGCAATATGGGTCCGCTATTTACTAAATCAAGAAATAATGCTTGGTGTCCAGGGGTGTGACCAGGATATGATTTTATAATCACTGTTCCATCATCAAAAACGTCAAAATCTCCTTTGAGTTGTTTTACGTTTTTCAACGCTTTAAAGTCATTTGTGTTATAAAAACCCTGAGATTTAATTTCTTCTCCCGTCGCAAATGCATATTCTGTATCTTGAATCAACCAAGTCGAATCTTTAAAGTAATTACCACCACCCGTATGATCAAAATGTATATGGGAAAATGCAATAAAGTCAAAATCAGAAGGAGTCAGTCCTATTTGGTCCAGTTGTACTGATAATGAATCTTTTCTGGATAAAACTAACGCGCCCTCATTGACAGATTTAGGCTCCTTACCAACAAGTTCTTCAGAAAGCCCTGTGTCCCATATTAAATTTCCCTTAGGATGTTTAATCACATAAAAAGCATCAGCCAGTACGATGGTATCCCCTTTGTAGGTGTCGCCCTGTGCAAAGAGATTTTTATTATTTACCTGAATCTCGCCTCCATTAAGGGTATATAGTTTCACTTCAGATTTCTGAATTGAATCTTCAACTAAAGCCGTATCTGATTTTGGTTCAGGTTTCTCAAAATTCTTACAAGAAATTAAACTAAGTACAGATAACGCAATCAATCCGAAATGTTTCATCATCAAAATTTAAAAATTTATCCTACTGATCCTTCCAAAGAGATTTCTAATAGTTTCTGAGCTTCCACAGCAAATTCCATAGGCAATTTGTTCAAAACCTCTTTACTGAAACCGTTAACAATAAGGGCAATAGCTTTTTCGGTATCAATTCCTCTTTGATTGCAATAAAAAATTTGATCTTCACCTATCTTACTGGTAGTTGCTTCGTGTTCTATTTGTGCAGTTTTATTCTTAGCTTCTATATACGGAAAAGTATGAGCGCCACATTCGTTACCCATCAACAAAGAATCACATTGAGAGAAATTACGCGCATTGGATGCTCTGCTATTAATCTGCACTAAACCGCGGTAGCTATTTTGAGATTTACCGGCAGAAATCCCCTTAGATATTATAGTACTTTTGGTATTCTTACCTAAGTGAACCATTTTGGTTCCTGTATCTGCTTGCTGATAATTATTGGTAACTGCTATCGAATAAAACTCACCTACAGAGTTATCTCCTTTTAAAATACAAGAAGGATACTTCCAAGTCACAGCAGATCCAGTTTCTACTTGCGTCCATGATATTTTTGCTCGCGTTTCACAAAGTCCTCGTTTGGTCACAAAATTATACACCCCGCCTTTACCTTCAGCATTACCCGGATACCAGTTTTGTACGGTAGAGTATTTAATTTCTGCATCATCCAGAGCTATTAATTCAACAACAGCGGCGTGTAATTGATTCTCATCACGCGATGGTGCGGTACAACCCTCAAGATAACTTACATAACTACCTTTATCGGCCACCACTAATGTTCTTTCAAATTGTCCTGTTCCTGCCTGGTTGATTCTAAAATATGTAGATAGTTCCATCGGGCAGCGTACCCCTTTTGGAATATAACAAAATGATCCATCACTAAAAACAGCAGAATTTAATGCTGCGTAGAAGTTATCTTTTTGAGGAACTACAGATCCAATATACTTTTTAACCAATTCGGGATGTTTCTGAATTGCCTCTGATATCGAACAAAAAATAATGCCTTTTTCAGCTAAGGTTTCTTTAAACGTTGTTGCTACAGAAACCGAATCCATTACAATATCAACCGCTACTCCTGCTAATTTCTTCTGCTCGTCTAATGATATCCCAAGTTTTTTGAAGGTGTCCAACAATTCCGGATCAACCTCATCAAGGCTCTCATATTTAGGTTTTTTATTAGGCGCAGAGTAATATGAAATTGCCTGAAAATCAGGTTTTTCATAACGGACATTTGCCCATTCAGGCTCCTTCATCTCTTTCCAAACGCGAAACGCTTCTAAACGCCAATCTGTCATCCATTGCGGCTCTTCTTTTTTCAAAGATATTGCGCGAACAATATCTTCATTGAGACCCACAGGAAATGTTTCGGATTCTATATCGGTATAAAACCCGTATTCATATTCTTTGGTTTCTAATTCTTTTTTTAAATCGTCTTCAGTATATGCCATCCTCAATATTCTAAACCTTTAGAATTTCTCTTTTAATTTTACAATGAAAAACTTTCTCCACACCCACAAGTTCTGCTGGCGTTTGGATTGTTGAAAACAAATCCAGTTCCGTTAAGACCTCCAGAATACTCAAGGGTAGTGCCTATCAGGTATAGAAAACTTTTCTTATCAACTATAATTTTTATTCCATTATCTTCAAAAACCTTATCCCCTTCTTCTTGTGCCTTATCAAACTTTAAGTCATAAGATAATCCTGAACAACCTCCACTCTTTACACCTACTCTGACATAGTCGGTGGAAGCGTTATAACCATCCTCACTCATTAGCGCTGCAACTTTCGTTTTAGCTGTATCAGATACTTTTATCATATGTTTATAATAGATTACTTCTTAATCAAATGCAAATATACTATTTATGTATGTTTTATGCACACAACCTTACATATATCTATGAGATGGTGGCATTGGTAAAAGTTATGGTGCAACTTTTATCATTTTGACGTTTATTAAGGCTAACTATCAGATCGTCATTTTATTATATAGTCACTATCACTTACATAAATTTTTAGATCAAGGTTCACCAATTTAAAAAATATAAAAACTGAGAGATTAATATTTATTGAAGTAAAATTAGGATACTATCAATTAAACCTTTGGAAGGATTTTGAGAAATATCCATGCTATGCGTTTCTCCCACCACTAATACTTCTCCATTTTCTTTCTTTAAAATATCGTGGCCAAAATCGTATCCGGAACCTCCAATACTTTTCTGCCATAATAAAGATCCATTTAAGTCAATTTGAAATACCCAAATATCATTATTTCCTTTATTGGTGGTCAGGTCGCCTGTAGAACTTTGTGAAGCACCTGTTATAAAAAATTCTTTATTATCTATGGTTGTTATACTATGTGCTGATTCAAAGCCCGGACCCCCAAACGATTTTTTCCAAATTACACCTCCTTGATCGTCAATACGTAGTACCCATGCGTCAGAATTCCCCTTATTATCTGTAATATCTCCATCGGAACTGATCGATTGTCCTACAATGATATAACTGTTATCAGCCGCATATGTTGCATCAAAAGCAATATCAATACCACTACCTCCATATGTTTTTTCCCATACTAATGCTCCTTTATCACTTATTTTTACGACCCACACATCATAACTCCCATTGGTACTGGTAACATCAAAATCATCACTCTCTGTAGCTCCAAAAAGCAAGTATCCGCCATCGGATGATTGCAAAACATCATATGCTCTGTCGTTATTACTTCCTCCAAAGTATGCTCGCCAAGCTAAAGAACCATCTTCATTTAATTTTTGACCCCAAAACTCCCCCACACCATGTTTTGCAAGACCACCCTGACCCTGTGAAGCTGTAATGTCTAAAAAGCCTGCGCTAAAATAACCGCCATCCTGTGTTTGTATGATTGAATAACTATGGTCATGCCCTGAAAAACCATAACTTCTCTCCCATTCAATAGCTCCTGTTGCATTTAATTTAACAAACCAATTGTCATGAAATCCTTCATTGAGACTGGCGTCCCCATCACTGCTCTGACTGTATCCCGTTACCAAAAAACCTCCATCTCTAGTTGCAATGAGATCCTGACCCTGATCATCCCCGCTACCTCCTATCGTTTTATTCCAAAGGAGATCTCCTTTGGCGTTTAGACGAATAATCCAATAATCATTCGAAGCATCTGTCTTATCTGAAATATCACCATTGCTACTCTTTGTATATCCAAGAATAGCAGAGCCGCCGTCTTCCGTTTGAATGATCGCTTTTGCGATGTCTTCATCAGAACCTCCAAAAATTTTTATAACATTAAGTGTTCCCGAAAAGCTCTTGTTAGCTTGTCTTCCGGTATCATCGTTAGCACAACTATTCATAAAGATTACGACACAACACAACACTCCAATAAAATAAAAATTTTTTAACGTCATTATTGCTATTTAGCTTTTACTATAAAAAGTCCAGAATCTGTATCACTTATCACAATATTGTTACTTTCAAAAAACGGATAGACACTCCATGATCCATTCAAATTAGCGGTATTTGCTGAAGGATAGGTATCAAAGAAGCCAATTTCTGTCATAGACTTGTTCGCTATATTCGTGAGATCAATCACCCGCATTCCAGATTCATAATTTGCTTGATAAAACTTATTATTTTTGATATAACCGTTATGGTCAGCTGCTGCTGTAGATCCACTATATTGCATGTGTTCTTTTGGATTATCCAGATCGGTAAAGTCAAAAACAATCGTTCGCGTTTTAAACCCAAATTGAGGTTCATCAAGTTCATCTCCCAATAGAAAATATTTCATGTCTTCTGTAAACCATCCTTGGTGCGTATATCCCACCTGACTATAGGATATAGTTGCTATACTTTTAGGATTATTCTTATCCGTAATATCAACCAGTGCTACCTGATTAGCATTACTACCAATCAGAATTTCCCTTCCAATGTATTGAATATCCGGACCTTTGTAAGTGACAGCCTGAGCATCATGGCTATATGCGCTTCCTGAGTAACCTCCTTCATTAATCGGATTTAATGGGTCCTGAATGTTTATAAAATGTGGCCCTCCATTATATAATAATTGCATATCATCCGGACTACGTGCACCTACAGCATAAGCATAACCACTTTCTGTATTGATAACAATATTATGAGCACTACCAAAATCTGAATACATAGCATCTGCCGTAAAATTCTGATTGCCACTTTCCACATTGCGTAATCTAGTAAGATCAAAGATCTGCATTCCATGTCCTTTGGCTTCACTTACTACAAACGCATAGTTCTTATAAACTTTTATATCACGCCATTTGCTGGGTTCCGTAGCTGTTGGTAGTTTACCTAAATACTTTGGGGTTGATGGTAAGGATATATCTATAAATGCAGTCCCATTATTCAATCCCAACAAAACATATTCTTTACCAGTATCGGGATCAGTCCACCCCCAACTATCATTTCCAGAATAAGCATCAAAAGTTGCCAATGATAATCGGGATACCAAATCAAATCCGTCACACGGGAATTTACCTTCTACCAAGCCGTTTATACAAGCATTACTAGAAGCTTTAATGTCGTTATTTGGTGATCCATCCATCTCGTTGTCATCATTTTTGCAGCTAGAAACTGCTTTAAGTGTCAACATTATAAGTAATATTTGTAAAAAAAATTTCATATTTTCTTTTTTATAAAGATAATAGAATTGTTATTATGCTCTGGTAATGACTATGTTGCTTTTCTTTCTAAGAGTTATAAACTACAAAAAAAACAACTATTATTATAACAAAATTGAGGGCACAATAATTTTCTTAAGTAACTTTGCCCCTATGATCGAAGATAAAAATACACCAAAAACCTCATTGTCTGAGTTGGGCGAATTCGGCTTGATAGAACATTTGACGAAAAATTTCGAAATTAATCAGAAATCTACCGTGCGAGGAATAGGCGATGATGCTGCTGTTCTTGATTTTAGAGATGAAAAATGCATAGTGACCACGGACCTATTAGTTGAAGGAGTGCATTTTGATCTAGCTTATATGCCTTTAAAGCATTTGGGATATAAAGCTGTAATGGTAAATTTATCTGATGTGTATGCGATGAATGCTACAGCATCTCAAATCACTATTTCTATAGCGGTTTCCAACCGTTTTCCTTTGGAGGCGATCGAAGAGTTATATGAAGGTATTTATGCTGCCGCAAAATTATATAATATAGATGTAGTTGGGGGGGATACCACCTCTTCTACCAAAGGATTGCTCATTAGTGTTACCGCTATTGGCCATGCAAATGAACATGTAATTGTCTATCGTGATGGCGCAAAAGAAAATGATCTTTTGGTCGTTTCTGGTGACTTAGGTGCTGCGTATCTTGGGTTGCAGGTTTTGAATCGTGAAAATGAAGTGTTCAAAGTAAATCCTAATGCACAACCTGATCTGGGTCCTTATAGTTATCTGGTGGAACGCCAGTTAAAACCAGAAGCCAGAAAAGATATAAAAGAGTTGTTGGCTGAATTAGAGGTTCTGCCCACGAGCATGATTGATATTAGCGATGGCTTATCTTCTGAAGTTATGCATTTATGTACACAATCCAATGTAGGTGTTAACCTCTATGAAGAAAAGATTCCTATTGATCCAGTAGTCATTTCAACCTGCGAAGAGTTTAATTTAAACAGTACTACAGTGGCGTTGAATGGTGGAGAGGATTATGAATTGCTTTTTACAATAAAACAAGAAGATTTCCCAAAAATTAAGGCAAATCCCAACCTTACTGTAATCGGGCATATGTTAGATAAAAAGAGCGGTATGGCATTGGTCACCCGAGCTAATGAACGTATTCAATTGAAAGCTCAAGGCTGGAATCCAATAAAAGAATAAGTTAATTATGAAGCGACCTGAAATATTTTGTTTTCATTTTTTCTAGCCATTTTTTTAGCGTGAACAAATGCCAGATCCTTGTTGATTTCTTTCAACTTGGGCGTCATCGTTTCTAAATGTCCTTTGCTATTTGTTGTTGCTTGTTCACCACAATTCGAACAGGTATATTCTTTTACATGATCCGTTACTGATTTGGATAAATGATAGTTATGCCCGAAAAGCGAACAGAACATTTTTGCAAACGAGAAAGATGGACTTGGGGTCGTTGAATTCATAGTTTTGGGGGTTAAAAGTTCATAATCAATACAATAATATAATTTTTTTAGTTATTAACAATATGTTTGTAAGAAAAACTTTAGGTTTTTAATAAAATTCACTATGAAATTACCTTAAAACTGTCCTTCATAGTATTAAAGATGTTTTTTATCCGATAATTTTACTTTCTACTATGACCCTTTATAGTTTAACTTACTAATCAATAGTAAACTAGCATACTCTTACAAAATTACTAATTTCTAAAGCACATTCTTTTTGATTTTCTATATGTAACATATGACCGCCATCAAGGGTGATGAGCTTAGTTTTTGTTATGTTACTTTCAGTCCTGCTTTGGTCATATGGTAGTACAGGGTCCTCTTTTCCTGCTATAATACATTTTGGAAGCGTTAGGCGCTTGAGCAATAATGACAAGTCTGGTCTGTCTTTCATTCCCTCAAGGGCTGCCAAAATACCCTGCAGACTCGTATTTGTTGCCTGTCTTTTTATCAAGGATATTTTTTTTTGGTGTTTATCGCGATTCGAAGGAGCAAATAAGTTTGAAATTGCCATACTCGTATACGCATTCGGGTTTTTTTTGACAATTTCGATAGCTCTTGTACGTGTAAATTTACGCTCTTCACTATCTGCATAAGATGTGGAGTTCAATAGAAGAATTCCTAACAGATGATTTCTGTATTTTTGAGTAAAAGCTAAACCTGCATAGCCTCCCATAGAGTGTCCTACTATAACAGCTTGATCCACTGCTAATACATCTAACACACTCTTTACGACATCTGCCATGATCTCCATACTATGCACATAGCCTAAATTTCCGGATTCTCCGTGACCCGGGAGATCTATTGCGATACATTGATATTGAACTGAAAGCTCAGGAATTAATGCATCCCACATAGTCAGGTTTTCTAAAAACCCATGAAGAAAAACAAGGGCCTTTCCCTCTCCCTGTGTCCTGTAATTAATATTGGTTTGTTTGTGTGCTAAAGTCATTATATTGCAAAGGTAATTTCTTACATAGCCATAAAAAAATAGTATAGATGAAATTTACTAAAGAGTCGTTGATAACCGGTTTTGCATTATTCTCCATGTTCTTTGGAGCTGGAAATTTAATTTTACCTCCTAGTCTTGGCTTTAAAGCGGGAGATGCTTGGTTCTTAGTAACCATAGGGTTTATGATTTCTGCTGTGATTTTACCTCTATTGGGAATTTTTGCACATGCCCGGTTACAAGGTACTTTAATGGATTTTGGCAAGAAGGTGTCTCCGGTTTTCAGCTTAATTTACTGTGTGCTTATCTACTTAATTTCGGTAGCGCTTCCTTCTCCACGTACCGCTTCCGTCACCCATGAAATTGCTGTAACACCTTTCTTTGGAAGTAGTCCGATACTGACCAGTACTATCTATTTCGTCTTGGTACTGATCTTTGTGCTAAACAGATCAAAAATTTTAGATGTCTTGGGAAAATTTCTTACACCTATAATATTTATTGTTATACTTTCAATAATCTGTGTGGGGATTTTTATACCACATCCCGCAATGAATGCCTCAACCATCAGCGAACCTCTGGTTCAGGGACTGCTAGAGGGATATCAAACTTTTGATGCAATTGCTGCAGTGGTTGTTGGAGGTGTTTTAATAATTTCACTTGACCTAAAAGGAGCGCAAGAATTTCAAAATAAGCGAATGCTCATTCGAAATGCTGGAGTAATTGCAGGTATCGGACTGTTTATTACCTATGCAGGACTTATTTTTAACGGTGCTTTATTCAACACCACCTTTCCTGAGGATATTAGTAGAACACAATTATTGTCCGGTTTAAGTTATGAAACCTTAGGCAATATAGGCTCTATATTTCTGAGTGTTCTGGTGAGTTTGGCGTGCTTTACAACTGCGGTAGGTATCGTAACAGGAACCTCTGATTTTTTTAAGGGAATTTTCAATAACTCTTCTGCTGTTTATGTAGGAACTGCGGTTATTAGTTGCGCTCTTGGAGTAGTTATGGGACAGTTTGATGTAAGCTATATTATTGATGTCGCGGTTCCGGCACTTTTATTTATCTATCCTATTACTATAGTTCTGATACTTTTAAATATTTTACCTGAACATTGGGGGACTCCTATAATGTTTAGAGCTGTTGTATTGGTCACTATGCTGTTCAGTATTCCTGATTTTTTAGCGTCTATAGGTTTTAAGGAAGAGGTTCAACCTATATTAAAAATTATTCCATTTGGTAACAATACTTTAGGATGGGTTCTCCCTGTTTTTATTACTTTTGTTTCACTTATCCTACTATCTAATGTATGGCGCCCCGCTAAAAATTAAATAGTACTTATATGAAAAGAATTTTTACCCTAATCTCTTTGAGTTTAGTAATGTTATCTTGTGGTGAAGATGACTACTACCCTATTGAATCAAGCCTCGACGCGGATTTGAAAAAGCAACTTATTGAAGTATCTGGAGGAAAAGGTTTAGGCTATTTTATACTGCCTGAAAGTGATGCATTTGATGAAATTCCGCAAGATCCTAAAAACCCAATTACCCCAGCAAAAGTTCAATTAGGTAAATTATTACTACATGAAACCGCCCTTGGACAGGTTCCAAAAATAGATCTAATGAAAGGCACCTACTCTTGTGCCTCTTGTCATCAGGCAGATGCCGGGTTTAGTTCTGGCTTGAGACAAGGCATTGGGGAGTGTGGTGTTGGATTTGGTTTTCGTGGTGAGAGTAGAACAATTAACAAAAGTGTTCCTGTGGATTCTGTGGATATTCAACCATTGCGTTCCCCAACACTACTACATGTAGCTTATCAGGAGGTAATGCTATGGAACGGTCAATTTGGCGGAACAGGAATTAATACCGGTACAGAGACCAACTGGGGTACTATACCAGAGAACTATTTAGGATATCAAGGGGTAGAAGTACAAGCAATTAAGGGTCAGGGAGTGCACCGTCTAATTATTGATGCAGACCTAGCTGAATCACTAGGGTATAAAAACTTATTTGATAGTGCTTTTCCGGAGGTGTCTGTAAATGAGCGATATTCCTCTTTGTATGCAGGTTTAGCCATTGCAGCATATGAGCGAACGCTATTAGCTAATCAATCACCATGGCAACGATGGTTAAAAGGTGAAACAGAGGCGTTGACCATGGAAGAAAAACAAGGCGTTAAAGTGTTTTTTGGTGAGGGTCGTTGCTATGAGTGCCATACAGGTCCGGCACTTAGTGATATGAATTTTTACGCTTTTGGTATGGGAGATTTTGATAACTCTGACGGAGCTGTTGTATTAAATGAAGTGGATATGGACGCTATCAAAAAAGGCAGAGGAGGCTTTACTAAAAAAGCATCAGATGAGTACAAGTTTAAAACACCAACATTATATAATATGATTGATAATGGTTTTTATGGTCATGGGGGTACGTTTACTTCCGTTAAAGAGGTGATTCATTATAAAAATGTTGGTATTCCTCAAAATAAGCAGGTGCCTTTACAAAATATGGCGCCACAGTTTGGTCACCTGTATCTTACCGATACACAAATAGAATCTCTAACACAATTTCTTGAAAATGGTCTTAGAGACCCTAATCTAAAACGCTATGTGCCTGAGGCTCTAAATTCTGGAAACTGTTTCCCAAATAATGATGAGCAATCACAACTGGATTTAAATTGTAGCTAGTTTAGCGTAGCAATCCACCAATTATTGTCAAAAGGATCTTTAAAACCTGCTTCTCTGGTGCCGTTGTCCTCCTCGCTTGGCTGCATTAGTGCCTTTGCTCCTAAATCGATGGCATTCATAAAAGTTAGGTCTGTATCCTCAACATATACATACATAGAGCCTGGGCGCGCCGGGTTATATGCCGTGGCCTCAGTAAGAAAGAGGGTGCTTTCTCCTATTTTAATTTCAGAATGTTGGATTTTGTGGTCGACATCTAGCCGTCGTAGCATTTCCTGAGCATTAAAAATTCTTCTAATAAAATCTATAAAATCCTCAGCCTTATCAACAACCAAATAAGGCATAGCCTGTTGGTGCCCTGCGGTAATCTTCATTCTCTGCATCATGTGTGTGAAAGTATATGCAAGATAAACGTTCGAGGCACCAACTTATTTTTTGTAACATCAAAAAGAAACGTTAAATATAAATCAAGATTATATTTGAAAGGTATGGCTAAAGGTGATCATTCATACTCTTTTTACTGTTTCAAATATTCTGTTTTTAAAATGGACATTATAATCTTATTCAGATACTTGCCGTTTTTAAAAACACTTTCTCTTAAAACACCTTCTTTAATAAAACCACATTTTAGATAGAGTTCTATCGCTCTGATGTTGTCTTCTTGAACAACTAAATATACACGGTGTAAATTTAGGTTATCAAATGCAAAAGCAACAGTTTGCAAGGTTGCCTCCTTTGCAAGCCCTTTACCGGTATATTTTTCATCTCCAATAAAAATAGCGAGTTCGGCAGTACGATGAATTAAATTAATGTCCTTGAGAAATGACATACCAATCAATATATTGCTCTCTTTTTGCTCTATTCCAAATGAGGATAAAGGTATATCTGATGTGAGTATTTTATCGAACCACGCTTGCTCTTTCTCCTCATTAATATAAAAAGGATGCCCCGCATAGAAGTCTCTAAGCGCATCTGCATTACGCCAGTTCCATGAAACAGTACTGTCACTTTTTGTCAAAGCTCGTAATCTAACTCTCCATTGCTCCATCGTTAATAAGTTTTAAGCCTTTTTAAATTTACGAAAATAATTATCCCTCATTTTAAAAAGAGCAGAATAAACTTACTTACCTGTTATTTTTATATTGTCAAGATGGTATCGGGTAGTGACTCCCGGCTCTCCACCTTGGTACTTAAACCCGATACGTATTTTACCCTCAAGACAATTTAATGCAATAGGGCCTGTAGGAGTCATCGATCCAAAACTATTGAGAGGACCACGTGGTATAAAAGCATCTAAACGCACCCAAGTAGCGGTTTTTATAGCATCTGTATAATCGTTTGTAACCCAAACACTGAGAATATTACCATTATCATATACAGCCTGAATATCCAGTGTTAGGTTTTCTTCAGTAGTCATTGTCATATCAATCTCTGGCGTAATTAACCAAACTTCATACACAGATTCTCTCGATTTAAATCCGGTAATCGAAGCATAAGAATCTTGTCCAAATTTACCTATAGCATAGTCTAAAACGCCTCCGGTGACATTTTGATTAATCCAGCCCAACGCTTCCAAGTCCTTAGTTTTAACTCCTGTAAAATTCTGGAAGAAGACTAGTGTGTCATTTGCAGTTTGACCCTCACAGGCTAAGTAAGATCTTTCACAACGCTTTTCGTCAGTAAAATTAACAGATAAAGGCGAGTTGAGTATTATATTGTACGCGTCTCCGTAGTAATTTTTTGTAAGTATTCCTGAAAGGTTTCCGCTCTGTTTCGGCAGTGGAAACCCTTTAAAACTTGCATAGGTACTTGTACTTACTACCGTACTCAGTTCTGATATACAGTTTTCAATCAATCTGTCCCCGGTATATAAATCTGTTGCCGCAGACGCATACGTATTGCGACGCTCATCAAACACTTCTTCTTCGACAAACTGTACGTTCTCTAAAGCAATCAGTTGGTTTATATGGGCTTCTGACAAATCTGATATTTGAATCGTTTTAGGTATTGGCTGCTCAATTTCCAGAGAGCGAATGATATGAATATCTCTTTTGAAAGCAGGTATTGCGATTATACTATTTTGATTTAAAACACCCAAGGTGGGAACTCCATTCTCTATTCCCAGCGTTAGTTCGTCAAGTCGGATTGTCACTTTTTGCCCTAATTCGTAAGAAACATATAACGGATTGACATCAATCATAAGTCGAATGCCTGAGATAGGATTCTTAAAATTATCCTGAATCACCAACTGCTTAAAGAAGTTACCATGTCGATCATCAGAAACCACAAAACCCTCAAGTAAGCTATGTGTTTCTTCAAAATAAATTTTGGCATGCTCTCCATCTTTATTTTGCGCCTGCTTCAAGGCTTCCAAAATAGATTGTATACTTATTATGTCACCCTCTATTTGGGGTTGGTTTATAACTATTTCGGGTGTTTCAAAATCATCGTTGGAAATACAGGAGGTAAACAACAAAATTATCAAAATGTAAATTGACTTGTTGACAAATAAGGTCATAGCAAATAGGTTTAAGAAGTATAATTATTAAAATCTACAGTAAAAATTAAGATAATATGAAGTGCTTGCTCCATAAAAGTAGCGAGATCCATAGATCGGAGTCTCTCGTTGTGATTCTTCTAACGCCAATCTATAATTAGCTCTGCGAGAAGATTCGAATCCCCCGGTTTTGTATAATTGATTCAGCACATTACTAATACTTGCAAAAAAACCGAATGTATAGCCTTTAATTCTCCAGGATTTACCCCCTACTGCATTCACCAGAATATAGTCGTCGAACCGTTCTTGCTGTAATAATTTTTGTGCAGTTTGTTGATCATACTCATTAAAAGGTAATCCATCACTATCCTTATAAAAATTATCGGTTCTGGCAAAAGAACTAATTCCTATATACGCCCCAGAGAAATAATTTACGCTCGTACCAAGCCACCAAAAATCTGGATCCCTATAATCAAAGCCAAGCTGCGCAACTGTTTGGGGTCCGCCCGATAATCGATAGTTCTTGAGATACACCTTTCCCATGTTTTTAATACCGCCATCTTTTACAAAAGCGCTACTGGTACTCGCTAACCAAAGATTAGGTGTGTTATCATAAGTATGTTGACCAAGTGCTGCAACAGTCCTTAATCGTAAGGTGGGTGTAATTTGATAGCTGACACCTACTTCTCCCCCAAAATATTGTTTATCAATACCGAACAAGAGTTCCTGTACCAATCCTGAGTCCTCTGCCTCAATAGCTTCAGTATAATAGTATGAGATATCAGTTGCTTTAAGAATCGTCGTATAATACCCAGATAAACGAATTTTTAATTTTTGGTTTTGCAGAATGTAACCGGCATCAATAGAAAGTATTTCTTCGGACTGATTTCCTTCTTTGGTAATATCTGATATGGATAAATTATTTTGTCTGGCATTTACAAAGCTATTTTCAAGGGTAGGTGCCTTAGTAAAATAGCCCATATTTGTTTCTAGGAACATGTTTTTCTGCAACTTAGCGGTCAGTCCTGTTTTGAAACCATAGTTTGTAAAAGAAATTCTATCAGAAGATCCAATCGATCTCTTTCCTGGAAAATATCCATTTTCATACAATCCGACTCGTTGATAAGAAGTAGCACTCAAAGCTGCGGCAATAGATACATTCATACGTTTATAATCCGCTTCCCCTTGGAAGAACCCTTTAGTTTCGCTAGCTAAAATTTTATAATTATATTTATAGGTATCCCCTTGGGTTACAACTCTGTTTGGATTTTTGAGATCGTTCTGCGCTCTTTTTACAACTTCTTTATTCGTTTGATTCTCACCAAATCTGGCAAAATTGTCGATATCGAGAAAGCCGGTTCCACCTAACATATTTCCTACCTCAGCATAATTTTGACTTACAAGATTACGGTACTGTACACCCCCACTAATTGAAACAGCCCTACTGAGTTCACTATTCATTAAACTACTTACAATTAATTGATTATCCTCTGTTTTATCCTGTAACAATACGTAGGTTGCGTTTTTGTTTTGATTTTTATTACGTTGGTTTGTGGTGAATAATTCATTCCACTCTATTTGTCCGCTGTTCAAAAATGCGTGTTCCGCGAGATATGCTTTCTGAAAATCCGTTACCTTATTTTGAGATTTTTGAAGATAAAAGCTTGGCAGATGTTCCGGGTGCATAGGATTTATTGTCTTACTCCTACCTCCTCCGCTATAGCCAACAGTTCCTTCTATATCTGTTAACAAATCCGTGCCCCCATTATCTAATCGTGTTGTATATCGATTTCCGGTTTGAAACCCTACTGATGTGTTCAAACTCGTTTTTTCTCCTACTTGCCAATAATAATTGAGCATAAAAACCGGTTCTTCTACAACTTGAACTTTGGCATTTATTTTTTCCCCATTAAGATATCCCCAATTAGGATTGTACTCTTTACCTTTCAATCTGAAAACCTCTTCTGTGATTGCTGTAGACTTGCCACGTTTGATTGGCGTATAAAAGCCTGTAAGATTGAGCGCATGTCTGTCATTAATTTGTTTTTCCACCGAAACAAAAAATGAGTTGGCATTATAGGCGGTTCCTTCAATTATTCCTTCATCTCCAAACCTTCTTGATATTGCTAAAGAGTACGCCCATCCTTTTTTAGTTAAACCCGAATGATAACTTCCCATTACACGTCCTGTATATGATCTATTTGCCAACGCATATGAAACTCTACCACCTCCTTTATATTGAGAAGCTCTCATGGTAATATGCGTTGACCCGCCAAGATCCCCAAAGGCGACTTCACTTGATTTCAAATTGCGATAGTAGGTTTGATTACGTAAAACATCGTTAAGTCCTCCCCAAGAACTCCAAAGCGGACGTCCATTAATCAATTTGTTCATCTCAAGACCATTTATCAATACTTTGCCATACTCATTACCCAATCCTCTCGGTCTAAAAAAAGTACTGCTAAAATCGTATGCTGCTGCTGAAAGAAAAACGTCTTTGGTGGCTTGCAACACACCGGAATGGTATATATTTACGTCTTCAGTACTAATTAACTGCTCATTGGATAAGGAAATAATTCCGATATTTTTATTGTCCGCAATGTGATCATATTGAAGGCTAATTCGGTCTAAGTCTAAGACTTCACCTTCTACAATATAAATTGGAAAAATCTTTTTGCTGTAGCCTGCACAAGAAAAGATTAAAATTTGATCACCAAATACATCATCAGGAATTCTAATGATAAAAGCTCCCTTATTATCAGATTTTGTAAAGATTGTGGTATTGTTGAGCGCAATCTGAACGTTTTTTAAAGGTGTACTTGTTTCTTGATCTACAACTGTTCCCTTTATTGAGCTTCGTTGTGAGTTGATCGTGTAAGTAAAACAGAAAATAAACAAATACGATGACCACCGGTTTGGTGATAAAAGATGTCTCATTTGAATGGATTAGGTTATTAAGAGTAAGTAATTGGAATGAATTAAACTATCACATATCAATTACTTATGACAAACATACTATATTTTTTCTGTTTTGCAACAGGGGAAAAATACCCTAATTATAGATATCTTCTTTGATTTATTTCTGCTGTCAAGAAAAAAACCGTCACATGAGAAACGCCTGTTCGTCTATGATATGTTGGATTTTACTATATAGTTAGATGCTAACTATATAATTTTTTTTTGATCGTTACTCTAATGATTGTTAATTTGGTTACCTCTTAAACCTAAACCTTATATGTATTTTAAAATTACGCTCATCCTATTATTTACTAACATTTTGTCTTTTGGGTATGCTCAAACTACTACTTCCTATAAAGTTATCACTATTGGTTTTTATAATTTAGAAAATCTATTTGATACTATAAACGATCCTAAGACCTTTGATGATGACCGCACACCTGATGGAAAAGATCATTGGACCGAAGCAATATATCGTAAAAAGCTCAAAAATATGGCCTCTGCAATTGTAGCTATAGGTAGTGATCTAACTAAAAGTCCACCGGCCATTTTGGGCGTTGCAGAAGTTGAGAATAAGAAAGTATTGGAAGATTTGATACAACAAGAAGCTATGGCATCCTACCGCTATGGTATCATTCATCATGATTCTCCAGATCGTCGAGGAATAGACGTGGCTCTGCTCTATAGAAAAGATATTTTTAGGCCCATTCAATCGATGACTCGCCCCGTTTTACTATATGACCAAAAGACAGGAAAACGTGTGTATACGCGTGACCAACTTGTCGTGACCGGATATCTCGAGAATGAACTTTTACACATCATAGTAAATCACTGGCCTTCACGAAGAGGAGGCGAAGCCAGAAGCAAGTACAAAAGAAATAAAGCAGCTCGCATTACACGTAACATAATTGATTCTTTGTTGTTCAAAGATCCTTATGCAAAGATTATCACCATGGGAGATTTTAATGACGGTCCTAAAAATGAGAGCATTCGAGAGGTTTTAAATACGTCAAATACAATAAATACACTTTCTGACTCAAGACAATTCAATCCTTTTGAAGAAATTCTGTCGAATGGCACTGGATCTCTAGCTTGGGGGGATAGCTGGAATTTGTTTGATCAAGTTTTGCTTTCAAAAGCACTTATGAAAACGGATTACAAAACGTTTCAATACTATAAAGCTCAAGTATATGCTAAAAAATTTCTAACTACTGCCAACGGTAGTTATAAGGGATATCCATTTAGAAGTTTTGCAAATGGTAGGTTTACAGGAGGATATAGTGATCATTTTCCTGTTTGCGTGTATTTGATAAAGAAAAAGTAAAAAGGCTCCGCTTGGAACCTTTTTATTTATATTATGAACAAGTAAGTCCTTCCAATTGCTCTCTAAAGGAAGCTTCTGACTGTTCGTCAGGGAAACAATTACCTTCAAGATAAGCCTCTAAAGATTGTTTATAGGCATTACAGTTTTCGGTAGTCTGATTTTCGGCATACGCTGAAGCCGCTGTGCTAACGTCAGTAGTTAGCTTTAAACAATCAAAGCCAGCATCATCATCACTTCCACATGAAGTGAGTCCAATGGCTAAGATACTAACACATAAGATTAAAATTTTTTTCATAATTAAAAAGTTAAATAGATTAGAGTTAAAAAGCTAAACTACTTAAAAAGTATTTAATTAACAAAAAATTAAGAAATTATACTGTATTATATCGATTTATTCGGTCGTTTTATCGATTACTGTTGCCGATTCTTCAACATCAATAGGCTTGCCAATATATGCCAAAATACTCTCGGGCTCTATACGTTTAACATCCTCGCTATGTGATGGAATAATTCGAATGGAATCCTCGGGAGTTTTAATAAACAATGGAATCATGTTCCCCTCTTTCTTAGATAATTCAATTAAGCTTTTGTAGTGTTCTTCATTTTCTATTTCAATTTCCATAATCATTGGGTACCGTTCTGCTAAATCCATGAGCTTATAATAATCATCTGTTTGAGAGAATAGACCTTCTTCCGGATTATTGTCGGGATCACTCATCTCCTCTGTAGTCACCAATCTAAAAGATCCATTCTCACCGAATTGATCTGCAAATTTTTTGATAGCATATTTATTTATATCACTGTTTCCGGTCAATGCCATTACAATTCCAATATCGCTTAACTCTATATTATCTTTGATTGTATTATTATAGATGTTACCTTCTATAGCGTCTAAGCCCAAATTTTTAGCTTTTTTGACATTACCTTTATTATTGTCCAAGAGTACAACGTGTCGGTCATTTGTTTTAAGATATGAGGCTATAAGACGAGAAACCTTTGATCCACCAACGATTAAAATACCCTCTGATTTTTTCAGAAAAACACCTACCAGTTTAGCGAATAACCTGGCAGTGGTAGCGTTTAAAAGTACTGTTCCCAACACAATCATAAAAACTAAAGGTGTTATATACTCTGCTCCAGGTTCACCGTCGGCAGTCAATTTTAAACCAAACAATGAAGCTATTCCTGCCGCAACTATACCTCTTGGTCCTACCCAGCTAATAAATAATTTTTCTTTCAGTTTTAAGCCAGAATCTATGGAGCTCAAAAACACACCGACAGGCCGGATAAAAAATACTACAGTGGCAAATAACAATACTGCTTCCCAGTTATATACCAATTCAAGTTCTTCAATATTAATATTTGCAGATAATAGAATAAAAAGAATCGAAATCAGCAGTACGCTTAGTGATTCTTTAAAATAAAGGAGTTCTTCAATATTAGGTAAATTTATATTTCCTAACACCATTCCCATAATAACAACAGATAATAAACCTGATTCGTGTGCAAATACATCAGAAAGTACAAACACTCCAAGGACTGTTGCTAGTGTGAAAACATTTAATAAATAGTGAGGAATTACATTTTTTTTGATTGCAAAAGCAAGTGCGTGTGCAAAAGTGAAACCAAAAGTGAAACCAAACAGAACGATTTTTCCAAATTCCATTAACGCAGTTTGCGTAAATTCTTGTCCTTCTCCTACACTTATGAATTCAAAAACCAGAACTGCTACCAAAGCTCCTATGGGATCAATTAGAATCCCTTCCCACTTAAGAATGGCTGAGACATCTTTTTTGAGAGGAATGTTTCTAAGAATAGGTGTAATTACGGTAGGTCCTGTCACAATAATTAGAGAGGAAAACAAAAAAGAAATCGGCCAACTTAGTCCGAAAATAAAGTGAGCAGCAAGGCCAGCGCCAAAAAAGGTGACGATTACAGCTACACTAATAAGTTTTATAATCACCGGGCCGATGTTTGAAATTTCCCCTCTGCGCAGCGTAAGTCCTCCTTCAAATAATATGATACTTATTGCCAGTGACACAAAATAAAATAGACTTTCGCCGGGAAATAAGCCTTGTGTTCCGTTCCAAATAGGTTGTATTAATTTTGTGCTATTCTCTGTAAATAAGGTAGATATAGGTCCAACAAGGAGTCCAATTAATATTAAAGGTAATATCGCGGGGATTTTAAATTTCCAGGCTACCCATTGCGCAAGTATTCCTAAAATTATTATTCCTGATAGCTCAATCATATGTTTTATGTCTTAAAAAGCTAGCAAGTTCGTCATTTTTTTTATGATGTATAAAATCGTTAACAATTTTTCACTTTTAAAAATTAATTCTATATTCTACCCTTAATGTAAAATTATATCATTTGAACCCTTGTCTATCTCAAAAATTTAAAACCGTTTTAATAGGTGTTGCTTTTTCACCAAATCTCCAAAATAACATTTTTGAAGCCATGCGATTGGTTGACTTTTTTGATTGCCGCCTAGTTCTAGTGCATGTTGGTGAGAAAACCAAAGAAAAGCAGGAGACTATTCGACATTTATTATCCGGGTTTGAGGATGACGATGACGGAAAAGTGAAAATGATATGGAAAGACGGTAATCCTGTAGAGGTTATTATTAAATCGGCTCAGAGTACAAATGCAGATCTAATTATGCTGGGAGCGACACCAAGAGAAGATATTTTAAAGTTTTATATAGGATCCATCGCACGTAAAATTGTTCGTAAAGCACCATGTTCAGTTTTATTGCTTATAAAACCTTCTGAAGATCTTCGACCGTGTCGACATATTGTAGTGAACGGTTTAAACAATAATAAAACACAGGAAACGTTATGCGCATCCTTTGAATTTGCACAGAATCTGGATAGTAAACAACTAACGATTGTTGAAGAAATTTCTAAGAAAGACGTTAAGGTAATTGTACAGGATAACAAGTCTTTACTCAAAAGTACCTTGATCAAAGAACAACTTTCCCAAAAACAAGCACTAAGAGTTCATGATGTTTTAAAAGAAATACCGTCACAACTAAAAAGTGCAGTTAAAATCAAAATTCAACCAATTTTTGGACAGAGAGGGTATTCCATTGGACATTATGCTAAGATTGTCGGTGCCGATTTATTAATAATGAACGCTCCGGAAAAGAGCACTTTTTTAGATCGTATTTTTCCGCATGATATGGAATATATCTTATCAGAGCTTCCAACCGATGTATTAATTGTAAGATAAATGATAAATTTTAAGAATACCTCAATGAACTTTCTTAGTAATCTGCCAAAAAACATGTTTTCGGGTTTTGTTGTTTCCTTAATTGCACTTCCTCTTGGGTTAGGATTAGCATTGGCGTCTGGCGCACCTCCGATTTCTGGCATTATCGCCGCAATCGTTGGAGGTATAGTCGTCGCAATCTTTGGGGGTTCACATGTTACTATTGCTGGACCCGGCAATGGTTTGGTGGTTGTATTATTGGGTGCGATCTCTACGCTGGCAAGCGGAGATCTCTATCAGGGCTATCTCTTTACGCTAGCAGCGATTATTTGCTCGGGAGCGTTGATGTTGCTTATAGGTTTTTTGCGGTTGGGTATTCTTAGTGATTTTTTTCCTTCCTCTGCAATTCAAGGTATGTTAGCTGCCATTGGTATAAGTATTTTAGCAAAACAGCTTCATGTCATGTTTGCTAATACTGATGCTCAGGGAGATACTATCGAATTATTACTCACGTTCCCTTCAGTAGTAGTTGGGCTTTTCTCTCAAGCAACTGCAAGTACCATAGCGGCCGCATCTATCGGTTTAATAAGTTTACTAATTATGCGATTTCATGGAGCAATTCGAAACCCATATTTAAAGCTAATTCCAGCACCCATGTGGATCGTAGTGCTCGTTATTGGGTATAGTTATTATTATGAATTTTTCTCTAGCGAAACATATCCAATAGCTACAGCTTTATTAGTTCAACTTCCTGACTCTGTTTTATCTGGTTTTCCTACACCGGATTTTTCTCTATTGTTTACGCCTCAGTTTATTGGAGTCGTTCTAGCAATAACACTAATATCAAGTATAGAGTCCTTATTAAGTATCAAAGCAATCGATCAGTTAGATCCTGAGCGACGTAGATCAAATGTGAATCGCGATTTAAAAGCTCTGGGTCTGGCCTCTATAGTGAGTGGTTTGTTGGGAGGTCTCAACGTTGTTACTGTAATTGCTCGTAGCTCTGTCAATGTAAACAACGGCGGATCTAATCGAAGTGCTAACTTCTTTCATGCATTTTTTCTAATTCTTTTTGTGTTATTATTCCAAGATCAACTTCGCAGAATTCCTTTGACCGCACTTGCTGCGATCTTAGTGTATACTGGATATAAGCTCGCTTCGCCTTCAACGCTTAAAAGCATTGCAAAAATTGGAAATGAACAAGTTTTTATTTTTTTCGTTACTATAATAGCCACGATCACAACCAATTTAATTACTGGTATTTTTATCGGAATTTTAAGTACATTAATTATCCATATTATCTTAAATAAAAGTGTGCTTCTGTTTCTTTCGAATGCTATTCGCCCCAACGTTTTAATGTTCAAAGAACAGGCGCAAGGGAATTATTTTGTGAGCGTCAAAAATTTTTCAAGCTTTATGAACTATTATAAGCTTAAAAACAATTTAGATGCAATCCCGATAAATGGAGACGTCATTGTTGATTTTTCGCTATGTGAGTTTGTGGATTTTACCGTACAGGAGCATTTGCTGGGATATCAAGAAATTTTTACGCGCAACGGCGGATCTTTTGATATCAACGGACTGGATATTCATGGTACTTCATCTACCCATCCGTTAGCAGTGCGCCGATTGCTCTCCTTTTCTAACGCTAAAAAAACAAAAACCAATCTTACAAAAAGACAGAAAGATCTACAAAATGTGGCTCATGACTTTGAGTGGTCCTATAACCCTGTAAAATTATATGAAGTAAATCCGCTTTATTCTTTTGTTTTCTTTAAACTAAAAAAAATCAATTTTATTCATAATCAATTAATTGATGAACATACAAATTTCAACGTTTTTGATACAGAATATACCGAAGGCGAATTTATATCTCAAAAGCAGTTGCGAGCTACTTTTTTAAGTATAAAATTAAAAAAAACTATTCCGAATTTTACATTGCATAAAGAAGACTTACTGAATTTTTTATATCGGTTTTCAGGATTTAAGGATATTGATATCAAAGATCATCCTGATTTTTCAAAACGTTTCTTTTTAATGGCTGAAAATAAAGCTGAAATAGAAGCTTTTTTTACGGATGCTTTAGTCTTATTTTTTGAGAGCAATCCTTACTATCACATTGAGTCTAATGGCAACGCTCTTTTAGTCATGAAAACAGAACGCTTGGCTAGCGTGAAAGAAGTAAAAGCGCTCCTGGATTTTGGAATTAGGCTGCACAAAATTGTTTCTAAGTTGAAATATGAGCCTAATCTGTTAAAAACTCTGTAAATAAAGTCAACTTCGCTGCCATTTTTTCTATTTTGCAAGGATAATTTGAGTCTTTATGAAATTATATCCTATAAACGCAGGAAACTTCAAACTAGACGGTGGCGCTATGTTTGGGGTAGTACCCAAAGTAATCTGGAATAAAACCAATCCGGCGGACGAGAAAAATCTAATCGATATCGCAGCCCGTTGCTTACTAATAGAAGATGGAGATCGATTACTACTTATTGATACCGGTATGGGTAATAAACAATCTGATAAATTTTTTAGTTATTACTCTTTATGGGGAGATGACTCTATTGATCGTTCGTTACAAAAATACGGGTTTCATCGAGACGATATTACGGATGTATTTATGACGCATCTACATTTTGATCATTGTGGAGGTACCGTACAATGGAATACGGATCGTACAGGGTATGAATTAGCTTTTAAAAATGCAAGGGTGTGGAGTAATGAGGAACATTGGCAGTGGGCTACTAAGCCCAACCCCAGAGAGAAAGCCTCTTTTCTAAAAGAAAATATTTTACCTATTCAGGAGAGTGGACACCTTAATTTTGTCAAGAGGTCAGGAGAAGCCTTTCAAACGAACTCAGAGCTTGGTTTTGATATTTTATTTGCCGATGGTCATACCGACAAACAAATGATTCCTCATATTCAATATCAGGATAAGACAATTGTTTTTATGGCAGACCTTTTACCGACAGCAGGCCACATTCCATTGCCTTATGTTATGGGATATGATACAAGACCTTTACTTACTATGCCAGAAAAAGCATTATTTTTGGAAAACGCTGCAAAAAACAACTGGTATTTATTTTTAGAGCACGATGCTCATAACGAAATAATTACCGTTCAGCAAACAGAAAAAGGTGTTCGATTAAAAGATGTATACACCTTCAATGAATTATTTAATTAATAGTACCATATGAATCTTTCAACACATAAAATAGCCGTGGCATTTGCTTCGGCAGTATTACTAACCGGTTGTGGAACTCCGGCAATTATCTCAACTCCAATAGAAAACATAGATACCGTTCCTCTGAAAACCATTCCTTTATCTGACACCCAATTAAAAAATTGGAAAGCTGCTGACTTAGTAAGCGACACTATCCCGGGGATGAGTGTTGATAAAGCGTATAACGAAATTATAAAAGGTAGAAAAGGGAAGACTGTAATCGTCGGTGTCATTGATAGTGGCGTAGATATAGAACACGAAGATCTGGATGGGGTAATTTGGACCAATCCCGGCGAAATTAAAGGCAATGGTAAAGATGATGATAATAATGGATACATTGATGATGTTCATGGGTGGAATTATCTTGGAGACAGCACCAATGAAAATTTGGAATTTGTACGAATAATTAAAAAACTAAAGCCAAAATATCAAGGAAAAACGTTGTCCGATGTGGCTGCATTAGATCGTTCGGAATATCAATTATATATTGAAGCAAAGGCAGAGTACGAAAAAGAATATCAGGAAACTAAGGGCAATAAAGATCAGTATGAACAAATATTTAACCAAATACAAGTTTCTCATAAAGCCTTAACCGAAGCCTTGGGGAAGGAAGATTATTCTAGTGCTGAAGTGGCTCAACTTAATCCAGAAACGCCCGAAATGAAACAGCATGCTGGGTTTATATCTCAAATGTTTGGTTTTGCTAACGGTGATGAACGTATTCCTGATCTAATAGCTAATCTTAAAGAAGGTATTGAGTACTTTTCAAGTTCATTAAATTACAATTTGAACCTTGAATTTGATGGGCGCAAAAATGTGGGAGACAACGTTGATGACCTTACCGACACTGCTTATGGGAATAACAATGTTATGGGGCCAGAACCAGATAAGAAAGGATTAAAGCACGGTACACATGTTGCTGGTATTATTGCCGGAGAGCGTGGGAATGACAAAGGTGTAGATGGTGTAGCACAAAATACTAAGATTATGGTCTTACGTGCTGTTCCTGATGGAGATGAATATGATAAAGATATCGCCTTGGCAATTCGATACGCGGTTGATAATGGCGCTAAAGTTATCAATACAAGTTTTGGAAAATACTTCAGCACACATCCGGAATGGGTACAGGATGCTATTAAATATGCGGCAGATAACGATGTTTTAATCGTGAATGCGGCTGGTAATGAAGGAATAAATCTTGATGAAAAGGCTGTATATCCAAACGATCAGGAAACAACCGGATCCGAAATTGCTAACACCTTTTTAACTGTCGGAGCTTTAAACTATGAGTATGGAGGTAATTTGGTTGCGAATTTTTCGAATTATGGAAAAAGTAATGTCGATGTATTTGCTCCCGGAGTTAAAATTTGGGCTACAACACCATTAAATACTTATGAATACTTACAAGGAACCTCTATGGCTGCACCGGCGGTAGCAGGAGTAGCCGCAATGATCCGTTCATACTATCCCAAATTGTCTGCAGCTCAAGTGAAACAAGTTCTTATGAACAGTGGCCTCTCTACAAAAGCAACGGTAGTGATTGGTGGTGATGCAGCTAATACAGGAAATTTTACAGAATTATCAAAATCAGGAAAAATGGTGAATCTCTATAATGCACTAATTTACGCTGATAAAATGTCTAAATAATCATTCTTATGACTAAACTATTTTCTTTAGTGTTTTCTTGTATGGGAATACTAGCAACTTATGGCCAAAATAATACAAGTTATTGGCAACAACATGTTTCATATACCATGAATGTGAATATGAATGTTGAGAATTTTCAATATAAAGGAACTCAGGAATTGGTATATACCAATAATTCACCAGATACCTTAACACAGGTTTTTTATCATTTATACTTTAACGCTTTCCAACCGGAAAGCGAGATGGATGTTCGCTCCCGTAATTTGCCGGATCCTGATAGTAGAGTTGAGGATCGCATAAGTAAATTAACTCCGGAGGAGATTGGATTTCTTAAAGTGGATGCACTTACTCAAGATGGACAAGAAGTAACATATATCACCGAAGGAACCGTTCTTGAAGTGACACTTACAGAACCGATTGCTCCAGGTAAAAAGGCAACTTTTGCAATGCAGTTCAATGGACAAGTACCAAAACAAATTCGTAGATCAGGACGCAATAATGCCGAAGGCGTTGCACTCTCAATGACACAATGGTATCCCAAAATGGCAGAATACGATTTTGAAGGATGGCATGCACACCCATATATCGCCAGAGAGTTTCATGGAGTTTGGGGAGATTTTGATGTAACCATCACCATAGATAAAAATTATGTGTTGGGGGGTACAGGGTATTTGCAAAATGCAGATGCTATTGGACATGGATATCAATCGGGTGACAAGAAGGTAACAACGAAAGAGAAAAAGCTCTCATGGCATTTTAAGGCACCTCAGGTGCATGATTTTGCCTGGGCTGCTGATCCGGAATTTATTCATGATAAAGTACAGGTTCCTAACGGACCCATGCTTCACTTTTTGTATAAAAACAAAAAGGAAATTCAAGAAAACTGGAAAAATTTACAGCCAAAAGCTGTAGCCTTGATGGAGTATTTCAACAAAAATATTGGCGACTATCCTTATGATCAATATTCTATCATCCAAGGAGGTGATGGGGGTATGGAGTATGCGATGTGTACGCTGATTACAGGTGAGCGTGAATTTGGAAGCCTTGTTGGTGTAACAGCTCATGAAATGGCTCATTCCTGGTTTCAACATATTTTAGCAACCAACGAATCTAAGCATGAATGGATGGATGAAGGGTTTACCAGTTATATTTCTGCTTTAGCAATGAATACAGTAATGGAGCAAAAAAAGGAAAATCCATTCGAAAACATCTACAAGGGATATACGTGGTTAGCTACTTCAGGTAAAGAACAACCGCAAAGTACACAAGCTGATCATTATGATTATAATGGTGCCTATGGTGCTTCAGCGTATTCTAAAGGAGCTGTCTTTTTAGCACAGTTGGGCTATATCATCGGCGAAGAAAATTTAGCAAAAACTATAAAAAGATACTATTCCGATTGGAAGTTTAAGCATCCTACACCTAATGACTTCAAAAGAATCGCAGAAAAAGTTTCCGGTATACAGCTTGACTGGTATTTAACTGATTGGACACAAACCACAAGTACAATTGATTATGGTGTCAAAAGTATAGAAGAAGAAGATGGTAAAGCTATTGTCAGCTTAGAAAGAATTGGGCGTATCCCTATGCCTATCGACTTATTAGTAACTTATAAAGATGGTACCAAAGAAGCTTACTATATTCCGCTGCGTATGATGCGTGGACAGAAAAAGAACCAACACCAAGATATTGATAGGGTAGTTGCTGATGATTGGGCGTGGACACATCCTATGTACAAACTCAACTTATCAAAGTCTAAAGCAACCATATCAGAAATTGTTATCGATCCATCTAAAAAAATGGCTGATATTAATGCTGGAAATAATACAATGAAACTATAATTTATTTTAAAGTTTCTAGGATCCGGACTTATTAATTAAGGCCGGATTTTTTTTACTCACATACTAATAAATCTTATCCTTATTTTTGCACAGTATGCAAGCAACTTTATCCAAAAAAGAGCGTTTAAAAAGTAAGAAAACCATTGAATTCCTGTTTTCTGAAGGGAAATCAGTTGCTCAATATCCAATTCGTTTAATTTACACTGTAGGACCGGATACCGAAGAAACAAATTTACGTGCTGCTGTGTCGGTAAGTAAACGTAATTTTAAAAAAGCAGTAGATCGTAATCATATAAAACGTTTATTGCGAGAATCCTACAGAAAAAATAAGTATCTTGTACAACAACAAACTACCCAATCTTATAATTTAATGATTCTGTATACTGGAAAAGAGTTTCCTAGCTCATCTCGTATAGAAAAAAGTGTAATGAAAGTGTTGCAGAAGTTTATGGATAAAGAAATTTCAAAAAGCAATTAAGCACATAACTTCCAACATCTTCAAAAGGATAGACCTACTATGAAAAAGAGAATTATATTCAGCAGCGCGGCATTAGTCTTATTTTTTGCTACCGTAAGTTTTAAATCCGATTTTTTTGAGATTGCCAAACAGATCGAGATTTTTACTACAATGTTTAAAGAATTAAACATGAATTACGTAGATGAAACCAATCCTGCAGAACTTATGGATACAGCCATTACTGCAATGTTAGATGATTTGGATCCTTATACAAAATATTGGAATGAACAAGATGTAGAAGCTTCCAAAATTCGTAATGCCGGAGAATATACAGGTATTGGCGCCACAGTAAAAACGGGTAAACATAGCATTGTAATTGTAGAGCCTTATAAGGACTATCCAGCGGATAAAGCAGGTTTAAAGGCCGGAGATGAAATTATTAAGATAGGAGATATCGACATATCGAATTTTGACGAAGATGCAGGAGAACTGCTTAAAGGTGCTGGTGGGACAAAAGTATCTATCACATACAAAAGACAAGGAGAGTTAAAAACAACCGTACTTACACGAGAAGAAATTGAGGTGAATGCAGTTCCATTTTATACCTTGCTATCAGATAACATTGGTTATATCGTCTTATCAAAATTTAATAATAAGGCATCAAGTGAAACTATCGCCGCCTTAGAAGCATTAAAAGCGAAAGGAGCTGATAAAATTATTCTGGATCTTCGAGGTAATCCAGGTGGATTGCTTAGTGAAGCAATCAATGTTACCAACATTTTTGTACCCAAAAATGCGTTAATAACTACTACAAAATCTGTGGTTAAAAAGTATAACAAGGAATATTACACTAAAAATCAACCCATTGATGTTACTATTCCTCTGGTTGTTTTGGTGAATGGTAGAAGTGCATCGGCCAGTGAAATTGTAGCCGGTGGTATACAGGATTTGGATCGTGGGGTGGTCATTGGAGCTCGTAGTTTTGGAAAAGGCTTGGTTCAACGTCCCAAAAAACTTACCTATGGAACACAAATTAAGATAACCATCTCAAGATATTACACTCCGAGTGGTAGATGTATTCAAGCGTTGGATTACTGGAACAGAGATAAAAATAATAAGGCGGTACGCTACGATAAAAACGAAAGCAAAGCGTTTAAAACAAAGAACGGTAGAACTGTATATGATGGTGGAGGTATACAACCAGATATTGAACTTGCTTCTTCGGGATATAGCAATATAACAACAGCTTTGTTAAAATCTGATGCTATTTTTGATTTTGCAACACAGTATTATTACTCACATTCTTTGAATAAATCATCAGATTTTGCATTTACTGATAGCGATTATGAAGCGTTTAAAAAATTTGTAAAGCAAAGTCAATTTTCTTTTGAAACTGAGACAGAAGCTGCCTTAAAAAAAGCCATGCTGGTTGCTAAAAAAGAAAAAATGGATGCATCGGTGTTTGATAGTTATCAAGCTTTATTAAAAACCATTCAAACTACCAAGGAGCAAGGTTTGGATACAGACAAACAAGAGATTAAAGCCCTATTAACCGATGAAATTATAAAACGCTATTTCTACAGAGAAGGCTTATATGAGTATTATGTAACACATAATCCTGAAGTCTTAAAAAGTGTAGAGATTCTTAAGGATAGTAAAGAATACAACAATATTCTTAACTAATTCTGCAAACTACGGATCATCTTTATATGTGGAATACCATCTTCAAGATACGTATCTCCTTTTTGCAGAAACCCATGTTTTTCGTAAAATTTTTTTAGATATAACTGCGCCGATATAGTTATGGTATCAGTAGCATAAAATCTTTTTATAGCCTTTAGACTTTCTTCGATAAGTTGATGTCCATAAGAAAATTTTCTTTGATCGGCTGCCACAATTACACGCCCAAGACTCGCATTGTCAAAATATGCCCCAGCATCAAATAATCGTGTGTAAGCAACGATATTACCCTCCTTTACACCAATAACATGCAATGCTTTTTGATCTTTATTATCCAAGTCCTGATATACACAATCTTGCTCTACAACAAAGATCTCTGTCCTTAGTCTCAAAATTTCATATAATTCATCAATAGACAACTCATTAAATTTTTTGACAAAAAAATTAATTTCAGACATAACTGCGAAGTTATTTTATGAGCATTGAGATATTTTGGTGACTCTATTTTGATGTCTGCCACCTTCAAATTCTGTGTCAATAAAAGTTTTGACCATTTCCAGCACTTGAGCTTCTGATGTATACCGTGCAGGAATACATAAAATATTAGCATTGTTATGTTGCCTGGATAAAGCAGTAATTTCTTTTATCCAACATAGACCAGCTCTTACATTAGTATACTTATTAGCTGTCATAGCCACTCCATTACCACTTCCACAAATCAAAATACCAAACTGTACTTGGTCTGTATCTACTGCCTTAGCGACCGGATGCACAAAATCAGGGTAGTCAACACTACTAGTATCATCAGTACCGTGATTAATGACTTCTATACCTTCAGACTCTAACAATGACTTTACAGCAAATTTATAAGCTGTTCCCGCATGATCATTACCAATAGCTATTTTCACAAGAATTCGATTTAAAGGTCCATATTTACTACAAAGATAGGGGTATAGCATAAAACGATGGCTAAAAACACACATAAAATGTTTATCTATACCGTTGTGTTCATAAGTAAGTCAACCCTGTTAACATCTTATGTGAATAACTAGTTTCTAAAATTCAGGAAGTTTATTTTGTACTATCAAAAAAAATAACAATACAAGGAAGATCCTCATATATCAAAATTATAACGTTACAATTTTTGGCTAAGTTTTGAACCAATATTTTGAGTTATCAACCGCTATAATTTTTAGAAAAATTTCACATTTTACCAATGTTAGTTTTATTAACAACTGTTTATTACTTTTTAAGATACTATGTAAATCAATCGTTTATTACAATTTATGTATGTTAATAGCTATTTGATTACAGGTTTTAACTTCAAAAGCAAGTTTAAAACATAAAAGTTTTACCGCTATTAACACCCTATAATAATAACCATTCAAGTTTTAAAAAATTCGAAAAAAGAAAATTTAATATAATATATGTGTTAACAAGTATAAAGAAATTAAACTATTTTAAGATGCTTAGGTAATTGAAGAGAATCTATAATTTCTCTTGCTAAAAGTACGTCGTTTGTGTGAACGCGCAAATGTATTCCGCCTAGGGCATTTGAGTAAAAGGGAAAAACGTTCGCCATTACTTCATTTTCAAAAAAATGATTGATCCCTTCTTGTTCTAATAAGTGTTTTAAAACTGCGTACTCGTAGGAATACGTAAAGGTCATTACAACTACAAAGTTTTTCATCGATACACTATTGTTTTACTTAAAGATACAAATTAGCTATAGGATTTTCGTTAAGATGATGTAAAAATTAAAGAAAAATAGTTTCAATAGCGCTTAGATATAAGCCATTTACCTAAGAATTAGGTTTGGAAGTGTTATGTAATTTAGTAGTATGAGATGAATCAATTTCCGTTTGATAATCCTCTGGATGAAACTTATTATTTTTATCTATAGAGTTACCTATATGAACCATAAAAATATACACCCCTACGATAAAGATGAATATAAAAAACAGAATTACTTTATGTACTTTACTAATTTTTAACATGTTGACAAGCTTGTATAAACTTACTTGGTAAAAGGTATATTAAAATTAAGAAAATTTTAAGAAATGGTAAAATAATTGGTTAAAATATTTTGTCACTGTGCAAAAGTTGGATCGTACAGGTTTTAGATTAACAAAAGTTTAATGCCAAATTCAATGATGTTAAAAGATTAGCCGTACATTTATAAGATTAAAATATAAATGACCTAAATGAAAAGAAAGAATAGCCGAAGAAAACAGTCAGCTAAAATTGAAAATCTTACACAGTCCATACTAAAAATACTCAAGGCAGATACTGATAAAACATTTAATTATAAGCAGATAGCATCAAAATTAGGTGTAGATGATCCTAGTAGTCGCAATCAAATAATTAAAAAGCTATCTCAGCTTACCGCAAAAAAACAAATAGAAGAAGTTGAACGTGGTAAGTTCAAGTTAGTACCAAATATTAATACCTACACAGGCACATTAGATGTAACAACAAAAGGTTCAGGATACGTAGTTGTAGAGGATTTGGAAGAAGATATTTTCATACCTAAAAACAATCTCAATAAAGCATTGGACGGTGATGAAGTTGAAGTTTATGTATACAAAAGAAAGCGCGGTGGTAAAAGTGAAGGAGAAATTTCTAAAGTAATCAATAGAAAGCGCGATGAATTTGTCGGGGTAATTGAAATTCAAAAAAATTACGCCTTTGTCAGTACTCAAAATTCCAAAATGTATACAGATATCTTTATTCCAAAAAATAAGATATTTGAAGCAGCTGATGGAGATAAAGTACTGGTTAAGCTTGAGGATTGGCCTGAAAAAGCAGATTCGCCGTTTGGAAAAGTTCTCAAAGTTTTAGGTAAGCCGGGAGAGCACAATACAGAAATTCATGCTATTCTAGCACAATATGGGCTACCCTATGAATTTCCTAAAGAAGTAGAGGAATATGCAAATGCAATCGATACCTCCATTCAGGAAAGTGAAATAGCAAAACGTCGCGATATGCGAGATACGCTTACTTTTACGATTGATCCAAAAGATGCAAAAGATTTTGACGATGCCTTATCGTTTAAAATTTTGGATAATGGAAATTACGAAATAGGCATTCATATAGCAGATGTTTCTCACTATTTGCAACCGGGTACTATTTTGGATGATGAAGCTTATGAGCGGGCTACCTCGGTCTATCTTGTCGATAGAGTTGTACCAATGTTACCGGAAATTTTATCAAACAATGCTTGTTCCCTACGACCTAATGAAGAGAAATATACCTTTTCGGCAGTATTTGAAATCAATAAGAAGGCAGAGATAAAAAATCAATGGTTTGGTCGTACAGTAACCTATTCTGATGCACGGTTTGCTTATGAAGAGGCTCAACATATCATAGAATCCAAATCAAATACAATTCCAGATGAAATTTCATTGAGTGGAACATCTTATGAAGTACCACAAGCTATAGCTGATGCCGTTATAACAATGAATGATTTATCCAAAATCATGCGTAATAAGCGTATGCGTGATGGTGCAATTTCTTTTGACAAGGTCGAAGTTAAGTTTAGTCTCAATGAAGCGTGTGAGCCAACGGGAGTGTTTTTTAAGACTTCTAAGGATGCTAATAAATTAATTGAAGAGTTTATGTTGCTTGCCAATAAAAAAGTAGCAGAGTTCATTGGAAAGCAAAATCCGAAGAAAACATTTATCTACCGAGTGCACGATGAGCCCAATGATGAAAAACTGGCAGCATTACAAAATATTATCAGTCGTTTTGGATACAAACTAGATTTAAAAGATCGTAAATCAACTACAAAATCATTAAATGGATTGTTAAGTGATGTTCAGGGTAAAAAGGAACAAAACCTGGTAGATACTTTGGCGATACGCAGTATGAGTAAAGCAGAGTATACAACACACAATATCGGTCATTATGGATTAGCATTCGATCATTACAGTCATTTTACCAGTCCAATTAGAAGATATCCGGATGTAATGGCACATCGTTTATTACAACACTATCTTGATGGTGGTAAATCGGTAGCAGAAGAGGAATACGAAGAAAAATGTAATCATAGCAGCTCGATGGAAGGGATAGCAGCTACTGCAGAGAGAGATTCTATCAAATACATGCAAATTAAGTTCATGAAAGATCATGAGAATGAAGAGTTTTTAGGTGTGATTTCTGGCGTAACCGAGTGGGGTATTTATATCGAAATTATAAGTAATAAGTGCGAAGGTATGGTACGACTTAAGGATATGAATGATGATCATTATGTTTTTGATCAGGACGAATATGCTATAATGGGTCAGAAAACTAAAAATGTGTATCAATTAGGGGATGAGGTTTACGTTAAAGTTAAAAATGCTGATCTAGTAAAAAGGCATTTGGACTTTACTTTGATTGGCTCTAAAGAAAGCGTAGAAGCATAATTAGGAATATACTATACGATAAAAATACAGAGAATGAACAGTAATACTATTTTTTATCTACTTTTTCTAGTTGGTTTAGGAGCTTTTGCGCAACAAAAAACAGCTAGTGAATTACAACCTTTTGAGGAGCTAAAAGTTTTTGATAAAATCAATGTAACATTAGTACAAGCAGATCAAAATAGAATAACTATTTCAGGTCCTCAAAAAGATGAAATCGCTGTAGTTGAGAAAGATGGGGTGCTAAAGTTAAAAATGTCATTGGACAATCTTTGGGATGAAAAAGATGCTACCAAGGTTACAATTTTTTATACTACAGTCAAAACAATTGATGCTAATGAAGGCGCATCTGTGCTTGTCAAAGACTCATTAGTACAAGAATCATTGAAGCTTAGCGTACAAGAAGGTGCTAAAATCAAAGGAAAAATTGTTGTCAAGAAATTAGTATCCAAATCTGTTACAGGTGGAGTTATCGAGGTCCACGGATCAAGCAATAGCCAAGATATTACTATTAAAGCGGGCGGCCAATATGAAACTCAAAAACTAGTTTCAGATTCTACGCACGTTTCTATAAGTGCCGGTGGGCGCGCTAGTATTAATGCAAAACTGTTTGTAAAAGCAACTACTACAGCAGGAGGGACCATAAAAATTTATGGAAGTCCCAGGCTGATCGATAGTAAAAAAGTATTTGGAGGCAAAATTATAGAGATTAACTAAGCATATTTATTAGATTTGTAAGAAACACGATTTAAATTTATGTTTCAAGACGCGCATGCAGCTATACCTCTAGGATTTTTATTAGCCTTTTTGATCGGACCTGTATTTTTTGTTTTATTAGAAACAGCTGCGATAAAAGGATTTAGAGCGGCAGTTGCTGTAGATTTTGGAGTGATTCTAGCCGATATTGTCTTTATACTCATTGCATATTTTAGTACCAATAAAATATTAGAAAAAATAAAAGATGATCCGGCTTTGTTTATTTTTGGTGGGATGTTGCTAGCTACTTACGGTATAATTTCATTTATTCAAGAACGAAAGAATTACAATAAACTTAGGGATACGAGTGTTGAAATTATTAATAAACACAACTACTTAAAACTTTTTATAAAAGGTTTTCTTCTCAACTTTATAAATATTGGGGTTTTAGGATTTTGGCTAAGTATAATCATTGTAATGGGACCTCAGTTAGACATGGATTCGAATCGAATTTTTTCGTTCTTTGCCATGGTTTTGCTAACGTATTTTATCATAGATGTTTTTAAAATGTTACTCGCAAAAAGATTAAAAAGAAAACTTACACCTAAGAGAACGTATGTTATCAAGCGGGTAATTAGTATTTTAATGATTGTTTTTGGTATGTTTCTAATACTTAAAGGGGTATTACCTGATAATGTTGAGCAACGTCTACAAAATGAAATAGAGAAGATTACTCCGGACTCAACTTTCTAGCAAAAAAAAATCCTGTTGTAAAAACAGGATTTTTGAGGTGTCGAGCGGATTCGAACCGCTGTAGATGGTGTTGCAGACCACTGCCTAGCCACTCGGCCACGACACCGTAATTCTTTCAGTGGGCAAATGTAAAAAAAATAATGATTACAAAAGAACGGATTATCAATTTAACAGAAGAAAAATCAAATTTTTTTATAAAATTTAGCTTCTATTTTTTTTACGTCGAATCGTTACCATTGCTACATTTCCACCAATAGGAGGGTTTATTTTAGAAACATCGACCACCACTTTATTTGCTAAAGGTAACTCCTTCAACACTCTAATCAAAATTCTTTCTGCTGCGTGCTCCAATAATTTGGATCGAATTGCCATTTCTTCCTTTACAATTCTATTTAAATGAACATAGTCGACAGTATCCGATAAATTATCAGATATCGCAGATTTTGTTAAATCCGCATATATGCTTAAATCAATACGATAATCGGATCCTATTTTACCTTCTTCTTCAAGACAGCCATGATTGCTGTATACTTTGATATTCTTTAATGTTATCTTTCCCAAAGTTTTTTGACAAAGATAAAAGATTACTGAGAATCATGATACCGTTAATTGCGCCAATTTTACTTCTTAACAAGCGCTACATAAAACAATAGTATCTCATTTGATATTGTATTTCTATTTTGGATTTGGGGGAGCAATGATTTTACATGTGTTTTGATGGATATATTCAGTTCTGAGTGCAGAATTTTAGTAATTTTGCGTTTTATTTTATAACGGATGACTGAAGAAAAAAAATCACTCAATTTTATTGAGCAATTGATCGAAGAGGATTTAAAGAATACCACCCGCAAGGAGGATTTACGTTTTAGATTCCCTCCTGAGCCTAACGGCTATCTGCACATTGGGCATACTAAAGCTATTGGTATAAGTTTCGGTTTGGGTCTGCGATACAATGCGCCGGTAAATTTGCGTTTTGATGACACTAATCCAGCCAAGGAAGAACAGGAGTATGTAGATGCAATCAAAAAAGATATTAGATGGTTGGGATATGAGTGGGATAAGGAATGTTATTCTTCAGATTATTTTGATACACTATATCAGTGGACCGTTCAACTTATAAAAGAAGGAAAAGCGTACGTTGATTCTCAAAGTGCAGAGGCCATAGCAGATCAAAAAGGTACTACAACTTCTCCCGGAACTAATAGTCCTGATAGAGATCGTCCTGTTGAAGAAAACCTTGATTTGTTCGAACGAATGAAAAATGGTGAATTTGAAGAAGGTTCGTATGTAGTACGTGCAAAAATCGATATGGCAGATCCTAATATGTTAATGCGGGATCCTTTGATGTATCGTATTCTTAAGAAAAAACATCATCGAACGGGAGATGATTGGTGTATTTACCCAATGTACGACTGGACCCATGGTGAGAGTGATTATATAGAAGGTGTTACCCATTCATTATGTTCGTTAGAATTTAAACCCCATAGAAAGCTGTATGATTGGTTTCTGGAACAGATTGCAGAAGAGGGTAAGGTTGTACCTAAACAAACAGAATTTGCACGCTTAAATCTCAGTTATACTATAATGAGTAAACGTAAATTATTACGTTTAGTAGAAGAAGGTGTTGTTTCAGGATGGGATGATCCAAGAATGCCCACCATATCGGCGTTACGAAGAAGAGGATATACTCCAAAATCTATCAGAAAATTTGTTGAAACCGTAGGTGTTGCCAAAAGAGAAAATGTTATTGATGTATCACTACTGGAGTTCTGTGTTCGGGAAGATCTCAATAAAATAGCTCCTAGAGTTATGGCGGTTTTAGATCCTGTTAAATTAATTATAGATAGTTATCCAGATGATCAGGTAGAGCTTTTGGATGCTGAGAACAATCCTGAAGATGAAAAAGCAGGGGAGCGTCAAGTACCATTTAGTAAAGAGTTGTACATAGAACGAGAGGATTTTAAAGAAGAAGCTGGAAGTAAATATTTTAGATTAACACTTGGTAAAGAGGTACGTCTTAAAAACGCCTATATTATTAAAGGGGAATCAGTGGTTAAAAACGATGAAGGTGATATCATAGAGATTCATTGTTCTTATGATCCAGCGAGTAGATCGGGTAGTGGTACAGAGGCTTCTAAACGTAACGTAAAAGGAACGTTGCATTGGGTATCAATAGCGCAGGCTATTCCAGCAGAAATCCGTGTATATGACAGATTATTTTTAGACGAAGCGCCGGATGGTCATAAGGATAAAGATTATATGGAATTTATAAACCCGGAATCCTTAAAAGTCATAAAAGGATTTGTTGAGCCACATTTGCGTACAGCCAAACCATTAGATCACTTTCAATTTCAGCGTTTAGGGTATTTTAATGTAGATCAGGACAGTACTCCAGAAAGTTTAGTGTTTAATAAAACCGTTGGGTTACGTGATACCTGGGCCAAAGAGGCACCGAAACAGAAAAAACAGGTGGTTAGTGCGAAACCAAAATCTACTAAACCGACGATCAAACCTATCGACGAGATTAAAAAATCAGGTAAAAAGTATACAAATTTACCCGATGAGAAACGCTTAAACTTAAGAGCTACCATTTTGCAGCTTGCCAAAGAAGTTTCTTATGAGGAGGTACTTCCGTTGTTTGGAACAGCGAAGAAGAAAATAGGTTCACGCATAGTTGCCTTGATGACTACAGGGGTGGTCTTGGAATGTAACAATTTAGATTTGGATGCGGATAGTAAAAAGTTCGTACTTGAAGCGCTTAATGATGACAACGAGTTACTTCAGTTTGAAGCTATGGTAATTTTGAAAAGGTATCCTGATGTAGTAAGTCAACATACGGATCGTATGTTACAAATTCAACAAGAGACAGAGAATCAAGCTATCAAAACTATGGTTCAAGAGTTATTGTGATGTTAATATTATTGGTATTTTTTAGTTATTTAAGGGTTTCTTTAGGATAATAGAATCGTTTTAGTCTTTATTTAGTAATTTTATGTAAATTTTGACATAGTAACAGGTTTAATTAACCCGTTGTTAACAGCCTAAGATGCATACGTATTGTAATTTAGCTTACTAATTATTAACCTAAAATCAATTCATATGTCAAGTTCAGGAAACACAGGAAATACCCTATTAGCATTAGTAACAGGCGCTATAATTGGAGCAGGAGTAGGATTACTATATGCTCCCGAAAGTGGCGATAAAACCAGAAAAAAGCTTAAGAAAGGAGCTAAGGATGCACAGCTTAAATTAAACCAAAAATATCAAGAGACTGCATCTATTATTGGTGAAAAAGCAGCAAAAGCTAAAGTAGAGTTTGAATCTAAACTGGAGGAAACTCTTTCTAATGCGAGCTATAAGGCTGATGATATCTTATTAGCAATGGAGAATAAGCTGGAGGAGTTGAGAAAAAAAAACGCGAAATTACATAAAGAAGTAACCGTTGAAAAAGCTAAAACGAGCGCTAATAAAGCAGTAGTTTAATAGAGGTCTATGGCGTTTGAAAATCTAACCGATAATGTAAAAGAGATTGATAAGAATGTTCGAAGTTATGTCGAGACTAGCATCGAATACTACAAGTTAGATCTTTTTAAGAAAACAATGAAAAGCACCATATCCTTGGCTAATACGTTAGTCATGGGTAGCTTATTGATGTTGATACTAATATTTCTTTCTGTAGGAGCTTCCATTTGGATAGGTCAAGCTATTAATCATTTACCAGCCGGATATTTCATTGTGGCTGGATTCTATGCAATTGTCATGGCACTGCTTGCTATTTTTGGTAAATCATATTTTAAGAAACGATTACTAATTAAATATTCAAGGATTTTCTTTAATGACTAATTAAGAATTGCAGTAAAAATTAAATTATATGAGTCAGTCTAATACAGGGATGAAAATTTATAGCAGTTTTGAAGAGATTAATAGAGATCTTAAGTTTTTAAAATTGCAGAAGGAAATTAATCTGGAAGAAATTAAAATTAGTTATCATACTACCAAAGAAAATTTTTCAGTTTTTAGAACCATCGGTAATATTGCCGGCGCAATTGCTAAAAAAGCGTTCGTATTAAAAGCTGTAAATAAAATGCTCGGCATCACCCGGGTGAAAAAAATAGAGTAAAAAAATCCCATCACATTGATGGGATTTTTTATTATAAACAGAATCTATTTAAGTTTATTATCAATAACTTTTTCTGATTAAAAATAGCTTCATCAGAAGCGATTTAATGGACTTTTTTTATTTTAACTTGTGATTCTACATTCATGCTAAATCAAATAGCATACAAGGCTTAAAAATAATTATTTATTAAATTTATGCTTTTTTCAGATGACTCAAAGATGGTTTACCAAAATTCTTTCCTAGCTATCATCAGATTTTTTATTTTTTAGTGATTTTTTTAGATTTTGTTTTTTCATTTCTTCACCAATTTGGTTGGATGCTGTAAAAGATGCAATCATGTTATTCAACATATCACTTCCTGCTTGTGGAGAATTTGGTAATAAAATAAGATTACTATTCGTTTCCTCACCGATAGATTGTAAGGTGTCGTAATGCTGTGTTACTACAATTAGTGCTGAGGCCTCCTGAGAATTAATTCCCACGTTATTAAGAACATCCACACTTTCTTCAAGTCCTCTTGCAATTTCGCGACGTTGATCTGCGATACCTTGCCCTTGTAGACGTTTACTTTCTGCTTCAGCACGTGCTTTAGCCACTATTTTGATACGTTCAGCTTCAGCTTCATACTCTGCGGCTATCTTTTCACGCTCTGCTGCATTAATACGATTCATAGCTTCTTTAACTTGCAGATCTGGATCGATGTCTGTAACTAATGTTTTGATAATATCATATCCATAATCAATCATGGCTTCATTTAGTTCGCTCTTAACCGCAATAGCAATATCATCCTTTCGTTCAAAAACATCGTCTAGTTTCATTTTAGGAACTTCTGCTCGCACTACATCAAACACATAAGATGTTATTTGATCTTGAGGGTTTTCGAGTCGGTAGAAAGCATCGTATATTTTTGTTTTTAAAACTTGGTATTGCACAGAAATTTTAAGACGAACAAACACATCATCTTTTGTTTTGGTTTCTACAATGACATCAAGTTGTTGAATTTTGAGATTAATTCTTCCTGCAATACGATCAACCATCGGAATTTTAAAATGCAGTCCGGAATTACGAATGCTTAGAAATTTTCCAAAACGTTCGACAACGGCAGATGTTTGTTGTTTCACGGTAAAGATACCGGACAGTAAAATGATAAAGCCTATAATGAATATAGGAATTAAAAAGAAAGTCATATTTTTTTGGTTATCGATTAGGTAGGTAAATTACTAATATTTTAAATAGTTTACATTATGAACGTTGAATAACAATGTTCCATGTGGAAAATAATAACCTTGTCCTTCTATATTTTTAACCATAAAAAAAGACAGCCTATACATATACAGGCTGTCTATCCAACATAGTTAGTTTGATTTTAGTTTTCCTGAGGAAGCTTTAGTAAGAAATCCTGAATAGCATCTACACCTGAGGTAATGGTAACGTTTTCCGCAGTTTCCATAGTATAGAAATTTGCTTCAGCTGTCACAGTGTAGGTTCCCGCTGATAATCCCATTACTTTATAAGTACCATCGGCATTAGTAAATGTCGTAGTATTTAAGGTATCAGCAGCAAATACAGAAATTTGTGCGCCCTCTAAAGCAATAGGAGCTGTTCCAAATTCAAAAGATTCGCCAGTTACGGTTCCAGAAAGAGAAGACGAGGTTGAGGAGTTAGACGCTTTAATTACAGGTTTAAAAATAAATCCTGTGATTCCATTTGTAGAATTAGGATTGCCTTGCGCTACAAATGATTTACTGATATCAAAATCTAATAAAATCTCTCCGGTAGTACCTTCTCCAACAGTAATAAATGGATCCACAAATACTTTTAATCCTGATTGTGCTCCACTTGGAACTTTTAGATTGTATACAGTACCATCTTTAAGCACTACACTGGCATCTTTTATATAGATTCTAAATAAGTTATAGCTACCAGATGGGATTTCGATATCTGCTAGCGTTTCGGTAAGACCATTGTTCAATTCTAATAAATTAATAGTCGCTTCTTTTTCAGTTAAAGTGACATAACTAGATTCAGAATCTTTGTTCTCACTTCTACCTTCTATTTTAGTAATAGTTACATTAGTTTCTTTAACTAAATCATATTGAAAAGGGGCATCAGTAACTCGAACTACCATTTTACCGGAAGCAGAGCTTTCATCGTTTGAGCAACTTGTTAAGGTTGTGACTACTGCTAATGCAGCAAGAATTAGGTTTTTAATTTTCATCATTTTGGGTTTTAGTTAATCCTTTATAAGAATTAGGTTTGTTACTGTTGGATAATACTATAACAAACTAAGCCCACTTTTCCCTTTAATGAATATGCTGGAAACGCAAAAAACCCAATCGCTCAGGATCGGGTTTTTTACTTTGGTGTTTACGGTTATATTATTTTAATGCTATGTTCAATGCGTTGTATAGTTTCATCTTTTCCAATGATGGCCGCTATCTCAAAAACATCCGGACCCTGTAAGGAACCCACAAGTGCAATTCTTAAAGGCATCATGATTTTACCAAAACTAATTTCTTGTGCTTGAATCCACGATTTTACGATCGTAGATATACTTGCAGCAGTAAAATCCGAGATATCCGTTAGCACTCTATTTAGTTCATGCATTAACATAGGTGTATCTTCTTTCCAGGCCTTTTTTAAAGCCTTTTCATCATATTCTTGAGGTGCAATAAACAAAAACGAACTTAGATCCCACAGATCCTTCGTAAATACCGCACGTTCTTTCACAAGATTTAAAATATTCTTGATATTAAGAGTGGTGGTAATTTCTTTTTCATAAAGTATCTCTTTGAAGGTGGTAACTAATTGTTCGGCAGGTACATCCTGTAAATGTTGTTGTTGAAACCATTTGGTTTTTTCTGGATCGAATTTAGCTCCTGATTTGTTTACCTTTTTTAAATCAAATTCTTCGATTAATTCAGTAAGTGTAAATATTTCTTGTTCAGTCCCGGGATTCCAACCTAGAAAAGCGAGCATGTTGATAACAGCTTCTGGTAAATATCCGTCTTCTCTATAACCACTGGATATTTCTTTAGTTTTTGGGTCTTCCCATAATAATGGAAAAACGGGAAACCCTAGTTTGTCTCCATCTCTTTTACTTAACTTTCCTTTACCTACGGGTTTTAGAATTAATGGTAGGTGAGCAAATTTTGGACTTTCCCAACCAAAGGCTCGGTAAAGCAACACATGCAACGAAAGTGATGGCAACCATTCTTCACCACGAATTACATGAGATATTTTCATAAGATGATCATCTACAATATTAGCCAAGTGATACGTTGGCATACCATCACTTTTAAATAAAATTTTATCATCTAATGTTTTAGTGTCAATGGTGATAGTTCCGCGAATTTCATCTTCCAAAAGTAACGGCTCGGTGCGATCACTTTTGAAACGTATTACATAGGTATCACCAGCTGCTAGTTTTTTATCGACTTCCTGCTTTGATAGAGAAAGTGAGTTATTAAGCGTAATTCGGTTATGCCAATTATAAATAAATGTTTTTCCTTCTGCTTCGTAGTTTTTACGAATGTTGTCTAATTCGGTTGTAGTATCAAAAGCGTAGTAGGCAGCGCCGCTATCAATAAGTTGGTTGGCATAATCTTTATATAAAGATTTTCGTTCACTTTGTCTATAAGGACCGTATGAACCCTCTTTACCGGGACCTTCATCGTACGGTATGGAACACCAATCTAAAGCGTTGCTAATATAGTTTTCTGCTCCTTCTACGTATCTGTTTTGATCAGTGTCTTCTATACGCAATATAAAAGCACCATTATTTTTTTTAGCAAATAAGTAATTAAATAGTGCAGTGCGTAGTCCACCGATATGTAATGGTCCTGTTGGACTGGGAGCAAATCGTACCCGTACATTGTTCATCGTAAAAATGATTTTTTTGTTAATGTTTTATGTGTGGTGCAAAGATACAATCTTCCTATTGCTTTTTAATTAATTATAAACATTAGGTGCAATGTTATCTTTGAGAGTATTGTACGGTCTTGGTATAATTCATGTAGCTAAGAGTATTAGAGTATTTTCGACTTTTGTAATAGAGCAGTTTACAAAATAAAATTGTAGTTTTAGAGGTTAAGTTGTCAACAGGTTATTTACATGAATCGATTTCAATATATAGAATCAAAGTTAGAAGGATTTATTAAGAAGTATTATCTCAATAAATTGATCAAAGGGGGTATTCTTTTTATATCCATAGGAACATTATACTTTATTGTTTCTGTGGCTGTAGAGCATTTATTGTATTTATCTCCAGCTAGTAAGACTTTGTTGTTTTATTTATTTGTACTGGTAGAGATAATTTTATTTATATTTTTTATTATACTACCTATTGTCAAATTATTACGTTTGTCAAAAGGAATTTCAAGTTCTTATGCTGCTACTCTTATCGGAAATCATTTTCCGGAAGTTGATGACAGGTTACTTAATTTACTTCAATTAAGCGATAACCGAGTTAAGAGTGATTTACTTCTTGCTAGTATTGATCAAAAAGCAAAATCGCTTAGTCCGGTTCCCTTTAAAAAAGCAATTACATTTAAGAGTAATGTCAAATACCTTAAATACATTATATTGCCCATTATTCTTTTCTTGTTCTTCTCTGCTCTAAGTGGTTTTGATTGGTTTACTTCTAGCTATGATCGATTCGTAAAGTATGATACATCTTTCGTACCACCGGCACCTTTTAATTACTTGATTGAAAATGATAATTTATCTGTGCATGAAAACAAGGATTATGTATTACGTGTACAAGTAGTTGGATCGACTATTCCTGAGATGCTAACCATACATTTTCATAATGAGAGTTATTATATGTCCAAAAAATCTATTGATGTTTTTGAGTTTTTGTTTGAAAAGATGTCAGAATCCAAATCATTTTATATTGAAGCAAATGGAGTTCGGTCAAGGGAGTATCTGTTACGTGTAATCAATGTTCCCAACTTGATTGAATTAAAAGTCTATTTGGAGTATCCTAACTATACAGGATTAAAGGATGAACAAATGCTTAATACAGGTAACTTTGTGGTTCCTGAAGGGACAAAAATACGTTACAATATTATTTCAAATAACACTGATGCTATATCTTTTATAACCGAGGATAGTATAAAGAAGTTTGTAAAAAACAATAATACCTTTACACGGGAACAAAGAGTGTACAACTCTTTTAATTACACCATAACCACCTCTAATACCAATGTTAGTAATTATGATGAATTAGCATATAAGATTACTAGTATACAAGATGAATTTCCCAAAATTACAGTTCAGGAACATATTGATAGCTTAAGAACAGATACGAGATATTATTATGGAAAAATAAGTGATGATTATGGATTAACTAAGCTTCGAATTGTATATCAAAATATAGATCGATCCACACCGGAGCAGTACCAAAACATAAAATTCGATAAGGGTAATTTTTCTGAATTTGTATATGATTTAGTTACATCCATCGAGTTTGAATCTGGTAAAACCTACGAGTATTTTTTTGAGGTTTGGGATAATGATGCATTACATAATTATAAGAATTCGGTTAGTAAAGTTTTTATGTATAGTCAATTGTCGGAACAGAAGAAGGAGGAGAAACGATTAGAAAATCAAAAATCCATATTGGAAAACTTGGATGCAACTTTAAATAAATTTGAGGATTCTGAAAATGAACTTCAACGCTTATCTAGGTTGCAAAAGGAGCAAACTAATATGGATTATGAGGATAAACAAAAGCTCAAAGATTTTTTGGAGAAACAAAAGATGCAAGAGCAACTGATGAAAAAATTCTCAGAGAAACTTCAAAATAATCTATCAGAAGAAACGCCGGAGGAAAATAAAGAACCATTTAAAGATGCCCTTAAAGAAAAATTAGAACGACAACAAGCGCGCTTAAAAAAGAACGAAGAATTACTGAAGGAAATTGAAAAGCTAGCACAGGATATTAACCGTGAAAAGCTGACAGAAAAATTAGATCAGCTAGCTAAGGAGAACAAAAATATTAAAAAGAATTTGGAGCAGTTACTAGAACTAACCAAACGATTTTATGTAAAAGAAAAGCATGATAAATTAGCTGATGATTTATTGAGGTTAGCAGAAAAGCAAGAAGAGTTAGCAGCAGGAGATAAAGAAAAAAATACTACGCAAGCACAAGACAGCGTGTCTAAGAATTTCGATAAAATAAAAGAGGCTTTAGATAAACTTGAGAAAGATAACGAGAGTTTAAAAAAACCAATGAACTTAGAGTTTGACAAAAAAGCTAAGGAACAAATTAGTGAGGAACAAGAAAAGGCTACTGATAATTTGAAGGAAGAAAAACAAGCTGAAGCAAAAAAAAATCAACAATCTGCTGCTCAACAAATGAAAAATATGGCTGCCAAAATGCACAATCAAATGCAAATGTCGGGAGAAGCACAGCAGGAAGAAGATGCTGAGATGCTACGTCAGATTTTGGATAATTTGGTAGACTTCTCATTGTCTCAGGAAACTTTGCTTACAGAGTTTTCAGAAATTTCTATCAATAATCCATCGTATTCCTATAAGCTAAAAAGACAGAGTGTCCTTAGAGAGAACTTTGTTCATGTGGATGATAGTTTATATGCGCTGGCATTACGTACACCTGAAATTACAGATGACGTTACCGATAAGTTGAGTGATGTTGAGTTCAATTTAGATAAATCAATCGAACGTCTTGCAGAAAATCAGCTTATTCAGGGCAAGGCGAGTCAGCAGTTTACAATCACCGGCGCTAATGATTTAGCCTATTTGTTAAGTAATGTTTTAGAACAGATGCAAAACAGTATACCATCGTCGGGTAGTGGAAAAGGTCAAGGTAAAGGATTTCAATTACCTGATATTATAAAGAGTCAGGAAGAGCTCAATGATCGCATGCAAAAAGGAAGCAAGGGGCAAAGTAAGGATGGTAAAGGAACATCAGAGAAAGAATCAGGTGAGCAAGGAGATGAGAAAAGCGGGAATTCCGATAAAGAGAAATCATCAGGTAAGGAAGGGGAGCAAGGAGAAAAGAGCGGTAATTCATCTCAAGCTGGTGACGGTAAAAAAGGTCCTAAGGGAAAGGGAAAAAACCGTAAAGGGGAAGGTGGTAATGAAAGTGGAGAAGGTGAATTCGGAGAAGAAGAAATGAATGGGGAGCTCTTTGAAATTTACAAAGCACAACAAGAATTACGAAAGGCACTTGAACAAAAAATGAATGAAGCAGGTGTAAAAGATAAAGGAATAAATGTTTTAAAGAGGATGGAAGGGGTAGAAAATGAATTGTTACAAAGGGGTTTTAATGAGCAAACATTACAGAGAATGATGGACTTAAAACATCAATTATTAAAACTTGACAAAGCAGCTTTTGAGCAGGGAAAGAAAGAAGAAAGAGAAAGTAAAACTAATCGTCAAAATTATAAGGGCGTCAATTCATTGAATAAAGAACAAATCAAACAATATTTTAAAACGACTGAAATATTAGAAAGACAAGTATTACCTTTGCGCCAAAATTATAAGGAGAAGGTTAAAACCTATTTTAATAAATCAAATGATTAGTTTTTACTACGAGGAAAATACCCAAAAACTGAAAGAGCAACCCTTAATAAATTGGCTAAAGAATGTTGCTGTAACAGAGAAAAAAACAATTGATGAGATTACGTATATTATTTGTGATGATGAATATCTTCTTGACATAAATAAGAAATTTCTAGATCACGATACGTACACGGATATAATTACATTTGATAATTCAATAGGTAAAATATTAAGTGCTGACATATTTATTTCGCAAGAGCGTGTTATCGAAAATGCAATAATTTTTGGATGTAGTGTGGAAGAAGAAATGAGAAGAGTGCTCGTTCATGGAGTTTTGCATTTATGTGGATACACCGACAAAACAGATGATGAACAAGCGTTAATGACAGCCAAGGAAAACGAAAAATTAGCATTGTTCCACGTGGAACAATAACATAATTTATAAATGTTCCACGTGGAACAAAAGAAGAATACTATGTTTGAAAAGGAATATGATGTTATTGTAGTAGGTGGTGGGCACGCAGGAAGCGAAGCCGCTGCAGCCGCTGCAAACTTAGGAAGTAGTACCTTGTTGGTGACAATGAATCTCCAAAACATTGCCCAGATGAGTTGTAATCCTGCAATGGGAGGGATTGCAAAAGGACAGATCGTAAGGGAGATTGATGCGCTTGGCGGATATAGTGGTATAGTGAGTGATCGTACCGCAATTCAGTTTAAAATGTTGAATAAATCAAAAGGACCTGCGATGTGGAGTCCGCGTGTTCAAAGTGATAGAATGCGCTTTGCAGAGGAGTGGCGCTTAATGCTAGAGCGCACTCCAAATCTTGATTTTTATCAAGAGATGATTAGTGGGTTGCTGATTGAAAACAATAAAATTACCGGCGTACAGACTTCTTTGGGAATAAAAATTAAAGCTAAATCTGTAGTACTAACAAATGGTACGTTTCTTAATGGTTTAATTCATATCGGAGAAAAAAACTTTGGTGGAGGTAGAGCAGGAGAAAGAGCCGCTACAGGAATCACAGAACAATTAATTGATTTAGGTTTTGACGCTGGTCGAATGAAAACCGGAACACCACCACGGGTTGATGGTAGATCCTTGGACTTTACTAAAATGATTGAACAACCAGGTGATGAACATCCTGAAAAATTTAGTTACACTAATTTAACCAAGCCTTTAAATAAGCAACGGTCTTGTCATATGACGTACACATCGTCATTAGTGCATGATGTACTTAGAGAAGGATTTGATCGTTCTCCAATGTTTAATGGAAGAATTCAAAGTCTTGGACCGAGATATTGTCCATCTATTGAGGATAAGATTAATAGATTTGCTGACAAAGATCGTCATCAGATTTTTGTAGAGCCCGAAGGTTGGGATACCGTAGAGATGTATATTAATGGGTTTTCAACATCATTACCAGAGGATGTACAGTTTAAAGCATTGCGATCAGTGGCTGGTTTCGAAAATGTAAAATTCTTTCGTCCGGGCTATGCTATCGAGTATGACTATTTTCCACCAACACAATTAACCCATACCTTAGAAACCAAATTAGTTTCAGGATTATTTTTTGCTGGACAAATAAATGGAACTACAGGATATGAGGAAGCAGCTTCACAAGGATTGATGGCGGGAATTAATGCAGCTTTAAAAACTCAAGAAAGAGATGCATTTATTCTTAAAAGAAACGAAGCGTATATAGGGGTGTTAATTGATGATTTAATTACCAAAGGGACGGAAGAGCCATATCGAATGTTTACTTCTCGTGCAGAATATAGAACACTCTTACGTCAGGATAATGCAGATTTTAGGTTAACACCCAAAGCATTCGAATTGGGATTAGCTGACGAACAGCGTATGCGTCGTATGGAAGAAAAGCAACAAAAGTCTGAAGCTTTTGTTCAGTTCTTTAAGGATACTAGTGTGACACCAGAAGAAGCGAATCCGGTTTTAGAAGAAAAGAATTCTTCTAAAATTAATCAAAGCGGTAAACTTTTTAAACTCTTTGCACGCCCTCAAATAACATTAGAGGATATTAAACACTTTAATACAATAGCATCGTATATCGAGGAACATAATTTGGATACCGAGATTCTTGAACAAACCGAAATCCAAGTTAAGTATGCCGGTTATATTGAAAAAGAAAAAAACAATGCAGATAAATTGAATCGTTTAGAGGATGTCAAAATCCCTTCTAATTTTGATTACACAAAACTTAAATCCTTGAGTTATGAAGCTAGGGAAAAGATGACCAAAATTAAACCCGCAACGGTTTCGCAGGCTTCCAGGATAAGCGGAGTATCTCCAAGTGATGTTTCTGTTCTGTTGGTATATATGGGAAGATGATATGCGTTCCACGTGGAACATTTGCTAGTGAAGTAGGTTTTTACCACTTAGATGTAATGGTATTAATTACGTGTATATATACTTTCTATCATATGAAACAGCTTGATAACACATATAATTCATCAAATGTATTTTAAAATCACCTTTTATTAAGGGCAAACGTATCAGCAATAGTATAAGTTGTTTTAACTATAATTGTCAGGTGTTCATTATCGGAAATCCAGAATACTTAAAATAATTATATAAAAATCAATTATATATATTTAAAGTGTACATAGGAATATTGAATTGAAAACAGGGTTTTCTTATAGCCGACTAGAGTAATAGTCTTTTACAAAATATAATTTCAAAAGTGATTTGTAGGAAATGTATAATATAAATAGGTTTGAAGTGGATAGGTTGTAACTTAGATCCATGGTATGTTACCGAGAGTTATCAAAAAAGTAAAAAAAAAAACGTAGTTAAATCATTTAAAAGAACACGTGTAAAAAGTAAGGATGACAGACGAAAAATTAAAACCTGTATATATAGAATGTAAAGACTACACAGTGAGTGGTGAAAAATTTGAGTTACTATATAATAAAAAGTATGATTCACTTGAAACTCACCCGCGCCCTTCGATAAAAGATTTACCTAATTATTATCTAAGTGAAGACTATATTTCACATACCGACGCTAAACGTAATCTTTTCGAAAAACTTTACCACGGTATTAAAAGCTATATGCTTCAAAAAAAAGTTGATTTAATTAACCAACGGGTATCCGTAAAAGGAAGACTGTTAGATATCGGAGCGGGTACTGGAGATTTTTTGGTAGCTGCAAACAAAGAAGGTTGGTCAACATACGGGGTCGAACCAAATATAGAGGCTAGAAATATTGCTCTAACTAAAAATATCAATCTGGTTGATGAACTATCTAACCTACCAGTTCAGAAATATGATGTTATTACCCTATGGCATGTTTTAGAACATATACCTGATTTGGATGTAACCTTCAATCAAATACAAAAGTATCTAGATACTAATGGAATCTTGATTGTTGCTGTGCCAAATTATAAATCGTATGATGCTACCTATTATAAAGAATTTTGGGCGGCCTATGATGTGCCACGTCACCTTTGGCATTTTTCGAAAAAGTCAATAAAAAATATATCTAAAGAGTATGGGTTCGAATTACTATCAACCAAACCCATGATTTTTGATTCATTTTATGTATCCCTTTTATCAGAAAAATATAAATCTGGTAAAATGAACTTTTTAAAGGGATTTTACATCGGTTTGTTATCTAATTTCAAAGCTATGAGGTCAAAAGAGTTTTCATCACATATATATATACTTAAAAAAGCCTAAAACTTATTTTAAAGCGATTTAAGGGGCGATTATATATATACATGAGATAATATATCAACGATTGTATTTTAACCATAAGAGCACGGTGAATTAAATCCGTTTTTTATAATTTCTAATTATCAATATTCGTTTATATATAAATTTTATTGATTTCAATAAATTATGAGAAGTGTCGTATTTTTACTTATAAACTTTAATATTTTTGCGTTAAACTAAAATTTAAGAAATGAGAAAATTTTTATGGATTGCATTAGCTAGTATTTCATTCGTAGCATGTAACCAAACATCAGAGAAAACGGCTTATGTTAATAACACCAAGGTTGTGTCTGAATTTGCTGAAATGAAAGTCGCACAAGAAAAGTGGACGAAAAAGAATAATGAGGTACGTGCAGAGTTAGAAGAAAAGGCAAAACAATTTCAAATAGAAGTACAAGGGTATCAAAATATCATGAAATCCATGTCTCAGGCTAATCGTACTAAGAAAGAGCAAGAGTTAATGGCTAAGCAGCAACAATTGCAAGGGGAGCAGCAGAGTCGTATGCAAGAGATTCAGCAAGGTAGCCAGACTGAAATAGATTCTATTATTGTAAAAGTTAAGGATTTCATACAAGAATACGGTAAAACTAATGGATATACCTATATTTTTGGAGATACAGAGGTGAGTAATATTCTTTACGGTAAAGAAGAATTAAATATTACTGATAAAATTATTAAAGAGCTTAATAAAGAAACGTCAGATTCAAATTAACAAGCTTTTAACCGTTCAAAAAACCCGATACTTGCTATCGGGTTTTTTTATGCCTGTTTGTCAGATTTTAAGTGATTATTTCCCTTAAATTGTAGGATACCAATAAACGTGTTTACTTTGCATTTGATCGTGTCTATCTGACGTTTTTTTATAGGTATAGGGCTATTTCAAATGTTAAATAGTTAACAATTAAGCTGTTTTTGGCTGAAATATCAGGTTGAATGGGATAGCTTTAATAGCCGTTATATAATGATGTGTATATAATTCAAGATACATTATTAGGTGTTAAATCACTGTTTATCAATATTATAAGATGTATGAAGTGGTGTTTTTATTATTTTATACAACCCCAATTTGATCCGAATTATTAAAGGTAAGAATATTATTACAAAAAAAAGTAAAATAAACGTTTGCCGTAATAATATAATTCATAATTTTATGTTTTTACTATAATTATATTAACAATATTATTAACATGCGTCCCAAATCGCAATGCTAATGTGCTGTTTTTCACCCTAATTTAAGTGTGAATTATGAAAAATAAGCTTAACCTAACATCTTTACTTCTATTGGCAGTGCTACTCATTTCTTCTCATGAGCTAGCAGCACAACGCGCTATAAGCGCTCCCGTATTTGAAAACGGCTCTACTCAAATTTGTGCAAGTCCTGGTAATAATACTTTTACGGTTATTGCAACGTTATCCGCTGGACCGGCATTAGATAACAGTAATCAATATATTTTAGAAGTTTCTGCACCTGATGGCACCTTTGCTGATACTGATCAGAATATAGAGTTAGCGCGAGTTACAGGACCGAATGATTCTAATGAAGGAGAAATACGATTTGAAAATTTCAGTGTGGACGAATCTTTGAATAGCGACACATATCGTTTGCGTATTAGAGCTTCCACAGACGATTCGGTTATTAGTTCAGAATCTGTTGAGATAGCAATGCACTATTTCCGTAACGATCTAACTGTTGTATTGAATAGTAGGGAAGATGTAATTCTTTGTAATACGGCTAGTATTAATAGAACTATAAACCCAGTAGTTCTTGACGATATTGGAAATGAATTAAATGTTGATGACTTCAAATGGCAATGGTATAGAGGAGATTTGGGTACCTCGGCTTTTGATGCCGTAGCGATACCAGGTGAAACCTCATCGAGTTATACTGTAACCCAGGAGGGTAAATATGTGGTAAAAATCTTTTATGGCAAATGTCAAATTGTTTATAACAAAGCTAGTTCCAATGCGATCGAAGTGTTTATTGTTGATGTAGCAGACGTCTTTATCAATGAAGGTGCTTCAGTAGCCTTTTGCCCGCAAGACGCTAAGGTTTTGACATCAAGTGAAACGAATACTGATTACACGTACCAATGGTTTAAAAATGATACAGCGATTGAAGGAGAAATCGCCTCTACAATTACTTTACCTGACAACGATTTCGGTGGTAATTATACATTAGAGGTACGCTACAGTGAGGATTGTACGGTAACAACAGATCCTATAGCGGTAACTAATAACGGCTCTAGTATCACAGAAACTTTACCTGAGAATTTAATAATATTACCAACACAAACGATAACGCTGCAAGTTACCACTGACGCTCCCGAGGGAAGTACTGTACAATGGTTTGTGGACACAAACCTTCAAAAACAAGAACCATTATCAGGAACTACATCTACTTTTGAAGCTAATTTTGTTGGTAGATACCGAGTTAGAATACAGGCTACCGATGCCTGTAATAGTGTAATCGAATCTCAAACTGAAATTTTTGCACCTATTGGTTTTGAAAGTACCATTGGTTCAGGATCTGATCTAACCTGTGATGATACTACGGTAGACATCGCACTTCAAGAAATGGTTGGTGTTACCGCTAGCGATTTGAGAGTACCCCTCACACAAGATCAATATTCCTTTTTTGATTTTGAATGGTTAGCTGATGGGGCAACAACCGGAGATACAGAAACAACATTAACAGTCGACACAGCTAACCAAGATGCGGTATATCAACTACAGGCGGATCTCAAAACGGGTGAATTTAGTAACATACTATCAAATGAAGTTTCTGTGAAGTATGTTGCTTCTGATACAGAAATAACATTGACACCCGATAGTCTCCCAAAAGACGGATCCATTACATTGACCGTTCCACCGGATGACAGTTACACTTATGAGTGGTATAGGGTCGTGGATGATGAAGAACAAGTAATTGAAGGAGCAACTACCAATGAGATCACCGTCAGCGAGACCGGTGATTACTTCGTTAGAATAGCTTCCGTTTTTTGTAGTTTGGATACACCAATAGTAACCGTTAGTGAAGAAGCTGCGCTCTCTGCTTTTATACCAAACATCGTTACTCCTAATAGTGACGGTATTAATGATACATGGAATTTACCTGATGAATTGACCGATTCGCCAGAGGTAGAAGTAATAATATATGATTCAAGAGGGCAAATAGCCTTACAAACCACCAATTATAGAAATGGAGACTGGCCTAATGATACGGATGTATCAAAGGAAACAGTTTACTACTTTATAATTACAAAAAACAATTCTGTTATCCGTAAGGGCTCAATAACGGTAATGAAATAATTTATGATTAGAAAGCTATTTTTATTAAGTATATGTTGCGTTTCCCTTCAGGTAGCAAAGGGGCAAGAAGAGAGCACCACGAATTATGGTAAGCTTCCTTCCGATATTCCTACGCATAATCTAGTGCGGTATAATCGATTTTATTTCAACCCAACATTTTCTCTTGTACGAGAGACTAAGAAATCTATCAATATTTATAATAGATTGCAGTATTCAACATTTAATGATAATCCGCAAACTTTTTTGATCAATTACACGAGTAATTTTGATGAGAAAACAGGAGTAAGTATAGGGTTGCACCAGCAAAATGAAGGTGTATATCGTTATTTTGGCGGAGTTGCCAATTATGCATACAACTTGGAGTTTGGCCGGGATATGAATTTTACTTTCGGATTGAATCTTGGTTTTTCACAAAGCGCTATAAAATCCAATCTGGATGAAGAGGGTGCAAACGGAAAATTTTTACAAAATAACGGTAACCAAATTAGTGACCCTTTAATCGTAAATTACGAGAAAAGCTCTGTGTTCTTGTTGTCCCCCGGAGTTAATTTTAATTATCAACAATTTGATGTAGGGGTAGCTGTAGGTAATCTTGTCGCCTATAATATCACAGCAAGTGAAATACTTACAGATAATATGGCTTTTACAGGTCATGTAATGTACACTCATAGTTTAGAAAGAAGATCTGATAAATTAGTACGTGGTATGGTCTATGCCAATATGCTGGCAGAAGCAGACTTACGTTATGGAGCAAATGCCATACTGGAACTACCTAGTTTAGGTTGGGCACAAGTTGGTTATAACAGTTTTTACGGAGCCTCTATCGGGATTGGAGCTAATATTACTCCAAACGTTTCTGTGGGCTATACTTATGAGAGAGGGTTCGGAGATGCAAGTATATTTAGTTCTACACATGAAGTTGGATTAGCGTATAACTTTAACGAAGACCGTAGACGAAGAAGTAGCAGAAGCAGAAATAATCGATCTACCTCTGATAAGGCTTTTCAAGCGAGGGATTCGGAAATCAGAAGACTCAAAAAAGAAATTTTACAACAAAATAAGTTAATAAGAGAACTGCAAGAGGGTGGAAACACACAACAAGTAACAGAAGCTGAACGCGCAATGAGCCGTTTGGAACGTTCTATCGAAGAGGCTAAAGAAGAAGAGGCACGCAAAGCGAGAGAGCTTGAACTACAACGAGAAGAAGAAGTCGCTTTGTTGAACAAGAAGGCCGAAGAAGAAGAAAGAGCTGCGAGACGTAGTCGATTAGAAAGAGAAACGGCCGAACAACAAGCAGAAGAAGAACGATTAGCAAGACAGAGTAGGTTAGAAAGAGAAACTGCTGAGCAGGAGGAAAAAGAACGATTGGCTAGACAAAGTCGACTGGAGCGCGAAACGGCCGAACAGGAACGCTTGGCGGCTAGAAGCAAGTTAGAGGCAGAAATGTCGCAAAAGGAAATCGAAGATCAACAAATTGCTAAAGAAGAAGCTGCAAGAGAAGCAGAAGCTGCAAAACAAGAAGCAGAAGCAGAAGCCTTGGCCGCAAGACAACGTTTAGAAAGAGAAACGACCGAACAACAAAATGAAGCGGCTAGACAAAGTAAACTAGAACGTGAAGTTGCTGAGCAACAAGCAGAAGAAGAGCGTGTTGCTGCACAACGTAAGCTAGAACGTGAGGTTGCAGAACAGAAAGCAGAAGAAGAGCGTGTTGCTACACAACGTAAGCTAGAACGTGAGGTTGCAGAACAACAAGCAGAAGAAGAGCGTGTTGCTACACAACGTAAGCTAGAACGTGAGGTTGCAGAACAACAAGCAGAAGAAGAGCGTGTTGCTGCACAACGTAAGCTAGAACGGGAGGTTGCTGAACAACAAGCAGAAGAAGAGCGTGTTGCTGCACAGCGTAAACTAGAACGTGAGGTTGCAGAACAACAAGAAGAAGAAGAGCGTGTTGCTGCACAACGTAAGCTAGAACGTGAGGTTGCTGAACAACAAGCAGAAGAAGAGCGTGTTGCTGCACAGCGTAAACTAGAACGTGAGGTTGCAGAACAACAAGCAGAGGAAGAACGTCTTGCTGTCCAGAAGAAATTAGAAATGGAAATGGCTGAGCAGAAACGTATAGAGGACGAAGCCGAAGCTGCACGATTAGCAGAAGAAGAGCGTCTACGTCAGGAGGCCGAAGCTGCACGATTGGCAGAAGAGGAGCGTCTACGTCAGGAAGCCGAAGCTGCACGATTGGCAGAAGAGGAGCGTTTACGTCAGGAAGCCGAAGCTGCACGATTGGCAGAAGAAGAGCGTTTACGTCAGGAAGCCGAAGCTGCACGATTGGCGGAAGAGGAGCGTTTACGTCAGGAAGCCGAAGCTGCACGATTGGCAGAAGAAGAGCGTTTACGTCAGGAGGCGGAAGCTGCACGGTTAGCAGAAGAGGAGCGTTTACGTCAGGAGGCGGAAGCTGCACGATTAGCAAAAGAGGAGCGTTTACGTCAGGAGGCGGAAGCAGCACGCTTGGAAGAAGAAGAAGCCGCACGATTAGCTGCAGAACAAGAGGAAGTAGTTCCTGAAGATATTCAAGAAATCAAAGAAGAGCTTGATAATAACAGCCGTATTACAAGAAAGTTATTAGCGAGACAAGACTCACTTTTATCGACCAGTACAAATGTGGACAAGAGAGATTTTAATAAATTATTAGAATCATTAGTTTCTATGAATGATGATGCCGACGAAGCAAAAAGAGATGTGGATCCTACAAGCTCCAAGCGTCTGGTAGCCAAAAATAAATTTATCAAGTTCGCAGAAACTTCCAGACCGGAAGCACAATATGCGACAAAGTATATTCCTGGATATGAAGAAGGTTTTTACCTTATCGGTAATGTGTTTAAAGGGGGTGGATACGCAGAAAAATTCAGTGATGGATTAAAAGATGTAGGATTCGATAATGCACAGATTATTTTAAATCCGGAAAATGATTTACAGTATGTATCCATAGCCAATTACAAAACTAAAGAGGAAGCTTCAGAGAAGTATTTCAGTAACATGGATAATAAATTCTTTGGAGACATGTGGGTATTACAAATTGCAAAAAGTAGAGTGGCATCATTCAAACGCTTATTACAAGAGACCCGTACAATTCAGGAAACTGTTCAAGATGATACCGTACTTTCTGAAACATTATCTTATATCGGAGGACATAATGTTAAGAATGGATATTACTTGATTACTAATATTTTCAAACGAGAAAATTATTTTGAACGTGGTATGGAGAAGTTGAGAGCACAAGGATTAGAGCCACAATATTTCAGGAACCCTAAGGATAATTACATCTACGTATACCTTAAACGCTATGAGAATCTTGATGATGCAAAGCAAGGTCTGTTCTCAAATGTGAACAATCAATACGATGGTGATTTATATATATTAAGAATACAATAACGGCAGCCCCAATGATGAACACAATGCCCCAAAATAAACTAACTTAATACACAGCTTATGAAAACAATTGTACCCATAAAGATAGTCCTGGTGATGTTTTTAGTGTTCGCCAGTACCATAAGCAATATATATGCACAGGAGATCGTACCTCTTAGTGTTCGACAGACTGCAGATAGAATCAATGGTAATCTAGTAATGACCGGAAATTCTATCGTAGGATTAAGACAAACCAGTGCCGGTTTTTTTGATCCAAATGCGGCCTATAACGGAACGTTAAATAATGGTAACAGTATCTCTGATTATATAGACATTGATGGAGATCCTTCCACTTTTAGTTCCAGTAGTGCAGATATAGAAACCCCACGTCCTGGGTGTACCCGTATTGTATATGCAGGATTATATTGGTCTGCTACCTACTATTTAGTTAGAACAGGAGATAGTGATTTTAATAATCCGGCCCCTAACGATGTAAATAATAGAAATGGTAATGAACAACGTACGGGCCTACCTGCACAAGATGCTCGTAAATTGGGAGCTAATGATTTTAGAGATGTAAAATTCAAAGTACCGGGAGGAACCTATGTAGATATTACAGCTAGCGATATTATCTATGATGGGTACCGTAATACTCCGACCAATCCAAGTAACACGGCGAATGATGATGTGCCTTACGTATGCTATGCAGATGTTACCAGTTTAATAGATCAGTCAAATCCTACCGGAACCTACACCTTGGCCAATATGAACGCCACCATTGGATTGACCTCCGGTGTATCGGGAGCTTCAGGTGGATGGGTCTTAGTAGTGGTGTATGAAGATGCGTTGGAACCAAGTCGCTATATAAGTACAGCGGATGGATTCATTCAAATTCAAAGAGGTGATGACCCTGTAGATTTTACCTACTCAGGGTTTACAACTTTACCCGGAACATTACCTGTTCGAGCACGTTATGGTGTTGCAGGTCTTGAAGGAGATCGTAGTATTTCCGGGGATCGATTACGTATGCGTAATCGATTCGGGACTTTCGTTTCGTTAGGATCTACAACAGGAGCTCCTAATGCTACCGGAAACTTTTTTGATAGTTCGGTTTCTTTTAATAATAATTATTTAACCAATCGAAATCCAAGTTCTACAAATACTTTGGGATTGGATGTTGACTTGTTTGATTTACCAAATACTGGAAACACTTTATTAGGAAACAACCAAACGAGTGCAACTTTTCGACTGACAACAGGGGGTGATACTTATCGTGTATTTTTGAATACATTTGCGGTGGATATCATTGAACCAGAGCTACAAGTAATTAAAAGAGTTTATGATACTGATGGTATTACAGATATCACCAATGCTAGTGTCGAATTAGGTGATGAACTGTTTTACGATCTCGAAATACAAAATGTAGGTAATGAAGATTTGGTGGATGGTTCTGTAGTAGTACGGGATATCCTTCCTGCCAATACAGATTTAGTTGGAGTTCAGGATGCTACCTTACCCCCTGGAGTTACCTATACATTTCCTTCACCTGGAATAGTTGATTTCAATATTCCTGCAGATTTAGTAGAGGCGGGTATTAATGGACTACCCGGAGACCTGCCGATCCATATACGTTTTAGAGCACGCTTGGTAAATAGTTGTGAGGATTTGAGGGACGCCTGTTCCAATACAATCCAGAACTCGGCATTAGCTACATTTACGGGAGCGATATCAGGAGCAACAAGAACTAATAACAGTAGTAGTGTTATTGGCGCTTGTGGGAATACAGATGGGGAAGCAACAAACTTCTTAGCGAATGTTCCGGCATGTAGCAAAAGTGTGTTGGCGTGTACCTCTGATTTACGATTAGAAGCTGGTGCAGGATATGACCGATATACTTGGTCTGGTCCTGGTATTTCGCCACCTATAGTTACAACGGTTAATTTTTTAAACGTTCCAGTGCCTCAAACAGGAACTTATTCTGTTGTAAAAGAAGATACAGATCCGTCTGATGGTACCTGTATGTCTCTTACCGAGGAATATGAAGTACAAAGTTTTAGTGATATTACTAATCCAATATCTAACTATGTAAACGGAACTACGGTTACAACCGAAAACTGTAGCGGTTTAGAGATACCTCAAATATCATTGTGTGGAAGTCAAACCATGTTTTTAGAAACTAACTTTTCTTCTAGTGGTTTTAGAAGTATTTCTTGGCAGCGCTTGGCACCTAGCGGTGCTTGCGTATCTGATCCAAATGACCCGTGTTCTTCAATTTCTAGTGATTGTACAGGAGCTAATTGGGTAGAAGAGCCAGGCGGAAACGTGGCTAATTTTACAGTGGGTACAGCAGGAGATTATAGAATTCTTGCAGAGTTTGATGGAGGATGTTTTATACCATTTTATTTTAGTGTATTCAAAAATGATTACCAACCATTGTTGGATATGACACCAATTGAGTGTGGTAATGACGGTAGTGTAACGGTAACCAATGTACCAAGTAGCGATTATGCTTTTAGTTTATCTCCGGGAGGACCTTATACAAATACAACAGGTGTATTTGCAATTACAACACCTGGTGATGTGACAGTGTATGGTATTGACACTACATTTCCGGGAGGATGTGAGTATACAGCAACTATTAATGTTCCTGAGATTAGCCCAACATATAGTGTTACAGCTTATGATCCATCATGTATTAACGATACAAATGGAACAGGTTTTGGTACTATTATTATTGCAGTAACTGGTGGTTCACCGGAGTATGAATATACTATTGACGCACCTAGTTTAGCAACTCCTATTGTTATTCCAAATTCTGGAGCAAATAATGGAAATTACACGCAAAACGGTCTACAGCCGGATACGTATACTGTTGAAGTAATTTCAAACAGACCAAATCAAGCACCAAATTGTATTTATAATGAAACCGTTACTATAAATCCTGCTCCGGATTTTAGAGCAGAGGTAGTGCTAGTCGCACCGGAAACCTGTGAGACCGGCGCTATAGTTGAAGTAAATGTTTTAGCAGGATCAGGTAATTATTTGTATGATGATGGTACTGGTAATTTTACGGCGAATAACCAATTTGAATTACCAATGCCCGTTGATCCAACGGCAACATATACTTTTTATGTTAGTGACGAAAATATTGCTGCAGGTGTGCCTGCCTGTATTATAGAAGCGTCAATAACTAATATTGAACCTTATCAGCCTATAGTAATTGACAACGTTACTGTTACCAGTCCTACATGTCCTGGTGATGGCGGACAAGTTAGAGTTGAGGTTTCTCCTGCAGTTTCTGGTAGAACCTATACATACGAACTCTTACAACGTGCAAATGCTACGGATACCGTACCTACACAGGTTGATTTAATTACGAGTCCGTTAAGAGATATAACCTTTACCAATATTCCTGCCGGTGATTTTTATTTGGCAAGAGTATCACATGAAAATACAACACCCCCGGGAACGACACCACCGACCATTTGTCCTGTCGATTCTACACCTGATTTTTCAATTACCGATGCCACCGCTGTAACCTTGACTGCTAGTATTACGCAGGAATATCGTTGTGATGCTGCTGGAACAGGGGTTCAAACAGCTACTATTACGGTAGCTCCATTACTCGGCGCAGGGTATTCTTATAGTATTGACGGCGTAGATTACTCCAATACTACGGGAGAATTTACCGGGTTAACCGATGGCACATACACTGTGTATGCACGTGATGCAAGTACCGTCGCTTGTCCTGTGGCTTCTACACCTATGGTGGTTGAGCCATTACAAGAAGTAAATAGTTTAAGCTTTACACAAACAGCTATACAATGTCCGGCTTTAACATCTACGGTTACTGTTTCTGCGACAGGAACTAATGGTGCTTCTTCATTTGAATACAGAATAGCTGCTCCGGCAGGAGACGCAACTACATTTGCGGCAACAGATACATATACATTAGCTGTAGGTACGTATACCTTTGAAGCAAGAACCACTACAGATGGATGTGTATACTCAGATACGGTGACTATAAATGCTATCGATAATATTACGGTCAACGGATCGGCTACGGCAGAACCAACCTGTAACGGAGATGTTGATGGTGCTTTGAGTTTTACGGTAAACGATATTGATCTTACGACAAATACCTATGAGTACACGGTTTCAGGAGGAACAATTGCTGCACCGACAACGGTTACAGGACAGAATACTACACCTATATCGGTTACAGGACTTGGAGCTGGAACATATACTATTTTAGTAAGAGATGAAGTAACCAACTGTACCAATACAGATACAGTTGTTATCACAGAGCCTGCGGTATTAGGATTTACCTTTACGACAGACGCTGCAGATTGCGGGAACAATACGGGATCTATAACAGTTACTGCTACGGGTGGTAGAGGTGGATATCAGTATGAATTAAGAGATGCTGCAGAAACCTTACCGGCTATAGTAGCTTACCAAAACAACAATACATTTGCTAATTTAGCACCGGGTACTTATACTGTTTTTGTACGGGATACGAATGATCCGACTACAGCTTGTGAGACGCCAAGTCAGACCGTTGTTATTGATCAGACACAATTACCGGTATTAACTGCAATTGCAGGCGGTGATGCATGTTATGACACGACAGATCAGGCGAGTCAATGGATTACGATTACTCCGGGAACTACGCCCACAGGTCCGTTCACTTATAGTTTAAACGGCGGAGCTCCTCAGGCGGTTGATTTTACAACGCCTGCAGGCTTACCGGCAGATTCTTTTGAGATTCCAAATTTAACACCGGGTACCTACACAGTAACGGTTCAAAATACGGCAAGTACATGTAGTTCTGCACCGTTGAGTTTTACTATTCAGCCAGAGCTTACTATTACGGCGGCCTTGACCAAAGAAATCACATGTGCTCCTACCGAGGACGCTACGATTACTTTTAGTACTACAGGAGGAAACGGTAGTAATGTAATTGCTATTCTACGTGATGGAGCTGTTATTGATGCAGCTTATGCGGGTGGCTCTCCTTATGCAACCAATGTTGCAGGAACCTATGAAATTAGAGTGACGGATGGAGAAAGTTGTGAGGCAACTTCTGCCCCTATAGTTGTGGCACCGTATACTCCGGTTACAGCTACTGCAACTCCAACAGATCCTACATGTCCAGGAGGCACAGGTTCTATTTTGGTTACAGCTACGGCAGGTTCAGGTCCCTTTACCTATGTATTGGATGGCACGACAAGTGTTGGACCAGTTGCAGCGACAAGCAACACCTTTACTGGAGTAGCTATTGGTGCGCATAGCATTGAGGTTAGCGACCAGTATGGATGTTCAGTAATGGTAAATGCAACGATTGCTTCACCCCCAGCACTAACAGCTGATATTGCGATTACAAGAGATTATAGTTGTGATGCAGCAGGTACAGGTATTATATTCGGTCAAATAAGTGTTACTAACCCTGCAAACGGAAATGGCTCATATGAGTATAGTATTGATGGGGTAGATTACACCAATGTTACAGGAGTCTTTGATAACCTTACTGATGGTACGTATACTTTATATATTAGAGATACCAATACGAGTGCATGTCCTGTAAACTTGGGAGATTTAACAATCGATCCCTTACAAGAGGTTACAGATATCGCTTTTGTACAAACACAAATGCAATGTCCTGCACTTACAACAGATGTAACATTAACCGCTACGGGGACTAATGGCGCTTCTTCATTTGAATATAGAATAGCTGCTCCGGCAGGAGACGCAACTACATTTGCAGCAACAGATACATATACATTAGCTGCAGGAACCTATACATTTGAGTCACGAACTACTACAGATGGCTGTGTGTATTCTGAGACGTATACGGTTGATCCTATCGATCAAATTGTAGTCAATGCAAGTGTTACTGCAGAGCCTACCTGTAACGGAGATACAGATGGAGCTTTATCATTTAATGTTACCAATTTAGGTACACATAATTATACCTATACAGTTACCAATGGAGCGGCAGTTGTTGTTGCTTCAGGAGGACCGATAGCAACTACCCCAACACCTATTACAGGCTTGGGAGCAGATACCTATACGGTAGAAGTTACGGATACCACTACTAACTGTACCAATACAGATACAGTTGTTATCACAGAGCCTGCGGTATTAGGATTTACCTTTACGACAGACGCTGCAGATTGCGGGAACAATACGGGATCTATAACAGTTACTGCTACGGGTGGTAGAGGTGGATATCAGTATGAATTAAGAGATGCTGCAGAAACCTTACCGGCTATAGTAGCTTACCAAAACAACAATACATTTGCTAATTTAGCACCGGGTACTTATACTGTTTTTGTACGGGATACGAATGATCCGACTACAGCTTGTGAGACGCCAAGTCAGACCGTTGTTATTGATCAGACACAATTACCGGTATTAACTGCAATTGCAGGCGGTGATGCATGTTATGACACGACAGATCAGGCGAGTCAATGGATTACGATTACTCCGGGAACTACGCCCACAGGTCCGTTCACTTATAGTTTAAACGGCGGAGCTCCTCAGGCGGTTGATTTTACAACGCCTGCAGGCTTACCGGCAGATTCTTTTGAGATTCCAAATTTAACACCGGGTACCTACACAGTAACGGTTCAAAATACGGCAAGTACATGTAGTTCTGCACCGTTGAGTTTTACTATTCAGCCAGAGCTTACTATTACGGCGGCCTTGACCAAAGAAATCACATGTGCTCCTACCGAGGACGCTACGATTACTTTTAGTACTACAGGAGGAAACGGTAGTAATGTAATTGCTATTCTACGTGATGGAGCTGTTATTGATGCAGCTTATGCGGGTGGCTCTCCTTATGCAACCAATGTTGCAGGAACCTATGAAATTAGAGTGACGGATGGAGAAAGTTGTGAGGCAACTTCTGCCCCTATAGTTGTGGCACCGTATACTCCGGTTACAGCTACTGCAACTCCAACAGATCCTACATGTCCAGGAGGCACAGGTTCTATTTTGGTTACAGCTACGGCAGGTTCAGGTCCCTTTACCTATGTATTGGATGGCACGACAAGTGTTGGACCAGTTGCAGCGACAAGCAACACCTTTACTGGAGTAGCTATTGGTGCGCATAGCATTGAGGTTAGCGACCAGTATGGATGTTCAGTAATGGTAAATGCAACGATTGCTTCACCCCCAGCACTAACAGCTGATATTGCGATTACAAGAGATTATAGTTGTGATGCAGCAGGTACAGGTATTATATTCGGTCAAATAAGTGTTACTAACCCTGCAAACGGAAATGGCTCATATGAGTATAGTATTGATGGGGTAGATTACACCAATGTTACAGGAGTCTTTGATAACCTTACTGATGGTACGTATACTTTATATATTAGAGATACCAATACGAGTGCATGTCCTGTAAACTTGGGAGATTTAACAATCGATCCCTTACAAGAGGTTACAGATATCGCTTTTGTACAAACACAAATGCAATGTCCTGCACTTACAACAGATGTAACATTAACCGCTACGGGGACTAATGGCGCTTCTTCATTTGAATATAGAATAGCTGCTCCGGCAGGAGACGCAACTACATTTGCAGCAACAGATACATATACATTAGCTGCAGGAACCTATACATTTGAGTCACGAACTACTACAGATGGCTGTGTGTATTCTGAGACGTATACGGTTGATCCTATCGATCAAATTGTAGTCAATGCAAGTGTTACTGCAGAGCCTACCTGTAACGGAGATACAGATGGAGCTTTATCATTTAATGTTACCAATTTAGGTACACATAATTATACCTATACAGTTACCAATGGAGCGGCAGTTGTTGTTGCTTCAGGAGGACCGATAGCAACTACCCCAACACCTATTACAGGCTTGGGAGCAGATACCTATACGGTAGAAGTTACGGATATCACTACTAACTGTACCAATACAGATACAGTTGTTATCACAGAGCCTGCGGTCATAACTGTTTCTGCCACGAGTGCTGAAGCTAATTGTGGCGATTCAACAGGAGCCGTTATTGCAACAGCATCCGGCGGACGTGGATCTTTACAATATGAGTTAAGAGACAGTGCGGGTGTTGTAATTATAAGAGGATACCAATCATCAAGTTTCTTTGCTGCACTAGCTGCTGGAGACTACACGGTTTTTGTTCGTGATGCTAGCTTACCAACAGCTTGTGAAACGCCAACAGGTGTGCCAATCACGGTTGGAACCAAAGCAGCGCCAACTATTGCAGCCGTTTCAGGCGGCGATGCATGTTATGATACAACAGATCAAGCGAGTCAATGGATTACCATTACTCCGGGAGTAGCGGCTCCTTTAGGTCCGTTTACGTATAGTTTAAATGGGGGAGCAGACGTAGCAGTTACGTTTTTACCGGGACCTGCACCCGCTAATACCTTTGAGATCCCAAGTTTAACACCGGGAACTTATGATGTAACCGTTACTAACACAGATACCAATTGTACGACAGCTACGACGACGTTTACAATTGCCCCACAAGTTAGAATAGTAGCCTCCTTAACCAAGGACTTAGATTGTAGTGGAAGTCCAGATGCAGTGATTGATGTAACGACTGCGGATGGAAATGGAACGAGAACTATTGAAGTGAGCTCTGATGGAGGAGCAACCTATACAGCAACTACTTCACCATTTACAACAGGCGTTGCGGGTAATTATCAGTTTAGAGTAACAGATAGTGAAGGATGTACTGCAGATTCAACAATAATTATAGTAACTGACAATCCAGAGCCAGTAGCTACTGCGGTTGCAAGTGATGCAACATGTAATGGTCTTGCAGATGGTTCTGTAGTAATTACAGTTGACACCACAATAGGTACAGGACCTTATGAAATAGACTTTAATGGTCTTGGATATAGTAATCAAACAACTTACGGAAATTTAGCAGCGGGAACATATACTTATTTTGTTCGTGATGCCAAAGGATGTATCAATAGCCCTGCATTTTCGATAACAGTAGGAGAACCTGCTCCAGTAGTTGTAGGTACTGAGAATAATGTTGATATTACATGTGGTGCTACGGGAAATGTTTTGGGAAGAATAGATTTATCTAATATTACCGGAGGAACATTGCCTTATACGTATAGTTTATTAAACTTAGATAACACCTTAGCTACAACCAGTACTGTTCAACCAATCGGTCCAACAACAGATGATTTTGTTGTCTTTAATGATCTTGATTTTGGTGATTACAAAGTGCGAATTGAGGATGATAATGGATGTATCTATGAATTCACTTACAATATTGCAACACCAGCTATTTTCACAGTAGCCACGAGTACAACTGCAACTTGTTCCAATGGAGTAACGGCTGATATCAACGTATCAGGAGGTACGGGGCCATTTTTGATTAGGGAGTACCCTTCGGGTGTTGCCGGACCATTAAATGGACTGCCGGTGAGTTCTGGAGCACCAGAGCGAAATCACAGGTTTACTAATATACCTTTCGATTCACCATATACATACGAGATAATCGATACGAATACCGGGTGTACTGATATTCAGAGTATAGCGCCTGTTAGTAGTCCATCATTAATGAATATCGCAGTTACTGAAAATAATGTCAGCTGTACTACAAATGCAGATGGCTCGATTGATTATAGTATAGATACTTATCAAGGAAATCAGCTAACTTACGATGTATATAGAACATCAGATTTATTCACTGACATTAATGGTACACTTGTTTTTGGAAACGGTAATCCTGAGGCTGTAGGAGCAACTGCCACGGGTACTATTAGTGGATTTGGACCGGGAGAATACTTACTTCGAGTAACTGAATCTGATCCAACAGTGCTTGACCCTTGTAATGCGTCAATAGAATTTACAATTACAGAGCCAACTCCGCTAGCTATAGTGGAAACTAGTAATACGGTAGGGAATTGTAATACGTTTGCTGAAGTGGTGGTGAACGGACAAGGAGGTACTCCTCCGTATCGTTATGCACCTGTTCTTGATGGGGCTGCGGCACCTGCACCAGCTGCTTACAATGCAAATAATGTACTTTCTTTAGATCAATCATTAGGATTGGACTGGGATGTGTATATATTGGACGCGAATGACTGTGCAGTTTTACCACCATTAGATGTGACAATAACAGCAACGGCAGATCCGGTTTTTACTAGTGTACCTGCATTTGTTGATGATGCGTGTACTTTTGATAATAATTATACATTTACTGTTAATGCAACAGGTACAGGTCAACTACAATATGGTATTGATGATGGGGATACGGGTACTGCAGATACACCAGTTTTTGTAACGGATACACCAAATGATGGAATCTTTACTTATACCGTGACTACTCCGGGAACCTATACTTTAACTGTTAGAGATGCCAATGGATGTTTTGATACAGGAAGCATTACAGTGTATGAAGAAGTTTTAGTTGATGCTGATTTTACTACACCACCAACATGTCGTAATGCAGATGGTGAAATTACTGTCACAAGTGTTACCGGTGGTTCTGATTATGCAACCAACCCAAGTAACTTTAGTTTTACATTGGTTGACAACGGAACAAATGCTATTGTAGCAGGTCCTCAAGCTTCTAATATTTTCCCAGGCATTGCTGCGGGTGATTACAGAGTTGAAGTGCTTGATTCTGCAATCGCATCTGCACCGGGTTGTACAGCAACTGTAAATGTATCACGTACAGTACCTTTAGATCCTATTGTCACGGGAACCTCAGAAGATGTATCTTGTTTTGGAGCTAGTGATGGATCAATTACGGTTGTTCTAGATCCAACTACCGATGGTGACACGCCATATGCTTATGAAATATATCAAGGAGCTACCTTAATTGCAGGACCACAAGCGAGTCCGGTGTTTACAGGATTGTTTGCGGCGGGTACTTATCAGATGGTTGTGACCTCAGGAAGAGGCTGTGCAAATGCGCCGGTTGATATAGTAGTAGGAACACCTACACAAGTGACAGCAACAGCATCACAAACAGCTTATAGCTGTGCTGCAGATAACAGCGAAATTTATCCTGATATTACAGTAACCATTGAAAATGGTACGCCTCCGTATACGATATCGTATACTACTCCGGCGATCACCGTTACCAATCAAACAGTTACTGATGCAGATGGCACTACTGCCGGAGTACAGTACGTAATTGATGCCGATCAGGCAGGGAACTATGATATCACTGTAAATGATAGTAATGGATGTCCGCTTGTATTACCAACAGAAACGGTAAATCCGTTCCCGATTATGAACAATCCTTTGGTTACCAGAGATGCTACGGCAATTAATGGTGGCGTAATTTCATGTGATAATCCTGAGGGTGTTATTGTTTCTATTGATAGAATTTTAGGAAACACATCGGGATACCAGTTTGATTTACTTCCAATGGGTACGGCTACACAGGTGGTTGCAGAGGATGCTTCGGGAACTACAAGTAGTGCTACCTTTAATTTGGCTGCTCCGGGTAGTTATACCTTTAGGATTACAGATTTACAAACAGGATGTACGATAGATACAGCTCCTTATGTAGTAGCACCTTACGATACCATAGATGCTATTGCTACCGAGGTAACTTCAGTACTATGTGCAGGAGATACTACGGGAGAGATTAATTTAGAAATTACCGGGTATACGGGTACCTATAATTATATAGTAACAAATACAACAACAAGCACTGTAGAGGCGACAGGTTCAGGAGATACTGCTCTGGCTAATCCTTTATTGATATCTGGGTTACCAAGCGGAACTTTTACAGTAAATGTTGAAGCTTTGGACACTCCGTTCTGTGATGAAGTTTCTAATGTTGTAACTATTACACAACCTACACCTTTGGCACTATCATTGTCAAGTGCAACAACACCAAACTGTACAGACTTAGTTTCTCATGTTGTTATGGACGCTGTTGGTGGGGTAGGACCTTATAGTTTCAATTATGCGGCAGGTGTATTGCCACAACCGGATCCGGCTACGTATCCAGAGACAAATACATTTGATTTGGATCCTGCTACAAGTTTGGATTGGGTAATTTTTGTACGCGATGCCAATAACTGTGTGGAGCGTGTTGAGATTACGATCCCGGATGTAACACCAAATCCGATATTGAATGCTCCGCTTCCACAATTTGTAGATGATCCTTGTACATTTGATAACAATTACACTTTCACTGTTACTGCTACCGGTTTTGGTACGTTAACATATCAATTAGATAGTGGGGTAGCTGTTGTAGGTAATGTTGATAACAACACGCATCAGTTCACAGTAACTGCAGCGGGAACTTATCAGGTAACAGTGTACGATGAGAATGGCTGTCCATCAAATCAGGAAACTATTACGGTGTATCCAGAGTTGATAGTCACAGCAACCTTTACTGATCCAACCTGTAGAGCTGCCGATGGAACGGTAGTTGCAACAGTAACCGGAGGTTCTGCGAGTGCAGCAAACTGGACTTTTGATCTTATTGATGTGGGCACAGGAGTGACACTGGTAGGTGTTACGCAAGTTGCCGGTCCGGGAGCTAATGAAGTAACATTTGGAAATGTACCTAATGGAGATTATCGCGTTGAAGTTACAGATTCAGCGATTGGTCCAGCACCAGGATGTACAGATACCTTTGATATTACAGTACCGAGATTTGAAGATCCTATTGTCACAGGAACTTCAGAGCCTGTATCTTGTTTTGGAGCTAGTGATGGAACAGTTACGGTTGTTTTAGATCCATCTACTGATGATGATACACCATATGCTTATGAATTATACCAAGGAGTAACCTTGATCGCAGGACCACAAGCAAGTCCAGTATTCACAGGATTAGCTGCTAATACTTATGATATGGTTGTAACATCAAGCAAAAGTTGTGTAAACACACCGGTAGCTATTACTGTAGGTACACCTGCAGTGCTGGATGCCACGACTTCACAGTCTAACTATACGTGTGATGCTTCTAATAATGATAACTTCCCTGATATTACGATTGATATCACCGGAGGTAATGCACCGTATCGTATTTCATATAACGGACCTACAGGAACGTTTACGAATATTGTAGTTAATGGAGTACAGCATGTGGTTGATGCCGATATTGACGGTACATATAACTTCACTATTGAAGATAGCAAGGGATGTACCTTTGCAGTTTCTGAAACGGTAAATCCGTTCCCGATTATGAACAATCCTTTGGTTACCAGAGATGCTACGGCAATTAATGGTGGCGTAATTTCATGTGATAATCCTGAGGGTGTTATTGTTTCTATTGATAGAATTTTAGGAAACACATCGGGATACCAGTTTGATTTACTTCCAATGGGTACGGCTACACAGGTGGTTGCAGAGGATGCTTCGGGAACTACAAGTAGTGCTACCTTTAATTTGGCTGCTCCGGGTAGTTATACCTTTAGGATTACAGATTTACAAACAGGATGTACGATAGATACAGCTCCTTATGTAGTAGCACCTTACGATACCATAGATGCTATTGCTACCGAGGTAACTTCAGTACTATGTGCAGGAGATACTACGGGAGAGATTAATTTAGAAATTACCGGGTATACGGGTACCTATAATTATATAGTAACAAATACAACAACAAGCACTGTAGAGGCGACAGGTTCAGGAGATACTGCTCTGGCTAATCCTTTATTGATATCTGGGTTACCAAGCGGAACTTTTACAGTAAATGTTGAAGCTTTGGACACTCCGTTCTGTGATGAAGTTTCTAATGTTGTAACTATTACACAACCTACACCTTTGGCACTATCATTGTCAAGTGCAACAACACCAAACTGTACAGACTTAGTTTCTCATGTTGTTATGGACGCTGTTGGTGGGGTAGGACCTTATAGTTTCAATTATGCGGCAGGTGTATTGCCACAACCGGATCCGGCTACGTATCCAGAGACAAATACATTTGATTTGGATCCTGCTACAAGTTTGGATTGGGTAATTTTTGTACGCGATGCCAATAACTGTGTGGAGCGTGTTGAGATTACGATCCCGGATGTAACACCAAATCCGATATTGAATGCTCCGCTTCCACAATTTGTAGATGATCCTTGTACATTTGATAACAATTACACTTTCACTGTTACTGCTACCGGTTTTGGTACGTTAACATATCAATTAGATAGTGGGGTAGCTGTTGTAGGTAATGTTGATAACAACACGCATCAGTTCACAGTAACTGCAGCGGGAACTTATCAGGTAACAGTGTACGATGAGAATGGCTGTCCATCAAATCAGGAAACTATTACGGTGTATCCAGAGTTGATAGTCACAGCAACCTTTACTGATCCAACCTGTAGAGCTGCCGATGGAACGGTAGTTGCAACAGTAACCGGAGGTTCTGCGAGTGCAGCAAACTGGACTTTTGATCTTATTGATGTGGGCACAGGAGTGACACTGGTAGGTGTTACGCAAGTTGCCGGTCCGGGAGCTAATGAAGTAACATTTGGAAATGTACCTAATGGAGATTATCGCGTTGAAGTTACAGATTCAGCGATTGGTCCAGCACCAGGATGTACAGATACCTTTGATATTACAGTACCGAGATTTGAAGATCCTATTGTCACAGGAACTTCAGAGCCTGTATCTTGTTTTGGAGCTAGTGATGGAACAGTTACGGTTGTTTTAGATCCATCTACTGATGATGATACACCATATGCTTATGAATTATACCAAGGAGTAACCTTGATCGCAGGACCACAAGCAAGTCCAGTATTCACAGGATTAGCTGCTAATACTTATGATATGGTTGTAACATCAAGCAAAAGTTGTGTAAACACACCGGTAGCTATTACTGTAGGTACACCTGCAGTGCTGGATGCCACGACTTTACAGTCTAACTATACGTGTGATGCTTCTAATAATGATAACTTCCCTGATATTACGATTGATATCACCGGAGGTAATGCACCATATCGTATTTCATATAACGGACCTACAGGCACGTTTACGAATATTGTAGTTAGTGGAGCACAGCATGTGGTTGATGCCGATATTGACGGTGTGTATAACTTCACTATTGAAGATAGCAAGGGATGTACCTTTGCAGTTTCTGAAACGGTGAATCCGTTCCCGATTATGACGAACCCAACAGCTACATTGGTAACTCGAATTAATTGTAATCCGGATCCGGAAGTTGTAACCGTTACCATTGATGGTGGAACACCGAGTGGGGACTTCTTGTTCGAAGTAACCAATGGTCCTGCTGTTGTAGCTTCGCAAACGATTACAGCTACTGGCCCTACAACGAGCGCTACGTTTAATTTACCGGCTGTGGGTACTTATAACTTCACCATAACGGATCAAACAACAACATGTACGATTCCGATAGCATATACAGTAGCTCAATTCAATACTATTGAAATTGTTGCTGCTCAGGAAACACCAGAAACTTGTTTCGGTGATGCAGATGGAACGATTAATATTTCTATTACTGGATACACAGGCGCGTATAGCTATCGTGTATTAGATGCATCGAGTACTGTAGTTGCTACGGGAACCGGTGACACCGCAGTTAATCCATATGTATTGCCATCGACCTTCTCCTTAGGAAGCTATACCGTTGAAATTACTGAAACAGTAGATCCTTTCTGTGTAGAAGTTTCGAACAGTGTACAAATTAATGGTCCGTTGGCACCACTGGATTTAACTATAATACCGATAAACTTACAAGAATACTGTGACCCTGCATCAAATGGTGGTTTCCAAGCTACTGTAACAGGAGCACAAGGAACAGTAACCTATAGTATTGGTGGTGCACCGTTACCTGATAATATTACAGGTAGGTTTGAAGGTTTGCCTGCAGGCACCTACACCGTAACGGCAACTGATGACAATGGTACATTTAGTTGTACGGATGTAGAAACAGTGACTATAGCTGCACCAGCAAATGATGTGGTTGTGACGCTTACTTCGACAGATGTAACTTGTTTCGGATCGGTTGACGGACAAATAGTAGCTTCTGCTACCGGTTCTAATGGACCGTTTAGATATTCGATCAGAGCGGGTGGTGGTACAGAAAGTGCGCCTCAGACCTCAAATACTTTTGAGAATTTACGTCCGAATGTAATGTATACAATTACTGCGTATGATGAAATCGGGTGTGTAGCTACAGAAACAGCTACCTTAGCAGAACCTGCAGAGGTAACAGTTAATGTAACTTCTGGACCATTACTAAATTGTGGAGACACAACTGGTACGTTTACTGTTTCGGGCACAACAAGTGCCGGTGGAGGAATAACAACCTACTATGTAGTCGATCAGGCAGGTATAACGACCTCTCAGGCAAACGGAAACTTTACGTTACCGGAAGGTTCGTATCAATTCTATGTGGAGGATGCTAATGGTTGTGAATCGCAACGCTCTAATGCTGTAGTGGTGGCACCAATTGAAGACATCACTTTAGTCCTGGATACTAGATTCTCCGAAAGTGTAAATTGTTTTGGTGAGGCATCAGCAAGAATAAACGCTTCAGTAACCGGAGGATTCGGAGACTACACATTTGAACTAGTTGGACCAGTTTCAGGAATACAATCTCAAAGTCTGTTTACAGATCTTCCAGCAGGTAATTATGAATATATTGTAAGGACTGCTAGGGCTTGTGAAGCGAGAGCTACCTTTACTGTGGATACACCAACTCAATTAGTAGCAAGTGTAACCGAAACTGACGTGTTATGTAATGGAGAAGATGATGGACAGATTAGAATCGAAGTAACGCCTGGTACAGGTACTGCACCATATTCCTTTGCTATTAGTACAGATGCTGGCAGATTCTTAAATGATGCATCGGATGGTCTACCTAACGAGCATACTTTCTCAGATCTAGGACCGGGAGTTTATGATGTATATATTCAAGATGCTAATGGATGTAGCTTAATAGAGCAACGTACGATTATCGAGCCTAATCCTTTACAGGTAGCTGTGCTAGGTGCAATTACACCGGAAACATGTGCTGACGAAAATGATGGTGGTGTAACGATCGAAATTACCGGAGGTACTGCGCCGTATGAAACTAATATCACCAATAACGACGCAGACTTTGTTGCAGGTCAGTTCATATTTGATAATTTACCCGGAGGCGGCTTAACGATCTTCGTTAGAGATGCCAATGGATGTCGTATTGAATTGCCTGTATTGATTCCTGAAGGTGTTGCACTTACTGCAACATTAGAACAAGGATTAGAATGTCCTGTTTATCAAATTGGAGAGGATAATCAAACGGTATTAGTTAGTGAAGAAAGTCACTTTATTCAATTCAACATTCCTGAAGTTCTTCAAGATGTCAATATTATTTACACCTTGAACGGGATCAATGGAACACCGAACCCTAGCTCAAATCAAAACACTACAGGACGATTTGTAGTGGAGCCGGGTCAATATGAAGCGGTAATGGAAAGTGGACTGTGTACACAAATTATTGATACAGTGCGCGTAGACGAATATGTACCATTAACTGTTCCTGTTCCTCAAATGACTAACAATCCGGAAGATCCTAATGAATATAGTATTCAGGTTGAAGGTGGTGTTGGTGAGTATACATACTATGTAACATTCGAAGGTGAAGAAAGAGAATTAACTTCTGATATCTTTGCAATTCGTAAAAGCGGACTGTACCTGATTCGAGTTGTGGACGCAAGTGGATGTGAAGTTTCAGCAATTCATGAACTCACATACATTAATATCCGTATCCCGAATTACTTTACGCCAAATGGTGATGGTACAGATGATTACTGGTATCCTGGTCAGATCACACCATTTGTTGACGATCCGTTCTATTTTGAAAACATGGAGGTTAAAGTGTTTGACCGATATGGCCGTTTATTAGGCGAGTTTAGTGGAGATGAAGAAGGATGGGATGGTATTTACCAAGGCAAAGAGTTACCATCAGGTGATTACTGGTATACCATTATCTTAAATGATGTAGATGACAGGCAATTTACAGGTCACTTTACGCTATATCGATAATATGAAGTAAAATAAAACGTTAGAAAAAGAATTGATCATACAACCGATTGTTGTGTAAAGCCCCCATCGGTCAATAATTTTAAGTGTAGATGAAAAAATGTAGTTTAATAATAGGGTTGTTTCTGGGATGTTTATCCTACGCACAAGAATTTTCAGCACCAGTGCAGAATCAATACCTTGCCGATAATCCATATCTTATATCCTCTGCCTACGCGGGGATAGGAGATTGCTGGCAGGTGCGCGCCTCTGGTTTTGAGCAATGGGTGAGTATCGAGGATTCTCCGGGCACACAGTCCTTATCTTTTGATGGAAGAATCTCAGACCGCTCAGGTATTGGTGCCATTTTATTTAATGACCAAAATGGGTTTACAACGCAAAAAGGAGTACAACTTTCTTTTGCACATCACTTGACGCTGAGTGAATATGATAATATGTATCTTTCTTTTGGGTTAAGTTATAAGTTTACCCAGTTTGGTATTGATGCCAACGAATTCAATAATGGAAACCCGGATGAACCTATGAATCCGAATCTACCGGATGTAACCGTAAATAATTCCAACTTTGATATCGGTTTCTTATATCGTTTTGGTCGATTTTTCTTTAGCGGTAATGCGGTAAACTTGTTACAGAAGGAAATAGATGATTTTAATCCTACAGAACCTTCTACGATACAGAATTATTATATGTATACCGGGTATACATTTTTTCACCGATTTAGTAATATAGAGATCGAACCTTCGGTGTTATACCAGAATTTTGCAGGAGATGGACGTAGTACAGCTGATTTAAATCTCAAAGTGCGAAAAATGCACGATACAGATTACTATTGGGCCGGATTAAGTATCCGTTCGCTCGTAGATCAGAGTTTTAAGCCACTTTCGGTTTCTCCCATGGTGGGAATAAAGAAATTTAATTTCTATGTAGCCTATGCGTATCAAATTAACGTAAATGAGGTTTTACAGCCAAGTACGGCAGCAGGGTCTCATATGATCACGTTAGGGTTTGATTTTGGATGTCGTCAAAGTAAATGTGGATGTACCTATTAAATCTATTAACCACAACTTAAATTTTGAACCCTTTGCTGTACAGCAAAGGGTTTATTTTTTGAATGATAGTGTAAGAAAATACTTTTATATCCGGTAAGGTCGAGCGGAATCGAAATCTCTTAATGATACTAATCAAACTGGCCTCTGGATTCCTGTGGTTCGAGCGCAGTTGACCAGTCGAGTAAAACACTTTAGACTAATGCATCACTAGGCGTTTACCACATACAAACCGAAAATGGCTACCAAGAAATAGCAGGTAATGGTTAAGGCACCCGGATAATCTTTTGCCACCCGTTGACCAAATAAAAGGGCAAGCAGGGTAATACAAGAGATAAACATAGCGAACGTCGCCACATACGTCTCTCCGGAATATATCAAAAAAGTAACACCCAGGATACAACCTAAAGCTGCGATAAATTCTAAGACTAAAACAATACCTAATAAAATAGGAACCTGTTTTGCAAGTATGGTATTTTCAAAATGTTGCTTCAGCCAAACCGTGTTACCTTTAAAATCGAAGACTTTGTCTAACGCAGATTGTAAAAAGGTTATAAACAAAAATGCCAGAATAGTTATAGGCACAAGGTGAGTAAGAAAATTTTTCATTAGGATATGGATTATTATTGAGATTTGCGATGAAGCAAACGTGTGAGCTGTATGGACAGATCGGTTAATATAATTTTGGCATTTCCATTACGCTCTATATGAAACATAGCATCTTGCAGTTCGTTAGTAATATCCATAATATTGGCACCATGTACAAAAGGAGCAAACTTTGCAAGATCAAAACCGGGCGTATTGGGTTCCAGAAACACCAGCTCCTGAGCGCCATAATTAAGTAGCATCGCCTGTCTGAAGAAATCAATACAATACTTCAAAAACTTCTTTTGAGTTTCTCTCCCTGCTCCGGCGATAGATTCACTCCAAACTATCAGATCATTGACAGCAGATTTATTTCCTTTTGCTCTAAAAGCAGTTCGAATCCATTGAATGAACCATTCTTCAAACTGATCATCCCCGCCATCGTGATGCAATAAGTGAATCGCTTTATTATAATCGCCCTCAGCCTGATGTGCGATTTTCGTTATTTCGTTTTCCCCGGCTTCAGATAAGGAAAGTAAAGCTTCCTTAATCACCTCTTCTCCCAATGCAGGAAAATGTACCACTTGACAACGGGAACGGATAGTTTGCAAAAGTTGCTCTTCATTTTCTGTAATCAGAATGAAGATAGTTTTCTCAGGAGGCTCTTCAATTAACTTCAATAACTTATTTGAAGCAGCATTGTTCATTTTATCTGCCATCCAGATAAGCATCACTTTATATCCGCCTTCATAACTTTTTAAGGAGAGCTTTTTGACAACCTGTAAGGCTTCATCAACTCCAATTTGTCCCTGCTTATTTTCGATACCCAAAGAAACGTACCAGTCAAAAATACTTCCGTAGGGAGTTTTAGACACAAAATCCCGCCACTCTTCGGCAAACTGATCGGCAGTTGGATGTTTTTTTACTTTTTGATTTGTAGCCACCGGATACGCAAAATGTAAATCAGGGTGTGCCAAATGATCAAATTTTATATTGCACGCTTTATTGGCACCGCCGTTTTCCCCATCAGTATTCCCACATAAAATATATTGTGCATAGGCAATAGCCATGGGCAATGTGCCACTGCCGTTAGCACCGACAAATAGTTGAGCATGAGGAATTCTTCCTCGATCTACACTCGTTGTTAAGTAATTCTTTATATGACTTAAACCTAGAATTTCAGAAAATCGCATGAGCAAATATATTTATTATTACTGGCTCCTTGTCAATCAAGCAAGAAATTATGTAAGCTAATTATCTGATGCTGGTGAATCAGCAAAAGATTGCTGTAAATTTTTTGAATTCTTTAATAACTTTTTAGATTAATCCCTTTATTTTCGTTTGCAAATAACCACCGTACAATGAAAACGATACAAGACTTTAATTTTGAGAATAAAAAAGCACTAATCCGTGTAGATTTCAACGTTCCTTTAAATGAAAATAAAGAGGTAACAGATGCCACTAGAATAGAGGCAGCAAAACCTACTATTATTAAAGTTTTGGAAGATGGCGGGAGCGCTGTTTTAATGTCTCATTTAGGTAGACCTAAAGGAGTTCAGGAAGAATATTCCTTAAAACATATTGCTGATAAGGTATCTGATAGCATCGGTGTACAGGTAAAATTTTCTGAAAACTGTATAGGCGAAGACGCTGAAAAAATGGTTGCTGATTTGGAACCTGGAGAAGTGTTGTTATTAGAAAATTTAAGATTTCATAAAGAAGAAACCGAAGGGGACAGAAAGTTTGCTGAACAATTGTCCAAAATGGGAGATATATACGTTAATGATGCGTTTGGAACCGCACACCGTGCACATGCATCAACCGCAATTATTGCAGAATTTTTTCCGAATAAGAAGTGTTTTGGGAACCTATTGGCAAAAGAAATAGAGAGTATCGAAAAGGTTTTGAAAACAGGGGAAAAACCTGTCACTGCTGTTTTGGGAGGATCTAAGGTATCATCAAAAATAACCATCATAGAAAACATCCTTGATAAAATTGACCACCTGATTATTGGTGGGGGAATGACCTATACTTTTATCAAAGCTCAGGGAGGAGCCATCGGAGATTCTATTTGTGAAGACGATAAGCAAGAGTTAGCACTGTCAATACTTAAAAAAGCTGAAGCAAAGGGTGTTGAGGTACACTTGCCGGTTGATGTTCTCGGTGCAAATGCTTTTAGCAATGATGCAGAAACGCAGGTAGTGGCAGTAGATAAAATTCCGGATGGATGGCAAGGATTAGATGTAGGTCCCGAAACCATCAAAATATTTCATGACGTACTTATGAAATCCAAAACGATCCTTTGGAACGGACCTTTGGGGGTTTTTGAAATGGAAAATTTTGCAGAAGGAACAATAGCTTTGGGAAAATCTATAGCTAAGGCAACTGAGCAAGGAGCATTTTCTTTAGTTGGAGGGGGAGATTCTGTCGCTGCTGTTAAACAGTTTGAACTTGATGATGAGGTAAGTTATGTCTCGACTGGAGGTGGTGCTATGTTAGAAAGCTTGGAAGGCAAAACACTGCCAGGTATCGCAGCTATGGAAGAATAGAAAGCCGCTCTAAACGTAAGAAAAGACCTATTAAAAATAGAATTAGTTAAAAACCAGTTGTTTAAACTGGTTTTTTTTGGTTTTTAACTAGTGGATTTTTTTGTTTTTGGAAAAAATATACGATTTTAGCACTTATGCAGTTACTAGCTGTATAGTAACGTAAAATATCACACCAAATTTCCAAATGTAGTATGAAAATGAGTCGTTTTTTTAGAGTAAGTATACGTGTATTTCTTTTAATTATGGTTGTCCATGGATCAGCCCAAGAAAAAGAAACACGAGCTTCTAAGCGCAACAAGAAGAAGTCAAAACAAACCGAACAAGCTATAAGTATCGGTCAAATCACTAAAGATACTGTACAAGTTGTAGATACGTTAAGTATCGTAAAAAAAACGGTTCAACATGAAACGACTACAATTACCTTAACAAGTATCAAAGATAGTGTCATAGATGTCGCCAGAGATCACCCCAAACTGGCTGAGCTGGATTCGATTTGGAAACAAGAACTTTACAATTCTGATTTATTTGACAGCTTATACAAATCGGTTACCACGCTGGACTACAAACCTGTAGAGTTTGTGGATTTGCCTACCGATACGTTAAAAGCAAGATTGGCAGAGCTCAATGCCAGAACCCCATTTAATGTAGAATACAATCCATCGTTGGAGAGTGTGATAAAGAGCTATCTTAAAAATCGTCACGAACACCTTGATCGATTGATGGCGCTTAGCGAGTTTTACTTTCCACTATTCGAGCAAGAATTAGATAATTATGATATTCCTTTAGAAATTAAGTACTTAGCTATTGTCGAATCAGCGCTAAAACCAAGAGCAAAGTCCCGTGTTGGTGCTACAGGATTGTGGCAGTTTATGTATGGTACCGGTAAGATGTTCGGTTTAGAAGTGAGTTCCTATGTAGATGAGCGTATGGATCCTTTAATGGCGACTAAAGCAGCTTGTAAATATCTAGCAAGTCTGTATCGTGTCTTTGGAGATTGGGATTTAGCCTTGGCATCCTACAATTCCGGGCCAGGAAATGTTACAAAAGCCATACGACGTAGTGGCGGGTATACAAATTACTGGAACATTCGCCATAATTTACCTAGAGAGACCGCGGGATATTTACCTGCATTTTTGGCCACTATGTATATTTTTGAGTATGCCGATAAGCATGGATTCCAACCCAAAAGGCCAAAATTTGCATATTTTGAAACAGATACAATCAAAGTTAAGCAAATGATCACTTTGGAGCAGGTGTCAGAAAAAATGAATATCGATATCGAAGAGCTACAGTTCTTAAACCCTTCTTATAAACTCGATATTATACCTTTTATAAAAGATGAGAACTATGTGTTGAGATTACCTTTGGATAAAGTAGGAGATTTTGTGGCTAATGAAACGCAATTATACACAATCGCTAAAGCCGAATTTGATCAGCGAGAGAAACCATTACCGAAGTTTTTTGAAGCAAATGACCGAATCCGCTATCGTGTTCGTAGCGGAGATTATCTGGGTAGGATTGCCAGGAAATACGGAGTACGAGTTAGCCAGATTAAGAAATGGAATCGCATGCGCTCAAATAATCTGCGCATCGGGCAACGTTTAACTATTTACCCAAGAAAACCCGTAGTTACGAGAACAGCAACCTCAAAAAAACCGACTGTCGTAAGCACGTCAACAAAACAATATACCGTGCAGGCTGGGGACACTTTATGGAGCATCTCTCAAAAATTTAAAGGGGTTACTATAGAAAATCTTAAAAATTGGAACGATATTAGTGGTACTGGAATAAAGCCGGGTATGAAACTCAAGCTTTCAAAATCATAACACTAAGTAAACCTTCATGAGAAATTTAATGTTAGCCCTGTTGAGCCTTGTCGTGCTTTACAGTTGTTCAGAGTCAAAAAGTAAAACAAAAGCAACCAGTCAGGATGCAATGGCACATTCGGTTGGACGCATCAACGAACTTTCGGTAATTGTGGATAATGAATTGTGGAAAGGAGCCGTTGGAGATTCTATACGCAAATATTTTGGTGCAGAAGTTCCCGGATTACCTCAGGAGGAACCTTTATTTTCTATGCGACAGATGCCACCCGTTGCTTTTTCCGGGATGGCAAGAAAGAACCGAACGTTTTTGAAGATTGAGAAAACGGCAACAAATGGCATTAATATTCTAAAAAACAAATTTGCCACTCCGCAGGTTGGCGCTGTTATAAGCGGAACTACGGATGAAGAAATTGTCAATCTGATTCGTCAAAATGTGGACAAGATTGTGAGTGATTATAAAAAGGTAGAGACTGTTGAAAAACAAAAACGTATTAAAAAATCCCTTGAGAAAATCCCTCAGCTAAAAAATAATTTTGGGATAACCATGAAAGTTCCCTCTGCATATCGCATAGCAAAAGATGAAGATAAATTTATGTGGATACGTAAGGACATCCCACAAGGGAGCATGAATCTTATGGTGTATGAGTTGCCTGCAAAAGCTATTACAAGAGATTCAACCACAGTTTCTCAAATTATAAAGATGCGGGATTCTATTGGAGCTCTAAACATTCCTACCTCAGCTACAGGAAAGTTTATTACAGAAAAGGCGTATGCTCCTTACCTGTTTGAAAACACCTTGGATGGTAAATTCGCTCTAGAAACTAAAGGTATTTGGGAAATCAAAGACCGTTTCATGTCCGGACCGTTTGTAAACTACATTATCGAAGATGAAGCCAATGATAGAACATTGGTTTTAGAAGGATTCGTTTTTGCACCGTCGGTTCGTAAACGTGACAAGATGTTCGAACTGGAAGCCATCATGAAATCGATAAAAATTCAGTAATACACCATTTCAAAAAAGCTAACCTCAAAATAATGTAATGAACGTATTTTCTTTTATTAAAAAGGAACTGTCGGTATCCGAAAATCAACTGGTCAAAACCATACAACTCCTTGATGAAGGAGCCACCATTCCTTTTATTGCTCGGTATAGAAAAGAAATGACAGGTAATCTAGACGAGGTTATTCTCGCCGATATTGTAAAATATAAAGCAGCTTTTGAAGCCTTAGAAAAGCGTAAAGAAAGCATATTGTCAACCATAAAAGAGCAAGGGGCACTTACCACAGCGCTTGAGGTCAAAATTAAAAATGCAGATTCGTTGCTCGTTCTTGAAGACTTGTATCTTCCGTATAAAAAGAAACGTAAAACTAAAGCAGACGTAGCCAGAGAAAACGGTCTGGAACCGTTAGCGCATCTGATATTTAAACAAGTAGAAGAAGAAGTTGAGTTTAAAGCGCAGCAATTTACTACTGATACGGTTACTACTGTCGAAGATGCCTTGCAGGGTGCAAGAGACATTCTCGCAGAATGGATCAATGAAGATGAGAGAATACGCAGTACGTTACGCAGACTTTATCAGCGAAAAGCTGTTATTTCAGCTACAGTCATAAAAAGTAAAAAAGAGCTCGAAGAAGCGCAAAAATATAAGCAATATTTTGAGTGGGAAGAACCTTTACATAAGTGTCCTTCCCACCGTTTATTAGCAATCTTAAGGGCAGAAAAAGAAAAAATAGTTCGCGTTAAAATAACAGTGCCAGAAAGTGATGCTTTAGACGCTATAGATCGTCATTGCATCAAAACGAACATTGAAGCATGTACAGATCATATCTTTATTGCAAGTAGCGATGCCTATAAACGCTTACTTGCACCTGCAATGGCTACCGAAGTCTTGGGGCAGGCTAAAGAAAAAGCTGACAATGATGCGATCCATGTTTTTGCACAAAACTTAAAACAATTGCTGCTTGCTTCTCCTTTGGGACAAAAACGAATTTTAGCCTTAGATCCTGGTTTTAAGTCAGGATGCAAAGTTGTTTGTCTGGATGAAAAAGGGGATTTACTTCACAATGAAAATATTTACCCTCACCCACCACAACGAGATACAACGCTTAGTATCAAGAAAATAAAATCATTGGTGAACGCTTATAAAATAGAGGCTATTGCTATTGGTAACGGTACGGCAGCAAGAGAGACCGAAGCATTTATCAAAAAAATTCCATTTGACCGCGCTGTTCAAGTCTTTATGGTGAATGAAAGTGGTGCATCGGTATATTCTGCCTCAAAAATTGCCAGATCAGAATTTCCAGATTATGATGTAACTGTTCGGGGTGCAGTTTCTATAGGTCGCCGATTGGCAGATCCTTTGGCAGAATTGGTAAAGATTGATCCAAAAGCGATTGGCGTCGGACAGTATCAGCATGATGTGGATCAGAATAAATTAAAAAATGAATTGGATACGGTCGTTATGAGCTGCGTGAATACGGTGGGTATTAACGTGAATACAGCCAGTGCTCCTTTGCTGAGCTATGTATCCGGCATCGGAGATAAATTGGCCGAAAATATAGTAACATACCGATTCGAAAACGGAGCAGTAAATTCAAGACAAGAATTAAAAAAAATTCCGAGGCTAGGAGGGAAAGCGTTTGAGCAGGCAGCAGCCTTCTTGCGAATAACGAATTCAAAACACCCTTTGGATAATTCCTCTGTACATCCGGAACGTTATGCTTTGGTAAAACAAATGGCAAAAGATGCAGGTCTTACCGTTCAAGAAATGATTGGTAATACAGCAGCGATACAAAAGATTAATATATCTAAGTATATAACTGATGAGGTGGGGCTACCAACTTTAAATGATATCATAAAAGAGCTGCAAAAACCAGGCGTAGATCCGCGCAAAACAGTTTCGGTGTTTGAATTTGATCCTACGGTTAAAACAATCCAGGATGTTCATACAGGGATGAAAATACCCGGTATTGTTAATAATATTACGAATTTTGGATGTTTTGTGGATATTGGTATTAAAGAGAGCGGTTTGATTCACATCTCTAAACTTGCAAATGAATACATCTCTGATGTCAATGCTGTAGTACAATTAAATCAACAACTTATGGTAACCGTAGTTGAGGTGGATACAGCGCGTAAACGAATTCAATTGTCTCTAGTAGATTAAACAAAAAAATCCCAACTATTACTGTTGGGATTTTTTTTGTATGCTGAAAAATGCACTATTTTTTTTCATCGATTTTAGGATCCTCTTCTTCTTTTGAAGCATCTTTAAATTCTTTGATTCCACTTCCTAAACCTCTCATTAATTCCGGAATCTTCTTACCTCCAAATAATAAAAGTACGATGATGACGATCAATGCGATTTGCCATGGACCAATCATTCCTAAAAATATACTTAATGTTATCATGATCTAATCTATTAGAATGCAAAGTTAGTAAGAAATAAATAAAAAGCTCTTTTAAGGTGTTAAAAATGCTGGTATTGTTTGTATTTTGTGATATAAGGAAAACTAGAATTTTATAAAAACCGTTATTCTTGATAACAGAAGTTGTTTGAATTTAATTTTCTGAAACTTCAATTACGTTTTAGCATATGTGCAGAATATGTATATTTGCGCTTATTAGATATGGCAAGAAAGAAAAAAGAACCCAAAAGAATTGCAAAGAAGCTACTTAATAAGTATCGCTTGGTTATTCTTAATGAAGATACTTTTGAAGAACGTATATCGTTTAAGCTAACGAGACTTAATGTTTTTGTTCTGGTGACAATTACATCCATTGTTTTAATTACAGGAACAATAATTTTGATTGCTTTTACCCCACTGAGAGAATATATCCCGGGATATTCTTCGACACGTCTTAATTTACAAGCGTCTAAGTTAGTGTCTACCACAGATTCATTAGAAAATGTAATTCGAGTAAATCAAGAATACTACAATTCCATCCGCAAAGTATTAACCGGGGATGTCAAGACAGTTGCCTTCGACTTAGATTCGGCAGTTCAATCACAACAGTTGGATATAGAGAACATCAACCTGGAACCTTCAGAAGATGATATAAAGCTAAGAGAAGAAGTCTCACAGGAAGATAAATATAGTGTTTTTGAAGAAAGAAAAGAAGATATAAATTTTTCGCTTTTTCCGCCAGTTAAAGGAACGATTACAGCGGCTTACAATGCTAGTGATAAACATTATGCTGTTGATGTGGCCGTATTAAAAGATACGCCGGTGAAAGCTGCAGCCGCAGGGACTATAATTTTTGCTGAGTGGACAGCAGATACAGGACACGTCATTATTATAGAGCATGGCAGTAGTCTAGTCACCGTTTACAAACACAATGCCTCACTTAACAAAAGGCAAGGCGATCAGGTAAGACCAGGCGAGGTTATAGCCATTGCCGGATCGACAGGTGAGTTTTCAACCGGCCCTCACTTACATTTTGAATTATGGAATGATGGATTACCCAATGATCCAACCAAGTTTATAGATTTTGAATACTAAGGTATGTCAATCAAGTCATTAGGAGCAAAATTTTTTGCCGCATACGTAAAGAAAAAAATTGACCGATGGTCGAATAACCCCATAAAGACTCAGGAGAAAGTGTTTTGGGAGTTGATTCGTGCAGCAGAATCTACCGCGTTTGGGAGAGATCATAATTTTAGTAACATCACTACCCATCAGGATTTTGTTAAGAATGTTCCCGCAAGAGATTACGAACAATTACGACCGTATATGGATCGTGTGGTATCAGGTGAAAAAGATGTAGTTTGGCCTGGTAAACCACTGTATTTTGCAAAAACATCAGGAACTACCAGTGGTGTAAAATATATACCCTTAACCAAAGAATCCATACCCACACATATCAATGCGGCTCGTAATGCGATCCTTTGTTATATAGCAGAAAGCGGCAGAACGGATTTCGTAAACGGAAAGATGATTTTTTTGCAAGGAAGTCCAGAACTTTCCGAAAAAAACGGCATTAATTTGGGCCGCTTATCAGGCATAGTTGCTCATTATGTTCCAAAATATCTTCAGAAAAACAGAATGCCAAGTTGGGAAACCAACTGTATCGAAGATTGGGAGGATAAAGTAGAAGCTATTGTAGCAGAAACCATTCATGAGAATATGACGGTTATCAGCGGGATACCGCCGTGGGTACAAATGTACTTTGAGCGGTTAAGCGACAAATCGCAAAAAACAATAGGGGAACTCTTCCCTAACTTTGAGTTGTTTATCTACGGCGGCGTAAATTATGAACCGTATCGTGCTACATTCGAGAAGTTAATTGGGCGAAAGGTTCCAAGTATTGAACTATATCCAGCTTCTGAAGGGTTTTTTGCTTTTCAAGATAAGCAAAATGCGAACGGAATGTTACTGCAATTAAACTCAGGCATGTTTTACGAGTTTATAAAAGCAGATGAGTTTTTTAATGAAGACCCTCAACGCTTGACTATTGGAGAGGTAGTAACCGATGTTAATTATGTGATGCTTGTGTCTACTAATGCTGGCTTATGGAGCTACAATATTGGGGACACAATTATGTTTACAAGCACTAAACCTTATCGAGTGCTTGTTTCAGGTAGAATAAAACATTTTATTTCAGCGTTCGGAGAACATGTCATTGGAAAAGAAGTTGAAATTGCATTACAGGTCGGTGCAGATAAAACCGGGATGATGGTCAAGGAATTTACGGTAGCACCACAGATTAATCCAACTGACGAATCCATACCTTATCACGAATGGTTTATAGAGTTTCAAGAAGAACCTGATGATATTGAGGAACTAGCAGAGGCTATCGATAGTGAATTGCGATCTCAGAACAGTTACTATGATGATTTAATTAGGGGTAAGATGTTACGACGCCTTCAAATTAGAGTAATGCCCAAAGATGGTTTTAATGAATATATGAAATCAATTGGCAAACTGGGAGGACAAAACAAGTTACCACGATTATCCAACGATCGTAAAATCGCTGATGTCCTTAGCGGTATGATCGCTAAATAAATTATATCTTTGTTCGGAAAACTATATGGCAAATCTTAAACTACAAGGGAGAACGAGAGCTCAAGAAAGCTCAGGAGCTATAGAACGCATGTATATAACGATGCGGCATCTATTCAATAGAGGTTTTTATAAGCCTATGGGTATCTCGGGAGATACATTACGAGAAGGACTGCTCACGTTGCGTCCTGAAATCTACGGATCCATTGCAGAAGAAAAAGTTGAACTAAGTGGGCTTTTGTATGTAATTGACAGATTGCCTTTAGGAATTGAAGAATGTCGTTATATCAACCTGACAAGCGATGAAGGATATAAAAACTCTCATTTTAAACCAATAGTTCCGCCAAAAAGGCGTCGTAACTGTTATCGGATTGATGAGGAACAGATGAATATTGAGATCACACGCGGACGCTCAGAGATTTATGATATCCTTACGCATCTTACGTTCATGTTTATAGAATCTCATAAGATCATGAAACGGGTGGTGATCAATGAAGAAGGTAATGTAACCCGTGACTGGCAAAAACTGGAAAATGCCGTTTTATCGACCAAAGAACTTACAAAAGCAGAACGAGAAGTAGCTCTTACGCACACGGCCAACATCTTAGGAAGAACTTTTGCAGAGGTTTCCTCAATATATCATAATTTTTCCTGTGCAGAAAATAAAGAACGATTTTTGCACATTATATATTGGTTGGGTAAATTAGCGATCGAAGAATCCATTCATGATAATAAAAGAATAGTAACCTTTAGTCCCGTATTGAGAGAACGTCTGGGCCACCATATACATGGAGAGTTATGGGCGACTACTATTAAAGATAAGCTAAAGGACTTAAAACTCTTAGATCGCCCGATTCATGTGATTAGTGCTAATATGCATAGTGTAATGAATTCACTATACGCCTCGGTAGCCTTAAAAACCGAATCGAAAAATAAAACTAGTCTTCAGGTGTATGAGCTCTTGAGTGATGCAAAAAATGATAAGCTTCGTGGTAAAGTAGAAAAGCTTGCGTTGCAAAAGGGAATGACCTATATTGAAGATCAGAGTGGTGCTAACATCAATGTGCAGATTTTTGATATTGCAAAATATGACGGAGAAGCTTTACAACCATTACTTGGTGAGAAAAAAGCGGGTGACTTACCGGTAATTATAGTTATGGACTATGCCTTTGGTGAACAGGCATACGAAACGATGGATGAGCTGTTGAAGCCTTATGTTGCTGCTGACGAAACAAAAAGCTATCTGGATGTTCGATCTGTTTCCATTATGGGTAAAGCAGGAATCTTAGAAGGAGGCAAAGGAGATATCATGATTCCGTCAGCACATATTTTTGAAGGAACAGCAGATAACTATCCTTTCAAAAATGGCTTGAAAAAAGAAGATTTAGAAGGTAAAGGAATCAATGTTTTTGATGGCACGATGATTACGGTATTAGGAACCTCGTTGCAGAACAGAGATATACTGAAATTCTTTCACGAATCCACATGGAATGTTATTGGATTAGAGATGGAAGGTGCCCATTATCAAAAAGCTATTCAATCAGCTTCAAAACTACGAGGAAGTATCAATGAAAAAGTAAAAGTGCGCTATGCGTATTATGCCTCAGACAACCCTTTAGAAACTGGAAGTACTTTAGCATCAGGAGGGTTAGGAACCTCCGGAGTAAAACCGACCTACTTGATAACAGAGAAAATAATAGAACAAATATTTACACAAAAATAGGCTATGAATCAAACACAATCAAATGATGAAATTGACTTAGGTCAGTTGTTTAAAATGATCGGAACGTTTTTTAAACGTGTGATTCGATTGTTTATACAAATGCTTCTGTTTTTTAAGAAAAAAGCGATCTTGCTTATTAGTTTATTTGTTGTGGGTGCGGTTGCAGGATATTTTATCGATAATTATGGAGAGACAAAATTTGAATATGTACAGCAAATAGTTTTAGAGCCGAACTATGAATCAACTAAGTTTTTGTATGATTTTATTGAGGATTTTAAAGAGAATGTAGTAAAGGACGAAGAGAATCTCAAAAAAATCGGCATTACAATAGAGCAGGTAGAAAATATAAAAGAAATTACATTAGAACCCGTTGTGCAAGCTACAGCAGTGCTGGATCACCTACAAGAGCGATATAATGGTAAAGATTTCTTCAAAGAGATTATGGAGGCGTACGATGAGGAAGATTTGCAAGAAGACAGGTATTTGGAATTTTATAAATACCATCGATTGACTTTTGTTTTTAAATCTGCCGGTAGTTTGAATGAGAAATTTTCTAGCACAGTGCTTGATTACTTTAAGTCCAATACCTATTTTAAGGAGGTAGCCAACTTAAAAATTAGGCAGTATAAAAATCATCTTTCACAAAGTGAAGCTTCCTTGACATTTGTTAATGAGTATTTAAAAGCTTTGAACAATACTTCATCTCAACACACTAATCAGCAAACTGTAGTGGTTGCTGAAGAAGGTAAGGCGGTTACCGTGGCATCATTACTGGAGCAGAAAGAAGAGTTGTTAGAAAACATTAGTGATCTGGAAAGAAGGATTCTGCTTGGAGAGCAAGTTTTTGCCACTGTAAATTACGGAGATATCATTCAGCAAAAAAAGAGTTTAGATAAGCGAGTTCTTTTTCTACTTCCCTTTGTGCTTTGTGGTATAGTCATTGGTGTATATTTCCTAAAGTTTCTTTTTGAAAGGATGAATAATTTTGCAAATCAACCCGACTAAACATATATCTTGAAAAGATCAATTTTAATAACAGGCGGCGCAGGTTTTATAGGATCAAATTATATTAACTATATAGCTAAGCAAGATGGTAGGGATAGGCTGATAAACCTTGATAAGCTAACCTATGCAGCCGAGTTGTCAAATGTCGAACTTGTTGATAGCAGTGAGACTGAGTATCATTTTGTTCAGGGAGATATTTGCAATTACGAATTAGTAGAAGAAATATTCACAAAACATGAAATTGATACGGTAATTCATTTTGCAGCAGAATCGCATGTGGATAACTCAATTGAGAATCCCAGAGCATTTATTGATACAAATATTGTAGGGACTTATGTTTTACTTCAGGTAGCTTATAAGTATTGGATGTCAGAACCAAATAGGTTAAAATCAGGGTTAGAAAACGCTCGCTTTGTTCATATTTCAACTGATGAGGTATATGGTTCTTTAGGTGAAGAAGGTTTTTTTACTGAAAACACTGCATATGCCCCAAACAGTCCATACAGTGCATCTAAAGCATCGGCAGATATGTTGGCACGAAGTTATTTCCATACCTATGGATTACCTGTAGTCACAACAAATTGTTCGAATAACTATGGACCAAGACAACATGATGAAAAATTGATACCTACTATTATAAGAAAAGCATTGACTGAAGAACAGATACCTATCTATGGAGATGGCAAAAACATTAGAGATTGGTTGTTCGTTGAGGATCATTGCAGAGGGATTGAGCTGGCATTACATAAGGGAACTCTTGGTGAAACTTATGTAATTGGAGGAAATAATGAACGAGAGAATCTATATATAGCAAATAAAATTTGTGAGATTTTGGATACGCTTCGACCTAGAGAAAACGCAATATCATACAAGGATCTAATAACATATGTTACAGATAGACCGGGACATGATTTTAGGTACGCGATTGATGCTTCTAAGATAGAAAATGATCTAGGCTGGAAAGCATTAGAAAATTTTGAATCGGGAATAGAGAAAACAGTCCGATGGTATCTCGAAAAGTATACTAATAGATAATTTTCAAATAGTTTTAGTAATGAAAGGTATTATTTTAGCTGGAGGCTCAGGCACGCGGCTCCATCCGTTGACATTATCAGTGAGTAAACAGTTGATGCCTATTTATGATAAACCGATGATTTACTATCCGTTAGCTACCTTAATGGCTTCCGGAATTAACGAAATACTTATAATTTCTACTCCGCAAGATTTACCCTTATTTCAAAAATTGTTAGGTGACGGCCAGCGTTATGGCTGTAGATTTGAATATGCCGTTCAAGAGAATCCCAATGGGTTAGCAGAAGCCTTTATTATTGGAGAATCATTTATAGGCAACGATAAAGTGGCGCTTATATTAGGGGATAATATTTTTTACGGATCAGGTCTCGATAAGCTTTTAGAGGAGAACAATGACCCTGATGGCGGAATTATCTATGCCTATCATGTTCAGGATCCCCAACGTTATGGTGTAGTTTCTTTCAATTCGGATGGAAAAGCGATTTCTATAGAAGAAAAACCGGTGACTCCCAAGTCAAATTATGCTGTTCCCGGGATTTATTTTTATGATAATTCGGTAATTGAAAAGGCGAAAAATATTAGACCTAGTAAAAGAGGAGAATTGGAGATTACTGATATTAACAATGCATATCTTCAGGAAAGTAATTTACATGTCACGATCTTGGATAAAGGTACAGCATGGTTAGATACGGGTACATTTGATTCTCTGATGCAAGCCTCGCAATTTGTTCAGGTGATTGAAAAGCGTCAAGGCTTAAAAATTGGGGCTATAGAAGAAATAGCGTACAGACGGGGATATATTAATAAAAAGCAATTGCATAAATTGGCTGAGCCATTACTTAAAAGTGGTTACGGACAGTATTTAAAACAATTATAATGTATGGAAATTGAGAAAACAGCATTAGAGGGTTGTGTTATTTTAAAACCAACTGTTTTTGCTGATGATAGAGGCGCGTTTTTCGAGAGTTTTAATCAAAGTGTATTCGAAATAAGTACCGGGATATCAACAAATTTTGTTCAGGACAATCAATCTTTATCTTCATTTGGTGTACTAAGAGGGTTACACTTTCAAACGGAAGAATTTGCCCAAGCAAAACTAGTCCGTGTTATCAAAGGAGAGGTATTGGACGTTGCTGTTGATATAAGAAAAGGATCCAAAACATTTGGTAAGCATATCTCCATTGTTCTCAATGATAAAAATAATAAACAATTATTTGTTCCCCGTGGGTTTGCTCATGGTTTTGTAACCTTAAGTAAGCAAGCTATTTTTGCTTATAAATGTGATAACTATTATCAAAGATCAGCAGAGTCTGGTATACTGTACAACGATACTACCTTGAATATTGACTGGAAGGTACCCACTAATGAAATCAAGCTTTCTGATAAGGATAAGATTTTACCAACCTTTGATCAGGTAGAAGCATATGGGTAATACGACAAAAAAAATACTTGTAACAGGGGCTAACGGGCAATTAGGCCAATGTATCTATGATATTAGAAGTAAATTTGAAACGTATGAGCTGATTTTTGCCTCATCAAAAGAGCTGGACATCACAAATGATGAGTCCTTGAATAGTTTTTTTTCAAATAAAAGATTTGAATACATAGTTAATTGTGCTGCATATACGAATGTAGATCAAGCAGAAACAGAGCCGGATAAAGCCTTTCTGATTAACGCAGAAGGTGTAAAAAAGCTTGCTATGCTTTGTAAAGCACAAAATAGCAAGCTGATTCATATATCGACAGATTATGTTTTTGATGGTACGAAGGGTCATCCATATACTGAAACTGATGTTCCCAACCCTATTAATGTTTATGGAAAATCTAAGTTGATAGGCGAGCAGTATATTCAAGAAGCATTAACTGATTTTTTTATAGTTAGAACATCATGGTTATATTCTCAACATGGTAAAAATTTTTATAAAACCATTCTGGATAAATCAAAAACTGTAAAAGAGCTAACAATAACAACTGCAGAAACAGGAACGCCAACGAATGCCAATGATTTAGCGGACTTTATATTATATCTAATTGTGAAAGACGTTATGGAGTATGGGGTCTATCATTTTAGCAACTTAGGAGAGGCTACTTGGTTTGATTTTGCTAAAGAAATCTTAAAAAAGAACAATCAATTAGGCTTAATCACCCTTAAAAGCACAGATAATTATCCTACTTTTGCAAAACGACCAGCTTATAGTGTATTGAGCAAGAAAAAAATAATTGAGTTTTTTGAGCCAAAGCTATTAAACTGGGAAGAATCAATAAATACATTACATAATTGAATTTGATAGTCTCAAATTAATTATCATATGATTAATTAGATTCAGAACTTTTAAAATAACAATATTCAAAATAAAATCATCCAATTATGCTAGATTTAAATGGAAAATCAATCTTAATCACTGGTGGAACGGGTAGTTTTGGCAAAACATTTACCAAGCTTATTTTACAACGGTTTCCAAATGTTAAACGATTAGTGATTTTTTCTAGAGATGAACAAAAGCACTTTCAAATGGGAATGGATTTCCCAGAAGAGACATACCCTCAAATTCGTTATTTTGTAGGTGATGTTAGAGATTATGACAGACTAATAAGAGCTTTTGAAGGAATTGACATCGTTATTCATGCTGCGGCAATGAAACACGTACATATAGCAGAATATAATCCAATGGAATGTGTCAAAACTAACGTTTTAGGTGCAGAAAATGTCATTAATGCTGCTTTAGAAACAGGAGTAAAAGAAGTTGTTGCTTTGTCAACAGATAAAGCGGCAGCACCAATAAATCTTTATGGAGCAACTAAACTGACCTCGGATAAATTGTTTATAGCTGCAAATAATATCAAAGGAAAGAGAGATATTCGTTTCTCTGTTGTTCGCTATGGTAATGTTATGGGCTCCAATGGATCTGTTATGCCCTTTTTCTTAAAAAAGCGTGAAGAAGGAGTTTTGCCAATTACAGATAAAGAAATGACACGTTTCAATATATCGCTTGAGGATGGCTGTGAGATGGTGTTTTATGCGATAGACAATGCCTGGGGGGGGGAAATTTTTGTACCAAAGATTCCATCTTATAAAATAACAGATGTTGCGACTGCTATAGCGCCTAATTGTAAACAAGAAGTTGTTGGGATTCGACCAGGTGAGAAAATTCACGAAGAAATGATTACCGCTTCAGATTCATTCAACACTTTAGACTTGGGGAAATATTATGCCATTTTACCGCAAAAACCTAATTTTAATGTTGAAGATTATAAAAGCAAATATGACGGGAAGTATGTCCCGAAAGGATTTTCTTATAATTCTGGTAATAATACAGAATGGGAAACAATTGAAAGTTTAAGAGCTCTGGTGAAGGAATATGTAGACCCTAATTTCGAAGCACATGAGTAAGTTTAAAATTCCTTATGGAAGACAGTCAATAGAGCAAGAAGATATAGATGCTGTTATCAAAACATTGCAATCTGATTTTTTAACTCAAGGTCCCAAAGTATTAGAATTTGAGCAAAAATTTGCGGACTACGTTGAAGCGAAATATGCAGTTGCAGTTAATAACGCTACTTCTGGCCTGCACCTTTCTGTTCTTGCTTTAGGATTAAAAAAAGGAGAGCGGGTAATAACAACTCCGATAACCTTTGCTGCTTCAGCGAACTGTGTAAGGTTTGCAGGCGGTGAAGTTTGGTTTGCAGACATTGATCCAGAAACTTACCTGTTGGACCTTAACAGTGTAAGAGAACTGATTGAATCAAAACCGAAAGGCTTTTTTAAAGGTTTAATTCCAGTGGATTTTGCGGGACTCCCTGTAAACCTAGAATCTTTTAAAGATTTAGCTGATGAACATGACTTATGGATTATTGAGGATGCATGTCACGCACCTGGAGGATATTTTATAAATTCAAAAGGTGGCAGAAACCGTTGTGGAAATGGTAGTTACGCAGATTTAGCAGTGTTTTCGTTTCACCCTGTAAAGCACATAGCTTGTGGGGAAGGAGGTATGATTACCACGAATTCTGAAGAACTCTATAAAAAACTCTTACTTCTTAGAACACATGGTATAACTAAAGATGATATGTCTGAAGATCATGGAGGTTGGTTTTATGAAATGCAGGAGCTAGGCTTTAATTATAGGTTAACAGACATGCAATCTGCTCTAGGTATAACACAATTAGCTAAAAATGAGGACGGTGTTATTAGACGTAATAAAATTGCCGACACCTATAAAATAGCTTTTGGTAATAAAGTGAAATTTCAGTTTTTGCCAAAGGATTCCTACAATGCACATCACCTATTTGTTATTGAGTGTGAAAATAGAAAAGGATTATATGAGTTTTTAAGAGCACATGACGTATATGCTCAAATACATTACATTCCTGTTCATATGCTTCCATATTACAAAAAAATTGGATATGAAGGCGCTAATTTAGCGCATGCAGAAAAATACTACGATTCTTGTATTAGTCTACCAATGTATCCTACGTTGACAGAGGAGGAGCAAGAATTTGTTATAGATAAAGTATTATCATTCGTACATGGCTAATTTAGCAATTATACCGGCAAGAGGAGGTAGTAAGCGAATACCCAAAAAAAATATAAAACCATTTTTAGGTAAGCCAATAATTTCTAACTCTATAGAAGCGGCTTTAAACTCTAATCTATTTGATGAAGTTATGGTTTCTACAGATAATAGTGATGTAGCTGATATAGCAATCAAGTACGGAGCTAAAGTTCCTTTTTTACGAAGTGAGCATAACGCAAATGACTTTGCAACACTTTCAGACGTTGTTAGGGAAGTTGTATTGCAGTACAGAAACTGCGGCAAAACATATGAAAAAGTTTGTTGTATACTACCTACAGCTCCTTTCGTAAACTCAAATAAAATTAAAAAAGGATTTCAAGAATTGGTCTCAAAAAAGCTTGATGTTGTTTTTCCTGTAATAGAATTTTCGTATCCGATACAACGAAGTTTAGAATTTGAAGAAGGAAAGATAAAAATGGTAATGAGAGAACATTTGAATAGTCGTTCTCAAGATTTACCCCAACGTTTTCATGATACAGGACAATATTATTGGATTGATGTTGAAGCATTTTTGGCGACAGGAGCGTTATTTACTTCAAACTCTGGAGCAATAGTTATTTCACCATTAGAAGCTCAAGATATTGATACAGAAACAGATTGGAAGTTAGCAGAATTAAAATATCAACTAATGCTTGAACGTGATAATGGAAAAGAAGATTCTATTTAGGGCCGATGGCAATGAGACAATCGGGTTAGGACATCTATATCGGTTATTCGCTTTGGTTGAAATGCTTGGCAGTACTTATAAATACACGTATCTCACACATGCATCTTCTACAGTAAAAGTAATACCTGAAGGGTATCCTTTACGTGTTATTCCACAAGAAATTAATATTGATGAAGAACCAAAATGGCTAGCAGAACACTATAACGCTAAAGAATATATTATTATAGCCGATGGTTATCAGTTTTCAACAAGTTATCAAAAGAGTATCAAAAAGCTTGATTTTTCTTTGGTGTATATAGATGATCTGGCAAAAGAACACATGTTTGCCGATATTGTAATTAATCACTCACCCTCCACAACAGTTTCTGACTTTGATTATGAACACTACACAAAATTCTTGTTAGGAACTAAGTATGCTCTTATCAGACCGTCTTTTCTAAAAGCAGCTAGGCAAGAGAGAGAAGTAAAAAGTATCGATCGCGTTTTTGTTTGTTTTGGTGGATCAGATAAATTTAATTTATCTCTAAAAGCAACAAAAGCATTATTGTCAATTGCACAGATCAAAGAGATACATGTAGTTTTGGGAGCAGCGTATTCTAAAAAAGAAATTTATGAATTACAAAAAAATTACTTAGGCAAACTACATATCTATAGTAATTTATCAGAAAGTCAGCTACTTAAATTAATGATATCTTGTAATTTTGCAATAGCACCGGCCAGCACTATTTGCTATGAGTTATGTTCTGTAAAAATGCCAATACTTAGCGGTTTTTATGTGGATAATCAGAAGAATATTTATAAAGAACTAGTAAAGAAAGGCGTAGTTATCGATGGAGGCGATTTTTCGAAATATGAAATCGAAGATTTTCAGAGCAAAATTAAGGATGTACTCGACATAACAACAGATAGTTTAACCTCATTTCTGTTTGAGCAGAAGCAGTTATTCGATGGCAAAAGTGATGTGAGGATTTTGGGGGCCGTTAATGGCTTAAACCTTTCTTTTCGTCAGGTCTGCGAGGATGACATGATGAGAATGTATGACTGGTCAAATGATGAGATAGTTCGTCACAACTCGTATCAATCTGATTTCATAAAATTAGAAGATCATAAAAGTTGGTTTCTTAAAAAGATATCTGATAAAAATACCTTATTTTTAGTAGGTATGGTGAATAATATTCCAGCAGGAATAATTAGGTATGAAATAAAGAATAATGATGCATCTGTTGGAGTTTTGATATCAAAAGAATATAGAGGTCAAAAGTTGGCAGGTTCATTTTTAAAAAAATCTGCTGATCTCTATTTTAAAGAATATGAAAAGCCTATTTTGGCTTATATTAAAGTCGACAATTTAGCTTCCGTAAAATCGTTTGAGAATGCAGGCTATATTTATTTTAAAGAAGAAATTATTAGCGGTCATGATAGTTTGGTATATAAATTAGAAAAAAGGGATGTTATCAGATAAGTGTTTTATAATAGCAGAGTTATCTGCTAACCATGGAGGAAATATAAATATTGCGAAGGAAACAGTACGCGCTGCAAAAAGAGCAGGAGCAGACGCAATAAAATTACAAACGTATACAGCAGACACCATAACACTTGATGTAAAGAAAGATTATTTTAAAATATCTCAAGATACAGCGTGGGACGGTCAATATTTGCATGATTTATATAAGGAAGCGTCTTTACCATGGGAGTGGCACGAAGAGTTGTATCAGGTGGCTGATGAAGAAGGGCTGGTTTGTTTTTCCTCCCCTTTTGACAAAACTGCTGTGGATTTTTTAGAAGAACTTAACACACCTATTTACAAGGTTGCTTCTTTCGAAATTACAGATATTCCATTAATAAAATATATTGCATCAAAAAACAAGCCTATTATTATATCTACTGGAATAGCAACGCTCGAAGATATTGAGTTAGCTATCGATACTTGTAAAAAAGAAGGAAATAGTAATATTACTATTCTAAAATGCACTTCTGCTTATCCGGCATCTCCTGAGGATGCAAATCTTATGACTATTCCAGATATAGTGAAGAGGTTTGGTGTAAATTCTGGATTATCGGATCATACAATTGGCATTGAGGCACCGGTTGTGGCTGTTTGCTTGGGAGCTAAGGTGATTGAAAAGCATTTTATTTTAGATAAAAAAATTGGTGGTGCAGATGCTCACTTTTCTCTGGATGAAAAAGAATTCAAGAAAATGGTAGATGCTGTTCGCTTAGCCGAAGTCATGTTAGGTAAGGTTGACTATGAAATGACAGAGAAAAAGAAAAAGAGCAGAGAATTTTCAAGATCATTATTTATCACTAATGATGTGAAAAAAGGAGATCTGGTAACGGATAAAAATGTGCGCTCAGTAAGACCAGGATTTGGTTTGCACCCTAAATATTATAATGAAATACTTGGCAAAAAATTTACTGGAGATATTGAAAAAGGAACTCCTCTTAAGATGAATCATTTGTCTAATTAGATCATAATTTACAGAGGATGCTAATAGACTTTTTGAAAAGCCAAACAAAATCGCTAGCTAATTTAATTTTAAGAGGAGCATCCCTATTATTAAAATTTGTTTTTGTCGTATTTATAGGTAAATATTCAATTGACGAGAGCAATTTGGGGATTTATGGTATTTTCAATTCTTCAATAGGCTACACGATATACATCGTTGGCTTTGAATATTATGTATATGTTTCTAGAAAAATCACTCAAGAAAAAACAGAGATTGAATATTATCTTAAACATCAACTAGTTTTCTATTCTCTTACTTATTTGTTGTTATTACCCCTAATCATTTTTATTTTATTTGGATTTAATTTCATTGAATATTCTTATATTTTACTTTTTTGTGTCGTTCTTATAGCAGAGCATTTAGGTCAAGAAGTTTTTAGGTTATTATCTGTACTAAAGAAACCCCTTAAAGCAAATTTCGTTCTCTTAATAAGGTGTTTATGGATTGTACTTTCAATTGTGCATTACCTCAGTTTCAAAGAAATTAGTATTAGAACTTATTTTCTCTTTTGGAGTTTAAGTTCATTGTTTGGACTACTAATTGGAATCCTTCTAATGAAAAAATATGTTGATTTTAAAAAATTACTTTATGTCAATGTAAATTTTTATGAAATTAAAAAGGGTGTAAAGGTTTCATTATTTTTCTTTATTAGTTCTTTGAGTATACAAACAATTTTATTGTCGGGAAGATTTTTTTTAGATTTTCATTATAATAAGCAAATAGTTGGTGTATATACTTTTTACTCAAATATCATTAATCTTATTGAAGTAGTAATTTATAATTTAGTCATTATGATTATTTTTCCTTACATGCTTGAGTCCGCATATTCCAATAAAGAGAAGTTTAAAAAAATCGCTACAAATTTCAGGAAAAAAGCATACTTACTAACTTTTATATCCAGTATAATAATTGCACTAATCATGCCTTTATTACTATTATTTTTAGACAAGTCCTTAGCAACTGAAAGATTGTGGGGTTTTTATATCTTACTAATAGGTTCACTGATGTACAATTTCTCATTGGTTCATCATTATATATTATATGCTTTTAATAAGGACAAGTACATTTTAAAAGCCGCATTATTTTCAGTCTTAGTGAATCTAATTTTAAATTATTTTCTTGTAAAAGAATATGAGTTGTATGGTATATGCATTTCTTATTTTTTTTCTATGCTAATAATTTTATTATGTAAAGGCTGGTTCAAGAAAAAAACATACGTTTATGAAAATATTGATAATTGAGAGTAGAAGTAATATAGTTTTATGGGATGAGGTTTTTCAAAACAACCTCGACGATACTGTTGAAGTACACTACTTAATTTTTAACGCCCATTTTTCATCCAATTTTGGAATTAATCACTATGTGAAGAAAAATAAAGACGAAGGAGATAATATAGATGTGCCAATTCAATTTGACAGACAGAGAAATTTTTTTAAATCCACCAATGTTCATCATTATGGCTCTTATTACCGTCAAATATATGAAATCATAAATAAAATTCAGCCTAATGTAGTTCTAGGAGAGGCAGCCTCTTTTCAGGATTATTTGACGATTAAAGTTTGTAGAGAGTTTGGAATTTTATATCTGAATCCAATGACCAGTCGTTATCCATCAAATAGATTTGCATTTTATATAGAAGACACGTTAGTCCCTTTTTTAGGTTCACGTGAGAATTTAAATGAAAATAACTTAACTAAGATTTATGAAGGAATAGTGAATAGAGTCGTTATTCCGGATTACATGTCAAAGAAAAACTATAAGTTTTCCATAGTTAAAAGGATCTTAGATTTGAAAGTAAAGCTTTTATCTTATCTTAAAGGTGATCCCAACACCCCCTCTGCGCTTTATTTTATTTCAAGAACAATTAGCTTAAAAAAGATTGAAAAGCAGTGGAGCAATGTTTCTGTAAATGATTTAACAAGCGAAAACAAATTTAAGCTTTTGTATCCAATGCAAATGCAACCAGAATCAAATATAGACGTGTATGGAGCCCCTTTTAATAATCAGTTCGAAATTATAAAGAGTATTTGTAAATATCTGGATAAAGATGATGTTCTTTATATAAAACCAAACCCAAAACCTTTTATGGAGATTTCAGAGGAACTAGTTCGGTTTGCAAACCAGTCTAAACAAATTAAGCTATTATCGTTTGACAGTTCTATGAATGACATCTTTCCAAAGGTTGACTTAATTATTACAGTTACTGGAACCGTTTCTATTGAAGCAATTTTAGCGAACAAACCAGTGGGTGTGTTTAAAACGACCTATTTTAATGATACAAAAAACTGTTATCAAATAAAAAATTATGAAGATATTGCTGACCTTATAGGAATGGTCAAAACAAAGAGTTTTACAAAATTAAACATTGAAGACAGATTGGATCACTTAAATTATTTGAATAATATAAGTTATCAAGGAAGAATCTCCTTTGTTAATTTACAAGAAGACGAAATTTTAGAAATTCGAAAAAGTTTCAAATTATTTTTAAGCCAGTTCAGTTTAATTGATCCAAAGGAAATTGAGAAGCATATTTCAACAATTAATTAATATCTTATAGTTGCGAATATCTTAGCTAATAAATATGAAATTACAGTTGAATAGATCTTTTTTAGAATTAACGACTATTGCACTTTTAATATGTTTAGGGGTGTATTTCATACTATCTTTGAATATTATTGCTGGACTACTTTCTTTTCTTTTCGTTTTTTTTCTTTTCAAAAAGAGACCAAAAATTCTCTTTATTTTCTTTTTGTTATTTGTTTTTTTCCAGAACACATTTCTTTCCATTTTCTCAAGTTTAATTCAATCGCAAGAAACGTTTAACTTGCTTCATGGAGTGAATTTTTTTGCTCTAGCAGTGCTTTTTTTTGTTTTCATAATTGAAAACAAAATGAGTTTGAGAAAAGTGGATTTTATGAACGTCTCCCTATCAATATGTTTGTTACTTCTTGCTTTTTTTATCTTTGGAACGTTTCACTTTGGAATTAAAAATAGTGCATCTTATCTGAGGCTTTTCACGGCACCTATTTTTGCGTTATTTGCAGGCTTATATTTTTCTAAAAGAATAGAAGAATATTTTCTATTTTCTTATTTAAAGAACCTATTTGTTATATGTGCATTAATAGCTTTTATCCAAGTTTTTTTCCCAAAATTAATGGGTTATTTTCTAAATGAACTTGCTTACTATAAGTTAAAAAAAGGTATCACGAACTGGGATGAACTATTAAACTTTTATGGAAGGCATAATCTATTTAACATATCATGGATTCAGATTAAAGCCGTTCGTATCGGGTCATTAATCAAAAGTATGATATCTCTAGGGTATTTCTTAACTATACTTGGATTTTATTATTACTGGCCCAAGCATAAGTTTAAGTTTTTTTTGATTCTAATGACAGTCATACTAGCGGTTAATTCAAAAGGAGTTCTTCTTATGATTTTTTTTATAATTCTATTATATTTCTTTATTTATAAAACGAATTTATCAAAATCCCTAGCCTATATACTTTACGGAGTTTTCATTTCTGCCTTTGTAATTGTAGGCTATTTAAATAATAATGAACACATTTTGGGTTTAGTAAATGGATTTAGCTATTTATCTACCTTTGGCAATGGTATAGGTTTCTCTGGTAATGTTTCGGATATCTTACTTACGTCATGGGATGGAAAACCGTTGAAAGATATAGGGTATTGGACACGATTTCAGAATGGTAGCGAGAGTGTTTATGGAGTTCTTTTTTCAAGCTTAGGGATTTTCTCTGTAGTTTATATTATTTATTTTCTAATCGTTATATATCTCGCAGGAAATATAAAATCAAATAACACTCAAATAAAAATTTTAAAAATTTTAACAGTTGTTTTGTTTGTTCAAGGTATATTTCAAGAAGAAGCTTTTTCCCCTTACGCGTTTGGATTAGTTATGTTTTTAGTTGGATTAAATTATAAAGTAAGTCATACAATTGGAAAAAAAGAATTTGAAAAAGAGTAACGTTCAAAAGTTATATGAAATTTCGTTCTATTTCTTACCAATATCATTATTGCTGAGAGAACACTGGGGAAGTAAGGCCATTATACTTTTTGTATTTTTAGGTCTTATTGCTTCAGTTAAATTATTAAAAGAATCATTGTTCAAATTACTAAAAATTAGATGGTATATTTTCAATTTAATTCATTTATTTTTAGGGATGCTATCTTTGTTTTATTCGTCAAACTGGCAAGCTGGAATAGGTAGACTCTCTTTCTCATTACTGTTTGTTTTGTTCCCAATTTTTCAACTTACATTATTTAAAAAACTAGGAACAAATAGAATTAGTTTAAAAATGCTACGCTTTTTTTCTATTGCAATATATTGTTACTGCATCTTAATTTTAATAAAGCTCTTGAGTATACTCATGCTTACCGATAGTACTTTATTAGATATTAAAAGAAGTTATGGGTATCTCAATTTTAATAATATTTATGAATATACGGAAATCAATAGTATGTACTTCTCAATGCTCTTGTGTTTTGCTTTATTTGTCATTCTTGATTCTACAAGCAAATTCTTGAGTGGTTGGTCTCGTATAGTTTCTCATATAGTTACAATTTTAGTAACTTTAATTATGTTAATATTAATAGATTCTAAAGTAGCATACCTGGCATTTATTTTAATACTTATTCTTTTTTTATATACGAGAAATATTAGCAGAAACATCAAAATATTATCGATTGGTTTATTTCTAGGTTTAATTATATCTACATTAGTTATTACTCCTCCGAATAGAATAAGGAGGTTTATAGAGGCCGGGGATACTACTAGAGTTAATAATTATGTATCATCTGTTGAGGTGATTAAGAATAACTACCTCTTCGGTGTTGGTTATGGGGACGAATTAGATGAATTACAAAAAACACGAAAATTAGCCGATAAGGTTGATAATTATATTATAAAAATGGAGTATAATGCTCACAATCAGTTTTTTGAAACAATCATAGGTATTGGGTTTATTGGGTTTACACCAATCTTTGTTTTAATAATTTTTTCTGTAATGAGTGCTCTTAAAAATAAGGATGTTTTATTTCAAAGCTTTCTAATTGTTATGTGTTTATTCTTTACGGTTGAGTCTGTTTTAGTAAGGCATTATGGTTTTCTTTTCTGCTCATTCATTTGGAGTGTCTTTTTAACCTATAACATCGGAAATTCACAAAAAGTAATTGATGATAAAAGGTCTATTTTTAACCGTTTACAAATTACAAATATATTTAGATCACGATGAGCTTCATAAAAAAAATACAATCTAAGTTATCAAAAAATGACGAGGACGAAAATAAATTAATAACTTTCATTAACCCTTTTTCATATTTAGAGCTGAGAAAAAGTAATGTTATTGATAGAATTGATAAAATTTACGTAGATGGCATTTTGTTAGTAATAATGTTCAAAATAATTGGTATAAATATTCAAAGAAAGAGTTTTGATATGACTTCGCTAGCTCCGGTTGTTTTTAAAAAATGTGGTGATGAGGGTAAACAAATATATTTTATTGGTTCTAAAACTTCTGAGATTAACAAATTTATAAAAATAATAAAAAAGGAATATCAAAATCTGAATATTATCGGCCATAGAAATGGTTTTTTTAAATCAATTGATGATGAAAATGAGACAATTGATGAAATTATCACTTTAAACCCGGACATTATAATTGCTGGACTTGGAACACCAAAACAAGAAATATTTTTAATTAAATTGAGAAAATTAGGGTGGAAAGGAACGGGATACACTTGTGGTGGATTTATTCATCAAACCTCCAAGGGAATAAAATATTATCCCATTATTTTTGATAAATTAAACTTAAGATGGTTATATCGTTTTTTAGATGAAAGAAGAGTTTTTTTCAGAACTATTAAAACTTATCCTATATTTATGGTAGTTTTTTTTAGAGACTATTTTAGAAAAAACTGATATTAGTTTCGTAATATTTTCACCTCCTTACTTAAAGTTTGATTAGATTTGCCAAATAAATCCTTAAGTTTTGCAATTATATTATCCATTTCTTTTTTTTATAGGAGCTTATGTCCTAACGTTTTTAACAATGCCCAAAATAATAGGCCTTGTTGAATACAAGAAATTAATGGATAGTCCCAATAAAAGGAGCTCTCATTTAAAAGTAACGCCTACTTTGGGAGGTGTCTCCTTCTTTTACTCCTTAATTTTTACACTGTTTTTTTTAAAAAGCTGGGGGAGTTTGGATGAGGCAATGGCATATATCCCTGGCCTTACTATTCTTTTTATTATAGGTTTAAAAGATGATTTAGTTGTACTCTCACCGTATACAAAACTTATAGCACAGCTTGTTGCAATAACATTTATTTTAAGCAACGACAGTTTTAGAATTTATTCACTAAATGGTTTTTTCGGTATTCACGAAATACCATTTTATATACATTATATAGTTGCAGGATTTATGATGTTAACCATTATTAACGCCTACAATCTTATTGACGGGATCGATGGGCTTGCCGCAATAGTTGGGGTCGTAATTTTAATTATATACGCTGCAATATTTTATATAACTAAAGAATATTTTTATGTCCTACTTTGTCTTAGTTTAAACGGGAGTCTCATCGCTTTTCTTAGTTATAATCTATCTTCAACGAAAAAAATTTTTATGGGAGATACAGGGTCTCTAATTGTAGGTTTTATTATAAGTTCTTTGACCTTAAAATTTTTGGCGCTATCTCCTGAATCTTATGATAGCCTACCTTTTTTATTAGAAAATGTCCCTTTAATAGCTATAGGAATATTAATTGTTCCTTTATTTGATACAGCCAGAGTGTTTACAATTCGACTTGCCAATAAAAGAAGTCCTTTTTCTCCAGATAGAAACCATACACATCACATCCTTATTGATTATTTTAAAATATCACATCAACAAGCTAGCTTCATTATTGGAGGTTTTAATTTAGTTTTTGTCATCTTATTTGTACTCCTAGGTAGCTCGTCGTACAATTTGTACTTGGTAATCACATTAATCACCGTTGTTATTGTATTAGGATATCTTTTTTACAGATTTGATTATAGTTTTTCTAATATTCGTAGAAAATTGTTTTTTAGAAGAAAAATAGACGACTTAAAAAACGAAGTTAAAAAAGGAAAGAATAAAATGATTAAAAACAGGAAAGGCAAAAAATAAATGAAAATAGCAGTAATAGGAACCGGTTATGTGGGTTTAGTTACCGGCACATGTTTGGCTGAAACCGGAAATGATATTATTTGTGTTGATATCAATGAGGAGAAAGTACAAAAAATGCGAAATGGTATCGTTCCTATTTATGAACCTCATCTAGATGTTTTATTTGAAAGAAACATTAAAGCTGGAAGATTATCTTTTAGCACCAGTTTGAAGGAGGGTGTAGAGCATGCGGAGATAGTGTTTCTAGCCTTGCCAACACCCGAAGACGAAAATGGATCAGCCGATCTTTCCTATGTGTTAGACGTCGCTGATAAAATTGGACATCTCATAAGAGAATATAAGGTTGTAGTTGATAAAAGCACGGTGCCTGTAGGTACCGCAGAAAAAGTTAGAGGAGTCATCGCAAAAAATGCTAATTGCGAATTTGACGTGGTTTCTAATCCGGAATTTTTAAGAGAAGGGTTTGCTGTTGATGATTTCTTAAAACCAGAGAGAATCGTAGTAGGCTCAAGTTCAGAAAGAGCAACCGAATTAATGAATCGATTATATAAACCCTTTGTAAGATCTGGTAACCCAATATTGATCATGGATGAAAAATCTGCCGAACTTACCAAGTATGCGGCAAATTCATTTTTGGCTGCCAAAATTACCTTCATGAACGAGATTGCAAACTATTGTGAATTGGTGGGAGCAGATGTAGATAAGGTTCGAATAGGCATGGGTACAGATTCCCGGATCGGTAAACGTTTCCTGTTCCCTGGGATAGGATATGGCGGCTCTTGTTTTCCCAAAGATGTTAAAGCATTACATCGATCAGGCAAGGAGGTAGGTTATGACTTCCGGATCTTAAATTCAGTCATACAAGTGAATCACGATCAAAAAGTTTCCTTGCTTCCTAAGATCAATAAGTACTTTGGCAATACCCTTCGTGGAAAAACTTTTGCAGTTTGGGGCTTGGCTTTCAAACCGGAAACTGACGATATTAGGGAGGCTCCTGCATTGGACATCATAGACAATTTGCTGAAACAGCAAGTTACGATTAAAGCTTTTGATCCCGAGGCCATGGTAAATGTGGCTAAAAAGTATGGGGATAAAATACATTTTGCCAAAACAATGTATGAGGCATTGGAAAACGCAGATGGACTCATTATCTGTACTGAATGGAGTATCTTTAGAACACCTGATTTTAAAAAAATAAAGAAACTGTTAGCGAATCCTGTTATCTTTGACGGTCGTAACCTGTATGATCTTAGTGATGTTCAAAAAGAAAATATCCATTATATTTCAATAGGAAGAAAAGCCATTACATGAAACGCGTACTTATAACAGGAGCAGCAGGATTTTTAGGATCGCATTTGTGTGATCGATTTACAAAGGATGGGTGTTATGTGATTGCTATGGACAACCTTATTACTGGGGACTTAAAAAACATAGAACATCTTTTTAAATTAGAAAACTTCGAGTTTCATCATCATGATGTGACAAAGTTTGTTCATGTTGCGGGAGATTTGGACTATATTTTGCATTTTGCTTCCCCGGCAAGTCCTATCGATTATCTCAAAATCCCTATTCAGACATTAAAAGTTGGTTCTCTAGGAACACACAATCTTCTAGGACTTGCCAAAGACAAGAATGCAAGAATTCTTATAGCATCTACTAGTGAAGTATATGGGGATCCACTAGTGCATCCTCAAAATGAAGATTATTTTGGGAATGTAAATACGATTGGTCCTAGAGGAGTGTATGATGAGGCAAAACGTTTTCAGGAATCCATTACAATGGCCTATCATACCTATCATGGGGTAGATACACGTATCGTTAGAATTTTTAACACCTATGGTCCAAGAATGCGATTAAATGATGGTCGCGTTGTACCCGCTTTTATCGGACAAGCATTACGTGGTGAAGATTTGACAATATTCGGTGATGGTTTACAAACACGTTCTTTTTGCTATGTAGATGATTTGGTTGAGGGAATTGTTAGATTATTACATAGCGACTATGTCTATCCGGTAAATATTGGGAACCCTGACGAAATTACAATTAAGGAGTTTGCTGAAGAAATAATACAGCTTACGAATGCAAATCAGAAAGTTGTCTATCGACCCTTACCAACAAATGATCCGTTGCAACGACAACCGGATATCACAAAGGCGAAAGAACTACTTGATTGGGAGCCGAAGGTTAAACGAGCTGAAGGTATGCAAACCACTTTAGAGTTTTTCAAAAAATTTTCAAGAGAAGAGTTATCTATAAGTGAACATCGTAATTTTAATTAATAATGTTTTTACCCGAACACCGTGCGTTTAAATTTTGCTCAAATCAAAAAAAGCATTTCTGAAGTATTTTATGACATTGAAAACAACGATTGGATTTTAATTAATTTTTGGAATAGCTTATATCTTGCGTTTTTTTTATTACCTCTTGGTATTAATTTACCCACACCCTTTTTTGTGATTGCTATTATTTTAGGAATTACTCAGGTGATAAAAGCAAAAAAAAATTACTTATTACAACATAAGGCGGTTCTACTCTTTCCAGTTTATTTTTCCATTTTAGCATTAAGTCTAACGTACACAGAAAATTTTAATGATGGTCTTGAGATTATACAGAGATCACTCTCCTTATTGTTTTTTCCTGTGATTTTTCTATTTGTGAAAGAAGATGCTTTAAAAGTTAGAAAACTTTTTAAATTTTTATTAATTGGGATAATCACTTCTTTGTTTTATAATTTTTGTGTTAGTTCATTAGAAATCTTTGAGTTTATTATTGAACAAAATTATTCTTGGACGAAGTCTTTTGTTTTACACAACCTGCGCGAAATAATGCATTACTTCGGTGGTTTAAATTTTGGTACATTAATTGACAGCAATTATATTTCATTGTACATACTTTTGATACTTAGCTATTTTTCTGATAAAAAAATAGTTAAGACATATCATTTTTTAATAGTTTTTTTCTTATTTGCTTATCTTTATTTACTAGCGTCTAGAACTGCATTTCTTATAGTAATCGTTTTATCTATATTTTCAATTTCCACGATTAAAGATCAAAACAAAAGATTTTTATTGATAGTGATTTTTATGTTAGGATGTATCGTTTTTGCAATGAATGCAAAAATGTTTCCCGAATTTTCAAATAATAATATCCCGTCAACAATTAAAACTTCTCTACACTCAAGGCTGCTCACATGGAAAGCAAGTTTCAATGCAATTCAAGAAGAACCTTTCATTGGATACGGACTAGGTGATGCTAAACCTGCATTGCTAAGGAAATATCAGGAATTAGGTTATCAACAAAACTATTTGAAAGCGTATAATGCACACAACCAATTTTTAGAAACATGGCTCCAAACAGGGATAATAGGTTTAAGTGTTTTACTTTCTATTTTTGTTTTATTAGCGTATAAACTTAGAAGAAACAAGAATGAAATGATGGTGCTCTTGATTCTTTTTATATCACTATTTTTTGAATCAATGCTCGTAAGGTTTAATGGCATAGTGCTCTTTTCGATTATAATTCCACTTCTTATGAAGGAACGTAGTATTTTGAGTGCTAAAATCATTAGAAATTATTAGCAAAAGTTGAGTTTCAATTTGGTCGGCTGATCATTTTAAGAATAAATAGTAAAAATTTGTTTTTATTAACATAATCTTTACATTTGTAAAGAACTCTTTAAGATTTGAACTTTTAAAACCAATATAACTCTCAACCATTAAAAAACCGAATTTTTTCATTTTCACCAATATTTGAATAGTTGTCAAACACATAATTCATCTGAATTTGTATTGATAACCGATTAATCTTTGGACTTTACAATATGATTCATTCAATATTCTGGTCAAATGCAATTTGTTCAAATATTCTGGGGTAATGATTCATCCTATTAAGATACTAATTTTGAATGAAGTCAGCCAAATAAAATTAGATATGAAAAAAATACTTTTATCAATAATATTATTGGGATTTACTATAGTAATAAATGCACAATGGAATCCTGATGGTAATAATGCTACTGTTGGAGCGGTAATAATTAAAAACCCTGGTAATACTGCCGCAAATTCTGTTTTGTCTTGGTATAACGATACTGCACGGATTAGAATTGGGGGGTCAGGTAAGGGTGCAGAGAATGGTTTTTTGATTCAAGGAGTTGGTGAAAAAAAATTATTTGAAGTAAATGATGGTTTTGCCAGAGTATTTAATCCAAGTAATAGTGATGCGAATTTTGCATTATCATGGTGGAATAATTATGCTCGATTAAGAATTGGAGGGTCAGGAAATGGTGTAGAAAATGGATTTCTGATTCAAGGAGTTGGTGAAAAAAAACTATTTGAAGTAAATGATGGTTTTGCTAAAATATTTAATCCACGTAATCGAGCAGCAAATTTCACAATGTCTTGGTTTAATAATGTAGCTAGACTTAGAATTGGAGGGTCAGGGGAAGGAGCTGCGAATGGTTTTGAAATTCACTCAGTAGGAGAAAAAAAATTAATGAAGTTAACCCATAATGGAAACCTCGCAATTTACGGAAAAATAGAATCAAATGAAGTAAAAGTGAGTTTGACTCCGACAGCAGATTTTGTGTTTGAAAATGATTACAACTTACCTACTCTTGATTTTATTGAAAACTATATTAAAGAGAAAAAACATTTGCCAGAAATAGCGGCTGCAAAAGAGATGAAAAAGAATGGTGTTAACATTGGTGAATTTCAAATCCAATTGCTTCAAAAAATAGAAGAATTAACGCTTTATACCATTAATCAGGAGAAAAAAATTAATGAACAGGCTAACGAAATTAAAGAACTAAAATCTCTAAATGATGAATTTATTGAATTACAATCAAGAATCGAAAAGTTAGAATCTAAAAAATAAAAAACTTAAAACAATTTATATATCGTATATGCTTCCTTCAAGAACGCAACATATAACAGTGGTTAATATTAAAATTTTATATCAGTATTGGAGTTAGCAGAGTGATATTAAAAATGACTGACTTTTATTTTTATACCCCACCAGTTCCGTAAATTCAAACATTTAAATAAAAAGCCGAAAAATATGAAAGTATACATTTTTATATCCTTATTAGTAGTAACCATCAGAATGTATAGTCAAGATTGTAATTGCAATTCATTTGCAAACGATGTAATAATGGGAACGAATGTGGGAGAAGGAAAATTAACAACTAATTCTGCGGATAATGAATTATTTAATTTTTTTCATCCTAGATGGAGAGGAGGTTGGAAATGGACTACTAACAGTTCTCAAGGTACCACAAATATAATGCAGCTAAAAAGCCTGTATGATAAAGGTACAAGTATAGATTTATCACTAGGTAGCGGGACCGGTTCGATATCATTAACTTCAAATATTGTTGATAATGGAGTTTTTGATTTTTATATTCCAAGATGGAGAGGAGGTTGGAAATGGACAACAGCTTCAAGCAATGGAAAGGTTACAGCTATGCAGTTACACAACAAAAATAATGGAGGTGATATTGAGCTGAGACTAGATGGAAATTTGATAACAAAAGAAGTTGAGGTTAAATTAAATGTATGGGCTGATTACGTGTTTAATACTTCGTATAATTTGCTCCCATTGAAAAAAGTAGAGGAATACATAAATTCTAATGGACATCTTCCAAATATTCCTTCTGAAGAAGATGTGTTGAAAAATGGAATTTTATTAGGAGAAATGAATACTAAACTTTTAGAGAAAATTGAAGAGCTTACATTATACCTTATTGACCAACAAAAACAAATAGATGATCTAAAAAAAGAAATAAAAACATCAAAATAAGCAAATAATAGATTCAGTGGATAGTTTATCTTTCAAAAGCTACATGAATTCTTGTTGAATTTTTCGCTCACAATTAAATTTTTGACTATGAAGAAAAATTACTTTCTAGTAATCTTATTGATGTGCGGATTGCGTACATTTTCTCAGTGGACAGATTATGGAACAAAGATAGCTACTTCCGATAGTGTAGGGATAGGGATTAGTACATCATTATCCAAATTACATGTTGCCGTAGATGAAGATGCTCTTACTTGGCCAGTTATTATAAATAATAATAGAAACAGTTCGATTGTTACAAAATATGGAGTAGGTATAGAACTTAAACATTCTTGGAATCATGAAAACTGGAAGTGGGGGGTATAGCTTCAATTCAGGAAGGTGCATATGCAAATCACTCTTCATTGGCATTATATGCTAACGAAACAGAATATCTACGGATCAGGGCTAATGGAAATGTCGGAATCGGCACGACTACCCCAGATTCAAGACTTACAGTTAAAGGAAAAATACATGCAGAAGAAGTTAAAGTTGATCTTAATGTTTCTGCACCAGATTATGTTTTCAAAGAAGGATATCAGCTTTTAACGCTTGAAGAAATTGAACATTACATTCAAGAGAATGGTCACTTGCCTAACATAGCAACTGCTCAAACTATGGAAAGTGAAGGAGTGGAACTTGGAGGTATGAATATGAAATTACTTGAGAAAATCGAAGAATTGACACTTTATTCCATTTCCCAGGAGAAAAAAATAAAGAAACAACAAGATATAATACATAAGCAAAGGACTTATTTTGAAAAGAGGTTACAGATTCTTGAAGGAACAATTAAAAACTTACTAAAGGCACATAAAAATGATGATTAGAATATTAATAATAACGTTTTTTTCAATCTCAACGATAGGTTTTTCACAGTCAAAATTAATTTTCACATACGATAGTGCAGGTAATCAAGTTAAAAAGGTGTACTGTAAGACTGGGAACTGTGAAGTTTTATTAAAAAGTGCGAATGCAAAGAGTGTTATTGAGAAAGTACAAAGCGAAAAAGAAATTATTGAATACAAAGAGTTTAATAATAGTATATCCATATTCCCTAATCCCACTAAAGGACTTTTGAATTTAAGATGGGATAGTCAATATAATGACTTGATTTCAGAAATAGTAGTTATTGATACTGCCTCAAAAGTTTATTCCTTGAATTTCGTTTCTGACGATTCGATGATTAAACTTGACTTATCTTATTGGCCAAATGGATTATACTTGGTAAAATTTCTTTTCAATGACGGAAATTTGATAACTAAAAAAATTATTAAAAAATAATCTGTTTAGTATGAAACTACAAAAACATTCTCTAGTACTATTGCTTTTTTTGTTGTCTGTAAACACTTATGCGCAGCAAACAAGAGACGATGTATTAAAAAACTCCTCTGATCTTATAAATATTCCATTTGAGAATATCAAAACTTCTCAATCTTCTCCAGTTGTATTTTCAGAAAAATCGAGTACAGCATCCACAGTATCTTTTAATAATATAACGTCAGGAAGCGAAGTGGGGGCTACTGTAGCAGATTTATCTGTTACATCGAGTGGTGGAGCCAACTATACAGTGCCAATTGTAGTTCCACCAGGAATTAAAAATATGGCTCCCAACATTTCTTTAACCTTTAACAGTCAGTCTAGTAATGGCATTGCAGGTTGGGGTTGGAATATTTCTGGGTTATCTACTATTACCAGAATTCCTTCAACCACATATCATGATGGAATTATTGATCCGGTAGATTTTGATAGTACTGATAGATACGCTTTGAATGGCCAACGCTTAATGCTCAAATCAGGTAGTTACGGAGCGTCAAATTCTGAATATCAAACAGAGAGTTACTCAAATATAGTTGTTAAGGCTCACGGGGTATCTCCTTATGGGACCAATTATGGGCCTTCTTATTTTATTGTATATTATCCTAATGGTTCTCGTGCTTGGTTTGGTAATGCCGGCGGATCTAGAAGTAGGCTGGAGTGGGCGATATATAAATTACAAGATGCTCAAGGAAATTATATACAATTTTCTTATACGGAAAGTGATGGAATACTGCAAATTAATGAGATATTGTATGGATCAAATATTGGAACATCTGCACCGCCTAATTCGATACGTTTCACTTATAAAAATAGAGTTCTCCCAGAAAAGTCTTATGTCGGAGGTCATTTATTTAAAAGGTCAAAAATTTTAGAAAAAATTCTCGTTTTTAGCTCAAACTTGCTATATCGTAAATATCAAATAACGCATGAAACGCTGCATCTTGGCTATGAAAAAATTTCGCAAATTCAAGAATTTAATAGGGAGAATAAACCTTTTACACCTGTTTTGTTTGATTATGGATCAAATGCACCTTTTCTGGAAGAATTAACACCGGTCAATAGCCAACCTACGTCTATAGCTCCTGGAGCGAGATCGGATCTACACGGCAGCTTATCTGGAGATTTTGATGCGGATGGAAAAATGGATTTTATTACCTATAAAAGGGACAAACTTGGAGAGATCAACTTATTTTGGAGATTTTTTAATAGCTATAATGGAAGTAGCCCTACTAATCTTGGTCGTACTTATCAGTTAGGAAAGTTTGACGCAATTTTATCTAGTACGTTTATGGCTGAAGACGTTCAGAATAATAAATATAAAGTAATGCCAGGTCAAGCTTTTACTCTAGTCTCTGAAAATTATGCCGAAAACAATTCGACCTCAGACGTTCACTTTAAATCCTATCAAATAGGGGGAGCAGCTGGGTTGTATGGCTATGATAAAGTTTGGAAAGCACCAACGTATGTGTATAACAACGGTGCTTCAAACACCTATAACGCAGTTTTAGATATAAATGGATCTACAGTAAATAAATATGAGGACCAGATTATTGCAAATCATTCAATATATAATAATGCTAATGTAACGTATGGTGTTTCAGAACAGTTGACGTTGAAGCCTGGATTTACTGTTACTCAAGGCAGTAAGTTTCATGGTAAAATGGATCATCGAGATCGTCGTAAGATTCCAAAAGAATATGTTACAGGTGATTTCAACGGAGATGGAATCGTAGATGTTTTAGCGATTCAAAAGAGTTATGAAATTGGTCAAGAATGTCACCCCGTTCGTGACCCACACGACCAATATCCAGAAGTAGAATGTAGTTCAATAGAAATCAGTGATCCAAAGGTTTATTTCGTCGATTTAAATCGTGCTAAAACCACAGATTTCGCCAATCTTGCAGGTACTCTTCAAGACGCGTTAACTTCTACACACCCTCTATTGTCAGGCGATTTTGATGGGGATGGCAAATCAGAGTTATTTCATTTTAGAGAAGGAGGGGTTAAAATTTATTCCTTGAATAAATCAAACAATTTAGTTTTGATTGAAAACTTATCCGATATTAAAATTAGTGCAAATACACCTAAACTCTTCGGTGATTATAATGGAGACGGAAAAATAGATTTTGCAACGCCTACAAGTAAAAATGACTATATTTGGCGCTTTTTTACATCTACAGGTACAGGTTTTAATATTAGTGACATTAATACCAGCATGACTTATAAAGAAGGTTATGGAACTTCTGACACTGGAATTGTGGAAGAAGGAATTGCAGCGCCTTTTGTGGAATACCATTATATCGCTCAAGATTTTAATGCGGACGGTAAAACAGATTTAATCAAACATAAGGTGGTTACGCCTTATGCTGCCACTGATCGTTCTTTTGATAGAATATCTTATTACTTTAATCAAGTTGGTGGTAATAGTGCAAATGCTCCCTTTTCTGAGAGAACTTATGAGAAAAGAAATCAAGGCAATCAAAAATATGGTATTCCTGTTTTTTTAGACGCAAACACCTCCAGTAGTAATTTAGAATACGGTTACATAGGAGTCAATAGCTTTTTTGCGTATCAATTCAATAGGGACGTTCAAAAAGAGACACAGTTAAATAGTATTTCTAACAATGGTTTTGTTCATGAAATAGCATACGGTTCTATTGGTGGAGAGGATTATGATAATATTTACACCTCAAGTTATCAGGATGGATTTCCATATGTAAACATTAATTTATCTCCTAATCTTAAATTGGTCAGTAAGATTATAGAGAAGGGTTCTGGTATAGAAAGAAGCCAACGGTATTCATATGGAGGTGCCACTTCACATGTAGAGGGGCTAGGTTTTTTGGGATTTAGGACGCTTAAAAAAACGAATTGGGATGGTAGTGGGGTTACTACCATATGGAATATATCAAAACAAAATCCGCAGTTGCGAGGTGCAACAGTTTTAGATTGGTCTTCCACGAGTCCTTATTCTCATGGTGATCCGAGTAATTATATATCCAAGTCAACATATGATTATACGTATTCACTTTCAGGTAACAAAGTTTTCAGTATCTCAGCGAAACGTATAATAATAGATGATGCAATTCATGGGATTACATCTACAAAAAATATTACTTATGACCAATATAACAATCCCTTATCGGTCAACACAACCTCCTCAGGTGGTTCTAATACTGAGAATTATACCTATTATAATAATACAGCCTCGTATGACTCAAATTATCATGTTGGACGGATAAAAAATCAAATATCAAGTAATACACAGTACGGTCATACATTTACTACAGAGACCGAATTCGTTTACGACAGCAACTTAGTTAGTACTATTAAGAAAAAAGGAAATAATACCGATTGGTTAACCGAATCAATGCAGTATGACAATTTTGGGAATATTATTACTAAGTCTATAAACGCTCAAGGTATCGTGCCAAGGATTACACGCTTTAAGTATGACCCAAGCGGTAGATTTATAGAAAATGTTACTGATATCGAAGGTTTAGTAAGTACTTATGATTTTAATCCAAATACGGGGAATTTAAAAACCTATACAAATCCCTACGGTCAGAAAACTTCTTTTATTTATGATGGATGGAATAGAGTAACTAGCCAAACAAACTATTTGAACAAGACGACTCATACCAGTTATAAAAATGAATCAGGATCTCTATTTATGTCTGTTTTGACAGATTATCCGGAAGGGCAAGATAAGCGTACATTTATTAATCGTTTTGGTTGGCCGGTTAAAAGCAGTGTACTGAGTTTAAATAACAAATGGATTTCTAAAAGTATTGAACATGATATATTGGGAAGGATTAAAAAAGAAAGTCAGCCCTACTTCTCTGCACCTTCACAATGGGATATTACAAGTTATGACCAGTACGGCAGACCTGTTAGTTTTCAAATGCATACGGGTAAAACGGTGTCTACTACATACAGTGGCTTAACGAGTACAGCTACTGATGGCGTCAAAACTGTAACTTCTACAAAAGATGCCTGGGGCAATATTGCCGAAGTTACTGATTCCGGTGGTACTGTATCATATAACTACTATGCAAATGGAATTATGAAATCAGCGGACTATGGCGGGAATAAAGTTGAAGTCGAAATTGACGGTTGGGGTAGAAAAACCCGATTAACCGATCCCTCTGCAGGAACATATACCTATGCTTATAATGCTATAGGTGAATTGATTGAAGAGACTACTCCAAAAGGATTAACTTCTTATAAGTACGATAACTACGGGAAACTTATACAGAAAAAAATAGAAGGAGAAAATACGGCCTTGCAGTTGGATCTGACTTATAATGCGGCAAGTAAAATGATCGAAAGTATAACTGGGCGGGATAATTTTTATAATAAATCCTTTCAATATACATACGCGTATGATGCTAATTATCGACCCTCAGATATTACTGAAATCACGGATATAGCAAGATTTGAAAAAAGTTATACGTATGATGCATATGATAGAGTTAGTCAAGAGAAAATTACTACTACAAGTACAGGTCAAAACAGTATTATAACAACCAAAAATAGCTATGATACAGCAGGAATTAGAAATGAAATTCTTGATGTGACAACAGGTAAAAGTTTATGGAAGGTTAATGATGAAAACCATAGAGGTCAAGCACTTACTATTACGTTAGGAAATGGTGTTGTGAAAAGTCGAGAATATGATGCGTATGGATTTATGAGAACAATGGTAGACACACATACGGATACACAAGGAATAGTCATGCAAATGTCGTATATTTTCAACGGTGCCAGAGGAACATTGACTTCAAGAAATAATCTTAGCTTTAATTGGCAAGAAAATTTTGATTATGACAATTTGGATCGTTTGACAGCAATCAGTGGTGCTGTTGTAAAAACCCAGAGCTACGATACTAAAGGTCGAATAGTCAATAACTCTACGGTTGGAGATTATACATATCAAACTAATAATAAATATCAATTAAAAGAAATTGGTCTCAACACAGTTGGAGATCAATACTACGAACAACACGCGCCACAAGAGATTACATACAACGCTTTTAAGAAACCTGTTGAGATTCGTGAAGCTAACAATGGTAGAGTAAGCTTTGAGTACGGTCCTTTAGAGAATCGTAGTCATGCATGGTATGGTGGGTTAGACGAGGACAAGCTGTTACGTCGATATCATAAACAATACTCTTCAATAACTCCAGTAGAGGTTATACATGATAAACAGGACAACACGTATAAAATTATAACCTATTTAGACGGTGATGCGTACACAGCACCAATTGCTCATATTAAGAAAAATGGTGTAGCACCCGTTAACGATTTTTATTATCTACATAGAGATTATCTGGGAAGTATATTAGCGATAAGTGATGCTAATGGAGAGGCTATAGAAAAAAGACAGTTTGGTGCTTGGGGTACAGTTGATAAGTTTTGGTCTACTACTGGCAGTACCGAATTTAATTATGATGCCTTATTGGATAGAGGATATACAGGTCATGAACATTTTTTTAGTGTAAGCTTAATACATATGAACGGTCGTATGTACGATCCACAGCTTGGGAGGTTTTTATCACCGGATAATTATATTCAAAATCCTTATAACACACAGAATTTTAATCGTTACGGCTATGTGCTCAATAATCCACTTATATATAATGATCCAACTGGTGAAATGACAAACTCATCCTGTGTATGTGAAACAACCGAAACACCTGGTTTGACTAACGTAGAACAAGTAGGATATGGTAGTTTAATTATGACCATTGCAAATAATTGGGACGAGTGGCGCATAGGAGATTGGCTGGGTACTAATATTGAAAGTGTGGCTGAAGATATCGCCACACCATTTAGAGAAGCTGGAAGAGCGATTAGAAGATTTTTTGGTGAAGAAAAAAGCTCTGGACCAAGGACTATTAAGTTATCCACGAATCAAATTAGTATTGATGCATCGACTCTCTCTGGCTCTGGTGTATCTCCGATATTAATAAGTAATTCAAGTTCAGGAACTAGTGTTAGTGTCTTAGGAATTGCGAATTATGTTGGTGGCCTTAAAGATAGTTTTAAAAGCGGTTTTAATAACCGAGTAATTGATATTGTCGATTTTGTGCAGAATGATCTGTTTCGATCGGATTATTATAAAAAATCGTTGTATACTGGATTCAATAATTTATTGCAAAGGAAAACGCTTCTTTCTCCTAGTGATGAGTATCTAAATGAAATTTACGACAACATCTCAAACATGTCCGCAAACGACTTTGCTTATGCCGCAGGTTATTCAACACCCGATCTCGCTTTAACTTATGGTGGTGGGTACGCATTGTCTTCTTTGAGATTTACAAATGGTTTGAAGATAGGTTTTTCGGGAAAAACTATTTTTCAAAGTAAAATTCTAGGTTACAGAAGTCATTTGTTTGGGAGATATCATTCACAGTGGCTACCGGATGGTAGAAGAGGATTCTTTAATCGCGGGCCTTTTAGAACTGGATGGGGGAATAATAAAGGCAAACATGTGTTTAGAACTTCTATTGGAAATCCTCCAAATAACAAACATATAGATTGGTTTTATAACGAATAAATGGAAAATTTTAAATTTTTTAAAGAAAACATAGAGTATCTTAACGAGAAGATCAACGAGTTTGAAGGTTTTGACACTGAAATATCAAAATTTGTTTTAGAATTATGTTCTGAAATCCCATCAGTCAAAATTGACTTCAATAAGTCTTACATAAAAGTTAAAGATCATAATATAAATGGAGGTTTTTTTTTCAAATTAATTTCTAATCATAATAATCTTAAAATAGAAATAAGTTTATTTAGAAATTATATTGAAATGATGATTGATGATAACTGCTATATCGTTTATGATTCATTTCTCGTGAAAAATAAAAATAAAATCAAAGAAAAAATTAGCGATTTTTTTCACCAAACTATAGAAAAGCAAACTTTGTACTATGGAACTGATATTAAAAAAGTTTCCTTCTTTTATCGAAGTGAAAATGATCGACTAATTTTTATACATAAAACAGAAAATCTGAAATATTTCTTTAAAAGAGCAAGCGATGTCCAAATAGCACATTTTTCGAATTGGATCGATTGCAATTTTATTGGACTACCTCCCGCTTAATCATTAATCAATTTTTTAACTTAGAGTTTTTAAAAGTTAAAAAACTAACACTAAAAATTGTTTAAAGAGGATGGAAACAGGTGATATCTAATGATATAATGAGCCTGTCAAGGTTCAAAAAAAGTGATTGATAGATTATTAGGTGTTCTGAGGTCTAAAACGAATCCTCATTTAATCCTAGTAAAAGTGAGATTAAATAAGGGCGTTTAAATTGTGAAGATTTAGAATCAAAAGCAGAAACTTTACATTACTAGATTATATTTCTAGTATTAAACTTTAATTACCTTTTATTATTAGAAGATAGTATTTAAAATATTTAAAAATGATTAGAATAAAACTAATTATAATATTGTTAGGAGTCACTTTGGGAACTAGTGCACAGATAACAGAGTTGGCAAATGGAAATGTTGGTATAGGTACAACAAACCCGTTAAATAAACTTCACGTTAAAGGAGATGGCAGTTCCAAACAGATTCTCAATATCCATAATCCATCAAATGTAAATGGTGCAACAATACGGTTATCTGATTCCCAATGGAACTCGGTAATTAAAACTACTCCTAATAGTGGTGGTGTCTCCGAGAACTTAGACTTTATTGTTGGGTCAAAGCATGGTATGAGAATTAACGAAAGAGGGGATGTAGGGATTGGGACGTTAGCTCCAGATGCCAAACTAACAATAAATGGTAATATTCATGCAAAAGAGATCAAGGTTGATCTAAACGTACCCGCTCCAGACTATGTTTTCAAAGAAGACTATAAATTAAAAAGCTTACCAGAGGTTGAAAGCTTTATAAAAGCAAATGGTCACCTTCCTGAAATTGCATCTGCCAAGGAGTTTGAACAAAATGGAATTTTGCTGGGACAATTGGATATGATGCTTTTAAAGAAGATAGAGGAATTAACACTTTATACTATTCAACAACAAAAAGATATTAAGCAGCAAAATTCGAAAATAGAACACCAGCAAAAGGAAATAGAAAAATTACAATTGCTGTTGAGACAGTTGTCGAAGTAAAAAAATAATTAAATATTAACCATCTTCTCAACTTCTTAATAAGTAGTATTTCTAACAAGATTAAAACATTAACGAGTTTTAATCTGTAAAGTAACAGAAATTAGCAGCAAAAATTGAGTATTAATTTTGTTGTATTTTGATACTAGCTCTGATTTGATTATATAATACACCTAGTTCCATGTCTGGAGACTGTGCATAAGGTTCAATTAGAGACAAAGCCTTCTTTACATACTTATTAGAATCGTTATGGTAATCATATAACGTGAGGATTATCCAATAAGATCTGTATATCCCGAATTATAGGCTGTAAAATTATAAAAAAACTGAGTAAACTTATCTTAGTTCTTTCTTGTATTTTTTAAAGATGTTAGTGTAGGCTTCCCCTAATTAGAACTGCTTATTTTTCTAAAACTTTTATAAAGTTATTATTTTTAATTCTTGTTTGGCTAGCCAAACAAGAATTAATTTCGGCATATTTTACTGGAGAGATTTTACCAAGTGCATCATGAGGCCTGTGATTATTAGTGTAGGCTTCCCCTAATTAGAACTGCTTATTTTTCTAAAACTTTTATAAAGTTATTATTTTTAATTCTTGTTTGGCTAGCCAAACAAGAATTAAT